>CP025734.1 GCA_004011035.1 Bdellovibrio sp. qaytius
GTGCAGTTAAATTCAGCAAATCTCGATTCCACGTTTTGGAATCAAGTTAAAACGACTATGAAACAGAAGAACGGCTCAAACCGTATTCTAGAGTCATATCTTGAACCAGTAGAGTTTATTAGCACCGAGAAAAAGGATGATAAGTTTTACTTTACCCTTTCTGTGCCTAACCAATTTATCTACTTTTATGTGAATGAAAACCTTAAAGAAAAGATCGTGGCAGAAATCAAAGGCCTTATTACAGAAGACTTTGAAATTAACCTTATAGTGTCTGCTAAAAACTCGATCGATTACAATTCGTCTCTACAAGACATGTTGCAAAATTCTGACGAGTTATTACAAATTCAAAATAAGTTAAATCAACCTAAGGCTGCGGCCCTACCTATAGTGAACATGGATTTATTAGGTGAAGAGTTCACCTTTTCAACATTCGTTGTGGGTAAAAATTCTGAGTTTGCTCATGCAGCTACTTATAATGTTTCGCAAAGCCCTGGCGAAGGTGATTACAACCCTCTCTTTATATATGGACCATCCGGAATGGGTAAAACCCATTTATTAAAAGCGGCTATCCACCAAATTCACCAGAATTATCCACATTATCGCGTACTCTATACGAGTGCCGAAAAATTCTTAAACGAATGTGTTCAATCTATTCGTCGCCAAGAGATGGATAAGTTCAGAATGAAATATCGCGAAAATTGCGATGTGTTAGTTGTGGATGATGTGCAGTACATCGAGCGCGGTGAACGTGTTCAAGAAGAATTCTTTCATACAGTAAATGCATTTATTGAACGTCGCAGACAAGTTATCTTAGCTAGCGATCGTATGCCGAAAGATATTTTAAATTTAGAAGATCGTTCGCGCACTCGTTTAGAGCGTGGATTAATCGCAGACATTACTATGCCTGATTTTGAAACACGGATAGCCATATTACGTTACAAAGTTGAAAAGAAAAATTTGCGTATCCCTGAAGATGCTATTCAATACTTAGCGCGGATATCCAAACGTTCGATTCGTGAACTTGAAGGCAATTTAAATAAAATTAAAATGTTCTCTGAACTTCAAGGCGTAACAGTTAATCTAGAATTAGCGCGCAAAATTTTATCGCATCATGAAAACACCGCTACTATTAGTGTTGATGAAATTTTAAGAATCACGGCTGAATACTTTAAAATAAGAATTACTGATTTAAAATCAAGCAGTCGTGCTAAGCCTGTTGTAGTGCCTAGACAAATTGCAATGTGGTTGATCAAAAAGTTTTTAGATAAGTCTTTAGTTGAAATTGGTAAAACTTTTGGCGGTCGCGACCACACAACTGTGATCAATTCACTTGAAAAGGTCGAATCTCAACAGGCCAAAGATCTGCAATACAAAAGTGATATCGACGAGTTAGTGAACCAAATCCACAATATCACCGGTTTATAACATGTGGATTGTGGATAATTTTGTGGATTAGCTTTGTATATCTTTGTGGACAAAGTTACCCCCAAAATTCGACCGATAAAACAGTGAGCTAAGGGTTGAGTTTTCCACGTAGAAAAGATAGAAGTTTCAATAGTTTAAATGACTTTTACGGATAACTACAGCCCCTACTACTACGACTACATATTTATATATATAATAATAGGTAAAACAGGGGATCAAAAAAACAGATAATAAATGTAGTAATTCAGTTATTTAAAATGAAAGATAGAGAACCAAAATAATAAAACCAAAAGGCTTTATATGAAAATCGAAATTCAGAAAAAAGATTTATTAGGATTAATTGGCCGTACTCAGAACATCGTTGAAAAAAGAAATACAATGCCTGTTCTAGTGAACGTACTTTTAGAAACCGCTAATAATCAATTAAAGGCTTATGCTACCGATTTAGAAGTAAGCCTAACTGATAGCAGCCCAGCCGTGATTAAAGAAGATGGCAAGGTTGCAGTAAGCGCTAAGAGCCTATTCGATTTAACTAAAGAATTATTAGAAGGACCTATCCAATTAACTAAAAAAGATAATAACTACCTAGAAATTAAACAGGGTAAATTTTTATCTAAGATCGTTGGCGTAGCCGCTGAAGAGTATCCCGTATTTCCAACTTACAAATCTGAACACTTCTCAAAAATTGATGCTTCAGAATTTAAACAGATGATCGATAAAACTATGTACAGTGTTTCGAATGATGAAACACGTTACCACTTAAACGGCGTTTTCTTTGAAGCGTCAGATGTGAACAATGTGACTATGGTTGCAACTGATGGTCATAGATTAAGTTTAATTAAAAAAACTTTTGCTGGATTAACATTCACTGACAAAGTGGGCGTGATCATTCCTAAAAAAGGTTTATCAGAAATTAAAAAATTAATTGAGAACACTGTTGAAGATGTTTTTGTTGCCGTTGAAGGTTCACAATTTATTGTGAAATGTGGCACTTGTGTATTGATGATTCGTTTAATCGAAGGCAAGTACCCGAATTATCAACAGTTTATTCCACAGAAGTTAAATCATAAAATTAAAATTCCTCGTGAAAGTATTTTATCTTCTTTGAAAAAAGTTTCTTTACTAGCGAATCAAAAATCAAAAGCGATTTTATTTTCATTTTCATCTAACAAATTAGAAATCACTTCAAGTAACCCTGAATTAGGTGATGCTAAAGATGAATTAGATATCGAATACACTGGGCCTGATTTAAAAATTGGTTTCAATGCGAGATACATTGAAGATGTTTTAAAAAACATCGAACAAGAAAATATTGAAATTGAATTAAACGATCAAACTTCACCTGGAGTATTAAAAGCTCACGGCAAAAATGACTACATCAACGTAGTTATGCCTATGAGAATTTAATGCAGTTAAATACCCTAGGTCTAAAAAACTTTAGAAATATTTCTGAAGCTTTTCTACGACTTTCTCCACGCTTAAATATTTTTATTGGCGATAATGGTCAGGGCAAAACAAATTTCATCGAAAGTATTCATTTACTTATCGAAGGCGAATCTTTTAGATACTCTGACTACTCAACATTAATTCAATTTGGTGAAAGTGCAGCTTTTGTAAAAGCCACTTTGATGAACAATGATCTTGAATACCAAATTTTGTTGAAAATTCTGGGGAATAAGAAAGAAACTTTGGTGAATGATAAAAAAACCACCAAGATTGAGCAGTATTTGCCTCCTGTTGTGTTATTTTCACCTGAAAGCTTATCAGTGATCAAAGAAAGTGCTGATGAGCGTAGAAAGCTTTTAGACAGCTTAATCGAAACCAGCGTAAAAAATGGTAAACAACTGCTTCAAGATTTTAAAAAAGCCTTAAGAACACGCAATAAAATTTTAAAAGATATTTCTGAAGAAAAAATCTCGCGCGATATGGGTTTGCAAACACTAGATAGCGTAAATCAGATTTATTTTGGTTTAGCAGCAAAGCTAACTTACCTGCGCATCAAATGTTTGACTGACATCAAACCCTTTGTGCAAGAGGCTTTGGTGAAAATTGAAACAAAAAACCCCAATGTGAGTTTTGATTTTTCATACGAAATTTCTGATCAAAAAATTGTGGAAAATTCTGAGGAAATGTTGATAACTCTTATGAAAAAAAGAGCTCAAGAACTGCTCCCAGCTGAGCTTTCAGCAGGCATAAGTTTGGTTGGTCCGCAGAAGCATGATGTCATATTTCTATATAGCGGAAATGACTCACGATTCTACTCTTCGCAAGGGCAGCAAAGATCTATCATATTAGCTTTCAAAATGGCTCAAATAGTGTATCATTTCAAGGTTAACGGATTCTATCCTGTTTTGTTATTGGATGATGTGTTGTCAGAGCTCGATCAAACTAAGCAAAGTTCGCTTGTTTTGGCCTTGAATGAAATTCAAACTCAGACCTTTTTAACCTCAACAGATATCGAAGTTTTAAAAAAACTAAACATCGATAGTAGTACCGTTTTCAATGTGCAAAATGGATTTGTACACAATGAAAAAAATTAATTTTACTAAGTTAATTATATGGGGTGGTCATGTCAGAACAAATTACTTCTTCAACTTCTGTTGATAAAGACAAAGTCTATGGTGCAGATGACATTCAAGTCTTAGAAGGACTTGAAGCCGTTCGTAAAAGACCGGGTATGTATATCGGTGATACGACGATTCGTGGTTACCATCATCTTGTGTATGAAATTGTGGATAACGCCGTTGACGAACACTTAGCTGGTTATTGCAAAACTATTTTAATCACAATCACTGCTGACGGATCACTATCTGTAGAAGATAACGGCCGTGGCGTTCCAGTTGGTCCGCACAAATCTGGTAAAGATGCAATGGAAGTTGTTTACACCGTTTTACATGCCGGTGGTAAATTCGATGGTGGCGCGTACAAAGTATCAGGCGGTCTACATGGCGTAGGTGCTTCGGTTGTGAATGCGCTTTCGTCTCGTTGCCAAGTTGAATCTCATAAAAATGGATTTCAATATCGCCAAGTTTATCACAAAGGTGCTCCAGAAGGCCCCGTTGAAAAAATTGGTCCAACAACTAAATCAGGAACAACTGTTACTTTCAAACCTGACTTAGAAATTTTCAAAGAGCCGGGAATGGCTTTTGATTTTAATACTTTATCAAATCGTTTTCGTGAGATGGCTTTCTTAAATGCAGGCTTACATATTTCTTTAACTGACGAAACGACAGGTAAAAAAGCAGACTTCCAATACGCAAATGGTATTGCTGAATTCGTGGCTTACTTAAATCAATCTAAAAAAGCAATTCACTCTGAAGTTATTTATTTCAGAGGCGAAAAAGATCAAGTTGAAGTTGAAGTAGCTATGCAGTGGAATGATTCTTACTCTGAATCAATTTACTGTTACGCAAATAACATCAACACGCACGAAGGTGGTACTCACTTAATCGGTTTCCGTGGTGCTTTAACTCGTACGACGAATACATACGCGCAACAAAAAAATCTTTTAAAAGATTTTAAAGAATCTATCGAGGGTGAAGATATCCGCGAAGGTTTAGCTGCAATTATTTCTGTAAAAGTTCGCGAACCTCAATTCGAAGGACAAACAAAAACTAAACTTGGTAATGCTGAAGTAAAAGGGATCGTAGAATCTTTAGTTAATGATAAATTAGCTGACTGGTTAGATCGCAACCCTTCTACTGCAAAAAATATCGTAACTAAGTGTGTGGAAGCAGCACGTGCCCGTGATGCCGCTCGTAAAGCCCGCGATTTAACTCGTCGTAAGACAGCGTTAGATGGTGGTTCACTTCCAGGAAAAATGGCCGATTGCCAAGAACGTGATCCAGCAAAATGTGAATTGTACCTAGTAGAGGGAGACTCTGCCGGTGGATCTGCAAAAATGGCGCGTGATCGTAAGACACAAGCTGTATTGCCATTAAAAGGTAAAATCTTAAACGTTGAAAAAGCACGTTTTGATAAAATGTTATCAAACGAAGAGATTCGTATGATGATTTCAGCTCTTGGAACTGGAATCGGTAAAGACAATGTGTCGGCGGATAAAATTCGTTACCACAAAATCATTATCATGACAGATGCCGATGTGGATGGATCACATATCCGTACACTTTTATTAACTTTCTTCTATCGTCAGATGCCTGAAGTTTTAGAAAAAGGTTATATCTACATCGCTCAACCACCTTTATACAGAGCTAAAAAAGGTCAATCTGAGACTTACTTAAAAGATGATGCAGCCTTAACTGAATACTTATTAAAAACTGGCTTAGACAGTTTTGAAATCAAAGGTAAAAAAGTTGATCCGGCTGATTTGAAAACTTTTATTTTAAATATTCAAAAATTTAATAATTTATTACACGCCTCTTCTCGTAAATACGATAAAGACGTTCTGTATTTCTTATTAAGCAAAGTGGCTGATTTAGAAGTAACTCTAAAAGACGAAGCTAAATTAACTACTGCCTTAAATGATTTCAAAGCTTGGGCGAATAACCAACCAATGCTTGGTCTAACAGAAATTGATTTTAAAATTGAGACGAATGCTGAGGGTAAACTTGAAGCCGTTGTTGAAACGACTCGTTATGCTGACCGCATGAAAACAATTTTATCTGCAGACATGATTAATTATTCTGAAATCGTAGAAATTCGTAAAAACTGGAACTTCATGCAAAGTATCAGCAAACTTCCGATCACTGTTGTTAAAAACACTGAAGAAGTTTCATTCGAAAACTATAACGATTTCTATGAAAACATTATGGAAACTTCGAAAAAAGGTATCTACATCCAACGTTACAAAGGATTGGGAGAGATGAATCCAGAACAACTTTGGGATACGACTTTAAATCCAGAAGTAAGAAATCTTTTAAGAGTAACAATTGACGATGCAGTTGCGGCCGATGAGACGTTCAGCGTTCTTATGGGTGAGCAAGTAGAACCACGCAGAAAATTTATCCAAGATAACGCGTTACTAGTACGCGCTTTAGATGTGTAGAGGTTAGGAAAATATGGATTCAAACGAAACACCAGTTAGAGGCGTAACTAACGTAGATATTAATAAAGAAATGCGCGAAGCTTACTTACAGTACTCAATGTCTGTAATCGTTGGTCGTGCATTACCAGATGTTCGTGACGGTTTAAAACCAGTTCACAGACGCGTTTTATTTGCTCAACATGAATTATCAAATACACATGATAAACCCTATAAAAAATCGGCACGTGTTGTCGGTGACGTTATCGGTAAATACCATCCACATGGTGATACAGCAGCTTACGATACAATGGTTCGTATGGCGCAAGATTTCTCTCTTCGCTACCCGTTGATTGATGGTCAAGGTAACTTCGGTTCTATCGATGGCGATTCGGCCGCAGCTTCTCGTTATACAGAAGTTCGTATGACTCGTTTAGCAGAAGAATTACTTGCTGATATCGAAAAAGAAACTGTAGCTCACGGACCCAATTACGATGACTCTTTAGAAATTCCGTTAGTTTTACCTGCTAAATTTCCTAATTTATTAGTGAATGGTTCATCAGGTATTGCGGTTGGTATGGCGACAAATATTCCGCCACACAACTTAGGCGAAGTGATCGACGGAGCAGTTCATTTAATTAATAATCCAGATTGTTCGATCGATGAATTAATCGAAAGAATTCCGGGACCAGATTTTCCAACAGCAGGTTTAATCGCAGGTCGCGCAGGGATTTTACAGGCTTACAAAAAAGGCCGCGGAATCATTACTTTAAAAGCGCGCACTGAAATTGAAACTAAAAAAGATCACGAAGAAATTATCGTGACTGAACTTCCGTACCAAGTGAACAAAGCAAAACTTATCGAAAGCATTGCTGACCTTGTGAAAGAAAAAACAGTTGAAGGTATTTCTGATATCCGCGACGAATCTTCTCGCGAAGGTATGCGTGTAGTTATTATTTTAAAACGCGGTGAAAATGCTTCTGTTGTTTTAAACCGTTTATTTAAATTTACTCAATTACAAGTTAGCTTTGGTATCATCATGCTTGCGATTGATAAAACGAATCAGCCTGTAACATTCGACTTAAAAGCGATGTTAGAAGCTTTCGTTGATCACCGTCGCGACGTTGTAACTAAACGTTGTATTTTCGAACTTAAAAAAGCACAAGAACGCGCTCATATTTTAGAAGGCTTGAAAAAAGCTTTAGATAATATCGATGCGGTTATTGCTACGATCAAAGCTTCGAAAGAAGCCAATCAAGCTCGTGAAGCGTTACAAGATAAATTTCAATTCTCTGAGCGTCAGGCGACTGCGATCTTAGAAATGCGTTTACAACGTTTAACTGGTTTAGAAATTCAAAAAATCATTGATGAATTAGCAGAGATCACAAAACAAATTAACTGGTTAAGATTCGTTTTAGCTGACGTTAAAGAGATCTACAAAATCATCGTTGGTGAATTAGAAGATATTAGAAAACGTTACGCAGATCCTCGTCGTTCAGAAATTACTGGCGATATGGATGATCTTGAAGATGAAGATCTAATCGCTGACGAACCAATGGTTGTTACAGTAACAAACACCGGCTACATCAAGCGTATCAACACAGAAGAATACCGCGTACAAAAACGTGGTGGTAAAGGTCTTAAAGGCATGGAGACTCGTGAAGAGGACTATGTAACAGATCTATTTATTGCTTCTACTAAAACTCAATTATTAGTGTTCACAGATAAAGGTAAAGTTTACTGGTGTAAGGTTCATAAACTTCCATTAGGAACAAGAACTTCTAAAGGTAAAGCGATTGCAAATGTTGTTCAGTTAGCAGCTGGCGAAAAAGTAAAAGCTATTTTACCAGTGAATGAATTCAGCGAAAATAAATACGTTGTGATGTTAACTGAAAAAGGGATCATCAAGAAAACGTCATTAGATGCGTTTAATAATCCACGCCAAGCAGGTATTATTGCATTAACTACTGATCTTGATGATCAGTTAGTGGCAGCAAAAATCTCTGATGGTCAGTCTGATATTTTCATTGCTACTAAAGAAGGTATGTCGATTCGTTTTAACGAAGATGACGTGCGCGGAATGGGCCGTTCAGCTCGTGGCGTGAAAGGTATGACATTAGCTAAAGATGATATCGTTGTGGGCTTCCAAGTGATCGAAAAAGACACGAAAGATACTTTATTAATGGTAACGTCTAAAGGTTACGGTAAACGTTCAGAAGTGACTGAATACCGCGTACAAAGCCGTGGTGGTGTTGGTATCATTACACAAAAAACAACTGATAAAGTTGGTAATGTGATCGGAACATTAAAAGTTAATCCGACTCAAGAATTGATCTTATCAACAGATCAAGGCCAAGTTATCAGAATGAAAATCTCTGATATCTCAGTTCTTGGACGTAACACTCAAGGTGTTAGATTAATTAACTTAGATGAAAAACAAGAGTTCGTATCAGGTTTAGCTGTTGTCGATGATGAAGATAAAGCTGGCGAAGAAATCCATTAAAAAGCAGGTAAGGCTTAAAATTATTTTATTTCTATTGGCAGGCGCTTTGTGCGCTTGCCAATCTAGAGCTGAAAAATTTTACCACTTAGCCCAAAAAAAAATAGAACAGCGTCAATTTCTAGATGCTGTTGATCTTTTAGAAAACTCGGCCGAACTAGAAAAAAACAATCGTTTGTGGTCTAAAACTAATTTTGAAGTCGCCAGAATTTTGCGATTTGATATTCAAGATTATAACAAAGCCCTACTTGTGTATCGCGAATTAATTTTAAAATCAGAAGACGCTTCTATCAGATTATTATCACAAGAAGCGATTGCCGAAATTTATTTTGAAAACATTCAAGATTACACAACAGCCGTAAAAGAATATTTATTACTAGAATCACTAATTAAAGATCCTGAAAAATTAGAGCAGATTCGTTTAAAAATTGCCCAGTGTTATCGATACACAGGTGGCTTTAAAACAGCTCTTGAATACATCGATGTTTTTTTAGGTTCTGCCAAAACTGAAAAGAATTCTTTTTTAAAATTAAAAGCACAAACGTATGCTTCTTTGGGCCAATATGATGAGGCCATCAAAAACTATAATTTGATATTAACGAATGACCCGAAATATTTCTTAGATGAAAACTTATATATTTCGATCGCGATGACCTATGAAGAAAAACAAGATTACAAAGCGGCTTTAGCTTATATCTTACAAAACAAAAATAAAATTAAAGACGGTTCATACGTCGATCTAAGAATTAAACGACTAAATGAAAAGCTTTTGAATAAACCTTTCACTAAGGGAGTACGCAAATGAGCGAGCCTACTTTTACACCACCTCCGCAAAAACCTAAAAAAAATAAGTACCTTATGTTTGGAGCTGTCGGCTTTGAATTAACGTCGCTTATTTTATTGGCAATCTATGGAGGCGAGTATGTCGTTAAACAAGGTTACCCAAATTACCTGAAAGCTTTATTCATTGTCTTGGCATTTGTTGTGTGGTTTATCAGTCTTATCACTAAGTTACGATCGATCGACAAAGATTAAGATTACTAGAAAGACCACTGTAATGATTAAAAAAATCGCAATTTTATCACTGTTGACCGCTGTTGTTGCGGGACTTGCCGCTTGGTTTTTTGCAAAACCAGAAATGGCTGCGACCGGTTTTGTAACTCATCTTTTGTTGATCGCAAATATGCTAGGAATTTGGCTTATTTGGAGTGTGGTTTTCGAAAAAAAATCGGTTGCCCTAGGGGTCGTGATCATTATATTAAAATACCCATTGCTTGGATATATTGTCGTACTTATGAGTCGCCAAACTTGGTTTAGTTCAATTGGCGTGTTAATCGGATTTCTCTCATTTGTAATTTCAATTGTTCTGGTAGCTCTGCTTAAGCAGAAATTAGATACAAAACTTAAAGCGTAAGGAACAAGTATGCATTTTAACTGGACGCAATTAATCCCTGGAGTTGGTCATCACTATGCTCACGTTGCAACTCTAATTTTAGCAACAGTATTAACAATTTTATTAGGCCTTGTAGCTCGTGTTTCTTTAGGAACAGGCGAAGCGGCAGTTATCCCAACAGATAAATTTTCTGTTCGCGGTGTTTTCGAATTTTTAACTGAGTACCTTTACAATTTAGCAAGCCAAGTTATTGGTGTGCACGGCAGAGATTTCGCTCCGTACTTCGCAGCGATCTTTACTTTTATCTTAATCAACAATTTCTTAGGTTTAATTCCTGGAATGACTCCTGCGACTGATAACTTCAACACGACATTCGCGTTCGGTGTATTTTCTTTCTTAGCGTACAATGTTGTTGGTATTAAAAATGGTGGCTTAGGCTACTTAAAACATTTCTTAGGACCAGTAATGGCATTAGCTCCATTGATGTTAATCATCGAGTTAATCTCTCACTTTATCCGTCCTTTAACTTTAGGTTTACGTTTAGCGAATGTAATGACAGGTGACCACGCGGTATTAACAGTTTTCTTAAACTTGTTTCCGATCGGGCCTGCAATTCCATTCTACTTAATGGGAATGCTTGTTTGCGTAATTCAAGCGTTCGTATTCACTTTATTATCAATGGTCTACGTGGCTCTTGCTACAGCCCATGACCACTAGATTGCGAAAGCGATCTAACTAATTAACAGATGTCATTAAGACATCAGGAGAAACACACATGAAAAAAGCAATCTTATTTGCTACTACTTTATTAGCTTCTGTTAGCGTTTTCGCTCAAGAAGCAACAACTGCAGCTGCTGCTGTAGCATCTTCTAACAGCGGTTTAATCGCTATCGGCGCTGCTATCGCAATCGGTTTAGCTGTTTACGGCGGAACTTCTGCACAAGGTAAAGCTGCTTCTGCTGCTTTAGAAGGAATGGCTCGTAATCCAGCTGCTTCTGACAAATTATTCACTCCGCTTATCTTATCTTTAGCTCTTATCGAGTCTTTAGTTATCTTAGCGTTCCTAGTTGCTTTCGTAAAATTACCAGCAGCTGGTTTCGGTTTCTAATTTTTTCTTTTTAGAAAAAGTTTCGAACTTAAGAAAGGTCGGTTTAATACCGGCCTTTTTTTATTGGGTAGGCCGTCCCTTTTTCGGGAGCAGTGAGTCTTGATTAGCTTCACCGCTCCGCTAGCTATCATCCGTGACGGGTGTCTTCTGCCTTCCTGGTAGAAGAGTGAGGTTTTTGGGAATAAAAAAGAGCTGAATTTCTTCAGCCCTTTTTCTTTAATTAAATTTTTATCTTTTTTAATGTTTATAAATATTTATTCACAACATTCATTACTGAGTCTTGGATTCTTTTTAATCCGGCTTCAGAAGATGATTCGAAACGAACTACTAATACTGGTTGTGTATTAGAAGCGCGAGCCAAAGCCCATCCGTCGTTGTAGCTGATTCTGATACCGTCGATTAGATTTACTTTGTAGTCGTCTGATGGTTTTGAGAAAGCTTCTTTTACTTTTTCTACGATTAATACTTTTTTCTCTTCTGTTGTATCAATGCGAATTTCTGGAGTGTTAAATGCTGGTGGTAAACCTTCTAACAACTGTTGAACGTTCTTTCCTGTTTGAGAAAGAATTTCGCAAAGGCGTAAACCTGCGTAAGGAGCATCATCGTAACCGTAGTTTCTATCTGCGAAGAAGATGTGACCTGACATTTCTCCACCGAAGGGAGCTTTTTCTGATTTTACTTTTTCTTTGATTAAGCTGTGGCCTGTTTTCCATAACACCGGAACACCGCCGTGTTTTGCAACGTCAGCGTACATTCTGTCAGAGCACTTTACATCACCAACAACTTTTTCACCCTTGCGAGTGGCTAAGATTGAACGCGCATAGATCGTCATTAATTCGTCGCCGTAAATCATTTTTCCTGTGTGATCTACGATACCGATACGATCTGCATCACCATCAAAACCGATTCCACAAATAGCGCCTGTTTCTTTTACGCGTTTTGCAAGATCAACTAAATTTTCTTCTACTGTTGGATCTGGATGATGATTCGGAAAGTTGCCATCTGGTTTTTCGAATAAAATTTCTGGAGTTAAACCAACAGCTTCGAATAATCTTTTTACGATCACTCCGCCTGCGCCGTTACCGCAATCAAGTACAACTTTGATTGGTTTTAATTGGCCGAATTCTTTTTTGTAACGCTCTAAATATTCAGGAAAGATATCGTGGTCTTTTGATGAACCAGTTCCTTGAATATAATCTTTAGCCGTCATGATTTTATATAATTCTTGAATTTCAGCACCGTGAATAGTTGTTTTACCGAAAGAGATTTTGAAGCCGTTATACTCTGGTGGATTGTGTGAACCCGTTACCATGATACCGCCGTCTAGATCTAGGGCGAACGTAGAAAAATAACTGATAGGTGAAGTCACCATGCCAAGCATGTAAACTTCTGCGCCTGATTCTACGAAACCTTTTCTTAAGTTTTCAATTAACGGAGTCGAAGATGTTCTTGCATCGTGACCTAAAGATAAACGGAAAGATTTTTTTCCGGTTTTTTTGAATACGTAAGAGCAAAATGCTTTTCCAAGCTCGTAGGCAAATTCATCGTCGAATTGTTTGTTGTAAACACCGCGGATGTCGTATTCACGAAAAATAATTGGGCTGATAATCATACTAGTTTCCTTAATCGCACCTTATGTGCGTCTTTTTCTTAATAATTGTAAATTTAGTTCAATCGCTTCACGCATTGAGTTCGCGTTAGCTTTGTTTTTATTAAAAATATCTTTAGCTGTTCCATGATCAACGCTGGTGCGTAGAAATGGTAGTCCTAATGTAATGTGCACACCAGAGTCTTGACCGTGAATCATCTTAAAAGGAATTAAACCCTGGTCATGATAAAGCGCCAAGTAAGTCGAATATTTCGACCACTGATTAGGGAAAAACGCCGCATCTGGTGATAGAGGCTGTGACAAATGTTTATATTTCTTAACTAGGGGTAGTAAAACTTTTTGTTCGAATGAACCGACTACACCTTTTTCGCCAGCATGTGGATTTAATCCCAATAAGCCAACGGGCTTACCACTAGATAGCAGGTCTTGTAGTTTTTTTGCTGCAAGAAAACTAGCTGTGAGTTTCTTTGTGGATAAGTCCTTTTCAACATCTTTAAGTGCTACGTGATCACTGGCGATGATGACATTAAACTTTTCACCGATGAAACCCATAAACATTGGATAGCCCGGAAAATAATGTCTAAAAATACCTGTGTGGCCAACGTATTTATAACCCGCATCTTTGATTAAGGTTTTTGAAATGGGTGCCGTCACTAAAGAATTAAATACCTTATCACGACAAAGCTTTGTGGCTTCGATAATCCATTCGGCCGCATTAGTTGATAACTCGAGATCAAATAAAAATCGGCTATCTAGGGCGTTGCCATTTTTTAAAATATAAAAAAAAGCTAACGCAGCCTTAGCTGATTTAAAAGTAAGTCGTGAAAATTTTTGATCGATTAATTGAAAGTAGCGCTTTTGCTTTTTTTCTTGATGCTCATCGCGAAACAAAAAAAACGTAGCATTTTTTTGCGGGCCAATTTGCGCCAATGCTTTCGCCGTCACTTCAAAGCCAATACCATCGGGGTCGCCGGTGGTGATGGCTACTGCAGATATAGTTTTATTCATAAAGCTTGATGTAGGCGTCTTGCTTTTTAGATTCAAACCAGTTTTTTAATTGGCGCTTGAAGTTTTTTTCAACCAACCCGGCTTTGATTTGTTCTTTGTAACGTAAAAAAGTTGGATCTTGAGTTACTTTTTTATCGATCACTTTTAAAATTTGAAAACCATTTGAAGAACGAACCACTTGCGAGTATTCACCCGTCTCAAGACGGCTTAAGGCTTTTTCCATGTCAGCATTTAATTCGCCCGTTTTGAATTGTCCTAAGAAGCCACCCGCATTTGCATTTGGATCTTCATTAAATTTATCAGCTAAAGCTTCAAAAGATTCTCCGGCTTGTAATTTTTTATAAACCGCTTCAGCGCGTTTGAAAGCTTCTTCAGGAGTGCCTTTGCGCGGGTTAAAGAAAATCATTCCCACTTTTAATTCGTTCACGTTGGGTTTGTATTTAGGGTTACGATTTTTATATTCGTTGTAAGCGTCTTCATCTGTGATGCGAAGTTTTGCAACGATTTCTGTTTCAAAAAAACTTTGGCGCTCTAAACGAGATTTTAAAGTTTTTTTGTAATCAACAAGGTTGTAACCCTGTTTTTTTAAATAAACGTCTAACTCAGCTCTGTTCATCTGATTTTTTTTAGCCAGATTACCCATCTCTTCGTTAACGCGATCTTCAGTGAAAGATAAATTTTGGCGTTTGATTTCTGATTCAACTAATTTTTCGCGAATCAAATACTGTAACTGAGCTGAACGATTTGTTTTAAGATCATCAAGCTTGTCTTCAAGTAACATTGTTTCATCGATTGAACCTTCTCTTTTTAAACGAGCAGGAATTTCGTTAAGATCAGATTGCAACACGGCTTCAGAACCAACGGTTGCGATAATTTTATCAACTAATTCGGCTTTTTTGCCGGAGTCTTTTACGGCTTCTTTTGTAGGAGCAGCAAAAGCAGAAATTGTAGAAAAAGATAAGATAAATGTAAGAGCAAAAGCTAAGCGTTTCATGCCCTTATTTATCTCTTTATTCTTCGCGGGTTTCAACGACCAAAGCGTCAATGGCGGCATTGTTGCGTAGAATTTTATAACGCTTAATTTGCTCGTCTAACCAGGCTGAAAAGCGCGCAGATTCGCGCAGTGCTACAACCTCGGCTAAGATCTGCGGCCTAACATCTTCAAAGCTTCTTTGAAATGACTGCTTACGCTGAGTGACTTTGAATAAACGATACCCCTCGGCCACTTGAATGGGCCCGATAAGATCAGATTTTTTAGAAAGAAACAGCATCTCAAGCGGAGACCCGGTCGCGCGCTCAATCCAACCATACTTCATGGCTTGTGGCGTAGAGCGATCAAGAGAGTATTCTTTGAACAAACTTTCAAAGCTAGATTTTTTAGAAAGTTTTTTAACCACATCGGCTTGATTTTCATCTTGTAACAAAATTGATTCAGCCTGAACAGATTCGTTTTGAAAGTATTTAAGTTTGTTGTTTTGGTAATGGGCTTGAAGCTCTTCGGTTGTGGGCTTTGCCATTTCTTTGCGAAGTTCAGCAAATAACATTTCACGCTTTAAACCAATTTCAACTGCTTTGCGCCAGTCTTGATAAGATTTATTTTGCGAAGCTAATTCATCACGAAAATCTTTATCGCTCGGAAATTGCGAAATGGTTTTAGCAAGCTCAGCATCTAAAACTTTACCATTTAGGTTTAATTTTTTATCAAAAAACCATTGTTCTATAAGGGCATCGACTAAAAAATCTGTCGTTACTTTGGTTTTAAAAGTTTTTAAAACAGAAGGGTCTTTAGCAGATAAAGGATCAAGTTCTTTAAGGCGATTTGCGAGTGCATTTGAAAACTGACTTAACGTCATCGTACGATTTTCGACCTGCAGAACAACTTTAGATTTTGTTGCATACGAAAAAAGATCACAGCCTGAAAGAGTGGTTGTCATCACAGTCAGACATACAAAAAACCCCGCGAGTAAGGCGGGGCGTTTCATTAGCAATAAATTTAACTGAGGTTTACTCAACCAATTTAGTATTAACATTTACAGGATATTGCTTTTTAAGTTTGTTAAAAAAGTCATCGAACAAAGCTTTTCTTTTTTCGTCAAAAACCGCCATGCGGATTTCGCGTTTTGTCGCCTCTTCGTAAGAACGTTTACCAGTTAATTTAAAAATATGAAAACCAAACGGAGTTTCAACTAAATCAGGAGTCACTTGGTTGATTTTTAATTTAAGAGCAACGTCATAGTAAGAAGGAACTAAAGTTAAACGAGACTGCCAACCGATGTCGCCACCTAAGTTTTTAGTTGTTAAATCATCAGAGTATAAACGAACTAATTCTTCAAACGGACGTTTTGATTTTGAAACTTCACCCAAAATTTCAGAAGCACGTTTTTTTGCTTCGTCACGTTGTTGAGCCGTAGCGCCTGGTTTAACTTCGATTAAGATATCAGATACGCGAATTTGTGGATTCTTAGCGTAATACTCTTTCATCTCTTGATCAGTGACTTTGCTTTCTTGAACTTTTTGGCCTAATTCTTTTTCAAGTAAACCTTTGTACAATTCTTGGTTTAAACGATCTTGAACCATTGGATCTTTTTCAAGACCACGTTTTCTAGCTTCTTGTAAACCGATTTCGTATCTAACAAGATCTTCTAAGAAAAGTTTACGGCTTGGCATGTTTGTAATTACTTGCGAAGTCACTTCTTTGTATTTTTTGTTAAACTCATCAAGAGTAATTTTTTTGCTTCCAACCGTTGCAACAACGTCAGAACCTTTTTGAGCAAAAGCCGATAAAGAAAAAGCTAGGCCTAATGATAAAATCCATTTCATGTCGTAATCCTTTTGTAGTCTTATATAAAATGATAAGGACTGCTCGATGAGTCGACAATGATTTTAAGTTAATTTGGCCGATTGGCTGCGCGCATCAAAGATTTGATTTTTAAGGGAATCTGCCAATTCGGGAGACCTTGGATCAGTAGATTTATCAATCGTGAAATTAAACTCTAACCACAGCACAGTTAGCTGGGCGAAAGGCTTGGGAAGATAAGTTTTGTTCCAGGATTTTGGAAAATGCCAAGCGCGATCACAAGTCAGTGCGCCAGCAAAAATCGGAGCTTTCATTAAACGAGAAATTTCAAATACACCGGGCTTAACTTCGTAGATCGGACCTTTTGGTCCATCAACGGCCATACTGCAATTTGATCCGTTCTTACAATATTGCAATAAACCTTTAAGCGCAGAAATTCCACCACGAGTTGAAGAACCCCGCGAGGTTTTTGCGCCCAATAGACGAAGAACAGTGTTCATCATCTCGCCGTCTTTCGACGTCGAAGTCATTGTTGCAATTTTATATCTTGAAGCCAAAGAAATCAGAGCTAGTTCGTCACCGTGAAAATGCGCAAGGATAAAAGGTTTTTTTTCTTTTATCATGGCTTTCATTGAATCAGGTTCAATGATTTTAATTTTCCAGGTCATCGACAAAGATTTGTAAATGACCCAGATAATGAAACCTAAAACTAGGCCGCGAAGTTTATTCATTAATTAGTGGTGAAGAGCTTTTTTAAATTCTTCAGTTAATTTAGGTAAAATTTCTAAAGCGTCACCTACGATACCGTAAGTAGCTTTTTGAAAAATTGGAGCATTTGGATCGCTGTTAATTGCAACGATTACTTTTGAACCGCTCATGCCAGCTAAATGTTGAATCGCGCCAGAAACACCAACAGCAATGTAAAGTGATGGAGCAACTGTTTTACCAGTTTGACCAACTTGCATACTGTGAGAAACCCAACCAGCATCAACAACTGCGCGTGAAGCACCAACTGTTGCGCCAAGTACGTCAGCTAAATCATGTAATAATTTAAAATTGCCAGCTTCTTTTAAACCGCGACCACCAGATACGATAATGTTTGCTTCAGTTAAATCTAATTTTTCTGAAGTGCCCTTAACGATTTGTTTGATGATTGTTTTTAAAGAAGGAGCCGCAAACGTGTGTTCAGTTGCAGGCGCTGTTTTTGCTGTATCAGCAGCAGCTACCGGCATTTGATTAGCGCGCATCAAAACGATTTTGATCGCTGCATTTTCAAATGTACCTGTTGCGAAAACCTTACCTGCGTAAAGAGGCTTTTTAACTTTTACATCATCACCAGAAATAGTGATTTCAGTTCCGTCAACGATAACGCCAGCGTTTAACTTTGCAGCTACGCGTGGAAATAAATCTTTAGCCGTTGCAGAAGCAGAAGCTAAAACAATTGTTGCTCCAGTTTTTGTGATCACTTCTGAAACCGCAGCCGTAAATAATTCTGGGTTGTACATGTCAAAAGAAGCATCTTTTGCAAAATGGATTTCTTGAGCGCCGTGATGAGCAAGTTCTGCATTGGCAGTTCCCGCCTGTGTTCCTAAAGCGAAACCCAAAACTGTGTGACCAGATTTAGCGGCAAATTGTAAAAGCTCTTGAGAGCTTCTTTTTAATTTATTATTTTGAAATTCAGCAAAAACTAAAATTTTAGACATACCAGCTCCTACAATACTTTCGCTTCGTCGCGAAGAAGTTTAATTAATTCAGCGGCTTGTGCAGAAGAATCGCCAGATAAAAGTTTAACCGCTGGTTTTTCAGCCGGTAACGTGAATGAAACATATTTAACTTTAGCATCAGTGGCAGCGATTCCTAAAGTTGAGAACTCAACTTCTTTGATCACTTTTTTCTTAGCTTTCATAATTCCAGGCAAAGAAGCATAACGAGGCATGTTTAAGCCTTTGTTTGCAGCAATCAATGAAGGATTCATCATTTGCACAACTTCTTTAGCTCCGCCCTCAACGTCACGCTCTACTAAAACGCTTTCGCCTTGGTTTTCAAATTTAGAAACTACTGATGTGTGAGGAATTGATAAAAATTCAGCCACCATTTGTGGAACTGAAGATTGATTCGCATCGATTGCCAACTTACCAGTGAAAATTAAATGTGCTCCGCCTTCAGCTTTAATTGTAGCAGCTAAAGCTTTTGCTGTTGAGATTGCGTCTAATTTTTCATCAGAGTTAATAACGATAGCTTCATCGGCGCCCATCGCTAATGCAGTTCTTAAACATTCAACTGCGCGCGTTTTAGGACCAGATGTAATTGCCCAAACCTGAGCTGTTGGATTTTTTTCTTTAAATTTTACAGCCTCTTCAACAGCAAATTCGTCGTAAGGGTTTAAAACCCACTTGATTCCAGCTGTGTCGATTCCGTTTTGATCAGCGGCCACTTTGATTTTTGTTTCAGTGTCCGGCACTTGTTTAATACACACGAAAATTTTCATGCAATGTACCCCATTTTTGGTTATTAAATGAACCCATTTGTTCTAGCGCAAGTGCCTGAAATCAGACAGTGAATTATAAAAATAACGTGACGCAAAATTTATGCAGCACCGTGAGTGGTAAAGTGACAATTTGTACGCGCAAGGTTTAAGGTAAGATGAAAACAATATGAGAAGGTGAAGTGTTTATGTTGGATTTTTTAAAATCGACAGTTGGTCGAAAATACATCATGGGGATTTCTGGCCTAGTGTGGATGGGTTTTGTACTTACGCACATGGCGGGAAATATGCTTATTCTAGTAAGCCCCGATTTATACAATGCATACGGGCATGCGATCGTGTCGAACAAGTTAGTGCTCTACGGAGCTGAATCAGTTTTAGTTTTAGCTTTGATTGTTCACGTAACAACAGCGATTTCGTTAACGATCGAAAATCGTAAAGCCAAAGGCACTCGTTATGCGGTTAATCCAAATGGCGATAAAGGACCAACGCTGGCGTCTCAAACAATGGGATTACAAGGTTCATTAGTTTTAGCTTTTATCATTACTCACTTAGCAACGTTCAAGTACGGTAAAGAATATGAAACTGTTGTGAACGGTGTTCCGATGCGCGATCTTCACCGCTTAGTTGTCGAATTATTTCAACAACCGGGATATGTGCTTTGGTATGTGGTGGCTTTAATTGTTTTAATGTTCCACCTAAGTCACGGCGCTCACTCGATCTTTCAATCATTTGGTTTTTTAGAGAGAAAAATGGTTAAGGGAGTTCGTAAATTTGCCTGGGCTTATGCAATTATTGTAGCGGCCGGATTCTTATCTCAACCTCTTTACGTATATTTATTAAAAGGAAATTAATATGTCTAACAAATTAGATAGCAATATTCCTAGTGGCGATATCGGCGACAAATGGACTAAACACAAATTCGACATGAAGCTGATCAATCCAGCGAATAAACGTAAGCTGACTGTTATCGTTATTGGTACAGGGTTGGCTGGCGCTTCTGCGGCATCTTCACTTGGCGAACTTGGTTACAAAGTAAAAGCATTCTGTGTGCATGAATCTCCTCGCCGCGCCCATTCGGTCGCAGCTCAAGGTGGTATCAATGCCGCAAAAAATTATCAAAACGATGGCGATTCAGTTTATCGTTTATTCTATGACACTGTTAAGGGCGGAGACTTTCGCGCTCGTGAAGCAAACGTTCATCGTTTAGCCGAAGTGTCTGTAAACATTATCGATCAAGCTGTTGCATCAGGTGTTCCGTTAGCTCGTGAGTACGGTGGATTATTATCAAATCGTTCATTCGGTGGATCACAAGTTTCTCGTACGTTCTATGCGCGCGGACAAACTGGTCAGCAATTATTGTTAGGTGCATACTCTTCAATGATGAGACAAGTTGATCTTGGAACTGTTGAATTATATACGCGTCGTGAAATGTTAGATCTGGTTGTGATTGATGGTAAAGCGCGTGGCGTGATTATCAGAAATTTATTAACTGGCGAAATCGAATCACACGAAGCTGATGCGGTTGTTGTCGCTTCTGGTGGATACTCAAACGTATTCTACTTATCAACAAACGCGATGGCCTGTGCAGTAACTGCTGCCTGGAAAGCTCATAAAAAAGGAGCGTTCTTTGCAAATCCTTGTTACACACAAATTCACCCGACTTGTATTCCGGTACATGGTGAAAACCAATCTAAATTAACTCTTATGTCAGAATCTCTTCGTAATGACGGACGCATTTGGGCTCCATTGAAAAAAGGCGACGCTCGCTTAGGAAAAGATATTCCAGAAGCAGAACGCGATTATTTCTTAGAGCGTATTTACCCAAGCTTCGGAAATTTAGCTCCACGTGACGTAGCTTCACGCCAAGCTAAATACCGTGTTGATGAAGGTCACGGCGCTTTAGGTGAAAAAGCCGTTTTCTTAGATTTCAAAGACAGTATTAATCGTTTAGGTGAAGACAAAGTGGCTGAGCGCTACGGAAATCTTTTCCAAATGTATGATAAAATCACGGGCGAAAATCCATACAAACAACCGATGAGAATTTTCCCGGCTCCGCATTACACAATGGGTGGCCTATGGGTTGATTACAATCTTCAGTCAACTGTTCCGGGCTTATTCGTAGCTGGTGAGGCGAACTTCTCTGATCACGGTGCCAATCGTTTAGGGGCCTCGGCGTTAATGCAAGGTTTAGCAGATGGTTATTTCGTATTGCCATACACAATCGGCAATTACTTCGCGAACACGAAGTTAGGTAAAGTTGAAACAACAAACGATGCGTTCAAACACGCAGCAAACGAAACACAAACTGAGTTGAACAAATTCTTAAGTGTTAAAGGTTCAAGATCAGTTGAATCTCTGCACAAAGAACTTGGCCACATCATGTGGGAAAAATGCGGTATGGCTCGTGACAAAGCAGGCCTTACAGAAGCGATTTCTAAAATCCAAAACTTACGTAAAGAATTTCATTCAAATGTTAATGTTCCTGGCGAAGGCAAAGGAATTAACAATGAATTAGAAAAAGCAGGCCGCGTAGCTGATTTCATCGAACTTGGTGAATTAATGTGTCGAGATGCTTTAACTCGTGAAGAATCTTGCGGTGGTCACTTTAGATCTGAATATCAGGTTGATGGTGAAGCAAAACGTGATGATGAAAAATTCTGTCACGCAGCTGCTTGGGAATGGAACGGTTCTGCAGATAAAACGCAAACTCGTCACCAAGAAGAATTAACTTTCGACAACGTCCATTTAGCGACTCGTTCGTACAAATAGGCTGAGGATTATATGGGAATTGCAAAACCAACGATCAATTTAAAATTAAAAGTTTGGCGCCAAAAAGATAATAACTCTAAAGGTGGCTTTAAAGAGTACGACGCAAAAAACGTATCTCAAGACGCTTCTTTCTTAGAAATGTTAGACTCTGTCAATGAAGAGCTTATCAATAAAAACGAAGAGCCCATTTTATTCGACCACGACTGCCGCGAAGGTATTTGTGGAAGCTGCGGTTTCATGATTAACGGAAACGCGCACGGCCCACAAAAATCAACGACTGTATGTCAGTTACACATGCGCGCATTTAAAGATGGCGAAACACTAGTTTTAGAACCATGGAGAGCTTCTGCATTTCCAATCCTAAAAGACTTAGTTGTTGATCGTTCGTCTTTTGATCGCATTATTAAATCTGGTGGATATATTTCTGTAAACACTGGTAATGCTCGCGATGCAAACAACATTTTAATTCCAAAACCAGACGCTGATGAAGCGATGGCTTCTGCAACTTGTATTGGTTGTGGCGCCTGTGTCGCTTCTTGTAAAAATGCATCTGCAGCGCTTTTTACTTCTGCAAAAATCCAACACATGGCTTTATTACCGCAAGGTAAAGTTGAGCGCGCTCAACGTGCTTTAGATATGACAGCACAAATGGATGCCGAAGGGTTCGGAGCTTGCTCTACGACAGGAGCTTGTTCTGCGGCTTGCCCGAAAGATATTTCATTAATCAATATCGCGACAATGAACCGCGAATTACTTAAAGCCACTATTGCTAAACCTGAAGAGCATGTTGGCGGCGGCGACGGCTAGTGAAAGACTTTCTTAAGATTTTATTCGTATTGATCGTTGTTGTTGTGGCTTTTGTTACAGGCCGCAACTACGGCGAAACATCAGTTGTAGAATCTAAAGAATATAAAGACAGTAAAAGTCAGCAAGCTGAAAATACGCGTTCTGAAGAAGAGTTGAAACTTATGAAAGATAAGTTTCAAAGCTTGCTTGATAGTTCAGACTTAAAAAAAGCTGACGAAGTTTACGGTAAAATGATGACCCTGTTCTTAGTTGATCTGGGTCTTCGTATTTCAGAACAGCAACAAAAAGATTTAGATGTTGGTAAGTCACAATTATTAGTGTGCGCAGCTCAATCTGGTCATGCGCCAGCTGTTAAAACTCCTGAAGCCCCTACTCCGCAGGCTTCAATTCCTAAAAATGTTGAAGAACCAGAAGCTCCAGTAAAAATACCGAAGTTTTCACAAATTGCTCCCGGAAGATTTAAATCAACAGAGTGGACATTGGTTAATAGCTCTTCAAGTTCAGAAATTTTAAAAAACTTAGAAAAAGTTAAACTAACTAATATAGATGCGTTTTTAAAAGACGCTCCAGAAACCCCATTTGCCGATTTACAAAAATATTACGGAACATTTCGCGGAAAAGTTTCTGCAGTCGATGGTTCAGACTACGGATCATTAGTTCTGGCGATCGGCCCTATGGCTGATAAAGCCAATCATGTCGAAGGCGAAGTAAAATTCTACCGCGGCGGAAAAAATGAATCGACTTCAAGCTTTTCATCAGCGACTTGGGGTTTTACTCCGACAGGTTACCAAGGAAACATGGTTAGCATGGGCGGAAGATTCTTACAGATTTATAAAATTGAAGCTGCAGATAAAATCGCAGGTAATTTCTATGAACGTCTTCCAAACGGAACGACGAAACTCATCGGAAGCTTTGTTCTTAATCGCACCGATCGTCTTTAATTCAGTAAAGATTTATTTCTAAACACACTAACCTTTAAAAATCGCGTCAAGCGTCTTACTTTGAGACGCTAGTTCATGATGAACTAAACTCATCCCTGATTTGCACCCTGACAAAAGTCTTGATTTCTGGACCGCTTCTGTCGAAGAGGATCATAGGTGGGATGCAAATGAAAAAAGCCAGCGATTTAATGAAAGAAATGGGATTCAACAAAGATGCGCCGGTGGCAACACAAGAAGCGTTTATCAAACATCTTATCAAAGCCGCTACTGGCAACAGTGTCGTGACTCCGACCGAGAAAAAAATCATCCAAGAAAACCCTGATAAAATCGTGCAATTTCCGAAGCAATTAGCGTTCGATTTTGCTGACGAAGAATTGTTATCTCCCGCGAAAAAAATTAAAAAGGCGTAACAATAAATTTTATTGTTGGCTAAGTTTCTCCTAGCCCTTTTGCTAGTTTCAACGTGGAACCAGAATCTCCACTGTTTAGTAAACAAGCGTGTGCTATATTTTTTTTAACTAAATGTCTAGTTAAGGGGAAACACCAACCATGAAAAAGAATTTTTCTAAAGTAGGCGCAGTAGCAGCAACAATGATGTTAGCAATCACTGCAAACGCAAAATTTACAACTGAATCTGTTCCAGGTGAATTTGTTGTAAAATTAAAACCAGGAATGATGCGTATGACTACGCAAGCACTTTCTACGCAGCTAAATGGGTTCGTAACACAAAAGATTTCTGGCCAAGATATCGTTGTAGTTAAGAAAGCTGTTTTCCAAACGAATGATTCTGCAATTAAATCATTAAATGAAAACCCAATGGTTGAAATTGCAGAACCAAATTACATTTATAAAATTAGCAAAACTCCAACTGATCCTATGTATTCACAAACTTGGGGCTTAGGTAACATCGGTCAAGCAGATCCAAAAAATCAAGTGGGTGTTGCTGGCGTCGATATCAACGCAGAAAAAGCTTGGGAAATCCAAACTGGAACGCGTGAAAAAATCGTAGCGATCATCGATACAGGTATTGATTACACTCACCCTGACTTAGCTGAAAACATGTGGGTTAATGAAGCTGAGAAAAACGGTCAACCAGGCGTTGATGATGATGGCAACGGTGTTGTTGATGATATCTATGGATACAACGCAATCACTGGAACTGGTAACATGAAAGATGACCAAGGCCACGGTTCACACTGTGCTGGTACAATCGGTGCTCGTGCTAACAACGGAATCGGCGTAGCTGGTGTAAACTGGAACGTTCGTATGATGGGTGTTAAATTTTTAGATGCTGGTGGATCTGGTTCATTAGCTGATGCTATCAAAGCTATCGATTACGCAACTAAAATGGGTGCAAACGTAATGTCGAACTCTTGGGGCGGCGGCGGATTTTCACAAACTCTTTTAGATGCTATCAAGCGTTCAAATGATGCTGGCGCAGTTTTCATCGCAGCAGCAGGTAATGAGTATAACAATAATGATAACTCACCGACTTACCCTTCAACTTACCAAGTTGATAACGTAATTTCTGTTGCAGCTATCGATAATCGTGGTGCTAAAGCAGATTTTTCTAACTACGGTAAAAAAACAGTTCACTTAGGCGCTCCTGGTGTAAACGTCATGTCTACAACTGGTGGAAAATACGCTTCGTTCTCTGGAACTTCAATGGCAACTCCACACGTTGCGGGTGTTGCAGCTTTATTATGGGCTAACGAACCAAACTTAACTGCTGCTGAAATCAAAGCTAGATTAGTTGCTACGACTCGCCCTTTAGCTTCGATGAAAGGTAAAACTAGAACTGGCGGTATGGTTGATGCTTACGGTGCTTTAACAAACACACAAGCTCCACCTGATGCAAATGATCCATCTAACTGGGCAACAGTTGCAATGAATGTTGCTTCTGAATCTCCGTATAAATCGAACACAAACCAAACTTTCGAAGTTTCTGTTCCGGGCGCAAAAGAGTTCGCATTATACTTTGATAAGTTTAATGTTGAATCTGGTTATGACTTCGTAACTATTTACGATGCTGCTGGTAACAAAGTACAACAATTAACTGGTGCTAATGATGAGTCGTTCTCTATGACAATCACTGGTGAATCAGCTCGTATCGTTTTCACTTCTGATAAATCAGTTGAAAAAACTGGTTGGTCGATTGTTAAAGCGGCTTACAGATAGTTTGATATAAGTTTGTTTTGACGCAGGTTCAACGAATAGTTTTACTCGCGAAATACAGATACATTCGATCTCGAAAAAATTGCAAAGCTAAAACTTTGCAATTTTTTTTTGCCCAAAGCACTTTGAATGTATGAAAAAAAACACAATACAAATCGTGCTTATTTTATTTATGACAATGGTCCAGGGCTGCGCTGACAGCAGTCTTGGTGGAGATTCAAACTCAATTCTACCCGATACAGCTGTTGTCGACCCCGCAAACCCAACAACTAAACCCCCAACACCTAGCGAAGCTTCGTCAAACAAAGTGTTACTATTTAATGGCCAAGGAATTTCAACTTCAGACTGGCAAACAACTCAAAGTATTTTGAAAACAATGAGACTTGAAACACAAGTTGTAAACTCAGCACAACTTGAACAGATGACTGTTGAAGATCTAAAAAAATTCGCTTTGATTATTGTACCTGGTGGTCACTCAAGCGGTATTAGTAGCGGATTAACAGGTGCAGCACGTGTGCGTGTGAGGCAAGCTGTGCGTGATTATGGCGTAAGTTATTTAGGAATTTGTGCAGGCGCATGGGCTGCCGTTGGCACTGAAGCCAACACTGATACAGCAACATCATTTGGTTTTGCAGCTATTTATGGATCACATTTAGCAAACTGGTGGCCAGATGGAAACACGAATGCTGTTGCAGCAGTTGTTCCGGTGCAATTTGCTGATGGAAAAAATCGTCAGCTTGTTTGGTACGGCGGACCTGCAACACCAGAATGGGCCGGCGGAGTTGTTGCTCGTTATAGCAATGGAAAAGCCGCTATTTCACAAGCGTATTCAGGAAAAGGATTTGTAGTATTAACAGGCCCACATCCAGAAGCTCCACAAGGTTGGAGAAATACGGCGGGTTATGATTCAGATGGTTTAGATTACGATATCGCACAAGAATTAATTACTTCAGCCTTAACTCGTACACCGATGGCGCATTACTAATGCGCCAAGTATTACGAATGATGACGTTGTAAAAAATCGCGTAGTTTTAAATTTAAAAATTCAGGAAAATCCAACTGGCAGCAGTGTGATCCATACGGAACCAAAACATATTCTGCACCGTGAATTTTTTCGACAAGCTCACGCTGATAACTTGGCGGAGTTAAAAAATCTCTATCACCCGCGATCACCAATGAAGGTTTGTCGATGTGTGATAAAATATTTGTGCCATCAAAATTTAATAATTGCTCAAACAATCTAAAAAATAACGGAAGTTCTAATCTAGAAACTCCCCGCCCGTACATTTCGATATCTTTAAACTGAGTTAGCTTAATATTAAATCCACCAGATAATGCGGCCACTTGAAATGCAACCGGGTTATCAACCATGGCTCTCCACAGAGAATTCCACAGGTCAGGAGATTTAGCGTGTTGAGTTTTTAAAAATTGAAAGAGTGGTTCAACAAATTCAAAACCGAAAAGTTTTTTTAAAGGGTTTCTGGCAAAACCATTAATGAAAGTCAGCGATCTAAAAACTTCAGGAAATTGTTCATAGGCTTTAATTTGATAAGGCACACCAAAACTGTGACCTACAACATGCGCGCTTTTGTGACCTAAATGATTAATTAAACCTTTGAGATCAAACGCTAAATGTTCGAATGACATGTTATCTAAATTTCTAACGGGCGTACTCTTGTGATGGCCACGAATATCAAACACAATCACTTGATGCGTTTTCGAAAAAAATTCGATCTGCGGATGCCAGTGATTTATTAAACAAGCGATACCGTAAATAAAAACAAGGGGTTCACCTTGTCCGTGAACTTCGTAATAAATCGGAGTTCCGTCCATGGCTTCATAGTATCCAGTTTTTTTCTCAATAAATTGTGCACTCATTTTAAAATCGAAAGCTCCACTAGGTTGGCTCCAAAAGTCACTTGATCTCCAGATTCGATCGGATGTTGGGTGAACGGTTTGCCGTTGATAAGTATCTTATCACCGCAAAGAGTTTCGATGTAAGCGGTTTCGCCGACCTGAAAAAATTTGGCAATTTGGCCAGGCTGCGTAGGGTCTTTTATGTTTAAATCCAAAGAATTAAACCCAATAGTTCTGGGCCCATAACTGAGGGTGTAAAACTCGTCGGTTTGGGGGCCCGATAGAAAAGTGAGGCGCACAGGGTATAAATAAAAGAAAAATTCAGTTAAAATGGGCTCCCAGCTGTCGGCCTCTAGAAATTCTACTAAAGAATCTTCCCAACTTGGTGAGCTGGTTTTAGGCTTTTCGATAACCTTAAAACCGGTCTGTCCCATGTGAAAAATCAGCCCATTAATTAAGCTAAGAGACACCCCTTCAGATGAACCAGCACGAAGTTTATTGCCATCTAAAGATCTGATTTTCCAAAGAAAATTTGAATCTAGATAGATTTCAGCATGCACGGTCGACATTTCGGGATCACCAAAGTAACCCGACGAGAAAACATAGTTCTCGCGCAGGGTAATAATTTGTCCTTTGTGGTGTCCGTCTAACACCTGGAGTGCCAATTTCATAAAATTATCTTAGGTGCTAGATCAAGTCTTGTCTACGTCTACGGAAGCTGCTAAACCAGTTGAACATTATAAGTCATCCTTGCTCCCCGATAGTCGGTGGAGCTTTAACCGGAAGGAATATCCATGGATCTTAAGACAGACCTTAAGCGTCCGTATGAGGTTGTTATCCTCATGCACCCAGACGCAAACGTAGAAGAGCAAAAAGCTCTTTTCAACAAAAACAAAACAACAATCACTAGCTTTAAAGGCTCTGTGCACTCAGTAGAAACTTGGGGCAAAAGAAACTTAGCTACACCGATTGGAAAAATTCGTAAAGCTGTGTTCTTTCACTCAGTTTTCGAAGCTAATCCACAAGCGGTAATGGAGATTGAACGTACTATGCGCATCAATGATAAAGTTTTACGCTTTATGCATACGCGTTTAGATGAACGTACTACTCCTTCTAAGCACTTAGAAGCTTTCAAAAAAGGCTTAGCTGAGTCAGCTGCGAAAGAAAAAGAACGTGAAGCAAAAGCACAACTTCGTCGTCAGGCAGCTCAACAAGCTCGCATGGAAAGACAAGACGAAGAGTAGTAGAAACTAGATGCTGCCACAACAAGCCTCAGACAATAAAAAATATTACTTACTAGCGGCAGTTTCTGCTGCTATGAGCATTATTTTTTCTGTGATGAGTGCTCCGTTTATTCGTGTGCTAGCAACGACTAAATCCAAAATTTTTTGGTTGGTTGGATTAGTTTTCGTGTCTTCATTATTTCTTCTGAAGATGAACCTGGTCGCAATTTATGTAGGGGCAGTTTGGATGACTTTAGGCCTTTACAGTGAATTGGAAAAAAAGGGCATCACGTGGAAGAAGTCAGGCGCATTATCGGTTTTGGCCGGTGTGTTGTTTGGAGTAATCTCATTCCTAGCTATCACGAAATGGTCTGTTGATCATGAACTGTATAAGCAAGTAATCGATCCACTCATGGTTTCATTAAAACAAGTATTACCCGATGAAAATTTCGAAACAAAAGCAATGATGTTGTTTATGCCGGGATTGTTGGCTTCTGCATTGATCAGCTCTTTAGCTGTTTCACTTGTATTTGAAGCACAAATCTTCAAAGCCTTTCACATTAAACGTGAAAGACTAGCTTCAGGACTTAAATGGTTGGAATTTCGCCTACCCGATATGTTTATCTGGTTTTCGTTATTCTCTTTTTTATTCGCAGTAATAGAAACGCCATTTCAATTTCTTCAAGTGATCGCCATTAATTTCACAGTTATCAGCATTGTTAGTTTTTTCTTTCAAGGGATTTCAGTATTCGAGTTCGCTACACGCATCTTCAGATTTGGCAGAGTAACAAAATTGTTACTTTATCTTTTAATCATCACGTGGGCCCTACCAGTAGTAACAATCTTAGGATTTGCAGATTACTGGGTAGATTTTCGCCGTCACATGAGAAAAAAGATTAAAGTGGCATAAGCCGTTAAAGGCGCAATTAAAGGATTAAACAATGAAAGTTATTTTACAAAAAGACGTTAAAGATTTAGGAAAAATTGGCGATCTAGTAAATGTTTCTGCAGGTTTTGCACGTAACTTACTATTTCCACGCAAGTTAGCTGTTGAAGCTACTGAAACTCGCGTTAACGAATACAACCACTTAAAACGCGTTGCTGATTCTAAAAAGAAAAAAGCAGTTGCTGATCGTCAAGCGTTCTTAGCAAAAATTAAAGGTACAACTGTTACTTTTAAATTAAACGCTGGTGACAATGATAAACTTTTCGGAACTGTTACAACTTCTGATATCTCTAAAGGCCTAGACAAATTAGGTTTTTCTGTAGACAGAAAAGACATCGTTCTTGAAGAGCAAATCAAAGTTTTAGGAACACATAAAGCAGTTATCAAGTACAGCGAAGGTTTAGAAGCACCTATTCAAATCTCTGTAGAACGCGCTTAATAGTTTTTATTTAAAAATAAGAACCACCAAGGGCTGGCACCGCAAAGTGTCGGCCCTTTTTTTATACAAAATTAGCTAAAGGCAGTGGTACAGTCATCTCACTTACAGGAGATCGGCTATGAATAAGCTTTTTGTTATTTTTGGACTTATTTTTTCTACTCACGTTTTTGCTGCACAAAAAACTGCAGATGCAGTTATCACGGCGGTTGATACAAAAGAAATCGTTTTAACTGTTAAAAAAGGTTTTCACTTTAATGATAAGGCTCCAGCAACAGCGGTGTTTGATAATCTTGAAGCTAAATTCAAACCCACAGTAAAAACTGAACAAAAGTTAACTTTCAAAGTTGTCGAAAAAACTAAAAAAGCAAAATTAAACTACTACGTTTGTGATGATGCTAAAACAGTTTGTGAACCACACGATCAAGAAGTTGCATTAGATACTAAACGTGCAGCAACAGACGCCGCTCCGTACGATCGCGCAGTGGCTTCAGAAGCAACGACAAAAAAATACGACAAGATCACGCTATTAAAGTTTTCGGCTCCGTGGTGCCCCGCTTGTATTCGTTTGAAATCAGAAACGATGAATAAACCACAAGTTCAAGCGTTATTGAAAAAAGTTAACTTTCAAGAAATCAATATCGACTTAGTTGAAAATGAAAAACTTTCTGACGAATACGGCGTTAAAGCAATTCCAACAGTCATTTTAGTTAACGAACAAGGTGAAGAAATTAAACGTTGGTTAGACTACCAACCAGCAAATTCATTTGCTCCTGAGTTACAAGCAGCTCTTAAAGAAACACAATCAATCAACCAACTAGTTGCAAAAGCTGAAGCTGGCGATGAAAAAGCATCAACGACTTTAGGCTATAATTCATATAGCAAAATGTTATGGAAAGACGCTGCGAAATGGTTTTCTTTCTCTAAAGGTGCCAAAGAATTAAATTACAAATTAGCTTCTGAAATTTCATTAGCACAAGATGATTTAGGTGACTCTGCTGAATCAAAAAAAGCTTATCAAACAGCTTTAGAAAAAGGTTTTACACTTTCTTCTTCAACACTTGATCAAATGCGCTGGAAGTTAGATTACTTAGAACAACTTAAAGAACAAGAAAGACCCATCGAAACAGATGCGATCAAAGCTTTGCAGTTTCAATTGTCTGAAATTAAAAACAATAAAGACTTAAAAGGTTTATTTGCAAAATCAACTGTAGGCGATACAGAAAATTTTGAAAAAGCAGAAATTTTAGATATGACAGCCCGTCTATTTAAAATTACAGGCGACAAAGAAAATACAAAAAAAGCACAAGTTGAATTAGCAAGTGCCGTTGATAAAGTAAAATTATCGACTAAATTACCAGGCCAAATGATTTCAGCGATTTGGTATTACGGCCAAGCAGGAACTCCTGAAAAATCAGAGCCGTTACTTAAACAATTAATCAAAGCCAACCCAAAAAGTTATGTGTACTACCAACGTTATGCAAGTTACTTAACAAAGCAAAAACGTAACGAAGAAGCGCTAACACAAGCCAATTTAGCTTTAGAATTTAAAGAAGGTAATGAGCCACAATTAAGTTTAGCGAAAGTAAAAATCTTAAAAGAGCTTGGTAAAAAAGATGAAGCGATCGCGCTTATTGACAGCACACTTAAGTTAACTGAAGTGCACCCAACTAAATACAAAAGAACTCAAACAGCGTTAACAGATTTAAAAAAGACGTTAACGACTGCGACTAAATAATTTAAATTACTGAACGCGCTCAGGTGAAGTTCCATAAAAAACTTCATCTATATAGATTAATAAACATTGGCGTAAATCTTCGACTGTCATTGTGCTTGGGTCTAATTCAAGGGCGCGAATAGCTGCAAAAAGCTCAGTTTCAATAGTGTCTTTATCCATCTTTGTAGCTTCAGAAAACACTTCAATAACTCGACTCATATACGCCTCCGTGCGTGTGTAGAATGCCCTATCCATGGGCGTTCCAGGCCGACCAACTAAGTTGATCATTTCCTGAATGTTCGACAAGTTCATTCGATCATCGGGTTATTATTGTTTCAATTTTTTTACGAAGCAGATCACTTTTTTAGACTTTGGTTGGCCAGGTCTAATAGCTAGCTTTTGGGATTGTGTGGCCTAAATAAGGGGCAAAACTGGGCCTCTGCGATCACCGTATAATTTTTTCTCATTTTCTCGTGCCTTGACACTCTGAAAAGTGTACTCATATTACCTTCGTCATTAGTGACAAAAGTAACAAATATTAAGGGAGAATTTCCATGGCTAAAGAATTAGGCGTACGCCCATTACACGACAGAATTTTAGTAAAAAGAACTGCAGAAGAAGATAAAACTGCGGGCGGATTATTTATTCCAGATTCAGCAAAAGAAAAACCACAACGCGGTGAAATCGTAGCTGCTGGTAAAGGTCGTATCACTGAAGACGGTAAAGTTTTACCTCTTGAAGTAAAAGTTGGCGATAAAATCTTATTCTCTAAATACGCTGGCACAGAAATCAAATTCGACGGATCAGAATTCTTAATGATGCGCGAAGAAGACGTATTAGGCATTGTACAATAATTTTAAAAACTAATTATAACGAAGGATAAAAAACAAATGAGCAAAATTTTAATATTTTCTGAAGACGCAAGAACGCACATCTTAAAAGGTGTTAACACTTTAGCAAACGCTGTTAAAGTTACACTTGGACCTAAAGGTCGTAACGTAGTTATCGACAAATCTTTTGGTTCACCATTAATCACTAAAGATGGTGTTACTGTTGCTAAAGAAATCGAATTAGAAAACAAATTCGAAAACATGGGCGCGCAAATGGTTAAAGAAGTTGCTTCTAAAACTAATGACGAAGCCGGCGACGGAACAACTACAGCAACTGTATTAGCTCAAGCTATCTACCGCGAAGGCGCTAAATTAGTTTCTGCTGGTCACAACCCTATGTCTATCAAACGTGGTATCGACAAAGCTGTTGCTCTTATCATTGATGAATTAAAAAACATGGCTAAACCTGTTAAAGGTTCAAACGAAGTTGCCCAAGTTGGTGCGATCTCTGCTAACAACGATAAAGAAATCGGTACAATGTTAGCTAACGCTATGGAAAAAGTTGGTCGCGAAGGTGTTATCACTATCGAAGATTCAAAAACGGCTAAAACAGAAGTAACAACTGTTGAAGGTATGCAATTTGACCGCGGTTACTTATCTCCGTATTTCGTAACTAACGCAGAAAAAATGGAAACTGTTTTAGAAAACGCTTACGTATTAGTTTACGATAAAAAAATCTCTTCTATGAAAGACATGTTAGGCGTTCTTGAAGCAGTTGCTAAACAAGGCCGTCCATTATTAATCATCGCTGAAGATGTTGATGGCGAAGCATTAGCTACTTTAGTAGTTAATAAATTACGTGGCACTTTACACGTATGTGCTGTTAAAGCTCCGGGCTTTGGCGATCGTCGTAAAGCAATGTTAGAAGACATCGCTATCTTAACAAACGCACAAGTTATCTCTGAAGACCTTGGAATGAAACTTGAGCAAGCAACTGCGACTCACTTAGGTATCGCAAAACGCGTTGTTGTAGATAAAGACAACACAACAATCATCGATGGTAACGGCAAAAAAGCTGACATCACGGCTCGTGTTAACCAAATCAAAGCTCAAGTTGAAGAAACAACTTCTGACTACGATAAAGAAAAACTTAAAGAGCGCTTAGCTAAATTAGCTGGCGGTGTTGCAGTTATTCACGTAGGTGGCGGTTCTGAAGTTGAGATGAAAGAGAAAAAAGCTCGTGTTGAAGATGCATTAAATGCAACTCGCGCAGCTGTTGAAGAAGGTATCGTAGCTGGTGGTGGTACTGCTTTACTACGTGCTTCTCAAGCAATCACTAAAGCTAAATTCACAGAAGACGAACGTTTCGGTGCTAACATCATCAAACGCGCGTGTGAAGAGCCTGTTCGTCAAATCGCTACAAACGGCGGTCTTGATGGCGCTATCGTTGTGAACAATATCTTATTAGAAAAAGCGACTAACTACGGTTACAACGCATTTACTGATGAATACACTGATCTATTAAAAGACGGCGTTATCGATCCAGTTAAAGTTGTTCGTTGTGCATTAACAAACGCAGCTTCTGTTGCTTCATTAATGTTAACGACTGAGACTATGATTGCAGATGCTCCGAAAAAAGAATCTGGCGGTATGCCAGGTGGTGACCACGGTATGGGTGGCATGGGCGGCATGATGTAATCCTTCGGGATACATCATTTCACCAAATTCAAATTGAATTCGAACCCAAGCGTAAAAACCTTGGGTTTTTTTATGTGAAAAATCTTAGCTGATTAGCTTTTTCAAGTCTTCTTTGAAATCGTTTTCGTATGAATTCCCAAGAAGCTTAGTTATCAAATGCAGATCTGGTTGTTGATGCCAAACTTCTTCCGTACGGTAATTTAGCGCCCCAACTTCAATTTTAGAGTTCGGAATTAGTTCGCTAATTAATAAAGCCACATCTTTCATTTTCCAATATTGTGGATCACTTACATTTAAAGCATTGGCTCGTGAATATTCTTGCCAAGAGCTTTTCAGTAACAGAGTCTGAATAGTTTTTTCTAGAGTTTTTATAGAAACAAAGCTTCTATATTGTTCTCCGGGTGTCATTTTGAAAGGTTCACCATTTTTTAAAACAGAAATAATTTGTTTAATGAACATGTTTGGATCAGAGTCTTCGCCGTATATAATAAATGGCCGTAAATGAATACTTTGTGCAGCATTTGTTTTCGCCCAGAGACGTGCATTTTCATATAATTTTTTTTTCCAAACGCCATAAGAAGAAATAGCTGCCAAATCATCTGTTTCAAGAATTGGTGTGGGGTTTTGGCGAGCGCCATATTCTTCAGAAGATCCCATGGTTATAAGTCGGTTAAATTTAAGATTTAATTTTTTAGAGAGCAGATGAAAATCTGGTGCCGTTACTGCTCCCTGGTTGCTCCATTCGGCACTCTCTGACAGAAAGCGACCCTTCATCACAGAGTTGAAAATTAATGTTTTGACCTTTACGGGGCGTATGGGTTGTGGCGTTTCAGAATACAAAAGATCGAAGTGTTGAAACTGCTCTTTTGAAATAAACTCTGACTCATTTCGACTGTAAACGATAAAACTTAAGTTCATCTTTTTTAATACTTCGATTAAATGTTTGGCTACAAAGCCACTGCCACCAATCAAAGCGACTTCAAATTCCTGCTCCATTAGAAACCTCATAAACTTCTCTCTTATAAATAACAATTCATCGATAAATAATAATATATTTGTAAATAAAAATGCACCTGTTTAAAGATGCTAGTCCTGTAGATAATGCTTAAATATGTGGCTCGACTGTTTAGGTCTAGACTTATTTTGGGAGAGTTTTTATCTGAAAAACAGCGTCATTGCGATTTCACCACTACCCGACTGTGGAAAACTGATAGCAAAATATTAACGGAGGATTTTTATGAAACATCTATATCTAGTGGTTGCGTTATTTTTTACTTTAGCGGCGCATGCAAAAGTAACTGTGGAAAAAGTTGAGTATAAAGACGGAGACACCGCTCTTGAGGGAATGATCGTTATGGATCAAGCAAAATTAAAAAACAAAAAAGCTCCGGGCGTGGTTGTTGTTCACGATTGGATGGGTGTTAGTGACTATGTCAAAATGCGCGCTGAACAATTAGCTGAAATGGGTTATGTCGCATTCGTTGCGGATATTTACGGTAAAGGTGTGCACCCTAAAGACAATAAAGAAGCTGGTGCCCAAGCCGGAAAATACAAATCAGGTGATCGTTCGTTAATGCGTTCACGCGCGAAAGCTGCTTTTGATGAATTAGCAAAAAGCAAATATGTGGATAACACAAAAATTTCAGCAACAGGTTATTGCTTTGGTGGCACGACTGTTTTAGAAATGGCGCGTATGGGTTTACCACTTAAAGGTGTTGTTAGTTTTCATGGTGGTTTAAGTTCAGTTAATCCAGAAGACGCCAAAAAAATTACAGCCAAAGTTTTAGTGTTACACGGAGCTATTGATCCGAATGTTCCGGCTACAGAAGTGGCTCAATTTCAAAAAGAAATGGATGCCGCTAAAGTTGATTATCAATTCACAGCCTATAGCGGAGCTGTTCACGCATTTACTGAAAAACATGCGGGTGATGATATTACAAAAGGGGCTGCTTATAATGAGAACGCAGATAAAAGATCATTTATTGCTGCAAAAAACTTTTTAGAAGAAGTGAATCAGATTAAATAAAGCAGAATACTAAAATATTGAAAAACACTTCCGCCCATGACGAATAAATGCCAAATGCCGTGGAAGTGTTCATACTTTTCATCTAAGACAAAAAAGTAAACTCCGCCTGTATAAAGTAGTCCACCAATGGCTAACAGAACTACACCTGGCATTGGCATCCCAGACATAAGATCTTTGAAAGCAAAAACAATCAGCCAACCCATAAGTAAGTAAATGATCAGCGAAGGGATTCTGGTTTTTTTAGCGATCGTGAATTCGCAAGAAATTCCGATAGCCGCTAAACTCCAAATAATTCCAAAGATCCACCAGCCAAGACTTCCCTTAAGCGCAACCAAAGTGATTGGCGTGTAAGACCCTGCGATAAATAAATAAATTGAAATATGATCTAGTTTTTGCAAGATAGCTTTTGGCTTTGTACCGGGAATACTGTGGTACAAAGTTGAAACTCCGTAAAGTACGACTAACATAACTCCATAAATACTAGATCCAACTATTTTTAAAATATCGCCCTGAACTGCAGCTAAAGTAATTAATACCGAAGCGCCAGCGACAGCTAATAACAAACCAATTAAATGTGAAATGCTGTTAAAGCGTTCGCCGTGATAAATATTAGCTCCCTGCGTACATGCGATCTTCGAAGGCTGTTAGAGCAGCTTTTGCTCCTTCGCCCATCGCGATCACGATTTGTTTAAATGGTGTCGTGGTCACGTCACCAGCTGCATAAATGTTCTTTGCTGAAGTGCGACCCTTACTATCTACAACAATTTCGCCGAACTTGTTAGTTTCAACTACATCTTTTGCAAACTGGCTATTAGGTAATAAGCCAATTTGTACGAAAACACCTTCTAGTGTTTCTTTTTCAACTGTATTCGTGTTGCGGTCTAAGTATTCTAACGCAGTGACTTGAGTTCCGTTACCGATCACTTGTGTTGTTTTGGCAGAAGTAATGATTTTAGCATTTGGTAGTGATTTTAGTTTATCAACTAAAACGGCATCTGCTTTTAATGAGTCGTTATATTCAAATAAAACAACTTCGCTGACAATACCCGCTAAATCGATAGCTGCTTCTACACCAGAATTACCACCACCGATCACAGCAATTTTTTTACCTTTATAAAAGGGACCATCACAGTGAGGGCAAAAGGCTACGCCACGGCCTAAATATTCTTTTTCACCAGGAATATTTAATTCGCGCCATTTAGCGCCGGTCGTAATAATTGTAGAATGCGCTTTTAAAAATTCGCCGCTTTCTAAATGAATAATATTTTCGTCTTTATCAATGCGCGAAACACGACGGTGTTCTAACATTTTTACCGGATAACTTAATACATGCTGGTTTAATTGCGCCGCTAGTTGTGGGCCTTCAGTGTAAACAACAGAAATTAAATTTTCGATACCTTTAGTGTCTTGCACTTGACCACCGAAACGTTCGGCAATCATAGCTGTTTTTAAACCCTTACGCGCACTGTAAATCGCAGCTGAGGCGCCTGCTGGGCCACCACCAATAACAACAACATCATAATCACCAAGGTTTGCATCAGCGCCAGAAAGTTTTGCCACCGATGAATCAACTCCAAAAGTTTCTTCTAACGTTTTTAATAATTCTGCGAAGTTTGCGCGACCTGAGTGAATCATTTTTCCGTCAACGACAACACTGGGTACGCCTTGTACACCAAGACTTGCAATTTCTTCTTGAGCGTAAGCGCCGTCGATCGTTTCATGGTGAAAATCATCATGAACAATAGCCATTAGATTTAAAGCTTGAACCACCACCGGGCAGTTTTCACAATCTAAAGACATAAAAGTTCTAATACGAACAGGGCCACGTAAAGATTTAATACGTTGTAAAATCATCGCATCAGGAAGTTTACCTTTTCCGTCTGCGTTTAAGATCGCTAAAATTAATGAAGTGAATTCGTGTCCACCGGGAATACCAGTAAAAAACACGCCGGTAGATTTTCCGTTTTTATGAACTGTAAAACGTGGTGGGCCATCATGAGCCGCAGATGCTGGGTCATATTTAGCAGAGATTTTTGGGTTTGTTTCAGCCACACCAGTTAACATCTCGACAAGTTCATTTTGATTTGCGTTTTTACTTTGTTCGTAAACTAAATCAATTTGATTTTCTAAATTTGCGAATACGCTTTTAAGTTGTTCTTTTAAATCAGCATCTAACATAAGACCTCCTGAAGAGAGCTATTAGAAAAAAAGAGAGGAGCGAGAGAAAAAAAGGGCTCAACCATGAGCCGAAGAATTGGTAGGCCGTTACTTTTTGGGATGCAGTGCTCCCGAAAAAGGGACGGCCTACCTTTAAAAACTAGATTTTACCAACTAGGTCTAAACCTGGTTTTAAAGTTTTTGCACCTGGAGTCCATTTAGCTGGGCAAACTTCATTTGGGTGAGCTGCTACGAATTGAGCGGCTTGCACTTTACGAAGTAATTCATCAGCGTTACGGCCGATGCCGTTATCGTTAACTTCTGCTAATTTAATGTGACCTTCTGGATTAACTAAGAAAGTTCCACGGTAAGCCATACCAGCTTCTTCAATGTAAACACCAAATGCGCGTGATAAGTGACCTGTTGGATCAGCTAACATTGGGTATTTGATTTTTTTAATTGTTTCAGAAGCATCATGCCAAGCTTTGTGAGTGAAGTGAGTGTCTGTTGATACAGAGTAAACTTCTACGCCCATTTTTTGGAAGTCAGCGTATTTGTCAGCCATGTCGCCTAATTCAGTCGGGCAAACAAATGTGAAATCTGCTGGGTAGAAAAAGAAAACTGACCATTTACCGTTAAGGTCATTGCTAGATACAGTTTTGAAGCTGTTGTTATGGTAAGCTTGAACTTTGAAATCAGTTACCTTTGTATTAATTAATGTTGCTGCCACGAGGGCCTCCTTGTTTGTTACGTTGTTGTAAACCGTCTAAATAGTAATGAGTTCATACTGCCAGTACAAATATGTAAAATCTATGACATTCGATTTCAAATAGATATAATCTATAACACATAAGGCGGCCCTTATAACACCCCAGACTTTTGGGGTAAAAATGTCGAACTGATGAACACTTATTGAAACCTTCTTCTTAATTTAAGAATTTCAGGGTAAAAAATTTAATAATTAAAAAAAATAGATAAGCTTAATAAAAGCTATCGAAAACAGTACGGAGGTTTTCACAATGATTTTAAGATTGATTTATATCGTAATTTTTTTAAGTGCCACGGTATTTTGTCTACCCAAAGCGCTGGCGCAGAACGCAGTGGGTTTAACGATCGGTGGCCCAACATATATTAACTTTACTCATGGCCTTGGTGGGCCGACCGCAGTCGAAGCTGGGGTTTCGTTTTCATATAACCACGCGACCCATCTTTATGGCGATTATCTATTAGAAACACATGATTCTTTGCGAAACCCGCAATTTAATGATGTCGGGTTATTTTATGGAGTTGGCGGAATGATCGTTATCGTAAATGATGACCACTATCGCAATGGTAAAGATGGTTACTATGGTGATCATGATGGCGACGTTGGATTTGGTGTTCGCTTTCCGGTAGGTTTAGATTGGCGCCCATCGAAAACTAAAGAGATTAGTTTTCATGTGCAAATTGTGCCGATTGTAACGATTGCTCCAGAAACAGAATTAGAATTTAACGCAGGACTAGGATTGAAATATCATTTCTAATTGGTAACATATTTTCATGAGCACATTTTTGAAAGTATTTTTTTTGATCAGCGTGATTAGTGTTTCTGCCTTGGCTGAACTACAGCAAGACATAGAAAAAATAATTGCGACGAATCAAGACTGCAAAAAACTTGGAGATTTCTATTGGGAGATCGGCACCAACAAGGGTAAAAAAATTTCTGGCCAAGTCGGAAAAACCTATAATGCCAATACTAAAATGGAAATCGCTTCGGCCTCGAAATGGTTGTTTGGTGTATACGCTCAAGAAAAAACTAAAGGTCAGTTAACTGAAGAACAAAAAGAATTTTTACAAATGCGCTCTGGCTATACCAACATGGCCAATCTTCCCTGCGTAATGGGCCGGGTAAAAACAGTTAAAGAATGTTTCTTGGCTAAAGCCAGATTGAAAGCACTATTTGGCAAAGGCAGTAATGCTGAACTAAGCAGTGAAAATAAAGGTAAATTTTATTACAATGGCGGCCACGCTCAGGCGCTAGCCGTTAAAGATGAAATGGGCCTGGCTGATAAAACCAATGAAACTCTCGCACAAGTCATGCAAGACACTTTAAAAGTCAGCGACATCGAGTATGGATTTCCGCAACTGGCGGGCGGCGCAAAAACCACAGCGCACAGCTATGCCCAATTCTTACAAAACATTTTAAATGACAAATATTATTTGGCTAAAAACTTACAGTCTGAAAAAGGTGTTTGCGCCAATAAAAATTGTGGCAGCAAAGAAGTTTTAGAATCACCAGTGCCAGCAGAACTTGCTTGGTGGTATGGTAATCATTATTGGATTGAAAAATCGTCGACTGATAAAGTTGAAGCGTATTCAAGCCCGGGCTTATTTGGATTTTATCCCTGGGTTACCGCAGATAAAAAATACTACGGCATCATCGCGCGCAAAGGCCCGATTTCAGAACGAGGCATCAAGTCTATTTTGTGTGGCCGCACTATTCGCGAAAAGTTTTTAAGTGAAATTAAATAGTATTAAAATTTTGGAGATAAACCATAAGGCGCTTATTTAAATACGCGCTTAGTGTACCAATAAGCTTTTTTGCCGAATTCAAATACCGGTGATCCGCCAGAAATATTTTGTCTAAATAGATCGATCGATTTTTGCTCTAACATATGTAAAAAGTGTTCAACAGGCTGACGCTTTTTATATTCGTTCATGTATTTTTCTAATTCTGCATACGTATTTACGTAAGCATTATCAGCATAACGAGCCACATAAGGCGTAAAATCTGGATATAAGCGTGATTCAGACCACTTGCCAACTAAGTGTGTCTTCATAAAATTACCAATTAAAAGGTCATCAAAAATTTCGTGTTTAACGGCAATCATTAGTGAATGTCGTGGCACTTCGAAAATTAAGCCGCGGTCTTTTTTTGTTTTAGCAAGCGGTATCATATGATCTTTTCCACCCACGCGAAGACAAATAAAATCTAAGAATGAATGTAAATGTTCAATTTTTTTAAAGTAGTGTTCTACTTTTTTAAAATCTTCAGGTGTTAAAGGATCACTCCAGTTGTCGTTGAAATCTTCTGAGGTAAAAATAATTTCTTCAGTAGATTTAGGATTAATTTCTTTCCACTGTTTTTTACCGTGTTCGATTTCACAATCAAAAGTAATATAGGCTGGTAAAAGCTGAACGCTACTTGAATTAAAACCTTTACTGTAAGCATCAAGCTCAGTCGCATATTTGTTAGCCCACAAGCTATCTGCTCTTTGATAGCGGTGCATAGAACTAAACGGAATACAGTGAGTAACGCCGTAACTTTCTGTAACCGCTTGAATCGTTTCACCAACGGGTGCGCGCTTAGCGGCCTTAGGTTCAATGAACTTTCCGTCTTGGTCAAAGAAGTGAATCATATCGGCATCGCCGTAACCAAATAGCGATAATAAAACTGAAGTGTCATAGCCAGAAATAATTTTACGAACGAACTTACCCCAACCGCGATCTAAAGCATCGTTGGTATTAATAATTAAACGACCATTCACATCGATAAGAATAATAGCATCTTGAAAGTAATCAGAAATACACATGATTTTAACTTTGTCAGACAACTGAACCCACTCGCGCTCTGGTAAAATGCGAGTTGTAAAGCCCAATGCTGTTAAATCTTTTTCGATGCGGCGATTAACCATGTCAGGTAATAAAATAGTTTTATCCATAAATTCATTAATAGAATCTGGATTTAAATGATCAGGATGCCCGTGCGAAAACCAAATGTACGGACAATCTAAAATGTTTTTCATTTGCTGTTCAGGAACTTCGTGCGACAAAGCCCAACTTCCGAAATAACAACCGCCTTGAATCCAAGGATCAGTTGCAATGATGGGTTTACCGTTGTCGTAACAAACTACAGTGGCATTACCGATGGTTTCGAAATATGATTTCATGTCATTCATTGTAGCGGAAATTTTTTTAAAAGTTTCGTAGTTTTGTACATCTCTGTAGTTAGGTCCAGATGTGCCCCATTTATGTAGTTTTCACACTTGGAAACACGAGAATAAATTTTGTTCCAACACCAAGTTGGGATTTAACCTGAATTTGTCCACCGTGCATTTGCATGATGCCAAAACTGATAGCTAATCCTAAACCAGAGCCTTCGCCCATTTTTTTAGTTGAAAAGAAAGGTTCAAATATCTTTTCAAGATTTTCTTGAGGTATACCACTGCCATTATCTTCAACCGAGATTATGATGTTGTCTTGATCGCGGTCGGCAGAAAGTTTAATTTTTCGATCAGCTGATGTCTTGTCGACCATCGAATGCACGGCATTTTGCACAAGATTATAAATCACCTGGTAGATTTGCTCTTTATCAATTGAGATATGTTCAGTCTTTAAATTCGAAGTGCAATCGAATTGAACCGCATTCTGTGTGCAAAATGATTCAAGTTTAATTTTTAAATCTAAAAGATAATCAAAGACCAAAACTGATTCGGTTTGCACTTCTTTTTGGCGGGCAAAAGTTAAAAGATCGTTAATAATACGGCTCGCACGACGAGTATCATCTAAAATCATCGAATTATAATTTTTAATTTTAGATAATTTTTCAGTATTTGCCGAATCAGCCTTAACAGCATTATTAATCTGAATTTCTAAGAGCTGCGCATAACTTAGAATTGAGGCTAATGGATTTTTAACTTCATGAGCAACGCCTGCACCGATGCGCCCGACGGCCGCTAAACTTTCTGAACGAATAATTTTTTGATTTGCTAAAGTTAAATCACGCTCACGACGCTGTAGGTTTTCAATCATGGCATTAAAAGCCGAAGTTAATTTTGATAATTCATAAGTGTCAGGTTTTAAAATGGCAGACTTCCAATCGCCCAAACCCACTTTTTCGGTTTGTGCTGTTAGCTTTTCAATTGGAGCCGCTAAAGAGCGAGAAATCCACAGCGCAACCGCAAAGGCTGCGATAACTAAAATGATTAATACTGAAATCGTAGAGTTTAATAAGGGTGAAGCAATTGTAAGCCAGCTGACTTTATCTTCGACAGTCATAACATATGCATTAGAAATCATATCAGACTTAGTTAAAAAAGCTGTGCGTAATTGCCCGTTTGGCCAACGCAAATCAGAACCAACAATAGTGGCTCCGGTTCCAGTTAAATTTAATTTTGGAATTTCTGGCGTAGAAGTATTTGAAAATAAGACTTCGCTGTCACCGTTAACCACATAAGAATCTTTGCCACGATTTGATTCTGTTAAAGACAAAAATTCTTTAGTGTTAAAAATAAGTCCGACCAGTTGTCCTGCAACTTCGCGGTATAAAGCTAATCCGTCTTTAGAAACTTGAAATTTGTTGGCGATAATCTCAGTTTTACTTTTATTTTGTAAGTCTTTGATTAGGCTTTCAGTACGTGTGGCCACATCATCAGAAGTGTTAATTTGAACGGCCATATTTTCATTAGCTGTATTTGTTAAAACGATAGCATCAACATAAGGTGCCGAAGATTTAAGGTTTGCAACTAGTAACTCAAGATCATTCTTTGAAAATTTAGCCTTACTTGGTGCTGTTAAAACAGGTTTAAGTAATACGGTCAGTGATCTTAACTGTTGATCTAGCTCAGAACGCAATTGCGGCACGAGCAACGAATTGAGTTCGTTAACGTAACTGCTTTTTTCAGCGATTGCTTTTTGTAAAACAAAACCACTTCCGGCGACAACGGCAACCACCGCAAAAACCGAAAATACCAACATAAGTTTTGATCTGATCGTCATCATCTTGGTTGGTATCTCACATTTCTTTTTACGAATTTAACTGTGCCATCGCTGCGAACTATTTGAAAAACAACTAAGTTCGTTCCGGCCTGTAGTTTTATTTTTTTTGTAAAAATACCGCCATCAGAAATTTCGGCAAGCTGGCCATTAATTAATAATTTAGCTCCCGCACCTGTAAGTCGGCCGCGAATTTCAATTTCTTCGTCATTCACAAGAGCGTTGTCAGCCGGGCTTTCTATTGAAAGATCTGCTTGGGCTGTCGCTACTGTTTTAATCTGTGCGTTTGCAAGCTCTTGAATTTTATCTTCGTTAACTTGTAAACCAGAAGTCACTTCGGTACTTGGCTTTAAATTGATATCTGCTTTTTCGGCCACGGCGACTCGAGTAAACTCGTTTTCTTTTTTATAAACGATTTCAGCAGTTCCTTGATTCACCTTAACTGTGATTGCACGGTCTTTTTTTACAATAATGTGAGCTTCAGCCAATTTAGAAGCGGCCCCTTTTTTTGCTTTGATCTGAATAAGACCAGAATCGGTAAAAACCCAGAGTTCAGTTTTTGTTTTACCTGTGAGTTGGCCTGATTTAATAATGATTCGGTCTTCAGCTTTCTTTTTTTGACCCGGATCTTCATCAAAAATAATAAGAGTGTTTTCTTTGACGTCTAAGGTTGAACCACTTTGATAAATCACTTCAGCCGTAGAAGAATTTTTAGTTTGTAAGGCATCATATCTTAGAAAGGCCAAACTTTGTTCGGCTTGATTCCAAACATTTTGATTTCTTTTGCGAAATTCAACTTGGTTGGTCTGTTGAAGCAATTTTGCTAACCAATTTTTTTCAACAGCAGGCGAAGTCACAGCTGTTGAACTTGCGGTAGTAGTATCAATTGAAACTTTTGCTGTTTCTGATACGGCGACAACAGGAACTTCGGTTTTTTCTTGCTGAGCTTTTTGACATCCAACAAATATAAAAAAAGATAAAACAATGAGGTTTTTTAGAGTGTATTTCATGTAGTCAGAACAGCTTATCAGTTTACCCATCCATCATTTAGTCCAGTTAAGGTAAAAACTAGCTTTATGTCTTGGAGTTAAACAATCAGCCAGACTTGATCAAACAGCTCAAAATACCGAAATAAACGCTATGAGAATATTAGTTGTCGATGATGAAGTTGGGTTAAGAAATAGCTTAAAAGAGCTCTTATCAGAAACGTATGATGTTGAAACTGCTGAAGACGGTGAAAAAGCTTTACAACTTATTCAAGAAAAATCATTTGAAATTGTTTTAAGCGATTTAAAAATGCCAAAACTTGATGGACTTGGATTGTTAGCTAAAATTCGCGAAGTGTCTCCGTTAACATCGTTTATTTTAATGACAGCTCAGGGCAGTATTGAAGGTGCCGTTGCCGCAATTCATGCTGGCGCCGATGATTATTTATCAAAGCCCATTGAATTCGCTGAAGTATTTCATCGCATTAATCGCATCATTGAATTACGCGCCTGGAATGCAAAAAAGATTTTAAATTCTTCAGAAAAAAATAAAACCAAGCTAGTTGGTGAATCGCAGTTTTTAGTTGATACAAAAAAGTTCATCGCAAAAGTTGCGCACGTAAATTCTCCGGTTTTATTACTTGGCCCTAGCGGAACAGGTAAAGAAGTTGTCGCCAAAGCTATTCACGAAGCCAAAGAAGATAATAACAGCCCTTTTGTTGCTGTTAACTGTGCGAGCTTAAGTGAAAACTTACTCGAGTCAGAACTTTTTGGTCATGAAAAAGGTGCTTTTACTGGTGCGGTTGCAGCCAAGCCTGGCAAATTTGAACTTGCAGCTGGTGGAACAATTTTTTTAGATGAAATCGGCGAACTTCAATTAAATTTACAAGCTAAGCTTCTGCGCGTATTACAAGAAAAAGAATTCTGCCGTGTAGGTGGAACTCGCGTTATTAAAAGCCAAGCGCGCGTCGTGGCCGCAACTCATAGAAATTTAAAAGACTTAGTCGACAAAGGATTATTTCGCGAAGATCTTTATTTTCGTCTCAACGTATTACAGTATCAAATGACACCACTTTGCGATCGCAAAGAAGATATTCCCTTATTAATCAATTATTTCTGGAATTATATTTGTGAAGATCTAGGCATGAAGTCATCTTTATCGCCATCGGCGAAAACTGTTTTAGAAGAATATCATTATCCTGGAAATATACGTGAACTCAAAAATGTGTTAGAACGTTTAATCGTACTAACACCTCAAAATGGCCGTGTAGATTTACCTCAGCTGCCCGCTGAAATTGCGAATCGCGCTCCTTCACAGGCCCCCGTCGCCGTCGTTTCACCTATCAGCGAAAATAGTAACAGCAATGAATTTCAACCACCATCTTGGAAGCCTGGTATGGCCATCGAAGGTTATTTAGACCATATCGAAGGCGAAGTGATTGCACGTGCATTTGAAATCGTGGGTGAAAATCAAGTTCAAGCCGCAGAATTACTTGGATTGAATCGCGGAACACTCCAATACAAAATAAAAAAACATCAGCTTGCAAAAAAGAAATCTGCTTAATACGGCCTGCTTTTTATTAACTGTATTTTGTGCGATGTTCGCGCAAGCTAAATATATTAATTTAACAGATGCTGCAGAAAAAAAGAAAACGATTATATCTGGAGTATTAAACCCACCATCAATTAGTGTAAATGGATCTGAGATTTCACAAAAGCAAGCCAAGTACTCGGCCTTACTGATTAACAATAGTGAAGCTAAGACTACAGATGTAGGCGGCCTACAAACTTTTTATGAAGTTATTGAGGGTGATCAGGTCTTGCTTCAATGGAAAACAAAAAAGAACCAATTGGTTCCCATCTTAGAATTTTCGTATCCAGCAGTAACTAAAATGGAATTGATGCATACAGAATTTGTAATGCAGTTTAATGATAAAACTAAAAAAGCCAAATATGATGGTGATGACATTGATGTTAAAGATCCAAAGATTAAAGTTCCAGCCACATTAAGTTGGATTGAAACACCCCACACGCTTGAAATTACTTCAGATGAAAATATCAGTCGTATTTATAATTTAGATTTTAAAAAATTCAAAGAAGACTTGCTGACGATGACAAGCTGGTCGTTTTCTTGGGGTGATCCAGAATTTCAAGGAAACAATCGTCCAAGAATGTTTGGTGTAAGTTCTCGTGTACTGAATGAAAAAAATTACAGCCATGAAATTTTCGCAGGAGCCGCAAAAACAAAATACACGGCCGGTGAAGGAAGCCCCTGGGCCAATGAAATCATGCAACAGGCTGTCGAATTTAAATATAAATTCGGCTATAACCCGTATCAAACTAACTCTGGCGACATTAATATTCGTCGAGTAACAGTAGGACTACAAGCTGCCCTGGTTAACTATCAACGCACATCTGGTTATCAAACAAACTGGATGGATGGTTACAACGACAAAAAAGTAGATACTTGGTATCACCAAGGTGGTTTCTTTGTTCGTTGGGAACCTCTTCAGTATAAAAATTTTGGTTTTTTTATTTCTTTTGACCATCGCGTTTATCGTTCGCAGAACAACATACAAGCTGATTCAACTTTAAGTACTTTTGGTATTTCTTATTATTTTGATCCCGCTGTTTTAAAGCGTATCAATTCGAGACAACCCCTAGAATTTTAAGCATTATAGACTGCTGAAAACCTTGCACCGCTGAATTTTCAGCACTCGTGTATTTAAAAAACTTCAGTGATATCAACACTTCAAACTTGGACAGCAAATCGCAATATCTTCTTTTAACAGCGTTTAACCAAACCCTAACAAAGGAGATGTTATGAAAAACAATATTTTAAAAACGATCGCATGTGGTGCTTTAATTCTTGCAACTGTAGGTTGTAAAGAAGAACAACCAGAAGTCACACCAATCGCTCAACCAACAGGGCGTTCAGCATTAATGAAAGCTTTGGAAACTCAAGCTGATGGATTAGTTGCAAGCTTCAACAATGTTTTAGTGGACAGTAAATTTCTAAAAAATTTAGATTTAGAACATCCACCAGAAAAAATATCGATGGATACTGAAGATGATGTTCAAAAAGCAATTAACTATTTACTTGCTAACGAACAAAGCCAAAACGGTGCAACTATATATACACCTGATGGCCGCATCTGCAGTGAAGTACTTGCAAAAAATCATCCTGAAACTTGCCAAGAAGTTTTTTCAAAAATTAAATTAGTGCAAATTGAACAAGATGCTTCATCTGGATATGTTGAAGTTTACATGGCCAATATCAAAGGATTTGGTTTCTATTACACGCCAGAGTTAATTTCTGCTCAAGTTGATTTATCAGGCTTATTAGCAGCGTTTAACAAAGTCGATGAAATCATTGTAGCTCACCAAGAAGATTCAATGGAATTACCATCAATGGCACAAGGTAATGTTTCATTAACTGTGGCCCAAAAATTAGGTGCAACAATTGCTGACTTAACTGTAAATCAAAAAATTCATGTTCAAGGTGTAAATCATGAAATGCAAAGTTATGACTTCGCTATCGAAGCTGGTCAAAATGCAGCGACGTTATCAGCATTTCCTGCAATGGGTTTAGCTTCATTGCAAGTTAACATCCCGGCTGTTGCGGCAATCTTTCCGGTACATGATCATGACAACGTAAATCACTCGGTAGCGTTAGCGTTTCCTGGTGGCAGTGGATTAGCTTCATTAAATAATGCGATGTCGATGGTTGAATTTTCAGGAGTTAAATTAGCCGCACCGACAGTATCTGCTAAAGCTGATGGTCAACCGATGGCTCAGTTAACAGTTAACGGTCAACTTGATGCTCAAGTAACTTCGTACGCTGGTGGTCATATTGGATTAAAATTCTTATCAGCGATTGATGGTCAATTAACTGCGGTATCAAACCCATTGTTCTCTGAACAAGGCACGATTACAGCTTCGATTGCTCAAGGTACAGAAGCTTACTTTGCTAAAGGTGCAGACCAAGCAAAAATTATCGCAGGTAACTTTCAATATGTTGGCACTCAAGATTTCTTAACGAACATCAATGCCTCGGCAGGTATGTGTATCGCTGGTGAACAAGATCAAAGCTTAATCTTACAAACAGTGGTTTGTAAATAATCAAGAGTAGCGAATCCCCCAACCCTAGCCCCGGTTTTTATGACCGGGGCTTTTTACGTGAAAAATTACAAAGGAGTAAAAAATGAGAACAATGATGATTCTAAATATTTTTTTAAACATAATTTTTTTGAATATTCCAGTTTACGCGAAAGATTTAAATTTAAAATGGTCTGAAATTAGATTTTTCTTATCAGACACAAAGTTTGCGAATAAAGACGAAAATCTGGGCGCACTGATGATGCCAGATCAAATCGAAGAAATGAAAGGCATCACAGGTTTTGGTTTAGAAGTAGATGCTGAATTGAATTCTTGGTTTAAAGCCGGAACAAAAGTTAAAGGTGTCTTTAATGGTTCAAATAAAAAAGAAGCTGCATTTCCCGCGACTGAATACATTTCGGTTCAACAATACTCTGCCGGCCTTACAGGGCGAGTAATGTTAGTGAATAAAGATAATATTTTTTTAGATATGTTTGGTGAACTTGGATTATCAAACAACAGTGTCGAATTAAAAACTTCAGGTGGCACGGCAAAATGGGAAAAGAACTCACACTTTTATCAACGTGCCGGCGCCTCGATGGGTTTAGGCGGTTCGTTGTTGAAAATGTATGTTGAAGGCGGATACGAAAATTTCAAAATGAAAAATCCAAACTACGAAGGAACTATCGGGCAAAACATTAACGAGATAGATCTAAGTGGTTCATATGTCAGCGTTGGACTTGTGATCAGCGGAATTCCAAGTTGGATTAAACCTGGTGGGTTATCGATTGGCGGCATGTAGTTGATTGTTTTAGCCAAAAAAAAACCCTCGAATTTCTTCAAGGGTTTAGAACCATAATAAAATGGCTCAGAAGGCAGGACTCGAACCTGCGACCAAGCGGTTAACAGCCGCTTGCTCTACCAACTGAGCTACTTCTGAACAGCTGGGAACAAACTAACGAATTCAGTGGCCTTCGTCAAGAAGCTCTCTACTCAATTTTTTCGATTTAAAAGGAAGGCCTGCAGCCCTGAATACTTTAAGGGCTTTGTCCCACTCAAGTTTAACCATTGCGGCTTGAGAATCAGTGGCCAAAGCTAGATCACGCCATTGAGCGTTGCTCATTTCTGCCTCTGATAGCGGCTCAAGATCAACCTTGCAGAACTTTTTGCGAAGAGCATAGTCAGTCCATGTTTTGTATTTAGATTTAAGCTGGGCCTCTTGCCATTTCACAGTCCCCTTATTTTCAGAGCACCATTGAAATGAAGCCACAGACTTAGTGATTTCAGTCATATCAGGCTGAGGATAAGAAGTATTTTTAGTCAGGTAGCCTTTTACAAGAAAAATGCCCACAAGACCGACAACAAGAATTGATAGTTTTAATATAAGTTTTTTGCTCACCTAAATAGTCTAGGAGTATTTCAATATCTTAGGTAGTGAAATTACACCTATTGTGACGCATTTTTGAGCAAAATTACTTGATGTTTAAAACAGTATTGATCCAAGTTTGGTGGGCCGCTGGAATTGTATAAATTCCTAGTTGGCGACAAGGCCCGTCACCGCGACTTGTGATTCCGGCTAAAAGCAATTTGTTGTTTTCTAAAATATAAGCTGGGCCGCCAGAGTCTCCGTTACAGCTACCCGATTTAAGTTCATTCGTCATAATTTCTGATGAACCTACTTGATCAATTAAAACTTCAGTCACCTTCATGGCACCGTCATAATGAGAGTTTTCATCGATGCCGTAACCTGCAAGATGAACATGAGTACCCACTTTGACTTGTTCAAGAGTTGCGAATTCAACAGGTTCAAAACCTTTTGGAAGTTCTTCAGCAAATTCAACAATTGAAAGATCGTTTGCGTCTGCTAAATCAAGTCTGCCTGTACAGCGTGGGCAATACTTAGGGTGAAGAGTTACATTTTTGATTTTATAAACTGTTGCAGACTTATCAGCTTTAAGACCAAAAAAGATTTCACCATTTTCAAAGTAATCTGCACAGTGGCCCGCTGATAAAATAAAATGAGGAGCAATAATTACTCCTGTACAAGGATCTTCGCCAACGGGGGCTACGGCTACTGTATGTTTAGCATAAAGATCAGTCGCAATAACGGGTCTGCCATTGACTATAGATGCTGAGTCAGAAACCGCGTGTACTGTTTGAGAGTTTGTTGATTGTGAACACGCTGTAAAAGCAAAAACAGCTGAAGATAAAACTAAAACTTTAAATAATTTTGAATACATAAACGCGCCCCTCAGCAGTTTTGATAAAAAGATGAGGAAAAAGCTACGCTAAGGCCTTTGGTATGACCACTAAAAACGAAAATGACTGATAATGTTGATTGTTTATAAAAAAGGCAGAAAATGGTGCGGACGGGAGGATTCGAACCTCCGACCACTTGATTCGTAGTCAAGTACTCTATCCAGCTGAGCTACGACCGCACGTCGTAAATTAAGCAAACTTAATTGTGAAATACGGTTCTACATACTAATTATTCTAAAATCAAGCGTAAGTAACAGGTCATTCCTTGATTCTGTAAAAACGCTATGGCATTTTGAGGTTTAGATTATTTCAGCATAAAATATTTGCGCGCGGAGTGGTGGGTGAGTGGCTGAAACCAAGTCTTTGCTAAAGACTCGTACTTGCAAAACAGGTACCGTGGGTTCAAATCCCACCCACTCCGCCATTACTTTTTTGATCTGCTTCCAGCAGACCTTATTCTAAAGCCCTCTATGCAACCTCAACTAATTTTATTAAACGGAACAACCAGCGCAGGCAAAAGCAGTATCGTGAAATGCTTACAGCAAAAACTGCAGAGCCCGTATTTAGATATGGGCTTAGATAAATTTCTATACATGTTGCCAGAGCACTATCTTAAACAACCGCTATGGGAAGAAGTTTGGGGTCATGCTCGTTGCAAAGGTGAACTTGGAAATCGTTTGATGAGCGGAATGCACAACTCAATACGAACGATGATTAATTCTGGAAATTTAGTTATCGCAGATCATGTGTTAATTGAAAAAAATTGGGTTTCTGAATTAGCAGAACTTTTTCATGATCAACCAGCATATTTTATTGGTGTTCACTGCCCGCTTGATGTCGCCGAAAAAAGAGAAGCTGATCGCAAAGATCGAACTCTTGGTTCAGCGCGATTACAATATTCAGTCGTGCACCAATGGGCGCACTATGATTTTACAGTTGATTCGTCGACGATGGCCCCAGAAAAATCGGCTGAAAAAATTATTGAATTTTTAGCGAGTCAAACTTCACCGATTGGCTTTGCCAAAACTCGCGAACAATTAAAAAACATCTAAAATTTCTCCGTTCACAAAACATATTAATTCTTATTTCTTTTCTACAGAGGCTAATTTGATTTAGCACATCTGCATTAGGCCCTTTGTCTATTTTTCTTAAACAAAAACTCCAATTTTCTGGTTTTGCTAAATCACAACACCTCACACTGATTTCGCAACAGTTATCCCGCTTGTTCAGCATTCGCGGCGGGAAATAACAATCAGACATTGGAGGTCTACACATGCGGTTATTTACTGCCCTACTTACTTTTTTATCATTGAATATTGCTTTTGCCCAAACGGCTCCGGTAAGAGGACTGCGTTTTGATCCAGGATATGTTTATGACGATCCAGCATTATCAGGTAAATCGATTCAACAAATGGCGGCCACTGCAGCTCAAAATGTGAAGAACGCAGGCTTTAATACAATTTTTCTTTTTGCTTACTCTCCGTATTATGGTGCGTATTACAAAACGACTTACAGTATGACAAATGTAGAAGGTACTTTAGGTGTTGGAAATTTCACAACGGCACTTATTAATGAAGCGCATGCGCGTGGAATCAGAGTTATTGCGGATCTTCCGATGAATAACTTTTATAAAGTTTGGTCAGCGATGCCAGCATGGCGCATGAAAAAGAAAACTGGCGCAGATTATCGCCCTTACAGCGATCTTTATTTATTATCTATTTTTCATCCTGATTTTAAAAATTGGTACACAGGATTTGTTAATGATTTCTTAGCAAAAAATCCAGGTGTAGATGGTATCGAAGCGTTTGAACCAACTCTTGATTTCAATTGGAACAACGGAGCCGATTACAATCCAGCAGCGAATGCAAAATTCTATGCAGCTTACCCGACGGGAACATTAGGTTCAGCGCAATGGCAAACAGTTCGATCAAATGAATTAACTTCGTATTTAGGAAATTTCTTTGGTTTGGCTACGGCTAAAGGAAAAGAAGCTCATGTTGTTCAAACTTGGACAGCTTCTTCTAATGGAGCATTATTACCAGCGGCAACGTTATCTAAATCTATGGGTTTTAACTTCTTAGGTTTTAACACATTACCAGCGAATCAACGTCCGACATATGTTCAAGGTGAATTTATGTGGGCCCAATGGAATTCTGAATACGGAACGACTGTGTTTAATCCAGACTGGATCAAAACTGCCGCATCATCTTTCTTAACTCAAATGGGAACACAAAAATCTATTGTTCATACTGAACTTTCAGAATTTAGCGGAAGTTACGGAACCATCAGACCTACGAGCTCACAATTCTTACAAGAATTAAAAACTCTTAGGTCAATGGGTGTAAACTTTGATGTTTACGATTATTCTCAGGTGAGTGAATTAAACTTGTGGTCAGGAATCGCACAGTCACTTCAATAATTTATTTATGGAGCCCAGGCGCGATACCAAAGGGCATTATCATATCCACGAGCAAATACAAATATGCGCGCTTTACTTGCGTATGTGGTTGCCCCGGGGCCCGAGTAAATTCCGCGGCCAGCGGGGCTTCCCAGATTTGTCCAGCCTCCCCAAACACCGTTGATCCATCGCTTAGTTTGCAGAATATTATTTGGCCCGCGTACAAATAAATCTAAACTTCCTAAATAACGGCTGACCATGTCTGGTGAAGAATAAACTGTTCCACTTCCCATATATTGAAATGGATACCACGCTCCGTTTTCAAAAAATCTATGAATTAATGTTCCTGTCGACGCTTGCACCACTAAATCTAGTCGACCAGAGTTTTGATAAGCTGCTGCGGGGTCGCTTAATACCGGTGGACTAATTGGATTCCAGCTATCGAAGCAGTGAGTGTCATAACAAGTTGAATAGTAGAGATAATCATTTGTTCCGCGGGCAAAGTACATCGGTGTTGCTAATGCTAAGGGATCAACATTGGGAGCTGACAATCCTGATCCTGCTGCCACTTTTAAAGTTTTTTGTGGGTCGTAAGTAATAAGTGACCATTGTGAAAACGCAGTGTCAGTTAAAAGATAACTTTTGTAAATCAGTTGATCAGCGCTGCCAACCGCTTGCACTTCAAACCAATCATGATTTTGGTAAGCTCTGCAAAAAACTGAAGGTGCTCCACTGAAAGTTATATTACTGGGTACTTGTTTCCAGTTATCCCAAATACCAGTGCTTAATGTTCTTTTGCGATACCAGATTTTATTATCTTCTCCGCGAACGGCGACGTAAGTAATTCCGCGCACGGTACAGGCTGCGGGATCAGAGGTAATTCCACCGCCCAGCGAAACCCAGATTGTCCAACCAGCAAAAGTTGGAGCAGCAAAAAATGTTATTGAAATTAATAATGAAAAAAGTCGAATCATAAAAAACGCCTATTTGAAATTTGTTAAAATACTAAGGTTCCCAATAGCGATACCACAAAGCATTGTCGCCACCGCGTATGAACACGAGCATGCGCTTACTGCTAAATGCTGTTGCTGCTCCCGGCCCTGCGGTGAGTGTTCCGCCAAGGTTTTCCCAATTGCTCCATGTGCCGGTACCATTATTTCTGCCGGTCCATGTTTTGTGTAAAAGATTTTTGTGAAAACCGTTTCCTCTGGCAAAGAGTTCAAAATTATATTGGCCAAGACTAATAATATCAGGTGATGAAGTTACACCAGCGCTGTCTGGAATCTGTATATATGGCCCCCAACCAGTAGGCGTTTCGGACGTCATGTAAAGATTGTTATCCATCTGTTGCACGACAAGATATTTGATACCACCTTTAGAAGTAGCCGCAGGATCAGAGGCGACAACTCTACTTATAGGTTTCCAAGTTTTATAACAATCCGTTGTGCTAGTGCAGGTAAGCTCATAAACTTTTCGATCACTGCCAACCCCGAATGTAGGAAAAAATGCATTCGTATCGCCATATGACGGTGTTGAAAAACCAGAAGTTAGATCAAGTTTTCCAGTGGCAAGCCCTGCGGTTGCCAGTGGAAACCATTTTGGAAATGTATCATCTTCGCTTTGATAAGAATAATAGCCTTTGCCATCTGCGCCGATGACGCTCACGTTAATATGTCCAAGCGCAAATTTATCGACGAAACAGGCTACCGATGGTGACCCTGTTAAATGCAAAGTGTTCGGAAGTGGAATACTTGTCCACGCGTTCCAATTGCCGGTTCCAATTCTCATGCGATACCAAAGAGTGTTATCGGTTCCTCTGACAACGACGAAAGTTCTCCCCAAAGCTGAACAAGCTGCGGGGTCGCCGACGACAATTCCGTCGAGTGAAGTCCATGGGCCCCAACCAGCAAAAGTTGGCGCAGTGAAGAATGTTATTGAAATTAAAAGAGAAAGAAAGCGAATCATAAAAACCTCTTATTATATGAGTATGGCGTAATGCCTCAATCAAATAACAAGAGGTTGTAGAGCAATTCTAAGGCCTTACTTTGTATCGCAATCCCAGTGCTCTGAGATTTTTCCGTTTTCAACTTTGAACATGTCAAACCATGTAGTTGTGTATTCAGCACCTGTGATATCTTTGCTTTTATTTACGAAAGACATGGTTACTAAGTCACCTTCGGCGGTAATTGAAACAAGTCCATTCACATTTTCTGGAATTGGGCGCGGGCCACCAAGTTGTGAAAAGAAATCTAAGAAGCCTTGTAAACCAGTTTCAACATTTGGATTATGTTGAATATAATCTTTCGTTAAAAATTCACTCGCACGATCTAATTGACGGCCTGATAAAACAATTCTGGTGAAATCGTAAGCTAGTTTTTTGTTCGCAGCTAATTTTGAATCAGTGCTAGCCAACAGTGTTTGTTGGTCTGCTGCAGGTATTACAGGTAAACCCGCGAAAGCCGTTTGTTGAAGAGTTATAAGCAGAACGATAAATAATAATGATTTCATAGATAACCTCTTTTCAAGAGCATTATCTATTAAAATCAGTTTGAAAAAATAATTACTAAAACAAATGTTATGATTACAGATATTTATGTAAGAGCGTCTTGTAGGGCTTGTGGTTGAACACGCGCTTGGTAAGTATTAATCACGCGTTGCAAGCCCACTTCGAAAGAAGACTTGCTTGAATCTAAATTAAGTCGGTCTAACACATCTAAATTAGGTTTTTGATGCCAGACTTCGTCTGTGCGGTAGGGCACAGATCCAATCTTTAAACGGCCTTTGCGAATTTTTTTACGAACAAAGCGAGCCACATCACTTAACTGATAATAATAAGCCGTGCTTACGTTAAGCGCGTTTTTATTGTGGTAGCCATTCCAATTTTTTAATTCAATAAATTTTAAAATAGTTTCGACTAAGACATCGACAGGAACAAAACTTCTGAACTGTTCACCTTTGGTCATGTGAAAAGTTTCATTCTGTAAAAGTGTTGTGATGATTGATCCTAAAAACATTTTTTGATCTAAACCATCACCATAAACATTAAACGGGCGTAGATGAACAAACTGTGATGATTTTTTTTGTTTCCAACTAAGGCCCTGCTGATAAAGAAAAGACTTCCAAAATCCATATGAAGAAACTGGTTTTAATTCAAAATTTTCTTTAATTGGCGTATCGCTGAGTTGCGGGCCATATTCTTCTGATGATCCGATAGTGATTAAACGATCTGTTTTTAAGTTAAGATGTTTAAATAAGTGTTCAAAATTCGGAGCGCTGATTTGGCCTTGAATAGCCCACTCATAGGACGTTTCAGTGAAGCGACCCTTTAAGGCAGAATTAAAAATCACAGTTTCAACTTCAAACGCGCTGTTAAAATTCGAACTAGAATCTGTTAAATCATATTTAAAAAAATCTTCAGATTTGATGTTTGTAGGCTTATTTCTGCCAATACATAACACCGAAATATTATTTTGCTGAAGTATTTTGATTATGTTTTTTGCAATGAAACCACTAGCACCGATGAGCGCGACTTTATAAATTTTTTTTGTTGGCATATAAACGCCAGTAAATGCAAAAAAGAATCCAACCGCGCTTGGCCTACAATATTTTACAGCAGACAATCTAAGAAAAATTTTCTAGACAGCTGGAAAATCACCCCAGCTTTTGAAAAGTAAAAACGAGTTTTTCTCTCGATAAAATCTTAAATTAAGTGAAACTTTATTTACAAAATAATTAAGTGTTAGCCACTAAAAACACTTCACCACTGTACGTGAAGTGCGCGCCATAAGGCGACGCGCACGGCGGTGTGATCTGGTATTATTTCTTATGAAATAAGGCTTTGATTGGTGTCGAGTACGGTTGTGCGAAAAAAGATAAGTACACTTGTAACAAACCTAAAACGATCGGTAACGCTAAGCCAGATGGTTGCATAAATGCGTGAACGAAAACGATATTTAACATAATCGGAGCTAAAACCACTAGCGCTAGTGGAACAAAAAATCCGCTCATTAATAATAAACCAACTACAGTCTCAGTGACTTTTAAAAACGGAAAAAAGTATGTCGTAGCCATTAAGCCCGCCATAAAAGTTTTCATATTTTCTGGAAGATCTGGTGGAGGTGGAACTAAGTTTAATAAACCTGCTAAGCCTGATGCGAACATCACAAAGCCTAATAATAAACGTGCGATTAACGGTAGTTTTGCTTTCATGGTGAAATCTCCTTGTATGCCCTAATGGTTACATGGGAGTTTTTGAAATTGAACAAAAAAATAAAGCCGGACAAATTTGCCCGGCTTTGGTGAACGACCGAGGAGAGGTCGCTCACGTAATAGAATTTATTGAATTAATGACGGTCGAATCCGCAAACATAGTCTGGAGTAGATCCACCACGGCAATGCTGGATTTGGATAGCTTCCATGTAGCCTGCGCCAAATGGCTCACGTGTTTCAGTAATGATGGTAGCGTCATTAATGCAACCATAATCATCTGAGTAATGTACAGCTAAACCCGGAGCTGTGATTAATCCATTCACTTCAGTTAATTGAGTGAACACATGAGGGGTATGTAAAAAGCCACCAGTTACAGTTACTTTTTTGTCTGCGATCTCTACGCGAACTTTTTCTGCAGTGCTGTTGCTTTCGCCTTCGCAAACAATATTTTTTGCAGCGAATGCTGATGTTGAAATAGCTAATGTCATACCTAAAGTTAAAATAATTTTTTTCATAATGAAAACTCCTTTGTTTCTTAAAACGAATTAATACTTAAGTTTTAGTAAAAGATGAAATTCATTAACGTCGACTTATCATTAATAAAAGTAATGGACAAAGTGTTAACCAACGAAAACAATTAATGATGTTTTGCGAAAACTAGTTCGCGTGATTAACTTTTGGCGCAGGTCTTTGATAGTTAGATTTGATAGATTGCGGAGATACCGTCTCTTGAATTTTTAAAGAGACTGCGTTTGCCCAATGTTCAGCAAGATCGCCATCATAGTGTAGTTTGTCAGAGCGATTTGGTAAAATAGGCTTACCGTTTAATTTAATTTCACGGCTATCGATATAGATGCATCGACTACTTACGGTTTGTTTTAAATTATCAACGAAGGCTTTGATTTTTGTCTGACCGCAATTTTTTGCGATTGGCCCGTCGTTAGGTTGTTCGGTTGGCCCTACCCAAATACATTTCGAGTTTGGACGCACCTGTGAAATTAATTCTTTAACCGCAGCCATTTGTTCTGTTTTATCAGAGACGTTACATTTTGAATTTACATCATTTGTACCAAGTGCGATCACAACCATGGGTTCTGCGCCTTGAAAGAGCTGAGTTGGTGTCGGAAAATCTGCTTTCGGAGCTTTTCCATTTACTTGGCCATCGCCATCACAGTAATAACCGATTTTTAGTTTACGAATCGAAGAATTATCTTTTTTATTCCAGTGCCCGGCTGCTGACCCCACAACGCCGTAGCGTTTAATGGGTTTACTATCAGTCACCTTTTCAAGGTTTTTCGTAAGCTGTTGCCCGAAGGTGCCCACGGTGTGTGAGTCGCCGATATAGATCAAACGATCTGCAGATGTAGAATTCTGGCAAGCGTAGCTTACGCTAGCGCTTAACCAGAACATTAAACTAAAACCAATTTTTAACAGAGACACTCTTAGATATCAGTTAACTCAAGTTGTAAATCAATCGCTGGATGATCTGAACCTGTACCAACATAATCATTAATTAAACGTGCGCGCTTAACTGAGATTCCACGAGTAAAAGCATCGTCTAATTGTTTTTTCGGAGTTGGATTTTCCCAATTAACGCGTTTTAATCCCGCTTGGGCTAAGATTTTAATCATTAAAGCTACGCGTGAAGCGTTCTTAGTATTAAAGTCTCCGGCAAAAATGATCGGGCCATCGTGAGCTTTAAGATCTGGTAAGACCATATTTAATTGGCGTCCTAAAGCATCATCGCCAGACCAGTTAATACCATGAATGCTGATCGCTAATAATTTTTTACTACTTCCAGGAATTGCGTATTTAGCAAGAATTAGAGCTTTTGGGCTGTTTACATAAGGCTCGACATCCTTAGTTCTATAGTAGTGAACATCAGAAGGGCGCGCTTGTGAACCCAGTGCTACTCCTGCTGCGATATTATTTTTCATATTGAATGAAGCAGCTAAGTGCCATTCGTAACCTGGCATATTCATGGCATCAGAAACTGGCGAACCCGTTGTTGCTTCAGATAACATAACTAAATCTCTATTTTTTGCTAAGATCGCAAAATCTTTTTTGAAATCAGATTTTCTGCCTTTATAAAGATTCCAAGCAAGAACGCTTAGTTTCGTTGAATTCAAAGTTGGAAGCGAGGCTTGCCCCATTGAATGTAAAACGTGCGCATCATCAGGAATGTTATCGCATAAGTAAGAGCACGGTCCATAACCCGAGCTATCACGCGAGCTAGAAGAATGTGCGTGAGGAATTAAAGAGAAAGACAGTAAAGAGAGAAGTAAGATTTTTTTCATATAAACCACCTAGTTGTTGTTCTAGGTGGCTTATCGTCGGGTTTTCTAGACTGCTTTAAAGACTGGTAAAATGTAAAATAGTATTACAGGACTAGACTACTTTGGCGCAGTCACAAATGCCTGGTTTAACGTTGCCCAGAGCGGGTTTGACATCGGTACCATATCTTGGCGGTAGTACCACCAGAAGTATCCACCGATGTAATTAGGCTCAGTAATATTCATGTTGTAGTAGCGATTTATATACGAGGCTTTACGGTTGGCATAGGTTGTTCCTGTTTCGCCAAAACCAATTTTTGAGTTCGGGAACATTTTAGCCAATTTTGCAAAAACCACAGGCCAGTTAGGCTGCAAATCATTACAATCATCTTCATAATAACTAATAAGTACATAATCTAATCCTTGCTTCATACGCGCTGGTACGTTGTTATTTGCCCATGTGAACATTTCGTTTTGTGGTTTAGCCCAACACTCTTCGTTGTAATAAAGAGTAAGCGCTGCTTTTTTTCCGCGAGCTTTTACTTGGTCATAAGCTCCAGACATTTTAGTAACGACAGAAGCCGTTGTTCCCAACCATTCGCCGTTAATTTCATTTCCGACTTCCCAGATATCAACCACATCTTGCATTGAATTTAAATATTCTGTGGTGCGAGCCTGATATTGAGCGGGCGTATATTGTTTTACATAATAAGAATCTAAAAGTTCTCCCATAATATTTGCGGCGGTTTTAATTTTTGTAACTGGAGCCTTATAATAACTTGCTGCCACATACTCATCAAAGACGATACGAGCTGTGGGACGTACGGCATGACTTTTCAGAGAAGTTACAATTGCATTAGTGTTAGTAACTGAATCAAGAGTTACACCGTAAATCATTGTTTGAGCGTTATTAGCTAAGGCTAATTCAGAAAAGCCTAAAGAAAGAGTTAGTGTTGCTGCTACAGATAGACACAATTTTGTTGTTAGTAGTTTTTTCTTCATAGTTAAGACAGTGTTAACTTTGAGTTGTGAATTCGCAAAACATCGGGGGCGAAACTGGTCTATCGTCTTTGCGTGTAGCAGCGATTTTAAATCGTTGTTTAGTTGATTTGTACGAATGTGATTTTAAAACTTTTTTAGATATTTTTTTTGCGATAAACTGAAAGATTTCTCTCGAAAAAATAGGCGTCCCTTTTTGCGACTTGTTAAAATTCTGTCGGGGCTTTTTCGAGAAGGTTTTGTATTAAAACAAAAATCCTGTGCTATGGCGCTGTTAAAGTGCTGTCACGAAATTTGCTCATTAGCCACAGAATGGAATACGTGTGTGGTGCTAAAAAATTTCGAATATGCGGTTTAGTGATTTTTATTTTCAGTTCATTTGCAAATGCTGAAATGCCTTTAGATATTCCTGAATTTAAAAATCAATATGAAATAAATTCTGAAACAGTTTATTTTTCTGACAACAAATTAATACAAGGCGATCTTCGACTATTAGTGGGCAGAAAATTTGATATTTTTAGGCATCACGATTTACGTTTAGCCGTAGGCGGTTACGGCTTATATCAAGATTCTGAAGATTTTGATTACTCTTATCGCCATGGCGCTGTTGCGCAACTTAAAATAAACCTTCTTAGAAACTGGGTTTTTTTTGAGTATGAGCACCACTACTTTAACACGCGCGATGAATCTGATTACCAAGATGAAAATCGCTATGGTTTGTTTGGTGGTTACTATTATCAATTTAATGAAAGAACAGCTCTAGATATTTATGCTGAAACTTTTTATATTCCTAATGTTTCACGCGATCATCTTTTAAATGCCAGCCGCGCCAGTATTTATTGGGATACCAAACTATCTGGCTTTCATGTTTTAGATTTACTAGCAGAAGTTTACGCAAAAGATTATCCAGCAGATTGGGGCGGATCACGCACAGATTTGCGGGCGGGCGTAAAATTTCAACCGTGGGAGTTTATTTCAGCTAAAATTTTTACGCCAGTGGCTTCTAGCCACGACAATTCGACTGGTGAATTACAAGGGCAGATCAACATATATAAGGTCGGAGATTTCTAAATTATGGAAAATTTATGGATGATCTTTTCTTATATTATTATTTTTGCAGTGCTGATATTTAGTTTTGATGATTTATTTATCGATTTTATTGCCATGGTTTTTAATTTAAAGCCCAAAAAAGTTAAGGATGAGCAGCTTAGTTTAATGCACTCAATGCCGCAAAAAAGAGTTGCGATCATGATCGCTAACTGGCACGAAGCCGACATCATAGAGCGCATGATTCACGGAAACGTAGGCCGAATTGATTATTTGAACTACGATATTTTCTTAGGTGTTTATCCAAACGATGTTGAAACGGTTGCGGCAGCTTTAAGATTAGAATCTATGTATGAAATGGTTCATGTGGTAATTAACACTAAACCAGGGCCGACGTCTAAAGGCCAGATGCTCAACGAAATTATCCACAACATCACAAGCATTGAAATTAAGGATAAAAAATTTTACGACGTATTTATGCTGCAAGATTCAGAAGATATTATTCATCCACTGTCGTTGAAATTAGTTAATTTTGAAATGGAAGATGTCGATTTTTTACAAACGCCTGTATTTAGTTTACCCACGCGGTGGACTGATTTAACTCGTGCTATATATATAGATGAATTCACAGAATATCACACCAAAGATATGTTAGTTCGAAGTTTTTTAAAAGGTGGTGTGCCATCAGCTGGCGTAGGCACTGCTATGTCACATTTGTTTGTTTCTGAAATTCAACTTTTACAAAAAGGTGAACTTTTAAAAGAAGACACTCTCACTGAAGATTACCATCTAGGTTTAATGGCCCAACGCTTAGGTTATGATAGTAAGTTTGTTTGTAGTTATGTTCAAAAAAAGAATCACATCGATTACATCGCAACCAGAGAATATTTTCCAGCCTCAACACCAACTTCAATTCGGCAAAAAACACGTTGGACGCTCGGAATTAGTTTTCAAGGTTACGACAATTTAAAATGGTCTAAAACTCTTTCAGAAAATTATTTTTTATGGCGCGATCGCCGCAGCTTTTTAAATGGAATACTTATACTGTGCTCATATATTTTAACGATATCGTATGTCAGTTATTATTTTATAAATGACAGTTGGCCTAAATTTTTAGGCAGTGACCAGATGTTATGGGCTGCGCTTTCGACGAATTTCTACTTAATGGCTATTAGATTAGTGCAGCGTTTTAGACTGGTTTCTGAGTTAAATGGTTTAAAATTAGGTCTGTTAATTCCCGTTCGATGGCTGCTTGCCAATTACATTAATACACTGGCCTCATTTAAGGCCTATAAAACTTATCGTACGTCAGTGAAAACGGGCACCCGCCCCCAATGGGTTAAAACCACACATGAATTACCTACTTTTTTTGGAGCAGCTCCGGTTGTTCCAATCAAATCTCAACATGAAAATTTAAAAGAAGTCAGTCAAGTAACAGAACAGAAAACGGAGCAAATAATATGAAAATGAATTTCAAAAAAATAATTAAATATTTTATTTTAATAATAATGTTTCCAGTAATAACTCAGGCCGCGACGGAATGTGTGCAGATTTTTTACGACCGTGGCCCACAAGATTATTGGATTGGGCATGCCAATGCCGTGTTTATGCAAAACCTTTTAGGGCATTTTCCACATTTGCAACAGGTGGTTGAGCCGATTGAAAACTATAAAAAGGGTGATATCGAAAGATGTAAAGCCAGTGTTTATATTGGCACACACTTTATGTCGGTTATCCCCGAAGATTTCCACACTGATTATATTAATACAAAAAAAAACGTAGCCTGGTTAGGATATAATATCTGGCGTAACCCCGAAGTTTTACAAAAAGTATTTAATTACCGTTACGACAAACTAACTACACTCGATACAACACGATTAGATCAGTCAGCAAAGCCGACATATTTTAAATGGATTTATTACAAAGGCGAAAGATTTAAAAAATTCGGCGAATGGAGCCAAACAAATCCTCGTACTTTTAACGCTCCTTTTGAAATGAGTGCGATATCACCACTAGATATGGTTAATTCAGAAACACAAATTTTATCAGTGGCCGAACATAACGGAACCGGTGAACGCCTGCCTTATATTATTCGCAATAAAAATCATTTTTATGTGGCTGACTCTGTATTTAGTTATATGCATGAGTCTGACCGCTATTTAATATTTTCTGATGTTATCTTTGATATTTTAGGCGAAAAACCACGCCATACAAAAAAGTTTGCAGTGATGCGTATCGAAGACGTTCATCCATTAATTAATGATGATGTTCTTAAGCTTATTTCATCAACACTTAAAAAATTAGAAATACCGATTAATATTTCAATTATTCCTTTTTATTATGATCCTCTTCAGTATGATGATCGTCCGGCTAAAGAAGAATTTATGCCAGCATCGCAACGCCCAAACTTTGTTGAGTGGATTAAAGATTTACAAGCCAATAATGCCACTTTTATTTGGCATGGTGTAACTCATCAATACAGCAAAATTAAAAATCCGTTCACGGGTGCTTCAGGAGACGACTTTGAATTTTGGAATGCGCGCACAAACAAACCAATCGCAGAAGATAATGCTAAATATATTGTCGATCGTTTGTTCATTGGGTTTAAAGAGCTGACTAAAGTAAAAATCAAACCTTACATTTGGATTACACCCCACTATCAGGCATCAGCCGTTGATAACATTATGTTTTCGTATTTAGTGCCATGGTCAATGGGTCGAATGATTTACCAAAACTTTGATTTAAAAAGTTCATTGCCAGATCACACTAAAAACATGTGGTACACAGATGTGGATCCGGCCAAGCAAAAAGCCCGTCAATCATATCTTGGCGGTGTACAACTACAAACGAACTCGCCTTGGAGTGGGCAGCTATTTCCCTACGAAATTTTTGGTGATGTTTACGGTCAACGTATATTGCCAGAAAATTTAGGTAACGTGCAGCCTAAACTAAATGATCAAGTGTCGTTTCCGCGTACGGCTGATGAAATTATCGCCGATGCGAAAAGAAATCTAGTGCTGCGCGATGTTTGGGCCTCATATTTTTATCATCCATTTTTATTTCAAATTCCAGAACCACCAACAGCCAAAGACTGGGCTGACTATGATGGCGATACGCGTGAGATGGAGCGCGTGGTGTTAGAGCTTAAAAAAATGGGTTACGAATTTATCAACATCGAAGAATTTGCGAGACAAAATGTCGATGTATTAAGACCCGAACCAAAAGTAAATTGGGGCACAAGTTTACACTAATTAATTTAATGGCACGGCGGTAAAGGCACAGACTTTGTAGAACCAATAAAACATATTGAACCTAATTTGTTAATGTTCGAACAAGAAAGAAGGACGCATGCGTTTTAAAAGTAAACTTAGTCTGTTTTTGATGTCAGCGATTTGCGTGATGTCAATGAACGTGGCTAAGGCCCAAGAAATACCACCAAGCACTGAAAATAACTCTGTAGATCAAAAGGTTGCTGATAAGAAAATAAGTGTAGATTACTTTCTTGATTTTGATTGGGGAGAAGAAGTTATTAATTTAACTCCGCACCCAAGTAATTCGCCACCAAACAGTTTTTACGAAGCGGCCACAGATACCCTTGTGATGGGAGACTATTCAAAAGGGTTTCGTGTTACAAAATATTCTGAATTTACTGCGGGCGTCGGTCTTAATTGGAACTTTCCGAATTCAACAGGATTAGGCAGCAAAGCATGGCTTTCAGTCGGCATTATGCCGATCATTGGTAAAACCACTGTGTCACAACAATTTCAACCAACTCTAGATAAAGCTTTGAGTGCGAATGGTCGCAAAATTCCGATGGAGGCTTCAGATCTTAATTCTTGGGCCATTAATGATTCAGTCAATTACTCAAGCACAGGCGGAATCATTTTTTCTGTTGGCGTGGGATTTCCAGGAATTGGTATTGGATCAGATTTAGTTGTGCAAGGTACGTTTTCTACATATGTCGAAAGAGAAAATGCCGACGAAGTTTTTGTTAATATTTCTACAACAAAAGCAAAAAGTTTAAGTTTACAAGTTGATGCCACGTTAGCTCAACTGAGCGTAAGCAAATACAAAGAAATCGAAGAAGCCATGTCTTACATGATCAATTTTAAAGATCCTGTAGGTTACAAAGCTTATCATGATTTAATTCGCGGTAACGTTGCCGCTATTCAATTATTACTTCAAGATCCAAATACCACAGCGATTAAAAAATGGGAGAAACTAAACCGCGTTCAAACACGCAGAATGGTTCAGTTTAATTTCGGCATTCCATTTATTATGAATTGGGGTTGGTCGTCAGGAAAAATCTATGAATTCAGCGACACACGTGCTTTTTACGACGACACGCGCTCTGAAGTTGAATACGGCATGTACCTTAAAGAAAAAAGAAAGAAAATTTTTGGCAGTATGGCTGTTAAAACAGAATCATTCTATGGTTCAGTGTTTAGACTCTATAACTACGAAAATGATCTCATGGCTAAACACATCTTTGGACAATACGTTTTTAATGCCGATGATAATAAAACCAAAACCAAAGATATGGATAAAACCATTGATAATCTCATCGAAAAAACAGGCCTAAGCGGTGAGCTAGCATTAAATATTCCATCATATAAAAAATTAAAATTTTCGCGTATCAATTTAGAAGTGAACTTTGATGAAGATCAAACGATCAACATCATGAACTCAACTTCAGGGATGATGCCTGAAATGATTGCTGAACGTGCGAATCAATTGGCCGTGAACTTTATGGCTAACGAAAGACAAGTTGTAGCCCTATGTACGCCGCAAGAAACGCAAGTACCGATGTCGACAGAAAAATGTCTGACTAATCTAAAAGCGCAGAACGCAAGGGCTTCACAAGGTTTAGTGAACGCAGCCAAATTAATGAAAAAATATTTTGATGCCGGCGATGATAAGGCTTTTGTTTTAGCGTATGCTGATTTTGGTCGTTATATGTTAACGAATGCGACAATGTTTCAAGCCATTATAGCGATGGGCGGAGCAGGTGTTGAAATGATTTATAACGTACAAAATACATACTTTCAAAACTACCGTGTAGTCTATGTAACAACAGATACACCAGGTATGTTTCAAAGAAAGTTCATTGGTAGTGATCCAGTTTGGATTTTTTCAAATAAAGATTTAAATAAAACTTTTAATGTTGCCGTTGGATTGTAACATATAAAAAAAACTAAAAAGCCAGCCACAGGTATACAGTGAAGCTGGCTTTTTCTTTTTTAAAAACTGTTGCTGGTTAAGCTTTGCCAGCGTGATCAGCTAAAATAACATCTTTTGCTTTTTCAGAAACAATTAAAGTTGGAAGCATAATAAATAAACCAGGAATATCTGGATAAACCGAAGCATCAACGACGCGTAAGTTTTGAACGCCATGAACTTTAAACTTACTATCAACAACTGCTGCTGGGTCTGTGGCGCGCCCCATTTTGCTTGTGCAAGACGCGTGGTGGCCCCAAGCCTCTTTCATGATCCAAGATTTTAAATCGTTAGGTTTAGATATAGCGCTGCCTGGGTAAATTTCCTTTTTTAATAAGCCATCACCAATACGATTATTAATTCGACGTGCGACGTTTAAACCTTCATACACTGCATTTAAATCTTCAGTTAAACCATTTTTCTCATCGTGAAAATAACTGAAATTAATATTTGGAGTGTCGCGTGGATCAGTTGATTTTAATTTAACTTGGCCTGCGTGATTTTTTGTATGCCCTTTTAAAATCGCCCAAGTAAAGTAGCTTGGTTCATTTGAATTTTTTGGCGTCGTATCAGCTGAATAGTTCGGGTAATAGCCGGTGAATCTTCCTGGAACACCAAAAATACAAAGATCTGGAGATTTTTGTTTATCACTAGATTTTCGAATCAACGACAATGCCAAACCGTTTGATCCATAGATGTGATCACTTGGATTTTTTAAATACTCTTGCCAGCAAGGATCTTTATCAAATTCGTTATTTTTAGCAAACGTACAATTTTCTAGAATTGAAATGGGTTTATTCATTTCACTGACAACTGTTACTTCATAACGGTCTTGTAAGTTTAAACCAACGCCGGGTAAATTTTTAACCATCGGAATATTGTACTTTTGTAATTCATTTTCAGCACCAATTCCAGATAACATCAGAAGTTGTGGGGTATTAAATGCGCCGCCCGCTAGAATAACTTCGCGCTTAACCATTGCTTTTTTAGGTGTGCCCATAAAAGCTGAAGCTTTTTGTTTGTTCATCACATCGGCACGATAAGCATGTGCGCCTTCGATAAATTCAACACCTATCGCCTTTGTTTTATCATTTGGATCAAAAAGTACTTTTGTACAAAGGGCATCAGTTTTAACAAATAAATTTCCGGGTAAGCGTCGGCGCGTTTCTAAAATCAGTTCGCGTACGCCAGAACGAATACCATTCACAGCATTAAACGGCATATTAAATACACCGTTATATTTTTTATCAACATAACCTTGGTCGTTCGGATTTAATTTTAAACTCGGGTTGGTGTTGATCATGTTTTCTAAGCCACCAACATCTAATTTTAATAACTTATCAAAAAAGTTTGTTGTGTTATCCCAAGCATCAACACCAATCGCTGCAGCGGCCATTCGAATTAAAAATTGATCTTTTCCTAGTGTCAGCTCTTTTGATTGATTTAGCGTTAACCAACCACCATTTGCCGTTTGTATTTTTTGAAAACGCAAGTACATGTCTTTTGCATTCCATGAAGCATCGCCAGTTAAGCTTCCGATGTTGTTCCAGTCTTCGTTATCAGGGTATAAATGAATTAAAGCATTCACGCGTGTACAGCCACCAACACCAGCTGCACGTGGATAGTAAACACTCGGGTTATCTTTTTGAAATTTAGAATTTAATTTTTCAAAACTTTTGTACACGCTACTGTCTTGATAACGATCAACGAAGTAAGACCAATTGAGTAAAGGATCTTCGCTGGCTCTGGCATGTAACACCGGCGTTTGAGAAATTAAATTTGTGCCTTCGCCACCCGCTTCTAAAAGTAAAACGCGGTATCCAGCTTTTGCAAGACCACAAGCGAGTGGTCCACCACCGGCACCAGAACCAACAACAATAAAATCAAAACGATCGTTTTCATCAATTTTCCAATTGTTTTCTGCAGACGGCGCGCGAGTTAATGAATCAAATGTTGAACAACTTGTTAATGCTGCTGCCGACGCGGCAACGGCAGTAGCTGACTGAACAAACTTACGGCGATTAATTTTATTATTTTTCTTCATTACTATAGAATAGTAGCCTGTGGCGGCATTCAAAAGTCCGGATTACCCATTACCCGACCAGCGTCCAGCCCTGTCAACCCGTGTACTAGGCAAAATATGTGAAATTCCAGTCAATTTGTTAATGCCAATGGGGCATTTTTCACTAACACAAATATCGATAAAGTTATATTTAGCGAACCCCTGCGACATTAGTTATATTTGCCTCTTATGGGATTCAAAAAACTCTGGCTGAATTTTTCAGTCCAAAAAAAGCTATTTAGCATAGTCGGCATCATGGCCGTGCTTGTAGCATTAGAGTTATTTACATTAATTTTCGCAATGAATACCCTATCGGCAGTTCGCGCTTATGTGGGCGGTGAAGGTGTATGGTCTAAAGGCCAAAAAACTGCTGTTTATAATTTGCAGCAATATCTTTTCACAAAAAATCCAATCAATTATGAAAAATTTAAAAAAGCGCTTGAGATCCCGCAAGGTGATCGCGATGTTCGCATTGAATTACTAAAAGATAAATACGACAAAGAAATTGTTGATAAGGGATACGCGCACGGTGAAATTCACGAAAGTGACAGAGCCGAAATGATTCATCTTGTGCGACGTTTTCAAAATGTTCCGATCATGGCAAAAACTTTAAAAAGTTGGAGCGACGGTGACGTGCAAATCGCAGCGCTTGTCGTACTTGGCCAGCAAATTAAAAATGAAATGTCGACAGGCATAAGCTCCAGCAGACAAAAATTTTACACGTCTGAAATTAATCGCCTTGATGACGAGCTATCACGTCTCGAGAAAGAATTTTCATCAACACTTGGTGAAGCTTCACGACTGCTCGAAGACGTTTTAATGTGTATTCTGATACTAGCTATTGTGATCGTTGAATCAACAGGCTTGTACTTAACTTTCCGCTTTGGTCGAAGCCTTGCTAAGATACTACGAGAATTAAATGCAGCAGCCATTCGCGTCGGTGAAGGAGACTATACACAAAGAGTTGAGGTCAGATCTAACGACGAACTTGGTCAGCTGTCGCAATCATTAAACAGAATGGTCGAGCACTTAGAAAGCCAAACACTAGAACGTCAGCATGCCGAACAGGCAAGCCAAGCCAAGAATTTATTTTTAGCAAATATGTCGCATGAAATTCGTACTCCACTGAATGCGATTTTAGGGTTTTCAGAAATTTTACAAGATCAACATTTGGCAGAAAAAGATAAACAGCGCTACGCTGCGATTATTCGACGCACAGGCGAAAGTTTAAATACGATTATCAATGATATTTTAGATATTTCAAAAATTGAAGCTGACCGTCTTGAATCACAAGAGGCGGCATTTTCATTAACTCAAATGCTTTCAGATTTATACGCATTATTAAAAATGCGTTGCGATGAAAAAGGCATTCAACTTATTTTCGAACGCATCGGGCATGTGTCAGAGTATATAGTTTCAGATCAAACTCGCTTGCGCCAAATTTTAACTAACCTTGTTGGCAATTCAATTAAGTTCACTGAAAAAGGCCACGTGATGTTAACTTATGAAATTCGTGGTGATATGTTATTTTTCACCGTAAGCGACACGGGTGCGGGCATTTCACGCGAACAAAGAGCCAACTTGTTTAAAGTATTTTCTCAAGGTGATAGTTCAGTTAGAAAAAAATATGGTGGCACTGGTTTAGGATTAAGTATTTCGCAAAAACTATCGCAGCTCTTAGGCGGGGATGCCGGATTACTTGATAGCGAAGAAGGTTTAGGAAGTCTGTTTTACGTGCAAGTAAAATACACCCCAGTTGAAAAACCAATTTCAGAAGAAGTTCCAGTTCAAACAGTGATTAACACGAATCTGATTGCGAACAGAAATATTTTAGTTGTTGAAGATTCATTAGATAATCAAATGCTGATCGAGTTTTATTTAACAAAACATAAAGCCAACGTCGTTTTTGCAAACAACGGCCAAGAAGGTGTAGATGCAGCCATGAAAGGTAATTTCGATTTAATCCTCATGGATATTCAAATGCCGATCTTAGATGGTTATGCGGCCACTGAAGAGCTTCGTCAGCGTGGTGTTGCGATTCCAATTATTGCGCTAACGGGTTATGCGATGAAAGAAGATCAAGACAGATGTTTAAAAGCAGGCTGTAATGAATTTTTAGCTAAGCCCATTCACAAAGATAAATTGTTATTAACTTTAACTAAATATTTTCACACGAATAAACCCAACGAACGCCCACTGGATTTTATCTAAAAATTTGCGGCGTAGCTTTGCTTACTTTTTTAACCACAGACGGCTTTTGCAATTCAGTTTCTAATTTTAAAGCCAAATTACCCGCCTCAGATCTAACTAAATACGCGGGCTTATCTTTTGAACCGTGACGGGTGATTTTTTTACCTTTGATTGTTTTTGTGACAGATTCAAAAAACACCTCTTCTATAACGCCAGAGATGCTTTTACCAAGCCATTTCCATTCAACTTTAGCTGCCTTTTTAAATTGGGCCATTTTGTCGCCTTTCGTTAAAGATATAAACTTTAAGCGTATTAGTTATAGTAAAGTAAAAGAAGGGCCTTTTACATGAAACTTACCATTCTCTTATCAGTTCTATTTGCTAGCTTAACAGTGTCTGCTCACCAATTTCACTCAGAAAATTTTTGCAGCGAAACTACAAAAGATATGTGCGCGCACATTGGTTACGACAAACAACCGGTGCCGAACGAAGACTTTAACTTTGTTGTCGATTTTGTTAACAAAGAAAAAGTAAAAGATATTTCAGATGTCGAAGTTTTCTTAGCCGCAAAACAAGCTGACGATGGCGATTACTATTATTTACCAACTGATATCGAAAAGTTAGATGCTCAACACTGGAAAGCCGGAGGTCAGCAATTCACAGGTGCTCTTTGGGGTGTGTTGGTGACTTACAAATACCAAGGCAATGACGAAGAAATTTTCATCATTACAGAATAATAAATACTATGAAATTAAAATTAATTCTTGGTTTATTTTTATGTGCGCAATTAGCCAAAGCGAACCCTTCAGCTTTATGTGAATCAGATACATCACCAAGCTTAGTGCGCTTTTCAAAGAACATTGTTCCGTTAACAAATAGCACGATCGAAGTTTTAACTTGGAACGTACTAAAATTTAAAAGAGAAAACTCTTTTTCAGATTTTACAAACTTAGCTAATAAGGCTGACATTGCCTTTGTTCAAGAAGCCGTTCATTCAAATGATTTACAAAATCAAACGGCGCAAAATATCCCAATGGATTGGACATTCTTTAAAAGCTTTTGTCGTGAATACGGTGCTTCTGGAGTTCAAATCGGCAGCCGCTTTCCACAATTAGAAACTGAAGCTGTTCTAGCTCCGGCACTAGAGCCTGTGGTGAACACGCCAAAGGTTACAGGTTTTGCGACAATTGAAATTTCTGGTCACAAAGTTTTATTAATTAGTATTCACGGTTTAAACGCTAATAAAGGTTTAGATTTTGAAAAACATATAGATCAAGTTGTTGGTGTGGCTTCAAAATTTGAGGGACCAATCATCTGGGCCGGAGATTTTAACACATGGAACCCACTGCGTATCGCTTACTTAAAAAGTAAAGGTGAAAGCATTGGAATGACTTTACTTGTTCCAGAAACTGATTCACGCAAATTAAAACTTGATCACATTTTAGTGCGCGGTTTTAAAATGAAGTCAGTGCAAGTTTTAGATACGTATGTTTCTTCAGATCACTGGCCAGTTAGAGCTGAGCTAGAATTTTCTCCATAGAATCACTCACAATGAGCATATCTAAATGCTCTTGTGAAACTAAGCCCGACTTCACACACACTTTTAAAAATTCAATATAATGATCGTAATACCCATTGTGATTTAGAAGCGCGATGGGTTTATCGTGTAATTTAATTTGTCTCCATGTGATGATTTCATTCAATTCATCCATTGTTCCAAAGCCACCTGGCAAGGCAATAAACGCATCTGATAGCTGCATCATCTTTAGTTTTCGATCATGCATGCTTTCAACCTGATGCAGCTCAGTAATACCATTGTGAGCGACCTCGAAATCAAAGATAAGCTTCGGAATAACACCAACAACGCGCCCGCCATGAGCTAAAGCGCCATCAGCTACTTGCCCCATAAGGCCTACGCAAGCTCCGCCATAGACAACCGAGTTACCAGATTGTGCAATCATTTCACCGACTTTATAAGCCATCGGCATTAAGCTAGCATCATCACCTTTACGAGAACCACAATATATACAGATAGATTTCATAGGATGATTATAGCAGTTAAAAAGTTATTAAAGCAGCTACAAAGTGGTGCCATGTGTAGGTTCCATGTTGGGTTTCATAGGATAAATTTGTCAGAGGTAAATTCTCCCTATTGGGTTTTTTAAAACCTTCAGTTATAACTCAGCCATCAACTTTTAACTTTTTAACAAAGGAAAATAAAATGAAAGTTCTTTTAGCTTCGGCTGTATTAGTTTTATCAACAATCGCTTCTGCAACAACTTTTGATATTTCAAAAGGTATCAACGGCGTAACATTATTAAATCAAGATAATGTTAATTTAATTTCTGTTGAAACAAGTCTTCCTAACTGCCCAGCAGGGGCTGTTTGTGACCCGGCTTCAGTTTTAACTATTAAGTTTACTCTTAATGGTTGTATGAGCAAATTAGGTCCAGTAACTATCGAGTACGCGGGTCAAACTCCAGAAGGCAAACAACAGTACGTAGTAACTGCTTTCGAACTTAAAAATGAAAAATCATTATCAGTTATGTGTATCCGCGCTCCAATCGGAACAGCTACAAAAGTTATCGGCCGCGGCTTTATGTCTGTTGATAACGTAGAAGTTAAGTTCGCTAATTCATTAGCTTACGTAACAACTTTATAATTCTACGACTTAAGTCTTAAGTCATTTTTCGATCATTGCCTCCAGAAGTCTTAACAGACAAAATTATCTCTGGAGGCATTATGAAATTCCCGACGAAACTCTCTTTCGCAATTTTTACTACTCTATTATCTCTATCAACTTCAGCTTTTGCAGCTGGTGACACGCATACATTTGGTGGTGGTATTATCGTAATGACGCCAAGCCAAGATGATCTTGATCAACACATTTCTGATGTCAACACGGCCAACGGTTCATCATTAGGAAAATTTGGTTCAGCTTACGAACTTTACGGTCAATATTCTTACCGCTTTAGCTCTTCGATGTTTGCTTTACAATTTCGCCCAGGTTATTTCATGCAATCTGCTGGTAATTACAGTTTAAAAGGGATGACGTTTTTTCCGATGTTAAAAATTTATCCGTTAGAAAATAATTTTATTAAATTTTTCTTACAAACGGGTTTAGGTTACGGAACATTAAAGGGTGATATTGGTTATGCCAACGGCGCTAACGTTTCATTTTCTGGCGGAGCTTTCGGCGCGATCTTTGGTTTAGGCGCTAACTTTTGTTTTGCTGGTTCACACTGTGTCGGCATCGAAGGTAACTTTCGTTATTTACCAGTTGAACGTAATATCGTGCAAAGTGCTTCAGGCAATGCGACAAACTTCAGTGCAGCACCGGTCGCATCACAAGAGCTTGAAATTAATAATCACGACGTAAAAACGACAATGTCTGGAATCCAGGGCGGATTAAGCTATAATTACATGTTTTAATTTTTCAGATCAATGAGTCAGGCGCAACTGATTCATTGCTTGGAATGTGAATCTCCATAGAAATATGGGTATTTAACACTCGGCCAATCGGGCAGTTATCTTTTGTTAAACTAGCGATCTCATCAATTTCTTTAGCGCGCGCACTTGGTATAGAGGCCACAATTCGCAAATGAATTTGTGGAATTTTCCAACCAGCAGAAGTTTTCTCAATATGCACTTCACTAGTTACATCTAAACGCTCGGTCATATGACCGCGTTTTTCTAATTCACCGGCCAAAGCCATTGAAAAACAACTAGCATAGGCTGCACCGATTAACTCTTCGGGATTTGTTCCTGGCGCATCTTCAAAACGCTGCCCATAGGAATATCCAACATTTTGTAGCGCACCACTTTCGGTTGAAATTGAACCTTTTCCACGTTTTAATCCGCCACGCCATTGGATTAATGCTTTTCTTTTCATTTAAGAACTCCTGTTAAATATAACTTTCACGTACTTTCGAACTCCGTGAATTCATAATGTCTATAACTTCTTGATCACTTACTTGTGCAAAATCTAAATAAAATTGGCCGACAGCTAACAATGTCGGTGATTGTTGAAAACAAACTATGTCGTCAAACTCGGGCGGTTGCGATTGCACCGTGGTGTCAGGTGCAATCGGTACTGCTAAAATAATTCGTGTTGCGCCCTTGCTTCGAATATACTGCGCTGCCACTCGCGCTGTAACGCCAGTGGCAAGACCGTCATCGACAAGCAGCACAGTTTTACCATGCAAAAATGGCAGCGGTTTATCATGACGATAAGCTTTAACCCTGCGAGCGACTTCAAGAGATTCTTTTTCTACGACTTGTTGAATTTGCTGAGGTTGAATATCAGAAACGCGCACGGCACCAGGATCAGTCCAGTAAAAACCCTCTTCGGTTATGGCACCAATACCGTATTCAGGTTGATAGGGATGACCAATTTTTCGCACCACTAAAATATCTAAAGGAATATTTAAGACACTAGCAACCTCAACGGCCACGGGCACTCCGCCCCGAGGAAGAGCCAAGATCAAACTATTCATTCGATCAAGTTTGATAGCTTTCTGCAAGTGCGTGGCTAAAAGCCTGCCTGCCTGCTTACGGTCGCGAAATATTTGTTTCATAGTTGTGGCCCAAACCAATAACTATAAACAGCAAAAAAAAAGCCGAGGTGAAATGCCTCGGCTTAGGTTAATTGTTTTTTAACAACAAATTATCTAGGAAATTTTGCTTCCATAGTTTTGATTAATTGAGCCCATTCTTTTTCGTTACCAAGTAACGTTTGTGTTTCTTCAGACCAAGCTGGGTATTCAGCGATATCTGTTTTGAAACAATTTACGTCTGCAGCGTGAGTATAGAAGCTGAAGTTCGTTGACCAACAAGCGGGCTCGTATCTTGCGCTATAAGATTCTATGAAATTATTGATCGCCGGTAATTTTTGTCCGCTTAAGTTAGCTTTTAAAAATGGAGCCGTGTTTTCAGGAAATCCATCAAGGCTTACATCACGTTTTAACGTTTGTGCGTCAACTTGTTCTTGGTAAAATTCGATGTAACCGAATTTTTTAGAAATGATTGTGTATCCTTTAGCCGGATAATCTTTTTTCGGAGAACAGTAGTTCTTAAGTACAATCATATCAGGGCTTGTGTAAACACAGCTCTTGATTGTCGAAAAACCGTAAGCCATGCCAGTTTCAGTGTACTTGAAACTTGTCGCATCGATAGCGGCCATTAAGTCTTTAACTGGCGCCGCAGTTAGCGTAGCCGCGTGAGCGTTGATAGATAAAAGGCAAATTGCAAAAAGTTGGATTAGTGTTTTCATACTTAAAGCCTAGAACAGCTGTGAATATTGGCAAGTATAAATAAAAAAACAAAAAAAATTCCACATGACGAGGTACTTTGGTCGAGGTGTTCTGCCCCGGATTTTATTAATTTTTAACGATTAACATGATTCCGTAAACACGTGAGTTGCTTTCAACAGAATACGATTGCCCTGTGGTGGCTGCATATTCTGCAGTGCTGTTCCATTGTTGCCAGTTCTTCACCTTGTAAGCGCCGATTTGAAATGTGGTGTTGTAATGGTAAAGCCCACCAATATAAAGCCAGCGCTGTTCTGTCTTGCCATTTTTAAGCTGAATTAAATTTTCTGCCTGAACAAATGCGCTAGCGACGGGTTCATTATCACCTAACCAAAAATAAGTAAGACCTAAGCGAGGTCGTAAAAAATTTTGTGAATTAAAGAAACCGTGTTCGTAACGAAATTTAAACTCGACAGTAAAGTTTTCGAAAGCCATTTTCGGTGAAATATCCAAGACCGCGCTATCTTCACCGCGATGATCAGCGTTTCTCCAATGCCAAACAGCTGAAGCGGGATCTTTAAACCAGTCTTCGTTATGGCGAACGCCGTACTGGCGTTGATAAAATAAACCAGCGCGCAAATTATCGTAGAAACGATAATAACTTCCGGCAAGAACAGATTTAAATTCGCGGTTATCTGATTGATTAGCTAATTGAATTTCAGAATACAAAGTATATTGGTCGATCGATTGTAAATAGCGAAGACGAAGTTCACCTTCATTTGTAGGGGCTATGTTGTCTGGAACATTACCCGCGGCAAAAGTTGAACTGCTTAAGAGTAAAATCAGAAAAAATTTAATCATAGTCTTCTTTTAAAAGATTATCGTATTTGATTTGAACATCATTAACGATTTCGCCCGCGTTAGGATCTAAGTTCCAATTTAATTTTTTAGTCCAAGCATATTTTTTCGGAGCAGTTACATCTTTGCCCGCTGGAATGACCACGCCTTCGCCTTGATTAACGATGACTTGTTTTTTTCCGGCAGTGCTAGTGACTTCAACGCTACCTTCATTCACACACATCCACACGTCTGATTTTTTACTTTCGCTTTGCCCGTAAGAAGTAAAAAACTGTGTTCCGCGCACACCGATAACTACAGAGGGGGTATTAATTTTAAATTGACGTTTTGTGTTTTTCTCAACTTTGCTAAAGATTGAACCCGAGTTCAAATTAACAACATGAGTTTCTTTTTCAGGAATTGCGAGTTCACTTTTTTCATTTAATTTTAAAACAACAGCATCTTCCATTGTAAGAAGAACTACAGCTTTCGCCGCCGTTTTTAAAACATCACCAGAATTTAAAATTGAGTCAGTTTGTGCTTTAGTGGTTTTACCCTGTGAAGTAATGGTCACATCGCCGCGCACATGATTAATTTTTCCAGAATAGGCATGAGTTAAAAGAGGAAACACGATGAGTAGAATAAATAATTTCATCTACTCATCACACTGGATTCAGTATTTAAATACAAGATATTTACTTCGCTTGAGCGCGTAAGCCTTTTAACCATTGTAATTCGTTTTGAACAGGAATTGCCGCTTGAACATCTGAGTTCGTTTGTAAAAAATCTGCATTGTGTCTAATTTTGTAATCTAAATATTCTTTTTCTTCAGCTGATAAATGTTTTTTAGAACGAATACATTGGGCCACTTCTGAAAGTTTTTGTTTGCCGAAGTCTTCCATCATTTGATCTTTTTGACCTTCACTAAAATCATCATTATTACCATCTTGTGCAAGTTGCTCCCAAGTCACTGAACCACAAGGATTTGCTAATACGACTGTAGAAGTTAACAATACGAATGCGAAAATAGCGTGTTTCATTTTATATCCTTTGTAATTCTGATTTAGTTAAAGGAAGTAATTGCAATTAAATGGCCACTTGAGTGGGCTTATAAGTGATTTGAGAAGTGGATTGCGACAAAGGTTTCGACACCTGTTAGGTGTGAAATAACAGATATAAAATCATGTCTCAGACTGAAGCGGTATAAATTGATAAACTGTATGATTTTTTAAAAAAAGACTGCGGAGCGAATCACAGTTTTTGCCAAATGAATGGCGGAAAGTGAGGGATTCGAACCCTCGATCCCCGCGAAGGGATGCCAGTTTTCAAGACTGGTGTATTCAACCGCTCTACCAACTTTCCGTCGACTGTTTTATTAAAAATGAGCCTTTGGTTCAATGAGTATTTCGCAAAACGGCATTTCGCTGCGCCGCGCACAAAGGCATAAACGCGATTGGCCGACATCGATTTTGCATATGAAAATGCCATGATGAAAACAAATGATTGGGTTTTTAGCTATGAAACCGAGATGGAGTTATTTAAAAACTTTAAATTGCCTGTTAGATCAACAGTTTTAAAACTCAATAACGGTGATGGGGTGATGATCTCGCCGATCAACTTTACTGAGGCTGAATGGGCAGAGATTCAATCTAATTTGAAAGTTAAACACATTATAGCCCCTTGTGATTTGCATCATCTGTACGTGAAGTCTGCGAAGAAACACGCACGTGATGCTAAATTATGGGCGACTCACGATTTAGCTCGCAAACGTAATGATGTAAATTGGGATCAAGAGCTGTTGCCACAAAAATGGACACTAACTGACGAAATAGAAATTATTCCGATCGGTGGTTCAAGCACTCACGAAGTGGCGTTCTTTCATAAAAAAGCTAAAACCTTAGTTGTGACTGATCTGCTGTTTAATCTGCATAACCGCAAAGGTGTATTGTCTTGGATTGTCATGCATATGTTCGGCACCTGGAATCGTCCAGCGATCAGTCGCTGGTTTAAAACAACAATCAAAAATAAAAATCAATTTCGGATGAGTGTCGAAAAAATTCTGGCGTTAGACTTTGAAACAATCGTGATGGCTCACGGAGATATCATCACTGAAAATGCGAAGAGCGTTTTTTCAAACGCTCTTCGTGAAAGACAATTAATTTAAATCGTTAGATTATTTAATTTCAGTTTTATTACCCATGTAAGGGCGTAAAACTTTTGGAATTTCAATCGTGCCGTCTTCGCGCTGATAATTTTCCATGATCGCGATTAATGTTCTACCGACGGCTAATCCAGAACCATTTAATGTGTGGACAAACTGAGGCTTGCCACCATCTTTTGGTTTAAAACGAATATTTGCACGACGCGCTTGAAAGTCTTCAAAGTTAGAACAAGAACTGATTTCGCGGTAAGTATTTTGCCCTGGCATCCAAACTTCTAAATCATAAGTTTTTGCTGATCCAAAACCCATATCACCCGTGCACAATAAAGACTTACGATAAGAAAGTTCTAAACTTGTTAAAACTTTTTCAGCATGTGAAGTTAAGTTTTCATGAGTTTCATAAGATTGAGACGGATGACAGAAAGTCATTAACTCAACTTTATTAAACTGATGTTGGCGAATTAAACCTTTAGTGTCTTTACCAGCGCTGCCCGCTTCAGAGCGAAAACAAGGTGAATAAGCACAAAAAGATGTCGGTAATTGATCTTCAGATAAAGTTTCGCCGTTATAATAATTTGTTACCGGAACTTCAGACGTCGGAATCAAACAGTAGTCAGTGCCTTCTAATTTAAAAACATCTTCTTTAAATTTCGGAAACTGCCCCGTGCCCACGAAGCTATTGCTGTTTGCCATAAACGGCGGAATCATTTCAGTGTAACCGTGCTGAGTCGAGTGTAAATCCATCATAAATTGGATCAACGCGCGCTCCATTTGAGCAGCTCCACCTTTTAAAAAAGTAAAACGAGCACCAGTCACTTTAGCTGCGCGTTCGAAATCTAAAATATTTAATTTTTCGCCAAGCTCGATATGCTCTTTTGCTTTAAAAGAAAATTTCTTCGCTTCACCCACAGTTGAGACAACTTTGTTATCGTGTTCAGATTTGCCAACCGGAACAGATGAATGTGGTTTGTTCGGAACAGTTAATAATAAATTATAAACGTCAGCATCTGTTTCAGCGGCCTTAGCTTCTAATTCTTTTACTTTTGTTTTTAATTGATCAACTTCAGATAAAATATGTGAAGCATCTTTGCCTTCACGTTTTAACTGGCCGACTTCAGCGCTTAATTTATTTTGACGGGCTTTTTCTGTTTCAGCTTGGTTGATCATTTCTTTGCGAGTGATGTTCGCTTTCATGATCTGTTCTAAGATTTCTGTCGAAGCTCCGCGATTAATTAGACCTTGCTTGTAGTCGTCGTAGTAAGAGGTTCCGTTTTCAGCTTTTTTTTCTAGTAACTTAATATCAATCACAAAATATCCTAACTTACGCGTTTATTAAATGAGTGTTTGCAACACTACGGGGCCATCTTTATATACATCGCTAAGATCTGACCGATCAAGTAACAGATAAGGTCAAAAATAAGAATGTGAACCATTGTCATGCGGCTTAAGCCCTTATAAATGGCTGCGGTGAACATTAAAGTTAAAAACAGCAGCATAAAAGTGCCGGATTGGGTAAGTTCTTGGATAACTAACGAAACCACCAGACCAATAAAAAATCCTGAAACTAAGCGTAATGCCGAGTGAGCTAGGCTATGAGAAGCGTTTTTAGCTCCCACTTGTAAATCGCTTGAAAAGCCTTTGAATTTTTCTCCGATAGTCATGGTTAATTTCCCCTTAATGAAGATATTTTATCTTCAATTTGTTTTCTGTCCAGCGCATTTGGTGAAAGTTCGATGTAAAGTTGAAAAAGCTCGCGGGCCGACTTGCGGTCACCCTGGGCTTCCATGATGTAAGCCTTTTCTTTGTAGATGGGCGCAAAGCCACTTTCTTTTTGGCGAGCGATGTCTAACATATCTGCCGCGATATCAAAGGCATCGCTTTTACGGTAACAGTTCGCAGCTTTTACATAAAGATCAGCTGAAGTCGGGCGAAGGCGAATACCTTGCGAATATTCGGCGGCGCATTCTTTATATTGTTCTTTAGCGTTGTAAACCGTAGCTGCTAGTAAGTAAGGATCAGCAATGCCGGGGTTTTTTGTCTTTTCGTCTTTAATCATTTCAAGAGCTTTATCAAATTCGCCCATTTCAAAATGACAACGCGCTAAGAAATAAGAAATTCTTGGGTAGCTTGGGTTAACCCGTTTAACCATCTCGAATTTTTTATAAGCACTTTGAATAACGGCACTCGCGTCTTTGCTGCCTGGGTTTTCTAGTTCAAGTTGAGCTGTGGCAAATAACGGTTCAACGTCAGACGGGTCAAGAACAGCCGCATCCATATAGTATTTTTGCGCAATCTTGATTTCATTCATGAATTGATTACTGTGTGCAAGACCCATTAAAGCTTTTTTGTTTTTAGGATCTGTTTCAACAATCTGCGCATAAATTTCAGAAGCAGATCTGTATTTTTCTTGCAGCTCATAAAAATCTGCTAAACCTAAGCGGTAATCAATCGTGTACGGAAAAGTTTCGATTAATTTTTTAAAATTAGTTTCAGCGGCAATATTGCCTTGTTTTGCATACAGGTATTTTGAATACGTAATTTGTGCTTCAGGTTTGCCGGGTTCAAGATCTACAGCTTTACTTGAATATTTTTGCGCATCTTCTAAATATTTTGCTTTACGGTTTTCTTCTTCTTTAGTGCGTGATGGAGAATTTAAAAATAAATTAATATTGGCATTAGCAATTAAACTTAAGAGCTCGGTGTCAGCATCGTACATCTTAATCGCTTTTTCGCCGTAAGTAATTGCCGTGTTCATACTGTTTTTTCGGTACTCAACAAGCGCTTGAGTTTTAACAACATCGAAATTTAATCCACCGGCGCGCATGGCATCTTGTAAAGTTTTAGAGGCTTCACCAAAGGCATATTTTTGCGAAAGATAATCAGCTTTTTGCGCATACGCTTGAGAAAGTTTTGGATCAGCCTTAATGGCACGATCAACCCAAGTTAAAGCTTCGCGCGATTGATTAATAGCCCATAAACTTTTAGCCGCTTTTAATGCAGGCTCAGCATTTGATTTATCAAACTCGAAGGCGGCTTTGTATTGAGCTTGTGCCGCAAGGTGATCACCAGATCTTGCGAATTGATCACCCAAGAAAACCAATTCAGCCGATTGATTGTTACCGCGATCTTCTCCGCCTAAAGACATCACAAGTTCTTTAATGGCGCGATGACTTGGACTAATCGTTAAAGCAAATTGACCGACATCAAGAGCTTTTGAAGAATCTTTTTTAGAAATAAGTAATTGCATATATTCTTGAAGCGCATCCATATGAAAACTTTTCGGAAGTTTTCCGTCGATAGCATAAGCGCGCGTAAAATAACTAAGTGCTTTATCTGTTCCAGAAGTTTTTAATTCAACTAAACCCATTCCGTAAAGTGCGCCCTTGTATTCGGGGTAATCACGTAAAATGTTTGTGTAAGCGTCTTTAGCTTCGTTGATTTTACCTTGTTTGTAATATGATCTGGCTAAGGCAAACTCAGCCCAAGCCCAACCGGGAAATGATTTTACCGCTTCAACGTAGTAAGCTTCAGCGCTGATATGATTTTGCATTTCTTCTAAAATCTGACCCTTCATCAAATACAAAAATGGAAACAGAATAAATCTTTCTCCGGCTTGTTGATCTAATGTTTTTTCAATTAAACCACGAGCATCGCGCGGTTGACCTTTTGCCAAAAGATAAACTGATTGGCAAGTGTCAGAGTAATTCGAAATAGGATTTATTGTACGACTCATTTGCGTCACCATAGTGATTGCTTTTAAATCGTTTGAATTTTGTTTCGTATAGGGCCACAGCTGTTCGTAGGCAACACACAATAATCCTAAAACTTCTAAATCATTCGGTGCATTTTCTGAAGCTTGCGCTAAGAATTTTTGCGAATCGCGCGTGTTTTCTAAGGTGCCACTTTTAATTAATGTGATGGCTCTAGTTTTTAGAATGCGAACTTCATTTTCTGTTAGTTTTTTTTCGGCCCCACGATTCGGGGCAATTAGTACCCAGCCGTTAGATTTTTTGTCGCCAGCAGAAAGCAGAAAATAAAATCCAACAATCACAGCAAGAATTATTGCAACGAAGGGAATAAATTTTTTGGATTCGCGCGCTTGAATAGTTTTTAGTTGCTGCATTTCAATCGTGAGCTGTTCATCACGCGCTTTTAATAAAGCATCGGTTTCAGCTCCGGGCGCAGCAACTGGTAACTGTGGTGAACGGGGAGTTTGCCCAGGAACCAAAGCAGGAGCATTAGACGCCTTTTTAATTTCATCTTGAACGAATTGTTTGATGTCGTCTTTAAATTCTGGAATAGGCTTAGGTTCAACATCATCAGCTTCTTCTTTAAGAGGAGCTTTCTTTGGCGTTGATTGAGCCTGAATTTGAGTTTCAGCATCCATCTTTAACGCTTTTTTTTCATCGCGTTCAGTTGGATTTTCTAAAGATTCTAAAAGAGCTTCATAAAATTCATGTACTTTTGAAAGTGGTCGCCACTCGGCACTGGGATGTTGAGCAACTTCTTCCTGGCCACTCAAAATACCTTCAACAATCATTTTACTGATAGACTCACTTGGAAACGGGCCTTTAATTTGGCCATTCTCCATTTTGATTCTCCACTGATCGTTAAAATTTACTCTTTTTCCCATCGTATCTATTATGAAATGGAATCTTTCGTCTGACAGCTGAATGACAAAAATCCGGACCCAACATATGACCAAAGTCCATTGTTGGAACCAGTTGTTAGTTCCAACTTGGAACTGCAAAATTAGTTATGTAACTGAGAGCTAATTAAACGGCAAATTAAAGTCATACAAGCCGCAGTAAATTGGCATTACTGTTGCTATAGAGATTTGTCATGAAATGGGTTGCAGTAGCATACATCATCGCAGTGTTGGTTATCTCGGCAAAAGCTAAGGCAATCAGCGACACGCACGATGTAAACTCAAACGTGTTTCAGCAAACGAATAAAGTTTTAGATTACCAAGCGAAGATCTCTGAATAACTAATTCAGGATCCCCTCCCAGAACAAGCCTCAGAGCTTTGTTTGGTAAAGTAGATTTCAAAATCATACTGGCAACGGTAGCGGTTTTTAAAAGGCTTGATTGTGGCCCCTCCTCGATCAGGCCTTAATTTTTTTCCCCTTCGGGAAACTCACCACTTTTACATTTTGTTTTTAAGTCGCTTAGCACACTTCGTTTTCGATGAGTTCGGTTTATTTTTCTTTTTTAGTGGCTCAAACGAGCAAAGGGAATTGCTGTGCAATTCCCTTTGTATGATTCGGACATTTGAATTTTGAGAGATTAGTGTTGGCGTTTGATTTTTGCGCCTAGGGAACTTAGTTTTCCTTCTAGGTTTTCGTAGCCGCGGTCTAAGTGGTAGATGCGTCCTACTAGGGTTTCGCCTTTGGCTACTAGGCCTGCTAATACTAAGCTTGCTGAGGCTCTTAGATCTGTTGCCATGACTGGTGCGCCGGATAGGCCGCCTGGTTTGCCACGCACAACTGCTACTTGTGTTTTTGGTGTGATGTCTGCGCCTAAACGCATTAATTCATTTACGTGCATGAAGCGGTTTTCGAAAACTGTTTCTGTGATTACGCTTGTTCCGTGCGCCACTGTCATTAATGCCATGAACTGTGCTTGTAGATCTGTTGCGAATAATGGATGTGGTGCTGTTGTGATGTCTACGGCTTCCCATTTATCTTGGGGTAATACTCTGATTGAATCTTTTGTTGTTTCGATTTTGAAACCTGATTCTCTCATTTTGTTGATCAAGGCTTCTAGGTCGTGTGGATTACATTTTTCAACGAGTACATTACCTTTTGTGATCGCACCTGCGATCATTAATGTTCCGGCTTCGATACGATCAGGCATGATGCTGTGTCTTGCTGGAGTTAATTTTTCTACGCCTTCGATTTTCATGACACTTGTTCCGTGTCCTGTGATTTTTGCGCCCATTTTGTTTAAGTAATTTCCAAGATCTACGATTTCTGGTTCTTTCGCAGCGTTTTCAATGATTGTTGTTCCTTCTGCAAGGGTTGCAGCCATCATTAAATTTTCTGTTCCGCCGACTGTTGTTTTTTCAAATAGAACTGTAGCGCCTTTTAGTTTTTTGCATTTTGCTAAAACGTAACCGTCTTTTAATTCGATTTCTGCACCGAGTGATTTCATGGCGTCTAAGTGAAGATCGATTGGGCGTGTGCCGATCGCACAACCACCAGGTAATGATACAACTGCTTCGCCGTATTTAGCTAAGATCGGGCCTAAGCATAAAATACTTGCGCGCATTTTTCTAACGAGGTCGTAGTGAGCTTCGAAAGTTTTTAATTTTGTTACGTTCACTTTAAATGTGTGACCGTCGCGTTTTGATTCGCAGCCTAAGCTTTGTAAAAGTTCTGCTGTTGATTCGATGTCTTTTAAAAGGGGAACGTTATCAAACGTGTGTTCACCTTCAGCTAATAAGGTAGAAAATAAAATTGGTAAGGCTGCATTTTTTGCGCCGCTCACTGTAACTGAACCGTTAAGTGAAGCACCGCTGGTGACTAACATTTTATCCATTGAAATATCCGTTTCGTTAAAGGGATATTATGCTCTGCCTTTGATGATTCGATCAAGTCCTGACAAGTCTTTTAAAACTGTGACTTCTTTTAATTTTGCTAAATCTGAAAAATGCTTTTTCATGGCATCGCCTTGTGTGTGGCCCATTTCAAAGAGCATTAAACCTTCGGCTTTTAGGCTAGGAGCAAACTTTGCCGACCAAGATTTAAGTGCATACAATCCATTTTCTTCAGAAAATAAAGCCATGCTTGGTTCGAATTTACGAACGTTAACTTCAACTTGTGTGTCGTTCACATCAATGTATGGCGGGTTAGATACAATATAATCAAATTCACCTAATTCGGCTGCATTTAAGCTTGCGACATCGGCGTGAATGGCTTTTGTGCGTTCGCTTAAATCAAGAGAAGCGATATTTTCTTGAACTAAAGCAAAGGCTTCTGCTGATTTTTCAACCGTTACAAGTTCGGCTAATGGAATATGTTTAAGAATTGATAATCCGATACAACCCGTGCCTGCACCTAAATCTAAGATACGCACATGATCTTTAGGGTGTTTTTTGAAATCTTTTAAAACTTCATCAATGATCATTTCGGTTTCAGGTCGTGGAATTAATACACCCGACTTAACTTTAAAAATATGACCGTAAAAGCCTTTTTCTTCGATGATATAAGCCACCGGTTCGCCAGCGGTTCTGCGTTTAACATAATCACGGCAAAGATTAACTTCAGCTTCAGATAAAGGAGAATCAAATTTTGCGTAAAGTTGAATACGCGGAAGTTTTAAAGCGTGTGCAATTAAAAGTTCAGCGTCTAAACGAGGTGTATCGAAATTTTTATCTTTGAAGAACTGAATTGTTTTTTGAAGGACGTCATTCAGTTTCATGTGCACTCGCTATTAGTAAGCGTTTGAGGCTTGTTTTTTTAATTGCTCAGCCTGGAAGTAAGTATTTATTGGATCAATTAATATTTCAAATTTTCCGCCCATGACCTGGTCTAACTGGTGGATTGTTAATCCAATGCGGTGATCAGTGATACGAGTTTGTGGAAAGTTGTAAGTGCGAATACGTTCTGAACGGTCACCAGTTCCGATTTGATCTAAACGGGCATCAGAAGCTTCTTTCATACGTTTGTCGTCTTCGATTTGCTGTAATTTTGCAGCTAAAATTTGAAGGGCTCGATCTCTATTGCTATGCTGAGATTTACCCTCTTGGCATTTAACTTCGATTCCGGTTGGGAGATGGACGACACGGACAGCTGATTCTGTTCTGTTCACGGATTGTCCACCAGCTCCTTGCGAACGCATCGTTTCAAAATGAAGATCGCTTTGATTAAGTTTAATATCTTTAATTTCAACTTCTGGAATAACGGCAACAGTTACTGTTGAAGTATGAATACGGCCCGCAGCTTCAGTTTTAGGAACACGTTGTACGCGGTGAACGCCTGATTCGTATTTCATTTTTGAAAATACAGAATCACCAGAAATAGAAATGATAACTTCTTTGGCTCCGCCAACATTACCTTCTGAGTAAGAAACCATTTCAGCTTTCCAACCCATAGTACCTGCGTAGTAAGCGTAAGCGCGGAATAATTCATCTGCAAAAAGTGAAGCTTCATCGCCACCGGCACCGGCGCGAATCTCTAAAAGAATATTCTTATCGTCGTTAGGATCTTTTGGAAGTAACGCTAATTTTAATTTTTCTTCGATTTGCGGAATTGATTCTTCAAGTTCTTTAACTTCTTCGCGAATCATTTCACGCATTTCAGAATCTTGTTCAGCCGTTAGAAGTTCTTTGCTTGCTTTAAGAGCGACAGTTTTCTTTTTGTAATCACGGTATAGAACCACGATTTTTTCTAATTCAGAAAGTTCTTTCATCAACGAGAGATATTTTTTCTGGTCAGACGCAATATCAGGACGCTGAAGTGACATGTTCACTTCTTCATATCTTGATTCTACTGAGTCTAATTTTGAAAACATTTGTAAGCTCCGCGCTGTTATTTGACTATAAAGATTAATTCTAGAAAAACAAAAAGCGGCTAGGAAGCCGCTTTTGTAAATAAATAGCCTTGCGAAAATTTATTTTGCAGCTTTTTTGTCGCCGAATTTTTTCTTGAAACGGTCGATACGGCCTTCAGTATCTAAGATACGTTGTTTGCCAGTGTAAAATGGGTGAGAAGCTGAAGAGATCTCAACTTTGATAAGTGGATAGTCTTTGCCATCAGTCCATTTAGTAGTTTCTTTAGAATCTAAAGTTGTTGTTCCTAAAAATGAGAAATCACAAGAGATGTCTTTGAATACAACAGTTTTAGTTTTTGGATGTAATCCGTCTTTCATAAATGTCCTCTGCCTTTAATTCGTAAATTCGAGAACCTAGGTGATAGCATAAAAAACGGCTCATGCTCAAGCGGAAAACCGCGTTATTTTCAGGGGTTACAGCGGATACTTGAGGGAGCCAAGGCTTAGTAGAAATTCAAAAGGCGCTCGAGGCGCCAATCAAAGTGAATTTAAATTGTAGATAAATACCTGAAAGTACTTAATTTTAAGCTGACTGCTATATTATTCAACACCATCAAGATTAGAAACCAACAACGAATCTAAGTACAAGCAGCCGTCTGGGTTAGTAGCCACTTTTAATAAAGCCACAAGGTCTGTGCCCTTATTAATCTCGATAAATGTCGTTGTCGTGTCGGCTTTTTGTTCGCCGTTTACGCCGACTTTAACTGATTGGCTTAACGCTTTATCTAAACTTTTAGAGATTTCTTTTAACGTTTCGGGGCAAGAAACATCTGAATCACGTAAACCTAATTGAGGAACGTGTTGGCTCCAAACCATGTGTGATAAGACGCTTAAATCTTTACTTTGTAATTGAGCTACAACTTTTTCTAAGTCAGTTGATTTCGTGCAAGTGAATGCAGAGTCAGCTGAATAAGAATCAAGATAAGCACTTAAAGTTGATTTTGAATCACAGCTAATTGGCCCAAAGTTAACTTCCCAAGCGGGTAATTCTTCTTGAGCTTTTTTAAGAAGCGCAATGGCTTGTGGAACTTTATCATTGCCAGATTTTTTGTAACAAGAAGCGATGTTGAAAACGATATCGCTGTATGAACCATCACTGTCTAATGATTTTGGATTTTCTAGAGCATAACTGTAGCTGGCACAACTTGCTGATTTAGCATCAAATTCAGATTGTTTTTCAGCGCAGTTATCAAGCTTATCGATTTTATCAACCGAAGCTTGGCACTCAATCTGAAGTGAAGTTGAAATTTCAGCGGGAGCCTGAAAAGCATCTTGGCCTTGAGCCGAGTCACCCATGGGTAAACTGATTTTACCACCTAATAAAAATTTATATAAAATCATCACAATCAGCAAACCACCGACTAATAAAGTCAGCGGTAGAGCAAGTTTTTTGATTAATGGTCTGTCGTCGCTAGGTTGCTTATTTTTATCCATGTTGTTCATTCTTATCCATGTAGGTTTTTTCTATCCGTTCATGCTTTTCAAGAAGTCTGCGTTTGTTTTGGCCTTCTCAATTTTATCCATCAAGAATTCCATTGCATCAACCACATTCATTGGCGCTAACACCTTACGTAAAATCCAAAGACGAGATAAATCGCCTTTATCAATTAATAAGTCCTCTTTACGAGTGCCTGATTTATTGATGTCCATACAAGGAAAGATACGTTTTTCCATTAATTTACGGTCTAATTGGATCTCAGAGTTACCAGTACCTTTAAATTCCTCGAAAATTACCTCATCCATACGAGAACCCGTATCGATTAACGCCGTTGCGATGATTGTTAAAGATCCACCCTCTTCGATATTACGAGCCGCACCGAAGAAACGTTTTGGTTTGTGTAAGGCATTTGAATCCACACCGCCCGATAAGATTTTTCCAGAAGGTGGAACAACCGTATTGTAAGCACGAGCTAAACGCGTGATAGAATCTAATAAAATAACAACGTCATGTTTGTGTTCAACTAGGCGTTTTGCTTTTTCTAAAACCATTTCAGCGATTTGTACGTGGCGAGTTGGTGGTTCATCGAATGTCGATGAAACAACTTCACCTTTTACCGTACGTTGCATATCAGTAACCTCTTCCGGACGCTCATCGATTAATAAAACGATAAGTTTCACTTCAGGGTGATTTGTGCTGATCGCATTCGCGATATTTTGTAATAAAACTGTTTTACCTGTTTTAGGCGGGGCAACGATAAGACCACGTTGGCCTTTACCGATCGGAGACATTAAATCGACAATACGAGTTGTCATCTCCATTGGTTTATTTTCTAACTTAAGCTGTTTGTTAGGGTAAAGCGGCGTTAAGTTGTCGAATAAGATTTTATCTTTAGAAGCTTCTGGAGCTTCGTAATTTAATGAATCAACTTTGATTAAAGCGAAATATCTTTCGCCTTCTTTAGGTACGCGTACTGTTCCTGTAACATGATCGCCCGTTCTTAAGCCGAACTTGCGCATTTGTGACGGAGAAACATAGATATCATCTGGACCTGGTAAGTAATTGTAATCTGGAGAACGTAAGAAACCGTAACCGTCTGGTAGTATTTCTAATACGCCTGATCCGAAAATATCACCTAATCTTGCGCCACGTTTTAAAATTTCGAAAACCATATCCTGACGGCGCATACCGGCCGCGTTTTCGATTTTTAATTTAGAAGCTAAGTCAGTTAACGCTTGGATGTTTTTAGATTTTAAATCTTTAGAGTTGAACCAGCTTTTTTCTTCGTCAGTTAAGTTGATATCTGTGAAGTCGATATCTTCAACTGGTTGCTGAGAGTGTTGATGTTGCGCCTGTTGCATTTGTTGTTCTTCATCACGTGCACCTTGTTGGCCACCGGGTCCGCGGTTGTTATCACGGTAGTTGCTGCGCTGTTGATTTTGATTATTGTAACGTCCGCCACCTTGGTTTTGATTGTGACGTCCACCGCCACCGCCTTGGTTTTGATTTCTGTTTTGATTGTTATCAAATTTTCTGAAATCGCGACGAGGTTGGTTTTGATTATCTCTTTGTTGTTGCTGTTGTTGCGGTTGGTTTTGCTGTTGCGGAGCAGGAGCAGAACCTTCAGCCGGTGCGCTAGCTTGTGCTGGTGCAGGCGCTTGAGCTTCTTGTGCGGGAGCTTGTGGCGTTGGTGCTGCTGTTTGAGCAGGCTCTGATCTTGGAGCCGATTCTACGGCTGGAGTTGATTCGCTAGATCCAGCATCGCTTGTTGTTTCTGTGCTAGTTTTTCTGAACTTTTTCTTTGGTGCAGTAGGTTCTATGACAACTTCTTTTTTAGCCAATTTGGACTCCTGGAATGTATTTGTGATTTTTTAAGTAATTTATAAGTTAGGTTTTTTTTGGGGTTTTTATTATTATGTTTAAATAAGAATTAGTGGAAATACTAAGTGAATATTTTTAAAATATCGCTGTGGGGGCAATTAAAGTCAATCAATTTGAAACATGGAACATTTTTATCGTCTCATTTCGAGAAAAACTCTAAATGTTTCAAGTACTTAACCCGATACAACCCTACAGGATATGAGGACCACCCGACCTTAATTTTTGAGGTCGAAACCACGTGTCTAAAACAAGGAGTATCGAGTGGATACAATGACGCCAGCACCTAGGACGCCATTACATTTAGATGTCAGCTTTAGAAGAAGCTACGCAAGACAAGACTCAGTTGCGGTGCTTAGAAATATCAGTTTATCAGGAGCTTTTTTAGAATTAGCTAACCATGATTTACGTGTTGATGAAAAAATCAATTTAACGTTTGTTGTTGCGCAACGTGAACGTAAGATTACCGCACAGATTGTGTGGAAAAATTCGTTAGGAGCAGGAGTAAAATTCTTGCCGCAAAATAATCGCGACGTACAAATCGTTGATGATTTAATTTATTTCGTTGAAACAAAACGCATGGGCCATCGTGGTATTTTAGATGGTATCTTGAAAAAAGCAGCTTAGTTCTTAAAAACTGAAAGCTTACAAAAAGAAAAAGGCCTGGTGATGAACCAAGCCTTTTTTATTTTTTAAATCAGAATCTTGATTATGTTCCTAAGCCTTCGCCGGCTTGAGCATCGTGAGATCTGTTAGCTTGAGCTTTTTTACGTTTAACTAAGACAAACGCTAAAGCACCGAACAACACAACTCCAATACCTAACATCGTCATCATATCATCGCCACCTTCAGCAGCAACTTCTTCACCTTCAGCAGCCGGAGCTTTTTTAGGTTTTGCAGCAGTAACATCAGCTGGTGGAGGCGGCGGTGGAGCCGCAGCAAACGCATCTTGCGGAGGCGGTGGCGGCATTGCTGCATCTAGTGCTGGGTCAGCTGGCGCAGGTGGAGCAGTGTTAGCTGCTAAAGCATCAGTCGGAGCCGGAGGAAGATCAGCTTGCGGAGGTGGAGGAGGTAGATCGTTCATCGCTGGTTGCGGTGGCGGAGCTACTTCAGCAGGAGGGGGAGTATTGTTTTTTACGATATTATTAACTGCTTGTTCAGGAGTTTTAGGCATCTCGTTCATTGCCACTGCTGCAGGAGGAGTGATTGAAGCTACTGATTTCCAGTACTTGAATGTTTCACCTTCAGCTAATTTAGTTTTAGATTCGATCGCGTTTGTTGACCAAACTTCTTTCCAAGCATTGTCATAACCTAAAAGTTTTTTAGAAACTTTTCTTAAGTTATCACCCTTAGCGGCAACGTATGTTTCAGGAACCATTCCAGTGTCTTCAAAGTATGTGATTGTTTTTGAAGAATCAGTTGGACGATTTGGAGAAACGTAAGCGATTTTATCACCAGCACGAGGAGCACGAGCTTTTAAGAATGAGTTAATTTTTTTAAGCTCTTTAGTTTTATCAGAACCGTAGATCGTTTGGCTGATTTGTTTTAAAGTTTCTTTCGGGCGGGCAATGTAAATTGTATTTACGAAACCATCACCTAAAGCGTAAGGAGTCGCTTCAGAAACTTTTTTCAACGAAGTTGATCCTGCACCAGTTGGTTTAGCATCTGCTAAAACCGGAGCTGCGTTAGCTTCCATAGGAGCTTCAGTTGAAGCTGCCGGAGGAACCATTGCTGTAGCTGGTGGATCTTGCGGAGTCTCAACTGGCTTGTCGTTCATTGCTGATAATGAATCATCAGCAGGAGCTAAAGCATTTGGATCATCAAGATTTAAGTTGTCTGCAGGAAGATTGCTAGCTGCTAATGAATCAGCAGGAACTTCAGCTGGTACATCAGACGGTGGCGCATTTAAAGCGCTTTCATCTAATGTTGGAGCTGCAGCGATATCTGCCGGAGGCGGATCTTGCGGAGCTGCATCTAAAGATAAATTATCATTTGATGCTGTTGTTGCTGCTGCTGGTGTTTGTTCACCTAACGCTGCTTCCAACGAATTATCAGTTGATAAGTTTTCTGATGGCGTAGTGCCGTTTAAGGCTTGCGAGCTTCCATCATCTAATGATGGTTCTTGAGCTTCGATTTTATCTACATCAGCATTCTCAACAAATTCAGCATCGTCTTGTGCTTTATTCGCGGTACAACCAGAGTAGTGAACCATAAGGCCCAGAGTGGCGAAAACTAGTAACAGTTTTTTCATAAGTTATCCTCATCCTTGAAAATAATTGTGACGTAAAAGTCTTTACTTTCTTACCATATAATTACAACACACAGAATGTGTTGCAGCAAAGTAGATGTTTGATGAAACTTAAAGCTGGACTTGACGAAAGGTCTTAAGACGCCGACTAACGTCCCGAAATGTTTACTTCGAACGAGGTAAAACCAACAAGTCCCCGATTTTAATGTGGTTTTTCGTAAACCAACCCTGATTCATCTCTAAGGCATACATCGCGGGCTTAGAGCTAGGGTATGTCGGGTAATCAGTTTGCATAGCTGAAGTGGCTTTCATATCTAAGATGTCGATGATTTTTTTATCTTTACCTATATATGCAATGCTTAGATCTATATAAGTGTTCTTCATCCAAAAGTTTAAAGGCTGGTCTTGTTCGAAAATAAATAACATACCTGCATCAACAGGCATTTTTTCGCGATACATCAGGCCGTGCTCTTGTTGTTCATGCGTTTTTGCAATATCAACGGTGATCTTTTTTGCCCCAATTGTGATTTTTTGACTGGTGAAGGATACTTTTGGCAAAGTCTTGGTCGTCGCAAAAGTTTGAAGAGATAAAAATAAACTAAGTATTAAAACGTTTAGCCAATTCAAGTGCGACACCATAACGAACCCCTCGCGTTGAGACAGTTAACTTAGATAATTTAAAAGCCTTTAGCGTTTCAAGTAAAGTGATAACACCAACAATGATCACATCAGCACGACCTTCGGGATAGCCAGCTTTGATTTTTTCTGGAACCGACATCAACGTGAGTTTATCTAACCAAGTTTGTAGACCTTGTTCTGTTAATTCATAGCCATCAATTTTGGCGGCATCAAAATAACCGATTTCAACTTGGGCTATAGTTGTTGGAGTTCCGGCAACGGCTAAAATCTCTTTTGGAGTTTGTGCGGCTAATTTTACGATCTGTTGAATTTGTTCGCGAATAAATTCTTGAAGCTTGGTGATTTCATTTTGCGGAGTCGGTTGTGCTGAAATAAATTTTTCAGTTAAGCGCACACAGCCGATATCTAAACTTTTTCCGAAAAGAATTTTTTGGTCTTCACCGAAAATAAATTCTGTTGATCCGCCGCCAATGTCTAAGACTAAGCGAGTGCTGGTTGAAGTAAGCCCTGATACACCGCCGCGGTAAGTGATTTCGGCTTCTTTATCACCAGGAATAATTTCTAACGGTATATTTAAATCTTTGCAGATTTTAAAAAGTTCTTCTTGGTTTTCGGCATCGCGCGCAGCTGATGTGGCCATGGCTAAAATAGCTTCTGGTTTTTCGCGATCTAAAGTTTTTCTAAAATTAATTAAAGTGTTTTTAGCTCTCGTTAAGGCATCTGGGTGAAACTTTTTGCTGGCCGATAAACCTTGGCCAAGTCTAACCATCTCGACTTCGTCAGAATAAATTTTTGTGACTTTCTGATTTACAACTTCAGAAACAAGACACAAAAAAGTATTCGAACCTAAATCAAGACTGGCTAATTTCATTATTCACTCAATTTCTTCATTAAAATTTCATTTACGATAGCAGGGTTGGCTTTGCCTTTTGAGGCTTTCATAATAGCGCCGACGAAAAAGCCGATCACTTTATCTTTACCCGCTTTAAATTCGGCAACTTGGCTTGGGTTTGCTGCAACAACTTCAGCAACGATTTTTTCAATCTCGCCGGTGTCTGAAACCTGAACTAAACCTTTAGTTTTAATAATAGTTTCAGCAGTTGATCCTGTATCCCACATATCTTTGAATACGATCTTAGCGATTTTTCCAGAAATAGTGCCTTTATCAATTTGCATAATCAAGTCAGCTAAATTTTGTGCTGATACTTTTGAATCGTGAACGTGAATCTTGTTATCTTTTAATTCACGTAATAACTCTGAAATAATCCAGTTCGCAGCTGTTTTGTAATTGCCACAGGCTTTACCGCAAGCTTCGAAATAATCTGAAAGCTCGCGCTCTTCAGTTAATAGATTTGCATCGTTAACGGCTAGCTGCATATCTTTAACAAAACGAGCAGCCCTTTGAAGTGGTAATTCAGGCAACGCTTTTTTAATCGTTGCTAGTTGTTCATCTGTTACGATAACGGGTAAAATATCTGGATCTGGAAAATATCTATAATCTTGCGCATCTTCTTTTACACGCATTGTGAATGTGCGATTTTTATCTGGATCATACAATCTAGTTTCTTGCACAATCTTTTCATTATTTTCAATCGCATCGATTTGGCGGTGAATCTCGTATTCAACAGCTTTTTCCACAAAGCGAAATGAATTGATATTTTTTAATTCTACTTTTGTGCCTAGTTTGGTTTCGCCCACTTTACGTACTGAAACGTTACAATCACAGCGAAGAGAACCTTCTTCTAAATTGCCATCGCACACATCTAAGTAGCGAACCACTGAACGAATTGAACGACAGTATTCTGCGGCCTCTTGCGGAGAATGCATTTCTGGCTCAGAAACGATTTCTAATAACGGAATACCCGCGCGATTGTAATTAATTAAAGTGTATTGGCCAAAGTGAGTTGATTTACCCGCGTCTTCTTCTAAATGTGCGCGTGTGATACCCACTGTTTTAGCTTCGCCGTCGACTTCAAATTGGATTGAGCCTTTTTCGCAAATAGGTTCATCGTATTGTGAAATTTGATAACCTTTTGGCAAATCAGGATAGAAATAATTTTTTCTTGAGAACACAGATTTTTTTCTGATGCTACAACCAAGAGCTAATCCGGTTTTAATTGCGTACTCGACAGCTTTTTTATTTAACACAGGTAAGGTGCCTGGCATACCAACGCTGACGGGTGATGTGTTTTCGTTATCTGCAGAATCAAACGTAGTGGCATCAGCGCAGAATATTTTAGATTCAGTTTTAAGTTGTACGTGCACTTCGATACCGATCACGGCTTCAAATCCACGGTATGAAAACTTAGTAGACATGAGGAGTTTTTCCTTTCACCGGTGAATTTTGTTCTAAGGCATAAGCTACGTTGAGAATGTTTTGTTCTTTAAAGTGATGCCCAGTTAATTGAATACCAATCGGCAAGCCTTCAGAGTTAATTCCAAACGGAACACTTAAGCCAGGCAAGCCCGCTAAATTTGTTGATGTGGTAAAGATATCATTTAAATACATTTTCAACGGATCATAAACGCGTGTTCCGATTTTAAAAGCTCCCGTTGTCGAAACTGGAGAAATAATCGCATCGCACTTTGCAAATGCTTCATCGTACTGATTGCGCAGCAATCTTCTGACTTGGCAGGCTTTGTTGTAGTACGCATCGAAGTAGCCCGATGATAAACAGAATGTGCCTAAAATAATTCGGCGCTTAACTTCTTTACCAAAACCTTCGGCGCGCGTTTGTGCATAAAATTCATCAAGCGGTAAACCTGATAAATCTTTAAAATCTGAACGGTAACCGTATTTCACGCCATCATATCTAGCTAAGTTTGACGAAGCTTCAGAAGCTGAAATTAAATAATACATTGAAACAGCATATTTAGTTAAAGGAATTGAGACTTCAACAAATTCGGCGCCTAAGTTTTTTAAAACTTCTAAAGATTGTTCGTAAGTTCTACGGATGTCGGGATGAACTAATTCTGAATTGTGATATTCTTTCACGATTCCGATTTTTTTACCCTTCATGTCTGAATTTAAATTTTTGCTAAATGCTTCTACGGGTCTTGATGAAGTTGTTCCGTCTAATTCATCTTGGCCTGCGATCACTTCTAAGGTTAACGCTGCATCTTGAACTGTTGAAACCATTGGGCCAGCTTGATCAAGTGAAGAAGCAAACGCTACGATTCCGTAACGACTTACGCGGCCGTAAGTGGGTTTAATACCGACGATGCCGCAAAAATTTGAAGGTTGGCGAATTGATCCGCCTGTGTCTGTTCCGATTGTGCCCATCACTAAGCGAGCTGCTTGTGCGCTGGCTGAACCACCACTTGACCCGCCTGGAACATATTCTGGATTCCATGGATTTTTACAAACGCCGTGAAAAGAACTTTCATTACTTGAGCCCATCGCGAATTCATCAAGATTTAATTTTCCAACAATTGTTGCGCCTGCGTTTTTTAAACGAGCTACGACTGTTGCATCGTATGGCGGAACAAAACCAGTTAACATTTTTGATGCCGCGGTGGTTTCGATACCTTTAGTGCATAATAAATCTTTAATACCAAATGGAATACCAGCTAATACGCCAACGTTTTCACCCTTAGCGATTTTTAGATCGATGCTTTCAGCTTGTTTTACACAATCAGGATTTAATTTAATAAAAGCATTAAGTGAGGGATTTAATTTTTCAGCGCGCGCTAGAAAATATTTTGTCACTTCAACAGCTGAAACTTTTTTGTCGGCAATGGCTTTGCGTGTTTCTGACATTGAGGCTGTTAATAAATCCATAATTAAACCACCGGCGGAACTTTAAAAAGGTTACCCTGTTTTTCAGGAGCATTCGCTACCATCTCTTCAGCGTGAAAATTTTGTTTTACAACATCTTCGCGTGTTGAGTATTCGATTTCAGACGGAGTAATTAATGGCTCAATACCTTTTGTGTCTAAACTACAAATTTCTTCAAAGTGATCAATAATTTTAGAGAGTTGTTCGCTAAATTCATTTGCCTCTTGCGGAGTCAATTGAAGTCGAGCCAAATTAGCTATTTTTTGAATCACATCTTTATTAAACATGGAGTATCCTTTGTCGCTGAACAATATATCCAAAATACTAGTGAGTTGTAACGAGAAAAATGCTAGATTTTTTCAATGTCTAAATCCGGTAAAACTGCGGCTACTGCGCAGATACAGCGTAAACATTCAGAACTTAAAGAACGCGTGAATTATCACAATGAGCGTTATCATACTTTAGACAAACCTGAAATTTCTGATTATGACTTTGACCAAATGTTCACCGAGCTCTTAACGCTTGAAAGCGAACACAATGGGCTAGATCTATCTGATTCACCGACTCAACGTGTGGGTGGTGATGCTATTGCTGCCTTTAAAAAGGTCGATCATCGTCTGCCAATGATTTCGTTATCGAATAGTTACAGCGAAGAAGACATCAAAGAATTTAATGCACGTATTAAAAAATTCTTACGCAATGATAGCGACGTTGAATATTTTGCCGAATTAAAATTAGATGGCCTTTCAATGGAGCTAGTTTACGAAGAAGGCCAACTGGTTCGCGCCTTAACTCGCGGTGACGGTGTCACTGGTGAAGATGTTACTCATAATGTGAAGACCATCAAATCGATTCCGTTAAAAATTTCGCATAAAAAACTTTTAGAAGTTCGCGGCGAAATTTTAATTAATAAAGCGGACTTCGTTGAAATGAATCAAGCTTACGAAGAAGCTGGCCAAATGGTTTTTGCGAATCCTCGTAATGCCGCAGCTGGTACAATTCGCCAACTTGATCCAAAAATTGCGGCTTCTAGGCCGTTGCAGTTTTTTGCATACGCACTGGGCGCCTATGAAGGTATTACTTTTGATTCGCAATCTGATATTGAAGATAAATTAGCGAAATTAAAATTTCCGGTGATGGATCGTAAATTCACAACCACTACATCTAGTGAAGATGACTTAATTAACTATTATCAAAAAATTAATAAAGAACGTTCTCAGTTGCCATTTGATATCGACGGCATCGTGATCAAAGTGAATCCTTTAGCTTTGCAGGATGACTTAGGTATGGTGGCGCGTTCACCTCGCTGGGCAACGGCCGTTAAGTTTCAACCCGAACAAGCCCAAACTGTGATTGAAAATATTGTTTTACAAGTTGGCCGAACGGGCGCAATTACTCCCGTGGCAATTATGAAACCAGTTAAAGTTGGTGGTGTGACAATCACGAATGCAACTTTACATAATCAAGACGAGATTGATCGAAAAGATATTCGTATTGGTGATACGGTTATTATTCAACGCGCAGGCGATGTGATTCCGCAAGTTGTGGATGTGGTGACTTCGTTGCGCCCGAAAAATTCAGAAAAATTTATCATTGCTTCAAATTGTCCAACATGTGGAAGCAAAGTCACTAAAGAGCCCGAAGAAGTTGTGCTTCGTTGTCATAATCCGTTTTGTAAATCAGTTTTGATCGGATCATTAATTCATTTCGTTTCACGACGTGCGATGAATATGGAAAAAGTTGGGGATAAACTGGTTGAAGCTTTTGTTGAAAAAGAATTAGTAAAAAGTTTTTCTGATCTTTACAAATTAACCGCGAAAGATATTCAGACGTTAGATCGCCAAGGTGAAAAATCGATCGAAAATATTTTAAACAGTATCGAAAAATCAAAACAAACTACACTAGCTAAATTTATCTATGCTTTAGGAATTCGTTTTGTGGGTGAACAAACAGCAAAACTTTTAGCTGACCACTACGGTACAATTGAAAATTTCATGCAGGCTGAAGCTGAAGAGTTAGAAAAAGTTCCTGAAATTGGTGAAAAAGTTTCTGCAACAATTTTAAAATGGCTTCACGATAAACGTATGCAAACCGAAGTAAAAACTTTAGCTAAGTTTATGACGTTTGAAGCTCCTAAACGTAAGCTTGAAGGTAAGCTTTCTGGAATGAGCTTTCTTGTAACAGGCACTTTACCTGTTAAGCGTGATGTGGCTCATGAAAAGATCGAAGAGAATGGTGGAAAACTGTTATCTGGAGTTTCCGCTAAACTAAGTTATCTAATCGTTGGTGAAGATCCAGGATCGAAAGCTGATAAAGCACAATCTGTTGGCGTGAAGATTATTTCTTGGGAAGAGTTTTTAGAATTAATTAAGTAAAGGCGTAAAAAGTGCAAAAGCTGCAGGCGGATAGCCTAACAGCTTTTGAGTGATACCAGACTTCCGAACTTGTGGAAGGAGGTCCGATATGCGTAAATCTACCTATTTACGTTATCGTCGCCTTTTAACTGTTACTAAAGAGATTTTAAGAATAATTGTGATGGTCCTTGCGATCATCATAACGATTAAAAGTATTTAGCAATCTAGATTCTGCACGTTAACTCCTAGATTTTGATTTGTAATCAAGACCAAGGTCGGACTTAAAATCCCGGAAGCTAATTGAACAAGGAATTGCTGTTAGGTTTATCCACTTATTAAAAATAAAAAAGCCGAAGTAAACTTCAGCTTTTTTATAATCTTAATTTAGATAAGAATTTTTTAAACTAAATATGGTCGATGATAATATCACGAGCCATAACAGTTTTACGGCCGTCAGCTTTAGCTGATTCGATGCCTTTAGCACAAAGACGCTCAACTGCTTTAGTCAACATGTCGATTGTTTCCGCAGACGTGTTCATTTGGCCTTTTTCTTTGATGTATTTTTTTACTTTGCTTGTAACCACTAAGATATCGTCAGACATGATTGCCTCCATAAAATTTAATTTAACTTACCTTAAAATGCTTACATACGATCTGGTGACGGGCAAATCAAATAAAACGCATTTGGGGATTTTAGTGCATTGCGCTAAAAAAATAGGCACAACTTACTGGGGTTTACGGTGAAATTGGATCAACTCGGCTTTTCGAACCTCGGGATTTTCATCCGAAGGATAAATCCAAACGTAATTGGCGCGATCTGACGCTTGTGTGCACTCAACATCAGTAAATGCCGGTGACCAAGTTCCTGAATTTAAATGTTCGACTGAACCATAAAATTCATGACGTGGAATATGCGTATGACCATAAACGATACGATGCACACCCGTTACTTCAGCTTGTTGAGAAAATAATAATTCATCAGGCTCTTTGTAAGTACTTACTAATGAAGTGATCGAACGCGCATAGAATAGAAAAAATGGAATTAATAATAAGATCGGTGCAAATACCCAGTAAAATGAAATATGAAAAAAGAATTTCAATTGAGCCGTGATAATTAAAATCGCGATTAAACCGAAGAAAATTAATAAAGCACGATCAAGCCATAACTCTTTAGCAATTAAATATGGATTTTGCGTTGCCGGAGTTGCGAAAAATTCTTGTAACCCACGCACGACCTTAGGAGTTGTGTTTGAATCTTTCGCAGCTTTGTTTACGATGTCTTCCATCGTTTCAAGCGGCTTATAAACTTCGCCGAAACGATCAGAAGTTACGTGAATTAAAGTAGCCATTGCTCCCCAAAACCAAGTCCAAATGATTAACGGTTGATTCAGCAAGAGATAGCGAAAGAAAAATTTTAAATAACCACTCACCGACATAATATAATTTTTTTCGATGTGTGGATTAAATAAACCCATGCCGTTCATAATATAGCGGCAAGCCACATTACCAAAAGGCAAACGAATGCGAAGTTCGTTATAATTAATAATAAATGGATTTAACGGATTTTCACACAGGCAGTAAGGGTCTTGCTGGTGGCCGTGTTCAATTAAAGTGTCGTTTTCGCTGATGTAAAACCATTTAACGATTTTTACGCGTTTAACATCTTCAGAATTTAAATTTAGAAAATCAAAAAAAGCTTTTTGCACTTTCGGAAAGTGCAACTCAACGTCATGATTGCCCGGAATTAAAATCAGCGAATGCCCTTTTTCAACAAAACGGCGTAAAGCATTAATAAATCCAGCATGCTCTTCAAGAACAACCTGCATTTTAAATACAGAGCGTTCTTCGCGTGGAAAAAGCCCACGGCGTGTTTCGATCCAGTGAAATTTATAAATAGGGGCCACCGGCATAGCCATAACGCTGTCGAAATCAAAAATGTCGCCATTTAAAATTAATTCAATGGGGTTGCCATTAGATTTTTGGTCAATTTCATCTAAGAATTCAATTAGGGCCGGATCCATGAAAAATTCTTTAGTTTTAAATTTTTTCCAAAGAGGATGGCGCACCTTAAATTTAGGGCGCGAAGGCTCTGAATCAGTTAAATGAATATCGCTGATAATAGCGGTGTATTTCAAACTCACAATGACATTGTTTCATGAGTCTGTTTTAATGTCTATACAGGTAGATTTTATGTCGCAAAATAAATTAGAAAAATTTAAAAAACCGTTCGTTGTTGTAGGTCTGGGTAAATCTGGGATGGCTGCCGTGCAGTTACTTAAAAATTCAGGGCTATCTGCAACTGAAGTTCTAATGTTTGATGAAAAAAAAGAAGGCGATTTAAAATCCTGGGAAGAAATCACAAAATTAACTCCTGGAACCTTAGTGGTTTCACCAGGTGTTCCGCTTAAAGGTCTGCAAATTCAAAAATTAACGGCTTTAGGTTGGGGTGTAACTTCTGAAATCAGTTTGGCTTGTCAGTTTTTAAGTGATGAAAAGTTAATTGGTATCACTGGCTCTGTGGCAAAAAGTACTGTGACTTCATTAGTAGGTGCAGCGTTGCTTAAAGATGATCCAAACGCATTCGTGGGTGGTAATTTAGGTGTTCCGTTTTGTGAATACGCTGTGGGGTTACAACAAGGTAAAGCCAAAGCAAAATATATCGTGCTTGAGCTATCAAGCTATCAGTTAGAAAATTGCAAAGATTTAAAATTAGATAATTCAGCGATCACGTATTTATCGGCAAATCATTTAGAACGTTATAATTCAGCCGATGAATATTACATGACTAAATGTTTGATCGGCGAAAGAACTAAAAATATCTGCGTTTTAAATTCGGCCTCAGAAGATAATGTTAAATACGCTTCACGTGTGCCGGGTAAAACACTGTTAACCCAAGCTAAAACATTTTCAAAACCTGAACTGTTACAAAAAGTTAAACTTTTAGGGGCGCACAATAAAGATAACTTCTGTGTGGCCTATGAATTAGTAAAAGCCACAGGGTTATCAGATAAAGCAGTTATGGCGATGTGTGAATTCACAGGGCTTTCTCACCGCATTGAATTTGTGGGTGAACATAAGCAGATTACTTTTATTAACGATAGCAAAGCCACAGCAATGGATTCAGTGTTAGTGGCGGTGCAAGCCGCGCAAGAAAAAGCTGGCAGTACTGGATTAGTTTATTCGCTCTTAGGCGGTAAAGATAAAGCTTTACCGTGGGAAGAATTACGTGCTCTTGCAAAAGAAAAACAAATTCAGCCCGTATTTTTTGGAGCCTGTGGTGAATTAGCCCGTGAAAAAATGCAAATGCTTGATCGTCCATACTTTACAAAATTAAACGATGCTTTAGATTCTGTGTTCGCAAAAGCCAAAGCGCATGATGTTGTGTTATTAAGCCCTGGTGGAACAAGTTTAGATGAGTTTAAAAATTTTGAAGACCGTGGAAATTTCTTTAAAGAAAAAGTGAAAACTTTTATTCAGCAAAATGCGTAACAAATAAAACTGAAGGGCGGCTGTAGAACACCGTCGAGAAGCTTCTTTCAGTTTTTTGATCTTGTAAGATAAATTCTTGAATACCTTGTTTTATATTAAACGCTACGAAACCACCGCCAATAACTTGTTTTGGCACTAGGTTACCAGCTTGATCGAAATAGACGATATGAGCTGGGTTGTAGGTTTCATCTGTTGTATGCACATCAAAGTAATTGTAAGGCGTAAAACCAATAAACGTTGATGTGTCTGGTTCGATTTGAATTTGCGTTTGCGCTTGAACGTATTCAAGAAAAGCTTCTTTAACTTGTGGTAAGTGTAAATGATCTTTATCTAAACTTTGAATGTAAACGTAAGCTGCGTAATCACGAATTAACGGGCGATTCACGACTTCAGTTAAACCAGATTGTGCATTGTGACGGTACCGTAACATATCAGTTTCTAATGAAAGAATGTCTGTTTGCCCCGGAATCATCAACTCAGTTTGAATTTGCTCGCCAGTGAAAGCATCAAAGCTTCTAGCGATAACTGACGATGGTAATCCTGAAGTGAAAATTTCTTGGTAAGAAACAGTATCTGTAGCCACCATATACTGTTGTGTTCCTAATTTACGATCGCCAATGAAAGCCGAGATCTCGTAAACACCTTCGTTTAATCCTGGAATAATAAAATAACCATTATCAGATGATTGATTTTGATTTTGTTGCGGAATTAAAAATTGATCTAAGTAGTAAGGCTCTAAACCTGGTTGGTTTTCAATCATCACTTGAGCACCTTGAACCGGTTTACCATCGACAAGTATCCGGCCGATGATAATTCCCGTTTCAGGCAAAAATTGAATTTGTAATTGTTCAGATAAATAATCAACTGCACCTTCAACCCACTTGCGCGAAAATAAAACTGTATCGCTGCGATCTGCTGAAGAACGTACTGTTAATGTTGAAGCTACAGAATTAGTTGAGTCTTTGATGAATCCAAGCGTTGACGAATGTCTCGCGACATTAGGATAGACGTCACCTGTTTTTTTTAGATCAAAATGACCCGAGAAAAAACTAGCTTGTAAGTTAGTATCGTTAATTTTTCGAGTATCAACCGAGCGGGCATTGAACGCGAATGCTGACGGGTGGCCTAAACGAAGCGTTGGGCCTTCAAAAAATTGCCCCGCACGTTTTAAGTTATAAATTTTTTGGCGATCTTCACCGATCAACAAACCAGAGATATCTTTTACTTCAGCAACGATTTCACCTTCGAAAGCACCGACAGCGATTTGGTATAAACCTAAACGCAAATCAACTTGCCCCACTTCGATAGATTGACCTTCGAACACGCGTTTTAAAACAACTAAGTGATCAACGATTCCAACGCCATCTTTTAATTCGAATTGCCCGCGAATAACTGCACCCTCAGACATTTGTGAAAAAGCTGGTGTTACAGAGTTTTGTGGTTTGGCCATCATCATGGCTTGTAATTGGCGATCAGCTTCTGCATTTAATTCGGCTTTATCAATTTTAATTTCAGCCACAGAGGCAACAGCTGTAATTTCGCCAGTGTTCTCAGTTGAAAGTTGAACAACATGACTGTAACTAGCTAATTCGCGCAGTTCTTGTTGCTTAGCCATTTGAAGATTTTTTTGAATGATCTGAGATTGCTGAAATAAATTGTAAGCAGGAGTGTTACGCTCTTGAGTAATTGTTAATGGTTTTGTGACCATCACAATATTCGATTTTTCTATTTTTGGAGAATAGAGAAATGTTAGAGGTAAAAGAAAAGCCAGCAAATATGCCAAATGTAGATACTCCTACATATAGGATATTTAGAATACCTCTTCCGCGTCAACGGCTTGGTAAGTATCGAGACTTTTGTGAAGGGCGCGTTTTATCTCTAGACCACGCTTCTGAGTAAGACTTTCGTCGATTCCTAGATCGACAAAGGTCATGGTTTCTAGGTCTAAGACCTCTTTTGTGACTTGAACACTGATCTCATAGGGCCTTCTGGGACCAAGTATCACGACTTTTGTGTAGTAACGGGCCTTAATTTTTTTACTTTCGTCTAGATCTTCGAATTTACGATTGTGGTAGGTCGAGCTCAACTCACGTCCGTTTAGAGAAACAATTCTTGGCTTACCAATGATCGAAGTGATGACTTTGCGCGTTTCTGGAACTGGTAAAGTTGATTCTTCAATGTATAAGGCTGTGGTTGTACAGCCTGATAAAAAAATTAAAAAAAGAAACGCGCTAAATAATTTCACTCTTTAATATTATGACGACTATTTTTTATTCCAGTCAGCTAAAAACATTTCAATCCCTTTAGATGTCAACGGATGTCCAGTCATTTGCTGCATAACTTTAAATGGAATTGTCGCAATATCTGCGCCCATGATGGCCGCATGTTGGATATGCATTGGAGATCTTACAGAAGCCACTAAGACTTCAGTTGAGAAATCATAGTTTTGGTACATTTGAACAACTTCAGCCACCATTTGCATGCCATCTGATCCAATGTCATCAAGGCGACCTACGAATGGAGAAACCATTGAAGCACCAGCTTTAGCTGCTAACAAAGCTTGAACCACAGAAAAAACTAACGTCACGTTCGTTTTGATACCCATTGCAGTGAATTTTTTTACAGCGATCATGCCGTCTTCACACATTGGAACTTTAACAACGACGTTATCAGCAAGTTTTGCTAAGATTTGGCCTTCTTTAACCATTTCATCAGCTTTTAATGAAATAACTTCTGCTGAAACTGGGCCCGTTGTGATTTTGCAAATTTCTTTGATCACTTCATGAAAATCACGGCCTGATTTTGCAATTAATGTTGGATTTGTCGTAACGCCATCAACCCAACCACGATCATTAGCCATTTTAATTTCGTTAACATCAGCTGTATCAATAAAGAATTTCATTTTTACTTTTTCCTTTTTATAGTCATTAAATCATCCATAGAATATAAACCTGCAGGTTGTTTGACAATCCACAGTGCAGCTTTGAGTGCTCCTTCAGCAAACACAGTGCGATTTAAAGCATTATGCTCTAGTTTAATCATCTCGCTTTGTGAAGCTGCCGTGATCGTGTGAATACCAAATACTCCACCTAAACGATGTCCAACTGCGGGAGCAATTTTTTTACCGACAGCTTTTTCTAAATCTTTATGCAAAGTCACCGCAGTGCCGCTTGGGTTATCTTTTTTTTGCGTGTGATGAATTTCTTCTAATGCAAAATCAAAATGTGAAATTGTAGAAAGTGTTTTGATAGCTTGGCGTAATGTCCAAAGACCTACGCTCATATTTGAAGCCCAAAAGATCGCTGTTTTTTTACTGCAGGCTTCAACTTTAGAAAACTGATTATTTTCAAAACCTGTTGTTCCGCTGATTAAGGGCTTTTTCGTTTGTTGAACGATAGGGAGTAATTCTAATAAACCTTCAGGGCGCGAAAAATCGATCCACACATCAACTTGTTTAAATGTCTGTTGTGAAATTTCATCAAGATTTATATAACTTAAATCAAAATCACCAGTGGGTTTGCTGCAAACTTCTAGAAAGGCGTTAAATTCGCTGCTGTTTTTAATAAGTTGGCGAATAGCCACGCCCATTTTTCCGGTTGAGCCAAATAATCCAAGCTTAATTTTTTTCGCCATTATATTAATCCTAAAGTTTGCATCTCAGTTGTGATTTCAGCATGAAATTTAGAATCAAGAGCTACAAGTGGTAAACGCATTTCAGGAGATTTGATAATACCTTTTTTATAAAGCATCCATTTTAGCGGGATTGGATTTGCTTCACAGTACATTAAGCCAATTAATTTTAAATATTTTTTAAAATCAGCTTCGGCTTCAGCTACTTTTCCAGTTGTCATAAGCTGTGTCCAGCGCGCAGATTCTTTGGTGATGATATTAGACATCACAGAGATCACACCTTTGCCGCCAAGTTTTAAAAATTCAAGATATGTAGGGTCGTCTCCAGAAAGCATTAAAAAACTTTTCGGAACACGATTCATAATTTCTTGATCAAACTTAATATCGCCAGTGGCTTCTTTGATTCCAAGAATATTTTTAGTTTCAGCAAGTTCTGCAATTGTATCAACAGTCATGCTTGTGATTGTGCGACCGGGAACATTGTACAAAATAACGGGAACATCAGAATTTTTAGCAACAGCTTTAAAATGCTCTACTAATCCACGCTGTGGAGGCTTGTTGTAATATGGAACAACAACTAAAGCTGCGTTTGCACCCATCTCAGAAGCTTTTTTAGTGGCTTCAATAGTTTTAGCTGTTGAATTAGAACCAGTTCCTAAAATAATCGGAAAGTTTGCTCCGGCTTGAGAGCGCACTTGAGAAAATATTTTACTCACTTCAGCTGAAGTTAAAGTGGGGCTTTCAGCTGTCGTGCCGTTAACAACAAAACCACTAATGCCATTTTGCAGTTGATAGCCAACTAATGTTTCTAAAGAACCGTAATCGACTTCTCCGTTATTAAAAGGAGTCACTAAGGCAGAGATCGCTCCGTTAAAAATAGTTGCACTATGTTGCATTGTATTCTCCTAATTGAACCGCAGATCCTGTCATTAAAGGATTCTGCAAATCTGAAAGATTCATTTTAAGTAAACCGCCGGGCATTTCAACTAATGTTTCTTTTTGCTCGCGTTTGTTTAAATTATAATAAGCTGCTGCCATAGCACCAGTGCCACAGGCCTCGGTGAAATCTTCAACGCCACGTTCGTAAGAAACGGCTTTTAATTTATTAGCCGCTGTATCTAGTAACACCAGAGTTACATTTGTACCGCGGGGTTGAAAATCAGCATGAAAGCGCAATTCACGACAGTGCGAAAGATATTTTCTGTAATCAGTAAAATCTGGAATTTCCATCACGATATGTGGCACACCTGTATCGCACCAAAAAAACTTAGCGTGTTCTAATTTTTGAATCGCTGTCATTTTAACTTCGAAAAGTTCTTTATCTAAAATTTTAATATCAATGGGGCCCGCGATGGTTTGTAATTTTAAATGATTGCCTTGAATGTGCATGATGTTTTTTGCGTAATAGGCCACACAGCGTGTGGCATTGCCACACATCTCGGCCATTGAACCATCATTGTTATAAAAATCCCATTGGAGGTGGTGTTGATCTTCATCAAGCCAAGATAGAAAAATAAAGCCATCAGTTTTAGTTGATCCACAAACAGCACGAACAAATTTCGGGCGATCATTAATACCCTTAGCCTCAGGTGAATCCCAAGTGACTGAAAAAGTATTACCGGCCCCAGAAAGTTGATGAGTGTGAATCATGATTATTTAGTTTTCTTTTTTTTCGCAGGTAAGGTTTTAAGAGGCTTAACTGTCGCCGTCGCAGAAGCGGCATCAGCTTTTTCAGCTTCAACACTTGGTAGGGGTTCTTCTGGTAGAGGTGGTAAGGGTTTACCTTTAATGCCACAGGCACTTAAAGAAAGTATAGCGAATAACATTAACAATGATTTCATTCTAGTGTCCTTCTGCAGAAATCAATATCGAAAAAATATTTACGAGCGATTTCTGGCGAAACGGCCTCACATTTTTTTTTGTAAATAGTAACTACGTTAACTAAATTATTTTCGGCATCTTCACCGTAAGTGTGACGATATAATTGAGCGCGCATTAAAATCACATCTATATAATCGGGCGCTAATTGTGTTAATTTATCTAACGACTCTTTAGCCAACAGATAATTTTTTGCTAAAATCGAGCGGTCAAATTCTAAGATGGCAGCCAGTAACTGAGAATCATAAAGCTCAGTCTTGCTGTTTGAATCTAATTGAAGATTGATAAAGTCAGTTTGTGTTTTGTCTAAAGACAAAATAAGGGGCTTTAGTTCTGGAACATCTAAAGCTGTCAGTTTCATTTTTTCTAAAAACTGCGCGTAACGACTATTGTTTTTGCCGTTAGCTTTTACTTCGGCCCATAAACACATAAATTGTTCGGGATCGATCGAAAGACATTTCTGCGTGTTTTTCAAAGAAGATTTAGCTTGAGTTAAATATTGGCTAGAAGCCAATTCAAAAAAATCTTGAGCTTCTGAAGATAAAAACGAAGTGAGCACAACTAATTTTAACTGGCTAATTTTTTTTTGTAACTCAGGTGTTGAGTTTGTGCGATTTATATTTTGGATAAGCTCTAAAGCCTGAGGTCGTTGTTTTAACAACATCAACGTTGTGATTTTCTTTTTGGCTTCATCGATACGTTGTTCTTGAGTTTTAATCTGTGATTTTAAAACAGGGGGTTTATTAGAAACAGCACCCCAAACAGGTTGGGTAAAACCAGAAGTTATCGCTAAAATAAAAAAAGCCGCGACTTGCGCGGCTTTTCTAGCTGTAAAATCAGCTAATTGAAAAGTAATCGACATTAATTCTTTTTAAATGAAGTTAATTCGATTGTCACCTTTCCAAGTGGGCTGTCGCTCATAGACTTAGCCATACCGTTAACTGGGATTAGTAATCCGTTAACCCATTGCTCAGTGATTTGGCCATTGTTGCCGTTATCTTGGATTTTAACGTACATAACTTTGAAAGTACCGGCTTTAACAGTGATAGTACCTTCTTTTTGGTCGATAATTTCATATGCATCAGAAGCTGGTAATTGTTGTTCTTTACCATCAACTAACATTTTTTTAGTTACGCCAGTGTTCATATCAACTAAAGCTTCGATTTTTTGTTTTTGGATCATTAAGTTCACGTCTTGAACTAACCAAGCTTCAGATCTGTCAGCGCTGATTTCGCGAACAGACATTTTCATCGTGCCTGGGATAAAACCCATAGTGATGCTGTAGTTATTTTCGTCGCCAACAGCCCAGTTTAAGCCTTGAGCAACAACGTTTTGCATAGCTGTTTTTTGGCTAGCAAATAAGATTTCTGCAGGTGAATTAGCTTGAGCAACAGTTGATAAAGCTAATACAGCAGTAACGATTAATGATTTGAACATATATCCTCCTAAGTGATTTTGTTTCAATGGAGTAATCACACCACGAAGGAGAGAAACTTTACAAAAATTTTGTTTGTTTTTATGCATGGGGTTATCATTTTAAGATAACATGTAAGATTCTGATCTCGAACCTATCGCATTTAATGTTTTTTACAGTGGAAAAAAGCCCTCTCGAAAAAGAGGGCTTGGTCATAACTAATTAACCTTGGTGACTAGCAACAAGTACCGCACGAGGCTTACTGCCGTTAGCAGGGCCAACAACACCTTCACGCTCGAACACTTCAATCATACGAGCAGCACGTGGGTAACCTAATTTAAAGCGACGTTGAATCAATGAAGCCGAGATCGCCTTTTGCGTCGCCGCCCAAGATAAAATCTCGTCATACTTTTCATCGTACTCTTCATCAGCGTCGGCTCCAGCGAATTCGGCACCTTCGCCGTTCATGCCGGCAAAGCTAGATTGGCTGGGGCCACCTTCAAGAGCCCGCATCGCAAGAGCATCAAATTCTGGTTCACCTTGATCAGCCCAAAATTTTGCAACCGTATTGATTTCATTTTCTTTTAAGAAAGGCCCGTGATGACGAGTCGATTTATCAGCGCCTGCTGAATATAACATATCACCTTGTGATAACAGACGTTCGGCTCCGCCTTCATCAAGAATAATTCTTGAATCCATTTTTGAAGCCACGCGAAAGCTAATACGGGCCGGAATATTTGTTTTAATTAAACCTGTAACAACATCTTTACGTGGCGATTGCATCGCAAGCATTAAATGCATACCGCAGGCACGGGCCATTTGCGCTAAACGAACAACGCTTTGTTCAACGTTTTGTTTATCAACGGCCATAAGATCACCAAATTCTTCAACCGCGATCACGATGTAAGGTTGTGGAGTGTAATAGTACTGTTCAAGTTTAAGTAAACCACCCTGAGCTTCGTACTCTGCGTTTACTTTTTCATGTTCGGCCACTTGATCGGCCGTTAAAGATTCCATTTTTGCATTAAACTCTTCAAGATTACGCGTTTTAAATTTAGACATGGATTTATAACGTTTATCCATTTCTTTTACGGCCCAACGAAGTGCGAATACGGCTTTCTTAGCTTCGCGAATCGGCGGCATGATCAGATGTGGAATATCACTGAACGCTGCTAAGTCGACCTGTTTAGGATCAACTAAGATTAAACGTAAAGTTTTCGGAGAATGTCTGAATAAAAATCCAATTAACGTAGATACTGTAAATACTGACTTACCCGATCCTGTCGTACCAGCGATTAATAAGTGAGGCATCTTACGTAAATCAACAATGCGTGGATCACCGTTAGTTTGTTTTCCTAAAGCGATCGGAAGCTTAATATCTTCAGACCAAAATTTTTCATCACCTAATAAATCTTTTAAGTACACTGTTTCACGTTGGGCATTTGAAGTTTCAATACCCACAACATCGCGGCCTGGAATCGGAGCGATAATACGCAAAGACTCTGCAGAAAGAGCTAATGATAAATCATCTGCTAATTTAGAAACGTCACTTACACGGACATCCATGTTGGGTTTAAATTCAAACATCGTAACAACCGGACCAGGTTTAGCTGCAACAATTTGTCCGTCGACGCCGAATGTTTTTAATTTTGCTAAAGTGATGTCAGCTTTTCGGCGAATTTCTTTTTCATCGATTTTAATTCTTGAAACTGGTGGATCATCTAACAAAGATAATTTTGGCATACTCCAGTTTTCAACGCGACGAGGAGTTTTAACCGGAGCAATAACTTTACGACGGGCAGGAGGTTCATAAGCTGATACTTGAACCTCTGCTGTGTCAGATTCTTCTTCATCATCGAAAATAGAAGCCTCATCGTCTTCGTCAGCATCAGCGGCATTCATACCATTTACTGATTCTGCGTCGATGTCGTCTTCATCATCTTCGTCTTCAATAAATTTTTCTTTTACTTTTGGTTGAGTAATTAAATTTTCAGCCACAGAAGATTCTGGCTGTTTAGCTTTAGTGTCAGCTTTCTTTTCTTTAGCCGATTCTTTAGCTTTTTCTTTTTTCAAATCTTTTAAAGAGGGCCATTGCCATCCAGCCATGAAAGAAGTTTTATCTAACTTATTCCACCAGATGATCATGCGATCTAACGGGCGTTCAGCCGCTTTTTGAATACTGAATTCGAAATAAAATACGAATAAAACTAAAGACATTGTCCAAAGAACAATTTGTGCGCCAACAGTATTTAATAATTTTACAAAGCCCATTGAAATGCCAAGACCAACTAATCCACCCGGATAAATTTGGCCGTTAAACATTCGAGTGTTCGGAAAATAAATTGTAACTAGCGCTGCAGTAAACGCGATAAGTGCTAATGCTAATAAGTGGCGCGCATCTTTGAACTGAATTTTTTCTCCGCGAAAACTTTCAACGGCTGCATGAAATAATCCTGCAACGCCTATCCAGATTGTGACCCCGAAAGCTTGATATAATAAATCAGCTAAAAAACTTCCTAAGATACCGCAGTAATTTAAGGTGTTAAGACCTTGTCCCGTAGAATTAAAAGAAGGATCTTTGGGGTTATAGCTCATTAAAGCTAAAGCTATAAATAACCCTAAGCCTAAAAAACCGATCGAGCGCACATCTTGTTGGAATCTCTTGAAGAATGAATTCATAGTGGTATCAGTGTAAATTCTATAAAGACTTGCCGCAAAGCCCCTGAAGTCTAGTCGTGTAGAATCGTTTACAGCAAAGGCTTGAGGGCTATCCAAAAGGCTGGTAGGTAGTACTTTCTTTTATGCAGCTTAAGATCAATGAAATCTTTTATTCTATTCAAGGTGAGACCAGTTACGCGGGTCTGCCCACGGTTTTTATCCGCACGACGGGGTGTAACCTTCGTTGTACGTACTGCGACACCAAATATTCGTACTATGAGGGCGAATATATGACGTTTGAAAAAATTTTAGAGGTCGTTGAAGGCCACGGCGCAGAGTATATATGTATTACCGGCGGAGAGCCGCTGCTGCAGAAGGATATCCACAAACTAATCCACATTTTGTGTGATGCTGGGTACAAAGTTTCATTAGAAACGAGTGGCTCAAAATCAATTAAAGACGTCGATCCACGCGTTAAAGTTATTTTGGATGTAAAGACTCCAGAGAGCGGCGCCGCAAATAGTTTTTTATTGGAAAATGTGAATTTCTCGAATGAAACAACAGAATATAAATTTGTTATTTCAGGTCAACAAGATCTCGACTGGTCAGAAAATTTTTGCCGTCAACATGATTTATCAAAAAAATTTACAGTGCTTTTTAGCCCTTCCCACGGCCAAGTTAGCGAACAGTGGTTGGCTGAACAAATTCTACAAAAAAAATTAAAAGTTAGGTTGCATTTGCAGCAACATAAGTATATTTGGTTACCCACAACTCGCGGTGTTTAGAAAAACACCATAAATTTAAAACCTACGGTCATTTCACCTATATGTAAGGTGCATATAGCTGATCTGACTGTTACTAAACCGAACCACTAAGTACGAGGGAGTTCCATGACGCCTAATCTGAACAATTCAGAAAACCTTTTTGTCGCTAATTTACAGCAAGTTTCTTTAGAGAAATTAGTAAAAAGCAAATTAGAAGTATTATTCTTACAACAAAAAGAAGCTCAAGTTGAGTTAAACGGTTTATACAATATCGTTTTAGAACAAGTTGAACGTCCTCTAATTGAACTAGCTCTTAAAGCTTACAACGGTAACCAAGTTAAGACTGCTTTAATGTTAGGTATCAACCGTAACACTCTTAAAAAGAAAATCGACAACTACAAATTGAAACCTAAAAAAGGTGCTGCTGCACAAGTTACTGGTATGGTAGTTCCACAAACTATCGAAACTTCTCCAGTTCTTACTCAGTAAGATTCTATTGAATTACGCAGTAGGACTGGGTTTCCAGTCACTGCGAATTTGTTTACCGAAAAAATTCTGATACGAAACATTAGACATCGACAGACGCAAGTCCTCGGTGTCTAATAGTTTTAGGCTCTTTAAGAGGGGAAAATTAAAGATGCAGTTTAATCAAAACTCAAAAAAATCAGAACAACCAATCAATAAAATTCCACCTCAACATTTAGAGGCTGAATTTTCTGTATTGGGTGGATTAATGTTAGATAGCGAAGCCTTCGATGAAGTTGCTGACGTTATTAAATATTCAGACTTTTACAATCCAGCTCATCAAACGATTTATCAGGTCATTTTAGATTTACATCAAAAAGCGCAGCCGATCGATCTTGTGACTGTCACGAACAGTTTGATCGCGAAAAACCAATTAGAACAAGTTGGCGGATCAGCATACTTACTTAGTCTTTTAGAAAAAGTAATGTCTGCGGCAAATATTGAAGCACATGCTAAAATTATCAAAGAAAAAGCGTTATTACGTAAACTTATTTCAACTTCGACACACTTTATTGAAAAATCTTTCGGCAATGATTTTGACTCTGTCGAGTCGTTAATCGATTTTGCTGAAGCAGAGATTTTAAAAGTGGGCGAAGATAATGCTTCGGGCGGTTTAACAAGCCCGAACGAAATCGTAACAGCTTCAATCAAAAAAATTGAAGAGCTTTATCAACGTAAAGCCGACGTTACAGGTATTCCTACTGGATTTACTGAGATGGATAAAATGACTGCGGGCTTTCATGCTGGCGAGTTAATTATTATTGCCGCTCGTCCATCGATGGGTAAAACCGCATTCTCTCTAAATATCGCCAGTCACATGGCTCTTAAGGCTATGAAATCTGTAGCCTACTTCTCGGTAGAGATGGGTAAAGAGTCTTTGATGATGCGTCTTCTTGCCGGTGAATCGCGTATTTCTATGGGCGAGTTACGTAATGGTCGTATTCAAGATGCTTCTTGGCCGAAACTAATTCAAGCCGCTGGTTTATTATCTGAATCTAGATTTTTTATCGATGATACTTCGGGTATTTCACCTTTCGAGATTCGTGCTAGATGCCGCCGTTTACAAGCGCAGCATGGCTTAGACTGTATCATGATCGATTATATGCAGATCATGCAGTTAAAAGAGAAAAAAGTTGATAACCGTGAGCGTGAGATTTCAGAGATCTCTCGTAACTTAAAATCAATCGCCAAAGAATTAAAAGTTCCTGTTATTGCGTTAGCTCAGTTAAATCGTGGGGTAGAGGGTCGTGCAGATCGTCGTCCTATGTTATCAGATCTTCGTGAGTCTGGATCGATCGAGCAAGATGCCGATGTGATCATGATGTTATATCGTGATGACTACTACGAAAAAGATGATCCTGAAAAAGCGGGTCACGCTGAAGTTATTATCGGTAAGCAGCGTAATGGTCCGACAGGCACTGTTAAATTACGTTTCGATGCGAAAACTAATAAATTCCGCGATGCAGATCCAGAATCTATTTCACCACTTCCTCCACCGCAGGCTCCGCCTCCGATGCCGGGGCAGTTTGGCAAACCAAAAAACTTTGCACCAGGTGCGAATAGATAAAAATAAAAACGGAGCCCAAAGCTCCGTTTTTTATTTCAATATGTAAGTTTAAAATTTTAGTTCGGTGTGTTTTCTGTTTTCAGTTTTTGAATTTCTTCTGATGAATATTCTGGAAGAATATCTGCGACAACTGGTAAATTTGTACAGCGTAAATTAATTTCGCCGATTTTATTAACCATTGAGCCGTCTTTAGCTTTTTCTTTTACGATTGAACCATCGGTTCTGTAAACAGGCGAGAATTTAAACGTGTGATAAATTTCTTTACCAAACATTTCTTCAGACATTTCAAACCAACTTTTTGCATTTGGTAAATTACTTAATTCAACTAAATGACCATAAACCGTAAATTTTCCGTTCGTCATCGCTTTACCCATAAACTTATGAGTGAACGTCGCGCCACCGATGTATGAAAAACTAATTCTTGCAGAGTTATCATCTAAAACTCCGCCACTAACTTTAAGATTTTGTTTCCATGTCGAACAAACGATTGATCCGCGAGACATAGCTGCTGCAACGACGGCCGCTTGAGGACTTGGCGGTGGAGCTGTTTGAGCTGACGCCTTAGTTAAAGCTAAGTTAGATACTGCGAAAATGAATGTTAAAATTAAGTGTCTCATTTTAAGACTCCCTCGTTTTGCGTTGTTACAATATCAATTTGCAAGGTTTAGACCTGTATAGACAAAGTAATGCGAGATAGGGTCTTAAAAAATGTGTCAAAAATAGAAGGCGACAGTTTTTGTAACGCACGTTACAGAGAGCGAATTTAACCAACTATTTTTTTGAAATCTGCAGGTAGTGAAGCTTCCACATTTGTTTGAACTTTTGTGATCGGGTGTGGAAAATTCAGTTGAAAAGCATGTAACATCAATCTTGGTACATCACTGCTTTTGCCACCATAAATATTATCACCCAAAATTGAGCGGTAACTTTCTTGTAAATGCTGGCGAATCTGATGAGTACGACCTGTTTTAGGTGTGCACTGTATATAGTGAAACTTTGGCGTCGTATTTAAAATTTTAAAGTGCGTTTCTGCTGGCCATCCGCCACTTTTAACAGAAATCATTCTTGTTTTTTTACCCATGCCCTTAGCAGGAGCCATGAAGTTTTTAATGATCCATTCGCTTTGATCTGCTTGCAGTAATTCACAAGTTACTTTTTTTCCTGCAGTTAATGGATTTGGGCGGCTTAAGCAGTGATAGATTTTTTCAAAGCCATGAGTTTTAAACATTTCTGTTAACGGGCCGTTGGCCGCTTTAGCTTTACTTAATAAAAACACGCCTGATGTTTCATAATCTAAGCGGTGATGCATAAAGAGTTTACCCTTAAGGTCAGGGCGAATATCGACCAACGATTCTAAGACAGGTTTACGGTCTTTATTATGTGAAGGCTGCGACAACATCATCGCCGGCTTGTTTACACATATGATAAATTCATCTTCAAACAAAATTTGCATAGTTAGAAAAGATATTCGATACCCACTAGGTATGTCGATATTTTTTCATCTAAAGAGCGAGAAGGTGGGTTTTTTGACCCTGTTCCGGTAAAAGTTGCTTGTACGTTAGCTAAGCTGATTAAGCCTTTGAAGCTAATATTCGTTGTGTACTGGTAAGAACCCAGAACATCAAACTGGTTAAATGAAGGTGAGGCTCCACCCGAACTAACAGGCTTTTCTGATAAATTTTCAAAGAATAAAAATTTAGCCTGAGCCCCAATAGCGACGTCATTTTTAAGCGATACCGGAAACATTCCGCCAACGGTTAAATCAAAGCCCGATAGATCAAACGATGTAAAAGCTGTAGGGGTAGTATCGGTCACACGAACACTGTGCGTGTAATAACCAACGCTTGCAGAAATTTGTGGGCCCCAAAAGTTACCATCAATTAAATACTTATAACCAAACGCAAGATCCATTTTGTTTAACGTATAGTTAAGTCCGTTAGGAGTAGAAGTCGGCAAGTTATTATCAGTTTTAAAACTTGTTTGTTGTAATTCAAGTGAACCAAAATATTCAGGCGTAATCCAAAGTTCAGTTCCTAAAGCAAATGATAAAGCTAAAGACTTATCAGCTTCGATACTTGTTCCGTTTACTAAAACTGTATTATCAGTAAAATTAGTGAAACCACCCATTAAAGAAATCTTGCCGTACTGTGGAGTCGGTGTTGGTAACCATTCAACCGCATTTTTTTCATTCGGTAATACTTGGGCTAACGGTGCTTCGCCTTTAGATGGATATTTGATGCCTTCTAATGGAAGGATCTTACTGCCACGATCAATCACGCCGTTTTCTTTTTCAAAAGAAATTTCACCAAAGCTTGAATCACTTTCAACTTTAGTCAGCGTGATGCGGCCGATAATTTCTTTTTCAACGCTGGTCATGAAATTTAATTTTGGATGACGATTTATTTTTAAAACTTGAGCCACTGTTAACACAGCACCTTCGCTAAGGCCTGCTTTTTTGCCAAGGTTAACTGTAACTGCATTGCCACTACGGCTAGTGACATAACCGCTATATGGAAGTTTAGCTTTCAACGAAGAATACATTTTTGTGATCGTTTCGTTTACTTTGCTTATTTCAAATAAAGTAGGGCTTTGATAATCTTCGCGAAGTAAAAGTTTACCGCCATCACGTGTGTAAAGATTCATTTGAATATTTAAACCTTGCGGGCCTTTAATTAAAAAACACGTCAGCACAGCATCAGCTTGTGATTTATCTAAAACTTGTAACGTTAATGAGGCATCTTCATCAAACTCATCAACACGCATATCTTTTTTTGGTGAATTGAAATCAGATAAAGCCCAGAAGTAATCATCTTTGATTAAATTTTTTAAATGCTCTTCAACTGATTTTTTGTAGATGTTATTTGAATTATCATAAACCGGCGCAACAGTTACAGCTTTAATCACCAAGGCTTGGTCAGATAAACTAGTATACTTTGTTGGAAACGGAGCTTTATTTTTCAGGCTTGTTGTAGTTTGCGCTAGCGCAGTTAAACCAAAAAATAAAAAACACAAGGCTGTTAATCTAATGATGTTCATAGCAATATTGTCGTACGAAAGGGGTTTGCTCGCAAGTAAAAGGCTATGCTTTTGGCTAGCTTTATCGAATGTATTTCGACTTTGAATTATCATTATATAAACTAGGTTTAGCACATCGAGGTAACCTACATGGAAGAATTCAAATTTGTTCTTAAATGCTTTTTAATTTCATGCGTAATCGTGATTTTTTCACAAACACGAATTTCTGGTGAAACATTAGAAAACAAAGCTTTTGTCTTTTTACAACATTCAGAAACTGCTCAATGGGTTCGCGATGCCGCCGATGGTGGAATCAGAATGATTCGCCAGGGTACAGAGATAACTAAAAATTTCGTGAATGATAAATTAGGTCATGGTGGAAGTTCGACTTCAAGAACCATAGTGATTCATCGTGCGGCTCCATCGACTGAAGAAGAAACTCCCAATACAGGATTATTTCGTAAGTTAGAGCGCAATCCGGCTCAAAATTCAGTGCAACATGCAGAACGAAAAATGACCCAGCAGGGGGGAACCGCTGAGTCAGAAGTTAATTCAAAAAATAATGTAGACGATCAATACTAGTTAGCTGACTTACCTGGTTTAGATAAACTTGTAGTTCCAGGAGAAGCTTTAGCTAACATCTGCGCATAAAAATTAGTTTTTTTATCATCACGACTTACATGTCGAGTAAAAATTTTTCCGCAAGGTAAGATGATTGGTCCATCAGACGCTGATCCCGGCGTTGATAATGCCATAGATAATGAAGTGAATAATAATCCTGCTGCTAGTGTGATGTATGCTTTTTTCATTAAGTACCTCGCTTTTATAGAGTTCGTTATACATAGATACATAGCGAACCAGATGCCAAAAACGAGGGTTTTGAAAAATAAAAAATCCCCTGTGATTTCAGGGGATTAGCTAAGTGTCTCAGAGCGAGATCGTCAAATGTTTAGACAGGTGTTAAGCCCTTAACGGGAAAACGTCTCATTACTTGCCAGTATTAACTGGTTCGTTTGATGTGCCGCCAGCTTTTTTAGCCCCTGCAGATGTGCCAGAGTCGAACTGTTGAATGATACCCGGAGCAGCTCTGCGTGTAGAAGAAGACAATAAAACGTTTCCTGCTTGTTGGCAGTTCTTACAAACTTTAACTTGAGATGCGCCAGCACCCGGAACAGTTACGCCAGATTGATTAGCCTCTTCAGGAGTTTGTCCGTCACCATTTGGTTCATCACCAGTGGCCGTTACGCGTCCTGTAGGGAAAGCATCATCAGCTGATGCTGTGACTGAGTAAGCAGTGGTTGCGAATAACACGATTAGTAATAAAGATATAATTTTTTTCATCGTCATCGCTCCTATAAATATAATTCTTGGGTTGCAGGTGAAATGACATCTAACAAGTTATTAAACGTGCTGGCAACTTGTGATGCGACAGCAGGGCCATCTGCGCTATCAACTTTTGCGATATCACCATTTGGCTTATACGAAACCTTGATCGAACCTAAACCAGGACGAGTCACAGTTTGTGGTTTACCAAAGCGTTCTTCGTAATCGATTTTTACAACTTTTTTAGCTTGGTCAGTGATTGATTGAATACGACCTTTAATATCGTAAGTCATATTGATCTTTTGACCGTCACTGTTTTCAGCGTAAGTTAAATTACCTTTAGCATCATATTTAAAAGCCGTATTGCGAACAGTTGTCGCTTTACCTTTTTCGTTGATGAAACTTGTTCTAACCGTAGCCACACGTTTAATTGTATTATCGTAAGTGTATTCAAGTTTAGCTGTTGCTGTTGTTTTAGTTTTAGGTAAACCATCAGCATAGTATTCGAAATCAATACGATCATTATTAATTTTGATCGTTACTGGTTTACCGAAAGTATCATGGTAAGTGATATCGCGGATTGAACCATTCACGTTAGTTAATAAACGCGATAACACCACTTGGCCACTTGGTAATTGTTTGTGCCAGAATTCGTAACGGTTAGTGGCTAATGTTTGTTTGCCACAAACTTTAGTTGCTGTAGACCAGTAATTAAATTTTGGATTTGTTGTTGAAAATTCATATTTGTACGACTCAGTACATTTATCACGATCAGTGAAAGATAAAACCCAGTCTTTAACGTTATCATATTTGATAGCGATAGAAGTTTTATCTGGCCAATTAGCTTTAGTTAAATTGTGAAACTCATTGTATTCATACGCGTAAACATCAGTTTCTTTTTTAGCCCAAGCATTGCGATTCCAAATTAAATCTTCTTGTTGATTGTATTTGTACTCAGTCATTAATCCGTTCGGGCCAGTGATGCGCTGAACTTTTTTATTCGGAAAATATTTGAAAACTAATTTACGAGAATTGTTATCAGTGATTTCAGTTAATAAATCTTTTTGATATTCAAACTTTAAAAAATTTCCGTTTTTGTCATACATGTGTGTTAGACGACCTTCGCCATCATAACGTTGCATGCTGCCATCAGGAAGAGTGCGTGTATAAACGCCTTTGCTTAAAACTACATTTTCAACTTCTTTGGCATTGGCCATGTACTTAGTGCCTTCTTTAACGGGCACGATAATACCGAATTGGCGAGCGTACTGCGAACGCAATTCTGAATCGTCATAAAGTTGTGTTTCAATGTTTTTCCAGTAGTCAGCTGTGTTTGCGCTAAACTTTTTGTCAGCATGCATTTTAGCGACGATTTGTTTAATTGAACCTTCAACTTCTTTTTTCGTTAATTCACGAGTTGAAAAAACGATCTCTTGACCATCACCACACTCAGAAATTTTAACGTTACCTTCAGGAGTCGTTTCTAATTTTGTTTCAAACTCAGAACACCAGCCAAAGCCAAAAAGACCATTGTAGATTGTACGGCTTTTGTAAGCGCGAAGTACGCGCATATCATAACCAGTGCCCGGAACTTCTAAATCAGTCCACGTATTAGAATAACCTGCGTTATTCATGTCTACTAAAGCGTGTGCTTTTTCAGTTAATGTTAACGTTGCAAAAGTCGCAGTGATTGCGAGAAGAACGTTCCATGTCTTCATCATTAGAAACCTCGTGTGTCTTGTTGGGTCTCATTCTTGAGACTACCGCGGGCGCGAGCCCTATACTTTTATTGTAACAACTTTTTTGATAATGATCCCACCAATAATTTGCAAAGCTAGCATAACAGCTAGCATGATAATTCCCATGGTGGTTTCGAACATCGGCCTAATGAATGCCGGGTCTAGTACGTAAAAAATAACGCCCATTAAAAATGGGATACAAGAAATGATGATTCCTTGCATGATGCCTTGAGCTGTCATGGCAGAAATTTTCTTTTCTAATTTTTGGCGTTCACGAATTGTCGAGACTATAGTCTGGAATGTTTCAGCCATATTGCCGCCAGTTTCTTTTAAAATCACAACAGCAGTAACAAACATCTGAACATCAGGTCTAGGAACACGGTCTGCCAAATCAGTTAAAGCGTCTTCATAGCTTTGACCGAATTGAGTTTGCGTTAATACTTGAGCAAACTCATAACGAACTGGATTACCCATGATCTCTACAACGCGAGCCATCGTTTGTTGGGGGTTAGATCCTGATTTTACACCGTTGGCCATAATCGTTAAGGCATCAACCATTTGGTTAACGAAGGCGGTGCAACGACGTTCATATAAATTTTTATAAACTAAAGGTAAAAGCTGAAAGCCCGCAATGCCAATTGATGATCCGAAGAAAGTTCCAAGCAATGTATTTGGCCAAACGAGCATAAAAAATAAAAGGCCCACGCCAACGCTTGAAAGTAATTGTAGACGAATTACTTTTTTTTCATCGACATCCATACCCATTAATTTCATATGTCTCATGATTTCAGATTTTTTTGAAGCACCACTGCGGCCAAGTTTACCAAACAAAGTATCTGCGTACATATACACAGCAAAGAACACAGAAATTCCAAACAATGGAAACACTAACCATTCATGTCTGAGAAAACTCGTATCCATGCTCTATCCTCACTATCCCGCTTTTTTTGGCGGTGTAGTCGTTGTTGTAGCTGCAGGAGTAGCTGTTGCAGGTGCACCAGATGCTCCAGGTCTTGCAGATTTTGCGGCATTTGCAGCAGCATTTGCAGTAACGACCTTGGCATCATTCGAGAAGATTTCCATAGGAATGTTTCCACCCTTATCTTTAATCTCTTGAACAAATGAAGGCACAGTTCCTGTAGCTTGGAATTGACCAATAATTTTTCTATTTTTATCGTAGCCAGTTTCTTTGTATCTAAAAATTTCAGCTAACGTAACAACATCACCTTGCATACCAACAACTTCGGTAATGCTGATAATTTTACGTGTACCATCAGACATACGAACGATCTGAATAATTAAATCGACCGCGCCGGCAATTTGTTCACGAATAGCGCGCATGGGTAAATCTAAACCTGACATCATAACTAGAGTTTCTAAACGGGCCAAACATTCACGTGGTGAATTGGCATGTGTCGTTGTCATTGAACCATCATGACCTGTATTCATGGCTTGAAGCATATCTAAAGCGGCGCCATCACGCGTTTCTCCGACCACGATACGATCAGGACGCATACGTAAGGCATTCTTAATTAAATCACGAATCGTAACAGCGTTTGTACCTTCCATAGAAGGCGGGCGTGTTTCTAAACGCACAACGTGCTCTTGCATTAATTGTAATTCGGCAGCATCTTCCACTGTGATTACGCGCTCGTGTGCCGGAATCCAAGAAGAGATCATATTTAATAACGATGTTTTACCTGAACCAGTACCACCGCTGATAACAACGTTATATCCGTATTCAACAGATATGCGCATGAACTCAAGCATATTTTTATTAGCACTGCCGTAATCAAGATATTTTTCAGGATTGATTCCGCCCTTTTTAAATTTACGAATTGTTAAAGCGGGGCCATCAATTGATAAAGGTTCAATAACTGCATTCACACGCGAACCATCTTTAAGACGGGCATCTACGTAAGGAGTCGCATTGTTAATCTGACGACCAAGTGGCGTAACGATACGTTCGATAATTCGGCGTAAGTGATCATTTGATGTAAATTTAATTCCGCTAAGTTGAACCTTACCGGCTTTCTCGATAAAGATACGATTAGCGCCATTCACCATGATCTCTGAAATCGATGCGTCAGCTAACATATCTTCTAACGGGCCAAGACCTAAAGCTTCTTCTAGAACTTCTTTAGTTAATTTTTGGCGATCTTCACGCGATAAATCAGGTGCTTCTTTATCAACAATGCCAGAAATATCACGTTGAGTTTTTAAACGTAATTCTTTTTCTTTACTTTCGCCTTCGTTGGCTTCAGCTAAAATCTTTTTTAAATCGATCGTACGAATTAATTCTGAATGCACACGAAGTTTTGTAACAATCCAAGGATCCATGCCCTTAGCAACTTCCGCACTATTAGCACCGGCAGTTGGAGTCGTCGAGGGAGCCAAAGAAGGTTTTGGTTTCTGCATGCTCTTAAGACGTTGTAGTGTTCCGCCAGAAAGTTTTCTGACGAAATCAAAATATGCCGAAGAAATCGGAGATTTAGGATTAGCTACCACAAATGGTTTTGATTGTGAAATCGAAGACATCGTCGTCGCTTCATCAGAAGGAATGATCGCCATCGGAGATAAATTTAAATGTTGCGCAATCATTGCTGGTTGTAAACCGTTTGGTCCAACCTTATTTAAAATTAATTGAAACATTTCACGGGGAATAGATTGAGTCATTAACTCGTTGATCATTCTTTGTGTTTGCTGAACCACTAAAATTTCTGGAGTGGCGATAATAGCGATAGCCGTAGCATCAGCTAAAATCGTGTTTTGCATTGGCCCTAATTCATTACCACAATCGACAATGATAAATTTAAAGCTGCGTGAAAAAAATTCGATTAATTTTGCTAAATTGTCTGGATTAACACTTAAAATTTCTTCTGGCCCACGTACGGCCCCTAAATACGAAAAGCCTGCTGGATGCTGAGTTACGATCTGTTGAATTGGAGTAGAATTCAAAGATGCAGTTGACGTTGCAAGTTCACGCAATGTTTTAAGTGGTTTTAAACCTGTAATGATATTTTGATCGCCCACACTTTTCGTGTCGCAATCAATTAAAAGAACCGGAGTTCTTAGTTCGGCCGTAATGGCCGCTGTTAAATTAGCAGCGAATACAGATTTACCGACGCCACCTTTACCGCCGACCACGGCGATTAATGCACAGTTTGAATTTATGGCCACAAATACTCCTTTGCGGGCGGACGGCTAGTCCTATTAACTAATCTTTAAATCTAAATTTCTTTTTCACTTGTTCAACACCAGCACTTGCAGAAGATTTAATAATTGGTGTTACGAACAAGACATAGTTACTTGAATTTTTTGTAAAACTTTTTCCGTGATTTAAAGTGACGATTGCACCAGCGCCAGTAGGGCCACCGAATTGATTTTCACTTTTCTTAGAAATGATACCGGCAATTGCAGCACTTTGACGGCTGCGGATAGAAACTTTCGTCGTCACATTCGTGGTCGGTGAGAACGATAAGCCTTGCGCGCCGTTTGGTGTTTGCGCCTGAGTGGCTACAGTGATTCCTGTTTCAACTAGTTCAGAACGTTCTGATTTAATTGTAGGTGAGCTTAAAGTTAAAGATAAATTGAACTGTTGAGTATTAAATGCACCGCCGGCAACAGTTGTAGTACCGTTATTCACACTAAATCCACGCGTTAAGCTAGCAGATGGAGTCTTATCTTGTGTAAGTAACGAAGCTGTATCTAGTAAGCGCACATAACCGTGAGTTCTGGCCCAGTTTAATTTTGGTAATAAATTATCAACAATCGATGCAAGTTCACTGATGCTTCCAGGCGCATTGGCTTGCCCTTGAGTTTGCGCTTCACCTAAATTACGAAGTGAGGGTGAAAAAGTAAAATTAAAACTTTTTAAATAACGTTCAGCATATTCAACAACGTGAATTACGACTTGAATCATTTTTGGTGGTGGTTCAACTTTATCTTCAGCTTTACGAACTTGAATTAAATTAATGACGTAAGCACCAACATCAGTTTGTGGTTTACGATCGGCCATCGTCACGTTACGTAAATTTTCTTGGCCTTTTTCGGTCACGATATCTGGTAAGTATAAAAGTACCACATCATTAATTCTATTTTTTTCTTCAACAGAATTGACGAAGCCTTCAAGTTTAATAAAATCACCAATTGAAGACACCGTAATTTCAGGATTGTTAATATCACGGGCGATGTATTCAACAATTTTCTTTTTTGCTAAAGGGCTTAGTGAAACTAAACTAGAAATATTACTTGCGCCACCTTCAGCAAATTGCCCGATGACCTGACCAATACGTTTTAAGTCTTTAGGTAATAAAACAAAACCATCTAAGATGATTCTGTTATTTACGATTTTATATTCGATACCTTCGATATCGGCCAGTAAGGCTTGAATTTCACGTAATGTTTTTTCGATAGTTTGGTCACGAATATCAACGCGTAACTCAACTAAAATTTGTCCGGTTTTTTTGTTGTGAATAGTCACAATACCGTTACCAACTTTTGTTGGTAAAATTCTAAAAGTGTCAGTGCCTTTAATGCGCTGTAAATCTAACAACTCAACGCCGCCGCCTTTGTAGGTTAACGGCAATTCAGGAATAGAAATTTCTTCGTCGTGTTTCATGCCAGCGATTAAATTTAAATGACGACGAATTCTTTTTTTGTTGGGTTCAGCATTTAAAAGTTTAACGGCTGTACCGCCACCTTCTTCGGCCTCTTCGTAAACAAGTTTTTCGGTAGGTGCGTTCGGTGGTGGAGCGGGCGGAGTAGACTGTGCATGAGCAAAGATAGACGTAAAAACAAACGTGAAAAATAAAATAAAATTTAAACGTGTTCGTACGCTTTTTTGCATGCCCCTACTTGCCTGGAGAAATACCCCCAGCTCCATTAATTAAGTTTGGCTGAGTTGGCGAAGAAAAGCCACTGGACTGCAAAGTACCTTGGCCCATTGTCTGGTTGATCGCTTTTTGCTGAATGCTTTCAGCCGTAGAAGACGGAAGTCTAGGTACTTGTTTGCGATCGTGTGGATTTCTAAGTAAGAAAAATAAACTGCTTGGGTTAGTTGATACGAGATACACTAAGTCTTGTGCATCGCCCGAATTAACTTCGATTGTGACGTTACCGTATTTAGTGTCGCCAGTTAAAGTTGTTTGAATTAAACCTCGACCAGACGGATCTTTTTCAATCGTACGCGGAATCGTGTTATTTAAATTTACACCAGTTGCTAAGATAATAATATCTTGCATTAGCATAACCACTTCGCGTTTTTGCGAAGCGCCTTTACCAGTATCAACAACCGCATAAATATCTACGCGATCACCTGGGCGGATTAATCCACCATTGGCGCGCGTTGGATCAACCGGAATAGTCACAGCACGTTTATTCGGTGAAACCTGAATCGCCATACCTGTATCTGGGCCTGGCTCTAAAACTTTATTCTTAGTTAATGTCTGACCTTTTTTAATCGGGATAGCAGCTACAGTACCAACAACATCAGGAATATCATTGAAGGCATCTGGTTCTACATCGCTTTTATATTTTTCAACAACTTCTAAAACGTTGTCATAGATCGTATCAAGATCACGAATGTCTTCTTTCGCAACGACAACACGAGTTTTTGCACCAAGCTGTTTATCAACTTCTGCTTTTTTCTCTTGGGAATAAGTGTATAGCATGAATGTTGCAAAAATTCCTGCTCCTAATGATATCCATAAATTTTTTGATTCATTTGGTCCCATGATGTTCCCTACCTACTTAGTACAATCGGCATTTAAACAGATTCCATAAACGGTCTTGATCCATATTTCTGCAGTTGTGGGTGTATCTCTAGACTGAGGTATGAATAAAGAATTTGCGCTCCAGATACCATCACTGCCTTTATCGGCATACTTATGGCTAGATTCTTGAATGTTAATGTTGGCGGTGAAGGTTACTGGACGAACGGTTGCTGGCCAAATGTCTCGTTGCTCTGTCGGAACATTACCATCTTGAATTGTGCCGTGAACGCGGTTTTGCGCTTTTTTATAATTAATTTTGTATTCAGCGCCAGGGCGAAAATACATTAAGTTCGAACGAAAACGAAAAGTTTCTAATGTGTAATTGTAAGAAGCAATTGAATTTAGAATTCCAGAATGAATAGCTCCGAAAAATCCTAACGAAAAATTAAATAAAATCACGATCATAAATAAAACAGGAATAGACTCAACTAAAGCCATTCCACGTTCGGTTTTTTTAAAGGTGCGGCCGGCTGAGGTGCGTTTAGTTTTAAACATCGCTAGCACCCATTGTCTTCCATCGGAGAATAAGCTGAATCAGCAGATCCCGATAAAGACTTCCAGGCTGTGGCTTGTGAGCCGCCATTTTCTTCAGGCATAACTTTTACACCTTGAGAAAATCTATTTTTATAAAACTCAAGACACTCTTGTGTAGACGGGTGGCGAAATAAAAGTCCGCGAATAGGAAATTTAAATTCAGCAGGAGACTCGGTCACTTTTCCTAAAAAAGGAATTGTTAAACCGCTCAATAATTTTAATTCAATACTAGATTCAACACCAATCCATGGATGACGGACTTCGCCTCCAGGTTCGGCCGCATTTGTTTTATCAATAGCGCCATCTTTTTTCTTCATCATATCTGAAATATCACCCACAAAAAAATCATCTTTTTCAGTGCTCTTAGGCATTTTAAACCAAGGTGAATCAGAACCATTTCCTGTTAATAACGGAAACGCAGCTGTTAGATTATTATATTTAGTTTCGCCAGCTTTAACAGAGTCTTCAGCTGTTTTGTTACCGACGGCATGAGCGCGCGCTGCAGACCAAACAATGTACTGTGCGATTTCAACTGTGGTTAAAGCGAATGTTAAGGCAAAAATTAAAACACCAGCACCAATAACCATAGTGAATGCGAATAAAAATTCAGCGGTCATAAAACCAGATTGGTTGTTTGGTATTTGTTTAAGCTGTTTCATGCGGTCTTTCACAGTTTGCTCGGGTCTGAACTTAAAGCTCGGCTAATTGAGTTCGGATGACATTGCGAAAGATTTTGTTTTTTCTTATTAGCGCCTAAGCCTTCGCAAGATTCACGAAAGGTTCCAAAACCAGTCATGTTGCGCATGCTTTTAACAGGTCCGCTAAAAAGTTTTTGAATCATTTTTTTTTCTTTGACGACTCCGGTGACGTATAAAAAAGTTCCGATCAGCAGAGCCATAAGTAGAATAGCTTCAATAGCAAATTGCCCACGTTGATTACGTAGGCTCTTTAGAGACTTAGTCTTTCTTTTCCCACGGTACGCGTTCACTGTCGCCTCCCGAGTTTGGATAAGGTTTGAAGCCACTGCCTGTCGATAGCTGCGTTTCTACACGAGCTCCTAATTTGACGCTTCCTTTGTTGAAGCCATCTTTAGGCGCTTTTAACAAAGCGGGCATCAAAACGAGCCCGGCCAATGCTAAAAGTACGACATATTCTATCGTCATAAATTAATTACTTAACTGACTGTTCAACAGAAGTATCGATGCTTGTACCAAGTTTTTCAGTCGTAGCAGATAACTTCTCTTTAATTTTAGGACCAAACATCATTACGATACCAACAACAACGGCAACTAATAAGATGTACTCAGTAGCACCTTGACCGCGGTTATTTTTTAAAGATTTTGTCGTAAATTTTCTTAATGAAGTTAGCATTTTATTTTCCCCTTAATTACGTGTTCTATTACGTTTTACAAGGGTTTTATCGACTTAAATTAAGAAAAACTTAACTGGTATTAAGGCTTATTTCCTCTCGAAAAGAGCATAACCATTGTCTTCCATGATGAACGTCCAATTTTGAGACGTTTGAAGAGCAGAAACTAGGGCTTTTGCCTTTTCGGTAACAACAAAATCAATGCGATGCTGGTTTAGTAAGGCTTCAGCCTGGCCATTGATATTGTTCATCATGCGAACGTAATCGGTGTAGGTCGAGTCAGAATAAATGATATTTCGGGTATCAATAAAAATTTGATTGTGTTGGCTGTAGATTAAAAATGATCCCAAAAGCCAACTGTTAAAAACACGTTTACCCGTTGATTGGTTTAAATAATCGGCGATACGAAAAGTTGTCGTGTAATCATATTTATGTGAATAACGCTTAGGTAAGTCTAAGCGATAATTTTCGCTGTAAGATGAAAACATAAATAAGCCCATAAAAACTAAAGTCGTTGTGATAGCCCGATTGGCGATAATTTGTTTTAAAGTTGGTTTAAGCGAAAAGCCGTTTACGCAATTGGCGTCAGCTAATTGTCTACCCCAATAAAGCGGCAAAACAGAAAACAGTAAAGGCAAACTTCTGACTGCGGCAACAGCTGAAAGTAAAAATACAAAAAACGAAGATGTTAACAAAGTCTGAAGTTTCTTTTTCTTATGAGCAAAAAAAGTAACCAATGACAGAGTGAGTATGAAAAAAATCATTTCAAAAGAGATTTCACCTTTTTCAAAAAACGAAAGAGGCTGCCATTCTGTGATACGAAGTTTAGAAACTACAGCCGTTTGTAAAACATAACTATAAATCCCTACACCCCAAGGGTTGATGAATGTAGCACCAATACATAAAGCAAAAAATGTGGCGTTCTGTTTGAAATCAACCCGACTTCTATTTTTTACTGTTTGCCAAAAAATGTGATAAGCCAAAAGGGTTAAGAACAACAGAAATGATCCGTGCAAGTTCGTCCATAATATTAATAAGGCTAAGGTTTTGAATTTATATTTATAAATTTTATCAGATTCGATCAATTCAAAGATCATCGGCACAAAAGCTAAAACTAATAAAGCCGGTCGATCGACGATCAGCATACTTAAACCGCTGATACTGATCACTAACGGAAGCCAATTTTTTTTATGCAACAAATGGGGATAACGAAGCAACCAATACGAAACGATCCAAACCGGAACTAAGCGATGTAATAGAAAAATACTTTCGATGGCAAAGTTAGCATCTAAAAAATAATAGAACAGGCTGCTTAACCATGGATAGGCAAGAGCTTCAGTTTGGTTAAATGAGTAGGCATCATGAATATAAACTGTGCCCTGGCGCATAATTTGTCGGCCTTCGGCAATCCAAACAGCTAAATCACCGTAAGAAAACGGCATTAACATGGCAAACAGAAATGTGAGTGCCAGAAAAAAGAAGAAATAAAATTTAAATTCTTCAGATTGCAGTTTTGTGTCGAGCATCAATTAAAATTCTAATTAATATTTTGAATTTAAACACTAATTTACTACCCAGACCTACGCCTAGAATACAGAATAAATACTACTATGACTGGGCTAAAGATTTAATATTGATGAATTGACGATGAAAACTTCTATAAACACGGATCTAAAAATTAAAGGCGAAAGTGTGCACGTGCAGACCGAAGACTGGGGTCACGAGCATAAAAAATTAGTGGCGCGTGTTTATCAACACGGTCGCATGGTTAAATCATTCGAAGTGCCTTACGAAAAATTAAATTCTCCGCTGACTGATAAAATGCGCCAAGGATATGCCCAACAACTTCATGAAAAAGTGATTGATTGGGTAAATGAGGGCGGCCTTTAAATGTCTATTTTAGAGCTAAGCCACGTTTACAAAACATATCAGAACGATCGCCACGCTTTAAAAAACATTTCATTCAAAGCTGATGCTGGTGATTTTATTTTTCTAACGGGCCATTCAGGTGCGGGTAAATCGACCCTTTTTAAAATTCTATCAGCACAAGAATCAGCAACAAGCGGGTCGGTTTCAGTTTTAGGTAAAGACATGAATGAATACGACCACAGAAATATTCATGAATACCGCCGTGAGATTGGTATTATCTTTCAAGATTTTAAATTAATTCCAGAAATTACAAACCGTGCAAATTTAGAAATTCCGCTGAATGTGATCGGCCAAAGTCGCAAAGAAATGGATGAAGCGGTAAAACAAATCATCGACCTTGTGGGCATTAAGTCTTCGTATTTAGACGAGTATCCTGAATCTCTATCTGGCGGAGAACAGCAAAAAATCGCCGTGGCCCGTGCGATTATTCATAGACCAAAAATTATCTTCGCCGATGAGCCCACGGGTAACTTAGATAAAGAAGCCAGCATAAATATCTTAATGATTTTAAAAGAACTGACTAAGTGGCAAACCACAGTTTTATTTGCAACACATGATGAAAATCTGATGAGCCGTGTTCAAAGTAAATCAATTCACCTTAAAGCGGGTGAGATTGAGAGTGCGGCCGGCCGAGGCATGGTTCTATGAAGCATGTTTTTCATATCGTTATAGGTCTATTTTTTGCCTTACTGATTTCAGTATTAGTTACCCAAAATAATATCAATTTATTCATGGGTGATGCAGATGATTTTAAAAAGGCCACAATATACTTTAAGCAAACGACGTTAGAAAAAGAAGCCGATGCTTTCGCTGCAGAAAAACTAACTAACGTAGAAAAAGTAAAAAAAATCAGTAAAGAAACCGCTGTTCAAGATTTTAAAAATACGTTTGGCGATTTTTCTAAAAACTTATCTGAATTAGAATCGTTAACAGATTTAGTGCCGTTATCATATGAAGTCGTATTTAAAAGCTTAGAAGATCGTAAGCAGTTTATCGCTGCAGAAGCTTCAAATGAGCTTGTAGATGAAATCGTAGCGGTTGATCAAGTTTTTTCGCGCTACACTTCATTACAAAAAAGTTTAGGCGCCTTCACATTTATACTTTTTGCCGTTAGCTTTTTAGTTTGCGCCCTTTTAACGTCGCTTCTGATTAAGAACATGATTCATAACGATCAACGAAGAATCGAAATTTATGCTCTATTTGGCGAAAGCTACGGCGCTATTGTAGCAAAATATTTCAGAAACTTATTAGGCTACTTTATCACAACATCAGTTTTAAGTTTGATCGTTGTATTTACGTTTTATTCAATTTTTAAAGCTAAATTAACGGCTACTCCTGATCTGCGCTTTATGGGTGATCGATTAACCTTCTTAAATACGTCTCAGTTCTTAATTTTACTTTTAAGTTTTGCAGTGGCTTATTTTGGTGGGCTTTACTTTGTACTTAAACGATCGGTCTTGAAATCATTTCAGCGGTAATATGAAATTTTTATTTGTACTTTTCATTGCAGTGTTTGCTTTTGCAGCTCCTGAAAAAAGCTTAGAGACAAATATTTTACAAATCGAAAAAGATATCGCTGATGCCTACGCAAAAATGTCGGTTAACAATCAGTCTATTGCGGTCGCGCAAAAACAAATCTCTGATATTAATCTAAATATCGATGAAAAGAAAAAATACTTAGCTAAACGGATGCTGGCGCAAAAAAGCGTAAAATCAATGAGTTGGTTTCTAGCACTCGATACAAAAAACAAAGCCATTTTAGATCGTAATTTTAAAATTTTTAAAAACATTAATTCATCTGATATCACTGCACTTTATGAATACCGCTTGGCTTTAGACGAAGTTAAAAGCCAACAGCAGTTTTTGGAAGGCGAAAATAAAAAATTAAAAGAACTGACTCAGTATCTATTAGATCAAGAAGTTAAACTTAAAAAAGCCGAACAAGAGCAAATCGCCATTCTTGAAAAGATTAACTCAATCGATCACCTATTAAATTTCAAAGGCAACTTAACCTTGCCTGTAACCACAAACATCATCGAACGCTTTGGCAGTGCGCATGATCGCGATAATCAATACGCTCTCTTGGTCAAAGGCCTAGTGTTTGATGGCAAAGATAAACAAGTTGTAAAGGCTTTCGGTCCAGGCAAAGTCATTTTTCGTGACCGCATTCCCTATTGGGGAGATTCTTTAATAATAAGTCACAAAGGTGGGTACTTTTCAGTCTACGCCGGAGTTGAAAACGCGGTTGTTAAAATCGATGACGTCGTCACAAACGAACAGATCATCGCACAAACCAACGGGCAAGAATTTTACTTCGAACTTAGACACTTAAATATCCCATTAAATCCTTTGAGCTGGATTAGGAAAAACAATGACTAAAAAAATATCGGGTGCAGTAATTCTTTTGTTCGTCGTACTAAGTGCAAAACCAATGTGGTCTTGGGCTGAAGAAAGATATACAGATTTACAAAACTTTTCAAAAATTTTAAATCTAGTTCAGCAGTACTATGTTGAACCAGTTGATACGAAAAAATTAATCAATGGCGCCATTAAGGGTATGTTACGTGAATTAGATCCACACACAAGCTACATGCCACCAGATATTTTCAAAGATTTCGAATCAGAAACAGCTGGTGAATTCGGCGGTCTTGGTATCGAGATTTCAATCACAAATGGTGTATTAACTATTATTTCTCCGATTGAAGATACTCCAGCATGGAAAGCCGGTATTAAACCAGGCGATAAAGTGATTGCGATTGATGGTAATTCAACAAAAGGTTTTTCTCTTGTTGAAGCGTCAGCATTACTTAAAGGTAAACGTGGCGATCCGGTTGTTTTATCAGTTGTTCGTGAAAGCTCAGATAAACCATTAGATATCACAGTGGTGCGTGGCCAAGTTAAAATTAAATCAGTTAAAGCAACGATGTTAGATGATGGTTATGTTTACGTAAAAATCACAAGCTTCATCGAAACAACTTCGACTGAATTAGAAAAAGTATTAGCCGATTTTAAATCATCAAACAAAAAAATGGATGGTATCTTAATCGACTTAAGAAAAAATCCAGGTGGTTTATTAGATCAAGCGATCAAAGTTACAGATATGTTCTTAAAAGAGGGCGTGATCGTAAGTACAATCGCACGTGATCCAAAAAATAAAGACGTTACCTACGCTTCTAAAAAAGCTTTATATGCAGATGTACCAATCGTTATCTTAGTTAACGAATACTCAGCTTCAGCCAGTGAAATCGTATCAGGCGCCTTGCAAGATAATAAGCGCGCGATCATCGTAGGTGAAAGAACATTCGGTAAAGGTTCAGTGCAATCAGTTATTAAATTAGGTGATGGCAGCGGTTTAAAATTAACAGTGGCAAGATACTACACACCAAGCGGAGTATCGATCCAAGCAGAAGGTATCAAACCAGATATCGAAATCGAAGAAGTGAACTCAGAACTTTTCTCGAAAGCCTTAGCTGATAAAAAAGGTATTCGCGAACAAGATATCTCTGGCCACTTAATCGGCGACAAAGAAAAGAAAAAAGCACCATCAAAAGGCAAACACGATACAAGTGCAGCAGCCTGGTGGAAAGACGTAGCTAGTAAGAAAGATTCTGAATTAACAGAGAAAGAAAAACTGTTTAAAACAGATTACCAAGCTTACCAAGCATACTCATATTTGAAAGCGATTAAGACTTTAAATTCGTTACAGAAATAGGTAGGCCGTACCTTTTTGGGGAGCAGTGCATCCCAAAAAGTAACGCCGTACCCAAAAAGAAAAAGGCCTGGTTCATCACCAAGCCTTTTTTTATTTCTAAAATTTCGAAAAGAAACTAGTTCTGTTCTTCTTTTAAATCTTTAGCATCAACTTCTTTAATTTTTGCTTTATCAGTTAAAAGTTTTAAAACTTTTTCTTCAGTGATCATGTAAGTTAAACGAGAAGCTTGTTCAGGTTTACCGTACCATTCACGGATACGTTCTTCTTCTAGGCCTGTTTGTTTTGCGTATTCAACAAACTTAGCGTCGATGTCTTCTTTGTTGCATTGTAATTTGTGTTCAGTTGCTAATGCATCGATTAAGAAAGACGACTGAATCATTTCGCCAGCTGTTTTAGCGAAGTCTGCATCCCATTTTTGTACGTAAGATTCGAAATCAGATTCTTGCATACCTTGATCAGACATACGTTTTTTGAAGTCTTCGATTAAAGATGCTTTTTGATCTTTAAGTAAAGAAGCTGGCACATCAACTGGATTTGCTTCAACCATTTTTTTGATTAAACGGTTTTTGAAGTTATCTTCGATACGTTTTTTATCAGATTGCTCGATATCTTCACGTAAAGTTTTTTTGAATTCTTCAACAGTTTGTTTTGTACCGATTTGAGCTAATAATTCTTCGTTTAACTCAGGTAATTCTTTTTTCTTAAGACCTTTTAAAGTCACTTTGAAGTCGACTGGTTTACCAGCGATTTCAGCAGAGTGGTATGGATCTGGAAATTTTAAGTTAACAGTTTTAGTGTCGCCAACTTTCATTCCAACGATAGCTTCTTCGAAACCTTCGATGAATTGTTTTGAACCTAATTCTAAGTTGTGATCAACGCCAACGCCATTTTCTAATGGGCCGCCGTTTACGAAACCTTCGAAATCAACAACTGCGATATCACCCATTTGAGCCGGGCGAACTTCTAAAACGTCTACAGTTTTAGCGCGTGAAGTACGAATATTATTTAACGCTTGGTCAAATTGTGTTTCGTTCATTACGAATTTTTCTTTTTCTACTTCTAAGCCTTCCCATTTTTTGATTTTAACTTCTGGGCGAACTTCGATAACTGCAGTAAATTTGAAATCTTTTTCTTCAGCTGGATCTTCGAATTCGAATTCTGGGTAGCTGATAGGATCGATATTTGATTCTTTAAGAGCTTGTGGATAATGCGATTGGATAAGATCTTGAGCTACGTCACCAAGAACTTGCGATTTGTACATAGACTTGATTGTGCTGATTGGGGCTTTACCTTTACGGAAACCTTTAATCTGAACACTACGTTGGATGCTTTGGTAAACTTTTTCAAAAGCGTTGGTTACAACGTTTTGCGGAATCTCAACATTGATTTTTCTTTGTAATCCTTCAGTGATTTGAACTTGTGCTTTCACTACGACTCCTTTTAAACTTAACTCGTAATTCGTCTCTGGTATTTAACCGATTTTTTTGAACTGAATTTTGGAAATTAGAGTAGTTTGTATGCAAAAGCAACAAATACATTTTGTAACTGGTAAAGGTGGCGTCGGAAAGTCATTTTTCGCTGCGGCTTTAGCTGAAAGTCTAGCTAAAATGTCGCAATATTCTCCTCAGGAAAACGTCACTTCGAAAACCATTTCAAAGCCTATTTTGCTAGCAGAATTTAATGATCATAGTTTTTATCGCGAGTATTTAGGCGATAAACCCGCTTATTTTGATTTGGCTCAGTGGACTGGGGCTGAATGTCTTAAAGAATATGCTATTCATCTGCTAAAAATTGAATCTCTGTATAAACTTTTTTTCGGAAATCCAATCACAAGAGCCCTTATTGATGTTTCACCGGGGCTGCTTGAGTTAGCTATTTTAGGCAGAGCCACTTCATACCCGCGCAAACACGGGCCGCCCTTAAAATACACGCATATGGTCTTTGATGCCTTTGCAACAGGACATTTTTTAACGATGTTGCGCGCCCCTGGTGGCTTAGCAAAAATCATTCAGTTCGGCCCTATGGGAGAACAAACGCGCTCGATCGATCAATGGATTCGCAATCCAGAATTTTGTCATATTCATTTAGTTTCTTTACCCGAAGAAATGCCAGCCACTGAAACTGTAGAATTATTCGAGACAATTAAAAGTGAGTTCGGCATTACTCCTAAAGTTTATTTGAATAAATATCTTTTTTTAAAAAAAGCAGATTTAGCCAATGAACCAGAATCTGTAAAAATATATTTTACCAATTTATTAGAACAACAAGAGTTGGCAGAGCAAATATTTAAAGATCATAAAATTAAATATGTGCCGGTGCCGTTGATTCCTGAAATTGAAACAGAAAAACTTTTGCATGAAGCTTCTGAGTATTTATTGAAAGAAGTTTTATGATAAAGGTCGCAGCCACAACAAAAACGATTATTTGTATCGGTACAGGCGGGGTCGGCAAAACGACAATGGCTGCGGCGATGGCTTCAGGATTATCAGAGCATAAAAAAGTCTTAGTTTTAACAATTGATCCATCGTTAAGATTGGCTCAGGCCTTGGGTATTAAGCCCGATGGCGAAGTTTACAAAGTTAAAAATAATCTTTACGCTTGCACCTTAAATCACGCAAAAGCGTTTCATGAGTTTGTTTTAAAAGCGGCTAAAGATTCAGCGTCGCCAGAACAAATTGAAAAGTTATTGCAAAATAAATTGTACAAACAACTTTCAACACAATTAAGTGGTTCACAAGATTTTTCATCATTATTTAAACTGAATGAATTTGTACATTCTAAAGAATACGACATTGTAATTTTAGATACTCCGCCAGCGCAGCACACTTGGAACTTTTTGCATGCACCAGAAAAAATTGGCCAGTTATTTAATGAAGGTGTGGCGCAGTGGTTTCGTGATCCCGATCAAAAAGACACAGGCTTTTTGAAACGCATTTTAAATACAGGCACAACTCAAGTTTTAAAAGTTTTAGAAAACTTAACGGGTTCTGAATTCGTCAAAGAGCTTGGAGTTTTCTTTCGCGCTATTCAGAAATGGCAAACGCCGTTAGAAAAACAGGTTTGGGATTGTCATAAGTTATTAACTGCTAAAACCACCGAATTTATTTTAGTCACGGCACTTGATCCTTCACGTATTAGCGAAGCTTTGCGTCTAAGTTCTGAAATCGAAAAACAAGGGTACAATCTAAAATCTATTATTATAAATCGTGTACCAGTTTGGATTAAAGAAGAGGTCACAGCCGGGCCGGTTGTTCGTTATGTTAAATATCTTAAAGCTTTAGAGGCAAAACTTGTGGGGTCTAAGTCTAAGTTTGGCCCGCATCTTAAGGTGTACAAATCCCATGAACTCAGTCACAATCAACTACATGTGGAAAATCTTAGCGATATCTATCACCGTATTGAGCTTATCTAGCTGTTCGTTATTTGGCCGCAAAGAAACTAAAGCGGCTTTGATGACTGATTTTGAGCGCGGAAAATATTTAGTTTCAATTTCTGAATATGAAAAAGCCGAACCTTTTTTACTTAAAGCTGTAGTTCGTGAAGATGATAATTACGCTGAGTCAGTTTTATTATTAGGTAAAATCTATGATCAAATGGCGTTACCTGAACGTGCGATTTTAAATTTACGCGATTATTTACAACGCGGTAAGGGCACTGAATTAGAAGTTATGCAGGCTAAAGCGTTATTACTTAAGAACTTAGCCAAAGTAAAAGCCCCGATCGAAAATGCCGATGAAAAAAAATATATCACGCGCATTATGACCAATAAAAACCAAGATCTGCGCCAAGCTTTAGAAAGCCTACGTTGGACTTTAGATTTTAATTGCGGTGCCTATTGCGTTGAAGAAGTGACGTATTTAAAAGAAATTCAAGTGCAACTTCTTTATGCTGTTGAGACTGATCCTAAGCTGTATAAGCGTGTATTCGATGTCTTAACGTCTCGTTACGATTATTTCGAGACTTTTCTTAAAGAACCGCAAATGGATTTAGAATACAGAAAAAAAATCGCCCAAGGGCTTTACGAGGCTTTACAAAAGCTAAAGAGTTCTCATCTTGAAAGCAGTACTTTAGGTTCGGTTAAAACCGCAGAATTAATTTCCTATTTAGAAGCGTATCAAAAACGAATTGAACGCTGGTTATACGAGTAGAATATGACAACTATTAAATCGCAGGCCGCTGGCCTGACAGGAGCTCAGGCTCACATACACACGCAGATTTGTAACAATTATGAAAAAGTTTCTGATTGGTTTAAACAACAAACTTCTGTTTTGGAATATCCAATTTATTCAAGCTATGACATTCGCGATGCGGGTTACAAAGTAACTAACGTGGATGCGAATATTTATCCAGCGGGCTTTAATAATATTTGCCCTACAGATAAAGAAAGCGCTGTTGATCTGTTTCAAAAATATATTCATGTTCATTATGGCAAAAATGTTAAAAAAATTCTTCTAGTGACTGAAGAACACACGGCGAATCCTTACTATTTAGAAAACGTGGCTACGATTTCTGAACTGTTAGTTGCTGGCGGCTTTTTTGTACAAGTCGCATTTCCAAAAATGCTAGAGACGCCTCTTGAATTAACAAGTGTCACTGGTAAAAAAGTCATCGCTTACAGTGGTTATACAAACTCAGCTAGTTTTCAACAGTTTGCTCCAGATATCGTGATCAGTAATAATGACTTTTCAATGGCTTTAGCTGAATGGGGTGATCAATTACAATTACCTCTTAATCCCCCAAGAGAACTTGGTTGGTATCAAAGACAAAAATCACGCTATTTTGAAAACTATAATTCATTAGTAGATACATTCTCAAAAATCGCAGGCATTGATCCATTTTTAATGCGTGTTGAAACTGAATTGTTTGAACATTTCGATATCAACAGCGATGAAAGCCGTGATGCACTCGCAGCGCGTGTAGATGCGTTCTTAGCAAAGCTTCAAGCTAAATACACAGAAGAAAAAATCGAACAAAAACCATTTTGCTTCGTTAAAAATAATGCTGGAACCTACGGTTTAGGTGTTATTAAAGTTTCGTCTGGCCAAGAAGTAAAAGAGTGGACATACAAATCACGTAAAAAAATGAAAGCCGCAAAAGGTGGACGTGAAGTTGAACAAGTTATTATTCAAGAGGGAATTCCTTCAGTAGTGACTTCAGATCAAGCCTCGGCTGAACCAGTTATTTATATGGTTGGTTGTGAATTAGCGGGTGGATTTTTAAGAACTCACTCTGAGAAATCTTCGACTGAAAGTTTAAATTCTCCGGGCGCAGTTTATAAAAAATTATGCGTGACAGACCTACTAGACAATCGTCAGGGGTGTCCGCAAGAGAACGTTTACGGGTGGTCAGCTAAGTTAGGCTTACTAGCTATCGGTCTAGAAGCGCAACAGATGAAAGTCCAATTTAAGGGTTACAAAAAAGCAGAGTGCGGGTCTATATAGCACGAGCATGATATTATTTAGGTATGGACAAATTCCTACCTAAATTTAAATCAATATTTTTATTTGCTCTAACTTTTTCATTAGGATTTTCATTGTTTTACGGCTACTTCAATGAAAATTTCGGCGAGCGTGATCCCGCAGCGATTGGTAATAAAATTCACCAATTAAAAAATTTCGACCCTGAACAATTAAGAGAAGAACTTGCGCAAAAAGTTCGTATTCAAAATTTACCTGATGGTAAAAAGTATATTCGTTTCACAAGCTTATCTTCAAACGTATGTCGCCAATATCCAAAAGTACAAATTCAATTTGCGGCTGATGGTGTTTCGGTAGCTGGTGAATCACCTATTATGACTATCGAGGCTGATTGTTTACCTGCACAAGACCCGGTTGAAATGGCTTCAATTGAAATTCCGGTTGAAAGAATTCTAAAACAAAAGCCAACGAATGCTTCTTTTAAATTTGATGGTATTACTTCAACGTTCACGTTTTCTGGCTCAGGGGATGAGTGGCCAAAAACGTGGATATTACGTTCTGTGATTTTCAAAAATCAAAACGGCAATACAAAAATCGTAGCCTTTGAAAAAACGATTTCATCTTCACATCAACCAACAGTTCTAGAATTTTAAAAGTGAAAATATTTTTCACACTTATTTTTTTTGCACAAAGCTTTGTGTTTGCAGCTATTAATAAAGAACAAGCTTGTGCTGATAAAACTCAAAAACAAAATGAAATGCAACTGATCACCGCGAAAATATCTCAGAGCGAACAGCTCGGTATGGATACGCAAAAAGAAATGCAAGCCATGGCCTTAGCTCGTCAGGAATTAGCAATAGCTGAAGACGCTTGCCCGATGACCAAAGACGAAGCCTGTGCCACGCAAGCGCTGAAAAAAAAAGAAGAATCGGCTTTGATCGGTCAGATTTCAAGAAATCCATTGATGGATATGGATCTCGCTATGAAAAAACTTAAAGCGGTCACCGAAGAATATAAAAAAGCTAAATCAATTTGCCAGTAATAAAAAAAGGAGCCCGAAAGCTCCTTTTTAATTTTGTAGTCCGTACCTTTTCCTTTTAGTACTGTTTCGCGATTTCAACGAATGTTCTAACCATTACGCCTGTTGCACCTTTAGCTGTGCAGTAGTTCAAACGATTACCACAAGCCCAGCCTGTACCTGCGATATCGAAGTGAGCCCACGGAATGCCTTCAGTTACGAATTGTTCTAAGAATGCTGTTGCTGTTCCAGAACCTGCGCCACCAGAGTAAGAGATATTTGAAAGATCAGCGTATGTGCCTTTCATATCTTTAGTGTGGTGTTCATTGAAAGGCATGTGCCATACAGCTTCACCAGAAACTGTAGCTGCTTTTTCAATTTTAGTTTTTAAAGGAGAATTTTTAGTGAAGTAACCTGTGTGGATGTTGCCTAAAGCAACAACCATTGCACCAGTTAATGTTGCTGCATCGATGATTGCTGCAGGTTCTTGTTCAGAAGCATAAGATAATGCATCTGCAAGAATTAAACGGCCTTCAGCATCAGTGTTATTCACTTCAAAAGTTTTACCGTTACGAGCAGTGTGCACATCACCTGGTTTAGTTGCGCTGCCGTTAACCATATTTTCAGTTGAAGCTACATAAGCAACTACGTTTACTTTTAATTTTAATTGAGCAATCGCAAGCATAGTTCCGATAACACCGGCTCCGCCCATCATGTCGTACTTCATGTCTTCCATTTTAGCGCCTGGCTTAATGCTTACGCCGCCGCAGTCAAATGTTAAACCTTTACCAACGAAGCAAACTGGCTTTTTAGTTTTAGCTGCGCCATTGTATTCCATAACGATAAAACGTGGCTCTTGATCAGAACCTTGAGCAACGCCAAGTAATCCGCCCATGCGTTCTTTCTCGATGCGTTTTTTATCCCATGCAGTTACTTTTAAACCAGTGCCTTTAGCTCCGCGAATAGCTTCGTTAGCTAAGATTGTTGGAGTCATCAAGTTACCTGGCATATCACCTAAGCGACGTGCGAAGTTAGTGCATGAAGCAAGGATTGTTCCTTCGTTAAATGCAGCAATGATGCCTTTTTCTTTACCGGCTTTAGACACTAAGTGAACGTTGATCGTTTCATCTTTTTTGTCTTTAGGTTTTGATTTTAATTCGTCGAATGAATAACCCGCTAAATTTAAGCCTTCTACGAAAGCTTGTGTGTATTCAGCTAAGTCTTTTTTGCTAGAAGCTAAACCGTCTATTTGAACGAAAGCTTCAGTCGCTTTTAAAGATTTAATTTCTTTGTATAAAGCCGCTGCTGCTTGACGAACTGTTTCGTGAGTCATTTTTGCATCTGCACCTAGACCTACGACGATCACGTGGCGAAAATTATTTAAATTAGCTTCACGAAAAGAAACTGCTTCGTTAGCAGTACCTGTGATTAATTTATCGTCTAAAGACGCTTCAAAAATTTCGTTCACATCTTTTTCAGTGATTTGTGCGGGTTTGTCTTTCTGCGCATTTGTTTTAGCAAAAAAAACTACCGTTTGGCCCTGTAATGTTGAAATATCTTTCGCATGTAAATGGACTTGCAAATTAGACATGAGAGAATCCTTCCGAAGCTATTAAATTCACTTCAATTTATAGAGACCCATATTGTCCCAAATTGATAAAGGATTGAAGCATAATTCTTAAGAAGAGGCATTTCGACTAGACTGGTCGAGCCTTTTTCTGGACTCATGATAAAAAAGATAAAGTGTGACCATAAATAGTCCGAAAAAAAACATAGCGCAATCAACACCTGAAGTGGGTAATGAAGCAGCAGTGAAGATACAGCAGAAAGTTTCAGCGATAGCTGAACTAACAGAACAGGAGCCTCCAGTGGCAGTAATACCATACGTAATTGAGCAAACAAATAAGGGCGAAAGATCTTACGATATTTACTCAAGACTTTTAAAAGATCGCATTATTATCCTAGGATCAGCTGTAACTGATGAAGTGGCCAACGCAATTATTGCTCAAATTCTATTCTTAGAAGTAGATAATCCAGAAAAAGACATTCAATTTTATATTAACTCGCCAGGTGGCAGCGTTTCTGCAGGCATGGCGATCTACGACATGATGCAATTCGTGAAGTGCGATATTGCAACTTATTGCCTTGGAATGGCAGCCAGCATGGGGTCTTTGCTCCTAACTGCAGGTACTAAGGGGAAAAGATACTCGATGCCGAGTTCTAGAATCATGATCCATCAACCGCTTTTAGCTGGTGGTGGTCTTTCTGGACAGGTAACGGATATCGAAATCCACGCCAGAGAATTGATTAAGACTAAAGAAAAGTTAACTCGTATTTATGAGAAGCACACGGGTAAAGACTACGCGACACTTCATGCAGCTATGGAGCGCGATAATTTTATGGATGCGAAATTTGCCAAAGATTTCGGTTTAATTGACCATGTGATTGAATCTCGTAAAGCGAACAAAGGATAATAGATGAAAGACGCTCAATTAAGATGCTCATTTTGTGGTAAAGGCCAAAAAGAAGTTAAAAAACTTATCGCTGGCCCAAGCGTTTATATCTGTGACGAATGTATCGATCTTTGCATGGATATCATCGACGAAGAAAAAGATAAAGAAGTTGCGGTTAAAGGAGCTTTCAGAGTTCCAAAGCCAGCAGAGATCAAAGCTTTCTTAGATGATTATGTTATCGGTCAGTTATCTGCAAAGAAAACTATCGCCGTAGCAGTACACAATCACTACAAGCGTATCAATGCTCTTCAAGGTAAAAAAGCGACAGATGTTGAATTACAAAAATCAAACATCTTGTTAGTGGGCCCAACGGGTTCAGGTAAAACATTAATCGCGCAAACTATCGCACGTGTATTAAACGTACCGTTTGCAATGGCTGATGCGACAACGTTAACTGAAGCTGGTTACGTGGGTGAAGACGTTGAAAATATCGTTTTAAATTTATTACAAGCGGCTGATTACGATATCGAAAAAGCAAAACGTGGAATCATCTACGTGGATGAGATCGATAAAATTTCTCGTAAATCAGAAAATCCATCAATCACTCGTGACGTATCAGGTGAGGGTGTACAGCAGGCTCTATTAAAAATCTTAGAAGGAACAGTTGCGAACTTACCTCCAAAAGGTGGTCGTAAACATCCTCAGCAAGAATTTATTCAAGTAGATACAACAAATATCTTATTCATTTGTGGTGGTGCTTTCTCTGGTTTGGATAAAATCGTAGAAAACAGAACAGTGAATAAATCAATGGGTATCGGTGGAGAAATTAATCACAATGCTGACGGTGACACTGAGCACTTATTAGCAAAAGTAACTCCTGAAGATTTAACTAAATTTGGTCTTATTCCAGAGTTCATCGGTCGACTTCCTGCGATCGCAACTTTAGCTCCTCTAAAAGAAGATGCTTTAATGGAAATCTTAACTCGCCCTAAAAATGCGATCACTAAGCAGTACCAAAAGTTATTCTCTTTCGAAGGTGTTGATTTAAGATTCACTGATGAAGCGTTAAAAGCAATCGCTCGCGAAGCTTTAAAACGTAAAACAGGTGCCCGCGGTCTTCGCGGTGTTATCGAATCATCAATGTTAGATGTGATGTATGATGTTCCAGGTTTAACAAACGTTAAAGAAGTGATCATCGACGAAAAAGTAATCCAAGAAATGGCGCAGCCTAAAATGGTTTACTACACAGACGACGAGATGAAGGCTAAGGCTGAAAAAGCTAAAAAGTCTGAATCAGAATCAGCTTAGTTATAAAAGATAAAAGCTTAAACGAAAAAAGGAGAGTGAAAACTCTCCTTTTTTTTATTTAGAAGCTACTTTCTTGGCAGCAGCGGGTGCGGCTGCTTTTTTGGCTGCAGGTTTTGCAGCGGCCGGTGCAGGAGGCGTGGCCTGCTTAGGTGCGGCCGCGAAGTCTTTAGCAAGTGCTGCTCCAACGGCATCTACTTTTTCTTCAACTGGAGCAGTAACTTCGGGAGCATCGTCTTCATCGTAGTTATCTACGTTATCTTTAAGTGGATTATCCATAACGTAATTTAATGGAACGCCACGAACTTGTTTTACTAATTTAATTAATTCACCATTGATCAATGCACGAGCGCGATTTTCTTCTTTTCTAGAAGCTGAAGAAATCTCTACGTTATAAAAGAAATAGTGTGGGCCATTTGTACTGTTGATCATTCCGCCTAAAGTGATGTTTGTTCCAACAGTTCCAGTTTTAGCGACAACCATGCCTCTAGTTTGTGAATTCGTGTAAGCAGCTCCACCAACAGTAGAACCTTTATCAACACCCATTACAGACATCACATCACTTAATTGTTTCTTTTGTTTTTGTACAGCTGTGTTTAAAGCGCGAATTGTACGAATAACAACACTGCATGATGCTTCATTGTATAAACGGCCACTGCCATCTAAATCGTGATTTTGCCCTGAACCATTTACGAATGTAAATTCAGATTCAGAAACTTTTAAAGTGTTGTAATAAAAATCATTTAATTTTTCTAAACCACCAGCCGCAACTAACATACGGTTTGCAGCGTGATTGTTTGAATTCCAGTTCATTGATTTAATTATTGTGCGAACATCTTGAGAAGATACGTAAAGTTTTACAGCTGAAGCGGGAGCTTTAAATAATGTAGACGATAAGAATGAAATTTTCGCTGGAGCAAAACGGGGAGCTTTAAATAATTCAATATTAGCTTCTTTAGCCATTAAGTAAGTTTTAGAATAATCAGCCATGATCACTTTAGTTTCTTTTAATTCAGCTTCAACTAAATCAGTTGGCGGATAATTTAAAGACGCTTTTAAAATAGTTGGGCGAATATAAGTTTTAGAAGCCACAGTCACTTTTTGGCCTCTTCTGTTTTTTACAACACGACTGCCAGTGGCTACAGAAAAACCCATATAAGCATCAGTGTCGTGAAGGTATTTTACATTTTCATCAAAAGTCAGATTGCGAATATTTTTAACTCCCGCTTCATTTAAGCGAGAAATAATCATTTGCATTTTAAAACGGTTAAAATACGGATCAGCAGAACCCATGATATGAACATCGTGCATGCCTTTTTCAACTGGAGTTGCAAAAACTTGTGTGGAAAAAGTTGTGTTTAAGTCAAAAGTAGTTGCCGCAAGTAAGCTGGTGAACACTTTAGAGACTGAAGCAATTGGGTACTTAATGTTGATATTAGTCCCGTTAATTTTAGTCATGTTCTGATCCATGTCGCATTTACTAACTAACTTAGCGCCATAAACAGAATTCGCCACTAACGTGCCGACCATTAAAGACAAAAGAATAGGTTTTGAAACTAGCTTATTTAACATTACGTACCACCTGTTGAGATGACATAAAGCAATATGAAAACCCGTTTAAAACCAATACGTTTGATTTGAGATAAACAATGTCTAGTTATGTATCAAATTGAGCTGTAAATTGTTAGCCAGTCGATCCTGTAAAAAGAACTTACCGTACCCAAAGATTTTTTTATTTCTACAATAAAGAAAAAGGCATTGTGTTTCGGTGCGAACACCTTAAAAATAATAGATAAGGCAGCGGTTTTGCATTTGTTGTTAAGAACTTAACAGCGATAGCAAATTTTAACCGAAGCCCACCACAGAAGGGTCATAAACCCAACTCTGGTACTCGGTTAGGATAACTGAGGCGAAAAACTGGTAAAATGATTTACCGGTTTTATTCATGGAAGGAGTTCTTTCAATGGCGAAAACAAGCACAGCCGATACTCAACAACTACCCTTACTTCCTCTACGTGATCTCATCATCTTTCCTCATATGATGATGCCATTATTTGTAGGTCGTGAAAAAAGCATCAATGCTCTAGAAGATGCTATGAGTAAACAGACGGATATCATTTTAGCAGCTCAAAAAGATGCTAAAACAAATAATCCAGAAGAAAAAGACATCTACACAATCGGAACTGTGGGATCAATCATCCAACTTTTACGTTTGCCCGATGGAACTGTGAAAGTTTTAGTTGAAGGTAAACGCAGAGCTCGCATCAAAGGTTTCGTACCAAATGATGGATTCTTTGTTGTTAACTGTGAAGTCATTGAAGAAGAAGTTGAAAATCCAACTGAAGCGTCAGCCCTCGTTCGATCAGTTAAATCAACTTTCGAAACTTACGTTAAATTAAATAAACGAATTCCACCTGAGATTTTAATGCGCGTATCAAGTATTGAAAGCCCAGGAGAATTAGCTGACATTATCGTGGCTCAGTTAAATCTTAAATTAGAAGACAAACAAAACGTGTTAGAAATCTTAGATCCATCTAAACGTTTAGAAAATCTATTAAACTTAATGACGGGCGAGATCGAAATTCTAGAAGTAGAAAAGAAAATCCGTACACGTGTTAAGAAACAAATGGAAAAATCTCAGAAAGAATACTATTTGAATGAGCAAATGCAGGCTATTCAAAAAGAACTTGGTGAAAAAGATGATTACCAAGCTGAATTAGAAGACCTTTCTGAAAAATGCAAAACTAAAAAAATGCCTCAAGAGGCCAAAGACAAAGTTAATAAAGAAATTAAAAAACTTAAACTTATGTCACCAATGAGTGCTGAAGCTACAGTTGTCAGAAATTACATTGACTGGGTTTTATCTCTTCCTTGGACAGACTACTCAGAAGATCGTCATGATGTAAAAAATGCTAAGAAAATCTTAGATGAAGATCACTGGGGATTAGAAAAAGTTAAAGATCGTATCTTAGAATACCTTGCTGTTTTATCTTTATCGAAAAACATGCGTGGACCTATCATCTGTCTTGCCGGCCCTCCGGGCGTAGGTAAAACATCTTTAGCTAGATCAATCGCTGAATCTTTAAATCGTCCATTTGCGCGTATCTCTTTAGGTGGCGTACGTGATGAAGCAGAGATTCGCGGTCATAGAAAAACATACGTCGGCGCGATGCCAGGTAAAATCCTACAAGCGTTACGTAAAGTTGATAAAGGTAATCCAGTAGTTCTATTAGATGAAATCGATAAAATGGCTAATGACTTCCGCGGTGACCCAGCGTCAGCGATGTTAGAGGTATTAGATCCAGAGCAAAATTCATCATTCTCTGATCACTACTTAGAGCTTGAGTACGATTTATCAAACGTGATGTTCGTAGCTACAGCAAATAATTTAGGTAATGTTCCAAGACCTTTACTTGATCGTATGGAAATCATTTATTTAGATGGTTACATCGAGCAAGAAAAGTTTCACATTGCTAAGAATTATTTAATTCCAAAGCAAATCGGTAATCACGGTTTGAAAGATTTAAATATTTCTATGAACGATAAAGCAGTTCGCGATGTTATTCGTTACTACACTCGTGAAGCGGGCGTTCGTAACTTAGAGCGTGAATTTGCAAATGTATTTCGTAAAGTAGCTAAAGACGTTGTTATGAATAACATGATCGACGATCTTAAAAACGAAGGCGCAACTACAAAAGTTTCAGCAAAAGCTAAAGCAGCTCCTGCTAAAAAAGGTGCTAAAGGCAAAGCTGCTGCTAAGCAAGCTAAGATCCACAAAAAAGATGGTTACGTAATTAACTCTGAAAAATTAGTTGAATTACTTGGACCACACAAACTACGCCATGGCGAAATCGAGAAAACAAACGAGATCGGTCTTACAAATGGTATGGCTTGGACAGAAGTTGGCGGAGATTTATTAGCTGTAGAGGTTTCTGCGGTTCCTGGTAAAGGTAAATTCACAGTCACTGGCCAATTAGGTGATGTCATGAAAGAGTCTTGTACAGCGGCGATGAGCTACGTACGTTCTCGTGGACCTTTATTTGGTTTCGATAAAGAATTTTACGCAAACATTGATATCCATATCCATTTTCCAGACGGTGCTACTCCAAAAGATGGTCCTTCTGCAGGTATCGCTCTTGTAACTTCGGTTGTATCAGCGATCACGAAGATCCCGGTTCGTCGCACAGTTGCGATGACAGGCGAGATTTCGTTACGTGGTAAAGTGTTGCCTATCGGTGGATTAAAAGAAAAAATCTTAGCTGCTCATCGTGGTGGTATTAAGATGATTATCTGCCCCAAAGAGAACGAAAAAGACCTTAAAGACATTCCAAAAGAAGTTCTTAAGGAATTGAAAGTGATCTTGGTAGACCATGTTGACCAAGTTTTAATCAACGCTTTAGACATTAAATCGCCTAAAGAGTTGTTCAAAGCTCAAAGTGAGCGTGAGTTCGGCATCAAAGCTAACTACACAGGGCAACAAGTTCATACTCAACACTAGTAAGCTGCATGCGCTCGCCCAGGCGAGCAGGTTCTAAAGATTTTGTTAAAAAATTGAATGATTAACCTTGAAGGAGAGCCTAAAAACTCTCCTTCTTGCTTTTTTAAGAGGCAAAAGCAGTATTATTCAGTGCAATGTTCTTAAAAACGCACATAACTGCGCGAAATTTTTAAATTAATTCCGAATGCCGCACTCCCATATTTCCACAAATTTTCGGACTCAATGTAAGTTTGTTGACCTCATCTTACAAAATCTGTACTTTCCTTTTCATTCATTTCCAGACGAAAAACTGACAAAGGATTAACACAAAATGAACGCAGATCGTGTATACGAACTAGGTAAGCTCTACTGCGATCGTGGTGATTATCAACTAGCACTACCCAACTTGATTGAAGCCGCAGACGCCTACTTAGCCGAGAAAAATTTTGAGGTATACCTAAAAGCCGCTCAGCATATTTTAAGAATATATGCTGAACGCGAAGAATTTGAACGCCTATCAGCGTACAAAGAAAAACTACAAGACACAGTTATCCGTGAAAATATTCAATTAAACTCACGCGTATATTATGTTTTCGGTATCGCGGCTGTTTACAAAGGCCAAGTTGAAAACGGTTTAGAATATTTTAAAATCGCTTTAGATCACGCTTTAAAAACTGATCACAAAGAAGATATCTGTTTTGCAATTTTAGGTATTGCGATTTGTTACCGTCATCAAAAACGTTACGAAGAATCTTTAAAAGAAATTTACAATTTAAATATCTTCACACAATTCACAGACAACGCTGACTTAAAAACTTCAGTGTTATCAGTGAACGCAAATATTTTAATCGATCTTAAAAAGTACGACCAAGCTTTAGATTTATTATGGCAAGCTTATGATGTGACTAAGCAGTCGAAAAAGATGGCAACATCTTTAACGATTATGGGTAACATCGGCGTTTGCTTATTTGAATTAGGTCAACGTGATGCTGCTAAAATTTATTTCGATTTAGTTTTACGTAGTGTTGACACTGACAACAGCAAAAAAATCTTGCGCACGTACGAGAATTACATCGACAGCTACAAGAACACGAACAAAGACACATTTGATTTGTCTTTCGATTTTGATAATCACTTAGTTAAAGAACGCCAATTAGGTAAAATTGATTTCAAAAATCAATTCATCTTGTTGGATCTTTTAAAACTTTTCATCTCTAAACAAGGTGAAGTGTTTTCAAAAGAATATCTTGTCGAGCACATCTGGAAGCAAGAATATGATCCAGCTGTTCACGATAATAAAATCTATGTGACTATCAAGCGTCTAAGAAAAATGATTGAACCGGATTATGACCGTCCAAAATATATCTTCAGATCGAAAAACGGTTATTTTTTAAATAAATCAATCAAGGTCAGTGATCAGATTGCTCAAGAGGGGAGAATCTAGTGAAACAGTTAGCTTTAATTCTAGTATTAGTATGTTCAGGTTTAATCGCACAGGCACAGGGCGGTGGACCAATAGATAAAGACACAAAAATTGGTAGCTGCGGTTACAACACACAAGGTGGCGCAGATACGTTTCCGTGGTCTTTAGCTCAACCATTTCCTTGGGATACAATTCAAGGTCTATGGAGAGTCAGCGATGAACCAGATCAAGTGGTTCGTATGCGTGTAGTTCGCGAAGATTTAAAAGTAAAACACTTAAGCGTTGATGTGCTTTCACGTCGTGCTTGTGCTTCAACAATGAAGGGTGTTGGTCTTGTTACAGCCGCTGAGAAAAACGTAGTACGTTTAAGCTTAACGGATGACCAAGGCGAAACGCATTTAATGAAGTTAGCATTCTTCGATACACGTGATCTTAGATTGGATCAAAACATCTGTGGTGCTTCAGTATTAGCAGCTACAGTGGTTCATTTCGATGGCGAAGGCGAAGATGACATTGCAGATGATCAAAAACCAGTAGAGCAATCAAACATGATGCTGAAAAAGATTACAGACTCTACAGATTTCCACTGCAAAAAACGTTCAAGATAGTATTTTTTAGTTGAACCCGGGCTATAGCTTATATATATCTATAGCCCAATCGCAAACGACAGGGAATTAGCTCAGTTGGTAGAGCGCTACCCTTACAAGGTAGATGTCGTCGGTTCGAATCCGGCATTCCCTACCATTTACATAAATTTAGTTCGCGATTTTAAAACCAGCTTCACCGCTGGTTTTTTTGTTTCTAGTCATATTTTCCCGCCTATTAAAGCCTGGTGTAAAAAACTTCTACATTCGAAATGCTGCCAAATTTAATTAAATGCAAAACGGCTGGCGCACTTCTATTGCAAAGCCTCTTTATCCAAGGAGACCTTATGAAAAAGCTCATTTTAGCTGTAGCAACACTTTTAGTAACTTCAACTTCAATGGCTGGCACAATCAGTATCTGTGATACGACAGTGGATGCAGTGATCGTAAGAAATATAGATGGATCTATGACCGGCTTAGAGCAAACTACTAAACTTGCTAAAGCAAACAACCAAGATGTAAAAATCTGTTCAGTTGGTGGTAATGTAGTGGCTATCACGAAATACGCTATGAGCCAATTTCGTCCCGAAGAGTTGTCTGTAGTAGCCTTTATCTTTACTAAATAAGAATAGAAAACCTAGTCTATTTAATTGGCGGCGGAATTATCGGTTGATGCAGTAAAGAATTGCTGCGGTTTCTTTCAGAATTAAAAATCATCGGATAAACCACCATAGTCAGAAAATAAATAGCGATCATCGCTAAACCTACAAAGAGAAGCGTTCGTCCTGAAAAGGCCGAGTTGTTTCTTAATGGCGGCTGAGCTGTGCTTTTACTCGACATGAATTCCTCCTATGTAGAGGCTTTTATGAATTGCAAATCGTGTTCTCGTGGGCTTTGGGGCGGGTTGCCTCAGAATTTTTCTACTGCTGTGTTAAATAAATAGTTCTTTATTGACTAAGATTTGTAGGCATCCAGAATTAAATGCGATGAAAAAATTAATTTTAACTTTATTATTTTTATTAGCGACCACTCAACTTCAAGCCCAAGAGACCGCCTATTTATTTTCAGGCACCCAAACTTGGGTTGATCTTCCGCTCGTTGAAGCTCCGTTTAATTTTATAAAATATAAACCTGATTATTTCAGTATGCGCCAAAGCAGTGAATTATCATTAAGTTGGTATCACAACATGCATCGTGTGATTGCGGGTAATCCTGATGAGGGAGTAACAGTTTGGGAATACTTAGGCCTTGGCGCTTTTGATTATTTTCTGGGGCCGATGCCGCTTGCGAATGCGTGGGTTCATGAAGAATGGCATCGCTCGGTAATGACCCGTCATCAGATTGCAAGTTTTGATGACGTGAATAGATTTCCATTCGGTCAGAGTATTATCAATGTCAGTCGGGTTAACGATAATGATTTGATTGCTTTAAAGCGTGATCATCCAGCTGATCAAGTGCGTTTAAGTGCGGCCGGTATGGAAGCCCAAGTTTTTCAAAATCAGCGAATAGCTGAAAATCATTTTTTTAAAAATGTAAAATCAGAAGATCGTGTACTGATGTGGTTGAATGCTTTGAATGTGGGTGGCTACATGCAGACATGCGCTTCAACTGATGCCGATAAAACGACTGACGATGAACTGCGTGACGAAGGCGCCGATGTGCCTGCGCGTGATTTTACTGGTCTTGATTGCACAGCGTGGACGTATGATTTATTTCGACCGGATGAACCCTATGCTAATCGCGGAACACATCCATCAGGGGTTGGTATTAAACGCTACATTAAATATTCTGATTTGACCGAGCGAGAACAGAAATTTTTAAAACGTCAGAGCCTTTATACTTACGCGAACTTTCTTGATCCATTTATGTTTTGGCGTAATGAGTTTCGCTCAGATTTTAACGGCAAATCTTTACGTTGGAATGTTAAAGCAAATCATTTCATGACTTCATTCGGTGCAACCATTGATTTAAATTTATTTGCAGACTTAGAAGGAGATAAATATCTTCTGACCTTACACAATGGAATGACCGACACGCGATACTTACCTGGTATCACGGTTAAAGCGATTGACCGCCCACTTTCAGAAAAATGGTTTTATACAGCTGCGGGAACATTATGGCAGCAACCAAAAAATCAGCGTCTAGAAGAAAAAAAACAATCTACAGTTGTCGATGGCAGTTTCGAAGTTACATACCAACACTCAGTTAGGTTTGCGTATTACTTGGGGGTTGAAGCCAAGACAGACGGTTGGATCGCTGGTAACGTTTATACAGACGATAACGTGACAGGTTGGATTGGAACCCGTATCGGGGTTTTCTAGTTTTTTAAAGAATTTTTATAAACTCAGCAATTGTCTGAACATCATCATCTTTTAATCCGTAAAGGATGATTGGTGAAAAACGAGAATTCTCAGAAACTAAATGAATCACTGAATCTTGTTCTTCGTCGTATTCATTCGCCGCTCGAGCGGGAGTTTGTCGAACATATTTTTTTATAACAAAGCCTTCTGCGGTTTCGGGATCACGAAGACTTCGTGCTTGAATTAAAAAAACTTTTCCTTGTCTTGATCCGCCGGTGTATTTGCGAAATAAACAGAGATCCCCGTTTTTAATTCGCGGCTGCATAGATTCACCTTGTACATAAGCCGCAAAATAATCTGAACTTGCTGCCTTTAAATTTAGTTCGACCCAACCTAATGGAGCAGTGTCTGAATAAGTTTCGTTATCAGAAAATTTTCCAGCGGCCACTTTTATTGGGTACACCGGAATATAATTAGTTGGTGGTTTAAAGTCTTCCTCATACGGAATAACACGAGGGTCTTTAGATATGTTTGGCATATCCTTTAAAAACGATAGCAGGTCCAGCAGAGGCATACTCAATGCTTCCGCATATCTAAGTAAAACTAAAATTTGCGAGTCTGCTGTGCCCTTTTCTAAACGATCTATACTTGCTGGTGAAAGCTGATCAGCCTCTTTAGCAAGGCGATCAATAGAGAATCCTTTTTGTAATCTGAGCTTGCGACAATGGTTGCCTAAAGCTTTTAAGAAGAACTCATTTTTATATCTTTTGCGAGGCAAAGCAGGCCGTTTGTCAGACTTGGTAGTTGTCATAAGTCTAGGGTATCGGAAATTTAATTTGGCCCATTCCTTATTAGGAATATATATTATTCCTAATAAGGAATAAAGAATGATTAATGCAAGCTCTATCAGGATGATTGGCTTAGCTATAGCGGTTTTTATAACTGGTTGTGCTAAAGAAAAACAAATAAACAAACTTTATTCACTTCAGCTATTTGGTAGCGCGAAAAATTTTTATGAAAAAGATAATCCTGCGCTAGGTGCAAAGGTCATCATAGAAAATTCGTTGGTCAAATTTGAAAATCAAATTTTTGCATTTTACGATGAAGGTGCCATCGGAAACTTTTCGAGCGCAGAGCTTGGGGAATCGGGCAATGATTTTAAAAGACGAAAAAGTATAAATTTTGGAAGACGCTTTTCATACGTATTAAGTCATCAAGGAAATCTTTATAATTTTTATCAGAAAGATAATTCAATTTTTTTAGAGAAAAGTTCTGATGGTATAAATTGGCTGCCTATGAATAATGGACAAGCCGTATTAAGTTCTGAATCAGGCCAATATTCAATTTATTATAGTGTATGGAATGTCGGAGTGACGGTTGATGAAAATGATGTTTGGCACATGGTTGTTGAATGTTCGGATTATCGGGGTAACGCTTTCGCTGGGCTTGGGTATTCTTCAGCCACATTGGTAGGTGATCAAATTGAATTTGATACGAATAAAACAAATAACTTTATTATTCAACAAGCGGGCAATCCATATCTTGCGAACGTACCAGGAAAAGGGTTGCTCATTGTGTATGGTCGAACCACATTGCCAAATGAAAATTTTAATAATGAATGGTATGTAACTGCGGCAACATTAAACTTAAATAATAATGCCGTCGTTGAACATAATGATTTTCAAATAGGGGTGCCAGGCATAGATGTAGCAGATCCGCATTTGATTGAGGTACCTAATGGTAAGTTGTTGCTGAGTTTGAGTGTTCATCAGGATTCAACCTATTTCATTTATTCTAACCAGACTCTAGATTCTTTTTACGATTCGTTATAAGAAAATTTCTCAAAACGAGACAGTTAAATAGCCGTGAAATTCTGAAAACAAAAAGCCGATAAGCTAGGTATGAAACTAGTCTTATTTGCATTTCTATTTGTGACCTCGTCTTTAAGCTTTGCTCAACAGAGTATTTCAAATGGAGGCTTAACAACTTGGGTTCCGCCCAATTGGCAAACTTATCAGGCTATGGGTTACGATGCAGAGACTTTTAAAGTGCCAGAAGGCCTTAAAAAATCAGTCGATTTTTGGATTCAAATTTATACTAAATATACCACTCAGCAAGGTGTGTTTCATGTGGCTGGCGACACGGATCAAATTCTTGGAGATTTTGACTTAACACAAGTTTATGCCAATCAACAATGGGGTCCGGTACGTCGTGAATTAGAGGCCGAGATTTTAATTAAACGTCAGAAAAAATTATTAGCCTCGCGTTTTAAAATGGATGTTAAAAAAATTCGTCTGCAAATGGGATTAAAAGATCGTATGGAAAATGCGATCAAAGTATCAGGCTATTACTTACCACAAATGGAAAAAATATTTGAACAAGAAAAAATTCCGAAAGAACTAACACGCGTCGTGTTTGTTGAAAGTTCTTTTAATATTTTTGCTGAATCTAAAGTGGGCGCCAGTGGCCTATGGCAAATCATGCCACGTGTTTCTAAAAAATATAAATACATGCAAGATGCGCAAGATTTACGAAATCATCCCATCTATGCCACTAGACTTGCAGCTTCAATTTTTAAACAGAATTATCAGATTTTAAAATCATGGCCCCTAGCAGTGACTGGATACAATAATGGCGTGGGCAGCGTGGGTAAACTGGTGAAAAAATATAAGTCTAATGATATTTCTTATTTAATCGATAACGTAGGCGCCAGTAAAAGTTTTGGATTTGCTTCACGTAATTTCTATGCGACTTACTTGGCAGCGTTATATGTTGAATCACATGCGAACTTGTATTTTCCAGAACCTGTTTATAAATACAAAGAATTAGAAGTGCGCACGGTTAAGGTTGTAAAACCAATGCCGTATCACGAGCTATTAAGCTATTTCGGTCAAGATCGTCTTAAGTTGCGCTTGTACAACCCACACATCAAATCAAGCTATCTAAAGCCGGGCAAAAGCTTGCCAGCAGGGGTGATTGCGAATCTTCCAAAAGATGATAAAGCAAAAATCGCTGGCGTAATCGATCAAGAAGAGAACTAATTATTTTAGAAATCCGTCGTACTTCATAGGTTTGAAGTTACCTTTAGAAATTTGTTGGCGTAATAAGTACGGTACTGCGTAATAGCGGTTGTACTCATTTGGAGTTACGCGCGCATGTTCTAAGTCATCAAGAGCTAATGAGATTTTACCCGAGATATCATGCACTGAAGTAACTACGTTAAAAATCGCGATGCTTTTATCCCACATGTTTGCAAGTGTGATTTCGTCTTTTGCTGGATCATGAAACGCCGTCATCATTTCGTTAAATTCATCTAAGTTACCTAATGAAGCCGATAGTTTCGGAAATAAGAAAGTGAAAATCATTCTGTTGAATTTATATTTTTCATCTAATGAATAAGTCACAGAATCAGTTACGCCATTGTCTTTTGGCATTGGAGTCACGGCCTTAGGGCTTTTGGTGATTTCTAGTAAATAACCATCTCTTGAATTTGTATTATTAGGCACGAAGTAAATATCTTGGCTAAATAAATTTAAAATCATGCGACGCATGTTCGATACACGTAAAGACATTTCTTTATCCCAGATAGCGCCGTCTTCTTCTTTTTCAAAACGGTGATATTCATTTAATGGGCGCGGAACAATTCCGTTTAACATGCCATGAACGACTTTAGTCATTAAACCTTGAGCTCCACCAATTGAAACTACATAGTAAGCATTTAAATTTGTTGGACGACCTAAATCTTTAAGGACGACAGGCATATTCACCATGTCTTGTGGTAAAACTTGCGAAATACTTTCAGCCGCTTCGTAAGCGTCTTGGCCAGGAGTATAATTTTTTAAATATTGTTCGTAACCTGATTTAACATAACCCACTTTTACAGCGCGAGAAAAAACATCTGCCATCACGAAATCAACAAACGTTGGTTCGTTAAAGATTTTTCTAGAGACAGTGTCGTGAATAATTTGGTTTGCATGATATAAATCAGCTAATTGATCACCGCTTAATGTTGCATTTGGGCCTTGATCAGAAAACGCAAGCTCATTATCGATTTGATCAGCTGGTAAAAGCGAGCGAATTGCAACCATAGCTTTTAAAACTGAACGAGACATTTTAAAATATTTTTCAACACTTGCGGCGTCAGCAAACGGGCGATCAGGGTGATGCCAGAAGTGAGCATGACCTAATTCAGCGATTGTTCCTGCATGAGCAAATGAATCTTCTAACGTGTGAAGACCAGCGCCGGCTTTCATAAGATCGCCTTCCATTAAGCCTTCAGTAAATAATTCTGTCGCAAATTCATGATCTGCTTCAGTTTCTGTGTATGAATTTAAAGCTAAGCCAGATGAAGGATCACTCTTTAATAAACCAGTAAGTTTAGTCATTAATTCATCGGGTCTTAATTTATTAGATAACGGAGAACCTGGAAAATGTAATAAGCGACGTTTCTTAATACCAGTTAAAGGTAAAACGATCATGCTTAAAGGATCTGAAATATAAGCTTCATCCATCCATTGTGCGCCTAAGGCTAATTTCGCTGCGACAGGGTGTTTGATACCTGCAAAGCGCGCCATCGAGTATGTTCCGTAAAAGTGAGTATCAACATCATAAGCTGATGCTGATACTGAAACTAAAAGAACCGCTGGCATTATTAAAGATTGGATAAGTTTTTTCATAACCGTATAAAATGCAAAACATGAACCTCTTGAGAGCCACTACGCTAGATTTAGAGTGTCAAAATACTAAACAGAGCTGTTAGATTGTCATTGTCTCAAGATGAGACGAGCCCCTTTTCGCAGGATATTATCGTATGACAGAGGTCTTAATTAGAACTAGCGTGACAGCATAAAGATATGGAGAGATTTATGAAATCACTATTGGTATTTATCATTTTAACAGCAGCAATTACGAGCTATTCAGCAGATGATCAAAAAGTAAAATCTGGATTATTCGAAGTGCAAAATGCACAAAACCAAGTGAACATTTTATTTAACGAAGTAAATCCTCAGCAGCAAGAACGTGTTCGTTATATCTCGCAAAGATTAGCTTTAGCAGAAAGTTATTTGCAACAATCACTGAATCAATATCCAAACCCACCAACACCACAACCTCCACCGTATCAACCACCAGGATCTGATGTAAAAGTTGAATTATTTCAAAGTGATTCTTGCCAAGGTGATCTCATCGGAATCGTTAATGCCTCAACAGACTGTTCAAAATTTTCTGGAGCAGGAAATGTGTGGGCAATTCGTGTGAATGGTAAATGCCAAGACATCGATGACACATCAGCCATCAACGCTTGCCGTTTGTATCAAAATGCGGGCAACACTCAGGCCGTAAAAGTTTATAAATCTGATAATTGCACTGATTCTTTATCTGGAATTTTTTCGACGTTTTCAAACTGTGAATCTTTACCGAATAACGGTAACAACGCGTGGGCGATTATGGTTGGCAATAAATGCCAAGATATCGCCGACACCAGTTTAACAATGAGCTGTCGTGCATTTAAGGCAATAAATTCGCAACGCGCCGTTAAACTTTTTCATTCAGACACTTGTAATGAATCAATGGTTGCGGCCATCGATCAGAATACGAATTGTGAAACATTATTGGGTTTAGAAAATGTTTGGGCCATCCAAACCAACGGGCAATGCCAAGACGTGAGTGATATTGATGTTGTAACTGCGTGTAAGCGCTTTAAGCCATAGTCTAAACTTAACAAAATTGCGTAATTCATTTGCGCGAAATAGGGCATTTTGTCCGTCAGCTGCCATTATTATTAGTAAACATACTCTAACCCCCAATTCAGGGGGTGACGCATCATCAAGTAAACATCAAACTATGTTAGCTGATCTTAATTGGATTAAGATTAGCGGTTCTAATGCCATTATAATCGCGATCGCGGCTATAAACGCAAGAAAACATACGTAGAAAGAGTAACTTGAAGACACTGACCGAATTTGCACAGAGTATTTGCCTTGTTATCGAAGACAGCGCGACTCAATTTTTATCGAATGTAGTCACGTCAGCATTTCCTGGAATCTCTGTTCACTCAACGCCATCTGTTAAGCAAGCCCAGTCATGGTTACATGAACGTTCAACGAATGTAAAAAGCAAACCCCTTTATTTGGCTTTGGTTGATTTAAGTTTATCTGACGGAGCAGGATCAGGTTTAGATGTGATTCGTTCGTTAAAAGAAAAAGAACCACACGCACAATCAGTCGTCGTGACTATTTACGAAGAAGATAAATATCTTTTCGAAGCGTTAAGCGCGGGTGCCGTTGGTTATTTACTTAAAAAAGATGATCCAAGTTTTTTATCTGATATTTTAAAACGTATTTGCAATAACGAACCGCCATTATCGCCTTCAATTGCAAATCGCTTGATTGAATATTTTCGCGAACCTGAAAAAGACAGCACAATTAAAACTGAACTTACAATTCGTGAACGCGAAACATTAGCGCATTTAGCACGTGGCCTAACAGTGGCTGAAGCTGCTGGGCGCATGGGTCTTAGTGCTCAAACTGTTGCAGGATATGTAAAAGTAATTTATCAAAAATTACATGTCTCTAACCGAGCCGAAGCCACCCGCGAAGCTATTCGTCGCGGATTAGTTTAATCATTTTTTAACTGGCATTTTGCCCAATGACCGCCCCATTAATTTGGGGCTTTCTTACTATCAAACTCTATTTTTTTGAATTAGCCACCCTAAAGCTTGTGGCCCTTTGCTTGCTCTTTTCTGCTGGATTCCCCCCACAAACACTTTTTTACGAAAGACGGAGTCCTCGTATGTTCAAATTATTTAAAAGATTTGTCGTGATCATTGCATCACTGTATTCAACGCAAGTTTTTGCTAGCGCATCACCAGCTTGTTACAGCTTTTCTGTGCCTGAGGGCCCAGAAGCTGATGCCATTGTTGTCGCTCGCCAAGAAACTTGGTGTTACCAACAATTAAATGATGCTACGGGAACACTTTTTGTTTTCAATGCGGATGCTATGCCGATTAAACCCGAATTATCTTTTACGGTTGATGCTGATGGCATGATGACTCACGCCTCGATGATGCAGGGTCGTCGTACGGTTCATAAAGTTTTAGCCAAAGAATTTAATCCGTTTTCTATTCCTTATAATGAACCAAAAGGTTTACAAGCACATGCTCCACAATTTGTAGATGGTGATATGATGCGTTCTGCGAACGAAGCTTTGCGCGTGTTATCCACGACACGAGCATCAGTGAGTACGCTGGCGATAGAAGCCGGAACCTTCGATGAAAATGCCAGCATTAAACCTTGGCGCGGTTATTGGTGGTCGTACGCTAATCGTCCCTTATCAAATGGATCAGATTCTCCGATGGCAAAATACGATCGTTTTGTTAAAGCAAGAACAGGAACAAATCCAGGATCTCAATCTTGGGAGAACGCACATCATACTTATCACGGCATTAATTGGGAAGGTCACTGTAATGGATGGGCCGCAAGTTCGGTATTACGAGCAGAACCCAAAACTTCTAAAACAGATTCATTATCAGGTGTGACATTTACCGTGTCAGATCAAAAAGGTTTATTATCTGAAGTTGATTACTGTGTAAAACTGGCTTTTTTTGGTACTCGTTACCGCGGACCAGGCAGCAATATGTATGATATCAACGCCGCAACTTTTCATAAAACTTTGCTATACTATATTGGTAATTTAAAAAAACCAGTGGCCATGGATTACAAACAATTAGAAGACGTCGATAATCATGTGATCTCTGGCTACAACATGAAAATTAAAAAAACAGGGCCAGATACTTATTCAGTTGTTGCAAAGCTTCGCGTTCATAAATATGACAAAGCCCGCAGTAACGACCCAGGTGATGCGCCAATGTACACTCGTACATATTCATATCGTTTGCGTGAAGAAGCAGATGGTACTTTAAGTGGATCATGGACTTCGGGTAATCCTGATTTTATGTGGGTACCTTTAGCGACTGAAGACTGTGGTAGTAATAATCCACGTATGGACCACGCTCGCATGCAAGAAATTTTAGATATTCCATCATCGATGGGTTCTATTGTAGATCCGATTCCTGGTGATCCAGATCCCCTTCCACCAAGTATTTAATTAATATTGTTTCATTTATATTTTGTTGCTCTTTAAAACCATTAAAGGGCAACATCATTCGACTTAAGACCGGGTCCGGACTTTGCTTTTTTTAAAAAACCTGCGAAAATTTCAGTATGGGCAAAAAGCTAATTTCATTCTTAGGCTGTGCATTTTTATTTACTGCAGTTTCATTAACTTCAATTTCGGCAAAAGCCGTGGTCGCAGAATTGGGGTTGTTTTACTTTACTGATGATTTGTCTTCGACAAGCAGCATTTCACATTCACGCACAATTTATGATTTTGCAGTTCTGATGACTTCAGAAGGTAAAAGACTTTTAGGTATCGGTTGGAATTATGTCGGAGCTACTTCAGACGATGTCACGACAGCAACGACTTCATATTCATCGACTGAAACGGGCCCTAAATTCACGTACATGTTTGGTAGTAATCAAGATTGGTATTTAGGTTTGGCTTATAACTTATTAGCTAAAGCGCAATTCTCTGATGCTAACGGCAGCGCTGAATGGCGTGGTACTTCATTAAAAGCAGAATTTGGATTTTTACCTAAGATCACCAGTCGTATCAATGCTGGGGTAAAGCTAAATTACCACCAAGCTAGCTATAACGAACAAATCACAAACACAACGACATTGACCCAAACGACCAATACCAAAACTATGATTTACCCTACGTTTTCACTAGTTTTTAAGTTCTAGGGGCCTTTAACGGCCACTCAGCTGTAAAATATTCAATAGCCTATTTCAGAGGTAATTACGGTTTGCCTCCAGGGGCAGACTCCCTTATTTTTAGCCTCGTCTAAAGATAACTTTTCATTCGGGGAGTCATAATGTTTAAAGCATTTATTTTAACTATGGTTTTGGGGTTAAGCGCACAAGCACAAGTGTGGGACGCAGCAGTTGATGCAGTGACATTACCACCAGATTTTTCAGCACGTGAATTTAACGAAGCTGATTTTCAAAATTACCCGTGGTTAAAAGAATTTAAATTAGTCGTTGTGATCAACAAAGCAAACACAGGCAACGATCGCCAAACATTACGTGTTTATGAAAATCAAAAAGTTATTTTACTTACAAAAATTTCTTCAGGCCGCGAAACTTACGAAAAAGGTTGTGGCCCTGGCCAAGAACCAAAAAAAGATCACTGTTCACAACGCGCTTACTGGTCAACAACGCCAGTTGGTTATTTTGATGTAGATACTTTAGACGAAAATTATTTTTCAAACCTTTGGCAAACATGGATGCCGTACGCGGTATTTTTTGAATCAGGTATTGCCACTCACCAAGCGCCGGCAGGCACTGAAGGTAAGTTAGGTGGCCGTGCTTCTGGTGGTTGCGTAAGAATGCATCCAAATATGGCTCCTGTGTTGTTTAGTTATGTGCAAAAGGCTGGCAAAGGTTTAGTTCCAAAAGTAAATCGTGATGGCTCAGTGGCTCAAACAAAACAAGGCGACACAGTTCGCTGGCAAGGTTACAAAACTTTGTATATCGTACAGAACGTTGTGAAGTAATCGCACAGATTTACCAGTGAAATAATCGCAGAGGACAGCCGTGAACTTACAAGAGCACTTAAAAGTAAAAGAACAAGACCGCAATTATAACTGGGACGAGAAATTTTTTAAGTTGTTCAGTGAAATCGAAATCGGATTAGTTTCTAATGATCCCACTCAAGGGCCCGATGGTTGGCCGTATTTAATTTGCCAAACTTTAAACTCAAGCAATCAAAGTCAATTTGATGGCGATCGCATTGAGCATTCACAAAAAATTATGAAATGGTGTTCAACTAAAGGCATCGGCTTAGTTGTTAACCCACAACGTGAACCATACCCTGATTATGTTTTTTCTTATGGAATGATTTGGTCATTCATTGAAACAGGCTATTTCATGCGCCCAGATCTAGCGCAAGCTTCTGGAAAAGTTGAATACCGCAACGATAAGATCTTCAGCGGTGTGCCGACTGAGCAGTATTTGCCGTTGTATGTACGTAAAGTTTTAAAAGATTTTTTTAATGATCAGACAGTTTTTAATCCGAAAATTTTAATGATTTCACCGGATGAAAAAAATTATGATTTAGCATTCTCGCTTGAATCACTGGGTAACCCGCCAGAAAATGAACACGCAGGTATTGCCGAAGCGATTTCATGGTTCTTACCACCGCATTACTCGGTAGTGCTAGTCAGTGAGAACGGTCTTCCGAAGTTTACTGAGCTGTTAGGCAGCCCAGCAAAACCTTCGCATTCAGACTCTATGAACTAGGTAATAAATCAATTAAACATTCTCGCCAGTATTCAGGTGAATCCGAGCTGTAATCAACAGCGACTTGGAATCCTTTTTTGCCTAAAAACTTTGTGCGCGCCACTGTGCCTGAAATTTCAAGATCCATTTCGTGGATTGTGAAAAACACTTTGTGACCGACTAATGATTCTAACGTCAAATTGCCGCGTAATTCTTTTTTAATAAAGTCTTCGCGTTTGAAGTTAATTAAAATCCCTGATGCTGATGCCTCAACGATCTCACCGTATTTCGCAATTTTTTCTAAACTCTCTAACGATGAAAAAGTATCTAGCGTTAGCGGAGTAACTTCTTTGCGTGGGGCCTGTCTATATTTTCTTTGTGATGCACTCATGTCAGTGATCCTTTCGTTCGCTTATCTAATGAACTCATCGGGGGATACTGGACTTAGGTTGAGGGCCGGAATATTAAAATAAATTTAAAGGTCTATTAGAAAAAAAAGATTGTCCAATTATGATCCAAAATACGCTGTGAGTAGCCCAAATTGTGTTTCAGAGTGAGACCACTCGGAGGAACAGCACGAAATTTTAAGGTTTCTAAATAATTTGTCGGCTGCCAATCAGTGACCACAGCTTGCGACATCACTTCAAGTGATAGGGCTTTGAAAACCGCTTCTTTAGCGGTCCACAGGTAATCAGTGCCTGGGGCTTCAGACATTTCAATGGCCGAAGATACACGTTCAACAACTTTTTTTTGTACGCGATCACTGCGCTCAATATCCATTCCGATAATTTGATCTGACTGAATATACCCACCGATTTTATCTGAGTGAGAAATCGAGAAATTCCAATCAGCTGTTTTCGGTCGATTGTTTAAATCTAGAAGTAATTCATTTTCTTGTGGTGTTAAAACATTACTTTCAATAATGCCCATACGAATATTTAAACGATGCACAGGGTTTTGCGAGCTGAATTCTTCTAAAATTAAACCCGAAGCCATAAGGCCACTGTCACGTTCAACGAACGCCGCAAATTGATTAAATAAATCAGTAAACGATGGATTACCCATTAAAGCTTGCCGGCCATTCAACAGGTTTGTTGCTAGTGATCTTCATCATACGATCAAGAGACGCATAAGCTTTTAATCTTAACGCTTCATCAAGTTTAACTTCAGGTTTAAAAGTTAAAAGTGCGTTGTGAATTTTTTGAAGGTTGTTCATTTTCATAAACGGGCAGTCATTGCACATGCAATTTTCATCAACCACCGGAGCTTGAATTAATTCAGCATCAGGGCGAAGTTTTTGCATTTGGTGAAAGATACCTGTTTCAGTAGCCACGATAAATTTTTTGAATTTCGTGTTCTTTTCAACTTCTTCTAATAAACGCGAAGTTGAACCGATCACGGTAGCATATTTTAAAATTTCATCATCACACTCAGGATGCGCGATCACTAAGGCATCAGGGTGTTGTAATGTCAGCTTTTGTAAGCGATCAGCATTAAATAAAATATGCACCTGACAAGCTCCAGGCCATAAAATGAATTCGCGATTTAATTGCTTTGATAACCATTTACCTAAATGTTGATCTGGCCCAAATAAAATGCGGCGATCTTTAGGAATCGATTCAACAATTTGTTTTGCATTGCTTGAAGTGATGATCACATCAGAGATTGATTTTACTTCAGCCGAAGAATTGATGTAGGTCACACAAATCGCATCGGGGTATTGTTTACGCCATGCTAAGTATTTATCGTAAGGCGCGCCTTCTACAAGCGAGCAGCCCGCAGCCATATCGGGAACTAGTACAGTTTTTTCAGGATTTAAAATTTTCACACTTTCAGCCATAAACACAACGCCAGCTAAAAGAATATTTTTATTTGGAACCTGTTGGCCCATTTTAGAAAGATAAAAACTATCACCGACGTAATCGGCGATATCTTGAATCACACCATCTTCATAATAGTGAGCTAAAAGAGCGACGTCTTTTTCTTTTTTTAATTTTTGAATTTCAACAATCAGCTGAGCATCGTTCATATGGGCTTCCCAAGTCTAAACGGTCGCTCCGCCTTTAAGGGTTTGGATGATCGATTTAGACATCATTTTGAAACTCTCAAGTACACCTTTGCCTTCAAAGGCACAAGCTTCAATTTCTTGAGCGTTAAAACGATTTAAATGTTTACGTAATTCGCTAATAGGCAATGCCGTAGGAAGATCACGTTTGTTGTATTGTAAGATTAAAGGGATATCTTTGATGTCATAACCTTGCTGGATAAGGTTCTTTTCTAAATTATCTAGGGCCTGTAGATTTTCATCTAAACGATCAGCCTGTGAATCTGCAACGAAGATAATTCCATCGATGCCTTGTAAGATTAACTTACGAGTCGCATCGTAAACGATTTGTCCTGGAACGCTATAAACATGAAAGCGTGTTTTAAATCCACGAATTTCACCGATATCTAAAGGTAGGAAATCAAATAACAGCGTCCGTTCAATTTCAGTGTTTAAAGCCATAAGCTTTGATTTCTGATCTTGCGCCAAAGATTGATACATCCATTGAATGTTTGTTGTCTTACCGCCCAGTGATGGTCCGTAATAAACGATTTTGCAGTGAATTTCTTTAGCGTTGTAATTAAATAAAGACATTTAGAGTTGAATCCTGTTCTCTAAGGCGCGACCCATCGTACGGTCATCGATAAAATCAATATCAGAACCGATCGGAATCCCGTGCGCAATACGTGAAAGTTTAACACCTTTACCTTGCATTGTTTTAGCTAAGTATAAAGCTGTTGTGTCACCTTCAAGATCGGCATCAAGAGCAAGAATAACTTCTTTGATAACTGGGCCTTCACCATCAATACCTTTTTGGATTTTCGCCATAAGCTCTTGAATTTTTAAATCTTTAGCCGTGATGCCCTCTAACGGAGAAATAACTCCATGAAGAACATGATAACGGCCGTGAAAGGCTCCCGAAGATTCAATACGAAAAATATCTGAAGGTTCTTCAACTAAACAAATTGAATCATTCGCGCGATGTGGATCTTCGCAAAATTTGCAAAGTTCACGATCGGTGTAGTTAAAGCACACAGGGCAAGAATGAACTTCGGTTTGTACGCGTAGTAAGGCTTCAGATAATTTTTCTGGATACGAGTCTTTAGATTTTAAAATATAGAACGCCAGACGTTGAGCGGTTTTTGGCCCAATACCTGGTAAGCGCGAAAGCTCGTGAACTAATTTTTCTAAAGAAGCGATATGCAACATTGATTACATTCCTGGAATATTCATGCCGCCAGTGATTTTTGACATCTCTTTTGAAGATTCATCTTTGGCAGTTTTTAAAGCGTCGTTAACAGCTGCAGTTACTAAGTCTTGTAACATCTCAGTGTCGCCAGCTTTCATAACTTCAGGATTGATTGTTAAAGTTAAAACTTTGTTTTCACCGTTAACTTTAGCAGTCACTGCGCCACCACCAGCTGTGCCAGTGTATTCACGAGTGCCTAATTCTTCTTGAAGCTTTTTCATTTTCATTTGCATTTGGTTAGCTTGTTTCATTAAGCCAGCCATGCCGTTTGCGCCGAAACCTTTCATACTATTACTCCTTAGTAGAAATTATTTTTACCTGAGCTTTAAAAACTTTTTGTGCTGCTAGAACACGCGGGTCTTGTAAAATCTCAGTTGTTATTTTGTCTTCAGATATTTTTTCAATTTTTTGATTCATGCTTTTGGCAGAATCCCCTGAAGCGACTTTTGCTTTAATAACAGTAAAAGTGTAGCCCTCTCCAAAGAACGAATCAATAAAACCTTGTAATTTTTCATGAGTTTCACCCTTCGTCAGCTGCTCGGCTAAAAACGAAAACTGAGCCGCAGCTTCAAGGGTGAAGTGCTTGTCGTTTAAGCCAGCGAAAATAATGTTATCTAATTTCGCCGCTAAGAACGCGCTTTCTTGTTTAAGATGAGATACGAATTTCATCCAACCTTCGGCATTCAGGGTTGGTTTGACTACTGGCGCGGCCGGCTGAGGCTTTACTGGTTCAGAAATAACCACCGCAGGTTTAACTGGAGTGGACTCCGTTTTAAGGAGTCCTTGAAACTTTGGGCCGGCCACCTGATTTGAGGTCGGCATCGTAGCGCCAGAAAGTAAGTTCTGAATATCAGAAATTCTTGGTGCCTGAGCTATGCGAAGTAAACAAACTTCAAAAACCATAAACGGATCAGTTGCACGTACTAAATCTGATAAGGCTTTTAAGGCCATATCAAAAAGCATGTGCAGGTCTGAATCAGATTGAGTTTTTGCAAATTCACGTAAGCTTTGAACTTCTTCAGCAGGTAGATCAATTAAGATTTCGCTGTCAGGAGCTGTTTTTAAAACGATTGTGTGACGTAATAATTGAATTAACTCTTCAAAAAATAATGAAGGGCTTGTTCCCATCGTGTGAGCTTTTTCAAGATCTGCCACGATAGCTTTTGGGTTACGCTCAAGTAAGTGCGCATAGATATCATAAATTAAGCCGCGATCTGTTAAACCTAAAACGCCAGCTACATTTTGTTCAGTCAATTGACCTGTCGTGAAATTTACAACTTGGTCTAATAAACTTAAGCTATCACGAGCTGATCCATCACCTTGACGGGCAATGAGCCATAACGCTTTATCATCGGCTTCAATTTTTTCTAAATCGCAGATCTTGCGAAGAAGACCAGCCATTTGTTTAAACGGAATACGGCGTAAATCAAAACGTTGGCAACGAGATAAGATCGTTTGAGGAATTTTATTAATCTCAGTTGTCGCCATCATGAAGATCACATGTGCAGGTGGTTCTTCTAATGTTTTTAGTAAAGCATTAAAAGCCGCCGTCGATAACATATGAACTTCATCGATAATAAAAATTTTGTATTTGCCTGAAGTTGGCATGAACATCACGCTGTCACGTAAATCACGAATCGCATCAACACCGTTGTTCGATGCTCCATCGATTTCAATAATATCTACAGCGCGACCAGAGTTGGCTTCAATACATGAAGGGCAAACATTGCACGGAGAAAAATTAACTGGGTTTTCGCAACGTAAAGTTTTAGCTAGAATTCTGGCTGATGTTGTTTTTCCTGTTCCGCGAAGACCAGTGAATAAAATGGCATGGGGTACGCGGCCAGATTTTAAAGCGTTGATCAGCGTTTGTGAAATATGACTTTGTCCAACCATTTGGTCGAACGATTGTGGTCGATATTTACGGGCAAAAACTTGATATGACAAACGTGTGTCCTTACAAAAAAAAGAGCTGGGCGCCCCATATCGCAATGCTCTTTAGACACCGTTGCTTCCTTCCGGACCTAGCGGAATTCACTAAAGAGTCAGTCGTATGGGACCCAGCCACTATTGGGTGTAGCTGAAATAAGAGGGTGAATCAGTGATTAACACCTATGGTCAGAGTAGATTGTGCTGTAAGCCCATCAAGATTGTTACTTTGTCGACATTGTCGTCAGTTTTTAGGGCCTAAATTGGTTTATTTCATTCTGAATATGGCTAGGTTTTAGCAAAAAAGCCTGGCTTGAGGACGTACATTGTGAAAACGAATTTTAAATTAGCTTATTTATTAGCGCTATTCTTGGGCCTATCTGCCGCTGCAGAAGCCAAAACTGTCTGTACGATGACCTTCAATTCTGAAAATGAAAAGCAAGTCTTCGCCCAGAACCTATCGCCAGTAGGTTATGAAAATATCGAATTAGTACCGAATAATAAAAACCCACTGTGGTTAAAAGAAGCCTGCCAAAGTCAGGTTAAGTGCGACATTTTATTAGTGTCAGGTCACTTTGGTGGATTATTTTTTGGCGAGGGCAATAGCCAAACTTTATCTATTCAAAGTTTAATTTCAGAACGCGAAGCTAAATCGTGCGGAAACATTTTAGATGCAAAAGCCGTTTACTTAATGGGTTGTAATACTTTAGCTTCAAAAGTTAAAGATCACCGAACAATTGATCAGTATTTACGTGTCTTAGTCAACGATGGGTTTCCCTTAAACTTAGCCGAGAACGTAGCATCAGCTCGTTATTTAAATTTCGGCCAAAGTATGGGTGAAATCATGACTCAAATTTTTGTGAATTCAAAAATGATTGCAGGATTTGATTCGACAGGGCCCTTAGGCGCGCAGTCGGCACCGCTGTTACAAAAAGCATTTAATAATACAACGCTGGCTGAAAAAAACGAAACAGGAATTTCAGCCAAAGCTTTAAAAACTCAATTTGCTAATCACAATATGCGCGTCTTAAATCCTACTGAAATCGCAGTTGATCCCACTTTAAAAAACACAATGACTTCAGATCCATACACGGCACAAGCGGCATGGAAAGAAATTTTATCAACTGAAGCTTCAATCAATAAATACTATGATTTTATTACGCGCCAAGAATTAAATAGTAATTTATCAGCGGTGATTGCGAGTGATCTTGCGATTCGTACACGTATAGAAACAACGTTTATTAAAATTATCAAAACCGCAGCGGGTTTATCAGCGATTCAGTTAAAATCGTTAAATTTTTTAAAGCGTTTTCAAATTATTACTAATGATGTGCACACGCAATCTGTTTTAAAAATCACAAATAGCATTTTATCAACTCAAATTGATTACGTTGGCGCTGATCAGCTGTGTGAAATCTTTAAAGAACAACAGGGGTTACCTTTATCTGCAGAGGCCCAAGGTCAAATTAATCAAAGCATTTACAAAGATTTTTTAAATAAATGCCGTGGAGAAGTGTCACAACAAATTAATTTTTCACCAGCTTTTAAATGTTTAAAAGGTGATGGCACTTATCGCTATGATTGGGCCTGTTTGACTGATAATGCCTACACGCTTGATATTCCGGCCTGTCAATATGCGAAATCGCGCAACCAAGATCCTGAAAATGCCGACGATATGCTGTGGTTTTGTTATTCAAAAATGATTGATATGGGTCGCTTGTCTCGCCCAGGTTGTTTGGAGTTAACTCACAGTTTTTCGATCTTAGGTAATCAATTGAAAATGAATTGGAATTGCTTAAACCGGCTTTAAACGTTCCAAATTTGTTTCTGTCTGTCACAAAGCTATACAACAAATTCGTCTCAAATTGAGAAATTCGCGACCTTAAAACCAGTTAAACAGCTTTTCCCACTTTAAAACAACTTTAACATGTTCTTAGCACATTGGACTGAATATTGAACTGTATAGTCTCGTACAAGTTTTAACTTTTGTAGGAGAACATATGAAAAAGTCTATTTTATTATTATCTGCTTTAGTGGTATCGACGACATTCATCGTGAATTGTCAAAAAGCTCCAGATAAAAGACGTGTTCGCCCTTCAGGTGGATCAGGCGCTCAAAGTGATGTAGTGACTGATAAAACAAAAACACCGACTAAAGCTTGTAGCGCTGAAGTTGTTTCTAGTTATGAAAGTTTTAAATCAAATTATGCGAAAGTGACAGTTAAACCATTTGTAAAAATGAGTGATGAAGAAAAAAATGCAGCTAAGCCTTTCATCGTAGAAGCCAATGATAACTGTAATAAATTATTTGATGCTTTAACTGCTGCCGGTGAATCTGAAGGTTTTGGCTGTATCAGTAAAACCGATAAAAAAATTATCACAAAAGCAGCTGTAAAAGAGGGCTGCTACTATATGGGAAGTTCTCTGAAAGCATTATCTGACAATGCTGACAACCAAATGACTAATTCTCAAAAACAAGATGCAAAATTAAATGACGATGCAAAAAAAGTTGCAGATTTATTAATAGGTAAACCACTTGCGATGTCTAAAGAAGGCCGCATGTTGGTGTCAGAAACAAACATCGATGGCGCAATGTTTTTGGTTAACGGCGAAATTAAGACTTCAGATGCAGAATTAAAATCTGCTTTAGCAGCTTCGCAAACAGTTTGTACTTTCTTAGAGGGTATGAATATCGATGCAAACAAAGAAACAACTTTAAAAATTATCAGAGCAGAGTCAGCTAAAGTTACAGAACTATCTGATTCAAGTTTAAAAAGTTACTTCACAGAAAAATCAACAATGTTATCTACTGCAATTATGCAAGAAGGTGAAGAATCACCAGATACTAAGCGTTTACTTTGCTTAAATTTAGACCCAGCTACACTTTCAGTAGAAAAAATTACTAAAGCTTTAGGAAAAGAAATCGCTTTTGCTTCGGTACAAGTTGCTACTGAACAAACTGATGATTCTTCTGCTGCTGTATCAACATCATCTACAGTATCAACGTCAGCAGCGGTTTCGACTTCAGGTGCAGTTGTTGTATCAAGTCCTGTAATCGCGCTTCCTGAAGTAGTTGAAGAACAAGCAGCAGTAGCTGCAAGTGCTACAGCAACTGTAGTATCTACGCCAGCAGCAGCTGCTGAGACAGTATCTGCACCAGTTGCGGTTGAACAAGTTGATCAAGCTCAAGTTGAAATTGCTCGTTTAAAAACTAAATCTGAAGGTTTAGATGCTGAAGCTACTACTGCTGAAGCTACTCTTAAAAACTTAGTTGATTTAAAAGCTAAAGGTTCAGATATCGACGATGCAAGAAATGTTGCTGAAAGAATTCGTGAAATGGCTAATTCTGCTAAAGCCGAATACGAAACTGCTGCTGCTAAAGCTGCAGTCGCTGTACAATAATTTAGACTTTGATAATCTTGCGGAGCGAATCTAATTCCTCCGCCCAGTATCTGTAAGTATTGAATTCAGGAAATATCTTCGGAAAGCTTGGATCATTCCAGCGATTTAAAATCCAGCCCGCATAACAAATCACACGATACGCTCGCAAATACGGAACAAGCTCTAACTGCTTTTCATCAAAGTGACGTAGTGTTTGATAACCTTTTAAAAATAATTCGAATTCTTTTGTCGGCGTAAAATCTTGATCAGGAAAAATCATCCAGAAATCTTGCACAACAGGGCCGTTGATAAAATCATCGAAATCCACAATCGTGATATCATCTTTACCGTTATCTAATAAATTTCCACGATGAAGATCTCCGTGAATGCGTATAAAACCCTGGGGATCAAGTTTGTTATCAAGGCTTTCGAAGACGTGTTCGGCTAATTCCATGTACTGGTGGTGAATCTCGGGCGAAATAACAGCGTCTAACTGATCAAGCACAAACCATTTGTTGTCTTGGCTTGGGCCAAAGAAGTTGCGGTTCATGGCTTCTTTTTTTTCACCGGTATTGTGAAGCTGAGCTGTCAGAGAACCTAATTTTTCAAATTGATTTAACAGAATCTCTTGCATCATGCGGCCACGCACTTTTTCATAAAAGCAGTACAAGATGCCGTCAGCATTAAATACAGTTTCTTTGTTCGGTGCTCTGAGAGGCAATCCTACAGACAGGCCATCAGCATGCAAATCAAAACAGAATTCATGTTCATCTTCGATGGTTTCTTTAGACCAGCGGCCCGGTCTAAAAAACTTCGCAATCACTGATTTGTTGTCTTCTAATTTAATTTCAAAGACACGATTTTCATAAGAGTTTAATTGGTGAATTTCGCCAGTCGGTTTATAGCCGTTAATATCAGCTGATTGCAGAATTAGATGCGGATCTAAATTAAAAAATTGATCTGTTTGAGTTTTAGAATTCGCTGTCATTGATCAAATCACCCTTGCATATTCTACAATGAAAAACCTGAGATTCGGCTCACAGTAGCGGTATATTCGTTTTAAGGCTAGTGATTTGTGGTCTTTGGCTTGCTTAGTTTCTAGTGTTGATAGGATTTAATTTTTTGAACGTGGAGGCTTTATGTTAAACCAAAAATCACTTTTAATGTCGGTAGCGGTATTGGCTGCATTTACTTTAACAACTACAGGTTGTGGTAAGAGTAAAACAACTCGCACAGATGTTCGCGGCACAACAGTAGAAACACAAGGCCAACAACCACAAGCTGAAAATCAAGACGCGCAATCGCTGGATTCAATTTCTGATGCAGAGGCTTCAGGCACAGCATTACCTAAAGCTAACGAAGGAGTAGGTGGTCTTCCTGGTTTACCTAAGTCATCAGGCTCTACTGATTCAGAAGGTTCAACGTTAAATCCTCTTCCAAGTTCAAATGGCAGCAATAGCGGTTCAAATGCTGGCGAGTTATCTTCAAAAGATAAAGTTAAAAAACAAAACGGGGCTGTGAACGCAAAATTTGATGAAGCCGAAGCTATTAAAACAGGTGGCAAGTTAGATTCATTAAATTACACAAGCTCTTCATCTGATGGCTTGATGGTTGAATTTCGCGGTTACAATAATAAAGTAAGTGCTGAACAAAAAACGATGAACTTAAATTTAGCTAAAGCCGTAACTAACGCAAAACTTTCGCGTCAATCTGGCGATATGTTAGTTGATTTAACTGTTGATGAATCTTTAGATGGAGTTAAAAAAATCTCTTCATATAGATTACAAGCCAAACAATCTGGCGATAAGTATGCTTTATCACAGTTGAACGCAAATGGTGATTTAGAATTTCAAGGTGGATTCTTAAAATGCACTGATGCTGACGGTGGCTGTGACAATGCTTACATCAAAGTTAAGCTATCTGGTGCTTACGTTCGCGTGATTTTCAGAAAATCATATGCTGATCGTTATTTTATCTTACAAGAAGGTTCACAAGGTTCATCTTTTGAAATGTGGAAGTCTTATTTAACAAACACTGTGAACGGTTCAACAAGCTCACAAAAATTAGATTTAATTCAAGTTTCGTCTTTCGAAGTTGTTAACGGTAGATCTGCAATGGGTGTGATGATCGCGGCCCAAGATAAAGAAGTTGTTGGTTTAAGTGTTCCGTTATTGGCGGCTGACAAGGGCACTCAATCAGGTGCAAGCGTAGCAAAAGTAAATGATTTATCAAAAAGTTATGACTTAGCTTCAAACAGTAATGCTTCACAAAACTTAGCGCGCGCTATTAAAGAAGCAAAGCTTGTGAACAATAACGGTAAAGGCGAAGTACGTATCCGTTTAGATTTATCAACGGGTTCACAAACAGGTGCTTTGTGGTTAACATTATCGAATCTGCAAAAAGCTTCGATGTCGATTGCTGAAATACAAGGCTTCGAAAATAAAATTTCTAAATTCTAATTCATCTTACGACTTATTTAAATCAGGGCCATCTTTGCCCTGATTTTTTCGGCCTCGCGTTTGCTCTTTACCCCTATCGAACAATTCTTAGGGGGAAAAATGTTAGTTAAATCATTTAAACATACGTTATTAGCGGTTTTGGCAGTGGCTTCGGTGTCAAATGCAGACCAATTCGGTATTCAACCAGGCGATGGCTCTGATGGCGACCATTACGCTTTATGCGATAACCCATATGATCCCAACTGTGCACAACCAGGATTTCCAGATCAACCGGGTAACCCTGATCAGCCTGACTTTCCGGGCCAGCCAGATCAACCAAATTTTCCAGGACAACCTGATTTTCCAAACCAACCTGGCTATCCAGGTAACCATGATTCTCAAGACGTAAAAATTTATGTTGGTCGTTCTGTCAGAGATGAAGTTTTAGATTTACGCCGACTTGCAGGTCTTAATCAACAGTATCGCGGTTACGAAATCGTTTCTGTTCGCGCAAGAACTCGTCCTGATTCTCCATACACAACGACAGTTCAATTATTAGCTGACGGCAGAAATGTTGCGACGCAAGTAAATCCAGGAAAAAGAATTAATTTAATTCCAAATCAAAGTTTAGTGATTGGTTCAAATGTTCGTGACTTAGAAATGTATATTTCGGGTTCAACTTTTGTCGACGAGATCACGATTGAACTTCGTCAATCATCAGACGATGGATCTGATTATCCACATCACCCAGGTCATCCACATGAACCACCTCCATACCCAGGTCAACCGCAACCTCCGCAGTACCCAGGTAATCCTGGTGGCTACACCCAGAATTTAGATTTATGGATCAACCGTTCAACATACGGTAACGATCGCATCGATTTAGGAATGTATTTCAACATGCAACAGTATCGTGGTTACCGCATCGAGCGCGTGATTGTTCAAGCGCAAGCGCAAAACAATGTCGCATTAGCCGATTTTTACACGAACGGTTTTAATCAAGGCACTTTGCAATTTGATCGTTACTCTTCACAACAAACTTTATTTTTATCACAACGTCCTGACATCGGTGGCGCAGCTAGTAGCATTATGCTTTACACTCGCGGCAACATGACAGTTCAACGTGTAACGTTAGTTTTAAGTCGCTACTAATTTTGCGCAGAAAAATAATTTTTCTTTAGTGAGAAATAATTTGTCAAAAATTGGGCCGCATGAGATGAATTTCATGAGGCCTTTTTTTTGAGGAGAAATATGGAAATTCAGTCAACTCAGTTAAGTCAAAATCCTGCAATATCAAACACTTCGGTTTCAGCTCCAATGTTATCAGATTACATGGATTTCCGTTTGTTTTTAGCTGATTTTTATCAGTTTAAAAAAGACTCTACGAAGCGTTCTTTGCGCCCTTATAACTACGCGATTTTCTCTGCAGCAGCAGATATTAAGTCTCCGAATTATTTAAAAATGATTATCGAAGGCAAAAGAAATCTTTCGATGGATATGGTTGCGAAATTTGCGAAAGCTTGCGGGCTTAACAAAGCACAGAGTGATGAATTTAAATTATTAGTTTCTTTCAACCAAGCCGAAGACCCCGCAGATCGTAACTATGCTTTAAAATTAGTTTCTGAATATCGTGTTCAGCAAAAATTAAAACTTGGCGAATTTGATCGTAAAGTTTTTGAAAAAGTTCCGAACTGGATTGGCTGGATTATTTATGCTCTTGTTGATCAAGAGGGTGTGACATTCGAGACAAGTAAGTTAAAAGATTTACTTCGTGGCAAAGCTTCTGAATCAGAGATCGATCAAGCTTTAAAAAATTTATTAATGAGTGGTGAATTACAAAAAGATGCAACAACGGGTATTATCTCAAAAGGTAAATCTTCTGAAGCGCCTGAAGAAATTCCTTCAGCATTGATTCGTCAGTTGCAAATGCAATTGATGTATTTAGGCCTTGAGTCTTTATACCAAGATGCTCCGACAGAACGCGAGTTCGGTTCATTAACACTATCGTTAACACAAACTGAGTTTGAAGAGTTAAAGTTCAAGCTTCGCCAAATGCGCAAATCTCTACATAAAGAGAACAATATTGCGCGCTTAAATGGTAAAGGTGAGCGTGTATATCAGCTTAACCTTCAGTTGTTTCCGGTCAGTAATGCGGCCAAAAAAGAAGTGCTTACATAAATTTTGTTGAGCTTCTTGTTTGATATTTGTTTGGTTAAAACGCTGTTAATTTGCGCAGCGTATACCATAACAGATTCTGCTGTAAACCGACTGAAGCTTAATAAATAATCACAAATAATAAATTCTGAAATTTTCTGAAACACAGTCTTTGGAGCCAGTTTGACGCTGGAAAAACCATCAATCTGTGGATAACTCTGTGGATTCGGTTGAAAACTCTCTCTCAAAATCAATTATATAACTAAAGAACTGTTTACGCGCACAGATAATTTCGCAAGATGTCAACATTCAGAGTCTGTACGACACCAGAACAGTTGCGGTCAAAATCTGAATAAAAAGTGAAATTGTCATGACAGAAATAGAGTAAACACATTAGTGATTTTTGGTTCAGGAAATTTTCCACGTGTGTGTTTTGCGAGCATCGACGTTAATAACACGAACTTTAGCAATTAGGACATTTGCGAATTTTGGTTTATACTTTTTAAGTACATTTCGAAAGTGGGGGTGTACTGGCTTCGACGTGGGTCGTGAAGCAAAGGGAGCATACCGGGGCGCATGTGGACCTCGATAAAAACGTGCATATTACAATTGCTAACAACAATTATCAATTAGCAGCTTAGTTCTGTTAACGGATTTGGCGTAGGTCGACGGTGTCGATGCCTGATCCGCCGATAATGCCGTCTCGGACTTCACTGGTTTCTCTGGAGTGAAGTCTTAATAGTTATCCAGGGGATTGTTGTTCAGGATTTTGTTTGTGGAGGCCTGAGCAACTTAATTAAAACATAAACTAAGTATGTAGCGCCTTTCTGTGGAACTCTTGCGGACCCGGGTTCAATTCCCGGCACCTCCACCAATTTTTAAGACCTAAGCTTGCACTGCGAAGGTCCAGCGACTTCTATATCCATTGAACATTAATTTTAATATAAATAGAATTATATTGAGTGAGTCGTTTGCTTTGGAGTAAGTGTGAGTGATGAAAAAAAAAATATGGAATTGGTTCCAGCCGGAGATACCACGATTGCTAATACATTAGCAAATGTAGACATTTCCGGAAATTATACCGGTGGAAATTCCATTAACGCGAAATATTACCTACCTGGCGTCCAAGCTACTCAGGTAATTGAACACATTGAGTTTCTAGAAACATTTTCAGCTCGCGCTGCCGAATACATTGTCAACGTGGCATTTCGTATTGCTGAGCAATCTGCTGTTGTAGTTTCAGAGGATCTCGGCTTTGAGAACGAAAAATTAAATGAAAAATTTAAGAACATGAATTGTACACCTACCTACCGTTCTTGGTTTAACGAGCATGCAACAAATTTTTCAATGATAAATCATCTTAGGGAAACAGACTCTTTTCAGGGTAAAACTAAAGTTATCCGTGGCGTCGTAGGATTAATTCGGCAACTATATCTGCAACTACTTGATAAGCACGATAATGGTGATAAGATTCATAACGCTATTTTCATTTATATTTCAAGGCATGCACTTACTGAAGAACAAGCATATGCAACACACAGTCTAATATTTTATGTAATTAACGAATGCGGAATTTTTAATGAAAAAAAATGAATTACTTTTAGACAAACTTTCACTTCCGCAAAATCATCCGCTCTATATTGCTATGCAAGCCTACAAGGCTACCGAAAAAGAAATTCATATCGACGACTTAATTAAGAGAGTTCAAAGAAAGCGAAGAAGCATAAATAGCTTGTCCGATGAAGCACGAATTTTAAAGGCAGTTGGGATTCTAATTCATTTGGGAAAATTAAAATATTATAAAGGATTTATTTACAGAGATGCAACTTAGTAAACTATACTACGATCATGAACGCCAGTGTGAATTTCATGAAGGGTTCAATATTATTTTAGGAAAAAATAGGTTAGAAAATGGGGCTGCGGAAAAAGGTCGTAGTACTTTTTCCGATACGAATGGCTTAGGAAAATCTCTTATTGTTAATAGCATTAAGTATGCTTTGGCAGGAGAGAGTAGCTCATATTTTGAATCCACTTTTTTTGCAGAAAACAGTCTCTGGATCAGGTTAGAAGTTATTGTGCACGGTGCAAAACAATTATTTATCCGGCCACTCTCGACTGAATTGCGAGATACATTTTTTGTAGTATTTAATGGTTCACTTAAAGAACATTTGTCTCACTTAAAAAGTCTTGGTCAAAGAATTGAATCCATTGAAACTGCGTCAGATGTTAATCTAACTTTTAATAGTGATAAGCGATATTCCGTTTTAACAAAAGAAGAGTACAAAAAACATTTAAGTAAATTAGAAAATATTGATTATTCAAAAGGTAACTTAAGTTTCTCATCGCTGCTGGATTTTTTAATTCGTGACGAAAAAGAAGGGTTTAGTGACCCAATAGCACGCGTAGGGCGTCAGACTTGGGTTCAGCATAGGTCTGCTCAGTACTTGTTTGGACTCCCCTTTTTTCTAGAGGAATCGGCTAGCGATATCCAAGATAGAATTCTAGAAAAACTTTCTATCTTAAAAAGCAAACAGTCAGAGTTAAATTCACGCGGTATTAAAAATATCGACAAGATTGAAAATCTAGAAATGCAAACTCATAGAAAATTAGATCAACTTAAAAAAGAGATAAATTCTTTAGAAATCACGGACAGTTTGGAAGTTGTACGCAAAGAATATTCTGAAAATAGACTTGCTTTGATGGAAGTGAATCTACAGATTACTCAAAAAGAATCGTATGTGGATAATTATAGTAACAATCTTGAAGATATTAAAAGTAAAGCTAGTGCTCTCTCTGAATTGCTGGCTATTGATAAATTTTATGACGATTTGATTGGCTATTTTCCTGTTCCAATCAAACAAAATTTTAGTAATTTTTCTACTTTTTTTGAATCTGTTTCTCTAGACCGTAAAGAGTACTATCAAAATTTAATTCAAGTTTTGAAAAGGGAAATCAAGGCCTTAAAAGCAGAAAAAATCGACGTAGAAAGTAAAGTTCAGGAATTGGCATATCAATTTAAAGGAACAACCATTGTAAGAGATGTTGCACTTTTAACATCTCGAGAAGAAGAGCTAAAAACAGAACTAACTCATCTAAGCCGATTTCGGCACACTTTACTTGAATGTGAAGCATTTGAATCGGAAATTGATGCCTTAGTTAAAAAGCGCGAAGCTTTGTTAAAGCAAGGAAAAACAGAAGAAGTACGCAGTCGTAATAGACGTTCAGAGTTAATTAAATTATTTCAAGAGTTAGTACTTAGTATTTATGAAACCCAAGATGGCACTCTAGAGTTCGACTATATATCGGAACAAAAAAGCAGTATCGCAGGTCGAACCGAAATTTTATGTAGTATTCCTTCGCAAGGATCTCATGGCAGAACTTATGGAAAAATTAATATTTTTGATTTCGTCTGGTTTCTGAGAAATCGAGAGAGTGAAGAGTTCGATCCAGAGTTTTTAATTCATGATGGATCTTATGCGAAAATTAGTCGTGAAGTGAAAGAGCGAATGCTTCAAACAATTATCAATAAAATTGGAAATAAAAAACAATATATTATTACATTAAACGAAGGCGAAGTTCAGGACCTGAGTAAATATCAACAGTATGTTTGTTGTATCCTTGATGGGTCTAGTACTGAAGGCAAATTTTTTAAGGAGCAGTTTTAATGAATAGCGAAATAGTAAGTTGGTTGGATTCTTCTTGGGTAAAGCTTATTGGCCTTTTGGCATCAGTAATATCGATAGTTGGTATTTTTTATTGGAATCGACAATCAAAAATACGAAACAAACTTAATAATGTAAAAATAGGTGGAAGCTACACTGGTGGTGATCAAGGGCAAGATTCGCCAGTTGAATCGCAGAAGATTAAAAATGAACTAAAAAATACTTCCGTCGGTGGAGATTATACCGGCGGGAGTAAAAAGTAATTTTTGACACCCTACCAATTTTAAAAGTTGGCGTCGTCTGGATAAAATTTCGAGGATATCTCAGGTGAAGGATCAATGCTTTAGTAGAAATTGACCGTGGAGGCGCAATTGTTTAATTTTTTAATGAGTTCTGACCCTGAGGCTTGGGACAAAGGGGTTTACGAGTATCCACTGGATAGATTTCTTGAGGGTACAGATGAAAAGATCAGGGCGAAGTATAAAGATTTAAACCTTGTAAATCTTGAGGCGCTTAAGCAGCTTCCTACTTTATTTACTGTAGAGGGTGAGCAAAAAGAATCAAGAATTGGATATATAGAAAACATAAAGGTGCGTAGCAAAGCCTTGTATATTGAATTTGCGTTTGATCCAATTCTACCTCTGATTCCACAGGGTGCCCTTAAACAGCTAGATAAACCTTTTGATATCGGTCGTTGGGGTCTCAATAGAACCCGTTGGATGATCAAAGAGGCAGATCTATTTTTTGAATTGGTGAAGGCTAATTTTTTAATACAAAAGCAAGTTGATGCAGCTTTATTTTTTAGAAAACACAATTCTCACGGAGCTAATAGACAAAACAATATCGATGTTCTGAATAATGATCATGTATTTATTGTCCATGGTCATGATGATGAAGCTAAGGTTGAAGCTGTTTCTTTTGTGAAATCCGTTGGCTTGACGCCAATAATACTTCACGAACAGGCTAGCCAGGGCAAAACGATAATAGAAAAAATTGAGGCTTATACAAATGTTGGATTTGCAATAGTCTTATACACTCCATGCGATCTAGGGAGCGCTAAAAATGTTGCCTATAAAGGATTTAATCCAAGAGCCCGCCAGAATGTAGTTTTAGAGCATGGATATTTGATGGCAAAGCTAGGAAGATCTAAAGTGGCAGCTTTAGTAAAAGGGAGTATTGAAACGCCAAACGATATTAGTGGTGTAGTATATATTAATTTTGACTCTCAGGGTAATTGGAAAAATGAATTGAGAAGAGAGTTAAGCGTAGCGGGTGCGCCAATAGTCTAAGTTATGTTAAGACCTACTTAAGTAAGGTGGTTATAGTATGGGATCAGTGCAGAAAAACAAATATTTAATACTATGTTTAGTGGCTGTAGTTATTATGCTGATTCAGCACCCTGATGTTTTAACTTTCGAATTCTTGTATAAGCCTGATCATACAAATGATCAGAAGTTTCAGGTTCAGCAGTTATCAATGTATAGCACTGAGCAGCTAAAGATTTTTTTATCAAATTCTCACGTTTTAGGGGCTGAGGGTATTATATTGGCTGCCAAAGAATTAGCGGCTAAAGAAAATAACGCTGTTGTGCAGCCAAACAATTGTTCAAACTGCGAAGAGTCTTTGAAACACGTTGCTAAGGCATTATCAGTTGAACAAGCAAGAGTTAAAAAAATTGAGGGTAAAGAAACTATTGAAACGGTTTCTAAAGTCATAAATGTTATACTAATATTAATATTTGGTGGATCGATACATCATTTAAACCGTGAAAAAACGCTTAACCCTGAAAAATCTCCCGATTATGATAGACAGATAAGCTCATTGAACTTTTATTGGATTGCTTTGGTATCTGTAATAGCTCTTATTTTTTAAGTGGTGGCAGAAATAACCTAATAATTTTGTCTCTGAAGTCTTAAACTAAAATAAATGCAGGTTTTTCTTACATTGCATTACAGTGTAAGAAAAAACGACTATCTTTCTGAACGAGCAATATAATCTTTGTAAAAATCGACAAAATATTTTTCTCGTGCAGTCACTGGTCTTTCTAAGCGCCGCGCTAATATAATCTGATTTATAAGATCGCGACCAGTAACTGAAATATTCTTGAGTCGGCCAGCTTTCAAATCGGCTTCGACTAAATGTTCCGGTACAACGCTGATGCCAAGGCCTCCCTTAGTAGCCTTAATAACTGATCTCACACTTTCAGCAGAAAAAACGATACGCAAATCAGGAGCGTTTTTGCCAAAGTGATGTTGTATCCACATTTTTATCACTGGTGCATGGTGGATATAATCAATAAAGTTCAACTTTTTCAGATCATCGTATTTGAGTGAAGACTTCTTAACAACTTCGTCAAAATATTTATTAGAACAGACTAGAATAAACTTTTCTTTCATCACGTTAAGTGATGAGACGGGATAGTTCTTGGCATGAAAGTCTCCGTTATCTACGAAGGCCACGTCCAGCTTACTGTCTGTCAACATCTCCAAAAGAATCACCGGAGTAGCAAGTTTCAGTTCGAATGTGATTTGTGGATGCTTTTTTTGAAATTCAACAATTACATCAGTTAAATGTGTCGAACCAAAATCTTGTGGTGCCCCAATGCGCAAGTGGCCAACAGGATTTCTTTTTCCCGTTTCGATCTCGGCAACTGTCGTCTGAAGTTCAGCTATGAATGGTGCTATAGTACGAAATAAAAGCTCGGCTGGTTCAGTCGGTAAGACGTTTTTACTGTCTCTGATAAACAGTTTAGTTTGAAGTTCGTACTCAAGAGCTTTTAGACTTTGGCTTATAGCTGATCGGGTGATGTTAAGTACTTTAGCTGCCTGAATAAGGCTTCTTTGTGTGTACACAACATAAAATACTTTCATTCGATTAAGATCTGGTATGTTTAGCATAACTAACCATTAAAGTTAGTATAGGTAGTTTTACTTTTCAACAGAAGATCGATATATGTTTGACCATTCGGCCGTAATGAACCGGCTGATGCGAAAAGGAGCCACAATGATTTCTGTCAGATATTTGGTAAACGATGTTGAGGCTTCGATCAAGTTTTACACCCAGTCTCTTGGCTTTGAGCTCAAGCAGCAGTTTGGCCTTGCGATGGCGATCATCGCAAAAGAAGATATGACCTTGTGGCTTGCTGGTCCACAATCATCAGCCGCGCAGGCCATGCCGGATGGAAGAAAACCAGAATCTGGTGGTTGGAATAGATTTGTTATGCAAGTTGACGATTTGTCAGGTCTTGTCGAAAAAATGCGATCTCAAGGGGCACAGTTTCGAAGCGACGTCGTGAAAGGCCCTGGTGGTTCGCAAGTGCTTTGCGAAGATCCATCGGGCAATGTGATTGAAATTTTTCAACCGAACTGATAGCTTGAGTTTGTATAGCGATTTGAAGTTAGGTGGCTACGGGTTCAGCTAGAACATTTTCTGTTCAGGGGCAGAGGTTTATTGAAAATTAAAGAACTATTCAAGAATCAATATTTAGATAATTTGAAAAATTATCTTCCAAAAGAAATTATTCAGCATTCTGATTTTCAAACTGCCGTGTTTGCTAGTCTCGATGAATTGGTTGAGCTCAGTAGCTCAGAAGTCTGTGAAGCGAGAAAAAAAGGATTGGCTCTATCGTGTGAGTCACGTGATTTAGCGGAAAGAACTTTAAAGCTCAGCAATGGGAATGAATTCATCGCCGGTGCTCGTTTTAAAAATTTGGATATTAATTTTCCGTTTATTGAAATTCACTCGGGTTCTGAGAAGTCTTCGGAAATAGTGAGAGAGATTAGTAAAATCGTTCAAAACGAATTTGCTAATCTTCGTCCGAAAGGATTGAAGTTTAAAGACAAACCAAATGCTCATCTAAACTTTGAGAAGTGGTCACATACAGTTTTTGGAAAAATCGAAAAGCAGAATAATTCACAAGTTTCATCGGGAATGAACTTTTCTTTCACCCAGGATCTCGATTGGCATTCGCAGTACGTCGCTGAATATCAAGAGCGACTTGCGGAGAAGAGAGAGTTAGATGGGTTTGTTCGAATCGGTGAGCTTGATGAATTTCAAGAATCAGCAACGGATCACGCTTTATTAGTCGCGACTGATGTTGATGGATTTTGTGGTGCTATCGCTGGAATTAAAAGCCCACTTTATGGTTTGCCTGCGGTTTACATGATTGAAAGTTATCTTTCAAAAAGATGGATCGGCAAAAAAATGGCTCCGATGGCTCATGCTTTTTTTCTGAATGAGATGGCAGCTCGATTTAATTATGTTTGGGGTACCATCTATGACAAAAATGTTTCTTCATTGAATACAGCTCTTCGAATCGGAAGACGAGTTGTTGAGACTGAATACTTTGTTCGTTTTGATGGGTAAGGGAATGTTATGAATTCAAAAGTTATTTTTCGCCGTGCACATAAGTCTGATGCAAATTCGATTCAACTATTTCAGCAAGCTATGGCTTGGGAAACTGAAAATTTAAAATTAGATCTTCAACTGCTAGAAAAAGGTGTTGCTGCCGTATTTGAAAACGCAGCCCTGGGGCAATATCATGTCTGTGAAATAAATTCTGAAGTTGTTGGTTCTTTGCTTTTAACGAATGAGTGGAGCGATTGGCGCAACGGTACGGTGTGGTGGTTGCACAGTCTTTATTTTAAACCCGAAGTGCGTGGACAAGGTCTTTTCTCTAAAATGTATAGCTATGTTCAGGCGATGGCTCATGAAAATAAAGATATTCGCGGAGTGCGACTTTATGTCGATCATACAAATTTGCATGCGCAGAAAGTTTATACAAAATTAGGTATGAACGACGAGCACTATAAATTGTTTGAATGGATGAAAAGCTAATCAATGCTTCTATTGAATAGCTTGAGCACAAAGTTTTTCACTTAGAGCCCAAAGATCTTTTGCGAGATTCTTGTTGAGTGCTTGTTTGTTAGGGGTCTTTGGTTTTCGATTAGCGACAAGTTCGCCCTTTAATGATGAGGCTTCAGGTGAAGTGGCTAACCAAATGAGTGAGTCAGCTCCTTTTTCAGGAGTTACCATAAATGGCATCACAATTTTGTAAGCCAAGTTCATAAAGAATCCCAAATCTTTACTTAAAGCACCGAACTGAGTTCGTACTATTCCTGGTTCGAAACAGTTGGCGGTAGCAGTAGTGCCTTTAAGTCTTTGCTGAAGTTCTTTCGTAAAAAGAACATTCGCGAGTTTTGAAGTTGCATAAGCATTTGTACCTGAGCCTTCTAGAGATGTCGGCGTCTTTTCAAGGTCAAGATTTCCTATAGCCTGCAGGCCACTAGAAGTTGAAACAACGCGAGCGTGTGGGGTGTTTCGAATAAGATCCATGAGTGCGACCGTCATTTCAAAATAGCCAAGATGGTTGAGTGCAAAGGTTAATTCATATCCATCAGGGCTTTTTTGCGGAGTTTTAAAAACTGCACCTGCGTTATTCACAAGAATATCCAGTCTTTGGTGTTTTGATTTGAATTCTTCGGCACCTTTTTTAACGTCGGCGATGCGAGACAAATCGCAGATGATGAAATCGATTTTATTGTTGCCGCTAGCTTGTTTTAGTTCAGCTGCAACTTGGGCGGTTTTTTCGTTACTTCTGCCGACGATAGTTAGATCTGCGCCACGCATTGCGAAGTTCATCGCTGCGGCTTTGCCAATTCCGTCTGTAGCGCCAGTAACTAAAATAACTTTGCTGCTTAAATCTTTATTCACGTTGTTCTCCTATTAATTATCTTACACAAAAAGTGCAGAAACGTGGAAGAAAGATTAGCATTAATAGTTGGAAGCATTATAAAGGCAGCGCGACAAACGTATTAGCTTTTAGCTTTCTTGACGTCGGCTCCTAACAGGAGTCAGATCTTTGCATGGCATCTCCCACTCAAAGACGTATCTTTTCTTTAATTAATCTAGAACGCACTACTTTATCATGGGGTCTCTTTTTTCTAGCAGTCTCAAGTGTTGCAGGCCTGATATACCCACAGTTTGTGCGCTGGTTAGTTGATAATGTTTTAACTGCGAAAGACTACACTCTATTAAATCAAGTGGTCTTAGGTTTATTCGTAGCTCTTGCGGTCAGTATGATCGCGGGTAATGTTCGTTATTATCTTTTTACCTTAAGTGGTGAGCGCATTGTTTTAAAACTTCGCGAGCAACTTTATCGCAGTATTTTAAAACAAGACATTACATTTTTTGATTTTAATCGTACGGGCGAATTGATGAGCCGACTGTCTTCAGACGCTACAACTTTGCAAAACACTGTTAGTGTGAATATTTCGCAAGGCCTGCGTAACTTAGCTCAGGTCATTGGTGGATTTGCGTTTATGTTTTATACGTCATGGAAATTATCAGCGGTGTTATTAATTATCATTCCGCCGGTTGCAGGCATGGCATTTTTTTTCGGTCGTAAGATTCGTGCCTTATCAAAAAATTTTCAAGCGACACTGGCAGATAGTTCGATTGTGGCCGAAGAAACTATTTCAGGTGTACGCACTGTAAAATCTTTTGTGCAAGAAACGAATGAAGTGAATCGTTATGAAGGGGCTTTAACAAGTGCGCTTTCAATTGCACGTCAGCGCATTCGCGTGATCGCAGAGTTTATGACTTTTGCTATGGTTCTAGGAGTCACTGCAATTTGTTTTGTGCTTTGGTTTGGTGGTCGCGAAGTTATTGCGGGTTCATTAACTTCGGGTGAACTGGTTCAGTTTTTACTTTATTTATTCGTCGTTGCTATTGGTGTCGGAAGTTTAGGAAGCCTCTGGGGAGACCTAATGGCCGGCGTTGGTGCCAGTCAGCGTATTTTTGAAATTATTGAACGTGAGCCTGCTTTTGCTGATACTGGTAGAACTTTGCCGACTGTTCGTGGTGAAGTTGAATTTTCGCATGTGCGATTTTCTTATCCGACTCGCTCTGATGTTGAAGTGCTGACAGATTTAAGTTTTAAAATCAGTGCAGGGCAAGTTATCGCCTTTGTCGGAATGTCAGGCGGCGGAAAAAGCACAATCGCAAGTCTTATACCGCGTTTTTATGATCCTACTGGTGGAACAATTCGTTTTGACGGTGAGCCGATTACAGAATTAAAAGCCTCATGGTTGCGTGAACAAATTGGTATTGTTTCACAAGAGCCCATTTTAATTTCATCAACGATTGAAGAAAATATTCGTTACGGAAAACCCGAAGCCACAGACGCCGAAGTTTTAGAAGCTGCAAAGTCTGCGAATACTTTAGAATTTATTAATAAATTTCCGGATGGTTTTAAAACTCGTGTTGGTGAACGTGGTATTCAACTTTCAGGCGGGCAAAAACAACGCGTGGCTATTGCTCGTGCTCTTTTAAAAAATCCGAAACTTCTTATTTTAGATGAAGCGACCAGTAACTTAGACACGGCCAGTGAACATCTGGTGCAAGATGCGCTTAAAATTTTAATGAAGGGGCGCACGACGATGATCATTGCGCACCGCTTAGCGACAGTTAAAGATGCTGATTCTATTTTTGTTATTAGTGGTGGTAGCATTTTGCAAACAGGCCGTCATGAAGAACTAGCAGCCGATAAAGACGGGCTTTATTTTAAATTATTACAAAGACAATTTAACGAACGTATATAAGTAAGGAAAAACAAAATGAGAAAAATTCTTTCATCTGAAAAACTTCACGCAGGTGCCAAATCAGCGATCAATGAATTTCATTCAGACGCAGTTACTGAAGTCGAACAAGCCATTGCGGCTAACGAATGGGTTGTTGTTGGTATGGGGCAAAACCCTGTAGTCACAAAAGCGCGTGGCATTTTAAATGACCGTGGTATTAAATACCACTACATCGGGCATGGCAGCTATTTCGGTGGTTGGAAAAAACGCTTAGCCATTAAGTTATGGAGTGGTTGGCCGACTTTTCCACAAGTTTTTCACAATGGTGTACTTGTTGGCGGCGCTAAAGATTTAGAACAATATTTAACAACGAAAGCCTAATAGAGGAGATTTTTATGATTTATGAAATTACAGTTCCACAGTTTACAAAAATGTTAAAAAACCTAGATACGATTTTAGAAAAAACAATTCCATTTGCTGAAGCTAAAAAGATTGAAATGGATGTGTTATTAAATTCACGTTTAGCACCAGATCAATTTAATTTTATTCGCCAGGTTCAAATTGCTTGTGATACTGCAAAACTAGGTGTGGCAAAATTAACCGGTAAAGATGCTCCAGTGCATGACGATAAAGAAACTACTCTACCACAATTGCGCACACGTATTGCAGAGACAGTTGCATTCTTAGGTACTATAACTGAAAAAGATTTTACCGGAGCTTTAGAGAGAAAAATTAATAATCCACGTTGGGGTGAAAAATATTTATTGGGTCATGAATATGTAACTCAACATACGATTCCGAATATTTATTTTCATATCACTGTAGCTTACGAAATTTTACGCCACAACGGTGTTGAGATCGGTAAAAAAGACTATCTAGGTGCAATGCCTTATCACACCTAGTTTTTAGCTTATGGCTTGGTTAAAGTGTTTCTAAGTCTTGCGTCGCGCAAGTAAAGACCAAGCCAAAGTAAAATTGCAATGTAAACTGGAAATAACGTGTGGGTAAACAATGGGTTACTCACACGTATATGACTTGCAACAGCTCCGCCTAGATATCCTGTTAATAGAACAGCTCCAAAAATTGCAGTTCGCGGAATAAGGTAAATAGCCAAGCTGATTAAAAGAAGAGTACCAACCGTGGGCATTAATTCGATGGGCCATTGTAAAGCTTCACCAGCTTTAAGTGCTTCAGGTGGAAGTTTATCCATAAAAAATTTCATAACGCCGTCAAAAACCAAAAATAAAACAGCAAGTCCGCTGATTATGTGGCCTGTGATCATAGCTTTTTTAGATGATAAGTTCATTGGATGGCTCCTTTAGGGGTTGTCTGACACAAATTTAAAATAATTATTTCAAATATTTATTCACCAGCACAGTTATTTTATTCAAAATTTAGCGAACATCTTGCATCATGTTAGCTTCTAGCGCGCGGCATGTAGAATATATCGAATAGCTGAACTAGAATTACCGCAAGGAGATCATTGAAATGTTAAAAGCTTATATCAGTATTTGGTCTAATAAAAGTGCTGCTGAAATGGTGAAGTTCTATAAATCTGTTTTTAAAGGCACTAAAGTCGGAAAATTTTCTTATTGGGGAAAAAACCCAATGGGCGTTAAAGAAGGTTCAGTGCTTACGGCCCACTTAACTATTTTAGGGCAAAAAATTATGCTCTTAAATGGTTATATGGATATGCCATTCAATGAATCTATTTCGCTAGTTGTTCCTTGTAAAACTCAACGCGAGATTGATTACTACTGGAAAAAATTAACAGCTGGTGGTGGTAAGCCCGTTCAATGTGGTTGGTTAGTCGACAAATTCGGTGTGCGTTGGCAAATTTGCCCGGCTGATTTTGATAAGTGGAACACCACTAAGAACACAGCAAAAAAAGATGCTATGACAAACGAGATGTATAAGATGGTAAAACTCGACATCAAAAAACTAAAAGCGGCGTTTGATAACGCTTAATTAAACAACCCGACGATTTTTTAGATCACGAAGAAACGTAAACTGCTCAAGGTTATCTGCGAGCAGAAACGGGTTTATGGTCCTATCCAAATGTGGCTTTAATTTTTTCAAGACCTTCAATGAGTAATTTTCTAGGGCATCCGATATTAATGCGAATAAAACCTTCGCCAGAATCTCCGTATAATGTGCCGTGAGTGATCCAAAGATTTTCTTTTTCTAACAGCAGACGTGCAAATTCTCCTGACTTAAGGCCCGAAGCCGTAATGTCAATCCACACAAGATAAGTGCCTTCGAGTGGAAGTACTTTGAATTTTGAAAGATTTTTTTCAATAAAGTTTTTTAGGTAATTATAGTTTTCGAAAAGATATTCATTGAGAGCTTCAAGCCACGATTCACCGTCGTTGTAAGCAGCGATTAAGCCTTCGACAGCGAAGGGATTAAGTTCGTAAAGTTCACTAACCTTTAAGGCTGTTTCAATTTTATTTCTAAGTTCTGTTTTCGCAGCCACGATGTTAGCCACTTGTAAGCCCGCAAGATTAAAGCTCTTACTGGGCGAAATGCATGTCACTGAATTTTCAAGAAAAGTTTGATTGATTGAAGCAAAAGGGATGTGTTTGTGACCTGGATGAATCAAATCACAGTGAATTTCGTCAGAGATAACAGTTACACCATGTTTTAAACATATTTCGCCCATGCGAATAAGTTCTTCTTTGGTAAATACGCGTCCAGAGGGATTATGCGGATTACAAAGAAGAAATACCTTAGTTAAAGGATGCGCTGCTTTTTTTTCAAGATCATCAAAGTCGATACTGTATTTACCATCGCGATAAAGTAGGTCATTTGTTAAAACTTTACATTTAGCGTTGGTGATGACAGAGAAAAAACGATTATAGACGGGCGTCTGAATAATGACCTGATCGCCAGGTTCAGTCAAAGTCTTGATGACAGCCGATATTGAGGGGACCACACCGGCAGCAACCAGCAACCACTCTTTTTCAATATGAAATTGATGGCGACGTTTAAACCAACTAATGATCGCATCGAAATAAACAGAGGGAACTTTTGTGTAACCAAAGATGCCATGTTGAACTCGTTTTGCTAAAGCCTCAATGACTGGGGGTGCTGCACGAAAATCCATATCAGCAACCCACATCGGAAGAATATTTTCATTCGTATTATAATCCCATTTGTACGAATGGCTTCCTTTTCTAGGTATGATTTCATCAAAGTCGTATTTCATCTTTAAATCTTCGCTTCGCTAGCAAGTTTTTTCATGTAGGTCGTAAATTCAGGATCTTCGCCTTCTAAAAGATTATCTAAAGATTGTCTAAAATCATTTCGGTTTGTCCAGAAACGAATGTAATCTTCCCATGTGGCCCATAGACGTTGATTTTGTTTCGACATGTTTTCTTCGTAAACTAAGATGTAGGCTCGCTCGAATAAAGAAACTAACAGATCAAAGATAATTGTTTTTCTTTCACGCTGTTCATCTGTCATTTCAGAATCACGGATATATCCAGAAATAAGGCGTAGATCAGCATTTTTTAATAACAGCTGTTGAAACTCTGCGTACTCGTCAGCAAGGCGTTGGTATAATTCTTCGTCTTCATTTTGACGTTCTTTTCGTTGTTCAAGAAGGTAGACGATAATACCAAGGGGTAACGCCACCACGGTGACGACGTAGCTGGCCATTTCCCAAAATTCAATATTCATTAGATATTCAGAGCTCATAGGTAATTAGCGTATTTGAGATAAGTCGTTTTGACAACGTTTTCAAAAGTAAACATCTAGTTATAAAAATCGTTAATGATATCACGTCTTATTAGTAATTATTTTTATGATGAGTTCGTTTGTATGTTGACCTTATAAAAGGGGTAACGCCATGACATTGAACGACGTAACATATTTGTTTGAGCCTTCTAGCGACAAACTGCGCGAAGAAACTTCGTCATCTTTGGCAGCGACTACGGCAAAAAAAATCTTAAATGATGTTATGCAGTTTCGACGCATCTCTAACCCGCATACAGCATGCGATGCATCGACTTGCCAACAGTGCGCATCACCTCATTTAGCTAAGATTGAACTTGCGGTTTCTCAAGGTCAGCCTGTTACGTTTGTTTTACCGGCTTTTCCGGGCAAGTCTCCAAATCCAGCCAAGGTTCTTGGGCCTTTGCCTGACATGGCCGAAAGATGTGCTCTTGAATTTTTACAGCACCTTTGTGATCGCATAAAACAATACTATTCACCCGGCGGAAAAATCATTTTGTGTTCTGATGGTCGCGTATTTAGTGATGTTGTCGGTTTACGTGACGAAGACGTTACAAATTATCAGAATGAAATTTCTAAAATGATCGAAACACATGATTTGAATTCGATTTCTACGTTTAATCTTGAAGAGTTGTACAGCACCGTTGATTTTGATGAAATGCGAAACCATCTTATGCAACATTACGGAGAGCCTATCGAAAAACTAGAGGCTTCAGTTCATAGAGGCAAATCACCTGATAGCTCTGTTGAAGATCAAGAATCACATCGCTTGTATCTGGGTATCACACGCTTTTTAATTGAAGATGCTACATATCCTGGTCAAACAAAAAGTCGTTCAAGTTTACAAAAAGAAAGTCGCGTTCGAGCTTATGCCGTTATTCAACGAAGCAAAGCCTGGGGTGATTTAGTTGAAGATAAATTTCCTGATGCTGTTCGATTATCAATTCATCCACAAAGCTGTGGCTCAGCAAAGTTAGGAATTCGTCTTATCGAACCTGATAATTGGGCGACACCTTGGCACGGCGTTGCTGTTTTAGTGCGTGGGCGATACATGCTGTTAAAGCGCGCCCATGCTGAATCAATTGGTGCTCAACTGGTTATGCGCTTCGGTCGACCAAGCCATTATGTTTTAAAAAATAATTCGCAAGAGGTTAAAAATGAAATATAAAATCACACCTAATAAACCGTTCGGCGTAATTGTTGAAGCCCTTGATGTGACTTGCGATATACATGATGTTGACGTAAATGTGCTTCGTGAATTGGTTTGGAATGAACGCCTGCTAGTTCTTAGAGGGTTTCGCACATTTGCACAAGCTAACGATTTTTCAAATTACTGTGAACGCTGGGGTGAAATCAGCGTCTGGCCCTTTGGTAAAATTCTTGAACTTATTGAACACAATAATCCTGAAGATCATATTTTTGATAATAACTACGTGCCCCTTCATTGGGATGGAATGTATCGCCCACAGGTGCCAGAGTTTCAACTTTTTCATTGTGTTAAAGCACCCAAATCTGGACAAGGTGGGCGCACGACTTTTTCAAATACAGTGAAGGCTTTAGATAATGCACCTACAGAATTAAAAAATCTTTGGAAAAAAGTGACAGGCCATTATCAAAGAAAGATGGAGTTTTACGATAGCACAACGGTGTCTCCGATTATTGATACACACCCTTTAAGAAATTTTTCAGTAATTCGCTATAACGAACCGCCAAGTGCGGGGTTTGGTCAGTTTTTAAATCCGCCAACGCTTAAATTTACTGGTGTAAGTGATGAAGAGGTTTCTGAGTTTCATCAAACTTTGCGTGAAACATTATATTCTGCAGAAAATTATTATGCCCACGAATGGCAAGAAGGCGATTTAGTTGTCGCAGATAATTTTTCACTCTTACATGGCCGTGAAGGTTTTGAAACCAAGGCACCTCGTCATCTTAGACGTGTGCATGTGTTAAGTAATCCTCCATTAGATAACCCAAGATTGCAGAATTACAAATGAGTGCGCAAGAAGTTGATATTGTTGTCGTTGGAGCTGGGCCAGTGGGGCTTATGTGTGCTTACTTAGCTCAGCATTGTGGTTTAAGTACTGCAATTATTGATAAGTCTGATAAACCTTTAGCTGTTGGCCGGGCTGATGCTTTAAATGCACGAACGTTACAGCTTCTTGAAGTGGCCAATTTATTTGATGAGTTATATCCTTTAGGTAAGCCGTGTAACACAAGTTCAGTCTGGGCTGACGGTAAATTTATTTCACGTCAATCAACATGGTGGGATAGTTTAGAAGGTTGTTTTCACAAACACTTTTTGATGCTTGGGCAATCGTTTGTAGAAAATCTTTTAGACAGTAAACTTAAAAAAACAGAATCAGCCGTGAAACGTTCAACATCAGTTATGAATGTTGAAATCAATGCCGATAAATGTTTAACAACACTGTCTAATGGCGAGACGATTAAATCTAGCTATGTGATTGGGGCCGACGGATCACGTTCATTTGTGCGTGATCATTTTAAAGTTGGGTTTGAAATTGTTCGTCCACAAATTGTTTGGGCTGTCATTGATGGCATTGTTGAAACTGATTTTGAAAAAGTTCCTGAAATTATTGTCTTTCAAGCTGAAACTTCTGATGTGGCCTGGATTCCTAGAGAAGGTAACATCGATCGCTTTTACATTCGCATGGACACTAAAGATTTTTCTTTTGAAGACGCGTTAGAAAAAATTAATCGTGCTATACGCCCTCACACTTTAAAATTTAAAGAAGTGGTGTGGTTTTCACAATTTTCTGTCAAAGAATCTGTAGCCGAAAAATTTTTCGTCGAAGATCGCGTGTTTTTGACAGGTGATGCTAGTCATGTTCATTCAGTTAATGGTGGCCAAGGTTTAAATACGGGTCTGGCTGATGCTTTTAATCTGATGTGGAAGCTAAACATGGTTTTAAAACATGGGGCCTCGACAGATTTATTACACAGTTTTGAAGGCGAACGTAAACCCGTAGCTCAAAGCGTGATTGAATCATCAGGTGAACTTGTGCGCTCGACAAAGTATTCACAAAACGGAACGCATGCGCAGGATTATGTAAACATCGTGCAAAAGCGAGCTGGCAATATCACAGGGATGGGCATTCGTTACGGTGAGCTTGGTCTTCGTGGTACTAGGCTTTATGATCTTGAAATTTTTTGCGGCCCTCTTAAAACTAGAATTTATTCACTTTTAGATTATGCTCGATATACGCTACTTATTTTTAGTGATGATAAAATTAATCTCAATTTACCTGAATATGTAAATATCATTCAAATTAAGTCACATAAAAATCAAAGTGATTATTGGACCAAAGAATCGCCTTACTACAATCAGGCGATTCTTGTTAGACCTGATTCATATATTGAAACGTCGGTGACTGTAGATAAGATTGAATCTTTGTTAACTCATTTTTTAAACTAAAGATCAAAAAATTTTAAGATCTCGGCTTTGCGATTCAAAGTATCTTGGTGACCAATTTGAATCAGAGAACATAAATACTCTGGTTCAAAAGCAAGATAACTTAAAAGATCAGAACCTTTATTTTCTGATACACCAATTCCGCGCAGTAAATAAGAAAATGTCATGGGCATTCGTGAAAGCTCGTTCGCAGGTGCGTGTATAACTTCAGACAGAGGGGCTAAATTTAAAATAGGAATTTCTCTAAGATGATCGGGTTGGCTGGCTTTAGCTTCTGCGCTCATCACGGCAACACCTCGATTGACTCTGGCTATGCGCTCAAGGTCACTATCAAGAGAATCTAAAAATAGTCCGCTTAATATTGTGCCTACGATTTCTCCCAAGGTAATTCCCTCACTGGCTGCGCGGGGTGTTTGTGGAAGCGGAAGACCCTGTCTGCGATTACCAATCACCAGTAATTTTTCTGCGCCTAAGTGAATAGCGGCACTTAAAGGGCTATTCAAGCGAACCATTCCATCACCAAAATAAGATTCACCGATGCGAACGGGAGGAAAAAAAATAGGTATAGCTGAGGAGGCTAATACATGTTCGGCAGAAATTAATGTGCGTAAACTTTTTCGATTAAGTATATTCCAATCGTTAATATTTTCATGGCCATTGTAAAAGGCCACAGACTGGCCGGTGCGATAGTCAGTAGCACAGACCGAAATAGCGTGAAAAAGATTGTTCTGAATATTTTCATTCAACGCTTTGAAGTTGATCTTGCTTTTTATAAGTTCGGCTAATGGAGAAGTATCAAGCAAATAAGTAATTTGATTTTTTTTGATGCCGCCAGAACTGCGATCTCGAATCCAGCGATAGGCAATTTTAGTAAATGAAAGGGGTCCTACTTTGAAAATCTGTTCTGCGGTTAAGGACGACCAAGTTTCAACCATGCGTCGAGTGACGGCTTCAAAGTTTTCACTTTGGCTGGCTAACCAAGTTCCGTTAAGTGCCCCAGCAGAAAACCCCGAAATAATGGCAAAAGGGTTTTTTTCAAAACCAGTAATTTCAGCGATGGCCCGCAATACACCGACTTGATATGCAGCTCGCGCTCCGCCACCAGTAAGAACTAATCCCAGTTTTTTTTCAGGTGTTATGCCCATAGTTTGATAGAAGCAACTGGCATACCAGTATGTGCATCGGTATGCGTACCGATATGCACCAAGTCAAGACACGAAAAACAAAGCGTGTAGGATGTCGTATGACCATTTTATCTGTTGCAATAAGAGTTCTGGTTTTTTTAATCGTGGCGGGAGCTGCGCTTCTTTATTATTTCCAATCAAAACTTTTGTTTTATCCCGCAAAGCTTGAGAAAAATTTTGCATTTAGTTTTTCGTTACCTCACGAAGAAAAATTTATTTCTTATAATAAAGAAACTTTGCACGGCCTTTTGTTTAAAGCTAATAAGCCCAAAGCGCGTATGATGTATTTTCATGGAAATCGCGGCGCACTCGATAAATGGGGACAAGTGGGTGCGGACCTGAGCGAAAAGCTGAACTGTGATATTTTTATATTAGACCATCCAGGCTTTGGCAAATCTACGGGGTCTTTACCGACAAGTGAAAAAGAACTTTATGAAAGTGCAGATGCTGCATTTGCTGAGTTTATTGCATCAACAGATAAAACTCTGCCGATTATACTTTATGGTCGTAGTCTTGGATCAGCGTTGGCTTCTTACTTGGCTTCAAAAAACAAAGTTCAAGCGCTGATTTTAGAAACGCCTTACTTAAGTATAAAGGCTATGGCTAAAGTGCTATTTCCGTTCGTGCCTTCATTCTTCGTTCATTATGATTTAGATAATGCAAAAAATATTCAAGGCTTAAATATTCCTATTTTAATTCTTCATGGTACTGGTGATACAGTTGTTCCATATATTCAAGGAAAAGAGCTAGCGGCGCTAAACTCTAATGCAGAGTTTATTACTATTGATGATGGCAACCACAATACTTTAGCAAACTACCCTTTATACTGGAATGCTGTTGAAAATTTTGTCGCTAAAATTTCTTTATAGAATGAAATGGAAAAAAAATGAAAAATTTATTTGTATCTGCAGTATTGGGATTTTTATTTTTATCAAGCTGCGCTGTCGGCCCACTTGTAAGTCACGAAACAGCCAGAACTGTTGGAAACTCTAAATCAGAATTAATCGCAGGCGGCGGCCAAGCGGGTTTTGTGGCTAAGTGGAACTATGGCTTAACTGAAAATTTAGATTTCGGTGTTCATTGGGAAAGCTTAAGCCTTGGCATCAGAGCCAAATACGCATTTATAAATAATAAAGAAGCTGGGTGGTCTTTCGCCACAGCGTTGGGTACGGGCGAATCCATTGGCGGCAGTCATTACTACGGTGATATTATGGGAAGTTACTTAGATGAAAAATGGGAGCCCTATACGATAGTTCGCGTAGTTCATGTTAAAACTGATCCGATTGATTTTAAAGATGAAGACACGGGACAAATTGGATTCACTATAGATAAAGCAGAATATGATTATGGCCAATTTATTCTGGGCACTAGATACTTGTTCACGCATCAGTGGTTTTTGTCAGTTGAGGCGTCTTCGATTTTTACAATTTCGTCTGGCGTTAAGATCGAAAAAAACTTATTTGCTGGCGCTTCATTTGGGTATAAATTTTAAAACAGGAGATATCATTTAAAATGAGCGAAGTTTCAGAAAAAATTGCCGAACAATTAGAATCAGAATCTAGATCAAAGCTAAACAGTATTATTGCGGTGTTAGTTGCCGTGTGTGCTTCGTTCATGGCGATTTATGGTATTAAAGACAACAATATTGTACAGGCTATGTCGCAAGCTCAGGCTCGCGGGGTAGATTCTTGGTCTTATTTTCAGGCAAAAAGCACCAAGCAAAACATGACCGAAAATCAAGTGGCTCAGTTAGAACTTCTGCTGTCGATAAATGAAAATGCTAAAGATGCAGTAAAACAAAAAATTACCGTTCAGATTCAAGACGCCAAAGCTCGCGTTCAAAAATATGAAACAGAAAAAAATCAAATCAAAGAGCAGGCTGAATCTTATCAGAAAGAGTACGATGACTTAAATATTCATGATGACCAATTCGATTTGGCCGAGGCGTTGATTTCGCTGGGTCTTGCTATTTTTGGTATTACAGCTTTAACACAAAAGAAGCCGCTCTTTTATTTTGGTGCTGTATTAAGTGCTATCGGTATTTTGTTCGGGCTTGCGGGCTTTTTAGGTTGGGGTATTCACCCTGAATGGTTGACTAAAATATTGGGATAACAAAAAAGAAAAAAGCCCGGTCACTCTTGCCAGGCTTTTCTTATTCCGAATTAATCGATCAGGATGCTATTATTGTGGTGGCGCAGTGCCGGGAAGATTTTTTAATTCCAATCTAACATAATGTCTTCGGATAATATTCATGACAACGTCCTCCAAAAAGTGTTTACCTGCAAGAGTTTCGAACCTCTTAACCCTAGCCCTCATTTCAATGAAGCTACTAGCGGCAGATACTTACTATTCGGTGCAATTCTTAAGAGCTAAATTGGTCAATTTGAGATTTCGGTTTATTCTCAGCTTGAGACTTGCTAAGTTATTGAAAAGTGCTGGCGTTTCAGAGACTAAAATAAATATTTTTTTCTGTCTTGATTTTCACACTTGTTTACAGAATTAGGGGTAGCTATGGCATGGCAGCAAGCAGATAAAGACAACTGGTCTAAGCAGCAGGATATCAAACGCTCTTATCAAGACGAAGTTGTGGGTAAAATTTTAGAATTAAAATCAGATTTTGAAATTACTCAATACGGCTCACTTTCAATTAACCCAGAACGCTATCCCTTATTTATCATTCGTTCAAAAAATTTGAGTGCATCTAAAAAAACAGTTTTAATAACAGGTGGAGTGCACGGCTATGAAACGAGCGGTGTACATGGTGCTTTAGGTTTTTTAAAAACAGTGGCAAAAGCTTATGAAAGCGATTTTAACTTTGTCTGCGCACCTTGCATCAGCCCGTGGGCGTATGAAACTGTTAATCGCTGGAATTCTAAAGCGATTGATCCAAATCGTTCGTTTCGTGAAAATAGCCCTGCCGAAGAGTGCGAACTTTTTTTAAAAGCGACTGTTGGTTTAAATCCATTTGTGCATATTGATTTACATGAAACAACTGACACAGATAACACGATTTTTAGACCAGCACTTGAAAAACGCGATGGGATTACAATTCCATTTTCACCAATCCCTGATGGATTTTATTTAGTAGGTGATACTGATAACCCGCAGCCTGAATTTCAAAAGGCCATGATAGATGCAGTTCAAAAAATAACACACATTGCTTTACCAGATGAAAACGGTTTGCTTCTTGGTGACAAGGTTGAACAAGACGGTGTTATTAATTATCCGGTTAAGAAGTTATTTTTATGTGCCGGAGCTTTTAACCCGCAATACTGTACAACAACAGAAGTTTATCCTGATAGCCCAAAGGTGACGGATCAAATTTGTATTGATGCACAAATTGCAGCGATCACCAGCGGGTTAGACTTCGTTCATTCTATTACTTTTTAAATTGATGTCTGAAGAAAATTCCAGAGTCGCCAAATTCAGATGTTGTAAATTCTGACGTCGTTACAATGTGGCCCACTTTTTTAGTGTCTTTGCCATCTGGTGATACTAACTGTATTTCATACAGCTCTGTGCCAGCAGGAATTTTTAAAAAGTCTTCTCTGACGTCATGTTCTGCAGATGCAGATGTTAATTTATCATTTGGTACGAAAATAATTCTGTTTGGAACAACTGGTGAAGCAACAGTTACGCCCGAGGCATCGATCGTAGCCATGTCTTCGACTTTAAGTTCTTCTGGAAATGGTGACGCTGTTTCAAATAACTTATGCATCAATTTTGCACCCATGCTGTGGCCAGGTTGCACAATATTTGTTAAAGGATTTTTGAAAAAATTAAAATCTTGTTCTTGTCCGTCGATTGAAACTAAAGCTGAAACGTTCGCACTTGGGGCGCCATCTCTAAGAACTTTTAAAGCTAAACCCGGAGCTACGGCTCTTGCGCCACCAGGTTTAAATGTTAAAGAAAGTCGTAAAAGGGCACAGTCAGCGCCGGCAAAAACTCCGGTATAATATTTATCAGTGATATCTAATTTAACTTTAGCTACGGCGCCACGGCTGTGAATCATTTTTTTCCAGCCAGTTGGTGCGAAATCAGAAACATGCGCACCCTTAAGAGCTATTTCTTGTCTGGTCATGGCTAAGAATTGAAAAAAACCAAATTTTCTAAATGGCTCTAATTCTTTAGTGCGCGTCTCTTCAATTTTTTTCCATAAGATATCCTGTTTTTCGCAGGCTTTTAAAGATTCGTAATTTGCAGGGTAAGAAGCTGGAGTACGTAAAGCAGGGGGATCAACTAGATCATCAATAAAGGTGTAAACCCCAAAGCAAGCAAGTACGATAACGGCCATTGAAATTTTTAGAATATGTTTTTTCATGTAAATAAAGTTAACTTAGATCTCAAAATCTCGTTAGTCTGGCGCCGGACAACTAGCCCTTCGTCGAACAGCTAGACGAGAGTCGATGTATGTTTAAAATTAAAATTTCAATGGCATAGAAATGCCTGTAAAGTTTAGGAGTATGCCTAATGTAAAAGGAGATTTTATGATTCGTCGACGTGTCGTCGTTGGTTTAGTTGTCGCTTCGCAGTTAATGGTTTCGTGTGCTTCACAACCTGTCGCTGTAAATATGCAAAGTAATGGTGTCGAGCGTTTACCAAGTTCTGAATTATCAGATACGCCATGGACAACTTGGTCAGAAAAAAATACTGAAGTTGCTGCATTATCAGTATTAAGTAAAGTGCGTGAAGGCTTGTTAGAACATAATCTTCATGATCCGCATGCAAACTATGCCTCATACCGTACCGTTGATTGCACAAAAACAAACACGAAATTTCGTTCAGCAGATGGTACATGTTATGATCCGAATCGTCCTTTAGCAGGCGCTGCTGGTGTGGCTTTTGGTCGCAATATTGATCCTAAATTTATTGACAAAAATGCGTCGAAAAATTTAATGACGCCAAATCCAGAACAGGTTTCAAAAGTATTCTTCACGCGTGATGAATTTAAACCAGTTCCGTTTTTAAATATGTTAGCGGCAGTGTGGATTCAATTTATGAATCATGACTGGTTAACACATGGTAGAAACATGGATGCTAACCCTTACGTAATTACGGGTAAAGATGGTTCAACTCAATTAGTTGAAAGAACGCAAGATAACTTAACTCCGGCTAAACAGTATAAAAATGAATTCGGTAAAGTATCTTTAAATGAAGTGACTCACTGGTGGGATGCTTCGCAAATTTACGGAAGCAATCAAGCTGCTCAATCTGAATTACGTTCATTTTCTGATGGCAGAATGAAAATGGTTTCTGTGAATGGCCAAATGTTATTACCTAAAAACGACAAATTAGAAATTGGTCGTAATAAGCAAAATCAAGGTTATGAAACTACAGGTTTCAGAGACAACTGGTGGGTAGGCTTAAGTATGTTACATACACTTTTCACAAAAGAGCACAATGCCGTAGCAGATATGCTTAGAAAAGAATATGTAACTTATGATAAAGCCACTGATCGTTACATTTGGGATGGCCAAGGTAAAAAAGTTCTTATGACAGCGGCGCAAGTTGACGAAGAAATTTTTCAAACAGCTCGTTTAATCAACGCCGCTATATTGGCAAAAATTCATACAGTTGAATGGACACCGGCTATTTTACCGAATGGTGCTCTTAAACGTGCGATGCATGTTAACTGGTATGGCGTTGCGAATCCTGCAACTTGGGGCGCAGACAAACTTCCTGTAGTTGGAAAGTTTTTTGAAAAAACTGACTATTCACAAAACCACAATGAAAGTTATGTTATCGGTGGTGTAGTGGGTAATAAACGTAATGATTACGGTGTTCCATACAGTATCACAGAAGAGTTTACTTCGGTTTATCGTTTACATTCATTATTACCTGAAACATTAGTTTTCAAAAATGAATCAAACAATTCTATTATGGAAGAAGTTCCATTTAAAGAAACTCGTAATGATAAATCATACGGCATCATGGAAAAATACGCAGCCAAAGATCTTTTCTATTCTTTTGGTACACAACATCCTGGTCAATTGGTGTTAAATAACTTTCCGCATTTCATGCAAGAGTTAGAAATTCCAATCATTGGTAAAATGGATTTAGGTATGGTTGATATCATGCGTGACCGTGAACGTGGTGTTCCGCGCTACAATCAATTTCGTCGTGCGATTGGTTTAAAACCAATTAAATCTTACCGCGATTTCTTTCCGCCAAACACAACACTTGGCGAACGTGAAAAAGCAGTTATCAAAAAATTTGAAACAGTTTACGGTTTCGATTCTGTAGGTAACGATAACGTTGAAATGGTCGATTTACTTGTAGGTACATTAGCTGAAGAAGTTAGACCTCGTGATGATGGTTTCTTTAAAGTGAATAAACTTTTAGGTAAACCAACTAGATACTTTGGTTTCGGTGAGACAATGTTTCAAATCTTTATCTTAATGGCATCACGTCGTTTAATGGCGGATCCTTACTTTACAGATTACTACAATGCTGATCACTACACGAAAGCTGGTCTTAAGTGGATTGATAGAGAAGGTACTTTAGCGCAAGTTATTTCGCGCCATATGCCTGAATTAGCGCCGCACATGAAAGGCCTAGATACAGCATTTGCACCTTGGCACTAGTCAGTTAGTCACAGTACAAATGAAAAAGGAGAGCTAAGTGCTCTCCTTTTTTTATTCTTTTTTAAAAAAAGTCTTATTTGTTCATTGGTGTGCCGGCTTTAACGTTTTCTCTTTCGTAGTAAAAACCAACATCGCTAGCATTGTATGGATTGATCATCATGAATTCATCGTTAGTTTTCTTAGGTTTTTCGTTAACGATATCACAGAAGAAAGCAAGGCGACCTTGTGTGCGGTTTAAACCTTGAACGTCTTTAGATTTCGGCGTTAAAGTGAAAAACACTCCCGGGATTTTTTCGTGTAAGTCGAATTGACCATGGATGTTTTCTAATTCGTAGTCAAAAGTAACTACGTTACCGTAAGAGACTTCCATGTTGTATGCATTATTTTTAAAATAATCTAAACCAGAAGATTTTTGTGTACCTAAAAATTTACCAGCGATGAAGTTCTCCCAAGTAGAACCTGCGTATTTGTCTGTTAAAGCAATTTTTTCAACTTTAGATGCGTCGTTGATATCATAACGAGTCATGATCGCATTTTGTAAAGTTCCTGCAGTTTGTAAATTGATTACAGAGTTGTTAGCAGATGATTTAAGTTCAAGATCACCGTTGTTGTTAACAAAAATAGGAACTAATACATAAGATAAATCAGATTGTTTTACGATTTTGTAGCCGTACATTCTGTTAATCCATTTAGTAATTTTAGTAGCAAATAATTGATCGTACTCAGCTAAAACAGCGTAGTAGTCTTGTGACCCTGGAGTTAAATCTTTTTTAACAAATAAAGTCATACGATCGTGAGTTCCAGAGCTTTGTTTATCGCTTTTACCGACAAAAGTGCCTTGAGCTAATTGGGCAAAACTTGCTGATGCAAATGTTGTGATGGCCGCTAAAACGATATATTTCGCTGAATTTTTTAAAAGATTCATGTGATCTCCTGTTAGTTAAATATGGATACGCAGGGTATAAATGCAAATAGACAACCACCTTAAAACGACTAAAACGGGTAATGCCGCCCAGCTGCTGTCTAAGAGTTTTTCACCTGTCGTAAATCGTAAGTTATGCTATTGTTTTCCTATGGATTTAACGTGGTTAGGAACAGCAGGATTTATTATTAAGGGACAACAGGGCATTATTGCATTTGATCCGTTTATATCTAGAGGAACAGGTGCTAAATCACCGTTTACCGCTAAGTCTTTTGCGGATGTCGAAGCCATGTTTATTGGCCATGGGCACTTTGATCATACCTATGATGTTCCTGAAATAGCTCTAAATACAGAGGCTAAAGTATTTGCCCCAGGGTTGACTGGTTTAATGTTAAAACTTCGCGGGTTACCTTCAGACAGGCTTGTGCATGCCTCAAATGAAGAAATGCTGTTAAAAAAATTCAATTTACGCGCCTATAAAAGTTCACATGCTAAGTTTGATTTACCATTGGTGTATTCAACTCTTAAAAGATGTAAATTAGGAGATTGTGCAAAGTTGTGCGGTCTTGGGTTCGGTTACCCTAAAGGAATGGTGCAAACCTATTCTTTTGAGATTAAAAACAAAAAAATTCTTTTTATTAGCTCTGCCGGATGCACAGAAAAAGAATTACTAATGTATCGAAATTTAGAAATAGATTATTTGCTAGCCCCCTTGCAGGGTCACACGCATATTCAAGAAATTGTAGCGAAGCAAACTATGATTATTAATCCAAAAGTGGTTATTCCTCATCATCATGATGATTTTTATCCACCGATAAGTCAGTCGATCTCAGTCGAAGTTTTTAAAGATAAATTAAAACATCTTGGTTTTAAAGGTAACGTGCTAGAAATTCCACTTTTTCACAGTTGTGATATTTAGATTTAATTATTGTTGTTCTTTCGTGAAAGCAACAGCGATGAAAGCTTTATGTTTTTTGTAAAGCTCGTACATATCCCAATACTGTTTTAATTTTCTTTCTTTCATAACATCGACTTGTTCTGTTTGGGCTTCTTGCCATAAAAATTTTAGTTCTGCTTCCATGTTTTCAAATCTTACTGAATAGTTTTGATTGTTTTGCATAACTTAGTTCTCCTGGTTTAATTAAAATTAAGTAACACAGAAGTAATAATGCAGCTGCGGTGCCATAGGCTAAGTATTTGAAATTATTAAAGGTGATGAAGATAAGCCCTGCAAGTTTTTAAGCATTGCTGAATTTTTAGCAGCAGATGATGTATCAATTTGTTACGGTAAAAGCGGTGGGTGATACGTCAGAGTTTCGCCTAAAGCCCATAACATAAAAATCACTAATGGCGCATGCACAATTAACTGAGTCACTGTGTAACCCACGATATCGCGGGCTTTAAGCCCTAAGACACCGATTAAGGCCATCATAAAAAAGGGATTAATCAAATTAGGCAAAGCTTCAGCCGCGTTATAAACCATGACTGTCCAACCTAAGTGAACTTTTAATTCATTCGCTGCTTGCATCAAGTAGGGCGCTTCGATAATCCATTTACCACCACCTGAAGGAATAAAAAATCCTAACACCGCAGAATAAATTCCCATTAACGCTGAATAAGTATCATGTGTTGAGATTGAAACAAAAAAATCAGAGATATGATGCGAAACAGGTAAGCCATTGGCACCCGGCGCTTTGGTAAGTATGTAAGCGATGCTTCCATAAATAGGAAACTGAATTAAAATTCCGGCGACAGAAGGAACAGCTTTACTGACTGAATGTAAAAAACGTTTCGGTCGCCATGTTAAAAGCATACCTAACATCAGAAATAAAAAATTATAAGTATTCAAATTTGAAATTGTCAGAATAAAATCTTTTTGTAAAAACTCTTGGCCTAACCACCAAAATCCTAAAATAACGATGAAGATAGTTAACAGCGGAGAATATTCTAACCACTCGCTCGGCTTTTGTGGTTTTTCGATAACATCATGTCCATCATCGATAACATTAATACCCATTTCGCTGGCTGTAACTGAACGCTCTTTACCAGGTGCTGACCAATATGCGATAGCCACCGAAACCGCAGTAAGTACAAAAATCATAATCAATGACTGCGGTAAAAAAATTGTTTCACTAAAAGGAATAACTCCAGTGATAGGTAAAAGACTTTTCGGAATACTTTCAACATTAGCTTGTAATTGCGCAGCTGAAGAACTTAGTCCCAACGCCCATGTGGCGCCTAAGCCTAAATACCCCGCGGCACCTGCTGCACGATAATCCATGCGAAGATCTGTACGGCGAGCGAGTGCGCGCACAAAAAGGCCTCCGAAAACTAAACTAAATGCCCAATTAAATAAAGAAGCGATGATGGTAAAAAGCGCGATATAGGCCACAGCACTTTTTTCAGTTTTAGGAATTGTTGCTAACCACGAAATTAATTTTCCTGCTGGAGGAGAAGACGCAACGACGTAACCCGAGATCACAACGATTGCCATTTGCATCGTGAATGGAATCAAACTCCAATAACCTTCACCAAAAGAAGTCGCTAAGTTATGCGGAGAAACCCCTGCTAATAAACATCCTAAAGTAACAAGCACAACGGCTAAGATAGCAAAAATATAAGAATCTGGAAACCAACGTTCAGCCCAGTTAGTGACTGAAGAGGCTAAAGATTCTAAACGACCTATTTTGCTATTGTTCATATTTATTCTTCGTCTTCTTCGCGAGCTGCCGCGCGAACACGTTTTTTTGAGTGAACTCCGGCTTTGGCAAGAATTTCTATATAAACTGAGGGTACGTTTTGTAATACAACTTCATCAATAGACTTGCTAATTTCGTTACTGTGAACTGTCTTTGCCGAAGTATCCTGAGCTCCGACTTTACATTGAAACTCCCAATAGTCTACACCCTCAGGTAGGGTTTTACGTCGTTCACGCGCAAGGTATTTATTAATTTCGTATTTGATAGCCTCAACCACACGGTCTTGCTTTTTATTTGTTTCAGTCAGGCTAAAATTTTTCTTCATTAAGATCTCCGTAATTAATTATTTAATATTTGTTTCGCCTGTGCATAGGCTAAGTAAGCATTCATCGCAACAGGGTAACCAACGATACGAGTAGCACGGTTTCCAAGGCGTTGAAAAGTTTTATCGTCTAATCCACGTTGAATTGAACGTTTTAATTCAATTTGAAAGTGGTTTGGATAATTGTGGCCATTTGCAAACACCGAAGCTAACGCCACAAGTTCACCTAAGGATAAACGATCAACATGACCATAAGTAAAACGAACAAAGTTTTGTATAATAGATTCTGTTAACGCTAATACGTTACTGGCTGCAGTTCTTATTTCATCTGACTTTGAAACGTTGTTAGCTAACTTTCTTAAGTATTCTTTGACGACATCTAAAGACCCTTCGCGGTACTGAGTCGACTTCATTACGATGAAAGCTAATTTATTATAGTCATCAGCACCAATGCCGCGGTTTAAGCTAATGTATTCATTGATGTTCGTTTCAACTTTTTCTACGCGGTCAGAAGCTAACGCTAATGTCATATCAAAAAGAGGTTTAAAGGCCGGGTCTTCTTCTGCAGACGGCATCCATTCATAAAATTGCGTGTCGGCATAATAAGTATGAACGTTTTCTAGATACATTTTTTTTAAATCACCATCATTTGTTGTCGTGATTTGGTTCCAGGCTTGGGCTCCTTCAATGGCAGCCGATTCACCTAAATAAATTTCTACATGACGAAGTATTAATTCAATTTCTTGAATAGTGGCACCGCGAACTTGAGCTTCTTTCATCAGATTTGTAAGCTTTGACCATTCTGCTTTACCTGCAGATATGGCTGATACTAATTCAGAAAGTTGTAAACGTGTAAAGCCGGTTAAAGGTGATTTTACATCTAATCCAGATAGCGAAAGATCTTTGTTTTTTAAATCTGAAATAAATTGTTCGATGCCCGGTTCAGAAGAAAGTTCAGCAGACATGCGTTCAATAAACTGCGGGTCAATTTCCGTATTGCGAGGTCTCCAGGCGGCATGAATTAATGCGGCTAATTCTTTTAAGGTACCGCCACTGCCTAAAAAGCCATGAATGTGCAAAGCTGTCTGATTCGTTAGACCTGACGAGATCAAAGCGGTTAGAGTGATAACTTCTTTATCGGTCATGGCGTAATTATCTTTTTGCCAAGGCTTACCCCAATAACGATCACTAAACGCATGGCAACTGACAAGATTGGCCCACTCTGCGTTAACAGACATCATTTTTTTAATGGCCAGAGTTTTGTGGGCTCCATAAAGCATTGCGATATAAGGGTTTTGTTCCATAGAAATAACTTAACATAACTGGTACGCTTTACCCATGAATTCAAATGTAACGCAATTTATCAAGAAATTGAAAAACTGGAACGATGAAGTCACTTTGCTTCGTGAAATCTTAAATTCTACGAAATTAGAAGAAGACTTAAAATGGAATTTACCCTGCTATTCGTACAACGATACAAATGTCGTTATCATTCAGCCGTTTAAATCTTATTTAGGCTTAATGTTTTTTAAAGGCACATTACTTAAAGACCCTAAAAAAGTTCTAGTGGCTAACGGACCAAATTCACAATCTTCGAATCGATTTGAATTTAGTTCTGTGGCTGAAATTAAAAAACTAGCGCCAACGATTAAGGCTTACATTAAAGAGGCTATTGCTAATGAAGCTTCTGGATTAAAAGTAGAAGTTAAGCAAAAAGCTATACCCCTGCCGGTTGAACTTAAAAAAATGTTTTCTACGAACGCAAAACTGAAAAAAGCTTTTGAGGCTTTAACTCCGGGCAGACAACGTGCTTATTTATTTTTCTTTACGAGTGCGAAACAATCAGCAACACGCCTAAGCCGCATTGAAAAATTTGTTCCTAAAATTCTTCAGGGCAAAGGCATGCTGGATTAATTAAATTACTGAATTGGATTTTCAGAGTGAAAAGCGCAAACCCACTTTTCGCCGTCGCGAACCCAAGTAGACACGTCTAACATTTTCATTCCTTTGTGCATGATTGAATATGAAATCAAAGCTGTGTCTTCATTAAGCAAGTCAACTTGAGGATCTTTAATAACGATATCTTGATATTGACCGTTGTTATTTGCTTGCATCATTTGACGATACTGCGATTCATTTACGCGCATAGCTCCTTTAGGACTTGTAACGATACACGGAAATCTTGTGAGCGAAACGGCAGCTTCGACATCATTGTTTTTCATAGCAGCCCAATATTTTTTTTCTAAAATGAAGATGTCTTGTTTATTCGGGGCAGTATTCATACATTCTCCTTAAAAAGTTGATAAACCCATAGAATGTTGCAAATTTAATTCCGGGGTGATTTGGGATCTGCACCTTGTAAAAATAGTTTTCTCTTTTCAATAAAATAAAAATTTGAAACCGTACTTGAGTAAATAAATTTTTACAAGGAGCCTACTTATGTCTGAACCACGCAGTGAAAGTGAAAATCCCGCAATTAAATCTCCACAACCAAAAAGCAATTCGCGCCCGCACACGAATCGTGATTGGTGGCCAGAGCAACTTGATCTGAATGTGTTAAATCAACATAAACGTAACACCAGCGGTAACCCGATGGAGAGTTCTTACAAATACGCCGAAGAATTTAAAAAATTAGACGTTGAAGCTTTAAAAAAAGATGTCTTTCAAGTCATGAAAACTTCGCAAGAGTGGTGGCCTGCAGATTACGGTCATTATGGTCCGTTATTTATTCGCTTAAGCTGGCATGCTGCGGGTACTTATCGCATCGAAGATGGTCGCGGCGGTGCTGGTGACGGGGGTCAACGTTATGCTCCGCTCAATAGCTGGCCTGATAATGCAAACTTAGATAAAGCGCGAAGATTATTATGGCCGATTAAAAAAAAATACGGTCGCAAAGTTTCGTGGGCTGATCTTTTAGTTTTTGCAGGTAACTGCGCTTATGAATCAATGGGGTTTAAAACTATTGGTTTTGCCTTTGGCCGCGAAGATGTATGGGAACCCGAAGAAATTTTTTGGGGTCCAGAAAATACTTGGCTGGGTGATGAACGTTACGCCAGTGGCGAAGAACGAAAACTAGCAGAACCTTTTGGCGCTGTGCAAATGGGTTTAATTTATGTTAATCCCGAAGGGCCAAACGGTAATCCAGATCCTGCAAAAGCTGCACATGATATTCGCGAAACTTTCGCGCGCATGGCAATGAATGATGAAGAAACTGTGGCTCTGATTGCTGGCGGTCATACGTTTGGTAAAACTCATGGCGCTGCAAAAGGGACTAACGTTGGTAAAGAACCAGAGGGTTGTCCGTTTCACGCACAAGGAATTGGTTGGAAGAATTCACACGGCACGGGCAAGGGGCCTGACACAATCACCAGTGGTCTTGAGGGCGCGTGGACAAGTAAGCCCACACAATGGAGCCACGAATTTTTAGAAAACATGTACAAACACGAATGGGAATTAACAAAAAGCCCGGGCGGTGCTCATCAATGGAGGCCAAAAAATGGAGCCGCTAAAGACACAGTGCCTGATGCGCACATTAAAGATAAAAAACATGCGCCGATGATGTTAACAACTGACTTAGCTTTAAAAGTTGATCCGACTTACGCAAAAATTTCTAAACGCTTTTATGAAAATCCAGATCAATTAGCAGAAACTTTCGGTAAAGCTTGGTTTAAACTTTTACATCGCGATATGGGTCCGACAACTCGCTACTGGGGGCCATGGGTTCCGAAAGAGCAATTGTGGCAAGATCCTGTTCCCAAAGTAGACCATCCGTTAATTGATTTAGAAGATATCAGAAATTTAAAAGAAAAAGTTTTATCAATGGGAATAGGTATTCCACGTTTAGTCTCAACAGCCTGGGCAGCAGCTGCCTCATTTCGTGGAACCGATATGCGTGGTGGAGCAAATGGTGCAAGACTTCGCTTGTCACCACAAAGAGAGTGGGAAGTGAATGAGCCTTCAAAAATAATTGAAGTGTTGCAGACCTATGAAAAAATTCAAAAAGAATTTAATGATTCACAAAAAGGAAGTAAGCGCGTTTCATTAGCTGATCTAATTGTTTTAGGCGGAACCGCAGCAGTGGAAGAAGCGGCTAAAAAAGCAGGACACAAAGTCAGTGTTTCGTTTACACCGGGTCGTACTGATGCTTCACAAGCACAAACTGATACAGCTTCATTTGCAGTGCTTGAGCCTAAAGCCGATGGTTTTCGCAATTATGTAAGTACAAGAACTAAACTTACACCAGCGACACTTTTATTAGATCGAGCGAACATGTTAAAACTAACAGCTCCAGAAATGACAGTGCTTTTAGGTGGGATGCGTGTGCTTGATACGAATTATAAAAATTCACAGCACGGAGTATTTACAACTAAGCCTGGCACTTTAACGAATGATTTTTTCACAACGTTACTGGATATGGAAACTGTATGGGAGCCATCGGCAACAAAAGGAATCTACGAAGGTAAAGATCGCAACACTGGAAAAGCACGATGGACAGCGACTGAAGTTGATTTAGTTTTTGGTTCACATTCGCAACTTCGTGCTTTAGCTGAAGTCTATGCCAGTGATGATGCTAAAGATAAATTTGTAAATGATTTCGCAAATGCTTGGGCCAAAGTGATGAGTCTTGATCGTTATGATTTAGGGAATCAAAAGTAACCAGCGCCACAAATAAAAAAACCAGCAACGTCTCCTGTTGCTGGTTTTTTATTTTGAACTTAATCTTTAAAGAATTACTTTAAAAGTCTGTCGATTTTATTGATATTATCAACAGTTAATTTACCAGTGATTTGTAGTAAACTTACTACGCGACCAGCAGCTGCGTATTTAGCTTGAATTAATTGGCGTTGAGCATCGCCTAAATTTCTTTGAGCCGCAACCACATCAACCGAGTTTAATTGACCAGTTTTGAAAGAAGTTTGAGTCGCCTCTAAAGACTCAGTAGCCGATTTTACAGCAGCACGTTTAGCACTGATAATGCGTTGATCAAGTAATAAAGAAGAAGCTAAACGTTGAACCGAAGAAGTAATTTTTTGTTCTTGAGCTTCAACTTCAGAAGAAGCTGCATCTTGTTCAGAGCGAGCTTGTGAAGTATAGTGCTTCTTGCTACCTCCTAATGGAATGCTTACTTGGATACCTACGTAACCACCAGCTCCGCCGGCTCCATTCATTCCACCGTGTGAAGTACCATAAGAAGCAACACCAGTTACTACTGGGCCATTCATTTTAGATTTTGCAGTTACATTATAGTCAGCAGCCGCTAACATTAATTGTTGACGATGTAATTGTTTATTGTTTTGACGAGCTTGATCCATCAATTGAGCAGTTGTCGTGTGGTTGATGATTGAAGAATCTAAAGATAAGTTAGTATCTAAAGAATTAACTGGAGCTCCAACGATTGATTCTAAATCGATTTTAGCAGAGTTAACTTCCATTTCAGAAGATAATAAACCTGACGTAGCTGAATCAAGTAATGCTTTGAAATCTAAAGCTTGGTTTTTGTTAGAGACACCAGCATCAAGATTGTGTTTAGCATTCTTAGCTTGTTTTTCTAACATTGTAACTTCGGCTTTAGATAATTCGTTGATCTCTTGTTTTTCTAAACCTTGTAAGTAAGCTGCAGTTACTTTAGCTAATTCATTTTCTGTAGCGATTTCTAATTCTGTTTCGTAAACGTCTTGCATAACTTCAGCTTTTTTGATGTCGTATTTCATTTGTCCGTTATAAAGAGTTTTAGATAAATCTAAAGATACGCGCTCGCCCACGCCACCAGACATTTGTGGTCCAAATGATTGAGTTACAGAACCGTTAATGCTCGCTTGAATTTTCTTTGCGCTTTTAGCGATTGGTAAGTTTTGTGTGTTAGCTTCATAACGAGCAACTTGAGCTGCATAGTTAGCATCGTTATCTAATGCTAATTGACTGGCTTCAGTTAAAGACATAGCGAAAGTTTGCTGGTTCATTGCTAATGCTAATAAGGCTGATAGTACTAATTTCTTGTTCATAAAATTTTGATACCGTTCAACCTGTGCGAGATTAATTTCCCATTATCCACAAAAGAACAGCACTCTTTCTATATTCGACGAGGTTTCCTATAGCGAAAGGTGTTCCGGTTTTTAAAGGGTTTTAAATCGAGATCGGCAACTATCGCTGACCAAGCTTTTTACAAGTTAACGGTTTAGGCCGTCTAATTTAAAAATGTTAAGACATTTTAACCATTTAGCGTTCGCAATTTAACGCAGACAAAGTGTCACCAATTATGATCCTTAGTCTAAATCACTGTTAAAAACCATATAAAAAGGGTAGTTTGAATTCATGAAAACACGCACTTATAGATACAACTCTGAATGGATGCCTAAGGGGTTTCTACATGATTGGGATGCCCATATCTATTATATACCTGAACAAATTGATGTGATCGAACGTCTGCGCTCGATGATCTGTACTGAATTTAAAAACGATGAAATCTTTGTGGGAGACATTATCCCTGAACCCATCGGGCCACACACTTTGCCGATGTTAGAAGTGAATTTTTCGCAAGCTCAGTACTATAAGCTTGTTCCCTGGTTAGATGAATATCGTGAATCACTGAATATATTAGTGCATCCACAAGATGGAACAGACTACGATAACCATACAGCCAAAGCTTTATGGCTAGGGCAGCCTGTGCGTTTGAAATTGGAAGTGTTTAAATAGGTCTGTTAATGAAATGGTCTTGGCCCAATTGACCGTAACGACTTCTAATTTGACAATATAAGTATGAAAAAAATTATTTTGTTAATAGCGGGCTTATTAATGTTATCGACTCTCACTTCATGCATGCCTAAGTGTGGTGAAAACGAAGAGTTAAAAAAATCAGGTTTAACAGGAAAGTGTGAAGCCCTGGTTGATTCAGTTGTTGCGACAACTATTCCAACAGCTCCTTCAAGTTTGACGGCCACTAGAGATGGCACTGCTCCTACGACAACAATCAATTTATCATGGGCCGATAATTCAGCCGACGAATCTGGATTTAATATTGAACGTTCTTTAAATAATGTGACGTTCACTTCAATGACAGTGACTGCGGCGAGCTCTACAAGTTACGCAGACTCTTCGGCGTCGCAAAATACTTTATATTATTACCGTGTATCTTCTGTAAACTCTGCCGGTAGCTCAAGTTATACTGCCGTTGCGAGTGCGCAAACAGCACGTTCATTTAAATATTTATTCGTGAGTGCATCAACGCCTGCAGCAAATATGATTGGTGCTACGAATTCAGATAGTATTTGTAATGCCGATGCAAATCGTCCGGATACAAGTGTGACTTATAAAACTTTGATTGCTGCAACTAACGGAACAGCACAAAGCCGCACAGCATGCACAAGTGCAAATTGTTCGGGTGGTGCAAGTGAGCATACGCGCTGGGTGCTTGCGGTGAATACAGAATATCGTCGTGCAGATGCAACAACAGTGATCGGCACAACAAATAATGCAGGTCTGTTTACATTTCCGTTAACCAATTCATTTGGCACTTGTGGTGGCGGTGCTGCGTGGGGTGGCTTTGCCAATGACTGGACATCTGCCGTTAATAGCTGCGGTGGTTGGACATTCGGGGGAGTTTCTAATGCAACTCTATTGAGTTGCACTGATACGAGCTCGACAGCATTAGATAAGTCAGGTCAAACAACTTGTGCTACTTCTCACAACCTTATTTGCGTAGAGCAATAGATATATATGTTAAAAGAGAAATTAGTAGAAGCGATTGCACTTAGAAAAAATAATAAGCCTCAAGAAGCTGAAACTCTATTTAAAGAGTTGTTAAAAGATTATCCAGAAGATGCTGAAGTAAATTATCAAATGGCTTGGACTTGCGATTTTATGGGAAAAGAATCTGATGCTGTTCCGTTTTATGAAAAAGCGATTGCCAACGGTTTAGTTACAGACCGCGACGGGGCGATGCTTGGCTTAGGCAGTACATTTCGCTGTTTAGGTGAATATGAAAAATCATTAAAAGTTTTTGATCAAGCTTTAACAGAGTTTCCAGATCATCGTTCAATAAAGGTTTTTCGCGCACTCACTTTATATAATTTGGGCCGCGCCGAAGAATCGGTAAGTCAGCTATTAATTCAACTCATTGAGACGACAAGTGATACCGAGATTAAATCTTATGACCGCGCCCTTAGGTTTTATTCTGATAAATTAAACGAAACCTGGAAGTAAGGAAAAATTGTTATGGAAGAAAAAGATTTTGAAGGAACATTAGTCTTAGAAAAAATTGCAGAGATAAATAAATTAGATGAATTTATGGAAGCTGTTGATAACGATGATTTTCGTCATGCTCGAGAACTTATGAGAAAAGCAGGCGTTGATCCTGCAACGATGTCTGTTGTTTTAAAAAAAATGCATGCAGCTGATTAGCATTCACTTAAGTAAACATAATTAAATTTCTGCATAGCTATTGCATAAATAATCTTATTCACTTTGAAAGGATTTATTTATGCAACAAAGTACAACGCAGAATACCCAAGGGACAAAACGCACATTTAACGTAGAAAAATACCCTCTTGTTGAATTAAATCGAAAATTCGATGTTCCAGTTGAACGCGTATTTAACGCATGGACAAATGAAGGTCTAATCAAACAATGGTGGGGCCCTGAAACTTACAGCTGCCCAGAGGCAAAAATAGATTTACGTGTTGGTGGCCAAATAAATTTAGCGATGAAAGGCCCTGACGGTAAAGTCATGTACAGCGGCGGTGGCATAGAAGAATTAGTGCCCAATGAAAAATTAGTGATGGGTGATCAATTTACAGATAAAAATGGTAAACCAATTTCAGCTGCTGAATACGGTATGCCGGGTGATTGGCCAGAAGGTGGCGGTCGCATTACAATTGAATTTGTAAGTTTAGGTGCAAACCAATCACAAATTAACATTACTCATCAAGGCATTCCTAAAACTATGCATGATGACTGCGTACAGGGTTGGACATCTTCGATTGATAAATTGCAACGCTTTGTCGAACACTCGTAAATAAGGATTTTTTATGGATCAAACGCCAACACCATCAAACGATTCAATTCGATTAATGATGTCGTTTCAAATTTTACTTTTTATGTATGGCGCGCTAGCGCATGCTGGCTACGTGCCATTTAGCTATCCGCATTTTCAAGCTCGGGTAGCTGAAACTGTTGTCATTGCTGATTACTCTTGTCGGAGCAGTTATGATTGGTATTGGCGTAGGGCCTCGAACAAACTTTGATTATGGTTTACATGCTTCAATGTTTGTTCTGTTTATCGTGGTGCTCGCTATGATAAACAATCCGAAACGAAGTGTACGTCATTAGTCAGCGCGAACAAGTTCTTCGGCGAATACTTTTTCTGTGATCTTCCAGAACTTATCTTGTTTTCGGGCGATCACAAAAGCAGGTAGGCGAAATAGCTTTTGATATTTCACGACATCCATTGGATTAGTGAATTCATCAGCCAGTTCAGGACGTCGTAAGTGCGAACGTAAAAAATTGATATTAAATTTCTTCAGCGAAGTCGCATTACCAAAAAAGTGTGCCTCACTGACATATTGTGAATCTAAATCGTAATATCTAATCTCTAGATATGGATTAGAGTTTTTATCTTTACGTTCTTCAAATACAATTCGATCAGGCGTAAGTACATGCGCATTTTTAGAAAGGCGAGCTTGTTTTAATTTTGCATCAGCATCAATCAGCACAGCTTTGCAATTATCACAGGCCTTTGCCGTGATATCGTTTTCGCCCCCGCAGCTATGACAAATTTTAGATCTAAATCTATATCCACACGGAACAACTTGAAAAGTATCTGGATCTTGTTTGGCGCCACGGCATTTTCTGCCGAAGTGTTCATACACAATGCCATCGGTGTCAGCGTAACCCCAGAAATCATTCACGTGTTCACACACAGGGCAAGGCACTTGAACAGCTACTGTGTCTTTAGCCGGGCGTTTATCACTGATTTCAGGTGTAAAGATATCGTGACCCATACCTGTGTAATCTAAGATGTAACAATCTTTTTTATCTTCAGATAAACGTAAACCACGGCCTACGATCTGTTGATATAAACTATTTGATTCTGTCGGACGCAGAATCGCAATCACATCTACGTGAGGAGCATCAAAGCCTGTCGTTAAGACTGACACGTTCACTAAGTATTTAAATTTTTTCTTTTTAAAATCTTCAATGATTTGATCACGCTCGTTCATCTCGGTATCACCGATAACGATGCGGGCATCACCTTTAGGCAGGTAACTCATGATCTCTTCAGCATGTTTAATCGTGCTTGAGAAAATCATCACCCCTTTGCGGTTATATTTTTCGGTGATGTCGATAATGTTTTTAATCATCAGCGGTGTTAAGCGCCGCTGCGAATTTAAGATCTCTTCAATCTCAGCCGTTGTGTAAGACCGATTTTTTTCAGTAAGCTCTGAGAAATCATAACACGTAACCGGAATATCTACTTTTACCGGAGTCGTTAAAAACTTATTCTTAATCATGTATGAAAGCGGAAGTTCAAACACACATTGTTTAAAAAATCTTTTCTTTTCAGTTTTTAATTCGCCTAAGTTTGAATATTCATAAATCCAACCAACACCTAAGCGGTACGGTGTAGCTGTAAGACCTAAAATATGAAGCTCGGGGTTTTTTTCTTGAAGTTGTTTAATCACCGTTTGGTATTGAGTATCGCCTTCTTCATCTACGCGGTGACATTCATCAATCACTAGTAATGAGAAGTTTTCAAAGAATTTCTCTGGCGCACGGGCCACTGATTGCACACTGCCAAAGATAGCTTTGTGCTCCCAATCTTTTTTACCAAGGCTTGCCGAAAAAATTCCAGCTGATAAACCATAGCTTTTATATTTTTCGTAGTTTTGCTCAACCAGTTCTTTAACGTGAGCTAAAATCAGAACGCGGCCTCTGGCAATACGAGCCAGTTCTGCGATGACTAAACTTTTACCTGCGCCTGTTGGTAAAACAATAACAGCAGGCACACGTTTTTTTTGAAAAAACTTAACCGTGTTATTTACAGCCTGTTGTTGGTAGTCGCGAAGTTTGTACATTCGCGACTATTATAACTAGAATTAACGGCAGCGTAAAGGCATGTCTTGAGCTTGACCAAGCGCTCGCATTTGCACGGCTGTTCGAACAACAGTTAATTTATTTGTTGCTGGATCATATTTACACATATCGTAACAACCACTTTTAGCTACGTTATCACAAGCCCAGCGCCCAGAAGCAGTTCCCGCACCATAAGGTGATTGAAATAAACCAACTAAGAAACCATTGATTGTTTGAGTTTTACCATCGTTATCTTGGTAATTGTAATCATTCATACCCACACAGATGTTACAAGGGTACTCAACACCAGCGATTAAATCTTGCATATTTCCTGGTTGATATTTTGGATCAGCCGGTGGCGGAGCCGATGCAGAAGGTTGTGCAAAACACGCAGCCACATGATCAGTACCTAGTGGTTGAGTGTTCATTAATGTTTTGTACTCTTGGTAAGATTTTTTCGTAGTCATAGCTTCTTGCACACGCGTTTTTGCGTAAGCTGATCTGTTGCCAACGCCTGTGCCTTTAGTGATTGATTCAAGAACTGTAGTCTTAGGATGAATATTAATTAAATCAACATCGATATCAGTGATGAATAAAGGTACGTGTAAATGGATGACTAAATCAACACCTGCATATAAACCAAAAAGAGCCGCTACATTTGAACCTGCAGTCACAGAGAATGATTTGTGTTGTTCAACTTTATTTACGCGAACATCAGCAGGGCCTTGTGGTGTTATGATATCTTTAGCTACAGAAATTTCTGAATGATTGAAGTTAACCTGAGCCGACATGTTGGCTCCCACTTTTGGCTCAACATAAACATTAAAACCTAAAGTGATAAAGCGATTATTAACAATGGCAGATGGTAATAAAGCTACTGGTGAATACTGAATTTTAACACCCGCAGATAATTGAGCATTCGGAGTTTTTTCTGCGTTAGATCTAGAAGTATTTAAGTCTGCATCCGGACGAAGTGGAAATTCTTGGCCAGCCGTGGGAGCCCAGATAGCTGCGTTTGGATCTACATTGCGTGAACCAAAAGCCACTTGTGAATTGTAACCAATGTAACGGTTGTCTGTCTTCGAAGCTCCCGTAATTAAGTAAGCCGGGTAAATAGTTGATTGTTCAACACCTGCAGTACGACCGTAAATTTCAGTCATCTTGGCATTGCCCCAAACTCCGACTGCTGTTGATTTCACATTGTTTTGATTATACGGAGCTAAAACTAAACCCATGTTACGAGATAATTCAAATTTTGGAATCGCGCTGACAACACCATATGGCGTGTAAACATTAAGCGCAGGAATTTGAACTTGAAAACCCTGAGCAATTGAATCAGCTGTTACATCAATACCATAAGCTGTGTAAATCTCGTATTCGCCAGCTTTTTTACCAGTACCTTTCACATTGTTTTGCACAGGCTTAGCTGTAATTTTTTGGCTGATGATATCAATACAACCAATCGCCGGCGCACAAGCTGCGGCCACGTGGTAACCTTGCCAAGTTTTAGTGCCTTTATCGAACGATAAAAACTGTAAGCGTTGTTTAATGCTGGCATCACCGATTTTAGTAGTAGCTGTTGCCACCGATTCGATGGGCGCATCTTTTAAATCACGAAGTAAGCAAAGCTGAGCCGAAGAATAAAGCGCTCCTGTTGAACCAAAGCCAGTCCAACCTTTTGGTTGAGCGTAGTTTGCCGCTTCAAGGTTTGTTCCGGTGAAAAGTTCTTGAGAAACTGAAGCACAGTTGTTTGCTGTTTTTGTACAAACATCAGAACCAGCAAAAGCAAATAGACTACAAATTTTATCAGCGCTTGAAAAAACCACTGAATTACAATCAGTCGGAACAACTACGGGTTTTCCGTTAACGTCGGCTTTTGAATTAAGTGCGATGGCAGTTAGTAACAAGATTCCAAGAATTTTACCCATGAGGTGGCTCCCTTTAAGTTGATGGTTGTATAGCTAGACAACCAGAGAGCGGCAATAGGTTATTTAAATAAAATTAAATTTACAAAAAACGGGGAAATTTTTTCTTTTATGAGAGCGAAATGCATGAATTAGCAACTAATTTAAGCAATCAATATTTAGAAACTAAAATGGTTTTTCAATTTTATAAATATAAGACTTTTTCGGTGGCCCGTACGAAATCACCACTTCTTGAATGCCAGTGTTGATGGCGCCGATTTTCTCCATCGCTTTTTGTGATCTTGTGTTGTTAAGACCCACTTGGAAGTAAGTGGTTTTTACGAACTTCAACGCATAATTCACGACTAATTTTTTTAGTTCTTTATTAAAATCTCCACCCCAGTATGTTTTAGCTAAAAAAGTATAACCAATAATGATCGAAGAATTTTCTTTTGAATAATCATAATAGCGAGTTGTGCCGATGACCGCATTTGTTGCGCGATCAATAATAACTAAAGCGCCGTTTGAAGCTAAAGCTTCGTCGAAAAAAGATTTAAACACTTCTGGTTTGTAGCGATCTGACTGCGGGTGCTGTTCCCAAATTAATGGATCAGAAGCGGCTTTAAGTAAAGGCTCATAGTCGTTTGCATGAAGTGCACGTAATTCAAGACGATCACCAATTAAATGCGGTTGAATATTCATAATTTTTTATCTTTCTTAAGCGATTGAATGATTCTATCTAGGGTGCTTAAAAATTTTGAGCGAGCCTGTTTATCCATGGGAGCAGGGCCGCCGCGCACTTCACCCATATGTCGTAGATTTTGCATTAATTCACGACTGGCTACTGCAGAACCAATATTATCTTCGGTGAATTCATCACCTTTGTGACCCAACACGCGCGCTGATTTTTTTACACAACGTTCGGCTAATAAAATATCTGCAGTAATAACAATATCAAAAGCTTGGCAATGATCGACAATCCAATCATCTGCGGCATCAAAGTTGCCTTTGACGACAACCATTTCTAAGAGGGGATTTAACGGCAAATTTAAAGGTTTGTTAGCAACTAGCACGACAGACATTTGATAACGTTCAGCCACGCGATAAACTTCGTCTTTTACGGGGCAGCCGTCAGCATCAATAAATATTTTCGCCATAGCCTATGCTACACATAAGTTAGCTTAGAAATCAATGCGGATACATTGATCCTGCAGGAGGCGTTCTTACAACAGGGCGACTAATCGAAGTTTGCAAAGAATCATTGAGATAGATTTTACATTTTTCGATGTAATTCATGCTCATCAATTCTAAGTGTGAAGTTGAAATCAGTTTTTCAGCTAAAGGAAAAATCTCGTTTTCTTCTTCTTTAATGTGATTTCTAACTAAATTTGCAACGACTTTTGCTTTAGCTTCGATTTCGTCGTTCCATGAGTCGCGATAACCCATTTCTAATAATTCGCGCTCTAAGCGAAAGGCTAAATCATGTTCGTCAAGCGCCGCAAAACCTAAGACACGTGGACTTTTGTCAGAGTTATGTTGAAGAGCCGTATACAGAACTTCTTCTTCGGCTTTTCCGTGCATTTCTAAAAGTCGAAAAAATCTAAAAAGGTGGTCTTGTTTTTCCATCTCTAGGGCGTCTTTACTCATAAGAACAGCGATAGATTCTTCGATATGGCCGTGATGTCTTTCCATAAGAGGAATAAATTCCATTTGGTCTTGTAAGGCTTCGTCTAAAAATGTGTATACTTCTTCTAAAGGCAGAGCTTCGTGATGAACTACGGATTTAAAAAAATCCTCTATAACGTTAGCCATAAATTCTCCTTTAATGCGCAAGCATTTGAAATTACAAATTGCAAACTTGCCGCCACAGGGTATTTTGGTACAGTATGGCGCAATTAGTCGCTTGCCTATAACTCAACAGATCAATAGTATTTTGGTTACACCATTTGTTTAGGTATAAACAAAATTTATTTTAACGGGGAGTTTTATGAAAACATCATTAGTATTAGCATTAGCAGTTATGACACTTGGTCTTAACGTATCAGCTAAAGATAAAAAAGCTGCAACAGCAGCGCCAGCACCTGCAGCAGTTGAAACTTACAAAGTTGACGCAGCAGCCAGTACATTAAACTGGAAAGGCACAAAAAAATTAGGAACCTTTCATGAAGGCACTATGGCTATTCAAGGCGGATCTGTCATGGTTGAAAAAGACATGGTTAAATCTGGCGATGTAACTGTTGATATGACGACATTAAAAGATCTTGATCAAAAAGATGCTGATAACAACAAAAAATTAGTGGGTCACTTATCAAGCCCTGATTTTTTCAATGTTGCTAAATACCCAACATCTACTTTTAAAATCACTTCAGTAACTCCGGCTAAAATGAAAAATCTTTACACTGTAAAAGGTGATTTCACTATGGTTGGTCAAACACATCCAATTGAATTTCCAGCAACTATCACAATTGCTAACGGACAAGCAAATGGTGAAGCTACTGTAGAAATCGATCGTACTGTATGGGGTTTAAAATATAACTCTGGCAACTATCTTAAAGATTTAGCGGCTGATAAAGTTATCAACGATAAATTTGAATTAAAACTTAAACTAGTTGCTAAAAAGTAATTAGCTAAACATTTTAGTTATTTAAAGAAAAGCTCTACTCAGTAGGGCTTTTTTTTTGCTAAATTAGGCCTATGAGTAAAAAGGTTTTAATGGTTTGCCTGGGTAATATATGTCGCTCTCCGACGGCAGAGGCGATACTACGTCGTAAAGCCCACAAATTAAATTTATCTATCGAAGTTGATTCAGCCGGAACCGCAGGTTGGCATGCCGGCGAAAGATCTGATATTCGCTCGATCAAACATGCTGAAAATCGTGGGTATGAAATGATTCATTTAGCTCGCCAGTTGACGGTGGCTGATTTTACGACTTTCGATCATATTCTAGTGATGGATGATTCTAATTTAAAAAACTCTCAAGAAGTTTGTCCACCTGAATACCGCCACAAATTAGAAGCTATTGCTGCGTATGATGAAAATAAAAATATTAAATTTATTCCAGACCCCTATTATATGGGCCCGCAAGAATTTGATAAAGTGATCGATTATTTAGAAATCTGTATCGAAGGTTTTTTAAAAAAGCATTTTTAGAAAGAAATTAACTTATGAACGCAGAAACACTAGAAACAAAATTACATAAAGAAATTCCTTTAAGTCAGTTTATGCAGGTTAAAGTTGTGTATGCTGATCAAAAGCATATTGAATTACAAGCTCCATTAGGCCCAAACCACAATCACGTGGGCACAGCGTTTGGTGGATCGTTAGCCACAATGATGGTCTTAGCAGCTTATTGTCAGTTGTTTAAAATTATCAACGAAACAGGTCATGTCTTATTAAAAACTGCATCAATGAATTACATCCACCCTGTGACAGGCACACTCAGAGCAGTTTGTCTTGCGCCCACAGATGAAATTGTACAAAAGTTTCAAGATGCTTTTTCTAAAAAAGGTAAAGGTCGTTTAACTTTGACCAGCCAAATTTTATTAGCAGATAACCGCGTCGCCTGCGAGATGACCGGTGAATTTGTAGGAGTAAATTAATGTTTGTAGATCTATCACCGTTAAAAAGAAATTCAGAATTCAGAAAACTATTTACCGGCCAAACGGTTTCTTTTTTCGGAAGCATGATGACCTACGTAGCAATCCCATATCAAACTTACGAGCTGACAAAAAGTTCGTTCATGGTAGGTGTGATTTCTTCGGTGCAGTTAATACCATTAGTGATCGCCGGATTATATGGTGGCGCCTTAGCTGATACTTTTGATCGTCGCAAATTATTAATCTATAGCGAAATTGGATTATTCTTTTGTTCTTTGTTATTTTTAGCGAATTGTTTTTTACCAGTGCCATCGATTGCCATTTTAATGGTGATAGCAGCACTTTCATCAGCGTTAGTGGGGTTACATCGTCCATCAATGGATGCGATTGTTCCGCAGTTGGTTGAGAAAAAAGATTTACAACCAGTCGCTGCTCTTGGGTCATTAAGATATGCTGTGGGCGCGGTTGCTGGGCCTGCATTAGCCGGAGTATTAATTGCTTCAGTCGGAGTAAAAGCCACGTATATTATTGATGCTCTTACTTTTTTAATTTCAATTTGGGCGTTATGGTCAATGAAATCAGTTGTGACTCCGCAAGCTCTTGAAAAAGCTGATTTGAAATCAATCATTGAAGGTATTAAGTATGCTTATAAAAACAAACTGATTTTAGGAACATATTTGGTTGATATTATTGCGATGGTTTTTGCCATGCCCATGGCTTTGTTTCCACAGTTAGCTGATGAGTTTAATCAGAAAAAACATTTAGGTCTTCTTTATGCAGCTATGCCGGTAGGTGCAGGATTAATTTCACTTTTTTCTAAACCACTGGGTAAATATCATCGCCACGGCGCTGGAGTTATTTTAGCAGCTACAGGTTGGGGCGTGTTTATCACCGCGATGGCTTTTGCACCAGATTTAATTTGGATGTCAGTCGCTTTGTTAATGGCAGGGGCTGCAGATAGCGTAAGTGCAATTTATCGTTCAACAATTTGGAATGAAGTTATTCCGCCGCATGTGCGCGGACGTTTAGGAAGTTTAAATATGTTATCGTATATGGTGGGCCCATTAATCGGTAACGTACGTGCGGGCTCGATGGCCTCAATGACGAATTCACATCTTGCCATTTTATGGGGTGGAATCTTATGTGTGATCGCGTGTGCATCTTGTATTTGGATATTTCCGACATTTTGGAGCTATAGAAGTGAAACGGTGATTGAGTAATTTATGAATGAAGAAATTTTAAATTTAGAAAAAAGATTAACTGAAGCTGATGCAAGTAAAGAAATTGATACGAGTTATATTCTTGATGAGTTGTTAGCACCGAGTGCAATTATCGTAGGCCCAAAAGGTGAGTTGTACGATAAACAATTTATCTTAAATGCGCATGGGCCAAAACGAGTTCCGTTTGAAGCTGTGATTGTTGATGAGTTAAAAATAGAAACATTTCCTGATACAGCGATTGTGTATAGTTTAACGACTTACAAAACTAAAGAGCAGTCTTTTAAGTTAAGATTCTTTAGAGTTTGGAAGAAGTTAAACAACAAGTGGCAAGTACTTGGTGGATCAACCACCATGGTACCGTAATTATCGTGTTCTTGGTGGCGGGATCAATTTCTTTTTGATTTGTTCTAAGACTTTTTCAGGGCTGCGCACACGTAAAGTCACACCATTTTCATTGTAGCTTTCGCTGAGCACACGAATTTTAGATCTGATTTCGCCGATAATACCTTGAACTGTGTACGGGATAAAAATATCTTCATCAACCATGTCAGTTTCGAAATAACTCATGATCTTTTCACGCATACGTTTTAAATCGTCTTTATCGCGTGTTGAAATCATAATTGCGTCTGGAAATTCAACCATTAAAGCAGCAGCCTCTTCAGCACTTAAGTTGTCGCGTTTATTTAAAACTAATAAACTTGGAATTTCGTCAGCGCCAACTTCGCTTAAAGTAGTTTTAGTTACTTCTAATTGTGAACGAAATGAAGCATCAGAACTATCTACAACGAAAAGTAATAATGAAGCATTTAAAGCCTCATCAAGCGTAGATTTAAATGAAGCTACTAAATCATGCGGAAGTTTTTTAATAAATCCAACAGTATCAGATAATAAAACTTTAGGCCGTGTTTCAGGATAGATCGGGCGGATCGTAGTATCAAGGGTAGCAAACAATTTATCGGCTACGTAGATTTCACTGCCAGTCATCGCGCGCATTAATGAAGATTTACCTGCATTCGTGTAACCAACTAAGGCTACGCTGATCTCTTGATCGCGACGGTTGCGACGAACTTGGTGCTGATTCCCGATGGCTTCTAACTCAGTTCTTAATTCTTTAATACGATCACGAACTTTACGTTTATCTAATTCAATCGCGCTTTCGCCGACACCTTTACCGCCGCCACCTTCACGGTCTTCGCCGCCGCCAGTTTCGCGTAATCTTGGCCCTAAATAAGTTAAGCGGGCGATCTCGACCTGAAGACGAGCTGTTTTTGTTTTTGCATGGCGTGAGAAAATTTCGATAATTACACCAGTGCGGTCAAATACAGTACAGCCTACAGCGCTTTCTAAGTTTCTGATTTGTGATGGTGATAATTCAGTATCAACGATAACAACCTGAGCTGAATTTCTTTTTTCTTCTGGAATTAAATTATTAGCTTCTTCGTTTTCAGATTCTTCAGACTCGTTGTCAGAAGTCGCCTCTGTTTCGTTAGGCTCTTCTTTATCGTCTAACCATTTCTGTTTTGCTTTGCTAATTTTAACATCAACAACCGAGGCCACAACGCCAGTGCCGTTAGTCCATTGCGCTAATTCTTTTAATTTTCCATCACCTAAAACTGTAACAGTTCGGTCGTTACTGCGCTTTTGTGTGACTTGTCCTACGACATTATAACCAAGAGTTGTCACAAGACGTGTTAACTCCTGAAGAGAGGCTTCAAGTTCTGCTGTAGAAACTTTTGGTAACTGAATGCCGACTAAGACTGCGCTTTTTACTGGTTTATCCATCGACTACTTTTTTGTTGGATTGTAAGGTTTTGGTTTAAACTTAGGTTTTGCAGCTTTAGGTTTAAATGCAGGCTTAGCGGCCTTAGCTGCTGCAGATGCTTTAGCGCCATCTACAGTTTTTTTCTTAGCACGTTTTGGTCTACGTAATTCTTCAGCCACGTGTAAACGTTTGCCGTCTTTGTCTTTAAAGCGAGATTTTAATTCTTTTGCTGATTGGCCTTTGCCTTCAAGTTTTGCGATCAACGCTAAGTCACGCTCAGTCACTAGGTTTACAACTAAACCTTGCTTACCAGCACGTGCTGTACGACCAACACGGTGAAGGTAATTACTTAACTCTTCTGGTAAGTGGTAATTAATAACGCGGCCGACGTAATCTAAATCTAAACCACGCGCTGCTAGATCAGTACAAACTAGTAATTGAACTTTTCCTTCACGGAAAGATTTTAAATTTTGACGACGTTCTGCTTTATCCATCTCACCACGGTAAGATAAACACTCGTAACCATGCTTTGCTAGCTCGTTCGCGATTTTATCAACTTGATCACGCATGTTTGCGAAAATAATTGTTCCGCCAACTACTTTTTGCTTAATTAGTTTTTCAAAAATTGGCCAACGAACGCCATCGATTACAGTTTCGTTTTTAGTCGTTAATGTTTTTACAACTTTACCAGCGCCACTTGATTTAATTAACTCTGCTTTTTCAAATAATTCTTCAATTAATTCCTGTACAGTTTGTGACACAGTCGCAGAAAACAAAGCTAACTGAGTATTATCTGCACAAGATTTAACGATCATTTTTGATTCGTTAATAAAACCGTCATCTAACATTTGATCGGCTTCATCAAATACGATCAGACGAACATCATGAAAATTGATTAAACGTTTTTCTACTAACTGAGCTAAGCGACCTGGTGTTGCTAAGAGAATTTCAAACGGAGCTGCGATGCTTCTGCGACTTTGTTCGAAAGTTGTTCCGCCTAAGACCGGGCGAACACGAACGCGTGTGTCGTGAGTGTAGTTTTTAAAAACTTTTGAAACCTGTTCACCTAAATCGCGTGATGGCACTAAGACAATTGCGCGTGGTGATGCAGGTTCAGTTACCGGGTTGCCATCGTTTTCTAATGTTTTGACTAAATGTAAAATCGGAAGAGCATAAGTTAATGTTTTGCCGCTTCCAGTTTCAGAAACGCCGACAACAGATTGACCTGACATCAACATCGGGATCGCAAATTTTTGGATCTCAGTCGGAGTATAAATTTTGTTAGCTTTTAGAGTCTTAGCAAGAGATGGCAATAAGCCGAATTCTGGAAATGTGTTCATAGCGGCCGAGTGTATATGCGACAATTCAGATTATCCAGCAAATAAGAGCTAACTTGTTAAAATTACCCGTATTTTTGATAAAATTAGGGGTTGTTCCAGCTTATATTTGGTTCTACGATTTTAGATATGGATAAATCATATTACCACGCTCATGAATCGGCCTACAAAGAAATCAAAACTAAGGGTTTTGTTGGATGGGGCAACGCAAAAACACTTAATGATTTAGGTGATGCTGTCACAAAGCAATATCTGCAAGAAACTGTCGAAAAGTATTTTACAAACCCTCAAGGTAAAACGGCACTCGATGTTGGTTGCGGTACGGGAACAACAGCCTTTATGTTGGCGCAAATGGGTATGGATGTGACGGGCATCGATATTTCTGAAACAGCTATCGGTATGGGCCAAGATCTATCACGCGCGCAAAATTTAAATATTAATTTTATTGCCGGTGATGTGCTTGAGTTAGAAAAATTAAATCAGAAATTTGATTTAATATATGATAGCCACTGTCTGCATTGCATCGTGTTTGATGAAGATCGCCAAAAAGTTTTAACAGGTGCGAAAAAATCGTTAAACGAAGGCGGAATTTTTGTTTTAGACACGATGGTTATGCCGAACGAACCACATAATCTTAAAGCAGGCTTTGAGCCTTTACGTTTTGATGACGATTATATTTTATGGCATAAAACAAAACCTTCAGCGATGAAGGGTGTTGTTGAAATAAATGGTCAACACTGGTGTGCACAACGTCGAATTTATCCAGCTCATGTTGTAATAGCTGAGGTGGCTAAAGCTGGTTTTGTGACCGTATCACATCGCTTAGATGCTCAAGACAACGAACCTTCGATGCTTCGCCTTATTTTGAGGTAATTTGCCCTAGTCAGGATATTGCAATTTAATTTTCTTCTAACCGAAGGAGTATTATATGCAATTACAAAAAATAATCGATGATGTAAATGGTCGCGTAGCTGTACCTATTCTCATGTACATGTTGGGTGCTCCGTTAGGCCTAGTTATATTACTGTGGTTTTTCTTTTTTCGCGGAAAATAGCAAGGGCTAGTATTTATCTGGACTTGTTTGTAAATAAAATTTTATGTAAATTTTTATTCTGACATCAATCGTAAGGAATTTAAATGAACATAAATTCAGTCAATCATCCATATAAAAGCATCGATCAGTTAACTTTTAAAAATATTCCCAAATTTTGGATTATTTCGGGTGTTAATGGTGCGGGTAAGTCACAACTCTTAGAGATGATACATAAAACTCTTGTGCCTGTGGCACAAGAGAACGCTAATCCAGAGATTGTTCGAAATAACAGTTTAACTATTTCAGATTTTAAATGCCAGCCTGATGAAGTTCTATTTGCTCAGAGTTCATTTTCAATTGGAAACGTGCAAGAAGTTAAATATGATAGTATGCAAAATATTGCGGAACACATTTGGCTATATACTATAGATCGTAACTTGCTTCCTTTTGAGAAGCAAAGATCAAAAGATAGCATTAAAATTGAAAATTATATGAGTAAAGATAATTATATGAAGTTGCTCATGGATTTAAAGATAAAAACTGGTAAAGAACCGAACACTTTAGAATTCAACGAGTTTGTTCAATTTATAAAGCATGATTTTGTCCTTCAAAATAAGGGTAATTTAATGCAAGAAATAAATAATCTTTTTCTTTCTTACCACGTAAAATTTAGAGATTTGTGTGCAGATCGAATGTCAGATATAGAAATTCAAAACCTTATTGGGCCGCCACCATGGAAAGTTCTGAATGAAATATTGAATAAGTCAGATCTCGGTTTACAATGTAATCACCCCGAGGGGATGAGTACGTATGGTAAATTTAAATTAGAATTAACAAATACGATTTCAAAAAATATTCAAGTAAACTCTCTATCTAGTGGTGAAAAAGTCATCCTAACAACACTGCTTTGGTTATATTCTTCAGAAAACCACGGCGTACTAAATAAAATTATTTTACTAGATGAGCCGGATGCACACTTACATCCAAAGCAATCGAAAGAATTTATTAGAATTTTGGACGAAGTGCTTGTAAAAAAATATGGCGCAAGAGTAATTATGACCACTCATTCTCCTTCGACGGTCGCTCTTGCTCCAGAGGAGAGTTTGTACTTTATGCAGAAGCCAGGCACTCAAGACCGCATAAAAAAAATCACTAAAAAAGATGCTATTAAAGGATTATTACAAGGTGTAGATGCGCTTTCCATCCTGCCAGAAAAGAGAATTCAAGTTTTCGTAGAGTCTGATGCAGATGTGCTAATGTATTCTAAAATTTACGAGCTCTTGATGGCAAAAGATGAAGATATTTTCGTAAATTTTATCTCGTCAGGGGTTAAAAGTAGAGTTGATGGTAACGTAGTGCTAGTAAAAACTTTGGTGACTTCGCTTCGTAATGCGGGAAATGAATTTGTTCACGGAGTAATAGATTGGGATGTCCAAAACTCGCAAACTCAACATATTCATATTCTAGGTGATGGGATTAGATACGGAATCGAAAATTTTATTTTAGACCCTTTATTTATTGGAGCATACTTAATCAGGGAGCAGATTATTAAACCTGAAGAAATCGGTTTATCAAATGACTTCAATTACACGCTTCTAAAAAGTGCTTCAAAGGTAGAATTAGAAAAAATTTCTATGGCTATTTTAGAAAAACTTGAATTTAAAGATACTGTTGCAGATTTATTCGAAGCCGCTGCGGGGTTAACTTTGTTAGGTTCTGCTACTATGTTTAGAATGAACGGACACAACTATGAGCAATTATTAAAAGAAAAATTTCCTGCATTACAGAGACATCATAATGCAGGAGCTCTATTGGCTGAAATTTTAAATAAAGTAATTATTTTTGCACCGAATCTATTGTGCAATAGTTTTAATAAATTATTTGTCAAAATTCAAAAAAATTAATTTTTAGCCACGAGCATTTCTGATCGTGGCGACGTAAATCTTCTAATGGCGCAATTCTGCTTCAGTGTACAACGGCTTAGCTGTTCCTAAGAATTTCACAAGCGCTGCATTTACTTCGTTGGCGTGACTTGCTAATAATCCGTGTGGGCCACCATCAATTTCAATGTACTGACAACCTGGTAACATTTCTTTTAATCGTTCACCTGTGGCTTTGATCGGTGTAATTCTATCGCCGCTTCCGTGAATGACTAATGATGGAATGGTAATTTTTGCGATATCGCTTCTGAAATCTTCTAACCAAGCATCAATACAATTTACTGTGGCGATAGCTGAAGCTTCCATAGCTAAATTCCAACTGAAATTGATCACTTCTTGGCTGACTTCTTTTAATCCGAGTATACCGTGGCTGTAAAAGTCTTTTAAAAAGGCGGCAATAAATGCGGGTCTGTCTTCGATGCATTTTTTAATCATTTCATCGAAAACTTTTTTCTCGACGCCGGCTTGATTGCCTTCAGTTTTTAAAAGTGCAGGTAAAATTCCTGAAATGAAAACGGCTTTCTCAATTCTGTCTGATCCGTAAGTTGAAATGTATCTGGCGATTTCGCCAGTGCCCATTGAAAAACCCACTAAGGTAATTTCACGTAAATCTAATTTTGTAATGAGCTTATGAAGATCTTCTGCAAATGTATCGTAGTTGTAACCCGTTGCAGGTTTGCTTGAATCACCAAAGCCACGACGTGCGTAACTGATCACACGAAAGCCTTTTGCTAAAAGCACGGCTTCTTGGTTTTCCCAAGAGCGTTCGTTCAGTGGCCAACCGTGTAGCAGAATAACTGGTTTTCCTGATCCGTGATCTTGGTAATGTAAATCGATTGTGGCTGAATTTTCTCTTCCGACTTCTATATAGTGCATAAAGCTCTCCTTGTGTTTGTGAAATTCACGACGCAAGGAGAGCTGCAAAATGTATTCTTAAATCTTCGGGGCACGATGCCTCGGCTATTTTTTTAAATATTCTTCTAACTTATCGAATGAGCCTGTCCAACCCTGAGTCATGCCGCCTCTTTCTTTGATGAAGGCTTGCATTTCTTCAGGCGTAAATTTGCCGACGATTTCCCACTGAACAGTGACGCGTGTTTGTTTTGTCTCTGGTTCTTCAGTGAATGTAACAGTTGTTAACATTGTCTCTGGCCAAACTGGAGCCCCAGGATGTTTAGAAAGTTTTTCGTTTTCATCGGCGAATTGTTGAGTATAGACGATGCGATTTGGTTTTGTGATTTCTTTGTATTCAATTGTTCCGTAAAGTGCGAAACCTTGATCGTTTGACATTTTGTAAAATGATTTTCCGCCGGGTTTAATATCAGCGCGGATAAATTGCATGTTCATTCCAGTCGGAGCTAACCATTTACAAAAATGCTCTGGCTCAGTCCATACTTTGAACATTGTGTTGATATCAGTGTTGAAAGATCTGTTGATAACAAAGATTTCTTTTTGTTTTTGTTCTTTTTCAAGATACTCAGCAAAGCGATCCCAAGTTGAGTTTCCGCCAGCAGCCTTGATAAATTTCGCAATTTCTTTTGCAGCTTCTTCAGTAGCCACGGCCATTGTCATATCAAATTGAGTTTTATTTTTGCCGAGTTCTTTAAATTCTGCAGTGACACGAAATAGGGGAGGAGTAGTTTCAGTCGCGCCGTGATCATAAACCAAGCGCGAGTATTTTTCGACTTCATGATAAGTTGCAATGTTTGGCCAGTCTTTTCCGTCTGGTCCGTGCATTGTGTAGTTCCATTGTCCGCCGGGTTTTAAATTTTTTGAATGAGTTGTGATTGTAAAGCCACGCGGGCCCCACCAGTTAGCGGCCTGATTTGGATCAGTGAATGCATCCCAGACCATTTTTAATGGAGCATCGTAAACTCGTGTTAAATATAATTCGTTAGGTTTGTTTTTTGCGGCCATGGCTTTTTATTCCCTTCGCGGTTTTTTTCTTTTTAGTATTAAGTTTTTTCTTAGCTTCTTTTTCTTGTGCAGTTACGGTTTTTAAATACTCGCCCAAACGATCAAGACTTTCTTCAAAGAAGGTGCGGTATTGCTCCATCCAGTCTGTGGCAGTCTTTAGTGGAGTGCCATTGAGTTTGCATGGACGGTATTGCGCATCTCTTGTTTTGGTAACAAGGCCTGCGTTTTCTAAAACTTTTAAATGTTTCGTGACTGCGGGTAGGCTCATGTCTTTGAGGAATGGTTTCGCAAGATCTGAAACATTAATTTCACCGTGCGATAACTTCGCAAGCATGGCCCTACGGGTAGGGTCTGCGAGTGCTTGGAATGTTCGTGATAATTGATCGTTCATATCTTACCTTTTGGTTAATTAACCATTTAGTTAAATATAGGACGAAATTGTGCAAAAGTCAATAGCAGTTGAGATTGGGGCTGTAAGTACTTGAAATGATTGAATTGTTCAGAGGGGTAAGTCACACTAGCTGCATGAGAACATCTGACTTAATTCGACTTTTATCGCTGGCTGCAATCTGGAGTGGCTCGTTTATCTTTATTAAAGTTTTGGCGCCTGTACTTGGGCCAGTAGTAACTGCTTGCTTGCGTGTTTTAATTGCAGGTGTTGTATTAAGTGTTTATTTTTACGCGATTAAATTTGATGTTGAATGGAAAAAATACTGGAAACATTATTTTATTATCGGTGTTGTGAATTCATCGATTCCATTTTTACTCTACGCTGTTGCGGCTTTATATATTCCGGCGTCTTTATCAGTAATATTAAATTCAAGTACTCCTTTATTTTCTGCAATCTTTGCAGCCATTTGGTTGCGCGATAAATTAACCCCACGAAAAATTGTTGGCCTAGTTTTAGGAATGGCCGGAGTCAGTTTTGTTGCGTTGAAAGAAGCCATTTCTATCAGTAAGTTTGGAATGTATGCAGCTCTTGCGTGTTTAGGTGCAGCGATCTGTTATGGTTTAGCCGGAATATATATTAAAAAGTTTTCTCCATTTTTAAAACCGCTAGCTATTGCGGGAGCAAGTCAGTTAGCAGCTGGTTTAGCTTTAGTTCCATTTATGTTTTTAAATCCAATTAAAGGCACAGTCGATTTTTCTATCGTTTTAAATATGTTAGCCTTAGCTCTTTTATGCAGCGGAGTTGCGTATATTCTTTATTACAGATTAATTGAAGATATTGGGCCGGTTAAAGCTGCAACAGTGCCGATGATTATGCCTGCGTTTGGTTTGCTGTGGGGTGTGATTTTTTTAAAAGAGACGATCACTTTACAAATGATGATCGGTTGTCTTTTTATTATGGCGGGATTGATTTTAGTTTTATTTAAAAAGAATAGCGCAACGTAAGCGCTAAGCCATCATTAGTGGGGATCGCCGCAAAGTCAGTATTTGAAGTTTTATTTTTATATCTTTGTGCGATGCTGATTCCGTAACTTGCGCCGATGGCAGCTCCTGCTAAAACATCGTGAACATAATGGCGATTATCATTCATACGACTATAAGCAACTCCAGTTGCCATGATGTAGGCGGGTATTCCCCAAGAAGATCCATGCAGTTCATTCACTGTCGCGGCAAAAGCAAATGCGCGTGTGGCATGCGCTGATGGAAACGAAGCTTTATCATTTTGATCACCAGGCCGCGGTTCGCGAATTGTTTCTTTTAATACTTCTGTAACTAAACTTGAATATAGAGTCGATTTTAACATGACCTTTGCAAATTCATGCGCTTCGGGATCAGCTGCAAAATAAGAATAAGCTTCCATTCCAACAACATATAAAACTGCGGGATATATCTGCCCGGCTAAATCTCCATATTTACAAGCTGAACCCATCGGTCTTTTTTTAACAGTCTCTTCTTGAAGGGGATAACTAGTGACTTCACGAGTGGCCACTAAACCTGCGGATAAACCCAAGCCACCGAAAAGAATTTTTTCGCCAGTCAGATTATTGATCGGCGCCAGAAAATCATTTTTTACGCCAGCCCAAAATGTTTCTTCTTCTGTCTGTGCAAACACATTGAGACAAACAAAAATCATGATAAAAAATAGGGTAAACACGTTCTTACGCATGAATGATCAGTCTATCAAATTCAGATGTTTTTGGGTGATCTAATTGCTAAAAGGTCTGTGAATGAAATTTTATTTTCTAAATTAAAACCGGTGTTGAAAATAAACAGCTAGACCATCTTCAGTAGGTATCGGCATCCAATTTAATTGAGCTTGAGGATTTAGATAAGTTAAGTAACTCGCGCGCGCCCAGAAAACGCCAAGTGTAACACCTGCGGTCACATCACTTAGCCAATGCGCATTTTCAGAAATTCGCGCAACAGCAATCGCAGTCGCTACAGTGTAAGCGGGAATGGCCGCTTTCCAACCATAGGCATATGTAAGTGCTCCTGCAGAAGCAAAAGCAGAAGAGGCATGACCTGAAGGAAACGAAGATGGAAATGGTAAATAATCGCCGCGTCCATCTGGACGTTTTCGTTGAATAATAAATGCCAGACTGACATGAGAAATCGTTGTTAATGCGATAGCTCGTGCATGCATTAATCCGTTAGGTTGATCCCACACTAATTGCGCGGCAGCGATACCGGCAGTTAAGACTCCGCTGCCGACTTGTGCGAAATCTTTTGAGGTTTTTCTATCCATGATTAAGTCATGGCCTTTTTTATTTTGTTCAACCACTTTTGAATCTGATTGATGAGCCGCAACTGTTGTTAGTGCACCTACTCCTAAAATTGCAAAGCCGTTGTCATCAAAGCCATTGACGATAGTAGGTTTAAATTGATCTTGCCATAACCAAGGAAAGAAAGGTTTGCCATGAGTTGGATCTTCAAAGCTAAAACTTTTTTGTGAAAAAATAATTAAAGCTAAAAAAATTAAAGATTTTGCTTTAATTATTCTGTGCTGACGAATTTTATTAATCAGAGTGTAAGCCAGCCAAGCTAAGATGCTTCCGAGTAAAGCACCCGCAGTTACATCGATCGGGTAGTGAACACCACAATAAACACGCGAAAAAGCTGTGAGCGTTGAAAAGGCTATAAATAAATAGCGATACTTTGGAAAATATAAACCTAAAAACACCGCGATAAAAAAACCATCGGCTGCATGGCCTGATGGAAAAGATAATCCACCTTGCGGGTCACCGCGAAATATAACTTGAAATGGAAGATCAGTATTAAAAGGCCTTGAGCGATTAAAGATAGGTTTTAAGATTCCTACGAATTTATCAACGGCTACAGATAAGACCACGGCTCCGAGTACAATAGCGATACCTTTTGTGCGAGCTTTCCAATAAGTGAAAGCTAAAATGAGGGGAACAATAAGATATAAAAAAAATTGTAACTTATGAAAGTTAGTGTAAACCGGAAAAATAGCATCAAACACTGGGTTAGCCATTGTGGTATTAATAAAATAAAATATTGAGTGATCTAACTCGACTAATTTTTCAAACATTAAAAAAGTAAAACTCCGATAGTAAATTGTGCACTGTAAATCGTAGAATTATCATTCACCGCTTGGCTTGAAATAGCAATCGGGTATTGCCCGTCGACAGCCACATCATCACGATGCCTGATTTCTTGAGCAGTGGCATTGAGTTCAATAAACCAAACCTTACCGGCTTCAGTTAATTTGATTCTGCCAAAGCCTAAGCCGAGAGCAGGACCGTCCATGTGAATTCTTTTAGTATTGTCATTCGGTGTTGGTTCATCTTCATTAAGTACAACTACTAAAACACCTGCACCCGCAAAGCCGCGAAAATAATAATCTTCAATACGATAACGCGCACCAAGAGTTAACAATGTATCCCAAATAAGATCATCATGATAAGTGTTAAACTTAACACTGGCGCTAGATTCAATGGCCCATTTATCATTAAAATACCAACCAACATCTGTTTTTAAATTTACACCTAAGCCTAAATTATTATTTTGTGTATCTGAGCGATATTTTGAATGGTTAATTCCGGCTCCGACGAAAATATGTAAGCCATCGCTCCAGTCATCGACTAAAAAAGTTTCTTCAGTTTCTTTCAGCTGAGCTAGCGCTAGTAAGGGTAGAATGAAAATAATTATAAAAATATTTATTTTCATTGAAGCTCCCACTGCAACATAAGACTTATTTTGTCTTGTTCAGGTATTACGGTGCCAAAAAATGAATTTGTTGGCGGCAATAAAGTAAATGGATTAATCAGATAACCCGTTGCATGGCCAATCCAGGTGTTAGTGCTATGCAGATATTTAGATAATTTTTCTACTCCCACGCCTAGAACAGTTCCATATACTGGGGTTTGATATAAATCTTGATAGCTAGGGCGCTCTGTAACAGTTTCAATTGTAAATTCGAAAGCGAATGATGAAAGACATGTCCAGATGAAAGCATTTTCTTCGGTGTAACCGCGAGAGCGATAAAAAAGGTAATAGTATTGCCCCGCAAAAGTGTGACGAATTAAATTATATTCAAAACTATCGCGGTCATAATGTGGATTAATCGAATTTTTTATCCAGTTTTCAAATGAACCATATTTTTTAATTTCTTTTTTATAAGAGGATATGTAGTAAATCCACTGGCTAGTATAGACGGTCGCAAAATTGATTTTTTTTTCTTTTGCTGTGATCGTTGTCGACGATACCGGCGAGGTGTTCTGGGCAGAACTAGAGGCACAATACCACAGAATAAAAATAGAAACACACAGGGCTTTCAGCATAATTTTTTTCGGTAAAGATATGATGAAGGTGCAATATGGCGTCCAACGTCACAATATGCCCCGAACCATATCTTAACTTTTAAGCCTGAACTTTGGTCTAGCTTATAGGTGACTTAAGTTTTTGTGATTTTGTTTATCAGAATTATTTTGCTAGCGTCTTATCAACAGCTAAGTTCCACGGAAGGAATAAAAATGTTTAAAAACATCACCAGCATTTTTTTACTATTGTGTTCGAGTCATCTAGCTTATGGATGGGGATCCAAAGGTCATCAAGTTGTGGCCTATGTCGGAGCCAACATAGCAACGGATGGCGAAGCGTTTTGGAAGGCGAATCTTGAGCCTTTAAGACAACTGACGACTGTTCCCGATCGCGTGTGGAAAGCGCCCGCTACTAAAGATGGCGAAGCGAACACGCATTGGTTTCAAGTCGATGCGTACTATCAACCTTCTGATTATAATCAAATTATTCGTTTTCCAAGTAACTATTCAGATGCGATCACTCAATATGGGTCTCGTATGATTGAAATTAATGGCGTGGCCCCATGGCGTATTCGTCAGTTGTATCAATTAGCTTTTTACAGTCTTACTCATGGTGATATGAAACAAGGTTTAGAATACGTCGGTGTAATGACTCATTATATCGGTGATATATCTCAGCCTTTACATGTCAGCGAAAATTACGATGGCCAGCAAACGGGTAATAAAGGAATTCATTCTTATTTTGAAACTACAATTATTACTGATGAAATAAAAATTAGAGCTGATGTTGAAAAAAGAGCACTGGCCCTTTTGCAAGATGCTAATTTCTTAAGTCAGTTTAATGGCAATCTAATGGATACGATTTTACTAGAAGTTGAACGTTCAATTTCAAATCGCGATTTAGTTTTAGAAAATGATAAAAAATATGGTCGCAGTAAAAGCGGGGCGAGCATTCAGTTAAACTTAGCTAAAGATAGAATGGCCGATGCTGCGGCTACAACAGCATTAATTCTAAATCAACTTTGGCGTGACACTGGTTTAGTCGCGAAGGCTACACCGATGACAATACAAGATCCAAACTGGGTAAAACCTGATTTTAATAATTTACCAAAAGATCGTATGAGTCCAATTCATCGTAAATTTTTATCTGACGAAGAAGATTGTTCTTTATAAGTTAGTCATCTACGATACAGTGCGTGTCGTCGATTAATCAGTATCCTACATTTCAATACTCACAACCTAACGAATATCATTTTAGTCATGATTCAGTATTTTTAGCGCGTGAAGTCTATGAGCGACATACTGATCAGTTGGCTCAGAGTGGTGTGCAAGTTCTAGATGTCTGCGCAGGCTGTGGCATTGTTGGTATGGATTTAATTTTTCATCAGATGAAAGAAAAAAGTTTTCCAGGTGAAGTCGATTTTTTAGAAGTTCAACAAGTGTATCATTCTCACTTTCTTAAAAATAAAGAAATCATGCAGGGTTATTTTCCAGATCAGCCGTTGCATTTTAATTGGCAGCAGCAAAATTATGCGCAAAGCGGTGAATATAAAAAATACGATCTTATCGTTTCAAATCCACCTTATTTTATAGTCGGTAAAGGTGCGCTATCGCCCAGTGAATTTAAAAACCGTTGCCGTTTTTTTATAGACTCAGATTGGCAAAGTTTAATTCAATTTATAAAGGCTTCATTAAAGCCAGGTGGGCAGGCTTACTTTTTAGTGCGCGAGGATCTTAAAAATGCCATGAGTGCACAATTTGCAGAGATCACTTATCCATTCCAAGTGCGGGGCACTTGGGTAGGGCATATTTATGAGTCAAAAAACCGCGATTAGTAAAATCAATAGCCGAGGCGCCTTGTTGGTGTTTCCGATTAATAATAACAAAGAACCGGCTTCTTTGTGGTCTGAGTTTTATCCTAAATCAAAAATGCGTTGGGAGTGGGATTCAGACGGCGATGATCGGGTTGGTACATTATGGGCCTTGATGAAAAAACTTTCTGATAGCCGTGAAGTTGTTTATTCAAAATGGTACCAGGGGCGCGCGACATTTTTTTCGCGAAAACTTTTTACCGCTTTACTGTGTAAGTCATTAAAAGAGTTCGATGAGCCTAATTTATCAAATACGGCCAAGAACTTATTAGAAGCTTTAGAAAGTGACTCACCATTATCAACAAAACAATTAAAACAAATCACTGAACTTCGTGGTAAAGATAATGAACGCTTTTACAATCGTGGCATGAAAGAACTTTTTTCAAAGTTTTTAATAGTGGCCTTTGGCGAAGTTGATGATGGGGCTTTTCCTTCACTAGCTGTAGGGGCAACTAAAAATCTCTACGAAGATCTTTTAATCGAGGCTCGTGAAATGAAAACATCAGCGGCAGATAAAATCATTAATGAGTATTTGCCTGAAGGAAATTTGTTTCGTAAACAATTAACAAAGTTAAAGATGGATATATGAAAACAGCAGTAGTTATTGGAGCAACCGGGCTTATAGGATCTGAATTAGTACAGAAATTAATGAATAGTTCTGAATATAATAAAATCATCGCCATTGTTCGTCGTCCAAAAGAATGGCCTTCACAAAAAGTCGAAGTGATTAATATTCCGTTTGAACAACTTGAACAGCAGCAGTTTTCAGACGGCGCAGATTATTTTTGTGCTTTAGGCACGACGATTAAACAAGTGGGTTCGCAAGCAGAATTTCGTAAGGTTGATTACGAGTATGTTCTTAGTTTTGCTAAGGTCGCTAAAAAATGTTCGGCAAATTCATTTCACTTAGTATCGGCATTGGGCGCCAGCGCGAAGTCGGCAAATTTTTATTCGCGCACCAAAGGGCAAATCGAAAATGCAGTTTCAAATTTAGAAATCAAAAAAGTTCGTATTTATAGACCAAGTTTATTAATCGGAAAACGTGAAAAACTAGGTCAGCCTTCGCGTTTAGGCGAAGAAATATTCACAGTCGTTTATAATAATGCGAAATTTTTATTTTCAGGGTTTATGAAAAAGTACGAACCAATCACGGCAGAAAAAGTAGCTACAGCGATGTTTAATAAAGCTGTAGCAAATACGTCATTAGTTAAAGAGATTATTTCAAATCAAGATATGCACTAGTGGTGCGAGATGACTTCAAAATATTTTTCTAAAACATTATACAAAGCATGAAACGCTTTAGGATCATCTAGTCCTTTAAGCATTCCATAAAAACCTTCGTGAGCCATTACTACAAATTGAGCAACTTGTTTCGTGTTCACATTGGTTTTTAGATAACCATTAGCTTTCGCGCGTTTAAGATGTTTTTCAGTCTCATCAATCCATAACTGCAGAGCTGTTTGCAGGCGTTTATGAAAGCCCTTATCAATCGGCGACATTTCTTGAACTAAGTTATTCAGCGGGCAGCCTAATTTTAAATGAGCGGGAGGGGCGTTGCCGATTAAATTTTTCATCTGTTTTAAAATACCGTCTAAAGGATTATCAAACTGTTCAAGAGGTGTAATCCAGCGATCAATAATCATGGGGCTAATCACTTCTTCAACAAGGGCGTAACCGAAATCAAGCTTTGTGGGAAATTGATGATAAAATGCACCTTTTGTCAGCGAAGTTTTTTTCACGATGTCATCGATACTGACACCTTGGAAACCGCGCGTGAAGACCTCCATAAATGCCACATCTAGAATCTCTTTTCGGGATTTTTCTAGGTCACGGGTTTGTTTTTTAGGTGCCTTGCTGGCCGGTTTATTGCTTTTCACAGCTTTGAGTCTAGCAAAAACCGAGGTTATTGACAACATACTAACTAGTATGTTAATGTTTTAAACAGAATTTGATACAGAAAGAGGATTATATGGTTAAAAAAGTACTTTTAGGTTTAGTGGTCGTTCTAGTTATTTTTTTAGGCTACGTTTCAACTCGTGAAGGTAAATTTCACTACGAACGCAGCGCAGTTATTAATGCTCCTGCTGAAAAGATTTTTCCGTTTATCAGCAATTTTAAATTTGGTACGCAGTGGAACCCGTATGATCAAAAAGATCCAAACATGAAACGTTCATTTACGGGTAACGATGGCGAAGTTGGTTCAGTTATGAATTTTGATGGCAACGCTGAATCTGGCTCGGGTAAATTAGAAATCGTGAGCTTAACTCCAAATAGCGAAGCGCAAATAAAACTTACAATGACTAAGCCAATTTTCGCAGAAAATATGATTATCTATACTTTAAAACCAGAAGGTGAAGGCACTCGTTTTACTTGGGCTATGCAAGGTGACGGTGGTTTTATGGGTAAATTGATGAATGTATTTATTGATTGTGAAAAAATGATGACTTCAGAATTTGAAAAAGGTTTTACTAACTTAAAAGCCGTTATTGAAAATAAATAGGTGATATATGAAATTAACGACTCACCAAGATCTTAAACAGTTTCCGCAAACACATTATGTTTTCGTAGAAAAAATCGGACCCTTTCAAGATACAGCGATGGCTGCTTGGCAAGAATTGCACAAGCATGTTGAATCTATCGGTTCGAAAAATAAAATCTCAGGCTATTTCAGTCAGTATAAAGTTGAACCGCAAATGATTTATCGTGCGGGCCTTGCTGTTGATGCAAAACCTGCAACGTTGCCTGAAGGTTTTAAATACGAAAATTTTGCAGGCGGAGTATTTCAACGCTTCACTTTAATTGGTGGCTATCAGAATTTACCAGAAGCTTGTGGAGCTGTGTTTGCGCAAATCGAAAAAGAAAAATTACCAATGCGTAATGATTGGTTTGTTGAAAATTACATTAATAGCCCTAAAGAAACCGCTGAAGATAGCTTAGTGACTGAAATTTTAATTCCGACAGAATCAAATATTAAACCATTTTCTTTAAGTCGTGAATTTCAGGCATCAAAAGATTTAATGTGGCAGTGCTGGACAGATAAAAATCATTTAGAAAAATGGTCTGGGCCTAAAGGGTCAAAATTAAAAAATTCGGTTCATGAATTTAAAACAGGTGCGACTAATCACTACTGTATGACTATGCCTGATGGTAACGAGTCATGGGGATTACAAGTTTATCGCGATATCGTAAAACCTGATCGCGTTGTTTACGTCACTAGTTTTTCAGATTCTAAAGGTAATAAAACACGTCATCCGATGAGTGCCACTTGGCCGTTAGAGATGTTAACAACAATTACATTGCTTTCATTAGGTGATAAAACACGAGTGACAATCGAATGGATGCCGATCAACGCAAGTGCCGAAGAAATTAAAACTTTCAACGATGCACACGATGGCATGAAAATGGGTTGGGGCGGATCTTTAGACACGCTTGAAACATATTTAAAAACGTTAACCTAATTAGATTGCTCCGTATCGAGAGCTGAAATGTGAAATAGCTGTTGAAAGCCTAACTTCTCAGCTATTTTCATACTTGCTAGATTGTCTTCTTTCACTCGGTATTTAGGGCATAGGTCGTTAGATAAAATATTTTCGACAATTTCTGAAACTAAAGGAATAGAACTTTTTTGGTTTCGAAACATGGGTGCAATAAGTACTGTAATATCAGCAACTTGAGTTTCACGAATTTTAACGTAACGACTAACTCCGATAAGTTGATTGTTTATGTAAGCACCAAGTGCGTAATCATTCGTTAAGTCTAAATCTAAAGTATCAATATCATCTTCACTGCATAGTTTTAGAAAATCGTCTAAAGTCGATGTATCTTCAGCATTAATTTTTTTAATCAGCAGATTTGTTGAAATTGTTTGATGTTTGATAAAATCAGTTGGTCGGCTAAAGCCATAATCGATGTCATGAAAAGCTAGGTGTAAATTTTTGAAATTATTAATATTAGCTGAATTTAGATAACTTAAATCATTTACATTTAAGTTATACATAATTTGATTTTTAAGACTCGCAGTAAGAATTTTTTTTGAATTCGTTAAGTCTTGGTAAAAGTAGATATATTTATCACCATGTTTAGTAATATACCTACCTGATTTATTCAGCATAGGATTTGCATCTAACAAGGTATTAAGTTCAAGATCAAAGATCTTAGACCAGTAATTATAGTAATGCTGTTTCATTATTAGCTTTCGTCATTTGCTTAACCTTTTGTTGAATATCTTTAACATTAGAAACATATTCTTCGGTTAAAAATTTGCGGCTGTTTCCAAGATTTTCTAAAACATCTTGAGTTTGAACGAATCCATATACAGCTTCATTTAGTTTAATTTTTGCTTGCTCATTAGTTAATTCTAAATGAGAAATTTTTTTTTGTAAAAACTGTGACCAAAAATGAATTAGACCGTACCATACCATGATAGCATGCGTATAAGATCTCATATCAAGTAAATTACCTGACCACGGAGAAGGGAAAATTCTTTCTTCTGCTAAATTTTTTTGAAATGTTTCAAGATTAACAAAATCAAATAATTGTTCTTCAAAAAGGTGTAAGTATTGATGAATAGATTCATGAACGAGCATATCTACAACTTCAGGCAAATCATTATGAATTTTGTGAAAATTATCACAACGTATTAGCCCTATTGATGTTTCAGTACTGCTATTCACTACATTTGGTCTTTCTGTATTCTGCCGAAATTGAATTGTTTTAGTAAAAGTTTCTATTAGTGAAGCAGATGAAGATGAAGCACGTGTTACTAGTTGCTTTGCGGTTTCAATGCGTTCTTTATGTTTTAAAGCCATCTGATAATCGTAACCACCAATACCTGATTTTCCAGTGTTGTGTATATAGCTTTGATAGTTTAAGCCGATTCCACATGACGTCTTCACAGAAGGAACAACTGCAGAAATTTTTGGATCAAGAACAACATCACCATCAACAGTCCATTTTGGAGAAATTTCGTGAGTAAAATGTGGATTAGCAATTTTAATTTCAGCTAGAAGAGCTAAAATTATTTGACGTCTTAATGGTAATTGATTTTCTGAAGAATTTTTTTCACAGATTAACAAAAGTTCACATAAATAAGGCGACGCTTTTAATCTAGCAAAACTTTTTTTAGGTAGATCTGCTAGAGCTAAACGAATTTTTAAATCTATTAATTCGTCTGTTTGAATAAACAAATTTAATTTTGAATTCACAAAGTCATGATGCTTATGAATTAATGATGAATGTTCAGAGAATGGCCGATTAAATTCAAGTGAGTTAAAAAGATTTTTAAAATCAGCAAATTTTTTTAGTATTAACATATGACCTCAAATATAAAAAAGGCTGCTTTTTTAAAGCAGCCTTACTCATTAAGCATCTAATAAAATGCGAACGACTAAAATTTTGTCATCTTGTTGGGTTTGAATCATGCGATCTTTCATTTTTGATCCGCCTGCAAAGTCCATCGCATCAATGACTTGGTCAGAGTTTGGAATAGGCTGTTGTTTCATATTTTGAGTTTCGATAGCGGAAGCTACTGTTGAAGCTGTTAATACTAAGCCCGTAATACTTTGTTTGATCCAATTGTTCATATTTTCCTCTTTAAGTTAGTTCGAGAATTGTTTCTCGTTGATAACTCTTAAAGCAAGGTAATGACCAACTGAAGTTGCGTTATATTCGACTTAAGGTGGAAATTTCTATAATTTTAGAAAATAGATCTTTTCACTTATAAAAATTGAGAATTAAGTTTCACCACGAGCAGCAACAATCACAAAGCCGATAAGCGATGAGACAAACATCGCTAAGGCCGTTGGTAAACTGCCTGTGACATTCAGTAACCCGACACCCGCACTAGCAACTGAACCGATCCCTAATTGCAGAAAACCTAACATCGCAGAAGCGGCTCCCGCGTTTTTTTCGAAGGGGGCTAAAGCTAACGCTGCCGCATTGGGGTAAGTGATTCCGGCTCCTAATAAAAGTAAGAATAAAATGATCACCGTTGGAATTAACGTGAACCAGTTATTGTAAACTCCTAATAGAAAAATAAAACCCATGATCGTTTGAAAAAATAATGCTGTTTTAAAAATTTGTGGGCTGGTGAATTTTTTAGTTAATAATAAATTAACCTGACCGCCGCCAATCATACCCACGGCTAGAATAGCAAAGATCACTCCGTAAACTTGGGCGCTGACTTTGAAGCCCTCCATAAACATGGCAGGTGATCCGGCAATATATACGAATAGCCCCGCAAATGAAAATGATCCTGCAAATACGTAAGTTGAAAACTGGCGCACTTTTAAAATATCTTTAAAGCCGCTGATGATTGATTTTATATTTAAAGATCTGGTGGCGTAATCGGGAACAAATTTTTCAGGCAGTACAAAATAAGATAAAGCTAAATTTAAAACTCCTAAGCCAATCAGTACAGCGAAAATCACGCGCCAGCCAAATTCAGCGACAACAAAGCCACCAATAGTTGGAGCTAATAGGGGTGAAACGCTTAAAACTAACATCAACATTGAAAAAACTTTGGCGCTGTCTTCAACCGGAAAGAAGTCGCGCACCATTGAGATTGCACCCACTGAAGCTACGCAGCCACCGATGGCTTGTAAAAAACGTAAGACTAAAAACGGCTCAATAGAATGTGTGTTCATGATGCCGATCGTGGCTAAGATATAAATAAGTAAACCTGCGTATAAAGGTTTTTTGCGCCCGAAATAATCTAACAACGGCCCATAAATAATTTGGCCTAGGGCAAAACCAATAAAGTAAGTTGAAATTGAAAATGAAACTTTTGCTGTTGTTGTATTTAAATCACCAGCGATTTGAGTAAATGCCGGTAAGTACATATCAATAGAAAATGGAGTCAAAGCCTCTAATGAGCCTAAAATTAGAATCAGAAGAGCGTATTGTTTTTTAGAATTGAGTGAAAGAGTATTCATTCATGCAGATTACTGCTCAGCACTTGAAAAAGCAAACCAACGTCTAACAACGTCTTCACCTAATACGTCGTAGTTGTAATCTAAAAACTTTTCTAAGTTGACTGAAAAACTTTCAGCTACATCGACCACGCCTTTTTCGAGTGTAGGAACGATATCTGGCTGATGATGTAAGTACTCGTTAAAGTATTTATGGCAAAAATTCATGTAATCTTCGGTATACAATAGAAACACATGCCACATTTGATCGATATAGCGCATTTCATCGTCCATAATAAACACAAAATTAAGTTTATCAGTGGGATTAGCTTTGCGATCATGCTGATGTTTTTTTGAAGCCCAGAAAAAACGTAAAAGATCTTTAAATAAAATTTCAGCGTGATCAGCTTGATCAGGATGATCTTTTTTAAATCGAGCGATAACTGCTGGATGATCGTAATTTAAAATATCTTGTAAGTCGTAGGTCTGCATAAAAGCTCCGATTAGTGGTTTGTAACTAAACAACACTTCGCGCGACATTTGCCAGCGGCTTTTTTCGCATTTAGAATTTGAGAGATTAATTTTTGTTTCATTTGGGCCCCTTTCATTTAAAACCAATATAGCACCATGTTTTACAGAGAAAAAATGAATTAAACAAAACTATACTTTTCGGAGGTTTAGTGTCGAAAAATTGGGAATCAGTTTTTGAGAGCAAAATTGCAACAATTGCATCTAGTGAAGACCCCGCTCACGATTTAAATCATTTTAAACGGGTTGTAACTATGGCTAAAAAATTATGCGCCCAAGAAAAAGCCATTTCTGAAGTGGTTATTCCTGCAGCGTGGTTGCATGACTTCGTGATTGTACCCAAAAATTCGCCGCTGCGCAGTCAGGCTTCGCGTATGTCTGCCGTCGCTGCCCTAGAATTTTTAAAAGAAATTAATTATCCCGAACAGTTTCACGAAGCCATTGCCCATGCGATCGAAGGGCATAGCTTTAGTGCTAATATTGAAATTAAAACTCTTGAAGCACAAATTGTTCAAGATGCAGATCGTTTAGATGGATTAGGTGCCATTGGTATTGCACGTTGTTTTGCAACTGCGGGTTTAATGAAAAGATCTTTTTATAATTCTGATGATCCGTTTTGTGAAAATAGAAATCCTGATGATCAAAATTATACGATTGATCATTTTTATCAAAAATTATTTAAAACCGCCGAAACTTTAAAAACTCAATCAGGTAAAGCCGAAGCCAAAGCGCGAATTCATTTTATGCAGCAGTACTTATCGGCCTTAGGTTCAGAAATTCTTTAGCCAGCTTTTTGCAAATCCATTCAGATACTAAATTTTGAAAGGATTATTATGAAAATCGGGGTAAATTGGAAAAGTCTATTGGGCATTCTGGTGTTTGTTGCGTCTCATCACGCCGTTGCAGATCGCAAGGTTGTAACTGACAGAAAACCGTTGGGAAAACATGGCTGGGTGTATTCATGGAATATTTATTCAGACGCGGGAGTTCCGAAAGCTATTGGTATTTCAGTGAATGGGGCTGCATTCAAAGAATTGCCTGAAGATGATATGGAAACGATTGTTCTGCAACCGAAGGCACAATATGCAATAGCACCCTATAAACATTTTACATTAGATTGGAATCCGCATGGTCATGAGCCAGATGGAATCTATACAAAGCCTCATTTTGATTATCATTTTTTCTTTATTACTTCGGCCGAACGTGAAGCCATCACTTGCCAAGACGCAGACGCTTTAATCTGTACAAAAGCAGTTCCGTCTTCATATATTCCAGCTGATTATGCGCCGACACCTGCAGGAGTGCCAAAGATGGGCTGGCATTTTGTAGATTTAAAAGCACCAGAGTTTAACGGTCAGCCATTTAGTGCGACGTTTATTTATGGTTTTTATAACGGCGTAACAAATTTTCTAGAGCCTATGATTACTTTAGAATATTTAAAAACTAAACCGCATGCGGAGTATCCAGTAAGGCTTTCGCAAAATATTTCGCACTCAGGCTTTTATCCACAAAAATATATGGTCATCTACAATCATGTTGAGGATACTTACAGTGTGGTGTTAGCTGATTTGTTAAATCGCACATCGAGCCTATAGTTCTAAGATATTTCTGTACAAAAAATTAAACTAAGATCACGATTAAGCTTATGAAATATTTTATATTTGTAAGCTTAATCGCTCTTAATGTTTTTGCAGCTAAAGCTAAAATGCCAGTGCAGGCCTCAGAAAAAGCTCAGTACATCTATCGCGAATTTTTAGCTAATCAAGAAGACTCTTTTATTATTCAAGCGACGAAATGTAACCCAAGTAAAAATGAACTCAATGTTCAGAAGTTTTACAGCGGTAATACAATTCACATTTACGTTCGCGCGGGTGATTGTAAAACAACAACTTTAAACAGTGTGTGGTCAGAAACGATTCATATTCCGAAATCTAAAAATATGACTCAGGTTTATATCACGCTGTTATCAGAAAATGTGATGGTGTTATAATGTCGGTCGAATCAACACACTTAACGGGTAAATTAAAATGCGAAGTTAAAACTCGTGAATTCTTAGTTAATTCAGACGTTAGCGTACAACTTGGCGGTGATAATTCTGCGCCTGATCCACATCAGTATTTGGAAGTGGCATTAGCTAGTTGCACAGCTATTACAGTTATGATGTATGCAAAAAGAAAAGCGATTCCGTTAGAAGATATTGACGTTAGCGTTCATATTACAGCCGAAGGCGAAGTGAATGCTATTTCGCGCAATGTAAAACTTATCGGCAATTTAACACCTGAGCAAAAAGATAGTCTTATGGTAATTGCCGACAAATGCCCAATTCATAAATTTATTACTCGCGGTGCAAAGATCACGACAGTACAACATGATTGAACAAGATATTTTAATTAGCGGTAAGAAAAAAGATTTAGGCGGCTTTACCGTAAGTCGAACTTTACCAAATGTAAAACGCCGCCATGTAGGGCCTTTTGTTTTTTTAGATCATATGGGCCCACTGCAAGTTGATCATGAACATTTAATGAGTGTGCGTCCGCATCCACATATTGGTTTATCGACAGTGACCTATTTATTTTCAGGGCGCGGATTACACCGCGATAGTTTAGGTTCCAAACAAATTATTTCGCCGGGTGATTTAAACTGGATGACAGCCGGCCGAGGCATTGTTCATTCAGAGCGAACGCCCACTGAAGATATTTCAGCTCATCCTAAAAAAACCATGCACGGAATTCAAATTTGGGTGGCGCTACCTGTAGAACAAGAAGAGTGCGCACCAAATTTCACGCATTATCCGCAAGATATTTTACCTAAATTTAATTTAAGTGAAGAATTATCTGGAAAACTATTGATAGGTAGCCATCAAAATATAACTTCGCCAGTAAAAACTTATTCACAAACATTTTTTGCTGATATCACTGTGGATAAATCTGTGAATAATGTGGTTTCAATTTCTGAAGAAGAGATTGGTGTGTTTTTATTAGAAGGTGAAGCTACGATTAACGATCAAGTGTTAACGACTGATGATTTAATGTTGGTTGCTAAACCAAGTGAAATAAAAATTGAAGCCAGTAAAGGCACACGCTTAATTTTTATTGGTGGCACAGAGTTTAAAGAGCCAAGATATATTTGGTGGAATTTTGTTTCTTCTCGTCGTGAAAGAATTCGTGAAGCCGCTGAACAGTGGAAAAACCAACTCTTCGGCACAGTGGCCGAAGAGAATGATTTTATTCCGTTACCGAATGATCCAATGCCTTAGTTTGAACTAAAGACGGCCCATTTTGCCGCTTTCGAAATCATCGAAAGCTTGGCGAATTTCCATTTGGCTATTCATCACGAAAGGGCCGTAACCCACGATCGGTTCATTTAAAGGGGCTCCGCCTAAGAATAACATTTTCGTGTCTTCTAAGGCTTCGATTTCAAAGGTTTGACCAGCGGTTTCCATTAGCGCGAGTTCAGCAGCACCTACGGTCTTATCTTCGTTTAATTTTATACTTCCACTTAAAACAAAAACTGAAGCCGTGTGACCTTCAGGCACTGAAAAAATATTTTTACTGCCTTTTGCAAGTCGCATGTCCCATAGATTCATTTCTGAATGGGTGATTGCAGGTCCTTTGGTTGCAAGATAACTTCCGGCAATCACACGCAGTTTACCACCTTGAAGTAAAACTTCTGGAATATCACTATTACGAATGCCTTGATAGCGGGGTTTATTCATTTTATCTTTTTTCGGTAAGTTCACCCAAAGTTGAACCATTTCAAAAAGCCCACCATTTTTGGCAAAATCAGCTCCGTGTTTTTCTTCGTGAACTAATCCTGAAGCCGCCGTCATCCATTGCACATCACCAGCTTTAATTAAGCCGCCACCACCTGATGAATCACGATGTTCGACTTCGCCTGAATACACGATCGTTACAGTTTCAAATCCACGATGCGGATGTTCGCCCACACCACGACGATGTTCAGAAGGAGTAAACTCAACAGGGCCCGCATAATCCATTAGTAAAAACGGCGACATGTGCGGCGCTAAATCTTGATAAGTAAAAATTGTTCTAACCGGAAAACCATCTCCAACCCAGTGCGGAGTATCGCTTCGTTGTATGTGTAAGATTTTTTTCATATGTACTCCTTTGTCTATAAATATATACTACTGCAATCAATCTGCCTTGAATAGATGGTACAATCTAAATTCATTGTTCATTCTAATGAATAATACAAAAAGAAAGGATAGATTTTTAACATCTATCCTTTCTAAAACTTTGGCCGCCTGTCGTTTGAAAACTATCTGCGGATAACTTCGATATCGATACGGCGATTTTGGCTTCGACCTTCTTCGCTGGCATTATCTGCTACCGGTTGTGCTGAACCCATGCCGGCCACCTCAATACGGTCAGTGGCAATCCCTTGACCTACGAGTGACTGACGAAGGACATCAGCGCGATCCATAGAAAGTTTTTGGTTCGCACTTTCAACTCCAGTATTGTCAGTGTGACCGACAATACGAATTCGTGCTGTTGGATATTGATTTAAAAGTGCAGCAAGTGCAGTACTTGTGGCTATTGCATTTGTGCTGAGGTCAACAGAGCCTGTTGAAAAATTTAATTCGCGCAGTGAAAACGGATGCGTGGCAATAGCTGCGGGGTTCGCTAAAAATTGCGCGAGCTCACCGATAACTGATTGATCACTGGCTGCAACAGATGGAGAACTCGGAACGGATTCTGAATTAACTTGGGGACTTGATAAGACGGGAGCTGAATTTCTGCCCTGACTCCACCAAATGATTCCTAAAGCTGCGGCTAATAAAATCCATGGCCATACTTTTTTTGAAACAGTTGGTTGTAGGCCAGATAATGGAACCGAATGGGCCGCTGCAAATTGCGGAGCCGATAGATCTGGCATAAAGCCAGTGCCTTGACCGAGCATATTTGCAAAAGCAGCGGGAGCTAGTGTTCCGCCTTTCATTTTTGATCCGATAAAAGTAAAAACTGCAGCAGAAGCTGCGCCTAATAATTTTGAACCTTGTGAAGAATTAACGCCAGCTGCGGTAGAGATTTTTCCAAGAAGTGAATCAGTTTGACCACCCAACACACGGTTTAATAAATCTTGGCCTTTGTTAATCTGTGAAGTGATATTTGAGCTATCGCTAGTTACACTTGCGGGTTGATCAAAGCCACTGTCGTGAATAGCGCTGGCGACTGTTTGAATGCCATCAGGGCTGCTAATTTTTTTCTGCAGCTCGGTAAAGACGGCTGGAATGGCTGTAAGCATAGTTGATTTTGTTTTTTCAACAGGTATTCCTAAAGCTTCGCTAATTTTATTGAAGAATCCTGTGGGTAAAACATTGGTAAACGAGTTTAAAGTATCGGCTGTAAGTTCCATAAAATACTCCTTTATGTTGAGGTAAAATGACATCCTTGTGCACTCGGTGTATATTTAAGCAAGGCGGGTGCCCGCCACGGCAAAGTGAGTGCCGCGTGAGTGAAAAATACCTTTGGATTGTGGGGCAAACTGGGGTATTAATTGCGTATGGGAAAAATCGAAATTCTCAGATTAATGGCCGGCTTTAAAAAATTCCGCGAAAAATATTTCGCCGGTGAGCATCCTCTTTACGGAAGACTCAATAATGTAACTGGCCCTGGCCAGGCACCAAAAACATTAATCATTGGTTGCAGCGATTCACGTGTTGACCCCGCTATTATCACTTCAGCTTCACCTGGTGAGTTATTTATCGTGCGTAATGTGGCAAATTTAGTTCCACCTTATGAAAAAGGCGGAAGATTTCACGGTGTGAGTTCTGCGATTGAATTTGCTGTTGTAAATTTAAAAGTTGAAAATGTTATTGTTCTTGGTCACCGTCAATGTGGTGGAATTCGCGCTTTAATGTTGAATGATGTTAAAGGGCCAAGTGAAAGTTTTGTGAATCGTTGGGTGAGTATTGCTCAAGATGCTAAAGAGCGTGTACTTGCGGCTCATGCTGGTGAAGATGAAGAAAGTCTTTGTCGTCACGGCGAACTCGAAGCGATCGTGACATCTTTAAATAATTTAAAAACATTTCCTTTTGTTAAAGCAGCGATTGAAGAGCGTGGTTTAGCTTTAATGGGAATTTACTTCGATCTAGAGCTAGGTCATTTACTAGAATTCGACGACGAAGCTCGTAACTTTCGCAGCATAGAATTTTAATTTAAAACATAATACTACGGCGAAGCACGGTGTTCATCACCTTCTCGTTGAGTGATACGCTGGCGCTCATAGCGACAAGTGAGTTGCGCTGTTTTTAAAATATGATTTTTCATGGTTTCGTGAATCGTTTTTAAATCAGCACGTGCAGGGCCTAAGTTTTCAATATCTAATGCAAACAATGTAAAAATATAACGATGCGCTAAATCTCCGGCTGGAGGTTTAGGGCCATCGTAACCTGTGCTTCCGAATGAATTTATACCTTGGTCAATGCGTAATGGATCATGAATTTCTTCTTTTTTTTCTAAGCCTTCATGAAAGGCGGTGATTGAAGGTGAAATATTATAAACAACCCAATGCGTAAATGTAGGGTCTTGTGGTGATTTTTTTACGGCGTCGATGTCTTCACACATCAAACTTAAACTTTTACAACCGCTGGGTAAATCTGACCATTCTAATGCGGGAGATATATTGTCACCATCTGCAGTGAAGCGTTGAGGTATTTTGCCATAATCATCGAATGACGAACTGTACAAGTGCATATGAATCCCTTCTGTATATTCAACTATGAGTTTTGCAAAGCGCGAACCAACAAGACCATGGGGTTAAATTACTTGTCGTTTTATAAAATTACTTAATAAGATGTTTAGATAACACAAACAAAGGTGCTCAAATGGCAAAAGCTTCAAAATATATCGACGTATGTATTCAACCGGTTCCTAAAAAAAATGTAGCTGAATATCGTAAGACTACAAAATTAATCGGCCAAATTTTAGTTAAGCACGGCGCTTTATCTAGTCGTGATTACGTGGGCGAAGACAAAAATGCAGTTTCTGTATTTGGTAAAAGCGTAAAAATGAAAAAGAACGAAGTTGTTATCTACGCAGTTGCAGAATTTAAATCTAAAAAACATCGTGAACAGGTATTTACTAAAATGATGAAAGATCCAAAAATGAAAACAATTTCATTTATGATGGATGAAAAGCGTATGTTAATGGGTGGTTTTGAACTTTTAGTCGCGGTTGACTAGTTTGACCATGCACAAAGGCCGCCTTGAAGCTTTTAGTGATGGTGTGATTGCAATTATTATCACCATCATGGTTTTAGAATTTAAAGTGCCACATTCGACAGATTTATCTTCATTGTTAGAATTATTTCCTATTTTTCTAAGTTATGTTTTAAGTTTTGTGTATGTTGGAATTTACTGGAATAACCATCATCACTTATTGCAAGTGACAACTAAAATTCATGGCGGAATTTTGTGGGCCAATTTACACTTGTTATTTTGGTTATCATTGATTCCATTTTCAACAGCATGGATGGGTGAAAATCATTTTGCCGACGGCCCTGTGGCCGTTTACGGTGTGATTTTATTCATGTGTGCTATTGCCTATACGATTTTACAAAATAGTTTAATCAAACATCATGGTCATGATTCAACTTTAGCAAAAGCCATTGGCTCTGATACAAAAGGCAAAATTTCATTGGTTTGTTATGTCGTTGGCGGCTTGATATCACATTATGCGCCGTTAGTTTCATTGGCGCTTTATGTGTTTGTCGCATTACTTTGGCTTGTTCCAGATCGTCGTATCGAACATTTAGTTAATTAATTTTTTTCTAATTTGTGTATAAGCCAGTGTGCAAAGCACTGCGCTTTGCAGAATAAGAATTCCGCCATGAACAGCCAAGGCTTCAGCAATATCTTTTTGCCAGAAAATGGCTTGCGCAATACGAACGCCGTGAATTAATGGAAAGAAGTTCGCTACAAAGCGAACGATATTATTCATTTGTTCGATTGGAAAAAATATTCCGGATAAAAAATAAAGCGGTGCTATTAAGAATGAATACACCGTTTGAAACTGGTTAATATTCTTAACCCAGGCTGTGGCTAATAATCCCATAGCTCCGCAAGGTAAAGCCACTAAACATCCAACAATAGCTACGGCGGGAATTAACCACGGATTTACCATTAATCCACACAAGGCTAGAACAATCGATACACCGACCGCCATCAATGCGCCTTTAAGGCCCACCCAAATTAATTCTCCGAATACAACTTCACGTACACCAATCGGAGTCGTCAGCATCGCTTTAAAAACATTTTCATAGCTCATGCGAACATAAAAACCGTAACTACTTTCAAAAAATGAAGTAAATAGGGCTGTCGCCACCGTTAAACCCGGAGCTAAGAAATGCATGTACGACATACCTTCAACATTTGTTAAATAAGTTCCAAGCCCTAAACCAAGTGAAACTAAAATTAAGGCCGGGTCTGCAACAGTTGGCGAAATATTAGCAATGAAATCTTTTTTGTACACAGTCCAATTGCGTAGAGTGATATAAAAAAATAATTGAATCGTGTTACGCATCGACTGTTATATCCTGTCCGGTTAATTTTAAAAACACATCTTCAAGATTTGAAGGTCTGATTTGCAGGGGAGTTAAATTATTTTTGGTGTGTAGAGTAGTTAACGCTTCTAAAGAATTAGTACGAACGTAAACTCCCGATGTATCTTCAGTTAAAATATATGAACTGTCATTGCTTGTGATTTGATTCACATGCGCACGATCATCATCAGAAAAAATTCCGACATAGCCAGGAGTATGTTGATTGATTAATTCTTTTGGGCTTCCGTGACCTGCAACGATGCCTTTATTCATGATCACTAATCTGTTACATAAGACTTCGGCTTCGTGCATGTAGTGCGTAGTTAAAACAATCGTTGTACCTTGAGAGTGTAATTCTTTAACTTTACCCCATAAAAGGTGACGAACAGCAGGATCTAATCCTGTCGTCGGTTCATCAAGAATTAATAATTCTGGTTTTCCTAAAAGGGCACGAACAAATACAAGTCGGCGTTTCATACCGCCTGATAAAGCCATGATCGGCATATCTTTTTTATGCATTAAGTTCATGTAATCTAAAAGCTCTTCAACACGTTTTTGACGTTCGGCTTTTGGAATTCCAATAAAAGCACAGTAGATCATCATGTTTTCAAAAACTGTCAGAGATTCATCTAACGCATTTTCTTGCGTGACCACACCCATACGTTTTTTAATTTCGCGACTATGTGTTTTAGGATCATAACCAAAAACTGTAAGTTCGCCCGAAGTGCGTTGAACAGTTCCGTAAGTCATACTAATGAATGTTGATTTACCAGCGCCATTGGGGCCGAGTAAGCCAAAACATTCACCTTGGTTGATTTGTAAATTCAAACCATCAACTGCTGTAAAATCACCGAATTTTTTAACTAACGATTTTGCTGTGATCACTTAAGTTTTTTCTGCGGCCTGATTAAACATCCAGTTTACACCGTATTTATCAGTCAGCATTCCAAATTTAATAGCCCAGAAAGTTTGTTGTAACGGCATAATTACTTTACCGCCCTCAGCTAATTTATTAAAAGCTGGAGTAGGATCAGTGTTCTTATCGTAATTGACCGATAACTGAATATTGTTACCGATTTTTACGTCATTTCCTGAATGAGAATCAGAAGCTAATAATTCAGTGCCACGAATTTTAAATCCCGTGTGAATAATTTTGTTTTTTGATTCAGGAGCTACTTCTGTCGGAGTGTCGCCGTAGCGAGCCATATGTTGAACTTCACCGTTAAAAGTTTGGCAGTAAAATTTTACAGCCTCTTCGCAGTTACCATTAAATAAAAGATAAGTTTGTAATCCAGCCATATAACCCTTCTTCTTTGCTTGTTGTTCCAGAGATTGCTCATCTTAGCCTGAGATGCCAAGCTATGAAAATGAAAATCACCGTGGCTGTGAAGCCTAACAGCAAAAAAGAACTCGTCGAACAATTAGCCGACGGTTCATATATGGTTCGCGTTAATGTGCCTCCGGTGGATGGTAAAGCTAATGAACGGGTGATTGAGCTTTTGTCTGAATATTTCAGACAACCCAAGTCATTGATTGCCTTGGTCAGTGGACCAAAGAGCAAAAAGAAAATTTTTTCGATAGGAAACAAGTAATGAACTTATGAAATGGAATGTTTGGTAAAGTTATTTCATTCTGATGCAATTTTGTTGTCTTGGCCTAAAGAAAATACATAAATAATTTTACTTAAAATTTTATTGTCGGGCGACTGTGAAGTGCGCTTGTAGTCTTACTCATCACTTAATCTAACATACTGAAACAAACTGAAACAACAGCTAAGTCATGCCCCCCAAAGTCTGATTTAATCGTCTAAATTGTTTACAGGACCGAGTTCTTTGTAACTAGGTTTTCACTTTGTACTACATTAAAGAATCATAAGATTGGCTCCGATCACGAATGAATAGGGAGCACACCTTGATTCATAGATTTTTAAAAAACTACACATACCTTATGTTTATAATTCCTCTTGCTGGGTGTTCAGGCTCTGCCATCGTTGATCCGGTTGTGGATTCATCTAATCAAGCTACCGGAGTTATAGAGCCAAGTACTCCGCCAACGATTCCGTCGACATCGAGCACTCCAACGACAACTTCATTTACAGGAATTTTTCCGCCAGGATCTATCTGGAGCACTGATATTTCTGCGGCAACTTTAGATTATCAATCAGCGGCCACAATTAATTGGATGGCAAGTAACGGTAACTGGGGTTATAGACAATTATCTTGGTGGCCGTACAATTATTTACGTATTAGTACTGAATGGCGTTTATTGAAAAAGACAGCTTCTACGCCAATGGTGCCATTTCAAAAACGCAGTGATTATTACGGAGCTTGCGATAGTAATATCACGGCTTTTCCATTGCCTGCTGGTGGTGGTATTCAAAACGTAAATAATTATTCAGCTTGTTCAACGAATACAGGCGGAGACTGTCATTTAGTTGTTTACGATGAAGTGAATAAAAAACTTTATGAAAGTTATATGACTGATTATTCTGGCGGTAAGATCACAAGCACATGTGGTGTTGTGTGGGATACAGCCAAGGTTTATCCTGCTGATGGTCGCGGCGATCAATGTACAAGCACAGATGCTGCGGGTACTCCTGCCAGTGCCTTACTTTTTACAGCTGATGATTTAGCTGCAGGTCATATTGATCATGCTTTACGTTTGTCATTACCAAATACAATGATTCGCGCAAATACATTTGTGCATCCGGCAACTCATGCATCAACTGCGCCTAATCAGTATGGATCATCACCAATTTACGGAGCACGTTTTCGTTTAAAAGCGAGTTTTGATATTTCAACTTATTCACCAGCAATGAAAGTTATCTTAACTGCAATGAAACAGTATGGAATGATTTTATCTGATGGTGGAGACATGTCGATTTCAGCTGCAAGTGATTTAGATACGACTCATAAATTTTCTGAGTTTAATTTAAATGTCGATAATGCACTTAACGGCTTAACAGTAGATAACTTTGAAGTTGTTGATGGTGGCACTCGCATTCCATTAACGTTCAACTGTGTTCGTAACGGTCAGTAATAAATTTAGTAAATAAACATTCAAAAACAAACTTAAACGACAAATAAATCACTCGCTAAAAGGTCTGATTTCACTCTCAAATTTGTTTAAAAGATCTAGTTTTTTTTCAAAAGCTTAGGGATCAAGCGCTCACTTCGTTAGAATTAAAGATCGTAAAAAAAATAGCACCGATCACGGAAGAAAAGGAGCACACATTGACGAAAAACTTATTAAAGAACATTGCATATCTGATGTTCAGCCTTTCATTAGCCGCTTGTTCTAAAGGTGGATCAACTTCAACAGAAAGTAGTTCAACTAACGAGTCTCAAGGAGTGAATGAAGAATGGCGCTGGAGACCAAAGCCACCAGCACCGACACCCACGCCAACGCCAGCACCCACACCTGCGCCGGCACCAACACCAACACCTACGCCAACTCCAACACCAACAAATTTTTCAGGAATGTTTCCGAAAGGATCTATTTGGAGCACTGATATTTCTGCTGCGGCCTTAGATGCGCAGTCAGCTGCTACAATTAATTGGATGAGCAGTAATGGGAACTGGGGCTATAGACAATTATCTTGGTGGCCTTTAAATAATTTACGTATTGCCTCTGAATGGCGTTTATTAAAAAAGACATCATCTACACCGATGGTGCCATTTCAAAAACGCGGCGACTATTACACGAACGATTGCGATAATATAACGACGTTTCCATTGCCAGCTGGTGGTGGTATTCAAAATGTTAATAATTATTCTGCGTGTTCAACAAATACAGGCGGAGACTGTCATTTAACTGTCTACGATGAAGTAAATAAAAAACTTTATGAAAGTTATATGACTGATTACTCGGGCGGAAAAATCACAAGTACGTGCGGTATTGTTTGGGATACGGCAAAAGTTTATCCTGCCGCTGGCCGTGGTGATCAATGTTCAAGTACAGATGCTGCCGGAATACCTGCAACGGCCTTACTATTTACCGCAGATGATTTAGCTGCTGGTCATATTGATCATGCGTTACGTTTTTCTTTACCGAACACAATGATTCGCGCAAATACATTTGTGCATCCGGCGACTCATGCATCGACGGCACCGAATCAATACGGATCTTCTCCTATATACGGCGCGCGCTTTCGTTTAAAAGCTAGTTTTAATATTTCAAGTTATTCAGCAGGAATGCAGGTCATATTGAAAGCGTTAAAACAATACGGTATGATTTTATCTGATGGTGGAGACATGTCGATTTCTGCAGCGAGTGATTTAGATACAACTCATAAATACTCTGAGTTTGGTTTAAATCTCGATTCAGCTTTTGCGGGCATCGATGTTGGTAATTTCGAAGTTGTCGATGGCGGAACACGCATTCCGTTAACTTTCAACTGCGTTCGTAACGGTCAGTAATTCGTTTTATAAATCTTCACTGAGGGCTTTTTGGCTCGCAGTGAAGATTTTTTCACTCACTAATTTTAATCGCGCTGAAGAAGACATCGACACCGGTGAAACTAATGATACCGGAAACCCTTCATTGCTCCATCCTGGCAGAACGCGAATTAATTTTTTACTTTGCAAAAGTTCTTTCACTAAATAACTCGGAACCAAAGCTACACCGCCCCCGGCAAGAGCTACTTGAAGTAAACTTGTCATTTGGTTGCTTTCAGTTTTTACACTGACCAACACTTTCGCGGTCTGCTGTTTATTTTTTAAATCCCAACGATGCGAAACTGAAAGCCCAGAAATACTTAAACAATCATGTTTGGTTAAATCCTGCGGAGAATTTATTTTTCCACGTTTTTCTAAATACTGCGGCGACGCCACGGGAATCAATGTAACTTCGCCAATGCGTTTAGCTTTTAATCCACTTTGCTTTAATGTTCCGATGCGAACTGCGAAATCAAAACCATCACGCACTAAATCTACAACTTCGTTTGTGTAATAAAGTTCGAAAGATAATTTATCAAAATTTTGTGAGAGTTCACCGATGATGGGTGCAATGACATGAGTTCCTAAATCTTCGGGGGCTGTGATTTTAATTTTTCCGGCCACAATAGCGTCTTTACCAAATAGGGATTTTTGGGCGTCTTCTAAGACCTGCAGGGGCTCTAAACAAGTCTCATAAAAGGCACGTCCTGACGCCGTTAAGGTTTGGCTACGGGTAGTGCGCAGTAACAATTTGGTTCCGGTTTCGCGTTCTAGTTTAGAGATCGCTTTACTTACAGTAGATTTCGGAATTTTCAATGAATCCGCAGCTTTAGAGAAGCTGCCGTGCTGAATAACCTTCACAAATATACGCGTAAGTTCGATTCCTATTGTTTCCATATAGAAACAATATAATTCAATTAAGCCGTCTAATCAACAATCCAAAACTGGGCGATAATGTTTGCATACAGTCTTAATGAAACTAAGGAGTTTTATATGAAAAAAGATCTAATTTTAGTCGTCGGTGCTTCAGGCACAGTGGGTTCAGAAATCGTACGTCAGTTAAAAGCACAAGGTTACTCTGTGCGCGCAACGACAAGTAAACCAGTTAAAGAAAATACTGAAGAATTGGTTCATGTAAATATGGCCACAGGTGAAGGCATTAAAGCCGCATTTGAAAATGTTGATAAAGCGTTTTTACTTTCACCTCCAGGATTTGCTGATCAGTACGCGATGGTGTCGCCACTTATTCAAGAAGCGAAACGCCGTGGCTTAAAAAAAGTTGTGTTAATGACAGCTAAAGGCGTGAACGCTAATCCATCTTCACCATTTCGTCGTGCTGAATTAGAATTAGAAAGTTCAGGGTTGAATTACAATATCATTCGCCCGAATTGGTTTTTACAAAACTTTAATACTTTCTGGATTCAAGGCATCAAAGAACAGAAAAAAATTCTTTTACCAGCAGGTAATGCCAAAGTGAGCTTCATTGATGCTCGTGATATTTCAACGGTGGCTACAAAATTATTAGTGAGCGAGGAATTTAATAATCAGGCTTTTGATTTAACTGGGCCACAAGCCGTTGATCATGATTATGTAGCGGCAGAAATTAGTAAAGTATCTGGACAAGAAATCAAATACAAAGAAACTACTTCAGATGAATTTGGCGCAGGCTTATTGGCTGCAGGGTTACCCAAAGACTATGCCGATTTTATGGTAACGATAATGGGATTTTTACGCGAAGGCTACAGCGCTGCGGTTACTGACAGTGTAAAAAAAATTACGGGTCGTGATCCGATTGCTGTTTCACAATACGCACAAGATTATAAAAAATCTTGGATGTAGAGTATTGGCTACATGTTTGCACTCATCTAATCGATGGGAACAAACATGTGGCTAAAGCTATTATCACCGCTATTGTTAATTATTTTTTTCTTTGAGCACTCCAGTTTTGCCGCAGATACGGTCAAAAAAGAAACAAAAAATATCGAACAAGATGTTGAAGACTTAAAACAACGTATGTCAGAGCTTGAAGAAAAAAATAAAGCTCTTGAAGAATGGTATTCAAATTTTTATGTGCAGGGAAAAGGGCGGATGAGCCCTTTTCTGGGCGAAAGTATTTCGTTCGGAGGTTATCTTGAAACAGCCGTGCAGCATATTTATGGTCCTGATACGGACGCACAAACATCAGCTTATTCAAATGTACTTGGCCTGGATGTCGTTGCTGAATTTTCTGAAAAAATAAAATTGCACACGCAAGCTGTAGTGTATAATTCTATGGCCACGCCTAATCCGCAAAATAATCCGAATATAAATCCACCCAAACGCAAATTTACAACTTTTAGTTTTTCAGGGCTGTTATCCTATGGATACGTTGAAATCGACACTGCTGAAAAATCCAGTGTGCAGATAGGAATGGGAGCCGTTCCTTTCGGTCGCGCTTTACAAAATCGCGAACCCACATTATTTCTTACGCGCGCGGGACCACAGATGGCTAATCAAAATGACACGACAATTATTTCAAATATCTGGTGGTCAGGAATTCATTTAAAAGGCGCATTTTATAACCTGTATACTTTTACTCCCATAGTTAGTCCTGATGTTATGGGTATTGGTGGTAGATTATTTTGGTCACCCTCTGATAGTATCGTGGCTGGTATTTCAGCCCAATCTGGAGTCATTAGAGAAGTCTCTTTTTATTCACACGGTTTAGATTTTGAATTCAAAAAAGAGAATTGGGGGTTTCTAACTGAATACGCCTATGTTGAAAACTCAGGCCCAGTGCTTAATACAGAGTCGTATTATTTTGAACCTTACTATAAATTCTATGATAACCACTGGGTGTTCTTCGTGCGCGCAGACTACTTGAGTTTTCCGACAAGAAAAACCGGTACAGTCAGCGATCCAACTATAAAATGGCAAAACACTGTGGGAGTAAACTATTTACCACTGCCTAATGTACGTTTACGCTTAAGCTACTCTGATCATGATTACGTTGCTGATACTGACACGATCTCAGGCCAGAAAAGAGATTATGAAAGTTTCGAATTCTCTGCAGCAACTGCCTTTTGATCACGCACTGTAATCTAGGGAAATTCGCCACTGTCGCGGGTGAAAACGCTACGAATTAGTCCCCAAATTATCCTATTTCACTCTGTGGTTGGCGACTTTATTGCACAATTTTCCCATATCTAAATTAGGTTGCAGGGGTGTGGTTATGAAGACAGACAGACATTTTATATTTTTGGTTGAAGATAATGCAGATGATGAAGCGTTGACGTTACGCGCGCTCAAAAAAAACAACATCAGTAACCAGGTTATAGTGGCTCGTGATGGTGCTGAAGCTCTAGAGTTTTTGTTCGCGCAAGGTCAATACTCTGATCGCGATATGACCATTCAGCCACAAGTCATGTTGCTTGATTTAAATTTACCGAAAATTGATGGATTAAATGTTTTAAGAAAATTGCGCTCAGATGATCGCACAAAACTTATTCCTGTCGTGATTTTAACTTCATCAAAAGAAGATCAAGATATTATCGAAGGTTACAGCCTAGGCGCAAACAGCTATGTGCGAAAACCTGTGGATTTCAATGACTTCAGCGAAGCTATTCGTCAACTGGGTTTATACTGGTTGATTTTAAATGAAGTCGCAAAGGTTCCGCAGACAGATCAGATGGCGCAAATTAATCGTCCACCAGTCAAAGAACCACGCTCGCTTAATCATTAAAATTCGGAGAAAATTCAGTGAGACTTTTTATTCTTGTATGGTTGTGTACAATTTCAGTCATGGCCGCCGAGCCTAAAGCTGCTGCACCGAAAGCAGCGACTGCTGCTACAGATGATGGTATCGAAGATATGCAGCAACGAATTTCTGATTTAGAACAACGCCAAAAAGATATGAATGAATGGTATGAAAATTTTTATCTTTTAGGTAAAGGTCGAATCACACCCTTCTTGGGTGATAGTATGTCATTTGGTGGTTTTTTTGAATCTGCGGTAACACATCTTTACGGCCCTGATATGGAGACTCAAACATCAGGAAATATTCACACGCTAGGTTTAAATATAGCTGCGCAATTTAATGAAAAAACTAGATTTGTTACTCAGACTTTAACTCGTTTAGTAATTCCTGTTAGAAATTTAAATAACAATCCTAACTTAACACCATCAAAGCGTGGCTTTACGGGATACCTTTTTTTTTCAATCGTAGCTCAGGGTTATCTTGAATATCGCTACTCAGATTTTTTTATTATACAATCGGGCTTAGGTTACACACCTTTCGGAATCGCGGCTCAACAGCGCGAGCCCGAGTTATTTCGCCTACGTGGTGGTTCACAAGTTATTGCCTATGATGATGGTGACACGATCGGAATTTTTTCGCCTTTATGGACAGGTTTACATATTTCTGGAGTTTTGCCAGTGAATCGTAATCTTGGCTATGATGCCTATACATTTACTCCGGTTAATAAAGTTTCAACTTTAGGTGTTGGTGGCAGGCTTTGGTATAAAGCTAGCGACAATGTCAAAGTAGGCACATCAGTACAATCAGGTGAGCAGCGCAAAGGTTATTTTTTTCACACGGATTTGATTTAGATTTAAATTACAATAAGTATGGTTTTGTTTCTGAATATGGGCACAACACAAATTCTGGCCCCGTGATTGATGCTGAGTTTTATTATTTCGAACCTTACATGAAATTTGCCGCAGATGAATGGTTAGTTTTTTTAAACGCCGAATACATAGATACACTTGAGCGCACTGATATTATAACACACAAACCTGATCCAGTTAAAAAATGGCAATACGGTGGAGGCTTTAATTGGCTACCGATTCCTAATGCGCGTTTACGCCTAACTTATTTGTATCATGATTACATCGATGAAACCGATACGATTGCCGGACAAAAGCGTGATTACAACGTCATTGATTTTTCAACGGCAGTGGCCTTTTAGGTTTAAGATGTGGCTAGCTGTGGTGGCAACTTTTTTTTCTATGATTTTTATAGCCCAGGCTAGCTTGGCCCAATCGACTACGCGAAAAGAAAAAATTGAAGCGCTTCAGAAGCGTTTAAATAATTTAGAAAAACAGCAGCAGCAAATGGATGATTGGTACAATAAACTTTATATTCAGGGAAATTCGCAGATCAATCCTTTCATGCGTGAAAAGATCTCTCTCGGTGGATACTTTGAATCAACTGTTTATAATTTTCGTGGCCCAGATATGGATACTCAAACTAATTCCTATAACGAAGCCTTGGGGCTTAATCTAGCCGCTGAGTTTACTGAAAAACTAAAGTTCACGTTTCAAACTTTATCAGCGGTAGGGATTTCAGCGGTTAACTTACATAATAATCCAAACTTAACACCACCTAAAAGACAATTCAGAGGCTTAGCTTTTGGAACTATTTTAGCGCAGGGGTATTTAGAATATAAAGGCAGTGATATTTTTAACGTTCAATCAGGTATTGGGTATATTCCTTTCGGAATCGCCTATCAACAGCGTGAACCATTTTTATTTCATAAGCGCAGCGGTCCACAAATTCTTATTAACGAAGATGGCTCTGGAATAGGAATAGCCTCAGCTTTGTGGATGGGGTTACATGTGTACGGGCAACTTTCTTTAGATGGATCGCGTGTAGGTTACAATTTATATACGTTAACTCCGGCCAGTAAAGTTACAACTCTAGGAGTTGGTGGGCGTTTATGGTGGATGGTGAATGAAAATATTAAAACAGGTGTATCTTTTCAATCGGCAAAAAGACAACAAGGAAGTTACTTAAGTAAAGGTGTAGATCTTGATGTTAACTATAAAAATTTTGGATTATTGAGTGAATACGCCGTACGCGATGATGCTAATCAAAGTTTAGATCCAGAAACTTATTATTTTGAACCGTATTATAAATTTAACGATGGTCATTGGTTGGCTTACGTAAATATTGAGTACATAAAAATGCCGTTGCGCGTGGATGCGGCCACGCAAAAACCTGATCCTATTGAAAAGCGATTTTATGGAGCTGGTGTTAACTGGTTGCCCATGCCTGCAATTCGTCTTCGTTTGGGCTTCTTAAAACATGATTACATTAATGAAACAGATACTATCAATGGGCAAAAACGCGATTACACCCAAACCGAATTTTCAACGGCCGTGGCCTTTTAGGATGAAATGAAGTTAGCTGTTGTAGTGATTATTTTTACGATGATTTTTGCAGTTCAAGTCAGTTGGGCTCAGGATGTTTCGCGTAAAGAAAAAATGGCAGAGCTTAAACTGCGTTTACTTGAGTTAGAAAAACAACAAAAAGCATTTGATGAATGGTATTTCGATTTTTATGTTTTAAATAAAAACCGAATAAGTCCATTTTTAAATGAAAAATTATCAATCGGCGGGTATTTTGAAACGGGCATTATCAATATCCATGGGCCCGATACAGAAAACCAGACGACAGCTGATTTGCATTCATTAGGGCTTAACCTGACCGCCGAATTTTCTGAAAGACTTCGTTTTGTAACACAAACTTCGACCGTCGTTAGAATTGCATTAGAAAATGTAAATAATAATCCTCAACTAACTCCGTCTAAGCGAACTTTCAGAGAGATGACGAATGGTACTTATATTTTACAGGGCTACCTTGAATACAGTGCCAGCGAATTTTTGAATGTGCAGACAGGGCTTGGTTATGCTCCGTACGGAATAGCTTTTCAGCAGCGAGAAACTTTTTTATTTCATCAGCGCAACGGGCCGCAGATGATTTCGAATGATGATGGATTTAACATAGCCGTTGCTTCAGCACTTTGGATGGGAGTACACATCTATGGTGTGCTACCGATTTTTAAAAACAGAACTATTGGTTACAATCTTTATAGCATGACACCTGGAAGTAACGTCGCAACGCTTGGTATGGGCGGGCGTTTATGGTGGTCGATCAATCAATTTGCAACAGCCGGAACATCATTTCAATATGGCGAAAGACAGCAAGGCAGTTATTTTTCAAAAGGGCTTGATCTTGATATAAAATACAAACAATTCGGTTTGCTTGCAGAATACGCATCAGTCGTTAATTCAGGTCAGGCTTTAGATTCAGAGTCTTATTATGCCGAACCTTATTATAATTTTTTAGATGGCCACTGGCTCGTGTATGTCAGTTCAGAATATTCACGCATCTTAGACCGTATTGATCTTGCTACACAAATTTTAGATCCTGCTGAAAAATCTGTTAATGGATTTGGTCTAAATTGGTTACCTTACCCAACGACACGTTATCGTTTGGGTTATTTAAATCATAATTATTTACATGAAACCGATAGCACCAATGGGCAAAAGAAAGATTACGAAGCTATCGAATTATCAGCGGCGATAGCCTTTTAGGGATTGAATGAGTTTGCGAAACTGCCTCATCATCATCACGATCATGTTAGCATTGCAAATGGCAATGGCTGGGCCTAATGACGTCGTCTTTATTGTAAATACTGAAAATACCACTGAAAAATTAACGGTCGCAGAAATTCGTGATTATTATTTTAAACGTAAACGTCGCTGGGGTAATGGCGAAAGCATACGTTTTATTGATCGAACAACAGGCCCCCTACGCGAAGCCTTTTTAAAAAAATACATTAATAAAAGCACCTCTGATGTTGAACTTTTTTGGATCGGGCAAAAACTTTACTCGGGTGATAGTGCGCCATTAAAAGAAGCCTCAGACGCAACGACGATGAGTTTTGTTTCATCGCTTAAGGGCGCAATTGGTTATGTCTCAGAGGCCACTATATTACGTAAAAACATTAAAGTTATAAAAGTAGAAAGTGAAGAGGAGTAGTTATTAATTCGCTGACGCAGACTAAATCCATTACTAGAAGTTTGACGATAACTGTAGCAGTTATTTCGTTTTTACTTTTGCTTGAAGTCATTGGAGTAGGTTTGGCGAGTCGTAATACATTAGCAGGTTTGACTGATATGCATCAAACAATTCGCGTCGTTAATCAGGTTCGTAATCTACGCCAGGTTATTTCGACACGTACACAATTTTTAAAAGAATTTGCACGTGATGATGTGGCATCGCCTGAAGAATCTGTAATTTTAGATAAAGTTGAAAAGCAAATGGATGATTTGTTTGCGACTTGCTTAGAACTGAGTGCATCACATAAACAAGTTAATGCCCTTATTTTAGATGCGCAAAAAAGTCTGCTAGAAGAACGCGCTCTTTCTCGTAAAATGTTGACTGATCCGAACACCCATTTTGAGCCGCTCATTATAGATCAATTTGTTTTAGAGGCGCAAGATTCACTGGGTAAGGTACAGCTGGTTTTATCTGCACAATCAGATGAGCTTTTTGATAAAATTTTTAAAGCACGATTTTTGCCACTGATGGTTGCTGTTAGCTTAGCTATTATATTTTTACTTTTTGCATTTTTCATGGCTTATCGTTTGCGAAAACAAATCGAAGCGCCTATTCAAAACTTAATTCAAAGTACAAAACAATTAGCTGAAGGTAATTTAAAAACACGCGCTCGAATTTATGATGTTGATGAGATAGGCTTGCTAGCGCATGCTTTTAATGTGATGGCCGCCAACCTTGAGCAAAGTACAGTTTCAAGAGGGTACATCGAAAGTATTTTAGAATCGATGTTTAACTGTGTTTTAGTTTTAGACGATAAAGGCACAATTTTAACGGTGAACCGTTTAACGGTACAAACTTTTGGATATTCTAAAACTGAACTTATTGGTCTTTCAATGTCTGAAATTCTACGTGAAGATGTTTCATTGATCGAAACAAATTCGAATGTCGAAACTGAGGCCAGCACACGTTCGGGGCAAAAATTTCCGGTTCTAATTTCTGTGGCTACATTAGACGAGCAGGCAAGAATGCCTTCGAACTTAAGAGTTTGTGTTATTAAAGACATCTCAGAAAGTAAACGTTTAGAAGGTGAAATTAAAGAACGCAATTTAGCTTTAAGTGCGGCTAATCAAGAATTAGAAGCATTTAGTTATTCGGTTTCACATGATTTGCGCGCACCACTTCGAATCATTGATGGCTTTAGCCAAGCCTTAGTTGAAGATGCGGGTGATCAGTTACACGGTGAAGCTAAAGTTCACTTAGATAGAATTCGTGCGGGCGTTCAAAGAATGGGTCAACTGATCGACGCCGTTTTAAATTTATCACGCTTAACCCGTGCGGCTATGACAGTTGTTGATTTAGATTTTACAGCTATGGGTAAAGTGATTATTGCTGAACTTCATAATCTTGAACCTGGACGTAAAGTCGAAGTTTTTATTCAAGAGGACATGCATGGTAATGGTGATCTAGTTTTGATGAAAGTGACGTTAGAGAATTTATTAGGTAATGCATGGAAGTACACATCTAAAAAAGAAGTCGCAAAAATTGAATTCGGAACAACAATGCAAAATGGTTTAGAAGTTTTCTTTGTTAAAGATAACGGCGCGGGTTTTGATATGAACTATGCAAAAAAATTATTTACACCATTTCAACGTTTACATACACAAAGTGAATTTTCAGGAACAGGTATTGGTTTAGCGAGTGTTAAAAGAATTCTTCACCGTCATGGTGGCACAATCTGGGTAGACAGTGTCGTTAACGAAGGAACAACATTCTATTTTACATTGGGGGCGGCGCAAGCCTAGATTCGGGGTTTGGATTTCCTGATCTATATTTGGCAATGCAATCAACCAGCTCGCGCTTTTTGATCGGCTTAGATAAAAAATCAGTGAAACCCATGCTTAAACAACGTTCGCGTTCATCTTCAAACGCATGTGCTGTAAATGCGATGATAGGTTTTTTATAGCCGTGATCACGCAACGCTGCCGTGGCTGTGTAGCCATCCATCACTGGCATTTGAATATCCATTATAATTAAGTCATGTGTGCCTTGTTCGGCCTTTTGCATGCCTTCGGCGCCATCTGAAGCTAATTCAACTTTTACGCCTTCCATCTCAAGAAAGCTTTGAACAAGAAGCTGATTATCTAATGAATCTTCAACAAGTAAAACTCTGAAGTTAGAAATATTCGGTTTAGCGACAACAGGCTTTTCTGTAGGTAATTCGGTCGGTTCAGATAAAAGGTTTTCAAAACTATTGATCATTGATGACTTAGAAATATCACCAGTTTTAATTTTTGCAACAAATGTACTGCCTTGGCCAGGATTGCTGCTCTGTAAATACACGTCACCGCCTAAAGCTTGAGCTAATTGCCGTGCTAAAGTTAATCCTAAGCCAGTTCCACCAAACCTGCGCGTCATCGAACTATCAACTTGGGTGAAAGGTTCAAAGAGATGTTTTACTTCATCTGAAGACATTCCTATCCCTGTATCGATAACGTTAAACAATAAATAGGGTTCAGAGTTTTCTTCAATTAATTTAACTTTTAACGTGACGACCCCTTGGCTGGTAAATTTAATCGCATTACCTAATAAGTTTAATAAAATGTGCTGAAGCTTAGATGAATCTGAATTTATTTTTTCAGGGATTGGCCCATCGGTTTCGAATTGTAAATTCAATTTTTTTTCGTTAGCTAATGGAGATAAAATTGATTTCACTTGAGCTACAGAATTTGGAATCGAAAAATTAACAATTTTTAATTGTAATTTGCCGGCCTCAATTTTTGATAAATCTAAAATCTCGTCGATAACTTTTTTTAAATGCTCACTGTTACGAGTAATTTTTTTAAGCCATAAAAGACGTTCGCTTTCATCTTTGTAATTAGTTTGTAAAAGTTCTGATAAACCCATAATGGCATTCAGTGGCGTACGAATTTCGTGGCTCATGTTCGCCAGAAACTGTGACTTTGCATTATTAGCAGATTCAGCGTCGCGCTTAGCGCTTTTTAATTTTTCTTCGTAAACTTTTCTTTCAGATATATCTGTCATCAAACAAACGTAACCTAGCACTAAACCATTTTCTAATTCAGGGCTTACAGCAATGTTTACAAACTCAGGAGACTTGCTTCCGAGCAAGACACTTTCAAAATTAATTTCTTCGCCTTGGTTTAAGCGCGAAATATTTTTCTTAATTTGATCTGTGATTTCAGCTCCAAAAATCTTTTCTGCAGTTTCATCAATAAGAGCATTTTCAAACCACTCGAAACTAACTTCATTGGCAAATTTAAATTTCATATCATGCGTAATATAAGTTAGAGAGGCAGGTATAATATCTGTAATCGCTTTTAGTTGTTTTTCGTTTTGACGAAGCCGAGCCTCGGCAATTGTTTTTTCGCGCAGAGAATTTGTGAGCTCTAAAGCGTTTTTGATGGCCGAAGGCAGACGCACGATTTTATCTTTGATGATGTAATCTACGGCTCCTTTTTTTAAACATTCGACCGCCATTTCATCAGATAACGTTCCAGTGACGATAATTAACGGAATAATAATTTTCTTATCTTGCAAAATATCTAAAGCATCTAAGGCTCCAAATTGCGGAATTGAATAGTCACATAAAATAATATGGGGTTTTAAATTTTCAAGAGCTTCTAAAAAAGCGGCGCGATTATCAACAGTCACTGACGAATAATTAAGGTCTGATTTGCTTAAAGTGCGTTGAACTAGAAGCTGGTCTAGCTCATTGTCTTCGGCAATCAGAATTTTAAGGCTTTTGTCCTGAACCTCGTCCATGTCTTATGTCTAGCATGGGGCGTAGATATCGAAAATACATAACTTAAATTTCAATTCTTCGAGGAAAATTTGGACCATGGATTTGTAAAATTTAACAAAAAATAGTTATCGGCTCGCTCTTTTTTGTTGCATCAAAATAATTGATTTCTATAGCACGACTGAAGTCCAATTTAGGTACATTTTATCTCTGAAAATACCGATAGATGCACTGTGAGAAACACCAACACAGATCGTAAATGGATCGGGCTAATAGCACTTCTGTTAATCGCAGAAGTTTTATGGCTATTGGTTGATTTACAATGGATTGATGTTCCGTTTTTTTTCAAAAAATCACAGAGCTCGCAAATGAGCGAAGCGGGCTACATTATCTCGAGTAAAAAAGATTTAAAACGCCGCGGGGCAAATAGTCTCATCTGGGAAGACACGCAAGCCAAAGACACATTATTTTATCATGATTCAGTTTTAACTCTTTCGCAAAGTTCTGCGAAACTGTATCTCAGAGACCAAACTGACTTAGAACTTTCAGAAAATACTTTAGTTACTTTAGAAGAACCTGAAGATAAAACTAAGTCAGAAATTCGTTTGCGTTTTTCACGCGGTGATTTGCGCGCCCGTAATCCATCTTTTAACACCAGCGTTGTGGGCGAAGATTGGGTCATCAATTTAGATAAAGGCTCTGACATCATGTTACGTAAAGATCAAGGGTCATACGAATTTGAAGTTGTATCTGGTGCAGCAACACTGCACACGCAAAATGGCGATGAGAGTTTAACCCAAGATAAAATTTTAAAACTCAATGATGATCACAAAGTTGAAAAAGTAGAAAAAAGCACAGAATTGCAATGGAAAGAAAAAAAGCCAATTCGCATTTACACTCTTGAAGAGAATGCCAAAATTCCGCTTGAGTGGAGTGGCGATGCTCGCGGGTTAGTGATTAATAAGGCTGGGTCTGATGAAAAAAATCAAACCATCAGTGATAGTAAACAAACTTCGCAAGTGCAGCTTACGCAGGGCAGTTATAAAATCAGATTAAAAAATGCATCTGGTCTTTCAGAGGCAAGAACAGTCGAAGTCTGGAAAGCGCCGCACATTTATTTAAAAAAACCGTTACCGCGCGATCGTTTAAAAACGAATGAGCCCTATGAATTTATTTGGACTACAGATAAGGGTATTAAAACTTATCGCGTACAGTTTTCATCAAAAGCTTCGCCTTTAAAACAGGAAAGCGCTGATCAAAATTTTACGACAATGAAGTTTGATCAAGAACAAGATTTGAAGTGGCAAGTGCAGGGCGAAGACGAAGAGGGATTTTTGATTCCTGCATTGTATAATAATGAAATCTATTTACGTGATGAACCACTGCAAGCACCTAAACTTAAATTGCCCGATGTTAAAAAAGCACCAGCTTCAACACCAGGAGCATCATATAAATCAAAATGGCATTGGATTTACGCGGCAGTTTTTAGCGAAGCTTTTGCAAAAAACGACAACTATGAAATTAATTTTGCATGGGAGTCCGTTACAGGAGCTGATCAATACATTTTAGAAGTTTCTTCGACACCTGATTTTAGAGATCCTGAATTAATTAAAAATTTAACGCAAACATCTTACATCTGGAAGAACGTTAAATATAAAAAATATTTTTGGCGTGTGGCCGCTGGCAGCGCTAAAGGCCGTATGGGTTTATTTTCTGAACCTATGGAGTTACAACTTGATGAAATTAAAGTGATCGAAGCGCCAATAGCTCCTGCGCAAGCTGAAGCTGAACCGGTACCTGCGCCAACGGTAATGCCAGAAGCAATAACTGCAATAACTAAAATAGAACCTGTTGCCGAGCCAACAAATATCACAATCACATTGCCAGAAATTCCTTCAGGGTGGGGATTAGCTCTTGCTCCAAGTATGAAGTATTCAAAAACTAAGGGCGAAAAAGAAACACAAATCGATTTGCAAGGCCCTGTTCCGATGGGTTTTCAAATTAGTTTTAATTCGGGCTGGATTGATCAGCGTAATTATCGTTTTAATTTTTGGACAAGCCAACAAACATGGAAGCCAATGCCAGTCACTGAGTTTCCATTTCAAGACAATTTAAAAATTCGCGAATCAATTTTAACGTTCGATCGTGGGCATATTAACGAAAAAAATCGTTTTGGTTTTATTTTACACGAGAATTTTATTTCAAAAAGACAAACGCAAGAATCATTAACAGTTCAATCTGAAATTTTGTTGGGGTTGCGCACTTCACGTTTATTTAATCCCAATGAAAATTGGCAAAACACATTAGGTTTATCGTTACTGACTTCAGGTAAAGTGCATGAATTGATGTTTGATGGGCAAAGTAAATTGTACTTATCAAATCGTGAAAGTAAATTTAAATGGTCAATCGGTTTAGGTGCAAATGCGAACTACCAAAAGCAAAAATCTGGCGGAGGATTGCAAAGCGATCTTATTTTTTTACTGGGATTGGAACGGTTTTAGGTTTTCTTAAACGCCAAGCTAAAATCAAAGGTAAAATTAAAAGTAAAGATGTTAACCACTGCAAGTTTTGTGATGGAGGCGGTTGGTTCTTTACTATTCCGCAGCCAGCACTTTTAAACGCGAAATTTTCTTTAGTGCCCGGATCGTAATTAATATAAACATCATCGACCGTTGTTGGATTCACATGATTAGAATTATTTAAGCTTAAACGGTATTTAACATAACGTTTTTTAGCGATGGCTGAAATGGCTGCTGAATTAATCCATCCTGTATTATCAGAGACAAAGTTATCATCACTGCCGGCGACTTCGAATGTTATATCAGTACTTACAGGATTTGCTGTGATTGATAAATAGGTAGGTAGTGTTGATTGTGTGTCGTAACTTTTACTAACCGCTACTTGTGCTGTTCCTGATACGTAACCCACAGATCCATCGGTTGCGAGTGTGCTTCCGTTTGTTTCACCGACGGGGCCAGAATAATTTCCAGCTACATCCCAAGTGCGACCATCACTCGCATTGCCACCATCACCAGCGCTGGGTGCACTAACTACTGCGCCATTACCTGCAGTCACAACAATAATTGATGCTGATGCGGTAAATAATGTCGCCGGAGTAAAAATACTCACATTACCACCAGCGCCGCCGCCACCGCCGCCACCAAGTCCTGTGGTACCGCCGTCACCGCCATTACCACCATTAGCTAAAATTGATCCAGTTAAAGAAACATTCACATCACCAACAGCGCGAATAATAACTGTTCCGCCGCCGCCACCGCCACCGCCACCGCCGTGATTGATAGATCCTGATCCGCCGCCACCGCCGCCGCTACCAACTAAAAGTTGAAAGTCGTTATCTAAATCACTTTTGTGTAAACCTGCGGTTCCGCCAGTGTTGGTTCCAGAAACGGGTGCAGCACCAACGCTTCCATTATTATTAATATATCCTGCGCCACCACCACCACCACTGCCACTACCGGGAGACGCTGGATTATAAACTCCGCCACCACCACTAATCGTAGTTCCAGAAAGTGATACACCACTTGTTCCTGAAGTGGCTGCATTGCCGCCTTTGCCGCCGGCAAAACCTGCGCAACGACCAATACCACCAGCGCCGCCAATTGCACCAACAGCAGGTGATCCATTTTCGCCATAACATTCAATGACACCGTCGATATCAACAGTTGATAAACTGTGAATGATCAAGGGGCCGTTAATACTTGATAATGTATACGCTGAATCTAAATGAAAACGTGAAACTTTAAGAACCGGAAATTGGTTCGCATCAATCGTAATGTGATTTCCGCTGACAGTTCCGAATTGTGAATAAGTAGAAATATCAAATGGGCCATCACTGCCATCACCCACTGAAAAAGTGGTTTGACTGGCTACGGGTTGAACACCGTCATGATAACCAATAATTTGTAATTGCGGGTGTAAGTACCCCAGTTGAAAGTTCCAAACTAAAGTTGAACTTTCTTCTTGAGCGGTTGTATCGAAAGACTCTGTGAAAACTCCAGCGTTGGCCGTCAATGATGTAAATGCTAGAAGCCAAATCAAGAGTTTCACAGTTTTATCCAGCCTTCGGTATATCGTCTGCCGTAATTTTTAAAGCTTGAAATATTTTTTCACGTAAAATATCTGAGCGAAACGGTTTAATGATGTAACCATCAACCGCATATTTTTTTGCATTTGTAATTTTCATACGTTCTTGCGATTGCTGACTCGTCACCATAATAAAAGGAGTCGAGAAGCGCGTGTTGTGTGCGCGTACAGCTTTTAACAATGATAAACCGTCAGTGCGCGGCATTTCCCAGTCTGAAATAATTAAATCAATACGTTGAATAGTATCAAGCACGTAACGATAAGCTTCGGCTCCGTCACGGGCTTCGATAAATGTTCTGAAACCGAACATTTCCATATAATCTTTTATAATGCCACGTACTTCATCATCGTCTTCAACGATGAGGATAGACATGCGACTTATCTGGATCTTACTCATGAGCCCCTTCTTGGTTAAGCGGAATCTTAATTGTGACTTCCACACCTTTAGAAGGGTGGTTGTTCAATGTAAATTCACCTAAATGTTCTGCTTCAATGATTTCTTTGCAAATTGGTAAACCTAAGCCAGTGCCTTTGGTGCCTTTTGTTGTGTAAAAAGGATTCATTACATAGGGTAGTACATCTTTTGGAATACCCGGGCCGTGATCGCGAACTTTAATTTCAACCCATGAATCAGGATTTTGGCCTTCTAGATCAGCGCATTTTGAAACCGAGATATCGATTTGCCCTGATGGAGACATAACATAAGCGGCATTCGTGAATAAATTAATAAACACCTGCACCAGCGAATGGTGGTTCGCTTCTAGTTCAATCTGATGATACTTAATTTTCGTAACCTTAATATTACGTTTACTGAAATCATGAGTCATTAGATCTAAAGCTTCATCAATACTTGCATTTAATTTCGTTAGATTTAATTCAGAGGCACTTTTTTCGACGTTATTCATTTTTTTGAATTTTGATAAAACGTTAGAAGCTGTTTCACCAGCTTTTAAAATCGTCGTCAAAGCCGTGCGCATTTGTGCGAGATCGCCTTTCATTAAAGCGATTTCTGCGTTACCCACGATATGCATTAATAAATTACCAAACTCATGAGCCACGCTGCGACCAACTGCTGCAACTGTGCTGTTGCGCTCATTCACGCGTAATAATTGTGAAGCTTCTGATAATTGCTCTTCTTGTAATTTCTTTTGCTCTTTTAAATTCCATAAAGAAACTGAATTGCGGGCTTTTTGTAAAATTGAACCATCAGTAAATGGTTTATTCATGTAATCCCAACGATCAGATTTATTTGGTCCTAAAATTGTATTGATCGAATCAACTGTACGGTCATGGTAAGCTGTCACAAACACGGCATGAATTTTTGGATCCATTAAATGGATTTGGCGAACTAATTCGATACCATCGATTTCGGCTCCTAATAAGACGTCGAAAAATCCCATGGCAAAAGGTTTACCATTTAAGATAGATGATTTGATATGGTGTAAAGCTTCGGTCGGATTTTTTGCCCAGACAACTTCGAATTGATCTTTTTGAACCTCGTTAGTTGCGCCAGCTGGTTTGCTTGGAGCAGCTGAACGGCTCGAGCGATTAATAGGTACAACAGTCGAAGGATTCGGTGCGATGATGGCTTTAATGCCTTCAGCAATAGCTGGTTCATCTTCGACGATAAGAACACGCCAGTTGTAGTCGTATTCTTTTTTAGCTTGTGGCAAATCTAAGACATTCAGTTTTTTTGCAGTTGAACTCATGCGGCACCTTCTTCGTTATTTTCTAATTGAACTTTTGTTTTAATTGGTAAAATTATTTTGAACGTTGTTTCTTGACCTGGCGTCGAAGAAACAAACTCAATATCGCCACCATGCGCGCGAATGAAACGGCGGCTGATACCTAATCCCAGACCGGTTCCTTCGTCTGCAGATTTAGTGGTAAATTGTTTTTGAAATATTAAAGCCTGATTTTCTTCAGAAATACCGCTGCCGTTATCTGTAATTAGCATAACAATATTTTCATCAGTAATTTGCGTTGAAAGCTTTAAATAGTGTTTTTTATCTTTATCTAACATCGCCTGTAATGAGTTACGCATTAAGTTTGTGATAGCTTGAATAAATTCATCACGATCAAGAGAAACTTCATCGTCTCCTAAGGCATAACTTTCAAGAACATCAATATTTTGCTGCATGAACAAGTCGGCCATAATGTTTTTACAGTCTAATAAAAGCTGTTTTGCAGAATAGATTTTAACATCTGAATGCAGACGACTTAATTTGCGCATACCGTCGACGATTTTTCCGATACGACGACTTTCATTAATTAAAAACTGCGTATCAGCTTCGAGTGTTTGATTTAATTGTGTGAAAGAAGATTGAACTGAATCTAAGTTATGCATGTCTTCTTGCCAAAGAGTCCACGCTTGATCAACTTGTGAAGGTTGACTCCAGGCTGCGGCAAGAGCTTCAAAACCACCAGTGTTATGGTCGTTCTTCCAGCTGGTAAAAATATCTTTCATCAAATCAAGTTGTGGTTGAATTTGATTTTGCACACGTTTTTCCACACCGCTTAAACGGGCTAGAATTCCAGTTAACGGATTTAACACATCATGAGCCGCGCGACCTGCAATTTCACCAGCCGAAGCTAGACGAGTTGTCTTTAGCAAGGCTTCTTGCGCGTCTTTTACGGCTTGATTTTGAATCTCTAATTGTAGAGTGCGATCTTTAACTTTTTGATCTAACTCGCGATTGATTTCTTGTAATTCATCTCGCGATTGTTTTAATTCAGAGATCATTTGATTAAATGAAGTGGCTAATAGGCGTGTTTCATCGCGTGTATCAACTTTGATTTGCGAAGATAAATCACCAAGCGCTACTTTTTCCATACCTTGTACTAATATCGAGATTGGTTCTGTTAACGAACGTGATAATAAAAACGCAAATAATAATGAAAGTGTAATGACGATTAAAGCAAAAGATAATGAACGTGAAACTAACTCAAATACGGCCGAGAAAGCTTGGTCTTTTGAAACTTTTGAAAGAATAATAATTTGGCCTTGGTAAGTTTTAGCAAAAGCACCTAAAAATTCTTTACCTTCGTCTTTTGTTGAAGCCACACTTAAATTAACTTTTGCTTCTTGAGCTTTTTGAAAAAGAGGTTTGTCTTTTAAACTTTTAGCTTGTTTCATCCAATCAAAATTTGAATGCAGTAAAATTTTACCTTGATGGTCAACGATTGAAACTTCACTTAATTTAACAACGTTTAAGATTTTTAAAATTTTATCAGGTTGAATGTATCCAACAACGGCTAAGTGATCAGTTGGAATGCCTTTGCTATTTTCGATCACCACGTTGCGACCATAACCAATTAATGGGGTTCCGCCTTCGATAGAGGCATTCCAAAAGTATTCGCCATTTTTTAAAATTTCTGTGAATGGAATTGGGCGGGCCGCTAAAAGAGTTTTATCAAAAAATTCTGCATCTAAGCCGTAAGTTTCAGAGTATTTTTTATCAGCATAGCTTTTAATCGCAAAGCTTTGTTCTTGGCGATATAACGAAGCAAAAACCACCGAAGAATTTTCTCCGAAAACTTGTTCTGCATATTGTTTAGTTGTTGAATTTGTTGATAATGTGGCGAACAGGCGAAATTTATCTGACACACCTTTGAATTCAGTTTCAATTTCAGCAGCTAAGTTTGAAACCATACTGCGATTTAAATCAAAAACTAATTCAGTTTTGTCGGTTTTGAAAACTTCAACGGCGATCAATAAATATACGACAAGACACGTCACGAGTAATGCACTCATAACGCCAAGAAACTTGAATCGTATTGAAAAAAAGCCCTTCATTTTCACTCCGTAAATACGATTACTTATCGGCCAAGCTAATGTATTTACTTAGAAAAAACGTAAAATTTTGTATGATTTTGAGAGGTAAACTAGACCAATACTCGACTAGCGTGGAGTTTTGAAAGCTCGTTCATCGCTGACGGCGTTCTGTCCGCCAGGGGTTGTCGACAGTGATTTCACGTTATAAAGGGTATTAGCCGCTAGACCAGTGATTGTTAGCGTGTGTGTCTGGACTAAAGTCGAATCTAAAGCTGTCGTCGCTGAAACACTGGTCGTGATATTTTTATACCAGCCTTGGCTTGTCGCCGGAATGTTGGTGGTCCAGTTTAAAGTCGCTCTATCGCGCGCAATATTTGAAACAGTAAAATTTGAAATCGCCAAAGGCTGTTCGGTCGGCACACACGGGTTCACAGCTTGATCAGGAAAACTATAATTCGCATTTTCTAAAACTTTCCAATCGCGTGAGAGTAATTCAGAAAAAGCGGGCTGAGATTCGACAGGATCTTTTGTTGAATCAAAGAACAAACTATTTCCAGATTGGCCGCAGTACTGATCATTGACTGCATTTGTATTGCTTACGCCATCAGGCCATGGGCGCCACATACTCACTAATGATATATGATAACGAGGGCCTTGGTAATACTGCATGATCATCGGTATTTTTGTATTATGATCTAAATAAATAGGTTCTGTCGCGCAAGCCATTCTTGTCGCATGTGTTCCATCATTATTAACGATAATTTTCCAACCACCATTGCCATCGGGAACTTTTAACAGAGCGCCATCATCAGCCAAAGTTGCTAACTGATAATATCCAGCAGGTTCGTTTGCGGCTAATTGTAATTGTGATTCCATATGCATACCGAAGTATTCATAAAGAGTATTTCCATCTGAATTTGTAACTAAAGTTCCAGACTGAGTAAAGAAGCCACGATCAAACGGGCGAGTAGGAATAAATAATCTGTCTAAATATATATTGGCTTCGGCAACATGAGCATTATCCATAAAGTCAGCGATATTGCCATAACGAGGTTGATCATCAGATAAGTAAAAAAGATTTCCGACTAGGCCGCGATCGCGCGCTTGGGGTGAGTTAGTTTTAAAAGGATCGCACACGGTTCGTTCGGGGTCTGCTTGGGGTGAAGAAGGTGGGGTTGGGTCTGGATTTGAGACTACAGTACTGCCGCTTTCTGTTCCACTTCCGGATTCGGTTAAACATCCAGAAATGAGAAAAGGAGAAAGCATGAGCCATAGAAATACTGTTAATCCACGCAACGTCCACATGTGTTAATCTTAACAAAGGTGTATAACTTGTGTGTAAAAAATCACGACTTTCTCATCTTGAAGCAAATATGATACACTTAAATGTATCATGAGAAAAGTTTTGGTCTTTCAGCATGTCGCGAATGAAATTTTAGGAACCCTAAATCCCGCTTTAAAACAGCAGGGTTTAAATATTCGGTATGTTAATTTTGAACGTGAGCCCGATGCAAACCCTTCAGTTGAAAAATATAATGGCCTAATTGTTTTAGGTGGATATATGGGCGTGTATGAGGCCGATCAATACACGCATATCAAAACCGAGATGAAACTGATTGAACAAGCTTTGAAAAAAAATATACCTGTTCTTGGTATATGCTTAGGAGCCCAAATATTAGCGCACGTTTTAGGATCAGAAGTTCGTAAAAGCGCAGAGAAAGAAATGGGTTGGTACGATATCGAACTAACTACGGCCGGTGAAAACTCGTCGCTATTATCACACTTTAAAAAAACTGAAAAAGTTTTTCAAATGCATGGTGATACTTTTGATATACCTAAATCATGTGAACATTTAGCACATTCAAAAATTTGTCCGGCTCAGGCTTTTAGTTATGGCCCTAAAGCTTTTGGTTTACAGTTTCATTTAGAAGTCGATGAAGCCATGATTTCACGTTGGTTAAATAATCCAAAAAATCAAAAAGACATTATAGATTCGCAAGGAAAAGTCTCTGCCGAACAAATGCAGGCTGACACGAACTTATATTTAAAAAATTCAATGAACTTAAGTCAGCAGACTTTTAAAAAGTTTGTTGAGCTCTTTGCGATCAAAGAGCGCCCCATTTTACTTAAATCAAAATAATCAATGCATGTTGATGATGACTTTAATGCAGTCATTTTTTTCATCATTAAATTGTTGGTAAGCCTGCGGCGCTTTTTCTAAATCAATTCGATGAGTAATTACAAACGACGGATCAATTTCATCTTTCATAATTTTATTTAATAATAAAGGCATATATTTTTGCGTATGGGTTTGCCCCATCTTAAAAGTAAGACCTTTACCAAAAGCTGCACCGAATGGAATTTTATCCAGTACTCCGCCATACACTCCAGGTATAGAAACTGTTCCACCTTTTTTACAGGCTTGAATCGCTTGGCGTAAAGCATCGGGGCGATCAGTAGCTAAACCCACCGCCATTTTTGCGCGATCGAGTGTTGCTGTAATACTGTGACCATGGGCTTCCATACCCACAGCATCAATACATGAATCAGGCCCGCGACCCCCAGTTAAATATTTTAATTCATCTAAAACATTTTCAGCGCTTTCAAAATTAATAGTGTGTGCATGACTGCGTTCGGCCATTTCAAGACGCTTGTCAAAGTGATCGATAGCAATGACTCGGTCTGCACCTAACATGTAAGCGCAGCGAATAGCCATTTGCGCCACTGGCCCGGCACCCCATACAGCCACGGTATCGCCAGGTTTGATATTGCAATTTTCTGCGGCCATATAACCTGTAGGTAAAATATCACTTAAAAATAAAACTTTTTCATCAGGTATTCCTTGTGGAATAACAATCGAATTTGTATCGACAAATGGAACTCGTAAATATTCAGCTTGGCCGCCTGCATATCCACCATACATATGTGAGTATCCAAAAAGAGCTGCTCCAGAATGGCCGTACAGCGTGTCGGCTAATATTGAATTAGGATTTGTATTATCACAGGCTGAGTATTCTTCTTGTTCGCAGTGGTGACAACTGCCGCAAGCAATATCAAACGGAATCACAATGTGATCACCTAACTTAATCTTGTAGACTTGTTTTCCGACGGCGACGACTTCGCCCATGGTTTCATGGCCCAAGATATCGCCTTTTTCCATGGTGGGGATTGTGCCGTTATAAAGATGTAAATCAGATCCGCAAATAGCTGCCGTCGTAACCTTAATAATCGCATCATGCGGATTTAAAATCTGCGGCTCTTTAACATTTCTTAGGCCGACTTCATGTTTTGCCATCCAGCAAAGAGCTTTCATATGTTCTCCGATATTTTAATGTTTCATTTCAGGCGCCAGATCTTCATCGCGACCAGAAGGTTGGCCTTTCGTTGTCGGAATTTCTCCGGTTTCTAAATAAGCTTTTAAGCGACTTAAATTTATTAACATAATTGAATCAGGGTCTTCGCCCACTAAATGAGTGGCAAATTTGCCGAGTTTACCTGCAGGAATTGTGTAAGCCATATGTAGCCGAACGACTGTTCCTAAATCACGAGGGGCTTTGCTAAACCAAATTGTTCCAGCTTGTTCAACTTCGGTTTTGCCGACAGTTCTCCAAGAAATTGTTTCTGCATATTTGTCTTCGGTGATTTCAGCATTCCATTCAACTTTAGGGCCGTGCTCAAGTTGCACCACCCAATGCGACATTGTTTCTGAATTAACAGTCAGGGCTATTAAGTCTTTCATGAAATAGGGAAGGTTCGCAAAATTGCGAAAGAAAGTATAAATTTCTGCAGGAGATTTATTGATCGTAATTGATCGATGAATTTTTTCTGGGTTTTGTAATCGCTGCGCAACTTTTGGCTGCGCCGTGCTCGTTGTAGAAAAAGTCATAAAACTCCTTTAGATAATAGGTACATCCGTTACACGTGGATACTGTTGTTCAACCGGAATAAAATCTGGTTCAACAAATTCATCACTTTCAAGTTTTTTAAGATCTTGAACTGCGGGCCCTTCTAAAACTTTTCCATAACAATCAAAACGCGAACCATGACAAGGGCAGTCCCAAGATTTTTCAACGTTGTTCCATGAAACAACTCCGCCTAAATGCGGGCAGGCTGCAGACATGTAGTGCGCAACACCAGTTTGATTTTTATAAACGGCCACCATTCCCACACCTTCGCGAAATACAGTGCCTTCGTTGATTCTTAAATCTTCGATATGTGGTTTTGGGCTAAATGACAGCCATTTTCCATACTGGCCAGCCACGTTTAAATTTTCGCGTAAATAATTTGGCGTAGAAAGTAAACTAATGCGCGAGGGATTGTATAATTCTTCCCAAGGGTTTTCACGCTGTAAGATTTGATCGGTCACAATCATCGCACCAATCGTACTATGAGTAATGCCATTGCCAGCATCACCGGTAATCACATAAACATTGTCGCGATCTAAAGGGTTATGCCCTAAAAATCCGATGCCATCGACAGGTTCCATAACTTGGCCTGACCAGCGATAAACTAAATTCACAATCGTTGAAAAGCGCGCCCGAGCCCATTCTTCGATTTTAGCAAAGCTATGTTCAGGATGATTTTCTTGACCAGTTTTATGATCTTCACCACCGATAATTAATAAATCATATTTTTCGCTTATAGCGCCTTCTGATTCATGAATTTTTTCTGTGCGAATATAACGATAAGGATCACTGGTATCCCAATATAAACCTTTTGCAACACTGTCTTTAATCACGTGAAACCCAATGGCATAAGTGCGGTAAGGAGCTTGTTTTGTATGAATAGCGAAAACATCGTTAATCGGTGTATTCGTCGCAACAACTAAGGAAGAAGCCGTCACGATGTTTCCGTCTTGAGTTTTGACTGCCGCAAAATCACGGTTGTGAAATTCAACCGCGTGGGAGTGAGTGAAAATTCTTCCGCCGCCAGCAACTATTGCGTTCGCAAGGCCTGCTAAGTATTTTCCGGGGTGAAATTGCAATTGACGTGGAAACGCCAAGCAATGACCTGTTTTAAAATTTGTAAGAGGAGCATCATCTAACATTTTTGCGTAAATAAGACCGGCTCTGCGAACAGCGTGATGCTCGCGCATTAGTAAATCGCTTTCAGAATCATCGCCTTGAAATAAATAACCAGTTAAGCGTTCTAAATCGCAATCGATTTTTTCTTTATTAACGATGTGTTCAATGCGATCAAGTGCTGCTGTATGGCTTTGTGCGATTAAGCGGGTGCCTTCTTCGCTGTGATACAATTCTAAATCAACATAGCGTGTGCCTAACACAGCCGATCCATGTGCGGTTGAACGGCCTGTTTGGCCGCTGCCGATTTCAAAGCTTTCTAAAACGCAAACTGATTTGCCTTCTTTCATCAGTGAATAGGCTGTTGTTAATCCTGCGATTCCTCCGCCGACGATGCAGACATCGACATTTAGATTTTCTTTAAGCGGTGAAAAAGTTGGTAGATCATAATTATCTAACCAAACCGATAGGCTTTCGCCAGGATGTAACTGATTCATAAAATTCCTTTTTTATTCAATCTTTAGTATTTACGCCTTAGATGTAGCCTTACAATTTATGCAAAAGCTGTTCCTGTCGTGCCGGGGTATTTTGCCTAGGAATATTTTTTGCAAAAATATTGAGGTGGTAAAAAATAACGAAAGGCTTGTTATGAAAAATGAATTAAAAAAATCATCGACTGAAGACATGCGTATCATTGGTGAAATTATCGATAGCGCGGCGACCTGTATGTTGACGACCCATAATCATGCGGGAGGACTCTGCAGTCGACCAATGTACACCCAAGAAGCTGATAGCAACGGTAACATTTGGTTTTTTACTTCGACAAATTCTCATCTAGTTTCAGAGATCAGAAACAATCATAACGTTCAAGTGACTTACACGGCAGGAAAAGAAAAATTCGTTTCAGCAGCGGCACAAGCTTTTGAAGTTTTTGACCGTGCTCGCATGATTGAACTCTGGACTCCGATGATGAATGCTTGGTTTCCACAAGGCCTTGAAACGCCAGAGTTAGTGTTATTACGTGTAGAATTACAAGATGTTGAATACTGGGATACACCAAGCTCACCAGTTACAAAAGTTGCAGGATTTTTTAAAGCAATGGTCAGTGATCAACCTTACAGACCAGGTCATCATGAGAAAGTAAATTTACATCATTAGGATATTAAGTTTGCAGATTCGAAATTTTTTCTTGAATCGGGCGATCAATCATAAAGTGCCCCTGTGTTTTTGCACAGTGGGCGCAACAGAAAAACTGGCCGTCGGCTTCAACACCATGACCAATAATTACAGTGTCACAGCAAGTGCAATGCGGTGCTAATTTTGAAATCGCACACTCAAAGCAGTCAAAGACATGCTGTTCGCCATTCATGGTTATGGTAATTGCTTTGTCGTAGATATTTCCACATTTTTCGCAAGTTAGCATTTCCATAAAGGCTCCTCTTTGTCTAATTTATTTTACGACTGATTTAATTACTCCACAGGCAATACGTGGAGATGATTTTTTAGTTTTATCATCTGGCCCGCCATGAACAATAATAGCTCTATCCATAATGCTTACAGTATTGCTTGTGCCACCACTGATTGAAATGTGTGACGCTAAAAAACTGCCTTCAGCAACGCCATTACCATTGCTAGTGATTTGTGGTAAATCACCGGCATAAAGATCAGGAAAGTCTAAGGATGTTCCGTGCCCTTCGTGGCCGGCCATTTTAGAATAATGGCCACCTGCAGATTTACCATCAGCAGATGAGCAATCTGGTTTTTCGTGAATGTGTAAGCCAAAACTTTGTTTGTTCGCTAGATTTTTAATCTTGTAAGTGACTTTGACTTGATTGCCTTCTTGAGTGAAATCAATTTGCCCAGAAACTTGAGAACCATTTTTAGACATGAGTTCTGCGGTCAGTTTTTCATTAATTGTTGCAGTTGAAGACGCGGCTACTTTGCAATAAGCGTTTGAAGCGCATAAAAGTGTTGCGACGAAAGAAAGTTTAATTGTTTTCATGAATCCCCTAGAAAAAATAAAAGACCTGACACTAGACATCTCGTATCAAGCCTTTCGTGGTTATAATGAGTATCAGTCATAATAGTCACGACTGTCTCTGCGAAGCTTTAATTACATTATTTTCGACCAGCGAATTAATGAATCTCTGCTCTCCATGTCACATCGACAATATAACAATATTGCAGGTGCGATGCCAGCTTCAAAATTAAATAATTGATTTTTAAAGTAATTTAAAAAGAAATCGCCCCGAGTGCTGGGGCGATATATCATGCGTTATCACGCGGCTATCTGCATTTCGCGTTATCACGCGAACTCAGAGATAGCTAAGTTTCGCTTAGCTATCTCTGAAACTGCAGTGAATTTAAAATTTAGATGGGTGCTGTAACTCGGCGACGCATGTTACGTTCTTTTAACTTATTAAAAAAGTTGATATCGCCTGATAAAAGTTTACGTGCATTTTCAACCAATACATTGCGTGTTTGTGCTGGTGCTTTTTTGCTTTTCGTTTTGCGAGTAACCGCTTTTGCGCGACGTTTTAAAATATTATGAGCCACTTTCTTCATAAGCTTTCTCCTTGCTCGATCTATAGTTGTTGCTGTTTTTTCAATTGAGCAAACGCGGTGCCGCGCTTAGTTTCCAAATTTTGCAGAGACCACTGGCAGATTTTGACAGAATTTTAAAAACTTTAGCTGAATTAGCCTAAATAATAGGATGTTTATATTATACGGGGAATAATTCCACTTTTTTCTTGGGTAAAATTTCTACGCATGCTAGCGTTCCTCCATATCAAATTTATAAATAAGGGGGTTTATACATATGAAAAAAGCTAAGATCTTAATGATTGATGATGATAGAGATATTCAAGAACTTATCTCTAGTTTTTTAGAGTTCGTAGTTATGAAGTTGTCTGTTACGACGACGCCCAATCGGCATTAGAAGATATCAGCAGCGCAAAAGTTAAAGCTGACGTTATCATTACAGATTTAATGATGCCGGGTCTTTCAGGTATCGAATTCACACAACGTTTAAAAGTATTAGGCAATGAAACACCTATTATTTTAATCACAGCTAATAAAAAAGTAGAGACTGCTGTTGAAGCAATCGCTGCAGGTGCTTATGATTTCGTGGTTAAGCCACTTCACTTTCCACAATTATTAGTGTCGGTTGAAAGAGCTTTATATCTAACTCATGTTGAAGAACAAAATGAAACGCTTAAATCAGTGGTTCAATTGCAAGAGGGGCACAATAGCCTTGAAGGTATTATCGGTAAAAGTGCCGGTATTAAAAACGCTCTTGAGTTAGCTCGTCGTGTATCACAGTCAAATGCAAATATTTTGATTACGGGCGAAAGCGGAACAGGTAAAGAAGTTATCGCTAAAGCGATTCACAATATGGGATCTCGTAAAAAAGCCCCTTTTGTTGCGATTAACTGTTCGGCAATACCAGAAAACTTATTAGAGTCTGAACTTTTTGGTCATTCTAAAGGGGCTTTCACTGGTGCTGTTGATAAAAAGATGGGCCTTTTTGAAGAAGCTGATGGGGGCACATTATTCTTAGACGAGATCGGTGATTTATCATTACCGCTTCAAGCTAAACTTTTACGTGTCTTACAGGAAAAGAAAATTAAACGTATTGGTGAAAATCAATATCGTAACGTGAATGTTCGTATTTTATCAGCGACACATAAAAATTTACGCCAAGAAATCGTCAGCCGTAATTTTCGTGAAGATTTATTCTTTCGTTTAAATGTGATTCCGATCTGGATTCCACCTTTACGCGAGCGTAAAGAAGACATTTTGCCTTTATCAGAATTTTTCTTAAGAAAATATTCGGCGCTGAACAACACGAAAGTGAAACAGTTTAGCAAAGAAGCGCATGATTATTTAGGTACTAATAACTGGCCAGGCAATGTGCGTGAACTTGAAAATACGATTGAGCGCGCTATTGTGCTTTCAAATTCCAGCATTATTCGCTTAGAAGACGTTTGTTCGTCTGAAAACCGCGGCACATCTGAAAACAAAGAAGAAGCCGGTTTGCGTTTTCCAGTTTTTGGCAGCTCGAAAGTGCTTACTGTAGAGCAATTAGTGAACAAATATGTGCAGCATGTGCTTGATCTAAACAACGGCGCTAAAGAAAAGACAGCGCGCGATTTACAGATCGATCGTAAAACGCTTTATCGCCGCTTACGTGAGATCGACAACCACCAGTTAGAGCACTAACTGGTTTTCATAAAAAAGACGTTAAAAAGCCCTCTGACGAATTCGTGAGAGGGCTTTTTTTTGTACTAAAATTTAAAAAATTAAATCTGTGCGTTTTGAACGGCTGTCGTAAACTGAGCAACGAGAGCACTTAGTTGAGTCAAATCTTTGGCTTTAGCTGCGATTTCCATAGCAACGGCCACATTGGTAAATTGATCAAAACCAAAAGTAACGGCATTGCCTTTAATTTGGTGGCCGACTCTTTCTAGAAATTGAAAATCTTGTTTTGCTAAAGCTTCCTGACAAGCCACGATGTCTTGCTTACGACGATCTAGATATTTTTGGCGGGCCTCAATGGGAACTTGCATAGTTTCTATCATAAGTATCCTTGGCTTTTAAAGCAACTTTTCTAGGGAGTGTGTCTTTTGTTGAGTCAGTAACGATGGTTAAAATTTGTTTTATCAGCGTATCTTGGCTTACAGGTTTTGTAATTAAACCGATACATCCTGATTCAATACTGCTTTGCTTTTCTTCGTATGAAGCGTGGGCCGTAAGTGCGATAATAGGGTTTTTAAAACCTTCAATGCGTAAACGACGGGTGGCTTCTAAGCCATCCATTTGTGGAAGCTGAATATCCATTAAAATTAAATCATAGTCTTCTTCACGCACTCGTCGAATAGCAGAGATCCCGTTATCAACGACATCTGGTATAGCGCCCACAGAACGTAAGAAAAATTGAAAGATATCTTGGTTATCCTCAGAGTCTTCCACAATCAAAATTCTTTTGCCGGCCAGCTGATTAAAGTTTTGTAATTGATTTGCATTTTTTTGTAGAGCAATACCTGTCACAATATTATCTGCCCAAGTCACATTTTCGACTTCACCGCACGGAATTTTTAATTCAAAAGTTGAACCGCGGCCAATGCGACTTTCAATTAAAGTGACATCTCCACCGAACTGTTGAGCCATGCGTTTAGAAACGACAAGCCCAAGGCCTATGCCGCCAAAGCGACGTGTGCTTGATACATCAGCTTGTGAAAAAGATTGAAAAAGATCAGCCTGATCGTGTTTTGATATGCCGATACCAGAATCTTTCACACTAACGACAATAAATTTATGATCACTGGGCAATGTCAGTAATTTGAAATTTAATTTTACGCCACCGACTTCGGTAAATTTAATCGCATTACCAATTAAATTAGTCATGACTTGTTTCACTCTAGATTCAGCAGCGATAACGAATTCAGGCAACGGGCCTTCGCTAGTTATTTCAAACTTGATACCTTTGGTTTCAGCGCGATTATTCATGTTGATTAACACTTCTTCAAATAGCGATTTAACCGATATTTGCTGGGTATGAATCGTCATTTTTCCAAATTCTATATTTGAAATATCTAAAATGTTATCAATGATACTTGTTAAATGAGTGCTATTTTTTTGAATGTTTTCAATCAAGACATAACGATCATTTTGATTGTCAGTGCGGCTTAATATTTCTGAATAGCCAGTGATTGCATTTAAAGGGGTGCGAATTTCGTGACTCATGTTCGCTAAAAATGCAGATTTCATGCGATTAGATTCTTCTAACAATAATTTTTCTTTAGCTTCATGATTGATCGTGTTTTCAAACTGTTTAAAAAAACTAAGTAATAATCCAATAACTAAAGCTGTTGCAAGAGCCACGATATGCCCTAAGTAACGATCACTCATCGATAAAAAATCTGGCATGGCAGAAACAGAAACTTTCCAACGTTTTCCGTAAAGGTCGATTTCTTGAATTCTTTGAAGCGAGTCCTGGCTGTCTCCTTGTTCAAAGCGCGTGTAGGCCAATGTTTCTGCTTTCGTAACTGGATCAACTAACGTTAAAGAAAAATTCACATGTTCTTTGTGTAGGTTTGGTTGGCCTAAGATATTTGTAAATAAATCATCAATCGCTACTGGAATATAAATAAGCCCTTTGGCTTTTAATTTGCGTTCTTTAACAGTGCTTGGTGTTTGTAGTTGGCCATAGTAGGGAAGCGCCAAAGTCATAGAGAATTTATTTAAATTATGTTTATCGGGGTCTGCAATAATTGGATAAGTTAACGTGTTTGTAGTTGCAAATAAGGCATCTAAAATATCAGCGCGTTGGCTTTTAGGTAATTTTTGAACGAGTTGTTTGAGTTGAGCTCGTGATGAAAAACTTAAGCCGATCAAGTTGTAGGTGTCTGACTGAGCTTGTAGACTTTCGGCAAAACTTCGAAAGCGTCTTTGGTCGGGAATAGCTGATCCATTGGCTATAAAATGCGAGCGGGTATAGGCTAAAGAAAAGGCATAAGTATTTAAACTATTGGTTAAGGCTGAGGTTACAGATTCAGCCTCAAACTCTAGGCGGTGGTTTACATCTTTTTGAATTGATTTATGAACATGGGCCCAAGAGATAAAACCGATGATTGTAAGGCCGGCGATAATCGCGGTAAAAATCTCTTTATCAAAGAAGACAGAAAATGTGTTTTTAAGAAATGATTTCGCCATGCAACTGATTCGTTTTTACACATGGCGATGCATCGATCAAAAAAATTATTTTAATACATTTTTGATGGGGCAAAAATCAACAAAGTGCCCATTTTAGAAACTAAAACGGGCACTTTAAGACATCTTTTGAATACAAAAATTACAAGGACTGCTCTAGGCGTAACAGTCGATGTTCAATAATTCGTGTCATGGGAATGACATAATCATGTAACACCTTTTTTGAAAACTCTTTGATTCGCGCAGTTGGCGTTGAAATCGAACGTGAGCCTGTTGTTTTTCTATCAGCGCGAGTATCTGGTCGACCTTCATTGCGCTGTGCTTTTTTATGAGTTTTATTCATAATTCCTCCCTGTTTAAAAAAATATTAACAATGCAATTTAAAAGCCGTTCATTGTTGGAAAGAATTTTGCTTATTCAAATAGTATTATGGTTAATAAACCTATTTATGGACGAGATTTTGACCGCGACAAAAATTTAACATATCGGCCACAAGATGAATCTGCCGATGTTGGATATGTTTCGCCATTTTCTGAATTCAATGATTCAGAAAATATCGTTAATGTTATCATCAAGCAGCATCAAGAACTGCGAGAGTTCGTTCATGTTATAAAAAGTCTAAATTCAACATCAGTAGAACGCCAACGCGCCCTTTTAGATATGGTTAATCTTTGGACGGCCTATTCATGGGCCGAAGAAAATACACTTTACGGAGAAGTGGCTTTTTCGGCAGAAATAAAACCCTATTTAGATGAAGCGACAGAAGAGCAAGCTATCGCTCAGATTTTAATTGAAGAACTTGAAGAGTTAAATTTTCGCTTGAATTGGGATTCAGTCATTCAAAACAAAGCCAAAGCGTTGGCCGAAGTGGTCGATGAACATATTAAAAATGATGAAGCCACTTATTTAAAACTTATTCTAGAGTTACTGCCTCAAGAAGATCTGCAGTTGCTCGGGCGCGAGTTCACACGCCAATTTGAAGCAACCGCAGCTCATAATAAAGCCTCACTTAAACCCTCGCGGGTTTTAAGTTAATAATGATGTTGCGAAGCTTTAGTTTGTAAATGGCGTGGGGCTACGTTAGCGCTAATTTTTTCTAAAATTCTTTTAAAAAATAAGCCCACTTTTTTTAAAAAAGGATCGTTTTCATACCAACCATATTCAACATTATATTCTGGTACAACTCCGCCTTCGTCTTCCCACTTTTCCATTTGCAATTCAGTCGGCGCATGTGTTTTACGTTGTAAAAATTTATCAAAAGCCGAATCGGGATTGTCCGGTTTAAAATATTTTTCATTGTTGTTATCCATATAGCCTCCTTTGTTTTTTTAGCATCAACTAAGACTAGAATTGCAACCTTAAGGCCCGCGTTGTTTTGAGGTGCATTGCCCCTGACAATCGTGGTTATCAATTTGCAGTTATTTAAGACTTCAGGACGGAGATTTTATGATGATGAAATATTTAATTCTGAGTTTGTTTATCACACCAGTTTTACCTGCGTTTGCAGCTATCGACGGCCACGATGGTATTCCGTATCAAGGGGTTGAAGATTTGCAAACCACAGTGCGTGTGCATGATCGTTTAAAAGCTAGTGTTCGTAATTACAGTAGCGATAATTATACGATCTATACTCAAACTGGGCGTGTAACTATTAAAGGTCGGGTCAAGTCAATAGCCGAAGAAAACGATATTATTAAAACAGCTAATAAAGTATCTGGAGTAAAACAAGTTATTAATAATTTAATCGTTGATCCAAATTTATAAGGAGTAAACTTATGGAAAAAAATCATAATGGTTCGCATTCATTATTCAATATAGAAGAAATTCGTCGTCATGCTTTAAAGTCTATGAGACAAGGTGCTGTGACAGGTGATTATCCACTTGATATTGAAAAAGCCTGTCAGATTTTAAACGAAGCTTTAGCTTCTGAGATTCTGTGTGTGCTTCGATACCGCCATCATGCCATTGTTGCGAAAGGTATTAACTTTCCGCAAGTAGCTGCTGAATTTAAAGAACATGCCGCTAGTGAAGATAAGCACGTATGGGCTATAGCAGAGCGTATTGATCAACTTGGTGGTGATCCAGATATGAATCCAGCAACAATTGCTGCGCGCTCGGCCACTGAATATGGATCATCAGGTGATTTAATAGAAATGATTCGTGAAGATTTAGTGGCAGAACGTATTGTTATCGAAGTTTATCGCCAAATGATTGATTGGTTTGGGCACAATGATCCAACCACAAGACGGTTATTAGAAAAAATATTAGCCGACGAAGAAGAGCATGCAAACGATTTAGCAGATCTTTTAGTAACGGCCAGCCGTAAAAATTTAAATTAATTTTTTTCTTTAGTTAGAGTTGGGTGTTTTTCTTGAACTAAATATTTTAGCCCAATTAAAAGCCCATAGTGACTGCCATCTTCGTTGCGTTTTTCAGTCACTGATAAGCCATATCTAGCATCTGCAAACACCGAATAGCGGTCGCGCTGCCATAATTCACCTTGTATAGAAATATCAAACCCATAATCAACAGTATCACGAGCTGAGGTATCTATGTTTTGCCCTGTCGCAAAATCTGTGTGCATAACTTGCGGCTGATTCATAGGGTAAGACGACGATAAAGCTAAAGATGTCGAAAACAGGGGGCTTAGCCAATAACGATAACCCATCGTAATATGCATGAGTTCAGTTTTTTCAGCGATGGTTTTTGAATTCTCTTCGCGAAAATAAACTTTTTGCATGTGAAAGAGAGCAATTTCAAGAGCACCGCTGTCGTTGATATCGCCATTAACAATAAAGCCAAAGTCTCCAAAAAAAGGGGCTTTAGTTTGTGTCGAAGAGCCGTGGTAATCTGTACGTGAAACAAACGGGCCTATAGATGCATTTACGTTACCTTCTTTAGGCACGTAAGCGATACTTCGCAGGCAGAACATAAAAAACAGCAAAAATAAAACTTTTACGTTTGTCATAAGGCAAGATTACGGTTGATGATATTGAAAGTACAATCAAAAAATATGGGGATTTTTTTGCGGAAGTTATTTTGCCTTTTTATTTGTTTTATTTTGAGTGTTCCAGTCCTAGCTGCGAAAGAGCTAGTCGGCCCGCCGAGTGAAACTGATTGGGAAGGAGTTTTTATTCAAAGTAATAAAGATATTTCGCAATGGTTTGATGGCTTCACCGAGGGCATTGATTTGTTTTTAGTGGGTAAACGCGTATCAAAGCAAAAAAATAAATCCAGTTTTCGTATTGATAATACAACAACCGTAACAGAAGAAGAAAATTTTAAAAATATCTCCAGTATTGCGATCAGGCCGCGTTTACAAAATCTTGAACAATTCATGCAATTAAAATTTGAATCTTACGATGAAAAAGAAGACGGCCGTGGTGTTGAGAATCGTTATTTGCGTAAAACACAGCGTAAAAAAAATTACGGGGCCACAGTCGGATTCTTTCAAAAGCTTGGAAAAGTTCGCACCACATTTCAACCCCGTATTACTTTACAAGATCCTTTAAAGGTTGCTCACTCATTAGCTTTTGATAGCGTAGCTGAAATCAAAAAATTTAAAATGAATCCTCGATTTGAGCTTTTTGCAGATCCAGACAAGGGTACAGGAACCTTTCAGGCTGTGAATTTTAACTATGAATTTAACCCTGTGTATTCGATCACTCTAATTAATGAAGCAGAATATCAAGAAAAAGTTCATTTGATGTCGGTAACGAATGGTTTTGCCGTAGGCCAAGAGTATTCAGAAAAAACGGGATTTACTTACAGCTGGATTTTTAATTCGACGAATCGCGAAAAATATCATTTAGAAGGCCATAGTGTATCGGTCACATGGCACCAAAATATTTATCGTAATATTTTAGACACGCAATTAACCCCGCACATTGATTTTTTAAAAGCTAAAAAATTTAAAGGTATTACAGGGGTCGTTTTTAATATAAGTCTTAATTTCTAATAACGAACTAGCGCTGAGGCCCAAGTAAAACCAGCACCAAAAGCCACCATCGAAATGATCATGCCAGGTTTAATTTTGCCCTCTTGAAAAGCATCATACATTCCTAATGGAATCGTCGCGGCTGTCGTATTACCAAATTTATTGATCGTGGTATGAGCTTTTTCGACTGGAATTTTCATATCTTCGCAGATTTTTTGATTAATGCGTGTGTTCGCTTGGTGAAAGAAATGCATATCCACGTCGTCTAATTTTAAACCCGTCGCTGTTAGAGCTTCGTTTAAAACTTCAGGCATTTTAGTTACAGCATGAGTGAAAACTAATCGGCCATTCATTTGCGGATAGATTTTTCCGCTATCAATCATTTCATGTGTAATACGAACGGGCCCGAAAGCGCTGCCAGGCACCGGCATCCATAATTCTGAAGCCGAAGAACCATCGGCATGTAAATGAGTGGTTAATACGTGCGGGTCTTTTGTTTCATCTTTAACATCAGTCGCTTGTAAAATAACTGCGCCAGCTCCATCAGCAAAAATAATTGAAACACCTTTGCCATTCGGAGTTTTATCAAGGCCTTTAGATTGAACTTCAGCTCCGATAACTAAAGCACATTTATAAACACCACTAGTAATATACAAGTTAGCTAATGAAACACCGTAAATAAATCCAGAACAAGCTTGGCGAATATCAAAATAAGGAATTCCAGGTAAGCCAAGTTTTGCCTGAACAAAGGCCGCACAACCTGGAATATCTGTATCAGGGCTTGAAGTTGCGACAACGATCAGATCAATATCTTTCACATCGATTTTAGCATTTTGAATGGCAATTTTTGCGGCCTCTACAGCAAGATCTGAAGTTGATTGGTCATCAGTGACCCAGCGACGTTCAACGATACCAGTGCGTTGCTGAATCCATTCATCAGTTGTATCCAGCATCTTTTCAAGATCTGTATTTTTAATAACTCGCGATGGAACATATCCACCGAAACCTGTGATTTTTGCCGCTTTTTTCATACACTAATTTAACGACGATAGTTAAACTTTGGCTAGCTGAAATTTTTCAAATCTATTCAGCTGTTCTTCGATGCGTTGTTTAGTAGAAACACTCTTGTGTTTTGCAAGCCAAGTCCACTGCTGAATGCGAAGCTCGCGCTTGTCGCGATCTGTCTTTAAATCGATGACGGCTTTTATTTGGTTATCAACAAGAATTGGTAAAGCAAAATAACCAAAAATACGCTTATCTTTAGGTAAATAAGCTTCAAAGCGATGAGCATAATCAAAGAAAAATTCTAAGCGTTTACGCTGAATAGTTAAGGGATCAAACGGTGATAAAATATGAACTAGCGCAGAGGGTTTCATTTTTGTTTCAAAGACTTCGGGCTCAATGTAAAAAATTTGTTTTTCTTTGTCTTTGATCGCCACTTCAATAAGTTGGCCTTTTTTGACTCTGCCTTCTAATAATTTTTTAATTTCATTTTTGCGCGCTGCTTTTTCTAAATGGCAAATGCCATTTACATCAACTAACGCCTGAGATCTTAAGGTGCGATCGATCATGTAATTATTTACTTCAAGTGGAGTGGCTGCTTTTGGTTTTTTATCCCAGTTAAAATGGCGCGCTGAAAGCTCATATTTTTTTAACATACCCAGTCGTTCACTAATCGCAAGATCGCCATTATGAAATCCTAATTGTAATGCTCTTTTTGAAGGTTTTTTGCTGGCCCAGTCGTGATCTTTTTCAACGAGCACATCGTCTTCGATATCACGAATAGTAAGGGCTCCGTCGCGCTTAATAGTGCTGATGACCTTTTTGAGTTCTTCAGGTGTTACTTTTGAAAACCATGGACCAGGGTTTACTTTGCGCGCTTTCATATCATTCATAAAAAAGCCGTAATCACTTGTCGGCACATAGGCCAAGGCATGCGTCCAGTATTCAAAAATACTTTTATCTATCGTTTGTGCACGATGTAGATCTGATAATTTGTAACCCGGAATACGATTATACAAAATATGATGGTGACAGCGTTCAATGACGTTAATTGTGTCGATTTGAACATAGCCTAGATGGGTGATCGCATTCAAAACAGCCTCGGGCCCTTTGCCAAAGGGATTTGCAACGTTAAGACGTTGAGCATCGAGCAGAAATTCTTGGGCTTTGGCTTTAGAAATAATTTGAATCATGGCTTGTTTCTTTCTAAGATCAACCTATGAATTTAGCAATGTATTTAATGTTATCTGTGTTTCCGTACACATTACCAGTAGGATTTTATTCTTACAAAGGCCATCTGGTTACTGAAAATTTGCGTATTGCCGAAGTCGTCGATCACACGGTTCCTGCTGGAACTGAGCGTATCAAAGAATTACGTAAAGATAAGTTTAACTGCATTCGTCAAAGCCAGCTTAAAACAATTTGCTCTAAAAACACGGGGCCCATTGAAACTCCAGAAGAATTCAAGCCAGCTGTTGCTAAAAAATTAGAAAATTTCACTTTTGATTTTTATGCTCCAGAAAGCGACCCACAAAGTTATCAAGATGTTTCGCAAACGCATACGTATAACGTTTTTGCGCCGGTTCGTCTGGGTGATGCAAAACTTTCTTGGTATCAATTTGTTCATTATTACGAATCTGGCAAACAAGCTTTAGCTTTTCCAGTTAGTGAAGACCAACCTATTGGTAATTTAATTTGGGCTGATGGTGAACTTGGTTTAACTTTAGTGGTTAGCCAAAAAGTCGGCGTTCAAACTTATGGTTATATTTTAAAAGCTTATTACAGCAATTAACGAAAGAGAATTTTATGAAATGTTACTGCCAATCAAACTTAAACTTTAGTGAATGCTGTGAGCCCTACTTAAAAGGTGAAAAAAAAGCTCCCACGGCTGAAAAATTAATGCGTTCTCGCTATTCAGCGTATGCAACGGCAAATATTGATTATTTAAAATCGACATTAGCTCCAGAATCTCGTCATGATTTTGATTCTGCAACGACAAAAAAGTGGGCTCAAAGTGCTAAATGGAAAGGTCTTAAAATCATGTCTGTTGAAAAAGGCATGGAAAACGACACTAAAGGCACGGTTGAATTTACTGCGACCTATGAACAAGACGGCGAAGGTTTAGATCACCACGAAGTTTCAACATTTCGTAAAGAGGGCAATGACTGGTATTTTATTGATGGCGATGCGCACACTCACCGCGAAGGTGAAGATCATCATCACGCAAAACCACAAACTGTGGTGCGTGAAGAAGCTAAAGTGGGGCGTAATGAACCATGCCCTTGCGGTAGCGGCAAAAAATATAAAAAATGCCACGGTTTAGACGCCGAATAAATTAGACAGCGGGCGATGAAATTGCAGAACTTAAAACCAAAAGGATTTAAGTTTCCTAATGGTTTATTTTGCAATTTCTGAATACTGGTGGCTTTACTTAGGTTTCGTGGGCTTTGTAGCCCTTGTTCTTTCTATAGACCTGGGTATTTTTCATAAAAAAGCCCATGTCATTTCAATGAAAGAAGCCGCTGCCTGGACAGGCGTGTGGGTTACTTGCGCTTTACTTTTTAATATCATTTTTTATTTCTATGTTTTGCATGTGCTTAAGCAAAATTCTGAAGCTGATATAATCGCAAAACATTTGGCTATGGAATTCACGACAGGCTTTCTTATCGAAAAAGCTCTGGCGATTGATAATATTTTTATATTTGCCTTCGTGTTTTCTTACTTCAGAATTCCACGCATGTATCAACACCGAATTTTATTTTGGGGTATCTTCGGAGCTTTAATCTTTCGCGGAATTTTTATTGCGATAGGTTCAAAGCTGATGCAATACCAAGCCGTCGTCATTTTTTTTGGCGTATTACTTATTGTTACTGGAGTTCGCATGCTGGTGCTTCGCGAGAAACCACCAGATTTGAGCAAAAACTTTTTAGTGCGACAGATGAACCAACTTTTTAATGTTGATGCTAAGCTATCAGACGATCATTTTTTTATAACCAAAGACCACAAAGTATTTTTAACTCCGTTGTTTGTAGCTTTAATTTTTATTGAGCTCTCAGATATTATTTTTTCTATTGATTCAGTTCCGGCAATTTTTGCTATCACCAATGAACCGTTAATTGTTTTTACGAGCAATGTGTTTGCAATTTTAGGTTTACGTTCGATGTATTTTTTATTGTCAGAAGCCATGGGTAAATTTAAATACATTAAATTTGGCTTAGCTGGTGTGCTGATATTTGTTGGTTTAAAAATGACTTTTTTAAATAACTATTACAAGGGTCATTTTCCGATTTGGCTTTCTTTGATTATTATTGTTTTAATTTTAACAACGTCGATTGTGGTGTCGCTGGTCCTCGACAAAAAACCAAGTTCTTCGACTAAGGTCTTACGCTAAATATCTAGAACATTTGGGTTTCAGAATATAATTTTGATAGTCAGGCGCCCTCACTATAGATTGAAAATAGCGGGGATTCTTATATGAAATCATTACTGACTTTAGGGTTGCTTGTATTTTCTCAATCTGTATTTGCGGGAAATTCACTAAGCACAAAAATTCACAATCAATACGTTTCGTTACGTGCACTAGGTATGGGTAATGCTTTTACTGCTGTTGCTGATGATTATACTTTAATTATGTATAATCCAGCAGGATTTGCGAAAAAGAAAAATAATGAGATTCAATTTTCATTGCTTGGCGCAGGCGGAGCAAAAGAAACAGTCGACTTTGCAAAAGACGTCTCTGATGCCGGCAAAACTACGGGTACAGACACTGATAAAGCCAATGCCATTTCAACAGTTATTGATAAATATGCGGGCGACACAATGGGTGGTCGTATCCAAGCTGCTGAACTTTTTTGGATCAGAAAAAACTGGGGTTTTGCTTTAATTCCGGTAGATTTATCTTTAGATGTTACAATTGATAAACAACTTGGCCCCACAGTAGATTTAAATGTTATTAAAGATTCTACGTTAGCTATCGGTGGTGGTGGCGATGTGAATAAAGAATTATCTTGGGGTATTACGGTAAAAGGTATTCACCGTTTACAAGTATCAGAAAAATTAGTGGCGTTACAATTAGCGACAGAACCTAATCTGGTCGATGCAGATCGTGCTTCAGAAGGTTTTACTGTTGATGGAGATATTGGTTTTTTATATTCTCCATCTTGGTTTAGTAAATCTGTCACAAGACGTGTTCCAGCTCAGGCCTCTGACACGACAGTAGTTAAAAAAGGTAAGTCGCGTAAAACTGAAGTTAAAAAACCAGAAACTGTGGGCACAGATGGTTTAAGTTTAACAATCGATGGCGCATCTGAAACAGCTAAAGTAGCGACATCTCATGAAGGTGCATCAGGCACGACTGTCGCGGCTTCGGGCACAGCTGAAGTGGCCTCGGGTACTGCAGAAGTAGCTTCAGGCACAGCTGAAGTTGTTGCTGAAGAACCTAAAAAAGAAGAAAAGAAAGAATCTAAATTAATCGATGTTGTCGAAGAAACATATCCATTAACTTTTTCGTTAGTTGCAAGAAACGTAGTAGGATCAAAATTTGCTAAGGAAAAATTAATTAACAAAAAAGCGACTGAAGCGCCAGATTCATTACCACAAGTGTTTGATGTGGGTTCACAATATGAATTTGCTACTTTTGGAAGTTTAACTTTAAGAGCGATGTTAGATTTTAAAAATTTAGGTCATCCTGAAGCTACAACAACAGCTAAAACAACGCATGCAGGTGTAGAGTTTGATTATTCACCAAGCGGTTGGTTCAAAACCCAATTTCGTGCGGGTATGAATCAAGGGTATTACACAGCTGGAACAACATTGCTTTTAGGTTTTTTTAATATTGAAGCTGCGACGTATGGTGAAGAAGTTGGAACTAAAACAACTAAGGTTCAAAACCGTGTTTACGCCGCAAAACTAGGAATGAATTTCTAGTTATTCGGGCAGCCATTGCCAGGGTTAGCGCCACCAGCTAATTTATATTTTAAACAAGCGCCAACAGCCGAAGCCGAGTTACTTGCTAAGGCTTCGCCTAACTGACCACAGTATTCCTGTAATGCTTCGCCACTGCCGCTAGATGAAGAACAACTGCTTGTATATGTTGTTTGTACCAGAGCACCCAGTGTAGCTGCCGGTAAGGCGTTAATAACTGTTGCATAGTCTGAGCCTGTCGTAGCTGTTGCAGAAGCTGTTTTAACTAAAGTTGAAATTTGAACCAGTGAACTTAATTGCGAATAAACGGCGATGCCCGAACTGTTACAAACAGAATATGCAGCATCCGAGTTAGTTTGGCTTGAAAAGCTTAATTGTGAAATAATATTCACAGTGCTTGAACTGTTTCCTGTGTTGGCTGTGCTAATAGCGTTTAATAAAGTTGTCGGTGAACCGAATCCTTCTTGTATAAAGTATGCTGCACATTTTAATTGATTAGCTTGATCAGAAGTCATCGCTGATAATTTAGAAACGCAGGCTTGCGCCGTCGCCGTCGTCGCTTTGTTTAAACACATTTGTGCATCTTTGATAGTATCTAAGTCGCTCTCTTTGGCGCATGAAGCAAGCATCATAATCGCAGTTAATGCAGTTGCAGATAAAATCATCGAAGTTTTTGTCATCGTAGTTTTCATAAACTATTTCCTCTTAAGCTGCTGATTTGGCATCATCAGATTTTTCATTAAGTATGTCGTTAGCGTCTTTATTTTTATAAACTTTTTGTAATTCGAACAGAGACGAGAAATTGATAGGTTCAGGGGCTTGCAATTTTGCACGTCTATCAAAGTGGTTATAGCGATTTGTTTGTTTGGCTAAGGCTTTGCTGACCATAACCATATCGTTAATTAAGCGTACAATGCTAATTTCATTTTTAAAATCTGTGCCCATGAAATCACATTTTTGAAGTTCATTTGCAGCTGTTTGATGGGCATCAGAGGTTTTGTCGACGTTAGCCAAATCAATAAAGCTATTAATTTTTTTGCACAGGTCGATGTAATCCTGAAAATCTGTGTTCTTTTCAAAAGTAAGTTCTGATAATTGAGTTAAGCTGATGTCGATAGGTTCGCCAGTAGCGATATTAGCTGGGTATGTAGCTCTAAAACGTTTAGACTTTTTCTTAACGCGGTTTTTAAGGCTAATTCTAAAGGCTGCCATTTTAGCTTCGACCTTTGAAATTTCATCACGCAACGTGCGCTTTTTCATGCTACGCAAGATATGCAAAACGATAAAGGTTGCAAAACCCATAATCGTGATTTTCACTATTAAACCTAATAAAACTAATATTCCATCCACATCTATTTCATCGGATTATCGCAGGTGAATGTTTAATGAATTAATGATTTCTAAAACTCATTTTGAAACAATTTTTGGTCAGTGATTATAAGTTCGACAGGGTTTTAACCTTTAGCCCCTCTTAAAATGAGACACCCGTTTGGCGTGATCCGTGCTTTGTAGTTCCTTGTTGAAGTTTATTAAAACCAATTGAGGTAAAGATTATGAAAAAATTAAATGTAAAAGCAGCACTCGTATTATCGCTTTTGGCTTTTTCTGCCTGTGATAAAGGTGGCGGTGGTAGTTCAACTCCGCAAGTAGTAGGTGTGCCTGGAGTTACACAAAGACAGTACACAGTAGTGAACGGTCAAACTTGTACTATTAATGGTGACAACACTTATACATGTACTGAAAACGGCCAAACGTTAGGTAACATCGGTTTCACAAGTTTAGAAACTTTTTGTAATATTTTAATGAATGATCAAGCCAACGGGTATGTAGCTCGTTACACGCGCCAACAAATGTACCAAGAGCAATGTTCTGGAGCACAAAATAACGGTTTTTGCGGTAACGGTTCAGTTATGCAAAATGGCGTGTGCGTGAATAACAATGGTAACAACTTTCCTGGAACAATTAATCCAGGCGGAACTGTAACAACAAATAGCCCAGATATGAAATCAGTAAGTTGTCAGCTAGTTGTTAAAAAAGGTTCAACAGTTGGTGATACTGGAATCATGAATGTTCCTGTTATTCAAAACAGCGCATCTGGTGTAAATATTTTTGCATTCACAAATGCTTCGATTCAAAAAACTTTTTTAAAGTTTTTCCATTTTCAAGCTAACAAGTTTTCTAATTCTGAAAAATTAGCAAAAGTTAAAATGTATTACACAAGAGAATCTGGCAAAGCAGATATGATTAAACTTGAAGCTATCGGTATCGATGATAAATTAGGAGCTACAGTAACTGGTTATGCTGGTTCAGAAGTTAAACTTGAAATTGCACCGCAAAATGAATACAGCGATGCAACATCGGTTTCAATTTCTTGTGCGGCGCCAGGTGCAGCAATTGGTAATACGTCTTCTTATAAATCTTACCGTTGTAATGTGACAGAAAAAATCGGCAACAAAGAATCTAAGTATGAATATGCTAGTCCTTACAATGATTCTTTAATGGGCGACAGTTTTGATTTAACAAAAGCAGTTAAATTACACACTGACGGCAATTTAGCTACAGATGCTGGTACTGCGACAATCGAGCAATTAGCACGTTACTCAATTGACGCTTCAGTTAGCACAAAATCAAATATCACGACGCCAACAGTTGTGACAGTGGCTCGTCCAGACTATCGTTTGAAAGTTGATTGCAGACCTTCAAACTAGTCTGATCTTGCACTAAAAAAATCGAAAAATTAAACAAGGGTCTTAGCAATAAGACCCTTTTGTCGTCTTCGCGCGTTAAATATCTGTATTGACCACAAAATTCTTAATTCCTAGACTTAGACGAAAGCAACTAGAAGAACGCTACGCCTGGGAAATATAATGGGAATATTTGATAAATTTCAAGACTACTTTTCTAACGATATCGCAATTGATTTGGGAACAGCGAATACGCTTGTTTACGTAAAAGGTCGCGGAATTATTTTAGATGAACCTTCTGTAGTAGCCGTGCAAAAAAATTATCGCGGAATGCAAAACCGCGTACTTGCTGTGGGTAAAGAGGCTAAAGAAATGTTAGGCCGTACTCCAGGAAGTATCGTAGCTATCAGACCAATCAAAGACGGTGTTATCGCTGACTTCGAAGTAACTTCAGCTATGCTTGGTTACTTTATTAAAAAATCTATTGGCGAGAAAAAATCTTTAGTTCGTCCAAGAATTATTATTTGTGTTCCTTACGGAATTACCCAAGTTGAAAAACGTGCGGTCAAAGAAGCTGCTCAATCTGCTGGTGCTCGTGAAGTTCACTTAATCGAAGAACCAATGGCAGCAGCCATCGGTGCGGGTCTTCCGATCACAGAACCTTCTGGAAACATGGTTGTCGACATGGGTGGTGGTACTACTGGTGTGGCCGTGATTTCTTTAGGTGGTATCGTTTATTGTAAATCTATTAAAGTGGCCGGCGATAAATTTGATGAAGCGATCGTGAATTACGTTCGTCGTCAGTTCAATTTATTAATCGGTGAAAGAACTGCTGAAGCCATTAAACTAAAAATTGGTAATGCATTTCCATTCGAAACAGAAAGAACAATGGAAGTAAAAGGTCGTGACTTAGTGGCAGGTGCTCCGAAAACTATCGAGATCACAAGTACACAAATCAATGATGCTTTAATGGATCCTTTAGCTGAAGTCATCGACGCTGTTCGTACGGCTTTAGAAAAGACTCCACCTGAATTAGCTTCTGATATCGTAGACAATGGTATTGTTTTAACTGGCGGTGGAGCTTTATTAGCAAACCTAGACATCTTAATCAGAGAAAGAACTGGTCTACCAGTTTCTATCGCTGAAGACCCATTAACTTGCGTTGTAATGGGGTCTGGTAAGGTTCTAGACCAAATTGACCTACTCAGTCAGTTAACTATCGATTAATATTGAAGAATGCCGATTGAATCATTCAAAAAACTTTGGGTAAGTTGCCACTTACTTTATCCGAACCCGTCGCAAGCGCGCGATATTTTCGGTTTGATTGTTGAATCGGGCATTGATCATCGAAGTTCTGCTTACGGACAAATTTTTCAAGGCATTCAAAAATTATATAAAATCTATCGTCGTCGTATTCCGGTAAAATCGGGTTCAAGTAATTTTGAATTTACTTCAACTCCGATGAATTACTGGAAGCGCGCTTTACAAAAATGCACTAAAGATGAAACCTTCATCGTGATGGTTGTTCTTTTAGAGCTTGCGACTTTCAAAGATATTGCGCGCATCACGCGTACGACTGAAAGCAAAGCGAAATACTTGTTTAATCAAAGTATTAAAAAATTAATTTCGTCGCCAGCTTTACGTTTTGAGCAAAAAAAAGAAGTTAAACTCAAAGAATATAATAGCCATGACGTCACAACATTGTTTGTGAGTGAATATTTTATCGAACACACTCTAGGGTTAGCTAGCAATGATATATCTGATAAAATGGAAGCTAAACTAAAAGATAATAATCGCTACAACGATTACAAAAATGAAATTTTAAAATTTAAAGCTGAATTGGTCGATTTATCTGTAAGTCATCACTTTGATGAGGTGATGAAAATTTATGGTAATACAGCCCAATTGCAAAATCTAAAAAAATTAGAAATCAAACAGCAAAAAAGGATTTTTGCAGGTCTTATATTTTTAATTATTATTGTGAGTGGATTAATTCTGCGCCCCACTTTTTTAAAAACGCCAATGAATGAAGCCGGCGCTAAAAAAGTCGTGTTAGAAGAAATCGAAATTAAGAAAAAAGAAGCTCCAGTAGGACAAGAAATTCCAGTGACTTCAGCAGCTGCAATTGTAGCGACGGTTAGCCCAACGCAAACCGTTTCAATACCAGTCGTTGTCAGCAATAAAGTTGTTGCTGTGATTTCAGCTCCAGTTGTTGCTAAAGTAAAGCCACCTGTTGAGACCACGGCAAAAGTGATCACGACAACTTCAGCAACAGTTAAGTTAGTGCCGCCAACGGGGGTTTATCGCGGAACAATCGTCGTTACTGATTTTGAGCAGGTTTCTTCGATTATTCGTGATCGTATTATTTCACTCGGCGGCAAAAAAGCCGGCGAAGTTGAGTTGGGTTGGATTAAAAATCATAATATTAGTTATTTTCACTTTGTGTTTCCGGCCGAAAAGCGTGACGAGCTTGTTACGTTTATTCAGCAGTATGGTAAATTACAGTATAAGTTTGAACCGCATCCGCGTGTACTTCAGTTAGGTCAAAGCCGTTTTATTATTGAGGTACGCAAAGGTGAATAAAAAGAAATCTTCGACATTAGTTAAAAACTATCGTTCGTTGAGATCAATCTTGATTATATGGTTTACGTTATTTTCGATCATTCCGTTATTGTTCGTGGGTTGGTATTCAGTATTTAAATTCGAAAAAGCCTTCGACCAAGAAGTTTCACAGCGTTTACAGGGTAATGGCCGTGAAATCGAATCGATTTTAGCCGATTACTACCGTTCAGTTCAGTCGCAAAAAGATCGCTATGCTATTGACCCTCAAGTGTCGGCAGCTTTGGCTATGTCTGATCGTGGTTTATTAAATACGATTTCAGTAGACTGGATCAGTCGCAGTCCGATCACAGCACTTTCATTTTATGATCGTGATGGTCGTTTAATTACAACGTCTTACCGCGATGATAAAAATTTAATTCGTCATTTCGAGCTCACTGCCGAAAAAATATTACTCAATGAAAAATACCTAGCGAATCTTAAAGAAAAAACAGATATTGGGTTTGTTGATGAAACAAAAACTAAAGTTTCGTTGATTTTGTTTTCTAAAGTTTTTAATGCGAACGGTAAACATGTTGGGTATTTTGAACAAATTATTGAGCTAAAAGAACTATTTTTAAATCGAATTCGGTCGCGTTTAAAAATCGAATCCTTTTTAATTTCAGACGACAAAGAAATGCTAGCGGCTTCGCGCAACGAATTTCGCGATATCAACCTTAAGGGCAGCAAAGTAGCCAATGATAAATTAGTCGATTATAATTTATACGGGCAAAATTACGGTTTTATTTTGTATCCTTTAAGCTGGGATAGATCTAAATTTTTTATCGGCCTAGGAACCCTTAAAAAAGATTCTCAAGCCATTCTTAAAAACGTAAATATCGCCTTTGTGACAGTCGTTTCTGTTGTTTCGGTCTTTCTTATTCTGACAATTTTAATCACCACAAATTGGTTTTTAAAGCCCGTCGAACGCTTAATGAACGGCTTTAAGTCATTTGATCGAAGCGAACAACTGACCCAGCTTCCGGTAAATAGCAATACCGAAATCGGATTACTAACTGAAGCTTTTAATGAGATGAGCTACAAAGTATTTCAAGCGCGTATGGATTTACGTAAAAAAATCAAAGAGCTTGAGAAAACAAATTCTGAACTGGTTGAAGCCCAAACAAAATTAGTTCACTCAGCAAAAATGACCAGTCTTGGTCAGCTCGTGGCCGGTGTTGCGCACGAACTTAATAATCCAATTGGCTTTATTTACAGTAATATGACTCATTTAAAAGAGTACACAGATAATCTTTTTAGCGTGATCGACACAGTCAAAGATCAAGACGAAGAAGTTCGTAAAAAAATCACTGACATGGATTATGATTTTGTTAAATCAGACTTACCAAGATTAATTAAGTCATGCCAAGACGGCGCCCAAAGAACACGTGATATTGTTATCGGTCTACGCAATTTCTCGCGTTTAGAAGAAGCGCAATTAAAAGAAATCGATATTCAAGAATCACTTGATACAACGCTTGAAATTTTACAAAGCGAAATCAAAAATCGTATCGTTGTTCACAAACAGTATGAGCCGATTCCTAAAGTGCTTTGTTTTGCTTCGCAGATTAACCAAGTATTTATGAATATTTTAGCGAATGCCTTGCAGGCCATTCAAAGTAACGGCGAAATTTGGATCACAACTATCCCGTTAAAAGCGAGTGCAGATCAAATTGGTCGTGTGCAAATTTCTGTGCAAGATTCTGGATCTGGAATGGACCCGCAAACTTTAGAAAAAATCTTTGAACCATTTTTTACAACTAAAGGTGTCGGGCAGGGCACTGGTTTGGGTTTAAGTATTTCATATGGCATTATTCAAAATCATGGTGGCGAAATTCAGGTGCGCTCGCAAAAAGGCGTCGGAACTGAATTCGTAATCATTATACCGATAAGCCCGCCAAAAAATTTACGTGTCTAAGACTTCTGTGATTCATTTCGAGACAACAGCTAAACGATTTTAAGTTCATCCAGGTTTTTGCCGATAAGTAGACTGTGCAAGGACTTAATAAATTTCTTAATTTAGTGATCGTTTTCGGTTGCGTTGTGATTGGTTATTTTTTTTACCAAGCCAAAACCGAAAATGATAAATCCAATCGATCTCAACAGCATGCTGTCGATCAGAGTTCTGTGCGTCCTGATATGGATCCGCAAGATTTAGCTAATAAATATTTACAACAAGCTCAACAGAATATGGCCACTGATAAATTAAAAGCTGAAATCAACATTAAAAAAGCCATCGCAGATACTCAAAAAGTTGGTACAACTCCGAAAGTCATTGAGACTGATCCATCAAAAGTTTCAGCAGAGCAACAGATCTGGAAAGATCCAGCAAATAAGCCAATGGATCAACGTTTTTCAGAACAACAAATAAACGCGCCAAAAAATTCAGGCGATTTAGACAAGCAAGAATACATTCGCCAATTTAAAGAAAATGCGCGCAAAAACGGTTACGAAATTTCAGTGAATGACGAGCTTGAAGTCATCAGCGTTACGCCAATTCGTAAGCCTCAGAATACTAAGAATGATTACGATTCTACTCAGAATCAAGGCTCGTCTGAATCCGAATATTAAAATAGTTTGGCTTCACCAAAACTAAAATACTTTTCTTTCGTATAGATGACGTGATCTAGGATTGGTATTTCTAATAACTTTGCACATTTTAATAGTTTTTTTGTGATGCGAATGTCTTCTAGTGAGGGTTCGACATTTTGGCTTGTGTGATTGTGAGCAATAATCAGAGCAAAGGCGTTGGCGTGAACGGCTTCGCGAAACAAATCGCGGGGGTGAATCTTGCACGAATTTAATGTTCCCTTGTGCACCATGCTCATTTTTATAAGTTCCATCTGATGTGTTAAGTACACACCCCAGAACTCTTCCGCATAGGCGTTATAATTAGGGTTTAAAAGTTGAAACACTTTTTCGGCGCTATCGATAACGTAGTGGCTTTTGACGTTGGTCTTCAAGATTGATGTTCGTACCATGATTGTTTTTTAGCAACAGAGAGACCTAAGTAAGGGCAATTTAAATATTTGTCGCACGTGATTATCGTCTGGAAGATCGCTTCTCGTTTTCACTCGGATCGTTTATCATCATACATAAGAGGTACATAATGAAAACATTAGTTTTACTTGTAGTTGCTACTTTATCAGTTCTATCGTGCGGTCCGAAAGCTTTCGTCAAAGGAACTTACGAAGATCCACAAAAAGAAAATCTTTTAAACGACCAATGGTCTGAAACCGACATGCAAGTGATGGTTAAAGAACTTGTGGCATCAATGTTAGCTCACCCCGTGATCGCTAACGCAAAAACTCCGCCAGTTGTGATGTTCACGAAACTTAAAAACGATACAAGCGATCATATCGACACACAAAGCATTATCGACATGATGGCAGTTGAACTTGGTAACACGGGTAAAATCGTATTCGTAAATAAAGAAGCGCGTGAAGACGTTGCAGACGAATACAATTACCAAAATTCAGGAATGGTTTCAGGCGAAACTAAAAAAGGGCCGGGCGGTCAAACTGGAGCAGATTATTTCATCGATGGTCGTATCGCTTCAATCACTCAAGAAGTAGATAAAGATAAAACTGTGTACTACAAATTATCGTTAAGCTTAACGAACTTACAAAAGAACACAAAAGTTTGGTCTAACTACAAAGAGATTCGTAAGAAATTTAAAAAGAAAACAATTGGTCTTTAATTTGAAGATCGAAATTAGATCATAAAAAAAGGGAAGCTACGTGCTTCCCTTTTTTATTTGTACAACAATTAAAACTATTCAACTGTGTAAACGTTAACATTCACGGGTTTCAGTGTGGCTTGTGCCAGACAGTTCTTCGCAGCGGCAAAGTCAGATAAGCCCTGAGCTTTTCCGAAAGTAATAAGAAGTGCGCCATTTGCAGCATCGCCATAGACTTTGCAGTTGCTATCGACCAAGCGGATTAATCCACCTTTAGTGATGGCCATTTCAGTCGGAGTTTTTAAGAAGTTTATAGTGCAGATAAAGAAATCTTGATCTTTAGACGTGTCGCCTGACACCTTGCTAAGGCAGCTGTCGTAGATGTTGGTAATTTGTCTTTCAACTGCGATCACGTTGCCAATCTTGCGATCGTTAGCTTGAGCAGAAAAAGCGATTAGAGTAGCAGTTAAAGCAAAAATAAGTTTCATAGAATCTCCTTGAAAAAATGAACCTCAAGAGTTTCATCTTTTAAGGGGAGCTCATAGTGTTTGGACACTGTGTTAATCACAGTAAACACGTAAGTGCGAGTCGTAGGTTGACCTGCACAATCAAGAAACAAAAAAGCCGGCTTTTGGCCGGCTTAGTAATTACTGATTAAAATTTTGATTGCTGCTAGTTGGAAGAGGAAGATTTGGTGTCTCTTCTTCTTGGCTAGAACCAGGAAGCACTGTCGCTTTTTCAGCTACAACTTTTGAAGTTGCATCTGCCGTATTTAAACGGGCAGCTGAAGCTACGCGGTTTTCTAGGTTTTGCTTGATATCATCAGTTGATGCTCTTTCAACATTTACAGTTACAGCAGCTTGTTTAGTCATGTAGTCGATTGGGAATGCGCCCAATTTAGCTAAATAACTAGAAATGCTTCCGTTACCATGTTGAATGATTTCGCGTAATGTAAAAAGCGGAGCGTACTGAGAAGCCTTCTTTTCAGATTCAAAAATGATCTGAGTCAAAGTCGCTGCAGTAATATCGTTTTTAGATTTATTATCGATTACCATCACTTCTTCGTTAGAGCGAATCATCTTCGCAATATCGTCGAGTGTCACGTAGCAGCTTTGTTTCGTGTCATAAAGCTTACGATTTTGGTAGCGCTTAATAATCTTTACTTTTGCGCTCGGTTTTGTGTTCAAACTATCCATTTGATTCATCACAACGGCCTCCATTTGCCCAGGCTTGAACTTAAACTTAGACCTTAAGAGAGCTAAACAAGATGCAGATTCCTAAAGCCTAAAACTGAAGCTTTTCGCCTATTTATTCGATTGCAAATTAGCCCTGCCGCCACCCTATGTCAAGTATGTCGACGGTTTATAACTTACGTTCGGTTAAATGACGAGTAGAGCTAAATGCTGTAAATTTGCATTCATTTTTATGGTACATAAGATGAGATAAATACGAGTGTTTTCATATACTTATATATCAATAAAAATACGTCTAGTTTTTTCTTACATTCATTTTAAATTCCTTTGACTCGAATGTAGGGGTCTAGTTTTGCGAAATCATCACACAATAAGACGCTCTAGACTCGAGCACCTGAGCGGTTTCTGCCGATAAATTCCGTAACAGGAGTTTACATGAAAGCTCTCAAAATTTCGGCGGTTCTAAGTTTAATTTTCATCACGGCATGTGCATCAGCGCCATTCCCTTACTATGACTCATCAATGAACGATCACAATCGTGCACCTGCATCATTGGGCGTTCCGCAAACTGCGTCAGAAGTTGATGATGCTACAGTTGATCGACAAGCCAAGGCAGATTTTTTATTTTTAAAAGCAGATTTAGAATCATCAGATGGTGAACAAGCGTCATCGATCGAAAATTTAAAATCAGCCATTCAACTTGATCAAAATTCTGTAGTATTGATGCAGAAGCTTTCTGTTGAGTACTACAAAAAAGGTCAAGTGACTGATGCGATTTACTGGATTCAAAAAGCTTTAGATAAAGATCCAAAAAGAAAAGACAACCTTTTGTTGTTTGGTTCGATGTTAATGGCTAAAAAAGAATTTGATAAAGCTGAAGTGGCTTACAATAAAATCGTTAAAGCTTTTCCAAAAGATGCTGAAGCGTATTTATATTTAGGTGCATTATACTCTGAAAAAAATGAATTCACTAAGGCGAATAAATTTTTTACGAAAGTGATCACGATTGGCACATACGAGCCAAAACATTTACCTTATTACTATCGTGCGCGTTCAATCTTAGATTCGGGCAATAAAGCTTTATTTGGTGCTGCTAAAAAAGATTTAACAAAAGTTTTTGAACAAAAGCCTGATTTTTTAGAGGCGATTCAAATTTATTCAAGCATCATTGAAAAAACTGAAGGCAAACAAGCTGTCTTTAAGTTTTATATCGATTATCAGAAAAAATACGGTTCTGTTACACGTTTAGCTGAAGTTTTATCACAATATTATATTGAAAAAGATCAATACGATAAGGCTTACGAGCAATTAGAATTTATCGAAGCTAACACTGAAGATCCAATTCAAGTTAAATTAAAAATGGCTTTAATTCTTATCGATAAAAAGAATTATCCAAAAGCTATGACTAAACTTGAAGAGTTAAATAAAGTCGTGCCTGAATCAGATAAAGTTAAATTTTACTTATCTGCGGTTTATGAAGAGTTAAAACAACCTGAAAAAGCGATTCAATCTTACTTAGCGATTCAACCTGCTAGTAATCATTATGATGATGCTCGTGTGCGCGCAGCCTTTTTATTAAAGAACACGCAACAGCTAGATAAAGCCTTATCAGTAATGAAAGATGCTGTTGTAAATAAAAAAGAAAACTTACAATTGTATTTTATGTTGGCTCAGCTTCAAGAAGACAACACGCAATTCTCTGATGCGATTTCGACTTTGAAAAAAGCTGATGATCAGTTTCCGAAAAATACACAAGTGCACTATTTCTTAGGTACATTATATGATCGTTTAGATAAAAAAGACTTAATGTTAAAGCATATGCGCTTAGCAGTTAGCTATGATGATAAAAATCACCAAGCAATGAACTATGTGGCTTATTCGATCACTGAAGTCGGTGGCGATTTAGCTGAAGCTGAAGATTTAGCTTTAAAAGCCTACGCATTACAAAAAGATGATGCTTTTATCATTGATACTTTAGGATGGGTGTATTTCAAAAAAGGCGAATACACGAAGGCTTTAAGTTATATCGAAAAAGCACATGAACTTTCTCCGGATGTTGGCGTGATCGCAGAGCATTTAGGAGATGTGTACTTGAAGCTTAAAAAAGACGACAAAGCCCGTAACGCCTATTTAAAAGCGCGTAAAGAAGAAAAAGATTCAGCTCGTTTAAAAACTTTAGAGGGTAAAATCACGTCGATTGAACAGTTAGATTCGTCGACGAAACGTACCCCAGCTTCGTCTGATACTTCTTACCCATAATATGGCATAACACATAGGCTGCAACGATCGCGTAATCAACGCTGAGTAGTTGCAGCAATAATGTCATGATCAAAAAAAACAAAGTCAGTTTAAAAAAATAAAATTTACGAAATTTGATCTGCTGGATATTTTCTAGAAATATTCCAGTGATATTTTTTTCAGTTGAGTAATCTAAGAAAAAAGAAATTCCGAATAGCAATACGCCAAATGCGACGATCAAATGTAATACGCCTGCAAAAATCAAAAGCATCCAGTTGAATTCACGCAAATAAATATTCACAAACGAAGCCACAGCGCCCAGAAAAAAGAACATCGGTAAAAGTGTGAGCGAGTGTAATAAACAATCAATTTGTGATTTTTTGCTAAACTCGGTTTGCCACAAATAAAGACCCATTTGCTGCCACAAGACAATCAATAGGATCGATCCACCAGGAATATCTGCTAGCCATAGCAAAAGAAAACTCGCGGCAAATAAAGAATAATGTTTTATTTTTAATTCTCTCATTTACACTAAGTCTATATGCAAAAATATTCATTCACAAATCTTGTTTTGATGTTCGCCTTGCTTGGCAGCTTTTTTATGGTCGGTTGCGCGGGCACTCAAGTAAAGCCACAGGCTGGTGATATTAAGTATGTTGAAAGTAAGGCGCTCATTGAAGATAAAGCAAAAAATTCTTCAAACTCGGCATCGATTGATTTGTTTTACTTGCAGAATGATGTCATTCGCATGGAAGTCACAGCGTTGTTAGGTTATCGTCTTGGCAGTTTGGTGATGAATCAACAAAAAGTTTCGTACGCCCTTCACCCTCAGAAAGCCTTTGTAGAAGGGCCTTTCGCGGCTCGTACGATGAAGCCGCTTTTTCGCCAAGATTTAGACCCCAAATTAATTTGGGCCGTGGTGTTTGATCGTGATTTAAAAACATTTGGCTTTAATTGCAATAGCGTTGGCAAGACTGAAACCTGCTTAGGCACAAGCGGAGCCATTCAAGGGGTATCGGTCACTCAACAACAAATGGGTGATTCTGAAACTGGCCCGCTCAAGAAAATCACTATAGAAAACGGTAACTTAAAGTTTGTGTGGTTATACAAATCCATTAAGAAACATAATAAGTCTTATAACGAGACTTTTGTCCTGAATAAGCCAGAAGATTATCGTCTAATCACTATAAAATAATATTACTTCGCTAACCGAAATAACACAGGGCATACTCTAAGTAAGAAGCTCTCGCTTTTATCTCAAAGCGAGACACTTTATGGAGGTCACCACTATGTCGTCTTCTATCAATCTTCGCACTCTGGTTGAAAAGCATCAACAGGCGAGCAACAAGAAAACAGCCTCACACTGGACAGGTACTTTTAATGAGTATTTAGACTTAGTGAAAAAAAATCCTAAGCTGTCGCGAAATGCCTACCAGCGCATGTATGACATGATTTTGGAAGCAGGTACTGAAGAGTACATTGATTTCAAAAAACAAGTGATCCGTTATAAGTTTTTTGATGATAAACCTAATAACGGCAAAGATGCGATTTTTGGTTTAGATGTTCAATTAATGAAATTCGTAAATATTCTTAAAGCAGCCTCTTTAGGTTACGGCACAGAAAAACGCGTGATCTTACTTCATGGTCCCGTAGGTTCTGCCAAATCATCTATCTGCCGCGTTTTAAAAAAAGGTTTAGAAGATTATTCACACACAGATACAGGTGCGCTTTTTACATTTGAATGGGTGATTGAAGACGCAAAGCTTTCATATCTATTGGGTAAAGATACAAAAGTTTTTCCAACGCCGATGAACGAAGAGCCTTTATGGTTAATTCCGGATGATATGCGCCAAACTGTGGCCGATGAAATCAATCGCTCGCAAGATGGTGATTATCGCGTAAAAATCACAGGCGAATTATGCCCGCCTTCACGTTTTATTTTTAAACATTTAATGGAGCACTATGAAGGTGATCTGATGAAAACTCTGAATCACGTGCGCGTGAAAAGAATGTTTATCTCAGAAGCAGACCGCGTAGGTATTGGTACTTTCCAACCAAAAGATGAAAAGAATCAGGATTCAACAGAGTTAACTGGTGATATCAATTACCGTAAGATTGCTGAGTACGGTTCAGATTCAGATCCTCGTGCATTTAACTTCGACGGTGAGTTCAATGTCGCTAACCGCGGTATGATTGAATTCGTTGAGGTTTTAAAACTAGATGTGGCCTTCTTGTACGATTTGTTAGGAGCTTCACAAGAGCATAGAATTAAACCTAAAAAATTCGCGCAGACTTATATTGATGAAGTGATTATCGGTCACACGAATGAACCCGAGTATAGAAGATTACAAGACAATGAATTCATGGAAGCCTTACGCGATCGTACTGTTAAAGTCGACGTTCCGTACATCACACGTTTAAAACAAGAAGTGAATATCTATAAAAAAGATTTCAACTCACAAAAATTACGTGGAATTTCAATTGCACCGCACACGATTGAAATGGCAGCGATGTGGGCAATTCTAACTCGTTTAGAAAAACCTAAAAAAGCAAACCTGACTCGTTTACAAAAACTAAAATTATATAACGGTAAAACATTAGCGAATTACACAGAAGATAACGTTAAAGAATTGCGTAAAGAAACTTTACGTGAAGGTTTAGATGGTATTTCGCCACGTTATATTCAGGATAAATTATCAAATGCGCTTGTAATGGCTCAGCAGATGAATAAAGGTTCTGTGAATCCATTTATGGTGATGAATGAATTAGAGAGCGGTTTAAAAAACCACTCATTAATTTCAGATGAAGAGAAAAAACAAGAATATCGTGAATTATTAGGTGTTGTTAAACAAGAGTACGAAGAAATCATTAAAGGTGAAGTTCAACGTGCAATCAGTGCTGATGACAGTGCATTGCAACGTTTATGTGCCAATTACATTGATAGCGTTAAAGCTTACACACAAAAAGAAAAAGTTCGTAACCAGTTCACTGGCCAGGATGACGATCCAGATGAGCGTTTAATGCGCGCGATTGAAGAAAAAATCGAAATTCCTGAATCACGCAAAGACGACTTCCGCCGAGAGATCATGAACTACATCGGGGCATTGTCATTGGATGGTAAGAAATTTAATTACAAAATGAATGAACGTCTTCATAAAGCTTTAGAGTTAAAACTTTTCGAAGATCAAAAAGACAGTATTAAATTAACGTCTTTAGTAAGTTCAGTGACAGACAAAGACACGCAGGAAAAAATCGAAATCGTTAAATCACGTTTGATTAAAGATTTCGGATACGACGAAATTTCTGCAACCGATGTTTTACATTACGTAGCCAGCATCTTCGCCCGCGGAGATGTGAAGAAACAATAAGGAACGCCCATGCCGATACGCGAGGACCAAAACCGATTTAAAAATATAGTTAAGGGTAAGGTCCGTGACGACTTTAAAAAATACGTCACGAATGGCGAACTGATCGGCAAACGCGAAGATGAATTCGTAAAAATTCCACTTCCACGTATTGATATTCCTACTTTTCGCTATGGCCCCAAGCAAGATCAACAAGGTGTCGGTCAAGGCGAAGGCGATGGCGAACCACAACAGGGTCAGGGCCAAGGCCAACAGGGCTCTGGTAAAGGCGAAGCCGGTGAAAACGCTGGCGAGCATATGCTTGAAGTTGAAATCTCTTTAGAAGAATTAGCAGAAATTTTAGGTGAGAAGTTACAGCTTCCAAAAATTTTACCTAAAGGCACAGCGAATTTGATGACCGAAAAAACGCGTTACTCAGGAATCGCGCCAGTTGGCCCTGAAGGTTTACGCAAATTTAAACAAACTTATAAAAAAGCTTTATCGCGTTACATTTCATCGGGAAATTATGATCCCAATGATCCGGTCATTATTCCGATCAGAGCCGATTACCAATACCGTACTGTTAAAAAAACACAGAAGCCGCACACAAAGGCTGTTGTGATTTATATGATGGACGTATCGGGTTCGATGGGTGAAGAGCAAAAAGAAATAGTTCGTTTAGAGTCTTTTTGGATCAACACTTGGTTGAAAAAACACTACAAAGGCTTAGACACTCGTTTTATTATTCACGATGCGGCCGCTAAAGAAGTTGATGAGAATACATTTTTCAAAACTTCTGAATCAGGTGGTACGTTAATTAGTTCAGCGTATAAACTTTGCCAACAGATTATCGAAGCCGAATATCCAACAGATGAATGGAACATTTATCCATTTCACTTTTCAGATGGTGATAACTGGTCAGGCGAAGATACAAGACTATGTGTTCAATTAATTAAAGAATATTTCTTACCACGCGTGAATGTATTTTCTTACGGCCAAGTCGAAAGTAAATACGGGAGCGGGCAGTTTTTAAAAGATCTGCAAAAAGAATTTGGCGATGATGATCAAGTTACATTAAGCCAAATCGAATCACGCGAGAAAATTTTAGATTCTATCAAAGATTTCTTAGGTAAAGGCAAATAGCACAGGCAAATAAACCCGGAGGCCCTTATGGCAAATTTATCACTTGAGTTAGAAGCCGAACGCAAAAAGATCTGTCAGGTCGCAAAAAACGTGGGCCTTGATTGTTTTGAAACTGTTTTTGAAATGGTTAACTTCGATCAGATCAGTCAATTTGCAAGCTACGGCGGTTTTCCCGTACGTTATCCACACTGGCGTTTTGGTATGGAGTACGAACAACTTTCAAAATCTTATGAATATGGTTTATCAAAAATTTACGAAATGGTGATCAACACTGATCCTTGTTATGCCTACTTGATGGAAGGCAATTCAATGATGGATCAAAAATTAGTGATGGCGCACGTTTATGGTCACTGCGATTTTTTCAAAAATAATATTTGGTTTTCTAAAACGAACAGAAAAATGATGGATCAAATGGCCAATCATGCCACGCGCGTTCGTCAGTACATCGATCGTTATGGTTATGAAGAGGTCGAAAAATTTATTGATCTTTGTTTAAGTTTAGAAAATTTAATCGATCGTTATTCAATTTTAAATGGTCCAACTCAGTTCAATGAAAAAAAGCCGCAAGTTCGAGAATCGGACTTTGTTTTTCAAGTTGAAAAATCTTACATGAAAAATTACATCAATCCGCCAGATGTGGTGGCTGAGTTCAAAAAAGACCAAATGCTTAAAATGAAAGACAGAGCTCAGTTTCCGGCCGAGCCTGTGCGCGATATCTTAACATTTTTGATTCATTATGCGCCACTAGAAGAATGGCAGCAGGATATTTTATCGATTATTAAAGACGAGTCTTATTATTTTGCTCCACAAGGTATGACAAAAACCATGAACGAAGGCTGGGCGTCGTACTGGCACTCGCATATCATGACAAAACACATCCTAAATGACTCTGAAATCATTGATTTTGCTGATCACCACGCTGGAGCCATGTTTATGAAAATGGGGGGCTATAACCCCTATAAAGTCGGCATTGAGCTGATGCGCGAGATCGAAGAAAGATGGAATAAAGGAAAATTCGGTCGCGAGTGGGACGAGTGCGATGATGTTAAGGAGCGTAAACACTGGGACAAGAAGCTTAATTTAGGGCGTGAAAAGATCTTTGAAGTGCGCAAACTTTATAATGACGTGACATTTATTGATGAATTTTTAACAGAGGATTTTTGCGTTCGTAACAAAATGTTTGTTTATAAGATGAACAAAGAAACGGGGCGTTTTGACATAGACACTCGTGATTTCAAGGCAATTAAGGCACAACTTCTGTTTCAAATGGCTAACTTCGGACAACCAATTATCAAGATTGAAAACGCGAATTTCGAAAATCGCGGAGAGCTTTTGCTAAGACATGTTCATGAAGGTTTGGATCTGCAGCCTAATTATATGGACGCTACTATGAAAAACTTAAATAAACTGTGGAAGCGTCCTATAAATATGATTACGATTATGGATAACGAGCCGCAGCTTTTCAGATTCGATGGTAAGGAATATACCAAACACAGCTTATCAGAAAACGCTAATTCTCAAGCTGAGCCGTCTCGCAAAGATTCAGAGTAAAGATTTGTAATTAACTACATTTCTTAACAGATATTTGTTGTATCAAGCTGACTCAGTAATTACGAATTTTCATTTTTTCGCATAGCTAATTGACGATTTAGTGTATGATTTAACAAGTGGGCGAGAGTTCACAAGCGGAAATGGAACGTAAGCTGAGTAATAAAAACCGCGTCTTAGTCTATAGCGATGATCCAAAAGATCAGGCGATCATGTCGGGTGACAACGAAAGAAAAGCTTTCGAAGCCCAGCAGATGTTGCTTATCGCTGAAAAAAAGTTTGTGATTGTTTTTCGCATTGAGAAGAACGGTCGCGGCGGCAAGACGGTCACTATATTAGATCAATTACCTGCGTACGATCCATTCCTGAAAGAATTAACTAAAGAATTGAAAGCTAAGTGCGGCGTCGGTGGAATGCATTTCATCGAAAATGGAAGAGGCTGCATTGAGATTCAAGGTGATAAGCGGGATGCGATTAAAAAGATATTGGATGTCAAAACCATAAAGTACAAGGGAGCGTAAAAAAATGAATAAAGTCGTCATCATTGATGATCTTGTTGATAGTTGCTCGGTGATCTCTGAGATTTTAAGTCCGTATTTTGAGTGCAAGACTACATCTGAGTCTTACTCAGCATTAGATTTAATTTTAGAGTTCAAACCAAATATCGTTCTAATGGATTATCAAATGCCACGTTTAAACGGGGCTGAATTGTGCAAAAATTTAAAAGACAACCCACATACTAAAGATATTCCTATTATCTTTATGTCTGGAGTGGCTACTGAAGATGAGCGTGTTGAAACTTTAGAACTTGGTGGCGATGATTTCATTGCGAAACCATTTCACCCTAAAGAATTGATTTTACGTCTTAAAAAACGTATCCAAGGTTACACAGTTAAAGCACCAGTGGATAACGGTGTTGTGATTGCAAATATTAATGCAGCTACATTAACTGTAGGTAATTTGAAAATGAATTTGAACTCTCGTTTAGTTTACGTGAACGAGCGTGAAATTACATTAACACCAAAACAGTTCGAGATTTTAAAACTGTTGATTGAAAACCAAAACCATCTGGTGTCTCGCAGCACTTTTATGGAAGAAGTCTGGGGCCATTTTGAAGTGACTCCAAGAAATGTGGATTCACAAATCAATTACTTGAAAAAGAAAATTGATGGATTTCAGGGTATTATCACAGCAGTTCCAAGTTTCGGTTACAGATTAGATCATAAGAATAGTTAAGTATAATTGGGTATTTCGGGGCGAAATGCTCCGGAGTAGATCAAGCATTGATCTTGAAGCTTAATGGTAGTTAGTATGTAGGCATGAAAACCTACATTAAAACTACAAAACTTATTTTAATAGCCCTGTCATTCGTTATCGTCAGTTGTAAAACAAGCCCGGAAGCTGCGGGTATAAGCGAAGATGAAATCAACGCCGAAGCAGCCAAAGCTTACGCTGACGTCAAATCCAAATCAAAAGTTTCAACTAATCAAGAATGGACCGCGATGGTTAACCGCGTAGCTAAACGTATCGCTTTAGCGTCGGGTAAACCCTATAACTGGGAAGTGGTTCTCATTGATGATCCACAAGTAAACGCCTGGTGCATGCCTGGCGGTAAAATGGCCGTTTACACAGGAATCATGCCTGTTCTAAAAACCGAAGCAGCTCTAGCAGCTGTTATGGGTCATGAGGTATCGCATGCGACTTTAAAGCATGGATTAGCTCACTACGCACAAGCCAAACAAAGCAGTATGATTGGTGCGGTTGTTGGAGTTGGAACAATTCTAGCGGGACAAGTTCTTTGTAAAACCGAAAATTGTAAAAAATTAGCTCAGCTAGGCGGGATCGCTGGCGGTTTTGCCGTAGCTTTCTTTGATATGAAATTCTCGCGTGATGACGAATCTGCAGCTGATAAGCAGGGGCAGATTTATATGGCTGATGCGGGTTATGAGCCTAGCGAATCGATTAAACTTTGGGAGCGCATGGGAGCAGCTGGTGGTGGTAAGCCTCCAGAGATTTTATCTACGCATCCCTCTGATGAACGTCGTCGTGGAAATTTAACTGCGTGGTTACCTGCGGCTGAGGCTAGGTACAATGCGGCTCCACAAAAATTTGGTTTAGGCGCGACGATTAAGTAGTCTTTTGTTCAGATCTTTTTTTCTTGAAGAAATCTTTGAGTAAGTGGCTGCATTCGTTTTGAAGTAGGCCGCTTTCGCTTGTAAAGCTGTGATTTAATTTTGCGTGTTTTGAGAGGTCATCGATCGAGCCCATGGCGCCAGCTTTTGGGTCGTGTGTCGCGAAGACGACTCTTTTAATTCTGGATTGCACGAGGGCTCCGGCGCACATAAAGCAGGGCTCAAGAGTTACGTATAAAGTGCAGTCGATCAGTCTCCATGAATTTTTCTTTTTACAAGCGCGGTGAAGAGCAACAAGTTCGGCGTGACCTAAAACAGTGTTGAGTTGTTCGCGTTTGTTTCCTGATTTACCTATGACATTTCCGTCGCCGTCGACGACAACTGCACCGATTGGCACTTCGCCGTTGTCTTCTGCATTTTGAGCCAAGCGGTAGGCTTGGGTCATAAATTTTAAATCGTCTTTTGAAAATTCACTCATGCTTTAAGCATTACAGTTAAGATTTCTTAACGTCAAAGTCTAACCGAGATGCACTCGGCGAGGATTTTTTACGCGTCATAGGTGCAGAATGGTTTCATGGTTGCGGACATGAATTGATTGTAATATTAACACCAGAATATAAAACGCAGGTAAATATGAATTTCTTAACTAAATCTAAATTTGCATTCTTGGCCGCTCTTCTAGTTACGGCTTCAGCCCAAACAGATAACATGCCCACTGTGACTGTCGCTTGCGGTGATTTAATTACTAAAAGTGTTATTATCGGCAACGACTTAAACTGCCCTGAAACAACTGACTACGCTTTAAGAATCTCAGGCGAAAATATTCATGTTCATGGTGCTGGTCACAAGATCATGGCTCCTAAGGCCGCAGCAGCTATTTTTGCACAAGGTTCTGGATTAAAAATTACCAATTTTATTTCTACGGGCAATTCAAAAGGTTTTGGTTTAATGGCCAATAACACGCCAAAAATTCAAATTTTTGAAAACGATTTTTCAAAAAATCAAAACGGAATTACGCTTTACGCAGACAACACTCTTGTTGATGGCGTTGTGATCGAAAAAAATAAAATCACAGAATCAGTTGAATTCGGTGTACGTCTGACTTTTGGTGATTCGGGTAAAATTGAAAATCCAAAGATCACTGAGAACGATTTAAGAAATACCGGCGAATGGGCTATTTATGTTATGGCTGCAAGCTTTGAAATCACAGGTGCAGACAATAACAATTTTTGGGGTTCAAAAAACGGTTATTACTTAAAAGACGGTGCTTTCAACATCCACGATGCTGATTTCAGCGACCAACTTATCATTAAAAGAACAATTTTCGTTGATAGCGCTAAATCTGTGATCGTGAAAAACGTAAATGTGAGCTCTCGTTCAGTAAATATGTGCACAGAAGAGCGTGTTGGAATCGATTTTTACCGCGTTATTAAATTCACAGTAGATACTTTGGTTTCTACTGCTGGTGATGTAGGTCTTCAATTAGAGACTGAATCAGGCGTAGCTACGGAAGGTGAAGTTGTAAATAGCTCACTTACTAATCATATTCGTGGTGGTATCGCTATCGTATCCCACGATACGACGAAGTACGGCAAAGTGGTTGTCGACAAGACACGCTTTTGCGAGCCTAAACACGATATCTATATTGATAGAGCCACTAAGATTGGCGTAGTTCATCACGTTCAGCCTGATATTTGCCCAGATGTGGTAGATCGCAGCTGTAATTAGATCAGTCTAAAATAGGTCTAGCCGCGGGGCGTTAATAGGTGTTAGCGCCCTCTGTGTTTGCTACACCTTACGTTTGCTTAAAAGTCATATCGAGAGGCAGGTGAATTCCAAATGGCATTAGTTAAAATCAGAGACGGTGAATCTTTTGAATCAGCATTCAGAAAATTTAAAAAGTCTTGTGAGAAAGCTGGCATTCTTTCAGAAGTTAAAAAACGCGAACACTTCGAAAAGCCAAGCGTATCTGCTAAGAAAAAATCTATCGCTGCTCGTAAGCGCGCGACTAAAAAAACTCGTGGTGGTTTCAGAGACCGCGACTAGTTTGTAAATTAAGTTTACAGCTTATAGAGCTCTTAGGGATTTATTCTTAAGAGCTCTTTTTATTTTAAATCAACTTTCTTTTACTGAAATCCAAGGAGACTCTTATGGAACTTAAAGACCAACTAATGGTTGATATCAAAGCCGCAATGATTGCAAAAGACTCTGTAAAATTAAACACACTTCGTTTTTTACACGCAGCCATTAAGCAAAAAGAAATCGATTCTCGTCCAGAACCATTAACAGCTGACGATGTTATGGCTGTTTTAAAAAAATTAGTTAAACAACGTAAAGAATCTATCGAGCAATTCGGCAATGCAGGTCGCACAGATTTAGTTGATCAAGAAACTGCAGAATTAAAAGTGATGGAAGTTTACTTACCGGCACAAATGTCTCGTGAACAAATTGAAAAAGTTGTTACTGAAGTTATCGCTGAAACAGGCGCTAAAACAGTTAAAGACATGGGCACAGTGATGAAAGCTGTTCAGGCTAAAACGGCTGGAACTGCTGACGGTAAAACAATTAGCGAAGTGATTAAGTCAAAACTTAACTAATTTGGGTTACAAGCAAGAATTCATCGAAAAGGTTATAGCTGCATCAAACCTTGTCGATATCATTTCACAGTACACAACGCTAAAACCCACTGGCCGCGGGCATATGGGGCGCTGTCCTTTTCCTGATCACCAGGAGAAGACGGCATCCTTTTCTGTTAGCGAATTCAAAGGTGTTTATCATTGTTTCGGCTGTAAAAAATCTGGAAATGTAACAACGTTTTTGCGTGATTATAACGGAATGAGTTTTCCAGATTCGATCGCTTATTTAGCTGAGCGAAATGGAATTCCAATTACCGATGATGCTTACGAAAATAATCGTCCTGATTATTCACATGAAGATAAAGATCAGAAAAAAACTCTCTTACGTGCAAATAAAATTGCCGCTGATTTTTTTAAAGAAATGTTAAAACGCCAATCGACAGATTCGGTGATTAAACAATACGTTTTAAAAAGAAAATTAAATCCTGAAACGATCGAAGAATTTCAAATCGGTTATGCACCGAATGAATGGGAAGCCTTAGCAGGTCAACTGAATCGCAGTTCAATTCCGATGGAAGTGGGCGAAGAAGCGCAGTTAATACGTAAACGCAAAGAGGGCTCTGGTCACTTTGATATGTTTCGTGATCGTTTAATGTTTCCGATTCATTCACCAACCGGTGATGTGCTGGCATTCGGTGGTCGTATCATCGAACAAGGCGAGCCTAAATATTTAAATTCTCCTGAAACTCCCGTATTTCATAAAGGCAAAGTTCTTTATGGCTTGGCTCAAACCGCAAAACATATTCGCACTGACGATTTAGTTTTAGTGGTTGAAGGCTATATGGATTTAGTTTCAATTTACCAAGCGGGATTAAAAAATGTTGTCGCCACTATGGGAACAGCATTAACCCCAGATCATGCCAAACTCATCAAACGATTAACGAACAACGTGGTTGTTCTTTTTGACGGTGATGAGGCGGGCAAAATGGCTGCAGAACGCAGTCTTCCTATTTTACTTTCTCAAGGATTATTTCCGCGCGGGTTAACTTTAACCGAAGCTAAAGATCCTGATGAATTCGTAATTAAATTTGGTGTTGATGCACTAAAAAAACAAATCGATGCAGCACCAGATTTATTCAAAGTCGTTTTAAAATCGTATATGGAAGGCTACCGTAACGAAGCTTCTGACAAAGTTAAACTTGTCGATAAAATCAAGCCCGTGTTCGATGCGATGGCAGATCAGCGCCTAAAAGGCCTCTATGCTGACGAACTTTGCCAGATCATGGGTGTCAATAAAGACTGGCTTAGGAATTCTTTTCAGGGTAATGCCGCAGGGCGCAGCCAAGGTTATGCGTCTTCTGCGAGCCAAAATAACCAAAGAAATTTCGTGACAGAAGAAGCTCCGCCTGCGCTTTCGGCAGCAGTAACGACTGAAAAAACAGAAGAAAAAGTACAAATTAAAATTTCAGATGCCTCTAAAGTTGAGCTGATGTTATTACAAAACACCCTCAAGAGTCGTGCCAATTTCGCTACTCTTGTTGATCTTCAAGAGCCCTTAACATTCACGCAATTATTAAGCCAAATCAAACACTTAGGTGTAAAACAAATCCTCGAAATTGCAGAGCAAGATTATAGACAAGACGTAAATAAATTTGATAGGTTGGTCAGTCAGCTGATAGAAAAAATTGATAAACCTGAGTTGCTTTTCCAAAATTCAAAACTCGACATCACACAAATGGGTGAATTCGACGAAGAAAAAGAAAAGAAACTTATCGTGGATTTAATTTCTCGTATTCAGCAAGAGTTTATTAAAGATCAGGCTAAAGTTTTATCGATGGATATTCGTTCAGATCGATTAAACGAAAACGACGAAGAAAAACTGAGAAGATTTTCTGAGTTACAAAAAAGCCGTCTTGAGATTCGTAAGAGTGAGCGTGGCTCAACAAAAAACGAATCTAAAAAATAAACTGACATGTTCGGAAGGTCTGCTGGAAGCAGATCAAAAATAGCTTTTTTGATTTTTTAGCCAAGAGGACAGATGACGAATAACCCAGACAAAAACGAAATTAGAATTTTAACTGCTGCTGAACAAGAAGTGTTAGCAAAAGAAGAAGTTCAAAAATTGCTTAAGATGGCCAAAGATAAAGGCCGCTTAACAATCGAAGAGATCAATGAATCTCTTCCGCAAGAAATTATTGCGGCTAGCGTTCTAGATGCATTGATGCAGACTTTAGAAGCTAACGGCGTGGTTATCACAGAGCATACAGAAGCCGCTCGCGAAGACGACAAAGACGAATTCCTGTCTAAAGTTGACGATGAAGAAGAAGACGAAGAAGAATTAAAAGAAGCCGAAGATGTAAAGGGTTCTGACCCTGTACGTTTATACTTACGTAAAATGGGATCTGTTTCATTACTTACACGTGAAGGTGAAGTTGAGATTGCCCGTCGTATCGAAAAAGGTGAACGCGAAATCGTTCGTGCGATGTTAATGTCTCCGTTAGGAACTTTTGAAATTATCAATCTAGGTAAACGCTTAGATCAGGGTCGTATCAAAGTTAAATCGATTTTTCGTGGTCTTGAAGATGAAGACACTCAGTACGACGAAAAAGAATACATCGAAAAAATTCATCAATTGATCGGTATCGTAACTAAATACCAAAAAGATACAGAAAAGGCTTTCACCGCTTTACGCGATGAAAATATTAAGCCTGATCACAAAGCTAAAATTTATGACGAAACCCGCGTAATCAACGAAGCGTTGATGGCGAATTTTGAATCAATCAATTTCAATCGTAAAACGATCAACCGTGTTGTTATTAAGTTTAAAAACTTAGTCAACCGCATGGGCACTTTACGTCGTCGTATCAAAGACGGTATGGAAAAAACTTTCTCTAAAGACGTTGCGTCTTTAGTTGAGCGTTTAAAAGTAATTGAAAACAATGAAAAAGAATTAACTAAAACTACTCGTGACACAGGTTTAAGCTACGGTCGTTTCCGTACTTACGCTATTCAGGCACAAGAAGCTGAAGTTCGTTTAAAACGTTTACATGAAGACACTGAAATGAACTTTCGTTGGATTCAAGAAACTTACACAGCCATCTGGAAAGGTGAGCGCGAAGCTGACCTTGCTAAGTCTGAGTTAGTTGAAGCGAATTTACGTCTAGTTGTTTCTATCGCTAAAAAATATACGAACCGTGGTTTACAATTCTTAGATTTAATTCAAGAAGGTAACATCGGTTTAATGAAAGCCGTTGATAAGTTTGAATACCGTCGTGGTTACAAATTTTCTACGTATGCTACTTGGTGGATTCGTCAGGCGATCACTCGTGCTATTGCCGATCAGGCCCGTACAATTCGTATTCCTGTTCACATGATCGAGACGATTAATAAACTTGTGCGTACACAGCGTTTATTAATTCAAGAGTTAGGCCGTGAAGCGACTCCTGAAGAAATCGCAGATCGTATGGATATGCCGGTAGATAAAGTTCGCAAAGTATTAAAAATTGCGAAAGAACCTATCAGCTTAGAAACTCCAGTGGGTGAAGAAGAAGATTCTCACTTAGGGGATTTTATCGAAGATAAAAAAGTTATTAATCCTGCAGAAGCGATCGTGAACTTAAATTTAGCTGAGCAAACTCGTCGTGTCTTATCGACGTTAACTCCGCGTGAAGAAAAAGTTTTACGTATGCGTTTTGGTATCGGTGAAGAATCAGATCACACTCTTGAAGAGGTTGGTCAGGATTTCAACGTTACTCGTGAACGTATCCGTCAGATTGAAGCAAAAGCGTTACGTAAATTACGTCACCCATCTAGAAGCAATAAACTAAAAACGTTTGTCGACAGCTAAGCTGTCGCCAGCTGCTACAAGTAGCTAGATCGTTAAAAAACTAAATTTTAATTAGTTAAAAAGGGAAGATAAACAATCTTCCCTTTTTTTATGTCCTGAATTGTCCCGTTTAAACTGGGTTGGAAAATTGCAATCTTATGAATCATAGGAGAGCACTATGAAAAATAAAGACATCATTACTGAAGAAGATTTTAATGCTCAGGTGGCGCGAAGAGGTTCGAAGTCTCCGCAGAGAGACAGCCCCGGAGATTCTGCGGCTGATAGAAACTTAGAAATTAATATGGGGCTTGAGTATCAGCCTCGTAAATCAAAACGCAAAAAAGATCCCCCTGCGTTTGATAAATTAGATTAGTTACTTCATCAAACGACGAAGAATAAAATAATAATGATGATACATCGGGCTTGCGCTATTTGATTCGCACATCAGCGATTGTGGTAGGCAGTAAGACTCTGATGATATCGTTTCGTATTCATCGCCTAGGCCCATCATATGACCTAGTTCGTGAGCGATGGATGTTGATTTCCAATTACGATTCCAGCTTGTATCGTAAGGCCCACGTGTATCTTCTAACACTAAAACTGAAAAGTGGGCTTCTTTAACACTGTTTACAACTTGAAATTGAAAATGATATTTAAAATCTAATGGAATTTGATGCGAGTTCCAAATCTCTTCAGCCTCAGCGAATTTCTTTTTAAAATTTTCTAAGTCTTGTCCGGTTGGATTAATAAAATTAACTTTTACACGAATTGTGACTTTAGATGAATCTGTTGAATAGATCACATCGTAGTTATATTTTTTCGGAAAAAACTCAACATAAGTGATCTTGCCTTGAATCGAATTTTTTAAATTAAAATTATTGCGGCTTAAGCTAATTGGAGTCGGGTAGTTTTCATAAGTGTCTTTTAAATGAACATTAAAAGACTTAAAGGCTTTATCGGCTTGAACTGTGCGATCTTGCTCTGGAATGATCAGTTCGTACAGCCAACGGTATTTTTCGGGGTCTACAGCTTCTATAGCCTGTTGTGAATTAGCGCTCGCTAGCACTGGTTTAAGCATAAATACGACAAGTAATGCGATAAATTGAGTGAGCTTTGGCATAGGCCCAAGTATTTCGTGAAAGAAGTGGCTTCGGCAACGCTTTTTATCAGCGTCGCTGATTGATCTCTTATTTTCGTTTTGATAGGCTAAATCATCGTTTTAATCAAACATTCCGGTGGGGGTGTAGCTTAGTTGGTTAAAGCAATCGGCTCATAACCGATGGATCCGGGGTTCAAGTCCCTGCGCCCCTACCACTCGTTGTGAAAGTATCCATCTTATTAGACATTTTTTTTGTCCAATATAAAAAGGCTACGCGAGGTGGTTCTTTCAACGACTTTAATTTCAGATTTTAATTGATACTGGTTTAATCTCTCAGAATCTTTAATCATCTCGAGTAAGTTCATCTCGTCTCGGTGTGGACCAAGAATAAGACGATCTGCGTTTAATAAATTATTTTTTGATAAACCGTCTAATATTTTAAAAACAGTTGAACCGCCGACTCCAGTAATACAAACGGTTCCGGTCACGTTGGTTTTGATTTCTTGTGCTGAAGTGCAGATGAACGTGGCTTTCACTGCCGAATCAATTTTAAAGACGGATTTGTGAAATTGGATTTTTAGTCTCTCTATGATTTCGGGCACACGGTCGACAAAGTAGATATGTGTAAAGTTCGCATTTTTGTAAGCTGCTATTCCAAGATAACCATGATCGCAGCAGATGTCCCATACATCTTTATCTGGAATAAGGTTTTCATACACAAATGTTAAGCGCTCAGACAGTTTGACGATTTGACTTGTCATCGTGTGATTATTTTCTGAAAAATTTAGAAAAAACTTTTTTCAAAATTTGTTCGGCTTCGGTAATTTTGAACAAAGCACAAATTGCGAAATAAAGAACACCATACACACTAAGAATGACGGCTCCGTTGATAAACGGATGTGTTCCCGTCAGTTGAAGCTTAATTATAAAACCGACGGCGGCACTGGCTAATGCGGCTATCCAAATTTTAGTGATGACCAGAACTGGAACTCCGGTTTCGCCAATGATGCTGTTTAATTTTTTTCTTAACAGCATGAATTCGACCCAACCAGCGATTCCGGCCGAAGCGGTTAATCCCGCTGTGCCCCAAGATGCTTGCAAACCCATTATTTGTGGAAGTTTTAATCCCATTAAGTAACCAAGAGCTGTGGTTAATAGGACTCGTATAATAGAAAAACGTAAAGGTGTTCTCGTATCACGTAAAGAGTAAAAAGCTGAAGAGTATAAACGGCCTAGCGTCGTTGCAAGCAAGCCAATAGCTGAACCGCCTAAGATACGCCAAACATATAAAGAAGTGTCTTGGTCAAACTTTCCTGTTTGAAATAAAATGGCTGCGACGACGTCACCTAAAACAAGAAATGCGGCTACAGATGGAATTACGAAGAATGTAACTTTACCAATTGCAGAATTGATTCGTTTTTGTAATTTGATATTGAAATTTTCTGAGCCAAAAGCTTGTGACATTGAAGGAAGCTCAGCGGCAGAAATGGATATGCCGAAAAGGCTTATGGGTAACATGTAAATAGTCTGAGCGTAACCTAACGCCGCCACCGCTCCCGAAGGAAGAAAACTGGCTAAAATACTATCGATAAAAGCACTTAGCTGCACAACACCGCGACTGATAACAACGGGAATAAAATTTTTAATGATTTCTTGTACTGAACTCATTTTGGTTGCAAGACTCAATCGCAAATGAGGAACTAATTTTAACGTGGTCGGTAACTGAGACGCCAGTTGCAGAAGAGCTCCAAGAACCAAACCCCAGGCTGCGTAGACTGCAAGTTGGCTTTGACTGGTTTCATGACGAAAAAAAATTAAGACAAGAACAACGGCTGCATTTGAAACGACAGGGGCGACATAAGGCAGAAAAAATTTATGATGGCTATTGAGGACTCCCAAACACCAAGCCGAAATAACCAATAAGCCCGTTGCAGGAAAAATAATTTGAACAAGTTTAATAGTAAGATCACGTTTGTCTCCGCTGAAGCCCGGCGCAACTAAATCAATAAATAGGGGCGTTGCAACGATGCCAATAGCAACGACGATTGACGTAAATAGTGTAAGCAACGATAAGATAACGCCTGCCACTTTTCTGGCTTCGTCCTTATTGCCTTTGGCGACGAGGTTAGCGTAAACAGGAATAAATGAAGCCGAAAGAACGCCTTCGCCTAAAAGATTTTGCGGAAAATTAGGAATTTTGACAGCCGCGTAGAAGGCATCGCCTGCATCTGAGCTTCCAAGAAAATGTGCAAGCACTCGCATGCGGACTAAACCAGCAATACGACTAAATAAAATGCCGGTCGCAACAAGAAGGGCGCCACTGTAACTTGATTTGATATTGGTCTGTTTTGGTTCAGTGTTAGTCACTCAGAGTGCCTTTCATATCTTTTATGATAGGACGAGGCACCGCTTGAGTCAGCATTTAAGTTCTAAAAATAATTTCTTTATTCACATTCATAAGTGACGCTTTTGATGCGGTCTACTTCTTCAGGAGTTAAATCGATAGTCGAAGCCGCTTTAATCGCATTATATAATTTTTTTGAGTCTGCAACTTTTTGCAATCTTTCAGGTGAGTATTCAAAGTCTTGCACATTACCTTTCGGATAATCCACAACGAGCCCATTTAAAATCTCTGGTGAAACAGTGGCCTGATTGGGTTTGCCGGTCGGAGCTTGACCAATAAATACTAAAGCCGTTTTTGTAGCTTTTTTACAGATAATTTTTAAGCCTGTTGATTCCCAAGTGTAAGCTACCATCTGAACATTATTTCTTCTTAAAATTTCTGTAACAACCTGTCTGTAGGTAGATAAATCAGACTGAGCTATATATTGCATTGATAAGCGAGTGAAGAAACCATTTTGCATACCTAGCGTTTCAATTTGTGATTTTTTGATAATCCCTGATGTAACTAACTCAGCGAGTGTTTCTTTGCGTAATGGAATTTTTGAAACAAACTTCCAAGTAGGGTCAGTGACATCAATGACTGTCATTGAAGCTGGAAAATCTGCAATATAATAGGTATCGCCGTAAGTTTCAGAAATAACTGGCTCTGCTGCTAAATACCATCCCGGGCCACCATTAACTAATTTTGTAGTGTTATTTTCTGGATTCCAAAAAGCTCCTGCAAAGAAAGATAAGTCTGAGTTGTACTGGTTCATTTGTGAATTGGCTTTTAAATACGAAGGCCATAATTTTGTAGCTTCGTTTTGATCTTTGGGTGCGCGAAAATAGCTGTATAAACGCGTCGTTTTACCTAATGTGCGCACTCCACCTGACGCCGATAAAATATCTTCTTCTAGGTGGTTCATCGCTTGGGTTTGAGCATCACTTAAAACTAAGTCTGCTGCAACGGCCTGAATTGAGACAGTTGAAAGTACCAGACAAGAAATAACGACATTGATATGCTTTTTAAATGAAATCATAAAAACCCTTTCAAAATGAGACATCTCACTAAGTATTCTATAATGTTAGTTGAGCAAGAGTTGTACCCAGCGAGAGCCATATAATGGGGTATGGGGTGTTAAAAGCAGTAGAGTGACAAATTTTGATGACGTACTGGCGAGAAAACTCTTATTTCGCTGTCTCGCTCAGCTTATGGGCGAACTTCATTAAGATATCAGAAAAATTGTTTAATTCTAAAATTTCTTCGTGAGTGCCGCCGCGATCGGGGTGAAAAATACGCGCTAATTTTTTCTTAGCTGTCGATATGATTTCTTTGTTCATTGATTCTCTGAGTTCAAAGCCATTTTGAGAGAAAAAGTTGAGGGCATTTTCCACATCGCGCGGAAATTCAGACTCTTCTGATGTGTGGCCCTTTTTCTTTTTTTTGAATTCATGCATTCGCAATTTTTGCTTTTGGTATTGAATTTTGCGGTAAAGAGATTGTTTTTCTTTTTGTTGCTCTTTGTAAGCCGCCTGTTTTTCTTCGTAAGCTTTTGATTGTGCTGTTGGGGCGGGCTTAGCTTTTGCCGTTGTCGTCGTTATTACAGCAGAGTCTGCTTTTTCGATTTGTGTTTTTTCTTCAAAAAAATCTGGATTTTTTTGTTCAGTCGCTAAAAGTGCGGCCCAGATATGTTTACAGAAAAGGTCTTTTTTGCCAGCAGGGCAGTTGCAATCAGCAAATACGGTATCACTTGAGATCGATTTAGTTTTTAGACTAACTTTAAAAGGTGAAGAAATGCGGATAAAGGCTACGATTTCTGTGTCAGAGGGTTGCGCGACAGACACTTTGCCCTCGGCAAAAAGCTTACGGCCGCTAGAGCGGACTTCAGGTTTAAAAAAATGCTCCCAGGCTTCAACTGACATGGCGTACCTCTCGAGAAAGAATACAAACAACTGGCTTTGAGAACAAGTGTCTTGTATGAATGGTTCACATGACGCATATACTTTACGATCAAGGAAAAAAACTAGGTGAAGTTTCTGAATGGAAACTGACTCCCTATGAACCCGTGTATAAAAATATCCTTGGTAAGCTGGTTCTAATGCCGGTTACAAACGATGTATGTTCTTTTAAAACACCGAAGCCAGTCAGTCGAAAAACTCAATTAACGATTGTTGAAGATCAAAAACAAGAACTCGTTCTTCAAATTAAATCGGTTAAAAGCATGATCGTGACTGCCTTTGTTGTTGCTCGAAACGCTTTGTAATTTTTGATCAGATTTTAATCTTTTAGAATACTTTTATCATAATAAAACTTCGGTTCGATTAGTTTTATACGCAGCTGAATTATTTTGTCTAGGTAACTAGTCTCAGCTAACGCACATTGCTTGCCTACAAAGGGCGATTTAACAAAAAATTGACCCCAGAGCCGAGTTGAGTAAGAATTTATGTATAGGAACATTAAAAGTGAAGCTTTCAACGCAGTTAAATAAAAATTTTGCGCAATACTTTTGGAATTCGCTTCCATGCATTTTTCAAAAGAATATTTCGCTATTTTTATCAGTGCTTTATTCGACACCGATTTCTAAGTTCTTTATTAGCCCATTTGCTCGTCGTTATAACATGAGCAGTGAAGAATTGCTTAAGTATGCTCCGGGTTCTGGTGGTCAAACATATCGTAGTTTTCAAGATTTTTTTACGCGCCAATTAATTTCACCAATGACCCCAGATCACGCCAGAATTTATCCGTGTGAAGGTCTTGTTTGTGAAAGTGGCCAAATTTCTGAAATGAACCAAGTGAATGTTAAAGGTCAATGGCATACTGTTAGAAAAATTTTCGGTGGCTTTGCTGATCAAATTCCAGATTCGCACTTTTTTATTAATATATTTTTGCACAATCATAATTATCATCGTTTTCATGCGCCTGTTACTGGAGTAATTAAATCGTTACAGTATATTCCGGGTCAGCTTAATTTTTTACGCCCTTGGCTTTATGCGATTGAGCAAGTTTCTGAGCCAGCTTTTGTGAATGAACGTGTGGTGTTAGAGATCGAAGACGAAGATCGCCAGTCATGGTTTTTAACGTTTGTCGGTGGCATGAGTGTCGGTAAAATTAAACTTCACGATAAGATACTTGCGGGCGCTAACTTGCAATGTGGTGAAGAAATTGGATTATTCTTGTTAGGATCTACTTGCTGTATCGCAGTTCCTACTAAGTCAAAAAAAATTAAATTTTTATCAAAAGTAAAAGTTGGCGATCCTATTTGTTAGGGATTTCGAAGTCTTCGCTGATATTAAATTTCAGTCGTTCATCATTACAGTTAAATTCAATTTCACATGAACGCAGAGCTATCGCATTCTTTTCAAATGGCCTTTGAGCACCGTACAGAACATCTCCGACTATAGGGGCGTGTAGGTGCGATAACTGTGCTCTTATTTGATGAGTACGACCTGTGAGTAAGTTTATTTTAACCCAGCTTAAATTTGGCTGAATTTCTTTTTGTTCTAAAATTTCTAATTCGCAGATGGCCCAGCCTTCATTAGCAGTGTCTGATAATTTTTTAGGTCTGCCTGGTGCCGGATTCATATAATGAGTTAGTCTTGGTGGCAGTTTTTGGGTGCTTTCAATAAGAGCTACGTATTTTTTACGAGTAGTACGTTCTTGTAGCTGAATATTAAAACTTTTGGCGAAACTTTGTTTCTTTGCATAGACAATCAAGCCTGAAGTTAAAGTATCAAGGCGATGAGTTACAAATAATGGAATTTTTTTAGCTAAGCTTGTTTGTGTCAGCGCATTTTCGATCAGATTATCGACTGAGGGATGGCTTGGTATACCTGAGGGTTTATTTAAGACCAGGCAAAAATCATTTTCAAAAACGATTAATGACTTCCAAGGGTAAGTGCAATTGTATCTACGCGGTTTTAAATGCACACGTATAGTCGAGTTTGAAAAAACAAAGCCATCTTTGCTTTGGCGTTCGCTATTTACAAAGATCGCGCCAAGCTTGATCAACTGCGCGAAATCTTTTGAATTTACAGCGTATTCATCATGAAGAATTTCACTGAGTAAATTGGCTTGCTGAACATCGAAATGTCTTACGCCGTCGTCTGAGCTAGTCATAGATAAGCCAGTACAAGTCGACGGTAGAATAAATGTTTAATTGATTTAGGTTTGTCTAAGTTTAAACGCTGTAATTCTTTTTCAAAACCTTGCGATGAAGCTTTAGTAAAAAAGGCTTTGCACAGAATTTTCCACAGAGATATTTTTTTATCTTGCTGTATTTTTTCAAGGGCTAAAGCAATTTTTTCTTCTTCAGAAGTAAAGTCACTTCCAAAAGGAAATGGCGTGAAAGTTTCGCTAAAATCATTCGTTGCTAAAGTCTTAGCAAGGCTTGCTGAGGTATTATTTTTAAATTCTGAAGGTAATATATAATCTTGTGCAAGTTTTCCTGCAGCCTTAGCTGTTTTGATCAGCCCCTCTTGGAATTGTGAATCGGTAATGGCTAATAAAGCTTTAATACATTGTTCGTCAGTTTTGCCTTTTAAAAACGCAGCACCATATTCAGTAATAACTACATCTCGTAAATGACGGGGTACAGTGACATGGCCTGGATTCCAAACAATATTTGAAATAGACTTTCCATCTTTGTCTAAACGTTTACTTCGTAACATTAAGATCGAAATTGAATCTTTTAATTCACGCGACATAGTTATAAAATTAAATTGTCCACCCACGCCGCTGACGACCACACCATCTGATAATGTTTCGCTCATCGCTTCGCCCAGTAAAGTGACTTGCATTGTGGTGTTAAAAAATCTGGGGTGAATACGTTGTTTGCGTAATAACAGTTCTTGCGGATCATATAGGTCATTCACTTTAGATACGCGGGTCATTCGTAAACCCTGTGCATCTTGCGCCGGTAGATGACGTAACCATTGATAAAGTGCTTTTGAACCTAAAATAAATGCACCGTGAAGATAAGTTTTTTGATTTTTATCATCGGTGACTTGGCGATTTAAAATTCCGTATTCACGTAAATGCATAAATCCATCAGTCAACATTTCTGTAAGACCATATAAGCCTTGTTTGAAAATATCAGTATGGGCGCCAACTACAGGTTCTAAATCTTGAGCCATACGTTGATAGCGGCTGTTATCTTGGTGACGGGTTTTTAAAGCAGAAACAATTGCATCTGAAAGAGAGCCAATACCAATTTGCAATGTACCACCATCGCGAACGAATTGGCTGGCGTAAAATCCAATGAGGTGATCTTCTTTAGAGATCGGAGTTCTTGGTAAGGCAAAGAGCTGATGTTTAACTTCGTCTGATTGAATAACAGCGGCGAAAAAATCTTCAGATACTTCGGCATCACCTGCTAAAAAAGGCAGATCGGGATGTATGACGGCGACAACGATAAGTTTTTTAGTGGTTTCTTTGTAAAGTTCAACGACATCAGTAGTTAGATCGGGGTTGCAGCTTAAGGAGTAGCGGTTTTTACCGTTTTCTTTTTTTACAGCCACAAGTTGAACAATCACATTAACATCTGATAACAAAATATTTTCGCAGACATGTGTATAGTTAACACTTTGATAGTTGCGTTGCAGATGTTCAGATTTTTGGGCGGTGCCGGCTTGAAAATAAAATTCGTGAACTTGTATATTAGAGGGTAACTTATTGCTTACGGCTGCTTGATAATATTGTAGAACAGGATAATCGTTGCCTAGATGTCTATCGGCGAAGGGTTTTAAAAATCTTTTTCCAAGTTCTTCGTTTGTTTGTGGTAAACCTAGTGATAAAGCCGTAAATATTTTTAAACTTTTTTTAGGGTCATTGGCAGCACGTTGGTAAATCTCGTTGAGCAATTGATTGGGTTTGCCAAGGCCAAGAGGTGCCGCTAAACGTAAATCGTTTCCTAATTCGGCAAAAATAAAATCAGCGCCTTCAGATATTGTAGATAAAATCTTTGTCTTCAATTTTTCTCCCGACATACTGTATCTTTAGCCAGTATGCGGGCACAACATATTTTTACATACAAGTACTTCTTGCATTAGCGGGTGTATGACCCTGACTTACTAAGTTGATAATGCAATCAACTTGGCTTTGTGAAGCCCCGGCGCAAGCGCTGCTTGAGGCTGATGGTGTATAGCCTTGATCAACAATTTGAAGAATACAACTTGAGGCATTTTGGTTTTCACCAGTGCAACTTAGGTTAGAAATTTCTGGAGCATAGCCTTTATCGACCAGATGTTTTAAACAAGAAAAATTGCTTGAATCGATTTTGTTGCAGCCTAGCTTGGCTGCATCTAAATCATAACCTTTACCGGCAATATAATTCAGACACTCAAATTCTGTGTTAGCAAAAGTTAAAGATGAAACAAGACTTACGGCAGCAATCAGAAATAAAACGTTTTTCATAGGTAATCCTTTTTAGTTAAGACTAAGCAGTGCAGTAAGGGTGCCATGAGCTTTACCTCTGTCTAGGTCTTACGATCAAGCCCTGCGCAATTCTAATATTTTGTTATGATTAGTTATGCAATTTGATTGGTCACCACGCACTTTAAAAGAATGGCGCGAATATTTAGCGCGCGCAAAGAATACAAATTGGATGCAGAGTTGGGCTTATGCTCAAGCTACGTTTGCGACCGAGTATTTTAAAACTCGCATTGCACTGGTTATTCATGAAAATAAACCCGTGGCGATGATGAGTGTTCAAGAAATTAAAATTGGTCCGCTTCATTTCGTGAATCTAAAACGTGGCCCTTTATGGTTTGAACAACCCACTGAAACTATTTTCTTAGAATTTGCTAAAACATTTCGCCAAGAGTTTCCGAAATCTTTGGGGCAGCGTTTGCGTTGGATGCCCGAGTTTGAAATGAAAGAAGAAACCCTAGGCGAACTTAAAAATATCGGCTTTAAGTTGCATCAGCATACTTTTACAACTTCGTGGGTTGATCTTACGCAGAGCGAAGATGATCTTCGAAAAAACCTGCAGCAAAAATGGCGTAACTGTTTAAATAAATCTTTACGATCTCCGTTAGAAATTAAAGTTGATCATTCGAATAAGAACTTTCCGCTATTCATGGAGTTTTTTAAAGCTCACGTACAAAAGAAAAATTACCAAGCGCCGAGTGAAAGATTTTTACAAATTGAATTTAAAGAATTAAGCCAACAATCTGATCAATGTTTTATTTGGGCTTATCTTGATGGGGTACCTGCAGCAGCCATTGCCATTGTTAGTCAGGGAAAAACCGCAAGTTATCGTTTAGGTTGGACAACTGATCAAGGGCGCAAACATAACGCCCACTACGCCTTACTTTGGAAGGCTTTGTTAGTGAGTAAAGAAAAAGGTCTTACGTCGTTTGATGTTGGAGGCTTGTTATTAGATGAAGTTTCTGGATTTAGTCGTTTTAAAATTGGCTTGGGTGGTAGAGTTTCTAATTTAGTGACCTTGCGCTAGTGGGGCTACATGCCCCGTGCTTCATCACTAAAAAAAGTCTATAGTTGGTCATATATGAAGTATAAAATAATTTTAGTTTTAATGACCTCTTTGTTTTTACTGCCTTCGTGTCAAACCCCACAAAATAAAGACAGTGTGGTTGATGCTCAAATAAATTCTTCGATGAATCCCACAGAAAAAATTAGTCCGATGAACGCTGAATTTTTAATTCAGATGGCCGATGCGCGAATGATGGATTTGGCTACAGGCGAATTAGCTGAAAAACGCGGAGCTAAAAAAGCAGTTAAAGATTACGGACGCAAGATGGTGTTGGATCAAGAAATTATGCTTGAAGAAATTCGTAGCTTAGCGCAAATGAACGGCGTCACGTTACCTAAAGAAATTAGTGATGATAAAAAATCTGCGCTTAAAGATTTAAAAAAATTAAAGGGTAGAAAATTTGATAAACAGTTTATGACTTTAATTCAACGTGATCACGAGCGTGATATCAGAAAGTTCAGCGATGTGAAGGTGAGCGATGCTCATATTAACGACCCAGCTATCGGAGCGTATGCTAAAAATCGCTTACCAATGATTGAAGAGCATTTAGCCCAAGTTATTGAAATTCAGAAAAAATATAAATAATAATTTTTTACTTTTTAATCATATTACTGATGATATGAACTATCGCACTTGAGATAAAGGCCGCTGTTCCTAAGCCGCCACCAAGCCCCTGAAAATGCGGAATCACTAAAATAAAAATCATAGCAAATAATAGGCTCGCACAAAATACGCGCTTTTTTCCCATACGGCTTTTTGCTGTCATTCCTACAAATGTTGAACCCAAAAATGCCGCCTGTAATGTGGTTATGAATGAAACTGGAATTAGTAAAGTGACCAAGGCAAACGCTAAGCTTGCGCCACTAGAGGCCCGGACTGTTGAAACATGTTTTTCGTGAATTAAATAAAACGTAACTTGAGTGCCCAAGACCGCAACCAGTGTAACCAGTAAGTTTATCATCATGATAAACTCCTAAGAAAAAGACTTAACAATGTCGTGATGAAGGCTATAGAACCTAACTTGCCACCAAGGCCTTTAAAATATCTGTCTAAGGCAAAGTAAAGAGTAGTTCCGATAGCAGAAACCATAAAGAGTTGCCATAATGACGTTTGATCGATCTTTGACCCCATAGCCACAAAGGTTCCGGTATAAATGGTGGCTTGAATATGGATTTGATCGATTCGGCGCGTGTTAGGAATAAATGTACCTAAAAAGCCAATACTGGCTGCCGCCAGCACGGGGCTTAGCCCTAATTGAGCCTGTAAGAGAAAGCACATCCAGCATCCAGATAGAAAACAACAAAATTTAAAAAGCCATAATTCAAGATGGCGTAATGTAAGAATCATAATAGGTTTTTCATTCTACCAGTTTAAAGTTTACCTTGGTAGGATTTATGAGCTATACCCTTCGATGAATTTGTGAGGTTTTATGAAGATCGTACTTTCAATGTTAATGGTGTGTTCATTTTTATTTTCGACAGTTTCTGCATTTGCAGCAGATACATCATGGAAAATTACAAAAACAACATGGTCTGATACTGATGAAAAAGCCTACATGGAATTCGTAAGTTTAATGGGTCAAGCTGTTGAAAAACATGAATGTAGATCATTTAAAGAATGTATCCAGCATCCAAATAATCCGTACAAAGGGTCTGATTCAGGCCAATTAGATATTCATGTTGATTGCGCGCGTTTAGCATATGCGCTTCGTGCTTACTTTGCCTGGAAGAATGGTTTACCTTTTTCTCATGTAAGCGATGTTGTTCCGCGTGTGCCTGCTGATAAAGACAATAATTTACGTTACACTAAAAACGGTAACCTTGTATCTGCTCGCTCTAGTATGGTGGCTACAAAAAACAAATTAACAGATGGACCAACTTACATCACTGGTCCATTGATGGATTCAGTTTATACGGCTGTGTTTCGCTTAGAAGATGAAAATGAAAATCGTCCAGGTTTAGAATCAGATTATTATCCTGCAGATATTTCGCGTGAAGCGATTCGCCCAGGTACAGCGATTTATGATCCAGCAGGGCACGTGGCGATCGTTTACAAAGTGACTGATGACGGTAAAATTTATTTTATCGATGCGCATCCTGATAATTCATTAACATCAAGCATGTACGGAACAAAATTCGTAAGAAGTCGTCCTGTTCAGGGCGCAGGATTTAAAAACTTTAGAAAGCAAGAACTTGTAGGAGCTACATACGATGCGAATTTAGGTTCTTACGTTGGTGGTAAAATCACAGTCAGTAGTGCAAGTGCGCATAAAGAATTTAGCATTGTGCAAAAATACGGAACTGACAATAAGCCAATTCCTAACTGGCAAGACGGCGCATTTATTTTAGCGGGTGTTAAATTAGATTATTACGATTACTTACGCGCTAAAATGTCTAAAGGTAATTTACGTATTGTTCCGACTGAAGAAGTAAAATCAATTGCCAGTGATCTTTGTAATGCAGCTCAAGACCGTGTCGAGTCAGTACAAGGTGCGCTTACGGCTGGTATTCAAAATAAAACACATCCAGAAAGATTACCTTACAACCTTTACGGCACTAGTGGCGAATGGGAGTCTTATTCAACGCCTTCACGTGATGCGCGTTTTAAAACTTCGTTTAAAGAATTACGCGATACAGTTGAAAAGATTTTTAATGCTTACCAAGCTGGTGATCCACAGATTGATTATAGTGGCACAGACATTAAAGGTGATATGTTGAATGCGTATTTACAAACGTCGCAAGCTTGCAAAGTGAACTACACGAAATCAAATGGTGCTGTTGTGAGTTTAGATTTAGAAAATGTACGCCAAAGATTATTTGCACTTAGTTTTGATCCGTACCACTGCGTAGAATTACGTTGGGGTGCAAGTACCGAGCAAGAACTTGCAAGTTGTAAGGATGATTCAACTAAACGTGAATGGTTTAAACGTGAGGTGTGGTTACGCAATCAGATCGAGCGCACCTATGATGCACGTATGGATTATAGCTTAGCTGAGCTGACTGGTCCTAAACCAGGAGTTGGTGTAGCGAATCCTCCTGATGTTGATGTTGTAAAATACCTTTCGCAATAGTTAGACCATAGTCTTATTTATTGCAGGATCCGTGAGCTTATCTTTTATCTGAATTGTCGTTTGTTATGATGATTTAATGAAATTAGAAGATTACCGTCGCAAAAAAGATGAGCTTACGGCCGCTGAACCTACTTACCGCAATCTTTGCACGACGTGTATTCAGCCTGAGTTTGGTTGTTACTGCAAAAATATCAAACCTATCGCTTGCGCCATTAACTTTGTAATTTTAATTCATCCGATCGAAGCCAAACGCAGAATTGCTACGGGCAGAATGTCACATCTTTGTCTAAGCGGTTCGCATTTAATTCAAGGCCAAAATTATACCGATAACCAGCAGCTTAATTCTTTAATCGCTGATCCTGAATATCATTCGGTTATTTTATATCCCGGGCAAAATTCAAAAAATGTCTCATTGTTGTCTGAACAAGAACGTAGCCAGCAATTTTTAACAAATAAAAAATTGCGCATTGTTGTGATCGACGGAACCTGGGCCACGGCTGCAAAAATGGTTCATCAGAGTACGAATCTAAAAACGTTGCCAAGAATAAGTTTTATTCCGACGAACCCTTCAAACTTTAGAGTGCGTAAGCAACCTGAGTCACATTGTTATTCGACAATTGAAGCAATTCACCACACCATAGATTTGTTTACTGACTCAAAAAGTATACAAAGACCTCATGATCATTTGTTAGAGGTGTTTAATGGTATGGTTGAAAAACAGCTTAGCTTTTTAAGCGAAGTGAAATTGAATTTACGTGAAGCCAAATATCGTCGTGAAGGCCAATCTAAGGTCGGCTAGCATAATTTCTGGATTTTTTAAATCGACCTGTGTTATATTAAAAGGATGAGCAATTAATCTTTGAGGAAAGTCTTTTCCTCAGTTTTATTCTAGTTTCTATATCAATTTTTAAAATTTATTTAAGGCTATATCTATAGCTTATTATTTGGAGTCTGCCATGAGCACATACCTCTGCAATCATTCTATCCGTTTATCGATCAATTTTTTCTGCAGTAGGTTTTATGAAGATAACCGTAATATTTATTTCTACATTTTTAACATGGGTTGCGTTCGACTATAATTTATTTCGTCGTCGCCGCGAAACGTATTCTTTAACGGCTATTGAGCTTTCAATTGCTGATGCGGGCGAAGTCGCTACGCAAAAGAAAAAAGTTCAGCAGCAGCGTTTAGATGTGATACCGCCGCATTTGCGTAAGCGGGCGGTGAAGCTTTATTCTAAATGCAGTTATGTAAGTGCGAAATCGCGTGATCACCGTGATTCGAATCAGCGCAGCCTTCGACGAAAGTTTAATAATATGTAAATTAACTGAGTGAACGTAAACCTTTAGCTATTTCTCGGTGCAGAGTTGATTCTTGCGCATGACTTTTTGTAATTAAAAAGACAGATTGCAAACGCTCTTTTTGACTGACCGGAATTGTTAATTCAGTCAGGCGATACTCGGGCAAAACTTTTTCGTTATGAAGTTTAACAATGAATTCGGGTAAGTAAGCTACGGCGTGGCCTTCGCGGCAAAGCTCCATAGCTGATTCCATCATTGTTACGCGGTAACGAATGTTGCGATTAAATTTATGTTCAGGCCAGCCATCAAGACCAATCACTTTTGAAGGTGTTCCGTCTGGTGGCACTAAGGGCACAACAAATGGTAAATCTTTAAGAGCCGTTGTTTTAAATTTTTTTAAACCAAAGGCACCCATTTTAATTTTTGTGGCTTCAACGAATTCGATTCCAGCTTTTGGAATCGGCACATAGGTAATACCCACATCGACATGTCCATCACTGACGGCTTTTTCTAAGTGGCCTGGGCCAAATTCATGAAGCTCTAACGATTCAAGGGCCGTGAATTTTGTAAGTATTGATAAAAAATACGTAGTGAAAACTTCAAATGAGCCAATACGACTAGGCACCGAGGCCTTACCTAAGCGAAGTTTTTCAGGCACTTGTGACCAAGCCGTTAATAATGGAGCGGTTTCGGCTTTAAACATATGACCGTATTCACTGAGGCGTAAGCCACGGCCTTCAGATTCAATCAGCGTAAAGCCAACCTCTTGCTCGAGAAGGCGTAAAGCCTTTGATAAAGCGGGCTGTGAAATACGTAGAATCTCGCAGGCTTTAACTAGAGAGCCAGTATCAGCAAAGACGTGAAAGTAATAAACGCGATCTATATCCATAAGTTAAGTATATATAACTTAAACGAACTATTTTTCAAGTATTAAAAGAGCTAATTATAAGCACAGGAGATTTTATGAAAAGCTTCCAAAATCTAAAGGCCTTTATGCAGGCACCTTTGCAATTGATGACTGACCTTGAGCAAGGACAAAAGTTTGTACGTACTCGATTGGGGCCAAAGAGCTTTGTTTTTGTTTATGATGCAAATTATGCGCGTGAAATTTTGGTTCAAGCGAGTAGTAAATTTCCACAGAATCGAATGGTCTTTGACCGCATTCAGCCCTTAACTGGGCGTAAAGGCTTAGTGCAAATGGAAGGCGAAGAATCTAAAAACACGCGCATGAAAATGCGAACACTTTTTAGTAAAGCCCCGATGGCCGATGCACAAGCGATCACTGAACAGTACACGAATGATCTTGTGGCTGAATTAAAAAAGAATCCAAACGTTGATATCGCCAAAGCCATGCATAATTTAATTTTACGAACAGCTTTAAAAATATTTCTAGATGTAGATGATCCAAAAATGGCTCATGAAATCGGAGACATGTTTGTTGAGTTAAATGAACTCTGCGGGTCACGCATGCGTTCATTATTACCAGTGCCGTTAATTATCCCGACAAAACAAACTTTGCGAATTAAAAAATTGCGTCAGGGTATTCGATCACAGATTATGGATCATCTGCAGAAAAGAACTAAAACAATGCATGGCCAACTTGTAGATGTTTTTGCTGATGACCCGAATTTGTTAGATCACTGTATGACTTTTATCTTTGCGGGCCATGAAACAACGGCTTCTTCGTTGGCGTTTACATTTTTACTGTTAGCTAAATACCCTGAATATCAAAAACTTATTCAGCAAGATTCAAAAATGGCCACTTTAGTATATAAAGAAAGTTTACGACTGTTTCCGCCAGCTTATATGTTGGCAAGACAAGCTAGTGCCGATGTGCAATTTGGCGATTTTCAAATTAATAAGTCTGAACAAGTTATTATTGCTTTAGCTAGCATTCAGCAAAGCGAAAAATACTTTGCAGAGAGCAAAGAATTTAAACCAGAGCGGTTTGCTGAAAAATCTGAAACACAAGGATTTGCGTTTTTTCCGTTTGGTAATGGCGCTAAGTCATGTATAGGCGAACGCTTAGCTTATGTAGAAGCAGATGTAGTCATTAATAAAATCTGTCAGCAATTTACGATTAAAGGAGCGGCTGAAGAAATTTTTGCTGATCCAATGATTACTTTAAATGCTCGTTCGGGGCAGGTGTTATGCTTCACATAAATTCAAATTTAGCCTTAGATAGCTTAATTGCAGATTTTCGCGAGATTTGCCCGCACCGTTCAAGTGTGTTATTTCGTGAGTTTTTGCCAGTAGGATATCGATTGACCACATTGTCTTCGGTGCCTGCTGAATATCGCGAAATTGTTATTCAAGCCAAAATACGTTTAGGCATGTTAATTACCCTTTATGATGATTTAGCTGATCATCCAGATTATTTAAATGCGGCATTGTTAAAAAAGTTATACCGACTTAATATTGATGAAGATTATGTTTTAACGTTGTCTCTAAGCTTAGAAAATAAAATATTTCAGTTAGCGCGCAGATTATTTTCTGAATTGCGCGAACTTTTATCGGGTTTACCTAACTTTGATCAATTAAAAGCTATTCTAGAATTTGATATTGAGCAGTTCTACTGCTGTAACCGCTTATCAAGTTTAGCTACAGAAACTCCAGGTGTTTTAAATTTAGTCGAATCACAAACACTCGGCCCACACAATATGGGTATCGTTGCTGCGGGCACAATTGATTTGATGTCTGTTAGTGATCTTAATGTGCGCGAGATAGCAATTTGTCGCGAAATTTTTATTTTAGGTCAGCGCATGGGTCGAATTAGCAATGTGGTTTACACTTTTGAGCGTGAACAGCTAGAAGGCGATCAAACAAACGAAATTTTTGTGCAACAAAGACTGTTCGGTGGCACTCACCAAACTATTAAGGATCAATTGCTGCAAGAACTTGAAGACTGTTATTTAGGAATTAAAAAATTCTGTGCTTCGGCTTTTAGTAGTGCTCAATATGCTCAAGGATTTTTAGACTTACATGATTTACACGCCCGCTTAGAGAGACAAATATGAATAAAGCCGTAGTTATTGGTGGTGGTATTGCGGGCCTAGCTGCTGCAAGAGTCTTAGCAGATCATTTTTCATCTGTCGTTGTGTGTGATAAAGATCCACACATTGGATCAGCTCAGGTTAGAGTCGGGGCTCCGCAAGGATCTCATTTGCATGTGCTTTTAAAAAATGGCCAGAGTGTTTTGCAAGAACTTATGCCGGAAGTATTTGATAAAGTGAGCACAAGCCAATGTCCAACTATTGATTGGGCACAAGACACTGTTTGGGAAAATAAATTTGGACGTTTTCCACGTTATGCTTCAGATGAAAAAACTTTTGCCTTTAGTCGTGGATTGTTAGAATCAGAAGTTTTTAAAAGTGTAAGCCAATATAAAAATATTTCTTTTAAATACGGGCAAGTTTTAGAGTTTAAAACTTTTGAATCGCAAATAAAAAATATTACGCTTATAAGTGGCGAAATTATTGAAGCTGATTTATTTGTCTTTGCTGGTGGTGCACAGGCAAAGTTACCAGCCTTGTTAGGCTTATTGCAGTCTCAAATACCCTATGACGTCACTGACATTGATGTGACTTATTATTCAGCGCGCTTTAAAACAGAAACTGTGAGCTTGCCTGATTGCGCCCAATATTACTATCAAGCAGATCCGCATTTAGAGTCTATTGGTGGCGTGATTTCTCCTATCGAAAATGGCTTAACAGTAGCAACACTGATCGAGTATGGAAAAACTCCTGTTCGCTTATTAGATCGTGCAGCGTTTTTAGCTAAGTCGATGCAATTGCCTAAATTAGATTTTTTTAGCGCAGTTATGAAAGCAGAAATGCAAGGGCAGGTAAGTTGTTTTCATAAAAAGACCATGTCACGAGTAAGGCCAAGTGCTTTTAAACATTTACCTTCGAATTTGATATTGGTTGGTGATGCTTTATTGTCATTAAACCCCGTATTCGGGCAGGGGATGACAAGCGCATTTTTGCAAATTCGCGAACTCAACACTCAACTCAAAAAAAATAAAAATATAAATGCGATTCAATTTCATAAAAAAGCGCTCAGTTTAACAAACACAGCCTTTGCGATGTCAAAGGCGGGGTCTATGGATCAGCGTCATTACGTTAAACGTTATTTAGATGGCTATTTGCAGCTGGCTGGTAAGTCGCAGGCACATCATTTAAGATTTTTACAAGCTCTGCATTTAGAGCGAGGCCCTTTATCATTGTTTGATGCAGGTGTAGCGATTAAAGCAATGAGGCCACAATGATTCATTTGCATCAGTATCCGCCAGCCTGGGGCTTATCAAGCTTAAGCCCATTTTGTGTTAAGGTTGAAGCCTTTATCAAAGAAAATAAATTACCATATAAAGTAGTTGTAGAGCGTAATCCAAGCCGCGGCCCTAAAGGTAAGATGCCCTTCATTGTGGATAAAGGTGTGAGTATCGCCGATTCTAGTTTTATTATTTCATCTTTAATACGAGATTATAATTTAAAAGGGTATGAAGGGTTCTCTGCAGTTCAAAAAGCCAGTGCCCACGCCTTTGAAAAAATGATTGAAGAAAATTTCTATTTTATTTTACTTTACGCAAGATGGGTTGATTCAGAAAGCCGCGTAAAAACGGTGACTGAGTTTGGAAAATTATTTCCGCCAGTGATTGGGCCTTTGTTTTTAAAGTTAATTCGTAGAAATTTAAATCGACAGGCGCATTTGCAGGGTATCGGTCGACATAGCGCCGATGAAGTCTATACCAAAGCTGATCAAGATCTAAAAGCGATCAGTGAATACATGCAGGGCCAAGTTTTTTTTCTAGGATTAGTGTGGTCACCTATTGATGCAAGTCTGTTTGCTTTTTTAATCACAATTCTACGCCAACCAGTTGCTCCACGGTTAAAAGAAATTCTGGCGCAGTATCCGAACCTAGTTAGTTACGCTGAGCGCGAAGCCGCTAGATTATCGTTGTAGATTTCAGAGTGCTTTGAGTAAGATCACATTGATTTTATGCGGAGGTCTTATGATGTTAGTCATTGGCAATAAACGTTATTCAAGTTGGTCGCTTCGCCCATGGGTGTTGATGAAACACTTTAATATCCCGTTTGAAGAAAAACTAATTCCACTTGATCAGCCAGACTCTGAAGAAAACATTTTAAAATATTCTCCGTCTAAAAAAGTTCCCGCCTTGGTTGATGCTGATATTTCAGTTTGGGAATCAATGGCCATCATGGAATACCTTAATGAAAAATACCCTGAAAAACAGCTGTGGCCCGCAGATGCAAAAAAACGCGCTATCGCCCGATCAGTCGCCAATGAAATGCATTCAGGTTTTTCGACGATGCGAAATTTAATGTCGCATGATTTACAAAAGATTGTTCCAGGCTTTGATTATTCAACAGCTAAAGATGATGTAAATCGTATTATGGATATTTGGCGCGAATGTTTACATAAATCAGGCGGCCCATTTTTATTTGGTTCATTTAATATCGCCGATGCGATGTATGCTCCGGTGGTTAATCGATTTATCACCTATGATGTGAAGGTTGATACTGATTGTGCGAAGTACATCATAGCGATGCGAGAGCTGCCAGCGCACAAAGCTTGGATCGATGCGGGGCTTGTTGAAAAGCTAGAAATGCCTCGGTACACGTAGCCAATTTTTGTTAACTGTCAAAAAGTTAGATGATTTTTACCTCTAGAAATGGGGTAAAATGGCTATTAAAAATTTTTGTGTGATTTGAAAAATCATGACTTATAAACATGCAATCCGTGTTATAACAGAGCGACCTCAAATACTAAAAAGGTGGTTTTATGAAAGCTCTTGTTGTTGTTTTATCGTTAACTTTGTCTTCGATTGCATTTGCTAACTGCGGTTCTGAAACAGTTGATTTCGGAAACTGTGGCGCGCAAATCTACGCTAATGGCGGTGCTGCTATTGGCAGTACACAAATCGCTATGGACCCAATGAATGGCGGAGAAGCCCGTTTAGTTTGTACAGAAAAAGGCTGGAAATACACAGCAGCTACTTGTAATGCTGGTCTTAAAATCGAGTGTATCAAAGATAAATTAAACGCTTACAATAGCGATAATTTCTACGATATCACTAAAGAAGAAATTACTGACATGTTATCAGGTGTTAGCAGAGATGCGCGCGCACAAGACGTTGTTGATAAAAGCAACCTTTGTGATAGCGGCAGATAATTAAATTTTAATAGTTAAACAAAAAAGCTCAAGGCTAAAACCCTTGGGCTTTTTTTATTGGATTGCGATGATATCGTATTCAAGTGTGCGCGCTGGGCTTTCGACAATGGCCACATCATCAACATGTAACCCTAATAAACTTTCACCAAGTGGTGAACTGCTGGCAACAACCTGAATATTAAGCCCGTCAAAAGCGACAGTCATACCGCCTCCTTTAGGAACCAAAAATAAATGGAGTGTTTTGTTGTTGTGTTGAACTTCAACAATCGCTGAAAGTTGAATGGCATCAGTCGCAGAGAGTTCTCGTAATTTTAAAAATTTGTACACCGCAAAAACTTCTTCGATTTCAGCTAAACGTTTGCCTTGAGCACCTGCTAAATACGACGCTTCTAAGCCACGAGTGTCGTATTCATTTTCTGGTTTTGATTCTTCATGCGTTGCATCTTCGTAAGTCGCTAAAGCAGCCGCTTTTAATATCTCAAAAGACTCTTGTAAGTCAGATTTGATTTTTTGAACTAAGGCTGCTTTATCAATTTTTTTCATAGGGTGATTAGACCATATTTAAAAATTATTTTGTACCGCAAAAATAATTAACGACCCTTTTTGATCAGCACTGCTAGAATAACTGCCATTGTTGCCTTTCATGTTAAAAAGCTGCGTATGGTTGAGTTGTAACTTAAGATTTTGTTTAGAATAGAAATAATTAACTCCTACTGTAGCTGCCGTACTTGTAAACGAATTTACTAAATTAGGTTTAAGCGAGTCATACCTGGCAGCAACCTGCCATTGTTCTGTTAGCTTATAGCCACCATCTAAAACATAGGCTGTCGATCTGACTTGGCTGACATTGCTATTCACATATTCGCTGCGAAAGTAATAGTCTGTCGAAGCCCAATTAAGACTGATTCCATAGCGATTCGGGTCAGAGCAAATAGCATCTTTGCATAATGTAAATGTGCCTACTGTAAAACCCCAAGGAAGAGTTGCCTCGATGCGACCTGAATAATCTTTGCGATCATTTTTTTCATCGACGTTAGCGCCTTGTCCATTTGACATCGCCAGTGAAGCTTTAATTTTTTCATATTTATAAGTTAACATGGCCCCCGGATCTCGGCGTTCACCATAAGTTCTTGTCAGCAGTGACCTTTCTGCAAACAATAGCTCGCTTGTTGACTGCATGCTTTCAGCGGTCGTTGGCAATTTGAATTGCCCAAGGGTGACTTCGAGATCCGGTGCTAATTTAAATGCAATACCGATATCTTGTAATATTTTATTATCACCAGTGGTGTTAATATCATTAATCGTAGTTTTAGTAGTTCCAGAGGTGAGTACTGATGTTGAATTAGTTGAAAGACTTTTTGCAAAGTCTGCGACTAAAAACCATCGCGTATTTTCAGCACTTGAACCTGTTAATTTTAATTCGGCTCGGCGCACACGAAAATTCGTATCAGCTGCGATAGCTGATTTAGTTTGATCTTCTAAATACCAAAATTGTATCAGCGAATTGTTTTTCCATGACGGTGTGAAAGGTTCTGCCGTAGGAGCCATTGGTGCAGCAGGAGCCACAGCCACAACAGTGATAGCTGATGAAACCATAGCTGTTGTCGAAACACTTACTGGAGCCGAAGTTACGGCTGCGACTATACGCTCAATTTTTTTTTCAGAAAATTGCACATCACCAGAAACATCCCAAATAGAGCTGTTCTTGCCGATGAAACGTTTTAAGTTAGTTCTGAAAATCCATTTTTCACTTTCAACAGAAGCTGTAGCCTTACTGCCGTCACAATGAATCGTTGGCTTTTTACTAGGGGCCTTCATGGCGCAATCTTTTAAATTAAAGTCGACGCGCAAATTTTTGCAAGAATCGCCGGAGGCATAGGCCACCGCACAATTTTTTTTAGGTTGAGCTGCAGCGGGAAGCGCTGCAGTCAAACTTAATAATCCGATGACTAGAATCGGTTTCATTCGTCACCGCTGGCTTTTAGATCGTGATATGACGGCACTTCTAAACTACTTTTTTTATGTTTGAAGCTAACGACTTTATTTGAAGGTTTAAAACTTTCGCTTTTGCGTGGCGAGTAGTTTGATTGCTGAGGTACTGCCGTACTTAATCCGTAGACGATAAGTTGCATTTCGTTCACTAGTGTAGATAGCGATTCAGATTGTGCAGCTAACTCAACAGAAGCCGATGCCGATGTTTGTGAAATCGAAGCATTTTGTTGGGTCACAGTGTCCATTTGTGACATTGCTTTTGTGATTTCTTGAATTCCGATAGATTGCTCTTTTGAAGAACTAGAAATTTCGATCACCATCGAGCTCACATCAGCAGCTTCGGCCACGATTTGTTCTAAAATTTCGCCACATTGTGTAGCGATCGTGTGGCCACGCTCAACTTTATCTTTACCAATTAAAATTAAACCTTCAACACGCTCCTTAGTTTCTGAAACGATTTGGTTTACTTTTTTAATACTTTCTTCAAGTGTGCTAGAAATTTCTTGCGCGGCATTTCCGCTCATTTGTGCTAAATTTCCAACTTCTTCGGCGACCACAGAGAATCCTTTTCCGTGTTCACCGGCACGAGCCGCTTCAACTGAAGCATTGAATGATAATAATTTAGTTTGAAATACGATATCTTTGATGACTGTCGTTTTTGCGCCGATATCCATGATCACACGAGTGATCTCAGCAATATTTTTATTTGATTCTTCAACGGCATTCATGATTTGGCCGTTACTTTCGTTAATATCAGAAATGGCTGTCATCATTTCTGTCACAACGTTACGACCTTTTTGTGCTACTTGTTGGCTGGTCGCTGCTTTATCTCTAGATTTTTCGGCGTTATCAGAGTTTTTTGAAACCATCGCAGAGAGTTCTTCAACCGCAGATGAAGTTTCTTGAACCGCGGCCGCTTGTTCAGACGCTGAACTAGATAAACTTTCACTTGAAGTGGCAATTTCAGTAGCTGCTGAATTTAACTGCGTAGCTCCTTCAACTAGATTTTTTGAAACTGAAACTAATTGATTAGAAAGACTGCGGGCAAAAAGCACACCCATTGTTAATGAAAGCATAAAACCAAAAGCCACAAGAACCATAGCTAAAGTTGATTGGGCTTTGCTGGTTTCTGTAGCTTCAGCTGTCCATTTTGCAGCTTCAGTATTATGAAATTTTGATAGCGCAGCAGTTTTATCATAAAAAACATTTCGTACTTTACTAAAATCAGTTCGATAAGAATTTGCAAACTCAGCGCGATCAGCCGGCGAGCCAGACATTGCTAAGGGTAAGGCTTCATCAATGCGTTTTTGAACGGCATTGTAGCTTTCAATAAAATCGTCATAGATTTCTTTTTCGCCAGGTACAAATTCGACAGCATCATAAGCTGTTTTTGCATCAGCGAATTTTTTTTGTTCTTCTTTAATGCGTTCATTTAAACGTTTAAATTCTTTTTCGTCGTTTCCGGGTAAAGTCATCTGAGTTAAAAGTCGTAAGCTATCATTTCCTGCCGCTTTCATATTAATGACGGCAACGGCATTCGGAAAGTTGACGTGAACGACATGACTAAATAATTTATCAGTGGTTTTTAAGGCGTTGACGGCGATTGCGCCTACGATGAGTAGCAAGATAGAGCTGATTGCAAACATTGAAATCAGCTTTGCTTTGAGGCCAAATTTATTAAACATACGTGCTCCTTTAGAGTTTTTCATAGTTGTTTTATTATCGGTGAAAATTTTTGTTAAAAAATGAAGAGATTGTGAACCGGAGTCTAGGCGACTTTTTTAAATGCCTCGACCATTTTGATTTGCAAGGTTTGCATACTAAAAGGTTTTATGACATACGCAGATACACCGACTGTTAACGCTTCTAATACCTGAGCTTTTTCAGATTCAGCAGTGACTAACATAAATGGTAATTTTGCAAAGCGACTATCAGTGCGTACTTTTTTTAAAAGATCGATGCCTGATCCATTTGGCATATTCCAATCTGAAATGACCAAACCATAGTCTGCATTAGGTGCGGAGATAGCTTCCCAGCCTTTTAAGCCATCTTCACTTTCTGTGATATTTTCAAAACCTAAATCTTTTAAGGCTTTAGCGACAATCTTTCGCATAGTTTTCATGTCATCGATAATAAGAATCTTGGTGCTGGTGCTGAACATCGTGTGTGTCTCCTGTAAATTATTTTTGGGGATCAAATGAAATTTCGACTCTAAAAAAACCAAAAGCCGTCTTAAATGGTAAAACGATCACCTTTTGATAAGTGGTTTGACGAATTTTAATTTTTTCGCCTGATAAAATAGTTGGCAAAGCCGGAGCCAACTTAAAATTACATTGTTCGTTGAGTTTAGTTTTAGCGCTGCCATAAATGATATTAAGTAATTCACCGGCAGCGTCTTCGATTTCTTCATTAATTTTATCTACGCTTTCGCCAAACATTGATTCGTAGATTTTTAGAAATACGACTTCAGGAAAAGCTAAAGTGATTGAACCATTAAATTGTTCAGTCGTGAGTGAAATAACACCTGCAATTGAGATGTCATCTGTTCTAGATTTTTCATTAAGATCAATAAGTTGAGGTTTTTGTGCTTCGCACTTAGTGTTAGCCGTTTGTTCGAGCGTCATTAATGTAGCTTCTAAAAAAGGGTTAATCATTTGCACATCAAGACCAGATTTTTTTTGATTCACTTTATTGGTATAGCTATCTAAATCTGTCGATACATTTAACGCATCTGATATGCCAGCCAATTTGAATTGCTGATTTAATTCTGGATCTAAATTATGACTTACAATTTGTCGTCCAGCTTTGCGAATAATTTGCGAAACTGTAATTAGTGATCGATACGTTGATTGTTTACAGGTTGTGGTTTTATTAAAGTTAAATGCGTAAAGCTCGACCGTTGTAATTGATAGCCAATCTTTGGCTTTAAGTTGTAAAAGATCAGCAAATTCATTGTCCAGATTTTCTGGCAGTTCAATAGACATGATCGAACCATTAGTTTGAATATTCATTTAGTTATGCCTCAAAAAGATTATGTAATTTCCAACATTACTTCGGTGGATATTTGTTTCTAGAATCAAAGCTCTTTTGCTAAGTGTTTGAAAACAATAGTGTAAATTTCAATTATGAAGAAATTGTGAATTTCAATTGTTAAGAGAATGTTAAACGAGGGCTGGGTCAGTTTAATTTATTAAAGGACCCGTCGATCATGTATTTATGGAAGATAATGAAATAAAAATTGGATTTTTAGAAGAAGGCGAACAGGTCATTGAAGAAATGGAGACATTACTTTTAGATCTCGAGCTAACTGCAGATAAAAAAGAAACTTTCGACGGTATTTTTCGTGCCGTTCATAATGTTAAAGGCAGTGCCAAGGCCGTTGGTTTTGATCAACTGGGTGCCTTTTGCCATGATCTTGAGACGTATCTATTAGTGTATAAAAATGGTGATCAGCCACTTACAAAAGAAGTTATAAATCGTTTATTACAATCTCGTGATATTATTGCAGCTGCATTTACAGCTTATAAAAAAGATTTAAATGCAAATTTCGATTTTAATGTAAGTTTTGACGGTGAGGAATCAACTGAAGAGAGCACTGAGACAGATATAAGTACGACTGGATTAGTTGTAAGCAAAAAAACAACGAACAGCAACGACACTTCTGTGCGTGTAAATTTACAGCGCGTCGATAAATTAATTAATGCTGTGGGTGAATTAGTAGTTTTAGATTCAGTGTTGCGCCAGCAGTGCATTAAATCAATGGATCAGGCGATATTAAAAACAGTCGAGCAGGCCGGAAAAATCATTCGTGAAGTTCAGGATCTATCGATGAGTTTACGTATGGTGCCAGTTAAGCCGCTCGTGCAAAAACTGCAAAGAATCAGTCGCGATACATCTTCGACTTTAGAAAAAAGCATCGATTTTCGTGTTGTCGGTGAAGATATTGAAATTGATAAAACTATTTTAGACAGTATCAGTGACCCACTCGTACATATTGTGCGTAATGCTATCGATCACGGTATCGAAAACCCCGAAGATCGCGTAATTCAAGGTAAGCCGGTCGCTGGGTTTTTAGAATTAAGTTTTTCGCAAGAAGGCGGTAAATTAGTTTTACGATTAAAAGATGATGGTAAAGGCTTAGATCAACAGCGTATCGTCGCAAAAGCGATCGAAAAAGGTTTAATCACCTCAGGTGATCATATGAGTGAGCAACAAGTTTTTGAACTTATTTTTGCTCCTGGATTTTCAACAAAAGCCAATGTGACAGAAGTTTCTGGGCGTGGTGTTGGTATGGATGTGGTTCGAACCAGTGTTGAATCACTCGGTGGGCAAATTGAAATTACTTCTGTGTTACACAAAGGCACAGAGTTTACAATTGCATTGCCATTAACAGTAGCGATCATCGAAGGAATGGTGGTTAAAACCACAAAAGATAATTTTATTATTCCTTTCACCCAAGTTTCTGAAACAGTAAAAATTAGCGATGAAAATTTAACAAAGGGTTCTGAATCAGGAACTTTACTTAATTTGCGCGGACGTTATTTACCAGTCTATTCGTTGCGCGAATTATTAGGTGATAAAAAATCTGATAAAAAAAATGGTATCGGTATTATTGCTAAATCAGCACGAGTCAATTTTGTTGTCTTAGTTGATGATGTCGTTGGCCAGCAACAGATCGTCGTTAAACAACTGGGTGCAGAGCTTTCGGGGTTTAAACGTTTTATTGGTTCTGGCGTTTTGGGCGATGGAAAACCAGCCTTAATCTTAGATTTAGCGCAATTAGCAGATGAAGAATTAAAAAGAGTAAAGGATGTAGGATGAAAATCACACAAAAGTTTTTAAGTTTTATAGTCGGTAATGAATGTTTTGCGATTCCCTTATTGAAAGTGCGTGAGGTGATCGGAATGCCAGACGTTACGGCGATTCCACAAGCGCCAAATCATGTTGTAGGAATAATCAATTTGCGTGGGCAAATTATAACTATTTTTGATTTGCGTTCACGCTTAAATGCAAATACGAAAGGCGAGCAGCCTACAGTCATTATTTGCGAAATGCCTTTTGGACAAATGGGTATTATTGTTGATTTGGTATCAAGCGTATTATCAGCAGAATCAGAGCAAATTTCTGAAGTGCCGCCAGGATCACGTGCTGCTAGTCATGATTTTATCACCAGCATCTATTCTAAAGACGATGAGTTGATTTTAATGTTGGACGTTGAAAGAGTGATTGGTCGAGATATTAAGGTGTCTCATACAGCGAGCGCCGCTTAATGAAAAATAACAAGTTAGCCATCATGTCACTAGCCTCTGAAGTTTCAGAGGTTTCTGGCGTTCAGCTGGGAGAAAAACAACACGACATGGTGATTCAGCGTTTGCGAAGACGTATGACTTTGCTGGGCTTAAAAACAGAAGTTGAATACATTGAGTATTATCGAAATAATCGTACCGAAGAATTTCGCGAATTGATTTCTTTGTTCACGACTCATCATACTTATTTCTTTCGCGAATTTAAACATTTTGAAATTCTGCGGCAACACACGCTACCGAAATTGATTCCGCTCGTGCGTAAACGGGCTGATAAAACTATTCATTTGTGGTCAGCAGCGTGTAGTCGCGGGCATGAGGTTTATTCATTAGCTATTTTTATCGAGCAATGTTTAAAAGAATTGGCACCTGATCTTAATTTTCACCTGCATGGAACAGATATTGACGCCATTTCAGTCGAATTCGCTAAGAACGGTGTCTTCGCTAAAAAAGAAGTAGATACAATTCCATTAGCCTACCAAACCGGAACCTTTGTTCGAGGCCGCGGAGAGTATTCTGAATTTACCCGTGTACATCAACGTTTACATGAGCGCTGTTCGTTTGATGTGGCTAATTTAGTTGATGTTAAGACCTGGCCTAAACAAAATTTTGATATTATTTTTTGTCGCAATGTTTTTATATATTTTTCTGCGAACGATATGGAAAAAACAGCCAGAAACTTTCAAAAAAAGTTAAATGAAGACGGCCATTTGTTTTTAGGACTTACTGAAACTTTGAATGGATTAGATGTAAACTTAAAGCCAGTCGGGCCATCCGTGTATTCAACACCGAAAGAGAAATCAGCCATCTTATCTTTAGTGACGAATCAAAAGCCGACGCCATTGCCGCCAGCTCCACAAGTACATGTTCGTCGTGTATTGTGCGTCGATGATTCGCCCACTATTTTAAGTTTGTTGAAACAAACTTTTACCCGCGCTGATGGTTTTGTGGTGGCAGACACCGCAAGTAACGGCAAAGAAGCCCTAGATAAAATTTCAAAAAATAATTATGACTTAATTACTTTAGATATTCATATGCCTATCATGAACGGCATAGAATTTTTAAAACACAGTTTAAATATAAAGCGCCCGCCAGTGATTGTGATTAGCTCTGTTGATCGACAAGAACAATCGTTAGCCTTAGAAGCTTTGCGATTAGGTGCAAAAGACTATGTTGAAAAACCCAGTCTTAAAACATTTGATATCAGTCGCGAGGAAATTTTATTAAAGGCGCGCACAATTGCCATAGATAATAAACTGAGCAGCTTTGATAACTCATTAGATAAAGCCTTTGGCGGAAAAGAAATTGCAGCGAACGCTTATGGGCAAATTGCTGTGCTTCATGCTCCAATTGATTTAGTGCGAGCACAATCCTATGCAGCTACAAATGCAACGCCAGCGTTAAAAAACTGTCTTTTACCATTTCAGGGTTTTCTGCTGCCGCTTGAAATTAAATCATGTGATGCCGTGGTTATTTTAAGTGTGTTTCCAATTCCGGTCTTAGAGCAAATTAAAAAGTCAGGTAAAAAAATATATTTATTAGAAGATGCCTATAGCCATTTAAAATCTCAGTTAATCAAAGATTTTGAATTGTATCCCATGGCCAGTCTTAGTTATGCAGTAAGTCGGTATGTCAGGGAGCAAAATGATAAAAAATAAAATCAGAACTTTAATTGTGGATGACTCTGTCACCATTCGAAAAGTGATTCGACATTTATTAGAATCAGACCCACGTTTTGAAGTCGTGGGCGAAGCCGCTCAACCCAGTGAAGCGTTGAAAGAAATTCGTTTGCGCAATATTGATTTGATCACAATGGATTTACACTTGCCGCAAAAAACAGGGGCGGCTCTGATCAAAGAATACATGGCGATACGCCCAATTCCTACAGTAGTGATCAGCTCGCTGCGTCCTGAAGAGTCGCATTTGGTTTTAGAAAGTTTAGAAAACGGCGCAGTTGATTATATTCAAAAGCCTGATCAAAAAACTATTCTAGCAAACCGAGTTGAAATTTTGGATCGGCTATTTCAGGCGGCACAAGCTAAACTTGTGCTAAATCTAAAACATTCAAAACAAGAAGCCTTGTTGTCACAATCAAGCAATGCGCTTTTAGTTATTGGTGCATCCACTGGCGGAACAGAGGCCATAAAAACTTTACTGACTCAATTAGGAACTCAAATCCCTCCAACACTTATCGTTCAGCATATCCCGCCATTTTTTAGCGAGGCATTTGCACAGCGATTAAATAAACTTTTTCCGTTTGAAGTCAAAGAAGCCAAGAACGGGGATAAAGTTCAGGAAAATCGTGTTTTGATTGCCCCGGGTGGTTTTCAAATGAGGCTGGTAAAAAAGGGCTCAGACTTTTTTGTGGCCATTGAAGATAGCCCACCTGTGAATCGTCATAAGCCCTCAGTTGATTTTTTATTTGATTCAGTCAGGCGTGAGTATACAGGTCCTAAAGTTGCGGTACTTCTTACGGGCATGGGAGCAGATGGTGCCGAAGGAATGTTAAAGCTCAGATCAGTTGGCACTTACACTATTGCGCAAGATGAACAAACGAGTGTTGTATTTGGTATGCCGCGTGAAGCTATAAAGCGAAATGCTGCTGTTAAAGTATGTGGTTTACATGAAATGGGAGCGGCCATTCAACAAGGCTTTGTTAGTTTGTTGAGTCCAAAAAAGGGCCAGGCAAGTTGACCAAAAATCGAAGCCTTAACATAATTAAACATAATGAATAGAAAATTGTTAATTTTAGATGATGACAGCAGAATTTGTGAAAGCTTAGCGCAAGGCTTGGGTAAAGAGTACGAAGTGACGACGACTCATGATGCTGATATTGCCTATCGTATTATCACAAAAAATTCTCCAGATATTATTTTACTCGATATTCATTTGGGCACTGGTTGTGGTATCGAACTTTGTAAAAAGTTAAGAGCTAATCAACTTGTTAAAAATATTCCGATACTGATTATGACCGGCCATGGAAACACAGATAAGATGTTAAAGTCTTATGATGTTGGTGCTGATGACTATATTGAAAAGCCAGTTGATCTCGTGGTGATTAAGACTCGACTTGGTGCTCGGTTAAGACGCATGCAAGAACTTTCAAATACAGGATTGAGCTTTGGTAACTTAAAACTTTATCCTGAGCGTTTTGAAATTGAGCTTGATGGACGCTTTGAACGACTGAGTGAAATTGAATATACAATGCTAAAAATATTTCTAACGAATCCCAATAAAAAAATTTCGCGTGAAGATATTTTAAAAACTATTTGGAACGATACACGTGTTGAAGAACGTACGGTGGATGTTCATGTCAGTTCATTACGTCGCAAACTTAAAGATTTTAATCATCAGATTAAAGCTTTGTATGGAAGCGGCTATATCTTGCGACCGAGCGAAAAAAAAAGGTTATTTAAATCTTTTGAAGCGTAGAGTAACTTCTACGCCATGATCAATTTTAGAATCTAGATGAATAGTAGCTCCATACATAGCTAAAAAATCTTTTACAATCAGTAAACCATTTCCAGAGCCCATTTCACCGTAAGTGCCGACTTGGCTAATATAAGCCTCTTCGTCAAATAACCGGTCTAATACTTGGTTTGGTATACCGACACCTTCGTCTTTAATTTTCAGCTCAACATGTTCGTCATTAATAAATGATGACGTAATGTAAATGTTTTTTCCGTGGTGTGAGAATTTACAGGCGTTATTTACTAAATTAGATAAAACCTGATGGCATAAGCTCGTTTTTTCAGCCAGGATAAATATGTTTTCTTCAGGCATAAAAAAGTGAACAGTTAAATTTTTCTTTTTTATGTCGGGCTGATACATTTCTATGACTTCATTTAGACATTTCTTTAAATCAATCATGCTTAGATTTAGAATTTGTTGACCTCTCACTAAAAAATTATTTTTTGCATTTTCAATAATCTCTGCCTGTTCTTGGGCCGCTTGTAAAATTCGCTCAATATTTTTTTGTGCAGCTGGATCATTCGGATTTTCATTTAATATCTGTGCATTCGTTTTAACTAATTGAGTTGTATTTGATAAATCGTGTGAAAGAGTGCGCAGTAAAGTTTTAACGACTTTGCTTTCGTTACCCTGCGCCTGCGCAAAACCAACTTTGAGAGTTAATTTTTGCAGTTTTTGAAAGATAACCATATTTAGAATTAGCCCTTCAAGAGTGCGGCCCAAAATCGTATAATAACCAAAAAACCAAAAGCCCTGGATATGACCAGCGCGATATCCTGTCCAAATCAGGTTGCACACAATGGCCACGCCCCAAGCGGTAGCCACAGGCTCGGCCCAGAGGCGGCCCTGCCAAATAAAATAAATCAGCGTGGCTCCAGTTAATATCATTGAGCTAAAAATGGCCGGCGATAAAGATCTCCAGGCCAGAACTTTTGTTTCTGGAAAAAAACTTAAAAAGATCAGGCTGACTATAAAAATCAAGAAGGCGATATAAATTTTATTTAAGTGAGGATGCTTTTTAGGAACTTCAAAAAACACACAAATAAAAAGCAAATCAAAAAATACAGTCAAGATCAGTACTGGAAAAAGCAAAGTCGATCCGGTAAAAACAATTGTTTCAGGGCGATAAGCATCCCAAATGCCCCGATTAATATTGATCGAGGCAAATAGATTTAAATAAAATAGGGCATAAATTAAAAAGCTAGGTTCTTTGAACGAGCTAAAGAAAATCAAAGCCAGTAAAGCGACGACTAAATAAATGCCTGTAGACAGCCCAATGAAATGCACTAAAAAAATTGTTACTTTATTAAAGTAAGTTTTTTTCATGAAATAAAATTCATTATTGATGCCGCTAGCACCAGGCTCAATTTTTAAATAATAAGTGCGGTTTTTATATTCGCTTTTATTCACGGGAAAAGCATATTGCAACGTAGGTAGTGGACAAGCCGATGAATTTATCTCTACATCACAGAGGCCCCAATATTCAAAACCACCTTCATGAGTAATATAGCCTTGCATCGAATGCACGGTTTCATTAGAGCCTGTAAAAAGAACGGCGTCTTGATCCCAATCGTTCAATTTTTCAGGAATGGCCATTTTTAACCAAATCGCTTGAGCTTTCGGAGCGATTGTTTTTTTCTCTGAAGAAATAAAAGACTGCGTAGGGATAGATTCTATAGTTTGTTGACCTTGGTTGTCTAAGTAGTATTCGACATTTTCTATGCGAAAATAACTATCGGTAGATATTTCTGCAAACAGAAAACTACAAACCGTGACTAACAAGGTCCAAAGGATGGGGTAAAACCAACGCACTTAATTTTTTTCCTTATGAGAGTCATTAAATGTGCTGAAGGTTTTACGAATAATATCCATTGAATCCATCGACTGAAGAGATTGCTGTTTTGTTAATTTCTTCTGCTGTTCGCTAAGAACTTGCATGAGCTCGCGTAGTCGATAAGTCGTTTTAGATAAAAGTTCGCTGGCCTGTTGAGTCGAAATTTTATCACTGCGCAAAAGTTCTGTTAACAAATCTAACGATTGTAAGGGTGTGTTTGTTAAATCTCGCAATGCTAATGCAACATCGGCGAAATCGCGTAGATTTTTTTCTTTAGCCTCAGACTCAACAAGATTGGCGTGTAGTTTTAAAGTGCTAATACGATGGTGCAGAATTAATAATCCTGCAAGGGCATAACCCATAGTTGTCCAGGGTTCAAATTGCCCTGATAGCTTCATAATTTGCGGTGAAAAAAGCAAAACCTGCATTGGTGGAATAAAAAGACAAAGAGCTATTAATAGATATCCTATAAAATGGGGAAACGGTGCCATTAAAGCAACGCACACGATGATAAACTTATAAGTGCCAAAGTAAGTCATTTGCACGTTATGTTCTGAGCCAATGGCTGCGATTTCACTGCCTGGTAACATTGTAAAAAGAGCCATTGTAATCATGAGTGTGACGCTGATTTTAACGGGCAGACGCGGATATTTACTTGTCAGAAAAAAAGTGATGATTACAATCAGTAAACCGATATACCACAGCGGAGTCGTCGGCAAATTATCATTGGCGCGAATGATATATGAGAGGGGCAAAAGAAAAAGAGCTAAAATTGAATAAGATCTAGTTGAACGAGTAGCTAACTGTTTGTCGTCTAAAATAAATGACTTCATGATTGAGAGCCAATCAGTTGAAGTAGCTCTTGCGGAGAAATTGGTTTGCGCAAGATTTTTGTTCCTTCAAAAGTATGGGCCTCTTTAGTCTCATCAGAATCGATTGCGTGGCCAGTTAGAAAAAAAACAGGTTTGTTATATCCAAGACTTCGTAGCCAACGATAGGCTTGAACTCCAGAAGGTTGGTGTAAACCTAAATTAATATCTAAAAAAGCCATATCACTTTTTAAAATTAATTCTTCTTGCGCAAGCATATATTCAAAATTTGAAGCGGTAATGGCGCTGCACGTACTTATATTTTCAATAAAAACTTTCATGACTTCGAGAAACTCGGCACTGTCGTCTAAAAAAAATATTGAACGCATGAAAACCTCAAGAGGGGTATTTAAGCATGCAAAGATTGTGTATGCAAATACCCTGAAAAATTAAGAACTTTTCTAAGCGTAATCGGGGGCTTTTTAACTCATTCTTAACAGCTTCTTCACTGCTAGCTCGTGACATTTTGCGAATGAACGCACTGGTTGCCACATTCAAAACAACTCATCGATAGGCATAGCTTTTGCGATAAATCCTGCTGAATGAATTTCAGCAGGAGGATTTATGCATTCCATCAGAGGAAAACGAATAGCTATTTTAGCAGCCGATGGTTTTGAACATTCAGAGTTATTAAAGACAAAAGAAATTTTAGAAGATCACGAAGCTATAACAGAAGTGATTTCATTAAAACCCGGTAAAATTAAATCTTGGAAAGATAAAAACTGGGGTGAAGAAATCGAAGTCGAAAGCGTTGTTTCGCAAGTTCAAGCTGAAGACTATGATGCTTTGTTATTACCCGGCGGAGTGATCAACCCAGATATTTTACGTATGAATGAAGCCGCTGTTCATTTTGTCAGTCAATTTGTTGAATCGGGTAAACCAATTGGTGCCATTTGCCATGGCCCGTGGACATTGGTTGAAACAAATATTTTAGAAGGACGTGTTGTGACCTCATGGCCCTCGATAAAAACTGACTTAATCAATGCCGGTGCTAAGTGGGTTGATCAAGAAGTTGTCTGCGATCAAGGTTTAGTGACAAGCCGAAAACCTGCAGATATACCTGCATTCACAAGAAAATTTATTGATGAAATTGCTGAAGGTGTTCATCGTCGTACTTTTGGTGAAATGTCACCAAAAGCTGAACAGTTGCATCGTTCAGAAAATCACTAGCGATTGATTTGCATGATCATAATGGCAGGGCCATCACTCGGTGCAGAAATAAGATAATACGCAGGTGATAGCGGAGATAGCGCACCTGTAGTTTTATTCACAGAGTAGGCGCTGATTGAAGGTGGGCTTAAAGTATTACACGTGTAAGCAAAATTACCGGTGGTATCGATACGAATATCATTCGGTCCACCTTCTGTTGTGGTATCACTCACTTTACTTAGAGTACCGCTCGCAGCAATGCTGTAGGTAATAATTCTTTCTGAATTGGCTTCATTCACTCGAGAAAAAGCTGTTCCATATAAAAAAGAACCATCAGCTGAAACAATCGATGCTGAACCACCATCATCATCATATCCAGGATTGTTGTTATCTACAGGAGTTCCTAACGGAGTTAAGGCTCCGGTTGTTTGATCAATATTCCAGGCTGCCATTTTTTGTTGGCCGAATAATCCCATGTAGAGCCAACGGCCATTCGGGTGAATTGAAATTCCATCTCCACGATTTGAGATTGATCCATCATCAGGATTTTTAAAAGGTGTACCACTTACTAAAGTTAAGGCGCCAGTTGTTGTGTCTACAGTAAAAGCTGCAACACCGTTATATGTGTTATTATTTACTCCGGCAGCAGCGAAAATAAAGCGGCCATCACTGCTGCCAGTGATTCCATTTAAGCGCCGAGCAGGAAGTGATGAAAACGGACTGCCTGTGACTTGAGTTAGCGTTCCGGTGCTACCGATACTGTAAGCCGAAATACTGCTGCTGGTATTATTCGTGATATAAAGAAATTGCCCCGACGGATGAACAAATAATCCATTCGGTCCATTCGCATCGTTGGCCATTGGACTGCCAACCATTGATAAACCACCATTTAAGGGGTTAATGGCAAATGTGGTGATGGTGCCTGAAGTAAAATTTGCTGAAAATAAAAAACGATTATTCATACTCATCGCTACACCGTATGTGCCATTGCCACCTGTGATGTAGGGATTGCCTGAGACTGGTAAGAGCGCACCCGTCGTTGGATGTTGAGCATAGCCAAGAACTTCACCCGGAGAATTTTGTACGCCGACATATAAAAATGAAGCATACGAAAATTGCATTGCGGTTGCAGAAACAGCGGCATCAAAAGTACTGGTTTGGTTATCAATATTTTTTACTGATATATTATAAACCCCATTTTGCCCTGGGCCAACATTGCAATCAATAGTCGTAAAGTCATTTGAAACAACCACGTCTTCGCATGGGTAGCTGCCCACATACACACGTGCTTTTTTAAAAAAGTTTGTGCCTGTAAGATGAATCGGGCAACCACCAGAGATACTGCAATAAAGTGAACCACCGCCGTTAGCTACGATATTTGTAATTACAGCCTGTGGTAAATTACCTGGTGCGAAACTTTCAACTTCTTGTATTTTCGTGCAATTAGCTAAAGCTAATAAAGTAAGACCTGAGATAAATGAAAGAAATAAAAATCTAGTTAGCATTTAATTTCTCCCACCTGAAAAGTTAGAGAGCATAAGGCCAATAGAAAATCTATTCATCGTGACATCGGCATCACTTAAACTTTCATCATATGTAACAGAAGAATAATCAAAGACCACGCCGATCTCTTTGCGCATTTGGGCTGTGAATTGTACACCGTAACCCAATTTACCCTTGTACGATGAGCTATTTCCGTTGCCAGTGGTTTTTGTAAGTGTGTAGCTATTGCTAGGTTTTAAAATAACACCTGCACCGTATTTACCAGTAAAGTATTCAACGCGAAGACCTACATTAGATTCTTTACCTGTTAGATTTGTGAAATTTACCTCTGAGGGGCTAGTAGCCTGATTAACAACAACGTATTCGTAATTCAGACCAAGCCTCAGCTTTTTAAAATTGTAACCGACAAATGCAGCGATCGGAAAATACTCCATTGTGCGATCAGGGGCTAAATGATTTAAATCACCATTGCCCATTTTTCCGCTACCGAACATGGCCATGATTCCATACGAAAAATCACCGCTTCGCTGCGCGAGCGAAATACTTGGCAAAGCCAAAATCAGTATGAGAAAAATCCGTCTAAAACTGCACACGTATTTACCATTATAAATCGAAAACGCTCACATCACAAATTTCGTCTCAATTTGAGAACTTAACAAGTCTGGGTTTCCAGACGATAGACCTATGCGCACACTGCACCAAAGACCAGTGATTAATGATACCCGAACCTGAAAAGTTGTACTTAAATAGGGGCAACGATTCACAACGGGAAGTTCAATGGAAAAATTCAGAAATTTTCTTTCAAATTTATTCACACTTATTTTCGGAAACATCAATTACACAAAACCGGCTTGGTTGCAAAAAGCGTGTGATCGATCAAAAGTGAATCCCGAAAAAACTAAAAAGATTTTAATTTCTATCGGCACAGTGATCGTCACTGTTGTGGCCGTCTTATTAGCTAAACATTACTATGAAGGTTTACCAAAACCAGACACGGTTTCATTTCGCGTGGGCGAGATTTATTCTTACGATCCTGTTGGGCCAATGCCGCGCTCTTTATATATTACTTTTAATAAATCTGTGGCTTCAGTTGATTCGATTGGTAAGCCAATTACAGTGGGTATTAAATTATCACCTGAAGTAAAAGGGCAGTGGCTTTGGGTTTCAGATAAAGAATTAAAATTCACTCCGATTTTAGAAAAAGGAAAAAGCGATTGGATCATCGGACAAAAATTTAAAGGTGAAATTTCTAAAAAAATCTTAGCCCCGAATATTTTACTCCAAACTTATGATTTTAGTTTTGAAAGTGCGCCGTTAAAAGCTCAAAATCAAAATAGCGAATTTCATCAAGACCCACGTTTTGCAGAAAATAAAAAAGTGATCGCTAGTTTTCATTTTAATTATCCTGTTGATCCAGAATCTGTCAAAAAACGACTGCGCTTGATGGAAAAGCCTGATAGCGGCATTGAAAGTAAATCTAATTTAGAATTTTCAGTTTCGTTTGATGAGTACAAATCAAATATGTACGTGCAATCGGCGAATTTAAAAATCAGCAATAGTAACATGACGTATAGATATGTGATCGACAAAGGGTTTTCATCACCTTTAGGTGGTGTATCTGTGGCTGAAGCCGCTGCATCTATCAAAGTGCCTTCGCTGTATGATTATTTTAAAATCACTAATGCTTCGATTATTATCGCGCGTAATGAAAAATTTGAATCAGAACAGATTTTACGTTTTGAAAATGTGGCCGAAATTGCTTCAGAAGAGTTATTTAAGTCGATTCAAGTTTATGAATTGCCTTTTAATTTAGATAAGAATGATAAAAAGAACACGGCCTACCCTTGGGCCAGTGTTTCTGAAGTGACTGAAGACGTTTTAAAAAGATCAAAAAAAATAACAACGACAACAATTCCTTCTGAAAAATTAGTGTCTTTAGAACATTCCTATAAATTCAACTCTCAACCAGGAAGATCTTTATATGTGCGTATTCCAAAAGAAACGACGTCATTTGGTGGATTTAAATTAAAAGATGATTTTGAAAAAGTAATTGCGGTTCCGCAATACCCATCAGATTTACAAATTATGGGTAAAGGATCATTAATCCCATTAACAGGTAGTAAACAGCTTTCATTGGTTTCTCGCAATTTAAATAAAATCACTTATCAAATTCATCAAGTTAGACCCGAGCATGTGAATCACTTGATTCCGTCTTTAGTGTATGAATTTACAAAGCCTGATATTTACGATATTCGCCCAGATAGAATTGCAGAACGTTTTACAGGAGATATTCCATTAATTAATAAAGACCCACAGAAAACACAGTTTAGTTCGATTGATTTAGGCGCTTACTTAACCGGAAGCAAAAAAGGCCTATTCTTAATTTCAGTTCAATCAAAAGATTCAGTGTCCTATGTAGATGATCGCCGTTTTATTATTTTATCTGATTTAGGTTTGATCGTTAAAAAAACAGTGTCTGGCGGTTATGAAGTTTTTGTGCAAAATGTAAGTACAGGTTTACCCGTTGCAGGAGCAAAAGTCAGCGTACTAGGACAAAACGGAATTAACGTTTTATCTGTAGATACCGGAGCTAATGGTTCGGCTGAGTTTCCGAATTTAAAAGATTTTAAATTTGATAAAGAACCGATCGCTTTCACAGCTGTACTTGGTGATAGTATTTCATTTGTTCCGTTTAATTCGTACTCTCGTGAAATTGATTTAACTTCGTTTGATATCGGTGGCGCGCGCGATTCTTCTGAATCAGATCAGTTGAATGCCTATATGTTTTCTGATCGTGGTATTTACCGCCCGGGTGAAGGCGCTGATTTTGGTGTGATCGTTCGTTCAAAAAATTGGGGAAAATCATTTTCGCAAATTCCGGTTGATTTCGTGATTACGAACCCCACTGGCCAAGAGGTATTTAAACAAACTTTAAAAGTAAGTTCTAACGACATCCAAAACGTTAAATTTAAAACTGAAGATTACTTCGAAACTGGTAGTTATTCATTGATGGCTTATATTAAACAGCCCGATAAATCGATGGTCATGATCGGTAGCACGGCTTTTCAAGTTGAAGAGTTTTTACCTGATCAAATTAAAGTAAGAACAACTTTGTCACAAACTGAAGCTGAAGGCTGGGTTAAGCCAAAAGATTTAAAACTAAATTTAACAGCATTTAACCTTTACGGAAAGCCTGCCTCAGATAGAACGGCTCGTTCAAAAATTCGCATTAAAGCCACTGATGTGTATTTTAAAAAATGGAAAGATTATTATTTTAATGTGCCTAAACCTACGCAAATTGAAATCAACGATAGCTTACCAGATATAAAAACTAACGATAACGGCGAAGCTGAATGGAAGTTAAGTTTTGAGCAACTCGAAAAATCTTTATATCGCTTAAATATCGATTCAGAAGTTTTTGAAACTGAAGGCGGAAAAAGTGTTAAGTCACAATTAAGCCAATTGATTTCAGATCAAGATTACTTACTAGGGTATCGTTCTGATTTATTAGATTTGTCATTTATTAAAAAAGACACCGTTGCACAGATCGAAGTTTTAACAGTTGATCCAAAACTTAATCCTGTAGCTGTAAGTAACATTGAAATTGACCTGGTCGAGAAAAAGCCAACTTCAGTCTTAATGAAACTTCCGAATGAAACGTTTGCTTATCAGACAGTGTATAAACAAACGATTTTAAAAACTTATAAATTAGCTACAGCAACTAAAGCGGCCAAGTTTAAGCTAGAAACAGCTCAGGTCGGTGAATACATCTTAGTTTTTAAAGATGAACTGAAAAACGAGTTAAATCGTTTAGCTTTTAACGTTGTAGGAACAGCCGATGTAGAGCGTGGTTTAGAAAAATCATCGATTCTTAAACTGGGTTTAAATAAAAAAGATTATAAACAAAACGAAGAAATCGAAGTTCAAATTAAATCGCCTTATGCAGGTGCTGGTTTAATTACGATCGAGCGCGATAAGGTCTATGCGCGCAAGTGGTTTAAAACTTCAAGCAAAAGTACGGTTGAAAAAATTCAAATTCCTGCAGGCCTAGAAGGCCAAGCGTATATTGTTGTGACGATGTTACGAGATGCTAAATCAGAAGAGATATACACATCGCCACTAGCTTACGGCGCAGCTACGTTTGCTATTGATTTAGAAGCCCGTCGTTCTAAAATTGAAATCAGTGCTCCAGATTTAGTTAAACCGGGCGAGACTTTAGCTTTTAAAGTTAAATCGACTCAACCCACAAAAGCCGCGATCTATTTAGTCGATGAAGGTATTTTACAAGTCGCTAATTACAAATTACCAACTCCGTTGAATTACTTTTTTCAGAAAAAAGCCTTACAAGTTAATACGTACCAAATTTTAGATTTAGTGATGCCAGATTTTAATCAAATATTGCCGAAAGCGGCTGGTGGTGATGAGGGCTCAAATCTTGGACGCAGTTTAAATCCATTCAAACGTAAAAACTTACCGCCAACAGCTCAATGGATTGGTGTTGTTAATCTTTCAGATAAATGGTCAGGCTTTCAATATAAAGTACCAGATCATTTTAACGGTAATTTAAAAGTCATGGTAGTTGCAGCTGATGAAAAAAAATTAGGCTCTGACAGTGTCGATGTGAACGTGCGCGGCGATTTTATTATTAACGCCACCGCAACAACATTCACCGCACCTGATGATGAGTTTGAAGTGAATCTCATTATCGCCAACCAACTTAAAGGCAGTGGTGCAGAGGCTCAAGTTGAAACTACGGTGACTAGTGGCGATGGTTTTACAATTGTTGATAAAGGTGTAGAAAAGATCGCGATTCCTGAAAACAAAGAAAAAAGTTTTAATATACGCTTAAAAGCCACAAACAAATTAGGTTCACATCCGATCACAGTGACTGCAGGTATTGGCGGTAAAAAAGCTAAAGTCGAAATTCAAGTTTCAAATCGACCGGCTGTTCCGTACATACAGAATATTCAGTGGCTGATCGTTCAGGATAAAGCGACAGAAGTAACTGTCGTAAACGATAAAAAACCAGAATTTAGAAAAAACTTTATTCAGGCCCACACTTCAATCACTGATTTAGTCAAACCATTCACAGCGTTTTATGAAGTGAATGATTATTTATGTTCTGAACAAATTGCCAGTCAGTTGGTTCCGTTAGTGCAAAAAAATGATAAGACAAAAGATGAAAAACAAAAAGTTGATAAGTTAATAGCTTTATTACGTGCGCGCCAACAAACATCAGGGGCTTTTGCACTTTACCCAGGTGAAGGCAGCGCCAATTGGGATGTTTCATTACATTTAGGAATGATCTTTTCATATATGCAGGAAAAAGGTGAACCCATCCCTGAAGATATGTGGAAGCGTTATATACAAAGCTTAAAATCTGATTATTCGGCCACTCAATCTAAAACAGATTTATTTCGCAAAGCTAAGGCCATTTACTTATTAGTGCGCTCGCAATTTATTCCCAAAGAAGATCTGAAGAATATGGCCACACTGATTAAAGATAAAACGGCGAAAAAAGATTTTACACCTGTTGCTGCACAGTACTTAGCCGCTAGTTTTAAAATGGCGATGCAAGAAGACTACAGTCAAAAAGCTTTAAGCCTAAGCCAAGATAATAAAGCTGTAAGTCTTGAAAACAGTTATATCTTTCCACAATCAGAGTTGTTTGAAAGCTTTGCACTTTCAGTTAAACATTTTCCGGATAAATCCAACGACGTATTCAGTTCTAAAGCTTTTTTTAGTGTGATCGAACAAGCTAATAAAGGTCAGTTAAATACGTACTCTGCAAGTTACTTACTAATGAGCCTTGATAGCTTAATGAAATCAGGATCAGCCGCAGCTAACATTGATAAAGTCTCTTTTACGGCCACCGAAAATGATGGCAAAAAAACTGAAATCAAGTCGCAAAAGAAAATCGATCTTTTAGAAACATATAAAACCCTAACAATTCAAAATGCAGGATCGCCCGTGTTATTGAGTTATGTGAATGGTGGTTTTGCAAAAGATGAAACGATGAAACAAAACTATCAAGGTATCGAAATCTCGAGAACGTTTGAAAATGCTTCAGGTAAAGCCACGACATCTGTAGGTATCGGTGAAGAAATCACGGTTAAGATTCGTACTCGTGTCTCAAGAGATGATTTATCTTCGTTAGTGATCACAGATTTATTACCTGCAGGATTTGAAGTGGTGATGAATTCAGTTCGTAAAGCTCAAGCCGATGATTTGCAAAATGGTAATCAAGAAGCTCCAGCAGAGGGTGATCCGGGTGGTGAAGGCGAAGGTGGTGCTGAAGGTGAAGGTGCTTCAATGTGGCCGTTAAAACTTTTAATTAATAAAGCTTACGCCCAAGCCTCGACAATCACGCCAATGTTTACAAGTTTAGTTGATGTGCGTGAAGACCGCGTAAATATCTACGCTTCAGTAGGTAAAGATATGGTTGAATACACTTACAAAATTAAAGCGGTTTCAAAAGGCCGTTTTAAAGTACCAGGAATTTATGCCAAAGGTTTATATCGCACGGATTTATTAGGCCAAGGCGATTCGGGGCTGATTGAAGTTAAATAAAAAGATTTTCATTTTAACGTTAGTAGCTGTTATAGGATTACACCTATCGCTGCCGCATTTTTTTTCAGGCCAGTTGCTGGCTGAAAAAACTTGGTCGCAGCAATTTTATGATCGCAACAAAAAATTATTGCGCTTAACTTTATCAGGTGACGAAAAATATCGGTTTTTTACCTCTTATAAAGAAATTAATCCTAAATTAGTTGAAGCCTTCTTAGATAAAGAAGATCAGTTTTTTTATTATCATCCGGGGGTAAACCCGGCCGCCTTATCGCGCGCTATTTATAAAACTTTTGTAGCGAAGGGCAAAAAGCAAGGCGCTTCAACGATCACCATGCAAGTTGTAAGGCTTCTTTACCCTGAAACTACAAAATCTATTTCAGGCAAATTATTACAAATCGTTCAGGCCTTAAAATTAGAAGCACTTTACAGTAAAGACGAAATTCTTTTAGCTTATTTGAACTGGACGCCCTTTGGATCAAACTTAGAAGGTGTGGGTGCCGCTTGTTTTTTCTATTTTAAAAATTCATGTGAAAAATTAACTCCAGAACAAATTCAGTTTTTAGTGCAAATCCCGCAGAATCCGCAAAAATTTACGCCCCAAGCGAATGAAACAAAAAAACACTTAGCCTTTAGGGCGCCGCACTTTATCGAGTATTTAAAACAAAGCGGAGTAGAAGATAAAGCTGTAAATACAACTTTGGATATCAACCTTCAGGAAAATATTGAAGTCTTGGCCGAGTCTTATTTTAAAACGATCGCAAGAACGGGCGTAAAAAATTATTCGTTAGTGATCGTCGATACTAACAAAAACGAAATCATTTCTTATATTGGATCACGTGATTATTTTAATTCAGATATCAAAGGCCAGATCGATGCAAATCGCTCATTAAAACCACCGGGTTCAACGTTAAAGCCGTTTATCTATGGTTTAGCTTTGCAACAGGGTCTAATTCATGAAAAAACTTTACTTAAAGACACACGCATGACTTTTGCGGGATTAAATCCCGAAAATTTCGACGAACAATTTTTAGGGCCGATGAGTGCTGATCAAGCGTTAATCTTAAGCCGCAATCTACCAGCCGTAGATTTAGCACGAAGACTTGAAAATCCAAGTTTTTACGAGTTTATGAAGGGTAAAAGTTCACTGCGCTTTAAAGACGAAAAATTTTACGGTTTGTCGTTGCCTCTAGGCGGGGTCGAGATGAGCTTACTTGATTTATTAAAGCTTTACGCATCACTTGCACATCAAGGTAAATATTCAGACTTAAACATCACTTTAAAAAAACAAAAATCACTGCCTCAGCCGACCGCGTACCAGCAAATTTTAACTCCTGAAGCTGTGTATATCGTGACCCAGATGTTAAAGAAAAATCCACGTACTGAAAGTTTAACACTTCAAGAGTTAACCAAAAAAGCAATGCCACTGGCGTGGAAAACCGGAACTTCAAAATCTTATAAAGACGCTTGGACAATGGGTTTAATTGGTAATTACGCCGTGGGAATTTGGTTTGGTGATAATGACCGCGAAATGAATCCAGCTTTAGTGGGCCGTAATATAGCAGCGCCTTTGTATTTTCAAATTTATGATTATCTTCGTAATAAACCTAAATATTTAAAAGGAAACGAAAATCCTATTTGGGATTCACCAGTGGGCTTAAATGTTAAAAAAGTTCATATCTGCAGTGTTTCAAAAAAACTAGTCACAGAAAACTGTGGCCACAAAACCGAAGAAAGTCTTTTTATCCCTTCAGTATCATCTATTGAAACATGCACGATTCACAGAAAAGTTTTCGTAGACCCGCAAACGCAAAAAATGTCGTGTAAACCACCGGGAGATCCTCGTGTGGTTGAAGTGTGGCCCGATGATTTGCTGGCTGTCTACAAAGAGGCTGGTTTAAAGAAAGTCACTTTATCGGAAAAAAAATTTTCATGTGATGACAGTCTATCGCGTGTCGGTCAGTTAAGTATTACTAGTCCGCAAGAAAATATTGAATATCTAATTCAAACGCAGCAAGGCCGTTTACTAAAGCCAAAAATACAGCTGCGGGCAATTTCTGAATCTGACAGTCAATACTTAGACTGGTTCGTAAATAAAAATTATGTCGGTCGTTCATTTAAAAGTGAGCCCATGTTCTTTGAAACAGCGGTTCCTGGCCGTTATTCAGTTTCGGTGAATGATAATTTAGGACGTTCCCAAAGTAGTTATTTTAATGTTAAGGTCATAAGCCAATAGGGGATTAAACCATGAAAAGCAAAGAACAGATTTCAAAGTATGCGATTTTAAGTGTAGTTTATATTTCTTTTGCTGTGCTTTTTTGGCCTTTTAAAACAGCTTTGTTATTATCTTCACTTTTTGCAATGGCGATGACTCCATTAATAAACCGCTGCTTAACTAAAATTGATCGCGAAAAGCTTTTAATTTTCTGTATGGTGGCCGGGCTAATTATAATGATTATCGCACCTCTAACTTTGATCATTACAAAAGGTATTTTGAGCTTAGGGCAACTTCAACAAGATACGGTTTCACAATTACCGCTGTATAAAAATGCTGAAAGCACGATTACCACAGTGTGGAATTTCTTTAATGATATCGCAGCTCGCTTTCACTTAGATTTAAATGAAAACTTTGATGTTCAATCTTTATTACCACGCATTCTGCAGTTTGTGGTTCCGGCTTTAACAGCTTTGGTTACAAATTTTCCTGAGTTTTTACTTCAGTTATTTGTCTTCGTGACAACACTGTGCTTTTTCTTAGTTAAACGTCGTGAATTTTTGGGATGGTTCAAACAACGCGAATTGGTTCCTGATGATTCACTAATGAAACTAGTCACATTGTTGCAAAAAGTTTGTTACTCGGTTTTATTTTCAACTTTAGTTGTGGCTGCGGTTCAAGCCTCGATTATCACGATAGCAGCATCGATCGCAGGCTTTGGTAGCTTGATGATTATCTTTGTCTTAACGTTTTTTATGTCATTCTTACCGGTGGTCGGAGCAGCTCCAGTGGCTTTAGCACTTGCCGCGTTTAGTTTTTTACAAGGTTCATCAGGCGATGGAATCATCATGATAGTGGCTCTGGGTATTTCGGCCACCGTTGATAATATCATCAGAGCATTTATGCTAGGGGGTGAAGAAGAAATTCATCCGTTAGTTTCATTGTTAACATTAATCGGAGCTTTAGCCGTGTTTGGAATGTCAGGTTTATTCTTGGGTCCGATTATTGCCGAACTTGCTTTTGCTATCGGTGGTATTATGAATGGTTCAGATCAGAAGGTGGAACTACCACCCGTTGCCGTTGAGGCAAGCGAACCAGCGCCACGACATTCCCCATAATACAAAAAACAGCGCCCAAAGCTAGATAGATACTCCAATCTAGCTTTTCCATATAGGTTGAAACACCTAAAGCAATCACTGGTGAAGCAATACTTGTAAAGGCAGCTTTTGCAGGGCCAATATTTTCAATCAATTTAAAATACGCCCAAAACGAAATAACTGTTCCGAAAATTGAAAGATAAAAGAATGAAATCACAAACGTTGAAGTCACATCAACGTGTAAAGATTTGCCAAGTATAAAACATATGAACAAAGAAAATCCTGAACCATAAAGCATCGCCCACGAATTGTTTGCAGAAATGGGAACATTATTTTTTTTATTTAAGTAAGAAATTAAATTTCCGGCTGAAGCGGATACAGTTGAAAGTAAGCCGATTAAAAATCCCCATAAAGAGCTGGGGTGTAAGCCGATATTTAAATATTCATTCAAAGAAATGCAAGCCATGCCGATAAGACTTAAAATGCCGCCCCAAACAACTTTTTTTTCAAACGGAACATTTAAAAATATACGTGCTCCGAACATGTTTAGAAAAATAATAGAAGTGAAGGCTAATGCAATTAAAGCGGAAGTGGCCATTGAAGTGGCCCAGTAAGTTAATAAATAATTTAAGCAGAAAATAAAAAGGCCCTGAGTCGCAAAACGAAAATGCTGGGCCTTAGTAAATTTAAATAAAGAAACTTTTGTGAACAAGCAGATGATAAACATCACACTGCTTGAAAAAATAAATCGATAAAAAACTGCGGCGCTGCCATCAACGTAGGGAAGTTGGTATTTAATCGCAATCCAAGTTAATCCCCAGATGATGGCGCAAGTTAAAAAATAACCAGTGTTATTCTTCATCGTCCTCATCAGCGTCTTCTTCATCTTCGTCGAAGTCGTCATCTTCATCATCATCGTCTTCGTCGTCTTCATCTTCTTCTTCATCATCGATTTCGCCAGCGACTTCGATACGAACAAGCCAACCTTCTTCGTAGGGATCTTCCATAAGAACTGCAGGATCATCTACGACTTGTTGATTGATTTCGATAATTGTTCCATCAAACGGAGATTGAATATCAATTGTTCCGTCATCAGATTCTACGCTTCCAAAAGCTGTATCAGCTTCTACTTTTTCTTGTTCAGGAGGTAGATCGATTGTGTTGATTTCAGTGATGTCTTCTAGACCGTCATCGTTGATGCCGATCGTGATAATTCCATCTTCTTCTGTATACCAAAGGTTGTGATTAAAGTTTTTAATTTTTCCAGCCATATTTTTTCCTATTTATGCTCAAAGTAAATCCATTTTAACTATTTTTTTCACAGGGTCAAATTTTGCGACTCTTTAACAAAAAGATAAAAAAATACTTAACGCGAATTTTAAAAATAGACTTTAACCAACTGTGTCTGTTACAACACACCCACTCTAGAAATTGCTGAGTTAATACTTAGCGAAAAATACAGTTGCAGTCACAAGTCAGAGGGGGATGAATGACGACAATGCGTTTTTTTATGATCGGTTCTTGGACCGAAGGGATGTTCCACTTTCAAAAGTTGATGCCTTTCATCGTGTCTTACGAACCTGCTACGATTCAGGCAACGGCCTATCGTCTGCCTGTGGGATTTCCCGTAATCACTGAAGAAAAAACAGCTACAATTCATGGTCAAATGATTGAATTGAATGCTGATTCAACTCTGTTGGCCTTAATGGATACTTTGCACGGGGTAAAAGCCGCTGATCCAACGAAGGGTTTGCACTTTCGCACACAAGCTGAAGTGACAAAACGTTCGGGGCAAACTGATATGGCTGAGGTTTATTTCTATAATCCTAAAAAATTGACGTCAAAAGCGGCAGTTATTGCAAACGGACTATGGAAAGAATCTTTAGAAGAGGAGCAACCTCTTCCGATGCAGCTTTCTGAAAAACAAAAAACATATGTGCTTAAATTGGGTGCTGTAAAAGGCCGCGATATCGTGCCTATCAATGATCTTACGCTTTACCGTGAACTTATGAAATTAGAGCTAATAGTCGACAAAGGTCGTCGTTTAGCATTGAGTTCTTTAGGTAAAGAGGTCTATAACCATCTCGTTTAAGCGAAGCTTAATGATTAGACAGCGCTTCAAACTAGAGCGAGATGCATGGATAATTTAAAACCGATCGACCCATTATTTAGAATTGTTATTGTTGAACCAGAAATTCCACAAAATACCGGTAATATCGGTCGCACTTGCGTGGGTTCAACTTGTGAACTGCATTTAATTAAGCCGATGAGTTTTGAAATCACTGATACGCAAGTCAAACGCGCGGGTTTAGATTATTGGCCGCATCTTTCATGGAAGATTCACGAAAGTTTTAACGATTGGCATAATTCAGTCGAAGATAAAAGCCGCATTTTTTATATTGAAAACAAAGTAGAGCAAACTATCTATCAAGCGAAATTTAAAAAAGGCGATTGGTTGGTGTTTGGCAAAGAGACAAAAGGTTTGGACCCTGATTTGCTAATGGCTAATCTGGATCGTGCCTACATGATACCACAAACAGGTCCGGTAAGAAGCTTGAACCTGGCAACAGCAGTGGCAATCACAATCTACGAAGGTTTTAGACAGGTGAATGTATGAAGAAGTTATTATTAATTTTATTATCGTTAACTGCAGTTAATGTTGCGCAAGCAAAAAAACATACCGCACCAGCAGCGGCAAAACGCCCGTTAGTTTTGTGGTTACATGGTTGCCTGCAATCACCTGAAGATTTTATCGCGATGTCGAAAATTACAGAGCTAACACAAGAAGAAAACCCTGTGATTTTAGCTCCTGAACAAAGTATTTTTGCAAATCCTGTTAAATGCTGGAATTGGTTTTTACCAAGCCTACAAGATCGCAAAGATTTTATGGCTTCAATCGTGGGTGATATCGATAAACTAGTAAAATCTGGCGAAGTTGATGAAAATAAAATTTATGTCGGTGGATTTTCTGCCGGTGCAGTTTTGGCGACGCATTTTGCATTATGCTATCCAGAAGTTTTCAGAGGAGCGTTGCTTCACTCTGGTGCGCCCTTTAAATTTGTTCAAAATTTTTTCGGTCTTGGCGATGATGAAGATTTGGTTCGCGCGGGTTATGAATGTGCAGACCATGACAAGCCAGCAAAATTAAATTCAGTGACTATTTTTTCTGGCACAAGCGATATTATTTCATCGCCGAGCGATAACAAATTAGTTCTAAAACAAATGTTAGGATTCTACGATCTATTAGATGACCAAACATTAAATGATTCTGCTGTGGATTCGGTTACGATTTCAACAACAGACCGTGTGCAAGATAAAATCACTGATTACGTTATGAAGACGGGTCAGCACGTGCGCTTTGTCGCGATCAAAGGTATGCGTCATCAATGGAGCGGCGGAGCTTCAGGTATGATTGCAACTTCTCCAGATACTTTATCTGCTGTTGAGGCGTTTCTTCAGTGGACTGAGAACTTTACGAATTAGTATTTTTTTTAAGGTCGGTGACAATTCATGTTTTTTAACCGACCAATTCTTACGTGAAACACCGTTAAATTTTATTTCAGCAAAAAAAATTATGGCCTCGATCTTGTAATCACATCTTGTAAGTGTATTTACACGACGATTACTTTTCTAAAAAAGTTTGTGGGGGGCCACTTGAGACTTTCAAATCATTGTTCATTTATAAAAAAGCTACTTTCATAAGCAATTTTACCATTTTTAATATTTGAGCCAGACTTAAATCTGGTTCGCGAAAACACAATCATTCCCTGATGGTTTTCAGCCCCCATAGAGATTGGCTCTATGGGGGTATTTTTTATGGACCGTTTTATATATCGTGCCTTGCCCTAAAGGCTAATGGCGTCTAAGCTTTTTACTGTAAAACCTAGCAGGCTTAAGGCGGCATACATGTTTCAAAAGATAGCAGCAAAAATATTCGGTACTCACCACGATCGCGAGATGAAAAAGATTCAACCTACCGTGGACAAAATCAACTCTTATGAACCAGAGATGATTAAATTATCGGATGACCAATTAAAAAATAAAACTAACGAATTCAAAGCGCGTTTAGCCAAAGGCGAAACGGTTGATGATATCATGCCAGAAGCATTCGCTGTTTGTCGTGAAGCTTCAAAACGTACATTAGGCATGCGCCATTACGACGTGCAAATGATCGGTGGAGTTGTTTTAAATCGCGGCGGTATCGCTGAGATGAGAACCGGCGAAGGTAAAACTTTGGTGGCCACACTTCCAGTTTATTTAAATGCTCTAACTGGTAAAGGTGTTCACGTTGTATCGGTGAATGATTACTTAGTTCGTCGTGACTGCGAAGAGATGAGCCGCATTTATAACTGGTTAGGTTTAACATCATCAGTGATTGTTCATGGTTTAAGTGATGATCAACGTCGCGCCGCTTACTTAGCAGATATTACGTACTGTACAAATAATGAAATCGGTTTCGATTATCTTCGCGATAATATGAAATTTGATTTAGGTGAATACGTTCAGCGTAAACCCCACTTTGCCATCGTGGATGAGTGCGATTCGATCTTAATCGATGAGGCTCGTACACCGCTTATTATTTCAGGCCCGGCTGAAGCATCGACTGATAAATACTATACGATTGATAAAATCGTTCCGTTCTTGAAAAAAGATATACACTTCACTGTTGAAGAAAAATCTAAATCAGCTTCATTAACTGAAGAGGGTAATCAAGAAGTCGAAAAATTATTAAAATTAGATAATTTATATGATCCACAAAATATCGAAATTCTTCACCACGTAAACCAAGCTTTACGCGCGCACAATTTATACCGTTTAGATGTTGAGTACATGATTAAAGACGGCGAAATCGTGATCGTCGATGAATTTACGGGCCGTTTAATGCCGGGTCGTCGTTGGTCTGATGGTTTACATCAAGCTATCGAAGCTAAAGAAAAAGTTGATGTTAAAAATGAAAATCAAACTTTAGCGACAATCACATTCCAAAATTACTTTCGTATGTACGATAAACTTTCTGGAATGACAGGAACTGCTGATACAGAAGCGGTTGAGTTCAGAAAAATCTACAACTTAGGTGTAAATGTTATTCCGACAAATAAACCAATTCGTCGTGATGACAAAGAAGATATCGTTTTTAAAACTGAAAACGCTAAATACAAAGCGATCGTGAATGATATTCGCGAACGTCACGCTAAAGGCCAACCGGTCTTAGTGGGTACAGCTTCAATTGAAAAATCAGAAGCCATTTCAAGATTCTTAAAAAATGAAGGCATCCGTCATGACGTTTTAAATGCAAAACACCATGAGCGTGAAGCTGAAATTATCGCTCTAGCAGGCCGTAAAGGTTCAATCACAATCGCTACAAATATGGCCGGTCGTGGAACTGATATTCGTTTAGGTGGTAATCCAGAAGTTCTAGCTAAAAAAACTGTAGATGATGAATCAACTCCAGAATACACAGAAGCTTTAAAAAAGTTTAAAGCGCAAGTTGAAGCTGAAAAACAAGAAGTGATCGCAGCTGGTGGATTATATATCGTGGGTACAGAGCGCCATGAATCACGTCGTATTGATAATCAATTACGTGGTCGTGCTGGTCGTCAAGGTGATCCGGGCGAATCAATGTTCTATCTTTCGTTAGAAGATAATTTAATGCGTATTTTCAATGGTGAGCGCATTCAAAAAATCATGACAATGTTGAATATTCCTGAAGATGAACCAATTGTTCATAAAATGGTAACGAACGCTATCGAAGGCGCACAAAGAAAAGTGGAAGGCCACAACTTTGATATTCGTAAGCATTTACTTGATTACGATGACGTGATGAACCAACAAAGATTTGCGATTTATAAATTACGCCGTCAAATCCTTGAAGGTAAAGACTTAGAGCGCACGATTTTAGATTACTTAGGCGATGTGGTATCGAATATCTTAGATACTTTTGTTCCGGCTGATGCAAAACCAACTCAATGGAATGTTGATGGTTTAAATAACGCTTTAATGCAGCAATTTGGCTTTCGCTTAAATACTGAAGGAAAAGCTGCTGCAGCGATTGAAACTGAAATCACAGATAATGTTAAAAAAATCTATGATATGCAGAAAAAATCGATGGGTCCTTTCTATGAACAAATCGCTAAGATGATTTTATTAAATGCGATTGATCAAAAATGGAAAGAGCACTTATACACAATCGATAAAGTCAAAGAAGGTATCAATCTTCGTGCTTACGGCCAAAAAGATCCATTAATCGAATATAAAAAAGAAGCTTTCAAAGCTTTTGAAGATTTAAATCACGCTATTAAGGGCGAATCGGTTGAAAAAATCATGCGCGTTCAATTAATGGGTGAAGGTCTTGAAGAAGCGATTGAAAAAATGCGCCCTGAAGAAACGGATATGGATGAATTAAATTTCTCTGCTCCGGATGAAAATACATCAGCTTCGGCATTTAATGCGCAAGCAGGTTCGGGTTTAGAGACTGTTCCTGAAGCTTCGCAAAAACGTAAAATTGTAACTGGTCCGCCACGTAATGATGATAGACCGGTCAATCGTGCGGATCGCCGGAAGAAAAAATAGATGCAATGTCCGAGCTGTCAAAAAGAAGTCAGCGTTAAAGATAAAGATGTGGGGGCTCTATTTACGTGCCCTCAATGTCGAAGCGTTTACTTTATTAATTTTGATGGCACACCTGAATACGGTGATGTAGATCAACCCTCAGCTGAAGAATTAGTTAAACTTCAAAATCAAAATATTCCTGAGAAAAAAAAGAAAAAGAAAAAAGACAAAAAAGATTCTGATGAATCTGAGGCTTCTCAGCCTGAAGTTCAAGCGCAAGAAGCTCCGGCTATTGAAGAAGAAGTTTCAGCATTTGAAATGCAGCCTGAATCTTCACATACAGAATCCTTTAATATAGATGAGCCCGAAGCGTTAGAACCAGTTCCGACAGAGGCGCTGCCGACTGAAACGACGTCTATCGATAATTTTTCATATGAATCTCAGCAACCAGAATATGTGCATCAGTCGTCAGGCCAAGATTTTGCGTCGATTGCTTCTGAAATCGAAAGTTTTGGCAATGAACACACGGCCGTTGCTGGTATTAGCTATGATTTAGAAATTTCAGGCTTAGACACTAAAGAATCGCAAGAGCTTTTGCGTGAAGCGATTGCTGACTCAAGATTTGGTTGGCATACAGAAGATATCGTTCGTCAAATTAGAACGGGCACTTGTCATTTAAAAGACTTAACTCCGGTTCAGGCATTTGTACTAGCTCGTCGAATTCAATTTATTGATATCGATATGAAATGGAAACAAAATGTATTGGCTTAAATGTTTAGCTGTAGTTTCAGTAACAATTTGTTTATCGCAAGCTTTCGCCAACGATGGTGGTGGTGCGGCCGGCGGAGGCCACGGGGCTGAAAAGCCCGCAGCTGCTGGTGGCGAACATGGTGGTAAAGCTCCGGTTGTAGAGAAAGCTTTCTCTGGCGCTCAAAATGATGAATGGGCCAAGGCTCAAAAAGACGTTCAAACAGCTAAGATCAAATTTGAAAATGATAAAAAAGCTCTCGAAGAACTAAAAAGAACCGCAGAAATGCAAGAAAACCTATCAAAAGAATCGTTAGCTAAAATTAATGAAGCCACAAAAACGATGAAGACTTCAGAAGCCAATTATCATCGCTTTTTAAATCAGTACAATTTGCGATTTCCAGAAAAAGGCTTAGAGCCTTCACGCGTTTATAAACGCACAGATTCTGAGCGTGATGGCATTGAAACTGTGGAGGAAAAGCCACAAGGTGTTGAAGCAAAGCTCAGAAGATTAAATCGCAACATAAAACATCAGTACTTAAAAAATTCAGAAGCTGCAGCAAACAGCACAGAAAATAGTAAAGATCCGAAAAAAAAGCTTAAGAAAAAACAAACTTCAGATGAAAGTAGCGAAAATTTACCGCAACCTTTGCCTGGCGATGTAACTGAAAAAATCAAATTAGAAAAATAGCCCCGTTCAACTTTTACATTTGGATGCTTAGCCGTTGGGCATTCGACTTTCATTTCGTTTTCAATCTTTAAATTGCTCGTCGTATCTAATTGTTATATAAGTATTTAATATCCCTAAAAAAGATAAGACCTTCGATTCGTGAAAAGGAGTCGCCTTTCTATGTCAAAAAAAGATTATCACAACAGTGGTGGATTGATTGCCTTACTAGGCTCAATCATTTTTGTATTCGCATTTTTCTTTTACGTTGTTTACATCAACAAAGGTGTTGATCTAGCAGAGAACGTAACAGAGCCAGCAAAACCAGGTGAAGTTCAATTTGATTTAGCTTCTGTAAAAGAACCATGGGTTGAGAGTGCAGAAGTTGTTACTGCGGGCGCAAAAATTTTCAAAGCAAACTGCGCTGTTTGTCACGGAGCTAAAGGTGATTTAGTTGGTGGTATTCCAAACGCACGTAACTTAGTTGAAGGTCAATGGACACAAGGTTCTGGCATGATCAACCACTTTAAAGTTTTACAAAATGGTATCACAGGAACTCAAATGGTTTCGTTCAAAGCGACACTTAAGCCATTCGAACGTTGGGCGCTTGTTCAATTTATTGATTCAATCACAAAAAATAAACCAGCTAACGAAAAACCAGAAGACGTAGCTGCATTCGCAACAACAGCTGATTAATTATTTTCATGAAAAAAGTTTTCTTACTTTGTTTATTAATAGGTTTAAATTCTTGGGCTGACGATGTTCAAGTTCCAGGATCTATGCCTGTTTATACGGGTAAGCAGGCGGCCGGAAATTCAAATGAAACTCCGGATCAGCTAAAAGGTGTCGGCATCAAAGAAAACTTAGGCGGATCAATTGATCTGACTTTGCAAGTCCGTGATGAAGCTGGCCAATTACGTCCATTAAGTTCTTTTTTCTCAGCTCATAAGCCAGTGATGTTAAGCCCAGTTTATTTTAACTGCCCTGGTCTTTGTAATTTTCATTTCAACGGTGTTGTTGAAACACTTCAAAAAATCGATTGGAATCCAGGCGATAAATTTGAAGTGATCGCTATCAGTTTTGATTCTCGAGAAGGCGCTGAATTAGCTACAGCTAAAAAAGCGAACTACATGAAAATGTACGGTCGCCCAGGAACTGAAAAAGGCTTTCACTTTTTATCTGCAGATGAAGCCACAATTAAAAAATTAACAGATTCGTTAGGCTTTCAATTTCGTTGGAATGAAGAAGCTAAAGAATGGTCGCATGCATCGGCTGCGATCGTGCTTACTCCAGATGGAAAAATCTCTAGATATTTACACGGTATTGCGTTTGAACCAAAAGACATGAAGTTAGCTTTAAACGAAGCTTCAAATGGTAAAATCGGCAGTATCATCGATTCAGTTGTTTTATTTTGTTTCAAGTATGATGAACATAAATCCAAGTATGGCCTTGAGGTGTTTCGAGTTGTTCAACTCGGTGGCGCTTTGATGGTTCTGATCTTGGCTCTTTGGCTGGTACCAGTACTAGTTAAAGCAGGAAGGGAGAAAGTGTAGCCATGATGTGGTTATTTAGTCTATTAAACAGGGCGTATGCCCAAAGCTATATGCCAACCGAAGGTTCGGAAATCGCAACCAGAGTTGATAATCTGTACGGGTTTTTAGTTGCGACAAGTTTCATTTCTTGTGCGATTTTAATCGGTGGTATGATTTATTTTGCGGTTAAGTATAAACGCAAAAGCGATAACGATAAAGTTGCCTACATCACTCATGACACTCGTTTAGAAGTTTTATGGTCAGTGATTCCATTGATCATTTTCTTATTTGTGTTTGCATGGGGATGGATTGTTTACCATGACATGCGCAAAATGCCAGAAAACGCTTTAGAGATTCACGTAACTGGCCGTCAATGGGCTTGGATGGTCGAATACAAAAATGGCGTGAAATCACCTAATATCGTTGTGCCAGTTGGCCGCGATGTAAAAGTTGTTTTATCTGCAGAAGATGTCATCCACTCATTATACATTCCAAGTTTTCGTGTAAAACAAGATGCAGTACCAGGTCGTTATACGGCTTTATGGTTCAGAGCAGATAAATTGGGTGAATACCACGTATTCTGTACAGAATTCTGCGGAACTTCTCACTCAGGCATGATCACTAAACTACGTGTTGTATCTCAAGAAGATTTCGACAAATGGCTTATCGAAGAATCTGAAGTTTCAGCTCTTCCGATGGCTCAACGTGGTGCTAAGGTTTTCCAAACACGCGCATGTGCTTCTTGTCATAATACACAAGGTGACGCCGTTAAAATTGGTCCAAGCTTAGCTGGTATGATCGGTAAAACTCATAATTTTGAGAGCGGCGAATCAGCTGAAGTGGATGAAAACTATCTACGTGAGTCGATCTTAAACTCGCAAGCTAAAATCGTAAAAGGTTTCGGACCTCGTTCAGCAATGCCGGCTTTTCAAGGCCAATTGTCTGAAGCGGAAGTAGCAGCCTTAATTGAATATATCAAAACTTTAAGTAAGTAATTGGGGAGAGCAAATGGGAAACGCAGCTCACGGAACTAACTATATAAATGCAGAAAAAGGTCTGATGTCATGGCTTACATCATTAGATCATAAAAGAATTGGTATTCTTTATTTCTGCACAATTTTATTTTTCTTTTTATGTGGTGGTATCGCCGCTTTATTATTAAGACTAGAATTGTTCGCACCGAATGTGAACGCCGCAGGTCAAGCTGTTGCAGGCGCCATCTTTAAAACGGGCGACACTTATAATCAGGCTTTAACTTATCACGGCGCGATCATGGTTTTCATGGTTATCGTTCCGGGTATTCCATCAATTTTCGGAAACTTCTTTTTACCATTACAAATTGGTGCAAAAGATGTGGCCTTCCCGAAATTAAACTTAGCTAGCTGGTATGTATTCATGATCGGTGCAATCATGGCTATTGCAACGATGTTTTTACACAAAGTTGATACAGGTTGGACATTCTATACTCCATACTCAATTCGCACGAACACTTCAGTATCATTAATGGTTGGCGCCGTATTCATGATGGGTATGGCTTCGGTATTAACAGGTTTAAATTTCATCGCGACAATTCATAAAATGCGCGCTCCAGGCATGACATTTCATAGAATGCCATTGTTTTGCTGGGCGGTTTATTCAACTGCGATTCTTCAAGTTTTAGCGACACCGATCTTAGCGATCACGTTATTACTATTAGCGATGGAGCGTACATTCGGTGTAGGTATCTTTGATCCTAAACTTGGTGGTGACCCGGTTTTATTCCAACATTTCTTCTGGTTCTATTCGCATCCTGCGGTTTACATCATGATCTTACCAGCGATGGGTATCGTTTCTGAGTTATTAACAACTTACTCTAAAAAAACGATCTTCGGTTACACAGCGATTGCTTATTCTTCTTTAGGTATCGCCGCTGTATCATTCTTCGTTTGGGGACATCACATGTATGTTTCTGGACAATCTGAATTAGCCGGCGTGATCTTTTCATTCTTAACAATGCTAGTTGGGGTTCCGACAGCGATTAAGATGTTTAACTGGTTAGCGACTCTTTATAAGGGTTCAATCGAATTCACAGCTTCAATGTTATACGCCATGGGATTCATGTTCTTATTCATGATCGGTGGCGTAACTGGAATTATGTTAGCGGTATTACCAATCGACGTTCATTTCCATGATACTTATTTCGTCGTAGCGCATTTCCACTACGTAATGGTGGGTGGAACATTAATGGCGTTAATGGGTGGTATCTATCACTGGTTCCCAAAAATGTTCGGTAAGATGTACAACGAAAATATGGCGATTGCTTCGTTCGTATTTGTATTCGTTGGTTTCAACGTTACATTCTTTCCACAATTTATCTTAGGTGCGATGGGTATGCCTCGTCGTTATTACGATTATATTCCGGCTTACGAACAGTTAAATAAAATGTCGACTGTTGGTTCTTGGTTAATCGCTACAGGATTTGTCATCGGTTTAATTTCTATTATTAAAGCTTTACGTTCTGGTGCAAAAGCTCCTGCGAATCCATGGGGTTCTAAAACTTTAGAGTGGCACACAGAATCTCCACCAATCACACATAACTTTTCACATGAACCACACGTTACAGAGGGGCCATATGAGTACAAGTAAGATGATTAATGGTGTTCCTGTTCAGGAGCACTTTAGAGACGCTCACCATCAATTTGATACAGCAAAAATGGGTATCTGGTTATTCATGGTGACTGAGATCTTAATGTTCGGCGGTTTATTCGTTGGATACGCGATCTTTCACTTGTTGTATCCTGAGATGTTCGCAGAAGGCGCGCATTTTCTTGATTGGAAAATGGGTTTCATCAATACGCTAGTTCTTATCTTTTCGTCATTAACAATGGCTTTAGGTATTCACTTCATTCAGGTGAACCAAATTAAAAAATCTGTTTGGTGTTTAGCGATCACGATTGTTTGCGGTGCGATCTTCATGGTTATTAAATACTTTGAATACACACATAAATTTCACATGGGAATTTTTCCAGGAAACTTATTAGACTTAGCGAAGTTAAATGAACATTTAGCTCACGAAGGTCTACCAGCAATCAAATCGACAAACCTTGGTATGTACTTTGGTTTTTACTTTTGTATGTCTGGTCTTCACGGTATCCACGTTTTAGTGGGTATGGGTTTGATCACGTGGTGTTTAATCCGTACAGTTCGCGGTGACTTTAACCCGAATTATTATACGGGCATAGAAGGTGTTGGTATCTTCTGGCATATCGTCGATTTAGTTTGGATCTTTTTATTTCCACTACTTTACTTGGTTGGATAGGAGAGCAGCATGGGACACAGTCATCACGGACACGATCATTCACACAAAGTAAGCGCTCCAGATGAGCATCACATCACTCCACTTTCAGTTTACTTGAAAGTAGCCGGGGCGTTATTCGCATTAACTTTTTTAACAGTTGGTGCGCATGCGATTCATGAAATCTTAGGACCTGCAGCTTCGTTAGTTGCTTTTGCAATTGCGGGTGTTAAAGCATTCTTAGTTATGGCTTACTTCATGCATTTGAAATACGAAAGCATTGAAAACAGAGTTATCTTCGGATTAGGTTTTGTTTTCTTATTAGTGTTATTCGGAATCTCAATCACTGATATTTTATCTCGTCACTTTATTGCAGGAGTTCTTTAAAAATCCTGTGTTTAAGATTTATTCCCAGCTTACCAAATTTGGAATAGTCATATTCGTACTTTTAGCCGGTTTAGCAGGATATGCGACCGGCTATTTTGTTGAAACTCCTTTTTCGTGGTCGCATCTTTTTACCTTCGTCGGCGGACTTTATTTTTTAAGTTCAGGTTCATTAGCGTTAAATCAAGTACAAGAAATTGAACTTGATCGTTCAATGCCAAGAACACAGTCGCGCCCTTTAGTGACGGGTCAATTGAAGCCAGCTGCCGCATTAATTATATCAATCACATTGGCTTTACTTGGTGTTGCGATGTTATTTTCGCTGACTTCAATGGCCGGATGGTTAGGTGTTATTTCGATGGCACTCTACAATGGTTTTTACACTTATATCTGGAAGCCTAAATGGGTTTTTGGAGCGGTTCCCGGGGCAATTCCTGGGGCGTTACCAATTACGATTGGGTATGCCGCTTGTAATCCAGATATCTTCACGTTGGATTCACTGTATTTATTTTTAATTATGTTCTTATGGCAAATGCCACACTTTTGGTTATTGGCGATGAAATACAAAAATGATTACAGCCTTGGTAAAATTCCAACTTTGCCAGTGGCCTTGGGCGATCAAAAAACTTTATTTCATATCGGGTTATATACTTTTTGTTACGTTGGTGTTGCGATTGCTTCACCCTTTTTCTTACAAACAAGCTGGCTTTATATTTTATTAATTTTTCCATTCGCTTTTTTCTTAATTAAAGAATTCTTTCGCCTCTACCGTTCAAATGGCAAAGAGCGTTGGTTTGCGTTCTTTATGTGGGTCAACTTTTCAATGCTAGTTTTCGTTTTTGTACCCGTAATTGATAAGTGGAGCTTTCTTTTCTTACACCGCGTCTAAATCCTGACTTGCACATTATCAAATCAACTCGCTAATCTCTTGGGTGTTAAGATTCTTAATAGATCTTTGAAGGGATTTTTCATGAAACATTTTTTGTTAACATTACTATTAGCTATTTCTGTAAATGCGACTGCTAAAACTAAAGCGCCAGCGGTTAAAGAAGCTCCGAAAACTGAATCAGTGAAAGCTGCAGACGCAATTAAAGGTGAAACCGTTGAATTCAAAGCGGCTGATGGCAAAACAGAATTTTTAGCTATCGGCAAACCTGCAATGATTAAAATTAATGGTGAAGGCCCGGGGCCCGAAGGCAAACTGACTGCGATAAAAAAATCATTAAGCGGTCTTTTAAAAGTCGATTTAACTAAAGTGACTACAAAGATCGATCTTCGCGATGAACATATGAAAAATAAATATATGGAAGTCGGTAAATTTCCAGAGGCGACTTTAGAATTTACAAACCTTGAACTTCCCTCTGAAATTTCGCAACTTACAGATAAAGAAACAGCCGTGCCGTTTAAAGGAAAATTTACTTTTCACGGTAAAACTAGCGATGTGACGGGCACAGCAACTGTTAGCAAAAAAGCGAGTGTGTTATCAGGATCTGCAGAATTTATTTTTAAAATTACAGATCACTTAGATACATTGCCAACTTGGTTAGGCGTAAAAGTTGCAGAAACTGTAACAGTAAAAACGCAATTTAAAGGATTAGTTAAATGAAATTAGTTTTTATTCTTTCAGTATTATTCGCACAAAGCCTTTGGGCTTTTCCTGAAATGATTAAACATGGTTACGTTAATTGCACGGCTTGCCACGTATCCCCCAGCGGCGGTGGAGTTTTAAATCCTTACGGCCGCAATCTGAGTGCAGAATTAATTAGTACTTGGTCTTATAAAGGCGAAGAAGGCATTTTACATGGCGCCGTTAATACGAAAAAAGTAGATGAATGGTTAGCAATTGGTGGGGATTACAGAGGCGTACAAGTTCACACAGATTACACGACAAAATCGAATGGCGTAAATAAAGTAGATGGCCGTTGGATCAATATGCAAGTAGGTTTCGAGCTTGGAATCATTCAGCCAAAATGGGCCGTGGTTGGTTTTATCGGAGAATATAAATTAGAAGATTCGAGTCATATTAATAAAGTCGAACCTAAAGTTAATCGCTATTATGGTTTATTTAAACCTACTGACGAATTAACTTTTAAGGTGGGTCGTTTTCAACCGAACTTCGGTATTAATTTGCCTGATCATAATTTATCTACACGTACTCGCTTAGGTATGGGCTTGCTTTCATACCGCGGTGGCGAGATCAGTATCGAAGATAAAAATACAGCCGAAGTTTTTTGGTTAGGTGAAGAGTATAACTTTACTTTATCTGGATACCGCATTCGTAAAGAATTAACTGAAGACAACGATAAAGGTTTTACATATACGGCGAGCAAAGTTTTCGCTGAAAAATTTAAAGTCGGTCTTCAAGGTTTGCGTGAAAAAAGTGATATCAGTGAAACACGAATTTTTGGCGTAACAGGCCAACTAGGTTGGAACGAGAAGTGGTCAACATTAACTGAATACGACCGAATTAGAAATATGCCTGATGGCTCTGATGAAACTACGGGTGTGGCGTTTATTCATCGCACAGGATACGAAGTGTTTAAAGGCTTTCAAGTTTTAGCGTTGAATGATTATTACCAGTCAAATATCGATAACGGTGCTACGAAGACGTATCGTTTGGGGCCAGGTGTAATTTGGTACCCGCGTCCGCACTTTGATTTTCAATTCTTTGCGACACGCGAACATCGTTCGTCTCTTTCTGAACCTGGCACTTATGCTTGGTTGATGACGCATTATTATTTTTAGGCGACGCTCGCCTTCTAGGCTGTGGCTTCTGACGGCATCGTGCCGTCAGATTAATTTTATAATCCTTTTAGTGTTTCAAGTGTGAAGTGGATGAGATCTTTTCTGTCGCTGGCTTGAAACTTTGATTCGTGCACGATTAAACATAAATCGAAATTTATTAATTCTTGGCCTATGCGTTCGAAATTGTACGCTTCTGCTATCGGGCTTGGTAAAATACCGTAACAAGTGTCTGTTGCGATGCTGGCTGCGATCACTTCGTAATTTTGTACGGGAATTAATTTATATTGATGTGAAAGTTTTGTGATAATTTTTGGGGCTAGATACATATCTGGATTGTACATAAGTAATACGTGGTTTTTTTTCTTTTTCCAGATGCCGACTTGTTCGGTTCTTATTTTTTTAGGAATTAAATTTGGGTTTCTGATCGGGTTGATCACAAAACCCATATCAATATCTAGACGATTTACTTTTTGTGTAACCTCGGTCGATGTGCCAAACACTGATGTGAGTTCGAATTCTATATTTTGTTGGTACAAAGCAGGAGCTAGTACTGGAAGCACTGATCTTGCGATAACAGGATGATAGCCGATGGTTAAACGCTGTTGCCACAGGGCCATGTTTTTAGTTTGGCTTTGGGCTTTAATCCATTCGCGCTCAAGATGTTCAATCGAATCTTTTAAGTGTAGGCCTGCCGCCGTTAATTTTAAGCCACGCGATGTGCGTTCAAAGAGTTTTTCTTTTTGGCCATGTTCAAGCTGCAGAATAATTTTAGACATGGCAGATTGACCCATTCCGTGGAATTCGGCCGCCTTGCTGAGGTTTAAAGTCACGCAGCAGGTTTTAAAGTACTGATATTCTTTTTTAAACGGGGTTTCTTTTACCATTCTTTATAAGAATACCAGATATTCCATATAGTAAATAACTAAATTCAATAAGAAGTGCGATATGTGTTTTATACTCTAACTGCAAGGGAAGCTGTTTGAAGGCTTGGCCTGCGGTTACTCTGACACCAGCCGAGGTTGAAAAAGTAAAAGGTTCAAAAACTTTTGGAGTTATTACTAGAGCGGATGGCCTAAATCAGCTGACTCTTGATCGCCGCCCACTCTACTACTATGTTGGTGATGAAAATGCTGGTGATCGCAGCTACATTCTCTGTTAAGGAGTGATTTTATGAAAAATATTTTATTAGCACTATCAATGCTTGCTCTTTTTTCTTGTAGCTACAGTCGCACGAGCGGAGGCTTACCATCGGTAGGCCGACAAGAAGGTGGTTTGTCAGAACCAACCAAACCAGGTGAAGAGCCTGCGGTTCGTTTTGCAGATGTTAAAGCGGCGGTGTTTGATACTTCATGTGCTGGCTGTCATCAGAAAAAAGAAGAAGACTTGAGTTTTGCTGACTATGCTAATATTAAATCTTTTGCTTCAGAAATTGCAGTTCGTGTTTTTGAAGAGCGTGATATGCCACCTAAGAAAAAATTAACAGAGTTGCAAGAGCAAGTTTTAAGAACTTGGTTAGATGCCGGTTCTCCTGAGTAATTCATATAAACAAAATAAACGAAATAAAGTAAATTTAGATTTTTCTGTTTGCGACTTAATGCTGATTTAAGTGATAAAAAATAGGCAGCATATTGTTCGCAAGTTAATATATAGAAATGAAAAAAATTATTTTATTATCAATGTTGTCTCTTATGGTTGGCTGTAACTACAGTCGCCAAACCGATCCAAACTCAAATTCATCGGAATCAGGTTTAAGCGAACCATCAAATCCGGCAAATCCATCAAATCCCACCACTCCACAGAATCCAGCAGAAGCTACAGTTCGATTTAAAGATGTTAAAGATACGGTCTTTGATGTTTCTTGTTCGTCATGTCATCAAAGTCGCGGGCTATCTTTGAATTTTACCACTTATACAAATGTTAAAAAGTACCTCACTAAAATCAACAGCGATGTTTTTAGTAACCAAAGTATGCCGCCTTCAGGTGGTTTATCGACTTTACAAAAGCAGGCGTTGAAAGTTTGGTTAACTAACGGAGCTCCGGAATAACTTTTGCTTTATCGGCTTAGAGCGATCTGCAAACCAGGTTAAGGGATGCAGATCGCATTTTTTGGGGTCTAACACCCCAATAGGGAGCCCCAGATGAAGCCGATGTGGATACTTTTACTCACGTTATTTATTTTCTCCTGCCAAAAGGAATCATCATCTACGACGGCTTCGCCGCCAGTGTCGCCGCAGCAACAACAGTCACATGAAGACTGTGAAACAATTAAATTAGATAATTACATCACCGAAAGTACCAATATTATTGGTGGCAATCGGGTCTTAGCCACCGATGCGGATTCTAAATCGACCGCTTTAATTATTGCGAGCGAAAGAAATACGGGTAACTCATTTGTTTGCACCGCCACACCCATTACAGCTAGAACTTTAATAACAGCCGCACACTGTTTGGACCGCGCGGCTAAAGTGACTGCGGTTTTTTACGCTGACTTAACTTGTGCCAGTGGGTTTCGTTTTAGTCGCGATGCCATTCGTGCGGTCGATTTTAGATATCATCCTCAATATGATCCCAATTCTATGAACAGCAGTAATCCTGATATCGGGTTAGTGCATTTAGCGTATGATATTAAACCAGGTTACCCCGTTTATAAAATCAGTATGGCACCTGAAACTTTAAATTCAGATTTGCTTTTGTATGGTTACGGCATTACGAGCTCTAACAATACAGACAGCACTATTTTGCGAAGAGTGAATTTAACTCATGATGAATATATATTCGAGCAAAGCTCAATTATTATTCCAAATAACGGTGTTCGTGGAATATGTTTAGGAGATTCAGGTGGGCCTGGTCTTGTAACTTCAAACGGAGAACTGCAAATCGCGACTGTGAATTCTTTTGGTTATGGCCCGCGCAATGATGTGTGCGGTGGGCGCAGCAGTTTGATTTTAATTCATCCCTTTATGTCGTGGATTGAAAAAACTTTAGATGATTGGGGTGAGTCTGCAACGGCAGCAATTCCATTACCGGCTCCGCAACCAGTGCCGCCACCACCGCCGGTGATTCCGCCATTAGAGCCTATTAACTAGTGCGCAGTTCTGCAGGCGTATCGATCTGACAAAGTGGATGCGCTTTTTTAAAAGCTTCAAGTGTATTGCAGTGATCAACGATTTTATTAATCAGTGGGTAATTGTCTAACGGCACTTTAAATCTTTTAGCTGTAAAAATTTGTGGAACCAAAAATACATCAGCAGCCGTGATTTCATTACCGAAACAAAATAATCCAGAATGTTTTTCTAACATTTTTTCGCAAGCGTTAAGACCTGCGATTGTCCAGGTGTGCGTCCATTGTGTTTTTTGTTCTTCGCTAGCTGAAAAGTTTTTTTCTAAATACTGTAACGTGCGAAGATTGCCATAAGCGTGAGTATCTGCATTGATATTTTCACAGAACTGTTTGATCAAGGCTTTCTTGTACGGATCTTTAGAGAAAAGTTGATAACTCTGTGGAAAAGCATCATCTAAATATTCAACGATCGCAATCGATTGACCGATCACATTTTTTTGTGAATCTTTTTCGTGAACTAATGTGGGAACTCCACCCATAGGATTTAGCGCGCGGTATTCGGCTGAATGTTGTTCGCCACCGTTATTTAATAAATGCACAGGTTTATATTCGTATGAAAGCTTTTTAATCTCTAAAGCTAAGCGAACACGGTAAGAGGTCGAACTGCGAAAATAATTAAAAAGCGTTAATTTATTCATAAGGAGCTTAGAATACATAAGTTCTTTATAGGTGTGACTAAAACTCCAACAGATGTCGCAGGACGCCAATGTGTGCCATGCATAGACCTATGGTTTTTTCGTGCAGCTCTCCTATCAGAGGAGTAAGCTGGGCCTAATTGGAGGAACTATGTTCAAAAAGCTATTTACAGCAGCAACAGTTATTTTTTCTATGGCATCGGTCGCTCATGCAGAGATCGCCTATTCAATGCCTGCACTTGAGGTCGGTTTAAAATTAAACACTATGGATGCAACAGGTGCGACATCAAACAAGCAATCACAAGCATTTCAAGGTGGTGGTTCGATCGTATTTGATTTCGGAAACAGCGGCTTTGGTTTAAAAACAGGTTTAATGTATTCAGAGCGTACTTTTAAAAATGAATCGAATTTAGGTCTTACAACAACTGAAGGTAAAATCACTTACTTCGATGTTCCGTTACAAATCATGTTTAAATTTGAAGACTATGCTGGAATTTATTTTGGCCCATCGTTTTCAACTAAATTAGGCGACGAATGTAAAACAAATGTTGGAACTTGTAGTTTAACGAAAGTTAAATCTTCAGTAGTGCCAATGACTTTCGGTGCGCAATTTAAAATGGCTTCAAACTTTGGTTTAAGTTTATTTTTCGAAACGATTTCTGGCGAAGTAGCTCAAGGGCTTGAAAGCTCTCGCGGAGTTGGCGCCAATTTATTATTCGTATTCGACTAGTTAGTTATATTAAAGGATTAGAGACTCATGAAATTAGCATCACTTAAAACAAAAAATTCTAAAGACGGTGAATTAGTTCTTGTTAGCCGCGATAACAAAAATTTTGTTACAGCAAAAGATATTGCACCGAATTTATTACAAGCTGTTGAAAATTGGTCAGTTGTTGAACCGCAATTAAAACAACGTTACGACCAATTAAATAGCGGAAGTGTTGCAGGTTCACAGCCTGTTTCTAATCCTGGAGTTTTTGCCTCGGCATTGCCCCGCACATGGCTTTTTGCCGATGGGTCAGCATTTATTCATCATATTAAATTAGTTCGTAAGGCGCGCAATGCCGCCTTACCTGAAACATTATTAACCGTGCCTTTGATGTACCAAGGTGAATGCGGAAGATTCTTAGATCCTATCGAAGATATTCCTCAGCGTGACTTTGCTCACGGTACGGATTTTGAAGCTGAAGTTGGTGTGATCGTAGACCATGTTCCGATGGGAGTTACTCCTGAACAGGCCCTTAATCATATTAAGTTACATGTTTTGATTAATGATGTTTCCCTGCGCGGCTTAATTCCAGAGGAGCTAGCGCAGGGGTTTGGATTTTTTCAATCTAAACCTAACTCAGCACTTTCTCCGCTAGCATTAACAACTGATGAGCTTGGCACAAATTGGAAAGATGGCCGTGTGCAGTTACCGCTAAACGTAACTTACAATGGAAAATTTTTTGGTAAAGCTAACGCTAAAGAAATGCACTTTCATTTTGGTCAGTTGATTGCTCACGCTGCAAAAACGCGTGATCTAGCAGCCGGTACATTGATCGGTAGCGGCACTGTGGCCAGCGAAGATTCAACTGTTGGCTCTAGCTGTTTAGCTGAAAAGCGCACTCTAGAAACTATCAATAATGGAAAACCTGAAACACCATTTATGAAAGTCGGCGATACGATTGAAATTGAAATGTTCAATGACAAGGGCGAAAGCTTATTTGGCCGTATTTCGCAAAAAGTTGCGCAAGCGTAGATGAAACATTTCTCAGTTCATAAGAATTTTTTTCCTGAAGCTAAAAAACTTCGTTCTGAATTTGATCAGAACTTTTCTGACCCACGCACGACAGACAATAAACGTTTTGTGTGGGATTACTGGTATTTTGAAGACCAGTATCATTTAATTAGAACTCCAGCGTTTTATTATTTTACAAAAAAAGTTTATCAAAACTTTCACTCGCAATTAGTGCAGTGGGGTCGTGAAAACTTAGGCTGTCATGATATCTCTCCGCCATGGATGAGTTATTACGTCGATGGCTGTTATCAAAATTTACATTCAGATGTTCCGCACGGGCCATGGGCCTTTGTTTATTCATTAACGATTGATCCTAAAGCTTTTCGTGGTGGTGAAACATTAATTATGAAACCTGATGTTTTAGATTACTGGCCAGGTTTTCAAGATCAGCAAGATCGTGAATACAAAAGCTTCGTTGATCGTATTCCGGCAAACTTTAATCAGTTAGTAGTGTTTGATCCGCGTTTTCCACACGGAGTCACCGAAGTTAAAGGCACACGTGATCCACAAAAAGCGCGTTTAGTGATTCATGGTTGGTTTGTTGAGCCTAGGCCTTATGTGGTGGGTGGTTTAACGACGGCACAAGTGCAAAAACCTTTAACTGAAGCGATGCATGTGTTTTCAGAAGAGATTGCAAAGCTTAACCCTTCGCATGGCACTGTTTCGTTACGTTTAGAAATTTCACCTGCAGGAAACGTCGTGAATTATCAAGAAGTGACAAACACTTTGATTTCGTTAGTGCATGAAACACCTGAAGTTGTTTTTACTAAAAAATTAATGAAAAGCTTATTCACACAAATGCGTTTTCCAAAAGCTAAGAAAAAATCGTTTTTAACGATTCCAATTTTATTTAAATAGAAAGTTATTCATGACACTGACTCAGCTCACTTACATCGTTGCAGTTGATAAATTTAAAAACTTCGGCCAAGCGGCTGAAAGTTGTTCGATCACACAGCCTACATTATCAATGCAGATTCAAAAGTTAGAAGAAGAGCTTGGTGTGCAGATTTTTGATCGCAGCCATCAGCCAGTGAAAACGACTAAGATTGGTTCGGCGTTAGTTACGCAAGCGCGCGTGATTTTAACTGAGAGTCAGCATTTTCATGAAATTATTCAGGATAATAACGGTGAAGTTAAAGGTGAAGTGACGGTTGGGGTGATTCCTACCTTAGCTCCGTACTTGTTACCATTGTTTTTACGTAAATTTAGTTCTAAACATCCGTTGCTTCAGATTCATGTTGAAGAGTTGCAGACTGAACAAATTTTAGAGCGCTTGAAAAATTCTTCTTTGGATGTGGGTTTGTTAGTTACGCCGATTGATGATCCTAGTCTTGAATCTACGCCTTTATTTTATGAGCCATTTTTGGTTTATGCTTCTGAGAAAAGTCCGTTAGCGAACAAAGCTAAAATTCAGCAAACTGATTTGAACTCTGGTGATCTTTGGTTGTTAACTGAAGGGCATTGTTTTCGTGATCAGTCTCTGGCGATTTGTAAAAATCGTAAACGTGTAACTGAGATTAACCGTAATATTAAGTTTGAATCGGGCAGTATCGAAACTTTACGTCGTATGGTTGATCAGGAGACTGGTTTTACTTTGTTGCCTTACTTAGCTGCGCAAGATCTTGGTCACCGTAAGCAGATTAAAGAATTTGCTTCGCCTGTTCCTACGCGTGAAGTGAGTTTAATTCATAATACACATTTTAAACGTCATGCTTTTAAAGAGTCGTTGGTTGAGACTATTCAGAAGTCTTTGCCTAAAGATATTCATATTACTCAAACTAAGAATACTCAGGTTATTGATTTACCTATGGGAACTAAGTAAAACTTAGTTCTTTAATTCTTGCTAGGCGAACAGCTTCATTTGATTTGAACCATTCATCTTTGTTTAATTCGTTGAATGCTAATGCGAAATATTTTTTCGACTCTTCTTTGAAATTCAATTTTAGATAAATCTCTGCAAGCTCTTCGTAATTGTAGCCGTCTTGCTGTGGCTGGGCATTGAATTCTTTTTCAAGACTTTTTTGAATAACTAATGCTTCGGCTAAGTTGTTTAAAGAGCGGTGTGTTCTGGCGATGCACCATTTGGCGATTCTAATTGTTGAAGCGTCGCCTTTGGTTTCTCTGAAAGCTAAAGCTTTTTTAAAAATCTCTAAAGCTTCAATGAATTGGCCAGAGTCGTGATAAGTCCATCCGATATTATTGTAGAGTGAACCAAGCCAGTCTTTGGCTTTTTGTTCTGTAGCACTTTCTGCCAAGGCTACAGCCTTTAAATTCCACTGCATTTGCGCTTCAGCTGTGGGTTCTGCGATAGCTACCATGTGAGCGGCATCGACGGCGAAGTCTTCTTGTTTAGCTGCATCAGCCAAATTAAAAGCTTTTCTAAAATACCAAATTGCTTTGTCTTTTTGTTTCGAAGAATTAAAAACGCGGCCTCTTTCAAGATTATAACGAATTTCAGCAACTGGAGTGGTTGCGTCCAGCGCGATTTCAACTGTGTCTAAGGTTTTGTGGGCTTCATCGAACTTCCTTTGAAGGCCTTCAGCGCGAGCGATCTGAGTTTTTAATTGTAGAATATAATCAAGATCCGCATTTACTTCGACTTCGGCTAAGGTCTCACGAAATTTAATTTCGGTTTCAGCTGGCTTGCTGAAATTCCAAAGTTTATTGAAGTCGGGTAAATTTGAAGAGCTCATTTACACGAATAAAATTTCTACATCGACTACTACGTCGGGGTGTAATGATTTTTTCACAGGACACATTTCAGCGATTTCAGGAATTCTTTTTTTGAATTCTTCAGGGATTGTATTTGGAAATTTACAAACAGTTTTTAGAGATCCAATTCGACGAGGCGGTGGAGTCATTACTTTTTCTGTGTATGACGTTGCTCCAACGATTGAGATATTTTCTTTTTCAGCGAAGATCGCAACTGTTGTTAGAATGCATGTTCCAACAGCTGTTGCTACTAAATCAGTCGGTGAAAACGTCTCGCCTAAACCGTTATTATCTTTCGGAGCGTCAGTGTGGATAACAGAATTTGATGGACCGTGAGTCGCCTCACAGTGTTTTTGGCCTGTGTATGTTGAGCTGATGTTTACCATATTCATGTACCTCTTGCTTTTGGTATATATTCTAGGCTATCAGTTAAGTCATGAATTTACGTACGTTGTTATCTTTATTGGCACTGGTTTTCATCGTTTCAGGCTGTACTCAATCTAATGAATTAGGCAGTAAGAAAAACCCATTTAAGTTTTATATTGTTCCGGCTCAAGACGTTGTCGCGTTAAAAGAACAGGGTGAAAAATTAAGACTGTTTCTTGAAAAAGAGACGGGCATGTCTGTTCAAATCGAATTGCCAATCAATTACATCGCGCTGGTTGAAGCCTTTGGCTCTAAACGCGCTGATGCAGCGATTATTAATACGTTTGGTTATATCTTAGCGAACGAGAAATATGGCGTTCAAGCGCGTATGAAATTAATGAATCGCGGTCGTGATGAATATTACGGTCAGATTATTGCTCGTGCTGATGGTCCGAAAACGATTCAAGAATTAAATGGTAAGAAATTTGCGTTCGTTGATCCGGCTTCAACATCTGGATATTTATTACCCTTACGTTTATTTAAACAAGAAAACATAAAACTTAAAGAATTTATGTTTGCTGGTAAGCATGACACTGTTGTGCGCGCTGTTTATCAAAAACAAGTTGATGCAGGTGCAACGTTCTACACTCCGCCAGATGAAGACGGCACACCAAAAGATGCACGTTGGATTTTACGTACTGAATACCCTGACATTTATGAAAAAATTAAAATTCTAAAACTTACAGGACCGATTCCGAATGATCCTGTTGTTTTTAGAAAAGATATTCCTGAAGAAGTAAAACAGAAATTTGCTGATGCTTTGGTTAAGTATATTAAGTCTGATGAAGGTAAAACTGTTTTGCTAGGAATGTATCACATCACTGATTTTAAACCCGCAGCTGATAAAGACTACGATCTAGTGCGCGGATACCTAAAAGACTTAGGCCAAACCGCGCAGGGATTCATTAAGTAATAACTTATTTAAATTTTGTGTGGCCGTCTTTTTTGGCTTGCGATAATTGGTTTAACAATTCAGTTGCTAGCGCATTGTCGTTAGCGCGAAATGCTGCTGCTAATTTAACGCCTACTTCAGCTGTTTGATCCAACATTAATTGGTATTCAGCTAGTGCTGCTGGTTGCTCATTCGCAGGAAGGGCCGCAACTGTATCAGGTGTGAAGTCTTTAGCGTGAATAACCATAGCTACGAAGTCATCAGATAATAAAGCTGAATTTTCATTGGCTTTAGGATCTGCAACTTGAGTTGCGACTTGTTTTAAATCAGCTGACATGGCTTTCATTGTTTTGCTTAAAGTTTTAGGCAACTCAGTTACGGCAGCAAATGCTGAAGCAGAAATTAATAGGGCGCAGATAAATGTTTTCATGAAAAGTATCTCCTTAATAGGGCATAGCTGTATCAAGACTATGGGAAAAAGGCGAAAAAAAAAGCTAATTTTTCAATTAACTTTTAAATGGAATAAAAGGACGACTATTATCGTCCTCATGTTAACTGCGATTAATACTTACGTAGTAAACCTTTCACTAAACCCTTAAGATCAACCTGTTGTGGTGCATACCACATCGAAGTTAAGCGCGGATTAGCAGGGCGAAGTTCGATAGCTTTAGTTGTCGTAGAGATCTCAGGATTCTTTTTCATAAAGAAACGTTTAACAGTTGCGCCCTCTTCGATACCAGCCACAACAAGATCGCCATCTTTAGCATTCTTTTGTGAAAGTACGACTAAGAAGTCTCCGTCAAAAATACCTTCATCGATCATTGAGTCGCCTTCAACTTTTAAGGCGAAGTAATCACCTGGTGATTTCATAAAGTTCACAGGAACATCAATGAATTCACCTTCGTGAATACGTTCGATCGGTGAGCCGGCTGCTACGCGACCAAGAAAAGGGATAGGAAGAACCTTCGAAGATGAGTCGCTGTGGACGCTTTGGGAAGACTGACCGGCGAAGGAGCTTTTCGAAGGTTCTTTCACTAAACTTAGATTAGATTGTGAACCTAAACGGCTAGCCAAATCTTTCTGGAAATCATTCGCAGAGTGTAAGATTTGAATCGCGCGTTTTTGGTTTTGAGGAATCAGCAAATAACCTTTAGTGCTCAGTTGTTTTAAATAATTTTGAACTGAGTTAAAAGATGCGAAACCAAAGTGATCACAGATTTCTTGGTAAGAAGGTGATACGCCTTTAGAGATCAGTTCCTGCTCGATAAATTGCAGGACTGATTTCTCTTTGGTTGTTAAGGGCGGGAGGGGCGTGTTTGCATGTTTCTTCATACACATAACTTACAGTGTAAGAAATGTGTAAGTCAATAGCTTATTTTTATAATTTTTCTTTAGGACCATGGGCCTGAATACTGGCGGGCTTTTTTTCACCATGTTGCTCTGGGGCATGAACTGTTTGTTTCGGCGCGGAAGAGCAATTCTGATAAAATAACAGAACGAACGGGTTCGCGATAAATAACAGGGCTAACATTACACTACTCTTTTTTGCCATTCAAAAATCTCCTTACAATACCAAGGTCTAGTCTCGGCACAAATTACCTATCGGGCACGTTTTAGAAAAACATGAGGACTTTTTTACACATATATGTTCATATTTTGAGAATGAAATTCGTGATTCTCATAATGATATTTTTAAACTTATTTTCGGTGAATACCTTGGCCCAAGCTGAAACTATTTCCAGCACAGCTGTTGTTTCAGCAACAGACGTTGCGGTTTCTTCAACGCAAATTTCATCAGCTACAACAATTAAAGTGATTACTCCAGCTGCATCAGCCAGAGAATCGTTAGTTAAATGGTGTGTTCAATCTCTTGGTGCTTACAAAAATTTTAAAGCTAAAACGAATCTTGAAAAATCTTGCGAAAAAATCTTACTAAAAGATCGTTGTGTTTCAGTGAATGGAAAACCAATTTTTCACTTAGATCAAAAAGGCAAAAACGAAAAAGCTAAAAACATCTTAGTGATCAGTGTGATTCACGGAGATGAAATCGGAGCTGGGTCGTTAGGTCGTTATTGGTTTGAGCGGGTGCAAGAAATTGATCCGCGCAATAACTGGAGAATTATTCCCGTAGCAAATCCTGATGGCGCGCTTAAGAAAAGTCGCACCAATGCATCAGGTGTCGATTTAAATCGAAACTTTCCAACAGCTGATTGGGAAGCTGAAGCTGAAAAGTTTTGGAAAAAAGACGCAAAAAGTTCTGCACGTAAATTTCCTGGAGAAAAAGCAGCGAGTGAACCTGAAGTGAATTGTATTATGGATCACATCGAAGAATTTAAGCCGCAGTTTGTGATTTCAGTTCATACGCCGTTGAATGTTTTAGATTACGATGGGCCCAAAGTTCCAGCGCCAAATTACAGTTATTTACCTTGGCGTCGTTTAGGAAATTTTCCGGGAAGTCTTGGCAGATATTTATGGGTTGAACAAAAAGTTCCGGTCTTAACAGCAGAGTTAAAACCGGATTTGCCTACGGGCAGTAGTGTGTTTGATCAGTTACAAGACGTGATCGGTCAGTTAGTGCAGACCGATCTGAAATAATTTAGTGAAGTTGCGTATTTTCGCAAGCTTGTTGAATGGCATTCAAGCGATCTTGTGGGCTTTCAATCTCGTCGTGAATTTCACAAAGTCGACCCAGCATCGCTTCTTTAGCCGCAGAAATGGCGTCGAAGATATCATGGCCAAAACCTTCAGCTTCAAGCGTGGCATCTGCTTCTTTTAATACAATAGCAATGCGATATTCATAGTGATCATCTAAAGAATCATAATCACTGGCGATCAAATGATCTTCGTTCGCGTAAGCGTCTTCAGGATCACGTGCTAACACAATGACATTTGTCTCTTCAGTTGTGTACGGAGCAAACTCATTGATTTGTTGGTAGATAAAAGATTTCACTTCGGGATCTGTCTCAATCAGGTGCAGTGTGTCCTGAAGAGGAGAGTTGGAAGATGTAACGCCTTGGAGGTCGGTTTTAGTATTCTTAGCTGTCTTCTTGTCTTTAAGCATTTTTCGAGCCATAGAGTCCTCCTATATCTGTTACCTTAGTTTAACATTGTGTTTCTTTTAGCAAAAGTCTAAGCCTGCAAAAAATTTAAATAATTACCGCAAACAATTAAATGACTTTTAGCGCAGCAAATTAAAGCTCGTGTCTCGACCTAAGTCATTGTATCAATTTGGTATATGGTAAACATAAAACTATCTGATAGCTGGCAAAATCAATTAAAATCCGAGTTCCAATCTGACTATATGAAGAACCTAAATAAGTTTCTGCAAAAAGAATACGAGAGCGGAAAAGTTATTTATCCTGATGCGAAAAAATATTTTAACGCTTTAGATTTAGTTGATTTGAAAAATGTGAAAGTTGTTATCCTAGGGCAAGATCCTTACCACGGCCCAGGGCAAGCGCATGGTTTAAGTTTTTCTGTTCCTGAAGGAGTGCGTTTACCACCTTCGTTACAAAATATTTTTAAAGAATTAAAAGCTGATTTAGGAAAAGAAATTCCAAAATCAGGTAATCTTGAACGTTGGGCTAAACAAGGCGTACTTTTATTAAACGCCGTTTTGACTGTCGAAGAAAGTAAAGCGGCCGCTCACCAAAAAAAAGGGTGGGAGCAATTCACCGATAAAATTATCGAAGTTGTGAATAATGAATGTGAGCACGTGGTGTTTATTTTATGGGGAGCTTACGCCCAGAAAAAAGGTTCCATCGTTGATCGTAGCAAGCATCTGGTGCTTGAAAGCGTTCATCCATCGCCATTATCATCACATCGCGGATTTTTTGGCTCTAAGCCCTTCTCGCAAGCGAATAAATGGTTAAAGGCCAAAGGCATTGATCCGATTGACTGGTAAACATTGAGTAGATTTGAAAATAAAAAAAGCGAGTTGTAGGTAGCAACTCGCTTTTTTTTATTTAAGAGGCTGATTAAAAACTAATTTAAATCGTTAATCATTTTCGTAATGTAATAACGTTCGCTGATATCAACTAATGTTAATAATCTTCTTAATTTAGGTTCAGCAAAACGATCATCTGCATTAATCAGAGGGCGTTTGCCTGCGCGAAAGTCTTTAAGAAGCTGTTGCTCTTCAGAAGCGTGAAAGATTTCGATGCGGCCAACTAGCGTTCTTACTAATTCTTGAGGCTCTGGTGTAATCGAGATTGGTAAAATTGTGTCAGTTTCTTTGCGAGATAAAATGTATAATGCACGTAAACCGTTTGATTTTAAGTAGCTAGATTTCCAAGTGTTAAACATAGCTAAAGATTCATCTTTGTATAATCCTGATTCAACTAGAGCTTGAACAATTACTTTTTGCGCTTCTGCTTCGAATTGCTCTCGAGAAAGTTTTGCAGCACGGAAGTCATTGAATTCTTTGTCGGTGACATGTTTTGTCGATTTACTTTCTAAGGCACCAAGAGATTTAACTGCTCCAGTTGTAGAAGTCACATCTAACAAGATCACATTAGAAATTTTTAAACCATAATTTTGTAATGTGATACCATCGTTTAAGTTTGAATTAATGATTAAGCTCGTCGCGAAATCGCCTAAACCACGGTAGAAAATAAATTTTTCATTTTGATCTCCAGAGCGGATATCGTTTGAAGCCACTTGACGTGCTGGAGCATACACATTGCCATGTTCAACTTTTGGTAAAGCTAACTTTTCTGTTGTTACTTCAACATCAAAGGTAACTTGTCCTCCAGATAAGCCTTCAATTTTACCTAACGCTGGTAAAAATGAAATAGGTGCTGGGTAATATTGAGAGATAATCCCCTTAGGAAATCCAACAGTCACACGTGATTGAATTTTTTCATCACTGTAAAAATATAAAACTGGAGTTTCCATTTTTTGCGTAACGACTTCAGGAGTTACTTTATATTGAGGTTGTGAAATTGGCGTAGGGCTTAGAGTGTTGTCGTCACAAACATCTATTCCTTTAACAGATTGGCAGTGGCTTCCGCCGCCATGACCAGATCCAGGAGGAGCAAGAGCTTCTAAATTCTCACCTAAAACATTACGTCCAACGATAAATGAAGGAAGAGTTTCTTCTTCGTGATGTAATCCACCAACACGTAAACCATTAGATCCCATAACAGAAGTAAATGTACCCCATTCATGAACTGTTAAATTAGTTACGATAGGTTTAGGGGTTAAAGGTTGTTGTGGGTTAGAAGGTATAGTTGGTGGTAATGCGGCTGCATTTGCAAACTGACTAGTTAATGCTAGGGCTGCAACTAAAAGGATCTGTTTCATACAATTCTCCTGTTGGGGTTGATCATTAGTTTTTATTAAATATGCTTGCACATTAAAAGTAATATATAGTAATAAATCGATAACTTATGGATATACAACAATTACGCTACTTCACGGCTATTGCTAAAGCTGGCTCTATGAGCCGCGCAGCAGAGATTTTAAACATTTCTCAACCAGCACTTTCAAAAGTAACTAAGCTTTTACAAGAAGAATTAGGGGTTCCTTTAATTCGCCACGTCGGAAGACAGATCATATTGACCGAGCATGGACAGCGTTTGGCTGAAAGATCTCTAACGCTGATTCAAGATTTCGAAAACCTAAAGGGTGAGATCGAAAATCGTGATGTCAGTTGCTGTAAAGATATCAAAATTGCCACGTTCGAAGTTTTTTCAACTTACGCATTAGATTTTTTAAATCATATCGACTGGGATCAAAAGACTTTAACTCTGCATGAAGTGTTGCCTGGTGAATTAGAAGAAGCTGTTGCCAATAAAAAAGTAGATGTCGGTATCACGTATATGCCAGTACCGCATCCTGATCTTGAACATTTAAAAGTTACATCCATTGAAATGGGAGTGTTTTCACATCCCGATGCGTTTCCAGATTTAATTCAAAATGATTTTCCGTATGTAGTTCCCGCAATGCCAATCACGGGTACGCCCTCACGTGTGCGTGGCTTAGATGGTTGGCCTGATGATGTGTTCTCTCGTAAAGTTAAATACCGTGTGACGTTATTAGAAACTGCATTAGAATTATGTCGTCAGAAAAAAGCGGCGGGTTTTTTTCCAGCGTTTATTGTGGATTTACATAATAAGAATGTTGATAAATCGCGTCGCTTAATTCGCAGACCAGGTATATCAGGCTGTCGTCTTGTGAAAACAGATGTTTATATTGTGAAAAGAAAATCAGACGTCGAAAATCAGTTTATCAAACAGTTAGCTAAGGGCATTCGCGCAGTTTGCAGTCCTAAAGCGTAGCGTTTATTTACCAACAAGCTGAGCTAGTTCTTGTTTTTTGATCTCGACAGTTTCCATATGGTCCATCAAGGCTTCTTCCATATTTACAGTCTCTGCACTTAAAGCCGCGGCCTGTTTTGCAATTTCTCGTGCTTGTTGGCCTTGGGCTGTGAGTAACGATCCCGTTAACTCAACTTGTTTTTCAGCATGACGAAACAATAACTCTTCAGTTTTTAGAATTTTTCTTTCTAATTCTTTGATTTCACTGCCTAAACGTTTTGTTTCTTCTTTGTAATTAAACTTTTTCTCTGATGAATCTGAATTCACCACAGTTTTTTCAACAACAGCTGGTGTATCAATGCGTTCGCTTAAAATACCTTTTTCTAAACTCCACAAGTATTCATCATATGAACCAGGATATTTTTCGATCGTGCCATTTCTGACTTCGACAATTTGAGTTGTAACCTGTTTTAAAAAGTTACGATCATGGCTGACTAAAATAATTGTGCCGTTAAAATCTGATAGAGCTACGGCTAATGCGTTTACTGTGTCGAAGTCCAAGTGATTCGTTGGCTCATCGAGTAGCAATAGAGGATTACGTTGTAAAAGCACTTGCCCTAAAGCCACGCGCGTTTTTTCTCCGCCCGATAAGACTTTAATTTTTTTATAAATGCTATCTCCCGAGAATAATAACGAACCCGCCATGTTCAAGATGTCTTGAGCCATGTTGTCGCGGTGAGCTTTTCTTTGAAGCGCATCGATAACCGTATCAGTATCTAATAAATCATCCGCCAAATGCTGAGCGAAGTATGAAAAGCGTACGTTGTAGCCCCATTTCATTTCGCCAGTGATAAACGGAATTTTTTCGGCGATTGATTTAAGTAAAGTCGATTTACCAGCTCCGTTGTAACCAACGATCCCGATTTTTTGCCCGCGATCGATGATCAGATTCACATTTTTTAAAATAACTTTGCTTTTATCGTATCCAAGATCAGCATTTGTGATTTGTAAAATTTCTTTTCCCGTCGGCAAAGCTGTCGGAAGTTGAATTACCGCACGGGGAGGAAGTTTTTTGATCTCTACTTTTTCTAATTTATTTAAACTTTTTAGTTTACTCTGTGCTTGGCGCGCTTTTGTCGCTTTGGCTTTAAACTTATCAACGAATTCTTGAATGTGCTTACGCTTATTTTCAATTTGTGCCGCTTTGGCTTCTAACATTCTAAGAAGTTCAGCTTTTTGTTCGAAGTAATCATCGATGTGCCCTGGAAACTTAACGATGTCTCCGGCTTCGACTTCTAGTGTGTATTCAGTTGTGCGACGTAAAAATTCGCGGTCATGTGAAATCAGTAAAAAAGCCTGCTTATATTCCTGTAAGAAAGTTTCTAATGTTAAAATACTCTCAAGATCTAAGAAATTTGTCGGCTCATCCAGCAGCATAATGTCGGGTTGAAGCCCGATTAAATACAAAAGCTTCATGCGCATGCGAAATCCACCCGATAATTGGGTTAATTTTCCGGCAAAGTGATGCTCTTGAAGACCAATACCCAGGCCGATTTGCTTTAATTCCCAGATTGGCGTGATGCAATGTTCTTTCAAATACTCTTCAGCGTTCACATCGACTGTCCAATCAGACTCTTGTTCTAAATAACCGATGCGTAAACCGTTAGCTTTTGTGATCTCACCTGAATCTAAATGCTCTATACCCACCATAATTTTGAATAGAGTGGATTTACCTGCGCCATTCGGGCCGATCACGCCAACATGTTCGCCCTGATTTATAGAGAAGCCGGCATTATCAAAAAGTATTTTGGGGCCGTATTGCTTAGATGCATTGTAGAGTTGAAGCAGATTCATTTCTGTGACACATTACAAGAGTTTTCAAAATGTTTAAAGGGGAGATTTTATGAAAAAGGTATTATTAGCCACATTGTTGTTATTACCAATGTTCGCACAAGCTGCAGACAACTTCATTTTTTGTATGGAAGGAAGCCCATCTTCTTTCAATCCACAAATCGTGACTGATGGAACAAGCATGAATTCAAGTGCACAGACTATTTTCAACCGTTTAGTTGAATTTAAACCAGGCACAACAGAAGTAGGACCAGGTTTAGCAGAGTCTTGGACAATTTCTAAAGATCGCAAAACTTACACTTTCAAATTACGTAAAGGTGTAAAATTTCACTCAAACGAATTATTCAAACCAACTCGTGATTTCAACGCTAACGATGTAGTTTACTCTTTCAAAACTCAGTTAGATCCTAAAAATCCATTAGCAGTTCCTGCCGCTTCTTATGAATATTTCAAAGCGATGGAATTAGATGCTTTAATCACTGATGTTAAAAAAACTGACGACCAAACAGTTGTGTTTGAGTTAAAACACCCTGAATCTCCGTTCTTAGCTGACTTAGCTATGGATTTCGCTTCTATTCTTTCTGAAGAGTACGCGCAATTTTTAGTTAAATCTGGCAAAGGTTTAAAAACTTTAGAAACAGCTCCCATCGGAACTGGTCCTTTCGTTTTCAAATCTTACCAAAAAGATTCAACGGTTAAGTACACAGCTAATCCAGCTTACTTCAAAGGTAAGCCGAAAATCGAAAATTTAATTTTCGTTATTGTTGCTGATGCAACTGTTCGTACACAAAAAATGAAATCTGGCGAATGTCATTTAATGGCTGAACCACAACCGCAAGATATCGAAGCCTTATCAAAAAATCCTGCAATCAAAGTTTTAAACTCTGCAGGCCTTAATGTTTCTTACATTGCTTTCAACACTGAGAAAAAACCTTTCGACAACTTAAAAGTTCGTGAAGCCATTTCTTTAGCGTTAAATAAAAAATCATACATAGATGTGATTTACAAAACATCTGGTCAGGCTGCGAAAAATCCAATTCCACCGACTATGTGGTCTTATAATAACAAAACAGCTGATCAATCTTACGATATCGAAAAAGCTAAAAAATTATTAGCTGAAGCTGGTTTAAAAGATGGCTTTGAAACTGAATTATGGACTATGCCAGTGTCTCGCCCGTATTTACCAAACGGTAAAAAATTAGGTGAGTTAGTTCAAGCTGACTTAGCTAAAATCGGTGTAAAAGTTAAATTAGTTACTTTCGACTGGCCTACATACTTAGAGAAATCTAAAAAAGGTGATCACCAAATGATCGAATTCGGTTGGACAGGTGATAACGGCGATCCAGATAATTTCATGAACGTGTTACTTGGTTGTACAGCAGTTTCAGCGGGTTCTAACTACGCTAGATGGTGTAACAAAGAATTCGACAACTTATTACAACAAGCTAAAGAAGATTCAAACGTTGCAAAACGTACGGCTCTTTACATGAAAGCTCAAGAAATTTTCACTAAAGAAAAACCTTGGTACCCAGTAGCTCACTCAAAACAAAATAAAGTGATGTCTGCAAAAGTACAAGGCTACAAAATCGATCCGTTCGGTCACGAAAATTTCGAAAACGTATCATTAGCAAAGTAATTAATGGCAATCGTACGCGGACTTTTCAAAGTTATAGGTTATTTTCTTTTTATCAGCTTGATGAGTTTTTCAATCATCAGGCTGATTCCCGGAGACCCCGTTCTCAATATCATTGGTGAACGCGGAGCCAGCCCAGAACGCATAGCTGAAATCACAAAAAATTTAGGATTGGATAAACCATTACCAATTCAGTTTTTAAAATTTTCAGCGAATGCTTTGGTCGGAGACTTCGGTGAATCGACCGTTTCTAAACAACCTGTCATCAGTGAATTCAAAGTTTTATGGCCAGCTACTGTCGAGTTAGCTTTCGTCGCTTTACTTTGGTCATCACTTGTTGGCTTAGCGTTAGGAATGTTAGCCGCTGTCAAAAGAAATTCATTCTGGGATTACGGTGCTGTCAGTTTATCAACGCTGGGTTTTGCTATGCCGATTTTCTGGTGGGGCTTAATTGTTATTTTCTTTTTCTCGGTTAAACTTGGAATCTTTCCCGTATCAGGTCGCATTGATGTGATGTTTGATGTGCCTTACAAAACAGGTTTCTACTTTTTAGATACTTTGTTGTCTGGTCAATGGGATGCCTTCGTATCAGCTTGTAAATACGTTATCTTACCGGCGTTCGTGTTAGGTACTGTTCCGCTAGCGTTAATCGTTCGTGTCAGCCGTGCATCGATTATCGATGTGGCCGAAGAGGATTACGTGCGTACAGCCAGATCGAAAGGTCTTCCGTACAAGCAGATTTTATTTAAACATATTTTTAAAAATGCACTTCCGCAGATTTTAACTTCAATCGGTTTAGCGATGGGTCAGTTGTTAACCGGCGCTATCTTAACTGAAACGTTATTTTCTTGGCCGGGCATGGGCCGTTGGATTATCAAATCTATCGAAGCTCGCGATTACCCCGTTGTACAAGCTGGCGTATTCTATTCGATGTTAATTATTATTATTGTGAACTGGGTTACGGATGAATCAGTGAAAATCGTTTCTCCTAAAATGCGTGATTCACAAAGGGGTGGCTAATGGCAGTCACCGCTACACAAAAATTATTCAGAAACAAAAATGTTCTTTACGGAATGATTTTATTTTCATTTTTCATTTTGGCTTTTATTGTTTCTTTTTTCTGGACTCCGTTTGCCTATAATGAAGTTTTCGACGGTATGGCCTTACAGGCTATGGGCGGAAAATTTATTTTAGGCACTGATGATTTAGGCCGTGATTTGCTTTCACGCTTAATGGTCGGCGCGCAATTCTCTTTAGGTATTGGTTTAATCGTTGGTGGTATTGCCGTCGTGATCGGTGCAGGCTTAGGATTATTCGCAGCTTTTTACGGTAAACGTGTTGATCAGATTTTAAATCAATCAATGAATGCCCTTCAGGCGATGCCAAGCTTGCTATTAGCTTTATTCGTGGTTGCGATCTTAGGACCAAGTGTAACGAACACGATTATTTCGGTCACGTTAGTTTCAATTCCAACGATGTTTCGTCTGGTGCGCTCACAGGCGCAGGTTGAAATGGCGAAAGAATATATCCAGTCAGCAAAAGCTTTGGGTGCAAGTGATGCGCGAATCATGCTTCGTCATTTATTACCGAACTGTATTACACCGATCTTGGTGCAATCAGCGGTTTGTTGTTCAGAGGCGATTTTAAATACAGCAGCCTTAGGCTTTTTAGGTTTAGGAATTCCAGCGCCATACCCTGAATGGGGAACAATGTTAGCTGATTCTAAAAACTTAATGGAGACAGCTCCGCACTTAATGTGGATTCCTGGACTTTGTTTATTATTATTAATCTTATCAACACAATTAATTAGCGATGGTTTAAGAGATCATTTAAGCTAATTTCATGGATGAAATCTCTGAGATCTTCTCTGACAATAAAAAAAGAAATCTGATTCTATGGCTGACCGACATGATCGTGGCCATAGCTTCTTATTTTTATATGACTCGTCCCGAGTATTTAAAACGCACGATTGATAATTTAGATATCGCGACGTTGCGCCCTGATTTAGATCCTAACTTTGTGAATTCACCAGAGTTCTTTGCGCTGATGCAACGAATGGTGATGGTCGTAGCGATTTTAACGATTGCGCTTATTGTGATTTTGCACACTTTGGCTTTTTACAAATGTTATCTTCGAAAAAAATCGGCGATCGCTTATGTAAAAATTTATTCGATGATGGCCGCAGTTTCACTTCTGCTGTGGTTTCTTTATAACTTTCACATTCGTAATATTTGGATATTAATTCCGACAGCGATTTACGCTTTAGTTTTTGTGAATGAAAAACAAACTAACGCGAAATCTGTGCAATAAACTTTACGCCTAAATAAAACAAACCGTGCTTTTCATGTAAGTGAATAGATAAACAGGCCATTTTTACGTACTCTGATTTGTCCTTCTGGTAAATCAATGCAATTTGCTTTTTAATCGAAACTAATTTTTCTAGTCGTAATAAACAACCCATTTGTGAATAATCCACAAATTGCGCTTTGATTAAGTGTGAATCAGTTTCAATTAAGCAAAAAGAATTCGAAGGATGTCGGTAAAACTGCCGAAAGTTTTTAAGCATATAAAGACTTAAAGCAAAGCGTGTGCGCGCTGTATATCAATGTGATGCGATTGATTTTTGAAACTAGCTAGAAGTTCGACAGAGTGGTGTTAGGGTAGACACTTAGATATAAAAAAACCCGATGCTATTAACATCGGGTTTTGAGATTGGTACGCTGCTCCCGAAAAAGGGACGGCCTACCTATAGAGTCATCGCTTTTTTAAGATTAGAATCGATTTTATCCAAGAACGGCTCTGTGTTCATGAATTTGTCTGCAGGAACTTTGTCGCCGTAGATACAAACCGCTAAATCTTTTGTCATGAAACCAGCTTCAACTGTTTCAACACAAACTTTTTCTAAAGTTAATGCGAATTTAGCTAAAGAAGGATTGTTATCAAGTTTAGCTCTGTGCTCAAGACCACGAGTCCAAGCAAAGATAGAAGCGATTGGATTAGTTGAAGTCGGTTTACCTTGTTGGTGCATACGGTAGTGACGAGTCACTGTTCCGTGAGCGGCTTCTGATTCCATTGTTTTACCATCTGGAGTGATTAATACCGAAGTCATTAAACCTAAAGAACCGAAACCTTGTGCCACAGTATCAGATTGAACGTCGCCATCGTAGTTCTTACAAGCCCATACGAAGTTACCATTCCATTTTAATGCAGAAGCAACCATGTCATCGATTAAGCGATGTTCATACGTGATACCAGCAGCATCAAATTGAGTTTTAAATTCAGTTTGGTAAATGTTTTCAAAGATATCTTTAAAACGACCATCGTATTTTTTAAGAATAGTGTTTTTAGTAGATAAGTATAAAGGCCATTTTTTAGTTAATGCCTGATTAAAGCAAGAACGTGCAAAACCTGTGATTGATTCATCAGTGTTGTACATAGCCATTGCGATACCATCGCCTTTGAAGTTGTAAACTTCGTGAGTGATCGTGTCGCCGCCACCTTCAGGTTGAAAAGTAATAGTTAATTTGCCTTTACCTTTAGTTACGAAATCAGTTGCACGGTATTGATCGCCGAATGCGTGACGACCGATACAAATTGGCGCTGTCCAGTTAGGTACTAGGCGGGGCACATTGGCACAAAGGATTGGTTCACGAAAAACTGTACCATCAAGGATGTTACGGATTGTTCCGTTTGGTGATTTCCACATTTGTTTTAATTTGAATTCAGTTACGCGTTGTTCATCAGGAGTGATTGTCGCGCACTTGATACCAACATTGTACTTTTTGATCGCTTCAGCAGCGTCAACAGTCACTTGATCGTTAGTTTGGTCACGGTATTCCATGCCTAAGTCATAATATTTAATGTCGATATCTAAGTAAGGTAGGATTAATTTATCTTTGATAAATTTCCAGATGATTCTTGTCATTTCATCGCCATCTAGCTCAACCACTGGGTTTGCTACTTTGATCTTTTGCATACTACGCTCCTATTTAATTTTTTAATGCGTCATTGAATATAAGATTTCTTTCGCTGTATGGCACGTCCTAACACCTTGCGCGTTTCGGGCTTTCGGGAGTATGTTCATAGAGTGAAAAAAGACACTCCTCTCATTAAAGTTTCAGGACTTCCAACTTTAGCTCAGGTTTCGCACCCCGAACGTCAGTCTGTGGTGATTTTTGACCGAATTTTGCTAAAAAACGCAGCTTTTAAAAAGTGGGTTGCCCAATTTGACCTCGCACTACCAGTTCAAGCGGGTGAGTCGTTAAAAACCGTGCAACAGTATGCAAAAGTTTTGAATCAGCTTCAGGCTTGGCAAAATAAAAAATTAATTACTAAAAAGCTTCAGTTCGTGGCTATTGGTGGTGGATCAGTCGGAGACTTTACTGGTTTTCTCGCATCGACGTATCAACGTGGTTGCCCGTTGGTGCAAATTCCTTCGACGTGGTTATCGGCTGTTGATTCGGCTCATGGCGGAAAAAACGGTTTAAATTTAAATAACGTTAAAAATCAAATCGGCACTATATACCCGGCTTCTAAAGTTATTTTGTCTAAAGCGTTGTTATTAAATCAACCTGCAGAACGTTTAACAGAAGCATTTGGCGAGATTATAAAAATTTGTCTAATCAATCAGCCAAAACTTTACACGCAAATTAAATTTACTGAAGACTTTGTTTGGAAAAATTTAGAAAAATTTATTCAAGCTAAGATGGTTGTTGTGAAGAAAGATCCGTTTGAAAAAACAGGATACCGCCATATCTTAAACTTAGGCCACACAATGGGTCACGTTTATGAATCAGAGCTGGGTTTATCACACGGCAAAGCAGTTCTTATGGGAATGGTCTTCGCTGCGCGCTGGAGTTTTCACTTAGGTCAGCTTAAACAAAAAGATTTTGTTAATTTAACTCAATTGATTACAGATATGCCAAATAGTGAATTAGCTTTTGCCAAAGCCCACAAGCTTTCGAAGCAAAAAATCACGGCAGCACTTAATCAAGATAAAAAATCTGTAGCTGCTAAAGAAAAATCACTTCGCTTTATATTAATTAAAAAACCAGGTCAGGTCTTTGTCGCCCAAAAAACAGTGAGCGAGATCGTGACGGAATTTGAAAGACAAAGGTTTCATGCATGAGTTTTTCATTTTCTGGAAGTTTGGACATTTCAAAATCCTGGATGAATCGTGCTCTTATACTTAAATCATACGAGCCAGGCTTAGAAATTATCGGAAGTTCAAAGGCTGATGATGTTCAAACTTTAGAAAAGTGTTTAGCTGATCTTAAAGCCGGTAAAAAAGAATTTTACGTAGGCCTTGGTGGCACAACGTTTCGCTTTTTTGCCTTACGCGTATCGCGCGAAGCCGGTTCATTTGTTTTACGCGGTGAAAAAAAATTATTCTCGCGCCCGCAAAATGAATTGATCAATATTTTAAAACAGGTTGGCGTTACAGCTTCGTTTGACGAAGAAAAAACTGAATTTCGCATCACGGGTAACGGCTGGCACAGCGAAGAAAAGTGCTTAGTGCTCACTGTAGATTCAAGTGAATCTAGCCAGTTTTTAACTTCGGTTTTATTAAACTCGGTGAAATTACCATTTGATCTGCAAGTTGAATCTTCAAAGGTAACTTCTGAAAGTTATTTTAATTACACCCAAAAAATGATGGCCTCTTTAGGTTTTGCGATCGATGATTTGTTTGTGTCTCAAGGGCAAAAACTTTTGCCACAAAAATTTCAAGGTGAAGTTGATGTCAGTTCTTTTGCAAGTCTTGCCGCTGCAGCCGTATTAGCAGGTAAAGTGCATTTAACGAACTGGAATAAGTTTTCACTTCAGCCGGATATGGAATTTATCGCTTTCTTTAAACGAATGGCGATTAACTTTGTTACCGAAGATAATAATTTTTACATTTCAGAGCAAAAACAATGGTCTTCGCTAAAAGCAAATCTAGCACAGTGCCCTGATCTATTTCCGGTGATGGCGGTGTTATGTGCTTTCGCTGAAGGTACAAGCCACCTTTACGGCGCAAAACAATTAGTGCATAAAGAATCTAACCGCATTGAAAAAACTTTCGAATTACTAACTCGCTGTAACTTCGCGGTTGAAAAACTAGAAGACGGTTTAAAAATTTACGGCAATCCCGCAGCAAAGTATTTGCACCGTGATATTATTCATTTTGATCCAGATCATGATCACCGTATGGCTTTTGCCGCAAGACTTTTGCAGTTAAAAGGTTTTCCTGTGATGATCACTGATCCTGGTGTGATTAATAAGAGTTATCCTCAGTTTTACCAACATACGGGATCACTGTTATGAAAAGAATAATCATCGGTCATCGTGGGGTGGGTAAAAGTTCATTGCTTGAACGCCATGAACATTATTTTCCTGAAATTGCGACTTATGATTTAGATAAGGTGATCTCTGAAGGTGAAAAACAACCAGTCAGTGAAATTTTCGCCTCAAAAGGTGAAGCTTCGTTTCGTGAGTTAGAAAAAAAATACTTTCAAGATTTAATCAAATACCCAAGCTACTGCATTTCTGTCGGAGCTGGGTTTAATCCAGAGTTATTGCCAGCAGAGGCTGAAGTTATTTATTTAAGTCGTAGAACCGATTCAGACGGGCGTTTATTTCTAAATCGTCCACGTCTTAACCCTGAAGTATCAGCTTTAGATGAATCTATTCAGCGCTATCAAGCTCGTGAGCCTCAATTTAGAAAATCAGCTTCATGGATTTATCATATTCCTGAAGGCTTAAATGATAACGATGAGATTGAAGAAGAAATTTTAAAAAAAGATTTTAAAATCGAACACGCCTATTACACGTTGAATAGCGAAAAAGAATTAAAGGCTTGGCCTAACTTAGATAAATTTGAATTACGCACAGATCTTTTTAGTGTTGAAGATATTAAACGCATCACCGAGGCCTATACAGATAAACGTTTTATAGTTTCAGTTCGAACGAACGCAACAGCTTTAGAGTTGCGCGGTCTAAAAGTAGACTGGGCTTTAGAGTTTGGGCCGATCCCAGCGGGTGTGAATGCGCAGATTATTTCAATTCACGACGGTGACTTTGTTCATGCACTCACGTTGATTCAAAATCAGCCTGAAGATAAACATTTAAAATTTTGCCCAGTGATTCTGTCATGGGATGAATTAATTATTGGTTATCAGTGGCAAGAAGAAGATCCAAAGAACCGCAGTTTTTTACCGCGTTCACCAGAGGGCGTAAAAAGCCGTTGGCGTTGGTTTAGAAATCTTATGTGGCCTAAGCAAAAAATTAATTTCGTTCAAGGTTTAAAAGACTTTGATGATCAACCCAGTTTTTATGAATATTTACTCAGCCAAAATCCAAATAAACAATTTGGAGCTGTTTTAGGTGACCCGATTCATCACTCGCGCACTCCGGCTGTGCAAGGCCCGAATATGCGCGATTACGGAATGATGTTGGCCATCCCTTTAAATGAAGAAGATTTCACACAAGCAATTTCTTTTTTGCCGCAGTTAGGTTTAGTTTTTGCCGCCGTGACTTCGCCTTTAAAACTTAAAGCTGCAGAACTCATCGGTGCCGGTTCTAGCGAAATGGGAATTAACTCTTTATATTTTAAGCATCTTTCTTGGGCGGGTATATCAAGTGACGCCGATGGTTTTAAAGCCATGGTTGAAGAGTCTGACATTCCAGATTTAAAAAATTTAAAAATCGCCATCTGGGGTGGCGGTGGAGTGATCAGTGCATTAAAAGAAGTTTTACCTCAAGCGGTCGCATTTTCGGCGCGCACAGGTGAACGTCGTGACCAGAAAAATGATCCAGCGTTTGTTCCTGATGTTGTGATCTGGGCGGCTCCGCGCATGAAGGATGTTCAGCTTCCTTCAACCGATTGGAAACCTAAATATATTTTAGATTTAAATTATGTCGAAAATTCAATGGGCCTTGAATACGCGCAACGTGAATCACAAGCGCAGTATTTTTCAGGTTTAGAAATGTTTTATGCTCAGGCTAAAAAACAATTTAAGTTTTGGGCTAAATACTTAATGGCGGAAGGGTAATTTTTTAATGTCTGCAAATACTTTTGGTCAACGTTTTCAAATGATGTCTTTTGGCGAAAGCCACGGAACAGCCTACGGTGTGGTTATTGATGGAATGCCAGCCGGAGTAAAGTATGATGAAGGCTTATTGTTAAAAAATTTGGCTCGCAGAAAACCTGGATCAAGTGCCTTTGTTACAGCTCGTAGCGAATCAGATCAGCCAGAAATTTTAAGCGGCTTTTTTGAAGGTAAATCTTTAGGTACGCCGATTGCGGTCGTTGTTAAAAATGAAAATCAACGCTCTAACGATTATGATAAAATTCAAACTGAAGCCCGTATTGGTCATGCTGATGACACTTGGAAAAATAAATTTGGCCACTCAGATCACAGAGGTGGCGGCAGATCATCAGGACGTGAAACTTTAAACCGCGTGATCGCGGGAAGTTTCGCACAAATGTTAATGCAGCAGTTATCTTCAAATATTCAAGTGATGGCTTACGCTAAAAAAATCGGAAACATCGAAATCGCAGATGCGGCTCATGAATTACCCAAAGATATTCAAACGATGTTAGAAAAAGCCAAAACTGAAGGTGAAAGTTACGGCGGTGTTCTTGAATGCCGTATTTCACAAGCTCCCTCTAATTTAGGACAACCTGTATTTCATAAATTTAAAGCCGATCTAGCTCAGGCTATGATGTCATTAGGTGCAACAACAGGTTTTGAATTAGGTGCAGGCTTTGAAGGTACAGAGCTTAAAGGCACTGAATTTCACGAAAAAATGTTATCAGTCAATTACGGTGGTATTCGTGGTGGCATCACGACAGGCGAAGATATCGTATTTCGTGTAGGCTTTAAACCAACGTCATCAATTAAAGACGTTGCTAAAAAAGGTCGTCACGATCCATGTATTATTCCACGCGCGATTCCGGTCGTTGAAGCGATTTGCTGGCATTTGCTCGCAGATCACTGGCTATGGTCGCGTACCGATAGGATCTAATCTTTAAATTGAATTAGCTTACGTAAGTTTTCTTTAAACTTTGTTTGTTCGTCTTTTGATAGTGTTGATAAAAATTCACTTTCAAATTGAGCGCGAATCTTTGTGGCCTCAAGAAAACATTTCTGACCAAGCTTAGTTAAAGTTAAATTTTTCACACGACGATCCGTCGGTGCTTCTTTTCTTTCGATAAATTTTAATTTTTCTAAGTGATCAGTCAGCTTCACCATGCTGGCTTTATCAATACCTGTCTCGTGGCACAGTTGGTTTTGTGTAATAGAAGGGGTGTGCTCAATCATAGATAGTATGGCGAAGTGGGGGCCTTGAATTTTGTGCTTTTCTAATCGTTCCATCATGGCTGAGCGGTAAATCAAAGTAACCCGATGAAATAAGAAGCCTAGATATTTTTCTAAAGCTGGATGAGTCTGAGACAGGCTGCTGTAAACAATTGTGGGTTGGCAGTTAACGTCCGGAACGCTTTTATTGAGTTTAGAAGCTTTTTTCATGTTTCTATTATGGTCTGGTTCCTAATTAGTTTGCAAGTTAAATAGTTGTTAAAACAAATAGTTTGCGATGCAAACTAATTTCAGGTAGACTGTATTTATTCGGAGTTCTCATATGCACCGCTCTTTTAAAAAATTAATATTAATACAAAGTTTACTGATGACTGCTTCCACGGCGTTTTCTGAACCTTTGACTCTTCAACAAGCTGTCAGCGAAGCCGGGCGTTCCCCGCAGGTGACCAAGGCTGAAGCTGCTAAAGACGAACAGGATTGGAAAAAAGTGGAAGCGGTGTCAGCATTTTTACCGTCTGTCACAGCCAACATTAATTATCTATCAAATAAAAAATATGCTTTGGTCGATGTCAATCTTGGCGGAAATCCAGCTTCGATTGAACAAATCGTGCCAACGACAAATTATACATTGTCAGCGCGCTGGAATTTGTTCGATGGTTTTGCTTCTACTAATAGATACTGGGCAGCTCAGGCTTTTGATGAATCTGCGACGTTAGAATTCGACTGGGCTAAATTTCAAACAGACCGCCAAGTGATGCTAGCTTATTATAAAGTATTAGCTGCTGATCAAGTAAAACAAGTGGCTGAACAAAATCTTAAAGCTTTAAAAGATCACGCTAAGGATGTTGAGGCCTTAAGAAAATCAGGCGTATCGACTCAATACGATTTGCTTCGCACCCAAGTTCAATTTTCTGAGGCTGAAGCTGAATCTATCAATGCTGATGATCAATTAGCCAATGCCCGCAATAAATTAGCTGAAGTTTTAGGAAAAGAATCTGAAGATCGCACTCCGCAAGGAAACCTTCCGGTTTTGAATGCAGATATGATTTCTAAATTAAAAAAATCGACAGCAAAAAAATTAGATTTATTAGCTCTTCAGAAAAAATCTGAAGGTATGAACTATGCGGCCAGTGCGATGAATCGTCACTGGATTCCAAAAATTTCTGTTTTTGCCGATTACAGCTTTTATAACAACAAAACGAATGAATTCGATTACCAAGATAAAGCTTTTCGCGAAAGCTATTTGATTGGCGCGACTTTATCATGGGAATTATTTAACGGATTTGGCTCTATGGGTAGATCTGGCCAAGCTGCAGCACAAGCTATGCAGATGGAGCAAACAACGCGTATGACAGGGCTTAAAGCTAAAAATGATTTAGACTTCTGGACAAGAAAATATCTTTATTTTATTTCTCTTTATAAATCTAAAACTGCAGACATCGATCGCTCTACAGAAGCCGCACGTCTTGCTAAAGCCGGACGCAAAGTTGGTGTGCGCACGAACACTGAAGTGTTAGATGCACAAGCCGATGTTTTTAGATCAAAAGCAGCTCAAATCAACGCTCAGATTGGTGCGATTGAAGCTTTAGTTAATATTGAATTAGCTACGGGCGAACAACTTTACTCATTTATTCAGTAAGCATTATTTTTTAATTGGAACAGGACTTTTAATATGAAAAAACCTACAAAAAAACAACTTATGCAAATCGTTGGCGGCGCAGTCAGTGTAGTCGTTCTTTATTTTGCTTTTGATTTCGTGATGTATCTTCACACTGACAACGCGCAAGTTGAAGGTCACACTGTGATGTTAGCCAGTAAAGTTCCGGGCTTTATTCAAACAGTAAATGTTATCGAAGGCCAAAAAGTTAAAAAGGGCGATGTCTTAATTGAAGTTGATCACCGTGAATACGAATCGGCTGTTAAATCAGCTGAAAGTGAATTGTTATCCCTGCAAGCACGTCGCAGAGATGCTGAAAAAAATTACGGTCGCTTTCGTGATCTTCATAGCCAAAATGTAGTTTCGTCTCAACAATTCGATTCTTCTTTAGCAGGCTATAACGAAATCAAAGCTAAATACGATTCAGCCGATGCAAAATTAGCACAAGCTAAATTAAATTTAGAAAATACATTTATCAAAGCTCCTTCTGACGGAGTGATTGCTAGAAAATCTGCTGAAATCGGACAACTAGCTGCGCCGGGTGTTCCATTAGTCGGTTTCGTAAGTTCAGAAGCACGTTGGGTCACAGCAAACTTTAAAGAGACTGATGTGAATTCAATCAAAGTGGGCCAAAAAGTAAATATCAAAATCGATGCGATGGCTTCGAAAACTTTTACTGGTGAAGTCGAAAATATTTCTCCGGCAACTGGAGCAACATTTACTTTATTACCACCAGACAATGCGACTGGAAACTTCACAAAAGTGGTTCAGCGTATTCCGGTTAGAATTAAATTTACGAATTTACCTGCAGACGCTGTTGATAGTATTCAAACAGGTTTATCAGCAGACGTAAAAGTTCACCTTCATTAATTAGGAGTTACTCATGGGAATGAGTAAAGAATCAAAGCTGATCGTCTTTGTTGCCGTATTAGCTTCACTTCTTGAAATTATTGATTCTTCGATTGTGAATGTGGCCTTACCCACAATGATGGGTAATTTAGGCGCTACACTTGAAGATATTTCGATGGTCATCACTGGCTATGCGATTGCGAATGCTATTATTCTTCCTGTGTCAGCTTGGTTAAGTGAACGTTTCGGTCGTCGTAAATATTATTTAACATGTATTATTTTATTCACAGCGACTTCAGTGCTGTGTGGTTTTGCTCCGAACTTAGAAACATTAATTGTGTTTCGCATCCTGCAAGGTTTAGCTGGTGGTGCATTACTGCCAACATCACAAGCATTAATCTATGAACAATTTCCGAAAGAAAAAGCGGGTATGGCCGGCGCAATTTTCGGGATGTCGGTAATGGTTGGTCCTGCATTAGGCCCAGTGATGGGTGGATTTTTAACTGATAACTTCGGATGGAGATCGATCTTTAATATTAATCTTCCTTTAGGTTTATTAGCCTTGATGATTGGTTTGATGGTTATCAAAAGCCCATCGCATGAAAATGCAGTGGCCGGTCAAGAGCGCGCTAAACCAAGATTAGATACTTTAGGATTAACTTTATTAGTGCTTGGTATTGGTTGTCTTCAGTATGTGCTTGAGCGCGGTGAAGCCCTGGACTGGTATTCTTCATCGACGATTATTATCACTTCGCTTATTTCAGCCATTGCATTGCCATGGTTTGTGATGTGGCAGTTAAAATGCGAATACCCAATTATTAATATAAGATTGTTTAAAGAAAAAGTTGTTCAAAGTGGTGTGATCTTGATGGCCCTTTTAGGATTTTTTCTTTACGGTGTTGTCTTTTTATTGCCAGTCTTCTTAGGCAGAATTTATCACTATGATGCCACACAGATCGGGATCATGTTTATTCCGGGTTCATTAGTGACGATGGCGATGATGCCGGTGATTGGTAAGCTGTTACAGGCCGGAAAAAATCCAAAAGTGTTAATTGCTGTTGGATTTTTGGGATTAGAATTAACATTAGCTTTTATGGCGGTTTTGAATCCGCAGTCATCACAACAGCATGTGATGTATTCACTGTACATGCGCGGTTTAGCTCTTTCATTTCTATTCGTACCGATCAATTCTTCGATCTTAAGTCAGTTTTCAGGAAGAGAATTAGGGCAAGTCTCGGGAATGTTAAATTTATTTCGCCAAATCGGTGGAAGTATCGGGATTGCGTTTGTGGCGACGATGTTAAATACACGCTCGCACCAAAATTACACAGATATGTCTTCGAAAGTAACCGCATTTGATGTGCAAGCACAGAATTTTTCGCAAAACATTTCAAACGGCATGGCTAGTAAAATGGCTGAGAGCGTGGGCTTTGATACAGCCCACAGATCAGGAATTCAGTTGTTATATTATAAAGTGCAACAGCAAGTGTTTATGATGACGTTCTTACAGCTGATTTTTATCATGATGATCATCTTGGCCTTTGCTTTTATTCCTGTTTACACACTGAAACTTAAAAAAGGTTCAGTTAAACCCGTAGATGCGCACTAATACATACGAAAATGATCAACGTGATCAAACATATTGTACACGTTTGGATTATTTTCGAATTCAACAGCCATCCAATTTGTAAGAAGTTTGCCATTCGTATCATAAACACCAAGTCTAACCGAAGAAGTTAAATTTACGATGCGAGCGTGTTTGCGTGTGCCATCGGCTGGATCATTTACTGTTAATGGATAAAATGATTTTTTATCAAAGCCGATTATAGAGACTTTATGAGGAGATGTTGTCGCTTTAACCGATTTTTTTCCGCTGGGTAGGACTGTGTTTTCAGACCAGTTGAAAGCAAAGATATAGCGAGCACCTGATTCAATACCGCGGATGATTCCAGTGCTTGTTAAAAGTGAATCACCAGTTGCCCACGTGCGAGAGAAATCACCGTATTCTGACGCTCCACTTGTGCAGCTGCCGTATTTGTATAAATCACATTTTGCAGGTAGGGCTTCAACAGCTTTACCATTGGCGTAGTTGGCCAGCACTTCACTAAAGTAAAACACCTTACCAGCCATCGCTGCGTCATACTCATATTGGGTAATAAATTTTGAATTAATACCATTTCTATTCACAACTTTAAGTAATTCATCTGAACGCGTGTTAACTTGAGGTCCAGCTTGCTTAGATTGATTTAGCATAGCACTTACTGAAGTCATCATAATTGCTGTATCGTAACAACCCCAAGTTTTTGCGTCTTTGTAAGGGTCTTCTGGAATAGTTGGATCAAGCTGATTTAAAAGTGGAGTGTTTTTAAATTCACAATTATTGCCTACGTTAAAACAGGCCATCTGTGAGCGGTTGTTCAGACGATGAAATTGCGAACTGCCGTGAGTATTGCTGTAAGTTAGTAGAACACCGTCAAATGGTGTCGTTGTGTAAATATAAAATGGAATAATATGAGTTAAGTTTTTTTCCCACATTGAACGAGTCACTGTGCTGAATGTTGCCGTTGATGAGTGCTCCCAAACTTGCACATCGCCTGTTGTCGGTGTGTAGGCAATAATTTCTGCAATACGATTTGCAGGAACAGCTTCGTCATATTTTTGTCCGACTGAAATCACTAAATTCTTCGCGATCGTTTTTTCAATGACGCCACTGACGCCATTTAAATTCGAATTCATTAAGTCGATGTGAAATAAACCGTTAGATGCATTGTACGCAGCCATGTACCAGTTTTTACCTTGGTCATTTGTGTAGGTTGTAAAGCTTGACCAACCAGCGCCCCAAGTAATGGATCTAACATGTTCAGTGCCTTGAAGATTACTATTGATCCATTCAAAATTAACTAAACCAGAAGCTGCGTTATATACGAAAATAGCAGGGCGGCCATTCACCGTAAAAGAATTAACGCTTGTCCAGCCTGTGCCCCATTTTGCCATCCATAAAATTTCGATACCAGCGCTGTTTGGTAATAAGCGATCGATGTGCACATCGCCCGTTGTAGAATTATATGCAAGTAGATAAACATTCTTGTTCATTTCGAATGTTGTAAAGCTTGACCAGCGGGCTCCCCAGCGAGTCGTGAACGGATTAACAAAACTTCCGCCGTTGTTAATAACGCGATTAAATTGAACGTCACCTGTGTTTTTATTGTAAATGAAATAGCTAGGCGTCGTTTCGTTTGGATTTTGAAAGGGAACGATGTGGGTCCAGCCGCTAGCCCATGGAAAACGAGGTGAAGAGGGTGTGCCGTAAACCGTATCTGACCAGCGAGTTAATGGCGGTGAGGCGAAAGTAAATTGTGAAATGACAAGAGTTAGAAGTACGAAAAAGATTTTCATAGCAGCCCCTTTCAAAGGTTGTAAGGGGTTTAGCGTGAATAGACTAAATTATCAACGAAACTTTATTTGATTACTTAACAGTACCTTTGTAAATGTAAGCAATACCGAAGCTAACTGGTGTGTATGACATTTCTGTGAACGCGCCTGATTTTTTCATTAAATCTAAAAACTGCTCTTTACATGGAAATGCAGCTGATGATTTTTGTAAGTACTCATAAGCTTCACCTTGGCCAGTCACAAGACCGCCGATTTTAGGTAATACTTTTTCAGAATAAAAATTATATAAGCCAGAAATCACTGGAAAATCCATTTGGCCGAATTCTAAAACCATAACTTTGCCACCTGGTTTAACTACGCGAGCTAATTCTTGTAAGGCTTTTACAGGATCATTTACGTTACGAATTCCAAAAGAAATAGAAGAGACATCAAAACGTTTATCTTCAAACTGCAATTGAGTCACATCAGCTAATTCAAAATGAATATCAAGATTTTGCGCTTTAGCTTTAGCCGGAGCTGGGTCTAACATTTCTTTGCAGAAATCTGTTCCGATAACTTCGCCAGTTGATCCCACTGTTTTTTTGAATTCAATCGCTAGATCACCAGTGCCCGTTGCGCAGTCTAGAACTTTCATTCCAGATTGAGCACCGCTTAAATTTACTAATTTTTTTCTCCATAAGTGGTGGATACCTACTGATAAAACTGAATTGGCTTTATCGTATTTAGCGGCCACTTTAGAAAACATCGAACGGATTTTTTCTGGATCAGGACTTTGACGAGTTTGGTTTTGCATAACTATGCCTTTGTTAGACGACGATCAAACGCCGCAAGAACGCGCTCTAATTGCTTCATTGTTTTATCAAACGTTTCAAGAGTTAAGGCTTGAGGTCCATCAGATAAAGCTTCTGCAGGGTTAGGATGAGCTTCAATAATTAAACCATCAGCACCAGCAGCCGCAGCAGCGTAGCAAATTTGTGGAACTAGATCAGCGATACCCACAGCGTGTGAAGGATCAACGATTACAGGAAGTTGTGTATGTTTTTTTGCGTACACAACAGCGTTAAGATCTAAAGTATTACGAGTAGCTGTTTCGAAAGTACGAATACCGCGCTCACATAAAATAACGTTTTGATTGCCGCCAGCGAAAACATAATCAGCGGCTTTGATCCACTCATCGATGAAGGCTGAAAAACCACGTTTTAATAAAACGGGTTTTGGTTGGCGGCCTAATTCTTTAAGTAATGAGTAATTATGCATATTACGTGCACCCACTTGATAACCATCAACAAGGTGCGCGATTTCTTCGATTTGGCGAATGTCAGTCACTTCAGAAACTAAGCCCATGCCAGTATTAGCTTTAACTTTTTTGATAATTTCAAAAGCGTCAGAGCCTAAACCTTGAAATGCTTTTGCAGACGTACGCATTTTCCAGATACCGCCACGCAAAATTGAAGCGCCCGAATTTTTAACGGATTGGGCTGTCGTCATGAATTGTTGTTCTGACTCAATAGAACACGGGCCTGCGATTACAGTAAATTGCGGACCACCGATTTGAATATTACCAACTTGTACGACCATGAATGCCTTTGCTACAATAATTGCTGAGAATAAAACAGCAATGGATAAGAACCTTAACATAAACGATTTAACTAGTTCAAACTTTTTAACTGCTGGCGGGCTACTTCAGACGGCGCCAGATCAATTTATATTGCTTCTGGGAGCACGAACGCCTGTTTTTAACGCTAGTAGCAGCGATTCCCATCAGCTTTTCGTTTACAGCCCTCAGTTTTGGGACTTTTTGCGAGAGGGCTCGCAAGCACAGTCAGGTCTATTTCAAGTCGAAAAAACGCTGCAATTATCTCGAAAAGAGCTGAGCGATTACTTAGAAAAATTTGTTTTAGCAAAACCCACAGCACTGACTTTGGCGAATGATCACTTTCATGATTTTGAAGCGCAATTTGCGTGGTCACAAAAAAACTTTCGTGAAAAACATTTATTAAAAACAGTTCCAGCAACTAAGTTTGAATTTTTAATTAAAGAAAAATTTAATTTCGCGTATCAATTGTATTTATCGTTACAAAAAAATCGCCCCGGTTTTATTTACGGATTATGGGATGAAGCCGGTGGATTTTTAGGATTAACTCCAGAAATATTAGCTGCATGGAACGGAAAAAAACTTTCTACGATGGCGCTAGCAGGCACTTGGAGCAACAATCACGGTTTTGAGCATGTCTCAGAAGTTGATATGAAAACGCGTGAAGAGCATGAGTTTGTGATTAATGATATTCGCGAAAGGTTAGGTCAAATTTCAGTGGGCAATACTGAAATTTACAAGTTGCCAACATTAAGCCATTTAAAAACTGAAATTGCGCAAGAGTGTTTAACGCAAAAAGATTTTCTAAGCGCCATTCAAAAATTACATCCAACGGCCGCCCTGGGAATTTATCCCCGTAAATTAGATTTAGCCGAAGAATTTTCAAAATTTACCGTGCAACAACAGCGCGGATTTTTTGGGGCACCGTTTGGAGTGATCGGTCATGATTCAGGTCATATCATCGTTGGTATTCGTGGAATTATCTGGAATAAAACGACGGTGAACTTGTTTGTCGGTTGCGGGGTAACTGCGCAAAGTGAGGCCTCAAGCGAATGGCAAGAGCTTCAGACGAAAAAGAAGGCCATATGCGAAGCTTTTTCGTTGCAGATTTTATAAAATCGCGTTGAATAGAATTTGTCATGACAAACGCCGAACTGGTTTCACATTTTTATCAGATATTAATTAATCTTGAAGTTTCAGAGGTTATCGTTTGTGCGGGCGCTCGCAACGCACCGTTAGTTGTTGGTCTTGAAGGCCGCTCTTTTAAAGTAAAATCATTTTTCGAAGAACGTTCTGCTGGGTTTTATGCTTTAGGCCGAATCAAAGCTTTAGGAAAACCCGTGGCCATCATGACCACTTCAGGAACTGCGGTGGCTGAATTATTACCTGCTGTTGTAGAAGGTTATTATCAAGGTTTACCACTTATTGTCGTCAGTGCTGATCGCCCTAAAAATTACCGCGGCTCAGGTGCGCCACAAGCTATTGATCAGGCTGGAATTTTTAATAAGTACGTTCACACATGTTATGACTGGGATGTTCAGCAAACTGATTTAAAAACTGAATTCGACGGCACAAAGCCACTGCATTTTAATTTATGTTTTGATGAGCCCTTAATTGATGGCGATTTCACTCAAAGAACAAAACAATTTGTTGAAGTGAATAAAATCGAATCGTTCAAACAACAAGCTTTCGATGCGGAGTACGGCCAAGAAGCCAAACAATTTAAAAATCCACTCGTGATTTTAAGTCAGCTTTCATCATCAGAAAAAGAACAAGTTAAAAAGTCTCTACAAAAATATCAAATTTTTCACTATGCCGAATCACTTTCGGGTTTATTAGGCGATGGTGATCTTGTGCATTTGCAATTAAATAACTGCGAACCTTTGCTGGGTAACTTTTTAGAAAAAGATTTATTTTCTTCAGTTATTCGGGTGGGTGGGGTTCCGACGGTGCGTCTGTGGCGTGACCTAGAAAAAAAATACGCGCATATTCCGGTGCTTTCGATTTCAGAGCTGCCGTTTTCAGGTTTAGCGCGCAAATCTTTGCAAACAGGTTTTGAGAATCTAGACACTTTATTAAATTTTGCAGAATACAGAAAAATAGATTTTACAGATTTAAATAAAAAAATTCAGGCAAAAAAAGTTACAGCTCTTGGCGAATTTAGAAACTCAGAGCAAAATTTTGTTTTTCAATTAAGTGATCTTATTAAATATCAGCCAGTCTATATTGGTAATTCATTACCAATTCGTGAATGGGATCAGTTTTCGCAAGGCTCGTTTCCTGACACTTACGGAAACCGTGGTGCGAATGGTATCGACGGGCAGATTTCAACTTATTTAGGTTGGTCAAACCAGTTTGGGATTTCGTGGGCGATCATCGGTGATTTGACCGCGATGTATGATTTAGCTTCGTTAGGGTTAAATCGTGAAGACAGCCCCGATTCACGTAAGTGTTTAGTGATTATTAATAATAAAGGCGGACAGATTTTTAAAAAAGTCTTCGACCACGAAAAGTTTTTAAATCCTCATGAAGTTCAATTTCAGGGGTGGGCACAGATGTTTGGTTGGAATTACCTGCAAATCGCTGATGTCGCCGATCTTCAACTTGTACAACAACTGATCGCAAAAAAAGAGAAGAAAAATTTTGTGATTGAAATTCAAACAGACCAACAGCAATCGAATGCCGTTTGGAAATTTATGGAAGAAACATGCAAAACCGTCACATATTAGCATTACACGGATTTTTAGGTCGTGGCCGCGACTGGGCTAAGATTCAAACATTAACTCCGCGCCACCAGTGGATCACTCCAGAATTATTTCATCCAAGTTCACCGATTGGCGATATTGATTTAGCATCGTTTAATGTTTTGGCTGATCGAATAATTTCTTTTATACCGCAAAATACACAACCTATTTTTGTGGGTTATTCTTTAGGTGCACGTGTAGGTTTATACCTTTTAGAACGCCATCCAGATCGTTTTAAAAAGTTTATTTTCTTAAGTGCTCATCCTGGTCTAAGCAGCGATGCTGATAAGCAATTGCGCAGACTGAATGATTTAGAATGGAAAGAGAAATTAGCCACATTAAGTTGGGCTGATTTCTGGAATGAGTGGAATTCTCAAGCGGTTTTCAAACGTGATAATGACCGCGAGCTTATGCGTGATGCGCGTGACGTTGACCCTAAGAAGCTTGCGTTAGGCCTTACGGCCTTGTCGTTAGCTAGCCAAGAGAACAAAGACGCAGTCCTTGCTCAACACGCTGATAAAGTGATTTGGGCTGTGGGTGATCAAGATCAGAAATTCACAAGCTTTGCTGAAGATTTAAAACGAAAAAAAATCCTTCCAGGTTATGAAAGGATTTTTAATTCAGGACATCGTGTTCTGTTTGATCAGCCTTCCGCAGTGGCTGATTTAATTGATAGTATTAGTTAGCTTTTGCTACTGGTACTTCTGGTTTCGCTGGAGCAGCAGTTGGTTTGTTCATTTGCTCGATTGCTAATTTAATCCAGTCAAGGTGACCAGCTAAGCCTGTGTAAACAGCGCCTTCTGTACAGTTACCTAATAAGTTAGTTCCACGGCTAGTTACACCAACTTGGATGTATGTGCCGTCTTGAAGTTGTAATAGAGCAGGCCCGCCTGAATCTCCGTGGCAAGCCCCTCTTAAATTTGCTTGATCAAATGAGATTTCTTTTTCGTCAGCTGTAACATTAGTTACAACGATATTAGAAACTCTTCTTAAAACACCTGCACCACGGCCTGGTAATTCAACAGTCATTGGTTGGCCATCTTTATCAAGAACAACTTTACCGTTTTTGTCTTTAACAACTTTGCGAACAACAGCGTTTGTGATGCCGTAGCCAGCTAAAGTTAATTTTGAACCTTTAGTTAATTGTTTGATCGTTTCAGCCGTTGGTAAAACCGCTAATTTGAAATCAGCTGGAGCTGGTGTTTCTAATTTAATAACTGCAACGTCATTCCAAACTTTTGAGTGGTCATCAGTTGGAGCGAATTCTGGGTTAACCGCTGCTGTTGCCGCGTAGATTACTTGGTCTTTAGAAACTTTTTGGTCGTCTAATGAAAATAATACAGCAATATCTTGTAGGTCTTCGTCAGCTAAACAGTGTGCTGCAGTTAAAACCACATCACGAGTGATAAGGCTTCCTGTGCAAGTGGCTGTTCCCATTTTAGAAATAATTTTTAATTGAACGATACCATTAGCTTTTTGAAAAGCAGAGTCTGCTAAAAGACCACCAAGGATATTCGAATTTTGAACGTCATTCGATTCTAGATATGAAGAAGGAGCGCTAGATTGTGGCGCACATGATGTGAATAACACAGAAGCCGTAATAGCTAGAACTGCAGTAACTTGTTTCATCATTTCTTTTTTCATAATTCCCCCTTGGAATTTCACCGAACCTGGTATCCCCCCGGATGCCCCTCATCCTGACTAAGCTTTGCAGCTTTAGTCTTAGAGGACCCAAATTCTGTAGGGGCAATAAAACCCAGTTTGGAACCAGAGTCACAACATTAAACCTTATACCTTATATAAGGTTTGGTTATGCTGCCTAAGCCGCTGCAATTAGTGGGGTTCATCCCAAATTTTGAACGAAAAAAAATCCTTTCAGGTTATGAAAGGATTTTTTTTAAGAACCTAAATGTTCTGTTTTTCTTACTTCTTATTGAAGTACGCTACAGCTTTAGTGATGAACTCTTGTTGGCCGAATACGCCAGTGTAGATAACACTTTCGTTACAGTTGCCTAATAGGTTAGTTCCACGGCTAGTAACTCCAACTTGGATGTCTGTGCCGTTTTGTAATTGTAATAGAGCAGGCCCGCCTGAATCTCCGTGGCAAGCCCCTCTTAAATCTTTTTGATCTAATGTGATTTCTTTTTCGTCAGATGTAATTTGAGTTACAACCATGTCAGAAACTTTTCTTAAAGTGCCAGAACCTTCGCTAGGTAATTCAACCACTTGAGGTTGTCCGTCTTTACCAAGGATAGGTTTGCCATTTTGATCTTTTTTATAGTCGCGGATAATCGGAGTCGTGATGCCGAAGCCAGCAAAAGTTAATTTTGAACCAACAAGTAACTGCTGAATAGTTTCAGCTGTTGGTAAAATAGCTACTTGAAAATCAGCAGGAGCTGCAGCTGATAATTTAACGATCGCGATATCATTCTGAACTGATTTATCATCGTCTTTAGGGTTTGCAACGTAAGCTGGGTTTGTGATCCAGTCTTTAGCTGAAATCGTAGTTGGTTTCACATCTGTTAAACCAAAAAGCACATCGACTTTATCTGATGATGTTTTGCTAGATACGCAGTGAGCAGCTGTTAAAACTAGATCACGAGTGATAAGGCTTCCTGTGCAGATCGCTTCTGAAAGTGTAATTTGCTTACCTAAAAATTTAAGAACTTTTTTCACTCTTAATTGAACGATACCGTGAGATTTTTGGTAATTAGAGTCTGCTAATTGACCACCAACTATATTTGAATTTTCAGTTTCGTTTGAGTTTAAATATGCAGAAGGGGTGCTTTGAGCTTGTGGCGCACATGATGTGAATAGGGCAGTTGCGGTTAAAGCCAATACTGCGGCAGCTTGTTTCATCGTTTCTTTTTTCATATATTCCCCCTAGGAAAATTACCGAACTGGGCGCAATAAAACCCAGTATGGAACCAGAGTCACAACATAAAATGCTATAGGTGTTATAAGTTTTGCTTATACCACTTAGTTGAGCTCGCTCAAACCTTGTTGGCGGCGGCTACTAGAGCGGCTTTTATGCCCGGTTCTGCAGCAGCGTGGCCTGCATCTTGGATAATTTGCAAGCGAGCTTCGGGCCAAGCGATATGAAGATCCCAAGCGCTTCGTGCAGGGCAAACTACGTCGTAGCGGCCCTGAATAATATCACAGGGAATATACTTAATTTTTGCAATGTTTTCTAAAATCCAATTGTTAGTATTGAAGAAGGCATTGTTGATAAAGTAATGGCATTCAATGCGCGCAAATTGAAGGGCGTAAGTAGGGTCATCAAAATCATCAATGGCTTTTAAATCCACGAATAATTTTGAAGTGGCAGCTTCCCATTTGCTCCACACTTTGGCTGCGGCTAGGCGCACATCTGCGTTTTCGTGAGTTAAACGTTTGTAATAAGCTTTTACAAAATCATTTCGTTCTTCAATAGGAATATGATTGCGATAGCTTTCCCAAACATCAGGGTAAATTTCTGAAGCTCCATGTTGGTAGAACCAGTGAATTTCAGACGGGCGACATAAAAAGATTCCACGTAAAATTAAATGCTGAACTTTTTCTGGATGCGTGATCGCGTAAGTTAAGGCCAGTGTTGAACCCCAGCTTCCGCCGAAGACAACCCATTTTTGAATACCTAAGTGTTGTCTGATTTTTTCGATATCAGAAACTAAATCCCAAGTTGTGTTTTCTTTGAGTTCAGCTGCTGGAGTGGATTTTCCAGAACCGCGTTGATCAAATAAGATGATGCGAAATTTTTTGGGATCAAAAAATCTGCGATGATCTTCGTTAACACCGCCACCAGGGCCGCCGTGTAAAAATACGACGGGAAGTCCTTCAGGATTACCGGCTTGTTCGACATACAAAGTGTGAATGTCTGAAACTTTGAACATTTCAGTCTTATAAGCTTCAGTTTCGGGATAAAAACTCATCAGTGAAAACCTTTTTTAGCTAAAACAGTGACGGCAAATAAAACAAACACGATTAAAGCATATCTCATAGCGCTGTGTTTTGGATTTAAAGCCGAGTCTTGTTTTTTCATGATTTTAGATTTGTAATAATCGACCATTTGCACACCATGCGTAGGGCAGACGTTGACTGTATTTGAGCCGAAATCACAAACGGGGCAAAAAAGTTCGTTGTCTGCGATGTATTCACCGGCTTCGAGTGAAACGCCCATGTCATAAAGAAATTTTTTAATAAGAAAAAGTGATTCTTGATTTACTTCGATAAACATAAATTCACCCAACGGAGTTGTCGGGCTAAAGTGCCTTTCGCCATAACCTTTGCGGGCGATTTCATCTTGGTATTTTTTAGCAAGATCAGCATCAATGTCGATTTTGTATTCGAGTTTTTGGCGATCAAGTTTTTCTTTGATCTCATTGATGAGTAATTCATTAAATGGTCCTAGGCGAGTTGTTTTCGTCATGGTTTCCCCTTATTGCTATACTTAATTTACTAACAAATTTACTAAACCTTAAAGGCCGCCGTTTTTTCAGCTAATGAGATAAAGCTTTTATTAAAAGCAACTTCATTACAGCGGGTGAATTCTTTAACACCAAATCCTTGATACTCCTGCGCAATCAGATAGTCATCAGTTAAAACTGACGCAAACATGCCAGGGTCATCTGAATTTAAAGTGACAGGCACACCTGCATCGTAAAGTTTTTTAAGAGGATGCGATTCATAGCTAGAAAAAGCTTGCGTCAGGAAATTGCTGTGTGGACAGACTTCTAACGGGATGTCTTTTTCGATAAGTAATTTCATCACATCGGGATGATGAATGGCTTGAATGCCGTGCCCGATACGCTCAGCCCCAAGAACTTGAATTGAATCTTTGATCCATTTGCCAGCGTCTGGAGATGGTGATTCACCTGAATGAACAGTGATATGAAGGCCCGCTTTTTTAGCGCGCGCAAAGTCTTTCGCAAATTTTAAAGGCTCAGAATTTGTTTCATCATCAGCTAAATCAAGAGCTAAAAATGTGTCTTTGTTTTCAATCGCAAAGTCAGTGACAGAAGAAACTTTTTCTAAGGGTAAAATTCTTTGCAAAATACAAATCAAACCCGTAGCAATTTGCATTTGTTTTTTTGCACGGGTTAATCCACGCACAAAAGCTTGATGAATTTTTTCGTAAGATAATGAGCTGTGGCCATCGGCGATAAATGTCGGGGCGTAGCGCATTTCGCAAATTCTTACCCCATCATTGAATGCATCTTCGCAGGCTTCAAAAGCTAAACGTTCTAAGATTTCTTCAGAGGCTAAAACTTTTTGCGCGATTAAAAATTTAGATAAAACAGCATTCAGATCTTTCATCGGTTCAGTGACTAAAAAGTGAGAACGTTGCTGCGCTGAGTTTTTCGGAATATCGATCTTTAAAGTTGTCGCAATTTCAAGCAATGTGCTCCATCTCATTGAGCAATCCAAATGGCGGTGCAAGTCAATTTTCGGAAGTGAGCGGAGTTCTTGAATAGATAGTTTTGATGACATAAAAAAGGTGTATGACACAAATTAAGCCTCTACAAGTCAAAACTCACTTAGCCAAACACTCTCAATCAAAACCGCAATTTTCTGTCGACGCAAAATTAGCTGACGGTAAAACTGTGGCGCTTGCTGATCCGAATGCAACACGTGCCTTGGTTGCTTTAATGGACATGAACGCCGTTCTTGGCGGAGCTGCTTCACATTACGGTGGCCCTGCAGCGTTAGCCGAACTTTGGAGTGCGTTGCATGGTTATGTTTTCGCCGAAGCTGATAAGCAAAAACGCGAATGGTTTGATTTGTTTCATGTGATTAATGATGCTGGCCACTGCGAAAATGGTTTGTATGCTTTAAAAGCAAATTACAAAATGGCTGGTCTTGATTTAAATTCTCTTAAAAAATTTCGTTCTATTGACTCAAATTTAACAGGCCACGGTGAAGCGCATTTATTTCCTGAAGGCGTTTACATGTCGAACGGCCCGTTGGGTTCTGCGTTTCCGCAATCTCAAGGTTTAGCTTTAGCTGAAAAATTAGCAGGAACAAATCGCACAACGGTTTGTACTTTATCTGATGGCGCAGCGATGGAAGGCGAAGCGAAAGAAGCCTTAGCTGCTGTTGCGGGATTAGCTGCAAAAGGTAAATGTGCTCCGTTTGTTTTAATTATTTCTGATAACAATACAAAATTATCTGGTCGTATTGATGCTGATGCGTTTTCAATGAGTCCAACGTTTCAATCTTTAGAAGCCTTAGGTTGGAAAATGATTAAGTTAGATAAAGGTAATGATTTACAAGCTTGTTTAACAACGATCGAAGACGCTGTGGCGTTAGCACAGAAAAATCCAAATCAGCCTGTAGCTATCTGGGCTAAAACTGTCAAAGGGATCGGCACTAAAAAAACAGCTGAATCAGCAAGTGGTGGTCACGGGTTTCCATGTAAATCACCATCTGAATTACCAGCATTTATCGAAGAAATTTACACAGGTTCAACGGCTCCGGAAGTTTTTAAATCTTGGATTGCTGAATTAAACGAAACAGAAAAACAAATTAAAGCTAATGCTATACCTGATACGGGTGAAAAAATCCAAAAGGGTATCGCAAAAGCCATGATCAATTGTTTTAAAAAAGGTTTACCAGTTATTTCTGTAACTTCTGATTTACCTGGTTCAACAGGCGTTGCTGATTTTAGAAAAGAATTTCCGGCAGCTTCAGTTGATGTGGGTGTGGCTGAAAGTAATATGGTTTCAACAGCAGCTGGCTTATCAAAACAAGGTTATATTCCTGTCGTTGATACTTTCGCGCAGTTTGGTGTTACTAAAGGCGCGTTACCTATCACGATGGCGATGTTATCAGAAGCTCCGTTACTGGGAGTTTTCTCGCACACGGGTTTTCAAGATGCGGCCGATGGAGCGTCTCACCAAGCTTTAAGTTATATGTCGATGTTAGCTACGATTCCTGGTGTTGATTTATACAACTTATCAACAAGCGAAGAAGCTGAAGCGATCATGACTGAAGTGATCGAGACTTTTGCTAAAACTGTTGAAGCTGGCAAAACTCCGCACTCAAGTATTTTCTTTTTAGGTCGCGAGAATTTTCCAAAAACGTATTCGACTGAAAAAAATAAATTAACTTACAAAGCGGGCGAGCCACAAGTTGTTCACCAACACATCGTTGGCGCAAAAAACGTGATGGTTGTGACTTCGGGTTCTTTAGTTGGCGAAGCGATTAAGGCCTCAGCTGAATTAGAGAAAAAAGGCGTAGGTTCAATCGTTGTTAATTTAAATTCTTTAAACAGATTAAATGTTTCAGCTCTTAAACCATTGGTTAAAAAATGTGAAGGTCGCATCGTCACTGTTGAAGATCATCAAGTGTTATTAGGTTTAGGATCATTCGTCAGTCATCAATTGGTTCAATCAGGTGAATTTATCACGATGAAATCTTTAGGTGTTCGTGGTGAGTTTGGACAATCTGCTTATAACGCGATCGATTTATATCGTAAACATGGTATGGACAGTTCAGCGATTGCAAAAGCGGCGACTGAATTACTGGGTTAATTACTCCTAAAAAGTAGCGGGTAAGATACATCCGCTATAGCTCCTGCGTCTGGTTTAGGAAAAGTGGTTTTTGAAAGAACATTCAGAAGGCACTTTTCGACTTTTTTATTATTCAACGTCGTTGTCTGAATTTTTTCTTCTTCTACTTGGCCATCGCCATTAATCATCCATCGCAAGACGACTTTACCTTCTAGTTTCTTATTTTTTTTGATTTCAGCATCATAACACTCTTTGTATTGTGGAACATGGGTGCGCATTGCATTTCTAACAGCATCTTTGTCTATTCCTAGTTGAGATTTGTTGGGAGCAGTTGAGGCGCAGCCGACAACGAATAAAGATATAATTAGTAAGACCGAAGATTTCATAAGTTCTCCTTTTAGTTATTTAAAAAATAAGTACAGAAGCTGAGAATGTAATGACAGGTTTCATTTCGTTGGGCTTCTTGAATTTTTGAAATCATTGAATAAGCCGTTTGATAATCTCCAACAAACATTCGATCACTGGCGTAATTGATTAAAGCCTGTAGATCGATATTTCCTGAAGCCACCATTTCTACCGAAGCCGTTTCGACGGCGTTAAGTAAATCAGAATAACTCTCGTAACTAAAAACGGGGGGATTAATTTTTATTCCTGCATTTTTAAGGGCTGTGAAAAAAACATTTGAAATATAATCGTTGTCGGCGACGTGAACTTGAACTTGGGGTTGATGACCTTGTTTTTTAAACCAATCAGCGCTTATGGCCGCTAAATTAATTAAGTGATTATCTATATTTTTTTTGAGTAAGTTTTTATTTTTTTCATCCACTTCGGTGATGGTGATAAATGTAGGTTCTTGGGGGCCGTTGACCAGAGATAGGGCAGTTTGAAGATGATCGGCTGTAGAAGTGAATTGGATCTTTTTTAAAAAATCACGAACTGGAATGCCTGAAATGGGTTCGAATGAAGATATAAGGTTCATAGATGTCCTTCTTAAACAAAAACTCAAATAGCTCTACTTCAAATCCATAGCCAAAAAGCTTTGGTCTAAATGCAATTAAAGCCTCTTAGAATTTTAAAATTGAATTTTTTTCCAAATTTTTAGAAGCCTTCTAAATTATAAGAAAGGTCTAGTCTCAGTCTGAATCGGGGCAGTCTGCCCTAGTATAAATATTCAAATTAATTTAATGCGACTTCACAATGGTGCAGCGCTTGCACCGAAATCTACTTCGTAAAATCAACAATTCGGAGGTCCTATGATTTTTTTTAGAAAAACGATGCTTACACTTTCTTTTTTAATGCTCGCGGGATGCGCGACAAATTTAACACCGGTTGAATTTGCGGCTGATGCGGATCCAAATGCTGAGATTAGTCGCTTAGAACAAGACATGCATTCAGCGCGAACTGAACAAACAGACATTGCTGCACCTAAATCTTTTAAAACGGCTGAAAAATATTTAGCGGATGCTCAAAAAAATCGTGCAAAAGAAAACTCAGCTCGTGATGTTTTAAAAGATGTTGGTTACGGGCGCGCCGCTTTAGACCAAGCTAAAAAAGCACAAGAGTTATCGGCTAAACAATATTCTGATGTGATGTTAGCCCGTGAAGCGGCTTTAGCAGCAGGGGCTTCGAGTTTTCAAGAACGTAGCTTAAAATCGGCGGATGCTGATTTCAGAGATGTTACGGCTGATTATGAAAGCCAAGCCATCAAACAATGGCAGAAAGGTAACACCATCGTTTCGTTTTCAGATATTTCGCAAAACAAACGCGATGCTTTGAAAAAAGAATATTCTGACGTTGAATTAGCGACGTTAAAAAGTAAACACTTAGGCCGTGCGCAAAGCATGATTGAAATGGCAGAAAAAAATTCAGCAGCTAGTTATGCTCCGAAATCTTTAAGCTTAGCTCGCACTAAATATAAAGATGCTGAAACTGTTATTTCAAATAACCGTCAAGATGTGGGTGCCATTGAAATGGCCGCGCGTGAAGCGAATATGGAAGCTGAAAAATTGTTACGCGTAACAAACACAGCTCGTTCAGCGAAAGGTTTAAGTACAGAAGATATCGCTTTAGATATCGAAAATAAAAAAGAAGCTATATCAGAAGCTGAAATGACAGCTGAACAACGTGCTCAAATGATTAAAGAGCGTAACTCGCAATTAGCTGGTGCGCTGAATGAAAATCAAGAATTTCGCCGTAAAGCTGAATTTGAAGAAACATTAGCAAAAGCCCAAAAAATGTTTCCGGAAAATGAAGCGGATGTGACTCGCCAAGGTGATAAAATTTTAATTCGTCTTAAATCAGGAACTTTTGTTTCTGGGCGCTCTGATGTAGGGCCTGCGGCTTATCCGGTGTTGGGAAAAGTAAAAGAACTTTTATCTGAAGTGAAAGCAAAAGACATTGTGATTGAAGGTCATACAGATAAGACAGGTTCAAAAGAGGCAAATATGAAGCTGTCTAAAGCTCGTGCTGAGGCCGTTGCGACGTACTTAACAAATACGACTCAACTTACACCTGCTCAAATTAGCACTGAGGGTTTAGGTTTTGATCAACCATTAGCGCCGAATAGTACGAAAAAAGGGCGCGCACAAAATAGACGTGTAGATATCATTGTTACGCCTTCAGTAGTTCGTTAATGCGTAAGTAAATTTTAGATTTAAAGGCCGTGGTGAAAGTGCGGCCTTTTTTTATGGCTTGATGACTGCTGGTGGTGTTGGTGTAGCTTGAGATTCTACTTCTTCTTCTTCGGCAGAGTCTTCTTCGTTCAGATCATAGTTTCTATCAGAGCGTGGGCGATAGAGAACTTCTTCTTTTTCGCGCATCCAGAATACGAAATCTTGTGAAGTTAATTCGCCAGACATTAACCCTAATTTCAGAGCTAAATCGAAGTGATGATTTGCAAGAAGGGCGCGTTTACGACGTTCGCCTTTTTTCAAGTATTGATCGTGTTTTGTAAGTACGTGAACTAACTGCATCGATAACACAATCGCAATCATTTCAGCTTTGAAAACACCAAGTTCGTCTTTGCAGAAAATTTGAAACTGATTTTTGTCTGTTTCTTCGTTGATATTAAAGTTGTAACCGTGAACCGCAATTAATAAAGCGTAAAGCACAGCGCCGAAAAGTTCGATCGGGTCATGCGTGTTGATATCAACAACTTCCATACGACGTAATAAACTTAAGAACTCTTCAACTTTAGCTGAATCAGTGAATAAAGCTTCAAAACCTGGAATCACTGCTTTGAAAACGCCAAGATCGTGCATTTCCCAGAGAGCTAATTCAGGATTGTAGAGTCTAAAAAACTTTAACCACTCTTCACGACGACGTGGAAGAACGGTCTTTTTAAGTTCTTCGATATTTTCTAAAATAGATTTACGTAATTCAGTTTCGATTTTGAAACTTAATTTTTGTGATAAACGAATCGCGCGTAGAATGCGAATAGGATCTTCTTTTAAACGCACATGCGGATCACCGATCACACGTAGTGTGCGAGAAGCGATATCGTCTAAGCCTCCGCAGTAATCGACTAAGTCTTCTGACAACGGATCATAAAATAAAGCATTCACTGTGAAATCACGGCGAAAAGAATCTTCTTTTAAGTTTCCGAAAAAGTTATCTCCAGAAGCGCTGATTGCGGGATCGGCTTCAACCGAATTTAATTCTTCTTGTGTGGCTTCACGGCGGTAAGTCGCCACTTCGAAAATTTTTTCTCCGCGTTTGGCGTGAACTAATTTGAAACGGCGACCGATGATAAAACAGTAAGGAACTTTTTTCTTAACTTCGTTTGGTAGCGCATTTGTTGCTATGTCGAAATCTTTTGGTTTTAAGCCAACAAGTAAATCGCGAACTCCGCCGCCAACTAAATAACCATCGAATCTATGGTCTTTCAGTTTTTTGATAATGCCGATCGCTTGCGGATCAATGTCCGCGTGAGCTTTTCTTAGAATATCTTTAAATTTTTGGATCGACATATATCAGCTTATTTTTTAATTGAGGAATGCTTTGCAGTCGAGTACTTACTTAAGGCACATGAGCTTTTTATCGAATTTCCATTACTCAATTTTAGGCACGAACACTCAAGAGCGCGTGGTTTTCATTCACGGTTTGATGGCATTTGCAGCAAACTGGAGAAAAATTGCGAATCGTTTAGAAGATGATTTTCAGTGCTTGATTTATGACCAACGTGGCCATGGACGTTCATTCAAACCCGAAAGTGGATACAGCCCTGAGATCTTCGCTGAAGATTTAGACAAAATTACCACTGAGCTTGGTTGGGATTCATTTCATCTAGTGGGTCATTCGATGGGTGGGCGAAATGCCATGGTGTTTGCGAACCTTTATCCGCATAAAGTCAGAACATTGACCATCGAAGACATGGGCCCTGATTCAGATCCGAGCATGCATGGCTATTATGAAAACATGTTGGGGCATATTCCGACTCCGTTTGCTAATAAATCAGCCGTAAAATATTTTTTTGATAACGAATTTAAAAATGCTTTTTCGTCTAAAGAGCCTCCGGCTGTGCTTTCAACTTTTTTGCAGGCAAATTTAGAAGAGCGAACGGATGGAACTTACGATTGGCGCTTTTCTAAACATGCAGTGATCGAAATTACGCGCGAGGGCCATTTAAAAGACCGCTGGCTTGAAGTGAGTAGTTTTAAGATGCCAGTACTTTTAATTCGTGGTGAAAATTCGCACATTCTTAAACAAGAAACCTTTGATAAAATGCTCGCTGTGAATCCAAATATTCAAGGCGTTGAGCTTAAAGGTGCGGGGCACTGGGTGCACTTCGAAAAATTTGAAGAGTTTGTTCAATCCTTTCGCCAGTTTGTAGCGTCTAGCAACGCATAATATTAAACGTGACTACTCTGGTGTAAAGCCTTACAAAAAAGGTTCATGAAATACGTAGATCTAAACCTAGACAGTCGCTTACAAACTAACATCACAAACCTTGGATACGTTGATGCAACGCCAATTCAAGTGCAAGCTTTCGAACCCATCATTTCGGGTAAAGATGTAGCCGGTCTTGCGCAAACTGGAACAGGAAAAACGGCAGCGTTTTTAATTCCACTTATCGAACGCATCTTAAAAGCAGAAACTAACCCTGAAAGCGAACGCGCTTTTGTTGATTGGAAAGCTTTTAACCAAGTTTTAATTTTAGTTCCAACACGCGAATTAGCTGATCAGATTCACGAAAACATTTTAAAATTAACTGCAGGCACTGGTTTGAAATCAGCCACGTTTTACGGCGGCACTGGTTACGACAAACAAAAAGAAGCGTTGTCAGGTAATTTACAATTTATGGTTTCAACACCAGGTCGCTTAATTGATTTATACAAAGAGCACCATGTTGATTTCAAAAAAGTAAAAGCGATTATCTTTGATGAAGCTGATCGTATGTTTGATATGGGTTTTAAAGATGATATGAAATACATCTTAAGCCGTATCGAGCGCACTCGTCAGTTTTTAGTGTTCTCTGCAACATTAAATTTTGATGTTTTAAATACGGCTTACCAATTTGGTTCTGAGCCTTTTGAAATTAATATTTCAAAAGATGTGGCTAAAGCTGAAAACGTAAAAGATATGATTTACCACGTGGGTAATCATGAAAAGCCTCAGTTCTTACTTTCAATTTTCAAAAAACAAAATCCTACGCAAACAATTATTTTTACAAATTTCAAAAATAACGTTGATCGCGTAGCGCACTTTTTAACTGATAACGGAATTCCTGCTATGGGAATTTCAAGTTTGATGTCGCAAGCGCAACGTACTCAAGTGATCTCGCGCTTTAAAGAGTCGAATAATCAAAACGTTTTAGTCGCGACAGATGTTGCGGCTCGCGGTTTAGATATTTCTGATGTTGATTTAGTTGTGAATTACGAATTACCACAAGATTGTGAATCTTACGTTCACCGTATCGGCCGTACAGGCCGCGCGGGTAAAGAAGGCAAAGCATTTTCATTAGTTTCTGATCGTGATGTTGAATCTTTATATCGCATCGAAGAATTCACTAAGAAAAAAATCGAAACTGGTTTTATGGAAGACACAGAACTAGTTAAAGACTTTAAAGCTTTAGCTGAAGAACCTAAATTTAGAAAATCATTTGATCGCCCAGGTGGTAAACCACAAGGTGGCCGTGGGCGCTCGGCTGAGAGTGGTCGTCCAGAGCGCAGTGATCGTAAGCCAGGTTTCAACAGAGACCATGATGGTAAACCGCATGCAGCTGGCCCACGTGAAGATCGTGGCCCTCGTCCTCATGGTGATAGAAAACCTCATCAAGACCGTGGCCCACGCGATGATCGCGGACCTCGCGAAGATCGTGGTCCTCGTGATGAACAACGCCCAAGACATGATAAAAAACCAATGCATGCTAAGCATGATTCTGCTCATCCAAACGCGGGGCCGAAGCATTCACATGGCAAGCCACATGCAAAACACGATAACAAACGTGATCACAAACCACATAGCAAAGTTACACCAGCTCACTTGACGCAAAAGCGTACGGGATCTCACCGTAAGCCTGTACCTCAGGCCGGTCTAGTTAACTCTGTGAAGTCGTTTTTCAAGAAGTTATTTACTTAATAAAATAATATACTGATAGGGTATGAAAAATATTATTCTGCCCATTCTGTTAATGGCGGCTTTGCCGTCTATTTTGTTTGCTCAAAATGAAGATCTCATAAATAAAAAAATGCCGGTCATGAGACTGGCTACAAATTATGTCGTTCGTAATTTGAATGGTGAGCAAGTTTGTAATATCGCTAAGGGTGATGTGGTTTCAATTGCAGGTGCTGCACCAGATGGCCAACGTGTGCAAATTCAAGTGATGTCGGGCCCTTGCGCCGGTATTACGAATGGATTTGTTTACGTGAATTACTTACGACCTGTGGTTAAGACTGTGGATAAATTCACAGAGGTGGCTCTTGTTGAAACCGACGGTTTAAGTTTACGTAAAGAGCCCAGTGTTGAAGACGGCACTTACCAGTGCAGTTTACCAGCTGGTAAAAAATTAAATATCATCGGTGAAAAACAAAAACACAATCGTTGGGTTGAAGTCGAAATTGAAGATCCACCGAAGGGTTGTCCGAAAACAGGTTGGGTGGCCGCAAGTTATTTAAAACCAGATTTAAATATTAAAGCGCTTCCGCAAATTAAAGATCAATCAGGCACTGAAGCTCGTAACGTAAAAGATTGCACTGAGTGTGATCAAGGTGAAGTTTCTGGTGGTAAAAAATCTGTAACGAAAGAAACAGCCGTTGTTGCTTCTGAAATTAATCAATTCGTGCAAAAAAGCCCAGAGCAAGCTGCTGGAATTGTAAATCCATTTACTAGCTTTGCCGCTGAATTACAGCGTACAAAAAAATGTCCGAACCCAAAACAATCTGATTATAAATGTAATCGTGGACTTGTGCAGATGCCCGTTGATCGTAACGCAGGATTTTGCGGAACACATCACTACACTCCAGGTCGCCCTCCAGGAACTGATGCTTATGCAGCTCCTCACACGGCGTGTTCTTTAATTGGTTTAGCGCAAGAGTGGAAAAAAACGGCGTGTCCGAATGACAATGCTGGTTGCCGTATTGCTTGGGGAGATATATCTCATCCGACAAAGGCTATTTTCAATGGCCACCGAGAACACACACGAGGTGAATGTATTGATATTCGCCCGTTTAACAAAGGTTCATTTCGTGATGGTGGTCGAACGGTAGGGTCAGGTGATTATGACCGCGCTACGACGGCAGCGTTTTTAAAAATGGCTAAAAAAATGGGTGCAGATATTCGTTTCAGCGATCGTAAGCTGATGAATGAAAATAAAGACTTACACATAGCTTGGGGCGGAGCAGCTCATAACAATCACATGCATGTTTGTTTCGAGGCGAATAATTCTAAAGTTCAACAAGCTTGTAAAAACTTAACAGTGGATCCAAAAGTATGTTCAGAAATTCAATAATTACCGCGTCTTTGATTTTGTCAGGCGTATTCGCGCAAGCGGCAACGTCGTGTGATGATTATTTAAAATCATTTAATGAATACACGCAAAAAGTTGAAGGTGTACTTGTTAAAAAGCATTCGATCTTTGAAATCACTGATTGGTCACGTAACAGCCGCTTTCAAGGCTTAGTTTTAACGGCGAAAGCGCCTGCGGATATTGAAGTGGTTCTTGAAACAAAAGCTAACAGCAAAGCTAAAGTGATTTCAGTAAAGACAAATAAGACAACACCATTTGCTCAAGACGAAAAATACCGAGTGGTTAGCTTAGATGTAGAAAAACAGTTGGGTTCAGCGCCTCAGCATTCAGGAACATACATTGTCAGAGTGTTAGCTTCAGGCAAAGAACTTTGCGCCGATAAAAAATTAATCTTTGATGACGGTGAATAAAAAGTAACGGCCTACAAATTTTAGACATAAAAAAAGGGAGCTTTTAAGCTCCCTTTTTAATTTATGATGTTAATTTTTATTTAACGTATTTTTTCATCTTCGCGTTTAAGTCAGCTTTTTCTTCAGCTGTTAATGAAAGCGGGTATAAACGTGAAACCCATTGTGGCGCGTACACTCTGTAGTAGTTACCTAAAGAGTAGTTTTCGCCGCGGTAACCACGATCGCCTGAAGAGCCCATCCACCATCGAGAGTGGTAAGGTAAATCTTCACGCGGGATTGTCATTAACTCGCCGTTGTAAGTGCCTGGTTGAGTATTTAAGGCCGCAGATACCATGTTAATCGCTTCGTTATCTGCCGTGATAGAATCTAAATTATCTAATTGAACAATTTGAACACGTTGTAACTGAAGACTATCTACAATTGCTTTAGCAACAGGGCCTACCGTGATAACAGCTTTAATATCTGAATTTGCAGCTACCGTATCGTAAATGCGTTTGTAAGTGGCTGTCATTTCAGGTTTTGTTGCACCAGCGACTAATTCAGAAGCGTTAACTCCTAAAGTATCTACTGGTAAAGAACGTTGAATAAAATAATTTAACCCAACACCTGTTTTAGATAATATCGCTTGTAACTTTTGACCTTGTGAACCAGTCACTGCGCGGGCAGAGAATAAATCATCATGAGAAGTTTGATCCATCACAACGTAAACTTGCGCGCCTTTGCCACGGCCACGGTATGTGCCGAAATAGCCGAAAGAATCATGACTGATGTAATTGATGCCGGCTTGTTTTAAATTTGGCCAAGAAACTAAAGCTTCTGATAGTTCACAAGCTGGTTGATCGTAACGTAAATAACCGCATGGGCCGTAATCGAAATCAGGCTTTGCTACAGACCAAGTTGATGCGTTAAAGCGTGGTGATTCGTAAGCTAAATCACGCGGGCTCATGCCGATTAAAGCCGTGTGTTTTTCATTCATGCCTGAATCCATATCTTGTGGATATTTTGGAAACACAGAATTTTTATCGTTGTATACGCCAGCATCAGAATAAACTTGAATTGAATTTGCACCCCAACGATTTGAAGTTGTTCCTTCAGAACCCATTCTCCAGTTTGTGTTGAATGCGAAATCTCTAAAAGGGATCGGAGCATAACCTTTGTAAGTGTAACCCGCTTGTAAGCGCGCCACTAATTCATCGGGAGTTGCTTTTTCATCGATATCTTGAGGTAACCACTCTTTGTTAGCTACTTTGAAAGCGGCTACACGTTGAGCAGCGCCAGAAAAACCAGCTTTGATGTTTGCCATGGCTTCGTCGCCACCTAAGTTCGGATTTGCTCCACCTGGATGTGGAACACCGATCGCTAAGATATCATTTTTGATTTCGATACCCATGTTATCTTTGAACCATTTTTTCATGCCGCGTGTGTCGCAGTTTTTCATTTCGTAAGCGACGTTACATTTACCACCACGAGCATTCACCCATGTTGCTAAAGAAGCTTTACCACCGCTGCCTACACCCATGAATAAAGAAACAGTCTGAGAATTTGTCGCCATCATTTGGTCGAATAATTTATGACGGTATTCAACGATTGGAGATTCATCGCCTTGTTCTAACCATTTGAAACGAGGATCGTCTTCAAGCTGACCATTGATTGTGTAAACGAAAGTATTTAAAAATAAATAACTGCGCGTAATACCTAAGTGATTTAAAAATCTTTGTGTGCGTGTTCCTGTTGAACCTGTGAAAGCACGGTTCGAAACATTTTCATCTTGTGCGCCTTCTTGGCCGACAACAAAAACTTTTACGCTTTCAGGAGTTAAGCGACCGCGGTACCACATCGGACCGAATTCCCAACGAAATTTTTCGTCAGTTTTTGCAGTTCCACCTAAAGCTTCGATACCAATTGCGCGATAATTCGGAGTCGATCCAAAAAGTTCAATCCATTTAGAATCTGCAGGAGCTCCGGCATCGTATTCTGCAGGAGAGCCGCGACGAGCATCAAATGGTAAAGCCACATTGACTGATTGAGGATCACGTTGTGAATTAAATGGTGTATGTGTGCATGAAGCCGCAGTCATAACACCAGCTAATAAAAACGCTGTGGGTTTAATTTTCGCCAAAGTCTTCCATGATGGCTTTTGCATAAAAAGAGTCTCCCTTAGTTTTGTTTAAAACAACCCTTTTAGTTTATTAAATTTCATGGTTTTTTCATAGACCTGAAGCTTCACCGATCAAGACGATAGTCTAGTGAAATGCTTCAAGATTTGGTGAAGATTTTTTTGGGCGTTTTAGTTAAGACGCTCAAGCTGTTCCGCTAATTTATCGTAATTTTTTAATTCGATCGTGTTAGCCGGTGTTTGAGTCTTCCATTCTTTCGAGAATAAATTCTTAACCACTGACTTGTAAGTCTCATCGTTACATGAAGTTAACGAGTCTAGTTGAGGAAACACAGATTTCATATTTGCAACTAGTTCTGATAACTTAAGCGGCGAGTTCATAACTTGTTGTTCTGAAAAGCCCGCGCAACCTGGACTAGCTTGAATTTCTTCAGTCGTCACTAAGCTAGCCACGTTATTTTCAAGATTTGCTAACTTTGATTTTGCGATTTTTAATTCGCCGCCGACCATTACAAACTGAATTTCAGATTGAGCCGCTGTTACGATTTGTGAATACGGGTTCGTGTTGCGAGATTTTAAACGAATGGCCACGATATCTGCTAAGTAGCCCACTTCAAGTCGACCTAAGCGATCGGCTAATTTCAGGGCGCGCGCCGGATTGATCGTCATCATTTCGAAAAGTTTTTTATCTGTTAAAGATCTCATGCCTTTTGATTGCCCGTATCTGCGCGCCACTTTAACTTCGTCTAATAAATTTTTAGATCCTGATGGAGTCCAATCAGACCCTAAAGTGATATTCACATTTTGTTTTAAAGCTAATTCAGCATTTAGAGTGTCACCGTAAAGAATTAAATTAGAAAATGGCGACCAAACTAAAGAAATATCTTTGCTAGCAGCATCAGCTAAATCTTTCTCATCCATGCCAACGCCATGAATGATCACTAAACCTTTTTCGGCCATTCCTAATTTTTTTGCGAATTTATATTCTAACTTATTATATTGATCTGTTGAGTTGCCTTCAGCTAAGTGAACGATTAAATTTCTGATATCACCAGTAGTTGCAATACGAGTTAAGTAGCTTAAGTATTTTTGCATACCTTCAACAAATTGTGTTTGGCGTGAATTTAAAGTTCCAGATGTGGCCAGCATCGAAGTTGTAACTTCAGCGATTGTTTTGTTTTCAGAAATAACTTCAGGAAAAACTTTATCTTGAAATAATCCAGCACCTTCTGGATTTACGATTTCCATACTTGCGCGCGCATCTGAAGTCATATCGTAATCTGATTCAATTTCGACGTTGCGGGCTAAGATGCCTTTAGTGCACGTGTCGTCTTGTCCAATACCTTGAACACTTGTCACACCACCAGCTAGGGCTTTGATTTCAGCATACTGGTAAGTTTGGCAATACAAAGAGTCTTTATTGCTGGCTTCACCAAGAAGCGGATTATTTAACGGACCAGTTACATTTTTTTTGTAACCAGATAAGCCGCGCCATTGAAAGCGATTGGCGTATTGACCGTGGGCCTCTGTCCATAAAGGAATTACGTTATATTTTAAATGTCCGTGAAGATCGATAAAACCCGGTGATAAAATAATGCGGCCGATTTCTGATTCTAAGATTTTTTTAACATCACGTGAGACTTCAAAAGGTGTTGTCGCTTTTTTTGTGATTTTGCCGTCTTCGATTAATAAATAAATTTTACGAGAGCGTAACTCAGGTTTTGCTGGATCTGGCTCGTAACCTTCGATGTAAGTACCAGCAGCTAGAGCAGAAGCGGATAAGGCAAATGTTGTGATCAGCGCTGAAAGAGCATTAAAAAATGATTTTTTCATAGTGTCAAACTTCTAGCCAATGGCCACTAAAGGGCTGCCTTGGCTTAAGCCAGAGCAACCACATTTGTCCTGTTTTAGTTTTAAGTACCTATGAGTATTTAATTGCAAATTCAGAGCTAAAATTCGGTAAATTACTTAACTTCTTCGATAGAGTTTTCATCAAACGGCACGAACGCTTGGGCCTTGTAATTATCTAATGGATCTTTACCACCATTAGATCTGATGATGCCTGCTAAGAAATTACGAATGCTTGCATAATCTTTTGATGTCGAAGTCGCATGAAAGAACACAACGCCTTCTTGAGTTAAAGCTGCACCTGCTAATGAAACTGACTGTGAAATAGTTCCTGTTTTAGCTAGTAAAGAATCATCTGTGCTATTTGTTAAATAGATATTTGTTACAGTTGAATTGCCATCAGAACGTGAATCAGAACCAGCCACTGGTAAAATGTAACGTAAACCTTTACCTTGTTTTTGCGAGATCGCTGTTAAACGTTTAACAACTTCAACAACTGTACGGCAACTTGCCGAGTTATAAACTTTTTTGCCATCAACTGTTTCTGGGTAACCTGAACCATTGTAGAATGAAAATTCATTATCTGATGCACCAACAGTTTTTGATAAGTAAGTGCTAAATTTTTCAGAACGCTCTAAACGCTCGAACACTTTGTCAGCTGCGAAATTATTAGAGTTACGGTTTAATTCTTTTAATGTGCGGTGCAATTCAGATGAACGAACAATAAATGAAGTATCTGCCTTGCCAGCATCAAAAACTTTCATTGATTGAGCGGCAATGTTTTTCACAGAAAGGCTAATTGATTGAGGAAGTTTAATAGGAACTAAAGGTTGAGTTTGAGCTAAGAAAGTACGGTAACGAGCTTTGATGCCCGCAACATCGGCGCGTAATTCACGCATGATATCAGTTTCAGATTGATCACCGCTCGAGTGAACGAGGTCAGCTTTTGTTCTTACAACAGAACCATACTCAAAATTTTCATCGTAAGTTAATTCATTGATGGCTTTAACACCGCGTTTATTTAATTCACCAATTAAAAAGTAAAACATCACACGGTCAAAATAAGGAAACGCTGATCCACGTAAGTGAACGTTATATGTGCCATCATTTAATTTAGTTAAGTAAACTTGTGTTGGAAAGCGGTAGTTTAAACCTAAACGCTCAGCAGCCCATAATGAAGTAAACACTTTTGATACTGAAGCAATTGGCATTTTAGAATGCATGTTGCTAGAGCCTTTAACATTATCAGCGCCTTCAGCCGAGCAGCTCGTTAATAAGCGCGCTTGTGAAGTTGTTGCTGTAACTAGAACTAATCCAGCAATAAAAGTCTTCAAAGTGTTTTTCATATCGTTCGTCCTTCCAAAAAGGTTTGGGCTTGGGGTAGAACGAAAGATAAATGAAAGAGTGTGGAATCGATAGATGCAAAGTTTGTCACTACTTTTTTACTCGAAAGTAGTTAGAAGTTCGACAATGTCAAACTTCTAGTTTCAGAGACGGTTTTTGTCACTTTCAGTTGGGCGCCAGTTATAATTGTTAATAAGCTGGTTACACATGTTTGATGTCATCGAAAATAATTCGGCCTTATCAATACAACTAGCGATCGTGATTTTTTCATCCGCGCCTAAAAATATTTGGCGTGATTGAGTGAGTTTATTTTTTTGCATAAGATCAATAACTACGGCAGATACGCCGTTAATTTTTACTGATTTGCTTGAGATCACTTCAAAGCCATATTGATTGTAATCACGTAAATACTTTTTGGCGTAAGCTTCTAAGTTTACTTTTCCACGGTAAGTTTCTGTTTTTAAACTTAAACGCGCAGACTCTGATAAGGTTTTAAAACCCATATCGATCTGTTGGTTTGCGGGTAATCGGTTTTGCGATGGGTTTTCTAAAAACACCCATTCATCTGAAACTAACTTAAATGTAAAACCCATTTGTGAAAAAGCTGTATTCCATTTCGGGTAATTCACAGCCGAAGAGCCCGTTGTTGGAAAAGGGGCTGCTTGTACAAATAAGGGGAATAAGAAAGCGATGAAGATGAATTTCATAATATGATCTTACCTTGATTTCTCGATATGACTTAAGATTTTTTTCATTAAGCTTGTCGGATTCACTTTAGAGATATCTGAGCGCTTGGCCCAAAGTCCAGTAGGTGCTTTTCCTGAAACCTTTGTAGGTTTAACGGTAACAAATATTTCATACTTCGTTACGCCATGTTTGAAATCAAATTTTTTGGGCTTAGCTGTAACTAGTTTTGCTTTAGACGGTGGTAGCATTAATTTTTTTAGAAACGGAGTCTGTTCATTAGTTTCTAAAAAGATTTTATCGCCCTTTTCTGAAACGTTAAAAGTCCATTCCCAGATTTGAAATTTTTCTTTTTCTCTTTTTGTCGGAATAAGTTCGATCAGATCTTTTTTGTTACTGACGCAGTCTTTTTTCCAAGGGCACATCATGCACATGACTTTTTTAGGTGTGCAGACAGTGGCACCTAATTCCATTAAGCCTTGGTTAAGTTCAGAATTAAATTTTGTCTTCGCCATGATGTCGGCGATGTCTTGTAATTTTTGACGCTCTTTGGTTTCCCACCAATTAGATTGAATACCGTATTTGCGACTTAACACGCGAATCACGTTGCCATCTAAAACTCCGACTTGTTCGCCAAACGCTAAGCTTGCGATGGCGCGCGAGGTGTAAGGGCCAAGCCCTGGATATTCGATAAGTTCTGCGGCTGTTTTTGGAAAACCAGTTTCAGCAAATTGAATGGCGGCTTTATGTAAGTTGCGCGCTCGTGAATAATAGCCAAGCCCGGCCCAGTATTCGTAAACATCTTCGATCGTGGCTTTTGCTAAATCTTGAACTGTTGGAAAACGGTTCATAAATTTTTCGTAAAAGGGAATAACTGCTGTCACCGTAGTTTGTTGCAGCATGACTTCAGAAATCCAAATGCGATAGGGATCTTTTGACCCGCGTGAACCCGTCGGATTGCGCCATGGTAAAACGCGCTTATTTTCGTTATACCAAACGATCAGGTTGTCGCGATCTTTTTCAAATTGCTTTGTCATGCGATTGTTATATACGATATTCCTCTATGGCAAAAGCACAAAAACCAGTTATCAAATCAGCCGCGAAAACTTTAACAAAAGCACCTGCGAAAACACCTGTAAAAACTAAGTTAAAAACTTCAGCAGCTGTAGCAGCTCCAGCTCCAAATCGTTATAAACCACTGAGTGGGCGCGAGTTTCCTCGTTTTTCAGCGATTAAAACATTTTTTAGACTACCGGTTGCGGATTTGTCTGAAGATTTCGACGTAGCGTTATTTGGAACGCCGTATGATGGCGGCGTGAGTTATCGCCCAGGAGCGCGTTTCGCACCAACACAAGTGCGTGAGTGTTCAAGCTTAGGCCGTGGTTTTCATATGACACGCGCAATGAGTTTATTTGAAAAATTAAAATTCGCTGATATCGGTGATTGTCCGATTGTGCCGATTGATCAAAAACAAACTTACAAAAATATCGAAAAGTTTTCTGCTAATATTTTAAAGCATGGCAAAAAATTTATTTCAATCGGGGGAGATCATTCAACGACACTTCCGTTATTGCGTTCGATGCATAAAAAATACGGAAAATTAAATTTTATCCATTTTGATGCTCACTTAGATACTTATCCGGCAGCTTGGGGTTGTGAATACCATCACGGAGCCTTTGCTCGACACGCTGTTGAAGAAGGTTTAGTGAATCCAAAAAACATGTTACAAATCGGAATTCGCGGGCCACTAGCTGCGATTGATGATTTAGATTTTATCAAAAAACATAAAATCAAAGTTTTAACGGTAGATGATATTAAACTTAAGCCATTGTCAGAGGTTTTAAAATCATTACCGAAATTCACAGGGCCAACCTACATCAGTTTCGATATCGATTGTTTAGATCCTGCCTATGCACCAGGAACTGGAACTCCAGTGCCAGGTGGATTAACAACATATGAAACTCAACAAATCTTACGCGCATTGCAAATCGATAATTTAGTGGGAGCAGACATCGTTGAAGTGTCGCCTCCATTTGATAGCTCGCAAATCACAGGGCTTGCCGCGGTTGATACAATGTTTGAATTAATGTGCTTAATGGGCGGAGGTAGATAATGAGTCGCGAAATCGCAGTCATCGCCGCAGGTTGTTTCTGGGGTGTTGAAGAATTATTACGTGAATTAGATGGCGTACTTGAAACAGAAGTTGGCTATTGCAATGGTGATGGCGAAAATCCAGTTTATACTTTGGTAAAAACAGGAACAACGGGCCACGCTGAAGCGGTAAAGATCACTTTTGATCCAGATAAAATTTCTTACGCTGATTTAATTCATAAATTTTATAAATTACATGATCCGACAACTAAAAATCAGCAAGGCAACGATATTGGCACTCAGTACCGTTCAGCAATTTTTTATGTTTCTGAAGCGCAAAAAGCCACAGCAGAAGCCATAACTAAAGAAGTTGAAGCCAGCGGAGTCTGGAAAAAACCAATCGCTACAGAAATCACATTGCTGAAAAAGTTTTGGAGTGCTGAAGAATACCATCAAGATTATTTACAAAAAAATCCAGATGGTTACATGTGCCACTTCTGGCGCTAGTGTATGGTTACTGTTCGTAATGTATTACCTGAAGATTTTGAAGCCATAGTTCATTACTGGACAGAGAATTCTGCGGAGTACTGGGCCGAACGTGGCGTAGATAAATCGAAAATTTCGAGTCGAAGTGAATTTCTAAGTCGGTTTGAAAAAAATTATGCCCAAACGGGTGATTTACCCTATGTCTGCATCATTTGTGAGGATGAAAAAGCGATCGGGTTACATTCGATAACTCATCTGATTGAAAATGAGAGTGCAGTTATGCATGCTCATATTTTTAATTCGTCAGATCGAAAAAAGGGAATCGCTTATTTCTCTTATCCGCTAGCCATGAATTTATTTATCAATAAATTAAATTTGAAGAAGATTATTTTTAAAACACCTAAAATTAATCTAGGTGCAAATAAAGTTAAGCTGAAATTGGGAATTCCTTGCATCGGAGAAACTATTTTTGAAGCTCCCATGTTATTTAAACCACTTGAAGCTAATTTATACGAAGTTGATCGAACGTTGTTAAATCAACTTTTAGAAAAAATTAAAGCTTAATGCGCTAGTCGCGCATTAAGTAATTATAAAACGCGATTAAACTAGTCACGCCAGCTAATATAAAACCAACAACGCTAAAACCTGGAAATCCAGCCACCATCCATAGGTTCGGGATACTGCCAGATAAAGCATAGATTAATGAACTTGCTAGAATTAAAGATGAGATAATCACACCTAAAAATAACAAGTGAAACGAATTCGAGATGGTTTGTTGCATATTACCTAAACCATCGATTTGAATTTTCGTGTGATAATCCGGTGAATTCATTTTTCTAAAAAGTAAATTTAACTGTCTTGGTAACGCCGTTAAGAAAGTTTTTGATTCGCGAAATAAAAGACTGGCTTCATTGGCCATTTTCACCGGTTGAAAAAAGCTTTGGGCGACTTCGCCAACCTGTGAAAGAGTAAATGCCAAGAAATCAAAATCTTTTGAAATTCGAGAACCTAAACCTTCGATTGAAATAATCGATTTAAAAAATAACATCAATTCAGTCGGTACAACTAACCCTTGAGAAGCTGCAATACCTGCTGAAGCCATCAAGATCTTACCCGCATTCACATGTTTAAGTGTTAATCCGTAATAAGGTGCGATAACGGCCTGAAGATCTTTGGCAAACAAATCGACATTCACATCTTCAGAAAATGGGGCAAGGTCTACGTATTCGTAGGCTAAGCGCGTGTAGTCTTCTTTAGAAAGCGCTAAGAGCATATTCACAATAGCTGATTGAGTTTTTGAATTTAAACGGCCTACAACGCCGAAATCGATAAGTCCGATTTTATCGTTAGGCATGATAAAGAAATTTCCGGCATGAAGATCACCGTGAAAGAAACCGTCGATAAAAACCATTTTTAAATAAGCTTTTAAGCCTTTTTTGATCACATCGTCAGGATTGATGCCCATCGCTTGCAGTGATTCAACTTTGCTTAAGGGTTTGCCTTTGAGTTCTTCCATGACTAACACGCGCTCTGTTGTCATTTCGAAATAAACTTTAGGAATCACCATGCCAGTATCGTCTTTAAAGTTTTCTTTCATGCGGCGGATGTTATTAGCCTCGACAACGAAGTTCGTTTCAAGTTCAAGCGTCTTGAAGTACTCGTCGACCATAGCCACGGGATTAAAAGAACGAGTTTCAGGAATATATTTTTCTAAAAGTTCAGCGATAAAATAAAGAACATTTAAATCGTCATTAATTTTTTGCACAATTCCAGGACGTTGAATTTTTAAAACAACATGATCACCATTATTTAATGTGGCTGTGTGAACCTGAGCGATACTGGCCGCGCCAATGGGTGTTTCATTCACAGATTGAAATTGATTTCTCCAGTGAGCGCCGAATTCTTCGACGAGTACACTTTCAATCGTAGCGAAATCTAAGACTTGCACCTGATCGTGAAGCAAAGACATCTCTTGAATATAATCATCAGGAATTAAATCAGGACGAGAAGCTAAAAGCTGACCGAATTTAACGAACGTAGGCCCAAGTTCTTCAAAACTTAAACGCAAACGTTGTGGAATCGTCAGAAGCTCTTTTTCTTCTGACGATTTGTTATTTGATGAAAGAAAACTATCTAGATTTAGTTTTTCGACCAGGTTTCGAAGGCCGTGCTTTGCGAACACCCCGAGAATCGTCCGAAGACGAGTCACGTTTTTTAGAGTCTTGCCTATTTGAAGAGAACTTATGGCCAGACTTGTCTTTTGACTGTCCGTTCTTCTTGTCTGACGAGTGATTGTCATCTTTGCTTTTTCCTTTTTTTGCCATTTGATCTAAGTAATCAGATAATGAAGAGTATTTCGGTTTAATTTCCTGTGGTCCTGAAGCACGTGGTTTTTCATCACTGTCAGGAGTAGGAACTTTAAAACGAGCTTCGTGTTTTTGAATCGCCTGCATTTTTTGTGATTTTGCAGGGCGAAAATCATCAGCTGTTTTTCCTGATGGTTTATCTTTAACGAAGCTTGGAAATTTCTTATCTGTTTTAGCAAAACGATCGCCGCCTCTTTCAGGGCGAGCAGATCTATCCGGACGATCACCGCGCGCAGGTTTTTTTTCTGTACGATCTGATCTATCGTTGCGTCCACCGCGTTTACCTGACTTTTTAAAGTCATCTTTACCGCGAGCGTATTTCGAATTATTTTTTGGGCCTGTAGCCTTAGATTCAGTAGCGCCTTCTAAAAGAAAATTAACTTGGCCACTTTCAATATCAGTTGAACTTACAGTAACTCGTACACGATCACCTAAATTATAACTAGCCCCAGAACGTTTGGCGACTAAACGAAGATTTTCTTCGTCGTATTCCCATTTGTCTCCGCCAAGATCATCTAAGCGAATTAAACCATCGATGTTGTATTCACGTAATAAGACGAAAACACCGAACTTAGTTACAGAGCTGATCATGCCATCGAAATCTTTGCCGACTAAATGTTTCATAAAGCGGGCTTTTTTAATCGCTTGAATTTGACGTTCAGCTTTTGCAGAGCGCTGTTCACAGGCTGATAACCATGTGCCGGCTGTTTGAATATCTTCTTCGGCCATTAAACGATAACCGCCCTTAGCGCCGATAATGTTTTTCAACAAACGATGCACGATTAAATCGGGGTAACGACGAATCGGAGACGTAAAGTGAGTGTAAAAATCAAAACCTAAACCAAAGTGGCCGATATTATCTAAAGTGTATCGAGCTTGGCTCATTGAACGTAGAGTTAACATATGAATCACTTGTGATTGCACTTCATTAGTAAATTCGTGAAGCGCTTTTGTTAATTTCTTTTGAATGCGTTCGCCAGCTAAATTAACTGTGGCGCCAAAGCTGTTCATGAATTTTTCAAGCATGGCAATTTTTAATGGATCGGGTGGTTCATGCGTTCTATAAATAGCGGGAATATCTTTTTTATTAAATTCTTTAGCTACAGCGACATTGGCCGCTAACATCATCTCTTCAATTAAACGATGGGCAAATAAACGTTCTGATTTAATCACATCTACGGGTTCACCAGAACCATCGATCACTAATTCAGTTTCAGGAACTTCTAAATCAAGAGATCCATCTTTAAAACGTTTAGCCATTAAGACTTTAGCTAAATCTGCACAACGCATGATATTTTCTTTTACGTGGGCGAATTTTTTATGAGTTTCGCTGTCGCCTTCAGGATTATCGACGATTTCTTGCGCTTGTCCGTAAGTGACACGCGCTTTACTTTCGATAACACCTTCGTAAAACGAAGATTCAGTCATTACACCTGTGAAATCGAAATGCATGTCAGCCACAAGTGCTAAGCGTGGAACGTGAGGAACTAAAGAACATAAGCCATTTGATAAGGCTTCAGGTAACATCGGGATTACGAAATTTGGAAAATAAACTGAAGTTCCGCGTTCGTAGGCGTCTTTGTCAATGGCAGTGCCGCTTTTTACGTAGTGGCTGACGTCGGCGATTGCTACGATCAGATGAAATCCGCGGCCATCCATTTCAACAAATACAGCGTCATCGAAATCTTTTGCGGTAGCGCCATCTATAGTAATGATATTGATATTGCGAAGATCTTTGCGATCTTTAAAATCTTCTTCAGTGGGGTTAGTTGAAAACTTTTTCGCTTCTTCCAGTGTGGCTACAGAAAACTCTTCAGGAATATTTTGAGCCACAACAACACGTTTAATATCATTTAAGGCATCTTGAATATCACCGATGATTTCAACGACTTCGCCCATGAATTCACCTTTATCAGGATATTCAGTGATGCGAGCGACGACTAATTCGCCTTTTTTAGCTTTTAAAGACTTATCTAAAGGAATTTTGAGGTCTTTACCCCAGCCTTTGCCTTCGTCTTTAATCATTCCGTAGCGTTCATTCCATACGGTGAATGCGCCAGCGATCTTTTTTTGCGAACGATCAATGATATTCATGATTTCGCCGCGAAAGCGTCCATCACGTTCTTTTTCAACTGTGATTGAAACTTTATCGTTGGTCATTGCGGTCTTCATTGCTTGGGCAGGAATAAAAACGTCAGGATGTTCTACGTCTTCAGGAATAAAGAATCCAAAACCATCGGGATGTCGTTTGATTATGCCGTTTAACAGTCGGGGAACAGTTTTATTTTTCATGTATTGTTAATACCTGCTTTCAGCTAAATAAAGTCTAGCCTCTATATATAGTCAGCTCCAACAAAAAATCGGGGACTAAAGTTTGTAATGAATAAATAGAAAAAATCAAAAAATGTGTTCCTAATGAAAAATTCAGAGGCGTAGAAAGTGGGTCAAAATTGGCTGAGCACCGTGTAAACGCTAAAATCAGAAAGAATTCCTAGACCATGGTCTTGGAAATAACACGACGCAATCAATGCGGCATGGAAAAGTAACATTGAAACATAATCTTTGTTTGTTGCGTTTGAAATTTGCGCCTTAATTCAGAGCATTTGCTCTACAACAATTTTTATTGATTAAACAAGATTTTCAGAGACAAAAGTTTATGTTCTGAACACAAAAAATAGTTATCAAATGACAGCTTAAATATTAACTAATTCGTTTTGACCCACGGATTACAATTGATGCAACAAAACCACAAAGTGCGAGAATTTATACATCTTTATTGGATCCAGACCTAGGTCACAAAACTTTTCCCGTTGCGCAGGACTAATGACCTTATTACCATTGTCTTATTAAGTTTAAACCAAATTAGCGTTTTATAAAAAAACGGTTTTTTAACGAAAGGGATACAACAATGAAACAACTATTAGTAATCGCAATTGCATTAGCATCAACTACTGCATTCGCATCTCGCGCGAGAGTAACTTCTTTAGGAAACTCTGCACACATCGTAGATACTCAATCTATCTACTCTAACCCTGCAAAAATGTTTTTAATGGGTGACTTTGTTAACCTTGAATCAGGTTCAACAACTCAAACAACACAAAACACAAACACAGAAGGTTTATTAGTTCGCTCAATGGGCGATGCTAAAGCTGGTTTATCTTTAGGTCACAGATCTGACAATGCTTCTGTATTCGGTTTACGTTCAATCTATAATACTGTTGCTTCTGGTTCTGCAACTACTGCAGCTGCTGCAAATCAACAAAATCCAATCGAGTTATCTTACGGTATGAAATCTGGCGATATGACTTGGGCTGGAACTTTAGTTTACTCTAACTACAATGACAAAAAAAATGACGTAAAAGAATCTTCTGCTGGTTTACGTTTAGGTGCTTTAACTGGCGCTTGGGATTTCAACGTAGGTATCGGTTTAGGCAACACTGCTAAAACTTCTGCTATCGATTTCAAAGGTACTACTGGTATCTCTGCTTACGCTGGTTACGCTATGAACTCTATGTACTACTTCGGTGAAGTTGTATTAGCTGGCGCGAAAATGTCTGTATCAAACGCTGAAGTTGCTAAAGTAGAAACTACTAAAGTAACTGTTGGTGCTGTTGAATCTGTTAAAAAAGATGGTAACGAATTTTTCTACGGTGCTAGCTTAGTTAGCTTCCAAGCTAAAAATGACGGTACTGCTTCAACAACTGATGACACTAAATCTACTACTTTAAACTTACCAGTAATCGTTGGTTTAGAAGCAGAAGCTACTTCTTGGATGACTTTACGTGGTTCATTAACTCAATCAGTATTAATCAACAACTCTAAAACTGAAGTTGGTTCTGCTACTGCTGTTGAAACTGCTCCAGGCGGAAACAATACAGTTGCTGCTATCGGTGCTGGTTTAAAATTCAATAAAGTAACTGTTGATGGTTCATTATCAGGTTTAACTGGTACTGGCGCTACTCAAGCTTTAAATGGCAACACTTTATTATCAACTGTTGGCTTAACTTACATGTTCTAATCGAACATGTAATTTGAAGGGATTAAATATATGAAATTATTATTATCATTAGCAATCGTATTATCTGCTACTTCAGCTTTCGCAACTCGTGCAAGAGTTCAAGCTTTAGGAAACGCAGCTCACTTAGTAGATTCTTCAACTGTTTACATGAAGCCTGCTGATATCTTCGCAGTTTCTGATTCAGTAACTATCGAATCTGGTCTTACAGCAACTACTCCTGCAACTGGTACAACTTCAGCTTCTGGTACAGAAGCTTTAGTTATCCGTTCTATGGGTGATGCTAAATGGGCTTTATCTTTAGGTCACGACGATGAGACTGTTTTAGCTCAACGTGCTGGCGCTAACTCTATCGCTGGTTTTACTGGTGGTGTATCTCAGCAAAATCCGTTTGAATTAACTTACGGTATGAAAGCTGGCGATTTAGCTTGGGCTGCAACTTTAGCTTACTCAAACTTCAACAATAAAGTAGCTGAGAGCAAAGAATCTACAACAAACGTTAAGTTTGGTGCAGCGACTTCTTCTTGGGATGCTTCAGTTGATTTAGGCGTAATGAGCAAAACTGAATCTGGTACTGGTACAACTAAAGACGAATTCAAAGGTAAATCAAACGTAGCAGTACGTGGTGGTTACTGGGTTTCTTCTGATATGTACACATACGGTGAAGTAGTAAATGGTGGTTTTGAAGTTACTAACGGACCAGCAGCTGCTGTTGAAGTTAAAAATCAAGCTATCAAAATCGGTGCTATCAACACTATGAAAAATGACGGCAACGAATTTTTCTGGGGTGCTGCTATCGAATCTACTCAAGTTAAAGTTGATGACGCTAAAGATACTTCTTTATCTTTACCATTCATCATCGGTTTAGAAGCTAATGCTGCTTCTTGGTTAACTTTACGTGGATCTATCACTCAAAACGTTTTAATCCAAAACGAAAAATCTGATAACGGTACAGCTACTACTGCTGAACTTGCTCCGGGCTTAAACAGCACAGCTTTCGCAGCTGGCGCGGGTTTAAAACTTGGCAAACTATCTTTAGATGGTTCGTTATTAGCTAACAACACACAAACTGTTAACTCAGCAAACCTATTAGGTACTGTTGGTTTAACTTACGCTTTCTAATTATAAGTTAGAAAATGTTTGTGAAAAGGCTCGGCTAACCCCGGGCCTTTTTTTTGCCTGAAATACGCCGCTGAACGCGCGCAAAAAAAATCCCCGATAGATATCTCTACCGGGGATTTTTATTTTATAACTTTAAACTTATGAACTATTTCGTTTTCGCTTCGTCTTCTACTTTTGTGTCGTAGTAGTCTGGCATTACGAAATCAGGAGTGAACGGGTATTTGTAACTCTTGTACCCTTTCAATTCAGGGCTTCCGGCTTCGGTGTAGATCTTATCCCAGAACGAAGCTAATAAAACCGCTGATCTGGCCATTTCTTCGACGATGAGTTTGTCGAACTTCTTTTGACCAACTTCAGGAGGTTGGCGTTTCGCTGCTGATTTTAAGCTAATGCCTTTTTCGATCTTAAACGTCGATGGCGCCGTCATTGGATCAGCTTTCAACACAGCCTTCACTTCTCCGTTTGAAATCACTGCTAACGCTCTCATGCGCTCTACAACAGATAATTTTTTATCCATGAAAGTGGCTTTCTTTAATGAAGCTGCTTTTTTAACGATGCGATCTTCTAAGTCAGCTCCGAATAAAGCCACACAAGCTTCTTCATAGTAACCATGAATGCCGCCGTGATTTGATTGATAACCATCGTAATCAGATGTTGTGTGAAACGGTTGGCTGTTATCGCCAACGAAGTGACCCATTAAACCCATGTTCACAAACATTGAGTAAAACGCTTTGTTATATGGAAGGTCTTCGTTTTGTTCTTCTTTGCTATTCGCTGGCGCTGGTAACATCGCCACTTCTTCAGCTTGTTTTAAAGCTAAACGGTAAAACTGATCGGCTCTCCACCAGTTAGAACCTAATTCTGCAGGCACTGATTGAATGCGCGAATTACGTTTTTCCATGTTTTCTTTGCCCGTGTATTTTTCAACAATGGCTTTGTAATCAGTCGGAACATCTTTAATAGCTAAACCTAAAACTTCAACATCGATAAAATGACCTGGATCTCCGTGCTTACGTTGATCTGCTGTTAAACCTTTCCAGTAAATATCTGGAATGTTGCAAAGGTGACCCATCACATGGGGTTTATTTAATAAAAAATCTTTAAGTGGTTTTGATTGCACTAAGTGAACAGCTGCAGAACAGATCGTGTGATGACCGCGTCCGCCCCAGGCCATGGCGTTTTGTGCGCTGAACGCTAAACCCACAACAGATAATGTAGTAAATAGTTTAAATGACATAAAAATGGCTCCCTTTGCTTATTTTAAGCAGCCTAGTTTTGCTTCGGCCTTTGCTTAGCTTCAAGTTATTTTTTTATTAATGCTTACGTGTTGCGCATGGCCGCGTTTTCTTCTATATAAACGGTTGTGACCGATACCCCTCAAACCTTCACATTCAAACCTATTGGCTTTATTAAGAGCTGTTACCCCGATAAGTTCGGGGTGCCTAGGCAATCGGGCTTAGTGAAGCAAACCGTGTCTGAGCTTGCGATTGCACCTGAATGGCAGCCCGAGTTCGCGCTACAAGGTTTAGAAGAGTATTCGCACGTATGGGTCACATGGGTTTTTCATTTAAACACGAACACGAAATATCACCCGAAAGTTCATCCTCCGCGCTTAAAGGGTGAAACTATTGGCGTGTTTGCTACACGTTCTCCGCACAGACCGAATCCGATGGGATTATCTTTAGCTACGGTTGAAAAAATAGAAGGCGGGAAGATTTTTCTCGGTGGATTGGATTTAGTGGATGGAACTCCTATCTTAGATATTAAACCGTATCTTCCGCAGTTTGAGTCTTTGCCTGAGGCGCGCGGCGGTTGGGCCACGAAAGATGAACATCAAGTTGATGCGATTCAAGTGAGTTTTTCTGAGGAAGCTCTTACTATTTTAAAATCGTGGTCTGCGAAAATTTCTAAACCTGAATTACTAAGTGTAATTGAAGGTGTGATCAAGCAAGATCCGCGACCTGTGATTTATCGCGGATTTGAAGGTCAAAGCGATACACCTTATCGCAACGAACATGCTTTTAGATTATATGACGGTGATATCCATTTTAGATTTACTTCTTCTACCGAAGTCCAGGTTTTTAAAATCCTCTGTTAGAAATTCATAAATTCTTTGTCTTTGCTAATGAAAGACTAAAAGCTTACAGTAAATAAAACTTTCTTTATAAAGAAGGATACATTGTGTTGTTTAAGAGCGTTTTAGGAGTGGCATTTTCATTCAGTTTACTTTCAAGCTTTACAAGCGCAGCTGCTCCAACCCATGTTTTCAATGCCACTTCAGAGTGCGGTTACTCTGATTGGCAATACATTGTTTTCAAAGACGTAACTAACACTGTTTGTGAATGGACCGAAACCGACATTTTCACCATCTTGAAAATTTCTGGAAATAACATATTTCTGGAAAAACCTGTGGGGGACGGCCTCGATAACGGCATTACAGAAAATACCCATTGAGCCCTTCCCCCTGTCAAAACCCTATACAGCCCTGAAAAATCCTCATAATCCTGCTTAACACGATGCCATTCTCTAGTGATTCTGCACAAATTGTGGTTTATTGATCGGGTTTAATAAAACGATAAGTAGGGGAGATCTATATGTCTACGTTACGTAAAGTTCCAACATTAAGCTTAGGTAGTTACACTAAGGGTTCTGAAGCCGATCGCAAAAAATTCATCGAGCAATTATTCACAGGAATCAAAGATTACGGCTTTATCGTTTTAAAAGATCACGATGTTGATGCTGATTTATTAAAACAATCTTACGAAGTATTAAAAAAATTCTACGCGTTACCTGATGCAACGAAACGCTCTTACATTTCTGCACAAGGTGGCGGTCAACGTGGTTACACAGCTTTCGGTACTGAAAACGCCAAAGGTTCTGAAGTCAAAGATTTAAAAGAATTCTGGCATGTGGGTCGCGAAGTTCCAGACGATCATAAATTTGCTAAATACTATCCTAAAAATATTTGGCCAGAAGAGCTTTCTGAATTTCGTCCGGTGTTTGAGAAGTTATTTTCACAATTAGAAACAGCCGGCATTCAGATGATGGAGGCCTTAACTGCTCCGTTAGAAGTTGAAAAAACTTATTTCAAAAATATGGTGCAAGAAGGTAATTCGATCTTACGTTTACTTCATTACCCACCGATTCCTGAAGGTGTTGATCCACGTTGCATTCGTGCAGCGGCTCATGAAGATATTAACTTTATCACGATCTTACCTGCGGCGACGCAATCAGGTCTTCAGTTGAAAGACCGTGATGGCACTTGGTTAGATATTGAATCTGATTTTGGTACATTGATTGTTGATGCGGGTGATATGTTAGCGCGTATCACGAATGAAGTGATTCCGTCGACTACACACCGTGTGATTAATCCGCAAGATGGCACAAACCAATCGCGTTACTCGATGCCATTTTTTATGCATCCGCACCCTGAAAGCTTATTATCTTGTTTACCATCTTGCCGCGGTGCTGGAGCTAAATACCCAGACATCACTGGCCACGAATTTTTGATGCAAAGACTTCGTGAAATTGGTTTAATCAAATAGCTTGAACAGCCCTCTCGGCTTGCAAGCAGAGGGCGTTATGAGAAAAGATTTGATGCTAGGAATTGGAGCCACGTTAATAGCGATGGCTCTTTTTTATTTTGCCGATCATCCCACAGCAAAGTTAAACATCGGTAAAAATAAAATCGATTCTGATTCAGATTACGGCGTACCTGCGACTAAAAAAGTTTTAAATTCTGAAGATAACGAAGCCGCTCGTGTTGTCGTTTCAGCTCCGTCGGCTGCCCTTAAAGCGGGGGCTGCTCGTGATACAATTTCTAAAAATTTTGCCGAGCATTTAAAAGAGATCGGTACATGCTTGAAGATCAACGCAGCTATTGATAATCCAACGATTGAACCCACCTATGATAACTTGTTAGTAAGCCTTCGTCCGGCCATTGGTGAGCTTGTGGTGCAAATGGATGATTGGACTCAGATGGATCTGCAAAATCCTGATGGCACCCGTAAACGTCTGCGCACAGAGGTGAATTACGAAAACCCGAATACGCCAGTTAAGTATGTGCAGCTTTACAATATCAACGAGCAGGGTTTTCCAGAGATGCAGCAAGTAGACGCTGAAAAAGCGCGTAACCCCTCAGATGATTATATTAATTATTTACGTGGTGGAGCTAATTTAGTTTTAGATGAGCGCGGAAGCCGCGTGTATTTTCAAGAGGGCGAAGAGATCGTTCTTGTTGAACGAGCTGGAGTCATCGAATCATTATCGATGACTAAAAACGGTAAAACTGTCAGCTGTACGGGCTTAGACGCCGCAACTTCCAACTGTCAGTGCTCTCAATAATTAGAGAGACTTTGTACGACCCAATCGTGATCTAAGCGATCACGATATGAGTTACGATAAGAGCAGCTAGTACAACCATTAATGACATATTTAAGTTATTCATAAGATCTCCTTGTTGGAGTACTTTTAGAACTATTTTTTGACCTTTTCCACTGTCATGTTTCTGACAGGCATTAACTTCATGAAGTGACAAATAACGAGAACAATATGTCATCTGATTAGACGATTCAGTTTTAGACGCCGTTAAATTGCAGTTTAGGCTGGCCAGTAAACTGCTTTATACGTGTTGCCCGGCAGGGTTTTAAAGGACGTATATCGTGAAAAAAGTATGGTTATCATTATTTGTAGCTACTTTATTGCAAGGCCTAACAGCTTCGGCTGATCTATGGACTGTCACTCAACAGTGGACTCCTGAATTAGAAACTCAGTACCAATCATGGGTGCAAACGAATGCAAGAGTCGATATGTTTTCGCGTGAATATTTAGACGCGGCTAAAACTAAACCGAATCCTTATTTTGGAATCACTACTGACTGCGCTGATACAGTGTATGCTTTGCGCGTGTTATTTTCGTATGAAAATGGATTACCTTGGGCGATCAGAAATCCAGGGGCGCCAAGACAATTAATTTCTCAGACAACAAAGCGTTATGATAATTATCCAGAAGGGCCAGCGCGCTTAAAAGCTTTTTTATTAATGCTGTTTGATGCTGTGGGAACTTCAAGTGTGGCTAACGACACTTACCCTATTTCAATTGATAAAATTCACCCGGGCGTAATTTTATTAACTTCTAAAATCAATCACCACTCATGGACAATCGCTGGTATTGATGACAAGGGTAACCCGCGTTTAATTTATAATTCGACTGTAGGTAAACAATCAGGTTCAAAACTGCAACAACGTTCAAGCTGGCCAAACCCTAACTGGGTTTTTCAACCCGAAGAAAAATTAAGTGATCCGACAAATCCAGATTCTGCAAAAGTTAAAATTCCAGTTTATGTTCCAGATAGCTATGCAGGTTTTCGTTACTGGACTCCAGTAGATAAACTATTAAGTGACATGCGTCAGTTACCTGAATACAGCAATGATCAGTACGCCTTAGATTTAAAATCATGGAAGCAAACAATTCAAACTAAGTTAGCCACAAAAAAAGAAACTATCTCTGAAGTGATTGAGCGTCTTTTACGTGATGCGTGTGATGATGTGAAACAACGTATTGGTGCGGTTCAAGAAGTCGAAGATTTTAAAAAAGAAGTTAAAACAGCTTTGGCTAAGCAAGAGCAATTAGCGACAGGCGCTTTAGGCATGAGCCCTCCAGATGCAAATACTGAAGAGTTAGCTGAAATTTTAAAAGAGCTGAGCTCTGAAAAAACGGCTTTACCGAACAATCAATGTTTAGTGTACAAACGTTTTGATCAGTACTCGACACCAAGCCGTGATAAGCGTTTATTTGATGCGGTTATGTTGGCTCGTGCTTATTTCGTGGATGCACTTAAAACTCAGGGTGCAAAAGCATTTACTGATGTACGCTTAAAACAATTCAGAAAGATTTTTTCGAATCCTGAATTGTCGGCAAAACAAGAATCAGCGTTAAATGATAAAACAAGTTTAGCGAACGAACTTTCTATTTGCCGCGTACGTATCGGTAAAGAAAATTTAGATATGGCTGAAATCAAGCGCCGTTTGTTCAGAAGCCAATTATCATCTAATCCAAACGAAGATATCTTAGGTCGTTGGGGTGGACGTGGTCCTGCAAAATCTGAATTAGCTCAACAGTGTCCCATGTTCGGTGATGTTTATAACCCTTATGATTTAGATGCGGCTGAAGCAGAAACGCAATCTGAGATCCAAAATTATAACTCTGCTAACGGCACGACTAACTAAAGTCTAGATTCACTACAAGTTCGACTTTAGAATTATCAATGACTTCGTTACAATAAAGTAATGAAGTCATTTTTATTTTTAAGCCTCGTATTTTTCAATCTGGCTCTTAAGGCCGAAATCATTGAACTCAAATTAAAATCTGACAGCCCGTCTTGCAAAGGCTTGTCGCAAGTTTTAATTACCCAAGATAAAACAGTGTTGTATCAACTCGAAGTTCCTATGAACGGAACAGGTCAGGTTCATCTATTGACCGGTAATTACCAAGTCGATGCGACAAATAAAGATGGTTGTTCATTTCAAGATATCATCCAGATTACAGATCTTCCGAATAAGCCCTTAGAAATTAAATTAAACTCAACACCAAGAAAGCCAACAGCAGCCGAAGCTATGCCGAACTCTTCACCCTGTGGATGGGGTACTTTTGGTTGCAGTGGTAATTTGTACCCGCATAGTGGAAACATCGCTTTAGCGAGACCAAATTTTTATTTTTCAGGAAAAGACGAAGGTAAATTTAAGTTAAAATTCACCGGTGAAAGTTTTGATTTATTGGGTTCAGTTCCAAATTTTAAAGAAAAAGAAATTTCAGGTGAGCTTCGCAAGGGCAGTGTCTATAACGATAACACGTGGTATCCTTATATTTCGTATAGCGCCCGCATTGATGACGGTCATTTTCAAAACACAAATGGTTTTTGCGGCACAAAAAAAGAAATGTATGAGTTTGTACTAGAAGGCTTGAAAAAATACGAATTTCCAAATGAAGCTCGTACAGATTTTATTAAATCTTGGTCAGCAAAAATTCCCGAAGCTGCGCGCTATTGTGTTTATCCACAAGTGAATGCCCAGTTAGATAAGGCTGCGCCATTAGAAATCACGTTTGATGATAAAACGCAGGTGCGAACTGAAAGAATTTTTTATTTAATGGTTCCGCAATATTATAAAGGTAAACGTATTCCGACGGATGCAAACAAGTACGCAGATAAACCTAAAACCATCTGGAAAAACTATTCACGCACAGTGATTCCGAAGACCACTTATTTATATGAATGGGGTATAGGATTCATTTTCGAATAAAAAAAGGGAGCTTGAGGCTCCCTTTTTTATTTTTCTGGCTTATTCAATTATTGAAAGCGAGTTAACGCTTCTTTCATCGATACAACTTGAACTTTTGATTGGGCTAATAAAAGTCGATCAGCTGCAATCACATCTTCATCGGCATTGGCCACAAATTTCTCGTTAGATAATTTGTTTGTTAGCAAGTTCACGTCTTTTTCAAGCTTCTCGATTGTTTTTTGGATACGTTTAACTTCTTCACCAAAATCAACTAAGCCTTCAAGTGGAATAATCACTTTCACTTGCGTGTCTTTTACAGAAACTGAAGTCACCGCACATTTTGTTAAGTTGCCATCAGCGCCAATTTCAAGATTTTCAATGCGGCCAATTGTCATTAAAGCCGTACGGTTTAAATCTAGAGTTTTTTGCACAGCTGCATCCGTAACGCCTAAACGAACAATTAACTTCGTGGCAGGGCTAATACGGTTTTCACCGCGGATGTTACGCATCGCTGTGATCACTTCTTTAACGATATCGATTTCATGCTCAGATTTTTTATTACCTAAAGCTAATAATTCTTTATCGTTAGTTACCGTAGGGTAATTATCAATAATACAAGCTTCGCCTTTTAGCGGAAGTTTGGCATAGATCTCTTCAGTGATAAACGGGCAGAACGGGTGAAGAAGTCTAATCATACGATTTAGAACGTGAGCCATCACTAACTGAGTCGCTTGTTTTTCAGCTACGTTTGTTGATTGCATGATTGGTTTTGAAAATTCAATGTACCAGTCACAGAATTCATTCCAGATAAATTGATATAATTCTAAAGCGGCTTCAGAAAATTTTTCTCCGTCTAAGGCAGCATCTACTTTTTTCTCAACTTCACCTAATTTTGAAATAATCCATTGATCAAATACGCTGATCTTAGTTTTGTCAGGCATGGCTTTTAAGCCTTCAGCTGGAATCGGCATATCAGCAATGTTTGATAATACGAAACGAGATGCATTCCAAACTTTGTTCATGAAATTACGGTAGCCCTCTAAACGTTGTTCAGAGAATTTAAAATCTTTACCGCTAAATAAATGCGCTAAGAAACTAAAACGTAAAGCATCAGCTCCGTATTTATCGATCATTTCGATCGGATCAATCGAGTTACCTAAAGATTTAGACATCTTACGGCCTTGAGCATCGCGAACAAGCCCATGAACGTAAACTGTTCTAAATGGCACGTCTTTTTTGAACTCAACACCCATAACGATCATGCGAGCGACCCAAAAGAAAATAATATCGTGACCAGTCACTAAATAATTAGTTGGGTAGAAAGTTTTTTGTGTTTCAACAGAGTGTTGGTCTTCATTTGGCCAACCCATTGTCGAAAACGGCCATAACGCTGATGAAAACCAAGTGTCTAACACGTCTTCTTCTTGAGTGATCTTAGTGCTGTTACAGTGATCGCAATGCGCAGGAGTTGTTTCAGCCACCGTGTGCTTTTCACAATCTGCACAGTGCCAAGCCGGAATACGATGCCCCCACCATAATTGGCGCGAGATACACCAGTCTTCAATGATATTCATCCAGTGAAGATAAACTTTTGTCCACGATTCGGGTTCAAAGCGGATTGTGCCCGATTCAACCACGCGTTTAGCAGGAACCGCTAGCTCTTCCATTTTAAGAAACCATTGTTCAGACATGTATGGTTCAACAACCGCGTCTGTGCGTGAGCAGTGACCCACTGAATGAACGTGAGGTTCTTCTTTAATTAATAAACCTAAAGCTTTTAAGTCTTCACAAACTTTTTTACGCGCTTCTTGAACTTTTAATCCTTGGTAAGGACCAGCGTTTTCATTTAACAAAGTTTTTTTAGTGAGAATATTAATAAATTCTAACTTGTGAGTTTTACCGATTTTATAATCGTTAAAATCATGCGCTGGAGTAATTTTAACAACGCCTGAACCAAAATTAAGATCAACATAAGTGTCTGCGATGATTTTAATTTTACGATTGATTAACGGCACAGTTACAGTTTTACCAATCAAGTGTTGGTAGCGTGGATCATCCGGGTGAACACATAAAGCCGTATCGCCTAACATTGTTTCTGGACGAGTCGTTGCCACAGTTAACATTTCACCAGTGCCATCAACAGGGTAGTTGATGTGGTAAAGGGTTCCTTTAACTTGTTTGTGTTCAACTTCAAGATCTGAAATCGCAGATTCTAAAGGGCCTGACCAGTTAACTAAACGTTGGCCTTTGTAGATTAAATTCTTTTGGTACAGAGACACGAAAGTTTTACGAACGGCTTTTGATACGCCTTCATCTAAAGTAAAAGTCGCACGATCCCAGTCACATGAATCGCCTAAGCGACGCATCTGATTGTAAATACGATCACCGTATTCGTGTTTCCAAGCCCAAACTTTTTCGACGAATTTTTCGCGGCCTAAATCATGACGAGTGACTCCGCCATTTTTCTTTAATTCTTTTTCTACAACAGTTTGCGTAGCAATACCGGCATGATCTGTTCCTGGTAACCACATGGCATTGAAACCAGACATACGTTTCCAACGAATTAATAAATCCTGAATTGTATGATCAAGTGCATGACCTAGATGTAAAAAACCTGTGACGTTCGGAGGAGGTAAAATAATTGAGAACGGAGGTTTTGTTGATTGATCTTGGGCTTTGAAATAGCCTTTGTCTTCCCACTGTTTGTAAACAGTAGCTTCAACGTCTTGTGGATTGTATCTATCAGCGAGTGTGCTTGGATTTGTCATAGCCAACTAGCATAGCTTTTTAGCCCCGGTCAGTCACCATTTGCTGATAACCGCCATCGATTAGATAGACGTTTGTATAACCTTTATTTTCTAATACATTCGCGATGCGCTCAGATTGCTTGCCATCTTGGCATAATAGTAAAATAGCAAAGTCTTTAGGAATCTTACGCTCGTCTAATTCTTGCTGGGTTTGGCTTTCAACCAACATGACCTGCCAGGCCTCAACGTGCAGTTTTTGAATAGATGAATACCATGGGCCCAAATCAGTGCCGTAATTAAAAAATATAAAAGGGACGCGGTTTTCGATCAGATTGTTTAATTGATAATAGCCGATTTTATTGTAGCTCATACTTTCACCGTTCTGCCGTGTTCAGGCAGGCTTTTAAAAATAATATAAATAATCGATAAAGCAAAGAAGGTAAGTCCACCCGCTAAAATAAATGGAGAATTTATCGCAGCGCTTTGAAATAAAAATCCGCCAACCGCGGGGCCAATCACGCGTCCAAGTGCCGATAAACTTTGTGTCGTGCCTAAAGCCACGCCTTGTTCATCCGGGGGAACAAGCAACGAGATACTTCCTAAAATCGATGGGTTCGTTAAGCCGCTTCCCAGTGAAACGAAAGTCATGACTACGCCCATCATCGGAATTGAAGAAACTAAGCCAATACCTGTAAAACCTAAAGCCATTGAAAAAAGACCTACGCGCAAAAGATTTTTTTCGCCAAAGCGGGGAATCAATTTTCTAACCAAATAACCTTGAGTGAAGACAATAATAATACCGATGTAAGCAAAACCGAAACTGACTTCTTTGATGCTCCAGTTATAGCGCTCTTTCATAAACAGCACTAATGTCGCTTCCATCATCGCCATTGAAATAGTTGTTAACGCAAAACTTGTGATCAGCGGGCTAACCACAGGCATTTTAAAATATCGAGTTAAGTGAGCAAAGCGATGGCGCTTAATTTCACTGTTCTTAGCGCGTGTTTCAGCGCTGATCGATTCAGTTAAATTAAAGTACGCAAAAATAAATGTGAATAAACAAAGAACGGCTACGCCGTATGAAGAAAAGCTAGCGATAAAACCCATGTCAGTCGAAATTTTTTCAGCGAATACTGTTAAGCCACCACCGATAGCTGGGCCAAATAAAAATCCTAAACCAAACGCTGCGCCAATTAAAGCCATGCCTTTAGAACGATTTTCAGGAGTCGTCACATCAGACACATAAGCTGAAGCTGTTGAAATCGAAGCGCCAAAAAAGCCCGTCATGATACGCGCGACAAAAAGCATTTCTAAAGAACGAGATGTCGCTAAAACTAAATACGAAATCACTTCGCCTAATAAACAATACATAAGAATTGGGCGGCGGCCGTAACGGTCAGATAATTTTCCCCAAAACGGAGCAAAGATAAACTGCATTAACGAATATGATGACATTAAAAGTCCAGCTTCCCATGCCGAGGCCCCGTAATGAGTACTCAATAATGGAAGCACAGGGATAATCATCCCGAAACCTAGTAGGTAAATAAACACAGTAAAAAATATGACGATAAGTGGTTTTTTCATTTAGACCTAGACCTTTGACATCTGCTCTTAGTTTATAAACTCGGTTACACTGGTGTGGCTATGAAAAAAACATCAAATACACTGCGTTCTAAGGTTAAATACGTCGTTCTAGCAATGACACTTTTTTCAACTGCTCAAAGCTGGGCGTTTTTTGATCCCTATCAGGTGTATCGCCCGCAAAGATTCGATTTGGCGGTAGATACCCAATTTTATAAGACCACGGCCAATTTTGATTCAGGTGGCGAAAAAGTAGACTTACCTTTTGAAAATAGCTTTCAAATTATTGATGTGAATCCCCAATTACGCTGGGCCATGTTTCGTGATTTCGGTGTGCGCATCGGTGGTAACGTTGGCAGTGCTGAATCGGTCGACCCGATTAACACGCGCAACAATTCAACTTTTAATCGCATTGATGTTGGAGCTGATTACCAACTATTAAATTATGAAACTTTTCAAACGATCGTCGATTTTGAATATTCACTTCCTGTCGAAAAATTCGATACGGCAACTGATTCTTCATTAAGCGGTAATGGCGCTACAGAAATTAAGCCAACGTTATTAATGCGAATGGATTTAGGAAGTTTTTATCCGTATGCGTATGTGGGCGGAAACTTTCGCTCTGAAGGCTTATCGACATTATTAACATATGGCTTAGGCGGAGAATTTCGTTTTTCAGAATTAGGTTTAGGCGCCGTGGTTGAAGGTTTTAGCTCGGTGAAAGATGATCAATACACAAATTCAGCCACTCGTCGCGATGCCATCACAACACGCGTAAATGGCGGCAGTAAAAAGTTTTACTCAATCAATCCAAATTCATTAGCTGCAGAAGTGTTTTTAAATTTCGCCATGACTGAATGGATAAAATTTAAAGCTTACGGTGGTACTGACGTAACGGGGTCAAACACATCACAAGGGTTTTTTGTGGGTGCAGCTCTTAATTTCACACTTGATTACGGTAACGGTAATAATCAAGACAGTATCGAGGAGCAACGCGAGGTGCGCAGATCTCAACGTGCAAAAAAAGTTAAAACAAAATCTTCAAACAACGGCTTTCAAGAAAGCACTGAAGACGGTGTAGACCAAAATTATTTTAAATCAGTAGACCCAAATAATGGTGATTACGTGCAGCCGGTTGAGCAACAGCAGCAACAACAACCAGCACCCTCAGCCGGGCGCCCCCAAAATGGAACCAGCTCAAGTGTGACCGGAAGTGATTCAGGTACACAAAGTGATTTGGATCAATTGGGTTACCAAATCAAATTAAAGAAACTTAAAAAGAAAAAGAAGAAGAATCAATAGATGGGCTGTGGCTTTTCGCCACAGAACCGATTCTTATCACAATCATAACAAAATAAATAATGACATGTTTTTATTTTGTGATAACTTAACCTCATTCTATCGAAAGGAGAATCACATGATTATTTACAAAAACACACACGCCTTAGAGCTTAACGTCGCGACTGCCGAAGTAGTTATGACATTCGATTCTCCTATGGCAAATCAATTCTAGCAGAGTTGTTTCTAATCCAAGTAGCAGAGTAAACCTCTCGAAAAGATCAAAAGAGAATCCAAAAAAATTTTAAAGAATAAACAACGATAATTAACTTTATCGTCAAATCCCGTTGTGGGTTTATGGTTTGACCCGCGAAGCAAACCATTTGTTCGTTCTTAAAAATCAAAAAAAACAGATCAATTATTTTTATTTAACAGTGCTCTGAAATCAGAGCGCAAAAGGACTATTTATGAAAAACGCTAAAAGTTATTTAGCAGAGTATGAAAATTGGGAAAATGCAAACGCAGAAGAGCTATGGCGAATCTGGAAGAGCATTTTAAAATGTATTAACCTGATCGCTTATTCAGTTCACGCCATCGTGAAACTAGCGATCGGGTTTTTATTAAATTCTAATTATATAGTGAGACATCACGAAGCGGGAAGGCTGCCAGAAGAAATCTGCGGCCAATACCTTTCTAACAATCAGAACTGGTATCGTAACTAATACCAGTTCTGATTTCTTTTTTTATGTCGGACAGGGAGGGACGATGAGATCAGATTTTTATTTTTTATAAGATTATTCTAGGTCGATATTCTGCATGCGCATTTTAGGCATGTAGGCTTCAGCTTGTTCTAATAACGACAAGTGCGCTTGGGCCATGGCTTTTAGATTAGCCTCGAATTGCATTCTTGATTTTTTAAGATCAGAAATTTCTTGATAAATTTTACGTAAAGAATCTTTAGCATCGCGAGTAATCGTTTCAGCTTTTTGTTGAGCGTCGGCGATCACTAATTTGCATTCGTGTTCTGCTTCTTGTTTCATTTGATCAGTTAACTTTGTAGACTGTGTGATAGCGCTACGTAAAACATTGTCGCGATCACGAAATTCGTGAAGTTGTAATTCGCGGTCTTTAAGTTCTTCTGTTAATGATTGAATTTGTTGAACTAGATTTTCTGTTTGAGCAGCTATAATCGTTAAAAAGTTCACAACTTGTTCAGGATCAAAGCCCATCATCTTACGATCGAAGGTCTTATTCACTATCTCAGTTGGGTAAAATTTCATTTAATTCCTCCATGAATCAAAATCGCAAACCCGCGTTTCTATATTTAAGTATAGGCAATCCTTGCCCTAAAAAAAAGTCGAGTCCAAACATGAAGCGATATCCTGTACCTTAGGAGGAGTACCTAAAGTCGGGATGCAGAGAGCTATTCTAATTTAGGGGAGACTTAAGTCTGGCGAAGCCAGTATGTTACGTCTGGCGAGAGATCTCTTGCGAGCGAAGAGCTGCTTTTTCAAAGCTGATGCGCAAAGCACGTTCGATCTCTAATTCGCGCATTGAATTTAACCCTGCCGCAGTCACACCTTTTTTAGATGTTACTCTTTGTTGAAGTTCTTCGATTTCTATACCTGCAGATTGGGCCGCAAGAAGTGAAGCGCCGACGAAAGTTTCAATTGTCATCACTTTGGCTTGCTCAGGAGTAAAACCATGTTCGATAATCCAATCTTGCCAGTACATCATCATTTCAAAAACAAAGCCCGTACCGCTTGAACATGAAATCATTAAAGCATCAAATTGATCTTCAGTGTCTAATTCTAAAACCACACCTAAACCAGCGAACAAATCTTTTGTGATTTCAATCACCGCGACATCTTTTTTATGCGCAAGTAATCCTAAAACACCGCGACCAATTAATGAAGGTGTGTTTGGCATTAAACGCACTAAGCGACCTTGCGGAATTAATTTTTCTAAAGAACGCATTGGAATTCCGGCAGCTAAAGAGATCACAATTTGATTTTCATCAAAGGCTGAAACTAAGTTAGCCATGGCTGCAGGCAGATCTTGAGGTTTCATCGCTAAGATCACGATGTCGCACTCTTCAACGATTTGTTCGTTATGTTCGCGAACTTGAATTTGATATAATTCTTTGAGCTTAAGTGGTTTTCCTGGAGTGCGGTTTGAAACAAAAATTTGATCAGGTCTGAGTAATTTTGACTCGATCATTCCTTTGATAAGGGCCTGGGCCATGTGACCTGCACCGATAAAACCAATTTTGTAAGACCGAAGTAATGGATGAGTCATACAGTAAGGCTACTGTACTTTTTGTCTTTCGCCAAATAAAACCGTGCCGATTCGAATCCATGTCGCACCCTCTTTGAGAGCGATTTGATAATCGTGGCTTGTTCCCATCGAAAGTTCTTTTACGTTGAGCTGACTTGCCAAGTTTTTTAATTTTTTAAAATAAATTTCGTTCTCTTGCGCCTCATTTTGCAGTGGTGGCATGGTCATTAATCCCACAACCTTAACATTTGTTAGGGCGGTCAGTTGTGACCAAGAATTTTGAACCGATAGCTCATCGAAACCTGCCTTGGTGGCTTCGTTGGCAAGGTTCACTTGAATAAAAATATTTTGCACATAACCGATTTCTGAAGCTTTTTTTGAAACTAGTTCGGCAAGTTCTACAGAGTCGATGGCATGTAAATAGGCAAAATTATTTTTTAAGTACTTTACTTTGTTTTTTTGGATCGGGCCTATTAAATGCCACTCAAGATTTAAATCTTTAAGCGCTTCGATTTTTTCTAAAGCCTCTTGAATATAATTTTCACCAAAAGATTTTTGCCCTTGATTTACTAAATCGCGAATTTTTTCGAGCGGTTGAAGTTTGCTGACCGCAAGTAAATTCTGACCAGAAGCTAATTGGGCCTTGATTTGTGAGAGCGGTGATTTTTCAAAGCTCCAGTTTTTTTCAACAAATAATTTTTCTAAAGCGGTCAGTGGCAATCCAACAACGTTGTTGAAGTCTCCCACAAACTTTTCCACAAACTTTCCGCCTAAACCTTGAATGGCGTAAGAGCCTGCTTTATCCATGGGCTCACCGGTTTTGATGTAATCCCAGATGTCTTTATCGTCTAGATTTTTGAAATAAACTTGCGATGTCTCAATATGAGAAATGATATGGCCATTACTTTGGTCGAGCAGGATGATGGCGGTCTTTACCTCGTGCATTTTGCCCGAAATTTTTTTCAAAGTATTAAACGCATCCTGTTCGTTTTCAGGTTTTCCGATCGCCCGATTGTCTAAACAAACCATCGTGTCTGAAGCCAAAATAATATGACCTGGATTTTTGTCAGGACATTGGTCTAGACAGGCCAGTGCTTTTCTTTTTGCGATGTCGATTATTTGCTCGTCTAAACTTAGGTTTTCATTCGGGATTTCCGATATAAAGACTGGGAATGAGACAAAACAATATCCAGCTTTTTTTAGAATTTCAGCGCGGCGTGGAGATTGCGAAGCTAGGACTATTTTTTTCATTCAAATTAAATTTAAACCAAAAGAGGATCTATGGGTAGTGCAGAACTCATGTTATTTACCGGTCTCATCTTAGCAGGTGTGGCGGTATATCTTTTCATGACTTCCATTTTGGCGGGTAAACCCGGCGAAGCGCAATTGCAATGGGCCAGTGGCACTGAACCTGTAAAATCAAAAAACGGAATCATTAATCTTTGTCGCCCGATGGTGCATCAGTTCACGTTGCAACACGCGTCTAAATTTAAATCTGAAGCCCGTCGTAAAAAAATTCGTCATCTGATTAAAACCAGCGGTATGCAGTATGAGATGAACGAAGATGAATTTATTGGCTACCAATTATTTTTGGGTGTCGCGTTTCCGATTTTTTTAAACATCATGAATTTTTCTTTAGACTTAAAATTTTCACCTTGGATTTTATGTTTGCTGGGTGTCGTTGGTTGGTTCATGCCACAGATGCACTGTAAAGCGCAGAAAAAAGCAAGAACACTCAGTGTTCAAGCAGACATGCCATTTTTTATCGATCTATTAGCCCTATCAGTTGAAGCCGGTCTTGATTTTTTCGGAGCGATTCAAAAAATCGTGGATAAAGTGGCCGATCCAGATTCAGTTTTAGCTGAAGAATTAAAAACTGTTTTAAAAGATATCAAAGTGGGTTCATCAAAAGCGGATGCCTTAAAAGAATTAGCAGCGCGTTTAGATATGCCCGAGATCACAAGTTTTGTGGCCGTATTAATCGATGCTGAAGCTACGGGAGCTTCGATTTCACAAGTTTTAAAAGATCAGTCGGTGCAAATGCGTTTAGAACGATTTGTACGCGCAGAAAAAGCCGGAGCACGAGCTTCGCAATTAATTTTATTACCACTTATGGGATTTATTTTACCAGCGGTGTTTATTATGGTGTTTGGTCCAGTGGTCATTAGTTTTCTTTATGCAAAGAATTAATCGAGTTGAATATGGCAAAACTTTATAAAATACATCACGGCGATAAATCTCAGCTTCTGATTGAAAATCTAGAGATGGCTGAATCATTTTTTGCCCGTGGTAAAGGTTTGTTAGGCAAAAAATCTTTAGATGCCCAATCAGCACTTTGGATTAAGCCTTGTAATAACATTCATACATGTTTTATGAATTTTGCGATCGATTGTATTTTCGTAAATAAAAAAATGGAAATCGTAAAAGTCGTATCGGGTGTAAAACCCTATAAGATAGTTGGTCCATATTGGAAGTCGTTTTCAGTTTTTGAAACTGCATCGGGCTTGGCAGAAAAATGGAACCTCCAGGTAGGAGATCAGTTATATGTGGTCAATTAGAGTATTGTCCGGCCCACAAACCGGACAGATCTTCGATTTAAAAATGGGAAAAAACCTACTCGGTAGGGGCATGAACTGTGATTTCAAAATCACTTCTGGTGGTATTTCGAAAGAACATGCCGAGATTCACATGTATAAAGATAAAGTGATCGTCGTTGATTTAAAATCAAGTAATGGAACATTCGTTAACGGCGTAAAAATTCAAAATTCAATTATTAAGTTAGGTGATAAAGTCAGTGTATTTGATGTGATCATGGATGTTATTCCGTCGCCGGATATTCGTCCAAAACCTGCAGCACCAAGAGTTATGCGTCCGCGTCCGATGCAACAACAACCAAGAATGAATCCTCCGCAAATGTACAGCCAGCCACCGGCGTATCCAATGCAAGGTGGCGCTGCGATGCAAGCGCAAATGTATCAACAACAGATGCCGATGCAAGGTGGAATTCCAGAAAAAAATAATTTCGCAGCTCCTATTGAATTGCCAAAAACTATAGGTGAGCGCGTCGATGACTATATGGAAAATGTAGTTATGCCGGTATTTTATAAAATGTCGGTGGTGTTTCCATTTAAGCAAGTTTTAATGGGCATGATGATTTTATTCGTTGTGTTTGTTACGATCACTTCGATATTTCCATTAACAACAATTTTAAGAGAATCTAATTTTAATGAAGCTTCAAAACGTGCAAAAAGTGTAGCGCGCGCGATGGCTCGTATTAATGAGCAAGCCTTATTATCAGGGCAAGTTAATAATTTAAATGTCAGCGAAGCTTTAAAAGAAGATGGTATTAAAGAAGCTTTAATCATCATGCAATCAGATGGTTCGATTGTGGCTCCTACTGAAAAAGTAGGTCGTGATATATCGAAATCATTTATCATTCAAGCCCGCAAAGAGCCACGTGCGACGGCGGCTCAGGTCGATGATAATACAATCGGTGCAAGTCACCCGATCGCAGTCTATGATCCACTCTCTGGCGAAACGACTGTTAAATTTGTGGCTATTGTTTTTTACGATGTCAGTTCATTAAATGTTGATGATGGCCGCGTAATTAGTTTATTTATGCAAACTCTGGTGATCTCGGCGTTGTTTGGTATTGTGTTGTATTTACTTTTTTCACGTCTTATTGAATACCCGATTCGTCAGTTGAATAAACAAATTGATACGGCTCTGCGTGAAAAATCAGACCGCACAGAAGTGGCTTTTGATTATCCTGAGTTACAAAAAGCAGTGGCCAATGTAAATTTGATTTTAAATCGTATGTGGAATGGCTTGAACGATTCTGAAACGATTAAACCAAGTCAAAATCGCGATGTTGAATTTTCACAAATGGTGAACATGTTAACTCAGCCAGCTGTGGTTATTGCGGCCAATGGCAAAGTGGTTTGTTGTAATCATCAATTTGCGGCGTTATTACAAGCAGAGCCAGATGCTTTGGTACAACATAATTACCATAAAATAACAGATCAGGCGATGGTGCAAAATCTTGAAAATTTAATCAGACGATCGCATGAATTAGTTTATGAAACGCATAAAGATATAATTCCGTTTGCGCAATTTGAATGTGAAATATTCTTACAGGCTTTCTTGGATCTTTCAGGAGTGCCAGAGTATTTCTTTGTAAGTTTAACTAAGGTAAATCAGGAGTAAGGTTAATAGATGTCGACGGCTGAAAAGCTTAACCCCGCAGTTCAAATTAAATTGAAAGTGCTGAAAGGACCGCACGAAGGGCAGTCTTTTCACCTTGCAAAGAGCTCGTTTACCTTAGGACGTGGTCCTGAGAACGAGGTCGTTTTAATTAATGATCCGCAGATCAGTCGTCAGCATGCGCGTTTACAAGTGGTTGGCCAAGATATCGAAATTATCAATTTAAGTAAAAAAAATAAAGTGCTCGTTGGTTCAGAAGAAATTCAAAAATGGAAACTGATCAATGATTCAACTTTTATTTTAGGTGATACTGAAATTCAAATTGCATTTGAAATTGAAAAAATCACTCCCATCGCTCCGTTGCCACAATTAGTGCGTATGGATTTTCAAGCTCCTCCTTTACCTCATTCAGGTGAAGAGGTTTTACCGCCGGCGCTTCAGCCAGGAGCGGCAACACCAGTCAGTGTTCCGCAGGCAAAGGCGCAACCGCAGCCAGCACCGCTACAGCCGAATCAGCAACAAGCGCCTCGTAAAAAACCGATGCCTCTGCCGGCCGCGATGCCTGCAAATCGCCAGCAAGTTCCGGCGAATCGTCAGCAAGGTATGCAAGCACGTGGACCGATGCAACCTGGTAGACCCATGCAAAATGGGCAGATGATGCGAAGACCGCTACAGGGTCAGCAACAAATGCAACAGCAGTTTGCACAACAAAATTTAGGTCCATCAACAGCACAAAATGCAGGTGGCGGATTATTATCAAATCCAAAAGTTCGCTTTTATATAATCGTTGGAGTGGCAGTCTTAGGTCTAGTTTATTGGTTAAATATGGAGACTCCAAAGAAGCCTGAACCGACTGAAGTTAAGTCGACGTTGAAGTATGAAGATGAATATCTTCTTAAACAAAATACAGTGACTGAAAAAGAACTAGACCTCAAACGCAAAAGCCAACTCGAACAAAAGAACTCGCCAACGAGTTTACGTATCGAAGAGAACTTTCAAAAGGGTATGCGTGATTTTCAATTAGGAAATTACAACCGCTCACTAGACTTTTTTCAGGTGGTCCTGAATTTAGATTCGACACATGTTATGGCTCGCAGACATTTATACTTAGCTAAAATCCGATTCGATGAAGTTGTGAAAGCAAAATTAGCACTTGGAGAAAGCTATTATCAGAAGCATAATTTTAAAATGTGTCTGGCTAATTACCAGCAAGTTTTGATTATGCTTCAGGGTAAAAACAACGACCAAAGTTACCAAACAGCCCAAAGCATGTCAGAAAAATGTCAACTGGCAGCTGAGGGAATTCGTTAAATATGTCGAGACTGAAAGTTTTATTAAGGGGAGCACAGATCAGTGACTTAAACCTTAGCCCCGATCGTGAATACATCGGTGGCCGTAAGGAAAGTTGTGATATTCGTTTGCAACCTGAAAAAGGCATCTCGCGCGAACATTTCAAATTAAAATTTGAAGAAGGCCGTTGGGTTTTACACTCACTGTCTCGCTTTGGCGAAATCTTTTCACTCGGCCAAAGAGTTGAAACAACTCCTCTTGAGCATGGTCAGATCTTTCAAATTCCGCCTTATGAATTTACGTTAAGTGATATTCCAGATTCACAAAGTGATAATGTGAATGCGAATGAAATGCCTCAAGCCGGTGAAAATGAACGCACGGTGATCGGCGTAGCTCAGCAAGTTCCGTATATCAAACTGATGTCTTCAGACGGAGCTGTTCGCGAAATGCTTCGTTTAGAAGTTGGTGATGTGTGGGCCGCAGGTCGTGATCCCTCATGCCAAATTATTATTCCTGATCAACGTGTAAGTCGTCGTCAGTTTGAAGTTAGAAAAATTAACGGCATTTACACAATCATCGACTTAACAAGTGTGAACGGAACTTTTTTAAATGGTTCTCCGATTTCAAGCACTGATCCTCAACCCTTAAAATCGGGTGATGCGATCACGGTTCTTGATAACACGATGTATTTCGAATTACATGATCCGAATTTTCAATACCGTATGGAACGGATTGAAGTTCCGCCACTACAAATGCCCGGAACAGGTATTGATGACGTTCAAGAAATTGGCTTAGACGATTTTTCAGGCCAGTATCAAGGCGGCGAGTACGATCCAAACCAAGATATGAATTACCCGCAGGAAATTGATCAAGGTTATTACCAAGAGCAATTAAATCCCGATGGTAGCCCTTTCACAGGAATGCCTGGCGATCAAATGCAGGGCGATTTCTACAACATGCAACAAGGGGCCCCTGCACCTGAGCAGCAAGGCCCGCCGCAAACACCTGCTGTACAAGCTTGGAATAGATTTAAAAATAACAAACCTGTTTTCTTTTCGGTGATCGCCCTATTTTTAGTGGGTATGTACTTTTTAAGTGAAGTCATTAATGCGCCAGTACAGCAAAAAAAACAGCAAGTTTTTAATCCAGATGATCCGTTAGCACGTTTAAAACCTGAAGAACGTGAAAACGTTAGTCTTTGGTACAACAACGCTGAAAAAGCCTTACGTCAGCAAGCGTTTACTATTGCTAAAGAAAACTTAGATAATATTCATAAGCTTTTACCTTTAGGATATAAAGATTCAAAACTTTATGAAGCCGAAGCCCTTAACGGTGAGCAAACTTTACTAACACAGCAAGAAACAGAACGGCGTGAAAAAGAACAAGCCGAGTTAATGGCCTTGATTAAGGCGACCTTAGAAAAGTGCGAAAAATCAATCGTGCCTGAAACTACTCCTGAAGGTTTGCAAGAGTGTTTAGCGCCAGTAACAATTAATGATCCAACAAATGTTGATGCCGAGCGAATGATCGCTCAAGTGAGAAAAACAATTGCTGATCGCCAAGCTAGAGAAGATGCAGCACTTGTCGCTAAAACGCAGCGCGAACAATTGAAAGCCATTTTTACTCGTGCAGAAGGCGTTCATGAAACAGGATTTCCCAAAAAAGCCATCAAGGCTTATCGTGAAGTGATTGATAGTGAATTGCCAGATCCTGACGGTCTAAAAGACACTTCGGCATTACGTATTAAATTTATTCAGAAAAAATTAGAAGAACGCAACAGCAACAATATTTCGAGTGCTGAGTTGTTTTTAAAAGATGGCAAATTTAAAGAAGGCATCATGGCCTTGCGTACGGCTTTATTGTTTGATCCAGACAATCAAACAATTAAAGATAAAATCGAACGTTACTCGAATGATTTACGTAACCAAGTCAAAGTGATGTATCAAGAATCAATTATCGATGAAAACTTTGGTTATGTAGATGGTTCAGATACGCGCCCAGGTGCTAAAGATAAATGGAAAAAGATTTTAGATGTTGATTTAGAAGACGGCGATTATTACCGCAAAGCGTATATTAAACTAAAACGTTATGGAGTGTTTTAATCGTGAAAGCTAAAATAAACTCACATAATGGTGAACAAAAATTTCCACAAACACGTATACACAGCCTTTTAAATGACAATTTAATTATTTGTATTCGTCTCTGGAGCGGCCCTGAAGTCGAACAAAAAGCTGTCGATGAAATCGCTAGATATTTGTCAGCGGCAGATGCTGATCTTGAAGTGACAACACCGTTTGATTATATCGAGAGTATATCGTCATTAGCCAATAAAGTGCGCGTGGCTTTGTTATTAGCGAATGAGGCTATCTATCTAGATAATAAAGAAAAATACTCACAAGGCTTTGAAGTTGCGATTTGTTATAAGCATAGCAAAGAAGTTAGCATTGGTTCAGTAGGGCGTTTTGCATTTAATGCCGAGAAAAAAGATAAAAGTTTTACGATGTTTGAATCGGGTGCTTTTTTAGATGATTTAGTCTTATTGCCTACAGATTTATTAGGTGTTGAGCGTGAAGTTGATATTAAATGCTCATCAGTTTCTACGCGCGATTTAACATCTATTCAGATTGATTCAACATTTGATCAGAACACATATTGGCAAGCTCAGATTAATCAGTTCGATTAAATTCATTACTGAACAAATATAGGGTCTACGAATATCAAGGGATGATACCAAACTTTGTGCGGTTGGCTTAAGCCCCAGATGTTTTCTAAAGCTAAATTCCAAATACCGATTTTGATTTCTTCAAAGTATTTTTTACGATTTAACTCGTAAGTGAGCTTTGTTTTTTCTGGGCTCAAATCGAAAATATTAGCGTGTTTGAATTTTAAATAATCGATAAATAAATTATCATGACAAGATTTAAGCTGTGAAAGACTTGTCGGTGGTCTGCTGATCAGGTTCAAACAGCCTGAATAAGCCATATCCAGTTTTGTCAGATCTAATTTATCAAGTTGTTTATTTTTAATTTGTTGATTCAGCCAATATAAATAAAGCGGATGATTTTCAGAAACCTTCATCGAGAAAAAATCAGCTGCTGGCAGAGTATTTTTTAAATAATCACGAGCCATCACAGAGCCACTGTCTTCAATAGGAACAATACTTGCCGTAAATTTGCGACGAATATTTGGAATATCTTGTTCAGCGTTTTTTTCATTATTTAAATTAACCACTTCAAAGCGATCTGTGGCTAAATTAAAAATTTCAGTTTCATTTTTACGATCAATCACTAAAAGCGTGGGGCTAATGATAGCAAAATTAAGCTGCAAGGGCCATTTGATCCATGTGTTAGCGGCTTCAACAAGTAACTGGCGTGAACTTGCAATGCTATCTGAGGCTTCGCTGTAAAACTGTCTTAAATTTAAAAGTGGAAAACCCTCAAGCGTTGAAGGTTCTTCAGAGCCGAAAAAACTTTTTAAGGTTAAACCAATATCTGCCAGAGTGATGGGTGTATCGTTCTTCCAGCTAATGCCTTCATCGCCCTGCATGCGTGGTGGTTTAATCAAAACCGAAACTAAAGTGTTTTCTGAATGTAAATTTAGAAAAGCTGTTTCGTTTAAGCGGTTATAGTTATTGCTGCCACGTAAGCCAACAACATACACATAGGTTTTATCCCAAATGCCACGTTCTTTCATTTCGGTGATAAAGCTAAAAAGTTTTTCGTCTAACTTTTCAATATTTGTTGTCGCCGTATCGAGTTCATTTAAGGCATCGATTTCAGAATTTGTGATTACTGCAAAAAAGGGCGTCGTATCTTCTTTTTGCCAATCTAAAAAACTTTCAGAAGTTAATTTGAAATCTTTGATAATCTGATTTGAATATTGAGCCGCAGCTGAATCATCGAAGGTTTCAAAGTATTTTGATAACCCAGTCTTTTTAAGTACATGCGGGTTGCCGGCAAAGAATCCAGTGCGATACCCATTGTTGTAGGCCGCTTCTTGCGTGGTTTTTACTCCAGGATTAAGAGCATCAAAACTACGATGCACACCATGCGCATACGGATATTGCCCCGTCAGAATAGAACCCAAAGCTGCAGCGGGTTGCAAAGAAGTTGTATAGGCGTGAGTGAAGCGCATGAACTCTTTACAAATAAGAGCGATACCAGAATTGTCGTCGTTTTTTTCTTCAGAGCAGTTCAAACGCTCGTTGTCGAGTTGGTCAAATGCTAGAATTAACACGGATTTTTTTGTCTCGCTTTGACAAGAGGTCTGGAAGAGGAGCTGGACAAATAACAACATAATAAACAAAGCGGTGACAAAAATTGGTCTCGCCCAGACTTTGGTATATTGAGTAGAAGTGAGTTTTTTTGACCGGCTCATGAACTAACATCATAATGACTAAGTAGTAAATGTAAAGACTAAAGGAGCCATCCATGTTCACTGAAAAAATATTCGCCGTAGCTCATTATGCAGACCAATTTGTTTTATTCGTATTGGTTTTAATGAGTGTTATTTCAATCGCTATGATTTTTGAAAGATTTATGACTTTAAAAAAAGTCGCATCTGAAAGCGAAAGAGTGCGCGCGCGTATTCGTGTGGCTTTACAATCAGGCTCTGTAAGTGATTTTGAAGATATCGCAAAAGACCCAACTTCAATTGAAGGCCGTGCAGCAGGGCAAGCTTTAAAACATTTAAGACAAAACGGTGAACCCGGTTTTACTGAAGTTTTTAACACTTTTATTTTAACTGAAAAACCAGATCTAGAAAAATTTCTTCCGGTATTAGCTACGATTGCTTCGAATGCGCCATTTATCGGATTATTCGGTACAGTGTTAGGTATCATGAAAGCGTTTAATGACTTAGCTCAAGCTGCTGGCGGTGCTGATCAAACAGTGATTATGTCAGGTATCTCTACAGCTCTAGTTGCAACTGCAGCCGGTTTATTTGTGGCGATTCCAGCGGGTATGTTTTTCAATTACTTCACTCGTAAAGTTCGTACGATAATTACAAGTGTTGAATCAGTAAAAGAACTTGGTATCGCATACACTAAAAAAACGAAATAATAATATTCTTCTTCGAAGAAATAGGTGATTTATGGGATTTAAAGCTGATCAAGGCGATGAAATCATGTCAGAAATTAACGTTGTACCATTGGTCGACGTTATTCTGGTTGTATTGATTATTTTTATGGTGACGGCACCAATGATTATGAAGCCGTCAATTAATGTGAATCTTCCGAAAGCGGCTTCTGGCGAAGCCACAACGCCTTCGAAATTAAATATTACGATCAGTGGTGATGGTAAATTAAATTTAGACGGTCAGGCTGTTGATGACGCTCAAGTGCAAGCGAAAGCGTTAGAAGAAGTGACTAAAAATCCAGATATTCAAGCGATCATTGCGGCTGATAAAGATGTTCCGCATGGCCGCGTGGTTTCTGTTTTAGATATCGTTAAAGGTGCTGGCGTTAAAAAATTCGCGATCAGCATTGATAAGAAGTAATAGTAAAGGTTACTTCGTGAACGAAGTAACCATGTTGAATAAAGGTTTCGGATTGTTGATGTCATACATCAATCCGAAATGTTTCTCCCACTCAATCTCATGTCCTGGTTCATCTAATAATTCATAAATATTCATTTCCTGAACGATATCTTTGTAACTCGTATTTATTGTCGTGATCATTTGTTTTAAACTGTCATAACAGGCTTTATCGCCAGCGAAGCCACCATCTTTGTTGCCGTTGGCTCCGTAAATCTCTGCGCAATTCATTTCGTTATAAAAAATCTTCGTTTTATATTTTGTGGCCATGCCGCGCATTTGACCATAGAACTTATCGTACCAATAACCTTTATCGCCATAAAAACTGTAGTAGTGAAAACTAATATAATCAAAATTAAAACCGGCCGCTTTGGCACCGTCTAAGAAATATATTGAACCATCTTTTTTACCATAACAACGGCCCGGAGCATCGTCGTTACAAGCTGTCGCATTGATCGTGTATTTTAAATTGTATCCGAACTCATCGGAGGCTTGTTTTAAACCCTTATACGTCGCGACCATTGCGGCATAGTCTTGCGCATCGTCACCTTCGGTTAAATCTAATTCATTTCCAATTTCCCAAATTTTCATCGAGGCGCCGTAACGTTTTCCATATTCATAGGCTCTGGCTTGAGTTGTTGGATAAACCATTGGTCGAATATTGATGTTGTACTTTTTTGCTAAAGCTAACAACGTGTCCATTTCAGAGTAACGTTGATCGTTTAACATTTCTCCGCTGGTGCGATAAGATCTCAGATTATTTGCATCTAAAACTTTAAAGCGTGATTCGATAGTCTCCATTGGATATGGGGCTTTGCCATCATGACCATTGACTCCCATTGCAATATATTTTTGCGTGGCAGAAACAGCCGGAGTTGAAGAAACTACGACAGGAGCACTTGGAGTAGTGGGTATAACGGGTGCTGAGGGCGTTGTCGGCACAGCAGATACAGTTTGTTTTGAATCGGCGATAACTTTCGGGTCTGATCCAGTGCAGTTTTGAAAAAACACCAGTGAAAGTGTCATAACAATTAATGAAGACCACTTAATGCGAAAGCTTTTTGATTTCATATTTTCTTATCGGAAAAACGCTAAATTACTGTAATGATTGGGTTAACGTTTGGCCTTTCGACAGCTGTCAAATTTATGGTGTTTTAGAATGAGAAATTTGATTTTTTTCTTGAAAAAAGGGTAACCGAATTTGCGGTTACCCTCTGAAAATAACTCTAAATGTTTATCGTGTGAACGTTTTAGTACCAGTATTTAACTGCACCATTCACTGTAGTTGTATCGTTATCAGTGGTTCCAACGTTTTCAATAAAGTTGTAACGAGCACTTGCTCCCAAAGTGACGTACTCTTTATCTTGGTTAGTTACTGGAATATCAAAGCCCACCATTGGAGAAGCAACGGCGAATGTATCGTCTTTATTAATGACGGCACCAGCACCTAAAGCCACCCAACTGTCTTTGATAAACGCAGTATCGCCACCGAATGCATATCCCGCTTTAAGTAAAGCTGTGTGTACATCTTCTTTTGAATCACTACCTATAGTTTTATCAACTCTTGAAAAACCATATTCAAGACCTAATGTAAAATTACCTTTCATTGGAGCATAACCTATATCAAGCCCGATATTCGTTACATTATCTGCATCTCGATTCTCTGGCATAACAGAGCCGGCGAGAAGACCCACATGCGGTTTATATTCTGATGTAAACATATTTGGTTTTTTCATGCTTGAATAACCAGAATTATCCGCTGCGAAAGCTGATAAACTAAAAGTACATGACGCTAAGATAACTATTAACTTGGCAACTAAACTAGAAATTCCATTTTTCATAAATTCCTCCTGCTGGTTTTGATCTGCTTCCAGCAGACCGTTTTGCTAAAAATATCTAAATATCTAAGAGCAAATTAGATTCCTGAGTCATTTGTCCCAGAATGGGGCAACAAACACCAAAGGCTTGTTTGCTTTTGAGACAACCTGGACCGGAACTATTCCACAATCCAGTTTAATTTCAGCCAGACCAGAACCGATAAGTAATCGTGATTCATAATCTGCGTCGACGACATAAAAGTATAATTATTGCTGTTTTTTGCTTGATGGTAACATCTGGCGTGAGTGGCTATTATATTTTTAAGCCTGGTCAGCGCGCGACAAATTTTTCTGATCGTGCACCAGCGTCAATAAAGCCCGTTGAGATCAAAGTCGAAGAACCCGCATTTTTTTCTATCGATGAAGTTAAAAAGCCCACGCCTTTTGAAACAACGATTTCTTTAGATTGTCAGGAATTGTTTTCTGAAAATTCAAAAATTAGTTCAGCCAGCGTTTCATCAGATCATGTGATTTTAAAACTTTCACATTGTTCGAAGCAATTTAACCAGGTGAAAAATATTGATCTGATCAATAAAACAAATGGCTACAATGCGCAGTTATTTAAATTAAGTAAGACCCAATTCAATTCAGATTTTATTCAACTTGATAAAGGTGTTAATCAGCTCGAATTTGAAATTAGCCTAAACGACGGGCAAAAAAAACTTCAAATCTTTAAAATTCAGCGCGTACAATAAGCTAATTCACCACTTTGGCCGCTTTTTGGATGACAGTTCCTCTGTGTTTACATAGTTTTATGCAGTTGTGAATGACACTCAAAGTTCTCAAAATTTAAACAGTTTCGCAGGCGACTTAAAAAAGCGCTCCGATGTTCATATTGCCCGTAAAATCTGGCATATGACCGGCGTTAGCATTTTCTTTATCGGTTGGTCATTATTGCCTTATTGGCTCAGCATGAGTTTATTAATTCTTGGCTGGTTCGCATTTGTGCCGCCAGATTTAATTCGTCTTTATAATCCAGAATTAAATAGAATCTTAACTCGTTGGTTTCGCCCGATCATGCGCAAAAACGAACTCGATCGCCCGGCAGGAACTACTTATTTATTAACGGGTGTTATTTTTATCGGTTTTATTTTTCCGGCTGAAATCGTTGGCTTAAGCTTATTGTTCTTAGCGTTCGCTGATCCGATCGCAAGTTATGTGGGAATCCGCTGGGGCAAAGATAAAATCTTCGGACATAAATCAGTTCAAGGATTCTTAGCAGCTTTCGCCGTATGTTTTATCGCGACATTTACTTTTCTTTATTTAAAAAACATCAGCGATTATCTTTTAATCGTCAGTCTAATTGCGGGCCTTATCGGTGCTTTAGCTGAGTTGGTTCCGATTGCAAAGATTGATGATAACTTTACAATGCCTGTTTTAAGCAGCGTTGGACTTTACGCTCTATTTACATTTTTTAATATTTTTCAGCATTTAAAATAATAGCATAGGATTAATTATGGTTGATCAATTCAATGAACTTGAAGAACAAACAGCATCAGGCAAACGCCTTGGAATGTATGTTTACATTCTTCCAAATTTAGTAACGATCGGAAATTTATTTTGCGGCTTTTTTTCAATTATCAAAACTTTTGAAAAAGACTATAAAGTTGCAGCGATTGCTATCGTTATCGCGGCAGTATTTGATACTTTAGATGGTCGTTTAGCCCGTTTAACCCGTGCGACTTCAAAATTTGGCGCTGAATTAGATTCATTATGCGACGCTGTCAGTTTCGGAGTTGCGCCGGGAATATTAATGTATTTCTGGGCCTTACAACCATTTGGTCGTTTAGGTTATATGGCGAGTTTTTTATTTGCCGCATGCGGTGTTTTACGTTTAGCACGTTTCAACGTGCAAGTTGGCGTGGTTGAGAAAAACTATTTCCAAGGTTTACCAATTCCAATGGCCGCAGGTATTGTGGCTTCTGCGTTTTTAGCGTTTGAGGATATGGGCTGGGTTGCTGAGGGCAATGTCGGGTTATTAGTTGTTACAATTTTATTAGCGTTTGTGATGGTCTCTAATTTTAGATACCGTTCATTTAAAGATATCGATCTAAAACAGCGTCTGCATTTCAAATTTTTAGTTGTGGGTGTCATTGTTTTATTCGTCGTAGCACTTCGTCCTGAAGTTATGCTTTTCATTTTATTTTTTGGTTATGCAGCCCTTGGCGCAGTTTTTGGAATTTTTCGTTGGGGAAAAAATCGCAAACAATTACCTGCTAGTGTTTATGCTCCGGCATCGACTAACGAGCAAGATTTGCAAGAAGAGGTCGACTAATGAAACCTTGGAAGAAAGCTTTAAAAGTTGGTTTAGTGGGTGCCACTGGCGTTGTCGGTGAAACTTTCATCAACATGTTAGAAGAGTACGCTTTACCGATTGAAGAGCTTCGTCCATTTGCTTCGCAAAATTCATTAGGTGTAAAACTTGAATTAGCGGGTAAAGAATGGTCTTGCCAAGTTTTAAAACAAGGCTGTTTTGATGGCCTTGATATGGTTTTCTTTTCTTCAGGTGATGACATTTCAAAAGAATGGGCGCCTCAAGCTGTAAAAGCTGGTGCCTTTGCGATTGATAATTCAAATGCTTTTCGTATGGATCAAGGCATCAACTTAGTTGTTCCAGAAGTGAATGGTCATTTACTTGATCAAAATTCTAAACCTCAAGTTATTGCTAATCCAAACTGTTCAACAATCCAATTAGTTGTAGCTCTTAAGCCGTTACAAGATAGTTTCGGTATCACTGATGTGACTGTTTCTAGTTATCAAGCGGTGAGTGGTGCGGGTCTTCCAGGTTTTGATGAGTTATTAGATCAAACTAAAAATTTTCAAACTCCTGATCACGAACCTAAGATCTTTCCTAAACAAATCCTTTTTAATTGTATTCCGCAAATCGGTGGCTTTGGCGCTGATGGTTTCTGTACTGAAGAAACTAAGATCATGAATGAAACATGCAAAATCATGGGTGACGATAACATTAAGGTTTCTGCGTTTACAGTTCGTATTCCGGCCTTAAATTCACACTCTGAAGCCGTATGGGTTACTTTAAAGAAACAAGCGACTAAAGAAGAAGTTATTAATGCTTTAGGTTCATTTGAAGGTTTAGCAGTGATGCAGGATGATTATCCAACAGCTTTAGAAGTTTCTGGTGAAGAACCAGTTTTTGTTGGACGTATTCACCAAGATCGCCACAATCCACTTCGTTGGTTAATGTGGGTTGTTTCTGACAATCTTAAAAAAGGCGCGGCGCTAAACGGATTACAAATTGCAGAACGCATTTTTTCCTAGCAAACCCTAGTCTACTATGCTGCAATATTTAAAGATGTTGCAGCGAAGTCTTATATTTTCATTATTACTTTTAATTTTTTGCTCTGTTCAAAATTTGCAGGCAGCAAGTTTTAAGATTGTTAATGCATCTGGTGGCAGTTTCACCGAAATCGATAGCAGTGGCAATGTCACATTATACGGTGGTTTAGCCGGCACTTGCGCAAGCCCCTCAACATCGACAACTTGTAATACATGTGTTGATACAGGCACTCCAGCCAAAGCCTGCAATCCGACAGCAGTTAACGGCACTTTAAATATCGGAATTACAGTTCGCGTAGGCACAGCTATCGGCGCTGCTGGCGCAAAAGTTCGCGTTTACACTGAAACTTCAGCTTCAGACCGTATTCAATTAGGATCTGATGGTACGATTCCACAAACAGCAGCAAGTTCTACAGTTACAGTTCCAGTCACATTCAACTGGGGTAATATCTGTCAGCAAGATTCAAATTTTTCAAACTCAACTTGTACAGTCACTTCACCGGGCCCAACAGCAGGAACAGCATTCGCGACGGCTCGTAAAATTGTAATTGGTATCGATGAAAATGCTGACGGTAGCATTGATGACGATGATGAAACTGTAACAATTCCGGTAAAATATCATTATCTAGATGCCACTCAATCTGCTGTTTCAAATCAAACAGCTTGTACATCGACTGATAGCTCAAAATTCGGAGCCTGCGGTTTTGCTCTTGATGTGGGTGGTGATGAAAAGTTGTTTATGCGCGATGTGATCTTATCATCCACAACACCGTTGGTTCCTACAGGTGCACCAGATTGGTTTGGCGTTGCATTTTTCTATAAAGATCTAACGGGGCAGGCACAGCTTCCAGCGAATGTTTCAACAGGATTAAATGCTCCAATTATTAAAGAGTACGATAAGACAGATTACAGTATCGATGCGACTTTAAATGGTTTTACGAATTACCACGATTATTGTTTAATCATGGGTAATATTAATAAATCACAAAATATTTTTTATTTAACCACTGGCGGAGTCGCCGCAGATAACTGCGGTACTCCCTCAGAGGTCGTAGGTTTGTTAGATGATAAACACTGTTTTATTTCAACAGCGGCTTTCGGTTCTGATATGGCTGAAGAAGTTGAAACTTTCAGACAGTTTAGAAATCATTTTTTGATTCCCTACGATTTAGGTCGCGATTTTATTAAAGCCTATTACGAATACAGTCCACCAGCGGCAGACTTTATCGCGCAATCTGAAGTTTTAAGATTTGCAGCCAGAGTGATCTTATACCCATTTTATTTTTTCTCACTGTTAAGTCTTAAATTTGGTTTTATGTACGCGTTGTTATCAGCAGTGATGGCCCTATTGTTCGTGCGTCAGCTGAAATTCTTCATGCAGGTCTGGAAAAGTTTTGGTTTAAGTAACCGCAGACATTTAAAAGTATGGATTATTTTATTCTCATTAGCGTTCTTTGCTCATGTTCGCACCTATGCTCAGATTTTTCCGAACGAAAAAAAGGTGCAGCGCAAAGGTTCTGAAGCCGATGGCCTAGTTAAGATCGATAAAGACGGTGTTTACATCTACAAACCTGAACCGCAAAATGCCAAACAAGCAAGTCACGTGCGTTTAGGGGTAGTTTCAAACCCCAATGTCGAATCTGAAATTTGTGATGAGAACAATGCAAACTGCCAGACGATATCTTTTGACGACATTTACAGTGGCGCTTCAGGAATGGGTTTTGAATATGTTTACGAATATTTTTTCTTCACTGATGGCGGCGTTAATTTTGGTAAATTAGGCGCGCAATTAGGTATGTCAGCAAGTTATGCTCAAGGCCAAGGGCGCTTAGTTTCAAATCTAGCCACTGAATCTGTCGAAAAATTTACTTTCTTAACGCTTCCGATTTTTGCGGGCGCAGTTTATCGCTTTGAATACCGCGATCGTCAGATTTTAGTGCCTTACGCAGGTGGTGGCGGCGTCTACACGATCTTAGCCGAAAAACGTGAAGACAGATCAAATATTAAAGGTGTGGGCGCTCCAGGTTTTTATGCAACGGGCGGGGCACTCTTAAATATCTCAGCTTTAGATCGCGATTTAGGGGCTGATTTCGAATCTGAATACGATATAAAAAATTTATGGATCAGCGCTGAATTCAAATATATCAACGTCAGCTCGGACGCCTTTTCGCTAGAGAACGGCTACATCCAGGGTGGTATGGGCTTCGATTTCTAATTATCTGCCATAGGCAGACAATTAGAAAATGTTTTGATCTGCCTCCGGCAGACCTTATTCTAAAGGGCCAACCTCTGGTTGTCCTTGTTGCTAAAATCTTCTATCTATTATAAACCTCTCCCATGCCTAGAATTAAATTTATCGTAAGCTATGACGGAACTGATTATTGTGGATGGCAACGTCAGACAGCTACGCATGAAAACAACACGAAACCGAGTGTTTCTCAGACGATATCTAAGGCTCTTGAGAAAATTTTTAAACATGAAATTAATTTGAATGCTTCAGGTAGAACTGATGCGGGTGTGCATGCGCTAAATCAGGTTTGTCACTTCGATACAACTCGTCCTGAAGAGAAGTTAATTGGGTGGGATTTAGGTTGGGCTTTGCAGTCGAAATTACCTGAATCTATCGTGATAAAAAAAGCGTGGATAGCTCCTCCAGAGTTTCACGCAACTATATCGGCAGATAAGAAGACATATAGATATTTAGTTCTTAATACGCATACTCCTAGCGCGATTAACGCTCGTAATATGGGGTGGATGCGAAAACCTATGGATTTGGACTATTTTAATGAGTGCACGAAGTACATTATTGGTGAGCATGACTTCAAAAGCTTCCAATCTGTAGGCACTGTTGTGCCTCATACGGTGCGCACGGTGCACTCGGCTAAGTGGGAATGGCGCAATGAAAAGGTTGCTCAATTTACAATCACCGGGTCTGGATTTTTAAAACAAATGGTCAGAAATATCGTGGGAACGCAATTATTGGCATTTCGCAAGGACTGGAAGCCAGAAACTATGCAAGAGATACTGCTGGCGCGGGATCGAACAAAGGCCGGTCCACCAGCCGAAGCCCGGGGTCTTTATTTATTGCGAGTTTATTATCCCCAAGACCTTGACAATAGGTGCCGTCAACTTTAAAACACTCATTCTATCTTTGGAGATAAAAATGAAAACTTGGAACGCAAAAACTGAAGAAACAGACAGACAGTGGTTCGTTATAGACGCTTCTGGCTTAAGATTAGGTCGCCTAGCGACACACGTAGCAGGAATTTTACGTGGTAAAAACTTACCTACATTCACACCTAACGCTGACGCTGGTGGTTTTGTTGTTGTTATCAACTCTGACAAAATTGAAATGACAGGTAACAAATGGAACACAAAAAAGTACTACAGACATTCTCGCTTTTTTGGTTCATTAAAAGAAAAAACAGCAGAAATCATGAGAGCAGAAAATTCTGAATTCATTATCGAAGACGCTGTAAAAGGTATGTTACCAGTTAACAAACTTTCTAAAACATTAATTACAAAACTTAAAGTATACCCTGGTGCTGAGCATCCTCATGCTGCTCAAAAACCTCAAGCTTACACAATTAAAGTTAAGACTACGAAATAAGAAGGTAAATGAATATGGCAGCAGCAGCAGAAAAATTATTTTATGCAACTGGTAGAAGAAAAACGAGCTCAGCTCGTGTTTACTTAAAACCAGGTAAAGGCAAAGTAACTATCAATGGTAAAACATCTGATGGATATTTAACTCGTTTACAATCTCGCATGGTGATCATGCAACCTATCGAACTATTAGGCCAAGCTGGTAAATTTGATTTACGAGTTATGGTTGCTGGTGGTGGTGAGTCAGGCCAAGCCGGAGCAATCCGTCACGGTGTTACTCGCGCTTTAATTTTATTTAATCCTGAGTTCAAAGCTGAACTTAAAAAAGCTGGATTTGTTACGCGTGACCCTCGTATGGTTGAACGTAAAAAATACGGTATCCGTGGTGCTCGTCGTCGCGGCCAATACTCAAAACGTTAATCGTTACGAGTTACCGAAAACAAAGAAATCATTCCAAAGATGGTTTACGAAAAACCCACTCCGCAAGAGTGGGTTTTTTTATTCTATTTCTACAACCCGCCAGTAGACAGTGTTTCAGAAGATGTTTGCTCAACGTGTAGTTACTGTTTGTTGTTACATCGAACTTTGTTCGTCGATAAAATACTGTTGTTCAACGAAGGTCTATTCAGTTTTTCGAGGCTTTTTGGGTCTGAAATGATCTTTACAATTTAAAGAATTCTCATAGGTTTCAATGTCTTAAGGTGAGATTTGCTGGTCTATAGTCTAGTTTTGCCGCAACCTTTTAACTGTTTTCGACAAGATTCAAAATAATACGGGCTGCGGTAAGTTTGCGGAATTAGTGAGCATTTCTGGAGCCGAGATCTAAATAAGATTGTGTGTAGGAAACTTAACAGCTTTTTGACAATAATGCTTTATTAAATTAAACGGTGTTGTTAAACTGTATTCAAGTAACCGATGAAACCTCAGAAATAATCTATAAGTGAGGTTCAATTTATAGGAATGGTTACTTGAAGGAGCTAAAATGCTAACGACAGAAAGAACAAATCAAATAGAGATCCTTGCTAAGTTCTTAAAAGAAAAACGCGTACAATCAGGTTTATCACAAAAAGACGTCGCGGAAAGATTAGGTTATTCAACTTCTCAATTCATTTCGAACTGGGAAAGAGGTATTTCTCATCCTCCATTAAATACGTTGAGAAGTTTATCTCAGTTATACAAAATCAATCCGGAAGAGATGTTTGAAGTTCTACTTAAAGCCACTGTTGCTCAAGTAGAAGTAGATCTGAAAAAGAAATTCTATGCCGCTGCTACTGCACCTGCTAGCGCAGAAGCCCAAGCACAGAGTTCATAGATCTCGGATAAAGAAGAGGCCGGACTTATGTCCGGACTCACAATAGCAAAAATTCTCTATTACATATTATAGCTCCCTCAAAACGGTAATTTTGCCAGTTCTTTGAGGGAGTTATTTTTTTATGTGCATCCTGCTATTTTAGTTTATGGCTTAATTTCCTCTGAAAATTCACCTTTTTATCATTTAGAAACGTCTCATTTATGACGATAAGGAGACATGAAAATGAAAATCACGGCTGTCGTTTTTTTAGTGATCACTTTGATGTTCTCATATCAAAATTGTTCACAAAAACAGTTTACCGCTGAAACTTCGCAAAATTCGAAAGACGTTGTGGTTAGCCAAAGTCTAACTGATCTTCAAGTTCTGAATTTTAAATTTTCGGTTGATCAAGATTCTGAAATTCAAAAAGGCTCACATAAATTTTATGTTAAAACTAAAAAACATTATTCACTCGATGCAGGCTCTAGTGTCTTAGCCGAAAATGATGAAGTCACAAATGCATTAAACACTTATTGTTTAACAACAGAATTAGTTGAAGAAGTTCATGCTATTTTTGCAAAATCATCAGTCTGCCGTGGTGGTAAATCAACGGCTGAAGCTTGTGCTCAGGTGATGGTTGAGCCTTATGCTGAATTGTCTACGGCAAATGAAGTCATTCGACTAGGCTCTGCTTCAGATGCCTGCGGTTCAAATAAAGTAGATCTTTGTGAGGATCAATCAAGTTTACTTCGCGGCTGGATTCAGACAGTTCGCAGTGAACTGCCGAATTTACATTGCGGTCAATAATCGGAATAATCGGTAGGCCGTACCTTTTTGAGGAGCGGCGCATTCCAAAAAGTAACGGACTACCTACTGAATTCCTAATTTAGTTTGTACAACCTTATTAGCTTCATTGATTTTTGAACGATCAGGTACAGCGCCTTGAGCAAAGTCAGGTCTGCCGCCACCTTTACCACCCAGAACTTGCGCAAAATCTTTTAATAAAGTTCCGGCTTGAAACTGAGAAGTTAAATCTTTGGATACAGAAATAATAACTGGATGAGTGGCTTCGCCTGAACCCATGACGATCACGATACCTTTTTGAATTTTGTTTTTTAATTGATCTGTGATTTGCGCTAACACATCACGATCATCTAATGCTACGTCAGCAAAAACGTATTTGGCATCGCCTGCGAATGTTTGCGCTGATTTGGCGATCTCATCAACATTGATTTGGCCAGACTGAGCTTTTTTGATTTGTTTTTGTAAATCTTTAACTTCGTCTTTTTTAGCTTCGATCCATTCAACGATTGATTTATCAGAAGATATACCAGTCGCTAAACGAGCTTGTTTAACTTCATCAGTGTTTTTCATAAATAATTCAATCACGGCATCACCAGTGATAGCTTCGATACGACGAATACCAGCGCTTACTCCCGATTCAGAAATAACTTTGAAAGCTCTGATTTCAGCCGTGTTATGCACGTGTGTTCCGCCGCATAATTCGATTGAGAATGGCTTGTGGCTTGGTTCTAAGATAGGTTGACCCATCGTTAGAACGCGAACTTCATCGCCATACTTTTCGCCGAATAAAGCCATTGCACCTTTATCGATCGCTGCTTTATGAGATAAATTTTCAACTTGCACAGTGTGAGCGTGTGAAATCTCAGCGTTAACTAATTCTTCAATTTTTTTAATTTCATCAGCTGTGACTGGTTTATTGTGAGTGAAGTCAAAACGAGTTTTTGAACTATCAACTAATGAACCCGCTTGTGTTACATGAGTGCCTAACACTAAACGTAATGCTGAATGCATTAAGTGAGTCGCCGAGTGATTGCTTGCCGTTTGACGACGCTCTTTTGATTCAACGTGACCGTTCAGAGAATCGTTTACTTTAATTTCACCATTGGCTACTTCGACTTGGTGTAAAAATACAGAACCCTGCTTAATACAGTCGTAAACTTGCACTTCTAATGATGGTGAAAGTAATAAACCTTTATCGCCGGCTTGACCGCCGCCTTCAGCGTAAAAAGGTGTTTGATCTAAAATAACATAACCAGTTTCGCCAGTTTTAAGTGACGTTACTTCTTTTGAACCGTTTGATAAGGCTAAAACTTTTGATTTTGAAATTAAATGATCATAACCAATAAATTTAGTCGGATTTTTCGAATGCGTTTGACCGAATTCAATCACGTGCTTTTCATCAGCTTGTAATGATTTAGCCTTCCATGATGATTTAGCTTTTTCTTTTGATGCTTGCATTACTTTTTCAAAGCCAGCTTCATCTACAGTAAAACCTAATTCAGCGGCCATAAGCGCTGTTAAATCTACGGGAAATCCATAAGTGTCATAAAGTTTAAAAATTGTTTCACCAGAAATGGCTTTTTGGTTCGATGTTTTTAATTTTTTGATCTCTTCTTGAAAAATTACAGTTCCGTTATCTAGAGTTTGTGCGAAGCGAGCTTCTTCGTCTCTGATTGTTGATAAGATATGGTCTTTGCGATCTTTTAATTCAGGATAGAAATCTGACATGGCTCCGATTAAAGCTTCAGACATTGGAAGCAATAACGATTTATCCATTGAAATTTTTCTGCCATAACGAATCGCACGACGCATGATGCGACGTAAAACATAACCACGGCCTTCGTTTGATGGAGTGGCGCCTGCAGCTAATAAAAATGAAGTCGAACGGCAGTGATCTGCTAAAACGCGAACGGCTGTTAATTCTTCAAACTTTAGTTTTTGTTCTTCTGATAATTTTGCATCAGAGTTTAAAGTTTTAATGTTGGCGCGCTCCCATTTGATCATGTCAGGGTAAACTAATTTTGAACCCGCTTTTGTTAAGCCTGCGATAATGATCTCTTGAAATAAATCTGTGTTGTAGTTGTTCCAGCAATCTTGAACCGCTGCTGTTAAGCGTTCAAAACCAGAACCAGTATCTACAGAAGGTTTTGGTAGCGGAGTCATTTTACCCGGCGCTGTTTCTTCATATTGCATGAATACTAAATTCCAGATTTCAACGTAACGATCTTCGCCAGCTTTGATTGATTCGAAAGGATCAGCGATTTTTCCGAAATCAGGGCCGTGATCATAGAAAATTTCAGAACATGGTCCGCACGGGCCCACGTCGCCCATTCTCCAGAAATTATCTTTTTCGCCTAAACGAAAAATACGATTTTTAGGTACGCCTTCTTGTTTGTGCCAGATGTCGGCGGCTTCATCGTCATCTAAAAATACAGTCACGTATAATTTTTCTTTTGGAATTTTTAATTCAACAGTTAGAAATTCCCACGCGAATTTGATGGCGTCTTTTTTGAAATAATCACCGAAAGAAAAATTTCCTAGCATTTCAAAAAATGTGTGATGACGGGCTGTGAAACCTACATTGTCTAAGTCATTATGCTTACCACCAGCGCGCACACACTTTTGTGAAGTTACGGCTTTTGTGTAGTCGCGTTTTTCTAAACCTAAGAAACAGTTTTTGAACTGATTCATGCCGGCGTTTGTAAAAAGAAGAGTCGGGTCATTCTCAGGGATCAAGCTTGAGCTTGAAACATAGGTATGGCCATTTTTTTTAAAATAATTAACAAACGCATTTCTAATTTCGGTGTTTTTCATAGTCTTATACCTTACTGGTTTTAAAATAATTTTTATAGGCCTGACTTGCTGTGAAAAGATTAAATTTTCACTCGGCCTGATTTTGCCCTTTTTTTCAACTTTGGTCTCAAAGCTGCAAAGGTAAATAGTTATTAGAGGTGATTTTATGAAATTAGCCAGCCGTTTCAATATGAGACACTTAAGTATTGCTGTATTGCTTATGAGCCAATCCGTGTATGCTCAAAATGCCTGTGCACAACTACTTGAGAGCAAAAATACGCCTCCTGCACACGTAGAGGTCAAGTTGACGATCGATGCTGATAAACTTACGAAATTAGCCCGCAGCAATGCTCCCCAGTCTTGGGCCTGGTTTAAATCATATTCTGAAGATTATCTTCCGAAATCTATTTTCAAATTTCAAGGTATGATCGATGGCGATCCCCATAACGGAAATTTCGGGCCGATGTCAGTCAACGGCAAAGTGCAATGGAAGTCTTTAGATTACGATGATGCGGGAACTGGTCCATACATTTTGGATTACGCGAAATTATTAATTGCGATCAAAGCTGTTGATAGCGTTAAAAAAGTAAAAGCCAGTACTTTGTGGGAGCTTTACTTTTTAGGTCTTAAAGGCGAACCGTATCCGGAAACTCCGGCTTTAATTTCTGAATTTTTAGATATGTCAGCTGCTGAATACCGCAAATTAGAAATTAAAAAGGCCAGTAAATTTTCAGTCGGTGATAAACTCTTAAACGACGGCGATAAATCTGATCCGATCTCTGACAAAAAAACTTATAACTTAGTTATGGAAGTCTTTCGCAGACATTTACCTGAAGGCACACAAATTCTTGATGTCGGTGGCCGTGAAAAAGAAGGCGGCGGTTCTGGTTCAGTGAATGGTGAAGGCGGAGCTTTACGTTTTATCGGTTTAGTTAAAGGCGCTGATGGCAAAAACACACTTTATGAGTTGAAACAAACTGCCGACTCTGGAATCGGTAATTACCAACCGCAAACTGTAACTTTACAAGAAGTTTTAGAATTTCATGTCTTAGGTAAAAACAGCAAAGACAAAAACTTTCAAGAAGTGAATGTGAATATCGACGGTGATAAAACTTTTGTGTTACGCCCGAAACCACTTTATTTTTACGACTATGCAAATAAAGCAAAATCAAACAGTCAGTTTGCTGAATTTGAAGCTTTATCGCTTTATAATGCATGGTACAAGGGCTACATGCATGGCCAACAAAAAGGCGGCAAAGAATACTTAAAAGCCTTACAAGCCGACACTGACGGAAAAATCTTTGAAGGTTTGAAAAACATGACATGGGGCTACTTAGAGTTCCTACAAACCTTTTTGCCAAAGTAAGTAATCACCGCTAGCATGATCACTCCTCAAATTAAAGGGAGTAGTCATGTTAGAATCATTTAGTATCTCAACAATTATTGTTGGTCTTATTGTGTTGTCTGTTGTCGGTGGATTATTTGTTACCGTAAATCAGGGAACAATCAGCGTTGTTACGATGTTCGGTAAATACCGCCGTATTATGTATCCAGGATTAAATTTTAAAATTCCATTTGTCGAAACAGTTTTTCGCAGAGTCTCTGTGCAAAATCAATCGATCGAATTGCAGTTTCAAGCGATAACACTCGATCAGGCCAATGTTAATTTTAAAGCGATGTTGTTATATTCAGTGATCGATCAGCGTGAAGAAACGATCAAAGACGTGGCTTTCAAATTTATCGACTTCGGTTCATTAATGCAGACGTTAAATCGTACTGTTGAAGGCAGCGTACGCGGATTTGTAGCTACGAAAAAACAAAATGAAATTTTAGCTTTGCGCAAAGATATCGTTAATGCTGTCAAAGAACAGCTTGATGAAGAGTTAAGATCTTGGGGTTACCACCTGATCGATATGCAATTAAATGATATTACTTTTGATGAAACTATTATGGCGTCGATGGCCCAAGTTGTGGCCTCAAGCAATTTACGTGCGGCTGCAGAAAATGAAGCCTTAGCTTTATTAATTAAAAAAACAAAAGCTGCTGAAGCCGATGGTATTGCGATTAAAATTTCAGCCGAAGCTGAAAAGTTAGCAGCTAAACTTCGCGGTGAAGGTATCGCTTTATTTCGTGAAGAAGTCGCTAAGGGTATGGCTAAAGCCGCTGACGAAATGAAAAGCGCGGGCTTAGATAGTTCATTTATTTTATTTTCGATGTGGACTGATGCCATCAAACACTTTGCTGAAACAGGTAAAGGCAACACGATTTTCTTAGACGGTTCGACGGATGGTTTAGAAAAAACGATGAAACAGATGACTGTTCTATCGCATAATAAAACTATTGATGCGAAGTAATTAGGGTAAATAGCCTCGGCTAATAAATTGCACCTTTTTGTCTTTAGGAGACAACCTTGGTGCAATTTATATTTTTGCTTTTATTCATTTTTTGCTCAATCAATGTAAGCGCTGTAGAAGCAGATGCTGTAGCTTCGCAAACAACAAAAACAGTTGAACAAAGATTATTAGAACTTGAAGAACACAAGCGAGTTATCGGCGATTGGTATAATAACGAATACTTAGCCGGTAAGGGAAGAATGTCTCCGTTCTTAAGTGAAAGCATTTCGTTCGGTGGTTTTTTTGAGGGCGGCATAACGAATATCTACGGCGATGATATGAAAAACCAAACGACGACGAACTCGCAAGGCTTGGGAATAAATCTTACGGCCATATTTTCAGATAAAATTCGCTTCGTGACACAAACTTTGACGGTGCTTGCAGTGCCGTTACGAAATCCACATAATAATCCGAGTGTAACGCCTTTTCCGCAGCGAAAATTTGCTGGCACTGCAATCGCCTCGACAGTGACGCAGGGTTATTTAGAAATGAGCCAAAATGATTTTTTTAATTTTCAAATGGGGCTGGGTTATGTGCCTTTCGGATATATCTTTCAACAGCGTGAATTAGCTTTATTTCACAAGCGCGGTGGGCCGCAGATGTTGGGTTATGCCGATGGAGTTAATGTCGGCATAGTCAGCGCACTTTGGACCGGAGTTCATATTTCTGGGCGCTTACCTTTTTCACCCAAGCGCATGGGTTACAATTTTTACACTTTCACAACAGACACCGACGTGACCGAACTGGGAACTGGCGGAAGATTATGGTGGGCCGAGAACGAGAATTTTACTTTAGGATTTTCTTTGCAAGCAGGGCCTCAAGTTGACAGTCATTATTTAACTCGTGGAATTGATGTTGATGTAAAATATGATCGATACGGATTTATTGCCGAGTATGCTTATTCAGATTACAGCGCGGGTAAGTTAGATGCAGAATCTTATTACATCGAACCCTATATGAAATTTGCCGACGGTCATTGGCTTGTCTATGTGGCCACTGATTATTTAAATGTGCCCGCACGAATTGATCCGTTTACGAAAGCGGCTGATCCCATCACAGTGTGGGAACACAGTGTTGGTGTAAACTGGCTTCCGCTACAGAATGTGCGTCTGCGTTTGGGTTATGTGAAATACGATTACGTCGGAGAAACTGCAATCATCAAAGGGCAAAAACGTGATTGGAACAGTATTGATTTTTCAACAGGAATAGCTTTTTAATTTTTTTTTAAATTGGTCCACTCCTTGCTTTGTCTAAGACAAAAGTGTCATAACGACCATCAGGGGGATCCATGAATAAGTATTTTATTGCTCTATTGTTATCTTTTTGTGCTACTTCGGTTTTTGCACAATCAAATTGTATGAACAGCTGCTCGCAAGAGTGCATTAAGGCGGCTCAGCAAATTTTAGTGAACTGCAGTGGAGTCACTCCTGCACCAACACCTTCAGCAAAGACGGCGCTGTATCATTCAGATTCTTGCAACGACAGTGATCTAATTGCGAATTTAAAACCTGGTACAGATTGTTCTAGCCAAGTGATGACATCAGCTCAACGCACATGGGGAATTAAAGTTCGCGGCACATGTTACGATGTTTCTGATTTAGAAACTCCGCTAGCGTGTGTGAAGTTTAAAGCGGCTAGTAATGCGAGCGCTACTTTATTTTATCACAGCGATTCATGCCAGACATCAGAATTAATTGCTGCAGTTGATGAATCAACTGATTGTGATGCGCTATCTAAAGTTGTTACTGATCGCGTTTGGGGTGTTGTAACAGATGGTCAGTGTGTTGATATTTCAGATGCTGATATGAAAGCGGCTTGTGTACGTTACAAAGATGCTTTTGTTACTGAGAAAAAATAATTAGTTTGATCAAGTGAGCTGTTTTTCAAACGGCTCACTTTTATAATCCAAAACGGTATAACCAATATCTGATTCCAGTTAGTTCTTTCAAGATTTCAGTTCTATATTTTAATTCGTAAGTAAGTTGTTCCATTTGCGTATCTCCTTGTTAAAACCAAAGTAGCGCTATTTGATATTATTTAAAATAGTGTCGATTAAAGTATCAAATTATGATACTTTAGAGGGGTATAAGGAGCGGATTATGATTGCCCAAAGCCAAGCCCTCGAGAGTTCTTTAAAAGATGCCATCAAATCAGTTTTAAAACTGCAAAAGAAAAGTTACGAAGATTTAGCCGAAGAGCTTGAGATTTCAGTGCCTACGGTGAAGAGAATTCTTACGAAAGAAGAGATTGGTTTATCACGTTTACTTCATATCTGTGATTATTTAAAAGTATCTCTGACTGAATTAGAAAAAATCGCCAATCACAATAAGAACGCCACTAAAAATACTTTCACCGAAAAACAAGAAGAGTTTCTAGCAAAGAATACGAACTATTTAACGTTTTTATTGATGATGTATTCAGGTCAAACTCTTGAAGAAATTCAAAGTAAAACCAAAATTGATGATAAGAGCATGAAGCTTTATTTATTAAGATTAGAAAAGTTAGATTTAATTACTTATCATAAAGGTAAATACACGATGCCGTTTGAAGTTTTTCCGAATTTAATTCCGTATGGAAAAATTCATGAAGCGAATTTTAATAACATCATTACATCGGGTGCCGATTTTTTTAAGCGGTACAATAGACAAAGAATTTTAGCGAAAAATTTAGATCGCGATAAAGGCTCAACCATGGGGTTAACCATGTTGACGTTAAGTCGCGAAAGTTATTTAGAGTGGTTTGAAAAAATCAGAAAACTTTATTTAGAAATTCAAGACACTGCGGTTGTTGAAGAAAAAATGCCAAAATTAAAAAATAAAAAGACTGTGGTGATTATGAGCTGTCATGGAGTTTTAGAAACGAATGATCCAGAAGTGGATTTTTTACAGAACTCATTTGGAGTGGTAAAGAATATTACCTAGCTGTAAAAGCTTTGCCTGCGGCAAAAGAAATCGAGCTGGGCAGTCATTGAAGTTTACGGCGACCGCCCGCTCTCAAAATCAAAAAGAACTATTGAGCAGCTTTCGCTCCACCTTTGTAACCGTATACTACTGTGCACCAAGTGTTTTTGATGAATAGTAGGCTAGAAGAATGTTGGTCAACGTGAGACACGATTGACATACCACCATTTTTGGCAGCTTCAGCAATCGAAGCATCACCAGTTGCATAAGCGCCTAACCAGCTAGTTGCACAAGCTTCACCACGTAAAGGACCTTTTGGTAAGTGAGTTGTTGCTACTGGACCTTGAACGTCAGAGTAAATGAATCCACCAACAGGTTGAGTAGATGCGCATCCGCATAAAGTTGCTAAAGCTAATACAGCGATTAATTGTTTCATGGTTATTCCTTTGCGTGTTCGCGACACGACTTATATTAATTTGCAAAGTTGCAATAAACTCGAACCAGTATGATTTCTAATCTTTTTCGCGTCTAGTAATCATGGCATTAAGCTAGACCTTAGGCCTAACGGGTAGCACTATAGAAATGCATGCAAAAACAGGCTGAACCCGAAAAAATTATCCTTTTAGAACTTCATCGTGAGTTTTTAGAAATTGCGCGCGCTCGTAAATTAAAATTTCAATTAGCAAACATTCAGCTCTTCGATTCGCAAAGTAAATGGGGCGAATATGACCATTTGGCGAAAACGATTTCGATTTCGCGTAATTTAATTCAAAAATTTTCGTGGGCTCATGTGGTTGGAGTTTTAAAACACGAGATGGCTCATCAATGGGTTTATGAAAATTACCCCTCAGATACGCAAGCTCATGGTAAAGAGTTTCACTTAGCCTGCGAAAAATTAAAACTACAGGCGGTCTATTCGTCTTCTAAAGTTGAGTTAACAGCAGAAAATCCAAATTTTCATGTAGTTGATGAAACGAATCCGCTGATTGAGAAAGTTAAAAAGCTAATGTCTTTGGCCACTTCAGCCAATGAACATGAAGCAAGCCTTGCCGCAACTCGAGTGCGCGAACTTTATATGAAATATAATTTAGAGCATGCAGACCTTGGCGAGAAAAGCGAAGTTTCACATTTGATTATCTCGACGGGTAAAAAACGATTATCGCTGATCGAGAAAAAAATCATTGCGATGCTTGTGGAATTTTATTTCGTGCAAGTCATTGTCGTTCAAGAATTCAGTTCGAAAACTTTAACTCACTATCAAGCTCTTGAAGTTATCGGTCTTAAAGAAAATGCTCTGATGGCTGAATACGTTTATCAATTTTTATTGCGGGCTACAAAAGGTTATCCGAGCACTTCAATGAAGCTGGGGCTATTAGATGGTTTTGCGCAAAAGCTTAAGGGTCATAGCCTTGTTAAAGAGCCTAATCAAAAAGCCCTGATTGTGCGCGCTGAGGCTAAACTTGAAGATTATGTGCATGATTATTTTCCACGCTTACGCAGTTTACGTTCGTCATCAAGACAGATTTCATCCAGCGATTACAACCATGGCGTAAGCCAAGGTCAAAAGCTCAATTTAAATAAACCTATTTCTGAAAATAATCGTGGCCCTACAAAACGTATTGGGTAACACTTCTCATATGAAGCAAAAAATAATTATCTTATTGGCTACTTTTTTTGGTTCGGGAAAACTCCCTAAATCTCCTGGTACATGGGGTACGTTAGCTACAATTCCGTTATGGTATTTGATGGCGACGAAACTTCATATCGTCAGTTATATGATTGTGACTGTTCTTTTATGTGTGGCTGCGATTGTGATTTCGCAAGCGTACGAGAATATGACGAACACGCATGATTCAAAAGAAATCGTGATCGATGAAGTCGTTGGTTTTTTGATCACGATGACGTGGCTTCCGATGACTTGGCAAAGTCTGGTTGCGGGTTTTGTTCTTTTTAGAATTGTTGATATCACTAAACCACCTCCGATTCGTCAGCTTGATCAAAAAGTAAAAGGCGGAGTAGGTGTTGTGATTGATGACATCGCTGCCGGACTTGTGTGCAATATTCTTCTGCAGATTGTTTATACTTATACGCCATGGCTTGGGGCGCAATCCCAGACCTTTTGATAGTTTCGTTAAAAATACCGCTTTACATATGTGTAAGTGATATGTAAGTTTATATGTAAGTTATATGAAAGTAATTACGGATTAAGCATGAAGATACTAACTAATGTGCAAACGGATGAACTCGATTCTCGAATGAAAAACGCCCTAAATAAGGCGGTTCGGGTTGTTCGTGACAAGGCTATGTTAGTGGGGTTTGCTGAGAGCTGTACCGGAGGACTTTTATCAAGTTTGATGACCAAACAATCGGGCATTTCAGATATTTTCTGGGGTTCAGTTGTTAGTTACGCAAACGAAAGTAAAAGTGTTTTTTTAGGTGTGCAAGAATCTGTTTTCAAAACATTCGGGGCTGTAAGTTCAGAATGCGCAAAACAGATGGCTGAGGGATTGGCCGCACAAATTAAAAAGACAACATCGAAAGATGTAGTGACGGTGGCAGTGACCGGAATAGCAGGACCGACAGGCGGAACAACTTTGAAGCCAGTAGGAACTGTATTTATTGCGGTGGCTGGTACGAAGATAGCAACTCAGATTTTTCATCACGAATTCGTAAATATAACTAAAGATAAAGAATTAACTCGCGAAGAGATTCAGTACGCTGCGGCCGCAGCAGCACTTGATCATCTAAGTGAAAATTTAAAATAAATAATTAAACGTATATATAAAAATATATATAAGGAGCAAAAGATGGCAACTCAACAAGAACAAAAAGCACAAGGCGAAAAACTAAAAGCATTAGACCTAGCAGTATCAACTATCGAAAAACAATTCGGTAAAGGTTCGATCATGCGTTTAGGTACTAGTGATTCGTTAAATAAAGACGTAGAAGTTATTTCTACAGGTTCTTTATCTTTAGACGTTGCTCTTGGTATCGGTGGTCTTCCTAAAGGCCGTATCATTGAAATCTTTGGGCCAGAATCTTCTGGTAAAACTACTTTAGCTTTATCAACTATCGCACAAGCTCAGAAAAAAGGTGGCGTTGTTGCTTTCGTAGATGCTGAGCATGCTTTAGATACAAACTACGCTCGTAAATTAGGTGTTAACGTTGCAGATTTATTAATCTCTCAACCAGATACTGGTGAACAAGCTTTAGAAATCACTGAAACATTAGTTCGCTCTGGCGCAATTGACGTATTAGTTATCGATTCAGTAGCGGCATTAGTTCCACGCGCTGAGATCGAAGGCGAAATGGGTGATTCTCACATGGGTTTACAAGCTCGTTTGATGTCACAAGCTTTACGTAAATTAACAGCTGCAATTTCTCGTTCAAACACTTTAGTTATTTTCATCAATCAGATCCGTATGAAAATCGGTGTTATGTTCGGAAATCCAGAAACAACTACTGGTGGTAACGCTTTAAAATTCTACGCTTCAGTTCGTTTAGATGTACGCCGCATTGGCGCAATCAAAAATGGTGAAGATGTAACTGGTAACAGAACAGCTGTTAAAGTTGTGAAAAATAAAATGGCTCCTCCGTTCACAAAAGTTGAATTCGACTTAATGTACGGTGAAGGTATTTCTGAAGAAGGCGATATCTTAGATTTAGCTGTAACAGCAAACATGGTTGAAAAATCTGGTGCTTGGTACTCTTACAAAGGTGAGCGTTTAGGACAAGGTCGCGATCAAGCGAAAGAGTACTTAAAGGCAAATCCAAATGTTAAAGTAGATTTACGTTCGCAAATTTTAGCTAAAAATGGAATCGGTGCGATGTTGTTAACTAACGATATGGCTGATTCAGTTGAAGGTGAAGATTCTGTAGAATTAGATACACCTAAAAAATCTAAAAAAGCTAAAGCCGCTGCTGAAACAGCTCCAAAAGAAGCGAAAGAAAAATTGAATTAATTTTAGTTCCTGTAAGTACAGCTTACTTACAACCTATGAAGCCTCGGTGATAAACCGGGGCTTTTTTTTAGGTTTTGGCTGTGATTAAATTAAAGAGCGAAAGTGTAAGCGGCTTTAAGTTGGCCTTTTACTGTCGCGTCTAAAGTACATTGAGCGTCGCCGCAGGGTACTTCGTAGCTTGAGTTTGGTGGTCTAAAGATTTTATTCATTGAGGCTGTATGTAAGGCTTCAATGAGTGTTTTGGCTAGCGCTTTACCTGCTGGGGTTGTTGGTGTTGCTTTCAGTAATTCTAAAACTCTTTTGAAGGCTTGATCAGCGGTGAAGTTAGTTTGTTTTAGATTTGTGTAGGCAAAACTGTAACTGTAATGAGCGCAACCACCAGAGATAAATTCTACTTTTACGCCGTCTTTTTTAAGTATGGCTTTGTGAGTAAGTATTTTATCGTTGCGCACTTCTTTTTGGATTGATGAATAATTTTTTGATTTTTGATCTAAGGCTGATTTTGAATTTGCAAAATCATAAGGGCATTCGCTGGCTGGTGGTACCGGCGTGGTTGCTTTCGGAGTTGGAGCTTGCGCATGGGCGTTTGCTCCTACAAATAAAAAGACACAGAATAATTTTGCAAAAGATTTCATATTACTTGCCTAGAGCTTTTCGGATCGATTCGTTAATATCTGCTGGTTCTGTATTTGGGGCAAAACGTTCGATCACATGACCGTCTTTACCGATTAAAAATTTTGTGAAGTTCCATTTGATCGCTTCAGTGCCTAAAATGCCCGGAGCTTCTGATTTTAAGTGTTTATAAACTTCGGCTGCGTCGCTTCCGTTTACTGAAACTTTGTCTAAAACTGGAAAAGTTACACCGTAATTCATTTCGCAGAATGACTGAATTTCATCGTTTGTACCTTTTTCTTGCGCACCAAATTGATTGCAAGGAAAACCTAAAATGACTAAACCATTATTTTTATGTTCTTGATACAATGCTTCTAGCCCTTTGTACTGCGGTGTGAAACCACATTTGCTGGCTACGTTAACAACCAGAACGACTTGGCCCTTATGTTGTGATAAGTCATAAGCCTTGGTTTGAGCGTCTTTAACTGTAAAATCGAAAAAACTTTTTTTCATAAGGGTGCTTTCTGATAGGTAGAACCTATCGGTTGATCAAGTAATTTAACATAGTGGCGTTGTCAGTAGCCGAGCTTAGCAGTTTTATTGTACGATATTCTAGTAGTTTTTCAAGAGAGAGCCATATGTCATCAGTACAACCACAAACTGTTTCTTTAACTCGTAATCCGAATCTATCTGCGCCTAAAGCCGATCGAACTGCTATCAATGAAGTGCAGAAAAAATTTGGCGAACGGTGGTGGACAGGTGTGCACCCTGAAAAGTGTGTAGGCTTTAATACCGAACAAAAGTATTTAGCGGCGTTACCATTAATTAATTTAGATATTTGCACACGCCAAGACGTCATGGATTATTTTGATAACACATGGACGCTGACTGAAATTTTGTTTGCCGGTCTTAAACATGAATCAACTTATATTCGTCCTCCGTATCATCAGTTACGCCATCCTCTGTTATTTTATTACGGACACCCTGCCGTTTTATTTATTAACAAACTTCGTCTAGCCGGTCTTGTGGATAATCCTGTGGATTTGTACCTCGAGAAAGTGCTTGAAACTGGCGTGGATGAAATGTCTTGGGATGACATGGCAAAAAATGAAATGGAATGGCCAAGTGTTTCTGCCGTTCATGAATATCGCCAAAAAATTTACAATTTAATTAAAAAAGTTATTCAAACTCACCCTGATTTAGATTTAGAAACGCGCAAAAATAAAAACATCAAAATTGGTCCGCAACATCCGCTGTGGGCTCTGTTTATGGGTTTTGAACATGAGAAAATTCATTTCGAAACGAGCAGTGTCTTGATGCGCGAACTTCCGATTGAGTTAGTTGAAACTCCAAAATACTGGGCCCCTTTGTATGAAACTAAATCGACTAAAGCTGCAAAACCAGTTTTAGGAAAAGACTTTCCAGCAAACTCTTGGAGCAAGCAAACTGGAGCCCTTGTCACTTACGGAAAATCTGAAAGTGTTCCAAGCTTTGGCTGGGATAATGAATACGGTCATAGAAAATCTAAAACAAAAGATTTTCAAGTTTCTCAACAGCTCATCAGTAACGGTGAGTATTTTGATTTTGTGGCCAGTGGTGCTTATACCGAAGATAAATACTGGCAAGCTGAAGGCTTAATGTGGCGCAAATTTCGTAATACGAAGCGCCCCACATTTTGGGTGTCTTACGGCCCTGAAGGTTTGCACGATTACAAATTAAGAACTATCTTTGAAATTATTGATATGCCCTGGGATTGGCCAGCCGAAGTGAATTTTCACGAAGCACAGGCCTATTGCCGTTGGAAGCAAGAGCAAGATAAGAGCTCGCTTTATTACCGCTTAATCACTGAAGCTGAATTTGTATCAATGAAACAGAAATTACCGTCAGATGAAGTTTTACAAAAAAACGAATATAAAAAGTTGAGTTCGCAAGTTTCTGATAAATTTAATTTTAACTTTCATCATGCCTCGCCTCGTCCTGTGAACGCGGGCAGTGTTGAAGCTGGAGTAAAAGATTTATTCGGCAATGTTTGGCAGTGGGCTGAAGATCAGTTTAATCCGTTAGAAGATTTTAAAATTAATAAATTATACGATGATTTTTCGACGCCTTGTTTTGATGGTAAACATCAAATGATCTTAGGCGGAAGTTTTATCAGCTGTGGCCATGAAGCCAGCATCAATGCACGTTTTCATTTTCGCCCCCACTTTTTTCAACACGCAGGCTTTCGCATCGCTGCCACTTTAGATGGTTCAACAGATAATGCAGCTGTTAGATTAAAACATGACACGCAGTATGTTCATTCTCGTCGTGAAAATGTTTTAGATCAAATGAACAAAGCTGATTGGTGGAAAGACATTCTTCAGCCGATGGAAATGTCAGAAGAAGAAATTCAAAAAGCCTACAGCGTAGCCGCAAAATTTGTGCAGAATTTTGAACATAACCGCAATGAAATGTCTCCGATGGGAACAGCGCTTGATCCTTTTACGAACGATATTAAAAAAGATTACCGCAGACCGTATCAAACGACTAAAAATTTTCCTGAAACTCCAGAGAACTTTGAAAAGTTAGTGCAGTTTTTAGCAAATGATATTGCTCCACTGGGTCAGCAACCAGGGCATCCGGGTTATATGGCTTATGTGGCAGGTGCTGCAAATCCATTAAGTGCACCAGCGCAAGCGTTGGCCATGACAATGAATCAATTTACTGGGCATTTTAGTTTAGCACCGGGATTAGTAACTTTAGAAATGGAAGTCATTCGTTGGTTTACCACTATGATGAAATATTCTGAGCAAACAGCGACGGGTATTTTAACAGGTGGTGGTAGCCAAGCTAATATGATGGCGCTGGCTGCGGCTAGAAATAAATTATTTTCACAAAAACTTGAGCTATCTAAAGCTCGGTTTTATGCTTCAAATCAAGTGCATCACTGCATTGGTAAAGCCTTAGCATTTTTAGGATTTCCGAAAGAGTGTTTAAGATTAATTACAACTGATCAACATTTTTCAATGGTAACTAGCGAGCTTGATCAATTTATCGCTGAAGATTTAAAAAATGGATTTGTTCCGGTGGCTGTGGTGGGAACTGCAGGTACTACGAACACAGGTTCAGTTGATCCATTAAATGAGATCGCAGATATCTGCGAAAAAAATAAAATTTGGTTTCACGTTGATGGCGCTTACGGCGCATTATTTATGTTAACTGAAAAAGGCCAAAAAGTTTTAGCCGGCATTGAGCGTTCACAATCTGTGGCGCTTGATCCGCATAAAGCGCTGCAAATTCCGTATGGTGTTGGTTGTTTATTAATTAAAAATAAAGCTGATTTATCAACTCAATATGCCGGAAACAGCTCGTACATGCCTCCTTCTCCGGGGCTTCATGAAGAGCAATTTAGTTTAATCGATTTTGCTGATATTTCGCCTGAGTTATCGCGCGATCCACGTGGTTTACGTGTGTGGCTACCCCTAAAAGCTTTTGGAATTGGTCCTTTTAAATTAAATTTAGAAGAAAAAATTCAGCTTTCAGAATATCTATGCAGCGAGCTTAAAAAAATCATGTTGGTTAAAGTGGTTTCAGAACCGCATTTAACAATTCAGTCGTTTAATTTAGGTAATACTGAAAAAACTAAAAAACTTTTAGGCTGGATTAATTCTCAGAACAAAATATTTTTAAGCGGCTGTGAAATTGGCGGCTGTTTTTCAATTCGTGTATGCTTATTAGGTTACAGATTGCATTACACACAAGTGCAAGAGCTGATTCAGCTCATTAAAGAAGGCTTACATGCCATCTGATTTAGAATTTTTTAAATCACAGTTTAATAAAGCTGAATATGTGCATTTAAACAATGCAGGACTTCAACCCATTACACGTGCGGCCCGAGAAAAAATTGATTACTGGTCACGTCGTTTTTGGGAAGAGGGCTATAACACTGATAAAGATTATTCAGCTGATGTAGCCCACACACGCACAAGTTTAGCCAATATGATCGGTTGTGAAACCGGTGAAGTGGCTTTTTTTACTTCGACTGCCGGAGCCATCAATCAAGTGGCTTTTTCATGTGGCTTAAAAGCGGACGACGAAGTTGTCATGTGGGATCAAGAGTACGGAAGTCATCTTTACCCTTGGAAGGCGGCCTGTGATCAGTCAGGGGCAAAATTAGTTATTGTCGAATCAGAACAAAACTTAGCAACTCCGATGGAGAAATATTTAAAAGCCATTACGCCAAAAACTAAAGTTTTAGCTTTTAGTTGGGTGCAGTTTCTGGCAGCCAGCCAAATGGAAGACATCAAACATGTTATCCAGTTTGCGAAACAAAAAGAAATTCTAGTTTTTATTGATATCATTCAAGGGTTCGGAATTCATCCTTGTGATATTTGGGCTTGGGGTGCTGATGCTGTCATGGGTGGAAGTCACAAGTGGCTTTGTTCACCTGTGGGTGTTGGGTTTTTAGCATTACGTAAAAATTTAATTCCCCAATTTAAACCACATGTAATCGGTATGTACACATATGGCACTTGCGATGATCCATCTGACTTTGCTTGCGAACCAAAACGTGATGCTACGAAATTTGAACCAGGTTCAAAACAGGTTTTAGAAATCACAGCACTTGGTGCATCGTTAGATGTTATTCAAAAAGTTGGTGTTAAAACTATTGAAACAGAAGCCTTACGTTTGGCCAAAATTTTACGCACCGGAATTATTGATTTAGGTTATGAAATTGTGTCGCCTTACAAAGGTGAACAAGTTAACTCAACTCCGTTTATTAATTTCAAACCAAAAGGCGAAATGTCGAAAAAAACTTTGTCAGAAAAACTCAATTCGCAAAATATTTTTCATGCTGTTCGTGGGCCAGGATTGCGTTTCACACCCACGGCTTTTAACACAGAAAACGATTTAGAAAAGGCACTTTTTGCTCTGAAATAGCAGTTATAAAGCATCTAATCAGACTTATAAAAATCTTGTATTAAATTGAGACACCGACTCAAGTCTGTATCATTTATGACCGATAAGCTCACATGAGGGAATCGAGTCTGATGAAATATGTTTTATTTCTTTTTTTCATCTCTATGGTGTTTGCACGTGATGTAAATGCCAAGGCTGATATTGTTAACAGAAATTGTAACAATGATGCTGTTGCCTGCCAGCACGAAGTTGATCGAAAATTTGGAAGACGCCCTCCTGGCGACGCAGATTTCATGTTAGCGACAGATCGTTGCACAGTTCAAATGAGAGAGTGTACAACCGCGAATGGTGGTATCGTACAAAGTTCAGGTCAAACAGCCCAAATGTGGAATCCTAAAAATGTTAATTTCCAAAAATGTCGAGAAACAATTTCTGATACAGCTTCTGATGCGTTCAGAGATTGCGTATTTGCTCTTGAAGGTAAAAAGAAGGCGCCTGAGCCAGAACCTCCACCTCCAGAGATTGTTGTAGTTGGTAAACGTCCGACATGTTCTGTTGAGTTTCCAGAAAAATGTAAAACAGCTGCTGATTGTGCAACAAACAAAGGTGTTTGGAATGCAACGAGCAACACGTGTTCAGAAGGCGCTTGCCCATCTGGAACAACTGCAGATGAAGCAAATCCGGGTCGTTGCAAATGTGATAATGAAATGGTGGCTACAGTTGATCGTGGCAGTGCCAGTCAAAAATGTCCGGTTCAATGTACGGTATCAGATCATAAAAAATATGAATTGGCTTCAAAAGGTTGTGTTTGCGATGCGGGTTTTCAAATGCAAAACGGCAATTGTATTGCATCGAATTCAGCCTCGCCGGCAGTTGATGTCTGTTTGCGTGAATTACAAGAAAAAGCAACTTCATGTGATTCGGCTGCATCAACAGCTGTTGATAAATGTGATCCAAAACGTGATTCTGGTAGCGAAGACGGCGATACATTAGGCACTCTTCAAAATATTTTGGGTAGCGGCACAGATGCATATCAAAAAAGTCAACAGGCCACAGGTGCGGTTGATAACTGCGTAAATGCAGGTATCGCAAGTTCGTCGGGTTATTATGCACTAGATTCTTTACGTAATAAATGTGACGACGAAATCTCATCTTGTAAATCAAGCTGTAACGATGCGAATTCGTATTTTGCTGCGAATAAAGATCGTGTATATCAAGCATGTCGTAAAAAGGCTTACGACGAGAACATTTGTTTAGCGCGATCTCCGTACGATATCACTTCTGAAGAACGCTTTAATGCAAGTTGGGATGCTAGAAACAAATCAGATTTTGAATCTCAAATTCAACAAATGCAGACGAATGTTACTGACAACAAAACTAAATGTGAAACGGGAACTGCCGTAACTAATCGTGATAAAATGTCAGACTATATGAATGACATGAACAATTCGGTGAAGAGTGCAAATCAGTGTCAATGTCAGTTAGGTTCTGGTTCAGATTGTTCGAATCTAGCCGGGCCTGCAGAGTGTGCGAAAAACCCTTCGTTACCAGGCTGTACAGTGGCTATGACTAATTGTCTAAATTCATCTGATACATCACTTAAATGTGTGTGTTTTAGAAATCCAAACGGCAGTGATTGTAAAGCCGCACAACAAGCGAACAACGCAAAATTAAATACGACTGAAACAAGTGCCTTTGCTGGTGTTGGTGGAGCTGCACCAGGAGCTAACGGTGTCGGCGGCGTAGGCGGCAGCGGTGCTTCTGGAAAAACTGAAGCCGGCGGCGATGTAAACGTGGGTGATTTAAGTGGTTTAGGTGCCGATGGTGAAGCCTTTGGTTCGGGTACATCAGGTACAGCGACAGCCGACGGTGGATCATCACCGTTTGGTTCTGCTGGCGGCAGTGGTGCTGGCGGCGGAGGTTCATCAAGTGGTGGTGGTGGTGCTTCTGATGGTACAAAACTAGGTGGAGTCGCGGGCGAAGAAGAAGGTACATCAAAAAAATTATCTGGATTTTTTGATGTCGCGAAATCCGCTTTAGGAAGTTTATTTAAAAATGGTGGAACTGGCGATAAGAATAGTTTCAGTGGCGTAAATGCGAATAAAGTTAACGGTGGAAATGATTCTGCATTAGACTCTAAGAAATGGCGCCCTCGTGGTATGGTGCGCGGACTTGCTGGCGATACAGAACTTGCAGGTAAATTCGATGACATCTGGAAAGTCATGAACAAACAATACAAAGTCCAAGATCAAAAAGACACGTTCATTTTTGGTGGAGAGAAGAAGTAAAATGAAAACATTAATCTCATACTTATTCATTGTTTTCGCATTGTTTAGTTTTAACTTTGCACAAGCTTCTGATTGTGATTCAGCAAGCCCTGTGAAAGTTTCAGATTTAAAATTTATCGGTGAACCTTTAACAAATGTTTTGTCTACAATCGGTAAAGGCACAAAGTGTTCGGTTGTAAAAGGTGTAACTACTGATGACTCTGCCAGAAAAGCCTGTTCGGCGCAAAATATGGCCGCCGTAAATCCGGGAAATCCACAGTATGTAGGCAAAAGTTCTTCATATGGTACCCGCGGAGATAATTCTTTAGGATATTATTTCTGTATGCCTTTAAAGAAACGTCAAATGTGCGAATATATGATTGGTCAAAAAGGTTCAACGATGGATATTCGTTGGGTGGCCTCTGGTTCTAAAGGTGATAACAACGGTGATTGTAAGTGTAAGCGCAAAGGTGATTCAGCTTCAGAAGAAGTTGAATGTCCAGCTGATCCAACAAGTTTAGAAACTGGAAAATCAACAGGATGTACAGTGGTTGGTGCCGAACAAGGTGCTGATGGCCAATGTAAATGTGTTATCAGTAAAAAAGTTGTTCAAAATGGTGGTTCATGTGGTGATCAAGAGCCAGCTCCACAAGTTACTGAAAATGTAGATGATAATGATCTTGAAGAATGTGTCGCAGATTTAAAAGCGGCAAAGCTGGCTTGTTCTGAAAAAGGAAAAGCAGCCATAGATAAATGTAGTAAAGACGCTCCTGAAGTAAATAAAAATATCTCAGAAGCGCAACGTGTGTTGTCTATCGGTGTAGATGCGCTTCTAGCTAAAAATGCAAATACTGGAGCTTTAAATACCTGTGCAAAATTTGGAGCAGCTGGTACTGCCATAATCGAAGGTTTAAGTTTATTACGTGAAAATTGTAAAAAAGAATTAGAAAGCTGTAAAAAAGGTTGTGATGACCTTAAAGCATTCAGCGAAAAAACTGATGCAGACTATGTCAAAGAATGCGAAGCAAAGTTTAAGGCTGCAAATCCACCAAAAACTTGGACGACAGCTCATGCTGATCGTTTAAAAGATATAGTAAAAGATCAAAAAGTTCTTGGTAACAACGCCGATAAATTTTGTAAAGGTGATGTTGAAAAAGCTGATGGTATGCTTAATAACTTCTTACAAGATTTAGGCACAAGCGTTCAAAAAGCCGATATCTGTAGTTGTCAATTAGGTGCAGGAAGCCAAAGCACAGTCTCATCAGAAACAGGTGCAGAATCTTGTGATGCGGTGGCCTCTCCATTAACTTGTATGCAAAATCTTAATCAACCAGGTTGTTCATTCAGTTCTGTAGGTTGCAGCCCAGGTTCAACAATAGCGGGTTGTCGTAATCCTGTAGCAGCAAATGCTCCCGTAGGTTCAGGTGTTGCGATGCCAGCCTCAGGATTTGCTGGGCCTGGATTTGGTACGGCTTCGAATGGATCGAATGCAGGTAAAGTTGCAGTTAATACTGGTGATTTAAGTGGTTTATATGATGAATCTCGTCCATCAGGATCGGGCACTGCAACAGCTGATGCAGGATCACCATTTGGTGCTGCTGGTCCATCTGGATCATTAGGTGGCGGTGGTGGCGGCGGCGGTGCCGGTGCCGCTGAAGGTGGCGGCGCAGCTGGGGCTGGTGAAGAAAAAGAAAAAGGCGGTCTTGCTGGATTTTTTCAAAATACAAAAGCTGGCATAGCTAGTTTATTTGGTGGCGGCTCTGGTGATAAAGGAAGCGCATTTAAAAAACCAGATAACAAAGCTTATAAAAATGATATCAACGGATTCCGCCCTAAGGCTGGAGTGCGAGGCGTGGCTGGCGATAATCCATACGGTGGTAAAAACCGTGACATTTGGAAAACTATGAACGAACGTTATAATGATCAGTATCACACATTTATAACGGTGGAGAATCCATCCAATTAGTGAGTAGTTTTATATGTTAAAAAATTTCATCTTGAGTTCACTTCTAGTTTTAAATTTTTCATCATGCGTGACTTATATCAAAAATGTAAGTCACGACGAAAGCAAGCCAACCTTAACTGGCAAATACAAATCAGAAAAATTACGCATCTATTTTGCCAATAATACAGAGGCAGATCTTCAAAACGTTGAATTATTTCGCGAGCTAATTTTAGCAAAAAACATGTTTACCGAAGTTCTATTAGTTCGCAGTGAAAAAATTGAAACATGCGAAGGCTATTGCGTTTTATTCAGCAACAAGAAAAGCGGATTATCAATTGGTGAAAAATTAAATATGGGTGCAACGTATTTAACTTTAGGAATTATCCCATCACGTTTTACAAATGAATACGCCTTAAAAAATAAATATGGCCAAGTTGAAGATATTCAAGTTGTTAACTGGGTCTCTTTATTTTTAGTGTTTTACTTTAACAATGACACTTTCGAACAATCTGAAGAAACTCAGCTGATCAAGTTACAAACATTGTTAAATCAAGCTGATAGCTACAGCAGTACTGCAACTAATTAGATCTAGGCATTGATTAAGCTATGTAAGGCTTGAATCGCTTTATCTTTAGAATCCAAATCTAAAATATAATTTAAACTCATGGCTGACTGAATAAAGTGGGCGGGCTGAATATTATTTTGCTGAAGCTTTTGCGTAACGGCCATTAAGGTGTCGTTTAAAGTAGAACCTGTACAAGTTAAACTTACAGAGCAGAGTTTATTATTTACGACACTGACTTGGTTATGCTTATTAAAATCCATCGATTCAATCGCAGCTAAAATTTCAGGTGGAGCTGTTAATAACATATGAGTTTTACCGCTTTTAACAAAACCATTTAAAATCTGAGGAACCGCAATATTTGATTTTTGCAAAGCGCTAAATAATATTTCAAAAGCTTGTGCTGGGGTTTCTGTATGAATCGCCATCTCTAAAATTTTTGCATGCGAATTAACGGCTAGTGGTTTTGAAGATTCAAACATAACACCCTCGTGTATAATTGTGCCTTCGCTGCTTTGACCGTGATTATGATCATGGGCAGGGCCGACGTATAATTTTACTTTTTTAAGTTTAGCTAATTCAACCGAGCGATAATGTAATACTTTAGCGCCCCAGTAAGTCATTTCTAATAAATGATCATAATTAAGTTGAGTGATTTTCTGAGCTTGTTTTACAAGTTTTGGATCAGCGGTAAAAATACTGCTGACATCTTTTAAAATTTCGCAACGATCGGCATTTAAATAGGCGGCCATGGCCACCGCTGAAGTATCTGAACCACCACGACCTAAAGTAGTGATCTCTTTCGTTACAGGAGACACACCTTGAAACCCAGCTAAGATCACAATTTTATTTTTTTCTAACGCTTCTTGCACACGATGAGCTTTCACATCCTTAATCATCGCACCTAAGTGTGACTCGTCTGTGAAAATGCCGGCTTGGCTGCCTGTAAAGCTAATCGCATCGTGACCTAAATCATTCAAAGCGATACTTACTAGCGACATACTAATGCGTTCACCCACAGATAAAAGCATATCTAATTCACGCAAGTTGGGTGAGCGACTTACATTATGAGCTAAATCAATCAGTTGGTTTGTTGTTTGCCCCATGGCCGAAACCACAGCAACAATTTGAATGTTTTTCTTTTTCAATTCAGAAATACGGTGCGCCGCTGATTTAATTTTTTCAGGATCTGCTAAGGTGGCGCCACCATATTTTTGTACTATTAACATACGTTTAATCTAACGCAAATTTTTTGGTTTGATCACGAAAAAACTGTTGTGCCACGGCGAGTGACCCAGTTGGTACGCGAATCCAGTGCTGTTTTGAAGTTTTTGGAATATAACCTAACACTAATTCAGCATTTAAATCTCTCAGCGACTTGCGAGTTACACTTAAATAATCAGCTAATAACTCAATATCAGTACCAGCAGGAGCTTTTACAAACTCATAACTTAACGGAAATTCAGGATCTAAATTGCGAAAGCCGTAAAGATTAGGTGCCTTGGCGATCATTAATGCAGCTAAAATCTTCGGAACATAATCTTGTGTTTCTTGCGGTAAAGCTCCGAGACGAACTAACTCCCAGTAATCTTTAGTGCCGTATCTTTTAATTTTACTGCGTAAGCCGCCTTCGCCCATATTATAGCTGGCAGCGACTAAGTACCACGAACCAAATTCCGCATATAAATCCTGCATGTAACGAATGGCTGCTTTTGTACTTTTTTGTAAATCACGACGTTCATCAATCCAATACTCTTGATTTAAGCCATAGTGTTTTCCGGTCGCAGGAATAAACTGCCAAGGGCCAACGGCGCTGGCTGTGCTGATCGCAGTCGCCGAAAATCCACTTTCAATCATCACCATATAACCTAAATCACCAGGTAAACCTGATTTTTTAAGTTCGGCCTGAATGTAGGGCATGTACTTCGAAGATTTTTCTAACCAATTACGAAAAAAGGTTTTTCCACGTGTTTGATAATATGAAATCCAAAAACTGACTTTGTGATTGTAAGTCACTGGCAGATCAAAAATAAAATGTTCAGTTTTGCCATTTTGTTTTTGCTCTAAGATGCGCAATTTATCTTTAAGAGATAAAGTTTTCAATTTTTGATCTAAAGGTTTTGTGGCAACAGCTGCATGAGCAGAAGGTAAGCCCACTGCTAAGTTTAAAACAACAACCGCTACAAATAGATTTCTTAAAAGCATCACTTCATTATGCCTTCCAAGAGCTAGAAAGGTCGAGAGTGCATTTTTGACAGTCGAGGACAGTCTGGCTGACAAATTAATGACATCCTTTTCCTAGACTGGTTTTTAGTCGAGTCTTAAAGCGGCGCTGTAATGTCATTGTAATGGCGCTGGATTCTGATTTTTTAGAAAGGCTAGACAAAAATATTGGGCACGGTCGAGGTGTAAGTTTTGGCATTGGCGTTGCTCTTTCACTTAAGATGAGAATCCATATGAGCTACGCAGTTTCCATGGAAGGAACATAAGATGAGTTTAAAAGGTATTTATACAGCCTTAAGTGGGGCGGTTGCCCAGTCATTAAAGATGGACACGATCGCCAATAATATTGCGAACGTGAACACAACTGGATTTAAAAAAGATCAACAAACTTTCGGTGAATATTTGACGGCGATGGAAAAAGAACAAGATGTTATGAAAGTTCCAAGAATGCCGGCATCGATAGATAGTTTTTATGAATTAAACGGTGGCGACAAAGCATATGTTGATGCCACTGGTACATATACAAATTTTGAACAAGGCAGTTTGAAAGCCACAGGCGGTAAACTTGATGTGGCCATCGAAGGCGCAGGATTTTTTGAAGTCGGTACTCCTAATGGCGTAAAATTAACTCGTGCAGGTAATTTTACAATTGATGGCAATGGCCAGCTTGTCACTAAAGAAGGTCATCCTGTTTTATTAGAGGCCCCTGAAGGTGCAGATGGTTTAGCCAATGGTGATAATATTGATGCGCGCACTGTGCGTGTGAGTGGTTCGTCTCCGATCAATATCTCTGATGCGGGTGAAGTTTTCGAAGGTGATACAAAGATTGGTAAATTATCAGTAGTTACAGCAGGTAATACAGATGCTTTACAAAAAATCGGTAGTAATCTTTACGGATTTAAAGACAACATGAATGCCGAAATTTCTTCGACAAAAATTCCAAGTCTTAAACAAGGTTTTCTTGAAACAAGTAACGTTAATATCATCAACGAAATGACAGACATGATTATGGCTCAGCGGGTGTTCGAAGGTACGCAAAAAGCCATCAGCGCTTATGACAATATGAGCGATAAGCTGATTAACGAAGTCGGCAGAACTAAAGTTTAATTTTTTAAAAATATAAAATAATACGAGGTTAAAATGTTTAAAAGTTTAAATACAGCAGCAACAGGAATGATCGCCCAACAAAGCAATATCGATGTCGTAGCCAATAATATTGCCAACGTTAATACAGCGGGGTTTAAAAAATCACGCGCTGAATTCGAAGACTTAATGTACAGCAATCAAAAAGATCCGGGCCAAGCTTCAGGATTAAATTCGATCACGCCAACAGGTGTGCAAACAGGTCTAGGTGTTCGTACCGCTTCAATCCAAAAAGATTTCGGTTCTGGCCAAACGCAAATTACACATAATCCATTAGATTTTCAAATCGAAGGTAACGGCTTTTTTCAAGTGCGTACTCCAGATGGTGAAATTGGTTACACACGTGATGGCGCTTTTAAAAAAGATGCTTCAGGTAAAATCGTAGATAAAAATGGTAATAGCTTAATTCCTGAATTAATCATTCCTGAAACGGCAATGGTTGTTGAAGCGACTCCAACAGGAGAAATTCGCGTGATTCATAACACGGGTGCAGATCCTGAAGTGATCGGTCAGGTTGAATTAGCTAACTTTATTAATCCAGCGGGTTTAAAAAGTATGGGTAAAAACTTATTCGTACCAACGGCGGCGAGTGGTCAACCAGCTTCGATGCGCCCAGGTACACAAGGTGCTGGGTTCTTAGCACAAAACCAATTAGAAACTTCAAATGTTAATATCGTTGATGAAATGATTAACATGATCACGGCACAACGTGCTTATGAAACGAATTCAAAAGTCATTCAAACATCTGATCAAATGCTACAAACAGCAGTGAATGTGAAATAATGAAAAAATTAGTTCTAATTTCTTTAATGTTCGTGTCTCAAATCGCTTTAGCTAAAAGTGAAATCACTTTGTCTTCGGCGATTGAAGTGTCTCCGCGTGAAGTCATTACAGCCTATGATATCGTTGAGGGCCGTAATTTAAGTGAAGATACGTTATCTGATTTAAAAGCTATCGAACTTGGTAACGCACAAACAAAAACAATTAGTAAATTAGAAATCATTAAAAAGTTTCGTGGTTTAGAGTCAAATTTCAGATTACCCACTGAAGTTAAAATCTTGCGTTCAAAATCAAATGTTTCTCGTTTAGAGATCGAGCGCAAAGTCATGAATCACCTTTTAGCTAAGTGTGGTACGTGTGAATACCGTATTCAAATTAACTCGGTTCCACAAAATCTATTAACAGATTGGGAATTAGACATGAATGTTGATTTTAATAAATCAACAGTGATGATACCGGCTTTTTCAACATCAGCGCCTGAGAAAAAAGGCTGGGTTGTGGTTGAATTAAAAAAATATGCTAATGTTCCGGTCTTAACTCGCCCACTAAAAATTGGTGATGTGATCACAGACGATGCTGTAACAACTGAAATGCGCTTAATGCAAAGCTATCAAGACGCGATCATGGATGTAAAATCAGTGGTTGGTATGCAAGCGTCTCGTTATTTAACAATGGGGCAAACGTTATCGTCAAAAGACTTAAAGCGTGAACAAATTCTAAAAAAAGGCCAAATGGTTAAAGCCATTTTTGGGGCTGACGCTTTAGAAATTTCGATCAGCGCACAGGCCGAAGAAGGTGGCGCTGTCGGAGATGTAGTTAAGGTTAAAAATCTTGATTCGCAAAAAATGTTTGCTGCAAAGATTATTGACCGCGGCGTAGTTAGAATTGAATAGAATTTAGAAAATGGTCAGCTGGAAGCTGATCATAAGGAGCTTTTCACGGATGAAATACTTATTAGTTTTACCATTATTTTTCACAGGATGTGCATCAATGTACGACTTTTTTGGTTTTGACGGACCAAAGCAAGAAGTCGTTGTTAAGCAAGAAGTGGTCAAAGAGCCGTTAACAAAATACTCAGAAATTAATAATTTTGCACCAGCATCAGATCGCAATTACAAGCGCATGACTAAAGAGCGCTTTGAAGAAGACGCTGAAGTCCAAGCCAATGCAGGTTCATTATGGGTGATGGAAGGTCAAACAAGTTATTTATTTGCACAAAATAAAAAACGCCGCGAAGGTGATCCTTCAACGCTACTTGTGCAAGGTATGGCACTAAAAGATGTTCAAATGAAAGCCGTTGCGATTAAAGATTTACTTGTCGAATTAGAAAATCAGAAAAAAGAAGCAGAAGCAAAAAAGAAAAAAGAAGAAGAAAAAGTGCAGCGTTTAGCTGATATCGAAAAAGAGAAAAAATCGATCTTATCTAAAAGCGAAGCTGATAATGAAGATGCAGCGGCCGTGTTAGCAGAGCAACGTATCGATGCCAGAAAACCTGCATCTGTACCTGTTGTCGAAGCTAAACCAGATCCAACGTTAGATAAAATTAACTTTAAAGAGATCGAGCAAGTGCCTATTAAAATCACTGAGCGTTTGCCTGACAATCAATACCGTGTAGCGGGTCAACAGTTCTTAACGATTCGTAATCGCCCTTATAAACTAATCGTTAATGGAACCATTCGCGGTGATGATTTTTCTGATCAAAGTTTCAGTTCAGAAAAAATGTTCGACGGTAATTTTGAGTTAGTTCACTTAAAGAAAGCTGAGTAATTAAAATGAAAAAAATAACTTTAGCCATTTTATTATTAGCCTTTAATGCCACGCCTCAGTCGGCCACAGCCGCCCGTTTAAAAGATGTGGCCAGTATCCGTGGTGTACGTGAAAACCAATTGATCGGCTACGGTTTAGTGGTTGGCCTTAAAGGTACAGGTGATACGCAATCTGAATTCACAAGTAAATCATTTGCGCGTTTGATTGAAAAATTAGGTGTGCCTCTTGATAAAAAAGATATTATTTCTAAAAACGTGGCCGCAGTTATTATCACGGCTTCGCTTCCGCCATTTGCGAAAGCGGGCAATCCTTTAGACATCACAGTCAGTGCTGTGGGCGATTCAAGCTCATTAGTTGGTGGTACATTATTACAAGCGCCATTACGCGCGGGTAATGATGAGATTTTTGCCGTAGCACAAGGTGCGATTTCAGTATTAGGTGATGGTAAAGATCTTCACACAACTGTGGGAAGAATTCCAAACGGAGCAATGATTGAACGTGATATTCAAGCTGATTTTGCGAATCGTAAAATGTACCGTATGACTTTACATAATCCAGATTTTACAACAGCGGCGCGCACAATCATTACCATCAACAAAGAGCTTGGTGGTCAATATGCTTCAGCAAAAGATGCAGGTACGATTGATATCATCACTCCGTCGGCGTATGAAAATAAAGGCGTTGAATTAATGGCAACAATCGAAGCCATTGAAATTAACCCTGATCAAAAAGCGCGCGTGGTTATTAATGAAAAAACCGGAACTATCGTTATCGGTGAAAAAGTTAGAATTTCTCGCGTAGGTTTAAGCCACGGTAATATCACTTTAAAAGTGATCGACGAGAAAACAAAAAAATTAACTCCGATCGACGATAAAGTGGCCTTATTAGATACAGGTGCAAACGTTGGTGATTTAGTGCAAGCCTTAAATAAATTAGGCGTAACACCAAAAGATTTAATTTCAATTTTACAATCTATCAAAGCTGCAGGCGCTCTTCACGGAGAATTGGAGACTTTCTAATGTCTGATATTTCGAAATTAAGTTCAGTTCGCTTAACCGCGGATCTGCAAAAAAATGACGGAAAAGAAGACGCGAAAATTCGCGAAGTGGCAGACATGTACGAAAAGTACTTCATGAAAGAAATGATGCGCAACATGCGCTCGACAATTCAAGAAGGTGGTTTTACCAAAGCCAACAACGCCGAAAAAATCTTTCAAGAGCAATTAGACGACGAATATTCTACGCAAGGAAATCAGCGCGGTGGTTTTGGTGTTTCGGATATGATTTACCAGCAGCTCACTGAAAAATTCGGCGCGCAATTAGGAATTCCGGATAAAGTTGAAAAACCAAACGGACCAATTCCTACAGATAAAAAAATTAAATTAGAAGAATTAATGAATACTCCGCAAGCCAAAAGTTATTTGCTGCACCCAGAACAAACGGGCACAGATAAAAATGTGAATGTACAGAATCCGTGGGCGGGTGTTTTGCAGAATAAAAATAGACATGAAGGTGATAAAACTTCTTACGCCATTAAACACGACAATGGCCTAGAAAGTCTCATTATGACACACGGAGCTCCTTCAGAAGAAACCCGTCATTTGTCACCCGGAGACAAATTAGAGGCGGGACAGTCCTTAGGTCTGGCCAGCACGAGCAGCCCTTTAGTATGGACTGTTAAAAATACTGTCTCAGAATGATTTGGTTGAGACGTTTACTTATGATACACTTTAAGAATATGACCTTGGAGGTTTTAGATGAAAATTACACATAACAAAGTCGGACAGAATCTGAATTTAACGGATGCTTCGCGTACTGATAAATCTAAAAAATCTGAGGGCGCAAAAGCTTCATCTGCAGCTGATGCTCCAGACAAAACAGACGGATTACCGTTTGCTTCAAATACTGATTCAGCAAAAGTAGATCTTTCAGCTCGTGCAAAAGATATCGCTCGTGCAAAAGAAATCGCGATGGCTTCACCTGATATGGATCAAGCTAAAATTGAAAAATTTCAAAAATTAATCGATGACGGTAAATACAAAGTAGACTCTAAAGCTATTGCAGAACGCATGGTTGAAGAGCATATGATGACCGGCAAAACTTCAGAAGAATAGTTACTTCGTCAATTTAGGAAATATAGACAATGGATGTCGCACACTTAAAAAAATTAGCTTATGAAAAAATGATCGCAAATCTTGATGATATGTTGAAAAACTATCGTCAGTTGTTAGATCTAGTTCGTAAAGAAAAAGACTTATTAATCACTTCAAATTTAGAATTGTTGAATGAAAATAATAACTCTAAAGAACAAGCTATTATCAAAATCAAAGCCTTAGATGCAATTCGTATTACTTACGCTTCTGAATTAGCTCATTTTGTACAAGCTGATACAGCTCAACCAAGATTACTTGAGATCGCTCAAAAAATCGGTGGTGCTGAAGGTGAAAAATTAAGAACAATGCATGCAGCACTTGAAATGGTGATTAAGCGTTTAAGCGAAATCAACAAAGGCAATGTGCAATTTGCTGAATCAGCTCTTAAATCAGTAAACTCAGCTTTAGATAATTTTAAAGATGCTTTAACTGGACCACAAAAAACCTACCAACAAAAAGGAAAGTACAAACAAGCTTCCAACTCTGGAAACTTGGTAAAACGCGAAGCTTAGTCTTAAAGACAAAAGCTTAACTAACCTAGACAACGGATTGTCAGGGTTTAAAAGGGGCAACGGATGGCCAAAATTCATGGATTGATGGATATAGGACGAAGATCAATGGCGCTGAATCAATCAGCGATCCAAACGACTTCGCACAATATCACTAATAAATCCACTGAAGGCTTTTCTCGTCAGAAAGTTGATTTTCAAACTAACCCCTCTGTTGGCGAAGGTCGTTTTCAAATCGGTACCGGTGTTCGTATGGCGAATATTTCGCGTGTGAATAATCCATGGATCGAAAAACAATTAGAGAGCGAAAATTCTAATTTTAGTCGTTTAGATCAAAAAAATCAGGCCTTAACACGTTTAGAAGCAGCAATGAATGAGCAAAACGTTAAAGGTATCAATACAGCTATTGGAAATTTCTTTAACTCGTTTCGCGAATTAGCAAATACACCTGAATCTGCAGTAGCACGTACGCAAGTTCGTGAAGCCGGCATGGGTTTAGTTAAACAATTTCAAGATGCTCATCGCCAAATTGCAGAAGTTAAAACTGATATGAATAAAAATATCGAGGTCGCAATTTCTGAAGTAAATGCGTTAGCTAAAGAAGTTTCTAAAACTAATGAAAAGATTCAGCAGATCGAGATCAGCGGTTCAGATACAGCCAATGATGAGCGTGATCATCGTGATATGTTATTAAAAAAGATGTCAGAAAAAGTGGATATCACTTACGCTGAAGATACAAAAACCGGCATGATCAACGTGACGGCAGGAAAAGCCGCTGTACTAGTTGCAGGAACTTCATTTTCACAATTAAAAACAGCCTCTGATCCAGATGGATCAATGAAGATCATGCATGAGCTTAGCGCTGGTGGAACTCAAATTGATATCACAGACCGTTTTACTCAAGGTAAAGTGGGTGCGTCTTTAGAAGTACGTGATCAAACAACGCAATCGATGTTAGACAACTTAGGTGAGCTAGCTTACAATGTGGCCAACGAAGTTAATCGTGCGCATCGTGAAGGTTACGATCGCCAAAATATCGCAGGCTCTAACTTCTTCGAATTAAAAGATCCGACACAACCATTTTCAGTTGAAAACATGGCCGTAGCAGCTGACATCGTTAAAGATGTAAGTCGTATCGCCGCAGCTGCAAAACCAAATGCTCCGGGTGATAATACGGTGGCCAATTTAATTCACAATTTACAAGGCCGTCGTATGATGGAAGATGGTAAATACACTTTTGATGATTATTATAATTCAAAAGTGAGTGAGATTGGTATTTTAACTCAACGTTCAACATCTGAGTTAGATAGCCAACGTAATACTTTAGAACAATTACATAACATCCGTGAATCTATCAGTGGCGTAAGCCTTGATGAAGAAGCGGCAAAATTGATCGAATATCAAAAATCTTACGAAGCTTCGGCACGTTTAGTAAAAACGGCAGATGAAATGTTTGATACGATCTTAAACTTGAAGAGACTGTAGGAGATAGCCGATGAGAGTCTCTGATAAAATGCAACAGAACCAGGTCCTAAATAACTTGAACAAAAATCGTTCAGAGTTATCTAATTTACAAAATCAGGCATCAAGTTTAAAAAAAGTAACTAAGCCTTCGGATGATCCGACAGGTGTTTCTCGTATTTTACAAAATCGCTCTGAATCTCAGAACATGACCCAGTTTGATAAAAATATTTTCTTAGGTAAAACTTTTTTAGAAACTACTGAAACAGTGTTAAGCCAAATGGGCGATGTGATTGTTCGTGCTAAAGAACTTGCCTTGCAAGCAGCGAATGACACGAATGCAGGTATGCCACGTGAGATGATTTCATCTGAAGTTGAACAGCTTTATAATTCGATTGTTGAGTTAAGTAATCGCCGTTTTGGTGACCGTTATATTTTCGCAGGTCACAAAACAACTGAAGCGCCATTTACTAAAGACGGTAAATACATGGGCGATAACGGTCAAATTCAGATTCAAAATTTAGAAGGTCAATTCATGCCGATCAACCTTGTGGGTTCACAAGTGTTTTTAGGTGAAGACTTATCTTACGGTGGTAACGTTTCGCGTGAACAAAAAATTCCGTTAACTGTTGAAGATTTGCAAAAATATAAAATCGATCAAATCGAAGCTGACTTCCAAAAAGAAGAAGCGCAAGAAAACCAATTAGAAACTCGCGGACCAGCTAATGTAGGTTCGGTGCAAAGAGTGAACGAGCGCGATCCAGTTACTCAAGTGCGCGGCGTAAATATTTTCCAAACGGTCATGGGCCTAGAAGCCGCTCTGAAAACGGATGACAAGCTTGGTATTCAAGAGTCATTAGACACGTTAGATCAAGCGATGAACCAAGTGAACTTAGCTCGTGCCGAAGTGGGCGGGCGCACAAATCAATTACTTGCTACAAGTGAAAGCCTTCAGCGTGGGATTGTTGACAATAAAGCCTACAATTCGCAAATCGAAGACGCCGATGTATTTCAGGTTATGACAGAAATCAATAAATCCAACCAGACTTTAGAGGCTACGCTTCAGACTTCACAGAAGTTCATGAGCCAAAGCTTACTTGACTTTCTACGCTAGTCACATTAACTAGACTTCCGCTGAGTTATGTTTAGAGAGATATGAGCCGATAGGTTTCGTATCAGAATGATGTTTTACCCATTAGGGGTAATTCACAAGAACATGGGAGTTCTTATGCTAGTACTTACAAGGAAGTTAGGCGAAAGCATTGCGATTGATGATCACATCAAGATCCGCGTGGTTCAAATTAAAGGTAAACAAGTTCGTTTAGGTATTGAAGCTCCGAAGGATACAAAAATCCATCGCGAGGAAGTTTATTTAGCTATCCAAGATCAAAATCAACAGTCGGTTCAGGTTTCGTCTGATAAGGTTAAAGGCATTTCTAAGCTTTTAAAACCCGAATAGTCTTTTTATAAAGCTCAGGCTGAACCTTTTGTTTTGATTCGCCTCTGGCGAACCTTATTCTGAAGGGCCGACCTCTTGGTCGTCCTCGTGCTTCGTTCGAATTATTCTTCTTTTTATTCTAATATTTGCAATTCCACATTTTTCAGGAAATTTCATAACTTATGGCGTTAAACGCATAAAAAAATTGATGCCCCACTGTTTTAAGGCCAGTATTGATTAACCGGTTAAGGATGATCGAGTGTCTTAAAAATTAAGCATGGGGGGATCGTGATAATTAATACGACTCGTTTCGGTCAAGTCAATCTACAGCAAGAAGATATTATTACCTTTCCAGAAGGTCTTCTAGGTTTTCAAGATCTAAGAAATTTTGTTTTACTCGATGATCCAAATGATGACATCTTTGCATGGTTACAATCATGTGAATTACCGTCGATTGCATTTCCTGTATTAGAGCCAGAAATTTTTGGCCAATACTATTCAGTTAATCTTACAAAAAATGAATTAGAACTTTTAAAGATCAAAGGTGATCAAAAGCCGACATTCATGAACATCATCACTATTCCTGATGATCCAACACAAATGACTGCGAACGTGAAAGCGCCAATCGTTATCAATCCAGAGGCTCGTATTGCTCGTCAGTGCGTTCTTCAAGATAATAACTTAGCTATTCGTGAACCAATCTTTGTAAAGCTTCAAAGCCGTGTGGTGCAAAACCCAAACGTATCCATTAAAGCCCTGTCACAAGGCCTTTCTTGCGCAGTTAAACTAAACAGCAAGTCAGAGATTGACCAGTCTTTATAAAAGCTGACATTCTCGTCAGATGCCATTTCGAAAACTTATTTTTTCTCAAGCCTCGGGGTTAATTGACCTTGGGGCTAAACGCATTGTTGATGTTAAGGACAAGCTAGAGCTTCCTGAGCTGTTGAGTGCCTATAATCCAGAAATCGATAAAGCCGATATCGATTGGACTTCGAATAAAACTCTTTATAAGAGCTTATTTCGTGCGAATAAATCAATCTTGATTAACTCGGTCTGCTTTCAAATTATTGCCAGTCTGTTTTCGTTTGCGACTCCGATCTTAATTCACAATTTCATTTCAGGCTTACAACAAAACGATTGGTCGCAAAATCACGTTTTAGTTCTAATGGCCTATGCCATTGGTTTTGGATTATGTGGTGCCGGTAACGGAATCGCGATTCAGCATTACTTCTTTCACACGCTGAATTTTTTCCAGGTCACAACAAACATTGTGAATAAAAAAATCTTCACCCACGCTTTAAAACTTTCTTCACGCGCTAAGCAAAAATACCAAGTGGGCGATATCGTGAACTTTATGAGTTCTGATACGGATGCCCTGGGTGATGGCGCTATTGTGACGATTGATTTATCGAACGCTGTTTTATTATTAACAGGGTGCTCAGCATTATTATTTTATTATATCGGTTGGTCAGCAATCGGCGCTGTGGCAGTGATGGCGATTTTAATTCCGTTAACACAACGATTAGCTAAAAAATTCGTTCACATGGAAGAAGAAATGATGGCCCAGCGGGATAACCGCATGACATTGATGACTCAGATTCTAAATTCAATTCGTGTAGTTAAATATTTCTCTTGGGAGAAATCTGTTCAAGACGAAGTTACAGCGGTTCGTAATAAAGAAATCGGAGCCCGTTTTAAATTAGCCAAGTCTGAAATTTTATGGGGCTTATTATACTCATCGATTTCAACAGTTGTGTTATTCGTGGCTTTAACGATTCATTACTATCGTGGTCAAACAATTGATCTGGCATTAGTGTTAACATGTATTTCTATTTTTTCGTTAATGGAAGATCACTTCGGTGGTTTATCGCGTTTTATCAGTCGTTTAATGAACGTGTTCGTGAGCGGCCGTCGTATTACTGATTTTGTGAAATCAGAAACGGTTGATTCATTTGCGCCAACAGCAGAGCCTGCAGAATTAGCGGGTGAACATGTTGTTGTTAAAGATTTACATTTTGGCTACGACATAAAAACGACACTTTTTAATAATTTATCATTTTCATTAAAGCAGGGTGAATCGTTAGCCATTATCGGCGCAGTAGGGTCAGGCAAGTCGACGATCTTGCAATTGTTCTTAAAAGAAATTGCTCCGACATCGGGAATAGTTCATTTATCAAATAAGCATCGTAAAGCGTATATTCCGCAAGAAGCCTATATTGTTAATTCGACTTTGAAAGAAAACTTATTCTTCGGCGAAGACCAAGATCAAGCAGTTCTAGATCGCGCGATTAATTTATCTTGTTTACGTGCGGACATTAATCTTTTACCCAAAGGCACAGAAACTGAAATTGGTGAAAAAGGCGTAAATTTATCAGGTGGGCAAAAACAGCGTGTCAGTTTAGCTCGTGCTGTAATTGCAAACCCTGATGTGATTTTATTAGATGATCCGTTATCAGCTGTTGATCCGCACACTGAAAAATTATTGTGCGATCAATTGATTTTTGGCGAATGGAAAAACAAAACGCGTATTATGGCAACGCACAGAATTTCGCACTTAGAGCGTTTTGATAAGATTTTATTTTTAATCGATGGCCATTATCAAATGGGCACTTACCAAGAGCTCTTAGCCAAATCGACTGAATTTAAAAAATATTTAGAAATCGAAAAACAAAACCAAAAGCACGAAATCGAAATTCAAAAATCTTCTCAAGTCAGCGAAGTTTCAACTCCTCAAGCTGATGGCGATGGCCGTATGACGGTGGATGAAGACCGTGAAGTAGGTTCTGTTAAAGCTGATATTTACTGGGATTACATCAAAGCCCTTGGCGGAGACAGTCCTCGTCGTAATTTATTTATCGCCTTATTATTTTTAGGCGCAGTTGTTCATGTCAGTGCACCGATGATGCAAAGAGCTTGGCTTACGCAAATGAGCGGTAAAGTTGACGCCCTTCAATTAGTTTTAGGCTACGGTGCTTTTGGATTATTTACGATGTTGTTAACGTTCATGAATAATTACCAATGGACATACCGTGGGGTTTCTGCCGGCAGACTCATGCATGATAAAATGCTTAAATCGGTTTTAAAAAGTCAGATTCGATTTTTTGATAGCACACCGATTGGCCGCATCTTACAGCGCTTTTCACGCGACATTGAATCTGTAGATATTCATTTGCAATGGACATTCGATAATGCAATTCACTCGTTGTTTAATGTGCTTTCAGCTTTTATATTAATTGTGGTTGCGCTACCGGTGAGTTTAGTTGTTTTAACTCCGGTATTTTTTGTTTATTACTCAATTCAAAATCGTTACCGCCGCGTGGCTCGCGAAGTGAAACGTTTAGATTCAACAGCGCGTTCGCCTCGTTACGCACATTTTAAAGAAACGCTTCAAGGCTTAACCGTCATTCGTTCTTTTAATTCGCAAGAGTGGTTTACGAAAGAATTTTTACAAAAATTAAATTTTTCGACAGAGATGTTTTATACTCACTATATGGTTAATCGCTGGTTTTCATCACGCTTACCTTTGATTGGTGCAACGATTTCTATGACCACAGCCATGGCCGTTATTTTAGCTAGCTCAAAAGGTTGGTTAACTGCAGGGCTTGCGGGTTTAGTTACGCTGTACGCTTTAGAATTTTGGCGTCATTTAAATTGGGGAGTTAGAATTTTTTCTGATTTAGAATCGCGTATGACTTCAGTTGAGCGTTTAGGATTTTACACAAATTTACCTGCAGAAAAAGATGATGTAAAAGTTGAAGACTTTAAAAAATCTCATCCGGCATGGCCAAATTCAGGCTCATTAGAATTTAAAAATGTTTTTGTAAAATACGCAGACCATTTGCCGAATGTTTTAAAAGGTGTTTCATTTGTTATTAATTCGGGCGCACGTGCAGGTGTGGTGGGGCGAACAGGTTCAGGCAAATCAACATTGTTTCAAACAGTGTACCGCTTTGTCGATTATTTTAAAGGCGAAATCTTGATTGATGGGCTTGCAGTCAATCAAGTGCCGTTAGAAATTCTTCGTCAAAATCTAGCTGTGATTCCGCAAGACCCCTCTTTATTTATGGGAAGCCTTCGTTCAAATATCGATCGCTATAGCCAAAAATCAGATGCAGATGTTTGGGCTGTATTAGAAAAAGTGGGATTAAAAAACTTTGTTCAAGGTTTACCTGGGCAATTAGCCAATCATGTGACTGAAAATGGGTCTAATTTATCACAAGGTCAGCGCCAGTTGATTTGTTTAGCTCGAGCCCTACTGATGAAAGTAAAAATTATTTTCTTAGACGAGGCCACAGCCAGCGTTGATTTAGAAACTGATGCACTTATTCAAAATGTGATTCGCACATCATTAGATGGCATCACACTTGTAACAATTGCTCATAGGCTATCGACATTAAAAGATTACGACCAAATCATCGAGCTTCAAAACGGCCAGGTCGTTAGATCCGGTGCGATCCGAGCTGTGGATTTAAAAGATTAATAACGGCGAAATTTTTTGATCTACCTCTTTGCTTATGTTTTTCGACGAAACGAAAACAAAACCAAAGGGGTTAATTAATGAAACATAAAACTTATTTCGCGTATCTTGTTCTAGCAACTTTGCTGACAGGTTGTTTAAAAGTTAAAAGCAAAGACGAAGCCGCAAAAGCTACACTTAAAACTAAAACACAAGTTGCCCAGCCTCAGGCTGTAATCGAGACGCCAATCACGAATGAATTGCTTATAGAAGAAGTAAATTTCAATACTGTAGGTCAAAATCAACCGAATGCTTACTCTATTAATTTTTATTGGCTAAAAGCTAAGAGTCACTTGCGCATTTCTAGCGGTGGTAAAGTTTTGAATGTTCTCGATGCTAAAACAACGCAAGAATGGAATTTGATTAATCTGCGCGGTGGTTCAACTTATTCTATACTTATAGAAATTCTAGATGATCAAGATCATATTGCTGGTTCTAAAACTCTCGAGATTGAAATTCCTGAAGATCGTAACTTAACAAAAGTTGTTCGTTTGGCAGGTGATATGAAAATTACGAACGGTCGTGTTTTTATGGATGAAGCTACAATTATCACCGGAAGCTTTAAACTTGAGATTTATACGAAGCAATTAATCGTTTTGAAAAAATCTGTTATTCAAAATTATTTACCTGATGCAAAAGCAAAAGTCGGCACTGCAGGTCGAGATGGTGGATCAGTTTTTATCCAGGCTGATAAGGCCCAAGGTGAACTTGAAATCACGATGAACTCTGAAGCTGGTGGCGATGGATTTAAAGGTTACGAATCTCCAGCTTGTGAATTGAATGCAGGTTTGGGGTGTATGTTAACTCAAGTTCATTGCGAGGTTGGTGGATATGGTTATCCAGCAGGGCGCAATGGTGATTTGATAGTGAAAGTAAAAGAGGCTGTAGAATTTGATTTAACAACACCTGATCAGTTTAGTTTTGGCGGTGAAAAAGGCCCCAGCATGAATGAAAATGCCCCAGCTGACTATCCAGTCATAAGTACCAGATATGATGGCACACCAGATACATGTGTGCGTGGTGGAGTTCAGCCCAATGGTGCCGATGCAACTCCTGGAAAAAAATGTTTGATGTTAGCAAGCCCAGTCCCGCAACCAGGTTGCGAATAATTAATTACTCGAGCGGAGCCGGTAAAGTTTTATCGGCTTTTGCACCAAGCTCTTTAAGTTTTTCAACTTGTGAAATTAAATTTCCACGGCCTGTTGAGATTTTTCCCATGATGTCTGTATGAATTTTTTGGGTTGAGTTTAAACGTTCGCCCAAAGTATCTAAGTCTTTTACGATAGCTGCAAATTTATCATAAAGTTCGCCACCACGTTTTGCGATTTCTAAAGCATTTCGTTGCTGTTTATCTTGCTTCCATAATGCAGCCACTGTGCGAAGTGTTGCCAATAATGTTGTGGGGCTGACGATGGCTACGTTTTTTGTCCAGGCTTGCTCAAATAGTTCTGGTTTTTGTTTGAACGCTAAAGCAAAGGCTGGTTCAAGCGGCATAAATAACATCACGAAATCTGGTGATACGATTTCATTCGCTAAATGATATTTTTTTTCTGATAAACCTGTGATGTGACGCTTTAAAGATTCAACGTGCATGTCAGCGTGTTTTTGGCGAATGTTTTCATCTTCTGCAGAGCTGTAACCTTCGTATGCTGTCAGCGTCACTTTAGAATCGATGATTAAGTGTTTGCCGTCTGGAAGTTTCACGATCACATCTGGACGTAGTATTTCGCCTTCTGATCCGCGCACAGTTTCTTGCACGAAGTACTCTTCGCCTTTTCTTAGGCCCGAGCGTTCTAAGATATTTTCTAAAATCATTTCACCCCAATTACCCTGGGTTTTGTTTTCGCCTTTGAGGGCGGTCACAAGATTTTGCGCATCTTTTGACATGGTTGTGTTTAATTCAATTAATTTGCCGATTTCGCCGCGTAAGTGACCGCGTTCTGCGCGCTCTTGCGAATAAGTGTCTTCAACTTTTTTCTCGAAATCTTTGATGCGTTCTTTTAATGGGTCTAACAATGTTGATAACTGCTTATGGTTTTGATCAGACAGTTTACCAGATTTATCTTCAAAGATTTTTTGTGCTAGGTTTTCAAACTGCATCGTCATGCGGTTTTGCATTTCTTGGGTCGTTGTTTTGTGCAGTTCGCTTGAGGCTTTTTGTTGCTCGGCTAGGGCTTTTTCAACATCGTATTTACTGCGCCAGATTTCAGTTTGGATGCGCATTTTTGAATAGACTGCAAAACCGATAATAGCGCCACCAGTGATAAATGCGACTAAAGCGATGATGAAATTCATTTTAACCCCTTAAAGGCCTTTGGCCCGACCGTGACAATCTTAGTTATTTCATTGATAAAAAGCTGCAATTTTCTTAAGTTAACCTCTGAATTTAAGAATATTAGCTCTTGGTGTTATTGTGCAACCTAAATACGCCTAGAAGTTAAACAAGTGGAGAACTAGTTATGGCAGATTCAAATATTAAATCTTGGGTATTAGCAGCGCGCCCGAAAACATTATCTGCAGCCGTTGTTCCGGCACTAGCAACAATTGGTTTAGTGCGCAGTTTAAACTTACCCATCCAATGGTGGATCATCGCTTGTGCTTTGCTTTCTAGTTTTTGTATTCAAATCGGAACTAATTTTGTGAACGACGCCATGGATTTTAAAAAAGGCGCTGATAATGAAAAGCGTTTAGGCCCGATGCGCGTGACACAGCAAAAGATTTTTACTTTTAAACAAGTGATGATGATGGCTACAGGATTTTTTGCCTTAGCCATGGTGTTTGGTATTCCGTTAGTTATTCACGGTGGGTGGCCGATTGTTGTGATTGGTTTACTTTCTGTACTTATGGGTTACGCGTACACATCAGGACCAATCCCATTAGCGTATTATGGTTTAGGTGATCTGTTTGTAATTATCTTTTTTGGTTTAGTGGCTGTGGGTGGATTATTTTACTTACAAACGGGCACGTACACGTTAGATGCTTTTGTGCTGGGATTACAAATCGGATTTTTAAGCACTATTCTGATCGCGATCAATAACTTGCGTGATATTCACACTGACAAAGAAGTGAATAAAAAAACGTTGGCCGTGCGTTTAGGTGTAACGGGAGCAAAAATCTGGATCGTGTTTCTAGTGATTGCCCCGTTTTTAATGGGTTACTACTGGCTAAACCAACAAAAGTACTGGCTTTATATTTTGCCAACGATGTCACTGCCATTGGGTTTATCAGTGATTAAAAAAATCATCAGCACAGAACCATCCGCTGAATATAATAAATTCTTAGCCAAATCTGCGGCCTACGGAATGATTTTTAGTTTAGGCTTTATGATCGGGTCATTTATTTAATGAAACGTAATACTTCAGCTTTTCAGATTTGGATTCACACCTATGCGCTCAAACGCAAAGTGAAACCTAATGCTGTAACTGATGTTAAAACCCAGCGCGGAGCTTTAATAAAAATTCAAGATGAGCATGGCCACGACGGATACTCTGATCTTTGCCCTTGGCCAAGTTTAGGTGATGCCACGTTAGATGAAGAATTAGCTTCACAAGGGCCGCTGTATCAACGGGCTATTGAATTAGCATTAACAGACTTGCAAGCTCGTAAAGATAAAAAAGTTTTAGTTACTTCTACTCCTGTTAAGAACAATATTTTAGTCAGTGATTTTCGCGAGCTTAAAGGTGATTTTGATTTTTCACAAGTCACAGTTAAAATTAAGGGCAATGAACATGTTTATGACTTTGCCCAATTTTTAATTGAGAATGTTCAGCGTTTTAAAAAAATACGAATCGATTTTAATAATTGCATCAGTGATTCTCTTTTTTCAGAGTTCATAAACCTTTTAAGTGCAGATGTATTAGCTAAAATTGAATACATCGAAGATCCGTTCTTCTTTCAACGCGATCAATGGAATCAGCATTCGGCAAAAGTAAAATTATTTTTAGACTGGAAACAAACCGAAGATCAAAGCTGGCCTAACCGTATCTGGAAGCCTTCGCGTGAAGAGAAAATAAATTCGCAAGAATTTTCTATCACTTCAAGTATGGAGCATCCTGTAGGGCTAGTGCATGGTTTGCATTACGCTCAGATGTATCCTGAAAAAACTCACGGATTTTTAACTTTGCCTGAGTTTGATGAAACTGATTTTAAAAATACTTTTTTAATCGATGGTGATTTGTTGACGTACACATCAGACGGGTACGGCATTGGCTTTACCTCAGTCTTAAGTAAACTGAACTGGATGCCTGTTTTTGATGGCGATAATTTTTTATTATGTAATCACCGTGCCAGCGCTCAAGAAAAAGTAGATTTATTTAATATTAAACGTCTATTCAGCCAGAAAATTTCAAATAAAGACTTTGTGCTTATTCCAAGCAGTGGCTCAACACAGAGCTCGCAAGAGTCTGTTAAAGTCATTGCGCTAACGACCCAAGCTTTGATTAATTCTGCTCAGCGTGTGAACCAAGAATTTCGTATCGGTGAAAAATCTGTATGGGGTTGTGTGCTTCCGCTATTTCATGTAGGTGGTCTTGGCATTTTAATGCGAGCTAATGCAGTTGGTGCTTCAACGTTTTATACTTCATGGGAGAATTTTTCGCCAGTTTGGTTGAATGAAAATCGCATCACACACTTATCACTAGTGCCAACGCAGATTTTTGAGATCGTACAAAAAAAATGGCAAGCTCCAGCATTTTTAGAAACGGTATTTGTTGGTGGAGCAGAGTTAAATCTTGAGTTAGCCATGAAAGCCAAAGAGCTGGGTTGGCCACTGGTGCAAACATTTGGCATGACCGAAACAGCCTCGATGATTGCTGTTAAAAAAGATATGCAAAGTGAATACTTCGAAACGTTACCTGGTGTCGAAGTTCAAGCTGGAAATAATTTTTTAAAAATTAAATCTGATTCAAATGCGAGTTATATTTTAAAATTAAATTTACAATCACAAGAACTGGTTTGTGAAAAACTATCTGACTGGATCACAACAAAAGATCAAGTCGAAGTTTCAGGTCGTAAGTTTAAATTTTTACAGCGTGAGTCTGATTTTACTAAAATTAAGGGTGAAGGCGTCTCGTTACCCGAGCTCAGACAGGTTTTATTGAAGCAAGATTTAAATCCGTTAGTTGCAACAATCTGCGATATGCCCGATGCGCGTGATGGCGCAAAGCTAGTTTTAGTTGTAACCCCTGGGCAAAACGTAAATGAAATCTTGTCGCAATTTAATGCGCAGGTTCGACCTTACGAAAAAATCTATAACTGGATAGAGGTTGCTGAATTTCCTGTGACTGATTTAGGTAAAATCAAATACACTCTATTGAAAGAACAATTAAAGGATCAACATGTTAAAAAATTACAATCCTAAATTTACTAAAGGCAGTTTGTTCATTTGTACAAAATGCGGTAAGGATTTTTCTGATCCCAAACCAGAGCGCGCCGAAAAATTAAAATCTGATTTACGTTCTGATTTAAAAGAAATTGATGCTCACAAAAAAATTCGAGTAATGACCAGCGGCTGCTTAGGCCTTTGTCAAAAAGACGAACAAACTTTTGCGTACTATCCAAATTATGGCGAGATGGAAATGCTATCAACTTCTGACGATTTTAAAACCGCAAAGTCAGACATTCTTACTTATATTAAAACGAAACTTTAGAATAAGGTTCGCCAAAGGCGAATCAAAACAAGAGAAGGCCAACGGTTTGAAAAACTAAGTACCAAAGCGCGATGCGTTTTCAGCATCTTCCGCCGCAATAATCTCGATTTCTTCTTTAGACCAAAGTTTTCCTTTACCAACCCCTGGGCAGAAAGAAGCAACTTCGCCTTTCCAAGCCTTCGGAGTCATCACTTCAGGCCAAAAAGGCCATGTGCGGCACTGAGTTGGACGAGCTTCGTAGGTTGAGCAGCGCTTGTTTTTTAGGAACATGCAATCAGGCTGTTTAGGGTCTTCTTTAAGGTGCCAAACGCCATCTTTCATATCGCAGTATTGACGAGTAAATGTTGCGGTAGAAATGTTCAGATGTTTTGCAAATCGTCTTCGATCTTCTAAAGTTAAGAATACAAAACCGAATTCGCCATGGGATGTACAGCAGTTGCCTGATCCCTGACATTCAAACTTCAAACCATCTTCATAAAAAGGGCGTTTTATTGACATGAATCTAGTCTATGACTATACCGTTCATTTGAATATATGAATTTGAAAATTTTTAGTCCAAAAGACTTTCCAGCTTATTTGCCTAAATTAAACTCGCTTTACGATGACCTGTTTGCAGGTGGTAAAGGGTTTAGGTCAAAACTTGTGCAGATGGTCAGTAATCCATTAGGTTTACCCTCTGAAACTCAACAACTTTTATGTCAGACGATCGAATTCGTGCACAACGCTTCGTTATTGCACGACGATTTGATTGATCGTTCGCAATTGCGTCGCGGTAAACCTGCAGCTTGGGCGAAATACACTCCTGAATACGCAGTTTTGGCTGGCGATTATTTATTGGCGCGCGTGATGGTTAATCTTTCTAGTTTCGGAAACATTAAACTAGTTCAATTCACCTCTGAAACAATTTCAGATTTATTAGAAGGTGAATGGTTGCAAGATTCTGTTGTCGGAGATTTTTTCGTTTCATTAGAACAACTTGATCGCATTCATAATTTAAAAACCGCTTCGTTATTTAAGTGGTGTTTACGCGCTCCGTTTATGGCAGCTGGTAATAACGATGTTGAATTACATCGTACTCTTGATGAAATGGGCACGATCTTAGGTCAACTGTTTCAGCGCAGTGATGATTTGCTTGATTACGATATTCGTAATGATGAAGGTAAAGCTATTTTAGGAGATCTAAAATCAGGTTACTTAAATTCATTCGGCGCGTTCGTGACTCGTAATATGAACAGAGCGCAAATTGACCAAATGGTCAAATCATCTGATCTGAATGAGTACTATCAGTGTTTTGCTGGCGGCGAAAAAGAATTTCAAGAGTACGTTGCAAAGTTTGATGCGGTTAATGAAAAGATGATTCAACTTTATGATCATCACTTAGTTCAATTAGAAGCTAAAATTCAAAAACCTGAATTGGTTAAATCATTAAAACCGTTAACTGAGATTTTATACTGGCGCAGAAAGCCTAAAGCTTAACGTGAGTACATTCATTACCCTTAAGAAAAAAGATTCTGCATTTAAGAACTATCTTTTGGGTACGTTTTCAAAAACACAATTGGCCATGCCCATGTCGACGATGAATTTAGATTCACCGGAAGAGACTGTGACTTTTGAAATTGTAGAAAAATCTTCGATTAAAAGGCCTTCGGTATTTTCAACATTTTTTGCATTGATTAAATTTCAGAATTTATTTTTAATTTTATTACCGCTTTTTTACGTGCTTGTTAAAAATTATGTAGATAACCGTTTTCGCGATCCGGGCACTTGCATGATTGCCTCGTTAGGCATGTTATTTATATTTGCGGCGTTAAATATTCGTAATGATGTGAATGATCACATGTCGGGTTATGATCGTGTGAACATCACACACACGGCTAAGCCAATCAATAAAGGTTGGATCACTGCTGACAGCGCTTCGAATATCAGTTGGATCTTAACGATGATTGCAACGCTAATTGCGGTGCCTGTAATGTACCGTCAACCTGAAGAAGCCCGTGTTATCGCCGTTGTAACAGTATTAATTTTTGCTGGTCGACTGCTTTCAAAAAATTCTTATAAAAATCAACGCTGGGGCGAAGTGATTTTCTTTATCTTAGCGGGCCCCGGAGTTATTTCTGGATACCAAGTGGCATTGGGTGCCGGCGTTGACACTGAAGGTTTAGCATTTGGTGTTTTATGGGCGTGGGGCATTCAGTTTTTAGTTCATTTAAATAATTTCAGTCACATTCTAACAAGTTCGCAGGCGGGTATTAAAAATACCATGACGAATGCTGGATTTGATAAAGCCAAAAAAATTCTAATTGGCTGGTGGTGTGCATTTATTGTTTTATGGGTTTTATACCATTATTTTTACGCCAGCACTTTTTGGTCATATTTAACCACAGCCATTTTAATTTTCTGGTCGATTCCAACATTTATTAAAATTTCTGAGACGTCATCACCGCTGGGTTCTGATTTAGCCGAGGCTAAACAAGTGGGCTATCGCACATTTTTATTAATGTGTGTCTTAATTGTTATTGAATTTTATTGGTATTTAGGAAATAAAAACGATTGGTTTATCTAAATGGTTCAATTTGTTTTTGCCACTAAAGAATTAGAAACGCAATTTGGCCATTGGCAGAATTTCATAAATGAAAATTTTAAGCCTGATAGTTCTAAAGGTGATGAAAACTATAAAGTTAATTTCGATGGTTTGATTCCGACAATTTTTGATCATGAAGGTCGTAAATTTAAAATAGATTTTTTGAGTGATAACCTGAATTACAATAAAGTCAAAAGTTCGGTCAACAAAGAGCCCTTAGCCAAAGCCCTTGGCAGCGGCCAAAAAGGTTTTAAATTATTAGACTTGTCAGCAGGCCTTGGTGTTGATGCCGTGTTTTTGCATCAATTAGGTTTTAAAGTCACTGCGGTTGAAAGAAACCCGTTAGTTTATATGGCTTTGAAAATTGCTTCAGAACATTTGCCAGAAATTGAATTTATATATTCTGATTCTTTAAAGTTTTTAGAAACAGTAACGCCCGAACAGTTTGATGTGGCTTATTTTGATCCGATGTTTCCTGAAAAAAAGAAGTCGGCATTACCAAAACAAGAGATGGTGTTCTTTAAAAATCTAGTGGGCTTTGATGAAGATGCTGTTAACATCGTCAACTTAGCCACTGACAAAAAATTATTTAAACGTTTTGTCGTCAAACGCCCTTTGTCAGCTGAATCCTTTAAAAGACCAGCGGGCAGCATTGAAGGAAAGATTATTCGCTATGATATCTATGGTCTTTGAACAGTTAAAATTAACTCTTAAAAGTTTTTCGATTTTAAAAAACCAACATCAAGCTTTAGTGACTTTAGACTTTGATAAGAATCAACGTCGCGAAGCCTTAATGCGTTTGTGTTTTTCGCCGTTAGCTGCGTGGCCATTGTTATTAGTTTTGTTATTCTTAATCATAAATCCGCTCAGATATAATTTGTCGTTAACAAATATGTTAGGCATGGAAAACATTTTAGTTCAGACTTTTTTTGGGATGGACTGGTTGTATGCGGCCATTTTATGTTTGTTCGTCTTTGCGGTTAGCTTTTATACGCGTAAAGAATCTTTAATGATCGCTATGGTTGGTTTTTTTATTTCACAAGGTGATATGCATTTACTGATGGGGCTTTCGTTGTTAGCCTGCATCGTGCTTGCGCGCCTATTAACAAATTTACGCTGGGTTCGCTCTTTAGAAAGCCATACAAAAAGTGTTTGGTTAGTAACAAGCATTTTAAGTTTTATTTCGTGGGCCTTGGCTGTTCATTTATCATTTCAGATGTATAATTACTTATTACAAGCTGGGTTTTTCTCGCAATCGATGTACGCAAACCGTTTAGAGTTTTTTATTTTAGTGGTGTGTTTGTATTATGGTTTAGAATTAATCGTTCTTTCAGTGTGGGGGCATTTCTACACTTTAAAAAATCCTGAGCCGTCTGAATTTACAATTAAATACTCGAGCAGTCGTCTTTTAAAGAAACTCACATTAGGCTATAGGTTTAAAGACGACCTTAAAGATCAAATCATCGTGATTAAGAACAATCAGCGCGTGTATGAAAATGCCGATCTAGACCTTTTACCTAAACGTTTGGTCGAACTGCATCGAAAAGAAGAATCTTTTTTGACTACGGCCTTATCCGCTTTAACATAGTGGGATGTCTGACGAAATCGCCCGTCTAAAAGGGATTATTCAAATGAAAGATCAAGAGCTGTTGTTGTATAAACAAGAGCTGTTGAAATTTTCACATCAGTTAGACAACGTCATGATTCAAATCTCTGGCGATGTTGAATTACTTAAAAAAGTTCAAAAAGTTTTAACTCCCACTGAGATTCCGAATATTCCTGGTTTCGAATTCAGTCGTAAGTTTGTCTATGGTTCGCGCTATGGGGGCGACTACTTTGATATTTTTGAGCATGAAGACAAATTAAAGTTTGGGGTGTTGTTATCAACGTCATCGGGCTATGCGATGTCGGCCTTATTTTTATCGCTGGTTTTAAAAGTCAGTCATCTTATGGAAGCAAAGCGTGGTCTGGCTCCAGAGAAGGTGCTTGAGCAAATTGGAACAGAGCTTAAATCTACGGCAACGACTGCTGATGAGACCCACTGCTTTTATGGGGTGATCGATCGCCGTGATCTTACACTGAATTTTTGTGCAGTTGGCCGAATTAAAGGTTTTCTGCAGATACCAGGCAGACCTTTACAAATGATTTCCTCAGACTCTGAAGCTTTGGGTTCGATGACCTCGCCTGATTTTACATCAGCCCGTGTTGAACTAGAGCCAAAGTCTAGAGTTGTTCTTTTGAGCAATGGTATTTTAGAGGTTTTATCGACAGATCAAATCAGCCAATGTTTGTTAACATTAGGAAATTCATCTGAAGTGCATGATGTGCGAAATGAAATCTTATTGAAATGCCAGTTAGTGTCGGGTGCTGATATTCCGTTACGAGATCAGACTGTCGTCGTGATCGAGGTCAAAGACAGAGTGATAAAACTAGCCAAGTAATTCGTAATTTGGTAAATCTAATACGTTACATACATCAAATCTGCAGCAAGCAGATATCAATTCTGAAAGAGGCATTATGGCTGACATTACTATTTACGAAGGTGCATTAGATAAAGGATTAGAAGGCGTTGTTGCTTGTACAACTGCGGTTTCATTCATCGTTGGAAACACATTAAACTATCGTGGTTACACGATTGAAGATTTGTCAGCTAACTCAACATTCGAAGAAGTAATTTATTTATTATGGAACAACAAACTTCCAAATAAATCTGAACTTGCTGCTATCTCTGAAGATTTAAATAAAAATATGACTTTAGATCCTGCTTACATTGCAGTTCTAAAAACATTGCCAACTAATGTTCATCCAATGGCTTGGTTACGTACGGCAGTTTCATTAATGTCTCATTGGGATGTTGATGCTAACGATAATTCTGTTGATGCAAATGCGCGTAAAGCAATTCGTTTAACAGCTAAAATGGGTTCAATTGTTGCGGCGTTCGAAGCGATTCGTAACAAACGTGAAATCATTCAACCTAAACCTGGTAAATCAATCGCATGGAATTTCATGCACATGTTAAAAGGTTCTGAGCCAGATGCTGAATTAGTAAAAGTAATGGACACAGCTTTAATTTTACATGCTGACCACGAATTAAACTGTTCTGCTTTCGCAACTCGCGTAACAGCTTCATCATTATCTGATATGCACTCTGCAGTTGTTTCTGCAATCGGTGCTTTAAAAGGGCCTTTACATGGTGGCGCTAACGAACAAGTTATGGTGATGTTAGCCAAAATTGGAACAATGGAAAAAGCTCAACAATTCGTAAAAGATGCTTTAGCAGCTAAAGAAAAAGTAATGGGTATCGGTCACCGCGTTTACAAAGATGGCGATCCTCGTGCAGCGATCTTAAGAAAAATTTCTCAACAGCTTACTAAAAAAATCGGCAAACCAGAACTTTATGAAATGTCGACATTGATCGACGATACAATGAATAAAGAAAAAGGCTTAATGCCAAACGTAGATTTCTATTCTGCGACTGTTTACCACTCTATGGGAATTCCAACTGATATCTTCACGCCAATCTTCGCGGTTTCTCGCGTAGCTGGTTGGATTGCACACGCTAACGAACAGTACGAAAAAAATCGTATCTATCGTCCTCGTGGCAAATGGCAAGGTAAAGAAGGCTTAACTTGGAAGCCAGTAGACGCTAGATAGTTTTTTATGAAGGTTGTTTCTACAAACGTAGGTAAACCTGAACAGTATACTTTAAACGATGTAACCATCGCGACTTCGATGGTTCGTCGTCCAGTAGCAGAGATTCAAATCAACAGACTGCGTGTAAGCGGGGATGAGTTCGCTAACCCTGAATATCACGGAACTTACGACGCAGTTGTTTACGCTCTTTCGGCAGATCGCTACCTTGAATGGGAACATTTTTTAAATAAACCATTTCCTTTAGGATCTTTAGGTGAAAACCTATCGATCGATAAATTACGTGAAGAAGATTTTTTCTTAGGCGATGAATACCAAGTTGGTACAGCGTTACTTCGTGCAACGGGGCCACGTTACCCTTGTAATAAATTAAATTACTCATCTGGCGATAAACGCTTACAGCGCGAATTTGAAAAGCGTGACTGGCCTGGTATTTATTTTGAAGTTATCAGTGAAGGTAAAGTCAAAGCTGGTGATGAACTGAAGCTTGTTAAACGCTTGCAAGACAAAGTCACAGTGTTAGATTTATATCAAGCTATGCGGGCCAGAAGAAAAGGCAATCCTGATTTAGTAAAGTCACAACTTTTACTTGATTGCCCACAGTTAATAAAAAAATATCACGGAGCATTTTAGGAGCAACCATGCCTACAGTATTTACGAAAATTCTTAACGGTGAACTTCCGTCATATAAAATTCATGAAGATGAATTAACATTTTCATTTTTAGCTTTAGATCAGGTTAACCCAGGGCATGTGTTAGTGATTCCGAAACAAGAAGTGAACCACTGGTTTGATGTGCCACCTGAAATTTACACGCGCGTTGGATTGAACGCGCAGAAAATTGCAAAAGCTATCAAGCTTGCAACAGGTTGTCCGCGTATAGGTGTTATGGTTGCGGGTTTTGAAGTTCCGCATTACCACATGCACTTGATTCCGGCTTCGAGTATTCCTGAATTAGATTTCAAACGCGCTCAGAAATTATCACCTGAAGCGATGCAAGAGATTCAGAAAAAAATAATCGAAGCGTTAAACTATAAATAAAATTTTCTTTAAAATTCAGAGCTTTTTCGCTAGTGCGTTAGTCTAGTTTGCGGTGCGTTTTTTTGAGAATATTTAGTTTGCGCTTAATAAATTCGTCTCGTAATTCGTCATAAAAATAGGTTTTTGTAGTATAAGTTCTTGTTATGGAACACCTAAATTTTTTGATTTTGTGTATTTCACTCACCTCGCTTATTCTTTACTTAACCGTTCTAACGGTTCGAAGGGAGGTGGTCTTATGGTTAAACAACAAGACATAACTAAGGCGGAGGTGTCGGCACCTTAGAGAAATCTAAATTGTCGAAACTTAGTGACCTATGGTCGCTGAGGCTGGTTAAAAGCCAATCCTCCGCCGTAGAAAAATGTCATTCGAATCTTTAACAAAATTAACGATTCAAACGGCTGGTAAGAATAAGATCTACCAGCCGTTCCTTTTTTGGGGTATTTTCATCGCATGGATATCCTCAACTTTATCGATGGCGACTTCGCCAAGCCTGTTCAAAACGCCTCGTTCATACAAAAGCGTCCATTTAACGACAATGTTATACAAGTCGCTAATAGTTCAGCCTTAGACTTAGTAAAGGCTATCCAAGGATCACACACAGCGTTCAATACCTGGAAAGATTCATCAATCGAAGATCGTATCGACCTCGTTGATAAAATTGCTGATTATCTAGAAACTCATAAAAACCGATTCGCCGAAAGCGAAGCCTGGGATCAGGGTTTAAACTTACAATTTTCATTACAAGCTAACATCGAAGCTGCCCTTAAAATTTTGAGTAGTCAAAAAGCAGAATTGCAAAAAGGTATTCCTGATAACTACAGCGTATTACCTGTAGGTGTTGTTGGCGTCGTTTTATCTTGGAATTTATCAACACGTTTATTCGTTGAAAAAGTTTTACCAGCGGTTCTAGCAGGTAATTCAGTGATCGTTAAAATTTCTAGTTATTCACCGGTAACTGCAAAGCTTTGGGGTGAGTTATTTAGAGCTATTGGATTAACTTCAGGTTTGGTCCAGTTACTTCATAGCCAAGATGCTGCATTTAAAAAATTATTTATCACTCATCCCGGAATCAAAGCCTTATTAGTGACGGGCTCGTTAGAAAATACCAGCGAGATTATTAAAACTGTAGCGCAAATGACGACACAGCAATTTAAAAAGCTGCAAATTCATTCGGGATCTAAGAACACAGCTGCAGCACTGACTGAACCCAATGAGTCTGAAATGAATGAAATTTTAAATTCATTTCTTTTAGGTCAGGGTCAGCTAGCTTGGAACTCTTCACGCTTATTTATTTTAGAAAAACACGAGCAGCAGTGGAGTGATTTTGTAGCTCATAAGCTACAAACATTAAAACCGAGTATTGATATTCATGATTCTTCGCCGTGGACGCCGCTGATGAAAACAAAATATGTCGATCAATTCGCTTCGTTGATGGTTCAAGCTAAATCAGATCAGGCTAAAATTATATCGGCAGATGCAAACTTACCCTCAAATAAATATGTGAAACCATTTTTTACCAAAGATATGTCGAACTGTTCGGTGCTACAGCAAGATCAAGTGATGGGGCCGGCCTTTATTTTATCTACGGTTAAATATGCATTTGATATTCCGAAATACAGTAATGTTTCTTATTACGGGCATTCTGCCTCAGTGTGGACTGAAGTGGGCAAAAACCAAAAGACCATCCATCAGTTGGATGTTGGTCTAGTGAGTTTGAATAAATGGAGTGTTTTTCAATATTCGGCGATTGAGGGTGTCAAACAATCCTCATTTGGAAATATGAATAGCCATATTTTTGGCGACTTTTATAAGAATGTCAAAAAATTAGCAGGCAGCTAATTTTATTGAAGCGTATGACTTTTCGAGCGCATGCGAATATTGCATTGCGGACAAAAAGCTTCTTCTTTAATTTCACCGTTAGTTTCTGTAACAGTGACTTTCATTTCTAATTGGGTTGCGCACAGCGCACAATTGCATTGAAGGGCGATAAACGCTTTTTGAAAAGTGTTTTCTGTTTTTTCGTAACGGGGAAGATCTGATAATTTAAACTGGCTACTAGCCGTATCTTGCGATCTCATTGTTGCTCCTCCTGAGCTGTAGTTACCTATATCTGGAGAAGTGATTCACATCCTGTGTACCAACATTCCCTGTAGTCTTAATGTCGTTGCAAGATCTGTTCACAGACCTAGGGCGCGGCCGGCTAGGCGGGTCTATGAAGTGATGACGACATTTTAATTCTTCGCTTTTTATTACGACAGAATAAATTACAATTTCGGTTATGATCTAAAGTCTAAATTTAATTTATTCTCGAAATCATTTTTATCAAACGCTAATTGAATTAATTTATTAATCAAATCGCTGTATCCTAGACCCTTGGCTTGCCACATCATTGGGTACATCGAAATTTTTGTAAAACCTGGAAGCGTGTTGATTTCATTCACCGTTAACGAACCATCTTTTTTTAAAAAGAAGTCGACACGAGTTAAGCCATCGCAGTATAAAGCTTCGTAAGTTTTAACAGCTAAAGCTCTGATTTGTTCTGTTTGTTCAGGTGTTACTTTTGCTGGAATCACGATTTCTGCCCCGTTAGGGTCTAAATATTTTGCCTCATAAGAGTAGAATTCATGTTTAACAACTAATTCACCCGGAACCGCGGCTTCAGGTTTTTGATTTAAACCCATCACTGAAATTTCAACTTCGCGGCCATCGATAAATTCTTCGGCTAAAACTTTATGATCGTATTTAAAAGCATCTTTTAATTGTGCTGCGAAATCGTCTTTAGATTTAATTTTATGAACGCCTACAGATGATCCAGCGTTAGCGGGCTTAATAAAAAATGGTAAGCCCAGTTGTTTTACGATTTGATCAAAGTCAGCAGGCACGTGACTTTTTAAAACGACCCAACGTGAATTCGGAATCCCCGCAGCAGACATCACGATTTTCATCACTTCTTTATCCATGGCAATTGCTGAGCTCATGACGCCGCAACCTACGAAGGGTAAGCCTAAGATCTTTAAGTGACCTTGCATTGTGCCGTCTTCGCCGTTGGTTCCGTGAATAATATTAAAGGCGCAATCTAATTCTTGGCGCTGTTGGTTTTGTAAATTAAGACAGAAAACTTTTGATTGCGAACGAATCAAAGTCACAGAGTTGCTTTCAGACATTTTACTGTCGTTGATTGACTCTAAGGTTTCGAAATCTTTTTCATTAATTGAATACCAAGTACCTTGTTTTGAAACCCCTAAAAGCACAGGAGTAAATTTAGCTTTATCCATGGCTTTAAAGATATTACGAGCTGAATTAATTGAAACTTCGTGTTCTGAAGAATGGCCACCAAAAATAATTGCGATTTTTTTCATACGCAATTAGTTTATGTTAGCTTAGGCCATCTCGACAAGTTCTTTGGTTAAACCCCGGATGCCTGTAAAAACTTGAAATGGCGTGGCATCATTCATGTACGCCGGAGTTGTAATAACTTTTGTATCACGACAAGTGATGTAATCTGTCGATGGGCATTTCTCGACGGTGACTTTCCAACCTTCGACAAGATGAGTCTCTGAAAAATTCTCGCCTAAAGTAATATTTGGATTATGCTTTGCTAAAACTTTAGCAACTACGATCGGAGCCATACAAATTGCGCCAATCGGTTTGCTCTCTTCATAAAATTGTTTAATTATTTTTTCGACAGTCGGGTTGACCGTCATTTTAATTTTATCATTAGACCATGTTGAAAGGTGAGTGGCGTTGCCGATACCACCAGGCAGAACTAAAGCATCAAAGTCTTTTGGATTTAATGATTCAAGATCATAAAGTTCGTGATGATTTAATGGAGTTGATCTATCAAAGGCAAAAATTTTAAATTGAGCTTTAAATTCTGAAAGCGAAATTAATAAACTGATTGTTTCAGTGATTTCAGATTGGTTCGGGGCAAAACCCACGGCTAAGATGGCAATTTTTCTCATAATGACCTCACGAGCCCATCGTTTGGGCCTCGTGATAGATCTTAAACTAAAAGGGCTTAGTCGCCTACAGAAAATCCGCTAATGTTGACACAGTCTTCAGCTAAGACTTTGCGGTTTTCCATTTGCACTAGACCGCGTACGCAGTAGGACAAAACTTTTGAAAAGAAAGGCAGCGAGCTCGACATTAAAAATGAGTAATGTGTGCGCTCAGGTTGACCATCTGATGTCAGATTGTTGTTATCAACAAGGTCGTATTCAACTTTGCGGATCGGAATTTTACAACGTAAAGTGTCGCTGCAAATACGTGGATCTGCTAAATCAGGAGACAAAGATAACTGACTGTCTTCAGTTTTTAGATTGTGACATGTTACTTTGGCTTCACGGCAGGCATAAGCGGCCATCACGATAAATGCACGGTACAGAAAAAATGGCACTTTATCAGCATTTTTAGCTGTTAATTCTGAACGTGATTTAATGCCGACGCTTTGTGAACCCACGTCAGTTGCATTGTTAAAATCAAGAGGGTAAGAAAAATTATTAAAAGATTGATTTGAGTTTAAATGATCAACTTTTGAATAATCCAAATTAAATCTAGTTTTAGTTGTATCGCTTACGATTGAGTAAACTGAAATAGACTGGCTAAAAATTTTTACAGTTTGAGAATCTTCGTAAGTTGTAACAGCACTGATGTTACTTGATTCGTTACGCTTGATTTCATCAGGGCTAAGACCACCGATGCCTTCAGCCATAACAGATTCGACAGAGTCAGCATTCACGGCTGGGCCCAGATTAGCATCTTCAAGATTTTGTTTTTTCAAACATGAAGATTGCGTAAACACGACAATAACTGCCGTCAGTAAGATGATTAATTGTTTTGATTTCATATTGAATCCCAACCCCAAACCCATAGAGGCATTGGTAAAATTGCACCTAAAATTTCGCGTGTTTCAGGTTTAATAAATGTCATTTCATCAATTGATGTTGGCCCAAATAAAATTTTAGCCAAATCAGCTTCTTGATCTAATGTGTAAAGATCTTGTCCATAACCGAACACGATTTGACCGTGTTGTTTTTCTAAAATAATTTGATCAAGGCCTTCAGCACGAAAAGCTCTTTTTACTTTCATCGCAATAGCTTCAAAATTATGAATACGTAGCATCGCTAAAAATCCGCGATGACAGAAAATTTCTAAATCATTTAACGTCTTACGTAAATTCGTAGAATGATCCGGAACCATTAAGTGATAGCTCTTGTGTTCAGTTTTAACCATGTGGCTAACGAGGTCGATGAGAGCGTCAACTTGTCCGCCCCATTCGTGAATAAAACTTTGTAAGTCAGCGCCTTTGCCATCAATCGCATAAGCTAAAAGTTGGTTGCTGCTGCTCCAAGCGGTGTAAACATTTGAATTCGGAATTTTTAAATATTGTTGAATATCATCAATTGAACGTAACGATCCCACACTGTGTTGTGAGTAAAGTTTTAAGATAGCTTGTGGGTCAACCTGAGTACCTTTTACAAAGCGGGTATTTTCGGTGCGCTGAGTTTGTGGCTCTGTAAAAACGTAAGTGTTTTCGCTGCCGGCTAATTCAAATCCAAATTTTTGATAGAATTCTGTTTTATCAGTCCACAAAATCACTAAGTCGCAATCTTGGGCGGTAGCCTTTGCTAAACAATTTTGCATATTTAAAGTGCTTAAACCTTGTTGACGGTGAGACGGGTCAGTCACAACCGAGCCAATTGCACCTAATTTGTAGATGGCGTAGGGCGTCTTCGTCACAATCGGTTTAATGAGCGCATGCGATATAATTTTTTGCTGCTCAGGTGTTGCGCCTTCTTCAGTGATAATACTCATGTTGTGCATATTTGAGGGAGTCAATGCCGTCGGATATTCACTGTTAATGGGCCAAGTTGAATCGGCTCTTAATTGATGATTAAGAAATTCGACAACATGATCGAATTCATGCTGTTCTGGAGATCTAGGCTTTAACATAATAAAAGTACTCCTATAGTAGAATTATTATAGCTATGAAACGCGATTCTGTGATGGCCAGTTCTATGAATTTGACTTAAGCCCAGAATTTCCTTAGATTGGCAGCATCTGTATAGGAGCGTAAATGGCTGATCTAGGGCAAAAATGGAAAGAAAATAAAGACGGTAAAATCTTTGTCGATCAATCATGTATTGCATGCGATGCCTGTGTGTTAACAGCTCCAAAAAACTTCACAATGCACGAAGAAGACGGTCACGCGTTTGTAACCAAGCAACCTGACACTCCTGAAGAAGAAGCAGCCGTTAAAGAAGCAATGGAAGGCTGTCCCGTAGAAGCCATCGGCGATTTCGGTGACCAAGGCTAATGTCCAAAGTTAAAGTCACCAAACCCAAGTCGAGTTCCCTCGACGTTAGTTGGTGTCTTAACCTTCTTAAGAAAAACTATCCTGACGCACACTGCGCACTTAATTATACAAATCCATTTCAATTATTAATAGCTACGATTCTATCAGCTCAATGCACTGACGAGCGCGTAAATATCGTCACCAAAGAACTTTTCAAAAAATATAAAAAACCCAGTGAATTAGCTGGTGAAGATGTCTTAGTCATCGAACAATATATTCGCTCTGCAGGGTTTTATAAAAACAAAGCTAAAAATATCAAAGCTTGCTGCCAAATTTTAAAAGAAAAACACAATAACTTAGTTCCTAAAACATTAGATGAATTAGTTGAGCTTCCGGGCGTGGGGCGAAAAACCGCAAACGTTGTTTTAGGAAACGCCTACGGTATCGCATCGGGTGTTGTTGTCGATACGCATGTAACTCGACTAGCAAATCGTTTTGGCTGGGTGAAAATTGTCGACGCCGTTAAGATCGAACAAAAACTGAATGCCATGTTTGATGAATCAGAATGGATTATGCTTCCGCACTATTTGATTTCGCATGGTCGAGCGATCTGTAAAGCTAGATCTCCGGACTGCGAGTCATGTTTTTTAGCTACCCGCTGTCCACGTAAAGGTCTAAGCTAATGGCATGCTACAAGCTTATTTTGAAAGTTTAAAATACGTTGGTCATCTGTTACCGATTTCTTTTCTAAGAATTTTTTTAGGATATTTTTATTTACAGCAAGCTTTTAAAGATTGGACAGTTCACGTGATCGGTAATTCGATGGTGAGCGATTTACTTGTTGAAGCTTTAAATAAAACTCAAATGCCATTCTGGTATCGTTTCTTTTTAACAGAGCATTTGATGAGTCACTGGCCGTTTTATGCTTTTGTTCTTGTGGGCATTCAGGCCATCATCGGTATTTCATATTTGATTGGCTACGTTGTGCGTCCGGCTTCGATCTTGGGTTTATTGCTTTGTTTAAACTATTTAGCTGTCGCAAGTTCTAGCCAAGAATTTTTCTTTAAATTAATGATCGCTTCACATGTTTTATTAGCATGGGTTGGTGCAGGTCGTTGTTTAGGTTTAGATTATTATTTTTATAAACGTTATCGCGGAATTTGGTGGTAGTTTTTAATGAAGCACTTTCTAGCTTTTGTAGCTGTAGTATTTTCTTGTCTGACAGTATTTTATTTTTATCGTGATGATGGCCAGGCCAGTGCTGATTACACCAGCCTTAAAGTTTATGGTTCGGGTTCGTTTATTGGTTCATGGGGCCCAGGCCCTAAATTAAAAGAAATTTTTGAAAAACAAACGGGCATCAAAGTCACTTATCTTGAAATGTCTGATCCTGCATTAGTCTTTCAAAAAATTTCGTTTGAAGGTATGCAAGCTGTTGGTGATGTGATTTTAAGTTTAGATCAATATGATTTAACTCGCTCTGCCGACAAATTAACTTGGAAGTCGATCGATTCTAAAACCACATTGAACTTGCCTGAAACTCTTAAAGAGTTAGATAAAATGGAAAAGTTTAAAGCTTATGACTGGGCTCCGATTGCATTTGTGGCGCGCGATGATTTAAAAGTATCTATTGAAAAGTTAGATGATTTATTAAAACCAGAACTTAAAGGCCGCATTGCTTTAGAAGACCCCCGAACAAGTTCGCCAGGCTTAAACTTTTTAGCCTGGATTTATAAAACCAAATCTGAAGGTGATGCGGATTTATTTGTTAAACACCTGATGGCGCAAGCTCACAGTTTTTCACCAAGCTGGTCAACGGCTTACGGATTATTTAAAAACAAACAGGCTGATATTGTTTTATCGTATGCCACTTCGCCAGTTTATCATTTGGTTGAAGAAAAAGACGCCCACTTTACGGCGTTAGAATTTAAAGAAGGCCATCCTGTTCAAGTTGAATTTGCGGGTGTTCCTGATTCGTGTATTAACTGCGACGCAGGAATTCGTTTTGTTCAGTTTTTACAAACACCAGAAGCTCAAAAAATTATTATGGAAAAGAATTATATGTTTCCGTTAGTTAAAGGTGTGCAAGAAGGCACGGCTTTTGACGGTGTGAAAAATTTCAAACTTTTACCATTCAAACTTGAAGTTAAAGAGCAATTGCAAAAATGGTTAGGCACGTGGGCCGAGCATAGAAAAAATGAAGGCTAAAGCAGTAAAGTTACTTTTAGCTTTATTTTTTCTATTTCCATTTTCAGTCTTATTTTTTTATTTTAAAATTAAATTTGATTATAATTTTGAAGAAATTCTGTGGGCTCTTAAAAACTCATTGATTCAAAGCTTGTCGACAGCTGCGTTATCAGTGTTTTTCGGTTTCTTTGGCGCGCTAGGCCTTTTGCAAGTTAAAGGGCGTTGGCACCAAGTTTTAAAATTTTTAGTCGCAGTGCCTGTATTTTTACCGTCACTCTTTTCTATTTTAATTGGTATATCGATCATTTACTTTACGCCGCTGGGTTCGCTCGGTGTGATTTATTTTCTAACTTTAATCAATATCGGTTTTGCGGCTTCGGTGATCTGTGAAGAAATAACTGCGCAATTGGGACAGCTTGGTTTTGTCGGTGAAGTTTACGGTTTAACTAAAACAAAATTTTTATATAAAATCTTGTGGCCACTAGTTAGAAAATCAGTGGGTTTTGTTTTTATAGTTATCTTTGTGAACTCGATGACCGCATTTACGATTCCATTATTAGTTGGCGGCAGTCGCGGAACTAACTTTGAAGTTCTAATTTATGAAAAAATATTCATCGATCAAAATTGGGCCAGTGCAGTGGGGTTGGGTTTGATGCAGTTGGCGATGATCGCTGTGTTTGCCTTTTTATTACAAAATAGGCCCACATTGGCGGTGCGCGAATTTAAGAGCAGTCGCTTAATAGGTTCATACGTTGGCTTAGCAGGCTTAGCTTTATATATAAAATTATATTTTTGGTCTTATATAAAATTATTTTGGGAAAGTTTAGACGCTTATTTTATTCCTGAAATGTTCAATGCCGAATTTTGTACGGCGATTTATAATTCTTTAATTTTATTTGTTTTCTGCTTGGCGGTTTTCGCTATTTTATTTCTTGGAGTACTTTATTTAAAATATGAACAGCAAAACTTAAAGTTTATAAACTTTTTTCTAAATCCATCGTCCGTCTTAGTTGGTTTTGGATTTTACTTGTTGCTGCCAGCTAATCATTTCTTTTATTCAATGTTGAAAATAGCGTTGGTTATTGGGGTTGTTAGCTTTGTTGGTTTTATGAAGCTTGTTTTTGAAAACCAAATGCATCTCTTTGAATCTCAAGTCAAAGTGGCAAAGTCTTTTGGCGTAAATTATTTACACTTCGTGTTTAAAATTTATTTTCCGCAGATCAAAAAACGACTTCACTATGCGATTTCATTGTTATTTATTTTTTCAGTTTCAGAATTTGGTTTAATCAAAGTTTCAGGTGCCGAAATTAATACATTAGGCACAGAAATGGCCAGTTATTTATCAAGTTACCGCTCTGAAGGAGCTTTTGTTATTAGTTTAGTTATTTTAGCGATCTGGCTTATAGCCACGATTATTTCAGGAGCAGCGCTTGGCGTTTATAAAAAATCTTAAATATAAAATCGAAAATTTTGTTTTAGATATTCCGTCTTTAGAAATAAAAGATAACGAAGTCACTGTGTTGATGGGGCCATCAGGTGCCGGCAAATCCACTTTGTTTAATTTGATCACTGGATTTATTAAATACTCTGACTGGCAGTTCGAAATTAACGGTGTTGATCTGGCCAAGAAAGAAATCTCTGATCGCGAATTGGGTGTAGTGTTTCAAAGTTTTGAATTGTTTCCGCATTTAACAGCGCGTGAAAATATTGAACTTGTTATGCAGTCTCGTAAAAACAATGGTGCGCAGGCTATAGCCGATTTAGAAAAATTTAAAAACATTTTAAGTCTAACAAACTGTTGGAACACAAAAGCCCAAGTGCTATCGGGTGGAGAAAAACAACGTGTAGCCTTGCTTCGTGCTGTGATGGCAAAACCGCGCATGCTGTTATTAGATGAACCATTTTCAGCTCTAGATTTAGCAAATAAAGAAGAAGCGCGTAAGCTTGTTAAAAGCGTATTAACAGAATTTAAAATTACGACGTTGTTAATCAGTCATGATACTAAGGATGCTCAGTATTTTGGGCCTAATTTGGTGCTGATAGATAATGGTCAAATACGACCTGCCTCGTCGTAATTACCTCTGGCTTTTGCCTTAGATGCGATCTAATTTCGCTCTAGATGACCATAAATTTGACAATCAAGTAACTAGGTTAAAACTCAGAGTTAAATTCTCCCTTTTCGGGCCAAGTCTGCTATAAAGGCCCGAGTGAAAAAGCTTATTTCAACACTTATTTTAATGAACGTATTTTTGCTTGTTGGTTGCGGCAGAGGTGATTCGTCGTCGGCTAAAAATACTAAGCGCTACTCAAATGCGCCGAAAAAAAAATTAAGCGAAGCTGAAAAAGTTAAATTCATTACTCCGACAATTTACTACATCGGCGATTACTCAGGAGTTAAGAGTTCGCAATGCAGCGAAACGACTGAGATCAGTTTGCGACGTGAAAAAAGTGATATCGTAAAAATGAATCTGTGTAATAAAGCTTTTAACGGCTGCAAAATGCAAGGTAGTTGCTACATCGATATCGATGGTCAAAAAACGATGATTAACTATCATAAAAAATTAGATGACGGCAAAATTCAGTTTATGTTGGTTGATCGTGCTCATTGTAAATATGGAATGGGTGATTCAAGCGATGCTAAACACTCTTTCTCAGAAATGTGCTTAGACCCATTTTATTCGGTAGCAGCTGACAATTCGATATACCCCTTAGGCACAGTTATTTATATTCCTACAGTTGCAGGCACGGTTTTACCTGATGGTTCAACACATGACGGTTATTTTATCGTGCGTGATTCAGGCGGTAATATTGATGGCAACGGGCGCTTTGATTTTTTCACTGGCGACTTTGGTCTTAACGCAAGCAACCCGTTTTTAGACTTAGGTCTTGGTGGTGAATCAAATTTTGATTACCAAGTTGTATCAGATAGCGATGCTCAAGCCGTACGTGCACATCGTGGATTTCCGCTGCTTAAATAGTTTGTTGTGTATCTTTCAGCATACTCTCAAGACTGGACTTCTTAGTCACAAATATGACTTCATTTTGTTAAGCGAAAAACCGAAAAATAGACTGTGCGTTTAGATGGAATGTCGCAAATCTTTTTATCGATTCTTGGTTTAGCCCTTTTTACTTGGGTGGCTAAGTATTTTTTCGTTCTGTATTACTATCGTAAGAAAAAAGAAGACATCAATAGACTTGAAGCGCGTGTTGCCGTTTTACGAATGCTTTTAAAAGCTAAGTTAAAGCGCAAAGGTTCGCAGATGCAAGATCAGTATAAAGATGAAAAAGAGTTTATGGCTTTGGTCATCTCAAAATTAGATTTATTAACGACATTCAATTTTAATCGTACGTCTGACTACGAAGACGTTTTAGATATTTTAACTGCAGTCTCTGAGGCGATTGATTTACATACGGTTCAGAAAAATCCTGCGCTTTATATGGCTCAACAGGAAAAGATTGCGCAAGACCGCGAAAATTTACTTATACAGTCGGGTGAACAAGTCTCTAAGGTTGATGAAAAAGGTGATTCAAAATCTGCAGATGAAATTGATTCGAAAAAAAGATCAATCGTGAATGTGCAGATTCCAAAATATGATCGTTGGACTCAGTTACTTAAATATGACAAAGGCAATTTGTATATTGTTAAAGAGATCGTAGAAACGACAGATGACTTAAAAACTAAAATCGATCTTTATAATTCTGAACAGGATAATAAAGAGTTGTTGTTACGTGCGCCAGAACCTATTGAAATTGATAGTTTTGAGGGGTTAAAGGCCATCGTTGATCGTGATCTAGAGCAAAGCAAGGCTGGTAAAGCCGCGAAGAAACAAAAGAAACAAAAGCTCGACGCTGATCTTATGGCGCTTGATGCTCCAGCTGGAGATCCAGCTTCATCGTCTGATTCAGGCAACGGGCAAAGCGGCGCTGCTTAATGCAGACGGCTCCGGGAGCCGCCTAAGTCGCCTAATTAAATTAAACTACATTTAAATCCAATATAGACCGTTTCGGGATGAAACGGTTTTTCTCATTTTAGGGCTTTTGCCTTATTCAAATATCCAAATACCGTATAAATATTAAAGTTTTAACGCAATGTGTCGATACTGTGTGTGACTATCGAACTGGACTAAAGGCTTGTCTCGGGTTGGCCATATAGCAGTTCTTTTTAAAAGAAGGAACACACGTATGTCGCTTCGGATTAACACGAACGTGGCCTCGTTTGGCATTCAAAACGCCATGGCCAAAAGTGAACGCTCAATCGAGAACTCTATGAAGAGTCTCTCCTCCGGGTCACGCTTTGCTGAGATCAGCACTGACCCTGCATCGAAAGCCATATCAGAAGATCTAAAGAGTGATATCTCGGGTATGCAAGTCGCCAAACGTAATGCCGAGCAAGCGGGAAGTTTTGCTTCTATCGCCGAAGGTGGTATGGCCGAGCAATCGAATTTAATTATTCGAATGCGCGAGCTCGCGGTGCAAGCCTCGAGTGATACGTATTCAGATACTGAGCGCTCGTTTATGCAAACTGAATTTTCAAAACTACAAGAAGAGGTCGATCGTATCGCGCAGACCAGTTCGTTTGGTTCGCGCAAACTCTTAGATGGAACATCTAAAGATATTGATATTCAAGTCGGCACTAAAGGTGATGCGAATTCGCGAATTACTTTTAGTGCAGACACCGACACCACTTTAAGTGGGTTGGGATTAAGTGGTATGACTGTCGACGATAAATCAAATGCGCGTGATGCGCTTGAAGCCTTAGGTGGTGGGTTGGATAAAATCTCGATGCAAAGATCTAAATACGGAGCTTTGCAATCGCGCTTAGAATCAGTTCAAAATTATTTATCTTCTTCGATTGAAAACGTGACTGGAGCTAATTCTAAAATAGCAGATACAGACGTAGCGAAAGAAGTTTCTGACTTACGTAAAAATCAAATTTTACAGCAATATCAAAGTTCTCTTTTGGCCAATGCTAATGATCAGATGAGCAATGCTCTACGCTTGATAGCGTAGAGCTTATTTTGATCTGTCTTCGATAGACCTTTTTTCTAAAGGGCCACCAACGGGTGGCCTTTTTTATTCGAAAACCTACTTCAATTTCTAAAAAACTTACTTTGGTCTAGGTGAAGCTAGACCAAAAGCCAGGCCTCCTCAAAAAAAAGTTTAATTAAATTCTATAGTTATCTCATGGACTTGATGTGATGCGTCAAATAAAAGCTAGACCAAGGGCTAAAGTTCACTAGACCTTGGTCCGAAATAGTTCTTGTACGGAATGGTGATCTAGAAGTTTTGTAAAAGACCAGTTCGATAGTCAAATCTACCGGTCTTAAAAAATCCTCTAGAGAACTTAAGAAGGAAAACCCTGGCAGTCACCATGGGCCCTTCTTAAGTTCACATCCTAAAAAATACATTTGAATAAGTTTTTTAATTTTTGGTGGGTTTAACCAAAAAATTTAACAACAAACTATTTAGGGAAATAGGGGGAATTTAGTATGGGTTTAAGAATTTCAACAAACATGGCGTCGATCTCAGCACAAAGAGCAATGGGGATGCAAACTAAGCGATTAGAAAAAGCATCACAATCATTAGCTTCTGGTAATCGTATTACTAAGTCTGCGGATGATTCAGCAGGTTTAGCAATCGCAGAGAGTATGAGAATGGAGATTCGCGGTACTACGCAAGCTCGTTCGAATGCTTTCAATGCCATCTCAACTATTCAAGTTGCAGAGGGTGGTCTTTCTGAACAAGCAAACTTAATCGCTCGTCTACGTGAGTTAGGTGTTCAATCAGCATCTGATACGGTAGGTGAAAAAGAGCGTTTCTACTTACAACAAGAGGCGTCTTCGATCACTGATGAGATCGGACGTATTTCTAAAACAACTAAATTTGGTGATAAATTTTTACTAGATGGATCTAATCCTGAGTACGATTTCCACGTAGGTTCTGATGCTGCGAAAGAAAACGTAATTACATTCAGATCAGAAGCAGATGCGACGATCGATGGATTAGGTTTAAGTAGTGTGAACATCTCAGATAAAGAGGGTGCGCGCGATCTACTAGGTACTTTAGATGGTGCCTTAGAGAAAGTATCTAGAATGCGTTCTGGATTCGGTGCGGTTCAATCTCGTTTAGAATCTACTGTTAACGGTTTAGATGTTAAACAAGAGAATTTACAGTCAGCTCGTTCACGCTTAATGGATGCGGACGTTGCCAAAGAATCTGCAGATTTAGCATCGGCTTCAATGTTACAACAAGCTTCAATCAGCGTGTTGTCACAAGCCAACCAACAACCGTACCAAGCAATGAAATTATTAGGTTAATTTTGATTCAAAGAATGGAGCACATAAAAAGTGTGCTCCATGACTTAAGCCCTTCACAGGTTTTAAGTTTTAAGATCAGCCCAAGGGCACCGCCCCTGAGCTAATCTTATAAGTTAAAAGTTTGTTTTAAATTTAAGTTTTAAGAGTTTTGAGGCTATCGCCCTATTGATAGTTTCTTAAACCCGGGCTCTGGCGGTTGTTCGTCAGAGCTTTTTTTTTTTGAAAGAGACGTTCGAGAAGAGTACTTGCTCTGAATAAACCACTTCATGTGACTTTGCGTTCAGATTTCGCTTACTCGGGGCGCTGCCTTCTGCGACATCAAAGTATGATTAATAAAGTTATTAAAAAAGCCGCACTTCGATTTCGTATCTCCGTTTATGAAAAAGCAATTTGTGGAAATCATCTTCATATATTAGTGCGGGGTAAAACACGATTCGAAATTCAGAACTTTTTTCGCGTAGTTAAAAACTATATTGTGCAAAACACTCTTGAAGCTATGGGAGTAATTCCTTATCAGCCTCGTTATTCGCGCTATGCGGTGCCCTCGGGGTGAGGGTAAATAGTCTAAATTCCAAGCCCTTGGTGATGAATAGCATAAACAATTTAAAATGCGTTTTCTCCTCTGAATTTAAATAAAATTTATTTAAATATTTTGCTCGACGAATAGTCCTTAGACTAAAAGCTACAGACTAGATAGCTATTTGGTCTACGAAGACTCAAGTCTGTCATATATTAGTCTTGTACAGACTAGGTGAGACCTAGTGCGGACCAGAAAAACGCTAGACCAAGGTTTGGAAAATCGCTGGAAAGAGGTCTGTTTTTCAAAACCTTAGTCTAGAAAGCCTCCGTCGAAAGTCTAGAAATGCACGACGAGACTAAAGAGCATCACAGACTCGCCGAAAGGTATATTAAGCAAACGACTCAGACTCGACTGGATGGGCTGGAGATACTTGGTGTTGTGACTGACAACAGGTATTGACGAAGGACCGTAGTAGTAGGGTGTAGGTCACCAAAACGTACAAAAGCCGGACTATATGTTGTAGTCCGGTTTTAAAAAACAAAAGAGGTCTAACATGGGATTAAGAATTTCAACAAACGTAGCAGCGATCAATGCACAAAGAACAATGAGTACAAATACTCGTGAGATGCAAAAATCAATGGCTCAATTATCAACTGGTTCACGTATCACTAAAGCGGGCGATGATGCTGCAGGTTTAGCGATTTCTGAGAACTTAAAATCTACGATTCGTTCATACGGTCAAGCATCTCGTAATGCTAATGACGGTATCTCAATGATTCAAACAGCTGAGCAATCAATGGGTGAAATTTCTAACGTGTTAACTCGCGTACGTGAGTTAGGTATCCAAGCTTCTTCTGATACTATCGGTGACCAAGAACGTGGATTTATCCAATCTGAGGTTAACGCTCTTAAATCTGAAGTACAACGTGTGGCTGAATCAACTACATTCGGTTCTCGTAAATTATTAGATGGTTCTGGCGGTATTTATGATATCCACGTAGGTACATCTGCAAATGCAGCTACTGACTGGATTGGTTATGATGCTTCTTCTACTGACGTTTCAGTAGCTAAGTTAGGTATCGAAAATTTAGATTTTACAACTAAAAGTGGTGCTCGTGACGGTTTAGGAGCTTTAGATTCAGCTCAATTATCAGTGAACGGTTCACGCGCTAACTTAGGTGCTTTACAAAATCGTTTAACTTCAACTGTGGATGTTATCGGAACGATGACTGAGTCGATGTCTGCTGCAAATTCTCGTCTACGTGACGCTGATATCGCATCAACGACTTCTGAGTTAGCTCGTAACCAAGTTTTATTACAAGGTACGACTGCTGTATTAGCACAAGCTAATCAATCTCCACAAATGGCTCTTAAGCTGATTGGTTAATTAGATCTTCGATCTACAATCGGTTAATTTAGTATTTGATTAAATTGTTTGGGTGGGGTGCGACCTCGCCCTGCTCAAAAATTTAAATATTGCTTAAGCGGACTTGGAATCACCAAGTCCGCTTTTTTGCGTTCTAGGCTTGCCGCCTGCGACTTAGGTCTTAGAGCAGAAGCTTAAGGTTTTTGTGTTTCAATCCGATATAGAAGGTATGAATATTAAAAACCTGGCGGGTAACGCCATTATTAATTCATTGCCAGCTATTAAGGGCGCGAATGCGACTGAGAAGACTATTAAATCTGAGTCATCTCATGATCGCGATGCCAATGGCCAAGCTCAGTATCAAAAAAATAAGAAAAAAGAAAAAATGTCTCGCGAACAAGCCGAAAAAGCTGTTGCGAATTTAAATGCGAAACAATTCATGACTGACATGAGTTGGGTAGCTGTTCTTATAGATGATAATGGCTTTTTCTATGCTGAAGTCAAAGATCAAAGCGAAAACGTCATTCGCAAAATTGCTGAGTTCGATTTATGGGAAATGCTAGAAGCATCTACCAGTGAGAATTCTCCCAAAGGTAATTTACTAAAACGCACTGCTTAGGGGCGGTGCCCTTGTGTGAAGAAAAAGCTATCGCTTACCGCGGATTCCAAGATTAGAAATAATTAGTTTTTCATACTCTTTCATTAGAAAATTAAATAATTGTCTCTCTGGAATGTCATATAATTTCATTAATTTTTTTAGAATATCCCAGGGTGGAGAACATTTGCCGCGCTCCCAGTTCGAAACGAATTGTGACTTGCACTGACAAGCGCGAGCCACGTCAATTTGTGTGAGATTTTGACTCTCACGTCTGTCTTTTAGGTATTCACCTAACTTACCAAAGTGTTGTTTCAATGCGTTTTTATTTTCCATCAGGTCTAGAGGTTACTAGTGAAACGCTTTCTTCGTCTAGCTTTGCTGCTCCAAACCCACAGTATTTTCATTCTAATCCTGTAGAAAAGTAGTGGGTCATTTTTGCCCACTCGCCAGTTGTCTAAACTTAGTCCTAATACAAACCTTTGACTCACGTTGGTAAGATGAAATCTGCCATACTGATTCAAGAGCTATTGTTTTTCATGGAGGAAATGCAATTGGGAATTCATGTTAGCGGTTTAGGCGGAGGCGGGTTACCACCCAATCTGGTCGATCAAGTGATCGAAGCAGAGCGCATGCCGTTAAAAAAGATGGAAGCTGACAAAGCTAAAATCGAAGACAAGGTAAAACTGGTTACTGAGTTCGAAACAAAAATTAATGACATCTTAAAAAATCTTGGTTCAATCGTTGGCGCCCGTGGCTTTAGCGATATGAAATTTGTTTCGGGGTTTCCAGATATTATTGAAGGCCAAGTTGATCCATCACTTGCTGAGTCAGGTGACTGGAATGTTGAAGTTCTGCAATTAGCTACAAAACCATCCATTGTATCAAATGGTGCTCCTGATAAAGATCAATCTTCAATTGGCGTGGGTTATATCAAATTTGATACGGCTGATGGTATTAAAGAAGTTTACATTGATGCCGAAAATTCTACGTTAGACAAAGTTGCAGCAAAAATTAATGAATCAGATTTGGGTGTTAGAGCCAACGTTATCAACGATAGAAAAGATAAAGTTGATTGCTACCGTTTACAATTAACAGGTGCAAAAACTGGTGATGATCACACAGTTGATTTTCCGACAGTTTACATGGTTGACGGGGATTTCGATTTTGAATTTGACGAAAAATTAGCTGCTAAAAATGCTAAGTTTAAATTAAATGGTCACGAATTTGAATCAGCTGAAAATAAAGTAACAGATGCAATTCCTGGAGTAACTCTTGATTTAAAACAAGTGCGCGAAGGCGTACCTGTTAAATTAACAGTGACTGAGAATTATGATGTTATCGGTGAAAAAGTAAAATCTTTCGTCGATTCTTACAACGGCGCTTTAACTTTTATTCAAGGGCAAAATAAATTAACTCAAACTAAAGAAGGCATGCAGCGCTTAGGCCCTTTGGGTGGCGACAGTATGCTGCGTATGACCGAAGGCCGTTTACGTCGTATTATTCAAGACGTGCAAGACACGAATAGTTCGTATGAACGTATTTTAGAGTTGGGCGTCGAATTTAATCGTAACGGAACATTAGATTATAAAGCTGATAAATTTAAAAAAGCTGTCGCTGAAGATCCACGTGATGTGATCGAATTTTTGCGCGGCAATTTACAAGACACAGGATTTGTAACGAACATGCGCGCGCGCATTCGTGAAATTACAGATCCAACAGTAGGTGCTGTGGGCAATCGCAAAACCAGCATGCAACGACAAGTTACTAATATAGATCAAAAAATTGAAAGAAAAGAAAAGTCGCTCGAAAAGCGTGAAGAATCTTTAAGACGTCAATTCGCCAATATGGAAGAAGCGATGTCGAAGATGCAATCGCAGGGCGCATCATTAGGAAAGGGGTAAGAGGTAGATTATGGCAGCAAATCCATATCAAAAGTACAAACAGACATCTATAACGAGTGCTTCACGAGAGCAAATTTTATTGATGTTATATGAGGGCGCAATTAAGTTTACAAAACTTTCTATTGCCGCAGCAGAACAAAAAAAGATAGCCGAACGCGGGCAAAATTTAATGCGCGCTTACGATATCATCATGGAGCTCCAAGTATCGCTGGACCACAAAGTTGGGGGCGAAGTCGCGAAACAACTCGATCAGTTGTATACGTTTGTCTTGGATCAATACACCAAAATGAATATTTCTGGTGATATTGAGGCCGCAAAAGCAGCTTTAAAAGTTATTGAAAATCTATACGAAGGCTGGAAAGTAGCCGTAGAAAAGTACAAAAAAGAGATCGACGAAAAAGGGGGAACCGCATGATTCGCATAGTTCAATTAATGACAGAGAAAAATCACTTTCTTGAGAAATTTTACACCTTGAATGAACAGCAGATCATTAAGTTGGAAAGTGGTTTCTATGAAGAGATCGAAACGTTTTACAATAAACGTGAAGATATGATCAATATTATAAAATATATTGATTCAGAAATTAATAAAGCTCATTTGCAACACAGAGACATCAACGGTGTATTTGCTGAAACAGATAAACGAGCTTTACGTGAAACAATGCGCGTAAAAGAATTATTCGTTGGAAAAATTCTTGATCAGGATATGCAAGTACTTGCGTTGATTGATGAAGCGAAATCAAAAATTATTCGCGAATTACAAGACGTTCGTTTGGCGAAAAAAGCTATGGCTGGATACAAGTCTGCGTAGCCCTTTAGAGTAGGGTCTACCGAAGGTAGATCAAAATTGCCTAGGCCAAGTCAGAGAATTGACTTGGTTGTCACAAAAAATTGAATCTTATCTGAGTTAAAAATAAAAAGGGAGCCTGAGCTCCCTTTTTATTTGTTTAAAGCCTCTGGCATTCACCTTGCTTTAATAAAAAGTACGATCACTGTGAAAACCGCTCAGGACGAGACGGTCCAGGATATGCTTTTGGAGGCAAGGAATGCTACATACGAACAGCCAGTATCAATCGGCGCAACAATTTTTCAAAAACGGACAATACAAAAAATCGTTTTTAAATTTAATCACAATTTCTACTGAGTTTTCAAACGAACCAGATTTTTTACGTTTGTTATCACAAGTTCAAATGTCATTAAAAGATTTCACAGGACAATTAAAAACACTTCAGGTGCTTTCACGCAAAAGTGAAACTGTTGAAGATAAAGTTAAATACATGATGGCCTTATTATCACAAGGTCAGCGTAATGAATCATTAGATGAAGCCTTAAAACTATTAAGTATGCCATTAGCTACTTCTGAAAAAGTTTTTGTTTTTAAAGCTTTAATCAAAATCTACTCGGTAGAAAATGATTTTGAAGGTTTAGAAGACGTGTGTCGTGAGTTAAGTGTTCTTGGTTTAGCTGATGCTGATGTTAGCTATTCACATGCCTTAATTGAAGCTTCGAGAGGTGATTTAGACCAAGCCATTGAGCATTTACGTCAAGCGGTTGTGGATAACCCTACTTTTGATACGGGTTGGGCTGCTTTAGGATTATACCATTATAAAAAAGGCGATATCGAGTTAGCAAAAGCTAATTTAGAAAAGGCTTTAGATTTAAATCCATCAAATACAACAGCGTTAAAGCATATTTCAAACTGGGTTGATGATTCTCAGCCCGACGAGCTAAATGCGACGATCGAAAAAGTAAATTACTATTTACAGAAGTTTAATTTTGACGAAGAAATTTCTGAATGCCACGCGAAACTTTTAATTAAAAAGGGCCATGCGGATTTGGCGCAATTAGAAATCGATAAATTGACTTATTATTTTGGAAATTGATTCGCCCTGTGCTAGCATTTTTATGTGAATGTTTATGTACAAGACCAATACTTAGAGCAAATTAAACAAAGCGTTTCAGGCGCGAGTATTGGTTTTTCGAATGATCTACAAAAAACGGCCGATTTGGCCGTTTTTGATTTGCACCACATCCCTAGTTCAGCGCAATTATCACAATTTAAAGAAAAAGTTTTGATTATCGATCAAGATCAGATCGATTTTAAAATTTTGAAACAAATTAATCCGCGCCTTATCGTTAAGACCCATCAATTGGGTGATCTTGTAAATTTAATACAGACGATCACAACGCAAAATTCTGTATCGCTTTTTAAGCAGGCTCAATTGCTGCCGGTTGATGAAACGGGTCAGATTGAAAGTCTGCAAAAAGAACTTAAAGAAAAATCAGAGTCTCTGAGATATTTTGTTAACGAAGAAAATTTAAAAAAACAAAAAGAAAAAAAGCTTCTATATTTTTTAGATTTTTTAAACGCGGAACAAGATACACCCGAATTTATGGAAAATCTTTGCGAGCTGTTATGGATGGATCTCAAAAAATTAGGTTCATTTCATATGCTGGGCTTTATAGTTACGCTATCAAAGCAGGATAATGCTTTAATTCTATATGACGGTAAGCAAGCTCGATTTAATTATAACATTCGCTTTTCAGGCCAAGATGAAAAACAATATGCAGCGCAATTAGCTGATGTTATACAGCGCCCAATTGCTGCTACAAAGTTTTGGACCAGCGAAAAAAACCAATTAAAAAGTTATTTCTTTTTAGAAAATCGTGATGCGACAGCTTCTCCTGAAAACTTAGACAGCTATATCTCTGAACGTGTTGATTTGATGGTGTTGATGATTCAACGACATATCTCGCAATTGCAAACAAGCTATCTACTGAATAAATGGAATGTATTTGGTAAAGCCTATCAGCAGCCGATGCACGTGATCGATGCCAATTACGTATTAGTTCAATCAAATTATTTTGATCAGGTACAGCCTGCAAAGTGTTATGAAAAATTAGCTGGTCGAACTACTCCTTGTGATAATTGCCCGGTAGCTATAGATAAAAGCGTAAGCCCTGTGACTATTCAGGGGCGAAAATATAAATCTTATGCGACTAAATTTTCGACCGACAAAGATTACTCTTTTGTGTTTTATGAAAACCAAACTGAATCTGACTTGGTTAAATCTAATTTAATTCAGAATGAAAAGATGAATGTGATTGGTCAACTTGCTAACCATTTAGCGCATGAATTAAATAATCCACTCACGGGTTTAAAGCTTGCGACCGAATTTATTTTACAACAGCCACAGCTTGAAACATCAATTAAGAGTGATTTTGTTGAAGTTTTAAAAGGTATTGATCGCTGTAAAAACATTATCACTGATTTATTAGAATTCAGTTCTGATCAGAGCCCGGTATTAACAATTGGCAGCGTCGATGAAGTTATTAAAAAAACGATGCCTCTGTTAAAATCGATCACGCGCACGTTTAATGTTTTTATTGACGTTAAAAATGTGCCCGTGCGAATGAATGCAGGTCATTTACAGCAAATTATTTTTAATCTCGTAAAGAACTCATGTCAGGCTATGCCAGCCAAGGGTTCGATTAAAATTTATGATATCGATAGCCCGGCTCACTATGATGTTGTTTTTGAAGATAATGGTGGTGGTTTACCTGACAGTATTAAGAATCATCTGTTTCAGCCTTTTGCCACAACGAAAGCAATCGGTGAAGGCACGGGTTTAGGTTTGTATATTTCAAAAAGTTTAGTGAAGCGTATGTTTGCTGATCTGTTGTATGATGCCAATTATAAAAGTGGCACTCGTTTTATATTAAGGTTTTTTAAATGAAATTATTAATTTGTGATGATGAAGATCTAATCCGTAAATCATTAGCGCGCGCTTTTCGCGGCCAAGGCCATGAGGTTATCGAAGCCGAAAACGGAGTCGTGGCTTTAGACTTATTAAAAACCAACGATATTGATTTATTGGTTTTAGATCTACTAATGCCCGAAAAAAACGGCTTTGATGTGCTGACTGAAATGAAGGTCGTAAAGCCTGTGATTATTATTTCTGCCTTTTCTGGCCAGCAACAGGGCCACTTTCATGCCGATGATTACCCCCAAGTTGTGGGATTTATTAAAAAACCTTTTGACCACCTGAGTGTTGTGATACAAGAAATGATCAGTATTTATGAGAATTATATCAGGAAAATTTAAAGGCAGAACCCTAGTCAGCTTTAAAGCCGACCACATCAGACCGACCATGGATCGCGTTAAAGAAACGCTATTCAATAAATGGATGGGATATGTCGAAGACGCCAAAACATTAGATTTGTTTGCAGGAACCGGAAACCTTGGCCTAGAGGCTCTTTCACGCGGTGCCATGCACGTAACTTTTGTGGAAAAGAATGCGAAATCTGTGGATATCATCCGTAAAAACGTTGAGCTTTTAAAGATCACTAAAAATGAACATGTTGTAATTCCTAAGGATGTCTTTTCGTTTATTAAAACTTATCAGGGTGAAGGTTTTGACATCATCTTTATTGACCCTCCATTCACTGAAAAGCTGGCTGATGACGTGATGACGGCCTTAGCAAGTAGCCAATGTTTTCATCAAAATACCCTGATTGCCATCGAAGCCATTAAGCAAGAGAAGATTGAGACCGAATACGGTGATTTGATATGCTATGACAAACAAGATTATGGCGATAAAAGTCTTTCATTATTTTCTAAAAAAGCGATAGATTAATCCTCATTCAAGCACTATGGACGACCGAGAGGTCGGCCCTTTAGAATAAGGTCAGCTGCAGGCTGATCAAAAAGGAGCATCGCGTGTCGCAGATCGCCGTTTATCCGGGAAGCTTTGATCCAATCACATCAGGTCATGTGGATATTATCCATCGCCTTTCTGAAACGTTCGATCAAGTTATCGTACTCGTCGCACAATCTGGTGATAAAACTTATATGTTCACCGCTGAAGAGCGCGCTGAATTTGTACGTAAGCAATTCTCGCATAAAAAAAATATTCAAGTAGATATCTTTCAGGGTCTGACTGTTGATTACATGAAGAAAAAAGGCGCTAAAATTATCGTGCGTGGTTTACGTGCGGTGGCCGATTTTGAATACGAAGGCACATTAGCTAATATTAATAAAAAATTAGCGCCAGAAATTGAAACCTTCATGATCTTTTCAAAACCTGAATTTTATTTTATTTCTTCTCGTGGTGTTAAAGAGCTCGCTAAAAATGGCGGCGCTTTAACAGGTTTGGTTCCAGATATTGTGATTCCAGAATTAGTTAAAAAATTAAATAAAGGATAGATCAATGTTATCAAAAAAAGCAGCCAGCATTAAATCTTCTCCGACCTTAGCGTTAGTAGCGAAAGCTAAAGAACTTCAAGCGCAAGGGCACAATGTGATTTCGTTAACAGTGGGTGAGCCTGATTGGCCAACTTACAAAGTGGCCGCTGATGCCGGTATTAACGCGATTCAAACTGGTTTTACAAAATACACAGCAGCAAACGGCACTATAGAATTACGTAAAGCGATTGCCGCACGTACAGAAGCTGATCTGGGTTTTACTTATAACCCTGTCAAAGAAATCACTGTAACAAGTGGTGCAAAATACGCGATCTACACAGCCTTACAATGTTTGTGTGATCCAGGTGATGAAGTGATTATTCATTCACCGTACTGGGTCAGTTACCCGGCCATGGCAGAACTTGCTGATGCAGTTCCAAAAATTGTTGATTGCAAACTAGAACACAATTTCAAAATCTCAGCTGAACGTTTAGAACAAGCGATCACTCCAAAAACAAAAGTATTTTTATTTTGTTCTCCGTCGAACCCAACGGGTTTTGTATATTCAAAAGAAGAATTAAAAGCGATCGGTGATGTTCTTAAAAAACATCCACGTGTGGCGATTATCTCAGATGATATGTACAACCGCTTAATGTTAAACGGCACACACATCGCTCCGCACTTATTGCAAGTGGCTCCAGATTTACGTGAGCGCACGATTTTAATTAATGGTGGATCAAAAGCCTATTCAATGACGGGCTGGAGAATCGGTTGGGCCATGGGCCCTGAAAAAGTAATCAAAGCTATTGCAGATTTTGCTTCACAATCAACGGGTGCTCCATCATCAATCGCTCAGGCGGCTGCAGAGAAAGCCTTACTGCATAGTGAGCAAGATATTAAAAATACCGTAGAACTTCTTAAAACTCGTTTAGACAGCGCGCTTAAGCGCATGAGTGATATTAAAGACCTTGTAGTTTATAAGCCAGACGGGGCCTTTTATCTTTGGATTAACGTGCAAAAATTCTTAGGCCGTAAATACAAAGGCGAAGCAGTGCAATCATCAGCTCAGTTCGGTAAAATTTATTTAGAAGATTTCTTTGTGGCCACTGTGCCTGGCGAAGAGTTCGGTGAACCTGGATTTATTCGTTTAAGTTTTGCGATTCAGTCAGAAAAGTTTAACGAAGCCATGGACCGCATGCAGAAGTTCATCTCGCAGATGACATAAAAAAAGGGAGCTAAAGGCTCCCTTTTTTTTAGTTAGATTTAATAATTCGTTTAAATTCAAAAGGCCTAACGACTTTACCATCGGGTGTTGTCGTTGTGTTGTCAGTGAAGGTCTGTGGCATTTGTTGAATCGACTTTTTAAACTCTGTCGTTAATGTCGATTGAGTTGTCATATCTTGTTTTACTGAATCAAACGCTGTTTCAGTGATTGTCGTGTTCAGCTTAGATCCTGCAAACATTGAGTTTTGATTTGTAAGGGCTTGGGCGAAATCGTTCAAGTCAGATTGAGACGTGCTGTTGTTATTCACTGATTGCGCGCCTGCGCCTTGAGCCCATGTTGGCAATTGATCTTCAGCAAACTGAAGATTGTCTTTATTTACTTTGATAATCATTTGAATTTCGGCCGGAGTTAGATCAACTTGCGCTAAGATTTGCTCCATGTTGTAACCTTGGTGAGCCATTTTAGCTGCAGTTACGTATAAATTCGTTTTTTGGCGGTTTTGCATTTCGCCTTGTGGAATTTGTTCATGAAATATTTTAGAAATCTCTAGACCTTTGTTTAGCATGGCTTCGATTTGCTGAATTTGCTCATCACTTGCGGCCATTACGTGACGAACTTCACCTGTTTTTTGATCTAAGATATGAATTAATTTTCTAACTTGGTGATCTGTTTTATCTGAGAGGTCTTCTAAGATTGAAATTTTGTTTTGTAATAACTGTAGACCCTTAGTTAAGCGTTGATCTTCTTTTTTCTCTCTCACGCGAAGAAATAAACTGAATGAAAGTCCGGCTAACAGAACGATGTTAAAAAAGGTTAATAATAAAAGCCAAATATTCACGTAAGTCTCCTTGAGTGCGTAATTAAATTCTATGTCTCGTATTGAGCCGTCACAAGGTGGTCCAGATCAGTTCTAGACTACAATGACTCATAATTTCACATTTTGGACCTTCGGCGTATTACTTAAATACAAATTATGACTTAATATGAAACTTGGGGAGACACTGCGTATGAAACAAATGTTATTGGGTGTAGTTACGTCTATTGCGTTAATGGGGATAGTAGCTTGTGCACCAGTGAAGTTCACAAAATCGGACAATCAAAAAATTGATGTTGATGGCGGTGTTGTTGGATCAGCGATTGGGTGTGACCCAAGAATTTCTCCAAATTTACTTACATACACTTATGCTTCAACGGGTAATCCAAGTTTACTTTCAAACTGTACACAAACAGGTTTGAATTACGAATGGCAGATTAAACGTTCAGACTCTTCAGTGGTGAGTGTTTCAATCCCGAATCTTACAGGTGCTAACCCAGCTAATATTGATTTACGCACATTAGGTGAAGGCACTTATTATATCTTTTTAACAGCACGTGATCCAAGTGGCGGAATTGCTCCGTTTACTGCAACAACTCCATTAGAATTAGTTGTGCCGGGCGCAGGCACGGGCAATTCATTAACGTGTGATCCAAAAATTAATACAACGTTAACGGCTATTACTTTAAATTCTGCAGATGCTAATCCAACAATTACAGCGAACTGTTCCCCAGCAGCTGGTAGTTATATTTGGACTGTTACAAAAGATGGCTCGCCAGTAACTATCGCTGGTTTAAGTGGCGCAAGCTCTGCTCCAAACATTAAAGGTTCTGGACCAGGTGTATATCGTATCTCTTTATATGCAACAGCAACGGGTTCAGCGCACTGGCAAACTTCAGTTCCATTAACTGTGACTGTAAATGCAGTTGCAGAACCGATGACACAAATTTTGTGTAATCCAAAAATTAATGGATCATTAAGTTCATTAACAGTAACAAGCACAACGAATAACCCATTAATTTCAGCAAACTGTGCACCAAGTGATGTAAATTACGCTTGGACAGTAACTAAGAACGGGCAAAACGTAAGTGTTCCTGCATTAAACGATTCAAATTCGAATCCAGATTTTTCTGCATTAGGTAACGGAACATACTTAATTTATTTAACAGCTACGAAAAGTAACTTTGTGACTTGGAGTACAACAACTCCATTAAGCATTACTGTTAATAATTCGGGAGCAAATAATTTAACTATCGATTGTTCTCCGCGTATTAACGCTGATTCAACAGCAGTTACAATTACAAGTGCGATTGGTAATCCAACAGTGAATGCGAACTGTGTACCTAATACAGTGGCCTACACTTGGTCAGTTTTCAGAGATGGTTTACCAGTAACGGTTTCAGGTCTTGGTGGAGCGACTTCTACACCAAATTTTCTTGCTGCAGGGCTTGGTACTTATTATGTCTATTTAAATGCGCAACAATCTGGTTATAACGCGTATTCAATTCCAACTCCGCTTGAAGTTACAGTGGCTAGTGCGCCAGCGACAACTCGTCGTGTGACTTTAGCTAAAGATGTTCAAGTGACAGATAATAAAGTCGACGTTGTAGTTATCGTCGATGATTCAAACTCAATGTTGCCAGATAACCGTAAGTTAGCAGAACGTTTACAAGGTTTTGTAAGCAACTTAACTTCGGCAAATATCGATTGGCAAATGTGTGCGACAGTGACTCGTTCGCAAGATGTGCGCGGTGATGGCGTTTACTATTGGGGAGCTTCTCGTAACTGGGTAGACTATGTCGGTTCGCCAAAATGGATTTTAAAAACGGGTGCAGCTGATCCATACTCGATCTTTACAAAAACAATCGACGCTATCGGTGCTGGTTGGGCTGGAACAGACGACGAACGTGGTATTATGGCGGCCTACTGGCATGCTGAATACGCCGCTAGTAATAAATGTTATAGAAGTGATGCTTCATTATCTGTAATTATGATTTCAGATGAAGATGTGCGCTCAGTGGGTGGCGATGCAGCTCAAGTTTACTACGGTGGAGAATTAAAACCACTTGAAGCCAATGACTTACCACAAAGTTATGTCAGCAAAATTAAACAAAAATTCGGCATGGATAAACGTTTTACGGTGAATTCAATTATCGTTAAACCAGGTGATTCAGCTTGTATGGCCGCACAAGATAGTGGTGGTTCAAAATCACATTACGGTTATTACTATGATGAATTATCACGTTTAACGAATGGTTTTAGCTCTAGCATTTGTGAAAATGATTACTCAGCAAATTTAAATTACTTTCGTGATCGTATCGTAAGTTCATTAGCTTCGATTCCACTTGATTGCGCGCCAGTAGGTACAATCGATGTGACGGTGACACCTTCGGTTGCAGGGCTGTCAACGCGTATTGAAAATAACGCATTAATTTTTGCTCCTGCGGTTCCAGCGGGTCATCACATAGACGTCGGTTACAACTGTCCGCGTAACTAATTGTTTCTTATAAAATCCTTCGCTTAACTTGAAATATAAATTTTTTAAGCGAGGGATTCATGAAATTAATCACGGTTCTTATTACATTACTATTAGCTATGAGTGCATTTGCAGCTGACATTCCGTCAGAAAAACCTGTTGAGCATGGTCAGATCGATTTTGGATTGATTCCACACAACGGTTCGCGCACACAAGTGTTCACGTTAACAAATAACTCTGAAGCTCCGCTGACGGATATTTCATTGAAGACAACGGGTGACTTTACAATGCGCCACAATTGCCCAAAGGCTCTTAATGCGGGTGAATCATGCCGTGCTAAAATTTCGGTGTGGGCTATGCGTGAGGGCGGTTTAATGGGTCGTTTTACTGTGCGTACATCAGCTAAAGATTATCTTTATAATCTTTATGGCCAAGGTGATCGCGATCCATTTCAAAATATTCCACATCCGCCGATTCCGCCACGTCCGTAAGAAGACGTAAAAAAAGGGTTTTAGCCTAACACTAAAACCCTTTTAAATTTTTAACTGTAATAAAAGATTATCTTGCTGAGTCTTTGATGAAAAGAGTCATGTAGTGGCGAACTAAGAATTGCGGTTTAAACGATTGGCCTTTGTATGACCATAACACTTCTTCAAATGCGCCCCATTTGGCTTCAAGCATTTCTTCTTCCATAACGATAGTTACGTTTTCTTTGGCCTGAGGTTGCGGAATAGCTGTGTTGCCCACGTAGTGAAAACGCATGCTAATTACGCCAGCGGCTTTGATTGAGAAAATCATTTTGTAGCCATTACGAAATAACATGAAATCAGCGTGAGTTTTTGCAATACCGTAAACTTTGATACGACCTAAAACTGAAGGTTTTAATTCGTTAAAGCCAGCTGCAGCTTCTGCGAAATCATTTTTTAAACGTAATAAAAACTGAATTGATTCGTTAACTAAAATTCTTTGTGTATCTAAACCAAGGTTCATGTCGATCATCACAGATTTTTCAAGCTGTTCATCGGCAGAAACTAATTCGCGAATCCAACTGTTTTGGTTTTGCGTATTTTGAGCGTGAGTCGCGCCGGCATGACCGGTACCAGATGACTGGTTCGAACTCATTTCAGGCATTCTGTTTTTGAATATATCCATTTGCACACTCCACCTTCATTTTTCTAGGACACCCTAGACCTTGTCAATGGTTAAAGCTAAATTACGGGTTGTTACGCCCTGGAATTCCTCCTCCCAATTGCAAGCTAAAGCCAACTTGCTCGCTGTCGACAGCGTATTGGGGTGAAAGCGGACGGTAATAGCCAAGGATAAAGTTTACAGGAAGCAAATAACCTAGTGTTGATTCTAAACGCAATTCAGCGCCTGCGCTCCAGAATGAACGGCTCATGTTTTCAGCTGTTAAGACATCATTTTTATCAAAGGCTGCACCCGAAACAGTTAAACCATCGATCACAACCGCGCCATTGACGCGTTTTAGATAATATAAATATGTTCCTGATCCTTGGTTTAAATTTTTAATCGGAAAACGATATTCAGTGTTAAGTGTTGCCATGCGCGAACCAAAAAATTGGCCGGCACCATAACCGCGTAAAACAAAATCAGGAGCCGTGCTATCAGTTAATGTTGGCAATACGACATTGCTAGAACCGAAACGACTCGAAACTTTTTGAATCGTGTGAACAAAACTAATTTTACCATACATGCTGTGATCTTCGGGTAACCAACGTGAGTTGTAACCTAGAAGTGAACCTGTGATTTGATCGTAATCACCTAAAAATGCCGGAGCATCGCTTTTAGTTGATTTTTGATTTTCAAATTGCAGAAAAGATCCCCAGCCGCCTGTTGGGTAAATATCGAAAACTGTTTGATCGATATTTCTATACGAAGCCTGAATGTATGGGCCCGCATGCTGTGTGCGTACATCAGATTGATCAACTTCAGAATACTGAAGACCGCCGTTGATTAATAATTTCGGGCTGATTGAAAAAGTGTCTGGAATCACGCCAACCGCGGCATCAGTTTTTTCAACATAGGTTTTTGTATTGCCGATCGGGTTAAATTTTCTTTGGGCTGAAACCGTAAATGGCCAAGTAAATGCTGCATTGATGTAATCAAAATCATAACCCACTTTTTTAATTAAAGAGTCATAATCGACTGCTAAATTATAACGATGAATAAGAAGTGGATCTTGGCTTCCGGTAACAGCTTGAAAGAACACACTGTTGTTAGCACTTGAAGTGGCTACGAACGGAATCCAATAATGCGGGTAAAGATATTTTAAAGATTCTGCATCTTCAACTGTACTTTCAAATTCAGGAACCGGTCTATCTACATAATGATAACGGTCGCGAAAACGATTCGTAATTTTAGGCAGCTGTTTGTAAGTTTGCAGATCAAAAGAATGTACTGCAAAACCACCAGCTGTGTGAATAGTTGCAACGGCTAAGTTATCTTTGTTCACATCAAAATCAAGAGAGCCCGTCAATAAATGACTGACGGGAATTTCTTCATTTTTATTCAAATAATAAATATTAGGAACGCCATTTTTTACAGAAGTAAAATAAACTTTACCGTTTCTGTATTTAAGATGTTCAACTTCGGGAGCGGATATTTTTAAATCAACTAAGCCGTGTGTATCTAAATTGAAAAGTTTAGGTTTGATATTGCCTAAAGCATCTTTGATGCCGACAAATAATTCGTGATCATTATAAAGAGCAATTTCATGTAAGCGTTCAATGTAGGTGTATTCTAAAAGCAGATCTGTGCTTTCAGTTGAAACATTAAAAGCTTTCAGCTGGGTTTTTCCATCAAAAGTTGAAATGTAGTAAATGACTGTGCCTTGATTATTCCAAATAGGATTTCTAGCGCGCGCAGATTTTGTAATTTGTGTTTCTTTGTCTTCATCTAAGTTAAAAATATAAAGATCAGAAAAAGATTGTTTATTGTCGACCTGGTCAATTTTGGCAAAAACAATTTTATTTTGATAAGGGTGAAATTCAAAACTTGAAATATCTCCGCTCGGTGCTTTTTTAAATTTCAGTTTGTTCCATTTTTTAGTTTCAGCTTCAAAATTGTAGAATGAAACTTTTTTGCCTTTTTTTTCGAGAGTCACGATTCCAAGAGTTGTGCCGGTGCTGTTAAATCTAGGATGGCGGCCAGAAATTAGTTTTGGGTCAACAGCCGTAGTTACTGTGGCCGAAACGGTGTTCAACTGTTTAAGTTGATCTTCGCCTTGGCGTTGGTAAGCATCAAGCGTCAGCAAATAATGACTTTCATAGTTGTTACCAAAAATACGTAGATGGGGTTCTTCGATCCAATAAGGAAGAGCCGCCGCGTGACCTAATGTTAGGTCGTTGATGGCTTTACCTTGATCTTTTTCGCCAATTTCTCCCATGAGCATTGAACCAAAAAGGTAAGGGCGTCCTCCGTAAGGCCAAGTCGGTAACATTTCGTTGGCTTCAGCGAGTGTGTAATCAAAAAGCTTATTCTCTAAAACCAAAGCGCGAATGCCGGCATCTTGAAAGTATGATCGAGTGCGGCCTTGGTGAGTAAAGCGGCTTTCAATTTCAACAGCCATGCCTTCTTTCCACCATAAAGGTAATAATAAATTCGGGGCTACGATGGTTCCAAAAAATGGTTTTGCATATTTGTAGTAATCTTCAGCCGGGTAAAGTTGAAAAATATGCGCCAACTCATGAATAAAAAGTTCTTTAGCCCATTCAGCTGATTCAGAAAGTGCATCATCACGGCCTGCTTGTACCGGATAAATCATGATGTAGGGGTAAGGGAGCAAAGTTGTGAAGCCGTTAGGTGAATCTGTTGAGTCATTTAAGATCACAACGATCTTTTCTCGGGGGGCTACGGTGAAAATTGTCATTATTTCGGCATATGAAAGCTCTGCAATTCGAGCATAATACAGACCTAAGTCTTGATGCTGAGCAGAATAAAAGATTTCAAAGTGAGGAGTGGTCAACATCTGCCACTTTTCTCGCGAATCTCCAATGCGTTGTGCAAAAACTGGGTTAGAAAACGAGACAAGCAAAACAAAAATTAGGTATACTCTTGAGATAATTTTAACCATGGTAAGATTGTTCAATGCCAATCCAGGTTTGACAAGGTTTTACAATGGTCTAAATTGAATTAAGAAAACACACCTTTGGAGGAATCGATGAATCACAATTTAAAAAAATCACTTATCACGGTAACGGCGGCTCTAGTAATCGCGTCTATGGTATCAGGCTGCTCATTATTCAGAAAGAAAAGTGGAGACGGTTCATCAGGCGATGGTTCAAACGTCAAAACTGAAACAACTGCTAACGGATCTTCAGAAACTCTAGATAATTCGCCAATCAATTTAGGCGCTACTGGTTCTGACAGTGGATCTATTGAAGGATTAAAAACTGTGTTTTTTCCTTACGATTCTTCAAGCTTATCAGAAACTGAATCAGCAAAATTAATGGGTAACATTGAGTGGATGAAGAAAAATACTAACGCTAAACTAACTATCGAAGGTCACTGTGACCAACGTGGTTCTGCTGAATACAATTTAGCATTAGGTGAGCGTCGTGCAAATGCAGTTCGCCAATTATTTATTTCTAACGGCATTAAAGGCAACCGTGTAACTACAGTGAGCTTTGGTAAAGAAAAATTATTAGCTAACGGTGATACTGACGAAGCTATGGCTAAAAACCGCCGCGCTAACTTTGTTCCGGTACAATAATGCTTAGAGTTTTATTAGCGACTTTGTATTTCTTTTTTGTTGTGGGGTGTGTGACCATACCTCCTCCAAATGAAGAATACACTTTAGCTAAAGCTGCTATCGATGCAGCAAAGGCCGTGCAAGCGGCCCGTTATTCTCCAGGATTCTGGCATCAAGCCGAAGAATTTTACCGCCAGGCAAAAATCCTGTACAATGAACGTGAATACGAAGAAGCCAAATATTTATTTTTAAGTGCAAAAAGTTCTGCTGAAAAAGCCGAAAACTCGGCGCGCTTATTACGTCAAAAAAGTGGGGATGTTTTATGAGTAAACAAGTAAAGTTAGCTCTATCAGTGGTTGCCGCATTATTTTTAAGTTCATGTTTAAAAACACGTTCTGAACTTGGTGGAGACTACCAATCGCAAGTTTACACAAAAAAACAAGCTGATAACCAAAAGCAAGCCGCCAACGAACCAGCTGAAGTTAAAGTTGATGAAAAAGATGAATTGATCAGAAACTTAAACGGTCGTGTTGAGTCTTTAGAAAATCAAATTCAACAGATGCAAAATGCGTATGTGAAAGATCCTAACAACGAAAAAATTAAGTTGTTACAAGAGTCGCTTATTAAAATGGAAGCGCAAGTTGCAAAACTTGAAACTGATTTAGCCGTAGCTAAGTTTAATGCTCCAACGACTCCAGCGAATGAAAACAAACCAGCTGCAAATTCTTCGGATGCAAAAGTTCCGCCTGTTAAGGGTGCGCCAGCTCACGCGAGCGGTAAAAACAATGGTGCTTTCGATGCCGGACAAGAGCATTTTGCTAAAAAAGATTTTAAAAATGCGATTTTAGAATATCAAAAATTCGTAGATGCTAACGCTAAAACTAAAAACAAATTAATTCCTGAAGCTAAGTATAAGATCGGTCTTTGTTTTGAAGCTATGGGCTTAAAAGATGAAGCTCAATCTTTTTACGAAGAAGTAGCTGCTCAGCATGGCAATACTGAATTTGGCAAAAAAGCCAAAGCTAAAGTAACAGCTAAAGTGACTAAAACTAAAAAGTAAGAAATAAGGCTATTGATGTTTCGACAAATTTTATCAGTTGAAACCAGTTGTGACGACACATCAGTAGCCATCGTGAATGCTGAGGGCTTTGTTTTAGCTCAATGTTCAGCAAGCCAAGATTTACAACATGCTCCTTTTGGAGGAGTTGTTCCTGAAGTGGCAAGTCGTAATCACACGCTCGCACTTTTGCCACTGATTCAAGAAACTTTAAAAAAAGCTAATGTTACAATGAATGATTTAGATGGCTATACGGTGACAAATCGTCCGGGCCTGATTGGATCATTGATTGTAGGATTAATGACGGTGAAAGCGCTATCACAAGCGCATAATAAACCTTTTATTGGTGTTAATCATCTTGAAGGGCATTTGTTAGCTCCATTTTTAAAAGATAACGAATACGCACCACCTGCTGATTTTAATTATCCTTATATCGCCTTAGCGGTCAGTGGTGGGCACAGTTCTTTGTATTGGGTTGAGGCCTTTAATAAATACACAATCATCGGCACAACAAAAGACGATGCGGCCGGTGAAGCTTTTGATAAATTTGCAAAGATGTTGGGTCTGCCATTTCCTGGTGGAGTTAACGTAGATCGTTTATCAAAAGGTGGAGATCGTAAAAAATATGATTTTCCGCGCGGCTTATTGCATGAAAAAAGTCTGATGATGAGTTTTAGCGGATTAAAATCTGCAGCACATAGATTATTAACAAAAATGTCAGCAGAAGAAATGAAAGCTGAAGCTCCAGATCTATGCGCTTCATTTCAAGAAGCTGTTGTTGAAACGTTGATCGGTAAAATGACTTTGGCGGCCGCTTTATTTAAAACTAAAAAAATTGTGATCACCGGTGGCGTAAGCGCAAATTCTAGATTACGTGAAAAAGCCACTGAGATGACAGCTAAAGGTTATCAGATTGTGATTCCGCCGATTCGTTACTGCACTGATAATGCAGCTATGATTGGTTATGCGGGCATTTTACATTTAAACGCTGGCGAAGTGTCTTCGTTAGATCAGGGCCCAGCATCGAGTTCATATGAAACTGATTTTACTGTGAGATTGCGAGAAACAATATGAGTCTTCCGTTAGCTAAAGACCGTTTAAAAACCCGCATGACTGAACTTTCGCATTACACGAAAAAAGCTTTAGGTCAGAACTTTTTAGTTTCTGATACCGTAATTGGCCGAATCATTCAGGCCGTTGATGATGAAAAACCAGAAAAGTTATTAGAGATCGGCCCAGGTTTAGGCGCGATCACAGATTTGTTAATCGAAAAATTTGGTCGCTATCAATTGATCGAACTTGATTCAAGCTTAGTTAAATTTTGGGAAAGCCAAAACATGCCCGTGCTAGAGTGCGATGCACTTCAAGCTGATTGGACTCAAATTGATTACGATGTTTTAGTCAGTAATCTTCCATATCAAATTTCTTCTTCAATCGTGATTGATCGCAGTATTGATACAAACCGCTGCCGCGCCATGGTTTTAATGTTTCAAAAAGAAGTGGCGCAAAGAATTCGCGCCAAACATCAAACCGACGAGTATGGTTTGCTTTCGGTCATTGCTCAGGAATTTTGGGACATCTCTACCGTTTCTGAAGCCGGACCGCGTGATTTTAACCCCGCACCAAAAGTGGCAAGTCGCGTATTAAAGTTTAAACGCAAAGAAAGCTCGATTACAGACGGCAGAGCTTATTTAAAGTTTGTTAAATCTTGCTTTCAGCAGCGTCGTCGCATATTAAAATCTAATCTTGAATCATCAATGCACGAACCGTTCTTGGCTTGGATTGCAACAAACAAGCTTTCAGAAAAAGTGCGCGTTGAAGAATTAAGTGTAGTTCAAATCCGTGATTTATATTTTCATCTGAAAGGGGGCAAGTAATGACTGATAAAATTCTCATCATTCAAGAAAACAAACAGGCCCGCTTTGATTATTTTATCACGGATACGTATGAAGCTGGCCTTGTTTTAACGGGCAGTGAAGTTAAGTCGCTCCGTTTAAAAAATATCACTTTTAAAGATTCGTATATTTCATTTATCAAAGATGAAGCGTTTTTACAAAATGCTCATATCTCTGAATACCGTGCCAGCAGTTACAACAATCATGTTCCTGAGCGCTTACGTAAATTATTGTTAAACCGTAAAGAGTTAGATGAAATTTATGGTTCACTTCGTGAAAAAGGATTTTCCTGCGTACCGCTAAAAATCTATTTTAAAGAGGGCATGGTTAAGCTTCAGATTGGTTTAGCTAAGGGTAAGAAATTACATGATAAGCGTGAATCAATTAAGAAACGTGACGTTGATCAGCAGCTTCGTCAGGCGAAAGCTCGATCACGTTAGCATATTCTAAAGCTTCACGAGTTAACACACGTGAAAACAGCACGAAATTCACAACACCTGTCATCAGTGTGCAGGCTCCGAATAAAAGCATGATCCAGTGGCGCTCTGATTCAAGATAAGTTCTTAAGTTGTAAGACAGCGGAATATTATTTTCGAAAAAACTATAATTTTGTAAAGACCAATACAGAAGTGGCGATAGAACAATAGCTTGCAAGGCTAAACCAATAAGAGCGTACTTTAGCGTTGCGCCATGGCGTTGCTTTAAGCCCTGGTGCTTTTCTAAGAAGAAGTTCCAACGTGGTTTTCGTTTACCGAAGTGTAATCCAATCTGCATGCCTTATAGTTTAAATTAAATTTGATTGTCATCTAGTCCATGATTTATCAGAATAAATATATGAAACAATTGCTTAACATTCTATTCTTTAGTTGTGTCGTTTTTGGTTGTCAGATTAAAACAGAGCGCGGCGAAAGTCCGGCTTATGATAGCAATTCACAAGAAGAATCTGCGACTGAGAAATTAAAAAAAGATCCACGCCAAGATGAACGTTACAGTTTAGTTGAAGACCGCGCTAAGTTTGATGAGCTTCGTAAAGATATTCCGGCTGAAACCAAAGTGCGTAATGATGAAAAAGCTTTGATTATGGATTGGATGGCCGACTATCAAAAAGAACCATCAGATATTCGTAATAAATTTTCAGCGTTAGTTTCTCGCAAGCGCGATAACTTTAATAAAGACATGAATAAAATTCGTGATCAGTACAGTAAAGAAGAAACAAAAAAGAAAGATTCTTTTAACAAAGCTCTAGCTGATGAACGCGGCGAAATTAAAGATCAAAAATTATCTCGTGAAGAACGCACTGAAAAATACAACGATATTGATGCGAAAAGAAAAGACTTTTATTCGCAAGTTCGTGAAGATCGTGATTCATTTGAATCAGATTATCGCCAGAAGCGTAAAGACTTTGAAGAATACATCAAAGAAAAAAGCGATATGTTTTATGCTGAATTAAAAGATTACACCGTTAAATTTAACGAACTTAAAAAACAGAAGAAGTAATTAAACTTCTTCGCCTTTGCCGCGCGAAATACGATCAACCTGAATCAATGTTTGATGTAGGGTTGATAATAAAGCGGGTTCGATAAAACCAAATTTAAGACCAACGATTTGCATATTAAGCTCTTGATAGAACTTTGTGAAGGCCACTGTTGCATCAACTGTTACGCCGCCAAATTCTAATAACTGAACCCAGATACGAATATCTGATTCTACTGGCAAATCAAGTTCGCTTGTTGTTTTGATTCCAACTTTGCAACCACCAAGGCTGATATCTTGTAATTCATATTTAAAGCGGGGATGGTCTAAGATTTTAAATTCATGACTTAAATTCGAAGGCATCACAAATCTGAAATTCGTGCGACGTTGAATTTTATAAATTTTTTCAGGATTTTTAACTAAATAGTAATTATCAGATGTTGTCATTTTCGCACGAAAAAAGTGAGGCTCGCCACCGCAAGTGAATGTGCAAAAGATGCTCGTCGTTTCATAGTCATACGGAAATTTTTTAAAGATCGCAAGATCAGCGCCATCAACTTTGACGAACGTCGATTTGCTGTGAATATCATAAATTTTAAATGTCACTTCAACTGAATTTTCGGCGATGTAACTAAGGATATCTTTGTGAGCTCCGCTATCAAGCGGAGTAAAGTAGTTCACCATTTCATTATCCATAATCACCTCTGCCTAATCTACGTCACCTTTGGTGAGCTTATCCATGTTACTTCATTCTTATTATGATAAAGTCTGACTATTTTAGAATCAGGTATTTTTAATAATTTATCAATGACTTCAAATGGAGTGTCGCCTTTGAATTTGATGGTGCAGACGAAGTTTTTCACTCGACTATGGGCTAGCCAAAACTCGATGGTTTCATGAATTTTTTCGGGAGTACAAATTAAATCAGAAAAGAACCAAGTGCAGTCAGTAAATTCATCGGGATTAATCTTAAAAGCATCGCCAATATGGTGTTCAATATTTTTAATTTTCTTCACTTGCGGAGCCAAGTCTGCTCGGTCAAAGGTATAGACTTTTTTAAAATACTGACTCAAAACCCAACTCCAACCACCCGGAGCAGCTCCGATTTCGATCACGCAGTCGTCAGGTTTGATTTTTAAATCTTGAGTAGTAAAGACTTCCCACAATTTTAAATAAGCGCGGTTAGGCGGAAAATCTTTGTCTTCGTCAAACTCGTGCCATCCCACTGGATAAGTTTTTAAAGGTGATAGTGAGTAAATCACCACGTCTTCGTAAGTTGTCCATGTGTAATATTTAAAATTAAATTTTTTAGTGACCGGAAACTTAATACGCTTTTCAGGAATATGTTTTAAGCGGCCTAATAAGCTTTCTACGGCTTTGTTTTTTTCAGTTTTGTAATGGTAAGCAAAGATGTTCAGATCTTTAAGAGTCTGCTGTAATTCTTTACTTGGAAGTGCAGAATGGCAATCGCGCCAATGATCTTGCGCCCAGATGATTGTTTCATCGGTGGGGCTAATAATGAATAATTTTTCAGTTTTTAAAAAGATTTTAATTTTTTTAACCAAGAGCTCTTTTTCAAGCTCTTGGTTAAATTTAAGAAACGGAATTATAACTTGAAAATTAAGCTGCGATTTTTTGAGCTGGTGATAATAATCCATGTTGATTTAATGCGTTTACACACAGTCCCCAAAAGTGTTCTTTTAATACGATCTCTTTAGCATTGTATTTCAATTTTGGAAAAGTTCCTGCATAAAAATGAAGGCAAAAGTCATTTTCTCCAGCGCGGGCAAATTTCATAAGCATATTAAAGTGAACATCAGTGAATGGTCCTGAAATTAACATTTTACGTAATGCGCCCTCAGGTGTGTTAACTAAGAAACTGTGTAATAGATTGCCGTCGTACATTGCGCTCATAGAGACTCCTTTAATATTAAAATTAACTTATCCTAACTAGACTATCGGCCTAAAGTCGGGCTGAATTGAGGAAAAAGTTAAATATGATTTTATTGAGGCGAATCAAGGGCTTAGACCGTCTCAAGATGTGACAATCATCGCTACACTCGTGAACTTTCTTCATAAAGAAGCGTGAAAGAAAAACAATTTTTACGAGTGAAACAGGCGTTGTTTTCTTTTATCGCCAGCTTAGTGTAAAACCTGAAACCTATGGCAACAGACAATCAAAATACAGGTATCAATAACGAACCGACTAATGAGGGCCTTGTGGGCTCGCATATCGAGATCGAAAACCGTTCGCAAGAATTACACCGTGAACTGAGTTTAAGCGAAATCACGACGATCGTGATGCGCAATTGGCCGCTGTTTTTGGTTTTGCTGGTTGTCACATCAGCGATTGGTCTTTCATTTTACAAATGGAAAAACCCTTACGTAGCTAAGACCACAATCATCATCAACGATAATCAAAATTCACAATTACAAGCTTTCAGCTTAAACCTAGCAGGCACTGCAAAAACCAATGAAGCTAAAAAAGCCAATTCTGCCGCGCAAAAAAGTTTAGAGTATTTTAAAACAACTGAGTTCTTACAAAAAGTTTTAAATGCAGCCAATAACCCGTTGTTAAATACGCAGTTAAATCTAGCTGAAAAAACTGGTCAGATTGCTTTTGCCAAATTGATCTTGGATGAAAAATCAAACATGACAGACGACGAAAAGTTAAAAGCTTACCAAAAGCTTGATAAAATGCTTTCGTTCAAAGTAACAAGTGATTTTGAAATTGAAATCGCAGCGGCAAATGATCAGCCAGAATTAGCCTTATATGCCGCGAACCTAACTTCGAATGTGGCCTTTGAAAGCTTAAGACAAAAAGAGTCTTTTGAAATTGAAGAGATCAACGATCTAATCACAAAAGAAAAAGCTGACGTTGATCAAGAGTTATTAGATCTTAATACTAAAATGGCTAAGTTTAACGACAAGCCAGAAAATTTAATCTCAATCACATCAATTGATAAAGTGGGCGAATACTTATCAACTTTAAAAATTCAAAAAAATGATGTTGTTATGAAGTTAGCTGAAAACAATAAGCTGATTCAAACATTAAGTGCTCACAGTAACGGTCGTCGTGAAAGTGAGCTTTATGGCAACAACGGTCGTATCCAAGCTTTAAAATTAGAAAACGAACAGTTACGTTCTAAGTTAGGTAACCTTCAAGCCGCATTTGATAGAACATCAAACGAAGCTAAAGGCATGCCTTACGCAGCACAAATGTATGAAGATTTAAAAAAGCGCTCTGATATGCAGTTATCTAGATTCAAAGTGCTTTCAGAAAACTTATCTAAAGTTGAAGCTTTAAAAGTGGCTGCAGCTAATAAATACGAAATCTTTGAAAAAGCACGTTTTGATAAAGTGACTCCAGCTGTTCCGTTATTAATCGTTTTATTTTTAGCGGTGTTACTGTCGCAAGTTTTAGGAAGTTTAATTATTTACTTACGCGCAATCTGGAATTCAAATGTTGTGACGGCAGAATCAACACGCAATGTGGTGGTGCTTGATAGTCATTCGTTAGATCCACGCGTGATCATCGAAAATTCTAAAATTCGTTTTAGATTACGTCATTCTTCAATAGAAGCGACTGATCAAGAAAACGGTCAAACTAAAAAATTGGGTTTTAATTTTAAACCCAAAGATCAAAACGGGTAGTCGTAAAATAAAATGGCTATCGTTGATAAAGACCGCCCTTCGACTTGGAAAAAATACGACGCCAGTTTCTGCGTCTCATGCAAAGCAAACTGCTGTTGTATGCCTGTCGAAGTTAAAGTCGATGATCTGATTCGCCTTGGTGTGACAGATATCGACGAGGTTACAAACTCAATTAAAAAAACAGCTAAGCGCCTAAAAAAAGAAGGCATCATCATGAGTTATCGTGAAGGTACCGAATTCTTTATGCTTCAGCAAAAAGCCAATAGTGAATGTATTTTTATGGATTCAAAAACGCGCTTCTGCACAGTCTATGATAAGCGCCCCGAAACTTGCCGCGATTTTCCAGCTAAAATGGGAACACGCGTGGGTTTTTGTCCGGCTGAAAAGAAATAATCAAAGAAAAAATTAGAGCGTGGCCTTCCGCCTAATGAAAGCCACGCTCTTGTGTTGATCAGTTTTCAGCTGACCTTATTCTAAAGGTACTATTTTACGTATTCGATTAAGGTGTTATCGGTAAAACGTACTTTTTTGAAATTTTGAGTTACATCTTCAGCGTGACGATAGCCAAGGGCTACGACCACAGTTGTATTCCAACCAGAGTCTTCAAGACCTAAAATTTTATCGTAGGCTTTTGGATCGAAACCTTCCATCGGAGTTGAATCTACTTTTAACAGCGCTGCTGTTTCAAGTAAGAAGCCCATCGCAATGTAGGCTTGGCGCTTAGCCCAGTGGCGACTTTGCTCTTCTGGAGAGTTCGCCACGTTTTCAATCATCATATTTTTATAACCATCAAGTGCATCAACTGGAAGACCACGAACTTCAGCCACGCGGTTTACATATTTTTGGACGAAATCAGCGTCGACTTTATCGCGAGCTAAAATGACCACGAAGTGACTTGCATCAGTCACTTGTGTTTGGTTCCACGAAACTGCTTTTAGTTTTTCTCGCACCTGTGGATTTTCGATCACAAGAAATTTCCAAGGCTGAAGACCGTACGAGGAAGGGGCGAGGGTCAATGATTCAGTCAGGGTTTGCCAATCTTGTGTCGAGATTTTTTTAGTCGTATCGAATTTTTTAACAGCGTATCTCCATTGTAACGCTTCTTTAATTTGTGAATTCATTTTCATAACTCCTATAAAGGTTTTAAATGTAACTGTTATAGGTACAATATGAACCTGGTTAAGTTTAATTGCAACAATAAAAGTTACATTAAGACTTTTGCCCGTAATTTATGCCTTAAATTGTCTTAGAATGCGTTAAATGTGCTTATTATTGTTTCTTTTTGGTTTTTCGGTTATTATTTAAATATGTTAGACCAAAAATTCGCCGCTTCGGTGCACATTATGACTTTGTTAGCCGCTCATACAGACGAGCTGCAGACGTCAGAAGTTTTAGCAGGATACATTCGCACAAACCCCACGGTGGTTCGTCGTTTGTTAGCTAAAATGGTTGAAGCCAAATTGATCGATTCGTTTAAGGGAAAATCAGGCGGAGTTCGTTTGGCCAAAACTCCCAATAAAATTACTCTCGAAGATATTTACAAAGCGGTGAGTGATAAAAACTTACTGAACTGTCGTGATGTCGATGCGCCCAAAGCCTGCAAAGTCAGTTGCTCGATGAAAAAAATTTTCGAGGGTGTTTCAGAGGGGCTCGAAGCCACTTCTATGGCGTATCTTTCTAAAATTAAACTTTCTGACGTTCTAGCTAAAGTCTAATCTCAGCCTTTTTTCAAAAAATCAAAATCGCGATCTAAAACTGTTTTGCGACCCTCTGCTCGTGCTTGATCGATCGCGCGATCGCAAAGAATTCGAACGTGATCTGATAAAACATCCATGACTGATGCCGAAGTATTAAATTCAGAACGAGCCTGAATATATTCTTTAAGACGAGAGGCAATTATTAAAACTTCTTGCGGAGTTTGTGATTTATTTGCAGAAACAACAGCAGGCCCACTTAAGGGCGGACGCACTAAAATTCTAGAAGGTGCATCGGCTGATTTCGGAGCCATTTTTTCAATGGCTCCAGCATCGCGGTGTCGGGCCCCGGGTAAATGGGCATCAAAACAAGGAACGCTACAAAACACATAACCTGTGCGTTCGCCATTGCAGGTTGAAACATTGCAAACATAGTATCTAGCGCCGAATGAAATACTTTTTTTACAAATTGTGCACTTTTTCCAAGTCGTATCAGTGGTGTTCATTCTCAGAGAATACCCCTATGGGTGGCTCAAGTAAAGTCTAGGCGACCCGTCTCACTCTGAGACGACTGTTAACCTGCACTACACGAGTGTCTAACCAAAAACGTCATTTTACCGCTCTGTCTAAGAATGACATACCCATAGTCATCATAAGCGCTCTAACCATGCCAACTTGGTTTACTTACTGCATTAGTAAGTCATATAACAAGGGAGCAATTATGACTCAATCATTCACAAAACAAGAAAAGCTGGTTTTAGCAGGTTTACTAGTTTGCTGTATTGGTGTTGCTTCTTTGATCTCAAATTTTCAAATGATCCCTAAGGCTACTCAAGCCGTTGAATCTTTAATCGATTATAAAATGGGTAAAGCGACTGAAGAGATTTCTAGATATTCTTTAGAAGGTCGCGAAATCGATCGTACAGTTGTTAAAGCTGAAGAAGGTATCGTAGCTAAAGCTGTGCGTACAATCTCTAAAGTGATTGCTAAAGTAGTTGGTAAAAAAGACGATAAAAAAGCTGAAGTAAAACCAGCTGCAGTTGCTGCTAAGAAATTACCTACGGGTGATTTCGCTAAAGCGGCTGTTAAGGCTCCTGAAGTAAAACAAGCAGCTGTAGCAAAAAAAGAAACTGCAGTTAAAGCTGATAATTTTAATAATTCTGGTTACAGTGTTGGTGCTCCTGAGCAAGCTAAAAACGAAACAGCTCAACCTACACAAGAACAACCTAAAAAAGTTAAAAAAACTTTTGAACAAATTAAAACTGAATTTATGGCGGCTCCAACTAAAGAAGCTATGCAGGCTTTAGTAACTTCGTATAAAAAGAACGAAGTTAACGCTGCTGATTTTTATCAATTACAATCTGAGTTATTAGAATCTCAAGATGACACTTTAGTTGGTCAAGCTTTATACGGTTTGCGTTTAACTCCATCGGCTCAAAGCTTCGTGATGATGGCTCAATACCAATCTTCAGCTAAACAAGCTTATCAAACTTATATCGAAGAAGCTTTATTAAGCTATAACCAAACAGCTCAAATCCCTGTGTTAAAAACAGTGATTCAATCGGGTGATAAGGTTGTAGTTATGAAAGCTTTAAAAGTAGCTGAAGCTGGTATCAACAACATCAAGAATGGTACTGTTTCAGCCTTAGTTGATAGCCGTAACCGCCGCGAAACAACTTTCGCAAGTTACAACGTACAAAACTACTTAAGTTTATTACCGGTTATCACTCAGGCTTTAACGGCTTCACAAGATAACGAATTAACAGCTTCATTAGAAGTATTGAAAAATTTAATCAACGACAGCAACACGCAAGTTGCTGCTAATCAATAATCTTCGATTTTAAGTTTTAGATTTAGCGATGATGTTGGTGGTTGATTTGCCATCAACAAATTGCAAAGACTGAACTTGGCCGCCATAGCTTTCAACGAAATCCCAACCTACAATTTGTTCTTTTTTCCAGTCGCCACCTTTTACTAAAATATCAGGCTTAACTGTTTTGATAAGATCAATTGGAGTTTCTTCGCCAAAAAGCACTGTGTGATCTACAGCTTTTAATGAAGCTAAAATCTCGGCGCGGTCGTTTTCGTTTTGAATGGGGCGTGTGGGGCCTTTTAAAACTTGCACTGAAGCATCGGTATTAATACCCACGATTAAAACATCACCCAATGATTTGGCTTGTTCTAAATAGCGAACATGGCCGATGTGAAGTAAATCAAAACAGCCATTTGTAAATACGATTTTTTTATTAGATTTTTTAAAGTCTGCGATGGCCTGTTCAAGTTTATTTGTAGATAGAACTTTAGGATACGCAGACATAGTTATTACGTTTTCTGTTTTTGGATTTGAGTGCCAGTTACAGCTGCTAAAACATCAAAGCGTAAGATGATAGAAATGATCGTCATTAAAACAAAGCCAGTAGCTACGTTAATCACTGAACGGGCAGCTACACGTAACACATACGTCGAAGAAGCCTGTTGTAATTCGTTACCACAGCGTTGATCAAAAGCCCATTCACCTGGAGTGCAACCTAAGAAAGCGCGACATGAAACGAAGTAAATCAGTTGAATTGCGCCTAATAAACTTAAAGTCGCCCAGTAAATTAAGTACTGAGGATCTGGTTGCGATAAATTCGCAATCAAATCAACTTTAGTGATTGCAAGCATAGCGATTAAACTTAATAAAAAGAAAGCTGAAATTAACATCGTATCTAAAAAGCCAGCTGATACAGAAGGAACAGCAGCCACCCATTCAGTACGGCGCGTGTTACGATTTATCGCTTCTTCTTGTTGTTTTTTGTGGTTTAAATTTTTTAAAATCTCATTCACTGCTGTTTGAGCTTTAGAGATTGAGTCGTCTTCGATCGTCGGAACATTGATTGATCTACGTTGCTGAGGCATTTGTGTAGAATGTTGCGATTGCGTGTGAGTCGCACGAGGCAGCGGAGAATTTAAATTAAACCCAAGCGGGGCCGCCGAGGCCGACGTCGAGTTGTAATTATTAGAAGTCGTTGCTGCCGTAGCTTGAGTATCAAAAGTTAAATGCGAACTTTTAAACTCTACTTTTGGAGCGGGCATATTATTTTGATTTTTTGCAGGTGCTGAATCTTTATGAAAACCTAAGCCTGAAGTTAATGGCTTAAATTCAAATTCATCAAATGGATCGTTTCCGCTATCTATAGTCTTCTTTGACATAAAACTTCTCTCCGTGTCGGGAGCCGATTTACATCATCAGCCCGAATTCATACTTTAGGACAGCGACCAAGGTCAGGCAAGCCGTTTCGACTCGTAAAATCTGAGATCCTAGGGTCACTGGATGAAGGCCCAGTTTGTGCATTTGTTCGGCCTCGGCTGTGGAAAAACCACCTTCTGACCCCACGATAATCCAAATGTTTTCAGGTAATTTGACCTCAGCTGACGCAAATTGTTCCCTAAGTGATTTTATTTCATCAGCAATAGGTTTAATTGACTGACCCTCATATGCAAAAAGACACCAATTCTCGGGCCCCGGGTTAATCGTTTGCAGCATATTCTGCCAATTCGTGACTTCATGGATTTTCATCAATTCGCCACGGCCACATTGCTGGGTTGCTGAAACAATAATTTTTTGCCAGCGTTCTTGTTTGCCAGCGGGCAATTCTTTTTCTTTACGGATAAAGCTGTACTGAGAAACAAACGGTAAAATTGAACTTACGCCCATTTCAGTTGCGCGCTCAATCGTTGAATCCATCACATTGTATCTTGGAATAGATAAAGCGATATGAATGTGAGGTTTTGGCAGAGCTTTGATTACGCGCTCTTCGATAATTTCAGCGACCGCATCTTTTTTTGAAATGGATTTTACTTCAACTAGATAAGCTTTTGAATCTTCAGTGATCACTTCAAAGTGGTGACCCACTTCTTGTCTGCAAACATCAAAGATATGATGATGCTGATCACCTTTAAAAGTAACTTGGTTTTGAAATATTTGATTTTTTTCAATCCAATAGCGGCGCATAGAAAAAACTCCCGCTTAATCGATTCTTTGAACCCAGTAACCAACCCATTCATCTTTTTGAATGCGTTTAATTACTTTAATTTCAGGCGTTGCTTCAATAAATTTATCAAAGAATAAGTTATCGCGCTCTTGCAAGATACCAGTTAAGAATAAGTATCCACCTGGTTTTACAACTTTAATTAAATCTTTACGTAATTTAATTAATACGCCATCGATGATGTTTGCGATAACAACATCAAATTGCTCGCGCACTTCTTCAAGTAACTGGTCTGTTATGATGCACGATTTAGTTTCGTTAAGTTCTAAATTTTCACGGGCTTTGCGGCGGGCTTCAGGATCAATTTCGATTCCTGTAATCATACCGTAACCAACACGTTCAGCTAATACAGCTAAGATGGCTGTTCCAGTACCGACATCAAGCACTGTCCAATTTTTAACTTTGTCTGCATTTTCTTGCGCAAGCTTGTGAACAAAGTATGACGCCATTTTAGTAGTGGCGTGAGTGCCCGTACCGAACGCCATGCCTGGATCGATGCGCACTTGCATTTGGGCTTCAGGTGGTTTTTCTAACCAAGATGGAACAACCCATACAGGGCCAACAAGTTTAAAAGGCACGAAGCCTTTTTTCCATTCTTCTAACCAATCTTTTTGGTCTTCAGTGATGGTTTCGATTTGGATAAGTGAGTTTAAACCTTTAACGCTATCAAAGAATTCTTGTTTTGGATTGGCTTCGAAGAAAACATCTAAATCCAAAAAACGTTTTGGAATTAATGACGGGTCATAAGTTAAATCGGGTTGAGTAAAACTTAAGGCTTCAGAAACGCCTAAAGCGCCATGGCCAAAAACAAGAACTGATAATTCATCCTCTTGAGAGCGAGGGATATTAGTAAGGCGGATTCGGTAGTATTGAGCAGTCTCTGACATAGGGGCACAATCTGCCACGATCAGAGGTAAAAGGTCACTATTTTTTCTTGCTGTCGATAAAGCTTCCGTCAGTATCTATTTGATCGCCGATCATGATGCCTGTTTGCTCAAGCATTGGCTGATCTTCACGGGGCGTAAGCTCAAATAAACGGGCTACGGCCACGCCGCCATCAACTTGAATAATTTTCAATAAGCCCACGGTAGTTTTGAATGTGCCGATGACTTTTTGCCCTTGGTTTTTAACGCTGATCTTGCGAGTTGCCTTAACAATAAGGTTCTTTTTTAAGGTCGAATTGTCGGCCGCATTGATATAAAAATCTTTGTAAATAGGGTCGGTGTCGGCCAATTGAATATTGCGTTTTACTTCTACAACTTCGATATCTGAAGATGCAGCCAAGACGCGAGAGAAAAATACGCCGAAGATGATATAGATAACTGCGAATAAATTTAAAAGTTGTGTCTTACTCATGCTCTATGTATCGGATTGATTCACCATTATATTTACAGGACTTAAGATTGATAAACGTCCAGTTAATGAGTGAACAGCATCTGACGATACGTTCACTATGATGAAAAATATTATTTTATTTGTAAGTGTTTTATCGGCTATTGGTTGTTCATTTTTATCTAAGCGTCAGCCGCAAAACGAAGCCTCGCCTCTGCCGGCCGCGCCTTGGCATTTTGATAAAACTTTATATGATGTAAAGCATCCGTACTTAGCCAATCCTTTAGTGAGTGATGTGAATTTGCGAACGGGATATTATGCGCAATCACAAGTTAAACCTTTCAAAGGTTGTGTGATGTATCTTGAAGGTTTAGGCGATTCAGTCGCTAACCAACAACCGCTGTTTAATGCTTTAAGTGAAAGCGGTTACCGCGTTTTATTTTTTGATTACATGGGGCAAGGGCAGTCTGAAGGTTCAATGAATAATTCACGTGTTTTAGATCCGGTGAATGATTCATTACAACTATCATCACAGGCCAAATTTGTTTGGGATTTATATGCCAAAGACTGCGGCCAAAGTAAAAAATTAGTGATCGGTTGGTCAACGGGCGGTCTTGTAAGTTATAAAATGGCTCGTGATGGCTGGGCCGATGCGGTGGTGTTAATTGCTCCAGGAATTCACGCTAAGAAGTTTATTGGTGAAGCGGCAACAGCGCCTACAGCCTTGATTTCGCTTAAAGCTGTGATCAGTGAACGCACTTTAACACGCAATACATTTAGCGACGGTGTTAACCCTCATGTTGATCCGGCTAAGCCTGATTCACCAGCGAAAGTTCCGTTATTTGCGGCTAACTTATTAGCTTCGTCTTTGCTTTCACAACAATGGGTGATCAATTCAAAAGTTAAGGGATTAGTTTTCTTATCTGGAGTTGAAGATACGTATGTTGATCGTGATGCGACGCTGGCGACTTTAAAAAGAAATGCGCCACATTTTAAAACGGTAAGTTACGATGGCGCATTACATGAGATTCAGAATGAATTACCCGAAGTGGCTTTTGATATGTATCAGAAAACCACTCAGTTTTTAGATCAGATTATTTCAGAGAACTAATTCTTTTCAGGAAGTTCTTGCGGCTTCCTGATTCAGTTTTCTTTTTTGAAGGATTACGAACATCGCGACGTGCGTGAACTTCAGTTGGAAGATCAGGCATAAAAATACGATCGCGAGCGGCTTCATTGATGTATTGGTATTCACCAGTTTCAAGAGAACCAATACGTAATTTACCAATAGCCACACGTTGAAGTTTCATCACATCAAAGCCGATTTTTTTGAACATCTCACGAACTTGATGATTTTTACCTTCTGTGATGACGATTTTAAACCAATCGTATTTATCAGAAGTTTTAGTCGTTTTACTTTTCGACATTTTTAATTTTTCAATGTGTTTAGCGCGAACACGGCCATCTGGAATAGAAACTCCTGATAATAATTTTGCAATTTTATCTGGAGCAGGTTGGCCATTCACTTTTACGTGGTAAGTTTTTGTAACTTCTTTTGTTGGATGCATAACTTCGTTGGCGAAATCACCATCGTTAGTCATTAATAATAAGCCTTCAGAATCCCAGTCAAGACGACCAATCGGGAACACGCGGCCCGGAACTTCATAAACATAATCCGCTACGCACGGACGATCTAAAGGATCAGTCATCGAAGTGATGACGCTTTTAGGTTTGTTGAACATGATGTAGAACATTTGATTTTTAGCGCGTAATGGTTTGCCATCAACGATGATTGTATCTTTATGTTCTGCGACTTTGATTCCAAGCTCGTACACTTTTTTACCGTTCACGGTAACAAGGCCTTCAGCGATTAATTTATCTGCGCCACGGCGAGATGCTAATCCACGTTCTGCTAAAAGTTTGTTTAATCTGACAAGGGTTGGTTCTGACATGCGAATGCTCTTTTCTGCGCGTCTCACGACGGGCGGTTATGACTAGATTCGTCTTTGACGAAACACTATTCCAGAGCTTTCACCATTTTTGGTTTCAAGTCTTTCCAATCTAGATATTGGGTAAAGGTTAACTCTGAAAGAATATCCCCTTGTTTATTGATAAATACGACTGTTGGCAAGCCTTTGATTTTATACTTTTCAAGAATTTGTTTAACAGCGGGTGTATCCTCGGTAGCATCGATTTTAACTAGTTTAAAATTCTTTGAGAGCTCAATAAACTCTGGATTCGTGTAAGTTTTTTCATCCAGCTCATGGCAGGCCGCACACCATTCAGCGAAAAAGTCCAACATAACAGGTTGGTTTTCGGCCTTAGCTTGGGCCACATAAGACTCAGAATAAGGGGTCCATTTGATGAGTAATTCGGTCACATCTTCTGTTTTGTTATTAAAAACGGGGCTTACATAATCACGTTTAAAAACTGATAACAGCGTGAGCGTTAGTGATGCGACAAACACGATAATAAATAAACCTTGGCGGTAAGGGTGCTTTTTTTGAAAATGAAAAGCGCCTTGCCAGATCGATATCGCTAAGAACGTTAAACCTAAAACGATGATCCAGTATTCCATCGGGATGACAAATTTTAAATAATATAAAGCGACCAAGATCATCATTAAGCCTAAAGAAAATTTGATGAATTCCATCCACGGGCCCGAGCGCGGAAGCTTTTTTAAGATTTGGCTTGAAGCACCGATCGCAATGAAAATTAAACCTAAACCCAAAGCGTACGTAAATAATAAACTAAAACCTAAGAAGGCACTTTGTGTTGTTGATACAAAACTTAAAATTGAAACTAACACCGGGCCTACGCACGGGCTTGCAACAATTCCGGCAACCATTCCCATAAAAAACGCGCCAACGTAACCGTGGCTTTTTCCTGTGCCGAAGCGATTTCTAATAAATGCAGGAACTTGTAATTCAAACGCGCCCCACATGCTTAAAGCCATCAATACAAATAGCCCCACCATCGAAGCCACAACCCATTTGTTAGCTAAGGCTTGACCAAAGATGGCTCCGGTTAGAGCAGCTAGAACTCCTAAAGAAGAATAAGTTACAGCAATACCCAAAACATAAAACACCGAACGCATAATATTTTGCACACGTGATTTTTCATGAGCATCATTACCTAAAATAGATAACGTGATCGGAATCATCGGAAATATACACGGCGTAAAACTTGTTAAAATGCCGGCTAAGAAAACTAATAAAAATGTGAGATAGAAATTTTTTGAAAGTTGATTTTCAATTGTGCCGGCAGAAAACATCGACATCGATGCGTTTTCTGGAGCTTCTTTCATTTGTGTGAAGTTCACATCAATCGTGATTGTTTTTGTTTGCGGTAAATAACAAACTTGATCACTGCAAAGCTGATATTTGAGATCAAACATCAGCTTTTCCATTTTGCTGCTTACTTTTTCTGGTGATTCAATTTGTAATTCGATTTCGCCTTTTTCAAAAAGGCCCATGCGATTTTTTTTCGTGTATTTATCAAAGAATTCAACTTCAGGTTTTAGCTTTAACTGGCCAATTTGAAATTTGTCGGGCTGGATATTTAAAATTTTAAATTGATCAGCATAAGCATGAAAGTTTTTAGGCATCGACATCGTGATGCGCGCCGACTTAATCTGGCCTTCTTGCAATGTGAGTGGTTGGGTTACGACACTAAACTCAGCTTCGCCAATTTGGGCGGCTAGGGTCGGTGTGGAAAATAAACCCGATAAGATACAAACTAAACTAAAAATTGCCAGGATGTTGGTCATACTTACCCTTCGGAAGGTCATGGTCTATAATTTACCACCAATCACTTGTAAACTCACTGTAAAAACCTAGACCTTCTTCCAGTTTCGCCAGGGGTGCATTAACTTTGGACACCAGTCTACCGATGAAACAATTGTAGAAAAAGAGGTTTCAATGGGATTTGTAGGTATATTAGTCGTTTTCGCCATGGTGTTTGGTGGATATGCGTTAGCGGGCGGAGGCTTCGCCGTAATTATTCATTCTACTCCTCTTGAGCTGATGATCATTGGTGGTGCGGCATTAGGCGCATACATCATTGCTAATCCAATGAAAGTTATTAAAGCCGGTGTTAAGTTAGCTATCCATGCTATGACTGCAGCGGGCCCTCAGAAAAAAGATTATTTAGAATTACTTCAAATGTTATTTCAATTGTTTCAAGTGTTTCGTAAAGAAGGCCCACAAGGGGTTGAGAAACATATCGAGCAACCTGAACAAAGTGATATTTTTAAAGCTTATCCGTCGGTGATGAAAAATCATCACGCGGTTAATTTTTTATGTGACACGATGAAAGTGATTTTATCTACAGATTTATCTCAATATGACATCGATGATTTAATGGATGCCGATTTAAAAGCCATCCATGCTGAAGAACATTTAGCACAACATGCCGTGCAAATGGTGGCCGATGGATTCCCAGGTTTAGGAATCGTTGCCGCCGTTCTAGGTATCGTAAAAACCATGGGACATTTAACTGAAGGTAATGAAAAGATCGGTCAGTTAGTTGCCGGCGCCCTAGTAGGAACAATGTTAGGGGTTTTCGGTGCTTACGGTCTTATTGGTCCAACAGCAACTAAGATGTCTGCGGATATCGAAGCTGAAGGTCGTTTTTTAAATTGTATTAAAGCAGCCGTTGTTGCGCTTCAACGTGGATCGCCTCCATTAGTGTGTGTTGAGTACGCTCGTCGTACAATCATGCCTGAAGAGCGCCCGACGTTTGATGAATTAGATAAAGCAACGAAAGATATTAAAAAAGCTGCAGCCTAGTTAGGGTTGCAGACGCAGGGATTGCGAAGTTGAACTAAGGAAAGAATAGAATATGGCTAAGAAACAGCAAATCGTAATTAAGAAAATTATCGTACAGGCAGCTGGTCACCATGGTGGATCATGGAAGGTTGCCTTAGCGGATTTTATGACAGCGATGATGGCGTTCTTCTTAGTTATGTGGCTGATGTCACAATCAGATCAAACTAAAAAAGCCATCTCTGATTATTTCTCTACTCCGTCTGTAATTGAATACAACTTTCAAAACTTCGGGGCAGAAATTACTCTTGAAAAATTATTCTTAGATTTCGTGAATGAACCTTTAAAAGCAATGCAAACTTTTATGGAGCCTTCAACGAAAAGCCCGAACGTGTTAGACATGGGTTCAGAAAAAGTTGTGGCCGCTTACATGGCTGACAAAATGACTGACGTGGCAAAGAATGTTGAAATCTCGCAAGATGGTTTTAACTTTGATATTCCAGATGTTTATTTATTCGAACGTGGTACGTCACAACCGAAAGTTAATTTCGTTGATGTGATGGATAAATTAACTGCAGTTACTGCAGGATTAAAAGACGCAGAAATCAAAATTACTTCAGCATTATTTGTTCAGTTAGTAGCTGATCAAACAGCAAAAATGGCTGATAAAATTGCCTTAGAGCGTTTAGCGTTAATCACAAATAAAGTGAATGCTTCATTTGATGGAACATCAAACTCTGTAATTGGTGCAACAAATATCAAAGATAAAAAAGGCGATTACGATCCAGAACGTTTAATGGGATTTGTGCGCATTAATATTCGTCAAAAAGAACTTACTGATGGCCGTAAACGCCGTAAGTTAGAATCTTTATTCGGCAGCAAAAAACAAAGCCAATTAGATCTGGTTCCAAGAGATAAGCAAAAAGCAAAACCTGCTAATGGCATGGACCCGAATTTAATAAATCCAGTGGATATCGAAGTGATGAAGCTTGATCAGGAATTTAATCCTGGCAGCAATCAAAAAGAAGAATCATTAAAGAACTAATAAGTTAAAGACATTCCAACGAAATAACCTAAACGTGAACGGTTACCAAACTGTGACATATTCGATGGTAACGTCATGCCGGCTTCTAGGCGCCCATTCGGAAAAGCATTGTAATAACCAGTGCCCAATACATCGATGTAATTGTGGTAACGTTGCGAGTACTCCATCGTGTAACCGGCGCCCAATTCTAAACCCGTTTTTTCAGAATACTTTTTGTTAAACTTAACACGCGTGTAGTAAGCCGAAGAACCTGTGCCTTCGTAATTGTTTTGCCACTCCAAAAGTCCAGTAAAGCGGCCGTAGTCTAATTTAAAACCGTAACGAATGCCGTTAAGCGATTGGGTTTTATAAAAGTGATCATCATGAACATAAAATACAAATTTAGAATTTGTCTGAAAATCGACAACAACTTCAGCCACATATTTTAGCCAAAGGTTATCATCGTCATTTCCTAATTTCGAAATGTTTGATCCCCAAAAGCCAAAACGTAACTGACTGCCTAGGTTTACTAAGAAAGAGGCATTCATCGCAAAGCCGCCATTACTGTAGGAAAGACCGCGATCGATAAAATTTGAAGTTAAGCGGGCGTAACCCGTGACGGCGTATGTTGGAGTTGTGCCGACAGCATCTTTTTTGTCATCTTTTTTCTTGTCTCCGGGGCCCGCAGAATAAGTGGGCGCTGCTGCCACTGCAATTTGTGCAGTGAGCGTGAAAACAAAAAACAGTAGTACCAAAGATCTCAAAAGGGTCATAGATTCTATTGTCAGAATTAATGGTCAAATATGCAATCAAGACTGGACCCTTAAGGTGCAAAATGAGTAAAATATTTTATACGTAAGTTGGAGTCTATGAGTCTATTTAACGAACTTTCACTATGGTCTGAATATCCGATTGTGGCCTTTGACACTGAAACCAGTGGTCCATATCCCTTAGAGTCTGAAATTGTAGAACTTGGTGCAGTTAAATGGCATCAAGGAAAGATCATCGGACAGTTTCAAACGCTGTTAAAGCCCTCTAAGCCCATGCTTCAAGATAATATTAATATTCACGGCATTACGAATGAGATGGTGGCCGATGCGCCATTGATGAAAGATCAGATCGTGCCATTTTGTGAATTTATTCAAGATTCAATTCTAATTGCTCATCATGCGCCCTTTGATTTAGGTTTTGTGGCTATTGAAATTGAAAAAGCAGGATTAGTTTTTCCGAATAATGTTCACTTTTGTTCAAGCCTTATTTCAAGAGCGTTATTGCATACAACGAATCACAAATTACAGACGCTAGTGAAAGAATTAAATCTAGTCGGCGGAGATGCTCATCGTGCCTATGACGATGCCTATGCATGTTTGCAGGTGTTTTTCAAAGCGGCTGAAAAGCTTGATGTGGCTTCGATTGAAAAATTAAAAGCTGTGCAAGCTAAGAAATTAGCGTGGAGTGATTATTCGCTTTTTAATAAATCAAGTGAAACGATTAAGTCTATCGTTGATGCCATTCAAAAAAATAAGACGATTCAAATTGTATATGAGGGTGGGCAAAGTAAAAACAAATTACGCCCAATTACACCTAAAGGAATTGTGCGTAATCCTGATGGAGATTATGTGCATGCTGAATGCGGATTAGATAATCAACGCAAACGTTTTTACATTTCTAAAATTTTAGATATTGAATTGGTTTAATCTTTTTTAATTTCAATAATACGTGCGCGAATTTTTTCAGCTAACACTTCAAGGTGGCGAAAGTCATCGCCAGCGCGCAATTGCAGGGCTTTTGTTTCTTCGTCTAAGCCTTTGCCATCAAGGGCTGCACTTAAAAAACGCTCAAAGGCATAAACAGGGCCAGCAATGCGGTGAGAAATAAATTTTGCAATCGCAAATAGAGAAATTGAAAAAGCTAAAACTAAAATTCCGAATGAAACTAGAAACGCCTTCGTGTATTCGGCGTGGTCATCGTAAACACCAAGTTCAGTTAAAGCTAATTTAAAATAAGTGTATGAGAACACCATACAGATTAAAGAAATTAAAACGCCTGAAGTAATAAAGATAAAGGCGTATTTAAGCTGAAACTTTTTATTGATCCAGAATTTATTTCTGTAATCTTGGTCTGGCCACAACTCTTTGCCATCTTTGAACAGAGAAAAAATTAATAAGCCGTAGCCAACCCATTGAATCATATCAGCTATGTTCCAGATCGGCGTATGAATGTTGCCGAACTGAAAACTGATAAAATCCACAACATAACCATAATAAGTGCGATCTAAAACGTTACCTAATATGCCACCTACAAGTAATGACAGACCGAATCTTAAACGCAGAACTTTGACCGGAACTAAAAACTGCAAGAAAGCATATAAACTTAAAATGAAGAAGCCGCTTGTTGATAAGGTCACCACGCGCAAAAACGCGGGTAACTTTGAAAATAGGCCAAGCATCGCACCATCGTTCTGCACGAGCACTAAGTGTAGCGGGCCAAGCCAGCGCTCAGGTTGCTCCAAAGCCCAATTTTTTGAAGCTTGGTCGACAATGACAGCCAAAAACAATGTTGCAACGACCAAAATCCAATCTCTAGTTTTCATAACCTTATTTTGCCGATACAGTTTATAAAATGAACTACATATTGCGATTATCTGTTTTACTCAACTATAGTCTGGCGCCCTTGCGGGCGACTTGTCTGGCCATTCTTCTAACAACGTCTAGTGTGATGGCCCAGGGCCTGCAGGCAGATATTAAAGAGATCTTAGCTAAGCACAAGATTAATCCAGATCATGTTGGTATGGTGATTTCTTTGAAAGACCAAAACGTTTACGAGAATAATTTAAAGAAACAATTTATTCCCGCATCGATTTCTAAATTATTAACTTCGTACTCAGTTTTAAAAAATATCGAGCTGACGCAAAAGTTTAAAACTGAATTGTATTTCGACGGTAAGAACTTGTATTTAAAAGGCGGCGGCGACCCAAGTTTTGTATCTGAAAACTTATGGTATTTAGTCAATGAGTTTACACGCCAAAAAATCGGTGTGATTCCTGGTGATATCGTTGTCGATGATTATTACTTTGATGATGTTAGATTTGATAGTTCACGCGAGTCGGAGCGCGTAGATCGTTCGTACGATGCCCCAGTAGGGGCGATGAGTTTTAACTGGAATTCAGTTAACGTTTTCGTAAAACCTGGTCCAACTGAAAACAAAGAGGCCCATGTTGTTTTAGATCCGCAAAATACTTATTTTACGTTAGTAAATAGAACGACAACGAAAGCAAACAAGCTATCTCGCGAATTAATTATTGATGTGAATCAAAAAAACCGCACGATCACAGTCACTGGTGATGTTTTAAAAGGTGGTATCGAAAAAGCCTATTTTAAGAATGTCGCAGAACCTGAATTGTGGGCCGGCGATAACTTAAAAGCTTTTTTGTTACAGCGAAATATCGAAGTTAAAGGTAAAATTAAACACGGTAAAACGCCAAGTGATGCCAACAAACTTGTAACGTTTGAAAGTAAAAGTTTGTCGCTGATCTTAGCCGACATGAATAAGTTTTCTAATAACTACGTAGCCGAAATGTTTACAAAAAATTTAGCGGCACTTTCTGGTGAAACACCGGCGACACTTTCAACAGGTGTTAAAGTTATTCAAAAGAATTTAAAAGAATTAGGCTTAACTAAAGATGATTTTACAGTCTTAAACCCATCGGGTTTTACCCGTGATAATAGAGCGTCGGCTTACACCATGGGCGTAGTTTTAAAAGCTATGCAGAATGACTTTCGTTATTTTCCGACATTATTAGAATCACTTCCGATTTCAGCTATTGATGGAACATTAAAAAAACGCATGAAAAATACAAGTGCTGCTGGTTTTGTTCGCGCTAAAACAGGTTACTTAGATGGCGTAGTTTCGTTAGCAGGGTATGCTGGACAAAAGGACGGCGACATTTACCGCTTCGCGTTTCTATACAATGGTCCACAAGATGAGGCGCGTGTGCGTGAAGCTTTTGATCAAGTTCTAGTTTCACTATTAAAATAGATAGGTGAGATATTTATTTTTAATTATTGCGTGTTTTTATACTCTTAATGCTCAGGCTTTGGTTACTCCTTGGAGTAGCTCGATCCCGAAAAATTCTAAATTTAAAGCCAACGAAGACATGCGCGGCCGCGTAGAGTTCTGGAAAAAGATTTATTCTGAAGTTTCTGAAAATGCAGGATTGTTTCATGATCCTGATTTTCCAGAATTTACTTTCGGTGAAGTTAACTGGGAATACATTCAGAACGATAAAAGTTTAACGGCTTCAGAAAAAAGAAAAAAAATTGATGCTTTAATTAACTACGAACGTATTCGTATCGCGGCCAAACATAAAATCAAAGATCCAAGACGTTTACGTTTACAAACGGGCTTAAAAGAAAGAATGCAAAAAGCATTATTTCTATCGGGTCAGTATTTACCAATGATGGAAGAAGTGTTTCGTAAAAAAGGTTTACCGATCGAGTTGTCACGTCTGCCATTTGTCGAAAGTTCTTTTAACGTTTACGCCCAATCAAAAGTGGGTGCCAGTGGTTTATGGCAGATCATGCCGTTCGTGGCGCGTCCTGAAGGTTATATTAAAAGTTATTACGACAAAAGAAATCATCCCTATTATGCAACGCTGTTAGCGGCAAATATGTTAGAGGATAACTATCGCGCTTTAAAAAAATGGCCATTAGCAATATCGGCTTACAATCATGGTTTAGGCGGCATTAAAAAAATGGTTCGCGTTAGTCAATCAAGCTATCTTCCAGATTTAATTGGTTCAGAAGATCGAACAAAAAGCTGGGGCTTTGCTTCAGAAAATTTCTACGCGTGTTTTTTAGCCGTGTTAGAAGTTGAAAAAGAAGCTAAGTCTTTATTTGGTGATGATTTATTAAAAGCTAAGCCATTGCCCATGAATAGAGTCGTTACGGCTAAGGCCGTATCTAAAAAAGAAGCCTTAAAATATTTCGATGGCAGTTTAGCGATGTTGCAGAAGTATAATCCACATTTAAATATGTCGCTTTTAAGAAAAAACAAAATGATTCCGTCGGGTGTGCCTTTGATCTTACCGAAAAAGGCGAGCACCAAACTTTTCAGAACAGCTTCGTTATAAACTTACAATAAACTTTGGCAGTGTGATTTTAAGTAGCGAGCTTTATCAGGATAGCTTAATTTTTTAGAGATCGCTTCACACGTGGCTTTGTTGATGCCTTTTTCAAATTGCGAATAACAATCAAAAATAGCGGCATCATGATTATCAGTTTCAGCAAATAAATAAGCTTTTTCTAAGCAAGATCTTAAAGTCGGCATTTCTGAAATATGATAAAAGCAGTACGAGCGAACTTTTTCTTTTGTGTGGTTTGATCTGATGGCTTTAGCTTTATCGTAACAACTTTCGATAGAGATAAACTTTGAAGTTTTACCTAAACACTCACGAATCTCATTAGGTTGATCATCTAGACACTTTTCAAGCGAGGTAGTACCTTGCCCATAGGCCGATGAGACCAACATGACTGTGGTTAAAATTACTGTCGATAAAGCGGTTTTCATAAATCTGTTCATAAATACGTCCAACATACTTTAGGTAATTTGCAGGAAACGTTCCAGCTTGAAACACATTTTATTGCTTATAGACAATTAAACGCTATTAGAGGATTAGACAGTGGCCAAGAATTGTCCACCACAGTGTGAAATGTATATACCAGATCTAATATATTCGATTTAGCTGTGAATGTGCCCAATAATTAGGTAATACAAGGTTTATGAAAACAATTTTCAGAAGCCTTTTGGCACTATTCACTATTTCATTTCTTATAGTTACCTTTGCCGAAGCCAAAGTTGAAAAGCCAGCTCCATCGTTAATTTGGAGAACAGCCAATGAGGCGTATGCGACCTTTGAAACTGATGCTTTAAATAGTTCACAGTCTTTAGATTACGTATTTTTAAAACTCGAGAAAAAAATAAACTTTCAATTATTAACTGAAAAAGAATTAGAAATTTTAAATTTTGATGTGCTGACTCAGAAAGTGTTACTTTTCGTTAATCGTTCAAACTTTACATTTAATTTACCGATCAATAATAAATTACGTAAACAAATGCAGTTTGAATTTTATGGATTAAGTCAGGCGATCAAAAAAGCCAATGAAATGAATCTAACTGTGCAAGCAGAACACTTCGATAAATTGCACGATATGTTAATGGGGCAAAGTTCTAGCCTTTTTTACACTTCGGCTAAAGATAAGAAAAAAACTGATTTGTTTTTTACCGCGTATTACCTGAATGAATTAGAATACCCCATGGATATGACAGCTCGCCATTTAGAGGCTTTAAAAAAGACTTCGAATTGGAATTATAATACAAAAGTTTACGCTTCTAAATTAGCGCGTTTATCATTACAAGGTGGCACTCAGTTAAACAAATTAACTGCAAAGCAAGTTGATGTTTTATATGAAGCGAGTTTGCTTACGCCGTTAGATGATAAAGCTAAACAAGCCATTCAAAAAATCTATTTAAAACAGCTGCAAATGATCGGTGACCAAGAAAAAATCAAAGAAGTAAAACGTGTGTTAGCTTCTAATATGCTAGGGCAAGAAACTAAAAACGTTATTGCTCATCCCTTCGAGATTTTAAAATATATCCAATTTTGTGTGGGTTATATTTTTATCGCTTGGCCATTAGAGGTGATTTTAGTTGTTGTTTCAATTTTGATATTCGGTTTTCAAGCTTCGCATGTATTAACAGAGCAAGAGAAGCGTAAAAAATCGATTGGTAAAAAAATGTGGTTGGTGTTTCAGAAAGCTTACTTAGGCAGTAACGTGCCGTTTTTTACTAAACTTGCGGCTTCGTTGATTTTATTCGGAGTAGGTCTCTACTTTAACTCTGCGAAGAATTTCGTAGAGACCATGATGACGAATATGTAAGGTGGCGCGAAGCTGCCATCCTTGGCCGGGCTTCTGACGGCGTCGTGCCGTCAGATCTATTTTTTAGGGTGTTGGATTTGGTGCGATTGGTCCGATGCTTACGTTGATTGTTCTGTAAGGGTTATCAGAGTATTCCATTAAGTATAAGCACGGTTCTACGTTCTTATCAAAAACAGGCTGAATCACACTTGCGCCCGGATAAAATCCGCCGCCACCGAAACCACCTGATGATTGCGATGGATCTAATTCAAAAGTAAAAGCAAATATTTTATGTTCGCCGTAAGCCCAATCCGTTGTATCACCGCTGGCGATATAAAGATCAGAAGAATGCTGTGGAGTATATTTGTTCCATTCAGCCATTTTCTTTCCCATAGTTTCAAATACTTTGGCGTCTTTTGTGTTTTCAGAGCCGCCGTATTTATGCCCCCATGGATATAAAACTAACTGAGAGTATGTGTGAAACGAAAGTAGAACTGTAATGTTCGTGTGCGCTTCAACGTAATTTTTGATGTTGATTGTTTCAGGTTCAGAGAATGGTTTTGTTCCCATGTAGGTGTCGTTGTTTGGGTTGCTAGATGAACCGCCAGTTCCCCATTTGTAACCGTAGTTGCGATTTAAATCTGTACCGAATGTTCCGTCAGCATTTTTCGAACGGTTTTTTCTCCACATTTTGTAGCTGCCATCTTGAACATCGAACTCTGCGCCATCAGGATTAACCATCGGGATAATATGAATATCGCGATTGTTCATTAAACCGATAATGCGCTCGTTGCCAGCTTTGTATTGATTTACTAAATACTGCGCAAGCATCAATGGCATTTCCATAGATAAATGTTCACGTGCGTGGTGTCCGCCCATGTAAATCACAGCAGGTTTTTCATCGGCGTGTGATTGATCATTGCCTAAACGTAAAACCCAAGTGTCGCGGCCTTCAGTTGATTTACCAATTGATGACATTTTTACTAGAGATGGATTTTCATTCGCTAACTTAGTCAGTTCGGCTGTCATTTCTGCATAGTTGTGAAAAGCAGAATCTTTTTGTGGAAAATCTTTACCACTAAAACGAGCTTCATCATTCAGATTTGAGTAATTTAATAACCAACCTAATTTTTGAATTTGTTTTAACTCTTGGTCACCACCGAAGGCGATGACGTAATCTTCTTTGGCGTTTTCAATACCAACGATGTTCGCGATGACTGAGCGCTCGAATTTATCTTTGGCGCGAATTTTCATCCAGTAGCGTTGGTTTGATGTTGATTGCGCAAATTGCGCAATAGAAACTGCGATTAAAATCACAGTGGCTATAAATGCCGATTTTCTGAAATTGAACTTAACAGACATATGGTGATCCCTTCCGTGGGTTAGTCATAGTTAGTTTGTAAATAAACTTAACTATAACGTTAGCACGAAAGTCTAGCTGCCTGTCTAGTAAACATTAATTTGATTGGTTTGAGAAAAGCATGTTCGTCAGTTTGTCTTGTAGTTCTTCGCGTTTTAAAAATTGAACGCCAACACCTAGACCTTTTGACCAAACTACTTCGCAGTCCACAACGTGAACGCGATTTAATGAACGTAAATTAATTGTAACTCTGGCGATGTCGCCTTTTTTAACTGAAAAATTTGGACTAAGAACTTCGAAAAAGGCTCCAGAAGCAGAAAGGTTGCCCATTCTTGTTAGGATTTTTCCGCCTTTACCGTAGATTTCTATGTGAGCTAATTCTTGTGTTACAAATCTGCGGGCCACTTGTTGTGTTGGATTTTGATTATTCATAGCTACTCCATTTACCTATTTTAGATCGGTTTTTAGAGCGGTAATATTTAATTTTATTTATTGTTCCAATCGTAGATTATATCTACGATTTCGACCAGATTTCGTAAACTAGACCAGGGTGTTGTTCAGACATTTGACGATTTTTTAAAGAAAAGCCCTCGGTAAAGTTCGCAGGGTAGAAAGTATCCCCCTCAAACTGGCCAGGAATGCGTGTGACGTACAATAGATCGCACTGCAGGCGTGTTTGTCGGTAAATCTCGGCACCACCCACGACCATGACTTCTTCGGGGTATTCGCCAATTTTAGTTTTCGCAAATTCAATGGCTTCTTCGATGGTTTTTACAAAGTGAACATTTGGAAATTCAGACTTTATTTCAGAACGTGAAATCACAATATGAAATCTTTTAGGTAAGGGTTTACCTAATGAATCATAGGTCTTGCGGCCCATGATCATGATTTTTCCAGATGTGTTGGTTTTGAAATATTTTAAATCTTCAGGAAAATGCCACAAAAGTTTATTGTCTTTACCAATGGCAAAGTTTTCTGATGTGGCAACGATTTGCGACAGAATCATTAAATAGCAACCTCACCCTTAATAGCAGGGTGTGGTTCGTAACCCACGATTTCGATGTCTTCGTATTTAAAATCAAAAATGTTTTTCACATCTGGATTTAATTTTAATTTCGGAAGCGGACGGCATTCGCGTGAAAGTTGTAATTTAACTTGGTCTAAGTGATTTGAATAAATATGCGCATCACCTAACGTGTGAATAAATTCTCCCACTTCAAGGTTACACACTTGCGCCACCATATGAACTAACAGCGCATAACTTGCGATATTAAATGGAACACCTAAAAAGATGTCTGCACTTCGTTGGTAAAGCTGACAAGAAAGTTTTCCATCAGCGACGTAAAATTGAAAAAACGCATGGCACGGTGGTAACGCCATTTTGTTAATGTCTGAAGGATTAAATGCGACAACTAAAAGTCTGCGCGAGTCTGGATTTTTTTTGATCTCTTCAATAACGTTACTGATTTGATCGATGGTTGTGCCGTCAGCGGCCTCCCATGAGCGCCATTGTTTACCATAAACTGGGCCTAATTCGCCTTCTTCATCAGCCCATTCATCCCAGATAGAAACTTTATTTTCTTTTAAATATCTAATGTTTGTTTCACCTTTTAAGAACCATAAAAGTTCGTGAAAGATTGAACGAGTATGAAGTTTTTTAGTTGTTAAAAGAGGAAAACCTTTTTGCAGGTCAAAACGCATTTGATAACCAAACACACTGATAGTGCCTGTGCCGGTACGGTCTGATTTTACTGTGCCTTCGCTTAATACGTGACGTAGTAGATCGTGATATTGTTTCATCGGATAACCCCTCTGTACATTCAATTACAGGTTAAATTATCCGTGAAAACTAGCGTTGCTGTCGAGAAGACCGCAACGCGCAATATAGAAAAATTATTTGGTCTTCTTTTTAGGCTTTTTCGCGCGGACAGCGGCTTTGCTGACAGCTTGAGTTTGCTCAGTTGTCGGCTTAACGATTGTGCCCTTGATATCTTCAACTTTTTCTTTCACTTCTTGGTTGGGCTCAGATTGAGCCTGAGAAGGAAGATTTGCTGGCTCGGTAGCCATTACAGTAGTTGATAATAATAAAGCAGATAAAGTAATTAGCAATTTCATTGTAAACTCCTTTAAAACATTCTTAAGCGATCAAGTTAAGCGACTGAAAAAAGACACTGAAAAAAGATTAAGCTGAGTGCTTTTTCTTTTTGTGTTTTTTCTTGCCAGCAGTTTTGTGGTGCTTAGCTTTTTTAGCTTTTTTGCCTTCGTGTTTTTCAGAAGGTGCTGGAGCTTCAGGGCTAGTTTCAGCTTGTGCTGTTGCTGTTCCTGGAGCTTTAGTAGCTGGAGCTGTCGTCGCAGGCGTTGTAGTTTGCGCCGGTGTTGTTGTTGGATCTGCTGCTAAAACTGATACAGATAATAGCAAAGCTGATACTAGTGTTGTTAATGTTTTCATTGTTGTTGTCTCCTTAGTATTTATTTTATTATTTATTGAAAATTTTGAACTTGTGCAATGTACGGAAGATTACGGTAGTAACCTTGGTAATCTAAGCCGTAACCAACCACGAATTCATTCGTGATTTGAAAGCCGACGTAATCAAGCTTGCACGGAACTTTAAGAGCTTCTGGTTTTTCTAATAAAGTCACAGTCGTTACAGAAGCCGGGTTGCGTGATTCGATTGATTTTTTTAAGTAATTCATAGTTAGACCCGTATCAACGATGTCTTCAACTAAGATCACATGCATGCCTTCGATCGGAGATGAAAGATCTAAAGTCACTTTCACTTCGCCAGAAGAAGTTGTGTTACCGTGGTAGCTTGATACACCGAAAAATTCACACGTGATATCTGTGTTAATTTGGCGAATTAAATCTGAGTAAAATAAAAATGAACCTTTTAATACACAAACTGCTACAACTTTTTGGCCTTTAAACTTTGCAGTTAATTGTTCGCCAATTTGTTTTACTTTCTCTTGGATTTTTTCTTCAGAGATATAAGATTTGATGTTCAAGCTTAACGGGTTCATACGCAGTCCTTACACGAAAGAATTATTTAATAACTCACCAAGGCCACCGGCCCCAGGAATAATGTATTGCTTGTCATTCAACCCCTTTTCTTGGTCCCAGTAAAGGCCTAAAGGAGAATTTAATACCTGCTCCGAAGACAAGCCGCGATCTACGCGCAGAGCAAAAACTTGGAGAGGGGCTTTGATTGTTTGGATTCGTTTTAAATATTCAGGGGTTACAATTAAGTGCAGGGCTATAAAGCTTTTTGCCGGCCCTTGAACTTCATTTTTATAATACTCAATGGCTGTTTCAATAGTTCCGCCGGTGGCTCCCATTGGATCAGGAAAAAGAACATAACTATTTTCGATACCGCCGCCGATTTTAAAGCTTCCTAAATTCGTTCCGGTTACGGTTTGGCTTGAATCCGTGTTACGGGCTGCAAAAATGTGATCTTGTCTTACATTTTCAGCATTTAAGAACCAGTGTAGATATTCATAGCAAATGTGACTAGGAAATGTGCCGGCGCGGGCTAAATTAACGGTCACGGCTTTCGTATCTTGAGCTAAAGTTTCGGCGCTTAAGGTTTGGCCCATTCGGGTTTTAACCTCAGTTTTGTTTTTAGGAAATAGCGTATTCGCGGTGTGCACGATAAGGCCGTTATACAGAAGTTGAACCAGGCGATTAATTTGCGGCTGCGTGGTTTTAGCCTGGCAAAGTTCGGTCAGTAAAGTTTGTAAAAACGAATCATCGATTAAATGAAAGTTAGGGCCATAGTGATGTGCTTGCATGTAAGTTAATTACTGCAGTTCAATCACGATGGCAAAAGTTGTTTTTTGGTTTTTATAGTCAGCCGATTTAATGATTTGAAACGGCGGAGTATTGATTAAATCATTTTCAAATTCAAAATAACTTAAGATGGGGTTTCCGGCGATCACCAGTTTTTCGCCTTTGCGCAGAGCAAATTCGACCGGAATTTGCAGGCTGTCATTGGGATGTACTTTGTTAAGCTGTAAAGAAAAGTAAGAAACATCGGCATTCGCTGAATGCAGAAATAAATTTAAATTAAATCCGCGGCTGGCAGTGCCGTAATTCGCTTTTGTATTGTCGTTCACCTTAACTGTTAAATTTGTCGAATTTAAGTTTTGCACAGACGTCACAGTTGTTGTCGATGGCAGAATGAAAATTTTAACTTCGCCATCTTGTAAAACTGAATTTGTGTTATGCGCTAGCTGTACAATTGTACTTAAATAATCGTTATCGACTTCAAGCATACGAACAGCTGTAGTTGCAGTTTGTGCACTTGATGAACTTTCAGTTGTTTGAGTGCTCGGTGTGGCTGATACAGCTGTGGCCGCAGCAGATAATGTTTCAGGGCTACTTGCGACCATGGCTCTTGCGGCCCAAGAACTAGCCGCCGCTGGTGGAGCTTCAAGTTCAGCGCGATCTTCAGCGATACCAGCTTCAGTATTTTTAACGGCAGCTGTTTTGGGGTTTGGGGTGACTGAAGCAAATCGATTAATTCTTTGAATCCACTGTTGAGGGCGGTCAGTGCGGATTACAAACCAAGTTACGCCAACGCCTAAGACGACCACCATGATAAATTGAAATAACCCACTATTTGCTATTTGAGTAAGGATGGGTGCTTCTTTAGGTTTAAACGCAAGCATATCCACACCGCAACTTGCGCAGTATTGATCTTGGGGTTGTCTAAAATGGCATCGTGGACATTCTACAAGCACGACATAGTTTAGTGTATTCTGTCTTGACCGACAAATGAGCGAATTTTACACTCTACCAAAGTCTAGGTTTAAGATCTAAAAGGGGTAATTTTGCACCATCATGTGCCGGTTTTAGCAGAAGAAGTGATCGCAGCGTTTGATTCGCTGACGGGTAAGAATAATCTATCGTATTTCGATGGAACATTTGGCCGTGGTGGACACTATAAATTACTTAAAGATAACTATAATATTTCAAAAGCTGTCGCGACCGATCAAGATTTACAAGCGATCGCCTATGCTAAAGAAAATTTTCCTGAAGTTATTATTCATCACACAAATTTTAATACGTTTGCCCAAGAAAATGCCCAGTCTAATACCGAAAAATTCGATATGATGTTGTGCGATCTTGGCGTAAGTTCTCCGCAACTTGATCAAGCCGATCGTGGTTTTAGTTTTAATAAAGACGGCCCGTTAGATATGCGTATGAATCAAAATCAAAGCATGACGGCAGCGCGAATTATTAATGAATTTACTGAAGATGATTTATTTAAACTTTTTCGTGAGTTCGGCGAGATTCAAAATCCTGCGCGCGTGATACGGGCTATTGTCGAGGATAGAAAAACTGCACCTTTTACAACGACGATGCAACTATCTGGATTAATTGAAAGAGTTGATGGCTGGCATAAGAAGGGTATTCATCCTGCGACTCAGCACTTCATGGCCCTAAGACTAGTGGTGAATCAAGAATTACATGTTGTTGAAGAAGGCGTTCAACAATTGATGTTGCAGTTAACAGATGGTGGACGTCTGGCTGTGATTTCTTTTCACTCACTTGAAGATCGCATAATTAAAAACTTATTTAAGGACTCAGATCTAGGTTTTTCTGTGAACAAAAAAGTAATTGTTCCCTCTGATGAAGAGTGCAAAACTAATCCTAGAGCGCGGAGCGCTAAATTGCGCATCTTTCAAAAAGGTGCACAACCGGAGAAGCCGGACAAGTTTGCATTGCGAAGATTGCAGCGCGAACAGAACGAAAATTAGATTTTATTGTAAGAGGTCAAGGATGAGCTCAGAGCATGTTAGGCAGTTAAAGCCTTTCGTTAGTGTGTTTTTAGTTATTTCAACATTGTTCACAATCGTGTTTTTAAAAATGGAAGAACGTCGCATGTCGTACGTTGTTTTGAAAAACACGCGCGAATTCAAAAAAAATAAAGAAATGAAAAAGCAAAAAGAAATCCAATTGGCGAAGTTAACTCGTCCGCAATTGGTTGAAAACGTTGCGATGAAAAATCAAACGTTAAAGCGCGCAACGCAAGCGCAAATCATCCATTTAAATCCATCAGTTTCATTGAGTTATTTGAATAATAAAGAGGGGCGTCTTTGAAATCCAAAATTATTTCTCTGTTTATCTTCGTCAGTGTTCTTTGGTCTGCTTTAGTTTTTCGTGCTGCGTACCTTCAGTTTGTGCCTCATGAAAAATTAAGCGCTCTTCAAGAGAAACAATTTCAAACAGTGGTTTCTTTGCCAGCACGTCGTGGCAGTATCGTTGATCGTAACGGTAAAGAATTAGCCATGTCGTCACCGACGTATTCAATTTATGCGGATCCAAAAATTATTGTTGATAGAAAAGCCACAGCAAAATTATTAGCTAAAGTTTTAAAAGAAAAACAAAGCGAAGTTTTTGCTAAAATTAAAGATAAAGATAAACGTTTTGTTTGGGTTGAAAGATTAGTTTCAGTTTCTCAAATTGAAGAAATTAAAACAGCAAAAATTCGCGGACTTGGTTTTGTCGAAGAATGGAAGCGTGTTTATCCTAACGACCAATTATTGGCGACAACTTTAGGTTTCGTAGGTCAAGAAGGCCAAGGGTTAGAAGGTTTAGAACTTTTTTATGACAACCAATTAAAAGGCGAAAGCAAAAAAGTTTCTATGCGTAAAGATGCGCGTGGTCGCCCGTTAATTCAAGACGGAATGTTATTTACAGAGACTCCGCAAGGAAAAGAAATTAAGTTAACGATTGATGCTGATTTGCAATACTTTGTAGAAACAGAATTAAAACAAGCCATGATCAAACATGAAGCCGAAGCTGCTTATGCCGTCGTATTAGATGCAAAAACTTCAGCGATTCGTGCCTTAGCAAGTTTGCCGTCGTTTGATTCAAATAATCCTGCTAAAGTTAACCCAGGTCTGCGTCGTAATCGTTCTGTTACAGATACTTACGAACCAGGTTCAACCTTAAAGACATTTGTTATTGCACAAGCTATTGATGAAAAAGTTGTTCAACCGAACACAAAAATCTTTTGTGAAAACGGGGCTTTCAGAATCGGTAAGCGCGTTATTCATGAAGCAGAAGCCAACCATGCTCAGGGCACAATTTCAGTCAGTGAAGTGTTAGCTTACTCATCAAATATCGGAACTAGTAAAATCGCTTTAAAATTAGGTGATAATAAACTTCGTGAAGGATTAATGAAGTTTGGATTCGGTCAGAAATTAGGAACAGATCTTCCGGGAGAAGCTAAAGGAATTATTTTAGGTCTTCCTTGGGCTGATCACTTGTTGGCAAATATTTCTTTCGGGCAAGGTATGACGGCTTCACCATTACAAATGGCCAACGCTTATGCGGCGATTGCCAATGGCGGAACCTTAAACGCTCCTCATATCGTTGAATCCATCACAGATTTAGATACAAACCAAACAGTAACTACCGAAACAAAAACTCTTCGCCGTGTGGTTTCTGAAGAAACAGCTCAACAAATGCGTATGATGTTAGCCGGAGTAACTTCTGGAAAAGGTTCAGGTCTGAATGCACGTGTTGAAGGTTATATCGTTGGTGGTAAAACAGGTACGGCACAAAAAATTAAAACTGAAGGCCGTGGGTATATGCCTGGTGGTTATATCGGAAGTTTCACAGGGTTTATCCCGGCAAATGATCCGCAGTATGTTATTTATGTAGCTTTAGATCATCCGAAAAAAGGTTACTACGGCGCTCAAGTGGCGGCTCCATTATTTTCACGTATTGCTTCGTATGCGGTTCGCAGAGACGGTGTTGCTCCTGAAGTCTTAGGCGAGAAAAATCTTTCGAATGTTCCAGTAGCACAAAGCGAAAAAACACAAAAAGAAGTAGAACAATACTCATATGCAGACTTAAATAATGAAACACCGGCGTTAACTGCAGTTCCAGATTTTAAAGACTTATCTGTTCGTGAAGTTTTACAACAGACGGCTAATCAGAATATTAAACTTAAGATGATTGGCCGCGGAAAAGTTCAACAAACTCTGCCAGCTGCTGGTGAAACGTTCGGTGATGACCGTACGATGACCATCATTCTTAAGGAGTAATTGTGAAAATTTTCTTAGCTAGTTTGTTAGTGTTTTCTTGTTCTTTCGCGATAGCCGATACAATGCCCGCATTAATTAAAGTGGGCAGTTTCTCAGAAAAAAATATTGATCCAAACATCATGAATATCAATTTACAAATCTGGGCTAAAGCTTCAACAGCGGCTCAAGCGCAAGAGATGGCGAATAAACAAGTTAAGCGGATTAAAGAATTAACTGAAAAATTCAAAGTTAAAAAAGAAGACGTGCAAACTGAATACTACAGCGTAACTCCTGAATATGCTTACGAGCAAAAAACAGGAATCAGCCGCATTCAAGGCTACAGTGCAATGCACTCGTTAACTGTGACATTTAAAAACCTAGATGAAGCCGGTAAATTTATTGATCAATCTGCTAAGGGTGATAAAAACGATAAAGAAAAATCTGGCGTAACAATCGGTAATATCGGTTGGGATTCAGATAAAAAAGGTGAAGCTGAAGCAGCTTGTATTAATTCAGCTGTAAAACAAGCTCGTGGCCGCGCTGATGATCTTGCAAAAGCTGCTGGTGTGAAAATTAAAGGTGTATATTCGATCACGAATCAACAGGTGTTCACAAATTACGAAGCAGCACCGATAGCAGGAGCGGCTCGCGCGCAAAGCAAAATGTCTTTGATGGCTTCTGATGTTGAATCTTCTACAGAACTTAGCCCGGGTAAAATCAAAATCCGCGCTGATGTGAATATTGAGTATTTAATTCAGAACTAGAGAAACTAAATAATTTTAGTTAAATTAAAAATTATTGAAGCTGGTTTTCCTTCGATGGACGGTTCAACAACTTGATTCACTTTCAAATTACAGAGCTCGAAGAGTGAAATCCACGATTCTTTAGTTCTGCCATACCAAGGCATTTTACCTTGAAATGGAATAGTCATAGTTTTGAAGTCCTCTTCATTCCAGCCATTTTCGTAATTAGGTAAATTATGGGGATGAAGAGTTTGAATAAGAATGGCGCCATTGTTGTCGATGAAATTCGAAACGGATTTCAGTAAAGGCATAATGTTCTCATCCAAAAGAGCAAAATTGAATACAACAACATCAGGCTTTTCAGAGGGTTGCCAGCCGTTGATGATTTCTTTGTAATTTACATGTATAAAAAAATGCGCTTTTTGATTAGCAATTTCGATCAGTTTAAATGAGCCATCAATTCCCATGTACTTAATGTTTGCCTGAGTCATTGGAGCTAACAGCCAACCTTCACCGCAGCCAATATCCAGAACAGATTTTGGTTTTTGACTTAAAATCTCGCTCACAATAGCCAAGTTGGTCACAGATCTGCTCGGAATCAAATTTTCATTAATAACGGTCGCCCAGTTATTGGCATTTTGATTCCAAAAGTCTTCATAGTCCATTTTTAAATCCTAACTGCTGGCGCTTGAATAAAAGCGCATGCAGAACTTCCAGTACCAATTCATAAAAGTAAAAAGTAAAACGGGCATCACAAGTGCCCAGGCAATAAATCCCAATTGCACGGGCTCTAACAAAAAGCGTGTAGGGATTGATGCGACCATTGCAAATGGTAATACAAATAACAGCACGTATCGTAGAAACCCTTTGTAAATCGCATCAGGGCGTAATCCTAAGCGAAAAATACTGTACCAAACGTACTGTAAGAAATCAGCGCGTGAAAAAATAATCGCTGTCGAATTTAAAGCTAAGCGCCCTACGAAAATTACGCTTAATCCCGCTGGGATCATTAAGAATAACCAGAACAAGCGAAACCAACTAAAATCAGGAATCGCTTGCAGGGCCCAAATTAATCCACCACCGGTAAATATTAAACACGGGATATGTGAAATCGAAACTTTCTGTGAACTAATCATAAACATCGAGTTCACAGGCTTAGTTAATAATAAATCCAGATTTCCTTTTCGAACCTCATCGTTGAACTTCGAAAAATTGGGATCCCATAAAATCATGTAAATTGAATCTACGAATAACGCTAAGAACACAAACACGCGCATTTGCACTAATGTCCAATCGCCAATTAAACTCGTGTGACGATAAATGACTTCATAAAGTAAAAGCTGAGTTCCATACCAAATACATTCAGCCGCAACTAATAATATAAAATTTAAACGATATTCTAAATCAGCCACAAAACTTGCTTTAAAGAAGGCGCCATACAAACTTAAGTATTTTCTTAAATTCGTCATTAGGCACCAGTCCCGGTGTAAGATTGTAAACCCTTACGCCATAAAAATGTTCCCACAGGAATAGCGATGATAATGGAGACTGTTACAGAGATAAAACTTTGTAAAACTAATTCAGAACCTGCGCGACCCGTAATGTAAGCTACAGGAGTATAAACGCCAGCAGGAAATGGAGACAATAAGAGAAGCTTAGCAATTGCTGGTGGCATTAGATCGATAGGAACTAATTCTCCGGCTAATAACCAAAGCGTTAGATTTTTCACCAGAGTTAATGAGCGCACACGAGTCATATAGAAAGCAAAAGTAGAAATAACGAAACTCAGTGTGTGAACCAGAAATAAATAATAAAAAACTAAACCGATGGCTAACGGAAGTCTTGAATAATGAATTGGTAAATCAAAGAAAAATGTCACAAGCAAAGGAGCGATCATTGAAATAATAGTCGTCGTGACTTTGTAACCCATTAATTGCGAAAGATAATATTCATAAAAACTAATCGGGCGGGTAAGAATCACATTGATAGAGCCGCTGGCGACTTCTTCAACCATCATCGATTCATACATCCAGCTGACAGCAATACGACCTAAAAACGGGGCCCAAACACCGTAAGCTAAATAATTATCACGGGTAAAACCACCGATTTGAGCGGCGTTGGCACTTTCGAAAATGGCAAACCACATAAGAAGTTCGATGCCCACCGTGATTAACGGTTGCACGAACGCATCAATGAAAAAATTGAAGCGGTATTCTAAATTTGAAACGACAGCAAGCTCGCTAAATGCGAGATTCCTTCGCCAAAAAGCGATGAATAACTTCTTCAAAATCAACCTCTTCGATTTTTAAATTAACAACTTCACCTGATTTAACCACTTCATTTAATTTTTCAGATAATTCGGATTCTTGAAAAATTAATTCGCGCTCTTGCTGATCATTTTTGTAACGATAGATCAGTTTTTTACTAGTTTCAGTGGATTTTAAAAAGCGGTTTACGGTGCCATCATAAACCATTTCACCTTTTGAAATTAAAAGTAGGCGATCGGCTAATTGCGCAATATCGTCCATATAGTGAGATGTTAAAATGACCACGGGTTTGTAATCACGCACGTAAGATTGTAAGAAATTGCGAATAGCACTTTGGGCAACGATATCTAAACCGATCGTCGGTTCATCTAAAAATAAAACTCTTGGATTATGTAGTAACGATCCAATGATTTCCATTTTCATACGTTCGCCAAGGCTTAGGCGGCGTAACTGGGTATCAAGAACATGTTCGCAAGAAAGCATTTCTGATAAATGTTTTACGCGCATTCTAGCTGTGTCGATATCCAGGTCATAAATTTTCGCTAATAAAGAATAACTGTCGCGGGCCGAGATATCCCACCACAATTGATTTTTTTGGCCGAGTAATAAACTCATTTGGCGTAAAAATTCTGTTTCACGCTTCCAAGGTTCAAAGCCTAAGACTTTAACTGATCCATGAGTTGGGTAAATTAAGCCTGATAAGATTTTTAATAAAGTTGTTTTGCCGGCGCCGTTTGCGCCAACTAAACCAACGATTTGGCCGCCTTCAATTTCAAGCGTTACATTTTTTAAAGCTGGTTTAGAGATATATTCGCGATTCCACATTCCTTTAATAGAATTTAGAACCCCTTCTTTTTTTTGATAGGTTTTATATTCACGGCCTAAATCTTTTGTCTCGATTACAAAGCTCATATTAATCCGTTAATGTATTGGCTAATACCTTGTAAAGCTTTCGGTGGAATTTCGTGTCCACCAGAAAACGTAACCCATTGGGTTTCTAAGCCTTTTTGTTTACAAAGATTAAGTAATTTTTGACTGCCTTTCATTGGCAGCACTTGATCGTTTTCACCGTGGCAAAGAAAAACTTTTGCGCCTTTACGGTTTTCTAATTTTTGCGTCCATTCAGTTTGACGAATTAAACTTCCAGACATGCTGACTAATCCCAATGGTGTTTCAGGAGCTTGCAAATAAATCTCAGTGGCCAACATAGCACCTTGAGAAAAACCGCCAAGAATAATTTTATTCCATGGAACTTTCAAATCTGTAATCATTTTCATAATTGCAGGCACTAACGCATCCATCGGTTCTGGTGTGTAATCACTCCAGTCGCTGGGTAATGAACTTAAAGTCAGAGGCCACCAAGCGCGGCCAGTCCAACCTGGACCAATCGGCACTTCGAAAACTCCATTTGGAAAACGGTAATTCACGGGCCCATTCACGGTAATATAATCTTTTAAGCTTTCAAGATCGTGGGCATCAGCGCCAAAGCCATGAAAGAAAATTATCCACGGACGATCTGCAGCATCAGTGGGGTGGTCAAAATACTGTATACGTTTGAAGTTCATAAGAAAGTATCCTATGCTTTTTGCAATGAAACTGCAGCAGTTATTATCGATCGATACAGCACAGAATGTTAAGCCAGAACTTGAACCCGTTATGCAAACTGAGGTCACGGGCCTTCATTTTGATGCGCGTAATGTTCAACAAGACTCTGTTTTTGTGGCGATAAAGGGCAACCAAGCCGACGGCCACAATTATATTAGCGATGCCATTAAAGCTGGTGCCATTGCCGTTGTTGTTGAAGATAAAAGTTCAGTGCCTAAAGATTACAGCGGCTATGTTTACAAAGTGCCAGATTCACGTCAGATGCTGGATTTGCTGGCAGCAAGGTTTTATGACTATCCCTCGCAAAAACTTTTTTGTTTTGGTGTAACTGGAACGAATGGAAAAACGTCGATCACGTATTTATTAGAGCATATTTTAAACGCCAGAAATAAATCTACGGGAGTGATCGGCACTGTTAACCACCGTGTCGGCAAAAAAACTTGGGAAAACCAAGGCACAACTCCAGATCCTGTGACTTTGCAAAGTCGTCTTCATGATTTTGTAACAGAAGGTGCAGTGGCTGCAGCCTTAGAAGTTACTTCACATGCGTTAGATCAACGCCGCGCTGACAGTGTGCATTTTAACACTGTTATTTTTACGAACTTAACTCACGATCATTTAGATTATCACAAAGATATGAAAAGTTATTTTGAATCAAAGCAAAAACTTTTTACTGATTTGATGTGGTCTTCATTAAAACGTCCTTTATTTGCCGTGATTAATATCGATGATGAATACGGTCGAAAATTAAAGTTAGCCGAACCAGTACTTGGTTGGACTTACGGGCAAAACGAATCTGATTTTCAATTTAAAATTTTAAACATGAATTTTAACGAAACAGAGTTTGAATTAAAAACTCCGCTTGAAAGTCTTACTGTCAAAGTGCCGTTGACGGGTGTGCATACAATTTATAACGTTGTTGCCAGTTTAGCTGCAGGTCTTACATGCGGCATTACTCTCGCACAAGGTATTAAAGCCTTAATGGATTTTGAAGGTATTCCGGGGCGGTTACAAAAAGTTGTGCACACTTCTGATAAAACTGTTTTTATCGATTACGCACATACTCCAGATGCTTTAGAAAATTCATTGAAGTCATTATTAAAAGTTAGAGCCGACGCTAAACTTTCAAATAAAATTATCACAGTTTTTGGCTGTGGTGGTGATCGTGATAAAACTAAGCGTCCTAAGATGGCAGAAATTGCTGCGCGTTTAAGTGATTACGTTTTTTTAACATCTGATAATCCACGCACTGAAGACCCATATGCAATTTTAGACGAAGCTGAAACAGGTTTTCCGCAAAGTTTTACAAACTACACTAAGCAAGTAGACCGCGAAGTTGCCATTCAGCAGGCGATCAGAGTGGCAAGCCCTGGCGATGTTATTCTCATCGCGGGCAAAGGCCACGAAGATTATCAAATCATTGGTACGACAAAAACTCATTTCAGCGATTACGAAATGGCTGAGAAATATTTAGGTTAATTATGCAGCCACAATGGAGTATTGAACAAATCGCACAATGGGCTAATGGTAAAATTCTATCGACGCATCAGAATAGTTTTTCTGAAGTCGGTACGGATACTCGTAAAGATATGTCTAAGCAGGTTTTCGTAGCCTTAAAAGGTGATAGTTATGATGCCCATGATTATCTGGATAAAGCTGTTGAAAAGGGCGCGGGGCTTTTGTTAGTTCATCGTTTAGATGCAAAGTTTGAAAATTTAAAAGACAAAGTCAGCATCATTCTTGTTGAAGACACGTTAAAGGGTTTGCAAAATTTTAGTCACGGTTATCGTTCAACATTAGCAACTAAAATTATCGGCATCACGGGTTCAAACGGTAAAACCACAACTAAAGAATTTACGGCCGCGATTTTAAATCAGTATAAAAAAACACACTTTAATCAAGGCAGTTTTAATAATCACTGGGGTGTGCCGCTGACGTTATTACAAATTCCTACAGACGCCGCTTTTGCTGTTGTTGAAATGGGAATGAATCATGCCGGTGAAATCGCTGAGCTTGTTAAAATCGCAAATCCTGACGTTGTTGTTTGTACAATGGTAGGGCGCGCGCATATGGAATTCTTTGGCACTCAGAAAAAAATCGCTGAAGCTAAAGCCGAAATCTATATGGAATCACGTGAAGATACGATTCGCGTGTTTAACCAAGACCAAGATTTAACTTACGATATGATGTACCCGATTGCGAAAAAATATCCCGCAAGTCGCATGTTAAGTTTTTCAGAAAGAAATAAAGACGCTGATGTGTTTTTTAAAATCGATGAACTTTCAGCAAGTGGTTTAAAAATTTCAGGTAATATCGCAGCTAACTGGGGTGCCGCTACGGTTCCTATTTTTGGTCAGCACAATTTAACAAACTTAATGGCCGCAGCCAACTTAGCTTATGCCGTAGGTATGCCTGCTGAACAAATATGGAAGGCGCTTCCAGCCTGCAAATCAACTTGGGGCCGAAACCAGTTTGTAGAATCATCTTTAGGCGTACAAATATTATTTGATGGCTATAATGCAAATCCAGATAGTATGAAAGCGCTTTTAGAAAATGTTCCATTGTTAAAAACTGAAGGCCAAAAAATTGGAGTCTTCGGGCAAATGAAAGAGTTAGGAATGTCTGCACCAGAGATGCATCGTGAACTAGCTGTTGCAGCTTCGATGAGCGGATATGATTTTATTTATTTTATTGGCGAAAACTTTCATGATTTTGAAGAAGGTTTAAAACAAACTGATTTCAAACATTACAAAGTAGATGCTGATCTGACTGAATCAATGGGCCAACACTTTGTAACTCACATCAAATCGGGAGACCTTATCACTGTGAAAGGCTCGCGGGGTGCCAAAACGGAACGTTTCGTAGAACTGTGTGATCCGATTAACTGGGAAAAGAAGTAAACTAGACTATTCTTTAGTCTTAAAGACAAAACCACTGTTTATTTTCAGAAACTTAATAGCCGATCTAAATGGAGTAAAAACCACGAGGTCGGCCCATGTCGCAATCAAGAAGAAATTTTCTTAAACAAACAGGCGTAATCGGCGCAGGCCTATTAACGATTCCTTCAATGGCTATCGGGCAAAGCGAACTTGCTGCTTTGGTGAGTAATAAATTTGGAGAATTTTCGATTCATCAGGGGCTTACCCTTGAAGACTTAACTTATCTAACAGTTTTACGTAAAGTCGATGCCGAAATCAGTTACGAAGTCGTTGATAGCCAAAATCGAAGACTTAGCTTTCTAATGATTAGTGCCAACAAAATGACGGGCTCAGATTGGCAATTAGATAAAATTAAAATTCCAGATTTAAAGCTGAATGAAAATTATCGCTTTCGTGTTTTAAATTCAAAAAAACAAATTATCGATGAACGTTTTTTCAAAGCGCTTGATACAAACAAGAAAATGCCAAAACTAGCCATCGTTAGCTGTGCGAGCGATTTTTTTAGATCAGCCAGCAAAACGATGTGGAGCAGTTTGAAAATACAAAACCCAGATCTTATCTTTTTCATTGGTGATACTTGTTACGCCGATCAAGCTAGTGATGGCACTCCGCTTGGCTTTTGGCAACGTTACGTTGAAACCAGAAATCGTCTTGGGCTTTATCGTCATCAAGTTTTAACTCCGATTTTAGCTTCGTGGGATGATCATGATTTTGGTAAAAACAATTCTGATGGTTCATTTAAACATAAAAAGTTTATGTTAGAGCTTTTCAAAACGTTTTGGTTGTTTCCTGAAGAAAAAAATTATCGTCGTGATATGGGTGTCTACCAAGATTTTACAGCTTGGGGACAAAAATTTTATTTAATGGATTGTCGCTACTTTCGTTCGCCAACAACACATTACGGCGCTGAACAAGAAGAGATGTTATACAATTCACTGAACACCTATGATCAACCATCATGGTTGTTGAACGGCAGTCAGTTTTTTGGTGGCTACTTAAAAAAAGATTCTTACGAACATATGCAAAATGAAAGTTTTAAAAAGTTTTGCCAACAGTTAGCGACTGTAAAAGCTCCTGTGTGTTTTGTTTCGGGTGATATTCATTTTTCTGAATTGATGGCGATTGAACCTGAAATTTTGGGTTATAAAACTTATGAAATCACTTCAAGCTCAATTCATAGTTTTACATTCGTCCAGCAGCAAAGCTTTAAGAAAAACCCGCGTCGTATTGCAAAGTGTGCGACCAGTAAACATAACTTTAAAATAGTCGTCATTGATAATAGCAGCGATAAATTTAAATTTACCGTAACGTGTCAGGGTGATGAAAAAGATATTTACTATAAACAGGCCTGCGAAATCATTCGCTAGGCCGCGCCTAATAAACTTTACTTAAATCACAAGAGTATTTTCCAGGCGCGTAGTTAAACATGCGTGTCTGGCGTAATTCTTTAAAGTGCGTCTCAGAATTTGAAGCCGAAGCATAAGGAAAAATCGCAATTCCACCACGTGGAGTAAATTCACCGATAACTTCGATGTATTTGGGTTTCATTAATTTAACTAAGTCATTGCAAATAGTTTGAATGCAATCTTCATGAAAATCACCGTGATTACGAAAACTGAATAAATAAAGTTTTAAAGATTTGCTCTCAACCATTTTTGTATCAGCGATATAATTAATAAATACTTTTGCGAAATCGGGTTGGCCCGTTTTCGGACACAATGAAGTGAACTCTGTGCAAACAAAAGTAGTCCACGCCGTGTCTTTTGGATTTTTATTATCAAAAGCTTCTAGAAGTTTCGGAGAATATTCAAAGTTGTACTGAGTGTTGTTCTCGCCCAATTTAAAATTCTTAAGTTCAGAGGCCGTTCTTCCAGATTTATTTTTTTTCATCCAGCTTTTGTAACTGACTTTGAGACAAAATGCTAATGCTTTCGTCAAATGTGTGTAATCTTCAAAGTTTTTATAAATTCAAAAAAGCTTTGTGATTACAGGTACTTATAAACTAGTTCTTGCTATTGATTCCGAAGGTGTGCTACTTATGTAAAAATGTTTTATCAATGGTTATACTCACTTGCAGAGCAGCACTCGATTTTCAACGTTTTTCGTTACATCACAGTTAGAACATTTATCTCGTTTTTCACGGGATTCTTCTTATGTCTAATCTGGGGTCCGTACTTTATCGAAAGTTTAAAGAAAAAACATTTCGGTCAGTCAATTCGCGATGACGGTCCACAAACTCACAAGAAAAAAGCAGGCACACCAACTATGGGTGGCTGGCTCATCTTACTGAGCTCGTTGGTTTCATTAGTCTTATGGATTGATATTGTGAACCCACTTGTTGTTGCAACAGTTGTCATCACTTGGGGCTTTGGGTTAATCGGTTACGTCGATGACTATTTAAAAGTTTCTAAGAAAAACACAAAAGGTTTATCAGGCAAGCTGCGCTTATCAGGTGAATTTTTAATTTCTGGTATCGCTTTATTTATTCTTATTAAGTATTACAATTTTAATACGGCGTTAGCTTTGCCGTTCGTAAAAAATATCTCATTTGATCTTGGGTATTTTTATGTCGTGTTTGGGGCTTTAGTCATCACAGGAACCGCCAACGCCGTTAATCTAACAGATGGTTTAGATGGCTTAGCGATTGTTCCCGTTGTGATTTCTGCTACGACATTAGCGATTTTTGCTTATGTATCAGGGCATGCAGGCATAGCAAGTTATTTACAAATTCCTCATATTGCTGGAGCTGGTGAGTTAGCTCCTTTAGCTGGAGCAATGGTTGCAGGTAGCTTAGGATTTTTATGGTTTAACACTTACCCGGCGCAAGTTTTCATGGGCGATGTGGGAAGTTTAAGCTTAGGTGGTTTTTTAGGAACCATGGCTGTGATCACTAAAAATGAACTTTTGATGCTTGTTTTAGGTGGAGTATTTGTTGTTGAGGCCTTATCGGTGATCACGCAAGTGGCTTCATTTAAATTAACTGGCAAAAGAATTTTTAAAATGGCTCCGTTACATCACCATTTTGAACTTGGTGGATTATCAGAGACAAAGATCATTGTGCGTTTTTGGATTATTTCAATTTTATTAGCGACGTTAAGTTTGGCGACGCTAAAACTAAGATAGTATTTGGCTGAAAGCCAATAAGGATAGACGTTATATGTGGACAGAATTATCAGAACTAAAAGATAAAAAGATTTTAGTAGTCGGCCTTGGTAAAACAGGGGTTTCTTTAGCTAAATTTTTAACAAAATATGAAGCTCAAGTGACTATTACAGATCATAAATCAAAACCTGAGTTATCAGCGCAATTAGATCAGCTTGAAGGTTACACGAACATCAAGTTTGAATTAGGTTCTCATTCACCTAAAACATTCTTATCGCAAGATTTAGTTATTCTGTCTCCGGGTGTAGCTTCTCACTTAAAAATCTTTGAATACGCGCGCCAACAAGGTGTGAAAATCACAGGTGAGTTCGAATTCTCGGCAGGCTTTATCAAAGAACCAATTGCTGCAGTGACTGGAACAAACGGTAAAACTACAATCGCTCGTTTATGTGAATCAATGCTTAAAGAAAGCGGCATCGACGTATGGGTTGGTGGTTCAAACGAAAATCCAATTACAAATTATTTATTAGAAGAGAAAAAAGCTAAACTAGTTATTGCTGAAGTTTCTGGTTTTATGCTTGAGCATTGCGTAAATTTTAATCCAGCTAACGTGGTTTTCTGTAATTTAGCTGAAAATCACTTAGACCGTTACCGTTCTATGGAAGAGTACGTAAACGCTAAACGTAAAGTGTTTAAAAACACAAACCAAGCGACAACATCGATCTTAAATGCCGATGATAACGCGGTGGTTGAATTAGCTCGTGATCCTTCGGTTCAACGTGGACGTATTTTCTACTTCTCTAGAAAACCAGCCTTAGAACCACAAATCATGAACATCGGTGGAGCTGTTAATATCGGTGACGAAATTAAAGTTCGCACAGGCCCAGACATTGAATCTTTCAGCGTAAAAAACATCAAAATGAAGGGTAAACACTCTGTTGAAAACGTAATGGCAGCTTTACTATTAGCTCGTGAATACGGCGCTAATCACGACGCTATTCAACGTGCGATTGATAATTTTAACGGCCTTAAACACCGTTTAGAGTATGTGCGTAAAGTGGGCGGGGTTTTATTCTACAATGACTCTAAAGCTACTAACGTTCATGCGGTTTTACGCTCGTTAGATTGTTTTGATGAAAACGTAATTTTGATTGCTGGTGGTAAAGATACAAATCTTAATTACGAGCCTTTACGTAATTTAATTAAACGTAAAGTAAAATGCTTAATTCTAGTGGGTGAGGCTAAAGAGCGCATCAACCGTGATTTAGGTGATTTCACTGAAACTTACCTGATCGGGACATTTGAAGAGGCGGTTTTGATCGCTTACCAAAAATCTCGTATTGCCGATATCGTTCTTCTTTCTCCGGCCTGCTCAAGCTTTGATATGTTTGACAGTTACGAAGAGAGAGGCGACTATTTTAAAGAGATCGTCAAAAAATTCAAATAGGTTAACTCATTAAAAGTTACTCCGTTTGGATTCATAATCTTCCGACGGAGTAAACTTTGAAAAACATCAAGCTTCAGACAAAATTTTTATCTTCTAGTCTTTTTCTTTCTATATTTGCGCTTTTAGGCGTCGGACTAGTTCAGGTTTATAGTTCAAGTTACATTTTTGCGATCGAATCTTACGGTGACGGTCTTTATTTTTTTAAACGCCAAGCTATTTTTACGGTTCTTGGTATAATTGCTATTTTTTCGGCGGTTCAAATTCCTTTTGAAAAAGTGCGCAAATATGGTTGGATGGCGTGGATCGTGGCGGCGATTTTATTAGTGGCGACATTTATTCCAGGCGTTGGCGTTCGCGTGGGTGGAGCTATTCGTTGGATTAATCTACCGATGGGATTTCGCTTTGAACCCTCTGAATTATTGAAAATCTCGTTTAGCTTTTTGGTGGCCAGCATTGTTTGTAAACATCAAAATGCTTTACGCAATTTAAAACCGGGCTGGATTGCTTTGATGGTTTTAGTTCCCATTTTAGTTTTATTAAAACAACCTGACTTCGGAAGTTTCGCGATCATCTTTGCAGTTGGTATCGCGTTGTTATTTACTTTTGGATTATCGTTAAAATATTTAATGGCCGGTGGTATTGCTGCGGTCCCGATGTTTTATTTGTTAGTTTGGAATGTAGCTTATCGTAAAGCGCGCGTTCAGGCGTTTTTAGATCCATGGTCAGATCCGGGTAAAAAAGGATTTCAAGTTATTCAAAGTATGCTTTCAGTTCATTCAGGCGGTTTAACTGGCCAAGGTTTGGGCCAGAGCCAAGGTAAATTATTTTTCTTACCCGAAGCTCACACTGATTTCACGATGGCGATCTTAGGTGAAGAAATGGGCTTTATCGGAATCTGTGCGGTGTTGTTACTTTTAGGATTCGTTGTCTTTCGTGGATTTCGTATCGCTATCAAAACAGAAGATTTATTTAAAAAAACTTTAGCTCTTGGCTTAACAATCACATTTGCCCTTTCAGTATTTATCAATATGGGTGTGGTGATGGGCTTACTGCCAACTAAAGGTTTAACGATGCCATTTTTAAGTTATGGTGGTAGTTCATTAGTTATTATTTGTTTTATGTTCGGCATTTTACTGAATATCGAAGCTTCAGAAAATTATCGCTAGGGTTGTATGTCAGTGAAAAAAAATAAAATCATCATTGCAGGCGGCGGAACCGGTGGGCATATTTACCCAGCGATCTCTATCGCCGAGGCCATCTTAAAAAAAGATCCTACGGCAGAGATTTTATTTATTGGAACTCCCGTTGGAATGGAATCACGTATTGTTCCAAAAGCGGGATATCAGTTAAAATTAATCCAAAGCGGAAAACTTAATATCAAAGGCCAACCCTTAGCAAAGCTTCAAACTTTGCTAAAAGTTTCTTTTGGTATCTTGCAATCATTCTGGATTATTTTAACGTACAGACCACAATTTGTTTTAGGCGTTGGTGGCTATGCCTCGGCACCGATGTTACTTGCAGCCATACTTTGCGGCCGCAAAACAGCCTTGTGGGAAGGTAACGCTCACCCCGGAATGGCTAATCGTGTTCTTTCAAAATTTATTTCTAAAGCTTACTTAGTTTTTAACGAAGCTAAAAAAGCAATGTCTTCAAAACAAAAAAACGTCTGGGGAATGCCCTTGCGTTCTGAAATTGAAAGAATTTGTGAAACAAGTTCGATCAATGCTCATCCCGTATTTACAATTATTTGTACTGGCGGAAGCCAAGGCAGCCAGTTTCTGAATGATCGTTTAAGCGATTTGATTCTGCAAAATCCACAATGGCATAATCAAATTAAAGTCTTTCATCAAACAGGTGTTTTAGATTTTAATCGTATTAAAAATAAATATGCAGGCTTAGCTTGTGTTGAAGTGATGGATTACATTTACGATATGCCAAGCTATTACCAACAAGCTGACATGCATTTCTGTCGTGGTGGCGTCGGTTCAATTATTGAAACAGCGGCCTTTGGTGTTGTGCCTGTGGTTGTTCCATTGCCAGCGGCTGATAATCACCAACAGCATAATGCGGAAGCGATCGTGCATGCTGACGCTGGTTATATGTTGTTGCAAAAAGAATTTGATCAAGCGCAATTTAAAAAAATCGTTACTGAATTAATGCAAAATTCATTACTCAAAAGCAAAATGTCGAAAAATTTAAAGCAATTGGTTCCATTAAAAGCCTCTCACAAAATTGCCAATGATATTTTAGAAAGTATTCAATCATGAAAATAGAAAAAGCCAAGTTTCACTTTATCGGTATCGGCGGAATCGGCATGTGCGGTTTAGCAGAATTACTTCACAATTCAGGTTCTGTGGTTACAGGTTCTGATGCCAGTGAAAATGCAAACACTGAACGTTTAAAAAACTTAGGTGTTAAAGTTTATAAAGGGCATCAAGCCGAAAATATCGTTGATGTGGATGTGGTTGTTTATTCAAGCGCTATTCCATTTACGAATCCTGAAATTCGCGAAGCTAAAGCGAGATCAATTCCGTTAATTCCACGCGCTGAAGCTTTAGCTGAAATTATGCGTATTCGCCGTGGTATCGCGGTGGCTGGTACACACGGCAAAACAACAACAACTTCGATGATCTCATCTATTTTTCTTGAAGCTGGTCAAAGCCCAACAATCGTCGTGGGTGGTCGTTTTGAAAGAATCAAATCAACGGCTATTCTAGGTAAAGGCGATTGGCTGATTGCCGAAGCTGATGAATCAGACGGAAGTTTTAATAAATTATCTCCAGAGATTTCAATCATTACAAATATTGATTCAGACCACATGGATCACTACAAAACTTTTGAAAATTTAAAAAAAGCATTTTTAGATTTTGCTTACCGTGTACCTTTTTACGGAACGGTCGTGGTTTTTGGTGATGACCCGATCACGCGCCAACTTTTTGATAATTTTAATAAACGTATTTTGTATTATGGCTTCAATGAAAATAACGATTACGTTTTAAAAGGCGAAAAAGGTAATTACAGCTTATCAAAAAGCGGCAAACTTTTAGGAAGCTTTAAAATTCAATTGCCTGGGTTGCATAACGCTTTAAATGCAACGGCTTCAATTGTTGCGGCTATGGCTGCAGGAATTGATTTCGAATTTTGTGCTCAGGGGATTCAGCATTTTGAAGGCGTTGATCGTCGTTTTCATTTTAAAGGCGAAGCTCATGGCATCAAAGTTTATGATGACTACGGTCATCACCCGACAGAAGTACGCGCTACCTTGCAGGCCTTCAAAGAAAAATTTGATAAAAATAGATTGGTTGTTTATTTTCAGCCACATCGTTATTCACGCACACAGCATTGCTGGCAAGATTTTAAAACCTGCTTCATGCAAACTGATGTTTTATACTTAGGTGATGTCTACGCAGCTGGTGAAGCACCAATTCCAGGTATTAATTCAGAAAAACTCATCGAAGAAATGAATCAAAAAAATACTTTTCACGCGCCCAAAGCCGATCAATTGCAAATGATCTTAAAAGATTTGCGCGAAGGTGATGTGTTTTTAACTCTTGGTGCTGGCGATGGCTGGAAATTAGGTTTAGATGTCCTTGAAAATATCACAAAACGTTAATCTTGCTGAATACACATCTTGGTTAGTTGGTGGCAATGCAGATCATTTCTGTTTGCCAGAAACTCTTGAAGATTTAAAAGAGGCCATCACTTTTGCGAAAGCGAATAACTTCGCGATCACGATCTTAGGTGGTGGAACTAATGTGTTGGTTTCTGACGAGGGCATTGCGGGGCTTACAATTTGTCTGCGCCGACTTTCAAAAATTGCTACCTTTGAAAAAGACGGCAAGCTTCATATCGAAGCGTTAACAGGCACGGCCAAATCAGAATTATTAAAAACATTTTTAAAACAAAAGTTAGCTCCCGCTTTATTTTTGGCAGGTTTGCCAGGTGATGTGGGTGGCGGCGTAGTTATGAATGCCGGCGTTGCCGAAGCATTTGTACCGCGCGAATTTATGGATTTCGTAGATTGGATCGAAGTGATGACGCTTGATCTAGAAATCATCCGCTTACAAAAAAACCAATTAAATATTAAGTATCGTCACACCGATGGCTGGCAGCCGCATATCATCGTCAATGTGGGTATGAGTTGGCCACTCGAAATAGACACGACGATTTTAGATCGAGTGCGCGAAGCCAATAAAATTCGTCTGACAAAACAACCGCTGGATATGCCCAGTTGTGGATCTGTTTTTAAAAATCCCGAAGGTCACAAGGCCGCTCAGTTGATTGATAGCACGGGCCTTAAAGGCTATCGTGTGGGTGATGCGCAAGTCTCATTGAAGCATGCTAATTTTATCGTAAATTTAGATAAGGCCACGGCGAAAAACATCTCAGATGTGATCGCGCATGTGCAAAAGACCGTGGAAAAAGAAAAAGGCGTAAAGCTTACGACTGAAGTCGTTCGTTTAGGGCGTTGGATTTAAACTGCATCATTGTTTATAGAGAATTTGCTCTATAGGTTTTTCGTTTCACTGTGAGACAAAACTAGAAATAATTTTTTACAATTTGAACGTTTCTTAACTCAACGTTGGTCCAGTTAAGGCCGATAAATAGAGTAAGTCAAAGGAGACGCTCTATGAAATCGAATTACACGTTCAAACACCTCGATTATTCTGAATCACTGGTAAGTTACACAAACGAGAAGTTGGACGAAATCGGTAAATTCCTTCTTAAAGAAGGCCGCTGTACAGTTTATTATTGGAAGGATCATCACGAGTTTCATTGTGAAGTATCAATCAACTCTAAAGAAAAATTTTTCAAAGCTCATGGAACAGCCACAGACGTTTATGTCGCGGTTGATTTAATGATCGATAAAATGGAAAGACAATTCTTAAAAGTAAAAGAGATCTATCAAGATCATAAGAAATTTGATCTTTCAAAAGAAGGTCGTATCCAAGAGATCAATGATCAAATGGAGTATTTGCCTAAAGGCCGTAAAGTGGCGTAGACAAATACGGCTTTATTTACAATTGAAAACCAAAACCCAAGCCCAAGCCCCCGTCGGTTCTATTCGATTGGGGCTTTTTTTCGTTTCACTCTGAGATATTAGGTGATTTAAAGCACACAACATAATTATTGATATGAAACGTCGTCAGCTAATATAACGCCGAGACTAAAGACTAATGTAATCTGTATTCAAGTTGCAGACTGATCTGTAGCAGTTAAGAATTAAGTAATCACGAAGGAGTGTTACATGAAAAATTTAATTATGATTTGCGCTTTAGTATTAGGTTCTCAAGTTGCAAAAGCTGGCGGCTTTATTGAGCCGTATCTTGGTTATCAAACAGGTAAAGTTGAAATCAGCGGCGGATCTACGCTAAAAGATAAAGGTACTGCGCTAGGTTTGCGCGCGGGCTATCAAATGGTGATTCCTTGGTTTGCCTTAGATGCGAAGATGTATAAAGGAAAAGATGATGCTTCACCGCAGGACGATGTTTCGTTTACTGACGTCGGCGTAACTGTTGGAGCGAGCGTTCCATTTTTACGTCCATTCATTGGATATATTCCAAGTGCAAAAATTAAAAGTGAAGGCACTGGTTTTGACATGACAATTAAAGGTACAGGCTTAAAGCTTGGTTTAGGAATTAAAATCTTACCTTTAATCGACATCAATATTGAGCACACGACTTATTCATTAAAAGATCCAGAAGTGAATGGCGTTACTTTCACAGGAACAAAGGCTGACTACACAACTACAATGATCGGTTTAGGAATGACGTTCTAATTTAGAACTGATCTAAAGTTAAAAATAAAAAGCCAGGCGATAAGCCTGGCTTTTTTTATTTCTGAATTTGAAATTTAAAAACTATTTAAAAATACAAGTTAACTTACGGTCGTCTTCGCCAGCACCTTTTTGTTCGAACATTACGCTCACTTCATCGCTTGAAGTTTTTGAGATTGTGACTTCTTCTGTGGAGTCTGAAAGATCTTGAAAGATACTAGTACTGCTTTTTAGTTCACTAACTTCATAAGCGTCATCGACTGCAGAATCGTTAAAAATTAAACGTTGGTCCCACTCATCAACTGACGATTGCATTGATAACATTTCTTGGCCGACTTTAGTGCTAATTGTTAATTCACAGGCATTACCTTCAGTAGACAGTCCCTTTTGGGTGCCTTCTGGAAGTCCGCCATCGCGTAAAATCTCCATCAATTGAGATGTACTAACAATTTTGCCACCACGTGTAGCATCTGCTGCAAAAGAAACAGAATTTACTCCATAAACTAAAGTTAAGCTTAAGGTAAGCGTTTTAAGGGTTTGAGCTATAGTGTTCATTCAGAGAACTCCTTTGGGTTTTGGGGGACGAAATGCTGCCAACATACTATGCAAAACGCGATTTTGGGGATAATACTAAGCACCTTGAAGAAAAGTTAGAAGTGTCGAAAGCTTAGACATTGATTCTGCTCTGAAAATGCAGTAATTTTTCAGAGCTTTAACATAGCTAAAACCAGTTGAAAAGTCGTGTCGTTTACACGCAGGGAATATCATGAAAAATTATATTTTTACAAGCGAGTCAGTTTCTGAAGGTCACCCAGATAAAATGGCGGATCAAATCAGTGATTCAATTCTTGATGCTATCTTAGCGCAAGACTCTAAAGGCCGCGTTGCCTGTGAAACATTATTAACAACAGGCTTAGTTGTTGTTGGTGGTGAGATCTCTACTTCTGCAAAAATTAATTTTACTGATGTTGTTCGCGATGCTGTTAAACGCATTGGTTACGATCACTCTGATAAAGGTTTCGATTACAAAACTTGCGCCGTGATGATCGCTGTTGGCCAACAATCTCCAGACATCGCTCAAGGTGTTAAAGAGACTGGTGCTGATGAGCAAGGTGCTGGCGATCAAGGTTTAATGTTTGGTTATGCAACTAACGAAACTCCTGAGTTCATGCCTTTATCACTTTCATTATCTCACAAGTTAGTTAAAGACTTAGCGACTTTACGTAAATCTGGTGTTGTAAACTGGTTACGTCCTGATGCTAAATCTCAAATTTCAGTTCAGTACGAAAATGGTTTAGCTAAACGTATCGATACAATCGTGTTATCAACTCAACATGCTGATGATGTTAAGAACGCTGACATTCAAGCTTTCATCATGGATGAATTAATTAAAAAATCTATTCCTTCTAAATGGATCGACAGCAAAACTAAATTTCACATCAATCCAACTGGCCGTTTCGTAACGGGTGGTCCAATGGGTGATGCGGGTTTAACTGGTCGTAAAATCATCGTTGATACTTACGGTGGTCACGGTGCTCACGGTGGTGGTGCATTCTCTGGTAAAGATCCTTCTAAAGTAGATCGTTCTGCGGCGTACGCTGCTCGTCACGTAGCTAAAAATATCGTAGCTGCAGGCTTAGCCGAGAAATGTTTAGTTCAAGTTTCTTACGCTATCGGTGTTGCTGAACCAGTTTCTATCGCGGTAAATGATTACGGAACTTCAAAAATCGGTTCTGAAAAATTAGCTGAAGCGGTAAGAAAAGTTTGGGATCTACGCCCAGCTCGTATCGTAAAAGAATTTGATTTATTAAAACCAATTTACACTCCGACAGCGGCTTACGGTCACTTCGGTCGCGAAGAAAACTTAGATAAAGGTTTCTTCTCTTGGGAAAAAGTAAACAAAATCGAACAATTAAAAGAAGCGGTTAAGTAGTTGAGTACAGATCCTAAATACATTCGAAATTTCTCGATCATCGCCCACATCGACCACGGTAAATCTACTTTGGCCGATGCGCTATTGTCGTACACGGGTTCATTATCTGATCGTGAACAGAAAGATCAATTTCTAGATAACATGGATTTAGAGCGCGAGCGTGGTATCACGATCAAAGCTCAAACAGTTTGTCTTAATTACCGTTCAACAGTCGACAATCAGATGTATCAATTAAATTTAATCGATACACCGGGGCACGTGGATTTCTCTTACGAAGTTTCTCGTTCTTTAGCAGCTTGTGAAGGCGCAATCTTAGTTGTTGATGCCGCTCAAGGTGTTGAAGCGCAAACATTAGCTAACGTTTATTTAGCGTTAGAAAATAACTTAGAAATTATTCCTGTATTAAATAAAGTCGATCTTCCAACCGCTGATCCAGAAGGCGTAGCTAAGCAAATCGAAGACACTGTTGGTCTTGATTGCACGGGCATCGTTCATGCGTCTGCAAAAGAAAAAATTGGTATTAAAGAAATTCTTGAAGCGGTGATTGCGAAAGTTCCACCACCAAAAGAAATGCGTTCTTCAATTCTACGTGGCTTAATTTTCGATTCATGGTTTGATGCTTATCAAGGCGTTGTTATCCTTGTGCGCGTAATGGAAGGCATGATCAAAAAAGGCGATAAAATTAAATTTATGGCCACTGATCGTGACTATGAAGTTTTACGTATGGGTAAGTACACGCCATTTCCAGATTTCGTTGATAATTTAGATTCAGGTGAAGTGGGCTTTATCATTTGCGGTATTAAAGATATTCGCGATGTTAAAGTAGGCGATACAGTAACGACGGCTAAACACGGCGCGACTGAACAGTTACCTGGTTTTCAAAAAGTTAAACCGATGGTTTTCGCAGGTATCTTTCCTGTCGTAGCCAGCGAATATCAAAACTTAAAAGATGCTTTAGATAAATTATGTCTAAACGATTCTTCTTTATCTTTCGAGGTCGAGAAATCATTAGCATTAGGTTTTGGATACCGTTGCGGTTTCTTAGGTCTTCTTCATATGGAGATCGTGCAAGAGCGTTTAGAGCGCGAATTTAATTTAAACTTAATCACTACGGCTCCAACAGTTGTTTATCGTATTACGAAAAATGACGGCACAGTGTTGATGTTAGAAAACCCATCAGGAATGCCTGACGAAACACAAATTGCGTTAATGGAAGAGCCTTACGTAAAAGTAACTCTACATACACCGACTGATTATATCGGAAGTTTGATCAAACTTTGTGAAGACAAACGTGGTATTCAGCAAAAAATGGAATACGTAAACGAGAAAAAAGTAATCATTGAATATCATTTACCAATGAATGAAATGGTTATGGATTTCTATGATCGTTTAAAATCGATCACTAAAGGTTATGCGTCACTTGAGTATGAATTCTTAGACTTCCGTGAAGCTGACTTAGTTAAAATGGATATCTTAATTAACAGTGAGCCTGTTGATGCCTTATCTATTATTATTCACCGTTCTAAAGCTGTAACGCGTGGGCGTCAGTTGGCTGAAAAGATGAAAGAACTAATTCCTCGTCAGCAATATCAAGTTAATATTCAAGCTTCTTTAGGGGCTAAAATCATCGCCCGCGAGACATTAGGAGCCATCAGAAAAGACGTGACGGCGAAATGTTATGGTGGTGACATATCTAGGAAGCGTAAATTATTAGAAAAACAAAAAGAGGGTAAAAAACGCATGAAGCAAATCGGCTCAGTCGATGTGCCTCAAGAAGCCTTCTTAGCGATTCTAAAAATTGAAGACTAGGAATTATATGTCTGACAAAGTTAAAGCAGCTGATAAAAGTAAAACCGAAAAATACAACGGTTGGGATATTACTAATAAACTTTTTTGGACTGAAGGTTGGGGCTCGATGGCCCTGGCCATCTTGGCCGCTCTAACAATTCGTTGGTTATTATTAGAAGCTTACGTGATTCCATCAGGTTCAATGCTTCCAACTCTATTAGTTAATGATCATATTTTCGTAAATAAAATCACTTACGGTATTCGTGCTCCTTTCAGCGAAAACTGGTTAGTTAAATTTCGTGAACCAGAGCGTGGCGAAATCGTAGTTTTCAAATACCCAGTTGATCCAAGCACGTTTTTTATTAAACGTATCATTGGTCTTCCGGGCGATCGTATTAAATTTGATAACGGTGCTTTATATATCAATGGCGAGATGCAAGAAAAAGTCGTTCCAAAAACGAATTGGAATTTTGACTGGCTTCGTGAAGAAGATTTCGCCAATGGCGAAGGTATGTATAAAGATTCAAAATCAAACTACATTCACTTTTTTGAAGAATTAAAAGATTCTAAAGGTGAAATGATCGAACACAGTATCTTGATGAAAAAATCGCAAGTGATGGGTTTTTCAGGAGACGGTGAATGGGTTGTTCCTGAAGACAGTTTATTTGTTATGGGTGATAACCGTTACAACTCGCATGATTCTCGTTTCTGGGGTTACATGCCTAAGAAAAACATCTTAGGTCGCGCTAGTTTTGTTTGGTTAAGCTGTGATGAAATGGTGCCGTTTATTCCGGTGGTTTGTAATCCATTAACAATTCGTTGGGGCAGATTCTTTCATAATGTCACTCATTAAGCCTAAAAAAGGCCAGCAAGGTCGCTGGCCCAATGCGCTTTCACTGTTCTTTGTTCCACTGATTTTATTTTTTTCGTTTCGTTGGCTAGTGCTTGAAACGTTTGTGATTCCGTCTGAAAGCATGGTTCCGAATTTATTAATTCACGACCATATCTTAGTTCAAAAGTATATCTATGGCATAAAACCATTAATGGGTGATGGCTGGTTGGTGAACTGGTCAGAGCCAAAACGTGGTGATGTCGTGGTTTTTCGTTATCCAGAAAATCGTGACGTGTATTTTATCAAACGTGTCGTGGGTTTGCCTGGCGATAAAATCGAAGTTAACGGCATGAGCGTTAAAATCAATGGCGAGCTATTAGATCTTAAATCAGTTGAAAAACCAGAAACTGATATTAGCTTTCGTATGGCTTTTCAATTGCCCGCAGAATATTACAACGAAACTCTAGGTGATATTACACATTTTGTGCGTTTTGAAGGTGAAGCGGCCGGTGCGGTTGAATTACAGCCAAAAACATTTGAAGTCGGTAAGGATAGTTATTTTGTGATGGGTGATAACCGTTACAACTCCCAAGATTCTCGCTTTTGGGGCAATTTACCAAAAGACTTACTGGTCGGACGAGCTCGCTACATCTGGTTCAGTTGCGAAAAAATGTTAGAAGCCGCTCCTTATATTTGTGATCCGTTAAGCTTGCGTCTTGAACGATTATTCAAGACAATAAAATAAATGAATAAAAAAATGTCGACTTTTTCTTGGATTATCGGGGCTGTTATATTAGCTATCTTTTTACGGGTAGTCTTTATCGGTGTTTTTAAAGTTCCAACAATCACAATGGCGCCGACACTGTTAGCCGGTGATTTTATTATTTCAAACAAATTAGCTTACGGAATTAAAGAAAAAAATCCAGCACGTGGTGATGTGATTGTTTTTGTTCGCTCAGAAAAGCTTGGACAGTATTTTATTAAACGTGTTGTTGCTGTTCCGGGTGATGTGCTTGAGATCTCTGCCGGAGAACTTAAGATTAATGGCGAAAAATGTGTTTATGTCTCTGAACAAAAAATCGAAAACTTCGAAATTTTCACTGAGACCTGTTTAAATTCAAAGCGCCACATTTTACGTGCTCTGACAGGCCAACTTAAAACTCCAGATTTAGCACCAAAGACTCTTAAAGAGGGCGAATTTTTCGTTTTGGGAGACAATCGCGACGCGAGCGAAGACTCTAGAGATTGGGGTCCGATCGCCGCTGATCAAGTTTCTGGCAAGGCACAACTGATCTGGCTTTCAGTGGGTTCAACGCAAGACTCCATTTCTCAAGAAAAAGGGCTTAGACTCAGTCGTTTTTTGACAACGATTCAATAAGATTGCTATCGTAAATTTCAATGTCTACGAGCTATCCAAATAACATTTTACGCTCTGTCATTGACCTCAAGTCAGCAACAGCTACCGAAATCTATTCTCTTTTTGAAGCTGCTTTAAAACTTAAAAAAGATTTTTCTGCGCATAAAGATATTCCACAAAAAGGAATTGCCGCACTTTTGTTTTTTGAACCAAGCACTCGCACAAGGTTTAGCTTCGAAGCAGCATGCGCAAGATCAGGCGTTCATCCGTTGGTCTTAAGCGGATCTGCGGGAACCAGTCTTGAAAAAGACGAAACATTAGAAGACACAATATTAAATATTGAGGCTATGAAGCCTCTTTTTTTTGTAATCCGATCTCCTGATACTTTAGACATGCGTCAGATGGCTGAATCAATTCACACTCCTATTATCAATGCAGGTTGGGGTAAGCAAGGTCATCCAACACAAGCCTTATTAGACATGTTAACGGTCTTTGAAAAATTTAACGGTGTTGAAGGCAAAAAAATTCTTTTTGTTGGCGATATCAAACATTCTCGCGTGGTGAGCTCACATTTAGAACTTGCGAAAGTTTTAGGATACAAAATCGGTTACGCTTGCCCGGCCAACTTTTTACCAAGCACAGTCGGTCGCGATGTGATGTATTTCAGTCAGCTGAAAGAAGGTCTTCAATGGGCCGATGCCGTCGTTGCGTTACGTGTACAAAAAGAACGTCATATTAAATCTGGCAGCGGAGCTGATGGTACAGCTTTTTCTGTTGATAATTACAAAAAACAATTCAGCATAAACAACACAACTCTTGAAGATTTTCGATCTGACGGTTTGTTACTGCACCCGGGGCCCATCAATTATGGTGTAGAGCTTGAAAAAGAAGTTTTACAAGATTCACGTTCGCAAATTTTAAAATTAGTTGAAAATGGAGCCTTCGTTCGCGAAGCGCTTATTCGTCAAGTTTTACAGGGGATTTCATAATGCTAAACAGATATTTAGTTTTAGAAGACGGGCAAGTTTTCACAGGCGAAGCCTTAGCTGCACAAACAGAATTCCCTGAAATGGCCGGCGAAGTAGTTTTTAATACAACTCACTCAGGTTACGAAGAAATTGCAACTGATCCCTCGTACATGAATCAAATCATCGTGATGACGGCTCCTATGCAAGGTAACTACGGTGTAGATGATACAGTTTGGGAATCTAAAAAAATCTGGATCAAAGGTTTTATCTGCTTACAAATGCAATTCAGTAAAAACAATTCATCTTGGGCTCAACGTTTGATGGATCATAAAGTTCCAATCTTAACTGATGTTGATACAAGAAAATTAGTGATCCAGTTACGTCAACAAGGCACTCCGTGGGGAGCACTTGTTCAAGCAGCTAATGAATCTGCCGCCAAAGAGCGCGCCAAAACAATGATCGAAAAAGCCAAACAAGTTGATGGTGACTGGGTTTGGGAGGCTTCTCGCAAAGAAGCTCTAGAAATTATCGGTGATAATCCAAACGGACCACGCGTTGCTGTTTTAGACTTCGGCGCTAAAGAAAATATTATTCGTGAATTAAAAACTCGCTGCAGCCACTTAAAAATTTTTCCATCTCGTGCTGATGCAAAAACCATCGAAGCTTATGATCCAGATGGTATCATGTTAACTAACGGCCCAGGCGATCCAGCTGAAGTTAAAAATGCTCCACAGACAATTCGCCATTTCTTAGGCCGCAAGCCTATATTTGGTATTTGCATGGGGCACCAAGTTTTATCCATCGCTCTTGGTGCAAAAACTTACAAACTTAAATTCGGTCATCGCGGAGCAAATCATCCGATTCAAGACCGCATTTTAGATATGATCTATATGTCGAGCCAAAATCATGGTTACGCGGTAGATTCGCAAACACTTCCAGAACATGTTTTAGTTACGCATAAAAATTTAAATGATCAAACGGTGGCAGGGTTTTTCTCTGAAAAACAAAACTGTCTTGGTATTCAATACCATCCTGAAAGTCATCCAGGTCCACATGATGCAGTTAAATTATTTGATTTCTTTATTAATAAAATGATCGCCAAAAAGGAAAAATCCAACCATGCTCACCATTGAACAATTTGAAAGCTCATATATTAAATTAGTTGGGCACTTTGCTTCGGCTAAATTCCAAGACGAGCTTAATATGGCTCGTAAAGAGTTTTTTGAAAATGCCGGAACATTGGATGAAAATAAGCCGAACTACACTTTAAGAATGAATCAGTTTTATGACTGGTATTTTTTAACTCGTCCGTTAAAGGGCCACATGCAAACTCCATTAATGGTTTGCAGTATTCAACGTGAATTAAGATTAACCGAAGAAGACGAACAAACGATCGAGATTCTTAAAAAAGCTCGTCATTCATTGTTTGAATTAATCAAAGTTAAAAAAGATGAAATTCAATTAAAAGATTTATTTAAAAACGAAAAAATCATCGTCAACGGCGAACAGCATATTTTCGAATTTGATGAAAAAGAATTTTTTGAAGTCCGTATTGTAGAATTAGACGGAAAAAAATATTTCTTAAAAGGATTTTGTTTTCACCCAGAGTCAGCGCAAAAATTTATTTTGGCTGAAGTTAAAGTGTATCAAAAAAATCCAGATTTAAACCCAGCAGATTTTATGCTTCGTTTGGTTAAAATGCGTTACAAGTTTGAACAGTACCGCCATGTAAAACCAGACATGATTTACACGAACGAAAACAAACTGGGGTTATAATATTTGCGTGTCTGCGACACGACTATTTACGAATCTTAACAAGGCTAGGAGACAAAAATGCCACGTTTAGAAAAGTTTAAAAGAGTTTTGATCATCGGAAGCGGCCCTATTAAAATTGGCCAAGCCTGTGAGTTCGATTATTCAGGCACCCAAGCTTGTAAGGCCTTAATGGCTGAAGGCTTAGAAGTTATTCTAGTTAATTCTAATCCAGCAACAATCATGACTGATCCAGATATCGCGACTCGCACTTACGTAGAACCTCTTGAAGTTGAATTCTTAGAAAAAATCCTAGCCAAAGAAAAACCAGATGCAGTTATTCCTACATTAGGCGGGCAAACGGCACTGAACTTAGCTTTAGAATTAGATAAACGTGGAATTTTAAAAAAGCACAATGTTCAGCTTCTAGGAGCAACTCCTGAAGTGATCGAAGCTGCTGAAGATCGCGAAAAATTTCGTGCGATCCTTGACGAAGTTGGAGCAAAGTATCCGCGTTCAGAAATGGTTAGAAATTTCGAACAAGGTTTAACTGCTGCAGAAGTTTTAGGTTACCCCATCATCTTACGCCCAAACTACACATTAGGTGGTGGCGGTGGCGGAGTTGCTTATTCACCTGAAGAATATAAACAGATGCTGGTGCAAGCTTTACACGAAAGCCCCACATCAGAAGTTTTAGTCGAAGAATCAATTTTAGGTTGGAAAGAATTCGAACTTGAAGTGATGCGCGATTCAAACGGCACTTTCGTTGTTGTTTGTTCGATTGAAAACTTTGATCCTTGCGGAGTTCATACCGGTGATTCAATTACGGTAGCTCCTCAACAAACTCTATCTGATCGCGAATACCAAGCGATGCGCGATGAAGCTTGCAAAATTATTAACCGAGTCGGTATTCAAACAGGCGGAGCCAACGTTCAGTTCGCCACTCATCCAAAAACGGGTGAACGTGTTGTTATCGAGATGAATCCACGTGTGTCTCGCTCTTCAGCCTTAGCTAGTAAAGCCACAGGCTTTCCGATTGCTAAAATCGCAGCGTTATTAGCGATTGGTTACCAATTGCATGAATTAAAAAATGATATCACGCAAGTAACACCAACATGTTACGAGCCAGCTCTTGATTACGTCGTTACAAAAATTCCACGCTTTGCTTTCGAAAAATTTCCTGGTTCAAAAGATATTTTAACTACGCAAATGAAAAGCGTTGGTGAGGTTATGGCCATTGGCCGTACCTTCCAAGAATCGTTTATGAAGGCTCTGGCCGCATTAGAAAAACATACTGAAGGTGTTCCAGACGTAGCTTTTGATTTACAAAAAGTTTCTTACCCGAACTCGCAGCGTGTATGGCATATCTTTCAGGCTTTTCGTCATAATTTAGGCCTGAACATGATTTGGGAACTCACTCAAATTACGCCATGGTTCTTAGAGCAAATCGAAACAATCGTGCGCTTTGAATCAACATTTAAAAAAGAAGAGTTGTCGACAGAACTTTTATTAAAGGCCAAACGTTTAGGCTTTACTGATGCAAGACTTGCGAAGTTAAAAGATTTTTCGACAACAAATTTGAAAAACATTCGTCACAAGTTTGGAATTCGTCCCGCATTTTTCCAAGTAGATACTTGTGCCGGAGAATTTGCTTCTTCAACTCCATATTATTACTCAACGTACTGGAGTAAACCAGAAGGCTCAATCGCTTTACCGAAAACAGTAGCAGTTATTGGTAGCGGACCAAATCGTATCGGGCAAGGTATCGAGTTTGATTACTCATGTGTTCGTGGGGTGAAAGCCTTGCAAAAACTGGGTTACAAAGTAGCGATGTTAAACTCAAATCCTGAAACTGTATCAACTGATTATGACACTTCAGATATATTGTTTTTTGAGCCACTCACTCTAGAGCATCTTACAGAAGTGTTTAATGCGATTAAACCAGAAGGTTTTATCGCCCAATTAGGCGGACAGACTCCAATTAACTTAGCAAGAAGTCTGACTGAAGAAGGTTTTAAATTATTAGGTTCATCTTTAAACTCGATCGATCTCGCCGAAGACCGTAAAAAATTCGCTGAGCTTTGCCGCGAATTAAATTTATCAATTCCAAACTCAGCAATGGCTGGCAATATCGGTGAAGCTATTCAAAAAGAATCTGAAGTTGGTTATCCAATGATCTGCCGTCCAAGTTATGTCATTGGTGGCCGTCGTATGGAAGTTATCGAAAACCGTTCTGAACTAGAAACATATTTCGAACGCCATAAAGATTTTATCGGTGGAAAAAACCCATGTCTAATGGATCAATTTCTATCTGGAGCTCTTGAAGTCGATGTAGATTTAGTGCGCGGTAAAAATTGGATTTTAAGTGGCGGCATTATTGAACATATCGAGGCCGCTGGCGTTCACTCTGGTGACAGTATGGGCGTTGTGCCTCCGCAGCGTTTAAAAGAAGACACTTTAGAAAAAATTGAAAAAATGAGTTTTCAATTGGCTCACAAGTTAAATGTCGAAGGCCATTTAAATTTACAGTTAGCGATTAAAAACGACGAGATTTTTGTCTTAGAAGCCAACCCAAGAAGTTCACGCTCGGTTCCATTCTTAGCTAAAGCCACGGGTATTCCACTCGTCGATCTGGGTATGAAGGGTCAACTTGGTTTAGATTTAACTCCTGAAGAGCAAGCTTATGATTGGAAAAAGATCAAACAAGTTTGCGTAAAAGGTGTTGTGTTTCCATTCAAAAAATTTCAAGATTCAGATTCTGTTCTGGGCCCTGAAATGAAATCAACAGGCGAATCAATGGGTCGTGCAGACACTTATTCTGAAGCTTTAGTTAAAGCTTTCGTTTCAAGTTCTTTAGCCTTACCTAAATCGGGCGAAGTGTTCTTGTCTTTACGTGATAAAGATAAAGCCCCCATGCTCCCGCTTTTAAGCACATTGCAAAAATTGGGTTTTACTTTTTCAGGCACTCGCGGAACTTCAGACTTTTTAAAAGAACACGGTGTTAACTGTTTAAGTTTAAATAAAGTTCACGAAGGTCGTCCGCACTGTGTGGATCGCATTCGTTCTGGCCAAGTGCATTTTGTTATTAACACTACGGCGGGTCGTCATGCCTTAGAGGCAAGTTTCGCAATTCGTCGTGCTTGTACTGACTACAGTATCCCCTGTTTGACTGAAAGCGATGCGGCTGAGGCATTTGTCCTAGCCTTAGAAAAAGCAAAGACTGGACGATTCGAGGTTAGTCATCTAAGCTTTTAAGCTAGATGACTAACTTAAAACGTTTACTAGTAGCTTCAATTTTATTTCTTACAGCTTCGGCGTTTGCTGAAGCTACTCCTAAATCGATTACATTGGGATTAATTCCTGGTGGTCATCCTGAATCTATCAAGGCCGAATCAAAGATTATCGCTGAACAACTGCAAAAGAAGTTCAATGTTCCGGTTAATATTTATATTTCTAAAAATTATGCGGGGCTTACAACAGCTTTAAAAAATAAAAAAGTGGATTACGCTTTTTTAACAGCTTTAAGCTTAGTCGAAGCTGAAAAAGAAGTGCCTGTTAAAGTGTTACTTAAAAAAACATACAACGGCCCCTATTATTTTTCAGGTTTAGTTGTTCGAGCTGATAGTAAAATCAAATCAGTCAAAGATCTTAAAGGTAAATCGATTGTGTTTGTCGACCCGCAATCAACTTCAGGTTATTTGTACCCTCAGGTTTATTTACGTAAAAATAATTTTACAGATCAAAGTTTCAAATCAGTTAGCTTTTCAGGAAGCCACGCCGCCTCTGTTGAAAAGTTAGAAAATAAAGAAGTCGATGTGGCCGCTGTTTTCGTTGATGACGAAAAAACTAACGACGGCGCTTGGGAGCGATTTAAAAAAGATCCTAAGTCGAAGTTTCGTTTGTTATGGGTCAGTGATCCTATTCCCAATGATCCCATCGTCGTTCGCCAAGATTTTTATGACCAGTATCCAAAGTTAACTCATGAATTAATGTATGAGCTGATTGAAATGCAAAGCGATGCAGGCACTAAAAAATTAATCTCTGAGATTATGGGTAAGGGCGAATTAATGCCAGCAACATCAAAGCAATATGACCCAGTTCGTGAAGTAAATAAGGTGTTTAATAAATAGTATGGATATTATTAAAGTCAGCGGAATTCAAAAGTCGTTTCAGCCAGATTTTTATAAAAAACCTACAAAGGTTTTAAAAAACATTTCTTTCAATATCCAAAAAGGTAAATTCGTAGGTCTTATCGGGCCAAATGGGGCTGGTAAAACGACAACGATTAAATGTTTATTGCAGTTTATTTTTCCTGATACGGGAACAATTCAATTCGGCGATAACCAAGATTTTTTAGAATTTAAAAAACAAATTGGTTATTTGCCTGAGCGTCCATTTTTTCAAGAATTTTTATCAGGTTTAGAATTTCTAAAACTTCACTGGGATTTATCGGGCATAAAAAAAGACAATTTCGAACGCCGTGCGAACGAGGTCTTAGAGCTCGTAAAACTTGTTCATGCAAAAGATAAAAAATTAAAAGATTACTCTAAAGGAATGTTACAACGTATCGGCATTGCTCAGTCGTTAATTGCCTATCCTGATTTTTTAATTCTTGATGAGCCAATGTCGGGTTTAGATCCAGACGGTCGTATCTTGATTAAAGATATTCTAAAAGACCTTAAAAAAACGAATATTACAGTTTTAATGAGCAGTCATCTTTTAGAAGATATTGATGAGTTGTGCGAAGAGCTTATCGTTATTCACGAAGGTGAATGTTTTTATAATGCTTCGACGACAGAATTTAAAAAGAACTTTAGTACCTTGCAAGAAGCTTACAAGGCTTTCAAAGGTCAATTTCAGGTGAATTATAACGTATGATTAGTTTAATATGGGTTAACACTCAAGAATGGTTTCGTCTTAAGTTTTTTCAAATCGTTTTATTTATATCTTTTTTATTCGTTTGTTTCAGTCAACTTTTAGGATCTTTAAGCTTCACAGAACAACAACGCCTGGTTGTTGATTTCGGTTTAGCCGGCATTGAAATCGCCTTAATTTTTATTGCCTGTTTTTTTTCAACACACTCTTTAGCCAAAGAAATTGAACGCAAAACTATTCTAGTTGTTCTTTCAAGACCAATCCCAAGATGGAAAATTCTTATAGGTTTTTTCGGAAGCCTTGCTATTTTAAATTTGGTCGCAGTGATTGTTCTGGGTGCGACTTTAGATGTTTTTGTTACAAGTGCAGGTGAATTTTTTAATTTAAATTTCATTTTAGCTTTGGCCATTATTTATTTAAAATCGTTAGTTATTGGATCAATCGGGTTGTGTATTAGTGTAATTGCTCGCCCGATGTTTGCTTTCGTGCTTACGATCACAATGTGGTTGATGAGTTACTCGATCGTTGAATTGCAGTTTTTTATGGAAAAAGCGCAAATTGAAAACAGTAAAGAAATTTATGCTGTGATCAGTATGGTGTTTCCTCAATTTTATAAATTTAATTGGAAAAGTTATGGTTTTTTAAAAGCTATTCCTAATCCCTACGATATTTCATGGGCCTTATTACATAGTGTTGGGTGGATTTGCCTAAGTTTGTATATAGCTGCAATGCTATTTAGAAAGAAAGAAATTGTCTGATTTAATGCCGTTTTTTTATTTCGTGGTGTTTTTATTCGGGGCTTGTTTTGGCAGCTTCGGTAACGTTTTAATTTATCGTATGCCTAAGGGCGAAAAAATCACAGGGCGCAGTCATTGTAAAGAGTGCGGCCAAACAGTGGCTTGGTATCATAATATTCCGATGATCTCTTATTTTTTACTTAAAGGTCAGTGTGCGAATTGCAAAGCTAAGTTTTCAATTCGCTATCCATTCGTTGAATTTCTAATGGGTGCTCTTTGGCTTGTCGTTTTTCATTTATACGGCGTGAGCTGGTTAACTTTAGAATACTTTATCTTAGTGTTCGGTTTAGTGGTCGGAAGTTTTATCGATCTAGATCATATGATTTTACCCGATGAAATCACATTAGGCGGATGTGCTTTAGCCCTTATTGGAGCAGCGATAAATCCAGAACGTGCATTTATGGACGGATTTTTAGGATTTTTATTCGGCGGTGGCGTCTTGTGGTTAGTCGCTTATGTTTATTATGTCTTCACAGGCCGCGAAGGTTTAGGCGGCGGAGACATTAAACTCCTGGCATGGATTGGTGCGCTCTTAGGTTGGAGAGCCATTCCATTTGTTATTTTATCTTCTTCGATCACGGGCAGTATTATTGGACTTTATGTTTCACGCCACAGCGAAGACAAACTAAAAGCTGTTATTCCGTTTGGTCCTTTCATCGCCTTAGGGGCGGTAATGTATATTTTAGGACTTAAGTCTGTAGGTAATTGGTATATAGATTTGTTTTTCCCACAGTTTTGATCTCGACTAGCCTTTAGTGAATCAATAAAAATCTGCCTAGACCCGACCACTTTTACATGTGCAAACTTTGACAAGACTCAACCATCGATCAGATAATTTAGGTTGGGAGTCTGGCAGCATGATATTTTCATCAAAAAAGGTGATTGGATTAGATCTTGGATCGAGTTCAATCAAAATGGCCGAATTAAAACTTAGTGGTAACACCGCTGAGCTTGAAAACTTTGCATCGGTGCAAACACCGCCGCAAGCCATGACCAATGGAGAAATCACAGATTCTTTCTTGCTTGGTGAGGCGATTAAATCTCTACATAAAGAACAACGTTTCAATCGTAATGTTGTTAACGTAGGTATGTGGGGCAACTCTGCGATCGTCAAAAAAATATCACTCCCTAAACGTGATCCGAAAGAATTGCGCGAACAGATTAAGTTCGAAGCGCAACAATACTTACCATTCGATATTTCACAAGTAACACTTGAGCATCATATTTTACCTTTCTCAACGACTCCAGATATGATGGATGTTTTAATCATCGCAGCTCAAAATGATTTCATCGGTAAGTACGTCGAAGTCACAACATTCTCTGGCTTAAAATGTAAAATCATCGATGTGGCCAGTTTAGCTTTAGCGAATGTTTTTGAATTCAATTACGGTCGCTTCAATGAGCCCGTAGCTTTATTTAATTTCGGTGCAAATTCGACACAGTTCCTTGTGATTCTTCAAGGTGAAGTTTTATTCGTGCGTGATATTCCAGTCGGCGGGTTTCACTTTACGAATGAAATCAGTAAAAACATGGGTATTACTCTTGAAGAAGCCGAAGTTTTAAAACTAACTCAGCAAGATCAATCAACCGAGCAACCTGAAAACACAAAAACGTTCATGAATATCGCGCTTGATTACGTGACTGAAGAAATCAGAAACAGTATTGATTTCTATTCAGCATCAGGTGGCGATTTACAAATTACAAAAGCTTACTTCACGGGCGGCGCAAGTTTAACTGAAGGAATGATTGATCATTTACAAGATGTTTTAAAAATTCCATTCGAACAGTTAAACCCGCTTCTTCGTATTAAACCTGCGAATAAAAAATTAACTCCAGCTTACTTAAACCAAATCACTCCGTTTTTATCGACGACGTTAGGTTTAGCTCTGCGCCAGGTGGGTGATTCGTGATTAAGGTAAATCTCCTTAAATCATATTCAAGCGTTGAAGCTGAGTTTTCTTCTGATTTTGGTGAAGAAGCAAAACAGGTCAGAGCCGATTTTTTTAAACGGGTGTTCGTCTTTTTAATTGGGCCATTAGGTTTAATTGGCTATGAAATGTATAATATTCCTCAGCTTGATCGCCAGAAGATGGCATTAACTTCAGATTTAGCTACTTTAGTTGAGTTCAATCAGCGTAAAGAAGCTATTGCTGCCGAAATTTCTAAATATGAAGAAGATAAAAAACGTTTAAATCGTCAAACGCAATTCTTAGAGCGTATTTCGCGTGAACGTTTGTATCCATTAGAACTTATGAATCGCCTGAAAGAAGCTATTCCTGCAGGTGTTTGGTTAACTGGTTTTAATACATTAGGTAATCGCTTAGAATTCACAGGCGGCGGAGACACTGAAAAAGCCATTTCTGACTTCGAAGGAAAACTAACAAGCACTCAAATTTTAAAAAATGTAAAATTACAAACTATCGATGTTATGCCTGTGAACGATGCGCTTAAGTCTGATTTAAGGATTCGCTCATTTATGATCACGGCTGAATACGCAACTAGCGAAGGAGCCAAAAATGAATGATTTAATGGCCAAAGTCTCCACGCTATCGGTAAATCGTATTGCACTTTTCGGTTTGTTGCTGACGGTGTTTTACTTTTTTATGATTTATAATAACGGCGATTCTATTTTAGCTGAGATCCAAGGTTTAAATGCGCAAATAGCAGAAGAGACAACAAAAAAAGTTGAAACTGAAAGAATCTTGAAAAAAGAAGAAGAAATGCGCGCTGACGTGGCGTCTTTAGCTAAAACTTATGAAGCGGTTAAATCAAAAATTCCAATTGATTTCGAAACTTCAGAGCTACGTATTATTGTTGAACAAATTAGTGCTGCGACTGATTTAAAAATCACGAAGCTGAGTAATTCAGACTTACAGCAAGCAAGTAGCCAAGATGCGACTGAAAAAGCCGAAGAAGCGAATCTGGTGCAAAAAGTAGGGATTAACTACATTTTTCAGGGTAGTTTCGCACAAATCCAAGCTTTTATGACTCAAATAGCAGGTATCGAAAAAGTTATTAAAGTTTCTGAGTTAAAAATTAAATCTGAAGATGGCACCAACGGACCGAATAAAAACCTTACGGTAGAAGCTATATTGGTGGGTTATCGCCAGGCCGCCGTTGCTGCAGCTAAACCCCCAGCTCTGCCTGGTAAAGATAGTGTGAAATAATGAAGAACATTATCGCCATTATTAAAAAATCATCTTTATATTTAGCTGCAATGGTGACGGCCCTTGCGGCCACTTATTATTTAGGTTTGGCTCCGCTATTACATGCTCAAGCTGAATTTCCTGAAATGCCTGATTTTCCAGATGCTAAAGTTTCTTCAGGGTCAGCAAAGGCAGCAAATAAAACTCCGCCACCTGCAGATAAAAATACCGAGAAAAATGCAGAGAAAAGCCCAGAAAAAAACGTAGATAAAAATGTGGGTGTTCCTGATTTACCAGCGGCCAGTGATGCGTCAGCAACTCTGGCGGCACCTTCGGCAGCGGCAAAATTACCGGCTCCACCGGTACAGGTCAGTCGTCCTAATATTTCTCCTGCAACTGGAATCTTATTTAAAAATACAAGATCATACGTGGGCGAACTCAGCAACCCAGATCGCGATCCATTTCGTAAGCCGTTGTATATTCTAGAACTTGAAGAAAAAAGTTTAAAACCACAAAAGACTGAGACTGTTCGTATTGATGAAAAAATCGAAGCGATTCGTCGTTGGCCTATTCGCGATTACCGTTTAGTTGGTGTTATTTGGGATGTTCGCAATCCTAAGGCGATGATCGTAGACCCTTCAAATACAATGCATTTATTAAAAAGAAATTATCGAATCGGTGATAAAGATGGAATTATATCAGCGATTTCAGAGGGAACAATCACTGTCCTACAAGACAACATTCCGGTAGTGATTGATATCTCTGGCAGTAATAATAATTAGTTCGATTAGGAGGATTGAATGATTAAAAAAGGACTAACCTCATTGGTTTTAGTATTGAGTCTTGTCTCTTTTTCTTGTTCTACAAAGAAAAAAGTCGTTGATGATGATTTTGGTGTCGAAGATGAAACAGGCACTGAACTTTCACTTGATGACACAGCTGAAGCACCAGCTGCAGATCCTAATTCAAAAGATGAATTTGCAGACTTTGATAAGCCGGCACAAGAAGAACAACCTGCACAGACACAGGCCGCACCTCCTCCAGCTGAAGAGCTTGTTGATGTTCCTGCGCAACCGCAAGAAGCTGCGGCTGAGCCAGCGCCACAGGTTTCAAATCAAACAGCTAAGATCAGCGATGTGAAATTTTTAGGTAATAGCAATGGCGGAACATTAGTCATCAATGCTGATTATCCTCTGCAATACAAAACACGTATGAATTCAAATACGAATCAACTTGTAGTTGAAGTTCAAAACGCGATTGTTCCAGACCGTTTAAAAAGAGCTTTAAATACAAAAGATATGACTTCAAATATTGGTAGCATTGATATTTACCAAAATGCGAATTCAAATGTAGCTCGCTTCGTTGTGCAATTACGCTCAGGCTCGCAAGAACCTTTAGTGCAACCTGAAGGTAACACGCTGTTGATCGTAGGTAGCCCAAGCGCTAATGGCGGACAAACTCCTGAAGCTATGGCCGCAGCCGAAGGCGGGGAATCTGACGATGCCGCAAACTTAGGTATTATGAGCTCTGAAAGTATCGAAGATTTCTTAGCGAATAATAATAAATTTTATGGCCGTAAGATCTCGATCGAAACAACAGACATGGATGTTCGTGATATTTTAAAGTTTATCTCTGAAGAATCAGGAATAAACATGATTTTCGACGATAATATCGCCGGAAAAGTGAGTTTAAAACTACGTAAAGTACCTTGGGATCAGGCTTTAGTTACTATTTTAAAGTCAAAAAAGTTAGCTTACCGCAGACAAGGCCAAGTTTTACGTATCGGCCCGGTAGAAACATTAGCTAAAGAAGAAGAAGATGCAATTCGCCTTAAAGAGGCAAAACTTAAGACTGAATCTTTGGTCGTAAAGAATTTCTCAATCAATTATGCTGATGTGGCCGCTCTAGAAGCTAAAGTTAAAGACTTTATTTCAGAAGGCGGAGCCGGCGCTGCAGCTCAAGGCCGCGGTAAGGTTACAGTCGATGCAAGAACAAATTCTTTAATCGTGACCGAGACAAATTCAAAGTTAGCTCAAGTTGAAAAACTAATTAGTCTTTTAGATTCACAACCGCAACAGGTACTTATCGAAGGCCGTGTGGTTGAAGCCTCTGAAACATACGCCCGCCAAATCGGTGTAAATTTCGGATTCAACTTAGCCCAAAATGGAGACGCCAACTTAGTTATTCCAGGTCGTGATCGCGTTGTGACAGGAAACGGTGGTTTAAGCCGTTTTTATAGTCCGTCGGCAACATTTAATCCGGCAGCAACAGGCTCATTCACAGGATCAATGTGGTTAGGTCAATTCGGAGCTTTCGGAGATTTGTCGACAAGACTAGCTTTAGACGAAGTTGAAGAAAAAGTTAAAATTTTATCTTCGCCAAGAATCGCGGTTTTACATAATAGCCAAGCGACTATTAAGCAGGGTTCGATCATTCAAGTTCCATCGACTGAAACTACGACGGCAGGAACAACAACGACGACTCAAACTTTCAAAGAGGTTGAAGTCGGGGTAAATTTAGATGTTAAACCGTTAATTTCAAGCATCGGCACTGTGAATTTAGACCTAAAAATCGAACGTTCTGCAACGACAGCTACAGGCGGAAGAACTCAACGTGAGATCAAAACGAATATCATCGTAAAAAGCGGTGAAACTGCGGTGATCGGTGGGGTTTTTACATCTGATGTAACAAATCGTCGCCAAGGAGTTCCAGGATTAAAAGATATTCCAATCTTAGGAACATTATTTAGAACTGATTCTAACTCGAGCCAAAAGACAGAATTAATGTTCTTTATCTCTCCACGTATTCTTAAGACGCTTCAAGCACCTTCATTCAAGGCTTCAAGCCAAGATTTAGGTGAAGGCACTTCAGGACAATAAGAGAGAGCTATTCTAAAAAGTAGATCCATAAGTAGATTAGAGTTAAATAAAATAAAAAAACCCGCTGTATTAAGCGGGTTTTTTTATTATAAATATAGAAATAAGTGGGGATTTAAACCTAGATTTTTTGGGCCGAGAACATAATGCTCTCTTCGTTCTTAATATTACTAAAAGAATAGGCCGTATTCGCCGGCATTTCTAATTTATCGCCTGGGCGTAATACGAATTGGGTACCTGAAAGATTAAAAATAAGTTCACCTTCAGCTATTTGAATAATTTCAGTTAAGTGGGTTCTTTGGTTTGCTAAGCGAGAACCAGACTTGATTTGAAAAGGTCTTGGTTCAAGCCCTTCAGCCTCAAAAAGCTTAACAATGATGTCTTTGTTTACCGGAATTTCTGCAGTCCAACGAGTTATTTTCATAATAAACCTAATATTTCATACGGATTCTTAATTTGATACAAAAATATTTTAAAGACTCACTCTCAACACGTCGATAAAAAAATTGATATAACACGGCAATATTGCGGAGGCCACTTTGAAGAAGCCAAATGAGAACGTAAGTTCTAACAACATGAATGAGATCGTAAATTTTTTAGAGAACACTCGCTATGTGAAATTCGATTTCGATCACACTTCTTTACGCGTAACTCAAAACGAAGATCAAAAAGCGATTAGCTTTAGATTCGCTGATGTAGAAAAAGTATTAGCACGTACTGACTTTGACGGTTCGCAATTCATTCAAATTAACTTTCACAATAAAACTAAAATTTTAATTACGAAAAATTTAATCGGCTTTAAACCACTAGAGTTAGTGGGCTTTGATGCGGGCAAAATTCCTAAAGTTGTTACTACGGTAGACTTAAATAGCGTGTTTAAAGCTATTGAAGACCTTACGGATGGTGAAGATACGTACCAAACAGCCACAGAATTGGAAGTTTTGAAAAAAGTATATCAAAGTATTATGATGGGGGCCGAACAAGTCGGCTTCGAAATGAAGGCCGAGAAGCAATGGTTTTCAGCATTCCTGCTGAATCCTCTCGCAGCTACTGCTTAAACTCAAATCACTCACGCCTAAAAAAAACACAACCTGGTATAAAAACCAGGTTTTTTACGTTTTTCTAAAAAAAAGTATTGCAAAGAAGTTTGGGATAAGCGACAAACGTCGAACAGCAAAAGACGTCGGGGGCATAGCTCAGCTGGGAGAGCATCTGATTTGCATTCAGAAGGTCGCAGGTTCGATCCCTGTTGCCTCCACCAAATCGACACACTTTTTAAATTTTATTTAAAAATAAAATAAAAAAGATGTTGACGAGGTAATTCAGCTGAATTACAACTGACGTCCTTGTAGAAATGAAAACGCCGAGCGAAAGCAAAGCGAGTTAATGATCGGGTTCTTTGAAAACTGAATAGCTAAAAGATTTTGGAACTAATAGAACAGCTACTTTAATGTAGCGAGCTAATGTAACTTCGGTTGCTTAGTGTGATATTATAAATTTCTAGGTTTCTTTATATTAATAGAAATCATTTAAAAACTAACGTTTTTATCTCAATGGTTGTCATCTTCGGATGACAATACAAAAATGAACAGATTTTTAAACTTTTTAGTTTTTTTTAACTGGAGAGTTTGATTCTGGCTCAGAACAAACGCTGGCGGCGTGCCTAATACATGCAAGTCGAACGGGTAGCAATACCAGTGGCGCACGGGTGAGGAATACATAGATAATCTGCCTTCGAGTCGGGGATAACCAGTCGAAAGACTGGCTAATACCGGATAAGACCACAAGATCTGAGGATCAAGGGGTTAAAGGTTTTTCGCTTGAAGATGAGTCTATGCGAGATTAGCTAGTTGGTGAGGTAATGGCTCACCAAGGCGACGATCTCTAACTGGTCTTAGAGGATGATCAGTCACACTGGAACTGAGACACGGTCCAGACTCCTACGGGAGGCAGCAGTAGGGAATATTGCGCAATGGGGGAAACCCTGACGCAGCGACGCCGCGTGAGTGATGAAGGCCTTCGGGTCGTAAAGCTCTGTCGTATGGGAATAACACAATGAATGTACCATGCAAGAAAGGATCGGCTAACTTCGTGCCAGCAGCCGCGGTAAGACGAGGGATCCTAGCGTTGTTCGGAATCATTGGGCGTAAAGCGGGTGTAGGTGGGCTTCTAAGTCAGATGTGAAATCCCAGGGCTCAACCCTGGAAGTGCATTTGATACTGGAAGTCTTGAGTGTGGTAGAGGTTACTGGAATTGTTGGTGTAGTGGTGAAATACGTAGATATCAACAGGAATACCGGAGGCGAAGGCGAGTAACTGGGCCAACACTGACACTGAGACCCGAAAGCGTGGGGATCAAACAGGATTAGATACCCTGGTAGTCCACGCCATAAACGATGGATACTTGATGTTAGAGGTATTGACCCCTCTAGTGTCGTAGCTAACGCGTTAAGTATCCCGCCTGGGGAGTACGGTCGCAAGATTAAAACTCAAAGAAATTGACGGGGGCCCGCACAAGCGGTGGAGCATGTGGTTTAATTCGATGCAACGCGAAGAACCTTACCTAGGCTTGACATGGACTGGAAGACTGGCAGAAATGTCGTCGCTCGCAAGAGTCGGTTCACAGGTGCTGCATGGCTGTCGTCAGCTCGTGTCGTGAGATGTTGGGTTAAGTCCCGCAACGAGCGCAACCCTTACCTTTAGTTGTCAGCATTTAGTTGGACACTCTAGAGGGACTGCCTGCGTTAAGCAGGAGGAAGGTGGGGATGACGTCAAGTCCTCATGGCCCTTATGCCTAGGGCTACACACGTGCTACAATGGTGGTCACAGAGCGAAGCAAAACCGTGAGGTCGAGCAAATCGCTTAAAAGCCATCTAAGTTCAGATTGTAGTCTGCAACTCGACTACATGAAGTTGGAATCGCTAGTAATCGCGGATCAGAATGCCGCGGTGAATACGTTCCCGGGCCTTGTACACACCGCCCGTCACACCATGAAAGTTGGTTTTACCAGAAGTCGCTGTGCTAACCGCAAGGAGGTAGGCGCCCAAGGTAAGGTCGATGATTGGGGTGAAGTCGTAACAAGGTAGCCGTAGGGGAACCTGCGGCTGGATCACCTCCTTTCTAAGGATTTCGTGATCAGCGCTTTGAGCTTGTCTCAAAGAGAGCAATCACTTCTCTTAGGTCAAACCAAAATCTTTTAATAGCTATTCAGTTTTGAACGAACTACTGGTCATGGGCCTGTAGCTCAGTTGGTTAGAGCACACGCTTGATAAGCGTGGGGTCGGATGTTCAAGTCATCCCAGGCCCACCAACTCAAAATTTTATGTTGAAAGCGCAAGCTAACAACACTGTTCTTTGACAATTGAATATGTAAACTAAGAAGTTTCGAACAAATATTTTCGGGAATTAAACCTTGAATATCGAAATGAAGAATAGAGTTTTTATTTGTATTAATTTTTTACTAAATATGATCGCAAGATATATTTGAGTAAGACAATTATTAATTTACTGATCTAATTCAGTAGATTGTATTAATTGATTTTTAGCGAGGTTAGATTCATATATATAATTTTAAAGCTACTAAGGGTATACAGGTGAATGCCTTGGCACTGTTAGGCGATGAAAGACGTGGTAAGCTGCGATAAGCTTCGGGGAGTGGCACACACACTTTGATCCGGAGATTTCTGAATGGGGAAACCCTCCTTAAATGGAATTTGCAACTGAATACATAGGTTGCAAAAGCAAACGATGGGAAGTGAAACATCTCAGTACCATCTGGAACATAAATCAAACGAGATTACCCGAGTAGTGGCGAGCGAAAGGGTAGTAGCCCAAACCAGGTTCATTTTTGAATCTGGGGTTGTAGGACTTCGATGTGAGACTCGTTAACATTAGATGAACACTCTGGAAAGTGTGGCAAAACAAGGTGATAGCCCTGTAATCGAAAATGTTAACAGCTCTAGGAGTATCCTGAGTACCACCGGACACGTGAAATCCGCTGGGAATCTGGGGGGACCACCCTCCAAGGCTAAATACTAAACAGTGACCGATAGAGGACAAGTACCGTGAGGGAAAGGTGAAAAGAACCCCGAGAGGGGAGTGAAATAGAACCTGAAACCGTATATCTACAAGCAGTAGAAGACTCTTAAGTGGTCGACTGCGTACCTTTTGCATAATGAGTCAGCGAGTTATTTTTGCAGGCAAGGTTAAGCCGTTGAAGGTGGAGCCGTAGCGAAAGCGAGTCTGAATAGGGCGTTAGTCTGTAGGAATAGACCCGAAACCCAGTGATCTAATCATGGCCAGGCTGAAGCGAGGGTAACACCTCGTGGAGGGCCGAACTAGTTGGTGTTGAAAAACCTTTGGATGAGCTGTGATTAGGGGTGAAAGGCCAATCAAACTGGGTGATAGCTGGTTCTCCCCGAAATATATTTAGGTATAGCTTCAGGTAAATTGTATCACGGAGGTAGAGCACTGAATGGGCTAGGGGTCTTTACCAGATTACCAAACCCAAATAAACTCCGAATGCCGTTGATATGTACCCTGGAAGGCAGACATGGGGTGATAAGGTCACATGTCGAGAGGGAAAGAGCCCAGACCATCAGCTAAGGTCCCTAAATGCATGCTAAGTGGAAAACGTTGTAGGGTTACTGTGACAACTAGGAGGTTGGCTTAGAAGCAGCAATCCTTTAAAGAAAGCGTAATAGCTCACTAGTCTAGTGACCCCGCGCGGAAGATATAACGGGGCTAAGCATGCTACCGAAGCTATGGCTTTGTAGCAATACAAGGGGTAGGGGAGCGTTCGAGTATAGGCTGAAGGTTGACCGTGAGGACAGCTGGACGAACTCGAAGTGATCATGCTGACATAAGTAGCGTTGAACTCAGGTGAAAAACCTGGGCGCCGAAAACTCAAGGGTTCCTGGGCAAGGATAATCCTCCCAGGGTTAGTCGGGACCTAAGTCGAGGCCAATAGGCGTAGACGATGGACATACGGTTAATATTCCGTAACTAAAATATGATTGGTATAGCAATGACAGTGTAGGTACATACGGCCTCTTATTGGATTGAGGTGTAAGCGTGTAGGAGGTCAGACAGTTAAGTACGTCTGGCTTAACTCTGAGACGTTAATGCGAGGGATTTATCCCGGAAGCGTATCGAGCCATGCATTCAAGAAAAGTTGCGATATTTTAATATTTTACCCGTACCGTAAACCGACTCAGGTGAGTGGGATGAATAATCTAAGGCGATGAGGTGAATCTTGGTTAAGGAACTCGGCAACTTAATACCGTAACTTCGGGAAAAGGTATGCCCCAGAATGTGTAGCGATTTACTCGTGAAGCTATTTGGGGTCGCAGAGAGTTGGGAGTAGCGACTGTTTATCAAAAACACAGGTATGTGCAAAGTCTCAAGACGAAGTATACGTACTGACGCCTGCCCGGTGCTGGAAGGTTAAGAGGATTTGTCAGCGTAAGCGAAGCAGAGAATCGAAGCCCCAGTAAACGGCGGCCGTAACTATAACGGTCCTAAGGTAGCGAAATTCCTTGTCGGGTAAGTTCCGACCTGCACGAATGGCGTAACGACTTCTCCGGTGTCTCAACCAAGGGCCTCGCGAAATTGAATTCTCGGTGAAAATGCCGGGTACCCGCAGAAAGACGGAAAGACCCCGTGAACCTTTACTGTAGCTTGACAGTGATTTTAGAGTTTTTATGTGTAGGATAGGTGGGAGCCTTTGAAGCCAGGTCGCTAGACTTGGTGGAGGCGTCCTTGAAATACCACCCTTGAAAACTTTGAAATCTAACCTGCCCCTCTCATCGAGGGGAGGGACACTGTCTGGTGGGCAGTTTGACTGGGGCGGTCGCCTCCCAAAAAGTAACGGAGGCGCGCGATGGTCCCCTCAGCCTGATTGGAAACCAGGCGTCGAGTGCATTGGCATAAGGGGGCTTGACTGCGAGACCTACAAGTCGAGCAGGTGCGAAAGCAGGCCAAAGTGATCCGGTGGTCCCGCGTGGAAGGGCCATCGCTCAACGGATAAAAGGTACTCCGGGGATAACAGGCTTATTCCATCCAAGAGTCCATATCGACGATGGAGTTTGGCACCTCGATGTCGGCTCATCACATCCTGGGGCTGGAGCAGGTCCCAAGGGTTTGGCTGTTCGCCAATTAAAGTGGTACGCGAGCTGGGTTCAGAACGTCGTGAGACAGTTTGGTCCTTATCTTCTGTGGGCGAAAGAAATTTGAGTAGACCTGTCCTTAGTACGAGAGGACCGGGATGGACGTACCTCTGGTGTTCCTGTTGTTCTGCCAAGAGCAATGCAGGGTAGCTATGTACGGAATAGATAACCGCTGAAAGCATCTAAGCGGGAAGCTAACTACAAGATAAGATTTCTCTGGGACTTCGGTCCCCTAAAGACCCCTCGGAGACTACGAGGTTGATAGGAATAAAGTGTAATTACAGTAATGTATTCAGCTTATATTTACTAATAGGTCGTGAGGCTTTTTTAAAATAATTCTCGGTCATTAATGACCAAAATTTCGAATCTAACATATCGCTAAAAATCAATTAATACAATTTGCTGGTGTCTATAGCAGAGAGGTCACACCTGATCCCATTCCGAACTCAGAAGTTAAGCTCTCTTGCGGCGATGGTATTGCACGGGTAACTGTGTGAGAGAGTAGCACGATGCCAGCTCTATTTTTCTTAAAACCCTAGGCAACCCCTAGGGTTTTTTTTTGCTCAAAATTCGTAGAAAGACATTTCTCGGTTTGCTCTTTTTGAGCCTATGTCAAATTGTTGGACACCACTATTTGAGCTATCCCATTTATATTTCATTTTAATAAGTCTTTGATGGGCACCCTAATTGTAACAAGACATGTAGAGGTGTTCTATGAAACTAAAACAACTTTACTATGCTCATGTTTTTTTATTGTCCGCTTTGGGCTCAGTTATAGCTTGTTCTCCGACCAAGTTTACTCCGGCAGTTGCTGTAAATGCTGACTGTACTACTGGTTGCGTGGTTAATCCTGATGGAACTAAAAAATGGGATGAAGTTCACAAAATCGGAACGGGTAAAGTTGATATCTTATTTGTTAATGATAATTCGGCTTCAATGTCTGTTATTCAGCAACGTATGGCTCAAGCTTTTGGTGGTTTTATCGAAAGACTTGATGCTCGTGAAATAGATTACAAAATTGCGATGACAACAACTGATGTAACTAAGCTTTCAGCTGCTCCACTATTATCTTTTGGTAACGGTTCTACATTTTTAACTAAAGGTGATTCTAATCGTGTTGCTCTTTTTAATGGTGCAATTGTTAGAACTGAAACTACAAAGTGCGAAGAAGTAATTAAATCTTACTACAATACTTATGGTCCAAGCTTTCAATCTAACAGTAACTATGCAGCTGCCTATAATAATGCCTGTGCTTCAAGTGATGAGCGTGGAATTTTAGCAGCTAACTATATTTTACAAAATAATACTGGAAGTTTTGTTCGTACGGATGCGCATTTAAATATTATTGTGATCTCGAATGAAGATGTTCGTAGTGGAGAGACTGGAACATTTACAACCGAAGACCGTGCGTCAAATTTAATTTCAACAGTAAACTCTAAATTCACAGACAAATACTGGGAATTTAACTCGGTTATTACTAAAGATGCTGCATGTGCTCAGTCACAAAAATCACAATTCAGATCAAATGGCCAAGAAATTAAAGATCAAAATGGTAATTACGTGATTGGTGCTAACCCTGGAGTTGAGTACGCAGCTGTATCTGCATCTTCTTCTAAGGATATTAATGGAAATGCTCAACCGCGCGGTCAAATTATTGATATCTGCCAAACGAACTATTCAAGTTACTTTATCAATATGGCAACGAAAGTTGCGGATGCAGCTTTAAGATTCGATCTTAAATGTACTCCTGCAACAGCTCCAGTTGTTGAAGTTGCAAATAATCCAGCGGCAACAATTCCTCACACTTGGAATGGTAACAACATTGTTTTCACAGCGAGTTACCAAGGTACTCAAGTTCGTGTGAAATACAGCTGTCCACAAACTGGTGGAGTTCAGTAAGAACTTTTAGCTACGTATAAATTCATTAATCTATCGAGAGCGTCTTATGTTGAGACGCTCTTTTTTTATTTTTATCTCTCGCTCGTAAAATTGCTAAATAAATTCAATTTTATGATTTCAACAACCGATCATTTGTTCATATGGCAATGGTAGACAGATACAAAAAATCAGGTGGCTTTATTCAATTACTGCAAGTTATCGAAACTTGTGGTCCTAAAAAACGTGAACAGTTTATGAAAATCATAAACGAAGAAACGCCACGTTGGGGAGAAGCGATTCAAGCTAAGATGCTTAGTTTTGAAAAAATTCTTTCTTGGAAGCCAGAAGCAATTATGGAAATCACGGCACAAATGAATCCATTAGCTTTCGGTACAGCTTTAAAATCTTTACCTCAAGATAAGTTTGATGAATTTGCAGCTAAGCTTGGTCCACAAGAAAGACGTAAGTTCGAACAACTTTATAAAGAAGGCTCACCAGCACCGAATGAAATTTCTGCGTGTTTGATGAAAGTTATTAACGAAACTCGTTTGTTATTTGCAGCGGGCACCTTAAAATTTGATAAGATCGATCCTGATCTTACGATTCCTGATGAAATCGAAAGTAAATTAGAAAGAGGCGGAGCAGGCCCATCATCTGGTGGTAATCGCACGGCTGATGACGTTGTAAAAGAAGCTTCAGCTTCTTCGGGTATTCAATTAGGTAACCCTAACGAAGTCGATTCATTACGTCGTAAAATTGTTGAGTTAAATAATGTCGTGACGGCTCTTAAGAGAGACAACATCTCTATGAAAGATAAACTCGATAAAATTAAAAAGATCGCCTAGTCAGATCCATTTTTTGAAAGTGGTCGGCTTAGAATAGCTCTATTTTACAGCAAAACAGAAAGAGAGGTTGTGTACCTCTCTTTTGCTTTTAAAGGGCAGGATGATCGGTTTACGGCCCTACAATCACTTAATTTAGCCCTATTATGATCACAAAATAGTCTCAAAGCTTAGTGAAGTAGCTAAGTCTGTATTTTCAAATTAAATATTGGCTGGAATCTTAGCTTTTGCTGCGAATTATTTGACAATACAAGCCTGTCAGGATTAATTTGTTTCTTCTTACGAAGTCGTCGGGGCGTAGCGCAGTCTGGTAGCGCATCTGGTTTGGGACCAGAGGGTCGTAGGTTCGAATCCTATCGCCCCGACCAATTAATAAAGTTAAAGATAACTTTTAATTATCTTTTAATTATAAAGCTGCTTGAAATCCAAGTAGCTTTTTTTTTACCTAAAACAAATCAACTGATCATGACGAGCAATTTACTTTTAGTCTGCGGAAAGATTTTGTCCTTCGGCATTTAATATTCGTGTCTGTCTTTTTGGTTCAACCAAGGGCACGGGTTTTGGAATATTGAAGTGAACTAAATCTTTTGCAGACTGTGTTGTACTGCTGTTCGTATCAGTTTCAATTGCAAAACGTTCAGCATCTCGGCGGCGAATGTCTTCAGTGATCGAGATAATATCATCTTCTGGAACTTCTGCTGATCGCAAAGCTTCTTGTCCGAACTTAATTGCAGACTCGAAAGTTTCGCGAATTTGGTAATCTACTCCGGCAATCACTAATTCACGGGCGTGAACGCGGTCATAGGCTCTTACTAAAACTTTGGCTTGAGGAAATTCTGCCCTGACTAATTCAGCAACTTTGTTAGCTAACTTTTTATTATCAATACAAACAGCAATGAAACAAACTTTTTCGGCCCCCGAAGCGCGAAGTACATCTAATCTTGAACCGTCTCCGTAATAAATTTTAAAACCAAAATTTCCTGCATTGCGAATTCTTTCAGGATTACTATCAATAATCGTAATATCCATGTCTCGTGCTAATAACAATTGTGAAACCACTTGTCCGAAGCGACCAAACCCAATCACTAATCCACAGCTTGATAGATCGCGAGCTTCTTCAACTCCTTCAAGAGAAGGTTTTGCAGTAGATAATATTTTTTTAACGATGATGACAGCCAGTGGAGTTAGAGCCATCGATAACACGACGATCGCAGTCATATTGGCATTTACTTCTACAGAAATAACGCGGGCTTGAGTTGCTGCAGCGTAAAGGACAACGGCGAATTCTCCTCCTTGGGCCATGATAGCAGCGCGATCAAGAGCTTCTGGGTGTGTCGAACCCATAAAACGAGCAACTAGATAAATGCAAAATCCTTTTCCTAGCATGAGCACTAAAACACCAGTGATAACAAATAGAGCATTGTCTAAAACTAACTTTAGATCTAACGACATGCCAACGCCGATGAAAAATAATCCGAGTAAGATTCCGCGAAATGGTTCGATGTCGGCTTCAATTTGATGACGAAATGTTGATTCGGCTAAAAGCACTCCGGCTAAAAATGCGCCCAGAGCCATTGATAATCCTGTAAGTTGCATTAATAAAGATGTGCCAAGAACAACTAGCAATGCAGCCGCAGTGAGGACTTCTCGTGCACGAGCATTAGCTAAGATGTGAAAAAAGGGATTTAACAACCAGCGACCCGCAGCGATAACGGCAATCAAAGATCCGAGCGCGATGGCAATGGTTGTCCAATTGATTCCTTGCGAATGGCCAATCGGCGAAAGTAGCGCGACTAAGGCTAATAGGGGAACGATCAATAAATCTTCGAAGAGTAAAATTGAAACTGTTTTTTGGCCCTGTGGCAGGCCGATGTCGCCACGTTCGCCAAGAATCTGCATAACGATCGCTGTTGATGTTAACACGAAGCCTGCGGCACTTATGAATGAAATAGTGGGCGAATAACCAACGGCTATTCCGATACCTGTTAGTGCCACTGAACAAACGGCAATTTGTAATGAACCTAAACCAAAAATCTGGCCGCGCAAATCCCAAAGATGAGACGGTCTCATCTCGAGTCCAATGACAAACAAGAACATCACGACGCCAAGCTCAGCGATGTGCAATATTGAGTTAGGATCAGTGAAGAGTCCTAATCCGAAGGGGCCGATGATTAAGCCAGCAAATAAATATCCTAGAACTGAGCCCAAGCCCAGTTTTCGAAAAATAGGAACCGCGACTACGGCAGCTCCTAAAAGAGTAACAACTTGTATGAGATCATTTGAGTTTTGTTCTACAGCCATTCATCGATGATGGACTATAACAAATTATTATTCAAGATCTGCCACATTGGCTTAGATGAGGGCACCATGTCTTGGACGAAGTACCACCAAAAATAGCCTCCGACAAATCGATCTTGCGAAATATTCATTCGATAATAACGCTGAATCATATCTGTTTTTGCAGCTTGTGACTTGGTCGTGCCCATTTCACCAAAACCGATTTTAGAATTTGGAAACATCTGCGCAAGTTTTGCAAAGACTTGTTGCCAATTTGGTCGCAGACCGTTGCAATCATCTTCATAATAACTAACAAGAACGTAATCTAATCCTGACTTCATTCTTGCAGGAACATTGGCATTAGCCCACGTGAACATTTCTTCGCTAGGGTATTTCCAGCAATCTTCATTATAGTATAGTGTTAATGCCGTAGTTTTGCCTTTTGATTTAATAAAATCATAAGCGCTTGTCATTTTAGTTGCGACGTCAGAAGTGTTACCCAGCCACTCGCCGTTGATTTCGTTACCGATCTCCCAAATGTCAACAGAAGAGCTGAGGGCATTGTAATACTCTTGTGTGCGCGCCAGGTATTGAGCGGCAGTCACATTTTTTACATAAAAAGAATCAAGGATCTCGCCCATCACATAGCTGACGTTATGGATTTTTTGTATAGGTGTTGCGTAATAAGATGCAGCCATTCCTTCATCAAAGACAATTCGGGCAGTCGCTTTTTGTGAAAGAGAATTTAGCGAATTTACCACATCATTAATATTTGCGACTGAATCTACAGTGACCCCGTACATTTTAGCAGTTGGCGTAGGAACTGGATTTGGTGGAGGTGTGGGAGTTGGCTCTGGGGGTTGTGTTGGATCGTCTGGTGTTGAGCTTGGTGCTTGAGTTCCACTTTCTGTACTTATCGAAGAACCTTTAGAACAAGAAAAAGAAGTGAAAGTTAGAATTAAAATTAATGAAGCAATTATATTTTTATTTGTTTTAGTTCTGTTTTGCATATTCATGCGAGGATAGAGAACATGAGTAATGATTAAAACCCTGGCTCGCAGAACTGGAGCCAAAACTAACCGATGGTCTAGAGGAAAAAAACTCAGATAAATTTAATGCGTCTCATTTTAAAACGCTTAAAGGTTTGTTTGGAAAACGTCGATGAGCAAACTATATTATGGCAAATATTCTTGTAGTCGATGATGACAAAGTTTTATTAAAAGTTCTTGAAGCTACGCTGATCAAGGCAGGGCATTCTGTGCTGACTGTTGAAGACGGCCGCACTGCGCTTGAAAAACTTGAAACTGAAATCTTTGATATGGTTATTACAGATATTAATATGCCAGGTGGTGTATCAGGTTTTAACTTGATTACTATGATTCGCAAAACAGAAAAACTAAAAGATCTTCCGGCTATTTTTCTTTCTGGTCGCCGTGATAAAGCAGATATTATTAAAGCTTTAGATGCGGGTATTGACGATTACATTGTTAAACCTTTTGATGGCGATATGCTTTTTGCTAAAATTGAATCGCTTTTAGAGAAAAAAGCCGGTCGTTATAGTTTTACGGATTGTCCGACCAAAGCCAAAGCTATGCTTCCTGTCGAACTAGATGTGACGGGTATTTCTGAACAGGGGATTACTATTGTTTCTCCGGTACCATTTCCTCTTAATTTCAAACTCAAGGTCGATTGTGAATTATTCGAAGAAGTTGAATTAGAAAAACCGCTCATGCGTGTTGCTCATTGTTCGGTTAATCCGAATAACTCTAAGACTTACACTATTAAAGCTAACTTTATTGGTTTGAATGAAAGTGATCTGCAAAAAGTGCGTCGTTGGGTCATGTCTAACAACCCACGTATTCAAAAGGCGTCGTAATAACTTATTTGTCGCTATTGAGCGGCTACGATTTGTCTGAGCTCTAAACTAACTTGTTTAAATTCGACATCTAATTTTTGGGCTAGATCTTTAGCTTGTGAAAGATCTTTAGTTTGCCCCATTTTTTCTAACTGCATACAAATTTGTGAAAGTTGCAAAGCACCCATATTGCCTGAGCTTGATTTTAAACTATGGGCTTTTTCTTGAACGCCAAGAGCATCGCCTGCTGCGAGTGCCTTGTGAAGATCAGCTATTAAAGCTTCGCTTGTTGAAATGAACACTGTGTGAAGTTCTGCTAGCAACTCCATGCCACCTAAGGATTTAAGGTTTTCAATTACATCTGCATCAACGCTTTTTGCCTGGCTCATAAGGATATTAGAGCTTAAGTCTGAATTAGCGTCATTATTTATTTTGTTTGAAGCCAAAGGTCTAATATGGAGATTTCTTGAAATTATTGAATTTTTCGTCACAATAATTAGAGATGTCAAAACTAGATGATGCAATTGCAAATATAATAGCTAAAACCCCAAGACCACTCTTGGTCTTTATCGTATTAGCAGCAGCATTGGGATTTATTATTTCGCAAAATCCTTTATCTGATGGTTGCGAAGTTGAAATCACTAACTTCGGTCGTGAAGTGCGTGGAGTTTTGACAGGTTATAAAACAGCAAAAAAAACAATTCAGTATGCTCAGTTAAATTACGCGAGAGAGCTTTGCAAAGACGGCAATAGCCAAGGCAGTTGCGAAGATTACTTCAAGGCAGTTAAGCGTGTTGCTGATGCTACACGCGTTGTATCGCCGAAATGTTTTATTAAATTAAAAGAAGAATATAAAGATCTGACAAATGCGCTGGCGACAGGAATTAAAATTATGGCCTTAGCAGCATGGGGCGAAAAACCACCAGAGGGCCTTGGCCAAAGAATGGGTTGGCTCAATGAGGGCGAGATTTATGGTTTTTGCCGTGCTAAAAATGGTTTAGTGCAGTTGACCAGCCTTGAGGAGTATAAGGCTCTGCGAGCGTCTGTCTATCGTGAATTTCCAGATCGTTGGCCTGATAAGCTGCCAATGGAAAAGCGAGCTGAGATGCCACGCCCGAGGGCTTTGCAGTCGGTAACCAACGTAACAGGATCTTTAAAAGAGAGCGATGTTTACGAACGAAGTTTGTTTTCGCTTCGTTGTGATTTGTATCAGTAATCATTATAAACCTGCCACTTGAATAAATTGCCATTGATTGTCGTTTGAGTTTTTTACTTCGCCGATAAAATAAAAATCTTCAGAGTTTAAGCTTTGAATGACGAAGCGTGATTTTGTTTTTCTAATTACGCGCCAATCAGTTGGCTGAAGACCGAATTCGCTAAGACCCAATTGAAGACTGACTAATTGTTTGTTTGCCGTTAAAAATTTTAACATATGTTCCCCTTGTTGCTTTAGGTCTATTGCAAGATAAGGTGACAATCTGAAAACGGTGGGCTTACGATATATTGAAGTTGGCCTTAGGAGGACTCCATGGTTTCGGAAAAGTTCCAGAAAATAGGATTGTTAAAATTATTAAAGCAGATATTTACATTGGAGTTGTTGGTCTTATTGCTGTGGGTTCCCTGTGTAATTATTATATTTAAGTTTATTCAAGATAGAAAGATTGCAGGGCTTGTAGCAGGAACGGGTTTTCTGTTTATTCCGTTATTTAATATTTTTAGAGAGCGTTTGAGTCTTGCGAATTCGTCATCGCGTTTAGCTCGCGTTTTTGCGAGTGGCGTATTTTTTCTTTTATCAGCTATGCCGATATTTTTATTTCGAATTTTTAATTGGGATAAAAGCTTAGAAGAGATTTCTATCTTTGGCATTTTGTCTGGAAGACAATTGCATAGCCTGTCGAATATTTTATTCGTAGGGATGATCCTAGTTTATTTGATTACTAATATCGTAGATGCGAAAAAAGCTAAGTGATTGTTAATCTGGATTGCCTACGGCAATACTTAGCTTTTAGGCGCAAAAAAAACGGCGCCGTTTAAAGCGCCGTAAGGGATCACAACAACAAGTTGTAACGTCTTATTAGTATATCAGATTAGTACTCAAAAGGAACTGCGCTGATAAGTTCTGGACGTGAACTTGTATCGTAAGCATCAGTACCATTAGGTAATAAGCCTAGTGTACGAGCCTTTTTAACTGCTCCCGCGACTTTCTTTTGTTGAGAAAGACTTAGCTTAGAGATACGAGCTGGAGTGATCTTACCCGCATCGGCAATAAAGCGGCTTAATGAAGCTGGGTCTTTATAGTCAAAAACGTGATCGCCAGTGTATTCTGTGCGGTATTTGTTGCGAACTGATTTGCGGTTTTCTTTACCGTTATTTTCTTTTTCCATTTAAACCTCTTGCCAATTGAAGAATATCTGAATATACCAGATATCTCGGTTTTGGAAGTACTATTTGTACTTTATTGTTAGAAAAAATTAGGAGTAATAAATGAGCCGTTGTGAATTATCAGGCAAATCGCCAGTAGTTAAAAATTTAGTGAGCCACTCGAATATCAAAACTAAATCGACGGCAATGCCAAATGTGCAAAGAAAACGCATATTTAGCAAAACTTTAAACCAAATGGTGCGCCTTTATATGGCAACTAGCACTATTAGAGATATGGAACACACAGGTGGTTTCGACAAGTTTATCTTAAGTCAAAACGATGCTGTATTATCTCAACGCGCTTTAGATGTTAAAGCTCGTATCCGTCGTAAAATGAACAAAGCTAAAAAAGCGTAATTAGGGACTATATATGTTAAAATTAAAAATCAAAAAAGGCGACAAAGTACAAGTTATTGCTGGCGCTGATAAAGGTAAAAAAGGTTCTGTATTAGAAGTTAGCCCAACTGCAATGAAAGTTAAAGTTGAAGGCGTGAAAGTACAAACTCACTATGACAAAAAAGACGGTCTTCTTAAAAAAGAAGGTTTCATCGATTACTCAAATGTTAAGTTAGTTGAAGCGAAAGCTAAAGCTGCTAAAGCAACTGAGAAAAAAGCGACTAAAAAAGCTTCTGCTAAAGCGAAGTAATTTTAGAGTAGCCGAAGACAACTAGTTTTCGGCTCAGAGAGTGAATAGCTCTTAATATGAAAGGCAATTTGTTGATTCAAATTGCCTTTTGTCGTTTAAATCGACCCGGTCTGGGAAGCTCCTTCCCAGACTTGATCTGACAAAGTGTCGGTAAATGTCCAGTCGGACTTCTGTTTAGTGACCAATCATAAATTTAAATCGAAACTAATCCATATGCGTCATGCAATAATAACTATCATCTTAGGGTTGGCTTCAGTTCAAGTTTTAGCCGCAGACAAAAACAATATGTTCGTTTTATGCGAACGTCAGCGAGACATCAGATGGATGCGCGTGTATTCATCCAATGATGGAAAGTGTAAAACTATTTACTCTAAAGAAGGCTATTCGCAGGTAGTTAGCTCGGCGACCTTTTACACTCAGTGTGAAGCCGTTTTGAATAATATCAAAAAAAATGTAGAGGGCGGCGGCTTTAAATGTCGCGAGGCTGTTTTAGCAAACTCTATTGAAATTGAATAAGCTATACTATAATCGATAACTATGAAAATTACTCTGCTTCAGTTAAATTCTTCTGACGATATCTCTAAAAATTTAGAGCGGATTGTTGCTCTTGTTGAATCGCATTTAGCTGCGCAAACTCAAAACCCAACGCAGAAAAAAACTCGTCTATTTATACTTCCTGAAAATAGTCTTTATTTTAGAATTATTGAAGGTGAGCCTTTAAAAGCTTTAACTTTAGATTCGGCTGAGATTCAGCAGTTGCAAAGACTAGCTGATTTGCACAAGATAGATCTGCATTTTACGACAGCTATTTCTGATGGTGGTAAAGTTTGGAATGCCTCTGTGCTGGTGAGCCCGGGTGAGCCTGCTAAAATTATTTATAAAAAAATTCATCTTTTTGATATTCAGCTCGAGGGGCAGAAGGCCATTCGTGAATCTGATTTTTTTACTCACGGAGATGAAGTCACTGGCTTTGAAATAGATGGCGTTCGTTTTGGATCGTCGATTTGTTATGACCTTCGCTTTTCTGAACTTTATCAGCAATTAGCTAAAAATAAAGTGGATGTGATCTTGGTGCCGGCTGCATTTTTGGTAAAAACTGGGCAGGCTCACTGGGAAACCTTACTAAGAGCGCGCGCTATTGAGTCGCAAGCCTATGTTTTGGCTTCGGCTCAAGTTGGTGAGCATAAAACCACTCAGGCCGGGAAAGCCGCATCTCGCTTTACTTATGGGCATACTATGGCCATTGATCCTTGGGGTCAGGTTGTAGAAATAAAAGCTGAAGGTGTGGGCTGTTTAGATATAGAAATCAGTTTAGATCTTGTTCGATCAGTGCGTCGTCAAATTCCTATGAGCGAACACAGACGTCTTAAGTGATTTTATTATTTCTTTTTCATTTAGAAATATATAAAATCAGATCAGTTAAAAGAAATTAAAAAATTATGGAGTCACTGTGAAAAAATCTTCGTCGATTTCTAAGAAAAAGCCCGTTATGCGAGCTGTATTGATTTTATGTTTATCTTTGTTTGTTTTCGGTTTGGTGATGACAATTCATCAAGCGGTGCAAGCCGCAGAGGGTGATGAAGGCTCGTCAATAAGCAGAGATGTAGCTTCAACTGCTGAAAGTTCTGAACTTTTAGAAATGTACCGTGAAAAAAAATATAAAGGTGCTCAAGACGAAGAAGAATTAAAAGTTTCAGCTGACTTACAAACTTCAAGTTCAGCTAAGAAAAAATCTCAAGAAGCTGAAGAGGGATTCTAAATGGTACACGATCATTTACCTGAAGGCGTAACAAGAGAAACAATGGACGTTGACGTTCTTATCGTTGGTGGCGGTGCTGCCGGTTTATCTTGTGCTTACAAAATTGCAACTGATATTGAAAAACATAATCAAGCTGTAGCTGATGGCAAAATCAATGCAGAGCCGATTCCTGAACAAATGATTGTTGTTCTTGAAAAAGCTACCGAAGTTGGTGCGCACAGTTTTTCTGGTGCGGTTTTAAAACCAACAGCTTTAAAAGAATTAATTCCAAATTATTTAGAGTTGGGTTGCCCGTTAGATTCTGAAGTTAAAAAAGATGCGGTTTATTATTTAGGTAATTCATCAGCGTTTAAATTACCAGTTGTTCCTCCGCCGTTTCATAATACGGGAAATTATATTATTTCACTTTCAAAATTTAATCGTTGGTTAGCTCAGCAATGTGAAGCCAAAGGGATTAACATCTTTCCTGGATTTGCGGCTGTAGAAGCGCTTTATGAAGGGGATCGTATCGTTGGTGTTCGCACGGGTGATAAAGGCCGTGATAAAGAAGGTAATCCTAAAGCTAACTTTGAACCGGGATTAATTTTAAAAGCCAAAACAACAATCTTTGCTGAAGGAACTCGTGGAAGTTTATTTAAACAAGTTTCTAAAAAATTAGATCTTCGCGCAGGAAAAAATCCTGAAGTGTTTGAAGAAGGCGTTAAAGAAGTTATTCAAATGCCTGCAGGCACTGTTGAAGCAGGGCATGTTACGCACACAATGGGTTTTCCATTACATAAATCTATCGGTGGAACTTTTATTTACACAATTCCTGGAGATAAAATTATCTTAGGGTTAGTGGCGTACTTAGATACGAAAGATCCATTGCTTGATCCACATAAAGAATTACAAAAATTAAAAACTCATCCATTTATTGCGAACATGATCAAAGGCGGAAAAGTTGTCGCTTACGGTGGTAAGACGCTTCCTGCGGGTGGTTGGTTCTCGATGCCGAAACTTTACGGTGATGGTTGGATGGTGTGCGGTGACTCTGCTAGCATGGTCGACGTGCAAAAGTTAAAAGGTATTCACTTAGCGATGAAATCAGGAATGGCTGCTGCTGAAGCTGCGTTTGCTGCGATTCAATTGCAAGATTCTTCACATGAAGTTTTAAAATCTTATGAAGAGAAAGTTCATGCTTCGTATGTAAAATCTGAATTATACCGCGTAAGAAACTTTCACCAGACTTTATCTTTAGGTTTTGTGAAGTCATTGCCGTTGATCGCTTTACAAGAGATCACAGGCGGTCGTGGTTTAGTGGATAATATGAAATCTCACGAAGATTTTGAGACTACGGCTTCAGTTAAAGAAGTTTGGGGTACAGATGAGGCCTTAACTTCGACGCCTGAAAATAAGCTTCCGAAAACGGATGGCGTATTGATGTTTGATAAATTAGGAAGCGTTTACTTAACGGGAACAAGCCACGATGAGGATTCTCCGAATCACTTACTTTTAGGGGATGCGAGCATCTGCCGTAACGTTTGTGAGCCGAAATATAAGTCTCCGTGCGTACAATTCTGCCCAGCTGCTGTATATGAGATGTTACCTTCAACGGTTGAGCCCGGTAAGAAGGATTTACAAATCAATTATACCAACTGTATCCACTGTAAGACTTGTGATATTAAATGCCCCACACAGAACATTGATTGGACAGTTCCCGAAGGCGGGGGCGGTCCTAAATATACAGAGACATAAACCTTTATTTGGAATATATCTTCGGTATAGCAATAAGGCGCTAGGATTAGCGCCTTTTATTTTAATAACAAAAGCTTTAACAAGGCGGAACGTGACCTAGCTTCTAGGGCGAACCGACAAGGAAGTTAAAGCTTTTAAGGATAAAGGGAGAACCAGATGGCTCGTTTTTTTGCGTCATGTCCAATCGGCATGGTCGATCTAGTAGAACAAGAATTAAAAGATTTAGGATTAAAAACCGGTGAGAAAACTATCGGTGGCGTTGTCTTTGAATCAAACTGGGAAGGTTGTTACAAAGCCAATCTTCACTGTCGTTACGCAAGTCGTATTTTAAAACCACTTTTAGATTTTAACGCCTACAACGGCGAAGATGTTTACAACAACGTTCGTAAACATGATTTCACTAAATACATTTCAGCAGATGATACGATGACAATCGACGCGGTTGTTAAAGAGTGTTCGATTCCAGATCAACGCTTTTTAGCTATGAAAACTAAAGATGCGATTGTGGATCAATTTCGCGATAAATTTGGCAAACGCCCAGACGTTGCTAAAGATAACCCTTCAATGCGTATCCACATCAAAGGTTACAAAAATAAATATCACATGGCTTTAGACACATCTGGTAACTCGCTGTTTATGCGTGGCTACCGTACGATGACTGGTGAAGCTCCATTGAAAGAAAACTTAGCAGCGGGTCTTTTAGGCTTAACTGAGTGGGATCGTAAGTCTCCGTTAGTGGATCTATTTTGTGGATCTGGAACAATCTTGATTGAAGCTGCAATGATGGCAGCCAACATGGCTCCGGGTATTCACCGTAATCATTTCGGATTTATGAATCTTGCGGATTACAACGAAGAGACTTTCTTAAAAGTAGTCAGTGAAGCTGAAGCTCTTGAAAAAGACACTTTAGATTTCAAATTTTACGGTTATGACCATGATAAAAAAGTTCTTCAGTTCGCTAAAGACAATGCCCGCAATGCAGGTGTTGGTAAATTTATCGAATTTAAAGGAACTTCAATCGCTGTAGCAGCTCCACCAGTTGAAGGTGAAGATAAAGCTGAGATCAAAGGAACAGTTATTTGTAATCCTCCGTACGGCGCTCGTATCGGTGATGAAGACAACTTAAAAGACGTTTACCGTGACTTAGGTTTCACTTTAAAAAATCGCTTTCAAGGTTGGGATGCTTGGTTATTATCGGGCAGCAAAGACTTGTTAGGCGAGATGAAATTAAAATCGACGCGTAAGTTTTATTTAATGAACGGAAATATCGAATGCCGGTTCTTAAAATATGAAATGTATACGGGTTCTAAACGTAGTCCTAAAGTGACGACAGCTTCTGGGACAACTACGGTTCAGTAATTTATGATTAAAGGTATTGATGTCACTTACATTCATACGCCAAATAAAGAGTTGGCTGATTGGTATGAGAAAACGTTAGGTCTTAAAAAAGGCTACGGGGACTCGGCTTGGCAGTCATTTGATATGGATAAGGGATCAAAATTCGCCATGGATTTTGTTTCTTATCCAAGTTCAACTGTGCAGAAGCAATCGATCATGATTAGCTTCGCTGTTGATGATATTCAGGCTGCTGTTCAAGAGCTAGCGAGCAAAGGCGTTCGTTTTTATCCAGATAACGATATCACTAAAACGATTTTTGATGTTGGTCCTTCTTTGGTTGCTACTTTTGAAGATCCAGATGGCAACTTCGTTCAACTTTCACAAACTAAAAAATTTTAAATTCATATCTTGTGCCGGAAGTTTACCGTCGTCCGACAGTGTCATGGTTGCGTTTTGACTATGACGTAGTAATTTTCCATAATTAATCCATGCAATTACCAGGTCCATTAGTCAGTGTCACGTGGCTCGCAGAAAATCAATTTGATCCAAATTTGATCGTTCTCGATGCGAGTATTAAACCTGTTGGGAACAACTCAAGTAATAAATCAAAAGTTAAAATTCCGCGAGCGCGTACTTTTGATTTTGATAAAAAAATCTGTGACCAAAAATCGATTCTTCCGCACATGATGCCACCGGCAGATTTATTCGAGCGAGAAGTTTGTGAGCTGGGAATAAATTCGGATTCTTGCATTGTTGTTTATGATTCTGTTGGGGTTTTCTCAAGCCCGCGCGCGCGTTGGATGTTTAAAGCCATGGGACATGATAATGTTGCTGTGCTTGACGGAGGATTGCCTGCCTGGATTTCTGAAGGTCATCCGACTGAAGAGTGTGTATCGCAAGAAATTAATCTCGGAAATTTTATTACTAAGCCGCGCGAGCATTTATTTTGTGATATGGATTTTGTAGCTTTAGCTTTAAACAATTCGTCACAAGTGGTGCTTGATGCGCGTTCGGCAGGGCGTTTTAGTGGTAATGAGCCAGAGCCGCGACCGGGGTTGCGATCAGGTCATATGCCTAACGCTTTAAATATTCCATTCAATGATGTGTTAGTTGACGGTAAATTGCGTTCTGTAGATGAATTATCTAAAATTTTTTCTTCTAGAATTAAATTTGATCAGGAGTTGATCGCGACCTGTGGTTCGGGGGTTACAGCCTGCGTGATTGCTTTTGCTGCGGAGTTGATAGGCTATAAGGATATCACAATCTATGACGGGTCTTGGTCTGAGTGGGGATTGCCATCGTCACGACCAGTAGTTACGAAATAATAAAAAAAGAGCCGCGGGGGCGGCTCTTAAAAGGAATCGATTTTGTTGGAAATCGAATCTGCTGGAAGCAGATCAATGCTAAATTACATACGGTCTTGATCAAGAGCGATGTTAAGTTTTTCTAAACCTAAGTTAACTCCGAAACCTTTTGTAAATTGTAATGATAAGTTAACAGTTAAAGCTGGGATATCAGTGTGAACTGCAGCTAAAACGCCTACGCCACGGATAACAGAAGCTTGTCCTTGAACTAATAAGTAGTTACCTAATAGATCTTTTGGGTTGTTAGTAAATAATGCGATGTTAGCTGCAGTACCTACGAATTCTAATTTACCTAAAGCAATTTGTGGCCCGATGAAGTGAGACTTCGCTTTTAAAGTGATTGGGTAAGACTCTTTAACGCCTGAAGCGCTGATGCAACGTAAGTCGCCTTTTGCGTCTAAGTGGTATTTACCCACGATAACTTTTACGCCAGACGCTTGACCTTTAAAAGTCATGTTACATGCCCATAAAGGGATGTCTGCGTGAGCTTGAGTTGAAAGACCTAAACCGAACACCATTGCCATTGCTACTAATACTGATTTCATTAAAACCTCCTAAGGTTTGTTATTTGTTGTTGAAACTAGAGATAGTTTCTTTTTTGTGTGCCGTCTAGAGGGGGTAAGTGCCTTCTTGTTCCGATCTTTTAAGTCGGGACACTATGTCCCGATTTGCTTGCGTTTTTTACACGGTAGGTCTATAACTCTAGTTATGAAAATGACTATTAAGAGCTTTTTAATGCAAGAGCTAACAAAACGCCAGACGCGTAACTCGTCCTATTCGTTACGTGCTTTCGCTCGTGATTTAGGTATTGGCGTGACTACATTATCAGATGTAATGGCTGACAAACGCAGTCTATCTAAAACGAATTTAGAAAAAGTATCTATTAAATTGATGTTGTCTCCGATGGAGCTTGAACAAGTATGGCAAGAGTACAAACAGAACTATCAAAAAACATTCGAAGTCGATGAGCATGATATAGTAGATGAAGACACATTTCGTGTAATTGGTGACTGGAAACATCTAGCTATATTAAACCTTGCAAAAATTCCATCTAATCAAGCGGGAAAACCTAGCTGGATTGCGAAGCGTCTAGGTATAACGACTGATGAAGCTTTCGCAACACTAGAGCGTTTACTCAGAATGAAACTTGTTAAAAAAAGTGGAAGTGAGCTGATCAGAACGTCTAAGCCGCTTGCTACGACTAATAATATTCCGTCGATGGCGATACGAAAATATCATGCCGAAAATCTTTGGTTAGCAGAAACATCTTTACACAACGATGACGTAAATTGTCGTAAATTTATTGCGACCACTCTGGCGATTAACCCTGAAAATATACCACGCGCGACTGAATTAATGATTAAAACTCGAAAAAAAATCGAAGAGATGTTAGAAGAAGGGCCAGTCTCTGAAGTCTATACGGTTTCTTTTCAAATGTTTCCGCTAACTAAACTTCAAACGACTAAAGGAGATAAAAAATGAAAACGACTTTGACTAAACTTGTAGTTCTAATCATGGTTCTTTCGACTCAATCTGTTTTTGCCGGTGGCGACCATGTTAATAATGGTGGCGGCTTAGGTGAAAAAAATGTGATGTATGCTTACGAAAAATTGGAAAGCTACATTAAGCTTTGCTTGGCTTCAGAAACTTGTAAGTTAAATCCAACTCAACAAGCTATCTTGCAAAAAATTTATCTTGGGTTACCGCAAGATAAAAATCCAAATCAACTGACTTTTTCTTCAGAAAAAAATAATCCTGGAAGTTTTATCATCGACGGCAATGTTCGCGTTGCTAAAACTGGAAGTGCAGTTGGTAGTCAGATCGTGATCAACGCAGACTTACTATATAATAAGAATCAAAGCGGGAGTTACGAGGCTATGAGTATTCCTGAAGCTGTAGCTGTGTTGGTACATGAGTTTGGCCATCACTACGGTAATTTTAGCCATGATGTGCTGGATTTGATCGGTGTGCGTGTTTCGTTATTGCTACAGTCGAAAGTCATCACAACACCTTTAGTGCCATGGATGACCGATATTTCAATGACGGTTCTGAATCAAGATTCTACAGGTTCGTTTCCTGAAGTTCTATTATATGTAGGTAATGATATTATTGATATTAGTCGACAATACAAAGCTGAAATTGAATGTGTAGGCTTTAAGATTCCAATTCCTTTATTGCCAGTACCAGATATTAAAATAAACCCTAAGGCGCCCAAAGGTTCAATTTTGCACAACCTTCACTGGGAAAAAATTAAAGACGGTGACACGACATTAGATGTGCAGATTACGGGTAATGTTTCGAATCGCTGCAAGGTAAAAAGCGACACTGAAATTCGTAACAATTCGTCTCAGATGACAATTAAGTTTCGCTTGAATAAAAATATAGATACTTGGGTTTATGACCGCTCATCATTAGAGGTGCGCCAGTTTGAAGACCAATGGTGGAAGATCATCAAACTGCCGCTACTTCCAAACTAAGTCGGTTTATAAACGCCGACGTAAGCTGCGGTAATAAAAATTGCTAACAATAAGAAATACATAGGCCAGCCGATCTGGCCTTTTCTTTTAATAAGAGCGATGATTCCGCCCATGATTAACCAGATCGTTAATTTAATGTAAACCCATGTTGGTAAACCTGCATCGTGCATGAAGCCCATGCGCGCAAGTAAACCGAAACCGCTGACTAACATAAATAATAGACCCACACCGTGTGTGATGAAGGCGAAAGTTTTTACTTTGCCCGCGATTTGGTGGCCTGACCATGCTAGCACTAACATTCCTACTACGCCTGACGTAAGTAAGAAAATTCCTGTTAAGTGAAGTATCTTGTAAATTTCGTAGGGCACTTGTATCTCCTGCGTGTCTGCGACACGACTTATTCCTCTTCGTTAATTCCTAAGTGTTTTAGGATTTTTGCAACCTGCTTGCGTAATTTTGGCAAACTTTGTTGTGACATTAAAATTCTTAGGCTCTCTTTGTGATTTAATTGCGGAAAGCCGCCGTAGACGCCAGGTTTGTCGATGCTGCTGACTACGCCTGTGCGGCCGGTAAGTACAACATTGTCGGCGATCGTAATGTGACCGACGACGCCTGAGCTTCCGGCAGCGGTGAACTGCTTTCCGATTTTTGTTGAGCCAGCGACGATAAAGCCTGCAGTGATCAGAGCGTTTTCGCCGATTTCGCAGTTGTGCGCAATGTGAATCATATTATCGAACTTTGAACCTTTGCGGATTCTTGTTTCGGTGATTGTAGCGCGGTCAATGGCGCAGTAGGCGCCGAATTCACAGTCGTCTTCGATAATCACTTGGCCGATTTGTGCAATCTTGTGATGCGTACCTTGTTTGTCAGTTACAAAACCGAAACCATCTGATCCGAAAACATTTTGTGGGCCGATGATACAGTTTTTTCCGATATGGCAATTGAATCCAAGATAAACTTGGGCCGAGATTTTTGTATTTTCTCCGACTGAAGAATCGTTTTCTAAAACAGTTTGGGCGCCGATAATACAGTTATCGCCGATGCTGACGTTTTTTCCGATCACGGCAAAGGGCTCAACGGTTACGTTTTTTCCTAATTTTGCAGTGGGGTCGATGGCGGCTTGCGGGTGGATTCCAGAATTTACTGTAGTATAGCCGTTAAATTTTTTTAACACTTCAGCCATCGACATGTGCACGTTTGTTGTTGTCCAAACAGATTTGCTTTTATCAATTGCGTTTTGAACTTGAGAAAGTAACTTTTCAGGAATGATAAAACCTAAAGCATTTTGCTTAATTGCTGTCTGTAAAAGCTCATCTGTGTTCGCGAAAACTAAACTAGTTGCATTGGCCTGTTGAGGCGTCGCCACTTGAGTAAATAAACTGCTTTGCGATTGAACTAATTTAAGTGATGGGCACGATGCTGTAAGGGTCTCGGCTGAGACTGACGTCATAAGAGGTCTTTGATTCGCCTGTAAATTCATGTTCTTAGACTAATGCTTCGCAACAGAAAAGACAGCATTTTACTTGTCCCAGACACGGGGCAGGATATACATAAATAGTTGATTATAGAAATAAGACTTTATTTCACGGAGATGAAATGGCTAAAAAAGCAACTGCATCTAAAAAAGCCACTAAACCAGTAGCTAAAGCTGCGGCAAAACCTGCGGCAAAAAAACCAGAAGCAAAAAAAGCGGCTCCAGCTGCTAAGGTTGCTCCTGTTAAAGCAAAAGCTGAACCTAAAGCTAAACCTGCAGCGAATGTTAGATCTACGAATCCACTTAATAAATTAGCTAGCGCTACAAGTGGAAAATCTGCTCCTAAGCCTAAAGTTGAAGCGGTGAAGCCGGCTTTGATGACTAAAAAAGGCAAAGTTGAAGTTGAAGAGCCGCAAGACCAAGGCGATTTGTTAATCGAAAAAGCAAAAGAAGAAATGGCAAATATCAATGCCGCTAAAAATGCTGCTGATAAAAACGCTAAAGTTAAACCAATTAAAATTGAACGTGGAAATGCTGCCGATGAAAAAGCTAAATGGCAGGAACTTTTTAAACGCCACGGAAAAGACAAAGCAGATCCTTACAAAATGACTGATAGTTTTGACGCACTAAAGCCTCTTCAGCATAAGGTTTTGGGATGGGGATTTGTTTTAAGCAACGAGAATAATCGTCTTGAAGTTCTGTTTGAAAACGGAATAAAAATGTTGATTAGTAACTACAAGCCCTCTTAATATAGTCGTGCATGTCGAAAGATGATTTAGTCACGTTAGATGGAAAAGTAGTGGATGCACTTGCTGGCGGCCTTTACAAGGTTGAGCTTGAGACAAATAAAGTTGTCATAACGGCAAAACTTTGCGGAAAAATGCGCCGATTTAATATCCGAATCGTCGTTGGCGATCGGGTGAGTGTCGGAGTTTCTCCGTACGATCCAACTCATGGTCTTATCATGTACCGTCATAAATAATTTAAATAAACAGCTAACCAAAATAATTCTCGTCACAGCAAAGTAAACACAGATAAAATAGACAATACATAAAAGAGTCACAGAGGTTTTCATGGATCAAATGTTAGGTCAGTATTTAACTCGTTTCGTAACTTCAGTTCCGTTAAAATCGGCAGCTGCGGTATTAGAACTAGCAGCAGAAGGCGGTACTGTTCCGTTTATCGCGCGTTACCGTAAAGAAAAAACGGGCAATTTAGATGAAGTTCAAATTCGTGCTGTTATCGAAGCGGCTGAAACTTTTGCTGAAGTTGTAAAACGTAAAGCTTTCTTAGTAAAAGAAATTGGCGAGCAAAAGAATTTAACTCCGGAAATTGAAAAACGTATTAATCTTTCTTGGGATCTAAATGAACTAGAAGAGATCTACAAACCATTCAAGAAAAAGAAAAAAACCAAAGCTACAGTGGCGCGCGATGCTGGTTTAGAGCCACTAGCGAACTGGATTTGGGATATGGGTCACGGTCTTGCAAAAGATACGGCGACGATGGAAGTGAAAGCGAAGTCTTTCTTAAATCCAGATCAAAAAATCGTAACTTACGAAGATGCTCTTAAAGGTGCTCAAGATATTATCGTTGAGAAAATTGCCAATGAACCATCATTACGTGAAAACGTTGTTCATAATTATTTTGAAAAAGGTAAAGTGGGCGCGAAAGCAGCTAAAGGCTTTAAACCAAATTCAAAATATGAAATGTACGCTAAAGACTACAGCGATTCAGTTAAAAATTTATTAGAAGAAAAAGCATCGCACAGATACATGGCGATGAAACGTGGTTGGGAAGAAGAAGAGTTATCAGTAGAGATTTCTGCTGAAGACGACATCTTGTTAATGATGTACGAAAAATTCGCAACAACGACTCCAGAAAATGCTTTTGGAACTTACTTAAAAGAATCAGCTCGTTTAGCTATGAATGTTTACGTAGTACCTTCAGTTAAAAATGAAGTTCACGCGAAACTTAAAGAAAAATCTGATGAACATGCGATTAAAGTATTTGCTGAAAATGTTCGTCGCGTATTATTAGGTTCTCCGTTTGGACCACGTTGTGTGCTTGGAGTAGATCCAGGTTTACGTACGGGTTGTAAGATTGCACTTATTGATAAAGGCGGAAACTTTGTTTCTCACACAGTGATGTACACGTTAGGTGACAACGCTGAAAACGCTGCAAAAACATTAGTGAACGAAGTGACTAAGCAAATTAAAATCGAAGCGATTGCCGTTGGTAACGGAACTGGTGGCCGCGAAACTGAAATCTTCTTGAAAAAAGTTTTAAAAGATATCGGTAAAGCTGAAATTCCAGTTGTTATGGTGAATGAATCAGGTGCCTCTGTTTACTCGGCTTCTGATGTAGCTCGTACGGAATTTCCAGATTTAGATATCACTGTAAGAGGCGCGATCTCGATCGCTCGTCGTTTACAAGATCCTTTAGCTGAGCTTGTGAAAATTGATCCAAAATCTATCGGTGTTGGTCAGTACCAACATGACGTGAATCAAACTCAACTTAAAAAAGGCCTAGAAGGCGTTGTTGAAAGTTGTGTGAATAACGTAGGTGTTGATGTGAACACAGCCTCATCTTCATTGTTATCTCACGTTTCTGGTATCGGCCCAGGTTTAGCTACAGCTATCGTTGAGCATAGAAAGAAAAACGGTCTATTCACAGAGCGTTCTGAATTATCTAAAGTTCCAAGATTTACTCCGAAAGTATTTGAACAAGCTGCGGGTTTCTTAAGAATTTTAAATGGTAAAGTGTTTCTAGATTCTACAGGTATTCATCCTGAGCGTTACAGCGCTGTTCGTGATATGGCTCAAGATTTAAATGTAAATTTAAATGAATTAGTTGGCGAAGGCGCAAAAAAACTTGTGGCGACAAGAACTAAATGGGCAAAAATCGTTGGTGAATTTACATTCGATGATATTTACAAAGAATTAGAAAAACCAGGCCGCGATCCGCGTGATCCATATAAAGTATTTCAATTTAAAGATGATATCTTTGAAGTAAAAGATCTTAAAGAGGGAATGATTTGTCCGGGTATTGTGACAAACGTAACTAATTTCGGAGCTTTCGTTGATATCGGTGTTCACCAAGATGGTTTAGTGCATATCTCTGAACTTGCACATAAGTTCGTTGAAGATCCACGTAAAGTTGTAAACCCAGGTGATCAAGTAACTATTCGTGTATTAAAAGTTGATTTAGCAAAAAACCAAATCGCTTTATCAATGAAACTAGAAGCACCAGCTGATCATAAATCTTTCAGAGATATGAAAGAAGGAAATGCAACTGGCGGTGGACAACGTCCTCAAGGTGATCGTGGCCCGAATCGTGGTAATGATCGTCCGCAAGGAGATCGTGGTTCTAGACCAAATCAAGGCTCATTTGGTGGTGGAAACCGCGACCAACAGCCACGCAATGGTGGATTTTCGAATAATCCATTTGCAGCTTTGTTAACGAATAAGAAATAATTAATTTATTAGATATAAAAACGTGGGTTGGGATTAACTGACCCCTAGGAAAAGGATAATATCATGGCTTTAAAAGTCGGTGGCAAAAAAAAAGGTACTAAAAACAAATCAGCTCGTCACAAAGCTAAAAGAATCACTAAGAAAAAAAGAATGATCAAAGCCAACAAAAAGTAATAATTTTTGGTCTGACGGCACGACGCCGTCAGAAGCCTTGCCAGGAAGGTAGCTTCGAATTTAATGAAAACTAAAAATATTTTTCTTATTCGACATGGTGAAACGGATTGGAATCGTGCTAAACGATTCCAAGGCCGCACCGATATCCCCCTCAATGAGGAGGGACGTGCTCAAGCACTTGCTCTGAGTCCACGAATCGTAGAACTAAAAATCGATTTAGTTGTATCGAGTTCTTTATCGCGGGCTCATGAAACAGCCTTAATTGCGATTCAAGACATTAAACTTCCGATTCAAAAAGATGATCGTTTGCAAGAAACCAATATTGGCGAAGCAGAAGGTCTGACTCACGATGAAATCACTGAAAAATTTGGAGTAAGCCATATCGAACGTTGGCGCTCTTATGAAGAACGTGATTTGGATTTTAGATATCCTAACGGAGAATCAAAAAGACAGATGATGGTCCGTGTTCGCGAAGCAGTTTTAGATATCGCCCAAAACAACTCTCACCAAAATATAGCCGTGTTTGCTCATGGTATGGTTATGAGAGCTTTGACTTTTGCTTTTCAACAAGGTGTCGAGTGGGATTTGACTCAATTTCACAATGGCTCAATCCATCATTTTGTGTGGGACGACAAAAGGCCAGAACACCTAAAATACATTGGTAAAGTGAATTAATAGTTTAAAATATTAGCAGGGTTCCGTCAGTGACGGACAGAAGGACTTTGTCTATGCCTGCATATTTTAAAAAAGTGTTTTTTAATTCTACTGGTTCATTTTTACCAGGACCAGCAGTTAACAACGACGAAATGGATTCGTACATTGGTTCAATCAATGCACAATCTAGCCGAATCAAACGTCGTATCTTAGCTGAAAACGGGATTAAATCTCGTCACTACGGCATCGATAAAGAAGGCCAAACTACATTTTCATCTTCAGACATGGCGATCAAAGCGATCGAAAATACTTTAGAAAATACGGGCGTTAAAATGGACGACGTTAAATTTTTAAGTACAGGCACCGTGGGCGCTGATATGGCGGCTCCGGGTTTTGCGAATTTAGTACAAGGTCAGTTGCGAGCTGCTCCGATGCAAACAATGAGCTTTCAAGGGATTTGCGCTTCGGGTGTGGCCGCGATGAAAGCCGCAGCTTCAGTTGTTGAGTTAGGTGAATTTGATAAAGCCGTAGCGGTTGCGACAGAGTTTCCTTCGCGTTTATTTAAAGCTTCTCGTTTTCAACAGATCGAAGAAAATTTAGATTTCGATTCGCACTTTTTACGTTGGATGTTGTCTGACGGTTCAGGTGCTGTGTTGATGGAAAACAAACCGCGCGAGACGGGTATTTCATTAAAACTAGATTGGATTCATTTAAAATCTTTCAGTGGTGACTATCCGACATGTATGCAAATCGGTGCCCCGTGGGGCGTCGGACAAAATAAAAGTTATTTAGATTATTCGTCATTAGCTGAAGCTGAAAAAGCAGGTTCATTTTTACTTCGCCAAGATATTCGTTTATTACCAAATTTATTTGATGTGGGTATCAGTGAGTTTATGAATTTAGTTTTGAATAACGAAATTCAGCCGAATGAAGTGGATCATTTCTTGTGTCATTACTCGTCAGAAAGATTTTCTGGCGTTGTAAAAACATTGATGGAAAAAGCGGGCGTTTTAATCCCACCAGAGAAATGGTACAGCAATTTAACTAGCAAAGGTAACACGGGAGCTGCTTCAATTTTTATTATGCTTGATGAATTCATGCGTACTAAAAAACCTAAAGTTGGCGAAAAAATTCTTTGTTTTATTCCTGAATCGGGCCGCTTTACGGTTTCGTTTATGCTTTTTGAAGTTTTAGAAGATGGAAAATCTAAAAAAATTGAACGTCAAAAACCAGAGGGTCAGTTATTTGAAAAATTATTATTAGAACTGGGTGGTGTTTGGCACAATTACCGTTCTAATGTTTTCAGAACTGAATTTGCGAATAAAATTTTTAATAATAAATTTTCAGTCGAAGAATATCAAAAGTGGATGGAAAACTGGGTTCCACAGGTGCGTGAGGGTAGTAAATGGATGCGCACAGCTATCGGAAACCTATCGAGTCAGTTTGAAGGTATTCAAGAGCTTATCGAAGAACATGCTGGTGAAGAGCAATTCGACTTTAAGGTTCTTTATGCCGATTACCAGAATGCGGGCGGTACAAAAGATATCGACGATCTAAAGCGTAATGCTGGTGGTGAAGCTTTAAATAAATACATGTACGAACGTGCTAATGGCGTTAATCCCTTAGGATTATTGGGTGGTATTTTTATTATCGAAGGTACCGGAAATAAAATTATTCCGACGATGTTACCTTTCTTAAAGAAAAGTTTAAATTTACAGATGAATGTTTTTAAGTTCTTAGAGTATCACGGTGAAAATGACGTGAAACATTTAGAGCGTTGGGCCAATGCTGTTGAATTAGCTTTAACAATAGAGCCTAAGGCTTATGACGACATCTTAGCTACAGCAAAAGAAGTGGCAAGGCTTTATCATGCACAATGGGAGCAAGTACTATGATGAACCCGAACGACATGTTTGCAAATATGCAGCATGACCCGGACGATCCAAGTCCATGGCATGCAATGTATTTAGATCAAAGCACTCCGCTTCGCCCATCTACAAAAACGATGTGGCTTACGAATTCAAGCTCTGCTTCAAGACAGTTCGTTCTGCCGTTCGCTAGATTTTTTGCTAAAATTTTGATTATCTTTTTTCAAATTATTAAGGCTTTGTCGCCGATTGACTGGCGCGCGTCTCGTTTATTGCATCAGTTGATTTACTGGGGTTTAAAATACTTTGTAAAAGCTGAAGCTAATTATCTTATTTTGCGCCACTTCTGGGCGGGTTCAGAAATTTTAGGATTTATCGGCGGCAATGTGCCCGGAACAAATGTGCCGATGAATCCGTTAAAGCCAAAAAATCTTGAAGCTTTGAAAGATCATTTGTTTTTAACTCATGACCTGAACTTATTTAATTTCGTGATCAATTTAAATCGTGAACTTAAAGAGAAAAACTTAAAAATTAAACCGATTGCAGAACCTAATTTTGCCATGGTCACTGAGGGTGAGTTTGATATTGAAATGCCTAAAGACGGCTTGTTTAATTTTATCGATTTAGAAACAGCTATTGAGATTTATACTCCGGTGTTTCAGTTTTTCTTAACCGATAATGATTTCTGGCGCGCGACGAATTCGTTGCAGTTAGATGAAACCATCGGAATTTATGCAGCGACAATTTTAAGTTCGCAGCAGCATTTGGTTTTAGTGAATAATAAACATCCTTTGGTTAATTTAATCACTTTAAGCGCGGGGTTTCGTTTAGTGCTACATGGTTTGTCGACAGAGATGGGCCATTGGTTATTAGTGCAAAAGAAACTTGAGCAGCGCGAACGTACAAAAACGGCGTAAACAACATGAACTTAGAACAGAATTTACAACAATTAGTTTTGCAATTGAACCACTGGCAATTTTTCTTGGTCAGTTTTGTTGGCTTTTCTGTATTGTATTTTTCATTTTGTACGATTTCTTATTATTTATTTTGTGTGAAGAGAATTTGGCCGCGTGTTCAAGATAAAGAATTTCGCCCAGGACAAATTAAAACTGAAATCAAAAGATCGTTTCTATCTATTTTAATGTTTTCGCTGCTTGCGATTTGGTTATGCGAAGGTTTAAAGCGCGGAATTTATAAATTCGACTTTGAATTTAAGCTTAACACCTTCTTAGTCGAAGTTGTTGTCTTGTTTTTCTGGAATGAAATTTATTTCTATAGTTTTCATAGATTATTTCATTTGAAATCTTTGTATAAATATCATGTAGATCATCATTATTCTTTCGTGCCTTCTCCGTTTTCTGCCTATAGTTTTCATTGGACTGAGGGAGTTATTTTAGGAGCGGTTATGCCCGCTGTGATGTTCTTTCATGACTTTCAATTTTACTCGATCATGATCTTACCGACGATGAGTATTACGATGAATGTTTTAGGACATTCGAATATTGATTTCTTTCCTAAATCAGGTCAGGGTAGTTTGTTAAGTTTTTCAAAGCGCCATAGTCTGCACCATAAGATACCGCATTCAAATTTTGGGTTTTTCTTACCCTGGTTTGACCAGCTTTTTAAGACCGTTGCCAAAGACTAATGTTTAGCAATTCTGGGCGGGTGTTAAAAACATCGACAGTGCCAGTGTTCCAAAACGTCTAAGTTGAGATTAAACTTGGAACGGCTTTGGCTATGTACTTTAATATGAAAAAAAATAGCTCATTATCAATCGTATTGGCTGGAACATTAGCTGTCTCATTTTTAGCCCCTATTCAGGGTAAAGCACAGCTTGGGCAGATACTTCAGCCGCTTCAAGCTGCGGCCACAAATGCCATTACGGGCGAGCTATTAAGCGTTCAGCTGCAAAAGTTTACACAAATTGTGGGTGTAGATGTTGGCTTAGTTGAGTCTGTTTTTAAGACCTTACCTTTAGAAACAGTAGTGCAAATAAAGGACATGGTCGCGACCTGGGCTTCGCAAGGTTTATTAGTAAATCCAAGTGCTCAATTTGGTATAGTTAAAGTGGGCGATAAATCTGAAATCGCTGATGTGGCTGAAAAAGATTTGTCTCAGGTTGAAAATGATATTTTAGATCTATTAATTTCATTACATGGCCAAGGTAAATTAATTCCGTTCGTTTCATCGTTAATTGAAATGTTAAAACAAGATCCTAAATATGGTCCGGTTGTAAGTGCAATTACACCTGAGAAACAATTGATGATCTTAGCTATGTTAGATCAAACAATTACTTCAACAGGATCTTTACGTAAGTTTTCAAAACAAACGTGGACTCAGCTTTCTGAGCAATTAGAGGCTAAATTAAACCGTTTTGAAACTGACAAAAAATCTCAAACTAAACTTTCTGATGCGAAATTTAATGAAGAATTATTTGATGCTGCAAACTCGCAATATTTTTCGAGTGAAAATGTAAGATTATTAGTAAATGGACCTGCGTCTTTTGCGTTACGTGATGCAAAGATGAAAGAAGCTACGAAATCTATTAATATGATTACTTGGGCCGTGCTTGACGATAAAACGGGAACAGAATTAGCGGATCTATTAATTGCTAAAGTTAAAGAGGGTGTTAAAGTTCGCCTTGTTGTCGACGGTCAAGTTAGCAATGGACCAGGTTATACATTACAAGTTAAACGTATGGAAGAAAATGGCGTACAAGTTATTCATTGGATTAATCCTGCGGCTTCATTTATGGGTCAACACCGTAAGATGTTAGTTATCGATGAAAAATTAGCAATTATGGGTGGTATGAATCCAGGCGATACATATAGTCATAAAGCCGGTGAAGGCAAAAATTTATGGCGCGATACAGATGTGGCGTTTGAAGGTGCTGCTGCTGAACAAGTTCAGCGACTATTTACTTCAATTTGGAATAAACAAATTGTAGACCGCAAGTTAACATTGAAAAAAATCACTCTTGTCGCGAGAGCGGCGGTTGGAACTTCAGATGGTCAAGCGATGATCATTGAACATCAACCAATGTCTACGGGCGATCAGCACACGATTTTATTAACAATTATGAAATCGATTCGTGGTGCGGAAAAAACTGTGGATATCGAGAACGCTTACGTTATTACGTTTCCGTCATTAACATTAGAAATTAAAGCGGCCATTGCTCGCGGTGTAAAAGTAAGAGTTTTAACAAATTCAACTAACAGCGTAGATGAAGCTGTAGTAGCCTTACCTATCGTAAGAAGTGCAAAAAAACTATTAGATGCAGGTGCAGAAGTTTACTTAAAAACAGGAAGCACATTACATTCTAAATTTATGATTGTCGATCAACGCTTGTTTTTAATCGGTAGTTATAACTTACACCCACGTTCTGAAAAAGTAGAAGGTGAGTCGATCGTAGTATTTGATAATACGAAGTTAGCTCAAGAAGCGACAGCGACTTTTGAAGATGATATTACTGAAGCGAAAGCTATTAAAATGGATTCAGGCGCAGATATTGTGATTCCAGTAAATGGAACGACGCTTTTACCGTTACGTATGTTTTACGATCAATTATAATAGGAACGAGTTATTGTGAATGATGTTTTAGTTTTTTTAGCCATATTAACAATCGGCACAGTAAAGTACGGAACTCTTATGGGGATTCCGTATTATGTTTTCTGGATGTTAAAGCCATCATGGTTAACTAAATTTAAAAAAATTCAAGTGCAAGAACGCGCAAAACCACAAGTTAAATTAGAGATGAAATACTCAAGCTCCACTTTGATTATCCAAGCTTTTTTCTTTTTTGGAATTTACAAACTGAACCAAGCAGGCCTTGTTCACATCGTGTCTGAGCAATCTATTTGGAAAGACCTTATTGCGTTAGCGATCTACGTCGTTATTTATGATCCATTCTTTTACGTGCTTCATCACATTATGCACAGAAATAAATGGCTGTACCGCAATATTCATGTGGTGCATCACCGCTCGTTAAACCCGACGCCATGGGCGACTTATTCTTTTCATCCTATTGAAGCGGCTTTGAACTTACTTTATTTTATTCCATTTTTCTTGTTAACAAGTGTGAGTGTTCCGATGTTAGCGTTTATCTTACTTACGACAGATATGGCTAATCTTGCTGGGCATTTAGGTTATGAAGTGTTTTCTGAGAAAGTGCAAAATAGCTGGTGGGGTAAATGGATTACAACGCCAACACACCACAATATTCATCACCAAGTTTCAAATTCGAACTTTGGGTTATACTTCAATGGTTGGGACGTTTGGTTTAAGACCTTGAATTCTAAAGATAAGCGTAAGAAGGCTAGTTAATAAGAGAGAACAGTGACTGGAAGCCAGCCGAGGCCTTCGTGATCAATGGGCTTTGCTCTGCAGCAAGGTGCTTTGCTAAATAAATCACCGTGAAAGCGCCAACATAAAATAAGAATAGTTTTTTTCTAAATTCGACCATGGCGCGATAATACTTCACTTTCTACAGTTTGCGTGAATATGTTTCAGTTTTTGAAAACAATAAATGGTTGTCAAAAATCTTTACAGAGCAGACAATGGTGCAATGTCATCAGTAGTAGAAATTAAGAATATATCAAAAAGTTATAAATTGGGCGAAACACATGTTGAAGCGATTAAAAACTTATCCTTAGTCGTAACAAAAGGTGAGTTCACAGCACTGATTGGGGCTTCTGGGTCAGGCAAAACAACACTTTTAAACTTAATTGGTTGTTTAGATGGTGTTGACCGTGGCGATATCTTTATTGATGGCATGAATGTTAAACAATTAAATGAAAATCAGAAGAGCCAGCTGCGTAATGAAAAAATCGGCTTTATCTTTCAATCGTTCAATTTGATTCCTGTGTTAAATATTTATGAAAACGTTGAATTGCCTTTAACAGTTCGTAAAGACATTCAAGCCCCTGAACGTAAAGCTAAAGTTGAAGCGGCTCTAAAAGATGTAGGCTTAAGTGATTTTATGCATCACCGTCCAGATCAATTATCTGGTGGGCAACGTCAGCGTGTAGCTATTGCCAGAGCATTAGTGACTTCTCCGGCTTTAATTTTAGCTGATGAACCTACAGCGAACTTAGATTCTAAAACTGCAAATTTAATTATTGATTTGATGTTAGAACTTAACAAAACGAAGAATGTGACATTTTTCTTTTGTACGCATGATGAAAAATTAATGAGTCGTGTGCAAAAAATTGTAAAAATTAAAGATGGTCAGATCGAAGCATGATTTGGAAATTCGCTTATAGAAATTTATTACGCAATAAACGCCGTTCGTTATCAACGGGTGTCGCGATTTGTGTTGGTTTCGTAGGTTTAAATCTTTTAGGTGCGTATATCTATCGATCAAAGATGGCTCTAGATGTGACGTCGGTGTATTCGGCCCAACGTGGTCACGTGAGTATTTATAAAAAAGATTCGATTCAGCAATATCAAATTAAACCCAAAAAATACGTGTTTAGTCTTGAAGAGCAAAAGCAAGTTGAACAAGTGATCGCTGAATTTAGCGATCGGGTTGATTTTACCGGAAAGAAAATCACGGTTCCTGGTTTGTTATCGAATGGAACTAAGTCGCATCCGGTTGTGATTTATGGTTTTGATCCAGTTGCGTATAAAAAATCTTTAACACAGCCAAGTTTATTAGAATGGGCCAGCGATTGGGTTTTACCTTCACAAAGAACTGATGCTGATTTATTTATAAAAAATCCTGAAACACTTTCGATCACACCTAAAATTGCAGAGCTGATGTCATTTAAATACCCATTAATCAGTAATGAAGCTGTGCAAATCGCAGCTCGTACGTTAGACGGAGATTTAAATGCGATTAATGCTGATCTGGGTGCCGAGCACACAACGGGCATGCAATTTCTTGAAGACACAGTGGTGTTGATTCCGATTGCGAAGGCGCAAGAGTTATTAGCGACTGATGCGGTTGAATCAATTTCAGTTTATTTAAAGCATGACGTTTCGGTAAATCCATTTATTCGTGATCTCAAAGAAAAAATCTCTGGGTTAAGTTTTGCTACCGATTTGTATAAGTTTGATGCCGTTGAGATCAATGCCCTTCATCAAGGAACAATGGGATTTTTGTATGTGATGGGCGGATTTTTTGTATTTTTAATTTGTACAGCGGTGAGCCTTACAATTATTAATTCGCTGACAATGGGTATTATCGAGCGGACTCGCGAAATAGGAACTTTGCGCGCCGTTGGCTTTAAGACAAAAGACGTTGTGCAATTATTTGTGCGCGAAAGTATTTTATTATCAGCGATGAGTATGGCTGTGGGTATTTTGATTTCATTTTTAGTTTCATCAGCCATTAATGCGGCCAATGTTCGGTTTTTTCCACCAGGGGCGAGTCAGAAGATTCAGTTCGTGTTGAAGTGGAACTTATACATTGCTGGCGCTGTTTTTATTTTACTATTTGCGATCGCGACTTTTTCATCGTTTTTTGTGATCAAAAGCAAATTACGCACAAAACTGATCGCTTTATTAAACGACACTTCAACTTTCGATGACGACAGTGAAGAAGAAGAGGAAGCCACATGAAATTATTAGTTTTACTTTTAGCTATTCCATTTTTTGTCCCGACATTTGCTTTTGCTGATTTAGCGACAGACCTCTTAAAAGCTTCTGACCGCGCTCGCGGCAGTGTTAAAGACGGTGTTCAATGGAGTGCAGTGATTGAAACTGAAGAAAACGGCGAAAGCAGCACACGTGAATTTAATATTAAAGCTAAAGGTGATGATGCTTATGTTGAAGCGACAAAGCCGGCAAAAAACAAAAGTGAGATTTATATTTTTAATGACCGCAATATGTGGTTTTTTAAACCGTCATTAAAAAAGCCAGTTTCAATTTCGGCTCGCCAAAAATTAACAGGGCAAGCGGCCAACGGTGATATCGCATCGACGCATTATGCGCGTGATTACACGGCAGTGATTGAAAAAACTGAAGTTTTAAACGGCGACAAAATGCATGTGTTAATGTTGACCGCTAAAACTAAAAGTTTAACTTACGATAAAATTCGCTATTGGATCAGTGATAAGTCAAAGCTGGCTATGAAAGCCGAGTTTTTAACTTTACAGGGTAAACCCTTTAAAGTGGGATTATTAAAATACGGCAATACTTTAACAGTGGCTGGAGAAACTTTTCCGTTTATCAGCGAACTTGCCATTGTCGATGCGAAATTTGGTAATAACAAAAGTACAATTAATTATAAAACACCGAAAGTGGTTCAGTTATCAAACACCATTTTTAATGTGAATAACTTAACGAGATAGTTTAATGATTTTCAAAATTGCCTTTCGCAACACTTTAAAGAACTGGCGCCATTCGATTTCGGCGTTACTAAGCTTATCAGCTTCGTTTGTTTCATTGGTGTTGTTTGATGGCTATATCGATGACGTTAAGATGATGTACATCGATAACTTTGCCCATCGTCAGATGTTAGGCGATATCATTATCGAAAATAAAGATCAGTACAGCAAAGAGGGGATCAGCTCACCTTGGGAATTTTGGATTAGTAAAGAAGATCAAATCTATATTAAACAAAAAGCATCAGAAGAGCCGATTAAGTCTGATTTGATCGTTCGTAATATTAATTTTCAAGGCATGATCACCAATGGTATTCAATCGCAAATTTTACTAGGCCGCGGGTATGATCCTGTTGAAGGCGAAAGAATGCGCGGTAAAAATTGGTCATGGAATGTGATCTACGGAACACCTCTTGATCGCCAAGCAAGCCCCTTCACGGGAGCTTTAGGGCAAGGCTTAGCAAAAAGACTGGCGTGTACTTGGGTGAAAGATCCAAATGTTCTGACTTTTTACGGTGGATACACTGAAGTCGATAAGCCTTTTGAATGCGTGACTAAAGAATTACAAATTTCATCGACGACAGTCGATGGGCAGTTAAACGCGATCGATATTGATGCAGTGGCCTTAATGGATGCGGGTTATAAAGATGTGGATGATCGTTATATTCAAACCTCGTTAGAAGCGGCGCAAACCTTAATGAACACAGATAAGGTCAGTTTTATTTCGTTAGCGACACCGGGTAAAAATGTGGATGAAGTCGTGGATTACTTAAACACAGATGTTTTTAAAGATAAAAAATATTTACAAGCACAGCGTTGGCAAAAACACCGCCTAGGCGAGATGTTTTCTAAGACGATGGATTTTTTATCGATCTTTAGAAATTTTGTGATCATCGTGATCGTGGTGGTTTCAACACTGTCAGTATTAAACACGATGGTAAAACTTGTTAAAGAGCGTACGCGTGAAATCGGCACTATGCGAAGCATTGGTTTTTTACCTGAACAAGTTGTGAAGATGTTTTTTTTAGAGAGCTTATTTTTATCTTTAATGGGCACTGGCGTTGGTGCGGTGATGGCCTTGCTACTTACTTTCGTATTTAACTCGGTTAAAATTTTATACAAAGCGGGTTTGTTATCAGAGCCTGTAGCATTTCGGATCGCGTTTTACCCACAGGCTTATGTGTCGGCCTTTATTTTGTTAGTTACTGTCGGAACAATCGCTACGTATTTTGCGACCAGACAAATTATTAAAAGTAAGATTATTGATAACCTAACTTATGTGTAGATGGCTCTTCGTTTTATTATTACAGCTTCCATTTGTTGCGCGAGCACAAGTGAATGAATTTAGTTTTAGTTATGAAGCTTATCTTTTTGGTGAACAACGTGGCTTTGCAGATTCAGTTTTAAATCCGGGTAATGCCATATTTAAAGTGCCTGACACCACAGGTGTCTTAGATCAGCGGGCTGAATTAAAATGGGCCATCAATGATGCAAAAATTATTTTTCGACCAAGAATAGTTTCATATAAAAATGATGAAAAAAGCGATACCGACGTTAATTTAACAGATGCTTTTTATGAGCAGTATATCACTGATCGTATATTTTCAACGGTAGGGTTGCAGGTTTACCAATGGGGACCAGCCGAGATTATGAATCCGTCGAATCCATTTTTTCACTTTAACACCAATCAAAGAAGCTTAGTTTATAAAGAAAAAGGTAAAGCGTTATTAAGATTAAACTGGAATGCAAAATCAGATGATAGCTTTGTGTTTATCGTTGAGCCAGTTTCAAATAATGAAACGCACTGGATTGCTGAAGAAAAATTTAAACCCCAATTTGCAGCTAAATTTGATACTTCATGGTCAGGTACAAGAAACTTTTTAGGCTTAGCGATGGGTATTCCAGATAATGCCGATTTTTTTATTGGTGAATACTTTCAATATGAATTTACTGAAGGCTTTAGTATTTATGCTGACGCCAAACACAGTGTGAATGCTTTTTTCTATGCGCCAGAAACTCAAGCTGGATTCTTACGAATGTTGCCAAGCCCGCAAGACGGTGTAGTGAGTACGCTGGCAGTTGGTGGCTTAAGATATGAAGATACATTCGATGCGCGTTTAGAGTATGTCTACAACTCGGCAGGGTATGATCAAAAGACTTTCGATAATGCTTTGATTGCGAGTTCGAAACTGACGCCGTTTTTAGTTGAAAATTTAACGCGCTTTCAGCTTTCAGGGTTAGAGTTGATTAGCCAAAATTATATTTATTTTTCTATTCGTAAAACTGATCCGTTTGATATTAAAGATTTAAGTTTGTTTTTTAGATCGCTCACTTCATTGATGGATAATTCAGGTGTTGAACAGTTTGAATTTGATAAATCAGTTTTAGACTGGATGAATGTGTTTGGCCAATATTCCGCTTATCGCGGAGAGCAAGACTCTGAATTTAAATTAATTGACGACTGGAAAGCTTCTTTCGGTATTAAAGCTATTTACTAAGTTTTATAACTGCGTATCGAATTCCAAACCCTAATAGAAATACCGGTAAACTGATCATTAACAGAGGTAAAAATCCTGTACATGCAGCTTTGAACATTTTAACAAAAAGAACAGGCGATGAAAAATTGATAATCATTCGAATGATTGTCATAAACACGATTGTGAGTATCGTTAGCGAAAGAAAGTTTCGCACGGCTTGGTAGAAGTAAAGCGACATAAAGCCAACTGTAAAATTACAAATTAGATTTGCATGTAAAGACAAGCCGCTAACTCTTGAAAATAAAATAGCTAATAGAAATGCAAAAAAAGTAATTAACAAATAGCGCTGTTTATCTGTGGCGAATAAATTCATAGAGAAATAATTTTATCAACGATTTCACAAAAGCCAAGGCCTGATTCAGAGGGTGAAACATAAGATGGAAGATGTTTCATCTGCGATTGAAAATTTTTAATGTTTGAAACGCCAAACGTGTGACGAAAGCTTTCAAACAAAGGCTCATCATTTGGAGAGTCTCCAATGTAAGCGCATTGATCTAAAATTTGTGCTTCTGTTAAACCAAATTCTTTTTGTAATAAAAGTTTCGCTGTAGTTACTTTGTTAAAAGCACCGAACCAACCATTTACATGGATTGAACTTACTTTTGCAGTGGCTCCGTGAGCATGAAAGACGTCGACGATTTGTTTAATTTCAGCTTGTGATAGGTGCGGAATATCTTCGCAAAAATCTACGGCTAAGTCGTAAACGCGACAAAATTGATCTGCCGAGATTGCGGCATTTGGAATTTTTAATTTTATTTCAGCTGCAATCGCTTGCAGTTTTTTTTGATTCACAGCCAAAGTTTTTTCGTCAGAGAAATTCCAGCGGTGCATTTTTTTATCGTGATAGCGATAATACAGGCCGCCATTTTCACCGATCACCGCATCAATTGGCCAAAAGCGCGCGATCATGTCGCACCAACCAGCCGGACGTCCAGTGACAGGAATAACGGTGATACCATGCTGCTTCAATTTGCTTATTGCAGAGTAAGATTCAGCACTCAACTGGCCATTGGTCGTGATCGTATCGTCAATGTCGGTCAACAGAAATTGAATTTTATGCGTGAAATCTGCCAGCGGTCTCAAGGCGGTCTTCATTGTTTATCCTAAGAAAGCAGTTGTTTTTTCAATGTAGTCACTACATATAATATAGACACTCTATCATAAAGGATACAACACACAATGGCTAAAAAAGCTGCAGCATCGGGTGATATAGAATCTGGGATCAAGTTAGTTATCGTTGAGTCACCGACGAAGGCCAAAACAATTCGTAAATTTTTAGGCAAAGATTATATCGTTGAATCTTGTATGGGCCACGTGCGCGACTTACCTCAATCTTCAAAAGATATTCCTGAAAAAGTTAAAAAAGAAAAATGGGCGCAGCTTGGAGTGAATGTCGATAAAAACTTCGAACCACTTTATTGCATTCCAAAAGATAAAATTAAAGTAATTAAAAATTTAAAAGATAAATTAGAAGATGCGGACATGTTGTTTCTAGCGACCGATGAAGATCGCGAAGGAGAATCAATCAGCTGGCATTTACAAGAGGTTTTAAAACCGCGTGTGCCAACTAAGCGCATGGTGTTTCATGAGATCACTAAAGAAGCGATTCAAAAATCTTTAAAAGACACACGTGAAATTGATTACAACTTAGTTCGTGCGCAAGAAGCACGTCGTATTTTAGATCGTTTAGTGGGTTATACAATTTCTCCGTTACTTTGGAAAAAAGTCGCTTACGGTTTATCAGCAGGCCGCGTTCAATCGGTGGCTGTGAAACTTATTGTTGAGCGTGAAAAAGAACGCATCCGTTTTAAAAAATCTAATTACTATGGTTTAACAGCTTATTTAGAAAAATCGGGAGAAGGTTTTGAAGCCAAACTTTTAACGGTTGATCAAAAGCGCGTTGCTACGGGTAAAGATTTCGATGGCTTAACGGGTCAGTTAAATGCGGGAAAAGATTTATTAGTTTTAGATTCTAAAGTAGCACAAGGTTTAGCTTCAAAACTTCAAACGGCTTCATGGAAAGTCACTGAAGTTGAAGAAAAACCTGTTCAACGTAATCCTTATGCTCCGTTTATTACTTCGACATTACAACAGGAAGCCAATCGTAAATTGGGTATGAGTTCGCGTGAAGCGATGCAAGTCGCACAGAAACTTTACGAGCAAGGTTTTATTACTTACATGCGTACTGATTCAACTTCACTTTCACAAGAGGCGATCAAGGCCGCTCGTGAAGCGATCGTTGAAAAATATGGAAAAGATTATTTACCAGCAGAGCCTCGTATTTACAGCGGTAAAAAAGTTAAGGGTGCGCAAGAGGCCCATGAGTGTATTCGTCCGGCAGGAACACAGTTTCAAGATCCTGATGCGACGGGATTAATCGGCCCGCAATTAAAACTTTATGATTTAATCTGGAAGCGCACGATGGCTTCACAAATGACGAACTCTCGCCAAAAACAAGTGTCTGCAAAATTATCTGCAGAGAACACAGTCTTTAATGCGACAGGAACTACAATTGAGTTTCCGGGGTTCTTACGTGCCTACGTTGAAGGGTCGGATGATCCAGAAGCTGATTTAGAATCTCGCGAAGTGCGCTTACCACAGTTAAAACAAAATGATTCTGTGAAAGCCGAAAAAATGGAACCAACAGCCCACGAAACTAAACCACCAGCGCGTTTCACAGAGGCCTCGCTAGTTCAAACGATGGAAAAAGAAGGCATTGGCCGTCCGTCAACTTACGCGAGTGTTATCGGTACGATTGTCGATCGTGGCTATGTTCGTAAAATGGGAAATGCTTTAGTTCCAACGTTCACAGCAATGGTTGTTTCAAAATTATTATCTAAATATTTAACTCAATATGTGGATTTAGGATTTACTTCAGAGATGGAGAGTTCTTTAGATAATATCGCAGACGGTGATTTAAACTGGGAAAAATATTTAACCAGTGTCTATCACGGTGATAAAGGTCTTCGCGCCACAGTTGCGAATGAAGAAGGAAACATTAATCCAGAAGAAGCGCGTAAAATTAAACTTGAAGGTTTGGATGCTTACGAATTTCATGTGGGTAAATTCGGTGCTTACGTTAAAACTCAACGTGGCGAAGAATTTTTTAATGCTTCGATTCCGGATTCTGAAGCTCCGGCGGATGTAACTTCAGAATCCATTGAAAAATTAATTGAACAAAAAATTAAAGGTGCTGATTCATTAGGTATTGATCCTAAAACGCAAAAAAAGATTTACGTTTTAAATGGTCGTTACGGTGCCTATGTTCAATTAGGTGAGAACGATGATGAAGAGATCAAACGTTCGACACTGCCTCCGGGAATGGACCCAACGGCTGTGACTTATGAAATGTCTTTAGAAATTTTAGCTTTACCTAAATCATTAGGATTAAACCCTGGAAACGGTAAAGACATCAAAGCCGGCGTTGGCCGTTTTGGACCTTACGTAGTTTGTGACGGAGATTACCGTTCAATTCCAAAACATGAAACAGTGTTTGGAATGAATTTAGAAAAAGCTTTGGCTCTATTTGCGATTCCTAAAAAAGGACGCGGTAAAGCAGCGGCACTTAAAGAATTTGGTAAACATCCAGCTCATGATGTTGAAGTGAGTTTATTTAATGGACCCTATGGCGTGTACCTAAAGGCTGGGAAAACAAATGTTGGCTTACCAGAAGGTATAACTGCTGATAACATCACTAAAGAGAAAGCTTTTGAGCTAATGAACGAGAAGCTTGCAGAAGCAGCTCCGAGTTCGAAAAAGAAAGCTAAAGGCGCGAAAAAAGCTAAAAAGGCCGTTAAAAAAGCCACGGCACCTGCCGAAATAGCTGAAGCACCTGCTAAAAAGAAAACGATTACGAAGAAGAAGAAGTAAGGACGACCGAGAGGTCGGCCCTTTAGAAAAAGGTCAGCTGAAGGCTGATCAAAAAGGGAACGCAGTGTCTGATGAAGTAAAAAAAGGCCAGCTTGAGCTGGGACAAACTAGATCAAAAGAACCCGATAGAAATTTTCATCGCGGTGGCCGTAGTTTTTATTTTTTCGATTTCGACGACAACATTGCTTTTTTAACGACGCCCTTAGTTTTATTTCATAAAGAAACCAAAGAAGAATTACATCTATCATCAGCTGATTGGGCTTTGCACCATTCAACGATTGGTAAATCGGGGCCTTTTGAACATTTCGAAATTTCTTTTGATGATGTGACAGGAACTTTTAGACACTTTCGCGATGTACATATCGAGGAAGTAGAGCGCCAATTAGGTAAAAAACAAACTTTCGTGCAAGATGTGATGTTGGCCCTTGGACATCCAGACGGGCAGTGGAAAGGCCCTTCGTGGGATTGTTTTTACCATGCGGTATTTAATCAACGTCCAATTTCTGTCATCACGGCGCGCGGGCATTCATCGGCTACATTACGTGCGGGCATTTACGAGTTTGTTAAAAATGGACACCTCCCTTTAGAGCCAAATTATTTAAGTTTATTTGCCTGTAGTAATAAAACTGTGCGCCAGGATTTTGGTGATGCTGAATTTAAAATGTCGACGGCTGAGTTAAAACAAAAAGCCATTCGTGCATCTGTTGAGCGCGCGATCGATGTTTATGGTTACAGCCCGCATCACCGTTTTGGTATGAGTGATGATGATCCAAAGAATATTCAATTAATCGTCGAAGAAATGACTCGACTAAAGTCTCAGTATCCAGAGATGTCTTTTTTTATGATCGAAACTCACGGCGGTGATTTCGTTAAACACGAAATTTCACAGCATGGCTTAGTGACGCCTCTGGTAAATGATGGTTTAGAGCAACTAGATCTGTTCGATCAACTATCTAAAAGAAAATAAACATAACATAATACTTGTTTAGCAGGTTCAGACGAAGGGCATAAGCTCTAAGATTGTAATTACCTTTTTAAAGAGTAGGGGTATAATAACCGTTAAGTCATACTGTAACTAAACAGTTAAGGAAGCACGTACCTATGAAATCACAAAAGTACCTATTGGCCGCGGCGGCAATTCTGGCTCTTGCATATTCGCAACCAGAAGCTCAAGCACAAATCTTTGATTTTAACAAAACACTAGATTGTAATTGGGTAGATCCGATTCAATCGGCGTATTTAGCTAATCACTTAACTTATAAGAGTGAAGATGCTGAATTACAAAAACGTGTTATTGAGCAATATATCAAGCGTCAAGATCCGGCTAAAATTTATTTAGTTCAAAGCGATGTTGATCAAATTAGAGGTTCACTTAAAAATCTATTTGAAGCTTTAAAAAAGAAAGACTGTAAATTTATCAGTTCAATTCAGGAAACAGTGGTTAAACGCGCTGCTGAAAGAGTTGAGTATGTTAAAACTTACTTAGGAAAAGATTTTAAATTTAATAAAGAAACTGAGTTTGTTTATGATCCAGATAAAAAGGATTACCCAAAAACTCAAAAAGAAGCTGAAGAGTTCTTAGGAAAGTATGTTCAGTTTCAAATCGCTAACTACTTAGCGACTGATGTTAAACTTGATGAAGCAAAATCTCGCGTCATCAAAAATTACGAAAGAAATTTAAAACGTCTTAAAGAAATCAAAAATGATGATTTAGTAGCAAACTACTTAAATTCATTTGCGTTAGCTTTAGATCCGCATTCATCTTTTTTCAGCAAAGATTACTATGAAGATTTTAATATCGATATGAAATTAAAATTAGAAGGTATCGGCGCGACACTTTCACAAGATGATGGTTTCACAACTATCGAAGCTTTAGTCACTGGCGGAGCAGCTGCGAAATCGGGCCAACTAGAGCCGAAAGATAAAATCGTTGCTGTAAGCAAAGGTACTAAAATGGAAAACGTTGTCGACATGGAATTAAAAGATGTCGTTAAACTTATCCGTGGACCTAAAGGCACGAAAGTTAAATTATCAATCTTACGTAAAGAAGCTTCAGGCAATAAAAAATTCGAAGTTGAATTAACTCGCGAAATCATTGCTTTAGAAGACAACGCGATCACTATTTATTACCAAGATAAAGTGATCAACGGCGAAACTAAAAAAATCGGTATCATTAATTTTCCATCATTCTATGCTGATAGCGGTAAAGGTGGTAAAACATCTTCGGCTGATATGAGAAAAGTTTTAGCTGATGCAAAAGCTAAAAAAGCTGATGGTATCGTGATCGATTTATCGAACAACGGTGGCGGATCACTTGATGACGCTGTCAAAATCGGTGGTATGTTCATTAAAACAGGTAACATCGTAAAACAATCTTCTCGTCGTGGTGCAGAGACTCCATTAGCTGACACAGATGAAAAAGTTGATTGGGATGGACCTGTCGTTGTGTTAACTTCACGTGTATCTGCTTCAGCTTCTGAGATTTTATCAGGCGCTTTAAAAGATTATAACCGCGCAGTTATCGTGGGCGGAGATCACACATATGGTAAAGGTTCGATTCAAACAGTTCTTCCGATTCCGGGTGAATTAGGCGCATTAAAAGTAACTATCGGTATGTTCTTTATTCCGGGTGGTTATTCAACACAACATAAAGGTGTTGAAGGCGATATCGTTTTCCCTTCTCCGTATCATGTAGATGATATCGGTGAAAAATCGATGGATTATTCATTACCTCCGAAAAAGATTGATGCTTTCGTTTCTAAAGAAGCAACAGTTGATAAAGGCGAAGGCCAATGGAATCCAATTAAACCTGAATGGCTTAAAGCTTTAAAAGTTCGCGCTGATGAGCGTGTTTCTAAAAACGAAGAATTCAAAAAGATTGCTGAAGAGTTAGAAAAAACTAAAAAACTTGGCAAGACAATCAAAGTGTCTGAAATCGTAAAAGAAAAAGGCAAAGACGATAAAGAAAAAGCTAAAGCTAAAAAAGCTAACAAGTATGCTGGTAAAGCGGAAAAAGAAAAAGAATTCATGAAACGCCCTGAAGTTCAAGAAGCGGCAAATATCTTAGGGGATTTAATCATCCTTGAAGAAGGCAAAGTAAAAGACCTAACTAAATTAGGAAGCTAAAGGTAGGCCGTACCTTTTTGGGGAGCGGCGTGTAAATTAAGATTCGTGAAAAGGAGAGTGAAAACTCTCCTTTTTTTATTGTATGTCTTGAGTCGATTACTGAATCTCAAACTCGAAGGTGTAGAAGTGCTGACCGTCTTTCTCTATATCAATTGTCATTCGCCCTTTAAGGCCCTGCAATTGGTCAGTCCCAGTGTCGGGAATAACAGTAATATGCTGCTCCGGCTTGTTTCTTTCCATCGTGCAACTGTGTTGCAAACAGAAGCTGCCATTTTTTCCTTCGAGAGTACCACTAATACGCTCGATCGCCACATAGGCCCCAGAACCTAATTCCTTATTCATAATTCCGATCATAGAAACGGTTCCTTGAGCATCGAGAGCGCCCTCAAAGACCTTATCAAATCTCATCCGCATTGCGCCTAGCGTTTGAACCACCTCATCTGAAGGTTCGGGTGTGGCTTTCAAACTAAATTTTCCTTTAATGATATTTTTCATAACTGAGAATTCTAGGCACTCCGTTTAGAACAAGCAACAAAGGAGTATTGTTTAGGGTGTTCTCTCTGAAAAACAATTAATCTGAGTAATCATACGTACGAGTAGTTTGTATTATATTACGAATATAAACCCCGCTAAAACCAGTTACATAACAAAGAGGGGTAACTATGAAAGTTTTAATTTTAGCAGGTTTAATGAGTTTTGCGAGTGGTCCAAAAGGTCCGTTTATCGCAGAGGGATATCAAGAAGACCATACTCATGGCAGCCCGTACAAATACGCAGAACAACGCTCTTATGACATCTGTAACGGACAAATGGGTATTCGCTTAAGTGATTGGATTACAGAGCGCATTGATACGACTGAAGCGCATGGGTATCACGTTAGCGCTGAATTTGTTTGTCCGTAGATTTATACTTGAACTGAATCGAAAAATTTCAGCGCAACATCAGTGTGAAGTGGAAACGCAAGCTCTTGGCCTTTTTCAATGAAGGTCATTTCTTGCGTCTCTTCATTTTTGAAGTCAGAGTTAAATTCAGCTTCAGTGATCGTTGGCGCGAGTCCGAAAATTAAAATTCGATTTGATTCAACTCCGCTTTCAACCGCAAACAAAGTGACAAGTGACGGATCACATTTGATGCCAGTTTCTTCAAGCAGTTCGCGAGCGCAAGCCTGTTGCCAAGTTTCGCCTGAGTTTATATAGCCACCGGGTAGGGCGACAAAACCTTTGCGTGGTTCAATGCCACGGCGGATACCAACGAGTTTACCATTAACAGGTAATAAACAAACAGCTACAGGAACAGGATTTTTAAACATACGTGAGTCTCCAAAAAAAAGGAGAGTTTTCACTCTCCTTTTTCGTTATACGCCTTGTTGTAATCTAGCGATGCGGTCTTCTAATTTAGGATGTGTTCTTAGCAGATCGATGAATTTTGTTTTACGATCTGAGATTTGAAATGAAGCCATTGGTGCTTCAGCAGGAATCGGCGCAGTTTCTTGTTGTAAGCGTTGTAATGCGCGAATCATTTTATCTTTTCCGCCAAGGTTTGCTCCGCCAGCATCCGCGCGGTATTCGCGGTAACGTGAGAATGCAGTGACGACGAACATTCCTAAAATACTAAATACGATATCAAGAATTAATGTCGATACCCAACGAACTGTGCGAGCACTTTTTTCTTCAACTTGTGTTGAAAGAATGTGGCCGATCACGCGTGATAAGAACATGCCGAACGCATTCACTACACCTTGAACTAAAGTCATTGTGACCATGTCGCCGTTAGCAACGTGAGCAATTTCGTGCGCGAGTACGCCTTCGACTTCGTCTTTGTTCATTTTATTCATTAAGCCAGATGAAACTGCGACTAAAGAATTTGAACGGCTTGGGCCTGTTGCAAAAGCGTTCATTTCTGGGCTGTCGAAAATTCCGACCTCAGGCATTTTTGATAATTGAGCATTTCTTGCCAAACGGTATACAGTTTGAAGTAACCATTGTGCTTCTGGTTCACGAGCATCAGTGGGAATAATTTTTACTCCCATCATCATTTTTGCCATGAATTTCGACAACAATAATGAAACAAAAGCACCACCAAAACCCCAGATTAAACAGAACGCAGCAAGTGATGCGTAATTAATACCGTAAGTTTGTAAGTAAGGCTGTACACCGAAAACATTTAAAATAATGTTGATAGTGATCATGATTAGGACGTTTACGATTATAACCATCCCAAAACGCTTTAAAAAGTTCATCTGTCTGTCTCCTGCGCTCTCTAAGAGCGACTTAAATACTTACCATAAAGGTGAGTTCCCTCAGTTTAGAGTCAAGTCGAGCGTTTCGCAAATGCAAATGAACTGAGCAAGCATGTGCATTACGTTGAGACAGTTCCAAACTGGCGCTGGACTGCTAAATTACTCTTTTAAATGTGGAATCTCACAGGTCTTTTTGATATATTTTTTTCGCATGAAAAAAACGTCAGTTTCATCTTCGAAAAAGTCTGCATCATCAAACAAAGCTTTGCTGATGAAAAATAAACCTGTTGAAAAATCTAAGCAGCCCGCAAAAATTAATTTTGGCGGATTAAGCAAAGAAATTTTATTACAAATGCATTCACACATGGTGAAAACTCGTGTGCTTGAAGAGCGCTTAATCAAAATCTATCGCGCTGGAGAATCTTATTTCTGGATTGGTGGACCTGGTGAAGAAGCTTGGGGAGTTCCATTAGGAATGTTGGCTAAAAAAGGCCAAGGCCCTGAGTATGATTATTTGCATTTACATTACCGTTGTTCGCCAACATTGATTGCCATGGGTTTAGATATGGTGGATTCAATTCGTATGATGATGAATCGCGCGACTGATCCAAACACAGGCGGAAGAAATTTTTCGAATCACTTTGTAATTCCGAAATGGAATATTGCTCCAGTGACTTCGCCGCTTGAAGTGCAATACCCAATTGCTTGCGGAACTGCCCACGTGCAAAAACGCACAGGCAAAAAAGCATTAACGATCGTAACTGGTGGTGACGCTGGAACTGCAGAAGGTGATTTCGCATCAGCATTAATTTTAGCTTCACGCAAAGGCCAAGAGCTGCCGATGTTAATCACGGTGCAAAATAATAAATGGGGTATCTCTACTTCTTACGAAGGCCAACATGGCGAAACATTTATTGCTGATCGCGCTCGTGCATTTAATATTAAATCACAAGTGATCAACGGTAATGACCCCGTTGAAGTTTATTTAACTGTCAAAGAAGACATGGAATACATTCGTAAAACAGGTAAGCCTGCCTTTATCGAAGCGATGGTTTCACGTTTATACGGACACTCATCTGCATCAGGTGCAAACCCGATTCAAAACGAAGTTGATCCGGTCAAAGATTTCGAGAAAAAATTATTACAAGCTGGGCTTTTAAAAGAATCTGAAGTGAAAGAACTTTGGGCTAACTTTGAAGCTGAAGGTGTTCGTGCGACTGAAATTGCGCGCGCTGAAGGTGTTCCATCTGCAGATAGCATTTGGGATCACACTTACAAAGGCAGTGAAAACGCAGATTGGAGAAAATTCTAATGGCAAATATGGCTCAAGCCATTCGAATGGCTCTACATTACGCTGAAACTAATTACGAATTAAAAGATGTTTTCGGACAAGACGTGGGCGCACCATTAGGTGGCGTATTCACAGCAACTCAAGGTATTAAATGTGCCTGGAATTCTCCGCTCGATGAGCGTGGAATTATCGGCATGGCCATGGGTATCGCCATGACGGGTGACCGTTGTGTGGCTGAAATTCAATTCGTGGATTATATTTTTAATACAATCGATTTATTAAAAATTGCGGGTAACACTTTATGGTGTACGAATGGCCAATACAATTTACCGATGACAGTGATGACTCCGGTAGGTGCTGGCATTCGTGGATCTGTATATCACTCACATTCATTCGATGCTTGGGCTTCGCGCTTAGCTGGATGGAAAGTAGTGATGCCATCGAATCCGTTAGATGCTTACGGTTTATTATTATCATGTATTTTAGATCCGAACCCGACGATGTTCTTAAAGCCGAAAGCTTTAATGCGCGTTCGTGGTGAAGAATTAATTCCGGGTGAACCAGCAGATGAAAAAGAATTAAAAAATATGATCGATGCACCAATTGGTGATCGTTCAACTTGGAAAGCCAACTGGCCTAAAATTCAAGAATACTTAGTTCCGTTCGGAGTCGGTAAAATCACTCGCACTGGATCGCAAATCACGGTTGTTTCTTACGGTCGTCATTTATTAGTTTGTAATGAAGTGGCTGATCAATTAGCTCAAGAGGGTTATTCAATTGAAGTGATCGATTTACGTTCGATTTATCCGTATGACTGGCAAATGATTAAATCATCTGTGCAAAAAACGGGTCGCGTATTGTTCGTGAACGAAGACACTGAAGTGACTAATTTTGGTGAACATCTTTCTTACCGTGTAACTCAAGAATTATTTTATGAATTACAAGCACGTCCTCGCGTAATAGCGGGTAAACATGTTCCAGGTATTGGTTTACATCCTAATTTAGAAGACGCCAGCGTACCTCAAAAACATGAGATCGCTGATGCAATCAAAGAAATTTGCGGCGAGATCCCGTAGAAAGAATTTATGGCAAGGACGACAGCTCAGAAAAAACCTCGCGGCAATAAGAAGTTGCCTCTACGAGGCAAAAAATTACCTTTCGATAAATATGATCTGTATTTAAATGCAGTTCAGTCTCCAGATGGAGATGTGCAGTTTTACCGCGAGCGCTACAAAGAATTTTTTGGAGCGCCTAAGAAAGGTTTAACTTTACGCGAAGATTTCTGTGCTGGCGGCGCTATTAGCTGTGAGTGGGTTAAACTTCATAAAGACAACACTTCATGTGGTTTAGATTTAGATGATGAACCAATGAACTATGGTCGTCAAAATTACATCGCTAAACTAAAACCTGAACAACAAAGACGTGTGGCTTTAATTAAAAAGAACGTTCTAGAGCCAGGTTTACCGAAAGCTGATATTGCGGCTGCGACAAATTTTTCTTATTACATTTTTCGTGATCGTAAAACTTTGACTGATTATTTTACGAATGTTTGTAAGTCAGTGAATAAAAAAGGTTTATTCATTGTTGATATGTTCGGTGGTACGGCGTGTACCGATGCTTCGCAAGATCGCATTCCTATTCGTCGTGGCTTTACATATTACTGGGAGCAAAAAGATTTTGATCCAGCAACTAACTATGCCAACTTTGGTATTCACTTTCGTTATAAAGGTAAAATGTATAAAAACGTTTTCACTTATGAATGGCGTATGTGGACGATTCCAGAAATCAAAGAGATGATGCTTGAAGCCGGCTTTGATGACGTGGCTATCTACTGGGAAGGCTCTAAGCGTGACGGTAGTGGTAACGGTAAGTTTGATCGCGTGACAGAAGGCGAAGCTTGTTTAAGCTGGATCGCGTACGTGATCGGGATTAAAAAATAAATGAATTTATTTGCGGAGCAAATGTGCGACAAACATTAAAGATCAATTCTTATGAAGTTTGGATGAGTTTGGGTGTAACTAAAGAAGAGCAAGCCCAGCTTCAACCCGTACATTTTGATATTACTTTGCATTTCGATAAACCAGTTAAGGGTTGCGCGACTGATCACTTAGATGATGCGATCAATTACGCAGCCTTAGTTAGTCATATTAAAAAAGTCGCGACAGCTCGCCCTTATAATCTGATTGAAAACATTTGTTTTTTAACTCACCAGCATTTAACTGAATGGGTAAAGACGCATGGCTTTACTGGTGATTTGGTGACTGAGGCCACGAAAGTGCGTCCGCCAGTGCCATCGCTGCAAGGTGGAGTCAAATTTTCATGTCAAAGTCCTGTGTAGTTTTAGGTCTTGGATCAAACATTGATCCGATCAAACATTTACGTTTAGCTCTTGCTGAGATTAAACGTTTATCACAGGTTTCTGTGATTAATATCGCGAGCATATATGAATCTGATGCTTTGTTACCTGAAAATGCTCCCGCTAATTGGAATAAAAAATATTTAAATTCTGCTGTTGAACTTGAAGTTACAAATTTCGAACCCTTAAAATTATTAAAAGAGATTAAAGCCATCGAACAAAAATTAGGACGAGCGGGAAGTGACCGCTGGGCTCCTAGAAATATTGATATCGATATTCTATGGGCTCAAGATTTTACTTTGAACAGTGAAGCTTTAAATATTCCTCACGCACAAATTTTAAATCGTCCGTTTGCTTTACTGCCATTATTAGAACTTCGGCCGGATTTTCCTTTTAATGAGCCCGATTGGATGTGGCAAAATCCAAAACCATTTCATACTGAAATATCTAAACAACATGTTTGGCCAAAGTTTGCCGGAATTTTAAATGTCACTGAAGATTCTTTCTCAGGTGATGGTGTGACGAGCCTTGGCCGGCCGCCTTCAATCACACTTCGTCTAGGGCAGCTGTTAGATGCTGGTGCTGATATTATTGATATCGGCGCAGAATCGACTCGTCCTGGGGCTTTAATAATTGATCCAGATGAAGAGTATAGTCGTTTAGCAACTACAATTGATGTTATTAATAAATATAAAGCTGATTATAATCGTCAGTTTGAAATTTCGATTGATTCACGTAAGCCTGAAGTGATGCAAAAAATTATTAATAATTATCACATTGATTATTTAAATGATGTCGAAGGGTTTCGTCAGCCGCAGATGCGTGAGCTTTTAAAATTAACGACGGCTAAAGCTATTTGTATGCATTCGTTTTCAGTGCCTCCGCTAAAGAATGAAACGATTTCTGAGTCTGAAGATGTTTGGCTATATTTAATAAATTGGTGGAATAATCTTAAAGAAGTTTTTTCGAGCGATAATATTGCCTTAGATCGAATGATTTTTGACCCGGGTATTGGTTTTGGCAAAACGCCCCAACAGAGTGTTGATTTGCTTAATTATCTAGAGGGCTTTAGTTCAATCAAAGAAGAAATTTACTTGGGCTATTCACGTAAATCGTTTTTAAGTTTAATGACAGATAAACCAGCCCATGAGCGCGACCCAGAAACAGCTCTGGTGACTGAGGCCATTAACCAAGCCTATGCACAGTATTTGCGTGTGCACGATGTGGCACAAAATAAGCAAGCTATCACAGCGAGGACTTTGTTATGACATTTAATGCTGTGGTATCTGCTCTTGAAGTCTTAAACATTATGCCTAAGACAATGCCGGGTTTAGAAAAACTAAAGCAGGCATTGCAACATAAGACTTGGTTTCAAGATTTACCGCCAGAAAAAATTATTACTGTCGCTGGCACCAATGGAAAAGGCACGACCTGTGCCGCTTTACAGACTTTATTGTTATCAGCTGGTAAAAAAGTGGGTTTGTACACTTCACCGCATTTAATTTCGACAACTGAGCGTATTCGTATTAATGGCGAACCGATTTCAGAAGCGCAATTCATTGAACTTTATCACGAGAATAAAAATTTAATTTCGCAGTATGATTTAACGCACTTTGAAAGTTTAACTTTGATGGCGGCCGATTGTTTTTTTGCAAAAAATAATTTGGATTATGTGATTTTTGAAGTGGGTCTTGGCGGCACGTATGATGCGACCAATGTTTTTCCGAATCGCTATTCGGTGATTACAGCCTTAGCCATGGATCATCAGAATATTTTAGGTAACACGGTTTTAGAAATTGCGAAGAACAAGTTTGGTATTATTAAGCCAAATTCAAAAGTGATTCATCATCCATTGCCAGCCGAAGTGTTTGCTTTATTTTCTGAAGTGCTGACTAAAACAAACTCACAAGCTATTGCAGCTATTTCAGGTACAGTGACTTGCGAAAAATCGGCTGAGCCCTATTGGTTTTTACATTCTCCGTGGGGCAAAACATTGCTGAATCTTCCGGGTCAGCGCGGTGGTGAAAATATCATGACAGCTTTGACGGTGTTTGAAGAATTAGGTTTTGAACCACAAGATCATTTAATGTCGTTAGAAAAAATGCAGTGGCTGGGCCGCATGCAAAAGGTGAAGTGGCCAACTATCGCAGCACCTGTTTATTTATCGGGTGATCACAACATTCAAGGCGTACAAAGTTTAGCTCATATTTTACAGTACTTTGAATACAATGACTTACACTTAGTGGTAGGCATTGGCCAAGATAAGGCTGCAGATGAGATGCTACGTATTTTATTAGGTTTACCGCGATGCAAGCTGCATTTAACGAAAACGCCATTCAAGGGGCGTTCTGTGACGGATTACTCTGAAGAGCTTCGACTTAAATCTGACAGTGATAACGATGATGTGATTGAGTTGTTGAATTCATTAACTGTTGCGAAGAATGATTTAGTTGTGGTGACCGGCTCGCTTTACTTGGTCGGGCAAGTTTTAAGCGAGCTTGCGAAACACTAGATAAATCCAGAATTAGCTATAGCAATCAGAGAACTGATCGATGTTAAGTCACGGTCGGCGTAGCGGGTCTTTTCACGTTGGGAGAGGCGAGCAAATTCGTTAACAAGTTCATTTAAACGATCATAGAAAGCTGTTTTTGATTTATCACTTAATCGCAAGTACGACAGGCGATGTAGGCAATCAGCATTGTTTTTATGGCTTAATACTTTTTTTAAAGTGTTTTCAGACCATTCATTATTTAATTTTTTAACTAATGGCCCATCACTGGCCCAGCGAAATAGCCCTTTGTGAACAGAGACTACTCTTTGATTTTTACCGATTTTAATTAAATCTAAATTCTCAAGCTTCATTAAGTTTCGCTGAAGCTGATCAGCTGTTAGTTTTTCAGATTTTTTAATCGCATCGAGAGTTTTTTCTTCGACGGCTAAAAACCAGTAAACGCGAAAGAGCAAATTGTTTTCAAACAACGCATTTTCTTGTTTGGGGCTAAGTCTTACATTTTTTACTTCTGCTTCGTCCGCTATTTGAAACAAATCAGCCAGGGAGAGGCCAATAAGTCTTGTGATTTGTTCAACGCGGGTCAGAGAAATATCTTTGCTTGTTAAAAGTTTTTTTACGCCGGATTCACTCATGCCGAGTTCATCTGCCAGCGATTTATAGGTGATTTTCTTCACCTTTAAAACTTTCTTCAGTGTTTCGACGACATTGTTCTTTGCCATTACTGTTTCCTTCATCCTGGCCTTTTTCAGGCCAAAGGTACCTTAATTAGGTACCTTTTAAACAAATATATAAGAAAAAGTTCAGTCTTGTTAAGATAAAAGTAGAGGTCGGAGGAAAAATGAGTCGAAAGTCCAGTTTGATTAAAAATTCAGAACAAATTCAAGCGATGCGCAAAGCCTGTGGCATTTCGTCGCAGCTGCACACGTTATCTATGACAGGAGCGGTTTCTGGGTTGAGTGAAAAAAATCTCGCAGATAAATTGGTGAGATTTTATGACACAACTGAAGCTGCAAGTTGGGCGTATCCAATGTTAGTTGGCAGCGGAAAACGCACGACAATAATTCACGCGCAACCTACGCAAAAGAAAATGCAGTCTGGTGAATTAGTGCTGATTGATATGGGCGTTAAGTGCAATGGCTTTGCTTCTGACATCACACGCACTTGGCCTGTTGATAAAAAGTTTACACGTGAACAGAAAACAATTTATCAAATTGTTTTAAATGCGCAGAAAGAAGTGATTCGCGCAGCTAAGCCTGGAGAAACTTTGACGGGTTTGCATGCTTTATCACGCGAGCTTCTGCTTGAAGGTTTACTTCGACATAAAATTATCGGCAAAGATGAATTGAATGAGGTTTTTCCACATAAGACTTCACATTGGATTGGACGATTGGTGCATGATGCTTGTCCGTATTTCAATACTGATGAAACAGCCGTGAAACTAGAAGCAGGAATGGTTTTTACAGTTGAGCCTGGATTATATTTAAAAGAAGGTTATGGGAAATACAGCCATATCGGAATCAGAATCGAAGATGTTGTGCTAATCACTGAAGATGGTTGTGAAGTCATCTCCAGTGTAGCGAAAGAAATTGATGAGATTGAACAGCTTAGAGCTTATTGAACTCTTCTAACTTAACAGCAACAGTGTCTAAGGCCTTCATCCAAAACTTTTTATCAGTGATGTCTTCACCTAAATGTTTTTGGACAAGGTCTTCGGCTGTCATCATGCCAGTGTCACGTAAGATCGCCGTGTATTTAGCACTGAAATCTTTGCCCCATTCATCTTTGCGAGCGTAAAGACTTAAGCTGAATAAATAACCGAACGTGTACGGGAAGTTATAGAAGCTTAATCCAGACATTGAAAAGTGCAGTTTCGTCGCCCAGAACATCGGATCTGGCTGTGATAATGAATCGCCGTACCATTTTGTGTATGCGTCGTTCATTAAACCAGTTAATTCATCGGGATTAACGTATCCAGCTTTACGTTTTTCATAGAAATTCTTTTCGTATTCAAAACGTGTCGGGATATTTAATAATAATGAAACCGCACCTTCAGCGATTGACCAGTAAACATCTAAAACTTCATCTTTTGATTTTGCTGTAGAGATTTGGTAATCGAATAAAGTTTGTTCAGCAAAGATACTTGCCGTTTCTGCTAACGACATTGTGTACATCGTGCTGATCTTGGTCATATCGCGCATTACCCAGTTGTGATAAGCGTGGCCAAGTTCATGAGCAAGTGTCGAAGTGTTTTGTGAAGAACCAGAAAATGTCATAAATACACGTGGGCTGCGGCTTTTAGAAAAACCACCACAGTAAGCGCCGTTACGTTTATTCGGACGAATGCTCATGTCGATCCAGTTTTTATCTAACATCATTTGCGCAAATTCACCAAAGGTTGGATCCATGTGCGTGAATGCGTCTTTCACTTGTTTAAATGATTCTTTAAAAGTTAAACCTGTTTCAGATTTAATCGGAGCAGGCGCTACTAAATCCCACGGGTCTAATTGTTTTTTACCGTAGTACTTAGCCATTGTTTTTGCAGCAGCTTGAATTTTCGGACGGTAGTCGCTACATGCATCGATCATCGCTTGTAAAGTTTCAGCTTTGATACGGTTACTGTGTAATGGTTCGTCTAAAAAATCTAATTTTTTAGTTGGCGTTGAACGTAAGTTATTTACGTCGTGTCTCCAGCCAGCTAAAGCATTTACGATTGCTGCTGCTGTTTGTTGATGTTCTTTCCAAGTATTTTGAATGCCTTCCCAACTTGCTTTACGTAAAGCTTCGTCGCTGCCTTGCGTGTTACCGAAAGCTACGGCAATACTTGTTGGTTCTGGGTATGACGGGTGATTGATTTTCACTCGGGCGCTGCTTGAAATAGAACTATAAAGATTACCCCAAGAAGTATGGCCATCTTTTCTAAGCGTCGACATGATCTCTTCTTCTTTTTCAGAAAGAAGGTGATCTTTTTTCATTCTTGAACGTGAATAATGAAATGAATAATCTTTAATTTTTTCAGCTTTAAAAAATTGAGCAAAGTTTTCATCACTTGTTTTTGATAAAAACAAATTCAGCGGAGTCATCGCGATTTCAAATTGTGAAAACATATCTTTATAAAGATATGAATACATTTTTTCGGCTTCAACATTTTTTGAATCTAATGAAAATTCAAAAGATGCATAAGAAGATAAGTTGTAAAGTAACAACATCGCTTCAGAAGAAATAAACAGTGTTTCTTGCATGCCCTCTAAAGCGTGTGGTGGAAGCGGCTCTTGCGGATTTGTTAATTGTGGAGCAAAGTTTTTCATGTTTGCAGTGATCTTAGTGATCGCCGCTTTAACTGCATCAATATCTGCAGTCCATTCTTTTGAGGTAAAAGATGGATACTCAGTTGTGTTATCCCATCTTGGTAAAATTTCATTCGTAGTCATAAATATTCCTTAGTTAATTGTTGCGTTGCTCCCGAAAAAGGGACGGCCTACCTATTTCGGAAAATCCTTTCTTACAAATAAGCTTTTTACTCGTAGATCAATTGCATTTAATTTTGCGACAGCTTCATCGCCGCCGCGGTTGATGACACATAAAACTGTGTTGATGTTTGCTTTTACCGAACGAAGATCTGCGGTGCTTAGAATAACTTGCCCACCTGATGTAATAACGTCTTCGATAATGCAAACTTTTTTGCCGGCGATGTCTGCGCCTTCGGCGAATAAACATGTTCCGTAGTCTTTAGCTTTTTTTCTAACGAAACTGACTGGAATGCCTGTCTCTAATGATATGGCTGTCGCAACTGGAATGCCGCCCATCTCAAGTCCGGCTAAAACTTCTGTGTCTTTTGGAACGAGTTGTGCCATTTGTTTTGCGATTTCGCGCAATAATTCGGGTTGAGATTCGAAACGATATTTATCGAAATACTCGTGAGAGATTTGTCCTGAACGTAATTTAAATTCACCGGTTAAATGGGCCACGTCGAAGAGTTTTTTCGCAAGTTCTGAATGAGTCATGCAGTTTCCTTTAGGCACTAAATAGTTTGGCTTAGATTATGCTTTCTAATCAGAAGTTGGAAGTCATGGTGCTATGTATGAAAAAGCAATTTAGCTTATGGATTAAACATGTAGGGGAGCAGTTGATGAGTCGGGGCAAGGCCTCAGACTTTCAAACCCTACGTCTTTTCGCTATCTTAGCAGGCCTGACGTTTATTTTTGTAGTGATGCTTACTATCGTGCAGTTTTCTCCAACTGCGCCAAATCACACAGATAATAAGGCAAAGCCCGAGTTATCTGCTGAAGCCAAACTGTCACCTTAAATTAAACTACAAATTATTTGCGATTTTGTTTTTTGCGTTGTTGCCACTGTTCCATGGCGTACTTGCGCATATCTTCGATGTTGTCGAACTCATCCATAATTTCAACGCCCAGTAGGGTTTCTACGGCGTCTTCTAATGTTACTAAGCCCGTTGTTACGCCGTATTCGTCGTTCACAATGGCTAAGTGAGACTTTTCTTTGATGAAAAAATCTAACACTTGCGAAACTGTCATGCGTTCAGCCACGTTTGAAATTGGCATTAATAATTCAGAGATTTTTTTGTGATGTAAATCGGCTGAGAGAGCTTCTAAAATTTTATAACGATGTGTGATTCCGATAATATGATCTAATGAATCTTGATAAACCGGGATACGTGAAAAACGAATTGGTTTAAATTTTTTCGAAACTTCGTGAACAGTCATTTCTCCGTCAAGCGCCATGAAAACTGATCTTGGCGTCATGATATCAGATACAAAAACGTTATCTAACTTCATTAAGTTTTTAATGATCGTTGATTCTTTAGCTTTTAAAGTGCCTTCTTCGACGCCGATTTCAGCATTCTTAATCATCTCGTCGCGAGTGATATCTGGTTCTTCAGTGCTTGAAGCTAAAATGTGAGAAATTAAGTCTGACATTTTCACAAACGGGTAAACTGAAATTGTCATGATCTGAACGCAGTACGCACAGAAAAATGAAAATGATTTAGGATTATTTTTGCCGATCGTTTTAGGAACGATCTCAGAAAAAACTAAAATCATAAACGTTAAGAACACAGAAAATAAAGTCACATAACTATCGCCGAATTCATTGTGAACAGCCCAAGCAATCCAAGCAGAACCTAAAGTGTGTGAGATTGTATTTAAAGTTAAGATCGCCGAAATCGAACGATCCATGTTATCCATCACATGTTTTAAAACTTTTCCTGATTTAGGGCGCTGATCAACAGCCACTTCAACGAAAGCTGGTGATAGCGAAAGCAAAACGGCTTCACAAAGCGAGCAGATAAAAGAGACTGCGAGAATCAAAACAAATGCGAGTAGAATAAAAACCATAAGAGTCGATATCTTATCATTGATTCAGAGGCAAAAGCTAAGAGCAACTCGACTTTTGGCGAGGAAATATGGGCCAGTTTGCTTAATATGAAAGCAGAAATAGCATGATGATCTGACTTGGTTTTTTGTTTGTTGGTTTAGGTCTTTTATCTGCATTAAAAATTGGTGGCAATATTGTGACAGAGCTAAAATCAAAACATTTTTTTAATTACTTAAATAAAATTTATTGAGTCATTTGAAATCCTTTCTGGTCGCGAAATAGATGCTGCTTTTCAGAGCGAATTCAAACGAAAGACTAGCCTGACTTATAACTAGATTTATCGTGCTTAAAATTATTTTTCGAGTGTCAAAACGATACTTTTGTAACTGAAATTTCACAGCTCACTACATGAAATCAAATTTAGTGTGTCTCATTTCGAAACTACAGACCAAAGTGTAAAAATATTTCTCTGTTTAGGGGGTAATCTCACTCTGGTTCTATAGCTAACCTTCGGCTAGGTCGATATAGGAAAGGCGACCCTATATATATAGAATGTAATTGTGACTATGGAGTACGTAAAAAACCAATAAAGTGAATAACTTAACTCGCTTTTTCTTTTTCTTAATAATATTTTTTGTAGGGCTTTTCGGCTGTACACGAAATCCATTGGGTGAACAAATTTTTCAACCCGTGGTCAGCGCGAATTTTATTTTGTCACACTCATGTGTAGTTTCCTTAACACAAGATGTTCCGTTTACTTGTAACATTGTTTCCAGCGATAACACGGCGCCGATTGTTTGGTCGTTAGCAAGCACAACAACTTGTGCGTGGGCTTCGATCAATCCAACAACAGGAGTCGTTTCTGGAACTCCACTTGATGCACATGTTGGAACTTGTAATTTAGTTATCGGCGCAGCACAGCCTGCAGTTTCATCTCGCCCACTCACAATCACATTAACTATCGCGAACGTTGCGCCAACTCTGACAATCACAAATGCGACGAGCATCAACGAAGATGCTGTTGCCACGCTGATCAAAACGGATGTGCAAGTTCAGGCTTCTGAAGAAGGTGATGGCGTTTATTCGTTCGATCACGCGACAACAACAGGGCCTCGTTGTATCGATCACGCGCAAGGGTTGGTCATCGATAGCGCAACGGGTGCGATTACTTTTAATCCAGCCGCAGATTATTTTGGCACCTGCCAAATTAAAGTTTTGTTCGATGATCAAACGGGAACTGCAAATGCAACAGTGTCATCTGAATTTTCAATTACCGTAAATTCAATTAACGATGCGCCCGTGTTAAGTGCAATTGCAAATCAATCTCTGTCTCAGAGTTCTTCGATTGCGGTGAATTTTACTTTTAGCGATGTCGATGACACCGTGGCTTGTTCGAGCGCTAATTTAAGTTTTGCAAGTTCTAATAATGGCTTGATCGATCCGGCAACGGCGATTTCATTTTCGGGAACAGTTCCGAATTGTACGGCGACTATCACTCCAACGGTTGCGCAAACTGGAGTGGCTAACTTAACTTTAACAGGCACCGATGGAACCTTAAACACGGTTCGCAATTTTTCTGTGACGGTGGTTCCGGTAAACAATACTCCAGTTATTTCTGCGATTGGTAATCAGACAACTTCAGAAGATACGCCGATTAATGTTCCGTTTACGATTTCTGATACAGATAATATTTTAACTTGTACTTCGGCCAATCTAACGGCGACTTCAGGTAACCTGGGCTTAATGCCTTTAGCCAACATTGTATTTTCTGGAGTTATGCCAAACTGTATAGCGACATTTACTCCGGTGGCTAATGCGAACGGAATTTCGAATATTCAAATTACCGTTTTGGATAATGGCACTCCAAATTTACAAGCTTCGACAACTTTTTCTTTAACTGTGAGCCCGATCAATGATCCTCCGGTTATTTCTGCCATTGTAAATCAAACTACAAATGAAGACACACCGATTGGCGTAACGTTTACGATCACTGATGTTGATAATCCGATGAATTGTTCTTCGTCGATGTCAGCTTCGACATCTGATCCATCGGTCATGCCTGTGGCGAATATGGTTTTTTCAGGCACGGCTCCAAATTGTACGGTGACGTTAACGCCAGTGGCGAATACGGCTGGTATCGCAAATATAGTTTTAACAGTTTCGGATGGCTTGTTAAGTTCAACGGCTCCGTTTTCGATCACTGTCAATGCGGTGAATGATGCGCCAACAATTTCAACGATCGCAAATCAAACTATTAACGAAGATTCAGCGACTGGTGTTTTAGCTTTTACAATTAACGATATCGATAGCGGATTAACTTGTTTAGGATCTGTAACAGCGTCTTCATCAAATACGGCAATTATTCCGAACGGCAGTATTGTGATTGGTGGATCGGCTCCGAATTGTACAGTGACGGTGACTCCGTTTGCTGATGCGACGGGCGGCCCAGTTAATATTACTTTAACGTTAACTGATTCTGGAAATCCATTGCCAGCAAAAGTGGCGTCGACAAGTTTTACGGTCACAGTGACTCCGATCAATGATGCTCCGGCTATTTCTGCAATAGCAAATCAAACAACAAATGAAGACACTGCAACATCTGCGATTGCTTTTACAATCACTGATGTTGATAGCACTTTAGTTTGTAACACGGCCGTAGCTGCCGCTTCGTCTGATAACTCACGCATAACAAATGCAGGAATTGTTATCGGTGGAACCGCGCCGAATTGTACGGTGACGGTAACACCACTTGCGAATGCATCTGGTGGCCCTGTTGATATCACTTTAACTTTAACTGATAACGGAACTCCACTTCCGGCCTTAACAGCATTGACAACTTTTCAAGTAACGATCACGCCGGTGAATGATGCGCCGATGATATCGAGTATTACAAATCAAACTGTAAATGAAGATGCTTCTGTGGTTGTGAATTTTACGATCAATGATGTGGATGATATTTTAAATTGTAGCGCGGCTTCGTTAACCGCGACTTCATCGGATACAACGCTTGTGCCAGTGGCAAGTATTGTGTTCGGTGGTACGGCTCCGAATTGTACGGCGACAATTACACCTGCTGCAAATTTAAATGGCCCAAGTAATATTGGAATCACAGTTACCGATGGAACATTGTCAAATGTAAGTAACTTTACTTTAACTGTCAGCCCGGTGAATGATGCTCCAACAATTTCTACGGTGGCGAATCAAACCATCAATGAAGATACACCAACAGGTGCATTAGCATTTACGATCGGTGATATCGATAGCACTTTAACATGTGCGGGTTCTGTTGTTGGAACTTCAGCTAACACGACAATTATTCCGAATACAAATATTGTGATCGCAGGAACAGCGCCAAACTGTACAGTGACTGTGACTCCGGGAGCTAATCAAAACGGTGGACCGGTTCAAGTGACATTAACGTTAACTGATGCGGGAACTCCGGCTCCGAATTTAACAGCAAGTTCAGTTTTTCAAGTGAGTATAAATGCAATTAACGACACGCCAGTTATTTCTGCGATTGCTGATCAGGCTTTAACTGAAAGTTCATCTGGTACTGTGACTTTCACAATCAATGATGTTGATTCGACTTTAAATTGTAGCACTTCAATGTTTGCCTCTTCATCAGATACGACTTTAATTCCGGTCGTTAATATCGTGTTCGGCGGTACGGCTCCGAATTGTACGGCGACGATTACTCCGGCTGCAGGATTAAGTGGAACATCAAATTTAGTTTTTATTGTTGATGATGGCACAACGCAAGCGACTGAGCCATTTGCTGTTGTGGTTTCGCCGGTGAATGATGCTCCAACAATCACACCAATTGCTGCGCAAAGTACGTCTGAAGATGTGGCTTTAGGTGTTAATTTTATCATTGGTGATGCCGACACAGCTATTGCATGTAGTGCTGCTAATTTATCAGCGACTTCATCAAACGGCACTTTATTGCCAGTGGGAAGTATTGCGTTTTCTGGAGCGTATCCAAATTGTTTGGCGACTTTAACTCCAGGTGCAGATCTAAATGGAACAACGAATGTCGTCATCACGGTGACAGATGGAACAACTCCTGTTGGAGCTAGTTTTACTTTAACGGTGACTCCTGTAAATGATGCTCCAACAATTACGCCAATTGCTGCGCAAAATACTAATGAAGATACAGCGACGGCAGCTATTCCATTCACAATCGGTGATATTGATTCGACGATCACTTGTGCGGGAGCAGTTTCAGTCAGTTCTTCTGATTCAACAGTTATTGCCAGTGCGGGAGTTGTGATTGCAGGTACATATCCAAGTTGTACGGCGACGATTACTCCGGTCGCCAATAGCACTGGAATTGCGAATATCACTTTAACTGTAACTGATGCGGGAACGCCGGCTCCGAATTTAACGGCTTCAACGACATTTGCTGTAACAGTGAATGCAGTGAATGATGCACCAACAATTTCACCAATTGCTAATTTAACAATGAGTGAAGATAGCGTTACAGCTGCATTGCCATTTACAATTGGTGATAGTGATAGCGCAGTGACGTGTGCTTCGGTTTCAGTAGCCTCAGCCGATACTTCGGTGATTCCTGTATCTGGAGTTGTTATCGGTGGAGCGTTTCCGAATTGTACAGTGACGGTGACTCCATTAGTGAATAAATATGGTGGCCCAGTTAGTCTTACATTAACATTAACTGACTCAGGTAACCCTTTACCTGCGCAGACAGCCACTTCAGTTTTTGCAGTTACGGTGACGAATGTAAATGATGCGCCAGTTTTAGCGGCTATTGCAAATCAGTTTACGACAGAAGATACACCAGTGGTTGTGAACTTCACTCCAAGTGATATCGATAATATTTTAACTTGTAGTAGCTTAAACATGAGTGCTGCAAGCTCTGGTGCGACGTTAATTCCGGTCGCGAATATTGTGTTTGGCGGAACATTGCCAAATTGTACCGCGACGATTACTCCAGCAGCTAATTTAGTTGGTACTTCGACAATTACATTAACAGTCAATGACAACGGCACACCTAATTTACAAGATGTACAATCTTTTGATGTGACTGTATCTGCGGTCAACGATGCGCCGGTGATTACAGCCATCGGTGCACAATCAGTTAATGAAGATAGTTTTGTAGCGGTTAACGTTTTAGTAAATGATGTTGATTCGACGATCAACTGTTCGACGGATATTCAAACATCAAGTTCTTCTCCTGCAATCGTTGCCGCAGGTAATGTGGTGTTTAGTGGTACAGCGCCAAACTGTTTAGCGACGATTACGCCGATTGCAGATCAATATGGAACTGTGAATTTAACATTCACGGCCACTGACGGAGCCTTAACTGGTTCTCAGTCTTTTGTATTAACAGTTAATCCAGTGAATGATGCTCCAACAATTTCAGCAATTGCTTCACAGACATTGGCTGTTAATACAACAGGAGCTGCGATTCCATTTAACATTGATGATATCGATTCAGCCGTTGCTTGTAGTGGTGCCAATTTATCGGCGACTTCTGCAGATCAAAGCATTGTAGCTAATAGCGGTATTGTTTTCGGTGGAGCGTATCCGAACTGTACTGTGACATTGACTCCAGTTGCGAGCGCGGTTGGTGGCCCGGTTCTTATTACGGTGACTCTGACTGATAGCGGAACTCCGCTTCCGGCCTTAACAGCGACATCTTCTTTTAATGTGACAGTAAATACACCGACGGCTCCTCCGACGATTTCGGTCATTGGTGCACAATCAGTTAACGAAGATAATACAATCACGGTGAATTTCACGATCAGTGATCCAGATACGACTCTTGATTGTAATACTTCAGTCACTACGGCGACGACATCAGCGACTTTAGTTTCGATTGGCAGTGTTGTGTTTAGCGGAACTGCTACAAATTGTTCGGCTTTAATTACTCCGATTGCTAATCGCAATGGTTTAGTTGATTTAACATTTACTGTAACAGATGGCGCAACGACAGCTGCGGATACATTTACTTTAACAGTAAATCCAATAAATGATGCGCCAGTGATTTCTGCGATTGGTGCACAAAGCACAAATGAAGACGTGGCTGGCACGATCAACTTTACGATCACCGATATTGATTCAACTTTAAATTGTGCGACATCAATTGTTGCGACAAGTTCAAATGCGGGATTAATTCCTGTATCAGGTGTTGTGTTCGCTGGCACTGCGCCAAACTGTACGGCGACAGTGACTCCTGTTGCAGATCAAAACGGAACTTCGAACTTAACATTTACAGTATCTGATGGTTCGTTAACTGATGTTGGTGCCTTCACGATGACAGTGAATGCAGTGAATGATGCGCCGGTGATTTCGGTGATCGCAAATCAAAATACAAATGAAGATACAGCGTTGCCCGTGACATTTACGATCACTGATATTGATTCGGTATTAAACTGTACAACTTCAGTGAGTGCTACAAGCACGAATACGGCGTTAATTCCGGTTTCGGGTGTTGTATTTACGGGTGGAGCTTCAGCTTGTACAGCAACTGTGACTCCGTTGCCTAATGCAAATGGAAATTCGAATTTAACATTTACAGTTTCTGATGGTGCATTAACAGCTGCAACCACATTTAATTTCTCGGTGAATCCGGTGAACGACGCGCCGACAATTGGTGCCATAGCCGATCAGACTATTTCTGAAGATGTACCAACAGCGGTTCTTCCATTCACGATTGGTGATGTAGATTCAACAGTAAGTTGTTCAACTTCAATTACAGTTTCATCTTCTGACACGACATTAATTCCTGTATCAGGCGTAGTTGTTGGTGGCGCTTATCCGAATTGTACAGTGCAAGTGACTCCAGCTACAAATTTAAGTGGTGGCCCTGTGCAAATCACGCTGACATTAACTGATGCGGGAACTCCGGCTCCTAACTTAGCTGTGTCTGAAGTATTTAATGTGACAGTGAATGGAGTCAATGATGCTCCAACGATTAGTTCAGTTGCGAATCAAACAATTAATGAAGACACTTCAACGGCAGCTATTCCATTCACAATTGGTGATGTGGATTCAGCGATTGATTGCACGACAAATGTAACGGTTTCATCTTCGAACACGGCAGTAATTCCTGTATCGGGAGTTGTTGTTGCAGGTTCATATCCAAATTGTACGGTTCAAGTCACACCATTACCGAACGCCAATGGTGGGCCTATCCAAATTACATTAACTGTAACTGATGCGGGAACTCCAGCTCCGAATCTTTCGGTTAATTCGACTTTTAATGTAACTGTAACACCGGTTGATGATGCACCTGTGATTTTAGCGATTGGTGCGCAATCAACGAATGAAGATACACCTCTGCCAATCACGTTTAATATTACTGATATCGATAATACTTTAAATTGTAATACTTCAATGACGATTTCGTCTTCAAACACAGCTTTAATTCCGGTTTCGGGTGTTGTGTTCTCGGGAACTCCAGCAAACTGTACGGCGACGATTACTCCATTGCCAAATCAAAACGGTACTGCTGATTTAACTTTTACTGTTTCAGATGGTTCATTATCAGCAAGTACATTATTCACACAAACTGTAGTTGCGGTGAACGATGCTCCGGTGATTTCAGCAATTGGTGCACAATCAACGAACGAAGATACGCCAGTTGTTGTCAACTTCACGATCAGTGATGTTGATAACACGTTAGATTGCACAACTTTAGTATCGATGTCTTCGTCGAACACAGCCTTAGTGTCTGCTTCAAGTGTGGTGTTTGCTGGAACAGCTACTAATTGTACGGCGACTATAACTCCGAATCTTAATCAAAATGGAGCAACAACATTAACATTTACTGTGACGGATGGTTCGTTAAATGCGGCATCAGCATTTACAATGACAGTTAATCCAGTGAATGATGCTCCGACAATTTCTGTGATTGCTGATCAAACTATCTCTGAAGATGGCACAACGGGCGCATTAGCATTTACGATTGCTGATGTCGATAATGCCTTAGTTTGTACGTCAGCCATCTCTGTTGGAAGTAATAATGCGGCATTGATTCCAGTATCGGCAGTTGCAATTGCAGGAGCTTCTACAAGTTGTACTGTAACAGTGACACCATTACCTGGAATGAGTGGTGTTGCGACGTTAACATTAACAGTTTCAGATGGTTTATTAACTAGTAATGAAGTTTTTGATGTAACGGTAAATGGTGTGAATGATGCGCCAACGATTATTGCTAATACACCACAAAGTACGAACGAAGACACAGCGATTCCGGTTAATTTCACAATCGGTGATGTAGACAGTGTTTTAAGTTGTTCGACTTCAGTTTCGGTATCTTCATCAAATACAGCCTTGGTGTCTGCGGCGGGGGTTGTGTTTAGCGGTTCATATCCAAATTGTATCGCAACTATTACTCCTGCAGCTGATCAAAATGGAACTGTAAATTTAACTTTCACGGTTTCAGATGGTTCGTTAAGTGCTTCAGATAGTTTTGTCTTAACAGTGAATGCTATAAATGATGCTCCGGTTATTGCCGCAATTGGTGCGCAATCGGTGAATGAAGATGGTTCAATACCTGTATCATTTAGCATTACAGATATCGATTCAACTTTAAATTGTTCGACTTCGATGAGTATTTCATCGACGAATCCGTCATTAGTATCTGCTGCGAGTATCGTATTTAGTGGAACACCTTCAACTTGTACGGCGACAATTACTCCCGCAGCTAATCAAAATGGAACTGCAAATTTAACTTTCACAGTATCAGATGGTTCATTAACTGCTACTGACACATTTACTTTAACAGTGAATGCAGTGAATGATGCTCCGACAATTTCTGCTATCGGTGCACAAACAGTTAATGAAGATAATAACTTAGTTGTTAATTTCACGGTGAATGATGTTGATAGCGTATTAGTTTGTTCGACATTAAATTTAACAACAGCAAGCACTGTCAGTGGTATAGTGCCAACTTCTAATATCGTGTTTTCTGGAACTTATCCAAATTGTACGGCGACAATTACTCCGGTGGCTAATGCAAATGGAGCTACTAACATTACTTTAACAATTAATGACAATGCGACTCCGAATTTACAAGCTTCGACAACTTTCACAATGACAGTGAATGCGGTTAACGATGCTCCAGTGATCGCAGCCATCGGTGCACAAAGTGTGAATGAGGATGCCTCGTTACCAGTTGCTTTCAGTATTACAGATGTGGATTCGACATTAGACTGTACAACGTCGATGAGTATTTCATCGACGAATCCAGCGTTAGTCTCTGCGGCGAGTATCGTATTTAGTGGAACTGCTCCGAATTGTACAGCGACAATTACGCCAGCCACTAATCAGTTCGGCACAGCAAATTTAACGTTCACAGTTTCAGACACATTATTAACTGATGCGAAAACATTTACATTAACAGTGAATTCGCAACCTGATGCTCCAGTGATTTTGCCAATCAGCGCGCAAAGCACAAATGAAGATGTGGCCTTGCCAGTGACTTACACAATTTCAGATATCGATTCAACTTTAGATTGTACAACTTCGATGTCATTGTCTTCGTCAAATACAGCGCTAGTGTCGGCAGCGGGCGTGGTATTTAGCGGATCATTACCAAATTGTACGGCGACAATTACTCCGGCTGCAAATTTAAGTGGTGTTGTTGATTTAACATTTATTGTTAGCGATGGAGTGTTGAGTGCGGCGCAAACTTTCACATTAACTGTGAATGCGGTCAATGATGCTCCTGTGATTACGCCAGTCGTTGCACAATCAACAAATGAAGATGTGGCGTTGCCAATAGCGTTTTCAATTTCAGATGTAGATAATATTTTAAATTGTGCAACTTCGGTAACAGCTTCAGCTTCAAATACAACGTTAGTTCCAAGTATTGTCTTGTCGGGTACATGGCCGGCCTGTGTGGTGACGGTAACTCCGGGCGCTAATCAAAATGGCGTAACAACGTTGTCATTAGCGGTGAGCGATGGTTCATTATCTGCCGGAACAAGTTTTACATTCACAGTCAATGCGATCAACGATGCACCTGTGATTGCAGCTATCGCTGGCCAATCAACTAATGAAGACACGGCGTCACTTCCTATCGCAATCACGATTTCAGATGTGGATTCAACTTTAAACTGTACAACGTCAATGTCGGCGTCTTCGTCGAATACGACGGTTGTGCCAGTATCAAATATAGTATTTAGTGGAGTTTTTCCTGCGTGTGTTGCTACGGTGACACCTGGAGCAAATCAAACGGGCACGAGTGATTTAACATTTACGGTTTCTGATGGTTCATTAACTGCGGCTCAAACATTTACTTTTACTGTAAACCCAGTCAATGATGCTCCAACAATTGGAGCTGTTGCGAATCAAACTATTAATGAAGACACGTCGACTGCGGCGATTCCGTTTACGATTGGTGATATTGATTCAACTATTTTATGTTCGTCGGCGAATGTGACAGTTTCATCTTCGAACACAGCAATTATTCCGGTTTCAGGTGTTGTGATCGGTGGATCATATCCAAATTGTACAGTAACTGTAACGCCACTTCCGGATGCTAATGGTGGTCCGACGCAAATTTCATTAACAGTGTCTGATGGATCTCTATCTGCGCAGTCAGTATTTAATGTGACAGTGACTCCAGTGAATGATGCTCCGACGATTTCGGTGATCACTGCTCAGACAACAACAGAAGATACACCAACAACTCCAATTGCGTTTACAATTTCAGATATTGATTCAGCGGTAACATGTGCTTCTGTTACGTTTGCCTCTTCGAATACGGCCGTAGTTCCAAATGCAAATTACGTTATTAGTGGAGCTGCTCAGAACTGTACTTTGACGATTACACCTGCTGCAGGTCAAAACGGTGGACCATTCCAAATCAGCTTAACGATTGCAGACGGTGGAGCTCCTAATTTAACGGCTCAATCTACATTTAGCTTAACTGTTAATGGAACAAATGATGCTCCAACAATTACTCCAATTGCTGATTTAACAATTAATGAAGATACGCCGACAGCGGCATTGCCCTTTGCGATTGCTGATATCGATAATGTCGTTGATTGTTCGACTTCGATCACGGTTTCATCATCGAACACAGCGATCATTCCTGTATCTGGTGTTGTGATTGGTGGATCTGGAACAAATTGTACTGTGACGGTGACTCCACAAGTAAATCAAAATGGTGGACCAGTTCAAATCACAGTAACAGTGACTGACACAGGAGCTCCGGCAGGTTCTGCGCAATCAACATTTAATGTGACAGTGACTCCGGTGAATGATGCTCCAACTATTGGTTCTATTGCTAACCAAGTTATTAGTGAAGACACATCAACAGCGGCGTTGCCTTTTGCAATCGCTGATGTGGAAACAGCAGTAAGTTGTTCGACTTCGATGTCGGTTTCATCATCGAACACGGCAGTTATTCCGGTATCTGGAGTCGTTATTGCGGGAACTGCACCGAACTGTTCGGTGCAAGTGATTCCAAATGCTGGACAAAGCAGTGCTACGCCAATTCAAATTACATTAACAGTCACTGATGCGGGATCGCCGGCTCCGAATTTATCAACACAAAGTATTTTCTTAGTTACGGTGAATGCAGTTAATGATGCACCGACGATCGGTACTGTTGCTGATCAAACAATTAATGAAGATTCAGCAACAGCGGCGTTACCAATTGCGATCGGTGATACTGATTCAACAATTACATGTGCTAACTTAACAGCTTCATCATCAAATACAGCCGTGATTCCTGTTTCAGGAGTTGTTATCGCGGGATCATATCCAAACTGTACGGTTCAAGTGACGCCACTACCGAATGCAAATGGTGGCCCGATTCAAATTACATTAACTTTAACAGATGCAGGAACTCCAGCACCAAATCTTTCTGTTCAAACGACGTTCAATGTAACTGTAACAGCTGTGAATGATGCTCCGGTTATTTCTGCATTAGGTAATCAAACAATTAACGAAGATACTTCAACGGCTGTATTGCCATTTACGATTTCTGATGTTGATTCTACAGTCGACTGTGCGACTTCGATTACGATTTCTTCTTCAAATACAGCGATCATTCCTGTATCTGGTGTTGTGATTGGTGGATCTGGAACAAATTGTACAGTGACGGTGACTCCACAAGTAAATGCGAATGGTGGACCAGTTAGGATTTCATTAACGTTAACTGATGCGGGAACTCCTGCGCCGAATTTATCGGTTCAATCAACTTTTGATGTAACTGTAAATGCGGTTAATAACGGGCCAACGATTTCAACGATCTCTGATTTATCTACGAATGAAGATACCGCAACAGCGCCATTAGCATTGCAAATTAATGATATCGATTCGACTTTAGTTTGTAGTACTTCTGTGACTGTTTCATCGTCAAACACGGCGATTATTCCAGTGTCGGGCGTAGTTGTTTCAGGAACTGCTCCGAACTGTTTCGTTACGGTAACTCCACTAGTAAATAAAAATGGTGGACCAGTTCAAATTTCATTAACTGTGACTGATGGATCTTTATCGGCGCAATCTGTATTTAATATCACAGTTGATCCGATCAATGATGCTCCGACAATTTCTACAATTGCTAATCAAACGGTGAATGAAGATAATTCGACAAGCGCTTTAGCGTTTACGATCAACGATGTTGATTCAACGGTAAGTTGTACGACAGGAATGACAGCTTCTTCATCTAACACGACGCTTATTCCAGTATCTGGAGTCGTCTTTGCTGGATCAGCTCCAAACTGTACAGTAACAATTACGCCGAATGCAGGACAAAACGGCGGACCGACGCAAATTACTTTATTCGTAACTGATACAGGTTCACCTATGCCAGCGATGACTGCGATGAGCACGTTTAATGTGACGGTGAATGCAGTGAATGATGCACCAACGATTACGCCAATTGCTAACTTAGCAGTGAATGAAGATAACGCGGCCCCGATTACTTTTGATATTGATGATCAAGACAGTGTTTTACTTTGTACGTCGGCGAATTTATCAGCGACAAGTACAAATACAGGATTAGTTTCAGCAGCAAGCATCGTGTTCGGTGGTACTTATCCAAATTGTACAGCGACGGCTACTCCGGCGGCTAATGCAAATGGTACGACTAATATTACTATCACAGTGATGGATAACGGGGCTCCGAATTTACAAGCTTCACAAACTTTCACATTAACAGTAAATGCAGTGAATGATGCGCCTACGATTGGTACTGTTGCTGATCAAACAATTAATGAAGATACTGCAACAGCAGCGTTACCAATTACGATCGGTGATACTGATTCAACAATTACATGTGCTAACTTAACAGCTTCATCAGCTAATACGGCAGTGATTCCTGTTTCAGGTGTTGTCATCGCAGGTTCATATCCGAACTGTACAGTTCAAGTGATTCCGTCTGTGAATCAAAGTGGTGGACCTATTCAAATTACTTTAACATTAACTGATGCAGGAACTCCTGCTCCAAATCTTTCAGTTCAATCAACATTTAATGTAACAGTAAATGCTGTGAACGATGCTCCAACAATTGGTACGATTGCGAATCAAACAATTAACGAAGATGCGGCAACAGCTGCGTTGCCATTTACAATTGGTGACGCTGATTCAACAATTGATTGTACGACGAATGTAACAGTTTCTTCTTCGAACACGGCGGTGATTCCGGTTTCAGGTGTTGTGGTTGCGGGATCATATCCGAATTGCACGGTTCAAGTGACACCGTTAGTGAACCAAAGTGGTGGACCTATCCAAATCACATTAACATTAACTGATGCGGGAAGTCCTGCGCCGAACCTTTCGGTTCAATCTACATTTAACGTGACTGTAAATGCAGTGAATGATGCACCGATGATCGGTACAGTTTTAGATCAAACAATCAATGAAGATACATCGACAGCCGCATTACCATTTGCGATCAGTGATATTGATTCGACGATTGCATGTTCTTCGGCAAATATCACAGTTTCATCTTCGAACACGGCCGTAATTCCTGTTTCAGGAGTTGTCATTGGTGGATCTTACCCAGCTTGTACAGTAACTGTTACTCCGTTAGTGAATAAAAACAGTGCGACACCAATTCAAATTACTTTAACATTAACTGATGCGGGAACTCCGGCTCCTAATTTATCAATTCAAACTACTTTTAACGTAACGGTAAATGCGGTGAATGATGCGCCGACATTCCCATTAACTGTAGCCAACCAAACTATTGCAGAAGACACTTCGACAAGTGCCTTACCATTTACGATTTCAGACATTGATTCAACAATCGATTGTACGACAAATGTAACAGTATCTTCGTCGAATACAGCGATTATTCCGGTATCAGGTGTCGTGGTTGCGGGTTCATTCCCGAATTGTACAGTGCAAGTGATTCCAAATGCTGGTCAAAATGGTGGACCAGTTAATATCACATTAACATTAACTGATTCAGGAACTCCAATGCCGGCATTGGCTGCAAGTACGCAATTCACTGTGACAGTGACAGCGGTCAATGATGCACCAACAATTACAGCAATTGCCGATCAAACAATTAATGAAGACAATTCAACTGTGCCATTGGCTTTTGATATTGATGATATTGATAACACGTTAAGTTGTGCGACTTCGATGTCGGTTTCATCTTCAAACACAGCGATTATTCCAGTTTCAGGAATCGTGATTACTGGAACTGCGCCGAATTGTTCGGTTCAAGTCACACCGTTACCAAACGCGAATGGCGGCCCGGTACAAATCACATTAACTGTGGCTGATACGGGGTCTCCGGTATTAACGGCACAAGAAATTTTCACAGTGACTGTGAATGCAGTGAATGATGCGCCGACAATTACTTCGATTGCAAATCAAACTATAAATGAAGATGCAGCTACAGCAGCATTAACATTTACAATTGCAGATATCGATTCAACGGTAAATTGTGCAACAGCAGTAACGGTATCGTCTTCAAATACGACGATCATTCCGGTTTCAGGAGTCGTAGTAGCTGGTGGTGCTGGTACAAACTGTACGGTTACAGTGACGCCGAACGCTGGTCAAAATGGTGGTCCGACACAAATTACATTAACTGTGACTGATAGCGGAACACCAATGCCGGCATTATCTACGCAATCAACATTTAACGTAACTGTAAACGCAGTCAACGATGCTCCAACAATTGGTGCAATTGCAAATCAAACAATTAATGAAGATACTGCAACTGCAGCCTTACCATTTACAATTAATGATTCAGACTCGACGATTGATTGTACAACGAATGTCACAGTTTCATCTTCAAACACGGCAGTGATTCCTGTTTCAGGAATTGTTGTTGCGGGATCATATCCAAATTGTACGGTTCAAGTGACTCCGTTACCGAACGCAAACGGTGGCCCAACGCAAATTACATTAACTTTAACAGATGCAGGAACTCCGGCTCCGAACTTATCAGTTCAATCAACATTTAATGTAACTGTAACTCCAGTGAATGATGCACCAACAATCGGAACGATCGCGGATCTTTCAACAAATGAAGACACAGCGACAGCTGCATTGCCATTTACGATTGGTGATGTTGATTCGACAATAGCTTGTGGCTCAGCAAATATCACAGTTTCTTCGTCGAACACAGCGGTGATTCCTGTTTCAGGAATTGTTGTTGCGGGTTCTTATCCGAATTGTACAGTTCAAGTGACTCCGTTAGTAAATAAAAACAGTGCGACGCCAATCCAAATCTCGTTAACGTTAACGGATGCGGGAACTCCAGCTCCTAACTTGTCAGTTCAAACAACATTTAACGTAACTGTTAATGCGGTTAATGATGTTCCGGTTATTACTGCGATTGCAAATCAAACAATTAATGAAGACGGTGTAGCAGCTGGTTTAACATTCTCGATCACTGATGTGGATTCTACATTAGATTGTGCAAGTTCAATGACAGGCTCTTCTTCGAACACGGCTGTTGTGTCAACTACAGGTATCGTATTCGGTGGAACAGCTCCAAACTGTACAGTGACAGTGACTCCAAATGCAGGTGCATTTGGTACTGCGAATATTACATTAACATTAACTGATGCAGGAACTCCGGCTCCGAATTTATCAGCACAAACTTCATTTGTATTAACAGTTAACCCTGTGAATAATGCTCCAACAATCACTGCAATTGCTGATGCGACAATTAATGAAGATTCATTTGTTGTTGTTAACTTTGATATCGCAGATACGGATGATGTTTTACTTTGTACGTCTGCAAATTTAACGATGTCATCGTCTAATACAACTCTTGTTTCACACACAAGTGTCGTGTTTGGTGGAACATATCCAAATTGTACAGCGACAATCACGCCAACGGCGAATCAAAATGGTTTAGCTAATCTTACAATTACCGTGATCGATCACGGTACTCCAAGTTTACAAGCTTCAAGAACTTTTGCATTAACTGTAGACCCGGTGAATGATGCGCCAACAATTTCTACAGTCGCAGCTCAAACAATTAATGAAGATACAGCAACAGCCGCATTGCCATTTACAATTGGTGATATCGATTCAACGATCGTGTGTTCTTCAGCGAATGTTTCAGTTTCATCTTCGAATACAGCAATTATTCCGGTTTCAGGTGTTGTGATCGGTGGCGCATATCCGAACTGTACAGTGACGGTAACTCCACTTCCGAACGCAAATGGTGGCCCGACACAAATTACATTAACAGTCACTGACACTGGAACACCAATGCCGGCGTTAACTGCTCAGTCAGTATTTAATGTAACTGTAAGCGCGGTGAATGATACGCCGACGATTTCAGTAATTGCCAATCAAACTACAAATGAAGATACGCCAACAGCGGCGATTCCGTTTACAATTGGTGATTTAGATTCAACGATTGATTGTTCGACTTCTGTTGTGCCATCTTCTTCGAACACAGCGATTATCCCGGTTTCGGGTGTAGTTGTTACGGGTTCATACCCGAACTGTTTTGTGACTGTAACTCCTTTAGTAGATAAAAATGGTGGCCCGGTAAATATCACGTTAACGTTAACGGATGCGGGAACTCCAGCTCCAAATATTTCAGTAAATACTCAATTTACTGTAACAGTAAATGCAGTTAACGATGCTCCAACAATTGGAACAATCGCAGATCTATCAACAAATGAAGATACACCGACAGCGGCATTGCCATTTACGATTAGTGATTCTGATTCAACAATCGTTTGTTCTTCGGCAAACATTACAGTTTCATCTTCGAACACGGCGATCGTTCCGGTTTCGGGAATCGTTGTCGCAGGAACATATCCAAATTGTACTGTGACAGTAACACCACTTGTGAATACAAATGGTGGACCAGTTAATATTACATTAACATTAACTGACTCTGGAACAGGTACTCCTGGATTATTATCAGCGCAAACATCATTTCAATTAACAGTTGATCCGGTCAACGATGCGCCAACAATCGGTACAGTGGCAAATCAAACAATTAACGAAGATGCGGCAACAGCTGCATTGCCATTTACGATTGGCGATATCGATTCAACGATTGTTTGTTCTTCTGCAAATGTATCAGTGTCTTCTTCGAACACAGCGATCATTCCGGTATCGGGTGTTGTAATTGGTGGAGCATATCCAAACTGTACAGTTCAAGTAACGCCACTTCCGAACGCTAATGGTGGCCCGACACAAATCACATTAACAGTGACTGATAGCGGATCTCCAATGCCGGCCTTATCAGCTCAATCAACATTTAATGTGACTGTAAATGCAGTGAACGATGCTCCAACAATTGGAACAGTTGCTGATGCGACAATTAATGAAGATACTTCGTCTGCAGCATTACCATTTACAATTAATGATTCTGATTCAACGATCGTATGTTCTTCAGCGAATGTGACAGTTTCATCATCAAACACGGCAATTATTCCGGTATCGGGTGTTGTGATCGGTGGAGCATATCCAAATTGTACAGCAACAGTAACACCACTTCCGAATGCAAATGGTGGCCCGACACAAATCACATTAACATTAACAGATTCAGGAACAGGCACTCCTGGTTTGTTAACCGCGCAATCAACATTTAACGTAACAGTAACGGCAGTGAATGATGCTCCGACAATTACAACTGTCGCGAATCAAACGATTAATGAAGATAGCTCAACGTCAGCGTTAGCATTTACAATTGCTGATATCGATTCAACATTAAGTTGTACAACAGGAATTACAGTTTCATCTTCAAACACAGCGATCATTCCGGTTTCGGGTGTAGTCATCACAGGAACAGCTCCGAACTGTTTAGTAACAGTGACTCCGTTACCGAACGCTAACGGCGGACCAACACAAATTAGCTTAACAGTAACAGATACAGGAACTGGTTCTGGCGGTTTATTAACTGCGCAGTCGACATTTAACGTAACTGTAAATCCAGTGAATGATGTTCCAACTATTACAGCTATAGCAAATCAAAATATTAACGAAGATAGTTCGTCGACGGCGTTAGCGTTTACAATCAGCGATCTAGATTCAACAGTTGATTGTGCAACTTCGATGTCAGTTTCATCTTCGAACACAGCAATTATTCCGGTTTCGGGTGTTGTGGTGGCAGGATCAGGTTCAAATTGTACTGTGACGATAACTCCACTTCCGAATGCGAATGGTGGCCCAACGCAAATCACATTAACTGTGACTGACTCTGGCTCGCCGGCGCCAAATCTTTCAGCTCAATCTACGTTTATGGTCACAGTGGATGCGGTGAACGATGCTCCAACAATTGGAACGATCGCAGATCTTTCAACAAATGAAGATACGCCGACAGCGGCCTTACCATTTACAATTGGTGATATTGATTCAACGATTGTCTGTTCGTCAGCGAATATTTCGGTTTCATCTTCGAATACAGCAATCATTCCAGTTTCAGGAATCGTTGTAGCTGGAACATATCCAAATTGTACAGTGACAGTAACACCGTTAGTGGACACAAATGGTGGACCAGTTAATATTACATTAACGTTAACTGATTCAGGAACAGGTACTGGCGGATTATTATCAGCACAAACTTCATTCCAATTAACAGTGAATGCGGTGAACGATGCTCCAACAATTGGCTCAGTAGGAAATCAAACAATTAATGAAGATACAGCTTCAGCGGCATTGCCGTTTACAATCGGTGATATTGATTCAACGATCGTCTGTTCTTCAGCGAATGTTTCAGTTTCATCTTCGAATACAGCAATTATTCCGGTTTCAGGTGTTGTGATCGGTGGAGCATATCCGAACTGTACAGTGACGGTAACTCCACTTCCGAATGCGAATGGTGGTCCGACACAAATTACATTAACAGTGACTGATAGTGGAACTCCAATGCCAGCATTAACTGCGCAATCGACATTTAATGTGACAGTGAATGCGGTGAACGATGCTCCAACAATCGGAACAGTTGCTGATGCGACAATTAATGAAGATACTTCGTCTGCAGCGTTACCGTTTACAATTGGTGACACTGATTCAACGATAGTTTGTTCTTCGGCGAACATTTCAGTTTCATCTTCCAATACAGCCATCATTCCAGTTTCAGGTGTTGTGATCGGTGGAGCATATCCAAATTGTACAGCGACAGTAACGCCACTTCCGAATGCGAATGGTGGCCCGACACAAATCACATTAACATTAACAGATTCAGGAACTGGAGCTGGTGGATTGTTATCAGTGCAATCTACATTTAATGTAACAGTAACAGCAGTGAATGATGCGCCAATTATTGCAACTGTAGCGAATCAAACAATTAACGAAGATAGTTCAACATCTGCATTAGCATTTACGATCACTGACGTCGATTCAACATTAAATTGTACAACAGGCGTTGCCGTTTCATCTTCGAATACAGCAATCATTCCAGTTTCTGGTATCGTTGTTGCCGGCACAGCGCCAAACTGTACAGTGACAGTAACGCCGTTACCAAACGCAAACGGTGGTCCGACACAAATTACATTAACAGTTACAGATACAGGAACTGGTACCGGCGGTTTATTAACAGCGCAGTCGACATTTAACGTAACTGTAAATCCAGTGAATGATGCTCCGACGATTACTTCGGTTGCAAATCAAACAATCAATGAAGATGCTGCGACATCTGCATTAGCATTTACAATCGCCGATTTAGATTCAACAGTAGATTGTTCGACTTCGATATCGGTTTCATCTTCAAACACAGCGATTATTCCAGTTTCGGGTGTTGTTGTAACAGGCGCAGGCACAAGTTGTTTTGTGACAGTAACGCCACTTCCGAATGCGAATGGTGGCCCAGTTAATATCACATTAACAGTGACTGACTCTGGTTCGCCAGCTCCAAATCTTTCTACAAGCACTCAATTTGCGGTAACCGTGAATGCAGTGAATGATGCTCCAACAATTTCAGCGCCAGCAAATCAAACGATCAACGAAGACGGCGTAACGACTGGTTTAACATTTACAATCGGCGATATTGATTCAACAATTCTTTGTTCGTCAGCCAACGTAGTAGCATCATCGTCGAACACAGCGATCATTCCAGTATCTGGAGTGGTTGTCGCTGGAACATATCCAAATTGTACAGTGACGGTAACGCCACTTCCAAATGCGAATGGTGGCCCAACACAAATCACATTAACGTTAACAGATTCTGGTACTGGTACAGGCGGATTATTATCAGCGCAATCGACATTCAACGTAACAGTAACAGCAGTGAATGATGCTCCAACAATTGGAACAGTCGCTGCTCAATTTATTTCAGAGGATACATCAACTGGCCCGGTTGCATTTACAATTGGTGATATCGATTCAACAATTCTTTGTTCGTCAGCGAATGTTACAGTTTCATCATCGAACACAACAATCATTCCAGTATCTGGAATCGTCGTCGCAGGAACATATCCAAATTGTACAGTCGCAGTGACTCCAGCGGCTGATCAAGTTGGTGGCCCAGTTCAAATTTCATTAACATTAACTGATTCAGGAACAGGTACTGGCGGATTATTATCAGTGCAATCAACTTTTAATGTCACAGTAAGTGGAGTCAACGATGCTCCAACTATTGGAACTGTTGCAGATCAAACTACAAATGAAGATACACCGACTGCGGCGATCCCATTTACAATTAATGACGTTGATTCAGCATTAACTTGTTCTTCGGCGAATGTTTCAGTGTCATCTTCAAATACGGCGATCATTCCAGTATCTGGAATCGTGGTCACTGGTACAGCTCCGAACTGTTTCGTTACAGTAACTCCACTTCCGAATGCGAACGGTGGGCCAACACAAATCACATTAACATTAACTGACTCAGGAACTGGCACTGGCGGATTATTAACAGCGCAAACGACTTTCAATGTAACAGTGACTGCAGTAAATGATGCTCCGATTATGTCGGTGATTTCGGCTCAATCTGAAAATGAAGATAATAATGAAGTCATCAACTTCACAATCACAGATGTTGATTCAACATTAAATTGTACAACTTCATTAACGGCGAGCAGTTCGAATACAGCGTTAATTCCAGTTTCAGGTGTGGTGTTCACAGGTACGGCTCCAAACTGTACGGCGACAATTACTCCAAATGCGGATCAAAACGGAACTGCTGATATTACATTTACCGTCACCGATTCAGGAACAGGTACAGGCGGATTATTAACAGCTTCACGCTTATTTACACAAACGATCGTACCAGTGAATGATGCTCCGACGATGAATGCTATCGGTAACGTGACTATCAACGAAGATGGAAACTCAGCAGTGCCATTTGTTATCGGTGATATTGATAGCGTGTTATTATGTACTTCGGCAAATGTATCTAAAGCGAGTACAGACACGACGTTAGTGCCATTAGCAAACATCGTGATTGGTGGAACATTCCCTAACTGTACAGCGACAGTTACGCCAGTTGCGAATGGCAATGGTTCATCAGATATTACATTAACAGTATTTGATAACGGTTCACCAAACTTACAAGCTTCGCGCACATTTACTTTCGCTGTTACAGCTGTGAATGATGCTCCAACAATTGGAACAGTAGCGAATCAAACGATTAACGAAGATAATTCAACTGCGGCCTTAGCATTTACAATCGGCGATATCGATTCGACGATTCTTTGTTCGTCAGCAAATGTTTCAGTTTCATCATCAAACACAGCGATTATTCCAGTATCAGGAATCGTTGTCGCAGGAACATATCCAAATTGTACAGTGACAGTAACACCACTTCCCAATGCGAATGGTGGACCAACTCAAATTAGCTTAACATTAACAGATTCAGGAACTGGTACTGGCGGATTGTTATCTGTACAATCAACATTTAACGTAACAGTTACGGCAGTGAATGATGCTCCAACAATTACAGCGCCGGCAAATCAAACGATTAACGAAGACGGCGTAACTACTGGATTAACATTCACAATCGGTGATATCGATTCAACTATTCTTTGTTCGTCGGCGAATGTAGTGGCATCTTCGTCAAATACAGCGATCATTCCAGTATCTGGAGTCGTAGTCGCAGGAACATATCCAAATTGTACAGTGACGGTAACTCCACTTCCAAATGCGAATGGTGGACCAACTCAAATTACATTAACATTAACTGATTCAGGAACTGGCACACCAGGTAACTTATCAGTTCAATCAGTATTTAACGTAACAGTCACTGCGGTGAATGATGCTCCAACAATTTCAGCACCTGCAAATCAAACGATTAACGAAGATGGTGTAACAACTGGATTAACATTCACAATTGGTGATATTGATTCAACAATTCTTTGTTCGTCTGCGAATGTAGTAGCGTCATCGTCGAATACAGCGATCATTCCAGTATCAGGAGTCGTTGTCGCGGGTACATATCCAAATTGTACAGTGACAGTAACTCCGCTTCCGAATGCGAACGGTGGACCAACACAAATTAGCTTAACGTTAACAGATTCAGGTACTGGTACTGGCGGATTGTTATCTGTGCAATCGGTGTTTAACGTAACAGTCACTGCGGTGAATGATGCTCCAACAATTTCAACTCCTGCGAATCTAACGCTTAATGAAGATGGTGTAACGTCAGGAACGTTCACAATCGGCGATATCGATTCAACAATTATATGTTCGTCTGCGAATGTAGTAGCGTCATCATCGAATACAGCGATCATCCCAGTATCCGGAGTTGTAGTTACGGGAACATATCCAAATTGTATCGTGACAGTGACACCGCTTCCGAATGCGAACGGTGGCCCAACACAAATTAGCTTAACGTTAACAGATTCAGGAACTGGTACACCGGGTAACTTATCAGTGCAATCAGTATTCAACGTAACAGTAAGTGCAGTGAATGATACGCCAACAATTTCAACTCCTGCAAATCTAACGCTGAATGAAGATGGCGTCACATCAGGAACATTCACAATCGGTGATATCGATTCAACAATTATATGTTCGTCTGCGAATGTAGTAGCTTCATCGTCGAATACAGCGATCATACCAGTATCTGGAGTTGTAGTTACGGGAACATATCCAAATTGTATCGTGACAGTAACGCCACTTCCGAATGCGAATGGTGGCCCAACACAAATTAGCTTAACATTAACAGATTCAGGAACTGGTACGCCGGGTAACTTATCAGTGCAATCCGTATTCAACGTAACAGTGACTGCAGTGAATGATGCGCCAACAATTTCAACTCCTGCAAATCTAACGCTGAATGAAGATGGTGTCACATCAGGAACATTCACAATCGGTGATGTCGATTCAACAATCGTATGTTCGTCAGCGAATGTTACAGTTTCATCTTCAAACACAGCGATTATCCCAGTGTCTGGAGTCGTCATCTCAGGAACATATCCAAATTGCATAGCAACAGTAACACCACTTCCGAATGCGAACGGCGGTCCTACGCAAATTAGCTTAACAGTCACTGATACAGGAACTGGCACTGGCGGATTATTATCAGCGCAGTCAGTATTTAACGTAACAGTAACTGCGGTGAATGATACGCCAACAATTTCAACTCCTGCAAATCTAACGCTGAATGAAGATGGCGTCACATCAGGAGCGTTCACAATTGGCGATATCGATTCTACTATTATATGTTCGTCTGCGAATGTAGTGGCGTCATCGTCGAATACAGCGATCATCCCAGTATCGGGAGTTGTAGTTACGGGAACATATCCAAATTGTATTGTTACAGTAACACCACTTCCGAACGCGAATGGCGGCCCTACACAAATTTCATTAACGTTAACAGATTCAGGTACTGGTACTGGCGGATTGTTGTCAGTGCAATCCGTATTCAACGTAACAGTGACTGCAGTGAATGATGCGCCAACAATTTCTACTCCTGCAAATATAACGCTTAACGAAGATGGTGTATCGTCAGGAACATTTACAATCGGTGATGTCGATTCAACAATCGTATGTTCGTCAGCGAATGTTACAGTTTCATCTTCAAACACAGCGATTATCCCAGTGTCTGGAGTCGTCATCTCAGGAACATATCCAAATTGCATAGCAACAGTAACACCACTTCCAAATGCGAACGGTGGACCTACTCGAATTTCATTAACATTAACAGATTCAGGAACTGGTACTGGCGGATTGTTATCAGTGCAATCTGTATTTAACGTAACAGTGACTGCAGTGAATGATGCTCCGTTAATTTCTGCGATCACAAATGCAACTACAGATTCTGATACAGCAGTTCCATTTACATTCACAATTTCAGATGTGGATGCGACATTGGCCTGTACGTCAGCCAACTTAACGGCGTCGTCATCAAATACAACGATGGTTCCTGTAGCGAATATCGTGTTCTCGGGTACAGCTCCAAATTGTACGGCAACGGTAACACCTGCGACGAATCAAAATGGTCAAACGCAATTATCAATCTCTGTATCAGATAATGGTGTTACAGGAAGTGGTGGTACTTTAACTGCAGCTTCAGTATTTACAGTGACTGTTCGACCTAAAGCTCCGACAAACGTTGGCTTCAGTGGTGTTTCTTGGACGCAAACAACTTCTACTCCAGGAATTTCTTGGACAGCAAGTACATCAAATAATAAAACAGATTACGAAGTGGGTATTACAACATCATCAAGTGGCGGTAATGCAACGGCTGGTTGGACAAGTATCGGTGGTATCGGAACATCATATACTCACGCCAGTGTTCCTTTCGCAGAATGTACGACTTATTATGCTTCGGTTAGAACAAAAGATTCTGTCGGAACATATTCTCCTACTTTTGCAACTTCAGTTTCTTCTTTCAAATATGATGGTACGAATCCAGTGGCTCCGACGGGCATTGAGATTATTGGTAATGCAACAACATCTAAAGGTTTAAATATTCGTTGGACAACAGGCTCTGATACTTGTTCTTTTGCCGGTCACGACGTCGCTATCGGAACAACATCTGGCGGCCAAGAAACTGTGGCTTGGACATCTGTTGGAGTCGCTACATCAGATCAAAGAACTGGTATTACACTGGTGAGTGGTACAGCTTACTATATTTCTGTCAGATCAAGAGATACATCAGGTCGTACATCAGTAGCTACTGTTGGTCCGTGGAGAACTTGTTCAGGTGTCAGCGGCGCTGTAACTGGAAGCAAAGTTATTCCTCCTGGATGTTACTATGCGAAAGCTCAAGCTTGGGGTGCCGGTGGAGGCAGTGGTTCGAATGGCTTAGGTTCTAATGCGGGTTCTGCAGGTGGTTATGCCGCAGCTGAATTTGCAGTTGGACCAGGCGAAACGATTGCATTCACCGCAGGTGGTGCTGGTGGAAATGGTAGTGCTTTAGGTGGTGCTGGTGCAGCTGGTACATCAACAGGTGGTGCCGGTGGATATGCAGCTTTCGGTGAAGGCGGCGGCGGCGGCGGCGGGCGCAGTGATGTTTCACGTGCTGGTACAGCAATTATCATCGCCGGTGCTGGTGGTGGTGGTGGTAAAACAGCGACTGCAGCTGGTGCGGGTGGCGATGGAACTGCCGGTGGAAGTGGAAGCGCTACGGGATCAAGTGGTGGATCAACTGCTGGCCGCGGCGGCGGTGGCGGTGGTGTTGATGGTGGTTCTGTTGCAGGAACCGTGGGCGGTCGCGGAGGCACGAGCATGGCTTCGTACTCGGGATCTCCGGCTGCAGGAAATCCAGCTCCATTTACAGGTTTAATTAATGCAAGTACTCAAGGTGGTAGTGGAGCAAATGCGGGTAATCCTACTGATCCTAATCGTACTCCGTGTTTGAATAATGCGGGTAATCCGGCTGTTGCAGGTTGTGTTTACTTAACTTATCCGTAATTGATAGAGAAAGAGAATTTATGATGAAAAGTGCATTTTTAATAATTTTATTACTTACTCTGCAAGCCCAGGCTGCAGATTATAAAATTTTATTCAAAACTGATAATACAGATACGCGCATAAATTTTCTTGATCCCGAAGTTTTGTTTCCGCAGCCCAACGAAAAAATTATTTTCGATCGTAGCAACGTAGATTTAAATCAGATTGTAGTGCTTCGCGTGAATGAAGCCGGTGAATCTGCAGAAGTTGATGCCAACACATATCGTGATCTTGTAGATAAAGCTTATGTGCAGCTTGAAAGTGGATATCTTTACTTTTACTATTCGAAACAATTTTACTCGACGGGTGCATTTGGTATAAGTATAGTTGGTTCATATTATAAAAAACATGCTGAAGCCTTAACAAAAATTGATTATAATCAAAACTTCAAAGATCGAATTACAAAAGTCTTGAGTGGTTTGACCCCAGTCGATTTAGTTACGGTAGAACCACCACCAGCTGAATAACAGCTAAGGATATATACGGCAGAATGAACTTAGTACGGCTTCTTGGAATTATTCTCATCTTTGTCGGCATCGTCGGTGTGACCTCGCAGGTTCATTCAGCCACATCAGATTACGCAAAGCTTGCGTACATCGATCAAACTATATTAGTTGGCGTTGGTTTAAGCTTCACTAAAATGGAAACCTACTCGACAGTGGGTAATTACTTTTTACTTTCACAAACAAACCCTCGCCTTGATATTCGTTACGTTTCAAAAGTTGAAGAAAAATTTCGTCACACAGTGCATGGTTATTTCGTGCGCGAGCAGTACGCCCCAGAAAATCCAAGTTTTTTCATTCGTAATCGCGAACCGGTTAACCGTTTTGGTTTAACTTATCAACCACAATGGTTTTCTGAAGGCAACGGCGTGTCTTATGGTTTTAATCTTCAGCTAAAAAGAGCCAATGTGTATTCAGAAGTTCCAACGAATGCCTCGCTTGTCGGAAATATCGCTCAGCGCACAAGTTATGAAGCGGGTGTTGCCATGAAATGGTACGGGCAAACGGTTTCAAAACTTCCGCTGAGTTTAGATTTAGACTTTTCATATGTGAATCATTTAGCCGTTGATTCGACAATTGATTATATGGCGGGTATTTCATATCGGCTGGCTTTAGATTTTGATTTCGGTCGTCGCAGTTATTTTTCTAATTTTAATATTCGCGCCTTTTATGAGTACGAAAAAATAGATAGCTCATTGCATGCTGTAAATACCAAAGAACTTGGTGTTTCATTGTCGCGCGCAATTTCGTTCTAGATATAAAATATCAAAATAAATACATCAATGTAGCACTTGGGTAAGTGTCTTTTACGGTTCTGATTTCAGACAGTGCACTTGTTTTATCAGTTTTATAAACTGTGGTGCGATCAGAAACCTGAAACCCAATATGAAATTGCCCACCGATATGTTCAAGATACCCAAAATCAATTTGCGGGCCTTCACCATTTGTCCATGAACCGATTTTAGATAAAATATCGTAGTGACCTAAAATAAACCAGCCACGCTCCCAATAATATCCGGCTGATGGGCCGTAAGCTTCGCCGGCTTCACTGCCAGCTTCATTGCGCGATTCAATCAGATAACGAAAACCAAAAGTGGGGCCACCGCGCACAAAGTACAAAATGTTAATGTCCATTTTGTTCGAGTAAACCGAATTTTGAAAGCTGTCTTGATTTTGGCGCGAACTCAGGCCGCCCTGAAGAATAATCGAATACATACGCGGAGCCAGGGCTGCAAAGCTATTTAAAGAAAATAATAAAACGAAGAGAACACCCATCAAACGCATGACCCCTTCATTTTGTCACTTATCGGCCCACTGTCAATTGAGTAAACGGCAGGGCGTCTCATAATGAGATATAGGCTAAAACCAGGGTGGATTTGTAATTGCTGATTAGATCTTCAACTAAAAAAAATAAAACGTGGAGGTTTAATAATGAAATTATCAAAACTAGTTCTAGCGGGCGTACTTATGTGCGGTTCTATCGCTTTTGCTCAAGACGACGAAGTGATCACCGACGCTGAAATTCAAGAGAATTACGCTATTCAATGCGGAACTTTAGAAGAAATGGGTCAAGTCGTTGGACAAGATATATCGACAGCCTCTGATGCAGATAAAAAAGAATTACAAGACATACGCCAAGTCAATTTTGACGTTTTAGTTGGTGGCCAAAAAGCGATTCAAAAACTTTTAGATGAAGGCAGCAAATCTGACACTGGCGGATTCGGTGCGGTCATCGCTTGTACTATGGTTGATCAAATGTCGTCTAGGATTTCTGAAAAAGGCTGTTTAAATATCGCAACTGGCGAAACGACAAAAGGCGAAGCAGGTATTGCTGCTTGTAAAGCTGTATTGGAATCCATTAAAGCAAAACAAAAATAATTCAAGCTCACGAGCACGTAAATTCAGAGCAAAAAAAAGCCCCGGTACTTCTACCAGGGCTTTTTCATTTTTAGGGCAGAAAAGCCCATAACATATATTGTTAATTCTCTTAAATTCGATCTCTAGGTGGTCTGAGAATTGAAAACGCCTAAGGTCTAAATTTAAAAAAGGAGTAAATATGTTTAAATTATTTTTTGCGCCATTAGGCGTTCTAATTCTTGTCGCGGCATTCTCGGGTTGTGGCAATACAGATGATAACAACGACGGTATTGGCAACTCGTCAGATTTAACGACGCAACAAATCGGTGAGGCCATGGTTTCAATCGATGAATCTAGCGGAAACGCAAGTGGCACAGTCATGAGCACAAATTATTTAGAAGCCTCATGCAGTGGAGCAAGTTTCGCCGCCTGCGGAGCCTCTATGGCAAATGCGGCGGTCAAAAATTTTGGCGGTTGTACAATTGCTGGTGGGCTTGTCAGTGTTTCAGGAACTGTAACATTGAGCTATACAGGAACAGGTTCGGCAACATGCACAATTCCTGCAAGCGGTGACAGTGTTAGTCGTGTACCTGCATTTACAGCCACTCTTGTCGGAGGCGCAGCATTTACGGCATCAGCTCTATCGACAGGGCAAATTTTAACTCGCACAGGTGGCAGTAGTTTTACCTTAAACAATACAGGAATTCGCCGTGTTTACACTTCAGCAAGTGGAGCAACGTTAGCAGATATGACAACGATGACGACATCTGACATCACAATTTCTGGTACCACAAGAACAGACCGCGTAATTAACGGTGGTGCCCTGCAGGTCAAAAATAATTTGACCAGCCAAGTTTGCACGGCCACACCAAATAATGTGGCATGGACATCGATGACTTGTAATTGCCCAACCTCTGGAACTTGGACAGGCTCATGCTCAACCGGAGAATCTTTATCCGTAGCTTTTTCATCTACATGTGGACAAGTGGCGACAACCTTTGGTTCAACTTCAAAAACCTTAACTATTGATCGCTGTAACTGAGTACAAATATTTAGAGCAAAAAAAAAGCCCAGGATAAAAATCCTAGGCTTTTCGCTCAGACGGCAAGGACTAGACGTCCGCGATGCCGTCAGAAAGGCTGCTACGGATGGTAATCCGCGCAGCGGTCGAATTAAAACTTATTTATTTTCAGCAGCACGTTTAGCAGCGTACTTCTTAGCTAAATCGTCTTGAACGTTACGAGGAGCAGGCATGTACTTAGCAAATTCCATAGAGAACTCGCCTTTACCTTTAGTGCTTGAACGTAAATCAGTAGAGTAACCAAACATCTCTGTTAATGGAACTTCTGCTTCAATCGTTACAGTGCCTTCGATAGTAGTTGTACCTACGATAACACCACGACGTTGATTGATCTGACCAGTTGCTGGACCTTGATATTCTTCAGGTACAGTAGTTTCAAGTTTCATGATCGGCTCAAGAACTGTAGGTTTAGCTTTTTGGTAAACTTCACGCATTGCCGCCATAGCCGCAATTTTGAACGCCATGTAAGATGAATCCACATCATGGTAAGAACCGTCTGTTAAATCAACTTCAACACCAACGATCGGGAAACCGATCATAGGGCCTTTTTTACATTGCTCATTGAAACCCTCTTCAACAGCTGGGATGAATTCTTTAGGAATACGACCACCCACAACTTTATTGTTGAATTTGAATACTGCGCCATCTTCTTGAGCTTCAAGAGGACGGATAGCACCAGAGATTTTCGCGAACTGACCAGAACCACCTGTTTGTTTTTTATGAGTGTATTCGTATTCAGCAGCGCCACCGATAGTTTCACGGTAAGCAACTTGCGGTTGACCCACAGTTACTTCGCAGTTGAATTCGCGTTTCATACGCTCAACATAAATTTCTAAGTGAAGCTCGCCCATTCCAGAGATGATCGTTTCGTTAGATTCTTCATCACGGTGAACGCGGAAAGTAGGATCTTCTTTACGAAACTTTTGTAAAGCTTTAGTAAAGTTGTTCGTTCCTTCTTTAGTTTTAGGAGCAATAGCTAATGAGATAACTGAATCAGCGATATGCATAGATTGCATAGAAGCATTGATTCTGTCGTCACAGAAAGTATCACCAGATGCGCAATCGATACCGAACATTGCTACGATGTCACCAGCGTAAGCGATGTCAGTGTCTTCCATTTTATCAGAGTGCATACGAACAACGCGCGGTACTTTAACCGATTTTTTGTTCGTTTGATTGATAATGAAGTCACCTTTTTTAAGAGTACCTTGGTAGATACGCATGTAAGTTAACTGACCGAATTGTGTTTCTTGTAATTTGAATGCAAGAGCAACAAGTGGCATGTCGTTATCAGTTTTTAAAGGAAATTTTTCTTCGCCTTTATTTAAGTCTAACGCCATTTCAGTTTTTTCAGTTGGATTTGGTAAGTAATAAGTTACGCCATCAAGTAAATGCTGAACGTTTTTATTTTTGAACGCAGATCCGCAGAATACTGGAACTAATTTTAATGAGATAACGCCTTTACGAACAGCAGCTTTCATTTCTTCTACTGTTGGCATTTCTTCCATTAAGAATTTTTCAGCAATACCATCATCGAAATCAGCTAATTTGCCGACTAATTCTTGTTGGTATTTTTTTGCGTCTTCAGCTAATTCAGCTGGCATTGGGATTTCAACGATATTTTCGCCGTCTTCACCTTGATTTTCGTAAGCTTTCATTGTGATTAAATCAACGATACCACGGTGCTTGTCTTCAAGACCGATTGGAATGTTAATCATTACTGCATTTAATTTTAATTTTTCAACTAAAGCATCTTTAACACGGAAAGGGTTTGCACCTTGACGGTCAAGTTTGTTGATAAATGCTAAACGAGGAACGCTGTAACGTTTCATCTGACGATCTACAGTGATTGACTGAGATTGTACGCCAGAAACGCCGCAAAGTACTAGGATCGCTCCATCTAATACGCGAAGTGAACGTTCAACTTCTACTGTGAAGTCAACGTGCCCCGGTGTATCGATTAAGTTAATTGTATAATCTTTCCACTGAACTTGAGTTGCAGCAGATTGGATTGTGATCCCTTTTTCGCGCTCAAGATCCATAGAATCCATTGTCGCGCCAACGCCATCTTTACCTTTTACTTCATGGATTTCGTGAATACGACCGCCGTAGAAAAGGATACGCTCAGATAAAGTAGTTTTTCCTGAGTCGATATGCGCTGAGATACCGATATTGCGGACTTTGTTAATGTCCCAAGGAGCTTTTGCCATTTATAACCTCATGGTTTGCTTTTGGTCTGCCTACCGGCAGAACTTTTGTTGTTTAACTTATTAAATAAAAATTAAGTAAAGATAAGGGTCTATCAGACTTTTTTCAGAGAGGCAAACGCTATGCTTGCCGCTCATTTTTTGATCTGCCGCCGGCAGACCCTATTCTAAAGGGCCGACACCTGTCGTCCTATTGCAACTCCAATGAGCATAGAGGAAGTTGTTTGTGAATTCACGTTTATCTCTAATACATTTGTTTTCAGCACTTTTGGTGTCTGTTGAATCGATAGTGGGCCTACTTATGCCGCAAATTAGGGATCTGGCTGAAAGGAACGTTCCTTCGTTGAATTTAACCATTACTTTAATTAATCTCATAAAGTGTCAGATTTAAATCAAACTCTTCAAAAACATTTCGGTTTTAACCAGTTTCGTGGTGCTCAAAAAGAAGTGATCGAGCGCTTGTTGGCAGGGCATTCAACATTAGCGTTGATGCCTACAGGCACGGGTAAAAGTTTGTGTTTTCAATTTATGGCGCACGTGCAAAAGCCCGGCGAACTAGTTTTAGTGGTTTCTCCGTTGATTGCCCTAATGCAAGATCAAACACAAAAAGCCATCGAAGTCGGCCTGCAAGCGACATTTATTAATTCATCGATTTCAGGTGATGAAAAAGAAAAGCGCATTAAAAAAATGTCTCAGGGTGAATACCAAATTATTTTTGTAACGCCTGAACGTTTTAAAAAACCAGATTTTTTAGAAGCTATATTAAAACAAAAAATTTCTTTATTTGTTGTTGATGAAGCCCACTGCGTAAGTCTTTGGGGCCATGATTTCAGACCTGATTACGCAAAATTAGGGTCTGTCATCGACAAATTAGGTAAACCCGTTGTTCTGGGTTTAACGGCGACAGCTACGATTCCGGTGCAGAAAGAAATTTGTTTGTCACTGGGGCTTGAAACTGAACACGGCATTGTCACTAGCGGGATTGAACGCCCTGAATTAGCCTTAAAAGTTCAAGAAATTTACGGCGAAGACGAAAAATTTCAAGCAATGTATGATGTGATGTCAAAACATCCTGATCAATCAGGCATTGTGTATTTTTCATTGATTCAAACTTTAGAAAACTTTGGCCGCTTTTTACAAAAACATAAATTTCCTTACTTAAAATATCACGGAGATTTAACTCCAGGGCAGCGTCGTCAAAATTTAAGTTCATTTATTAAAAATAAAACACGTTTAGATAATATGTGGATGTTAGCGACACCAGCTTTTGGCTTGGGTGTTGATAAGCCCGATGTTCGCTTTGTTTTTCATAGCGAAATTCCCTCGACTTTAGAATCTTATTTTCAAGAAGTTGGGCGTGGTGGGCGTGATGGCCAACCGGCACAAGCGTGTTTATTTTATGATGAAGATGATGTTTCGATTCAAATGCAATTTTTAGACTGGGCTTATCCAGATAAAAACTTTATTTCAAAAGTATATTTTTTAATTCAAGATAATTTTGAACGTGTATCACAGCAGGGTTTTGATTTTTTACGCGAGCAAATGACATTTAAAAATAAAAAAGACTTTCGCGTTCAATCTGCGGTCAGTATTTTGTTGCGTTGGGGTTGTTTAGAAGAAGTTGATACTTTATTTGGTTATAAGGCTTTGCAACAACCCGAAGAATCATTATTCACACAAGAAAATCAAGACGTTCTAAAAAAAGAACATCAAAAAAAATTACTAACGATTTTACAGTGGGTTAAAAATTCTGACGAATGCCGTATGAAACGCATTTATCTTTATTTTGGTCACTACATCGAAAAAGACTGCGGTATGTGTGATGTCTGCGTTAAATGATTTTCCAGATCCATTAACCACCGAAATCATTGATGGCGTTATTGCTGTGGGTGGTGATTTAGATGCGCCGAATTTAAAGCTGTCATATAGCATGGGTATTTTTCCGTGGCCGCATGAAGGGTATCCGCTGCTGTGGTTTTGTCCTGATGAACGCGGCATTTTAGAATTTTCTGAACTTTATATTAATCGAAGTCTTGATAAATGGATTCGTAAATACGGGCCCTTGATAGAAGTCACAGTCAATAAAGTGTTTCCGCAAGTGATCGTTGAATGCCAGCAGCAACTGCGCGGTGGGCAAAAAGGCAGTTGGATCACGCCTGAAATTATTGAAGCTTACACTCAATTAAGCCAGCAGGGTAACGCCTTATCAGTTGAATGCTGGTTAGACGGCGAATTAATTTCTGGCATTTACGGAGTGAAAAGTAAAAATTATTTTAGCTGTGAAAGTATGTTCTTTAAAAAACCAAACGCTTCTAAATTTGCCTTTTTAAAGCTGGTTGAACATTTAGAAACGCTGGGTTTTACCTGGATGGATTTACAAATGGTCACAGATGTTTGCGAATCTTTAGGTGGAAAATATATTTCACGCGCCGAATTTCTAGAAAGAATCTAGATCACTCTTGGAACTTCATATTTTTCCATGACGCGAATGGCTTCAGTCATCCAAGGTTTCAGAAAGTCTAAATTAAGAAAAAGGCTTTCGCCGTAACATGAATTAAAATCATTTTGCGGATCTTCTAATTTAATTTTAAAAGTCGCAATCGCAAGGCCTTGTAAGTAAAGCTCTTCACCACGTAGAGTAAATATAGGTGCGCCCGAATCACCACCGCAAACACCTGAGGTAAATCTTTGGCTGCGCGTAAATGTTCGCTCTGCCAGTTCATTCAGAGACAGTGTCATTTGTGCTTTTATCAGTGTTCCTGATAGTGGGGGAATTTCTAAATTTTCGAATTGTTTTTTAAACAGAGGATCATCTTTAACTTTATTGTATTCGCTGATTCTTCCGTAACCGGCAACAATAGCATCAATACTAAAGTGTGCTAATTCTTTTGTCGTCAAATAAGCTACAGAGTGTTTGTCTTTAAAATAGGTATTGCTAAATTTAGCATTGGCAATCGGGCGATCTAATCTTAAGACGGCTACATCGTAACGGTGTGAGCGGTTTTCTGGTCCAGGCGGAACATTTCTTCGCTCTTCATCAGCTAAAGCTTCGCTGTAAGCTGTCGGAACACGGTAATCAACAATTTGATAAACTTGATCCATCTTGAGCGGTTGGTTAACATTTTCAGAAAAAATCACTCGCGCTTCATCAAGATTTGCAGCGCAATGAGCTGCTGTTAGAACGTAACGTTCATCAATAACAACACCACTACATAATCCAAACTTGTTAAACTTAGTGGGATCAGCAGGATCCAAAGCAAAGTTCTTGGCAATATAAACAGTGTGTCCATAGATCTGATCACTAGCCAATACGGGTTTGCCACGCAATACGCTGCCATCAATCTTGGTTTTATCCATGAAATTAGGGCCACCGCAGGCAGCAACAACCGAACTTAAAAATAGCAGAGCCCAAAGACGAATAGTCATGGCTTAAGCTATTTCAAGAATTATGCGCATTTGATTGAATTAAGGTGGGTTTGGCAAAGGGTCGACCGTCAAACTTAAGAGCGCCTGTTAGAGTTTTAACAGTGTCTCAAAATGAGATTTTTGTAGCTCTAAAGCTACAGATTAAAATTTAAAGATAAAGGTTGATCAGAACTAACCAGCTGAGAACCGAGAAAAACATAATCGTTAGATAAAAAAAGTGATCACTTAGTTTTTTATCGTCAGCGCCAAAAGATTTACCAGAGACGTCGAATTTTTTCATATCCATTTTTTGCGCTAGACCTTGAACCAGGTTGATTCTTTGAATGCGATCTAATTTATAAAAATGAACGGCGATTTCATTTGTGAAGTTATCATCTGGCGCAATGCGGATGACAATCGCATAACAAGCCATCGTTTCAGAACCGGGTACTGCAAATTGGATTTTGATAATTTCGCCAAGTTGCGGCGATAAATCGTTTGCGCAAATGAAAGAAAGGCCAGTCAACGAAACATTTCGTAATTCTGTTTTTTCTTCCCAAGGTAAACGCTCTGCGCCTGAAAAACGAATCAGATTATTATCCTGGGTATCCAGAATATATCGCGGAGATCGTGCATGGTAACGGGCCAAAGAGCTAGACATATTGCTTACATATCGGCTAGTCGGGTCGCGACCTGTAGATAGGATCTTGACTTGAACCAAACAATTTTCAGTCTTAAACTGAGACACTCATGAGCGCTTCAGAAAAAAAAGTCAGAAAAAAAAGAAAAGTTAAAAGCATAGAGCACACAAAATCCTCTATCGATATTTTTACAAACCGTGAATTAGGTTGGTTGCAGTTTAATTTACGGGTACTTCATGAAGCTCACGATAAAAAAAATCCACTTTTAGAACGTTTAAAGTTTCTGTCGATATCGAGTTCGAATTTAGATGAATTCTTTATGAAACGTGTGGCGGGATTCAAACGTCAAATAGCTTATGGTTTAACACCTAAGTCGTCTGACGGTCAGACTCCGAAAAAACAATTACAGATGATCGCTAAAGTAATGCAACCGATGTTAACACAGCAAACAGTGCTGATGGATCAGTTGCGTATTGAATTGGCGCAAAAAGGTTGCGAGATCGTTACCTATAAGACTTTAAAACCTGCTGATAAAAAGTTTTTAAAAGAGTATTTTTTAAAACAAATTTTTCCGATTCTAACGCCATTGTCTGTAGACCCTGGACATCCGTTTCCGTTTATTTCGAATCTTTCGGTTTCATTAGGGGTTTCGTTAACACAAACCAATTTGGCTGATGAAGATAAAATTTTTGCGCGGGTGAAAATTCCGAAGCTCGTAGAGCAGTGGATTCAGATTGATGAATCAAATCGTTATGTGCACGTCATCGAAGTGGTGAAAGCCCATGTGGCCGAACTTTTTCCGCAGATGAAAGTTAAAGGCACAACAGTTTTTAAAGTTACGCGTAATGCAGATTCTGATCGCGAAGACGAAGACACTGAAGATTTATTATCAATGATCGAAGAAGAATTACGTCAACGTCGTTTTGCCGAGATCGTGCGCCTTGAATTTTATGATTGCACTGATCCATGGCTTAAAACATTTCTTATTCGTGAATTAGAGTTAAAAGAAGAAGACGTTTATGAAATGCCAGCTGAGTTTGACCTAGTTGATCTTCCGCTTTTAGTGGGTCTTTTAGCTTGGCCAAAAGAAAAATTTAATGCGTGGTCACCGGTTGTGCCTGCGGTTTTATCAGAGCAGATTTCAATTTTTGATCAAATTAAAAAACATGATATTTTCTTTCATCATCCGTTTGAATCTTTCACGGCAACAGTTGAACGTTTTATCACTGAAGCAGCCCGTGATCCGCAAGTGGTCGCGATTAAAATGACGTTGTATCGCACTGGCGATAACAGCGCCTTTATTAAATCTTTAATTGAAGCTGCTGAAGCGGGTAAACAAGTTGTTTGTCTGATCGAACTTAAAGCGCGATTTGATGAACACCGTAATATCATTTGGGCGCAAGAACTTGAAAGCGCCGGCGTACATGTCGTGTACGGGGTTATGGGTTTAAAAACTCACGCTAAAACTTCATTAGTTGTACGCAAAGAAGAAAAACAAATGCGCACGTACGCGCATCTAGGTACCGGAAATTACAATGAAACAACTTCAAGATTTTACACTGATGTTGGTATTCTAACCGCCGATGAGCGTATTACGTCTGAATTGATCGAATTATTTAATTACCTAACAGGTAAATCGATGAAAACCGATTACCAACATTTATTATTAGCTCCGGTAAATATGTTTGCGAAATTTAAAGAACTTATTTTACGCGAAGCAGATCACGCCTTAAATAAACGCCCAAGTCATATCATGGCCAAGTTTAACAACATGGAAGAAAATGATATTTCACTAGCGCTATATGATGCCTCTCAAGCAGGTACATCGGTGCAACTGATTGTGCGTGGATTTTGCTGTTTAAAACCTGGCGTAAAAAAACTAAGTGAAAAAGTAGAAGTGCAATCAACGATTGGCCGCTTTTTAGAACACTCGCGTATTTTTTATTTCAGAAACGGCAAAGAAAACCCAGTCGACGGCGATTTCTATATCGGTTCAGCTGATTGGATGTATCGTAATTTACATGCTCGTGTCGAAGCGATTGCTCCAATTTATGATCGTAACGCCAAAGAAAAACTTTGGGATATTTTGCAATCGTACTGGAACGACCAAGCCCAAACATGGGTGATGAAATCAGACGGAAGCTACGTGAAAAAACAAGTCACTGATCATAAGTTACTTGCCGGTGTGCAAGCTGAAATGATGACTAAGGCGTTACATAAGATCACTTTGACGGAAGATGATTTAGTTAAAGATGAAGATTAGATATTATTTAAGCGCACTATTTTTTTCTAGTTGCATACATAATTACGAATTTAAACGAGAATTTGCTGTAGAAAATATTAATTCTATGACATGCATAAAAAAATCAATGAGAGTGGTTATTCCTGATATTAAGATTGCAGAGTATGGAATGCCGGAGGATCAGTTTAAGGCTCGTTGGCATGTTCTTGATGATAAATCTGAGGCTGTTGTTACTGTAAACTCAAAGCAAAAACCTTCGATTGTTACGATAGAAGGAACAGGTCAGCAAGATGTTGTGTTATATACCCCACCGTTTTCGGTCACTAGTGAGGCGGAAAGGAATGTTCCCTTCATCACGTATACCAGCAAACCTGAGGATTCGCGTTTGTACCAAATGGAAAATTTAATAAAAGCAGATTGTAATAAATAATCTAGAAAAAATATTTTAAATTAAGTAGCGGGGCAGAAATAGCACCTTCATTTTCTTCGTGATCTGCACCATTTGTAAATTTAAGTTTCATCGTGGCTGAACGGCCAATGTATTCAATGGCGAATGAATCTGAAAAGAAATAACCAAAGCCAAGTAAAGCTCCGGCGCCGGTTTTTATCTCTGTTGTTGTGCCAGTAGCACCCGCAGCTGGTTCAATTTTTGAAATGCCGTACGTAATCGCTAAAGGCACATAAAATGATTCCCATTTATAAGCAGCCCCTAAGTAAATAAAACTTGTTTGAAATTTTGCTGTTGGAGTTGTCGTATTTACATCTTGTCCATTGACCTTGCCTGAAAACATTTTACGTTCTTGGCTGATCTGAACGCCGCTGATGAATCCCCAAGAATGTTGATTCACATTCCAAAGATCAAGGCCTGCTTCAGCGCTGCCGCCATAGATTAATTCGTACTTCGTGGTATAGGGTGTTCCGGTATTTACGCCAGTTCCAGATAAGATCACCAAATAGAGTGGGCTGTAGCCGAGCATCAAGCCTAAGCGTGTATTGGCTTGTACGAAACAATTGAAGAAAAGTACGCACACGAATGTAAATAAAATTTTATTCATCTATCAAGTATTCGTGAAGTTTACAGAGGCAGGCAAATACTATTCTATTTGCTTAATAAATCGTGAATAGATCCCTCTTTTAGTCCAGTCATTGGGATTTTTATTTTCGTGATTTCAAAACGTTTGATGATCATTAAAATTAAATCCATCGCTAAATCTAAAACGTCGATGCGATCGGGTCTTAAACCAAGAGCTAATTTTTGTTCGTAGCTTAGTTTTTGCCACATCATTTGAATTTTAAGTAATTCAGCTTTTTCCAAATGAGTTTGTGGAGCAATTTTGAGTAATGATAATTTCAATCTTGCGATCGCATCGAAATTTCCGCCAGTGCCGACAGCCACGGCAAAACTGTGTCTGCCATTTTTAATTTTTTTCAAATGGCTTTCGCAGTAGTCTTTAACGTTTAGGTTTTTGTTTTTGATCGAGAGTAATCTAACAACACCTAGCGGGTAACTTTTTGAAAACAGGATTTTTTCTTGTGAAAGACCTGTTAATTCGGCACTGCCTCCACCGATATCAATGAGGAGTGCGTTGGCAAAATTATTAGATTTAGTTTTTAAAATCGCGTTGCGAATTAGGCGCGCTTCTTCTTGGCCCGTGATCACTTGCAGATTAATTTTGCTGGTTTTTTTAATTAACGCCACGACCGCTTTTTTGTTCTTAGCGTCTCGCATAGCGCTTGTAGCAAGGGCAATTGTCTTTTCGACTTTGTTTTTTTTGTTCAGTTTGGCGATTTTTTTAAAGACTTCAACAAGCTCGATAACGGTTTCAGGCAGCAGGGCTTTGTGTTCAAAAACGTCTGTTCCAAGGCGCAGAGGGGCTCTAAACTTCTTAATTTGCTCCCATTGGCCGTTTTCATGAATTTCGATAATGACGAGGCGTATAGCATTCGAGCCCACATCAATAGAACTGACGCGCATATTGTTTCCTTTTACCTTTAAAAATATCCTAAATTGGCCCATCCCAGATTGCAAGAAGTGTAAAAACAAGTTCTAATGTTGTTTATATGGAAAGAACTATCGACTCCCAACTTGAAGACCTAAAGAAAACAATCCTTGAAATGGGAGGCTTTGTTGAAAAAGCCTTAGCAACAGCTATTGATGGCTTCATGAAGAAAGATCTTTCTTTATTAGCAACTGTGCATGAAATCGAAAAGCATGTGAACGAGCTGCAAATTAAAATCGATAATCTTTGTTTAAATATTTTAGCCAAACAGGGCCCTGTGGCTAAAGACTTACGTTTAATTTTATCAGTTATTAAAATTAACACCGATCTTGAGCGTATGGGCGACCAATGTGTGAATATCGCCTACCTTGGAAAAGATATTATTAAACGTCCGCCACAAAATATTCCGGTCAGCGAGATCGAGCGCATGGCTGGAACTGTTCGCATCATGGTTAAAGGTTCTTTAGATAGTTTCGTACGTATGGATGCGGTTGCCGCTGAGAAAATCCTTAAAATGGACGACGAAGTTGATACTTTAAAGAACGAAGTAACCGCGTCTAACATCAAAATGATTAAAGGCGATGCAAACCTGACAGAAACTTGTCTCGACATTATTCAGGTGGCGCGTAATCTTGAGCGACTGGGCGATCACTCAACTAACATTGCTGAAGATGTGATCTTTGCCTTTACGGGAAAAGATATACGTCATGGAACAAACTAAGCCACAAATTCTAATTATCGAAGACGAACCAGCTATCGCTGAACTAATCGCGTTAACTATTCGCGAGTGCGATGCGGTGATCGAAAAAACTTTCTCGGCTGAGCAAGCGATCTTCTTATTACAAAATAAATCTTACGACTTAATTTTAGCTGATTGGATGCTGCCAGGCTTACAAGGCATCGACCTTGTTGCTGCTGTGAAAAGTAAAAATCGTGAACAATTAGTTTTAATGATCACGGCTAAAGCTGATGCTGAATCGATCGTTCGCGGTCTTGAGGCGGGTGCTGATGATTATGTATCTAAGCCCTTTGATCCGCGCGTATTAGCTGCCAGAGTTAAAAATTTACTTCGTCGTAAGCAGGCCGAAGCGCAAGCTCAGGTGTTGGGTTCGACAGAGGTTTTTGAGTTGAATGGATTAAAGTTCGATTACGGACGTGTAGAAGTTACACTTAAACAAAATCCGATCCATCTAACGCCTTCAGAATTTAAATTACTAGGTTTTTTACTCAAGTCACAGGGGCGCGTTTTAACACGTGATCAGCTGATAGATTTGATTCAAGGCGAAGATGTCAGCGTTACTGGCAGAACCATTGATACACACGTATTTGCTCTTCGTAAAAAGCTATTAGACTGGTCTGAACATATTGAAACAATCAGAGGAGTTGGGTATAGAGTTAACTACTCTATATGACTCTGATTTATATTCTTTGTTTCTCTTTAGGTTTGCTTATCGCGTGGCTTTTGTCGTACGCCATTTTTAGCCGTAAAATCAGAACTCAAACACGCAAAATGGTGCAGCTTATGCGCGCTGACGAGCTTAAGCTTGATCGCCCTGATGATGCTTATGAAGACGATGACGGACATTTTTTCTCTGATTTAGAACGCGCTTCTTTTACCCTACGTCGTAAATATTTACGCCTTAAAAAAAATGCGTTTGATGAACGCGCCGTATTTGAAACTATCTTTTCTGGTTTAACAGAGGCCGTTGTAACGATTGATCGTCATTTGAGAATTATTTCTTTTAACTCAGCGTTTATGCAGCAGTTCAAATGGGCTCCGGCAAATTCGCATTCAAGTTATTATCTGCAAGATGTGATTCGTGAACCTGAAATTTTAGAAGCGTTTAAAAAAGTTTTCGCTGGCAGTGAAGCCGAACGTAAAACCATCGGTGATTTTCAATTATTTGCCAGCTTACTTCCATCTGTTGAAGACCATAAAACTTGGGCTTTGGGTGTATTTTACGATCTTTCTGAAATTCAAAAGACCGAGAAGATTCGCGTCGACTTCGTGGCCAATGCTTCACACGAGTTACGTACGCCATTAACTGTTATTCGTGGTTATGCTGATTTGTTAAATTCAAACTTACAAAAAGATTCTTCTAGTCTGGTTGAGCTTTCAAAACCTATCGTTGAAAGTGCGCATAACATGACTTTGCTTTTAAACGATTTATTAAACTTATCGCGTTTAGATAATTTAAATAAAATTGAAAAAGTAAAAATCAGCACTAAAGAAGTTTCAGTAGATATTCTTAATGAACTTGAGCCTATCATCGCGATGAACCATAAAAAAGTGATTTGCTATTTTAACGAAGAATTCGTTTTTGCCGATTACTCAAGCCTGACGCAAATTTTACGAAATTTAATCGTGAATGCGATTCGCTATTCAGGCACTGAAAAAGAATCTGAAGTCATCGAAGTGCGCTGGACAAGTATCGGCAATACAACGCAATTAGTGGTAAAAGATCACGGCCCTGGTATCGCTAAAGAACATCAAGGCCGTATTTTTGAACGCTTTTACCGTGTAGATAAAGGTCGTAACCGCAATCAAGGTGGTTCGGGTCTTGGCTTAGCTTTAGTTAAACATCACACGCAAATTCATGGGGGTCAGATTTCATTACAATCAGATATCAATGAAGGCTGCGAATTTACTTGTGACTTTCCTAACGGGTTATAATCATGAAATTGCATAATGAAAAATTTGAAACATACTTTTCTTCTGTATATGGCGATCGCTGGCCAGCTTTATCGCAAGCTTTAGAAGCTAGCGAGACCCAAGTTCTTCGAAAAAATATCTTTGCTGATTATGATGCAAACGATTTTTCAGCGGCTTCGTTTAATAATTGTTTTGTGGTTAATCCTGAAATCAATGTGCATAACTTGCGCGACGCGAATGAAACTCAAGTGTTCTATAAAATGGATCCTGCAAGTGTGTTAGTAGCAACAGCGCTTGATGTGCAGCCCGAAGACCTAGTTTTAGATATGTGCGCAGCTCCGGGTGGTAAAACGCTGATCTTAGCTGAAAAATTAAATGGCACAGGTCAGTTAGTTTCAAACGAATATTCAAATGCACGTCGTGAACGTTTAGTGCGTGTGGTGCGTGAATACTTACCGCACGACAATCGTCAAAATGTTTTCGTACAAGGTAAAGACGGCAATGCTTTTGGCCGTGATAAAGCTGATGTGTTTGATCGCGTCTTAGCTGATGTGCCTTGTTCGGGTGAAAGACATCTTCTTGAGAATCCAGAAGAGTTCGCTGAATGGACTAAACGCCGCAGTGAAAACTTAGCGATTCGTCAGTACTCATTATTATCATCAGCGTATTTAGCATGTCGGGTAGGCGGACAAATCGTTTATTCTACGTGTTCGATTTCTCCGTTAGAAAATGATGATGTCGTTAAGAAGTTAAATAAAAAACGCAGCGTTGAGTTTTTAGAATTTCCTGAAGCTTCGAAATATCCATTCTTAGAAAAAACACAATTCGGTTATCAGATTTTGCCAGACCGTTCAGAAGGCTACGGCCCTATGTATTTTTCAATTATTCGTAAGCTAGCGGCGGATACCTAGTTTTTTTAAGATATATAAATTCAGGATACTTTTGCTTTGTGCGTGGTCCAGTGCATTTTCAGAAAGTGCATTCGAACTTTCAGCGACACGCAGAGAAATCATAAATGAAACCGACAAGTTTAAAATTCCTGTAACGACTACGCCCACAAGTGCTAGGTAGATAGCCGGTTCGCGAAATATGTCTAAGCCTAGAGTGTAAATGGCGGCGGCGATGCTGCCTGATGAAAGCGTTACGTGGCGCACATCGATCGGTAAACCTAAGAAGGTTCCAATTACAGGAACAATACCTAAAATCATACCCAATACGATATTACCGCTTAAAGCACCGAAATTGCGTTTTAGAAAAGCGACCCATTTACGTTTTCGTTGTGGCGAAATAAATGAAAGTATCTTTGGTGAATCTAAGATCAACTCATCAAATTTATAAACTTTAAAAAAATTATCTGCGGCACCCGATACAAAAGTTGAAAACCATAAAAAGTAACCCGTTAAAAAGGCATAAAAAGGTGAAAAGCTTAACACCGACATGGATTCAATTTGTGCGCGGGCTTTTTCGGGGCTCATAAAGTTATGATGAAATGCCATTTCATATAAATAAGAGATTCCAATGATAGTTGGAATAACAATCCCCACATTGCCCAGCACGGCCCAAAACTGAGATTTAAAAATCGCATTCACTTCGCTAAAAATTTGCACTTTTGTTAGCTTTTGCCACTGAAATGTTAAATGTGCTGCAATTGCTGCGGGTTGTTTTGTGGCTAAAGTAAAACCCAGTAAGTAGATGGCTACAAAGCTGATTGCGTAAAGTAAACCATTTAAGAAGCCTGCAAAAAAAAGCGAGGCCGGTACATAAGCCAGCAAAGTTTTAATCAGAATTGTAAAGGCTGTAATAAAACCACCACCACAGGCACTTAAAAAAAGTTTTCTTAAAATTTCATGTGAACGACCAACATAATGATCACCAGTTTCAGCGCTAGTCATTGAAACAACTTCGATCAGCTGTGCGCTGTAATGAAAGAATTGAAATTTTAAAGAATAAAAATTACGACGTTCGAATAAAATTGGTGCAACCTTTGAAATAATAAAGCTTTGTTCAAGCAAAACTAAGTTTTGAATACGTATCAATCTAGATTTAATTTTTTTAATCTTATACAGAAAATTTAAGCTGACGCCAGTTTCGCGAAAACCTTCAATAATGGTGTTTGTCGTCTGAAGGTTGTTCTCGGTATAAGTTTTTAATGTTTCAAAGTCAGTAATTTCATCTAAGTTTACAACCTTCAAGGTTTTTACAAAGTCAGACTGGTGTTTATCGGCTGATCCCATTTTAAAGAATGTCGAATACATATCTGATAAATTTTTACTGGCTAAGATGTAAATCGCGCGCACTAGAGATTTATGAATTTCTGTTTTGAGAAACTGAATTTTTTCTTCAGCAAAAAAAGGAGCTAGATTTTGAATCTGATCAAAATTTGAAAAATCATTTTTTTCAAAATCGATGTCCATATCTAAAAGCTGATCTATAAGATAAGAAATTTCGGTTCCTTGAGCCGGGGCGGCTAGAAACTTTTGATTAAAGGCCCAGATTAATTCTTGGATGAAGGAATCTGATTCTCCGCTGAAGGTATGAACCCAGAATGAATCAAATTGAACGTTTTCAATAAAGGCAGTCCATTTGATGACGAACAGCTGACGAAATTCTGAATTCTGTTCGAGTAAGTGTTTAAGGTAGTCGATCTTTTGTTTGAGGTTGGTTTTTTCATTTGTCGTAAAGAACCACTTTAGAAACTCGATGTACCAGTGCCAATCCCACTTTTGAGTTTCATGGCGCCCAAGCGAAATAAGATCTGCAATGCTAACTTTTTCAGACATCAGTAAACGTTACGTAAGAAAAAGTTAATTCACAATACGCAGACAGTAATCTTAAATTTCTTTAAACCTAGAGATGTTTTACTTCGGCTGACCAAGAAGTTGGGTAAATTCAGTCGGGCAATCTGGGCCATCTAATACCCATTGTGTTGCAAAGCCGCCATGACTTAATTTACAAAACACTGCCGTTTGTTTTTTATCTTCGATAAATTCAAATCCGTTTTTTATAAATTGAATTTTTCCGATCAGTTCCACTTCATCACACCAATTGTCGTCAGTCGTATTCTCTGGGCAATTATCTGGAGCTGAAAAAACAGATTTAACTATACACTGATTTTCTGTGCAGGCTTCAATCTCAAGATGACGACTCCATTGGGATTGGGCATTACTCCATTCAGAATTTGTCATGAATTTTTTAACTTGCTCGATTGTCATTTCATTTTCAGAAGTTGCGGCGACAGGTTGAGTGCTGGTGTTGATATCAGAAACGGTGTCAGCGGTCTTTTGTATATTTCTTCGAAAATAAAATCCAATGCCGATAGCTGCAATAAGACTAATTATAATCACAGTTATTTTTTTCATATGTTCTCTGCTTATCTAGCGTTAACGACAAAGATACCAGTTTTACCGTTCTTTTTATTAATCCAAACAGCTCCGCCACCAATTGTAAGTCCTTGGTAATTACAAAACATAACCTTTGGATCTTGATCATGAATGGCTTTTAAAATTTCACTTGAAAAAGCTTTTTCAAAGCGAGCTTTTAGTTCGGCTTCGTTTTTAATTAAAAAATGTTTTTTCTGCGTTTCATTCACTGTTAATGGATAAGAAATCAAAGGAGACATGCTCTCTGCAGAATCAGCAGTTCTTAAACTATCAGTGAATTTTGTAAGCTCTTGCTTGTCTTTGAAGCCAGCATCTCCGCTACAGTCAGGTTGTGCTTTTGCAAAAGATTGTAAGGTACAAAAAAGTAGAATTGATAAAATAATTGATCTCATAGACTCAAAGATATCAACACACCATGACGACGGTCAACTTCCGGCATAAGAGTCTTTCGCAAAAAAAAAGCCCCGGTATTTCTACCGAGGCTTGCCCCTCACTGAGATTTAATTCGAATTAGAAATGTTTTAAGTATTCAGTTAACGCCGTTTGTTCAGCTGGCGTGAAACCCACTTTAGTGCGTGAGTATTTTGTACCGAAATAGTGACCACGATTAACAGTCATATCTGTACATTTGCTTGTTTGGATTAAATCTTTGCCTGCTAGTTCCATGAAACGATCGCGAGCTTCATTGCCTTTTAGGCCTTTAAATTTAATTTCAAATGTTGCACGAGTTAATGAAGTCACTGCGTCGATTAATTGATATTGCGCCTGTAATACAGTTTTAGGAGCAAATAACACGTCTAACTTAGCGCCGGCGTATGTTAAATCGATGTTAGCAATTAAGTTCACCGGAGTTCCAGCAGGGATTGGTCCGAGTTTTAAAACTGTTCCTGCGTTTTGTTCTTGAGTGATCGCTTCATCCATCGGTGCATCGTATTGTGCTACTTTACGTTTATCTTTTTTGAAAACTTCGTTCGCAGCAATAACTGGCTTTTCTAAAGCTTCTTTCGTGTAAGTAATTACGAATTCATCACCTTGTTTTTCAAATTTACCGCCATTGGCGATGATTGATTTGAAAACAGCCGTTTTAAGTAAGAACGGAACAAACTTAATCGGAATTTTAAGATAACTATCAGCTGTTGTTACATCCATTACGCCTGGAATTTTATCGCCGTAAACTGAAGTGTATTGAACCGGTACTTCACCTGGGCGTAAAACTTCACCGCGTAAATCTGGATTTAATAAACGTTTAATTGAATCTTCGAAAGAAGCTAAGCGGCCTTCAACTGTTCCGCGTAAATCAAATTTACCTAAAGAGTTATTTTGAAAGAAGGGGGCTGTTGCCCAGATAGAAACTAATGAAGGTGGGCGTAAGTAACCACGCCCGCCAGCAGGAACTTCAATTTCTTCAGCTGTTAACTCAACTAAATTACTGCTGCCAGATTTCAATGTTAACGGGTAGTTCACACGAAATGTACCCACAGTTGGTAAGGCTTTATAAGAAGAAGATGCAAAGTTATCCCAGATATTATCTTTGATCGCGTTCGTTGCAATCGAGCTGCAAAGATTCGTATCAACAGCTGTCATTGGTACACGCACATCTGTCGTTAAGAAATTATCTTTTAAGAAATCTTTAGCTAAAACAATTTTTTCCATTTCAGTGTGAAATTCAGTAGTTTTTGTAAGTTCAACGTATTGATTCCAACATTTTAAGTAGCCTGCGCCGACGCATTCAGGACGATTAAAAATTGAATAGGCTTTTTCGGGTAATTTACTCGAGTGACAAGCGGCGCAGTTATTGGCAAATAATTTTTTACCTAAAGTTACTTGTTCGCTTTCGATATCTTTTAAGTATTTAGTGCCATTGGGTGCCAGCGCTAAACTATCTTTGCGTGTAGCCACTAAAAAGAATAGCGCAAGATCAGGAGTTTGCTGAACGTTAGCTTGCCAGTAACCTGAATTAGCTTCAGCTTTTTTGATTTGAAACGGAGTGATTGAGCTTCCGCCGATGACTGGCGTGAAGTTTTCTAACCAATGTTCTGAGAATAAACCGATGTTCACATAAACACGATTTAAAGCTCCTAATACGCCCACTGAATCAGAACCATCTTTTAAAACGCGAGGTGAAAGAACCATTGAGCTATCTGAACTTGTGAATGTTCTTAACGGAGAAGATTTTGGTACAAATGCTAATTTTGAAAACTGAGCATTTAAATTTTCATCGCCTAATAATTTCTCCCAGTTACCGAACTTAGCCGCAGCATGCATACGTGCCGCTAATTCATAAACAGCATTCATCGTGCGGGGATTGTTGATTTGATCTGAAGAAACTAAAGAAGTATCTAAAGCACCAGGGCGAGCTGTGTGCGATAATTGATAAATAAAATTATCTACGTTTCTTTTGTAGTTAAAGTTAAATACGCGGTCAAACCAGAAATACTGCGCTCCAACGTTTGAACTTAAGTTCGCCCATTTCGGAGAGTTAAAATTAGCCGGTTGATTTACAGGATTTGGGCCTACGTGACAAAATGCACAGCTCATACCTACGCGGTAAGGTTTAACTAAAGATGGATCGCTGTAATAAGACGGGTCGTTGTAGTAACGATTTGCATCCCATTTAGCTGCGGCTTTCGCGTCGAATTCAGGATTTGTAAATAAACGAAGACCAACAACTCCTGATGGTAATCCGTAGAACGATCCAACTTCTAAAACTTTCGGTTGGCCTTTGTAAGTTAATGTTGCTCCGCGAGCCCCTAACTTAACACCAGGATATTTTTTCGCATCAGAAAAAGGTTCTGCTGGGCAATCTGCAGAGACAATACGTTTATCTAACAATAAACCCCAACGTTCAGGCATTGGTTGCGTGTTTTTTTCAAAACACGGTTCGTTCACTAAACCAATTTCTTCCCAACGGTTTGAGCGCGAGTAAGGTTGTTGTGGATCGTTTGAAACTAATTTTAAAAAATCTAAAGAACCAATTGTTGAATCTGATAAATAATCCCAAAATCTATCATTACCACCTGACCAGGCAATCCAGTTGTTACGTCCTTTTACAAAGGCTTTAACGGCATCAGCTTTTGAAATGCCAGGCATGAAGACTGAAAGTTGTTGGTGAATTTGATCTTGGTTTTCTGGGCGGCTTAAACCGTAATCCATATCCATGTAATAATCTTCGTCAGAACCTTGCTTCATTTTTTCGATAACTTCTTTGCTATTTGAAGCCAGCATCGCTTCATCTTTTTTATCTAAATATTTTCCAGCAAATGGAATTTTTTGTCCGAATTTAAGAAGTTGTGCGTTCGCTGCTGAAGTTGATAAAGCGAGCGCTAGAAGAAGTACGATTTTTTGCATAAAACATCCTTTTTTGGGCAAAAAAATATAAAGGGCCAGAACGCTATGTCTGACGGGGGAGCCTATCCCTTTAAATCGTATCATATTTTTTGCTTAAACATCTACCTGGCTAGGTGAGGTTTCTGGATGTTGGTCTAGTTGATGGTTTCGCTAGTCGTATCGTCTTTTTGTAACAACGCAATACGGTAGCTTTGTAGACTGTAATGACCGTAGGTTTTAATGCGGTAAAGGTCTAACACCTCTTGTTGAACTTCTTCGATGACTTCAACGTCAAGGCCCAGTGGGGCATACATCTTTAGATGCTGAAACTCATCGACGAAAAGTTGAGTCACTCGTTCAACGAATTGGTCAGCAGTCTCAGAAATGTTGTGAGTAGACTTAATCTCTTCTTCAATAATTTGCAGAATCATTTTTTTCATATATAGATTTTTTCGGAATCTTACGCTAAAACCTAAACTGTGAAATCGCCTAGTTTTTCTGAATTTCAAACTATTATTCAATATCTGCATGACGAACTGATCGGAAGTCAGTTGCAAGAGGTTATCTCGACTGAAGATGGCCTGGTGCTAGGCTTTTATCGCTTCGTTCATGAGCCTAAAGCCGTGTGGTTAGTGTTAGATTTAGATACGCAATTCCCTTTCGTCGGGATGTTTTCACAAAATCCGTGGCTCAAAATTAAAAAAACTAAACCTGTGGCCCTGTTTTTAAATTCTCATTTTAAAAATACACACCTTAAAGAGGTGCGCGTTTTAGAAAACTTTGGTCGGGTCGCTGAGTTCGATTTCAGTCATCCCGACAAACAGTTAGTCTTGCAATTGCGCCTTATTCCGAAACAACCGAATGTGATCGTACATGCCGAAGGTAAAACCGTTGCATGGGATAAACCACGCGATTTAGTCGTAGCCACGTTAGATGAAAATTTTGAGAGTGAAAATCGCTCGATTCCTTTTCTTTTTAAGCAGTGGTTTGATCGGCGCGCAAAAACTAAAGTGAATGAAAGTTCTGTAGGATCTGCGGGCGGATCACCGTATGAAAAATGGATGCAGCAACGTAAAAAAGATCTGCAGAAAAAACAAAAAGCCTTACAGCAAATTGACGAGCAAAAAAACGAGTTACTTAAAACTCCGTGGGCTGAAATCGGCAATCATTTAAAAACTCATGGGTTCAAAGATCTTCCGCTTGAATGGACTCCTTATGTCGACTTCAAACAAAAGCCGTCGTTTAATATTGAAAAAGCTTTTGAAAAATCTAAACAAGTAGCCCATAAAATTTTGGGCGCTGAAGAACGCAAAAAACAGTTAGCATTAGAGATCGAATTAGCCAGTGACGTGTCTGAAGATCGTTTTCAGAAACATCTTGGTGATTTGTCTGTTAAACAAGCAAAACAAGGTTTGCGCAAAGCAACTGAAGGCAGCTTTAGAAAACTAAATATCGATGGTGAAAATCCAGTGAGTGTTCTCATGGGTAAAAACGCCGGCGAAAACTTAAAACTACTGCGCCAAGCCAAAGCTTGGGATCTATGGATACATCTTAAAGATTACCCAAGTGCCTATGCCATTTTGCAAAAGCCCAAGGATAAAAATGTTTCAGATCACGTCTTAATCCAAGCCAGCCAGTGGTTAGTCAAAGAATCGATTAAAAACAAAAAACAAATGGATGGCGCAAAGCTTTCTGTAGTTATTGTTGAGTGCCGTCATGTGAAACCGATCAAAGGGGATAAGATTGGGCGCGTGACCTATCATCACCCTCGGGAAATGTTGATTACCGTATAAAATTACGATTAAATTAACTCTATGATAGAAGTTTATAATCTCTGTAAGAATTACGGCGAACGAAAAGCCATTCATGATATTAGTTTTAAAATCTCGCAAGGAGACGTTGTTGGATTACTTGGGCCAAACGGGGCGGGTAAATCAACAACGATGAAAATCATCACAGGTTTTATGGCGCCAACATCTGGTATGGCTAAAATTTGTGGATTCGATGTTTTTGAAAATCCCTATGAAGTCAAAAAACGTATTGGCTATTTACCTGAAGCTCCACCGGTTTATCTTGATATGACGGTGAATGATTATCTAAGTTTTGTCGCCGATCTAAAACTGGTTGAGAGCTCTAAGAAAAAAGCCTTCATTGAAAAAGCGTTGCAGAAAACTCAATTGCAAGATGTTAAATCTCGTTTAATTAAAAACCTATCTAAGGGTTTTCGTCAGCGTGTTGGTATCGCCCAGGCGTTAGTGTCTGACCCAGATGTTTTAGTGTTAGATGAACCCACTGTAGGGTTAGATCCAAAACAAGTGGCTGAAGTGCGCGAGCTGATTAAAGAATTAAAAGGCCAACACACAATTATTTTATCAACGCATATTTTACCTGAGGTTCAAGCCACATGTAATCGCGTGATCATTATTCACAATGGTCAGATCAAAGCCGAAGACAGCATTAATAATATTGAAAAATTAAATCAAAATAAAATAACTGTGAATGTGAAAACTAAAAAAGATTTGGTTTTAACTTCTGAATTTAAAAAAATCGCAGGTGTTGAGCAAGTTGAAGAGATGGGTACAGCTTCCTACCGTATTCATATTAAAGACGAAGATGTTTTAGATCTTATCGCGCAACAAATTCTTAAATCGGGTGCAGGTCTTCGCGAATTGACTCCGGCTAGAGAAAATCTTGAAGATGTGTTCTTGAAACTGACATACGGTTCAGCAGAGGTCGAAAAATAATGAAACAGATATTCACACTCTTTAAAAAAGAATTTAAGTCGATGTTTTTTTCGCCGTTATTTTACGTGATTGCGTTTTTAACAACGGTTTTACTTGGAATCACATTTTCAATCTCGATTTTAAATTTTGCCAATCAAATTTCAAATGCGATGATGGCGATGGGTTTAGGCAGCACCCAACAACAAAATATTCACTACGTTGTGTTCTTGCCGCATTTATCATTATTAAATTTAATTTTGATGTTTATGGTGCCAGCTCTTGCAATGCGATTAATTTCTGAAGAAAAGAAAAATCGCACTTTTGATTTACTTTTAACTTCGCCTATTAGCTCTGTGCAAATCGTTGTTGGTAAGTATCTTTCATTATTAGCTGTGGTCTTAGGGCTTTCGCTGATTGCATTTATTTATATGTTAGTGGCCCGCAAGATGTTTGAGTTTGCTTGGGCACCGGCCTTATTAGCTTTAACAGGTATGTTTTTAGTCGGAGCTGTTTATAGCGCCTTAAGCATGTTTGCTTCAAGTTTAACTGAAAATACGATGATCGCGTTTTTCGTGGGTATTGTGTTTAACATTTCAGTTTGGATCTTAGGTGGTTTTGCAGAATTAGTTGAAAGCACAACAATGAAAGCTGTGTTTGATCAGATTTCTTTAAATCAACATTTGCAAAGCTTAGTTGAAGGCGTTCTGCGCTTAAATGGCGTGGTGTTTTTTGCTAGCGTGATCTTTTTGTTTTGTTTCTTGACCGAACGAGTTGTCGAATCAGCTCGATGGAGATCTTAATCATGAGTAAAAAGGGACGTTTACTTTTAGGTATAGCAGGTATTTTATTTTTATCATTCGGTGGATTGTATTTTGCCATTCAAGCCTGGATGCCATTTATGTGGTTTATCTTGGCTCCGGCGGTGGGTGCATTTTTTGGTTGGATTTATTACGACAGAAAACTGCTTTACGAGTTAATGACGATGAAGACCACTAAACATGGTCTTAATATGGGGGCTTTAGTTCTTATTGCGCTTGTTGCTTTAGTTGGCCTAAACATTTTATCAGCTAAGAAAAATAAAAGTTTTGATTTCACAACAGTTGGTCTTCACACCTTATCACCTTTATCAGTTCAGGTTTTAAATCAGCTTGATAGTGATCTTAATGTAAAGTTCTTTTACAAAGAAGGCGCTGAAAACGTAGAAGCTAATCGTAAGGCTTTTGCTCAGACTGCAAGAATGTATGCTGAAGCTTCTAGTAACATTAAAATTGATTATGTTGAGATGAATTCTAATCCAAAAACAACAGCTGACTTCGGAGCTAATCGCCCGATCGGCGAAGTGTTTATTGAGTATAAGGGGCAAAAAAACCGAATTGAATCTCAGTTTTTAGGAAGCCAAGGTCAAAAATTTAACGAGCAAGATTTTACCAATGCGATCATCAAAGTGACTCGCAAAGAGAAAAAAATCATTTACATCGTTGAAGGTGATGAAGAACGCGACATCGAAGATGAAAAAAATCAGCGCGGGGTTTCTTCGTTTGTTCAGCTATTAGAAAAAAACTCGTACGTCGTTAAAAAAATTAATCTAGTTAAAGCGGTCACGATCCCAGATGAAGCCAATGCTGTTGTGATCTTAGGGCCACAAAGTGCTCTACAAAAATTTGAGCTTGATGCGGTAACTAAGTATTTAACGAATGGGGGTTCTTTACTTTTAACTCTTGATGATAAAAATACGGCTGGCTTTGCGGGTTTATTAAATACTTTTGGTTTAAAACTTGAACCGCAATATATTTTTAATGTGATCAATTCACCAATGGGGCAAGTTGTAAGTTCGAACGAACCTACAGTGGCTGTTGATTATTCGCCAAGTAACCCGATCACTAAAGTTTTTACCAGCAATCAAAAAGCTTTGTTTGTCGCTCCAAATTCATTAGCGATGGTGCCGATTGGTCCTGATATTAAAAATGAAATCATCGTGCGTACACCCGAAGCTTCTGTGGCTCTTTTAAAAATGGACAGCAGCAATTACGAAGGTAAGCCAAGATCATTTAATATTATGGCCGAAGTGAATGGTAAACTAGATAAAGCGGTGAAACCATTTAAAGCTGTGGTCGCGGCAGACACTGATTTTTTATCTAACGGTGTTATTTTTCAAAACGTTAATCGTGATATCGCCCTTAATTCGATGTCTTATTTGCTAGGCGACAGTGATCTTATTTCGATCGCGCCAAAAGATGTGGGCATCACGCAAATGTTAATGTCGCCTCCTGAATTCAGTCAGTTTTATAAGTTCGTGGTTATGGGAATATTTTTTCCGTTACCATTTTTATTTTTGGGTATCAGTATTGTGTTATGGCTTAGACGCCGTCACGCCTAAGAAAGAAACAAAGGTTATATGAAATTTTTTAAAACAATCATTCTAGCGCTATTCGCTGTGGCTTTTACTGGCGGAATTTATTATTACACTGTCGTTCGCGAGAAGCAGCATGCCGAATTAACTAATTTACAAGTGGTGTATCTTAAAAAAGATCAAATCAACTATTTAGAAATACAAAATAAAAACGTAAAATATGTATTTCAAAAAAATGATAAAGGTTGGAATATCGAAGAGCCCATCACTGATATCGCTGATGATCAGCGTTTAGACGAAGTCATCACTCAATTAACCAACGAAAAACAAATCGCCATTGCTAAAGAAGGTCCAGGTATTAACTGGGCTGAATTTGGTTTAGACACACCTGAAACATTAATGGTGATCAAAAACAATCTAGGGCAGTCGCAAAAAATATTTATCAGTGCCACAAAAAACTTTGAAGGCAATCATTACGCACGTATTGATAACAATGAAAAAATATTAGTTGTTAGCCCCTCTTGGTATAATTATTCGACTGAAAAATTAACTTACTTTCGTGAAAAAAGCCTTTACCGTGGCCAAATTGCAGCGATTAAAAAAATCACGATCAAGTCTTTGCAAGATCATTTCAGTTTAATTAACGGCGAAAAAGGCTGGTCAACACCGGTACTTGAGGCAGCAGCCTTAGATCAAAATAAAATTCGTGCAATGATTAAAGCCATTGCTGAAAACAGCATTCAAGAGTACGTCAGCGAAGGTGATCCTTCAGACATGGAACGTAAAGAAAAAGGCTTAAATCAAGATTATGCTGAAGTCACTTTTGAAACTGAAACAGATCATTGGTCTGTTGTTGTTAATATTAATCAAAAAGACAAAGCGCTTTATGCCTTAACTGAAAAACCAACGTATTTAGTTAAATTAGATTTATCGCAGTGGGAGCTTTTCGGAAACCTTAATTTAGATGCACTTCGTGACCGTAAAACAATGATGCGTTTTGATGCCAAAATGGTGAACCGTGTTTTTGTTAAAAACGGAAATAAAAGTTTACAGCTGATCAAAGAAGATTCTAAATGGCGCCCTGAAGATGCGGCTCAAGCCATAAAAATTAAAGTTAAAAATGATGATGTGTCAGATTTGATTAATCAAGTTCATGATTTAGAAATTACTTATTTCTTGCCTGAAGCTGATGGTAAAGATTTCGCCGGCAATGACATGATCATTCTTAAAACATCAGAAGATCAGCTGCTATTTCAGCTTAACTGGGGCCCATTACATCATAAAAAAGTGTCTGGCTTAGAGCAGGATTACTTTTTAGCTCGCACGGCAGCCAGTGACAGTATTTTTGGTTTAAATAAATCCTACATTGATAAATTACCATTAGAGAAAATCTTAAAAGATCAGGTCGTACCTAGTGAAGCTCCTGAAACTAAAGAAAGTAAAGGCAGAAAAAAATGATAACTATTAAATCTCCAACACGTGTTGATCTGGCCGGTGGCACTTTAGATCTTTGGCCCTTGTATAATTTTTTAGATACAGCTCGCACGGTGAATTTAGCGATCGATATTTGGACAAAAGTAAATTTAGAAGGCCGCACTGATGGTTCGATTGAAATTCATTCTTTAGATTTAAAACAAAAATGGAACTTCGAAAATTATAAGCAGTTTATCGAAACGCTTGATCCTAAATTACATCTTTATCAAAGCGTCATTTCTAAATTTCACAAAAAAGCACCAGCCGCTGTAGAAAAAGGTTTCGCAGTTAATACCCAATCTGAAAGCCCCATTGGCGGTGGTCTTGGCGGCAGCAGCAGTTTAATTATTTCGATGATGAAAGCTTTTTCTCAGTTAACAAATATTAAATTTGCTTCAAGCCATGAAATGGCTCACTGGGCGCACAATTTAGAAGCCGAGATTTTAAATACTCCTACGGGTACTCAAGATTATTATCCGGCGATCACGGGCGGATTAAATCATTTAGATTATGGCACGTTTGGTATTACACAAACTGTGGCTGATCCAAAAGGGTCACCTCTGCATGATAATTTTTTATTAGTTTACACAGGACGCAGTCATCATAGCGGTTTAAACAATTTTGAAGTTTTAAAATCTGCGGTTACTCAAGATACAAAAGTGATGAACGCTTTAAAGAAAATTAAACTTATTGCAGATGATTTATGGCAAGCGATTCAAGATAATGCTTGGGATAAGCTGCCAGAGCTATTTCGCGAAGAATATGACGCGCGCATTCAACTCACTCCGGCATTTACCAGTCCTGAAATCGAACGCTTAAACCAAATCGGCTTATCAAACGGCGCACTCGCTGTTAAAATATGTGGAGCCGGCGGTGGTGGATGTGTTCTTGTTTGGGTTACTCCTGAGCACCGTCAGAAAGTGATCACAGCATGCGAAAACGAAAAGTTTCAGTGTCTAAACGCAAGGCCAGTAAGCCCGTTGCAGGATCCACTTTAGCCTCAGCGTCGGTTACGGCGTTTGATAGTCCCAAAAATATCGTGCGTTTTATCGGAGTCTCTTTAGCCGGAGGCAAATCTGATAAAGCGTGTGTAGCTGTATTAGAATATTATCCAGAAAATAATAAAATATTTTTATCGCGCTTGTTTGAGAAAATTAAATCCGATGAAAAAATTTCGGGAGATTTAAAAATTCACGAATTGATTTTACAAAATGCTGAAACACTAAAGTATGTTGCATTTGATACTCCGTGGAATCTTCCGAATTGTATTACCTGTAAATTAAAATGCCCGGGTTATGAAAACTGCCATGTGCCACACATCGAATGGATGTGGCGCCATCAAGAAGATCGTTTAAAGAAAAAGCGCCCGAAAAAATTATTTACACCTTACACTCAGCGCGCGGTTGAAATGTATTTTTCAACAGAGCTTGAAGAGGTATTTCATCTGCACCACGCGATGGGAGCTAATACTGCGCCCCTGATGGCGCGAGCTTCATTTATTCGTAAAAGATTGAGCGAAGTCGAATGTATCGAAGCTTTTCCGAAACTTTCATTGTGGCGTATGGGTAAAGCCCTTAATTTAATGAAGTCGCAAATCAGTGATCACCGCGCAGCCTTTGGCGGTGATGAATCACGCGCGCAATTTATTAAAGCTCTGAATGATAACAACATTGCTTTCATTTATCACCAAGATGCAAAAAACATGGTTGAAAACAATCATGCTTTCGAAGCTTTCATGTGTGGAATGACGGCCTTTTTAAAATATAAAAATTTAACAGAAAAAAGACCGAAAGGTTTTCCTAAAGAAGAAGATTGGATCGATTTTCCGATTGATGGTTTAAAGATTAAGGATTTAATCGCATGATTATTCAAACACATATTTTACAAAAAGCTTTAGATGCAGCTCTATCAACAGGAGCTGACTTTGCTGATATCTTTGTTGAAGACACTTATTCATCAAATCTAACAGTTTTAAATTCTAGGCCTGATAAAGCCATCGTTGGTCAGTTGTACGGCGCAGGTATTCGCGTCGTGTTCGGCACAGAAGTGATTTACGTCACAACCAGCGATCTTTCAGAAAAAGGTTTAGTGAAAGCCGCAATGATTGCAGCCAATAGCCAAACAGGCAGTGATTCAAAAATTATTAAACCGATTCATTTAAGTAATCCAAATCAGTTTGACTCAATACATACCTTCGGTGATAAGCCGTGGGAAATTAACCGTGACAAAAAGATGTCTTGGCTTAATTCGGCGGACCAACATGCCCGCAGCCTAAGTTCTCATGTCACCCAAGTAGAGGCAGGTCTAAATGAAAAATTCCAAAAAGTACAAATCGTTAATTCTCGTGGTGTTTCGGTTTATGATGAGCGCGCTTATTCAAGGTTTAATGTTGAAACTTTCGTGGAAACTAACGGGACTAAAGAAAGTTCTGGCGAAAACCATGGCCATATGGGCACTTCAGAGATTTTTGACCGCTTTGATATAAAAGCTATGGCTGCAGAAACTGTTGATCGCGCGCTGTTATTAACTAAATCAGGCTTCGCGCCGGCTGGCGAAATGCCAGTCGTGCTAGCGAATGCTTTTGGTGGAGTTATTTTACACGAAGCCTGTGGTCACGGTTTAGAAACCACTTCAGTACAAACGGGTGATTCAGTTTTTGCTGATAAGATGGGTCAAAAAATAGGAAACGATTGTTTAACAGCGATCGATGATGGAACCATTAAAAATGAGTGGGGTTCATTAAATTTTGATGACGAAGGAATGCCAACTAAAAAAACCACTCTTATTGAAAATGGTGTTGTGAAATCTTTCTTAGTTGATCAAGTGGGCGCTATGAAAACAGGTTTTGAAGCCACAGGCAGCGGACGTAAACAGTCTTACAAATTTGCTCCGGCATCGCGTATGCGCAATACGTTCATCGCTCCTGGAAAAGACAAATTCGAAGATATGATTAAAGATGTGGATTACGGTTTATTCGCCAAAAAAATGGGTGGAGGCTCGGTCAACACAAGTACGGGTGATTATAACTTTCAAGTGCGCGAAGCCTACGTGATCAGAAATGGGCGTATCGAAGAAGCCGTCAAAGGTGCGTGTCTTATCGGACGTGGTATCGAAACATTAGCTAAGATCACAAAAGTCGGTAACGAATTAAAAATGGCTCCGGGAATGTGTGGCTCTGTCAGCGGAAACATCCCTGCAGGTGTTGGTCAGCCAGAAGTTCTAGTTTCAAGCCTTATGGTTGGCGGAAAGGCTTAATTGTATGGATCTAATTAAAGATAACTTTTTAAAAATCGTCAAATTAGCCAAAGATAAAAAAGCCCAAGTTGAATTACTCTATTCTGAATCAGAAAAATTAAATTTAGGTTACAAACAAAAAAAATTAGATAAATTTGAATCAATTCAAAGTCAAATTGCAGGCCTGCGTGTGATCATCGGATCATCACAAGGTTATGCATATACAGAAAACTTATCTGAAGCCTCACTTCTAAATACATTTAACGAAGCTTACAACAATGCTAAGGCTAATTCTGAAACAGCAGATAAAACAAATAAGCCTGTTAATTTAGTAAAGCCTAATTCATTAAAAGTAGCTGAACCTAAATTTAGCGAAATTCCCATCGCAGATAAAAAAGCCTTGGCTGAAAAATTAGAGTCTCAATGTTTAAGCCAAGATAAAATTCAATCTGTACCCTGGGCAGGGTTTACTGAAAGCCAAGGCGCGATGCGAGTTCTAAACTCGGCCGGTGTTGATTGTAAATATAAATACCAATACTATTCAGCTTACGCGTACCCCTTAGCAAAAGATGGCGAATCCTCTAAAATGGGAGGCGATTCAATGATCGCCCGTGATTTTAAAGATATCAAAGTCGATGCCATCACGACTGAAGCTGTTAAACGCGCTAAAGAAAAATTAAATGCAAAAACTTTGAAAACAGGAAATTACGCAACGATCATCACAAGTGATGAATTCGTGACGATGATTAATATGTTTGAAGATTATTTTTCGGCAAAAACTGTATTCGAAGGTAAATCTTTATTAAAAGGTAAGATCGGCGAGAAGATCGCAAGCCCGTTATTTACATTAGTTGATAATCCTTTAGAAGAATCACTTCCAGGATATCGTCCGTTTGATTCTGAAGGTGCAACTTCACAAAAGACGACGCTGATTGATCAAGGCGAATTTAAATCTTACATCACGAATCTAGAATATTCTGAAAAAATGAATTTACCGCACACGGCTCACGCCGCAAGATCACCAGCAGGAACAATGTCGATTGGCTGCAGTAATTTGCAAGTTCCCGCAGGCAAAGATTCATTAGAACAATTGATCGCAAAAAATAAATCAACTGTAGTTATCACAGAATTCACAGGTGGATTACACGCAGGCTACAATGAAACTACAGGTGAATTTTCAATGCCTGCAGAAGGTTTATTGTATGAAGACGGCAAACTCATTGGCCCCGTAGATCAGTTCGTTGTTTCAGGAAACATCTTAGAAACTTTGAAAAAGATCACAGCTTTAGGAAATAAATTAAATAACGGTTCAAGCGGAAGATCCTGCCCCGACGTTCTGATTTCAGAATTAAGTTTCGCAGGAGCTTAGGTACCCACCACAGGTAGTGGTTTAAACATGTCTTTCAGCTCAGGAACTTGCATCGGTACTTTTTCAATAGCACTGATCCAAGTTTCTGGCGTTTCCATACAGAAAAACGCATTCCATTTTTCACTTTTAGATTTTAAACGTTTAAACACGAATGATAACATCTCGCCACGTAAAGTAGCATCGTAACGAAGCTTATTACCTTCAGATGGAAACATCTCAGCACCCACAACTAATGATTGCACACCGAAGCGATCGCGCATCATATGACGTTGTTCTGGTTGGTAACGTAATGTGCCGATTGAAATAATCTGAACTTCTTCAGGCGTAAATGTCGAAGTGATTTCATCAACTAGAAAACCGTAATTTTCTTTCCACTCGGGGTGATAGATCATCGGATCAATGTGAAATGCTAATTTATAACCTTGATCACGGCATTTTTTCGCCGCTTCAATGCGTTCATGAAAACGAGCTGTGCCGTGCTCTTCGCGATCAATAATGTAAGGTGGGTTGATTGACCAGCTGACAGTGATGTTATCAGCTCCGGGAATATCAATAAACTGATCGACTTTGTTAGACTTAGTTTTAAATTCTAAAACCCATTTTGGATAAGGCTTAAAAAACTCAATCAGCTTACGTGAATATAAAGTGATTTCATCTAACGACAATGAATCAATTATTTCACCAGTGCCCACGCGAAACGGGTGGTTTGGAAATTCGTTGATCATCGCTTTTAATTCTTCAAGCGCCTGATCGATATTCGTGTAGATCAAAGACATCTTTGTATTTAAATAACTTTGTAAATAGCAGTAGCTGCAATTCATATTGCACTGACTACCTAAATTTAAAACATGGTAATTACAGCATGTTAAAGTCTTCTTCTGCGTCGCACCCGGGCAGCGTTTAAAAAATTGGCCTTTAAATTCAGTTAATAACAAAGTCTGTTTCGATAAATTAAATTCTTCGGCAGTCATCGGGCCACGTTGTGAAGCTAAAAATCCAGATTCAACAACTTCGATAATTTCAACAGGGTATAACGAACGTACACGTGCGGCTACTTCAGAATTTTCTGAACAACGATCGATATAGATCTTTTTAAATACGGGTAAAGAATTATTCGGCGCCAATTTGATCCTTTACACGTTCTAAAGAAGAAATCGCTTTAATTAAATCAGCTTCCGAAGTGATAAACATTTTTAGTTCGATACCGGCACGATCACCACGACGTTCAAATTTAGTTTTCGAACCATACGGCCACGGAAGTTTTTCTAATTTATCTTTTAACTGATCATCACGCTTTGTCGTTGCAGGATAGCGTAAAGCGCGAAGATGAACAGACCATTTGGCAAAATCATGAGATTGTTCAAATAAAGTCTCTTCATGGCCCATTAAAATCAAATCACTGATCAATTCTAAATTTTTAAGTGAATCAGTATACGAAGTGCGGGCTTCAATAAGTTGCATTAAAGCTTTAAACAATAACTGCCATTGCAGGTCAGTTTTAAGCGGAGACAAGAACGCCAGATCAGCACCTTTTACTTTTTTGGCTTCAATCCATGGTTCAACCGTGGCTGAAAACCCCAACTCTTTGGCTTTAAGTAAAAATTGTTCTATGTTCATGGTCTAGGTGCTAAATCATTTTATGATTTTTGGCAATAAACCCTTAAATCTACCCCAAAGATATTTTATACTGTTTGCAGAGGTATTAACGTGAAAAGCTGGAAAAGTACGGCCGAAATCAACTTAGATGTGGTTTATTTCAACTACAGGCAAGGCTATGATTTTTCACAGCATCAAGAAGTCTATGTATGGGATTTAGATAAGACATACCTTGATACCTCAATTGACTCTTTAAAAGGCTTATTGAGAACTATTTTCGAAAAATCATTAACAAAAAAGAATGTTCCCGGAGCCTCTGAACTTCTAAAAAGTATCGCCAGAACTCGAAAAAAGCATTTCACTGAATCTGATTTTCCGTTATTTTTCGTATCGGCATCGCCTCCACAAATGGAATCAAAAATCAGCGAGAAATTCGCGCTTGATGAAATCGCTCCGTTGGGAATGTTCTATAAAGATAATTTAAAAAACTTAGCGCCTTCACGTTTGTTATTTTTAAAAAAACAAATCGGCTACAAGCTTCAAGCCCTTATGCAATTGCGCTGTCACTTAAACAGCGATGTGCGCATGATTTGTTTCGGTGATGACTCTGAATCAGATGCGATTATCTATAATTTATTTTCAGATGTGTGCGCTAGACGTTACACGCCATTGCACTTAGAAGAATTACTGCAGGATCTAGGAATCACACGCGCCCAAATCGACGAGATTTTAAAATTACAATCATTAGTGCCAATTCAAGATCCTGTTGAAAAAATTTATATCAATTTAGCGACAGACACTGATCCTGATTATTACAGCAAATTCGGACGCAGAACTTTAGCGACTTACGACACGTTTCAAGTGGCGTTAGATCTGGTGCAAGATCAACGTTTATCGCTCGAAGAGCTAGGTACTGTGATGTTCAACCTAGAGAGTAAATACAATTACTCAAGCACACAGTTAGTTAAAGGTTTCGAAGATTTAATTCGTCGTAGAGTTATCGGTTTATCATCTTTTGAAATGATTAAGAATTACTTGATCGAAAAGAAAAAAGTTTCTTTATCATGGTCACCAAAGTTTGAACCCTTAAAAGAAAAGATCGTGCAAAACGGTCACGTCTATCAACTAGATGGTTTGTTTGAGCCGTGGGTAAAAACAAACGTTAATTATAAAAACGATTTTTTCTAATCTTTAGTTTCTCAAACCAATTGCAAAACCATTTCCATAATTTCGGCACTAAGATAAACCACTGAAAATATCCAAAAAGGATAAGTAGGCCCCATTCTAATAAGCGCCAGTTTACTGTTGGGTATTTGTTAGATAGAGAATAAATGTAATTAAAACTTACATAGTAAATTAAGATACTTGAGGGGAAGGCGAGCACGAGAAATCCCATAGCTAAGGTAACCCTGTCATAACCACCGCCATACTCAGCGATTATGACTGCAATTATTGTCACCATAAACCAAAGGATAGAAAGAATTTTTCTCATAACAAATCCTTCCGATTAATCAAACTTCAGCGGAAATACAGTTGTAATAGAAGCGCCAGAAAACTTCGGAAACACTGTGCGCGCCACAACTTCAGACAAACAAGCTTTAAAAGATTTATCCGGAATATCCGAACGATTAATATCAACTTTAGTCACTTTGCCAATCGGAGAAATTTCAAACGAAATTAAAACCTGGCCATGCGCCTGTTCAGTTTTTTGAATCAACTGACCATAACATCTAAAAAAATCTGATTTTTTTGAAGCTAAAATTTCTTCGATTTTAGATTGCGGTAATACATCTTCTGGTTGCGAAGTTTTTAAACCCTTAGCTCTCAAGCTTTCAACATTCTTTTCGTTCGATAAAGCGTAATCCATTGCGGTTAACTGACGGCCTTCTTTGCGCACCCAGAACGAAGGCTCTTTACCAAAGCGTTCGATAAACACATCACCTGAACGAACTGTGACAAGAGTTGTTTTATCATCGGTTTGCTCAACTAAAATTTCTGAATTTTCTAAAACGCGAACTTCGCCGCCAGTGGCAGTGAAAGTAATCAGCACATCTGATAGCGGAGCAGTTTTAATTAAATCTAAATGACGAATCTTCAAACCTTTTTTGGCCGGAATATCATCGTACTGATCAAGCCCACGAGTAATGACTCCCGTTGGGTTATCTGAATTAATTTCTGTGATTTTGGCTAATTCTTTAGAGGCTAAAAGATCTAAGCTTCGAGTGGGAATAACCACTGAAATTAAGATTAATAGCACTCCAATGATGATAAGACCGATGACGACTCGGTTTTTCATGGATGTAAAAATTATTTAGTCGTTGCAGAAGCTGCTGCAGCAGGAACTTCAGTTGGAGTTGCAGATGCTGGTAAAGTAGCTGCTGCGTTAGCTTCAGGCATTGAAGGAACAACTGAATCAACTACAGAGTTTTGTGTACGAGAAGATAACATCGCTAAAGAGATGCAAGTTACAACTAAGATACCAGAAACGATTTTAGTCATTGTAGAAGCTAAAGTTGTTGCGCCTGTAGCACCTAATACTGAATTTGAAGAGCTTTGAGCTGTGAATACGCCGCCACCTTTAGAATCTTGCACTAGAACTAAACCGATTAAGGCTAAACAAGAGATAATGTGAACTGTAGCTAAAAATGTGATCATGGCCGGGCTCCTTCAAAATTGACAGACTAATAAACCGTTAACTTATCTAATCCATATAATTCAGTCCAGCAAGGGATCTCTTTACGCGGTGTTTAAACGTGACTATTGAAGACGTTTAGAGCATATCTAAGCGTATGTTTTTCGTGGTCTTTGAAGGTTTAGATGGTTCAGGTAAATCCTCTTTAATGAAGAGGCTGGAATCCCATTTAAAAAATCAAGGCACAGACCTGATCATGACCCGCGAACCGGGCGGCACCACAGTTGGTGATGAAATCCGTGAAATCATTTTAAAAAAACAAGCTCAGCCACCATCTTCGCGTACAGAATTACTTTTATATCAAGCTAGCCGCTCTCAACACGTTGATTTAGTGATTCGTCCAGCGCTTGCGGCTAAAAAATGGGTTTTATGTGATCGTTTCTCTGCAAGCTCGATTGCCTTTCAAGGCGGCGGCCGCGGAATTTCATTAGACCAAGTTGTTTGGTTAAATAATTTTTCAACTGATATGCTTAAACCTGATTTAACAGTGCTGTTAGATTTATCAGTCGAAGATTCTAAAAAACGTAGAACTAACCGCGAAAATCAAACAGCAACGTCTGAAGATCGTATCGAAGCAGAAGCTGATTCATTTCATGAAAAAGTGCGCAAAGGCTTTTTAGATCAAGCTCACGCTGATCCAAAAAACTGGTTAGTTTTAAATGCGGCTCATACACCTGAAGAATTATACCAAGAGTTAGTTAAAAATTTAACGGAGCGCCAATGGCTTCGTTAATGTCTCAGGTCGTAGGCCATGAAGCACAAAAGTTTATGCTTCAGTCTGCCATTGAAAATCAATCCTTACCGCATGCGATGGTTTTCTCGGGCCCTGCAGGAATCGGTAAAACAAAACTAGCGATGGCGATCACACAGAATTTAGTGTGTGAATCTCCTGTTAATAAACAAGCCTGCGGTCATTGCGGCGCTTGTGTGCGTGTTGAAAAAAATCAGTCTGAAAGTTTACGTTTAGTTGCGGCACAAGGTGCGCAAATTAAGATTGATCAGATTCGTGATATTTTATCTTACTTAAGTTTAGCCAGTGATGGACAAAAACGTGTGGTGATCATTGATCAAGCCAACATGATGAATGCCCAGGCTTCAAATTCTTTACTTAAAACTTTAGAAGAACCGCCACCTGATGTTTATTTTATTCTGACAACGACAGATGTGCGTTTGTTAATGCCAACGATCAGATCTCGTTCGCAAATCATTTCATTCAAAGCGTTAAGCCAAGATAATTTACAGCAAATTAATCCGGGGTTATCGAGCTGGATGTATAAATCAGCGCGCGGGCAGGCCGGTAAACTTTTAGATTTCTCTGGTGGAGAATCTTTAGAGCGTAGAAATTCTGATTTAAGTTTTTATGAACACTTTTGGACAAACAAAAGTTTTGTTTTAGAAACTGAAATTAAGGAATTCGCCAAAGATCGCGCCACAGCCGCAGGTATTTTAAAAAATTGGTTTACGTTCACACGCGATATGATCGTGTTATCACAAGGGGCGCGTGATCAGGTTTTAAATTCTGACCAGATCACGACCTTAATTAAATTAGATTTTATTCCAGTCGAAAAACTTTACGATTTTTCTTCGGCGTTATTACAAGCCATTCAAGATATCGATAAAGTCGACATGACATTACTTTTTGAATCACTGTGGGTGAAACATGCAAGAATCTAACACTCCGATCGAATGGATTGATATTCACACGCACTTAGACCGCCTTGAAGGTGGAGCTGAGTTTGCATTAAATCTTGCACGTCAAAATGGCGTAAAAAAATTAATCACGATCGGTACAGAACCAGAAGATCTTCCGGTTGTTTTAGAATTAGCGCGGAAATATTATCCTGATGTTTATTGCACCATCGGCGTTCATCCGCATGAAGGTGTTAAATACAACGATGAAGTGGGCAAATACTTACGTGAAAACGGTCCACGCCCTGAAGTTGTGGCGATTGGTGAAATTGGGCTTGATTACTATTACAACCAATCACCTAAAGAAGAACAGCTGCATGCTTTTCGTGAACAAATTAAAATTGCCATCGAATTAGGTTTACCTATCGAAATTCACACACGTGACGCCGAGCCAGATACAATTCAAATTCTTAAAGAATTTGAAGGAAAAGTCACAGGCGTGATTCACTGTTTCACGGGCACTGAGTGGCTAGCGCGTGAAGCCCTAGCCTTAGGTTATAATATTTCAATTTCTGGTGTCGTGACCTTTAAAAATGCTGATAGTCTAAGAGCCATCGTTCGCGATGTGATTCCGTTAGATCGTTTACATGTCGAAACTGATGCGCCATTTTTAGCGCCAGTTCCAATGCGTGGCAGACCAAACACTTCAGCTTATGTCGTTCATACCGCAAAACTTGTGGCAGAACTTAAAGGCATTACCGTTGAAGAACTTGCAAAGATCACAACAGACAACGCTAAAAAATTATTTAAAAAATTAAAATACACATAGAAGAAGTCAGGAGAAATAAAAAATGTCTAAAGTAAAAGTTGGTATTAATGGTTTTGGTCGTATCGGTCGCGTATTTTTCAGAGCGGCATTAGATAAAGTAGAAATCGCAGGAATCAATTCATTAGATGATATCGAAGGAATCGCTCACTTATTAAAATATGATTCATCTCACGGCATTTTTGACGCTGAAGTTTCTCATGACGGCGAAAATTTAATTGTAAACGGTAAAAAAATTCCCGTTTCAAAAACTAAAGATCCTGCACAAATCCCTTGGAAAGCTTGGGGCGTAGATTTAGTGATGGAGTGCACCGGTGCCTTAAAAGGCAAAGAAGATTACCAAAAGCATATCACTGCGGGCGCTAAAAAAGTGATGATCTCTGCTCCTGCTGACGGTGTGGATATGACGGTGGTTTACGGTATCAATCATAAAGATTACGATGCAGCAAAACACACATTCATTTCAAACGCCTCTTGCACAACAAATTGCTTAGCTCCGTTAGCTAAAGTTTTAGATGAAGCTTTTGGTATTGAATCAGGCACGATGATGACAATCCACTCGTACACAAATGATCAACGTATCTTAGATTCTTCTCACAGTGATATGCGTCGCGCTCGTTCTGCGGCGGTATCTATGATTCCGACAACAACTGGCGCAGCTAAAGCTGTGGGTTTAGTTTTACCTAATTTAAAAGGTAAAATCGATGGTATGTCTATGCGTGTTCCAACTCCGAATGTTTCGGTTGTTGATTTCACTTTCAATGCAAAAGTGTCAATGACAGTTGATGCGATCAACAACGCTCTTCGTGCTGCGGCTAATGGCCCGATGAAAGGTGTTTTAGCTGTAGAAGAAAAACCTTTAGTGAGCATTGATTTCAATGGCAACACTCACTCTTCAATCGTAGATGCTAAAACAACTATGGTTATTGCAGGCAGCGGTAATAAATTAGCAAAAGTTCTTTCTTGGTACGATAATGAAGTAGGCTTCTCAAACCGCATGGTTGATATGGCTATTTACATGATGTCGAAATAATCGCTTAAGAAAAAGGAATGTGATAGATGGCTTCTCAAGGTTTAAAAGGGATTAAAACAATCCGTGATTTCGAATTAGCAGGTCAGACGGTATTCTTACGTTTAGATCTAAATGTACCTATGGATAAAACAGGAAAAATCACAGACGAAAATCGTTTGCGAGCTGCTTTACCTACAATTAATTACGCTTTAGAAAAAGGCGCAAAATTAGTTATCGCTTCTCACTTAGGTCGTCCTAAATCAAAAGACGACAAACAGTATTCAATGGAACCTGTAGCAAAACGCTTAGGCGAATTATTAGATGTTGAAGTTGTTCTTATGGACGAGCCAGATTCTGAAGGCGTAAAGCATTTTTTATCGGCTCCGATGAAAAAACAAATTATCTGTTTAGAAAATCTTCGTTTCGATGAGCGTGAAGTAGAAAATAAAAATGAACTTGCTGTGCAATGGGCGTCATACACTGATATTTATATCAATGATGCTTTCGGTGCTTCACACCGTGCGCATGCTTCTATTCAGGCGTTTCCAGAAATCATGCAGAAAAAAGGCATTGGTTTACTGATCGAAAAAGAAATTAAAATGTTAGACGGTTTATTTGAAAATCCAAAAAAACCTTACATTGCTGTTCTTGGTGGAGCGAAAGTTTCAGATAAAATTCCGGTGATTGAAAAATTAATGAATATCGTTGATGGCTTTGTGATCGGTGGAGCTATGGCTTACACGTTCTTAAAAGCCCAAGGCATTCCAGTTGGTAAATCTTTAGTTGAAGCTGATAAAGTTAAATACGCTAAAGAGATGATTCAACGTATGGAAGCGCGTGGTAAAACAATGTTATTACCAGTTGATCATGTTACAACGACTAGCTTTGGTGATACGAACAATATCAAAGTAACAACAACAGCTGAAATCGAAGACGACCGTATGGCTTTAGATATCGGTCCACAAACAATTAGAAATTATCGCGCGTGTTTAGAAAAAGCGAACACAGTTTTCTGGAACGGCCCGATGGGCGTTTTTGAAACTCCGGCTTTTGCTAAAGGATCTTTTGCAGTCGCCGAAGTTCTAGCAGCTAATCCGGGCCTAATTATTGTAGGTGGTGGTGATTCAGCAGCGGCAGCCGAAGCTTCAGGTTTTGCAGATAAAATGACTCACATCTCTACAGGTGGCGGGGCAAGTTTGGAATACCTTCAAGGCGAAAGACTTCCGGGCTTAGAAGTGTTGCGTCCACGTAAACAATCTGAGGTAATGTAGAAATATGAAAAAGATTTTTGCAGCAAATTGGAAATTACAAAAAACACCTGCACAAGCGAAAGAGTTCTGTGAAACTTTTCGTGCGCAGCTTGTGGCTCATACTTATTTTTGGGATCACAAAGAAGTTTTCATTTTTCCGCAAAACTTTTCATTAGATACAGTTATTCACGCGACCAATGACACTCCGGTGTTTGTTGGTCCGCAAAATATTCATTTCGAAAAATCAGGCGCATTCACGGGTGAAAATTCAGCCGCGTTTGCAAAAGACATGGGAGCAAAAACTATTTTACTAGGGCACAGTGAGCGTCGCCAATTTTTTGGTGAAACAAACGAAGCTTTAAATAAAAAAGTAAAACTTTGCCAAGAGTTAGATCTGTTGCCGGTATTTTGTATCGGTGAAACTTTAGCGCAACGTGAAGCGAACGAAACAGAAAAAGTTTGTTTCGAACAATTAACTCAAAGCCTAAATGGTATTGATAAATCAAAACGTATGATCGTGGCTTACGAGCCCGTTTGGGCGATCGGCACGGGTAAAGTTGCGACAGTGGCACAAGTTAAAGAAATTCACGAAAAGCTTTACCACAAAATGTCTGATCTTAATTTTACAAATTTTCAATTATTATACGGTGGCAGTGTTAAACCAGATAATGCGCAAGAACTTTTACAAGTTCCGCATGTTGATGGTTTTTTAATCGGCGGCGCCGCTCTTGAAGTGGATAGCTTCATGAAAATCTGCTCGCACTAGTATTTGAAAGGCCGCAAGGGCCTTTCAATAAGCAGCCGCGCCCAGCGCAACAGCCGAGTAATTACGGAACATAGGCCGGCTTAGGTTGTTGTAAAAGATAAATCACCGTCGGCAAATGGTTATTCGCATTTAATCCATAATTCACATTCCAACTTGCAAACTCATCGATGCTGCCTGAATATTTTTGCGCCACAGTTAAACTTCGACCTAGGTAAAATGATCCTGCAGAAGTATTCCAAGAATTTGCAGCGCAGGTGCTGGTGATGCCATTCACAGTCACAGCCACATTCGGTGAAGTAAAACGAACTGATACGTGATTCCATTGGTTGTAGGTCACTGATCCAGAGGCTGAGTTACAACCTATAGTGCCGCCTCCAGTGACATGAACGCTACCGCTTGCTAAAAGAGTTGCACCAGTTCCACTGTTATTTGCATTAACTCCGTAAAAGAAAATTCCTTGTTCAGTGCCGACGTTATTAGGCTTAATCCAAAATGAAACTGAGCGCGCAGCGGTTCCAGTGATTAATCCTGTATTTGCTGAAGTAAAATAATCATCTACGCCATCAAAGTTAAATGCTTGTCCGATTAATCCTGTCGTATAACTAAGACCTGTGCCATTTGCATTTGATGCGGTTAAGCTGACGCCACCAGTTTGTGCTGATACGATAGCCGCACTTGCGATATTTCCAGCACCATCCGCATTGTAGTAACGAATAATTCCATCGTTTATAAAATTATTATTAGCTGGGTTTGAATCGCCGGTTCCGGCAACTGCTAACGACATGCCTGTGCCACTTGTTGGAAATAAATATTGCTGTGGTATATACGGACAAGCCGCATACGATGCACAAGCTGAACTTGGAGTTTTCCATCTTAAATGGGCTTCAGAGCCTCCACCATTTTCGTAAAAGGCCATCGTAATATTATATTTTGTGCCAGAGGTAAGAGCTACGTTGTGGCTTGAAATTGTAGGTCCGTGATCTGTCCATAAATCATCAACTAAGACACCGTTAATCCACAGATAAATTCCATCATCTGAATTGGTGTGAAATGTATAGGTTCCAGTTTCTGGTGGTAAGATTTGTCCGGTCCATAAAACAGAAAAAGTATCAATACCACCGACGGGATTATTTCCCGCTCCCCAGGCAAAAGCAATACCTGCGTCGACACGCGCGTTATTGAATGTATCAAAACTCATTCCTGTAAAGTAGCGCGCAAATAATCCGGTACCAACTTCAACTGTGACCGGAGTTCCAGAAATCACACTGACTGAAGCGCTGGCTGATAAGCTTGAATATGTGGCTGATACGATGGTTGGTCCGCCTAAAGAAATTCCGGTGACTTGTCCTTTCGGAGAATAATTATTTACTTGAGCTTGATATACATTTGGCGAATACCAAGTGCATGCGCTTGTTAAATCTAAAGTTCCACCATCGGCCGTACGGCCATAACACTTAACATTAAGATTGCCGCCGACATTGATACTTGCTGATGTCGGAGAAAGAAAAAGGCTAGTAATGGTTGAACCATTTAATGTAGCACTCGCAGAATCAGATAAAGCTAAGTAAGTGGCTGTGATATTTACGTCAGCGTAAGTTGTGACGTTACCTAAAGTCAGTAATCCGTTTGTAAAACTTGTCACTGTGTAAGTGGCTGAAGCCGGAATTGTCCAAGAGGCTGACTGAGAAATATCTAATGACGAGGCATCACTGTAAGTTGCAATTGCCGTATACTGAAACGTCGAATTTTTTGGAATAATTGCGGCGTCAGGTAAAATTGTCATCGATACTAATGGAATGGCCGTTACCGTAAATGAAGTTGATGCAGTGATATCAGGAAAACCTAAATCATGAACTGTTAAAACAATATTACTTGTGCCCGTGCTGCCAGCTACAGGAATAATATTTAAATAACAAAACGGAGAAATACCCGCGTAGGTAATATTGGCTGGTGGAACAACAGCGTTATTTGATGAGGTGACCGCCAAGTTAGCGCCGCTACAAAGTAACGTGCTTTCAGCATCTGAAATTTGAAACGGAATGTAGGGGTAGTTGGCTTCGTAAACATTTCGACTGGCAATAGTTGTAATCGTCGGCGAAGTATTCGCGTTTGAAGCAAAACTTAAAGCAACTGTGGCACTCTGTGGAACAGCAGAAAGATAGTTAAGTATTAATTGGTCATTGTATGTTCCACCCATAATTGAGCCGGCCGTAACGACAAGAGCGCAACTACTTGCAGGCGGAAGTGTTGACGAACAATTGCCACCGGTTCCTGGAAATGTTCCACCCTTGAAAGTAAAATTCGTCGTCGTAAAGCTGGCCGCGTTTATTTGTGAAGCTGTGTAAGCTCCTAAATTTGTAACGGTGAAAGTACGATCGACTGTGACACCGGCATTTGCAGTGGGGTACGCATAAGCTGGAGCATCAGTGATGACTACGCTCCAAGTTTTTGGTCCCCATAAACCCATAGGGATAAAGAACTGGGCATGCACTTGCGTAGATATAAAAAAAACAAACAAAAACAGTGTCCGCATTCTTGATAATAATAACTAAAATGTTATTTACAAGACCATAAAATTCACCGTTTCTTAACAGAAACTAGCCCACTAAAATTTGTTGTTTTCACTCTTATAAACAAATTAATGTCCAATCAGCGCCTCAAATTGAGACAGTGACTTGCAATTCACGCTTTCGCGTCAAGTCATTGAGCATGCTTAAAAGTCTCTGCCTCATTTTAATTATCTTAAAGCTGGAAAACACAGGTAGTTCGTTTGCAGAACATAGACGTAGGTCTAGAATAATATATAAGCGAGGCGAACCATGTCGAATCCAAATAATGTCCAAGAATCAGAACACATCCATTTTAGAAGATGTCATGTTTGCGGTACATTTAATGAACGAGCAAATACATTGGTCGATCGTTGCAGCTCTTGCAGTAAAGCCTTAGCTCCGTTTGTGTTTTTTGATGAGCAGCATGCCTTAGGAATATCGGACGGGCGCCCATTTGAAGAGCCCTCGAAAAAATCCAGCACAATGAAAATAACCCGTCTAGCCACACAAAGTATTTATCCACCAATTTGGGGTCTTACGGTATATTGGTAATCGAGGCGAAGCCTCGTGGAGAGACAGTGCGAGTTACCCTAGAAGACATCCAAAAAGCCCAAAGTACGATTGAAAAATTTGTGAACGAAACGCCGTGTGATTATTCAAAATCAATGACGGATATTTTGGGCTCAGAAATCTATCTTAAATTAGAAAATACGCAAAAAACCGGTAGCTTCAAAATTCGTGGAGCTACTAATAAAATCATAAGTCTAACTGCTGAAGAAAAAAAACGCGGAGTGATTGCCTGTTCTGCTGGTAATCACGCCCAAGGCGTGGCCTTAAGCTCGCAATTAAATGGTGTGAAGTCAGTGATCGTGATGCCAGAGAACGCGCCTATTGCTAAAGTAGACGCGACTAAACGCTACGGGGCTGAAGTGATCATGCATGGTTCAATGTTTGACGAAGCTAAAGAGCAAGCGTTTAAATTAGCTAAAGAACACGGATATGTTTTCGTTCATCCTTATGAAGATGAAAAAGTGATCGCAGGCCAAGGCACTATTGGTTTAGAAATTTTAAAACAAATTCCTGAACTTGATACGGTAGTGATTCCTATTGGTGGTGGTGGATTAATTTCTGGTATTTCATTAGCTATTAAAAGCCTAAATCCAAAAATTAAAATCATCGGTGTGCAAACTGAACTTGTTGATACGATGTCGCAAATGTTTCACACGAAAAAGTATGTTCCCTTAACAAAACCAATTGCGACATTAGCAGATGGTATCGCTGTTAAAACACCAAGCGAAATAATGTTTCATACATTTATAGAAAAATACGTCGATGAAGTTGTGACAGTCACTGAAGATGAAATTGCCGAAGCGATTACATTTTTATTAGAGCGCGCAAAAACTGTAGCCGAAGGCTCAGGGGCTGTAACAGTGGCCGCAGCTTTATCGCACAAACTTAAATTAGGTAAAAAAACTTGCTTAGTGGTTAGTGGTGGTAACATCGATTTAAATATCGTGTCTGATATTATTAATCGCGGCCAAATTCAGCGCGGCAGATTATGTGAACTATCAGTTATCGTTCCTGATGTACCGGGCAGCCTGAGTCGTTTAACTCAGATTATTGCTGAACATAAAGCTAACGTTTTAGAAGTTCATCATGATCGCATTCGCCATGGTTTAAATTTAAAAGAAACGCGCATTGAATTTGTTTTAGAGACGACTTCGCGCGAACACATTAAAAGAATTGTAGCCGCACTCGAAAGTGTCGGCGCAAAAATTCTAGTTTAATTGTTTAGCCTAAGTTAAAGTTTCCAGTGAATCGAAAGTTGGTCGTCTTTTTTAAGTTGATGACGGCCTGATTTGATCGACTTGTTATTGATCTTGATAAAGCGTTTATTGTGATCAAATTCAGAATATAAATAAAAAGTATCTAAAGTTAAGCCAGAACCTGTGACTACGTATTCACCGTGGTAATTATTTTCTTTCATCGACATTGTAGTCGGCTTGAAAAACTGAGTTAAATCTTCTAAAGCAAAACTTTCATCAAGTAAAAATCCTGCACGTACACTTGAATCAGCGACAAAGTTAAGTTGCGCTTCAGACTTTAGAGCAAACTTTTCACCTTTTTTAGCGTTAGTGTTTAGCTGCGACAAGAGATGTTTTAACATCTGACGAATAACACCCTGTAATTCAAAGTTGTGTTCACCAGTGGCATGCGCTTTTGAAACCACTGATTTAGGCGGCATGATCAATTTAATTTGATTTAAAATGGGTTGAGATAAAAATTGGTGCAACTTATAGTGATACACAAATTCTTGAATCATTGCGCTTTCGATCACGTGTGAAGCCGCACACATTTTTTCAGCTAAGTGCGTATTAGAAAAATCAATTGTGATCGCCAGTTGATTTTGTTTTTCTTCGATACCTAAACCCATTTTGATCAGTTTATCGTGGTATTTAAGACTTAAATCAGATTGGCCTTGCGGGCGTAATTCAAACTGACGTTCATATTCTGACTTACAAGTTTTAAACCAAATGTTTTGAAAATCAGGTTCACTTAAAAAATCTAAATAAGGCGTCGCACGAAAACAACTTGTGTAGTGTTCAATTTGCGCATCAAAAAACTCAGCAAGTGCTGCTTTTTGTGGGTGCGGTTCAATCATCGCAGACCATAACATAGTATTTTTCTTATGCGCTTCAACTAACGGTGATAATGGAATTTTAAATTGAATTTGGCTGTTATCATCACTCCAAATTAAAAATAAATTCTCAGTTAAAGCTGAAATAAAAAATACTTTAGAATAGCTATAGCCACCATTTTCAGGGTCATTGGTAATAAAAATATCGCCTGGATTTAACTTTAAATATTTTTTAACGATTTGGTAACTCACTAAACGGCTTGTCGTTGTCGAGCATAACTCAGAATCGCGTGAAAACAACAAATCACCATTTAAGTTAACAAGAGATGCATTTTTGAAGTGATTCAAAAAACTTTGAAAGTAGTGATAATCTAAATGGCCGTACGATGCTAATTGTAAACTTTTATTATCAAACATCTAAATTCTCTTAAAAATTTCTGCAGTCCACGAAAAGGGGCTTACGGCGTTATCAAGTTTTTTAAATAAAATATTTAAGTGGCCAGTCCATGCAAGTCGGTCTTCTTTTACTTTATGTAAAAGAATGTCATAACCCAGCTTGTTCACCACGAAATCTTGAATGATTTTTAAATCAAAGGGCTCTTCGTAATGGGCTTGGCCTTTTTCTAACACTTTAAATTGCGACTCAATTTTAGTGCATAAAGTGTTTTCAGCAAGTTTTGGAAATAACTGAACCAAGTTATCGTCTTTAGAAATAGTTTTGTAAAAAGCATCAACAACTAAAGTTTTAACTGAACGACCGGCAAGCATAGGGCCAGGCTCAATCGCCGCAGGAACCTTAGAAAACACTAAATGCCCCGATGAGTGAATTTTAACTTCTGAAAACGGGTGAATACCAATTGATTCAGATTCAATGTGTTCGTAATTCACATTACCCCATGGGCTTTTCCACACGGGCACAGTTTTGTTTTTCATTACGATCCAGCGCTCTAGATCGGTATGAATCAGTAAGTCTTTTTTATTATTAAAAAATAAAGTATGTAAAAACTGATCGGCACTAAAATAAAGATCGATATTTTCAAAAGCTTTTTGAAATTTATTTTTGACCCAAAAATGAATTTCAGGGGCCTTGTCATCACGACTTAAACAAGCCGTGATTTCAGAGACGATCTCTTCTTTTGTGCCTTCAGACCCTGCGTTAATCAGAGTGCGGCGTAAAGAGTTTAAATTTTCAGGTTCAGGATTTTTAAAAACCGAAAATTTTTGCTCGATAAAGAAATTTTCAATCGAAGCTAATTGCTCATCCGTAAATTGACTGAGGCTGATAACAACTTTATTGGCTTCAGCATTAGTTTTTTTAACGCGTTCTAATTCAGTTTTTAAATGATCAATCGTAAAAGTTTTGTTTAACGGAATAATCAATGCCGCTGCGGCCAATGATAAACACGTTGAATCTTCAAAAGTGTAATTGTTTTCTTGGTTCTCGTTAAGCACCTGAATAACACTGCCACCTAGGCGAAATGATTTTAAACGATCTAAATATTTCGTGACGACATAAACAGAAGAAAATGTGTGTTCAGTGGTTAACGGTTTAATGTGCTGATTTAAAATCGATTTCAAAGATGTTTGCGGTAAGAAGAAAGTTTTCTTCAAAAGAACAGTAGATCCACTACGGGCTTCGATTTCCGCGTAGGATTCTCCTAAATAAATAGCAAGCGAAGCTTGAGAAATTGCAAGTGAAGCGTTGGAATTAACCAGTGAAGCATTGGACATAATAAGTTGGTCTATGTTAGATTCAGTTACATTAAGGGTCAATCACTATGAAAGTATCTGCAGAAATTTTAAGTCTTGTGCCATACAAACCAGGAAAACCAATCAGCGAAGTTCAACGCGAATATGGTTTAACTGAAGTTATTAAATTGGCTAGCAACGAAAATCCCTTAGGCCCAAGTCCAAAAGCGCTACAGGCGATCCAAAAAGCCCTAACAGAACAGCATCGTTATCCAGATCCATCTTGTTATGATTTAGTACAAAAAATTGCACAAAAGTGGAATGTTCCTTCATCTCAAGTAGGCATCGGCAACGGTTCAAACGAAATTATCGATCTTTTAATCAGAATTTTCTGCGAACCGGGCGACTCGATTTTAACGACTGAAGCGGCTTTCGTGGCCTATAAAGTGTGCGCTCAAGCAGCACGTGTTAAAGTTAGAGCTGTTCCTTTACGTGCTGATTTATCAATGGATTTAAAAGGCATCGCCGATGATTTCTATCGTAATCCAGGTTCAAAAACTCAATTGATTTTTATTCCTAATCCAAATAATCCAACAGGCACTTCTGTCGGTGGCGAAGAAATGGATGAGTTCTTAACTCGTCTTGGAAATCGTGATGATGTGTTGTTAGTTTTTGACGAAGCGTACACAGAGTACGTGCGTGATCCGCAATTTAAAGCTGCACAAAAGTTTTATAATAAATATTCAAACATAATTGTGATTAAAACATTTTCTAAAGTTTATGGTTTAGCAGGTTTGCGTTTAGGCGCGATGTTAGCTCCTGAATTTGTTTTAGAACTTTATAATCGTGTCAGAAACCCGTTCAATGTGAATGAGCTTGCTCAGGCTGCCGGAATCGCTGCTTTAGATGATGTTGAATACATACAAGCTTCACAAAAAACAGTGTGGGAAGGGTTAGATTTTTTCTATAAAGAATTAACTCGTTTGAAGCTTCCATTTTTTAAATCAGAAGGTAATTTCGTGTTATTCGACACACAAAGAAACTCTGAAATGTGCTTCACGAACCTTCTTAAAAAAGGCATCATTTTGCGCCCGGTTACGAACTATGGGTTTCCAACATACTTGCGTATGACAGTGGGTGGAATGGCTGAAAACAAGAAAGCCATCGCTGCAATCGAACAGATGCTGACTGAGGTTCCAAAGCTGTAGCCTTTACTGTCTAGAATCCTGACAGTTTTTATTTCAAGAAGTCTCGTTTAATATCCCTTCTGAATCAGATTATTTCAGGGGGATTCGTGGGTAAATTAAGAAGTCTTATTATTATTAGTTTAGTGGCAGCGATTGGTTCTATTTTTACGGGCTGCGCACCTAAAGACGAAAAAACCATTATCCAAGAGCGCCAAGCCCCGGTCAAATTGTCTGAATCAATGCAGACAACATCTGATGAATCGATTTTAGTTTTACAAAAATCGGCTTTAGGTAAAGCCTTTATGATGACGCCATCAATGGTGATGTCTAAGCGTATGCCTGATGTGAATGACTTTAAAGTGCAGATCGTATCTTTTGAAAGATCAAATTCACGTGTGGGTTTATTTCGCTTAAGTTCAAACAATCTTTACAGCTCAATTCCGACAGATAAATTACTGCAAACTTTTAAAATTGTTAAAGAATCAAATGACTCAATCACCATTGATATCAGCGAAGGTTTTAGAAATCTGACTCTTGAATCCTCTTTAAATATTGTTGAAATTGAAACGATCAAAGAAAACCAAGAAAATGCAACGAGTGGACTTGAAACCACAGTAGATATTAAAGAAGCCTTAATTCGCAAAACTGAGATCGTTGATAATGTGATGTATGTTGAGCAAGCGGTGCGTTTTGGTGAACTTTCACAAGCTAAAAATGAGGGTGCAGGTCAGTCAGATAATAGCCCGTTCAAAAAAGAAACTACAGCCAAAGTTATCATCGAAATTAAACCTTATATTGCAAATACTGAATTTAAATCTCAACTTTTTGATAAAGAACAACGTGTTGGTTATTTTATTAATTACGCCACATTAGCAAACGAAGAAAGTTTATTTCCACAAATTACGAAATGGGATATTTCAGAAAAACGCGGCCCAATTACAGTGGCATTAGAAGAAAATATTCCAACAGAAATTACTGATGCCGTGATCGAAGGAGCTACGTACTGGAATCGCGTGATTGGTCGCGAAGTGCTAAAAGTTCGTAAAGGTTTTAAAGCCACAGATCATGTGAATGATCGCATGATCGCTATGCGTTGGGTGCAGTGGGATACTGCAGGTTTTGCTTACGCTTCAATGCAAGCAGATCCAATGACAGGTGAAATTCTTCGCGCTCAAGTTTTTTTGACATCGTCATGGCTTACAATGCAAAAAGCTATAGTTAATCAACCATTAACAGGTTCTGTGCCGCTCAATAAAAGTGGTCTGTGTGTGCTGGAGCAAAGTAAAATGCAGACCACACTTGATTTAGCAAATTTGTCTGAAAAGCATAAACTTAAATTTTCACAAGACATTATTAGAACTGTCGTAGCCCATGAAATGGGTCACGTAATGGGTTTGCGTCATAATTTTGCAGGTTCATTTACTCATGAAGGAACTGACGCCGATTTAATTAAAGCTCAAGCTGACTATTTAAAAGATGAAAATCATCCTGGTTTTACATTCACATCAACAGTTATGGATTATGAACATCTCTTGCATACAGCTTTAACAGGAGCTTACATTAAACATTCAGTTTTACCGTATGATTCTGCAGCTATTGGTTGGGGTTACAAAGATCAAAAAATTGAATTGGCTAAAGACACTTATTGTTCGGATGAACACATTACTTTAGCTAATGAACAAGGAGCTACGGTTTATGGTTGTGAAAGATTTGACGCCTTAAAAAATCCGTTACTAGGGTCAGTTCAGCAAGTAAAAACAGATTTAAATAATAATGTAGGCATGACATTTAGTCGGTTATTGGCTCTGAAAAATAATAAAGACCCTTTTACAAAAGTGCCTAAGGTTGAAGATGCAGCTAGCTTGTATACAAGTATCGATCTTGGTCAGTTAGAGTCAGCTTTATTTGCGCCAAAAGATAAATTAACAGTCATTTCTATTTCAACAGCGATCAGTGTATTTCAATCAGGACTTTCTCAGAAGAGTAAAGTTCCTTATGAAACATCAGTACAGTCTACGATGGCTAATGATATTAATGCCATGGGCGGAGTAACAGGTATTATTAATGGTTGGTTGAATTTAGAAAAATTTGAAACACAAACTTTAGATTTTTTCGCAAAACTTGATCCATTAAATTCGGGCTTAGAGCAAACTGAATTAGTGACTGTTTCAACTAAACTTTTAGCTTCAGCAAAAAGCGAAGATGACAAATTTCTTTCAACGGTGATGAGCAAGTTTGTTCCGGTTTACAAGGCTCCTTATGCATTTAAGAGTCGTGAAGAGTACGATGATTCGCAAGTGCATCCAGAAAAATATCCTGAAACAGCAATGCGTTACCGTGAAAACATTAACGTAGGTGATGCAAAAGTATTAATGCAACTTTTTAAAGATGCGATTTTAGCAGGTAAAGATAAAGCTAAAAAAATCACTGTGAATGGCCAAGAAATTGAAGTGCAGACTTTAGGTTATTCAAATTATTATCGCGACGCTTTAGTAAAAGCTTTTGTGTTAGAAAACTGGCCAGCCTCTTTACGTTTAGAAATTGCAGATGCTCTTCGTGATCAGTTGCAAAAGTTAAAAGAGGCTGCTGCGGCGAATACGATAGCTATTTTAAATGCAGCCGGTAAACCAGTGCCTGCGTTAACTTATGCTGAGCTATTAAAAGCAGTTGGTGAAATACCAAGTTCACAATTGGTGGGCATTTATGCTTACGAATTGCAATATGGCGATTTATCTGTGCTTCAAAAACTAGAAAATCTTAAAGCTGAGTAACAATTTGAGTAGAAATCAGTCACGTTTTTGTGACTGATTTTTAAACTCATTTAGCAGTTTACAAAAATCCCGCTGTTAAGTACTTTACCGTCCCATGGGTTATGTGATCACAATCGATGGACCAGCGGCTTCAGGCAAATCTTCGCTAAGTCGTGAACTATCAAAAAAATTAGGTTGTCCGTGGGTTTCTACGGGAGCATTTTACCGCGGCTTAGGCTATGCGGCGCTGCAGCTTAATACTGATCTTACAGATCCTATCGCTCTATCAGAGTTATGCAGTTCAAATGTTTGGGAAGTGCGTTTAGCGTACGAACGAACTCAAGTTTACTTTCAAAATGAAAATGTCACTGATCTGATCGCCCAAGAAGCGGTTGGTAACGTAGCTAGTAAAATCAGCCATTACCCCGAAGTGCGCCAATCTTTATTGGATCACCAACGCAATTGCGCCGTTGTTAACGACGGCTTAATCGCAGAGGGTCGCGACTGTGGCACGGTGGTATTTCCGCATGCTGAAGTTAAACTTTATGTCACAGCCGATTCTGAAAACCGCGCCCAGAGAAGAGCTCAAGAGTTAGGCATGGACGAAAAAACTCTCGTTCAGCAGCAACAGATTCGCGATAAGCAGGATTCGACTCGTAAGGTAGCTCCGTTATCGGTGCCTTCTGACGCTCTAGTTATCGATACAACATCGATGGATTTAGATGCCGTGGTTGCTTACGCTGAAAAACATATTCGCTCTCGTATTTCACTCTAAAGTATCAGTCATATTCCTTCGGAATTACACTCCCCAGACGTCCCAAAATTCTCCATTGACCAGCTAAATAAACTCCCGTAGAACGACTCTTCAACCTTAGAGTTCCTAGAGGACTCTTTGCGTGAAAAGGAAAAAAACAAAAACAATGAACAAAACGTTAAGCAAAAGCCAAAAAGAAAAACTATCAGTTCTAGCTATGCTAGATGCTGAAGACTCAAAAATCCCCGAGAATCCAGGTATTCACGCGGGTAGTGATAAAAAAGGTGAATTCTCTCAAATGTTTGAAGAATTTACGAAAGAACAAGATTTCAAAGTCGGTGACGTAGTTACTGGTTCTGTAGTTGAGGTTCAATCAGATTACGTACTAGTTGATATCAACTACAAATCTGAAGGCTTAATTCCAATCAATGAATTCCGTGTAGTAGACGGCGTTCGCCAAGTTAAAGCTGGCGATAAAATTGAAGTATTAATCGACCGTATTGAAAACGAAAACGGCATGATCGCATTATCTAAAGATAAAGCTGACATGTTACGTGCTTGGTCTGATATTTCTAAAGCTGCTGAAAACGAAGAAATCATCGAAGGTTTAGTAGTTGCGAAAGTTAAAGGCGGATTATCAGTAGATATCGGCGTTAAAGCTTTCTTACCTGGTTCACAAATCGATTTACGTCCAGTACGTAACATGGATGTTTACTTAGGCAAAAAATATAAATTTAAAGTTATCAAGTTCAACAAAAAACGCGGCAACATCGTATTATCTCGCCGTGCAATTCTTGAACAAGAGCGCGATTCATTAAAAGCTCAAACAGCTGATCAAATGAAAGAGGGCGCAACTGTTGTTGGTCTTGTTAAAAACATCACTGATTACGGAGCATTCATCGATTTAGGTGGTTTAGACGGTCTATTACATATCACTGATATGTCATGGGGACGTATTAAACATCCTTCTGAAGTGATCAACGTTGGCGATGAAATCAAAGTTAAAATCTTAAAATACGACACTGAAAAAGAACGCGTATCTTTAGGTATGAAACAATTAACTGATGACCCTTGGGCAGCAGTTCAATCTCAATACGCAATCGGAACTAAACACAAAGGTAAAGTAGTATCAGTAGCTGAGTACGGTGCGTTTGTTGAATTAGGTGACGGCGTAGAAGGTTTAATCCACGTATCTGAAATGTCTTGGACAAAACGTGTGAAACACGCGAACCAAATGGTTCAAGTTGATCAACAAGTTGATGTACAAGTATTAGCGATCGACACTGAAAATCGTCGTATCTCTTTAGGTATGAAACAGCTTCAAACTAACCCATGGTTAGAAATGAAAGAATCATACCCACCAGGAACAATCATTGAAGGTGAAGTTAAATCTATCACTGACTTCGGTGTGTTCGTTGGAATCGAAGAGGGCATTGACGGTCTAGTTCATATTTCTGATTTCTCTTGGACTAAACGTGTAAATCACCCATCTGAAATGTTTGCTAAAGGTCAAAAAGTAAGAGCAGTTGTTCTTGGCGTTGACACTGAAAACGAAAGATTCTCTTTAGGTATTAAACAACTTGAAGGTGATCCTTGGGCACAAATCGAAACTAAGTACGGCATCGGTACACAACACGATGTTAAAGTAACTAAAGTAGTAGATTTCGGCGCATTCGTTGAGCTTGAATCAGACATCGAAGGTTTAATCCACATCTCTGAATTAACAACTGATAAAGTTGGTAATGTTGGCGACGTAGCTAAACCAGGTGATGTTATCAAAGCTGAAGTAATCACTATCGACAAAGACGCACGTAAAGTGGGTTTATCGGCTAAACTTGTTAAACTTCGCGAACAAAAAGGCGATGTAGAAGAGTACGTTAAAAAAGCAACGGCTACTTCTAAAACAAGCTTCGGCGATTTATTCGGCGATCAATTAAAAGGTCTTAAAAAAGACTAATTAGTTTTTCGTAAAGATATATATTCTTTGAGCCCGCATTCTTCACGGAATGCGGGTTTTTTTATTTCTAAACGGGACTTTTCGTAGGAGGCATCCGTGCCTGACGAGGACTCTGTCCTCGTGCTCCTGCTTCTCTTGAGCTTCCTGCTCAAGAGATCTTTGTTTTTTCTTTATTAACGCAATCTGACGATTGGCCACTTCCAGCGCTGAGGGCTTTCTTTTTTTTACCGTTTGATTAGACTTAGTAGATACGAAGCTTCTTCGTTGTTTCCATGGTTGGAGTTAATATGTCTTTACGTAAAAAAATCGTTCTTGGTGCTTTCATCGGTTTCGCTATTTTTCTTGGATACCGTGGTTACAAAGTAGCAACCTCTACTGATTCTGATGAAACATCTTTAAGCCTACATAAAAATGAAATCCTCCATTTAGAAATTAATGGTGTGATCATGAACGGCAAAAAATTTCTTTCTAACTTAAAAAAATATGCTGGTGAAGACGCTGTTAAGGCGATCGTTATCGAAATTAATTCTCCGGGTGGTGCAGTTGGACCGTCGCAAGAATTGTTTATGGAAATCAAGCGCGCTAAAGAAGAACACAATAAACCTGTGATTTGTGTATCTACGGGATTGATTGCTTCTGGTGGTTATTATGCAGCGATGGCGTGTGATCAAATTATCGTAGCTCCTGGAACTATGATTGGTTCTATCGGCGTGATTATGGAATTTGCTAACCTTGAAGATTTATACTCTTGGGCCAAAGTAAAACGTTACACAATCAAGTCGGGTAAATTTAAAGATTCTGGTTCTGAATTTCGTGCTATGCGCGATGATGAACGTAAATTATTTCAAGATATGATCGATGAAGTTTACAGCCAATTTCGTAACACGGTGGCTGAATCACGTAAGCTTGATGTTTCGTTTGTAACTCAGTATGCAGATGGCCGTGTGATGACGGGGGCTAAAGCTGTTGAATTAAAATTTGCTGATGGTATCGGAACATTTGAAGACGCTGTTCGTATCGCAGCTGATAAAGTGGGATTAAAAAAAGATGACTATCATGTTCTTCGCCCACACAGAGGTCGTCCAACATTTATGTCTTTATTCACTGATAATGACGACGATGATGATTTAAATTCGATTACAAAAGCTGATTTAAAAGCTGTGCTTAAAGGCGAGATGTCAGGTCAAGCTGTTGAGCAAGCTCTAAAAACTGTATTCAAAACGCAAACGCTTAATCAGCCGATGATGATTATGCCAGGATACTGGGAGTAATTGATTGGCAAAGGCTAAAGTAAAAACTTCGGTTAAAGAAAATAAAATTGCACTTGTTAAAATGGATAAAGAAATTTGGCCCATTGAACGCGATATTTTTTATCGCCCAGGTCGAATGAAGTATGTGCGTAAAATTTTAAAACCAAGTGGCTGTGTGTTTTGTACTTCGGCGACAAAAAAAGAAAGTTTACAAACTCTTTGTGTTTATAAAACGCAGTACACGCAAGTTGTTGTAAATAAATTTCCGTACAACAATGGCCATGTTTTAGTTTTGCCACTTCGTCATACGGGTGATTTGTTATCTTTAACTGAAGCTGAATACACTGATTTACATGCAGTGCTACGCTTATCTGTGCAAGCCGTGAAAGATGTTTATAATCCGAATGGCTTAAATATCGGAATGAATCACGGGGCCACAAGTGGTGCGGGTATTCCCGATCATTTGCATTATCATATTGTTCCGCGCTGGCATGGTGATTTAAATTTTTTTCCGTTAATTGCCGAAACGAAATTAGTGATCGAACAGCCCAAACAAACTTACACTAAGTTTAAAAAATACTTTCAGAAAAACGGGTAGGAGAATTTAATATGTCAGCTTTTTCAGTAGCTCCAATGTCTCCTGTAGTTAAAAAATTGATCATTATCAATGCCGCAATTTGGGTTTTTGTTCAAATTTTCTTAGACCGCGCTTTTGATTTTCATCAATGGCGTTTGTTAATTTTAACGCCTGAATTCGTTGTTGAAAAATTTTATATTTGGCAATTGGTGACGTATCAATTTTTTCATGCGATTTCGCCATTTCATTTATTTTTTAATATGTTGATGCTTTGGTTTTTCGGATCAGAACTTGAACGTCGTTGGGGTAGTAAATTTTTTACGTTCTACTATCTTGGCAGTGGTGCAGGTGCTGCACTTATTTATTGTATCGGTGTTTCTATTTATGCAGCGATGACTGGTTTTAGACCTGTGATGTTGACCCCGGTGATGGGTGCATCAGGCGCGTTGTTCGGGTTGTTGCTGGCTTACGGGATAATCTATGCCGAACGTGAAATGTACTTTATGGGCTTCTTTCCAATAAAGGCTAAGTACTTCGTGATGATCGCCGGAGCCATGGATATGGCTTCACTTGTTGGAACAGGCTTTGCCGGTGGTGAAGTGGCTTATTTAGCCCATTTAGGAGGCATCGCCTCTGGATTTATGATTTTACGTGGTCACGTTCAATATAAGAGCTATCAAGCTAAGTCGAAGTTAAAGCGTAAGGCGTCTAATCTTCGTTTAGTGGTGGATAATGAAAAGCCTGGTAAGGATAAAGATAACCCTAAGTATTGGAACTGATTACGAAGCTACCATCCTTGGAGAGCTTCTGACGGTATCCTGCCGTCAGATCATTTGACTGGGGAAGGCTCTTGCTTTAAAACTGTATTTCGTTCTTAGGAGGACCTATGTCATTAAATAAAGCTTTAGAAGATTTAAAATTCGACAAAAGATTAACTGAATTAAACATCCGTTTAGGTCGTATCACTCAAGAAGAAGTTGATAAACAAACTGCAGCTTTAGAAGATCTATCTGCGCAAGTTGAACAACTTGATCTTGATTCTGAAAAAGCAGAAATCAACTAGTTTTTAATTTTATAAATTAATTTTAAAGCACTCCGCAAAACGGGGTGCTTTTTTTTTGAGGACTCTATGCCAGCCGTAACTAAAAAAGATAATCCAGATGCATTCAAACATTGGTTCAATGAAGCTTTAGTCACGCGTATTTCTGAAAGTTTAAAAAAAGCTTACCCTACATTTAATAATAAAAATTTTATGAAGGTAGCGCCGAAGCTTGCTCCGTTAGAGATGAAACCTCGTGTTCATTTTATTCGTGATGCTATGGCTGCTGAACTTCCGCAGGATTATCTTAAAGCACTGAGTGTTTTATTAAAATCAGTTGAGCTGGGTCAATTGAAAGGCTTTGAGCTTTGGCCTTACACTGAATTTATTCAGCAGCAGGGTTTAGATCATGTTGAACAATCATTAGAGGCTCTTTATCAGCTGACTTCAAAATTTACCGCTGAGTTTGCGGTTCGTCCTTTTTTAATTAAACATCCGAAGAAAACTTTTGCGACATTGAAAAAATGGAGCACTGATAAAGATGAACACATTCGTCGCTGGACAAGTGAAGGTTCAAGACCGCGCCTTCCTTGGGGAGCAAAGTTACATGCTTCTATTGTTGATCCAAGTGCAGGTTTAGAAATTTTAGAAAAACTTAAATTTGACGATTCGTTGTATGTTAGAAAAAGTGTCGCGAATCATTTAAATGATATAGCAAAAGATCACCCAGATTTAGTTATTTCGACTTTGAAATCTTGGCAAAAGAAAGTCACTGCTAAAGATAAAGCTAAGCTTATATGGATCGAGAAACAGGCTTTACGCACCCTCATCAAACAGGGTTATAAACCGGCGCTTGAGGTTTTAGGTTTTGGCGAAAAGGCTCAAGTTAAACTTGGTGAATTGAAATTAAATAAAAAGAAATTCACTGAAAAAGATATTTTAACTTTCGAATTAGAATTTACTTCTAAAAGTACTAAAGCTCAGCGCTTAGCCGTGGATTATATTATTCACTATCAAAAGGCGGGTAATAAACTTTCGCCAAAAGTTTTTAAACTTAAAGTTTTAGATTTAAAACCCAATGAAAAATTTATTATAAAAAAGAATCACTCGTTAAAAGCAGTGACAACGCGCAGGCATTATCCGGGCCTACATAAATTAGAAATTCAAATTAATGGTAAAGTCTTGGCTTCGGCTGATTGGCAATTAGCTTTATAGCTATTTGCCACCAAACATCGCTAACACTTCAGCTTCGGTCATCATTTTTGTAGCATTCGCGAAGTCGTAGTGTTTTGGTTTGTGATCAGTAAAGATTTGCACATCGAATTTAAAATCTTCGGTGTCTTTAAAAAGTCCTAACGGAAACGTGTGAAAATCGCCGCCCTTTAAATGGTAATAAAGGTGAGTGCCGCAGTTTTTACAAAAAGCACGTTCAGCCCAATCGCTTGAATTAAAAACGGTGATATGATCGAAGCCGGTGATTTCAAACTTTGGGCCGCCATGAACTGTTAGCGCCGGACCGCCGCCCCATTTGCGACACATACCACAGTGGCAAGCATCGAATATTTTTTTCTCTGGATTAATTGTGATAGCGACTTTGCCACAAAGGCATGATCCATGGGTGGTGTTCATAAAAGTCTTTCTACAGGCTTGACCATTCTTCGCGTAAGATCAGAAGGTCGTCGCCTTTTTCAATTAGATAAAGAGTTTTGATCCCTTTATCTTGGTGCATATCTGAAGTGTAATTTTGTACGAACTTAATTAAGTATTGGTTCTTAGTGTGAAAGATACTTGGCTTAGAAAAATCAAGTGTGATCGCTTTGTAAATGCCTTTTAATTTTTCTTTATGCATTAACCAAGATTTTTTATTAAAGTTTGGCGCAGAGAATTCGTCAGAATACATTTTGCCATAATTTTCTAAATCTTGTTTTTGCCAAGTGTCTTTCCAGTTAGTCAGCCAATTGATGACTTTGTTTTTTCTTAACGTGTGGGCGTCGCTATCAATCCATTCAGTTTTAGAATTAATAATTAGATGACTTTTATTTAACGAAATTTGATCTGAAAGTTTTTGAATGCTTTCGTTACGTAAAACTACACAGCCTTTTGAACCACGACTTAAAGGAACAGTGTCGGGCACTGAATGTAACCAAATGCCGTCGCCAGTTTTGTTTTCGAATTTATCAAATACGTTAGGGTAGTCAGTGGCAAATGCTAATGAACCATACTGATCAAACGGAATTTCTGGAGGAGTCATTTTTTTTTGTAAAAGATAAATGCCTTCAGGAGTTTTTTTGTCATTGCGTTTAGTTTTAGCGCCACTATTTTTGCCGATATCAATTTCAAATGATACAGGAGTCGTCAGTGTTTCTTCAGATTCGAAAAAATATAATTTACGGACAGACTTATCGGCGATCAGGATCGACGATTTGATTTCAGGAGCATCAGAGATCTGTAGAATTTCATTTGGAAACATAACTATCGTAGACACTGCGGCGGTTGCTGAAGTCGAAACAGCAGCCTCTGCAGCATACACTGTTGGCTTTGCTATGATTAACAAAGCAAAAATAAAAGCTTTAAAAAACGGTGAAAAAGTATGCATTCTCATTCGTAAAAAATAGTTTGTCCTAATCTGAGACACCTGACAACTCATGGGGTGCAGTATTACGACGATATTAAGACCTAGTGTAACAGATTTTTAACTTTTTGCACTTCTTTGGTCTTAAGACCTTGGTTTAGTTGGCCGATACATCAGTATGAAACAAAAGCTTCAAGTTATCCTAAATAGTCTATTAATTATTTTGAACATCTGCGGATTAGGCACCGGCGCTTACTGGGTGTACGCATCAACTCTAGGCTATGAATCTCCATATATCGTTGAAGAGAGCTTAAGAAAGCCTGCAAGCTTACCTGAGACCATTGAAAAAGGTATGAACGTTTATACAATGGATAAATTTTTAGTGAACTTAGCGGGTCAACCACAACGTCAGATTTTATTACAAGTTAATCTTGATATGTTAAATGCACAGTCTTTTACAGAGATTATGGATTCAGATAAAACGGCTCGTGCGCGTGATAGCATTATTCGTTTATTAAATGATAAATCGTATTCAGATGTCGAAACTATTCAGGGTAAATTATTTTTAAAAGATAAGATCGTTGAAGAAGTAAACAAAGTCCTAAAAGTAGGACTTGTTAAAGATGTTTACTTTACTGATTTCGTCGTTCGTTAATCGAGCATGAACTTTACAGCCTTCATACCGTCGGTAGAGTCTGTTATTTCAAACACATCGCCAGCTCCTAAGTAAGTTTCAACCTGAATACCTACTTTTTTCTTTTCTTTAAGTTTAGTCGCATGTTCGCCTTGAGCTTGTAAAATATAAAGTGGAATTCCAGTTTCTTTTACTACAGAAGTTCCAGAAACTTCAGTGGGAATTTCTGTGTCTTTGATGTTTTCAATGTCCATTTGATCCACTTTGATCAGCGTCCATTTTTTATCGAGTTGTAATAGGGCCACAACAAATTGATTTTTCTTATCGTTACCCAGTAACACGATGTCTTTTTTGCCGTTGCCATCTAAATCGTCGATAAAAGCCATCGGCATTTGATTAACACCGATATCTTTAAATAACTCGATAATAGATTTGCTGTAATCCTTGCGATCAAAAGGTTTAAAGTCTGGATTCCATTTTGTTAAAACCTGTTGAGCCACATCAGGAAGTTTAATCGTCACTGCGTCGCCTTTAAGGTTAATTTCTAATGTGTTTTTTTCAGACTTTTCAACTTTAGTTGCAGCTTGTGTGATGGAAGCTAATAAAAGAAAGAACGTTATTAATTTAATCATTTAGCTACTCCGCCATTTGAAGATTTTGTTTTTTGTGAATGTACTGGATTACTGCCTAAGTATTTTGGGCAGTTTTCGCCTTTTGGAACTGAAAAAGCGTGTTGTCCAACGCGCCCGCATGAAGTTGTTTTTCTAGCCCAGCGAGGAGTCGCTTTGTGGGGGTTGTAAAAATAAATTAGGCCATTTGCGCCTTCGTGCAGAGCTGTTTCAGTAGCTTTTTTGCAGTCATACAATGCTTCTTTATCATCATCAGTTGTGGCATTAAGGCGGTTTGAGTTGCTATCTGATGTCCAGCTAAATTGTGATGATTGAAAGACAACACGACAAACCGTATTTGGAAATTCAGGTAAAGTAATGCGTGATAAAACTGTTTTTGCGACAGCGACTTTGCCGTCTTGAGATTCGCCGCGGGTTTCAAAATAACAATTACAAACTAAACAGTTGTAAGTAGATTGATTCGGGGTGCATGACAAAACTTCGGCCATTGCGCCTTGGCTTGTGAAAGCCAAGAGTATGGTCAAAACGAACTTATTCATAAAGTAAATTTAACTGCCTTTTTATTATTAATTTCAAAAACTTCGCCTGAACCCATAAAGTTTTCAACTTGGATACCGACTTTTTTCTTTTCTTTAAGTTTATCAGCTTGTTCGCCCATGGCTTTTAAAACATAAAACGGAATACCAGTTTCAGTTACAGCTGTTCCTGAAGCGCCAGAAAGACCCGTTGGAATCACTGACTCTTTAATATTTTTAATCGACCATTGAGTGATTTTAACTAGCGACCATTTTTTATCTGTTTGAATTAGGGCTACTGCAAATTGATTTTTAGAATCACTTCCCAGTAACACGATATCTTTTTGGCCATTGCCATCTAAGTCTTCGATAAAGGCCATTGGAACTGGCTTATCAGTTTGGTTTTCGCCAAGGTCTTTGAATAATTCTAAAACTGACTTGCTGTAATCGGCTTGGCTGAAAATTTTAAAATCAGAGTTCCATTTTGTAAGAACTTGAAGAGCCACTTCAGGCAGTTGAACTTCAACATCATTATTTACAGTTTTAATTGTTAAAGCGTTATCTTCAGATTTTACGATTGTCGATGCATAAGAAGCCGAAGTGAATAAAAAGCATAAAGTTATTAACTTAATCATCGAGATCCTCCTTCAGATGAACGTGGAGTATCGTCGTCGTCTTCTCTTTCAGAACTGGTACGTTCAGGATTTGAGCCTAAACTTTTCGGACACTTTTCACCACGCGGTACTAGAAAAACATGGCGACCGACTTTACCACAAGACTTAACACGTTTAGCCCAGGCAGGTGATACAGAGCGTGGGTTGTAAAAGAAAATAAGTCCGTTAGGGCCTTCGTTGATCGCTTTATCAACGGCAGCGCGGCAATCTTTTAGACTGCGATTATCAATAAAACTTTTCGCTTTGATGTTGTTGCTTTGGCGATCGCGTGTCCAGCTGAACTGCCAAGGTTGGTAAACCACTTTGCATACAGTGTTAGGAAATGATTTTGATTCAGTTCGTGAAAGCACAGTTTTTGCAACCGCGATTTTACCTTCTTGAGATTCGCCGCGCGTTTCGTGATAACAGTTACAAACTAAACAATCAAAAGAAGATTGTTTAGCATTGCACGACATCGATTCGGCATTTGCGTTTTGATTTAACAAACAAAAAACCGAAGCAAAAGTTAAAGATAAGAATAATTTGATCATCATCTAGCTATTTTTCTTTTGATACATTTTGATACCTACGTAAGCTAAAACCACTAATAAAAGTAATCCGCCGCCCATAACCATTTCATTCTGTAAAAGGCCTTTTTTCTCATCAGAAGCGGCTACTTCGTCATCACCAGATAATAAATCAGCAGGCATGGCTTGGCCGATACCAGCCCCTAAAACTTCGCCAGATCCGCGGATTGGCCCAAGATCAGGACGTGACAAGATATCTTTAGTTGCGATCACGCGTAATGAACGCACTGTATCCATGAAGTGAGCTCTGTGTTTTGCGTAATATTTATTGTGAACAGAGAAAGTGATAAGGATCGCGATTTGATCCTTGATCGTAGCTAAGTAGCGTGTGAAGTAGTTTTGAACTTCAGAATTTGCATGAAGGCCGTCTAACCATTTTTGATCATTAATCACTTCTTCACGTGGAGGCATTGTTACAGTTGACTGTGTCGTACCGCCCGTACGTAGATTTAAGGTCATAGGTTTATTCATATGATCCATGTAAATCGGAAAGTTATCAGTGGGGCCTTTTTCTTTAGCTGTTAAGATAATTACAGCCTCTTTAGATTCTTGCGGGTCTTCGGCGCGGCAAACCCATTCAGTTTGTTCTAATTTACATTTCCAAGTGTCTAACATTTCAAAAGAGATATAAGCATTTTTGAAAGTTCTGGCTTCAGACATGCTACCGATCAATAAAAAAACTAACGGTAAGAGTCTAAAAGTGTGTGATCTCATGTTGCCTCGCTTGTTGCATTACATCTACAATTGTTGATGTGAAAATATTGTAACCAATTTTTGGTTAGCTATCAAATCGGTTCGACATCGAACGAGGTAATTTATGCTAAATCTTTCTCAACTCCAGACCTTTGTCATGGTCGTCTCTGAAGGCAGTATGACTGCAGCTGCAGATAAGTTGTTTTTAACTCAGCCTGCGGTGAGCCAACAAATGAAAAACTTAGAGGATGAATTAGGAGTTGAGCTTGTTGTGCGTGGTTCAAAACAGATCAAAACTACGGCGCAGGGTGAGGTTCTTTACGAGCATGCTAAAAAGATTTTAAGTCTGGCGCAGCAAGCCGAAATTGCAATTAAATCGGTGGGGGCTCAGTTACGTGGCCAACTTCGCATCGGCACATTGAATACGATCGGCCTTCATTTGATGAGCCCGGTGGTAAGTCGGTTATTAAAGTTTAATCCCGATTTTAAAATCAAAGTTGATTACGCCAAAGGCGAAGATCTGATCAAAGCTTATGAAAATAATGAATTAGATGTGGTTGTTTTGCCTGATGTTGAAATGAATTACGGCAAAACTTTTAAAGACACAACTTCGCATATTTTATTAAAAGAAGAGATGTGGTTAGTGGGGTCGGGTAAAGACGAATTTTACCCACCAGCAGTGGCGATGAAAGACATTGCTAAGATTCCGTATGTGCATTTTGCGAATGAGTTTCCGCATTTTGATAAAATGTTAACTGCAAAAATCGGAACAGTGCCTGCGGTCTTTGAATCTTCAAATGTAGGTACGTTAAAGCGCGTGATCGAAAACGGCTTAGGCATCGGCTTTTTACCAGCCCATTCGGTAAAAAAACAAATTCGCGGTGGCCGTTTAAATAAAATTCAAACGACTGATTTCGAATATAAAACTGAATTTATTTATTACCGCCGCGACAAAGGCCCTTCAGCTAAAACCGCTGAAATTTTATTTCAAGCCATGACCGGCGATCAGGAACGCAGCTAATGGATAAGAATTTATTAATTTATCCAATGGCATTTTATGCTTTTTGGATGTTTTTAATTGCGCTTAATTTATTTCGTGTGCGTGTAAAAACTTTAAAAAATCGCGAGGTTTCTTTTAAATATTTTAAGGCTTACACAGATACGGCGACTCTGCCTGAATATGCAAAAGTGGCAGAACGTCATTATGAAAATCAATTCGAAGTGCCAACAATGTTTTTTCCAACAGGTGTGATGTACTTCGCTCTAGGCATGGCGAACCCATTAACTCTTGGGTTGATGTGGTTATTCGTTGCAAGTCGTGTGGCGCATACGTTTATTCACTTAGGCAGTAATAATGTTAGATTTAGAATGATTTCTTTTTTTATCGGTTGGCTTGCCATCGTAGCGCTTTGGGCACAAGCCGTTTACTTCGTTTGCAAGGCCCACTAAAATAGTTGTCACATGAAGCTCTTACTGACCTTGATAATTCTAAGTTATTCAATTTGTGCTAAGCCAAGCGAGTCATTTACTTCTTAGGATTCGAAAAATATTTGGCTTGGGCCAACCTTAAGTTTGTTCGTTGGATTTGGTGTTGGAGTAGGTGTTCAAGGAAACTTCGAAAAGAGAGGATTGACATACGCTACTGCAGATTTTCTTAGTTTTGTATTAATCTGGAAATCGATTACGGATTGTCATTCGCCAAAGGCTCATTCGGTTGATTGTCCAATGGACAGTAATAGAAAAAATGCTCGAACAATTCTTCTGGTTTCTAGAGCTGCACAATTAATTGAGTCATCAATTTGGAGCTATAACTACTATAATAAATTTCAGTTAAGTACTTTTATTTTGCCTACATCAGATGGACTATCATTGAATTACGCCATTGAATTTTAAAATTCTGTGTACTGCTCTTAAGCCGCATCTTTACCGTTGGTACGGCGCTCCCGAAAAAGGGACGGCCTACCTAAAATAAAACTGAATCGGGCAGACCCATGCGCGCTGCGATGAGACGTACAATTTCACTGGCAGTTTCTTCTAGCGCACGTTCTGTGACGTTGAAAACAGGCCAGCGTTTGTTTTGTTTAAATAAACCTTCGGCGTATTCAATCTCTTTTAAAATCTGCTGAGACGAAGCGTAATCGCCACCTGTGTCTTGGCCGAATTTTTCTAATCTGTTTTTGCGAATACGTTGTAATGAATCAATATCAATAATTAAACCTACGATTTTACGTTGATCGATTTCAAAAAGTTGTTTTGGAATTGGCGCACCAAGCACCAACGGGATGTTGGCCACTTTCCAACCCTTATGGCTTAGAAAGATCGATAGGGGAGTTTTACTTGTACGGCTAATACCTACAAGCACGATGTCAGCTTTATCTAATTCAGTTGAGATTTTGCCGTCGTCATTACGAACTGTGTACTCAATCGCTTCGATACGTTTATAGTAATGATCGTTCGTTTGACGTAACAAACCAGTTTGGCTGGCAGAAGCTACGCCGAAAAAATCATCTAGCGTTACAATCAACGGCCCTAAAAGATCCACAGCAGGAATTGATTTTTCGATACAAGCTTCAGCTAATTTTTTACGAGTGAGCGGCGAAGCAAAAGTGTAAGCCAACATGCCGCGTTTTTCGAAACAGTCATCGACAACACGTAAAACCTGTTCTTCAGTGCGCAAATTTTTACAACGGATGATATTGATTTCTTGTTCGGCGTATTGCACTAAGGCTGCGCGAACCATCGTGGCTGCTGTTTCGCCGGTACCATCAGATAAAATAAAAATAGTGTGAATTGTATTAGTTGTAGTCATGAATTATTAATGCTTTTTTCAAACTCTCGCAGCGTAACTGTAACCACGGTTCAGCTTGTTTTGTCATAAGCACAATATACTTGTTTTCTTCGACTCGGATCAACAGGCAAGCCATTTTTGCTGCATCGGGAAGATGATTAAAGCCTAATTTGCGTAAAAATAATGGAGCACGTGTTTTTAAGATATTAAAAAGTGGCGCTTTCGGAAGTTTAAAATGAATCTTTGGTAATTTTTTATCAATGTTTTGACCATAGTAAAACATTTTTTGAATATCGTTTTTCTCGATCAGCATTCCGAATTCGAAAAATGCCGTTAAGCGCGAGAAGAAAATATCCCATTGTTTTTCGCCACCTGAAAATTGAATTTGCTCTAATAACAATTGATTCGATTCAATTTGAAAATCAGATGTGTGAGGAAAGTTTAAAGCATCAAAGTGCTCTTCGTGATCTAGGAATTTTTCGATTTTTGAGATGAACGACTTAGTCATTCACTCATCGTAATGAATTTATTTAATTTGTTATGCTAGAAACTAGGTCGATATGCTCTAATCTAGCTTTTAGGCTAGCCGATGGTTCAAATGGCGCAAAACAGCGTAAGTTTTTGATCTGAAGTTGCTCAACGATGTTTTCTAAATCCTGGCTTTTGAATTCTTTCGGATCGTGAATTAAAAATAGCCAGTCTGCATCGAAATGGTTTCTGCAGCCAATCAATGTCCATGGTTTTTTAGGTTGTTCAGTGTGAGTCGGCCAATTCACTTCGCCCATTAAACGTGTGAGTTCAGAAGGCTGTAAAGTTTTTCTGTGACGGTGAATTTCTGATAATAAAAAACCAGAATTAAAATTGAGCTTTTGCCACCACGGATTTGTAAGGTCCTCGTTAAGGACCCATAGTTTACAAGATGTCGCGGTGAGATTAGCGTCTTTCATTTCTGATCACCTGATCAACGATACCATTTACAAACGAACCCGCATCTTGCGTTCCGTATTGTTTTGCGATTTCGATAGCTTCGTTCATCGCAATTTTTGGTTCGATTAATTCAGAGGTAAAAAAGATTTCGCAAACAGCAATACGAATAATATTGCGATCAACAGAAGCCATGCGATCAACTTTCCAGTGGCGTGAAGCTTCTTGGATTTTTAAATCGATTTTTTCTTTGTTGGCTTGAACAGCTTTAACGATGTCGTAAGTGTATTTTAGAACGCCTTCATCAAAATTTTTATCGAAGACAGTAGCTAAATCAGAAAGAGACATTTGTGGAGCGAATTCAGTTTGGAATAGGATCTGGAGAGCGAGTTCCCTTGATTGTCTTCTCATTGTCAGTTTCTTTCTTAATTTCTTGCGGTTTTAATAATGGTTGTAATTGAGTCGTTAAGCTTAATTGTGGACCGCTTGAATCAATCATATCGATCAGTTCATCACCTTCAAGTTTTTCCACGAAATCCTGGACGTCTTTAAAGGTCTTGTAAACACTGGCGAATCTAACATACGCCACGTCATCAAGTTGTTTTAATTCATTCATCACACGGCGGCCAATAACACGCGCTGAAATTTCGCCTTCGCCGCGAGTGATAACCCACGAAGCGATTCGTTCAACAATGGCATCTAACGAAGCCGTTGCAACAGGGCGTTTATTACAAGCGTAAGATAAACCACGTAATAATTTTTCTTTATTGAAAGGTTCGCGGCGTCCGTCTTTTTTGATCACGAACGGGTAACTAACAATCACTGTTTCCAAAGTTGAGTATCTAGATTTACACGATAAACATTCACGGCGACGGCGAATGCCATCGTCTTTCTGTACGCGTGTATCTAAAACTTTGTCTTCGGAATGTCCGCAAAAAGGGCACTTCATGGGTGTTAAGTCCTCGCTATTGGGTAACCTAGGGGAGGCTTGTACCATGGTCAATGAACCCGAAGAACTAGACCCATTTTCTGCGTGGCGTTAGTTGGAAAAGGTGGTCAAATTGTGGGCTCAAATTTATGCTTATATCAATGAGCAAACTTAACATAATACTTCTTGGTTTTAGCATCTTAGTTTCATCGGTTTCAGTGCAGGCTGCAGGCGCTCCGTTAGTGGGCAGAAAAGCGGCTGCAAAATACTTTCAAGCTAAGGGCGACAACAGCTATGAAGCTTCAGCGCCACGTTTTCCGTCTTCGATTGAGTCTTTAGGTTCAGAAGATCATTTCATGGCTTTAGGTTTATCATCGTACACAAATTCAAAAGCCTACAAATGGGGTACGAACTCTGAACAAGATGTCGCAAGAACGGGTCTTGATATGACTTACCGTCTGACTCAAGAATACCAATTATTCGATGAAGTGATTCGCGTGAGTTACAACACGTACAAACCAGCCGGGCAAAAGGCTTCAAAAATGAGTTTTCTCTATGGTTTGACGTTTCCTGATGCGACGTCGAAGTTTCCGTTATACTTCGGTTTAGCTGCTGGGCCGGGAATTTTTTTCAATCAAATCGATGGCGAATCGGCTGTGGCCTTCGACTATCAGATGTTTTTAGGTCTTCGCCTGTTTAATTTATTCGAGAAAACTGGTTTTTTCGTCGAAGGTGGTATAAAAAACCATCTGCATTTAACAAGCGATGGCCAGCTTAACGGAACATTCGTTTCAGCCGGCGCCGTATTCACGTTCTAGATTCATAGGAGAAGCTCCTGTGAGGAGTTTTTCAGATGAAATTACACTTTATTCTATTAAAAAAAGTAGCTGAAGCTTTACACGATATTTTTGAAAATAAAAAATACGCGGACAAAGTGATCGAAAAATTATTCAAAAGTAACCGCAAATTAGGTTCGCGTGATCGCAAATTTATTGCTGAAACAATTTATGGAATCGTTCGTTACCACAGATATTACCAAACAGTGGCGCAGTCGAATGAATCGTACAATTTATTAGGTGTGCACCTTATCAAAAACGGATTGGACGCTGAAGAATTTCAGGATGAATATCCGATTGATGTCGATTTAATTAAAGCCAATTTAAAAAAGAAATACCCAATCGCTGTCACTGAGTCATTTCCTGACTGGATGAACGAGATGGGTGAAAAAGAATTCGGCGCTGACGAGTGGAAATTAATCATGCAGGCCTTAAACAAACAGGCCGACGTGTATTTACGCACAAACACACTTCGCATTACGCGCGAAGAGTTAATTAAAGAATTAGAAAAAGAAGAAATCTTCACAGAAAAAGTTGAAAACTTACCTGAGTGTTTACGTTTAATCGAACGAAAAAATGTTTTCTCAACGGCGGCTTTTAAAAATGGTTACTTTGAAGTTCAAGATGCGGCCTCGCAATTTATTGCGCCGTTGTTAGATCTTAAACCAGGTCTTCGCGTAGTTGATGCTTGTGCTGGTGCCGGTGGTAAATCGCTTCACATGGCCGCGTTAATGAAGAATAAAGGCAAAATTATCGCCATGGATATTCACGAATGGAAATTGGGCGAATTAAAAAAACGCGCCGCTCGTAATCGCGTAGATATCATTGAAGTTAAAGTGTTAGAAAACACAAAAACGACTAAACGCTTAGAAGGTTCTTTCGACAGAGTATTGTTGGATGTGCCTTGCACAGGGTGGGGTGTGATTCGCCGTAATCCAGATACGAAATGGAAGTTAAGCCCTGAACAAATTGACAGTCTTTTAACTTTGCAGCGTGAAATTATAACTGATTATTCAAAAATGTGCAAAGCTGGCGGGCTTATGGTTTATGCAACCTGCAGTATCTTAAACAAAGAAAACGAAGAGCAAGTAAAATGGTTTTTAGCGTCTCCAGAGGGTCAAAATTGGAGCTTTAAAAAAGATATTCGTTTATGGCCGCACAAAGATAACTTTGATGGGTTTTACGCGGCTTTGCTAGAGAGAAAATAACTTTCAAAGCTAGTGCAAATGTTCTAACCTTATCTTTTACCCAAAAAGGTAGGTTAGCATGGTAGTAGCCAATAATTTAATCGCAGGAAAATGGACTGAAGGCACTGTAAGCGCACAAGCCATTCATTCTCCTTACGACGGCAAACAAATCGGAACATTCTCTGTTCCATCAAAAGAACAAATCAATCAAGCCATCAATCAGGCCGCTGATGCGCAAAAAGCGTGGGGCCAATTACCAATCAAAGAACGCAGCAAAGTTTTATTTAACTTTCGCAATATCTTACTTCGCGACATCGATAAAATCGCTCTGTTAAAAGGTTCTGAGTGCGGAAAAACTTTTGCAGAAGCAAAAGCTGGCTTAATGAAAGGCGTTGAAGTTTTAGAATACGCCCTTTCAATTCAAAATTTAGATACAGGTGGTAAAGCTGAAGTGTCACGTGGAGTATCATGTGAATTTCGCCGCGAAGCTTTAGGTGTCGTGGCGAATATTACTCCGTTTAATTTTCCGGCGATGGTTCCGATGTGGACAATTCCTATTGCGATTGCTTTAGGAAATTCATATGTGTGGAAGCCTTCTGAGAAAACTCCGTTAACGTCTTTCTTTATTGCTGAAGCATTAAAAGAAGCGGGTTTACCTGATGGCGTGTTCACAGTTTTACAAGGCGGGCATGAAACCGTAAATGCAATCATCGATCATCCAGCAGTTAAAGCGATAGGCTTTGTTGGATCTACGAAAGTGGCTAAAATTGTTTACCAACGTGGAACGAATTTAGGAAAACGTGTTCTATCTTTAGGCGGAGCAAAAAATCATATCGTTTTATTACCTGATGCTAACTTAGAAATGAGTGGCGTTGGTATTTCTGATTCTTTCACAGGGTGTGCAGGTCAACGTTGTATGGCGGCATCTGTGTTATTGGCTGTTGGTGAAACTTCGAATCACATCGAACAAATCGTAAAACGTGCTTCATCGATGGAGCTTGGCAAACAAATGGGTGCCATCATTACGAAAGAACAAGTTCAGTTTTTAACTAAATCAATTGATGCCGCAGAAAAAGCGGGAGCAAAAATTATTCTTGATGGCCGTCAGGCTAAAGCTCCAGCAGGTATGGAAGGTGGCAACTGGATCGGGCCAACGATCTTAGATAACGTTCAAGCCAATTCAGAAGCTTCACGCTTAGAATTATTCGGGCCGATTCTTTCGATCATTCGTTGTAAAGATATAACTCATGCGATGAGCATTGCGAACAGCAGTGAATACGGAAATGCTTGCAGTGTGTTTACATCAAACGGTGCGCTTGCTGAACGCGTGGCTAAAGAAGCGCATGCGGGTATGGTTGGTGTTAACGTGGGTGTTCCGGTTCCGCGTGAGCCGTTCTCTTTTGGTGGAACTATGGAATCAAAATTTGGTCATGGCGATATCACGGGCGAACAAAGTTTAAACTTCTGGTCAAATTATAAAAAAATCACTACTAAGTGGGAAATGCAAAGCGACTCTAACTGGATGTCGTAAGCAGGAGAAATACAAATATGAATATTCCAAATACAAAAAGATCGAATCATATTATTTTAGCTTCACACACGAATTTAAAATATAAAGAAACTCTTCCAATTAGTTGGGGAGAAAAAACAGCGAAAGAACGTGGTCCCGTTGTCGCGTCTGTATCGAGTGCAAAAGCACGTAACGCTATCGGTTCTCATAGCGGAAGTTACACCGTTTACCGTGCGCTTTCAGTAGCGAGCGGAAAATATTCTCAAGATCACAGACCAGATCTTCATAATACTGAAGCACCGACTCCGATTGGACCTTATCCTCAATGGATTGATGCGCAAAAAATCGTGACGCTAGATCCATGGGGTTTAGATCCGATGAAACACTTTAAAGAATACTTTGATCAAGGTTATGATATCAGACCATCGATTGCGATGACTCAAGCGCATTTGCAATTACCTGAAATCGCAGAAGCTATTAAAGCAGGTCGTTTAAAACCAGATGGTCATATCATTAAAGAAAATGGCGATGTGAAAGTTACGAAGGTGGCTTTAGATCCTGTTTGGTATTTACCAGGTATCGCTCAGCGCTTAAATGTTTCTGAAGGTGAATTACGTCGTATTTTATTTCAAGAAACAGGCGGTATGTATCCAGAATTTATCACGCGTCGTGATTTAAAAGTTTGGTTACCACCAATTGGATCATCGACGGCTTACATTTTTGGTGATGCGACTCAATTAGCAAATCCTAAAGTTGAATTAACTTGTCGTGTGCATGATGAATGTAATGGTTCAGATGTATTCGGTTCTGATATTTGCACTTGTCGTCCTTACCTTATGTACGGAATCGAAGATGCAGCTCGTACCGCTCAACGCGGTGGTGTGGGTATTATCGTGTATTACCGTAAAGAAGGCCGAGCACTTGGTGAAGTGACTAAGTTCTTAGTTTACAATGCTCGCAAACGCCAAGAGGGCGGAGACACGGCTGCAACTTACTTTAAACGTACAGAGTGCGTTGCGGGTGTTGAAGATGCGCGTTTTCAAGAGTTCATGCCTGATGCATTACACTTTTTCGGGATTACAAAAATCCATAACCTCCATTCAATGAGTAATATGAAATATGATTCGATCGTGAAAAGCGGTATCGAAGTTGTAAATCGTATTTCGATTCCTGACGGATTAATTCCAGGAGATGCGCAAGTTGAGATGGAAGCTAAAAAAGCTGCGGGATATTTCGCTCCAGAAGGTGCTAAAGACGTTGAAGGTCTTAAAAAAGTGAAAGGACGTGACATTGAGTAAGCAAGTTAGTCTTTCAGACGCACAAATTGATTATATTTTATCTCCGAAGGCGATTCGTGATCAGTCAAAAAAAGTTTTTGATTACACAGTTGCTGGTGATGGATACTTTGCTTTTAATGCTGATAAAATGCAGCCAACGGTTGATTACGTTTTGCAAGTTATTCGCAAAAATTATCCTGATTTACAAATTCCGTTTCACTCTCGTTGGGGTCACTTTCGCGTTGGCGGAACTGACCGTTCAAAGCAATTTGAAACAATGACTGATAAAATGGAATTAGCGCGCACGAAATTAGATTTAGTTATTACTTCCGTATTACTAGATGCTGGTGCGGGTGCTGCTTGGAAATATTTTGAAGAATCTTCAGGTAAATCTTTTAACCGTTCAGAAGGTTTAGGCGTAGCTTCGCTCTACATGTTTAAATCAGGTGTTATGTGCTCTGATAAAAAAGCATGGAAAGCAGATGCCGCGGGTCTTCAATCAGTGACTGCCGCAGATTTAGAAAAACATTTTCAAGTAACGGCTGATAATCCATTAGTTGGAGTACAAGGCCGTGTTCAATTATTAAATAACTTAGGTAAAGCTTGCGCTCGCAATCCAGTTTTCAAAAAAGATCACCGCCCAGGTAATATCATCGATCACTTATCCTCAACTCATGGAAATAAAATTCCTGCGACAGCGGTTCTTCGTGCTGTGCTTGATGGTCTTGGTGAAATTTGGCCAGGTCGTATCTCTGCAGGCAATGTGAACTTAGGTGATGTTTGGCAACATTCAAAATTAGATCTAGTTCCGATTCATAAATTATCTCAGTGGATGACGTATTCATTGTTAGAACCAATTATGGATGCAGGTTTTGAAGTGACGGGTGTTGAAGGTTTAACAGGCCTTGCTGAATACCGTAACGGTGGTTTATTCATCGATTCAGGATTGCTCACGATGAAAGATCAAGCGAACCTTGCAAAAGCTTGGACGCCAGATTCTGATTTAATTATCGAGTGGCGCTCTCTGACAGTTTATTTATTAGACCAAGTTGGTGATGCGATTCAAAAATCTTTAAATAAATCTCCGCAAGATTTTCCCTTAGCTAAAATTTTAGAAGGTGGAACTTGGTGGGCAGGCAGATTTTTAGCTCAAGAAAAACGTGCGGGTGGTAATCCACCATTAAACATCCAAAGTGATGGAACAGTATTTTAAGGTCGCATCGAAGATGCGCAAGGAATAAGTATGGAAAATAAAGTTACAGTTTTAAATCATCCGCTTTTAATTCACAAATTAGGTTACCTTCGCGATAAAGAAACTGGCTCAGGCGAGTTTCGTGAATTAACAAAAGAAATCAGCCGTATCTTAGCATTCGAAGTGATGCGTGACTGGACAGATATGAAAATGGTGGATATTGAAACACCTATCGCTAAAACGACAGTGCCACGTATTCATAATACGCCAGTGGTTGTTTCAATCATGCGCGCTGGTAACGGAATGTTAGATGCTGTTTTATCAATGATTCCGTTTGCATCAGCAGGATTCATCGGTATTTATCGCGATCGTTTTGTGAATAACACGGTTGAGTATTATTTTAAAATGCCAGCAGATATTAAAGGTAAATTAGCGATTCTTTGTGATCCTTTAGTGGCTACGGCAGATACTATGATTGCTGCGATTGAGCGTTTGAAATCTTACGAAGTGAAACAAATTCGTATTCTTTCGATCTTGATTAGTGAATTAGCGATTCAAAGAATTCACTCTCTTCACCCAGATGTTGAGATCATGACATTAAACATTGAAAAAGAAGTTAATGAACACGGATATTTAGTACCTGGATTAGGAGATGCTGGTGACAGGCTCTTTCAAACGAAATAATTCAATTATCGTAGGAGTTGCTGGCGGAAGCGGATCTGGAAAGACCTACTTCGCCAAAGACTTGATGCAAAAGTTAGGTGATCTAGCAGAAATCGTCTATCAAGATAATTTCTATATCGATCAATCACACCGATTTGATGGTGATGGTGGATCAGTTAATTTTGATCATCCCGACAGTATTGATTTTTCGTTATTAGCCCAATGCCTTGGCCAATTGAAATCTGGAATGGACACTGATATTCCGATTTATGATTTTAAAACGCACACTCGTGCAAAAGATAAATTAAATATTAAAGCTAAACCGATTATCGTGGTCGATGGCATATTGATTTTTCATCCGCCAGAAGTGCGCGCCCAATTTGATTATTTAGTTTTCTTTGATACGTCAGAAGATTTACGTTTTGAACGCCGTTTACAGCGCGATGTGAAAGAGCGTGGTCGTACTCCTGAGGGTGTTAAGGCGCAGTTTCAAAAACAAGTTAAGCCTATGCATGATTTATTTGTTGAGCCTTCAAAGCATCACGCCCATATCGTTGTCAGCGATGATTGCAATTATGATGATATCCTTGTGAACTGTTGCAATAGCTTGCAAGCAAAGCTTGTATAAGTTTTGGCGCAAACGCTAAGGCATAAAGATTGCTCTTTATTGCGTCTGAGAAGCTATTTGTATCAAATAACCCCATGGAGTTCTTTATGAAAAAAATTATTATTCTTTTATCACTTCTTACGGCTTCGATTTTTGCTGAGGCCTACCAAGTCACTGGTAAAGTTGTTGAAGTGAGCGATACGAAAATCGTTGTCATGAAAGGCAAAGAAAAATTCGAAATCGCATTGTCAGCCCCTTCTAAAGCTAAAATGGGCGATAAGGTCACTGTTGAATATGCTATGACGGCTTCAGACGTAGCAGTTAAAAAATAGTTCTGATTAAAGCATCACGCTCACCGGTTTGGTGAGCGATGATTAAACTTAGTAAGCGATATCGTTTTGATCGCGGTAACGAACGCCGTCGATATCAACACCAAACACATAGCGAACTTCTTCAGCGCAAGAGCTTACAAAGTATTGGCGATAAATATGGGTTGCAACCTTACCAAACGTTTGCGCTTGGGTTAAGTTAACCGTCGCTTGAGGTAATAAGTCATGCGACTCATAACCTGGGCCCGTTAAAGATAAAAAACAACCTTGGTTGTCGTTGCAAAGCACATACGAATTCAATTCGCCAACATTACCCACGATTTTTTCTTCTGCTAAGTACGTGTCGCCCGGCATACATCCCGAAGCCTGAGAAGCCATTGGTAAACCTAACATTAAAACTAATAACATTACTGATTTTTTCATAAAAATCCTCCTGCCGACGACCTTAGGAGTAAATAATAGATAATAAAAATATATAATTAGTATTTAATATATGCTAAAAAGGTATATATGAACTTACTGCATCTTCATTATTTCTATACGGTGGCCAAAGAAGGCGGCTTTCTCAAAGCTTCAAAACTCTTGAGAATTCAACAACCTGCGATCAGCCGCATGGTGCATCAACTTGAAGAAGACATGGGCTTTAAATTGTTCGAGCGGGTCGGGCGTAATGTGCAGTTAACGACGCAAGGCAGTGAAGTTTTTGCCAGCAGCAAAAAGATTTTCGCCGAAGTTGATTCATTAAAGTTATCAGTGGGCCAGTTAAGTCATGAAAGACAGGGCCCGTTGCTTTTGGCTGCTGCAGAGCCTGTGGCCAGTCATTATATTCCGGCGATCTTACGCCCGTATCTTGAAGAGCACTCTAAAGTGTATCCACAGATTTTTTCAGGGCCGGCAAGTATGTTATTTGATAAGTTATTAAACGGAAGTTTAGAACTAGGATTATTTTTTCATATTCCTGAATTGCCAGAACGCTTAGAGATTTTTACGACGTTAAAAGTTCGCTACTACTTGGTGGTTAGAAAAGATTTACGACGTAAATCTCAAGTTCTAGAGTCATTTATTGGTTCACGCGAAATCGATGATGTGTCGACTAAGAAGTTTCCAACGTTAGAGCGATTAAGAAAAGATCACCCAGAGGCTAAGATCACGATTTCAAGTAATAATTTGACGGCGCATAAAGAATTAGTCTTACAGGGCTTAGGAGTAGCCGTGCTGCCAGATTTTTTAGTTGAAGCAGATATTGAAAATGGATCATTAGTTGATCTGTATCCGAAAGAAACATTTCAATTTCAACTGAAGTTTATCAAACGAAAAACTTCAGTCTTATCGGCAAATGCAAAACACTTTGTGGATCTTTGTTTTAAAGAGTCTTAAGCCACGCTAAAACTTCGTCAGCATTTTTATCGGGTGGAAACACCGGGTAAAATACTTTTTTAATTTTATTATCTTCGATGTAGAAAGCCATACGTTTAATTAAACGTTCGCCTGCAAAATCAAAAGTGGGTAATTTTAGAGATTCAGTTAATTTATACTGAGAATCGCTTAAGATCGGAAAAGGAATATGATTTCGTTCAACGAATTCTTTTTGCACCACTGGTGATTGAATACTTGCACCGTAAATATTCACACCCAACGCTTTAAACTCAGCATGCAGATCACGAAATTTACAAGAGTGTGGTGTGCAACCACGAGCTCCGGGGATGGTGTCCCATAATTCAGGATCTACATTTGGTTCTAAAGGGCTGCCAGCGCGTGGATAAATAAACAAGACGCTGGGCTTAGCAAAAATTTCAGTTAATGCTAAGTCATGCCCTGTTGTTGCTGTTAAATTGATGTTCGGAATAGCATGACCACGCAAGTGGTCAGTTTGGCCGTCATCAACAGGCTTAGGCAAATTCGATGGTAAATCGTAAACGTTGTTGCTCATTAGTTTAAAGACTTCAATGCAGCTTCGTAGTTTGGTTCATTCACGATGTCAGAAACTAATTCTGTGTGAAGAACTTTATCATCTTCAGATAAAACAACAACAGCGCGGGCATATAATCCAGATAAAGGAGTGTCAGCTAAAGTTAAACCCCAATCAGTTCCGAAAGTACTTTTGAAACCAGATAAGTTTTCGCAATTCTTAATGCCTTCAGCACCGCAGAAACGCGCTTGAGCAAATGGTAAATCTAAAGAAACGTTTAACACCACAGTGTTTTTCATATCAGTAGCTAATTTATTAAATTGACGAACAGAAGCCGCACAAGTGCCTGTGTCGATTGAAGGAAAAATGTTTAATACTTTTCTTTTGCCAGCGTAAGTCGCGCTCGTGGCTTCAGATAAGTCACCTTTAACTAATTTAGAGAAAGAAACTTTTTGTCCTACTGTAGGTAGAGCGCCGATTGTATTTGCTGGAGTGCCTTTGAATGCTAATGTTGCCATTGTATATCCTTTTGTTATTTTCAAAGGATAGCAAAGAGTTGAATGAATTAAAAGTAGAGCTGCAGCGCGATCTTAGAGCCTTCGCGGTTAAACTTGCTCTCTACGCCATTCTTAATTGAGTTCTGATTCTCTTTAAAATATGAGCCCATAATGCGCAATGAAGCGAAGTCTATAAATAGTCCTGTCGTTGATATATTACCTTTAGTATCGCCATAATTACTTTCAGTTATAGGTACGAACTGGCGGTAGTTACCGTAGATACCAAAAAATTTCGTTAAATAAAGTTGCAGCGTCCCTGCTGCAAATTGCTGATTCAAGCGGTAAACGCCAACGCTATCAGTGCGCGTACGTAAACCATAGTGAACCGTTAAATGCGTTCCTTGCAGTGTTTGACCGAATAATCTTAAATTAAACATTCCAGTTGTATCTTTAAACTGTTCTTCAACGTTGTTCTGATATTCTCCAGTTAGTCCCACGAGCGTCGCGTAGGCAGATAGCTCTCCTTCAAAAGCTTTGTGCTTCGTAACTGGATTCGTATGATCGTCCAATGAATACTGATTCATGTTAATCCCCAACATGAATTCGTACGGGCTGGGGGTATTCAGAGAAAGCCACATATCCATAACCTGATTGCGGTTTTTCTGCTCCAACCAATCATATAAATTAAATCGTTTCGCCTCTCGAGCTGCAGAGCCGCGCGATAGTAACCACGGTCTGCTTGATCCGCCACTTGATTCTTCGGCACCTGCTATTTCGCTGAAAAACTGAATCAAAGTGAGAAGTGATATTATCCAAACTAGCTGTTTCATACTTCTATTTTAGCACTAACAAGGTTTGAAAACGAAAAATGCGAAGAGTGTGTCGGAGTGAGGCGGGTCAGCGTGGCTTTTTAAGAACAGGATGTCTTAAGAGAGGAATTTCGATTTAAAAGCCAACCTACGTGACATAAAAATGAGAATCAGTTTAACGTATTTAAACGATCATTTGGGACGCTGCTCCCCAAAAAGTAACGGCCTACCTTTTATTTATGTTGCTGCCCTAAACAAACCGCGCAAGAATTTTTGCATATTCGTGATTTATTCAAGGAGGGGAAACCATGAAGAAACATTTATTAGCGTTATTATTAGTAACAGCTACAACAACAACGTCTTTTGCAGCATTAACTTTTGATTCTGATGTTCCAGCGAACATTCAATCTCAAATGGTTGAAGATCTTGCGTTTATGGCGCAAATCGAAGGTTCTGGCCAAACGCCATTTCACAAAGAAATTTACACAGCTGTTGACGGAAAAGCTTATAAAAACTTTTTCGAAACACGTATTTTCTCTGTAGGTTTAGATTCTTGCGGTGGTGGAGCAGCTGTAGCTTGCGTTCAACCCTTCTTTGATCCGAACAAAATGTGGTTAACTGAAAACTTCATTAAGTTTTCTCACCCACAAGTAGCGCGCTCAATGGTTGTGTACCATGAAGCTCGTCACTCTGAATCTAAAAATGGTAACTGGATGCATGCAAACTGCCCACGCCCATTCTTAGGCGCTGATGGCAAAGATATGGTTTCTATCTGGACAGGCGCGAAATTAGAAGGCCAACCAGCTTGTGATTCAACATACAAAGGTTCATACGGATCTTCGACAATCATGTTAAAAAACATCAGCAAATATTGCTCTAACTGTAACGAAAAAGTTAAAATGGATGCAGACATCTATGCGATGGATCAATTAAACCGTATTTCTAAACCGGCTGTTAAACAGTCAATGTTAGCAGACTTTGCAAACTAAGAAAGTCGTCTTCGGATTAATTATTGGAGCCCTATTCATCATGGGGCTTCTATTAATTTCACAACGTAATAACGAGTCACTGGCAGCAAATACCTTAAAGCCAAGCCAGCTTGATTTTACAAACAGCAATGAAATTCAAGAACCAGCAGCGGTTACGCCTAGTAAAAACTCTGAAGTGGCTACAGAAAGTGTTTCTGCCACAATTGCGCCGCCGACATTAACTGAGCCTGAACAAAAGTTATGGATCACTTTAGAAGAGATTTTAAAATCTAAAAACGACAGCGATGCGCGCGTTAAAGAATTAAAAAATCTAACTCCAGCTTTTCATAAAGCCTTAATTGAAAAATATAATACCCTTAAAATGGAAGACCGTAACGGACGAGGATTCATTGTATTTCTTGTCGCTAAAGATTTAAAATCAGCTGAGGATTTAGATTTTCTTCAGAAGGTTTATCAAGAAGCGCCCTGCATGAATTTAGAAAATTGTAATGGGAGTAGCGTTGAAGATAACCCACATAATGCAGGGATCGATCAAACTACTTTAGTATACCCGCAGCTAGTGGCGCTTTATCAAATTGAAAAACAATTAGACAGTCACCCTGAAATTTTGAAAGACCCAGCTTTACGAGCAGGGATTTTTGCCACGTTAAAACAAGCTGAGGCGTTTCCGGTGCCGTCAGTGCATGACCGCGCGGAAAAAATTCGCCAAAAATACAATCTTTAGAATTAAGTCATCCGATAGACTTCAATTATGATAGAGTCAGCAGCTCAAAGAACGAGTGACTTTGTTATAGGGGTTTGTTGTGAAGAACTTGAAATGTTTTGCTGGCGATATTGATCCACTGAAATTAGACCGTACTCCATTTGGGCTCAATCACAAGTTAGCTGATCATCCAGCTCTTGCTATCGAGAATTTAGCAAAAGTTATCTCAGACTTTCCGAAAGAAAAAATTCTTCATTCAAAAGAATTAAATAATTTAAGTAAAAATTTTGACACTGAAATGGATTCAACTAATCACGAAGTTAATTTAGTCGAAGTCATCGAAAATATCCGCACCTCAAAATCATATATCGCGATCAAAAATCCTGAACTACATCCTTCATTTAAAGATCTGTACAAAGATTTAACCGAAGACATTTCTAACTTGTTACAAGCCCACGGAACAGGAACTAAACCTCTTGAGCCAAAGCTTTGGGTTTTTATCGCTTCACCCGGTGCTATTACGCCGTTTCACTTTGACCGCACATCTAATATCATTATGCAGATCCGTGGCAGTAAAGAGCTTGCGGTGTTTCCTCCGCGCGTAGACGAAATCATTTCACAACGTGACACTGAAGGTTACGTAGACTGGTCAACAGAGCTTCCTCCGTGGAGAGAAGAATTAGATTTGTTCGCGCACAAGTTTAACTTCAAAAAAGGCGAGGCCATACATATTCCATTCGTGTCTGGTCACTATGTGAAAAATGGTACGGATGATATTTCAATATCACTTTCGTTTTTCTTTCACTCGGATGAGACTTTACGTTGGAGTAATGCGATGAAATTCAATAATCGTATTCGCCGTTTCGGGGTTTCGCCGAACCCAGTGGGTATCAAGCAAGGCTTAGACAAGATTAAAGCAAAGGCTTTTCCTTTAGTTCACAGAATGATGTCTTTAATGAGAGGGTTGAAATAATTCAATGACGTTTCCTGAGGGGTCTTCGCAGAGAATTTGTTTTCCACCGGGGCCCTGAAGAATTTCGTTACGAAATTTAATATTTTGTGATTTTAATTTGCTCACAAGAGTTTCAATATCTTCGACTTGTAAAACAAAACGATTCCAGCCACCTGGTTGTGGTTTGTCGCCATTAGGCATCGGTTGCGCCGCAGAAGACGGCGGTCCTGCAAGCCATAATGTAAAATCATTTTTAGTCATGATTGCCATAGCGGGGCCGTACTGTTCAATCAATTTGAAACCTAAAACATCAGCGTAAAAAGCCACTGAAGTTTCAACATTATTTACTAAATATCTAAAAGACGCCATATGTGAATCCTTTTCTAGTAATGCCAAGGAAATTTATTAAAATCGCGATCACGCTTTTGTAAAAAAGCATCGCGACCTTCTTGAGCCTCGTTAGTGCCGTACGCTAAACGAGTTGCTTCGCCGGCAAATAACTGCTGACCCACAAGACCATCATCAGGAAGATTAAATCCATATTTCAACATACGCATGGCTGTCGGAGATTTTGTGTTCATCTCGGCAGCCCACTCTAACGCTACTTTTTCTAAATCAGCGTGAGGAACTACTTCATTGACCATTCCCATATTGAAAGCGGCTTCAGCGTTGTAGTTGCGTCCTAAAAAGAAAATCTCGCGCGCTTTTTTCTGACCCACTTGACGAGCAAGATATGCAGAGCCGTAACCCGAATCAAAACTTGCAACGTCTGCATCAGTTTGTTTGAAGATCGCGTGTTCTTTTGAAGCCATCGTTAAATCGCAAACGACGTGCAACGAGTGACCGCCACCAACAGCCCAGCCAGGCACAACAGCCATGACAACCTTTGGCATAAAACGGATCATTCTTTGAACTTCTAAAATATGTAAACGACCTAATTTAGCTTGGTCGACTTTGTTCATTTCGCCAGTGCCGTTGTTATCAGCGCCTTCGAATTTGTAACCATCTTTGCCGCGAATGCGTTGATCTCCGCCAGAGCAGAAAGCCCATCCGCCATCTTTTGGTGATGGTCCGTTGCCTGTGATTAAAACAACTCCGACGTCAGCTGAAATACGCGCGTGTTCTAGAGCTAATAAAAGTTCATCAACAGTCTTTGGACGAAAAGCATTACGCACTTCGGGGCGGTTGAAGGCAATACGAACAGTGCCTTGATTTTTTGCTTTGTGGTAAGTGATATCGGTGAAATCAAAACCATCAACTTCGTTCCATTGATTGGGGTCAAAAATATCGGATACTTTTTTTGTGCTCATAGGGGATTTTGTAGCATTGACCGAGGCGTGTGTCTAATGGATGATAGCGCTATTCGAGGTAAAAAATATGGTTCATGATTTAAATCCATTTATATTTCGCATCACTGAAACCTTTGGCCCGCGCTGGTATGGCTTTGCGTACCTATTAGGTTTCTTATGTGCTTATTTGGTTATCAGATGGCTTGTTGAAAGACAAAACGCAGAACTTACTAGTGAAATGGTTTCTGACTTCGTTACGTTTGCCGCGTTCGGAACATTAATCGGTGGACGCTTAGGTTACTGTTTATTCTATGACCAATCGTTGCTTTGGAGTTTTAGATCTTCACTTCCTTTTTGGGGAGTTCTAGCCGTCAACGAAGGTGGTATGGCCAGTCATGGTGGTATCATTGGTATCGTGGTTGCGTGTTACTTATTTGCAAGAAAGCACCATTTAAACCCAGTTTATTTATTAGACGTGGTTTCAATCGTTGGACCGATCGGCGTTTTCTTTGGTCGTATCGCGAACTTCATCAACGGCGAATTAGTTGGTCGTGTTGCACCAAGTGATTTTCCATTAGGTGTTCGTTTTCCGTCTGATATTTTAAATTGGCCTCAGTATGAATACGATCGTTTACCAACGTTGGCTCCTGTCGTTGAAAAATTAGGTATTACGCCAACGCATTGGTTAGAAGTTGTTAAAGATTCACAAGCCTCAAGCACAGCCAAAGATGAATTGTATAACACGCTTTACACAATCATTAATAAAATTCAAAACGGCGATCACGCTTTACGTGATGTGATCGGGCCGGTTTTAGATTACCGTTACCCATCACAAATCTTTGCCGGTTTAAGTGAAGGCGTATTCACATTTTTAGTTTTATTTTTCTTAGCGCGCAAATCGCGTCGTCCGGGCGTTATCGCCGGAAGCTTTATCATCTGTTATTCAATCGTTCGTATTTTAAACGAAATGTTTCGTGAGCCAGATATTCAAATCGGGTATCAAGCGCTTGGGCTTACACGCGGCCAATGGTTAAGTGTTGGTATGTTTGCCTTTGGTGTATTTATGTTATTTTACTGGAGCCGCACACAGACTCAAACCATTCACGGTTGGATGCGCGGAGAAAACGTTAAGTTAGGATCTAGAAAATAAATTTTCATCGGGTGCCAGGTCCTGTTTCTTGTTGCTGTTCGGCAAGAAATAGGACCTGGCACTTTTTTTTGTCTTAGGAGTAGTCATGAAATTGTTTGTTTTGTTTTTATTGTTACCACTTTCATTATTTGCAGCGGGTGCTCCATTACAAATCGGCATAATTCAAGAGTGGGATAATCTTCACCCAGTCAGTTATCAAACCGCAGCGACTGAATCTATTTTACAGTTCATGTTTCGCGATGTGGTTTACCGTGATGCTAGTGGTAAGATTTTACCGAACTTAGCTGTAAGTATTCCAAAACTTAAAAACAAACAAGCCACTTGGGTTTTAAACGAGCAAGCTAAATGGTCTGACGGCACAGCGATTACTTGTGCTGATTGGCATTTAGGTTGGCAAGTGGGGCTTAGTGATAATGTTTCTAAGTCAGAAAAAAATATTTACTCTAAAATTACAGATATGAAATGGGATACAAAAACTCCTAAGAAGTGTGTTGTGACTTACGCCACTGATGAATGGACGTATGATCGTGATCTTCCACCAGTTTTACCAAGCCATATCGAAAAAACTATTTTTGAAACACAAAATACAAAAGTGGGTTCTTACGAACAAAGTTCAAATTATATTAAAAACCCCACGTTAAAAGGTTTGTACTCTGGCCCATATCAAGTGGTTGAATACAAAATCGGAAGTCATATTATCTTTGAAGAAAACCCGTACTTTTTTGGCAAAAAGCCTGCGATTAAAAGAATTATTCTTAAACACGTTTCAAGCACCAGCACTTTAAAAAGTTATTTATTATCAAAAGAAATTAACGCCATTTCTGCAGTGGGTTTTCCGCCAGATTTAGCTTTGGATTTTGCAGCGGATACATCGCTTAAAGATTTTACTGTGCATTTTAACAATGGCCCGATCTTTCAGGGTTTATTCTTAAACAATGAAGATGAGCTTTTAAAAAATCTTTATATGCGCGAAGCTTTAACTTACGCGATTAACAAAAAAGAATTAACTAAAGCTTTCTTAGGCGGAAAATTAAATCCTGCTGAAACTATTATTTCTGAAAATGATTCTGCTTTTGTACTAAAACCTGCGGCTTATGATCCTAAAAAATCTGAAGCTATTTTAGATAAAAACGGGTGGGTTAAAGACGCCTCTGGCGTAAGAAAGAAAAACGGCAAAGTTTTAGAAGTCGAATTTAAAACTTCAGCGGGTATTAAACTTTACGAAACGTTACAAGTTTCAATCTGTGATTATTTCAAACGCGTTGGTATTCTTTGTAAAATCAAGAATGAACCACCTCGTATTTTATTAGGTGATTCTGTGCCTAAAGGTAATTTTCAAATCGCTTTATTCGGTAATACAACTTACCCAGATACATCGCTTAAAGGTTTATATCATTCGGCAGATATTCCGTCTGATAAGAACGCTTGGGCGGGTGGTAATGTATTACGTTTTCAATCTAAAGAAATGGATACGCTGTTAGAGAAATACGACAAAGAATGGTCGCAAAGTAAACGTGCGCAAATGTTAAAAAAGATCGACGAGATTTTAATTTCACAAAAAGCAGTGATCCCGATTTATCACAGACGTGAAGCTTTAGTTTTACCTAAAGCTTTAACGGGTGTTGAACAAAGTGCTACGGGCACTGGTATGGCGAAACCTGAAAACTGGAAATTCTAATTTAAACTTTCAAACACTCTTCGAATGTAGCGGGTTTTTCTTCGCCAGATTTGAAGTCTTTGATTTTATATTCGATGGTTCCGTTTTCTTGTTCGAAAAGTAGAATTGCTTTTTCAGTATTTAGTTTATTGGCTTTTTCTAATTTCTTTTTGAAATTTCCGGTCATGAATAATTCGCAGTATTTATTTTGAGCGCGTAATGCACTTGCGATTTTTAATCCTGAAACTAAAGCTTTATCACCTAAAGTGATAATCGCAATGGGAACAAGTGCCGGAGTTTGTAAGCTTTGGCTTAATTCACAAAGATCAGCTAAGCGATCAACGCCTGAAGCCCAGCCAACACCCGGAGTTTTTTGTCCGCCCAGTGTTTCTGCTAAACCGTCGTATCTGCCACCAGCTAATACCGCGCCTTGAGCGCCAAGTTCAGTTGTTACGAATTCAAAAACTGTGTGGCAGTAATAATCAAGACCGCGCACTAATTTTGGATTTACTTTAAATGGAATATTTAATTCTTTTAAGCCATCAGTCACAGCTGTGAAAAACTTTTGTGAATTCTCACTTAAGAAAGCATCCATCTTCGGAGCGTTGGCGACTAATTTGCGATCTCCCTCGTCTTTAGAATCTAGAATGCGCATCGGATTTTTTTCTAAACGCACTTTTGAATCTTCAGAGAGTTGATCTTTTAACGGAGTTAAATACTGAACTAAAGCTTCACGGTAACCGTTGCGGTCATCTTTATCGCCAAGAGTGTTGATCTCAAGCGTAACTTTTCCAGATAAACCGATATCAGTTAAAATTCTCCAGGCTAAATCTAAAACTTCAACGTCAGCTTGTGGATTTTCTAAACCTAACACTTCAACGCCGAATTGATAGAATTGACGGTAACGACCTTTTTGCGGGCGTTCATATCTAAACATCGGGCCATAGTAGTAAAGTTTGTTTGGATTGTGTTGAGCTAAACCTTCTGACACATAAGCACGAACTACTCCGGCTGTGCCCTCGGGGCGTAAAGTGATCGATTCTCCACCGCGATCGGTGAAAGTATAGGTCTCTTTGCTAACAGCATCTGAAGTTTCGCCTAAAGAGCGATGAAAAACGTCAGAAAACTCGAAAATGGGAGTTTCAATTTCTTTAAAGCCATAATTTTGAGCAGCGCCATAGGCTTTTGCTTCAATAGCTCTGAAGGTCTTCTTTAAAGCGGGCAATAAATCTCTCGTGCCGCGCACACTTTGGTATTTACTCATAGATGTGATGAGCATATCGTAATTGCCATCATGATGAAATGGATTTTAGCAGGAATTTTTGCGTTTTCTTTAGCTGTCGGTGGCGCGTTGTACTTTTTTGGCAATCGCGGAAGCGGTGGTGAAGCTGTTGAAGTCGACTGGCGCGCCCTTGATCAGATGGATTATGTGAACAAAAAAGCTCCGCCTGAGTTAGAAAAACTAAATAAAGTGCGCGTAAGAATACCAGGCTTTATGGTTCCGTTAGAAGATAACTCACGTGCTGTGACTGAATTTTTATTAGTGCCAAGCCCGCAAGCTTGTATTCATGTGCCAGCTCCTCCGCCAAATCAAATGGTGTATGTGAAAATGAAAAAAGGCGTACCTGCCGCCGACGGACCAATCTGGGTTTACGGAGAATTTGAAATTACATTAAAGCAATCTCAATATGGCGAAGCTTCTTTTGAGCTAACCGGAGATTACGTCGAACCTTACAAATAGGTGAATCATGTCGAGTGTTATTGAAATCAAAGATTTGTCGTTTTCATACAACGATACCAAGCCCGTTTTGCAAATTCCACATTTAGCGTTCACCAAAAGTGAAACGGTATTTTTATTTGGCGCTAGCGGAAGCGGTAAAACAACTCTTTTAGAAATATTAGCCGGTGTGATCACCGGGCAAAAAGGCGAAGTCGAAATGTTGGGCCAGAAAACTCAGCACATGAGTTTAACCGCGCGTGATCAATTTCGCTCGAAACATATTGGATATATCTTTCAACAGTTTAATTTGATTCCTTACTTAAGTGTGCGTGAGAATATTTTATTGCCGTTCACTTTTAGCGGTAAAAAATTAAACCAAGCGCTTTACGATAGAGTGATCGGTGAATTGGGTTTGACGGTTTATGTTGACCAATTGGCGACTGAATTATCAGTGGGCCAACAGCAGCGTGTGGCCGCGGCTCGTGCGTTGGTGATTGAGCCAGATATTATTTTAGCCGATGAGCCGACTTCGGCTTTAGATTACGATCATCGCGAAAACTTTTTAAAGATTTTATTTTCATTAGTTAAATCTCAGGGTTCTACTTTGATTTTTGTAAGCCATGATAGATCGATTCAAAACCTATTTGATCGTCATTTAAACCTAAGCGATATCAACGTGGTAAGAAATTAATATGAATTTAATTAAATTAGCTTTTAAATCAATTCGCCATAGATCATTTGCCACTTCGGCTACGGTTTTTTCGGTGGCTTTAAGTTTGTTATTACTTTTTACAGTTGAGCGTGTGCGCCGTTCAGTTGAAGCTAGCTTTACCCAAACTGTTTCTGGTGTAGACCTTTTAGTTGGAGCAAGAACTGGTTCATTGCAGTTAGTTTTGTTCTCTGTTTTTAACATTGGCCAAATCACGAATAACGTTTCGTATGAAAGTTATGAAAAAATTCAAAAACACCCTGATGTTGAATGGACAATTCCCATCAGCTTAGGTGATGGTCATAAGGGTTACCGCGTTGTTGCGACCGATGATAATTTTTTTGAACACTATCAAGTGCGTTCGGCTGAACATATTAAAATTGCCGAAGGTGAAAAATTTAAAACTACTAATGATGTGGTTTTAGGTGCTGAAGTCGCTGAAGTTTTAAAATACAAACTTGGCGCTAAAGTTATTTTAGCCCATGGCAGTACTTCGGGTGATTCTTTTGATGAACATGCGAATCATCCCTTTACTGTGGTTGGTATTATGCAACCCACTGGCACTGCGGTAGATCGTTCTTTATATATCACATTAGCGGGTATGGACGAAATGCACGACGAACACGACGAACATGGCGAAGAAGGTCATGAACACCACCACGAAGGCGAACGTGAAGAGATCACTTCGTTTTTTGTAAAACTTAAAACAAAAACTAAAATCTTATCTATGCAGCGTGAAATCACTGAAACTAAAGAAGAAGCTTTATTAGCAGTGATTCCAGCCGCGGTGTTGAGTGATCTATGGAAAAGTCTTTCGCAGATTGAGTTTGTATTAAAATTAATCTCGGCCTTAGTGATGGTTGTAGGTCTTGTCGGAATGGTCATTGCTCTAATGACAAGTTTAAATGAGCGTCGTCGTGAAATGGCCATTTTACGTTCGTTAGGTGCAAGCTTTTCGCATTTAGCTCAATTGGTTTTATTAGAAGTGTGTTTAATTTTAGGTTTAGCAGTCATTGTCAGTGCTGTATTTAAAGTGACTTTAGAAATTATTTTCACTGATTATGTCGCGAAAAAATTTGGTTTATTTTTAACAGGTTCATCTTTTTCATCGATGGATGTCACAATGATGGCGGCAACGTTTATCGTGGGTTTAATTTTTGCTTTAGGGCCAGTTTTGATTTTTAAAAACAAATCACTTAAAGATGGTCTAGCGGTAAAATAAATGGATTTTTCTAAGAACTATATTACGCCGCAAGGTTTTGAAAAACTAAGAGCTGAATACCACGAATTGATCGCGGTTGAACGCCCAAAAGTTGTCGAAACAGTGACTTGGGCGGCTAGTAATGGTGATCGCTCTGAAAATGCAGACTATCAATATGGTAAACGTCGTTTGCGCCAAATTGATGGTCGCCTTCATTTTTTACAAAAACGTATTGAAGCCGCTGAAGTTATTGATCCGAAAACTTTAAAGTCAGATAAGGTTATTTTTGGAGCAAAAGTAACTATCGAAAATGAAGATGGTGATCAGCACACTTACCAAATTGTCGGTGAAGATGAGCTTGATATTAAACTAAATCGAATTTCATGGAAGTCTCCGGTCGCCAAAGCCTTGTTGGGTAAAAAGCTTGATGACGAAGTTAAAATTCAAAAACCAGCTGGTGACGAGTTGGTTGTCATTACAGATATCGTTTTTGAGTAACAATAACAGATAGCGGCAACACCGCTATTTAATTGAGTCCCGCTCAAGTCACGATAGCATTAATGTATGCGTAATCGTTCGATATTATATTTTGCCGGATTCATGGTGGCCATTCTTGGTTTCTTGATGTTTGATTACAGTGTACGTCGCGAGTACTTAATTAAAACAACTCAACAAAGAAATGCAGCATCTACTGAAACTGTTGCCGCTGAAGCAACGGCAAATCCTGTCAGCGATATCGGTCTACGCACACGTTTTTTATCGCGTTTTAAAAATTTCACAACACGTATGAATGCCTTATCAGAAGAGCCAGAACAAGGTGAAGAATTTTTAAAAGAGTTTTCTCAAACTATTAAAGATCAAGATATCATCGCTTTAAGCGAAATTTTAAACGATCGTAATTTTAAAAATGATGAAAGAACTCTGGCTTTAGAATTACTGGTTATGAATCAGAACTTCACCAGCCATGAGCTTATAAACACTTTTGTGCAAAACGAAAATTTTACAGCGCGTGATAATCAAGAATTTGAAATTTCACTTCGCGCGCAAGCGATTGAAGGCTTAACGTTATTTGCAGATAAAAAACTAGTGCGCAAAAATTTAGAAAATTTAAAAATTCGCACAAAACATGCTTTTTTACATGAACGTGCAGATAAAGCGATTCAATATTTATCAAATTCAAATTTAACTGCACCATCGGAGAATGCTGATGCGTCTACCCGATAAAAAGCATAAGCACAGCTGTGAAGACCACGACCATGATCACAAACATGATCACGCGCATGACCACGGTCATGGCGGTCATCATCATCACCATATTGAAATTAAAAGCGAAGCTGATATTTCGAAGGCCTTTGTTATTGGTGGAGTCTTAAATTTAGTTTTCGTCGTTTTTGAATTAGCTATCGGGTTTATGACGGGGTCAGTTTCTTTGATTGCCGATGCTGTTCATAATCTTTCTGATGTGGTTGCTCTTTTTCTGTCTTGGATTGGTTTTAAATTAAATAAATCAAAACCTTCACCGCAATTTACCTACGGTTTAAAAAAGACGTCGTTGGTCATCACGTTTATTAATTCGATCACTTTGATTTTAAGTTTAATTTATATTTTATTCGAAGCTTACCATCGCTTTATACAACCACAGCCTATCGCTGAAGATAAAATTATCTTAGTGGCTGGTCTTGGTATCGCGGTGAATTTCTTTTCGGCTTTCTTGTTTAGAAAAAATCAACATGATGTGAATGTTAAAGGAGCTTATCTTCATTTGATGATGGACGCCTTTATTTCACTAGGTGTTGTCGTAGCGGGTTTTGGAATTAAGTTTACCGGTTGGACGATTTTAGATCCGATTGCGGCCTGTTTGATTGTGATCTTCATCGCTAAAGGAACTTTTTCACTTTTGCGCGAATCGTTTGTATTGCTAGTTGCGGGAGTGCCGTTAGCGATAGATTCAGCTCAGGTTCGTAGCCAAATTCTAAGTTGTACTGAAGTGGCCGAGATTCATGATTTGCATATTTGGTCTTTAAGTTCGTCTGATGTGGCGTTAACCGCGCACATTAAAATGAAAGAGCAAAAACATCCGGGTGATTTGTTCTTAAAAAACTTATCCCAGATGTTGCGTCAGAAATTTACGATTTCTCATGTGACTATTCAGATCGAAATTGGCGATTCGCAGGATGTAAACTGCGAATTAGATAACAAGTGTTAAAAGCTATTCACTAATAACGTCGTAAACCATGTGTGAAGTTGTTCCCACTAAGAACGTCACTTTCACATCTTGGTAACCACGGTAGTCTAAAAACTCAAGTAAGTTATCGCACATGTTTTTATTTAAAAAGCTGTAAGGCCCATTGAGACCAAGCGTAACTAATACTGCAGGGATCGCATTATTTTTAAGAGGACCGCAATCAACAAGTGACATGTTATTATCGGCTTTGCTATTGCCCTCGCGAAATAACGATACACGGCGAGTGTATGATTGATCCAGACGACCCCAAGTGTACGTCTCAGATTTAAAAAGATGACGATCACGACCACCAGTTAAAGCTAGGTAATAAAAATCTTCTTCGTTTAAGTTTGTGTCGGTATAAAGTTGGCTGCTTAATTCGTAGTTTTTATCACGGCCATTTTCGCTTAAGCCTAAGACTTCGTGAAAGGCGATAAGCGCTGATTTGTTTTCATCAAGACCTAACTTAGATTCACGACACCATTTTTGCGAAAGGTAAATACGGTTCGCCGCAGGTTCGTTCATGGCGATGTATTGGTTACCTTCGAAATCAACCATTTCAGATTGAACTTCAACGATTTCAGCTGAATTAAGTTTTTGTAAGAATAGATCCGCATTGTAATCGATTGATTTAACAGAGCTATGAACGATTTTACCTAAGCTGATAAACTGCTCTACGCATGTGTTGCCACCGCCACGAACGCCAAATGACCCTGAGGCCATCGCAAAACTTGTAAATACTGTCAGTGAAAGAAACATTAATTTAATCATAAAAAATCCGGTGTTGATGCGGTTAATTTTGTTAATTGAATGCCTAAGCCAAAAACTTGCGTTTTTGTTTTTGCTTCTTGTGAAAGAGCCGTGATGCGGTTGAAACACTCTTCGATAATTGTTTCTGCTTCTTTCATTTGTTCTTTATCTAAAATAATAGTTTCAGTGCCGACAATGCGGTCTTCCATTTGTAAATTATCGATCGCCCATTTGCTGCGATCTAACATTTGTTTGTAGAAGCTTCTGATCGCTGCACTTGGTACTGCTGATTTCATTAAATGACTGCAGTTTTCGCTGCGGTGGTATTTGCTATCAGTTAAAGTTGTAAGGCCAGCTTGAGTTAAGTTAGTTAAAATTGTTTCTGCTTCAGAATTTTCTAATTTTAATAATTTTGATAATTGAGGAACATTCACGTGTGAATGAGCGCCTGACATTAAAACTAAAGTCGAGATGTGATTTAAATCAAGAATTTGATCGAATGATTTTGTTTCAACATTTTTACGACGGTGAAATTGCGCTAAGCCAGAAAGTCTTTTTTGGATTTTTCCAACTTTTAATTCATCTGTTTCATGAGTGACTTGAACAAGACCAGTTAGGTATTCAATTTCAGTTGTTGAAAGCGAAAGCCATTCAGCCACTTTTAAAGAAGTATCCACTGATAAATGTTTTTTCTTATTCATCACCGTTGATAAATAGGCGGGTGATAAATCCATCTTGTACGCAATCGATCTTAAAGAAAGTTTGCGGCTACTGTCTGACTGCTTGTTGGCAATCGCATCGCGGACATACATACGGTAATCGTCATATAAGAAAATGTTCGTCATAGCGGGGGATAATCATTCGCCTTGAAACCTAAGTCAATCAAGAGACACCGAGATTTTGTTTAAATGTTAGTTTTTGTAAATATGGTAATTCAGAGGAGAATCGTATTTTTTTTAATAAGCTTTCAGTTGGTTATTAGAACCAAAACAATTAGCTTTGGGTCTCAAAGGGAGCCATTAAATTCAAACGTTGTTTTCTGCAGAAAACGAACATAGCCCAAAGTAGGTATAAATAAAAATAAACCTAATTACGTTCTAATTTTGGGTCACTTATTTTGAGATAAACCCTACATAAATTCAATAGTTAGACCGATACAAGTTTAGTGAAACCCGCCGGAACGTTTAACTTTATTTTAGTAACTATTTTGTTGCTAGCCATGAATGCCATGGCTGTACCGGGTTTTACGACGTATCAGGCAAGAATTACCAAGCCTGACGGATCGCCGTTAGAGGCAAATAACGTTAGTTTTCGCTTCACAACTTTAGATCCTAATGGATCGTGTATTCTCTACATCGAAGACTATACAGCCATCAACATGACAGGGTCGGCAGGCTTAGTTTCTTTTTCACTAGGTTCAGGAACAAAAGCTTATCCGACATCTGGAACAGTGGCCTTCAAAGATATTTTTAGTAATGCAAATGGCGGTATTACTTGTTTAACTTCTGGAACATATACTCCAGGCGCAAGTGACACGCGTAAAATCGTGATGCAGTTTCATGATACGGCTGGCTGGCAAACTCTGCCTCCGATGAGTATCAACGCCGTACCTTACGCGATGTACGCGACAAAATCTGATAATTCAGTTTTATTTAATAACAAAGCTGATACGGCATTTGTTCAATACACTTCAATTCCGACTTGTACAGCTTCGACGACTTTAACTTTTAACGGAGCATCTTTTTCTTGTATCACTGGCGCGGGTGGGGGAGCTTCTGGAACAATCACTTCAAGTGATGTAACAACAGCTTTAGGTTATACTCCAGCAAATCAAGCTACACTTTCAAGTTCATTTACAACAGTAGCAACTTCTTATTCAACTGTGACTGCAACTGTTTCTTCATTAGGATCATCTGTTACGGCGATTGCTTCAACAGTTAGTCAATTATCAGCTTCAATGGCCGCACTGTCTGCTGCTGGAATTTCTTCGTTAAATGGTTCTGCTTCTGCAACACAAACTTTTTCGATGTCTAGCGTTGGATCTGCTCCTGCAGTTGTTACTTTAAACGGAGTTCATAATTTTAGATTTCCGAATGCAGCATCTTCAACAATTACAGCGGGTCTTTTATCTAATGCTGATTACGTATCTTTTTCTGGTAAATTAAATGCGACAAGTGCCGCAGTTATTGCAGCCTTAGGTTATACTCCGCTAAATAGTGCGAGTGCTGCGGTAGTTACAAGTGGCAGTGTTGCTTCGGCTTTAGGGTATACTCCAGCAGATGCAGCTAGTTTTACAACGTTAAATTCAAATGTTAATGCAGTTTCATCTTCGCTTTCTAGTTTGGCTACATCAACTGCGGCTTCGTTTGCTGCGCTTTCTGGTAGCGGCATTGGTTCTTTAAATGGTTCTTCTAGCGCTACACAAACTTTTGCAAATGGTTCGACGGGTAATAATCCAAATTATGTAACTGCTAATGGCGTTCATACTTTAAATATTCCGTTTGCATCTGCTGCGACGACTACAGCGGGTTTGATTTCGTATTCTGATTTTTTAAATTTTAGTAATAAAATTACATCAAGTGCGGTTTCGATCGCACAAACATTAGGTTATGTTCCTGCAGATGCAGTGAGTGTAACAACATTAAGTTCTGATATTGCTGCAGTTTCATCTTCAGTTAATAGTTTATCTTCAACTAAAATCACTTCAAGTGCGGCTTCAATCGCGCAAGTGTTAGGTTATATTCCTGCAGCCAGCGGATCAGTTGGTGCGGGTGGTGTAACAACCTTAAATGGATCAACTTCAGCAACTCAAACTTTTACTAATGGTACGACAGGTAATAATCCAAATTATGTAACTGCTAATGGTGTTCATACTTTAAATATTCCGTTTGCATCTGCTGCGACGACTACAGCGGGTTTGATTTCGTATTCTGATTTTTTAAATTTTAGTAATAAAATTACATCAAGTGCGGTTTCGATCGCACAAACATTAGGTTATGTTCCTGCAGATGCAGTGAGTGTAACAACTTTAAGCTCAAATGTAGCAGCAGTGTCATCTTCGCTTTCAAGTTTTGCTACGACAACTGCAGCTTCGTTTGCAGCGATTTCTGGTTCAGGTATTTCGACATTAAATGGATCAACTTCTGCAACGCAATCATTCGCAAGTGCATTAACTGGATCGCAACCAACATATGTAACAGTAAATGGCGTACATACTTTAAATATTCCGTATGCTTCTACTCCTGCAGTAGCAGCGGGTTTAATTTCTTATTTAGATTATACAAATTTTAGTAATAAAATTACTTCAAGTGCAGCTTCTATCGCACAAGTTCTTGGTTATACTCCAGCAGCGAGTGGATCTTTTTCTTTATCTTCTTCTTCAATCGCAGCTGCATTAGGTTACACGCCGGGTGATGCAGCCAGCGTAACGACATTAATTTCAAATGTTGCAGCAGTATCAGCTTCGGTGAATGCCGTATCAGCAACTGTAGCTACAAAAATCACTTCAAGTGCGGTATCAATCGCGCAGGTTTTAGGGTACACACCAGGTGATGCAGCGAGTGTAACAACATTAACTGCAAATTTAGCTACAGTATCTGCAGCAGCTAACTCGGCACAAGTTGGAGTAGCCGCAGTATCAGCTTCACTTTCAAGTTTTGCTGCGACAACTGCGGCTTCATTCTCGGCGATAGCTGGTTCAGGTATTTCGACATTAAATGGTTCGACTTCGGCTACACAATCATTTGCAAGTGCATTAACTGGTTCACAACCAACATATGTAACAGCAAATGGCGTACATACTTTAAATATTCCTTACGCATCTACACCTGCAGTTACTGCGGGTTTGATTTCTTATTTAGATTACGCAAATTTTAGTAATAAAATTACTTCAAGTGCTGCCGCTATTGCGCAAGTGTTAGGTTATGTTCCTTCGGCGAGTGGATCTGTTTCTGTAACTTCAGCGTCAATTGCAACAGCATTAGGTTACACGCCAGGTAATGCTACAAGTGTAACAACATTAATTTCTGATGTTGCTGCGGTTTCTGCTGCAGTGAATTCAGTATCATCAACTGTTGCAACTAAAATTACTTCAAGTGCGGCATCTATCGCACAAACATTAGGTTATGTGCCTGCAGCAAGTGGCGCGGTGAATGCATTTTTGGCTCTTGAAAATAATTCGGCAACTTCAAATGGGCCATTAATTAGTTTTTGGAAAAATCGAAACTACGCAGCTACTCAAAATAATGATGATTTAGGTTCAATTTCATTTTTCGGGCATGATGGTGCGGGTACTCGTCGTTCAGCTGCAATTATTTCCCGATCTGAAGGCACTCCGTCAACAAACTCTGTTCCAGGAATCATTACATTTAATACGACAGCATCAGGTTCAACGGATGTGACTGAAAGAATGCGAATTACAGCTAGCGGAAATGTTGGAATTGGAACAGCAAATCCGGGAACGCTTTTTGAGATTTCTTCAAGCGCGCCATCAATGCGTCTTTCTAATACTAATGTCGCTATTCCTGATTACAGTTCAGCAGGTTTTAATCCGGCGCTAGGCACGAACACTACAGCGCAATGGGTGAATTACAGCAATACAAACGGTGGTTTTCAATTGTCTGGGTTTACCGCAAGTGGTGCAAGCACAACTGTACCAGCAACTTTAGTTGGGTACCATGGGGCAACAGCACCAACGGCACCATCTATTTTAATGATCGGTTATAAATGGAATGGTTCTACAAATAGAGCAGGACTTGCAGCTACAGAAACTGTGGCGCAAATCAGAAATGCAAATACAAATTTAATGACGATTTTAGGTGACGGCAGTGTCGGTTTTGGTACATCAACTCCGGTGACAAAATTAGATGTGAGTGGTGCGATTCGTATTAGTATGGATTCTTCAACATGTGCCGCAAGTTACGCGGGAGCATTACGTTATAATTCTGGAAGCGTTGAAATGTGTAATGGCACAACTTGGTCTGCTTTTGGAGTAGCTGGTGCAGGTATTACGAATGTAAATGGTTCAACTTCTGGTTCACAATCTTTTGCTAATGCATTAACTGGTTCACAACCAACATATGTAACAGCAAATGGTGTTCACACATTAAATATTCCATATGCATCTACTCCTGCCGTGACTGCAGGTTTAATTTCAAATGCCGATTACTCATCTTTCGCAGCTAAAATTACTTCAAGTGCAGCATCGATCGCGCAAGTGTTAGGTTATATACCTTCAGCGAGTGGTTCGGTTTCTGTCACTTCAGCTTCAATTGCAACGGCGTTAGGGTACACACCGGGTAATGCAGCGAGTGTGACTACATTAATTTCTGATGTGGCTGCTGTTTCAGCTTCTGTGAATACAGTATCATCAACAGTAGCTACAAAAATCACTTCAAGTGCCGCATCGATCGCGCAAGTGTTAGGTTATGTACCAGCTGCGAGTGGTGGAGTAGTGTCACAATGGACAACATCAGGTACAACAATTCACTATGCAACTGGTAACGTTGGTATCGGGACTACTGCGCCAACATCAACATTACATATTTCAAGTGGGAGTTCGACTTCAACTAAGTTAACTCTCGAAAATACAGACACTGGCGGACACACTTGGGGGCTTACATCAAACGGCAGCGCCAATACTCCAGGTGCGTTTGCTATTTCAGATAATGGTACTAAGCGACTTCTAATTGATACCTCTGGTAATACTGGCGTGGGTACATTTATTCCAATGACTAAATTAGATGTGTCTGGTGCGATCCGCATCAGTATGGATACTGCAACTTGTGCTGCAAGTTATGCGGGTTCGATTCGTTATAATTCTGGAAGTGTTGAATATTGTAACGGAACTTCGTGGTCAGCGTTTGGTGTAGCCGGTGCGGGAATCACAAATTTAAATGGTTCAACTTCTGGCGCGCAAACTTTTGCAAATAGCTTAGCAGGATCTGCTCCTACATATATAACTGCAAATGGAATTCATACATTAAATATTCCATATGCATCTGCAGCAGCAACTGTGACTGCGGGTTTAATTTCAAATACAGATTATACAACATTCATGAATAAAATTTCTTCAAGTGCAGTATCAATCGCACAAGTACTTGGTTATGTTCCAGCAAATTCGGCAACTGTTACAACTTTAAGTTCAACTTTAACAACTGTTTCAAATGCAGTAACTACGGCACAAGCTGATATCCTTGCGGTTTCATCTACAGTGAATTCAGTATCATCGACAGTAGCTACAAAAATTACTTCAAGCGCAGCATCGATCGCGCAGGTTTTAGGTTATGTTCCTGCAGCAAGTGGTGGAATTTCATCACAATGGAATACTTCTGGAACTGCAATTAATTATGTCGCTGGTAATGTGGGTATCGGTACAAGTGCTCCAACAACACTATTAAATGTAAATCAGTCATCAAGCACAAATTCGGCGACATCGACATCGTACGGGTTTATGCTCAATGACCAAAATGCCTATAGATTAAGTCTAGGTGCTGATGCAAATTATTCCTATATTCAAACTTGGAATAGCAAACCGCTCATTATTAATGGCCAAGGCAACAATACTATTTTTAATACTGTTAGCGGCAGCGTAGGTATCGGAACACTGGCTCCGGTCACAAAATTAGATGTATCGGGTGCAATTCGCATCAGTATGGATTCTTCAACGTGTGCTGCAAGTTATGCGGGGTCATTACGATATAATTCTGGTAACGTTGAAATGTGTAATGGCACAACTTGGGCTGCCTTTGGAATTGCTGGTGCAGGGATTACGAATTTTAATGGTTCAACATCTGGCACACAAACATTAGCAAATAGTTTAACTGGTTCTCAGCCAACATATGTGACGGCAAATGGTGTTCACACATTAAAAATTCCGTATGCATCTGCTGGCGCGACTGTGGCAGCAGGTTTAATTTCAAATACTGATTATACAACTTTTACAAATAAAATTACTTCAAGCGCGGCTTCAATTGCGCAAGTGCTTGGTTATACGCCGGCAGCTTCGGGTGGTGCATTAAGTTCGCCTTATATTTATTTATCTAAAAATCCAACACCTATTGTAAGTGATACTTACTTTATAAAAATGGAAGCTAACGACGCCTCTACAGCAGCGCCTACATTTTCGATGGGTTTTTGTGATGATGGTAACGGAGGTATTTCAACAGCCTGTTTCAATGCTTCAGAAACTACGCTCGGTACGGGATCAGTTTATTTATTCAAAGGTCAAGCAAGCTCTCAAGATATCAGATTAGACAATGGTCGAATTGGTATCGGTACTGATTATTCAACAACTTATCCTTTAGATATCAAATCTAGCACCGGCCCTTTCGTTACTAGAATTACGAATACATCAACAGGTAGCACTTATGGGGCTAAGATGTTATTCGAGCGATTTAGAGGCGTTAGTGGTGCAGTTCAAAACAACGACGTGATCGGTGGAATGTACTTCCGCGCGAGTGATGGCAGTGGGGCTAATACGACAAATGCTCAAATTGAAATCGCCGCCGCACAAAATCAAACTTCATCAACGCGTGGAAATGTAATGACGTTTACGACGACGCTAAATGGTCAGTCAAGCCCGACAGAGGCCTTGCGTATTCACTCGAATGGTTTTGTCGGTATCGGAATAGCGACTCCGATTACAAAATTAGATGTGAGCGGTGCAATTCGCATCAGTATGGATTCTGCAACATGTGCCGCAAGTTACGCGGGCGCATTACGCTATAATTCTGGTAACGTTGAAATGTGTAATGGCACAACTTGGTCTGCATTTGGTATAGCTGGTGCTGGCATTACGAATTTTAACGGTTCAACATCAGGCACACAAACATTAGCAAATAGTTTAACCGGTTCTCAACCAACTTATGTGACGGCAAATGGTGTTCACACATTAAAAATTCCGTATGCATCAGCTGGTGCGACTGTGGCAGCAGGTTTAATTTCAAATACTGATTATACAACATTCATGGGTAAAATCACTTCAAGTGCTGCATCAATTGCTGAGGTATTAGGTTATGTGCCAGCTTCAGCGTCTGCATCGAGTAATTATTTAGTTAAAGCTAATAATTTATCTGATCTAGCAAGTTCTGCGTCAGCAAGAACTAATTTAGGTCTTGGTGGTTTTGCAACGGTTTCAAGTTTAGATTTAGGTTCAGCTTCGGCAACGGGTACGATTGCTGATGCGCGATTAGCTTCGCAAACAAATGTTACAAGTGGAACTCAATACACGAAAGTGACTGTTGATGGTAAAGGTCGTGTGATCAGTGGTGCACAAATTGCGTTAAGTGATGTGACTACGGCATTAGGTTATACACCAGCATCAGCAACGGCTGCTTCGCAATGGACAACTTCAGGCACTACGATTAATTATTTAACTGGCAACGTAGGTATCGGCACAGGAACTCCGACTTTTAAACTTGAAGTTGCAGGTACGGGACGTTTCAATCAAAAAATTGATATCGATGGTGCGGGTGCGTATTCGTATTTAACACTTTCAAAGACCGGTTGGAATGGCGGAGTCATTGGTATCGCCAGCGGACCAACTACGTTTGCAACTTCAGCAGAAGCTGCTGGCGATTTAGTTGTAGCAAATCATGGAAATATTCTTTTTTCTAATAACAGTTTTGGGCGCACTGATTTATATATCAAATCAAGTAATGGTTATTTCGGTGTTGGAGGAATGGTTGCACCAACAGCAAGATTGCATGTAGCTTCGGGAACTGCATCAATTGCAGCGTTTAAATTAACTTCCGGTACTTTATTAACTACACCTGCAAGTGGATCAATCGAGTATGATGGAAATTATTTTTACATCACTGATGGCTCGAACACGCGTCGTTCAATTGCGACAGCTTCTAATCCGGGTACTTTAGATAATGCGACAACAATTACTTCAACAGGTAATATGTCGTTATATCCAAATTCTGGTACAAGCAGTGTGATCGTATCTAGTACGGTGGCTTCAACAAGTTCAAATAATGGTGCGCTTGTTGTAGCTGGTGGCGTTGGTATCGCAGGTAATATCAATGCGAGTGGTACATTAAATATTTCTGGTGTTGTGAGTATGGGAAGTCACTTGTACACAGGTGGCAACATTCATAACGGCGGAAACAATTATGGTTTTTGGATGGATGCTCCGGGTAGTTACAATTATGGTATCTGGCGTGACGGAACAGATAATGTTCACATTCGTTCAGGTGGATCAGCTAATCGTTTAACTGTAGCTTCATCAACTGGATATATCGGTATCGGAACTGCAACGCCGATTGCAAAACTTCATATTAATGCATCGTCAACTACTTCAGAGTCAGTGGCGATTGCATTTTTACCGACGACAACTTCAAGCTCAGGTTTACCGGCTTACGGTATTGGTATGGGCCCGACATCTTCTGAAGGTTATGTCGCTTATAGAGCGGGAACAGTGAATTCAAATTTACACGGTCATAAGTTTTTAGTGAATGACATTGAACGACTACGCATCAATGGTTCTGGTTTAGTTGGTATTGGCAGTAATAATCCATCAGCATTACTTACTTTAACGGGTTCGAACGCTTTAGCTGGTGGTCTTCGTTTTGAAAGTACTTCGGGTACAGCAAATCGATTAGCAATGTTTGCATCAGGTGCCAATAGTTTTGGTATTCAAAAATTAAATGCAAATGCAGCAATCTCATTTATGAATAGTTCTGGCAGTGACGAATTTACAATTGATAACAATGGTAACGTCTTAACGGCTGCAAAATTAGGAATTGGTGCGGGTATCAATAGTAATCCAACAGCGTACTTACACATAAGTGCGGGCACTTCGCAAATTCCAGTGATCAAATTTTCGAGCGGAACTTTAACTACTACGCCACAATCAGGTACTATCGAGTTTGATGGAACAAATTTTTACGCCACAAACGGCGCAGGAACTCGTAATTCACTTGGATCACAATGGGCAACTTCTGGCACCACAATTAATTATACGAATGGATACGTTGGTATCGGCACGGCTGCTCCAATTTATGATTTAGATATCGTTGGAACTTCGCTTCGCCTGGGTACTCCAATTGCTGATTCACAAGCCAAATATGCTTCAATGTTAGGGCGAACTTACACGAACGCTGCAAATCCATATTACATGATAGGTTACGATGCAGATTTAGCCAATAATACTTTAAGACTGGGCGGAATTAATTCTGGTTCATTTACTGGAACCACAGTTCTGTCTTTCTTTACAGCTCCGACAATTTCTGGAACCAGTGTAGAACGTATGCGCATCACAAGTACAGGTGCTGTCGGTATCGGTACTGCTGCACCTGCAGCTCGTTTATCTGTTGAAGCCGCCGGCCCAGTTGGAATACAAATTAAAACTACGGGTGCAGTCAGCAATGATACTTTCAACATGGTTAATGATATGGATGCGAATGGTGATTTTTATTTCAGCAAAGGCTCAGCGAGCGGAATCCCATCAGCATCTAATACACTCATGAAAATTACCAATGAAGGTAATTTTGAAATGTATGCGCAAGCGGTAACAGGCGGTAATGATAAGTCAGGTGTATTAGCATTAAAAACTGAATCATCAGCCGCTGGTGGAACTAGAAATGAAGTGTCGTTAGAATTTTATGCTGATCGCACAGATTTAAATACAGTAACTGGTTATTTAGGTTATGAAAGTAATCAATCTTACGATTTATCATTAATAAATAGCCGCAATGGAAAATTATTTCTTGGTACTTCAGATACGATATATATGGCCATCACTTCTGCAGGAGCAGTGGGTATTGGTATCGTTTCTCCGACGGCAAGATTACAATTAGCTTCAGGTTCAACTACACTAGCTGCGATGAAATTTACATCAGGTTCATTGCTGACAACTCCGCAATCGGGGACAGTCGAGTATGATGGTGTTGAATATTATTTAACAAATGATACGGGCGCGCGTGAGCGTGTGATTTCAAGCGTGAATACGAATCCTACTTCAGGACAAATTTTATCATTTAACGGAACAGCTTGGGCTCCGGCATCGGCGAATTCTCTTGATGGATTAACAGACGCAGTGACTGAATATGTGAGTGATTTTTCAATCGCGGTTGGTCAAGGTGCTGGATATAGTTCTGGCGCACAGTACAATTCATTTTTTGGTTACTCGGCCGGTAATTCAATCTCTTCGGGTGATCGCAATACGTTCATTGGTTTCAGAGCGGGCTCTTCAAATACTTCAGCCGTAGATAATACATTTGTCGGTTACAGAGCAGGGGCTTCTGACGTCGGTGGGCACAATAATACGGCTTTAGGTGGCTATGCGATGGAACAGTTTACGCCTGGCACAGCTTTTAATATGAATACGGCTGTTGGTTACGGAGCTTTAAGAGGAACGGGCGGTGGATCTTCTACAGGTGAACAAAATACTGTGGTGGGTGGTAAAGCCGGTTACTCTATGACATCAGGAAATAATAACGTATTAATCGGTTATCAAGCTGGTGATAATCTTTTTGGTGGTTCGAATAATATCGTCATCGGTACAGACTTAGATGCGATCAGTTCAAGTGCAAGTAATACGCTGGTCATTGGTAATTTAATTTATGGTAATGGCTTAACTTCATCGGGTTCAGTTACTTCGACTGGCTTTATCGGTATAGGTACTTCGAATCCGGCTTACAGACTTGATGTCTCTGGAACCGTGAACATCGTTTCAGGAGCTGCGTTACGTTTTGGTGGTACACAAATTTGTACAAGCTCTGGTTGTAATGCGGTTTCAGATGTTAGATTAAAGAAAAATATTCAACCGTTAGATTTTAGCTTAGAAAAAATCTTAGCCTTAAACGGAAAACAGTATGATTGGAAAGACCAAGCCAAATATGGTTCACAACATCAAGTGGGTTTCATCGCCCAAGACTTAGAAAAAGTATTTCCTGAAGTGGTTGTGACTGATAAAGAAAGTGGCCTTAAGACTGTTTCTTATCAACACTTAATTGCTCCATTGGTTGAAGCTTTTAAAACTCTATATGTACAAGTGAAACAAATTTTTAACGAGACTAAGCAGAACTCGCGCGAGATCGCTTCGTTAAAACAAGAAAATGAAAAATTAAAATCAGAAAATGCTGAAAAAGCTAAACAGTTAGATTCGATCCGTGCATATCTTTGCGCTAAAGATCCAGCGGCTCCGATCTGTAAATAACAGCCTGCCTGTTAAAAAGTTGTAAATTTCTTGAATTGATAACAACAAAAAAGCCTCACTTTGGTATGGTTTTCTCTAAATGAAACTTCGCTTAGCTGGCGGTTTATTAAGTTAACTAAATATTGGTTAGTAAGCTTAATAAAACAGTCAATCTAGCCGATTAGAAGTCTGTGAATATCGCCAAAAAGTTTTACTTTTTTATTCTAACGCTATTAATGTACAGCGCGACTGCGTTAGCTGTGCCTGGCTTTACCACGTATCAAGCTAAAATTGTTAAGCCAGATGGTACTGCCTTAGAAGCGGTGAGTGTTAATTTTAGATTCACAGTTTTAAATCCTGCAGCTGATTGCGTTCTTTACATCGAAGATTATTCAGCTGTGAACATGGCAGGATCAAATGGATTAATTTCATTCTCGTTAGGCTCTGGAACAAAAGCATTTCCAACTTCTGGATCTGTTACGTTCAAAGATATTTTTAATAATTCAAATGGAGCAATTACCTGTTTAGGTTCTGGTAATTATATTCCAGCATCAAATCACACACGTAAAATCGTAATGCAGTTTCACGATGCAGCTGGATGGCAAACTTTGCCTCCGATGAGCATTAATGCAGTACCTTATTCAATGTTTGCGACGAAAGCTGATGATTCAACTTTATTTAATAACAAAGCGGATACAGCCTTTGTTCAGTACACTTCAATTCCGACTTGTACAGCTTCGACGACTTTAACTTTTAACGGAGCATCTTTTTCTTGTATCACTGGTGCAGGTGGTGGAGCTTCTGGAACCATTACATATGGTGATGTAACAACGGCTTTAGGTTACACTCCGGTTAGTGCTGCAACTTTATCAGCTTCATTTACAACAGTAGCAACTTCTTATTCAACTGTAACTGCAACGGTGTCTTCTTTAGGAACTTCGGTGACTGCGATTGCTTCGACAGTTAGTCAGTTGTCAGCTTCGATGGCCGCACTTTCTGGTGGCGGAATTTCTTTATTAAATGGTTCAGCTTCTGCGACACAAACTTTTTCGATGTCTAGTATTGGATCTGCTCCTGCAGTAGTTACTTTAAATGGAGTGCATAATTTTAGATTTCCGAATGCAGCGTCTTCGACAATTACAGCGGGTCTTATCTCAAACGCTGATTACGTCTCTTTTTCTAATAAAGTAAGTACTGCAAGTTTTACGGCATTAACTTCTAGTGTTTTAACTAATGCAGCAAGTATTACAGCAAACACGGCAGCGATTTCAAGTTTAGCTGTATCGACAGCAGCTTCATTCGCATCACTTTCAGTGAGCGGTATTGGTTCATTAAATGGATCAACATCTGCGACGCAAACTTTCTCAGTTGTAAATTCAGGTTCAGCACCTGCGATTGTTTCTTCAAATGGAGTCCATTCTTTTAGATTTCCGTTTGCAGCTTCATCTACAGTAACAGCTGGTCTATTATCTAATTTAGATTATTTAATTTTCTCAAACAAAATGAATGCGACGAGTGCGGCTGTTAATACAGCTTTAGGTTATACGGCAGCAGATGCAGCTAACGTAACTGCAGTTTCTGCATCACTTTCTAGTTTAGCCACATCAACTGCGGCATCATTTGCAGCTTTATCTGGTAGTGGAATTGGTTCTTTAAATGGTTCATCAAGTGCTACACAAACTTTTGCAAATGGTTCAACAGGTTTACAACCTGGATATGTTACAGCAAATGGAATTCACACTTTAAATATTCCAAATGCGGCTTCAAATTCAGTAACGGGTGGTCTTTTATCAAATGCTGATTACGTAACGTTTGTGAATCATGGCTCAAGCATTACGACATTAAGTTCTGATATTGCTGCAGTTTCTTCTTCAGTAAATAGTTTATCAGCGAATAAAGTTACATCGAGTGCGGCTTCGATTGCGCAAGTGTTAGGTTATATTCCTGCAGCCAGTGGATCAGTTGGTGCGGGTGGCGTAACTTCAGTTAATGGTTCAACTTCAGCTACACAAACTTTTACTAATGGTACTACAGGTAATAATCCAAATTACGTAACTGCTAATGGTGTTCACACATTGAATATTCCTTACGCATCAGTTGGAACGACAACTGCCGGTTTAATTTCTAATTTTGATTTTACAACTTTCACTAATAAAATTACTTCAAGTGCTGTATCAATCGCGCAAGTGTTAGGTTATGTTCCAGCAGATGCGGTGAGTGTAACAACGTTAAGTTCGAACGTTGCGGCGGTTTCAGCTTCACTTTCTAGTTTTGCAGCAACAACTGCGGCTTCATTTTCTGCGATTGCTGGTTCGGGAATTTCAACATTTAACAGTTCAACTTCTGCGACACAATCATTAGCAAATGCATTAACTGGATCACAACCAACTTTTATCACTGCAAATGGCGTACATACATTAAATATTCCTTATGCATCAACTCCTGCAGTAGCTGCGGGTTTAATTTCATATCTTGATTACGCAAATTTTTCTAACAAAATTACTTCAAGCGCAGTATCTATCGCGCAAGTTTTAGGTTATACACCTGCGGCGAGTGGTTCGTTCTCATTATCGCCAGCTTCAATCGCAGCAGCTTTAGGTTACACACCTGGCGATGCAGCAAGTGTTACGACATTAATTTCAAATGTTGCGGCAGTTTCAGCTGTAGCTAATTCAAAAATCACTTCAAGTGCAGCATCTGTTGCAGAAGTGTTAGGCTATGTTCCTTCAGCGAGTGGATCTGTTTCTGTAACTTCAGCTTCAATTGCAACGGCTTTAGGTTATACACCAGGTGATGCTGCGAGTGTAACAACATTAACTGCAAATTTAGCAACAGTATCTGCAGCAGCTAATTCGGCGCAAGTTGGAGTAGCAGCGGTGTCAGCTTCACTTTCAAGTTTTGCTGCAACAACTGCAGCTTCATTTTCTGCGATTGCTGGTACAGGAATTTCGACATTAAATGGTTCAACTTCTGCAACGCAAAGTTTTGGTACTGGTACAACAGGTAATAATCCAAATTACGTAACTGCAAATGGAGTTCATACTTTAAATATTCCGTTCGCTTCTGCAGCAACGACAACTGCGGGTTTAATTTCTTTCGCTGATTTTACAACGTTTACAAATAAAATTACTTCGAGTGCTGTTGCTATCGCACAAGTTCTTGGTTATACACCAGCTGATGCTGTGACTGTAGCTGCGGTTTCGTCTTCAGTCGCAACAAAAATTACTTCAAGTGCAGCTTCTGTAGCTGAAGTGTTAGGATATATTCCTGCAGCTAGTGGATCATTGGGTGTTGGTGGTATTGCAAGTTTTAATGGTTCAACTTCTGCGACTCAAACATTTGCGAGTGCATTAACTGGATCGCAACCAACATATGTGTCTGCTAATGGAGTTCACACTTTAAATATTCCTTATGCATCTACTCCGGCAGTAGCTGCGGGTTTGATTTCTTATTTAGATTACACAAATTTCTCAAACAAAATCACTTCAAGTGCAGTATCTATCGCACAAGTGTTAGGTTATACACCAGCAGCGAGCGGATCGTTTTCATTATCGCCAGCATCAATTGCAGCGGCTTTAGGTTACACACCTGGCGATGCAGCGAGTGTTACAACATTAATTTCTGATGTAGCGGCAGTTTCAGCTGCGGTGAATTCAGTATCTTCAACAGTAGCAACTAAAATTACTTCAAGTGCCGCATCGATTGCGCAAACATTAGGTTATGTGCCCGCAGCGAGTGGTTCATCAGTTTCATCGCAATGGACTACGAGTGGACCAACGATTTTCTATAATACGGGTAATGTAGGTTTAGGCGTATCTATTCCGGTAAATAAGCTTGATGTTGCTGGTACGATCAATGTCACTGGTGGTTCAATCATTACAAATGGTTGGTTACAAGGTGCTAACGTGATTGGTGCGACTTACCGTGATGCAACAACTTTTAACATGATGAGTTTTCCGGGTGCAAATTCTTTAGCATTCACAACAGCTAGTATTGAGCGTTTAAGAATTACTTCAGGCGGCGCAGTTGGTATCAACACGACTACTCCGATTACAATGTTAGATGTATCAGGTGGTATTCGCATCAGTATGGAATCTGCGACTTGTGCTGCAAGTTACGCAGGTACTTTACGTTATAACGGAAGTTCTGTTGAATATTGTAATGGCTCTTCATGGGCCGCATTCGGTGTAGCCGGTGCTGGAATTACAAATTTCAATGGTTCAACTTCTTCGACACAAACTTTAGCTAACGCCTTAACTGGTTCACAGCCAACTTATGTAACAGCAAATGGAGTTCACACTTTAAATATTCCGTATGCATCGACGCCTTCAGTTGTTGCGGGTTTAATTTCTTATTTAGATTATGCAAATTTCTCAAATAAAATTACTTCAAGTGCGGCATCGATTGCGCAAGTCTTAGGTTATATCCCTTCAGCGAGTGGTTCTGTTTCTGTAACTTCTGCTTCGATCGCAACGGCACTAGGCTACACTCCGGGTGATGCAGCGAGTGTGACAACATTATTTTCAAATGTGGCAGCAGTTTCAGCAGCGGTGAATTCAGTTTCATCAACAGTAGCTACAAAAATTACTTCGAGCGCAGCTTCAATTGCTGAAGTGTTAGGTTATGTTCCGGCTAATACAGCAGGTGCTGGCGTAACTAAAGTTAGAGCAGCGACATTGGCAGATATTACTTTAAGTGGATTGCAAACAATCGATGGTGTTTCATTATCAGCTTCTGATCGCGTTTTGGTAAAAAATCAAACAGTTGATACGCAAAATGGCGTGTATGTTGCGAGTGCTGGTGCATGGACTCGTGCTGCTGATTTAGATGCTTGGTCTGAATTACTTGGTTATGAAGTCACCGTGACAGAAGGTGATTATCAATCAGGTTTAAGATATTCATCTGCAGTAGCTAATGGCGGAACAATTGGTTCGACGTCAGTTATTTTTAATACTCAAGGTACAACTCGTTTAAATCGTAATATTGCCATGGGCGAAAACGTTTTAGCGATGAATAATTCGGGTACTGATAACGTAGCTATCGGTGCAAATTCAATGAAGGTTACTACTGGAGCAACAGCCAACGTTGCAGTCGGTGCTAATTCAATGCAAAATATTACGGGTGGTTATTGGAATGCGGCCCTTGGTATGCGCGCTCTACGTGATGTAACTATCGGTACAGAAAACGTCGCGATTGGTTATGAAACTTTAAAAACGGCTACAACAGGTGCGCAAAATACGGCTGTTGGTAAAGATGCATTAAAAATACTTACGACGGGTAATTCGAATGTCGCTCTTGGTCTTTCAGCGGGTAGTGCGATCACAACAGGTTCATACAACGTTGTGCTTGGTTCGAACACGGGTTCTTCGATTGCAACGGCTTTTAATAATATTATAATTTCAGATGGTCAGGCTAATATTCGCGCGCAATTCGTTCAAAATGGTAATTTGGGTCTTGGTACAACAACTCCAATTACAAAATTAGATGTGTCGGGTGGTATTCGTATCAGTATGGAAGCTGCAACTTGTGCTGCAAGTTACGCAGGTACATTACGTTATAACGGCAGTGCGGTTGAATATTGTGATGGATCTACTTGGGCTGCGTTTGGTGTAGCTGGTTCTGGAATTACAAATTTTAACGGTTCAACTTCATCGACACAAACATTAGCTAATGCCTTAACAGGTTCTCAGCCAACTTTTGTGATGGCTAACGGTGTTCATACTTTAAATATTCCATATGCATCTACTCCTGCTGTGACTGCGGGTTTAATTTCTAGTTTAGATTTTACAAATTTCTCAAATAAAATTACTTCAAGTGCAGCAGCGATCGCGCAAGTTTTAGGTTATGTTCCTTCAGCGAGTGGTTCTGTTTCTGTAACTTCATCTTCAATCACTGCAGCTCTTGGTTACACTGCTGCTAATGCGGCGAGTGTAACAACATTAATTGCTGATGTTGCAACTGTGTCTGCTGCTGTAAATACAATTTCATCAACAGTAGCTACAAAAATCACATCTTCTGCAGCATCAATTGCACAAGTGTTAGGTTATGTTCCAGCTGCAAGCGGTGGAGTTTCATCACAATGGACAACATCAGGTACATCGATTAATTACATGACCGGTAATGTTGGTGTTGGAACTACAAATCCAGCGGCTACATTTGCTGTTTCTGGTTCGACAGATTTTAATGCGATTAATGCAGTTCTTCCTGCTCCGGGCAGTGGTGGTTCATCTGTAGGTAATAACAAATACACAGAATTTACAGCAAATAGCAATTATGCGACGAGTACGCAATTCATTTATGGTGATAAAGCTACTGTTGCAATCACTTCAGCATCAGCAGCGACAGATTTATCTAAATTATATTTAACTGGTATAAGTCATGTTACGAATTACGCAGCAGCAGCATCGACAACACAAGTGACTGGTACAAGTTTTAGAACTGACGCTACAAATGCTGGTGCAGTTTCATTACTAAATGCAAACAGTGTTTTAGCACGCTTGATAAACAGTAATGCGGCGAATGGTGTCATCAAAGGCATGAGTGCTAATACGACGATATCAGGAGCAGGTGGTTCAACAGGTTCTGCTTCAGATGTTTATGGTGTTGATACTGCGATTTCACTCAATTCAGGAAATGCTACAAATACATTTGCAATCGGAAATGCTTACGGTGTGCGTTCATCAGTGGGCGTTGCAAATACTTCTTCAGGTTCTATCAATGCAGCGTACGGTATGTATATCGATAGTGGCGTGACGACGAACGCATCTAATGGTGGAACTATTAACAACCAATATGGTTTATTTATTGAAGATCAAAATTTAGGTATCACTAATAAATGGAATATCTTTTCACAAGGTGCAAATTCTAAGAATTATTTCGAAGGTAAAGTTGGTATCGGTGAATTTTCTCCGTCAGCTTTCTTACATGTAGGTGCAGGCACTTCTTCATCTGCAGCTTTTAAATTTACTTCAGGAACATTATTAACATCTCCACAACCTGGTTCAATCGAGTATGATGGTGCAGATTATTTCTTTACTGACGGAGCAAGTACCCGTAGATCGCTTGCTAGCATTGGTACAAGTGGATTAACGAGTGCGGCAATTACTTCAGTTCTTGGTTATACACCAGGAAACGCATCAAGTATCACAACATTAACTTCAAGTTTAACGACAGTTATTTCTGATGTTGCAACAGTATCAGCTTCGGTAAATACAATATCATCAACAGTAGCTACAAAAATTACTTCTAGTGCTGCTTCAATCGCGCAAGCTTTAGGTTATGTGCCTGCAGCGAGTGGTTCATCAGTTTCTTCGCAATGGTTAACTTCAGGTACTGCAATTAGTTATTCGACTGGCTTTGTTGGAATCGGAACTTCAAATCCAACAGGTGTATTCGAAGTTCAAGGTGGAGCTGCTTCTGCTCCGACTGCTATGACAATGGTTGGTCAAACTGGTAATAACGGTAACACTGCGGGTGGCGCAATTAATATCACGGCGGGTGCTGCTTATGCGCCAACACTTCGTGGAATTGGTGGAGCCGTAAATATTACGGGTGGTGCTGGAGCAGGTATTGGCGGTAACGTCCTTCAAATGGCTGGTGGTCAAGTCTTAATTCGTGGTGGTGCCGGTGCATCGCCTGGTGGTAAAGGCGGGACTGCTCAATTAAACGGTGGTGCTGGCGGAGCCGTTTCTGGTACTGGTGGAGCTGCATCTGTAGTTGGTGGTAACGCTGTTTCTGGAACGGGTGGTTTAGCTTCTGTAACGGGTGGTACTACTGGTGAAGGTATCGGCGGCGGAGTAAATATAGGTGGGGGTAATGCTGGTACAGGTACGGGCAGCACTTACAACGGTGGAAATGTAACAATCGCCGGCGGTATTGGCATTGGCAATAACAGCAGCGGCGGTAACATTACGCTTACAAGTGGCGATAACAACGCTTCATCTGCGGGTTACGTTTTGATTAAGGGCGGAGATGGTAATTCAGGTTCTAAAGGAAATGTTTATTTACAAGACGCCGCGATAGCTAAAGTGGGTATCGGTAAACTGACGAGTGACGTTTTAAATAGTAAATTAGATGTTTCTGGTGATGTAGCTGCGACAAATGGATTTTTATCTAAAACCCAACTCACTGCGACGGCTGGAAGTGGTAATTACGGAAGCCAAGGTTTTGCAGTTAACTCGAGTGTTTGGAATGGTTCAGCAGCAGAAACTACAACGTGGAATTTTCTTACGAGTATAACAAGTGGTGTAAATGCAACTTCAGACGCTTACTTAAGTTATGTGGGTTCTGATACTCTATTAAATTCAACATTAACTGTATTAGGTCACCAACATTCATCATTAAATTCAAACTCTCCAATTTTTAAATTGGCTGGTTGGCAGGTTGCTGCTGGCCCAGTATGGATGAAAGATTCTTGGGAGATGCAAAACGTTATTGGTGCAGGATTTAGTCCAACATCTACATTTGCAATTACACACACTGGCTCAGGCGCTGCAAACATGGCGTTGATGTCTGGTAATTTTGGTATCGGTACAACTTCACCAACAGCGGCGTTACATTTAAAAGCCGGCACATCAACATTAGCGTCATTAAAATTTACTTCAGGTACATTACTTACGACTCCGCAATCAGGTACTATCGAGTACGACGGCGCAAGTTTCTACGTGACGAACGGCGCAGGAACTCGTTCTTCTTTAGGTGGCGGATCAACGTTAGCTGGATTCTCGGTATCAGCAACAGCTCCAGCATCAGGACAAGTTTTAACTTGGAATGCTTCAACAAATTCTTGGGCTCCAGCTTCTGCTGCGGGTGGATCAGCATCACCATGGGTATCTAGCGGTACGAATGTAGTTTTTAACACAGGCAACGTGGGTATGGGCGCATCGAATCCAGCACGTAGACTAGAAGTTTTTACTGTAGCAGCAGCATCGGGTGCAATGGCCCTTCGCACGGCTGATTATAATGGTACTACGACAGGTTCAACATTAAATTTTGATTTTGGTGCAACATCTGGAGATACGAATTCAGTTATTAATTCATTCAGAGCCGGTGGTACGATTGCGCATCACTTAAGTTTACAAATGAATGGCGGCTTTGTTGGTATTGGTACAAGTATTCCAACGCAAGCTTTAGATGTCGCAGCAAGTGTTCGTTCTCGACAAACGCTTTACGAGGGTAAAGTTCCAGCGAATGTTTACTCAGGTGATTCGTTTATTATTAATGAATCAACGAATACTCAAGCAAAAATTAGAATGCATAATATGAATAGCGGTGAATTAGCCACAGATGGTTTTGGAATCGGTATGTCAGGTGCGGGCGCTGACGTAACTATTATGAATTACGAAGCGAGCACGATGACTTTAGGTACAAGTGGCGTAGCTGCAATGACTTTTTTAAGTAACGGGTATGCTGGTTTCGGTACAACTACACCAGCAAATAGATTACATGTACTAAATATGGCTTCAGCGACGGCATTAGCTACGACTACTGATAGCTCAGGTACAACATTCCAAAATACAAGCACAACTGCAGGCGCGATGAATTCATTATTATTCAAAGGTCCAACTTATGAATCAGCGGCCATTTCTATGGTTTACAACACAAGTGGTAACGTGGGTAATAAATTAGTTTTACAAACTAAATCATCAAGCAGTACGGCTTGGAATGCGAATCAATTAGTATTAAGCCCAATGGGTGGATTTGTTGGTATCGGTGTATCGGCTCCGACTGTGGCTTTAGATGTAAATGGTGATATTCAGTACACAGGTACAATTACAGATGCTTCGGATAGACGTTTAAAAGATAATATCGAACCATTAGGTTCTGGTCTTGCTAGAATTAGAAAAATGCAAACGTACTCTTACGTGATGAAAGATGATCCTAAGAAGCGCACTGAGTTCGGTGTGATCGCGCAAGATATGTTAGGTATTATTCCAGAGCTAGTTTCTGTAATCAAAGGCGATTTCTATGGTGTGAATTACGTGGGATTAGTTCCATGGAGTATCCGCGCTATTCAAGAAGTTGATTCTGAAACGCAAAACTTACGTCGTGAAAATCAAGAGATCAAACGTGAGTTAGCTTCGATGAAAGAGCACAATCAAGTCTTAGAACAAAAACTAGAGAAAATTCTTCAAGCATTAGAACAACAAAAACAACAAGATGAGAAAAAATAGCATTAATTTTTTAATACTATTTTTTCTTGCGGCAATTTCATTATTTGCATCTAATTCTTATGCCGCCTGCTCAAGCCCCACAAAAAATGCTGGTGCTCGCGAATGGTTTGCGGGTGAAAAAAAATTTAAATATTGTAATGGTTCTAGCTGGGTAACGATGCAATACGGGGGATTATCTCTTTCAGCAACATTGTCAGGCACTGCACTTGCAAATTTTTCTAGCCCAACAAATGCCGTCGTTTCTGGAACCTATGCTTATATTGTTGGTGGGCAAAAGCTAACTGTCGTAGATTTAACAAACCCAGAAGAACCGGCGATTTTAAAAACTCTTTCAAGTTCAACTTTCGGTAATTACGTCGCAGTCTACGGAGACTATGTTTATATCAATGGTACAAATAGAATTACAGCTGTCGATGTCACAACGAAAGCCAATCCGACTATTCTTGGATTTTTAAGTGACTCGACAAATTTAGGGAGTGCCTCTTCGATCAAGGCCAAAGATGGCTACCTTTATGTCGGAGCTTCAACTCGACTCTCAATTGTAAATTTAAGTAATCCTGCGGCGCTGACTGTGGCTGGAAGTGTACAAGATGGAACTAAATTCGCTGGCAGTAAAGACATCACGTTCACAGGTAATTACGTTGTTATGTCAGCGAGTACATACAGTGGTATTTCTATTATTGATGTAACTACAAAAACTTCGCCAACACTTACGGGGTTCGTTACTCATGGTACTAATTTAAATAGTCCATCTAATGTAGTGGTTAATGGCAATTACGCCTATGTCGCTTGCCCTAATGTAGATAGGTTAACAGTAGTTGATATTACAACGAAATCTTCGCCTGTTATTTCTCAAGTTATTAACGATTCAACGAATCTAGACGCCGTAACTAGTTTAGCGATGAAAGATAACCGTTTATTTGTTGGTACTCAGACAGCCAGTTCGGGTAAACCAAATTTTTTAACGATGGATGTGACTTCTCCGGCTAGTCCTGTGATTATTGCGAATAACCATCAAGGTGATGGCTATAATCCATTTTCTTTGTATATTGATAATAATACGATGATTACACTTTCACTGAACGGTGGAAGTACACTTTTGGTTTTTGATATAACATCAAAGCCAACTTATGAGACTGAAAAAAGTTATTTGTATCGAGGCGCACCTGATAAAATGACTGACTTAATTGTTTCAGGCACTTTAGCTCTGGGGATCAATGATAATGAAAGACTTTTTGTTTTTGATGTCACAACACCTTCAAATTTTATAATGCGTTCAACGATAAGTATGCCGACGGGATCTGGAACGGTGGGTGCGCAAGCTCTTGCGTACGACGGTTATTACGCGTATGTCGCAGAAACTAGTAACAATCGTTTTTTTGTTGTTGATATTGGTACTGATCCAGATCACCCAGCCATAGTGGGATCGATAGCTGCAAATATGTATCTGGCTGGAGTAAATAGTATAGCTGTTTCTGGAAATTATGTTTACTTAGCAAGTGCAAGTCAGGGTTTTACAATTATCGATGTTACAACAAAAACAGCACCGGTCTATTTACAAACAACCTATTTTTATGCTGCAAGTAATGTAAAAGTAGTTGGAAACTACGCATATCTTTTGGCCGGGTCGATGTGGACACTCTATGTTATTGATGTCACCATCAAAAATGGTCCAACTCAAGTGGGTCAGATAACAGATTTTACCAATCTACAAAATGCAGCTGGTTTAGATATTTCTGGAAACTACGCTTACATTGCGTCACCTACACGATTTAACACGATTAATATTTCGAGTCCTACAAATCCTACATTTGTTTCGGCTTTAGTTAGTTCTACTGCTTTTGCAACACCTTCGCAGGTCGATATTATTGGATCAACGGCGTATTTTTTAGGTGCAAAATTAGTTTCAATTAATTTAACATCACCTACATCACCTACATTCAATGGCAGTGTAACTACAGATGCTGATGCAACTTATAATGCTTTAGCGGTCACTAGCAGCGGTGTTTTCACTGGCACAAATACGGCATTTCGCTCATATTCAACGGCTTCAGCGCCAGTTTTATTAAAAACAAGTTCAGGTGATATCGGAACCACGGGCGGAATATCTGCTTCAGGAAACTACGCTTACGTGACGTCGAACAATTCGCTTTTTAGTATTGATATTTCAGGTCCAACGTCTCCGACAATTGTCAGTACGTTGGTTGATGGTACAAAATTATCTTCTGTTAGAAGAAACGCTGTATCGGGTGCACGTGTCTTTGCTGTGGGAAGTGGATATATAACTGCTTTAGATATTTCTACGCCGACATCAACAACGGTGAGTGGATATTTATCAGATGGTACGAATTTAGCTTCGGCAAAAACGATTAAAATTGTTGGAAACTACGCCTATGTTGGCGGTAATAAGTTATCAGTTTTAGATATCACAGGTTCTAATCCGGTGCACGTCTACAGTTTGTCACACGCACTCATCAGCGGATGTAATGATATGTATCAGGTAGGTAATTATCTTTATCTAACGTGTGCATCGACTAATTCATTTGTCATAGTGAGTATTGCAAGCCCTACAGCGCCGACTGTTGTTGGTGCATTTACAGATACAAATTATATAAAAAATTTAGAAGACTCAATGGTCGTAACTAATAATGTGGCTTATGTAGCCTATACAGGAGGTTCTAGATCATTAGCCATTGATGTGTCGAATCCGGCCTCGCCCTATTTATTAAATAATTTAAAATATGGTTGTTCAGAATTAATTGCAACTTCAAGCGCAGACCGAATTCTTTGTTTTGTCAGTGGCGTGATGTACACACTTGATGTTTCAAACCGCTATGAAGATGACGTAGTTAGTAGTTTGGCAGTGACTGGATCTTCTTATGAAGAGGGTGTTGTTTTAGGTAACCTCATCATCAATTTCTTGCAGTACTCAGTTCAAGTTGGCTCTGTGGTCTCGACACCTGCGCCTGCAAGAGTTGCTCGCTTTGGCGGAGATATAGTTCTTAATTATCCGCGGGGCATCGACGTCATTGGCAATTATGCTTACGTAACAACAGCTAATAATTATTTAAATATTTTCGATGTCTCGAATATTTCAAGTGCAACGCTTGTGAGTTCATCTTTTATCGGAACGAGTGATTATTATAATGAAAATCTTTACGATGTTGCTGTTTCTGGAACCTATGCCTATGTTGCAGGAGCTACTGCACCAGGAGCGAGTGTTTACGATATATCAAACTTAACAAAGCCTAAAAAAGTGGGCGAAATCTATTGCCCTTCGGGTGATACGTACGGATTAAAATATCTTAAAGTAGTCGGAAATTATCTATATGGATCGAGCACCGGCCTTTCTGTTTTTAATATTTCAAATCCTACGGCTAGTTACGAGACCGGTAGGGCCTACAATGGTTCGACACTTAATACTACGAATGGTTTTGATGTGCAGGGAAATTATGCTTTCGTTTGTACATCAAACGGAAGGCTGACTTCAGTGAATGTCTCAAATCCAGTTACGCCCACAATTTCGAGTTCACTTTCAGATTCTAGATTTTCGGGCTGTAATCAAGTTGTCGTTAGCGGAACTTATGCTTATTTGACTGGAACTACAAATACCGCATTCAACGTCGTTAATATTTCAAATCCTGCATCAATGGTGGTCACGGGATCCATTTCAAGTACGGCCTCATTTTCATATTCAGGAAATAATGCGTTGGATATTTCTATGTCTGGAACAACTGTTGTTGTGACAACTCCTAGTTATTTAACAACAGTCGATGTCTCAATAGCTTCGTCGCCGACAATTATTGATACTTATGCTTTAACAGGTACGCAAAGTTTTATTAAGGTTGTCGACAGTAAAGTTTTTGCAGTACACAATACAAGTAATACTGTTGGTATTTACAATTTAGATACGCCATTAAAAATGGGCACTTGCACGACGACGGGCTTGCTCGATTACGATGTGTCAAATAACACTTACAAGTTTTGCAACGGTGCTTTTTTCTATGCGACAACAGTGCCTGGTCTAGGTGGGGCGGGGTGTACTTCTCCAAGTAAACCAGCCGGCACAATAGATTTTTTTACTGGAGTTAACATCCTGAAGTATTGTGATGGAACTAACTGGGTGCAAATAGGACCGTAATCTCATTTTGAGATTATGACTTTTAAAGCGCTAATTGTTTTACAATTTTCATAAAAATTCCGATAAGTTAGCGTGAACCGCACGTTGTTTTCTCTATTTTTTTTAATCACTTTTTTGTTCTGCACAGAAAGTGTTTTCGCCGCTTGCTCTTCGCCAACAGCGAATGCAGGTGCTCGCGAGTGGTTTACATCTGTTAGAAAATTAAAATACTGTAACGGAACAAACTGGGTATCGATGCAATTAGGCGGTATCAGCGCAGCTGCAACGATTTCAGGAACTGCGTTAGCAAATTTCGCGGGTGCTACAACAGCTGTGGTTTCTGGAACTTACGCATACATTGTTGGTAATCAACAATTATCAATTGTTGATGTTTCAGATCGTCAAGCACCAGTCCTTGTTAAAACGATATCTAATGCTGGCTTTGGCGATTATGTGGCCGTCTACGGTAACTATGTTTACATTAATGGTGCCAGTAAAATTTATCCTGTCGATGTGACGACTAAAACAAATCCTGTCGTTGGAACTAATGTAATAAACGCTGCGTTTGCTAGTATTACAGCAATGAAAGTGCAAGGCAGTTATTTGTATCTAGGTGCAACATCACGTTTAAGTATTGTTGATTTAAGTACGCCAGCAACCCCATCACTTGCAGGCAGTGTGCTTGATTCAACTCGGCTTAGCGGAAGTAAAAGCATAGCCATTACTGGTAACTATGTGGTGATGTCGGCCAGTACTTATAATGGAATTACAATCATAGATGTATCTACAAAAACTGCGCCTTCGATCACTGTGGGAGCTTACTTAAATGGTATGTCTGGTGCCGCCAGTGTGGTGGTCAGTGGAGATGGTAACTATGCCTATGTAACGTGTCCTGGTTCGAATAGATTGTATGTTGTTGATATCACGAATAAAGCAGTTCCTGCGGCTTACCAGAATGTAACGAGCACACTTTATTTTCAAGGTATTCGATATTTAGCGATAAAAGATAATCGCATATTCACTGGCGGCAGTACTTCAGTTAATACAAATGACAACATGGTTACGTTAGACATAACAAATCCAGCAAGCTTTACGGTTTATTCAGACAATGACCAAGGTTACAATATGAATCCGTATTCAATGTCTATTGATAATAACACCATGGTTGCACTAGCGGGTAACATAGGTACGTTATTTGTATATGATTTATCTCCAAAACCTGTTTTAGAATTTGAGCAAAGTTTTTTAAATCGCAGTGCTCCTGATAAAATTTCAGACGTCGTCGCATCAGGAACATTAGCCGTGGCGATGAATACAGCCGAAAAACTTTATGTGTTTGATATCACAACGCCTTCTAGTTTTGTATTGCGTGGTTCGGTTAGTATGCCTGCGGGGGCTTCAAGTTTTGACTCGCGCGCAGTGGCTTATGATGGTTATTATGCTTATGTCACCGAATATAATAACAATAGAGTGTTCATAGTTGATGTTGGTACTGATCCGTATAACCCGTCCATAGTTGCTACTATGGCAGCGAGTGCTAGTTACGCCGGTATTTTAGATGCAAAAGTTTCGGGAAATTATCTTTATCTTGCGGGGCCGGCAGGCTTATCAATTATTGATGTGACGACAAAAACTGCACCGACCGCAATGTCGACTGTTTACCCCGGTGGAGGAAACCCAGAACGTGTTCGCATCAGCGGAAACTACGCCTATGTATTAGCAAGTTCAGATATACTTTATGTTTATGATATAACTAATAAAGCCGCGCCAACCGTAGTTGGATCATTGTCACATAGTAATTTAAGTGCATCGAATGGCTTTGATGTTCAGGGAAATTATGCCTATGTGGGAACAACTTCAAGATTGAATACAATTGATATTTCAAATCCTGCAAGTCCAACGATGGGCACATCTTTGGTAAGCGCGACGGCATTCGCAGCTACTAGTCAGTTCAAAGCTTCTGGAACAACAGGATATTTTCTAGGTACGAAATTAGTTTCAATTAATTTAACTCTGCCAGCTTCGCCAACTTTTTATGGAAGTGTTACAACAGATTCAAGCACTACATATGATGGTTTAGACTTTAACGGGAGTGCCGTTTTTACCGGAACAAATACGGGATTTCGCTCTTATTCAACGGCATCAACACCTGTGTTATTAAAAACCAGTGCGGCTGATATCGGTACCGTGGGCGGAATTTCTACTTCTGGAACTTATGCTTTTTTGACAACAAACAATTCAATTTTAAGTGTTAATATTTCTGGGCCAACTTCGCCAACAATTGTAAGCACCCTCACAGATGGCACAAAATTAAATGCCGTCAAAAGAAATGCAGTTTCAGGCACACGAGTCTTTGCGGTCGGAACTGGATATATAACAGCTGTTGATATTTCAACACCCACATCAACAACCATCAGTGGATATTTATCAGATGGTACGAATTTACCTTCTGCTAAAATGATTAAAATTGTCGGTAATTACGCTTTTGTTGGTAGCAGTAATAGGTTAGCCGTCTTAGATATTACTGGCGCTAATCCCGTGCATGTAACGTCGCTGACAAATGCAAAAATAAGTGGTTGTGCTGATATGTCTCAGTCGGGCAATTATATTTATCTAACTTGTTCAACAACAAATTCATTTGTAGTCGTTGATATTTCAAATCCTGTGGCGCCGGCTGTCGTAGGCTCGTTAACAAGTTCTGACTATCTTAATGGTTTTGATAATTCGATGGTGGTTACTAATAACGTGGTCTACATTGGCTTTACCAATACTAATTATACCGCGATAACAATTGATGTATCTAATCCCGCAGCGCCGAACTTATTAAATAATTTATATGTCAGCTGTAATATGTTTATGAATAGCACTGACGCTAATCGAATTTTTTGTTTAAACGGTGGTAATAAAATGTACACGCTTGATGTGTCTGACCGCTATGAAGATGTTCTTATCAAGTCGATTTCGGTGACAACAGGAACATATGAAGAAGGCGTTATTTCTGGTAATTTAGCTTTAAGCTTTGTGCAAAATGGAATGCATGTGGCATCGATCGCGTCATCTCCGACAGTGGCAAGACAATCACGATTGGGCGGAGATAAAAAATTAAATGATGTGCGCGGTCTGGATATCGTCGGTAACTATGCATATTTTGCTACTCCACGTGATTATTTACTTATTTATGACATTTCAAATGTGACAAGTGCAACACTGATCAGTTCAACTTACGTTGGTAATAATTATCAAGATTATGCTAACGCTTATAATATTGTCGTATCAGGAACCTATGCCTATGTGGCCGGAGCAAATGAATCTGGCGCGATGATTTATGATATCTCAAATTTAGCAAAGCCTAGAAGGATTGGCAGCTTGACCAGCTACAATTCAAATTACCAACAGCAATTTATAAAAGTCGTTGGAAACTATGCTTATGGTACCGGAACAGGTTCTGGTTTTGATGGATTTGCGATGTATAATGTTGCAAATCCTGCGGCTTCATTTTGGACTGATGATATTACGGATTCAACCAACTTGTTAACTGCGAAAGGTTTTGATATTTCTGGAAATTACGCTTTTGTTTGCGCATCTGGAAATTCAAAAATCACAGCCGTAAATCTAGGTACTCCCACAAATTTAACAGTTACAAGTTCACTTTTAGATGCAACTAAATTTGCAGGATGTAATGGGGTAACTGTAAGCGGAACTTACGCGTACATGACAGGTACAACAAATGGTTATTTCAACGTGATCGATATTTCAAATCCGGCCTCGATGGTATTAACAGGATATACTTCAAGCACGGCCTCATTCGGAGGGGGAGCGGGTTCATTTGAAATCGCAATTTCAGGTACGACAGCAGTTGTGACAAACAGTTCATATTTGACGACGATTGATATTTCGCTACCAGCGTCACCAACAATTATTGATACCTATGCCATATCTGGTACACAGGGTTTTGTTAAAATAGTTGGTGATAAAATATTTGCGGCCAATGAAGGTAACGATAACGTCGGTGTTTATAATCTGACGACGCCCGTAAAAATGGGAAGTTGCACGACTGCAAGTCAACTCGAATACGATGTGGCTAATAACACGTATAAGTATTGTAACGGAGCATTTTTCTACGCGACAACTGTACCTGGTTTAGGCGGGGCAGGTTGTTCATCTCCAAATGGGATTGCAGGCACTCTAGATTATTACACGCCAACGAATGTTTTAAAATATTGTGACGGTACTAATTGGGTACAAATAGGCCCTTAATCTCATTTTGAGATGAAGTAAATTTCACCAAAAATTGACACTGTTTCCGTCAAAAAACACTCTGAAATTCCGATAAGTTTAGGGTGAATCGCTGGTTTTTTCAGTACCTATTTATTTTCATTTTATCATTTCTGTTTGTAGCAGAAAATGTGTTCGCTGCGTGTTCAACGCCAACAGCAAGTGCCGGCGCACGTAAATATTTTACCGCAGAAAAAAAATATAAATATTGTAACGGCACGAATTGGTATGTGATGCAAAATGGTGGTCTGCAATTAGTCGCCACAATTTCAGGAACAGCCATCGCGAATTTTGCAGGTGCAAACTCTACTGTGGTTTCTGGTACTTATGTTTACACAGTTGGTAGCTCTAAATTTTCGATCACTGATATTTCAAACCAAGCAGACCCACAGATTATTAAGACAACCACTGATGCAACATTTGGTACGCAAATAGCGGTTTATGGCAATTACGCTTATATTTCTGCAACAAATTCAATTCAAGTTTGGAATATCACAACTAAAACAAATCCTACTTACGTTACAACGTTAACAGATGCGACTAATCTTCCAAGCATTCAAAAAATAGTGCCGTACGGAAATTATTTATATGTGCTAGCCACACAGCGTTTAACAATCGTAGATCTATCGACACCTTCAGCGCCAACTGTGGCGGGAAGTGTAAATCATGGAACTTATCTAAACGGAGCAGCTGGTGTTGATATCTCTGGTAACTATGCGGTTGTCGCTGCGCAGACATATCAAGGCGTTGCTGTCATTGACGTCACAACAAAAACTGCACCGACGATCGTTGGTCAATACTCGAACGGCACTGTGATGAATGGTGTTGCTGATGTTAAAATAAGTGCGAACGGAAATTACGCTTACACCGCTGGACAAACTTCAGATACAGTCGCTTGTATTGATATCACAACAAAATCTGCACCAACGTTAGCCTCAAGTTTAACGAACGCATTATACTTTGATGGAGTTAGGTCTTTAGCTATCAAAGGAAATCTTTTATTTGCAGCTTCAAATTCACCAACTTCAGGTTATGCAACGATGATGACTTTAGATTTAACCTTGCCAGCTAGTCCTGTGATTTTAGCAAATAATAATCCTGGCTTAGGATACAATCCCTACAGTCTTTCAATTAGTAATAATACACTCGTTGCACTATCGAATGCTGGTGGTCGATTGCTTATGATCTATGATCTCAGTGCGCGACAGTATTATAAACAGCAAGATTCAATTGCGGTGCGCGGTACATTTTTCTTAACGGCCGATATCGATGTAGTTAGTAATACGGCTGTTTATTTAGATAATGATGAAATTCTATATGCCTATGATGTTTCAAATCCGGCGAACCCGATTGCCAAAGGAACAGTTTATTTACCAACATGGAGCAGTCGCTCTGGATCGGCTGTCGCCTTTGATGGAAGTTATGCCTACACAGGATCTTCGAATGCGGGGCGTGTGACTGTTATTAATATGACAAATATTAATAAGCCAGTGCTTGTGGGATCAAACACCGCAATTAATCAAGTCTATGGTTTGGATGTCGCCGGAAACTATGTTTTTTCTGTAGGATTCGGCGGATTTGATGTGGTGGATGTCACCACTAAATCAAATCCGACAATTGTCGGAAATGCACCCGTATCTGGAACACCTAAAGCCGTTAAAGTCGTTGGTAACTATGCCTATGTGGTAACGCCGAGCCAAAATAAATTATCAATCGTTGATATGTCGGTGAAAAATTTCCCGATAGTTGTCAGTAATTTAGTTGATAATACGAATTTAGCTGGAGCCATGAGTATCGATGTTCAAGGAAATTACGCCTACATCGCGGCAACAGGTCGAATGACAACTATAGATATTTCAAATGCTTTTGCTCCCGTATTTTCAACATCATTGGTTCACGCTAATTTTTCAAGTTTATCAAAAGTAAGAGTCAATTCTAACGGCACAACTTTAAGTTTGTTGGGTTATAGTTTGTCGACAATTAATTTAACAAATCCAGCATCGCCAACTTATGCCGGAAACTATTCGGGTGCTGGGGGCAATAATACGGGAGGTCTTGCTGTTGTTAGCGGCGCTGTGATTGTGGGAACATATAATTTTCCATCAATCATGGAAACTTTTGGTGTAGCATCTACACCAACATTTTTAAGTATGACCTATGGCCCTTCAGTTTATTCAAGCTCGGTCGGCGGTATTTCAGCTTCTGGAAGTTATGCTTTTGTGACAAGTAATAATTCATTTTTTAGTTTTAATATTACTGATCCAACATCGCCAACAATGGTCAGTCAATTCACTGATGCAACAAAACTTTTAGCGGGTCAAAAAAATGATATTATCGGAAATAAAGTTTATACCGTGGGTAACGGTTATATAACAGCCATGAATATCACAACACCAACGTCGACGACTCTGTCTGGTTACACAGCCAATGCTAACTTAGCTAATGCTAAAACAATAAAAGTTATCTCTGGTTATGCTTTCGTGGGCGGAGATAATCTGACGGTGTTAGATATTAGCGTTGCAAACCCTGCGTATTTGCAAACTCGCACACATGCCTCAATGGGTAGTTGTGGAGCTATGGATATTTCTGGAAATTATTTATATATGTCTTGTTCAACAAATGGCGCGTTTTATATATTTGATATTTCTGATCCAACTTTTCCAGTTATGGTTGGTGTGTATGTCAACTCCACAGCGCTATCAGGTCATTACAACTCGATGGTCGTCACTAATAACTCGGCCTTTATCGCAAAAAATGGTGGTGCGGTCGTCATGGATGTAACAGACCCAACGGCACCTGGTTTTGTGACAGCGATGAATACGACTTGCTTTACAATTACTAAAACGAATTACACAAACCGAATTATTTGTCGAAACAGTACTCAGGCGTTGACCATAGATGTTTCATATCCAGGTAGTCCGGCCATAATCTATACAACTCTGTCAGATGGTAATCCGTGGAATTCGTACCTCTTTGGTAATTTACATTTAAGTTATGTAGGTGGAGGAATTCAAATCGGAGAATTAGCTTCGACTGGATATCTTGGAGAGCCCACTCGCTTTACCGGTGATATTCCGTTAACTTCTGCGCGCGGTATTGATGTCGTCGGAAATTTAGCCTACATTAGCACTGGAAATAATAATTTATCCATTTACGATGTTTCGAATATCGCAAGTGCCACATTGTTGAGTCAAAAATTTATAGGTGATGCAAATACGGGTACTAACTCGGCTTACGACTTAGTTGTTTCAGGCAACTACGCTCACGTCGCCCGAGGGGCACTTAATGGTGTTTCATTGATTGATATTTCAGACAGTACAAACCCTGTTCGTAAATCTTCATACTCTAGAATTTCAACATGGGCCTCTCTTGAATTTACAAAACTTATTGGTGGCTATATGTTTGGTGGTACGAACGGATTTGCTTCTCATAACGTCGCATCGCCTACGGCAGCTGTAGCCATGGCATCTATTACTGATGTCACAAATTTAAATACTATAAAGGGATTTGATTATTCAGGAAGTAATGCTTATATCTGCTCATCGGGAACCAATAAATTAACCGCTGTTAATATCTCAAATCCATCTTCTTTAACTGTGACAAGTTCAATTACTGATAACACAAGATTTGCGGGCTGTCGTACGGTGTCTGTCAGCGGAACATATGCTTATATCATCGGGCAAACAAATGGTTACTTTACCGCAGTTGATATTTCAAATCCCGCATCGATGGTCGTAGCAGGTTCTATTCTAGATGTTTCTTCGTTCGGAGGAACTGCTGTTGATATGGCCGTTTCAGGTTCTCAGGTAATTTATACAAATCAAACTCGCTTAACTTCAGTTAATATTTCTGCGCCAGCTTCACCAGTGATTTCTGATTATTATACGATTGCAGGCACTCCAACTTTTATGAAAGTTTATGGTAATTATGTTTATGTCGCGCATAATGGCACAGGCACAATCGGAGTTTATAATATTGCTCAGCCGATCAGTTTAGGTGCATGTACAGTTGCGGGCCAACTTGAATATAATTCGGCGACAAAATCTTTAAAAATGTGTAATGGCACAGATTATTATGCGCTCACTCCAGATGGAGTGGGTGGTGCAGGTTGTACTTCACCAACGGCTAAAATAAATGCTTTAGATTATAATTCGACAACGAATGTCTATCGTTACTGTGACGGCACAAGCTGGGTTCAGATCGGGCCGTATTAGATTTTAGCTTTTAATATTGTTCAAAAGTGCGCCCATGGCCCACTTCATTGACTTACCCATTTCAGCGCCAGTTTCACTATACACTGAACGTAAATCACTCCATAGATTTGCATTAATTAAAGTAATAATTAAATGAACGCGCGATTGTTGCTCTTTAGTTAATTCTTCAGGAATGCGCGCTTTGATTTTTTCCATCACAAGGGCATTGAATTTTCTGCGAAATAAGACGCGCGATTGCTGGCCAAAGTTTGTGTAAAGATACGCTAAGATCAATCTTTCATACTCATCAAAAACTTTAAATGAAAATTCAGCGAAGTCTTCAAGACTCATCAGTTGTAAATTTCCTGACACACGAGTGACATAATTTTCAAGATAAGTTTCAAGTTCGCGAGTTAATGATTTTTTGTCGCCAAAAAAACGAAATAAGGTGCGTGTTGAAAGATCTGCGCGTTCAGCCAGTTCTTCTAACGAAAGATCTTCGCCATGTTTTTCAACTAATAAAGAAACATAATTCTCGATGATTCTTTGTCTGTTGCTGTTTGATTTTTCTGCGCGGGCAGAGTTGTCATACTTACGGGGCTTTTTGATCTTTTTTGAGATTTTAGCCGTTTTTGCCGCTTTAGTCGTTTTAGTGCGTTTCATAAAGGCAGTATAGAAACAAGACGCTCTGTGATCAAATAAAAAATATTAATAGCATTAACTATGACATTAATATAGCCTTACGATATGAAGATAGCAGTCATTGGATCAGGCATCAGTGGGCTAGGTACGGCCCTTTTATTAAGTCAAAAGCACGAAGTGCACCTATTTGAGGCTTCAAATCGACTAGGTGGGCATGCTCATACCAGTTCGGTAACTGTTGACAACGGTAAACAAATTTTTATCGATACAGGTTTTTTGGTCTACAACGACTTAACGTACCCTCATTTGCGTTCACTCTTCAAATTTTTACGAACTGAAACTGTGGCGTCTGATATGTCTCTTTCAATTCAGGTGCCGCAAGCGGGCTTAGAGTGGGCTGGCAACAATTTGGATTCAGTTTTCGCGCAACGAAAAAACATTTTTAACCCTCGCTTTCATAAATTACTTTTTGCGATTTTAGACTTTCATAAAAAGGCAGAAAAATTGCGTGATCTTTCTAGCGTAAATCGTTGGACGATTGGTGATCTTTTGCGTGAACAAAATTACCCCAAAGAATTAATGGAATGGTATATTTTGCCAATGGTTGCGGCCATTTGGTCAACACCAGAAAAAGGAATGTTAGATTTTCCGGCTGAAACTTTTTTAACTTTTTTTATTAATCATAAATTATTACAAGTGAATGATCGCCCTGTATGGCGCACCGTTAAAAATGGATCTAAAAATTACGTCGATCAAATTGCAGCCAAGCTTGAACATATTCATTTAAATGAAGCGGTCAATAGCGTTGAAAATGTGAATGGCGTGTTGCAGTTAAAAACACACCTTGGCGATTATCAATTTGATCGCGTGGTTTTTGCAACGCATGCTCCGGTGACTGCAAAAATTTATAAATTTAAACATGCACGACAAGAAAAGCTGATTAAAAGCTTTGCGACGATTCCAAATCAAGCCATTTTGCATAGCGATTTAGGCTTTATGCCACAGCGTGAAAAATGCTGGGCTTCATGGAATGTGCAAGCGCAACTTGGAACAGCAGCTTCTGATAAAGTGTCTTTGACCTATTTATTAAATCGCTTACAGCCGATTGATACGGATCGGAAAATGTTATTAACATTAAATCCTTCGCGTAAACCAAGCGGGGTCATGTTAAGTGCTAATTATGAACATCCTAAATTTGATCAATTAGCAATAGATGCCCAGAATGATATTCCGCATCTGCAAGGTATTGATGGCGTTTATTTTGCTGGAGCATGGACACGCTATGGCTTTCATGAAGATGGCTTATTAAGTGCAGTGAATGTGGCAAAATTATTTGAAATCGAAACACCCTGGAGAGTTGAATAGTGTCTTTATATCTGATGCAAGGTCATGTTTATCATTCCCGCACAGAGACTGCTAAAAACAGTTTTAAGTATCCTATTTTTAATATTTATTTTCATGTGAACGATATCAGCGAATTAAAAAATATTTTAAAATCAAAATTTAAATCATTTTTAAGTTTTAACGATCAAGATTATTTACAGCGCGATCAAAAAACTTCGATCAATGATAAAAGCAAAGCGTTTTTAAAAGAGCATTTCAATTACGAAGCAGAATATTTGTTTTTGCAAACAATACCACGGATGTTTGGCTATGCTTTTAATCCCGTGAATTTTTGGTATTGCTATCGCGGCGAAAAGCTTGATGCTGTCTTATGTGAAGTGAATAACACCTTTGGTGAGACTCATTATTATTGGTTACACAAAAACGGTGAAGATTTGACAAACAAATGGTTAAAAGCTGAAAAGCGTTTTCACGTTTCGCCATTTTTTAATGTTGAAGGCGAATACCGCTTTCGTTTTTCACCTAGAGACGAATCGTTATATGTAGATATTAATTTTTATAATAACGATGGCAGTTTGAAATTGAAAACTTGGGTCGAAGGCCGATTGACGCCGCTAGAAGAAGCTTCATTCGTGAAATTGCTTTTAAACTACGGTTGGATGACGCCGTTAGTGGTTTTTCGCATTCATTATCAAGCCCTTAAATTATTTTTTAAAAAAGTGAAATTTTTCTCTAAACCTGTTCCCCCTTCAAAGGAGATCACGCATGGCACAAGCTTCCTGGGCCGCTAAATTTTTTATTCAAGTTTTAAAAAATGCAAAACATGGCACAATCAACATTACTTTTCCAGATGGTAAAACAAATACCTTCGGTGAAGGTGAACATAAAGCTAATTTGATTTTAAAAAACTGGTCGGTCATCGATCAGTTAGTTAATAAAGGTGATTTAGGTTTAGCTGAAGCCATTATCGAAGATCATATTCAAGTCGATGATGCAGCAGCTCTTATTGAGTGGGCTTGCCGTAATGACCAATCATTAGGTCAGGCTTTACATGGCACATTGATGGGAACACTACTTTACCAATTAAAACGTATTTTAACGCGTAATTCAAAAGATCAGGCTAAGAAAAATATCGTGGCCCATTACGATCTTGGCAATGATTTCTATAAATTATGGCTAGACCCAACGATGTCTTATTCATCGGCGATTTTTAATAACCCTCATGAATCGTTACAACAGGCTCAGCTAAATAAATACGATCGTATGATTGATATGTTAAATATCAAACCTTCAGATCATATTTTAGAAATTGGTTGTGGCTGGGGCGGCTTTTTCAGTCGTGCGGTTGAAAGAACGGGTTGCAGTGTAACGGCCGTGATGAATTCACCAAGCCAAGCTCAGCACAACCGTGAAATGATCAAAGCTAAAGGTCTTTCAAGTCATGTTGACTTAAAAGAAATCGATTACCGCGATATCAAAGGCACTTTTGATAAAGTCGTATCGATTGAAATGATCGAAGCCGTCGGTGAAAAGTACTGGGATAATTATTTTCAAAAAGTTTCATCATCAATTAAAGGTAAAGGCTCTGCGATCATTCAGGGTATTACAATGCACGATGATTTGTTTTACTCTTACCGCCAAAAAACAGATTTCATTCAAAATTATATTTTTCCGGGTGGAATGTTATTAGCTAATAGTATATTCGATAAAAAAAGTAAAGAAAACGGTATGCGTTTAACGAATCAATTTGAATTCGGTATTTCTTACGCTGACACATTAAAGTTATGGCGTGAACGTTTTCACCAAGCTGAAAGCAAAGTGCGTGAAATGGGCTTTGATGATCGTTTTATGCGTATGTGGAACTTATATCTTTGTTACTGCGAAGGCGCGTTTCGTGCAGGTCGCATCAATGTTGGTCAGTACTTAATCGAGAGAGTGTAAATGATGGAATCAGTTGTAAAACTAGTTGTTCGTGGAATTGATAAAGGCCTAGTGCCAGACCCAATCATCCGTTTAGGTATTCGTAATTTATTAAAACAACGTTTAAAAGACATGCACGAGCAGGACTCTAAAGCGGGCGGTCATTTTATCAATACGCATGCGAATCTTTTACGAGAATCGCCATTGGCTATTATGACGAAACAAGCCAATGAACAACATTATGAAGTTCCGACTAAGTACTATGAGTTGTGTCTAGGTCAGCATAAAAAATACAGCTCATGTTATTGGGATGAATCAACGACGACCTTAGAGCAAGCTGAACAAAAAGCTTTAGATATTTCGATTGAGCGCGCTGAAATTAAAGATGGTATGCGTATTTTAGAATTAGGCTGTGGTTGGGGTTCATTATCTTTAGAATTAGCTCGTCGTTTTCCGAATTCACCTGTAACTGTAGTTTCAAATTCAACAACGCAAAAACAATTTATCGATAGCAAAGCTAAAGAGCGCGGTTTCAAAAACCTTACAGTTTTAACCCGCGATCTAGGTAAAGAAGAAAATTATAACTTCGGTGACGAAAAATTTGACCGCGTTATGAGTATCGAAATGATGGAGCATCTGAGAAATTATGAAAAATTCTTCTCGTTAGTTTCAAAAGCTATGAAGTCAGACGCTAAAATGTTTGTACATATTTTTACACATAAGACGACGCCTTACTATTTTGAAACTGAAGGTGAAGATAACTGGATGGGTAAATATTTTTTCTCGGGTGGTCAGATGCCAGCCCGTAACTTATTCGATCAATTTAATAAAAATCTAACGGTCTCACAAAAATGGGATTGGAATGGTACGCATTACCAAAAAACTTTAGAAGCTTGGCTTGAAAAAATGGATCAAAACGAAGACCAAGTGCGTGTCCTATTTAAAAATACTTATGGCGCCGAAAACGTTGAGCTATGGGTTAATCGTTGGCGCGTGTTTTACATGGCTTGTTCAGAACTTTTCGGATTTAATGGTGGTAATGAATGGGCAGTAACCCACTACTTACTGACTGTTAAAGGAAATTAATGAAAAAATCGATCGTCATTCTGTTTTCTCTTATTCTATTAGCGATGCTTGCTGTGACCTCATGGGCCAGCTCGTATGAAAGTGTGATTGTTGCTACTAAACGTTTAGTTGCAGAACCATGGATGGTCGCGACGCTATTTGATGCTTACTTCGGGTTTTTAACTTTCTTTGTCTGGGTTTGTTACAAAGAATCAAAATTTTTAAACAAAGTGATTTGGTTTGTGGCAATCATGATCTTAGGTAATATCGCCATGTCGGTGTATGTACTTTTAGAAGTGCATAGATTAAAAGATCATTTCACGATGCAAAAATTATTGAGTGAAAAAATCTAATCATGATTAAAAAACTTAAAGACAGCATTAAAGCGCAGTTAACCCAAGGTGCTACACCTGAAAAGTTAGCGCAAAGTTTATCTGTAGGAATGTTAATCGGATGCTTTCCACTCATTGGATTTGCCACTGGATTAGCTGCCTTATTTGGAGTTGTTTTTAAATTAAATCACATAGTAGTACAGACCGCGAATTATATGATGTATCCGGTACAAATAGTTTTGATTCCAATTTACATCAAAGTGATTAGTCTTATGATCGATGTGGGCGATGTGCCTATTCGCCCAGATTTAATTCTTGAAGCTTTTCGTGCCGACTGGATGCAATTTCTAAAAACCTATTCTTTAATCGGCCTTTACGCCGTGATTTTATGGATTATTGTGAGCGGTATCTTATTTATGTTTTTACCAAAGTTATTTTTACCAGCGATCAAAAAGCTTAACAGCTTTAAAGGGTAGGCCTTCATGGATGCAAGTCATATTTTTCTAAGTACATTAGCTTTAACTCTTGTGATTATGTTTATCACTTGGATTTACGCTGTTAAGCTTGAAAATTTTGGCATTGTCGATGCGGTCTGGTCATTTTGTTTTTTAATTCACGGTTCAGTATTTTATTTTTTAGCTGATGGATTTTCACAAAGAAAACTGATCTTAGCTTTAATGTTAGGTCTTTGGAGTTTTCGCTTAGGCTTTTACTTAGCCAAACGAATTGCTTCTCATCATCCAGATGAAGACACGCGCTATATTAAACTTCGCCAAGATTACGGCACTAATTATAAAAAAAGATTTTTACTATTTTTCTTTTATCAAGCTATCAGCGTATCCGTTCTAACTTTACCTTTTATTTTCGCATTTAAAAATCAGAACCCAGAAATTTCAATCTTAGAGTGGTCTGGTTTGGCGATTTGGCTTATCGCGGTGATTGGTGAATCAATTGCCGATCACCAAATGAATACGTTTCGCACGAACCCAAAAAATAAAGGCCAAGTTTGTAACGTGGGCCTTTGGAATTACTCACGTCATCCGAATTACTTTTTTGAAAGCTGTATTTGGTGGGGTTATTTTATTTTTATGGTCGCAACACCCGGCCTTGTGTGGGCGATCTATGCTCCGCTGACTATTTTATTATTACTCTTAAAAGTAACGGGTGTTCCGCCCTCTGAAGCGCAATCTCTTAAATCTAGAGGTGATGCTTATCGCCGTTATCAAGAGCGCACATCAGTTTTTGTACCGTGGTTTTCGAAAGCAGAAAAATAATGAAATTATTTTTTCTAATATGTTTATTCGTAAGCACTGCCGTGGCAGCTCCTGTCACTGAAACACGCGTTGGCTTATTTTACGAAATCGGCAAAAAAACCGAGTCTCAGCCGACCACAAAATATCTTTTTAAACAAGAAACCAAAGTCACAATCACAGATGATATGAATCGCACCAGTGATTCTACAATTTGGGATGCTGCTGGCCATGTCTTAATGCGTGAAACAGCAACGATTGATAACGGTGTCGTCACCTCGCAAGTGATGGAACAATTACAGATTAACGAAAAATATGTTTTAACTGTTAAGGACGATAAAGTTTTGTTTGAAACATTTTCAACAAAAGATGCTAAAAATCCAAAACTTTTAGATTCAAATAGCGTAAAATTAACTGACAACTTTTTCACAGGCCCGGGTTTAGAAATTTTTTTAAAGAAAAATTTAGACAAGTTAAAATCACAAAAAACAGTCGAAGTCGATTTCGGAATTTTTGAATTTCAAAAATCCATTTCATTCGACGTAAAACAAACGAAAAAAATCTTCAAAGATGGCCCCGAGCTGATTCCATTACAAATGAAATTAAGCAGCTTGCTTTCTTTATTTGTTGATCCACTTTTATTTGAAATTGATCCCGCAACAGCGATGTTGGTTCATTACCGTGGTCGCACACCGGTGCGCTTAATGAAAAAAGGCAAACTAGAACCCTTCGACGGAGACATTTATTATGAACTTAAAAAGTAGTTTATTCATCGTCATCAGTTTCTTTTTAATCGCCTGTTCGACAAAACCAGTCGAAGTCGAATACACGACGACAGATAATTACGTTTTAAAAGCTGATCTATACTTGCCGGAGGCAGTTAAGGCAGACGTTCCATTAGTGATTGTTATTCACGGTGGCGGGTGGAGTAACCGCAGCGGTGATATGGAAAACATCTGTCTTAAACTGCGAAACAAAGGTTTTGCAGCAATTAATATCACGTACCGTTTTGCTCCTGGTCATCACCACCCTGTGCAGATCAATGATGTGAAAGCCGTGGTTCCATGGATTCAAGCGAACACTGAAAAATATCACTTCGATCAAAAACAAATTTCAATCTGGGGTTATTCAGCCGGTGCGCATTTAGCATTTTTACTGGCGAATCAAAAAGATATTAATTTAAAAATAAAAGCTGTGGTTGTTGGCGGAATTCCATCTTATTTTCCGGCGTATCCGAATTCGCCTTTAATCACAGATTTAATGGGCATGAAATTTTACGATGATCCAAAGGCTTGGCAGGCAGCTTCGCCCACAGAATTTGTAACTAAAGAATCACCACCCACATTTATTTATCATGGCGAAGACGACAGTTTAGTGGGGTATGATCAAGCTGAGTTATTAGCAGCAAAATTAGAGCAAGTGAAAGTGAAACACGAATTAGAAAAGGTTCATAACCGTGGGCATGTAAGCACTTATTTTTTTGGCGGAGACGCTGAAGATAAAGCGATTAAGTTTATTAACTCTACTTCGCCGTAAACCACAAACGTACGGCCACCAAAACTAGAAAAACCGAAAACATACGAGTTAAGGTAATTGTTGGTAAGCTGATCGCAATTTTTGAACCTAAAAAAGTTCCAAAAAACATCACTGTCGCAATCACTAATCCAAGCTTTACATTATCCATTTGAATAAAGCCTGCGCGGTAGTAATTAATAATTCCTAAAATACCCACGGGCAAAAGCAAAGCTACAAGTGATGTGCCCGTGGCCGTTTGTTGTTGAAACTTAAAAAGATAAACCAATAACGGAACAATAATCACTCCGCCACCGATACCAAATAAACCTGATGAAATACCGGCGCATAAGCCAATAAGGCCTGCATATACAACTTGAATCATTGTCATGGACGAGTCACTTTCTGACGTAATTGTTCAGCATCATTTTCAGGATGCGAAATATGAATACTTTCAAGCCATTCAACATTAGCTTTTTTACCACTTAAACCGAATTGCTCAGTCATTTTACCAACAAGGCTGTCATCATCGACAAAAGAAGACTCGCGGTAAGGGTGGTAATCAATTTTAAATAATTGCACCGGAATTTTATAAAACTGAGCAATTTCAAAAATACCTTTTTTCCAGATTTTTTCTTCACGTAATGTCGTCGTGCCTGAAGGAAAAATAACTAACTGAGATTTTTTTTCAATCAACTGCTCGCCAATAACTTTACGTAATCTTTCACGATCATGTTTTGATTCGCGATCAACATATAAAGTACCAACTCTAGTTGCGGCCAAGCCTAAGATAGGCCAACGCTTAACTTCTTTTTTCGCTAAGAAAGCGATATTAGGATTAACGGCCATCAATAATAAAATATCTAAGAAGCTCACATGATTACCGACATAAATACGTGGGCCTTCAAGCGCGTAGGCGCCACGATGACTAATGTCATAACCGATATAATTTAAAACACTTTCAGCCCAACGTTTTTTATAGTGGGTCACTTTACTGGGCTTGATGTAACTTAAGGTTAACCAGTAGGCGGTAATTCCGAAACTTCCGAAAGCTTTTATAAAATAAAAAGTTTTAATCGTGCGTTTGATCATTGGTCTACTTTAGCAAATCATGCGTGTAAGTGAAAGTCGCAGCGAAGCCTTCGTCGCGATTTCGGGCTAAGATTCCATTTTTGTTTTTATCGCCTAACACTTCAAAGTGTTTAATCGTAATCACTGGATTATTGCGATCAGATAAATCATTAAAATGAAACCACACACCGTACGACAAGTTGTTTAAACCTTCAGAATCGACTGCGCCGTAATAGTATTCATTATGGCGTTTATCACCGTAACCTAAGGTGATGATAAAATTAGGTTCAACCATTGATGATCTAATGAAAGTGTTTTGAAACGTGAACATTTTTAGTTTTCCGGTTAATTCATAATAAAGACCGTTGTGAGCTTTTAAATCTTTATGAATGCCGAAATCAATTTCAGATATATAGTCATCATTGTATCCCGGAATAAAAAACTCGACTCTGTTTACCCATTCCCATGAATTTTCACGGTGAGGGTAGATGTCTTTTATGTTGTCATTCTTCGGAAAAATAGGCTGATCACTGATCGCTTGAACGCGTGTTCGAAGACGAATTTTATCTTGATAGACAAAATCACGGTAGCTGACAGAGCTCGTTAAAAATTCAAATTTATCTTCAAACATGAACAAGGCAACGACAGGCACAAGTTGAAAGTCATTATATTGAACTACACCACGCGATTCCCAGATCGAAAAAAATTTAGCGCCTGCTTTTAAACCACTGACTTGATGCCATTTGTTTGTGGGCACGTATTCAGCACCTAAGACATTTAAAGAACTGAGCATTAATAGAACTGCAAAAAATATTTTCGTCATAAGATAGATATAAACACTATTCATTCGATGAAGCTGCCTAAAATATCGAATTAGCACGGCGTTTCAAAAACCTAATCTTGACACGAAATTTGGTGAATTTACCAAAAAGTGTTGTTAGCTTCCTTTGCAACAACTGATCTAATTTGTTTCCTAAAATGAGGGGTGGACACATGTATTGGAATTTATCGAAATCGATGGCTGCTGTTTGGTGCTTAACATTATTAACAACAAGCTTAGTACATGCGCATATCACTGCGAAACAAGACTACTACGGTAAAGACTTTCAAGGTCAAGTTCAGTCAGGCCAACTTAAAAACGAACAATTATTAGATACATTATTTCACATCGTTTCAGACGCTCACATCAAAACTAAAGGCGCTGAAGATACATTAGCTACAAACTGCCAATCAGCTTCATTAAAACCAGATCAAAACTGCATTCAGCACACAGCTTTAGGTTATGATGGCGCCAGAAAACAAATGTTCGGCAACATCCACTTAAAACAAAAAGCAGACGGCACATACTACGTTAAAGACGTGTACTGTGAAAAAGATTTCACAGATGCTGATTTCGGTTTAAAAGGTAAAGGATCAGATATCGGCCCGGGCATTATTCCAGGTGACGGTTCGATTTTAAACTGTGAACACACTTGGCCACAAAGCCGTTTCACAAGCCGCTTTCCTACTGAATTACAAAAATCAGACTTACATCACTTGTTTCCATCTGATTCAGAAATGAACAGCCATAGAAGTTCACTTCATTTCGGTGAAGTTGATAAAGACATGGAAAAATTAAAATGCTCACAAAACCGTTTAGGTCGTGGCACAGGCAACGCCGGAACAGTGTTTGAACCGCCAGTTGCTCACCGTGGAAACGTAGCTCGCGCGATTTTCTACTTCGCTACTCGCTACAAAATGAAAGTTGGCGGAGCCGAAGAAGCTACTTTAAGAATCTGGAACCACGATGATCCAGTTGATGCTGAAGAATTAAAAAGAAATGACCAAGTTGAAGATCTACAAGGTAACCGTAACCCATTCGTAGATTTTCCAGAGTTAGTTGATCAAGTTGGATCATTCACTTTTACTACTTCAAAATAGTTTTTAAAAACTAAACTACAAATAAAAAAAGCTAACTCCATTAAGAGTTAGCTTTTTTTTATTCTGAATTTAAATAACTGATTACTTAGGTTGAACGCGTAACATTTTTTTGATTTCAGAAATGTGCATTTCTTCATCGTGAATCATTGTGCGTGTGTATTCTTCTAAGTACACAGACTTGTCTTCAACTAATTTTAAAAGTGCGTGTAAATTTTTAACCTGAGCTTGTTCGTGGTCTAAGCTCTCTTTTAAAATGTCATTTAAGTTATGTTTGTGAGTTTCTAAAAGTGTACCGATTTTTAAAGACGGGTGGCCACCTAAAGTAGTGATGTGTTCACCAGCGACTCCAGCATGAGCTAAAGATTCAGTAGCTTGCTCTTGAAACCATTTGATGATTGGAATTCTGTTGTGACCGAAAACCATAAGTGAGTAGTGCGTGTAACGAACAACTCCGGCAAGTTCAGCTTCCATGATTTTGTTTAGTGTATCGATGACTTTTTTTTCGTTCATAACTACTCCTTGGTGTTGAGAATGGATCTCAATTCGTCTATATCGCACTTGGGGAAAAATACCCTCTTAATGAAAGCTAAATGAAAACGACTTGAAAGTCCAATAGTAAGTGAAATTCATACCGTTGTAATACGGGGCAGCCTTATGGTACTCAACCGCCATGTCATTAAATCGCCGTAATTTTATTAAAGCATCTTCATTCGCAAGTTTCGTATTGGGTTACTCTTTAAATTCAAAAGCAACCACTGGTCTTTTGTTAGGGCAAAGCTCGACAAATGATTCTGTAAATGAGATTGCAAATGATAGTCCTGTTCAAGATGTGGCTTACACCGCTTCATCAAGTTTAGATTTCAACGGAGATAATATTAATCGTCCGCACGATATTTTATGGAACATCGATGGCTATGTGGCTAAAAAGGGCGGAATCCCTGCACCTTCGGTTTGGACAGGTATCGTAGTTGCTGGTGGTGGTATGTCTGGTTTATTCAGTGCTTACCATTTACAAGCGCATAAACCGATGTTGTTAGAACAAGACGGTGTGTTCGGTGGAAATTCAAAAGGCGAAAACTTTGATGGCTCTTATTATTCAATTGGTGCCGCTTACGTTACAATTCCTGATGAAGGTTCTGAGATCGAAACTTTCTTTAAAGACACAGGAATTTTCGACAAACTTAAATTAGAATCAGACACTGAAACTTCAGTTAATTTTAAAAATGCATTAATGCGCGATTTCTGGAAAGGCGCTTCTGATCCAGAAAATGCAGCGCAATTTATCGCGGTAGAAGCTGAAATGCGCCGTATTTACAACGACGCTTATCCAGACATCCCATGGATTGAAGATTCAGCGATCACGTTTGAAGAACTTTGTAAATTAGACGCAATCACTTTTGATAAATGGTTAGATCAAACTTTTGAAGTAGTTCACCCGCATGTGCGTGAATACTTTCAAGCTTACTGCTGGTCATCTTTTGGTGGTTCAATCGATGAATTATCTGCAGCTCAAGTTTTAAATTTCGTCACTGCTGAAGTTGACGGCGTACTAGCCCTTCCTGGTGGTAACTCATACATTACATCTACGTTACATAAGACTTTAAAGGCTAACTTACCAGATGGCCACGTGTTATCAGGCGCTTTCGTGTTACGTATTCACGAACAAGAAAGCGGTAAAGTTTGGGTCACATATGAAAGCAAAGAAGGCCAATTAATCACAGTTGAATGTGATCAAGTGGTTTGTTGTTTTCCAAAATTCGTTGCTGAGCGCGTGATCGTTAACATCGAACCAGAACGTGTCAGTGCAATTCAAAGTTTAATGTGGCGCGGTTACATAGTTACGAATGTAATTATGGATGGGCCAATCAAATCTCCTGGGTATGATATTTTTAATCTTTACGGTAAAATGCAAGAAAGCCCTACACCGTTAAATCCTCCAAAAAAATTAGCCACTGATGTTTGTTTCGGAACATGGGCGCAAAATGATGAAGTTAATCATTCGGTCATGACAATGTATCGTCCGTTACCGTTTGAGGGCGCGCGCCAATTTTTATTTAATCCATTGTCGCATCAAAAACATTTGATCGCTTCACAAAATGAAATCGCTGAATTCTGCCAAGCTGTTAATATTGATGCTTCAAAAATCAAAGGTTACCGTTTAACACGTTGGGGGCATTCTTTGCCTTTAGCCTATGTTGGAACAATCAGTAATGGCACTGTGCAAGCTTTAACTAAGCCTATCAACGACCGTATTTTCTTCGCAAATCAAGATAACTGGGTAAATCCTGCGTTTGAGTGCGCTTTTACCGAAGCTTTGACAGTTGCACAAAAGATAGAATCTCTTAGAGCGTAGTGTTACGCTTTAAAAGATGGAAAAATTAAAACATCTAATTACCCATGCGGTAAAGTTACTGCAGTATTATATCGACCGCACGTGGTATTTGCCGATGTTATCTTTATTGGCCTTATTAGATAATTATATAATCGTTATACCTATAGACGGCATTTTAATTTCTAGTTCAATGTTAAAGCCGAAAAAGTGGTTTTACTTTGGTTTTTTTGTGGCTATTGGTTCTGCTATCGGAGCCTTGGGATTAGCTTACATTATTCGAGTTTATGGTATTCAAATCGTTGAATCATTTTTTCCGCATATTCAATCAAGCAGTTCATGGATTCGCACCCAATCTTTTTTTGATCAGTATGGTTTATGGTTGTTGTTTGCCGTTGCTGTGACACCGTTTACACAACAGCCAGCAATTATCTTGGCCGTGTTGGCCGGCGTTCCTGTTCTACAAATTTTTCTGATCGAGTTTTTAGGTCGCTGGATTAAATTTTCATTGATGGCTTATGTAGGATCACACGCACCCAATTTAATTAAAAAATTCTGGGGCATACAAGGCGAACTTCACGAAGTTGGTATTGATTGAAGAATCCCATTTCAAAAATTATTAATGGGTTGCTTGCGATCGGCATTATTTATTTAATCGTGCTTAAAGCTCCAAGTATTTGGTCGCAGTTCAAATCTGAAGGCACTGTTGTTTCTGATTTTCAGGTGATGACAAATTCAGGTTCAGAGTTTTACACACAGACTATGACTTCAAAAAAAGTTTTAGTGTTTTGGGCCACCTGGTGCCCACCCTGTAAATTTGAACTTTCGCGCATTAATGATTTAGTGAGAGAAAAAAGTATTTCAGCTGATTCTGTATTAGCCATTGCCATGGATCAAGACCAACAAACTGTAGACCGTGTTGTTGCTGAACGTGGATATCAATTTGTAATCGGGTATGACCCAACAGGGCAAGTGGCCTCGCATTTTAAAGTGAGCGGTACGCCAACGATTGTGTTTTTAAATTCTGATAAAACTATTCATTGGATGACCACAGGACTAAGCCCATTGTTAAAATTTCGCTTAAATCTATTTTTGGATTAATTATGTGTTCGGTATATGGCATAAGCACACAATATCAAAAGCTTAAAGATTTAGGAATTAGCGTGGCTTACAGCGACGGCGAAATTAATGCGCGCTTTACGCCTTACTCGAAAGTTCCGGTTGTGGTTTCAACGGCGCAAGGGTTGAAATTAACGCCGATGAATTATTCGTTAGTGCCTGCGTGGTCAAAAGAACCCAAAGCTAAATTTGCAACACATAATGCACGTATCGAAACGATCACTGAAAAACCTGCTTGGCGCGAACCGTTCGCAAATAAACATTGTTTGATTCCAATGACTTATTTTTGCGAATCAGCTTATCAAGGTCCACATGCGGGACACATCATCTCATTTAGTCGCGAAAGCGGGGCGTCGTCTGAAACATCGCCTTTGATGTTTGCTGCGGGGCTATTTGATGTTTGGATAAATCCAGAAACTAAAGAACCACTTTATTCATGCGCGATCATCACCACAGAGCCATCGCAGTTTATTTTAGAAAACGGTCATGATCGTACGCCCATATTTTTAAATTTTGAAGATGCTAAAATTTGGTTAAATTTAATTAACAAACCTGAAAAAGAAATGGTCACTTTTTTGCTTTCGAAAAACGTTTACCCTGATTTACACGTGACGCGTGACAGACCCCTTAAACAGGGGTGGGAAAAAAGAATTTAATATGTAGAGTAGACTAGATATAAATTTATTTACAAACTTTAAGGAATTTTATGGCAGAAAAAGTAGTTATCTTAGGAGCCTCAGACAATCCAGAACGTTTTGCCCACAAAGCCTTGGTGATGTTAAAGCAGCACGGTCATGAACCAATACTCGTACATCCCACATTAAAAGAAATATTAGGCCTTACAGTTCACGCAGATTTAGATTCAGTGCCAAGACCCATTGATACGTTAACGATGTATGTGAACCCGCGTATCAGCGTTAACTTAAAAGAAAAAATTATTTCATTAAATCCAAGACGCGTGATTTTTAATCCAGGCTCAGAAAATCCAGCGATCGAGTTCGCGCTAAAAAAAACAGGCATAGATACGATCCATGCCTGCACTTTGGTGATGTTATCGACAGGTCAGTACTGACCTGTCTCTGTTTTGATCTGCCTCCGGCAGACCTTATTCTAAAGGGTCGGCGCGTGATCACTAGCTTTTTTAAAGCTAGTGGCTTTCATTTCCTGAATGTTAATGAATTCAGTCGGTAAAGAGTTTTTCAAAGTTAAGAAAAATTCTTTATGCGAAGCCATTTCCATATTCCATTGAGCATTGTCGATTTTCATCGCTGCATTGAATTGCTCATTCGAAAAATCTAAACCATTCCAGTTCAAATCAGAGTACTGCGGAGAAAAACCTAATTCAGTTTCAACACCATGAGCTTTGCCATCGATACGGTTAAACATCCACTCTAAGACGCGCATGTTATCGCCGTAACCTGGCCACATGAATTTACCTTGTTCGTTTTTACGAAACCAGTTCACGATAAAAATCTCTGGAGTTTTAGCAACACGATTTGGCATTTTTAACCAGTGTTTAAAGTAATCACCGATGTTGTAACCGCAGAACGGTAACATCGCCATTGGATCACGACGAACCACACCCACTTTACCAGTTGCTGCCGCTGTAGTTTCAGAACCCACAGTTGATGCGAAGTATACGCCTGTGTTCCAGTCTTTAGCTTGAGAAACTAATGGAATTGTATCTGCACGACGACCACCGAAAATAAATGCATCAATCGGAACGCCCGCTGGGTTTTCCATATTGATATCTGCAGAAGGGCATTGTGAAGCAGGAACAGTGAAACGTGCATTCGGGTGAGCCGCTAAGCGACCGCAACCTGGAGTCCACTCTTGACCTTGCCAGTCAGTTAATTTCGCAGGAGGTGTGTCAGTCATACCTTCCCACCAAACGTCTCCTTCAGGAGTTAATGCAACGTTTGTGAATAAAGTATTTTTCGCGATTGTTAACATCGCATTTGGATTTGTTTTAAAGCTTGTGCCTGGGGCTACACCGAAGAATCCAGCTTCTGGATTGATTGCGCGTAATTGACCGTTAAGATCTGGTTTGATCCAAGCGATATCATCACCCACAGTCGTGATTTTCCAGTTTTTGAATTCAGCTGGTGGAATTAACATTGCGAAATTTGTTTTACCGCAAGCTGATGGAAAAGCTGCTGCTACATATTTTTTCTCTTGTTTGTCGTTTTCAACACCTAAGATTAACATGTGTTCAGCTAACCAGCCTTCGCTGCGGCCTAGTGTAGACGCGATACGAAGTGCGAAACATTTTTTTCCTAATAAGGCATTGCCGCCGTAACCAGAACCGAATGACCAGATTGATTTTTGTTCTGGGTAATGAACGATATATTTTGTGTCAGCGTTACAAGGCCAAGTTACATCTTTTTGACCAGCAGCTAACGGAGCACCTACTGAGTGAACGCATTTAACGTAATCAGTGTTGTCGTTAACTAAGTTCATCACTTGTTCACCCATGCGAGTCATGATGCGCATGTTAACTACAACGTATGGTGAATCTGTGATTTCAAAACCGATTTTAGAAATTGGTGAACCTAATGGGCCCATGCAAAAAGGAATCACGTACATTGTACGGCCTGACATACAACCATCGAATAATTTTCCTAATGTTTGTTGCATGTCTGCAGGTGCCATCCAGTTATTTGTAGGACCAGCGTCTTCTTGTTTTTCTGAGCAGATAAAAGTTCTGTCTTCAACGCGAGCTACGTCAGCTGGATTAGATAAAGCTAAGTAAGAATTTGGACGTAAAGTTTCGTTTAATTTTTTTAACGTACCATTAGCCATCATTAAGTCGATTAACTTTTGGTTTTCAGTGTCTGAGCCATCACACCAGTGGATGTTTGTGGGCTTTGTTAAAGCCGCGATTTCGTTAACCCAGTTCACTAGATCTTGATTGTTGATCTTCATGTATTCTCCCATAAAAATTTCGAATGACTGGTTCTAAACTTTATCGGTTTTAAGCGCAAGTATAGCTTTGGGGTGCCAATCTAACAGGCACATTTTTCATGCTATTTTGATATCTAAATGAGCTTAAAAATCTCTTTGATGGCTTGCTCTAGTTTATCTCGAGGAATTACGCCTGCGCTCATTGCAGGCTCTTCGCCAAGTGGAATAAAAAGCAGGGCAGGGATGGATTGCACTTCAAATAAGGCACTTAATTCAGGTGATTCTTCTGTGTTCACTTTGTAAAAATTGACCCGGTCTTTAAAGATTTCTTCGGTGTCTTGCAAAATAGGATTGAGTTGATGGCAAGGCCCGCACCAGTCAGCATAGAAGTCGATGATGGCAGGTTTTTGTCCCTTAAAGACCCATTCTTTGTGTTCTGTGAAGTCAAAAACTTTTTCTTTAAATGTTTCGATAGTCAAAATTTCCATAGGTATTTAGTGTTCAAAATAAATGGCGCAATGTCACTAGGGAATTGTCGCTTGCGCATTGTTTGATTGAGGCAAATAATTTTGATTGAAGTGAGGTTCATATGAAAGTTTTAATTTTTTCTGGTTCGTTACGTAAAGAGTCTCTGAATAAAAAACTTTGTCATGTAGTTACAGACATTTTTCATAAAAACAATTTAGCTGAAGTTCATTATGTTGATCTGCAACCGTTAAATATTCCGGTTTATGATGGCGACTTTGAAACTTCGCAAGGTATTCCTGCAGGCATTATGAATTTAGGAAAACAAATTACGGCTGCTGATGCGATTGTGGTTTGTACGCCTGAGTACAATGGTTCAATTCCTGGTTCATTAAAAAATGTGATCGATTGGTTGTCGCGTGAAAAACCTGTGCCTTTGACAGGTAAACAGTTGTTGCTACTTGCAGCTTCACCTGGAGCCTTAGGTGGTACGCGCTCGTTATGGCACACTCGTCAGCCGTTTGAAGTTTTAAATACGCATGTTTATCCTGAGATGATGGGTGTACCAAAAGCTCACGAGGCTATCTTACCAACGAACACTTTGGCTGATGCGAAGATGCAGGCAAATCTTGAACGCCTTGTTAAAGATTTCGCGAATCATGCGAAAAAATTTATGCAGTCTTCAGCAGCGCAAGAGGCTCATGATACGGCGCCAGTGCAAGCTCGTCCCACTTCTACGGGTGGAACGACAGCTAGTACGACTCACTAGCCTCAGTGCAGCTGACTATTTAGTTTATCAAGCAATGCTAATTTTTGTTTTAATCTAAAGTACCCGGTCCATGGGTCTTTAGATTTCTTTAGAATTTTTAAAACTTTATCTACAGTAAATTCTTTGGCTGAGGTCACTTTTTTTAACTGTGGCCAGGTGATTGGAAAAGCCACTGTGGCTTCTGTTTGTGCTCTGACTGAATACGGTGTAATCGCAGTAGCGCCAAAACCATTTCGCAAATAATCTAAGAATATTTTTTTACTTCTTTTTGCTTTTGAAATGTCAGTCGTAAAACTTTCTGGATTTTCATTCACCAGTTGTTCACAAACTATTTTTGCAAAATGTTTTACTTCATCGAAATTATATTTAGCTTCGATAGGCACATGAAGATGTAAACCTTTGCCTCCGCTCACAAGCGCAAAACTTTTTAATTTTAATCGATCGAGCAGATCTTTTAAAGCCAATGCTGCTTCTTTAACTTTTGCAAAAGTCACGTTGGGGGCTGGGTCTAAATCAAACACGATTAAATCAGGTTGATCGATGTTGTGAATGTGACAACCACGTGAATGAATCTCAAGGGTTGCCATTTGCACCATTTCTAAAATTCCTTTAAGTGAATCAACATATAAAACTTCTTCAGTTTTATTTTTTAAACCCGAAGTTAGTTTTTTGGCTTTAAGACCTACGTTATTGGTTTCGGCGTGTTTTTGAAAGAAGCAGGTTTTACCGACGCCATTTGGGCCGCGTAAAAGCGATAGCGGACGGTGATCAACATAAGGCATCATCCATTTATGAATAGTTTTATAATAATCGTAGAGCTGTTTTTTTGTAAGCTTCGCTTTTGGAAATAACACCTTATCAGGGTTTGTAAGTTTAATATCAGAAAGCTCGGTTGTTTTTTTAAGAGCTGGTTCTTCGATGGTTACAGATTTTGCTTTTTTATCTAAACGTAATCCTTTAAAGGACGCATGTCTTAATATTTTTTCATCTGTCCAGGCACCGAATTCAATTTGTGCGACTAAGTTTGGTTTTACAAAACTTAATTCACGTCTAAGATCTTGTGCGGTACTTGTAGGTGAGCCTTTAGTGAAAAAACTTTTTTCTGATTTTAGTTTTCTTAACTTTTCTAAAAGTTTTGTGCTTTCGCTTGAATTAAAACCAGTTCCTACGCGTCCTAGATACTGAAACTCGCCTTGGGCGTTGTAGGCTCCCATTAAGAGTGATCCTAAGGATTTATTTTTATTTTGAAAAGTGTATCCGCCAATGACAAATTCTTGTAATTTGATGCATTTACTTTTAATCCAGTTTTTATTGCGACCTGATTGGTAGGTGCTTTTACCGTCTTTTGAAACAATGCCTTCTAGGTTTAAGTGACACGCCGATTTAAGAACATTTTTGCCATCACCTTTTATAAAATCACTGAAGAGAATTTTTTTTGAACCACTTTCTACTAAAAGTTTTTTAAGCAGCATTTTTCTTTGCAAAAGCGGCGTATCGCGCAGATCGACTCCGTTTAAATGCAGCAGATCAAAAACATAATAAAATAATTCATCGCTATGATGGTTTTCTAATGAATTTTGCAAACCTTGAAAGTGGCTGACTCCGTTGTTATCAGTCCATACAATTTCTCCGTCAAGCATCGCGGAGTCAGCCTTTATTTTTTTACATTCGTGTTCAATAAATTTATATTTGCTGGTCCAATCAAGGCCCGAGCGAGTTAAAAGTTTAATATTAGATTTTTGCTTATGGCAAAATGTTCTATAGCCATCAAGTTTAATTTCATGAATCCAGTTGTCACCCTGCGGGGGAGTTTCTGCCAGCAAGGCTAACTGCGGTTCGATAAAGGCGGGGAGTTTTGATCTGATGAGTTTTGTTTTTTTCTTTATTCGCTCAAGATTTGTTAAGCTTAAACCGGTGATCACGCTTTTATCTTTTTTTAAAATATCATGATCTTCATCGACAAATTGATCATGGCGTTTAATTAAAAGCCACTGACTTTTTTTGGATGAACCCATGCGCCGAGTTCGTACCAGCATAAATTTACCAGATAGTTTTTCTCCACGTAGTTCAAATTCAAGGTGCCCTTTTTCAAGAGCCTTCAGTGCACCTTTAGGTGGAATCCACACCCCACGATCCCACACAATCACATCGCCACCACCGTATTCACCTAAAGGGATACTTCCTTCAAAATAAGCGTAATCCATTGGGTGGTCTTCGACTTCGACGGCCAATCGTTTATCGTTTGGGTTTAATGATGGGCCTTTGGGTATGGCCCAGCTTTTTAAAACGCCATCTAACTCTAAACGCAAATCATAATGCAGATGCGAGGCTGCATGTTTTTGTATGACAAAAATATGTTGGCCCTTTGTAGAAATTTTTCGTCCACGCGGCTCAAGAGTTTTTTTAAAGTCGCGCTTCTGGCGGTATTCTTGTAAACCCATTGCTTAATGAAGCCTTGTCGAATGTGTTGTTTTTGGTTTTTTGACTTTGCCACGTAAAACACTTTTTTGTAACAGCGTCATTAAGTCGGCTGAATTTGTATCCGTGCTTTTAGGGGCTTCTTCAAATTCAGCGGCGGCTTCGACATCGCCCACTTTAACTTTGTGTTTGATGTATTTTTTAAGTTCATCTTGGTAAGTGTCGCGGTATTTATCGGGTTTCCATTTTTCAGTCATTTCATCGACTAAAGCTTTGGCGGCTTTCATTTCTCGAGGTGAAACTTTCACCTTTGATAAATCATAATCATCAAGATGTTTAGCCTCACTGACTTCAGTGACTTCATGTTGAAAGCGCATGACCTCTAAAATTAAATAATCTTCGCGGGGGATGATGGTCACTAAATGCTGGCGATTATGTAAGACAAACTTAGCCACTGCGGCTTTTTGCGTGTCTTGAAGAATATCACGCAGTAAAACATAACCTTTTTCGCCGTTTTTTCCTGGCACTAAGTAGTATGGTTTTTCAAACAATAAAAAATCGACATCTTTTAGATTTACAAAATCTTCGATATCAATTGTTTGTGTGGCTTTCGGATTTACTTTTTTAAGTTCATCTTCGGTGATGGTAACGAATTGATTTTTTTCATACTCGTAGGCTTTGACAATATTTTTTTTATCAACTTCTTTGCCCGTGGCTTTTGTGTATTGCTTATAGCCAATGGGTGAATTGTTGCGTTTATCTAGCATACGAAAACTAATGCGTTCATCTTCTTTTGCGCTTAAGACGGCGACAGGTATATTTAATAACCCGAAACTTATAGCGCCACTCCATAATGCTCGTGCCATCTGCGGCTCCCTTACATTAAGCGATCATTGTGTTTTCTGGCCTTATTACGCGAAGCACGTGCGTCTTCTCCGATTTCATCGTGAGCGCCTTCTTCGTATTCGCTCGAATCTTTCATGTTACTTTCGTGCATGTTGTTTAAGTTTTTATGTTCGCGAGATTTATTAGGGCTTTTTTGTTTACCGTGTCTAGATTTCATATAACCTCCTGTGTAAAGCTACCATTTACACAGGAGCAACATTCTTGCCTATTTTTTTGGGATTTTTTGGGACGTTTTGGGATAGTTTAATTATGCATTGTTGATGGTATGTTCGTATCATGATCTTTCGGATGAAAAACCATTTCATCACTCCAGTCAGATAAATCAATACCTAAAGCAATCGTTAAGACTTCGTTAATGTGTTGCACCTTATGAATTTTCAGTTGCGATCTAACTTCTTCAGGCACTTCACGTAAATCTTTATCATTGCGTTCAGACATGATGATTTCACTGATTCCTGCACGGTGAGCTGCAATTACTTTTTCTTTAATACCACCTACGGGTAAAACTTTTCCGCGCAAGCTGATTTCTCCGGTCATGGCTAATTTTGGATTAACCACACGGCGAGAAATAAGGGAGGCTAGCGATGTGAGTAACGTAATGCCTGCAGACGGACCATCTTTTGGAATACCACCAGATGGAACATGTAAATGAATATCAAATTTACCGAAATCAAAAGTTGGAGCTAATGTTTGTAGTCTGGCTTTAACTAATGATTTTGCAATTTGCGCTGATTCTTTCATGACATCACCCAGTTGTCCGGTGACGATTAAATCACCTTTACCAGGAACAAGTGCGGTTTCGATAAATAAAATATCGCCTCCGACAGGAGTCCACGCAAGGCCGGTGGCGACACCAGCAGTGGCAACCACATCAGCGACTTCACTTTGAAAACGTTCAGGCCCTAGAATTTCTTCTAGTTTTGCCAGTTCGACAACAACCTTGGTTTCGCCGCGAAGTATTTTTTCACTGGCGTATCTGGCCATTTCAGCAATTTTACGTTGTAATTCACGTACGCCGGCTTCTCTTGTATAGTGCGATATTGTTTTAAACAAAGCTTCGTCACTGATTTCAAGAAGATCAGTGGTTAAACCATGTTCTTTTATTTGTTTAGGAATAAGATGCGTTTTTGCAATGTGAAATTTTTCTGCAATCGTGTATCCCGATAAATCAATCACTTCCATACGATCAAGAAGAGGCAGAGGAATACCTTCAAGGCTATTTGCCGTGGCAATAAAAAAGATATTCGAAAGATCAAAGGCCGTATCAAGGTAATGATCAGTAAAAGTCGTATTTTGTTCAGGATCTAAAACTTCAAGCATCGCTGAAGCGGGGTCTCCTGAAAAACTGCGCGACATTTTATCAACTTCATCTAATAAAAATAAGGCATCGTTTTCACCTGCTTTTTTAACAGCTGAAATAATTCGGCCGGGCAGTGAACCGATATAGGTTCTTCTGTGTCCGCGAATTTCAGATTCGTCACGAACCCCACCAAGACTAATACGTTGATATTTTTTACCTAAAGCGCGCGCAATACTTTGCCCTAAAGAGGTTTTACCCACTCCAGGAGGCCCAATAAATAATAAGATCGAGCCGCGTTTTTCTTTTTTCATTTTAAGCACGGCTAAATGCTGTAAAATTCTTTTTTTAATTTTATCTAAACCATAGTGATCTTCATGCAGAATTTTTTCAGCATCATCTAAATTAAATTCTTTTTTGTTCGAAGATTTACTCCATGGCAAAGACACCATTAAATCTAAATGCGAAATAATCATCTGATGTTCTGGCGACTGTTGGTTTGTGTTTTCTAATTTTTTAAGTTGTTGTAAAGCCAAGTCATTCGCCTCTTGAGGCATTTGAGCTGCTTTAATTTTTTGACGATAGTCTTCGACATTCGAAGTGTCTTCGCCTTCGCCTAATTCTTCTTTAATTGTTTTTAATTGTTCACGTAAAATATGTTCGCGTTGGGTTTGCCCAAGCTTGGTGCCTAATTTTTGACGAATATCTTGGCGAACTTGTAAGTTATCTTTTTGTGTATTCATTAAATTTAATAAATGCATGATACGTTCTTTAATCGACGTCATCTCTAAGAGATGTTGTCTTTCATCAATGGTAATATCGATATTCGCCGCAGCTAAATAAGAAAGTAAGCCAACGTCTTCAATGGCTAATACTAATTCTTGGGCTTGTTCAGTGTTACCCGGAACAAGTTGTAAGACTTCGATACTAATTTGTCGAAGCGATGTTAACAAAGCGCTTTCAGTCGAAGGTTCGACATCTAAGATGTCATCAATTCGTTCAGTGTGTGCTTCGTAAATTTCGGTGTCTGTTTTAAATGATGTGACTTTCATGCGATGATAACCGCGTAAAGTTACAAAATAACCTTGTTCATGTGTGCCTTTGATCGCTTCAATTTTACTGAGGGTTCCCCAATGAAATAAATCATCGGTGCTTTCAATAGATTGATCAGGATGACGTTGAGCTAACGTTAGAATCCAGTTGTCTTTTAGCATAGCTAAATCAACAGCCTTCAAGCTGCGATCGCGGCCTACGCGTAAAGTTTGTGTTATACCCGGATAAAGCACTGTATTTTTAAGTGGTAAAACTGGTATAGCTCCGATTGGCATTGACATGATGTACTCCTGACCATTTATGGTCGATATATAAATAGATAAAAAACAAGGGGCACGTTTCGGCCCCTTGTATGCCCCAGATAGTTCTCTCGAAGCTATTTTAAACTGGTGGCAACGATCTAACGTCCGTGTCGACGTCTGTGTGTGCGGTCCACTTGTTAAGGCACAGAACGTTAAGTTTTATAATTCTCTTTCACAGGTATTTCTTTATTTGCTGTTTTCGCCTGTGAAGTTTTTCCTAATAAATTGTCGAAGGTGCCGCTTTTACCAGATTGAATTTCAATTTTTCTGGCTTGAGCCACTTCAGTTTTCGGTAAATATAATTCAAGTACGCCATCTTCATAGCGCGCTTCAACTTTTTCCGCATTGATCGTGTTAGGTAACACGAAACTTCGCTTAAACGCACCGTATGATTTTTCAAAACGATGAACCTGGTTCGTTTCGTTTCGTTTTTCATTCTTACGTTCACCCGAAATTATCAGTGTTCCATCGGCAACTTCGATTTTAATATCATCCTTTTTCATACCGGGGATATCCATGCTAAGCATGTAATGTCCTTCTTCTTCCATTAACTCTGATGCAGGAGAAAATTCGCGCTCGTCGTATATGGGAAGACCCGGTGGGGTAAAGTGATCGAACATCCTATCCATCTCTCTCCAGAGGTCAGATGGTGCTAGATTTCTGCTTGTAAAAAACGGAGTCAGTGTTCTCATATATCCTCCTCTACTTGATATGAACATTAACTTTCTTAATTAAAATTTGTAGTCATGTAGATTTATGTCAAGGTCGCTACACATTCAGAATCAGAAGAAATATTTTTTCTTTTTCGTAAAGCGTCTAACGCAAACAATTATCAATTCTTAATTTATTTTTAAAAAGTCGCCTTGACGGAAACATAATAAGTCGCAAGTGATTCGAAAGAGTTAAACTTTTTGACAGATTAGACTAGATTTAAGTCTAGGAATTTTTTGCCCGATCTGTTGTGTATGAAACAACATAAGCAAAACATTTTATTCTTAGTAGCAGCAACAACACTATTAACTTTCAGCATGAACACAGCAAATGCGATGTCACGCGGTAAACCGATTGAAGTTCCAACAACACCGGCGCCGAAACCTCCAGTGACAACACCAGCACCAACTCCAGCTCCTACGCCAAAACCTCCAGTTGTGACTCCGGCTCCAGCGCCAACACCTGCACCTGCGCCGGCACCAACTCCAGCTCCTACACCAAAACCTCCGGTTGTAACACCAGCACCAACAACGCCTGCTGCTGATACTTCAGATGCAGTTCCTATGTGGGAAGGCAAAGTTGCAGGAAGCCGTGATTGGTCTAATCATTTGTATTCAGAACTTGATCGTTTAGGTCAGGATTTATTAGATGTGGTTCCAGCAGATGCGGCTACATTTTGTCCGAACTATAAAAACTTAACTTATAATGATCGTAAAAAATATTGGGTTTACGTGATGTCAGCGATGGCTAAGTTTGAAAGTTCATTTGATACGAATTCAACATACACAGAAAGTTTTGCTGATAGCTCTGGTAATAAAGTTGTAAGCCGTGGTTTATTACAAATCTCGATTGAAAGCGCTAGAGGCTATGATTGTGAATTAGCTAACGCACAAGATTTACATAACCCACTTAAAAACTTAAGTTGCGGTGTAAGAATTCTTGATCGTTGGGTAGGTCGTGATGGTCGTATCGCCGGTAAAGTTGACTCTAAATGGCGCGGTGGCGCAAGATACTGGGCTGTGTTGCGTGAAGGTGACAAGACGTCGTACAAAACGATCGTAAGTTCTAGTAAAAATTTAAAAATGTGTAAGTAGTTTTAGTCTAGGTTGGCTTACTCTGAGACGTATTCATGTCGCAGTTGAGCCAACTTAAAATTTGTTTTAATTTTCTTAACAATATGACCGAAAAATAACTCATGGTCGAATCAGCATTAGAAGATAAAAGAATATTTCTCGTCGTCACTGAAGATAAAGCAAAGATGCAATCTATTGCCACGACGATTCACGCGCATATTAATAAGGCGACTATTTTTGAAGCTCATGATGTTCATGAAGCTTCATTTAAGTTTCGCAATATGGTGCCGCATGTGATTATTCTTGATCTTGAAGTGGCCAAATTTTCATCCGCACAGTTAATCACTGATCTTATGCAAGGTGAAAACAATCAGTTCTCGGTGATCTTTACAGCTGAACTTCCTGATAACGAATTATTTATCGATCAAGTGGTCAGTGGCCAAGTTCAATTTTTAACTAACTATAAAGATGAAATCTGGTTTAACCAGTGTTTAACGAAGGCCTTAAATCGTATTGGCCAAGAAAAGAAATCAGAATTTATTCTACATTTTTTAACTCCGAATGAACTTTTATTTAAAGAGGGTGTGCCAGGTGAAAGTGCTTATTTAGTTAAGCGCGGTGAACTCTTAGCATCTAAGCGTAAAAACGGAGTATGTATCGATTTGGGAAAAATCAAAGCTGGTGAGTTCGTTGGTGAAATGGCGCACATCAATCAAGAACCAAGATCGGCAACGGTCACGGCGGTGACTGACTGTGAATTGATCGAAATTCCTTTTGGCAGCTTAGATCCGATTCTGTTTTCAAAGCCTTCATGGTCTAAGGCGTTGTTTGTGACTTTGTCAAAGCGTCTTAAGATTACCAATGAAAAGTTAAGTGCCTAAATTATAAAAGCTATGTTAAACTATTCTTATATGAAAAAATGCTTATTAAGCCTTTTAACAATTATTGCAATTTCATTACTTGCGTTAGTCACGCAAGCTGCACAATGTACGCTTGTGGGTGGAACTGATTTTTCACTTTGCAATGCCATCAGCAAAGATAACTGTGGCTTAGCCGCTAAGGGCGATTTTATGAAATGCAAAGCGGTGACTGCAAAAAATTGTGGTTTAGCCGGTAAAGAATATTTTTTAACTTGTAAGGCCATACTTGATAATAACTGCGGTTTAGTTAAAGACGGTGCCTTCAATCTTTGTTTAGCCGTCACAAAAAAATAATGAAAAAGGTTCCCAGCAAGTATCAGCCAAAAGGTTTTCGCATTCTTCACGAAGATCGCGATGTCATCGTGGGCAACAAAGCAGCGGGTCTATTATCAGTCGGTGCCTTATGGGAAAAAGAAAATACAGTTCACAATTTATTAAATGAATATATTCGTAAAGGCAATTCCAGATCACGGGCTTGCGTTTATGTGGTTCACAGATTAGATCAGGCTACGACAGGGGCGTTGATTTTCGCCAAGACTGAAGAAATTCAAGCGTACTTAAAAGATAATTGGAAATCGACGGTCAAAACTTATTTCGCCATCGTGCACGGAAAGCTTGCGAAAAAAACTGATACCATTGAAAGTTATCTTTCTGAAGATGAAGATTATCACGTGCATTCAAGTCAAGATGCCACCTCTGGAAAATTAGCACAGACTCAGTATGAAGTTATTCATGAAACCAGTGAATTTAGTTTATTAAAAATTAATTTACTGACGGGTAAGAAAAATCAAATTCGTGTTCACATGGCAGAATTAGGTCATCCGATTGTTGGTGATGCTAAGTATGGAAAGCCGAATACGAAGTTTAAAAATATGGCGCTGCATTCAGCCGCCTTAGAATTTACACATCCCTTTAATAAAAAAAGAATTCGCGTTAAAGCCAGTGTTCCTGCACACTTTCATGATCTCATGGCTTTTGATTATAATAGCGTAATCGAAGATCTCACTTAGTTTTCAATTTTAATGGATTTGTACAGACTTCAGACCAGGTAAGATTACATTAATTTAGTGTTTTAATTTGAGATTTTTCAAATGGCAATAAAGACCTCTTGTCAGAGCTAAAATCTACCGAAATGTAAAGGGTGGAACGTCTAACTAATTGCCGCTTTTTAATACTTTTTTTTGCGCTCTATTTTTCAATAGCTGCATCGGCGTCGCCAACAGGAACCACATATCAAGCGCGCATCGTTAAACCAGATAGAACAGGTTTAGAAGCACCTAGTGTTAATTTTAAATTTACAGTTTTAGATCATGCAGGTTCTTGTATTTTATATTCTGAAACTTATTCGGCCATTAACATGGCGAACAGTTCAGGAATTATTTCATTTACACTTGGTACAGGTGTAAAAACTTATCCTGCAAGTTCAACAACATTCGCACAAATTTTTAATAATGCTTCAGCACCACTTTCATGTCAGGGATTAGGAACAACTTATACTCCGCAATCGACTGATAGCCGAAAAGTTGTGATGCAGTTTAACGACACGAGTGGTTGGCAAACATTGCCAGCGATGGCGATCAATGCGGTTCCATATTCAATTTATGCTGGTGATTCACTTCGCTTAGGCGGAGTAAGTGCAACTAGTTACGTTCGTTACTCAACGATTCCAACTTGTACAGCTTCACAAGCCATGAGTTACGATGGCGCAAGTTTTTCTTGTGTGACCTTAGCTAGCGGTGGCGCATCAGGCACGATCACTTCAAGTGATGTAACAACAGCTCTTGGATACACTCCAGCAAATACATCTTCTGTAGCTACATCATATACAGCATTAACTAATTCACTATCAACAGTGGGAACTTCATTTTCAACTGTGACTTCAACTTTAAATTCTTTAGGCAGTTCAGTAACGGCAGTCACAACATCGGTGGCTTCGTTATCAGCTTCGATGGCTGCAATGATTTCATCGCAATGGGCAACTTCAGGTACGACAATTAATTATGTAGCAGGTCGTGTTGGTCTTGGCACAACTAATCCTGCAGCTACACTAGATGTATCTGGTGGTGTTCGCATCGGTGTTGTAAATTCAAGTTGTGCATCTGCTTTAGCTGGTACTTTAAGATACAATGCAGGCTTAGTTGAATACTGTGATGGTTCAAGCTGGTCTGCGTTTGGAGTTTCAGGAGCAGGAATTTTAGCTCTTAATGGTTTAACTTCTGGGTCGCAAACAATTGCGTTTGGTTCTAATGGAACATCGCCAAATGTTTCGTCAACAGGAACAGTTCATACTTTTAATTTTCCGTTTGCTGCATCAAGTGCTGTAACTGGTGGTTTGTTATCAAATGCTGATTACGTGGCTTTTGTAAATCAGGGTACAAGTATTACGACATTAAGTTCGAATATTTCTGCAGTTTCGGCAACAGTAGCAGCGGTGTCTGCATCAGTTTCAAGTTTAGCTAATTCAACAGCGGTATCATTTGCTGCGATGACAGCTTCTATTATTTCGTCTATTAATGGATCAGCTTCATCTACGCAAACTTTCGCGAATAACCTTACAGGTTCACAACCCACTTACGTAACAGCAAATGGTGTTCATACATTAAATATTCCGTATGCATCTGCTGCAGCGACTGTGACTGCGGGGTTAATTTCAAACGCTGATTATTTAAGTTTCACAGGTAAAATCACTTCGAGTGCTGTGTCAATTGCGCAGGCGTTAGGTTATATTCCTGCAAATGCAGTGAGTGTTACAACTTTAAGTTCAACTTTAGCAACAGTTTCAAGCGCGGTGACAACAGCGCAAACTGACATAGCAGCTGTTTCATCTACAGTGAATTCGATATCTTCAACAGTAGTGACAAAAATCACTTCAAGTGCAGCTTCAATAGCTGCAGTGTTAGGTTATGTGCCTGCGGCGAGTGGTGGAGTTTCATCGCAATGGAATACTTCGGGTACAACAATTAATTACACGAATGGCAATGTTGGAGTAGGCACAACTAATCCAACTTATAAATTAGCCGTTTCTGGATCTGCGAATATTAACGGAGCCGTTGTTTTAGGTAACACGCCTCCAGTGGCAGGAACTTTTGATTTTGGTCCTCTTCTTGGAACTAGTCTTTATAAGGCCACCCTGCTGTTACAAGATACAATTACGGATTTTTCTAATGACAATACAGCCGGCCAAATTTCTTCTGTTAAATTTAATGCTTCGGCAGCTAACACAAGTTTAGCTGCGGGAAGCATTCGTTACACTCAAAATGTAGCTTCAAGCCCAGCTGACTATAACGGTGGAATTTATGGTTCTTACGAGATCGTAGAAAATAATGGTTCAGGCACAGTTGGTGCTTTGGCTGCTGTTTCGCCTTTAGTTATGCAAAACGGGCCAGGCATGACGATGAACGCCTATGGAGTAAACTCTCGCGTTTATAATTATCAAGGGACTATCGTTAATTCTTTTGGTGGAGTTTTTGCTTCTGGAAATATTGGTGGAACAATAAATAATAATTACGGTATTATGATTGATTTAGCAGGTGGTGCTGTAGATAATAATTATGGATTATTTATTACTGACCAATCAGGAAAAGTAGCGTCACAAACATACAATATGTATTCTGCGGGTTCTACTTCTAAGAATATATTTATGGGAAGTATCGGTCTTGGTGTAAGTAACACTACAGCCAAACTTCATATTGCTGCGGGTACAAATTCAACCGCTCCAATAAAATTTACATCGGGTACATTATTAACTTCTCCGCAATCTGGAACAATTGAATATGATGGGTTTTATTATTACATTACCGATGGAACAAATACCCGTCGTTCAATCGCGACGGTTGCTAGCCCTGGAACTTTTGATAACGCTTCAACAATCACTTCAACTGGAAACATTTCATTAGTTCCAACTGGTTCAGTGATTGTATCTTCAACCACAGCTTCAACAAGTTCAACAACTGGAGCTTTAGTTGTAAAAGGTGGCGTAGGTATTACTGGAAATTTATATTCAAGTGGTACAATTATCACCTCATCAAATATTCAAGGTTCAACCTTTAATGCAACGAGTGATATTTACGTAGGTAATCGCCTAGGTATTGGAACAACTTCACCGTCATATCCGTTAGATATTCAAAGTAGTAGTTCATTTCAGCAAAGAATTTTACACGCTTCGAATAATGCGAACGACGACGCAGCCATTATGTTAGTTCGTCAACGTGGTACTGTAAGTGCAGCTTCAGCAGTTTTAAATAACGATTCTATCGGTGGTCTTTATTTTAGAGCCCATGACGGAACAGATGCAAATACGACAAATGCGCACATCGAAGTTTCTGCAGCCCAAAATCAAACTCCTGGTGCAAAAGGTAATGTTATGACATTTGCGACTACGCAAGCAAGTCAAACAGCGCGCCAAGAAATTATGCGCATTCATTCAAATGGATTTGTCGGAATCGGCAGTACGGCGCCAACGGCGTTATTAACGGTTGGTCCAAGTGGAGCCTATGCAACAAATTATAATATCTACGCTGCAAGTTACAACAATGCTGCAGGACAAGGTCAGTATGTGGGTAACTGGGCGGGCAATGATTGGTGGGGGTTAGGTCCCGCAACATCAGCGGCAGATAATACTCTTCGTCTAGGACGTGTTTCTGATAGAACGGGTACATGGGCTGTAACACAAAACACTAATCTCGTGTTGGGCGGAAGTTTTACGATTGGTGCAACTTCAGGAACAGAAAAATTAAACGTTACGGGTAATTTAAAATTCGGCAGTGAATATAACCAAATTATGTTTCCAGATCCGGGCGGCGCTAATGCAGGAATGTACGGCGGTATTTCGGGTGATGATCTTGGATATAAACGTTTAAATTTATATCATAAACATTCAATCGCGTTTGCAACTGATACAGCAACGCCCAGTTATTTAAATACAAGAATGTACATCAACGCCTCTGGTGCGGTGGGTGTGGGTACAGTGACTCCACAAACTTTATTAGATGTCTCTGGTGCAATTCGTATCAGTGATGATCAATCAACTTGTACATCAGCTAACAATGGATCAATGCGCTATGTGAGTTCGACAGCCCTATTTCAAACTTGTAACGGAACCGATTGGGGTACTCTCACAACCGGAGATGCTATTCCGGCTTCATCAACTTTATTAATGGGAAGTTGTCCTGCAGGCTGGACTGATCTAGGATCTGCACAAGCTTCAGGGCCAGCTGCTGTATTTTGTAATACTGGCGTTGCTTGTAGAATGTGTCGTACGGCTGTTGCAACATTGCTTCCTGCTGCCACAGAAATTCTTCTGGAGTCTTGTCCAACTGGCTGGTCAAATATGGGTAAAATCCCAAGCGGGGTTGGCCAAGCTGCTTACATGGCAGGTAGCACTCAAGTGAATTTTACTTCGTGCCAGACTCCGAATGTTTCAGGTTCGACATTGCCTCAAGGCGCTCGATATCTGGCACCAGCATGTCCTGCCTCTCACAATTTAGTGACAGTAGCTCTTGGCTCTACCCCATCGGCTGCATCTTGTGCTGGTGTAGCTTGTAATGTTTGTGAAGTTCCTGGTGGTGATGCAACTTATCGTAGAGTATTCATGGGCGGCACTGTGACTTCTGCGACGGCGGCTGGTGCTGACATGTCATTTGTTGGTGGTAGCGGTGGTTCAACTTCTGGCGACGGCGGCGGTATCACAATTACAGGTGGATCTTCATCGAGTGGAACAGCTGGTGGAGTTACAATTACAGGGGGATCTGCTTCGGGAACTGGTGGAACAGTCTATCTTCAACCAGGTAGAAATACGACGACCAGTTACTATTCTCCTATAGCCATGGCTTACAGCGGTGGTTATGTGGGTATTGGTACTTTATTTCCGCAAACAAAATTTGAAATCAAAGGCACAACGAATTTAAGCGGCGCTACAATTACAAATTCTTCAGTCTTAGCAAGTGGTGGTCTTAGAATCACGAATGATAATAATCCAACGGCTGAAGGTATCACCTTCGGTGGAGCAACAGCCCCAGGAGCTGCGCTTGTATTTAGACGTTTAAATCAAGAATCAGCGATCGACTTTTACACGAATGATGGAGTTAGTGCGACTTCAGGTGCGATGACACGAGTCGTTTCAATTAATAAAAGTGGTTACTTAGGTGTCGGTGTCTCAGAACCTGTGAACCCGATTCATGCCTTTGCTTCTGGTACAACAGCAATTGGTGTTGCGACACTTGAAGTGTCAGGTACAAACGGTAGACCCGTCATGTTTTTTAAAGCTGAAAACACTCTTCAAGGCTATGTGGGTAACGGTATAACAGGACTATCTAATTTAATACTGATGAACTATGTATCAGGGCCTACACAAATCGGAACTAATTCAATTATTCGAATGACAGTGACATCAGCCGGAGCAGTAGGTATCGGAACGCAGTCTCCAGCGGCGGCTCTTGATGTTGTCGGTGATATTCGCGGAACGGGCACTGTAGCCACTTGGTCAGATCAACGCGCGAAGAAAAATATTGAAGTGATTCCTGAATCATTAAATAAAATTTTAAAATTACGTGGTGTTAATTTCGATTGGCGCACTGAAGAATTTCCAGATAAGAAATTTAAAACAACACGCGATATGGGTGTGATCGCTCAAGAAGTTGAAAAAGTATTTCCAGAAGCTGTGAAAACATCGCCCGATAGCTATAAGTCAGTGGCTTACTCTTTATTAGTCGCTCCATTAATTGAAGCAGTGAAAGAGCTTTATTATAAAATCACAGGCATCGAACGCAAAGTTGATCGTGCCGTGGCCAGTATCGAAGAGAAAAAAGCAGATAAATCTGAAGTTGACGCCTTAAAAGCTGAAAACGCAGAGCTGAAATCTCGTTTAGATCGTCTTGAAAAAATGATGCTTGAAAGTCAAAAAGCGAAGTAATTTCTTAAAACAAACCCTGCAAACTGGGTTGCCGCAGGGTTTGTACTGTGATGTTTGGACGCAAGCTCTAGATTAGCTATGGCGATGTGCACTTGAATGCTGTGATTTGTGTTTTATCTTCACAGCATTTTCAGCTTCACTGCTTTGTTTATTCGCGGTAGCCCATGCATTTCTTGAGTTTTCTTTTTCAGTACGTCCTTGATGATGTTCAGTATCTTCAAATTTTTCAGGGGCCTGTTCGTCTACTTTTTTTTGCTTTTTCATAGTATCCTCCTCAAATTATTTCCCGGCTCCACCGGTTTTTTTATTTACTGTGGCCCAAGCAATACGCTCGCTGGCCTCTGTAGAACGACCGCTCTTTTTTTCGCTGTCTTCAATATGTGAAGCCATTCTTTTTTGTTTATCTGTGTATTTTGCTTTACTTCCTTTTGCCATTAGACCCTCCACCAGTGATGACTTAGTCAAAAATAATAATAAAACTTTATTTTGCAAATCTAAGACCTAAACAAGTGATGCGTGGCATTTTAGTGCGCGACTGTAGCGAAATAGGTTTAGTAAAAGTTTTTTGGAACAAATATTGAACAAATATTTTTAACCAATCTCAAACAAAAAGGAGATGTTATGAAAAACAATCAACCTAATGCTCCGCTATCAAAAAAAGTCGGAGATAAAATTGAAGATGTTGGACACAAAATTTCTAATGCCGGAGCTGAAAAAATCGGAGCTTTTGTCTCTAGAATGGGTGATAAACTTGAACATTCAAGCGATCCTAAACCAGAGTCAGATGTTGAAGCTTCGAAAAAAAACAAATGAAATAAGAATTAGTTAAGTCTAATTTAAAAAAGCTGACGTTACATAGGACGTCAGCTTTTTTTGTACCAAAATTGTCTTGGTATGGGTCAGAAATCATAGTCGGTTTTTGGACAAATAAAACTGGTCTTAGTGTTGCAAGATTCAGATATTCATAAATGATTCATTAAGTTATTTCGGAACATAACTTAAATATAAAAATACGAATTGAAGGAGTATTAAATGAAGCCAGCAAAAAGAGGTTCTTCGGCAAAAAGAGGAAGCACAAGATCAACAACATCAAATCGTTCAAGCGTTAATCGTGCAAACGCTAATGCGACAACTGATAAATCACATTTAAATTCAAGTAATTTACATGAAGATGATGATCAATATCTAATGAATTCACGTTCAGATCAATATCAAAGTTCACGAGGGGAAAGTTATGGACCTGGTTCATATTATGGAGGCGAAGGCTACGGACGCAGCGGAGGTTATGGTGAATACGGACGAAGCGAGCAATCATATCGTGGAGAGAGTTATCAACAACCTAAACGTAACACTATCTCAGGCCGTTATTCTAATTTCGATGACAACAATAGAAGTTCCCGTCAGTGGCAAGATCGAGATGAAAGTGAAAGAGGATTTGCGCGCGGTGGTCGTCGCGGAGAATACTCTTCAGTTAATGACCAAGACTTTTATGAAGGAAATTCAGGCCGAAGTCCTTGGCGTGATACCTACGAACAAGACAGAAACTCTTCTTCTCGTGGCGCTTCGCGCAGTGAGAATTATCGGGGGCAAGGTCGAGAATATTCTGAACGTGAATATAATGACGACAGCAGAATGAATCCACGCGGCACTCAATACGGCAGTCATCACGGCTACAATGACGAGTCGTATTCAGGTCGTGACAACCGTGGTCATAGCAGTGAAGAACGCTACAGCCCAGACCGCAATCGCGAAGATAGATTTGTAAATAATTACGATAATCAAGATGAGTCTATACAAGATGAATCTGGCTACCGTGAACGTTATAACGAAAATCGTTATTAAAAAAAAACAACAAAGGAGAAAACAATGAAAAAGTCACCAGCATCAAATCGCACAAGCAAAAATTCTGGTTCAAGTTCGTCTTCACGCCGAAGCGGATCACAGACCAGCAACTCTAGCCGTACGGGTTCAAATAGCTCACGTTCAGAGCGTGATCGTCAAGAGCGCGAAGAACGTTAATTCGTTTTTAATACTGTAAAGTTAAAAGCCACTTACTTATGTTAAGTGGCTTTTTTTATATCTAAGGTTACGTCACTAAACCAATTGCGATTTTTAATCTTTCAATTGTTATTCAAACCTAGACAAGAAACTCGGCAAAAGTTGCTTGATCTTAACTAAACACTAAAAATTCAGATCTAAAGTTAAGGCCTAAAGTCTAATTCTCCAGACCCGGCTCTAGAACATATTCAAGTGCTCCGATTCACTTATATCTAGGAGACACATCAAATGACAAAACAAAATATTACGGCGTTCTTTTTCGCCTTAGCTTTAGCGCTACAATTTTCTGCTACTACAGCAAACGCAAGTTCAACAGTTGAAGACATTCCAAACTTATTTAAAATGAATGACAATTTATACCGTGGTGGTCGTGTGACAGCAGCTGGTATGAAGCAATTAAAAAAGATGGGCGTGACAACAATCATCAATATCGAAAATGATGCTACAGCAATCAAAACCGATAAAAAATTTGCTGATGCAAATGGTCTGCGTTTTATCACGATCCCTTTTGACACTTGGAGCACTCCATCTGATGCAAAAGTTGATGGCGTACTTAAGTTATTACAAGATAGATCACTTGGTCCAATCTACTTACACTGTAAACATGGCCGTGACCGCACAGGTTTAATTATGGGTTTATATCGTGTAGAAGTTGACGGATGGACGCCAAAAGCCGCTTACAAAGAAATGAATGATCGTGGTTTCAGATCAATCATCTGGACATTAGATGGCTACTACAAAAGAAGAACACATTACTAAAAGATAAAAAAATTATTAATGTAAATAGGGCGACGCAAAGTCGCCTTTTTTTTTGTTAATTTGAATATTTTGCGCTGTCTGATTAATAAAGTGCACAGTAGAGACTAACTGGCGAAAGTTAAGTGGTTTTGTAATATGAGCATCACAACCAGCCGCTTTAGTTTTTACACGCTCTTCAAGCATCGCATGCGCCGTTAAAGCAATAATCGGTTTAACAAAGTTTTCTGCACGTAAACGCCGAGTTACTTCATAACCATCAAGCTCTGGCATTTGAATATCCATCAGCACAACATCAAAGTCTTGGCTACGAGCTAACTGTAAGGCCTCGGCGCCATCATTAGCTACAGTTACAGTCGCCCCATGATTTGTTAGAACGTATTTAATAAGTTCTTGGCTATCTGGTGAATCTTCAGCTAATAGAACACGAACATTTTTTAAATCAATATCTGATGGCGCAATTGTGTTATCTGGAATCTCGCAATGATTTTCTTCGGCAGTCACTTCGGCATTAAATTCAAAAGCAAAAGTTGAGCCTTCACCTTGAGCCGTTTTAATGATGCGAATATCGCCCCCAAGAGCTTGCGCTAAACGTTTTGATAACGTTAAACCAAGACCAGTGCCGCCGTATTTACGGGTCGTGCTGTTGTCGGCTTGAGTGAACGGGCGAAATAATCTTTTGGCTTGATCAGGTGTTAGGCCAATACCCGTGTCACGAATTTGAATTTGAAATTTATTAAAACTGCTAGAAATGCAATCGCTATGAACATCAATTTGAATGCCGCCATCTTTTGTAAACTTCATCGCATTGCTAATTAGGTTAATTAAGATTTGGCGTACGCGAGTAGGGTCAGATTTAATTCTTGTCGGAACTTGACTGCTTAAGTTTAAATTTAAATAAATATTTTTACTTTTAGCGCGCTCGCGAAACATCGAAAGAACTTCAAACAGCAATTGATCAAAAGCGACTTCAATGTTTTCAACTTCTAAATGGCCTGATTCAACTTTTGATAAGTCTAAAATATCATCGATGATGCGAGATAAGCTTGAACCATTTTTGATGATGTTTTCTAAAAAGCGAGCCTTATCAATTTCAGATAAAGTATTTTCTTTAAGTACTTCAGCAAAACCCATAATCGACGCCAATGGCGTACGAATCTCATGCGACATATTGGCTAAGAATGTCGTTTTTAAACTGTTCGCACGTTCTGATTCATTCTTTGCACGAATTAATTCTGACTGTGCTAATTTATCTGTCGTTATATCGCGGTAAAAAATCGCAAGACCGCCATCAGACTTAGGGTAAATATTTGTACTGGCCCAGAGCTTTAAGGGTTCATAAAAACCTTCAAACTTAACCTGCACACGTTTGTTCATGGCCTTCGTGTAAGATTCATAGAAAATAGATTTTTTGTAGGTATCGTCTGGAAAAAACACATCAAGAAAGCTTTTACCGATTTGTAAATGTCGACTGATTTGTGAAATGCGTTCGTGATAGGAATTCATCTGCGTGATTTTCCAATCTTTATCGATTGCAAAAAAACCTTCGTCTATATTTTCGATGATATTTACAATTTCATGCTGAGATAGTTTGGCATTATCGATATCAGTGCATGTGCCAACCCACGATGTCACTTCGCCTGCGTTGTTAAAAGTAGGAACGGCACGTGACAAAAACCAACGATAGATACCATCAGCACTGCGAAGTTGAAAAGTGACTTCGTATGTTTTTTTAGCTGCTGTAGCTACGTTCCAGCCTTCTAAAGTTTTTTCTAAATTATCTGGATTCAGAGCTTGGCGCCAGCCGATTCCTACAGACTGATCAAGCGTAAGACCTGTGTATTCAAACCACTGTTGATTAAACCACACGAGCTCACCTTGAGGATCAGTGATCCATTCAAGCTGCGGAGCTTCGTTTGCAAGTGCGCGAAAGTGCTCTTGCGATGTGGCGGTTGATACAGAATGCTGTTTCACAAATCCTCGTTTAGGGCTACATGAGTACGCCCCTGAAGAATGAAAGTCTATAGGGAGATAAATATTTTTTTATCGAGTTAAAGAGCTGTCAAAAAGCAGTAAAGCTTTGTGCGCTTATTCCGGAATGGTCTTTGCAATTTGCCAATATAAAATTAATAATATGAAAGAATAAATATGCTTGAAAATCATCTGCAACAATTTTTTAACCTGCCAAAATTTCGTCGAGGTCAGCTCGACATTATTAATGCAGTGTTAACTAAAAAAGACGCCTTAGCGGTTTTACCCACAGGAGGCGGAAAATCTTTATGTTTTCAGTTTCCAGCGACCTATTTGCAGAAGCTTGTGATTGTGATTTCTCCGTTGATTGCTTTGATGAAAGATCAAGTGATGTCATTGCAAAATCGCGGTGTTAAAGCCGGATGTTTGTATGCTCAGCAACCGGAAAGCGAAAAGAGACTAATTTTTTCACAGATCAACGAAGGCGGATGCTACGTTTTGTACTTATCTCCAGAGCGTGTACAGAAACCAGGCTTTCAAGAGTGGATTAAAAATCGCGAAATTGCTTTGTTTGCTATCGATGAAGCACACTGCGTGTCACAGTGGGGGCACGATTTTCGCGAAGAGTATGCTGAATTAAAAGTCTTAAAAAAACTTCGTCCTGATGTTCCGATCTTAGCGTTAACAGCTTCAGCGACGCCGATGGTTTTAGATGATATCGCCAAAAATTTAGAATTAAAAAATCCAGAACGTATGGTGCATGGGTTTTATCGGTCGAATCTTTTTTATCAAGTAGCTGTTTGTGACAACGATCAAGAAAAATCACAAATGTTATTACAAAGTATCAAGCAACATCCTACAGGCCGTATTATTGTTTATTGCGGAACCCGCAAAATCACCGAAGAGCTTGCAGGATTTTTACGTAAACATGTTGATCAAGTTGGTTTTTATCATGCAGGGCTTAGTCAAAACGAACGCACCCAAATGCAGACTGATTACGCTTCAGGAAAATTACGTATCTTAGTTGCAACGAACGCTTTCGGAATGGGAATCGATCAACCTGATGTTCGCTTAGTTGTGCATTTTCAAATGCCGGCGAATATCGATTCACTTTACCAAGAAATGGGTCGAGCGGGTCGTGATGAACAGCCATCAACATGTTTGTTATTGTACGCTAAAAAAGATAAAGGCCTGCAATCATTTTTTATTACCAGTTCACCGGCGACAAAACCCATTAAAGATTTACGCTGGAGAAATTTAAATGCGTTAGTGGCGTACTGTGAAGTCGCTGAATGTCGTCACGCTGAAATTTTAACTTACTATAAAGATTCAACACGTCTTAAAGCGTGCGGGCACTGCGATGCCTGTGTTCCTAATTCTGAACGAGCGATTGAAAAACCAGTTGTTGCGATGGCTGCGCAAAAATCTTTATCGAAAAAAAGTGCGGCCGCAAAATATGCAGTCACTCTTTCACCAACCGAAGAAGCGCGCTTTCAAGTTTTACGAACTTGGCGCAAAGCCAAAGCCGAAGAATTGGATATTCCGGCCTTTGTCGTTTTTGGTGATAAAACATTAAGAGACATCGCACAGAAAAATCCGCAAAGTCTTGATGAGCTTAAAAACATCTATGGCATTGGCGAAGCGAAGCTTGAAAAGTTTGGCTGGGATCTTTTAGCAAATCTTAGTGATAAATAAGATTTATAAAATGTAAAATAGTTTAACGATAAATTCACTCTAGTCTAAAGTTCACAAGCCTAAGACCAGATTTTTTTAAAAACTGGTCCAAATAGGCGTTCCAAATTGTGCTTAATTATTAATCATGTCGATACTGAATACATGAAGACAAGATTTTTATTATTAGCGTCGTTTATCCTTTTATCTTTTAACTCTCACCAAGCACTAGCTATGGCCCGCGGTAAACCGGCTGATCCTGCGCCGACAACTCCGGCACCAGCCCCAGTTTCTAAATATGCTGAAGGTGACATTATCTTTATTCAAAGTCAGACCCAACAGTCTGCAGCTTTGCGTGAAGCTACAGGGTCTGTTTGGACACATGTAGGTATCATGATTAAGAAAAGTTCTGCGTGGTACGTGGCTGAAGCGGTTGGCCCTTTAAAAGAAACACCATTGGCTGATTTTATTGCGCGTTCAAAAAATAAATCTTACCGCATCGTTCGTTATAATCATTTCGATGCAGCAACAATGACGACAGCGTTGAAGCAAGCCTTACCTAAATACAACAAGCCTTATGATATTTATTTTGAATGGACTGAAGATAAAATCTATTGTTCTGAATTAACATATCATGTGATGAAAGATGTAACGGGTTTTGACTTAGGCCGCATTCAAAAAATGAAAGAGATGAAGCTTGATGGTCCATACGCTCAAGCGCTAATAAAAAAACGTTACACTGATACAGGTCGCGAACTTGATCCAGAAGAGTTGATCGTAACTCCGGTTAGTCAGCTTGAAGATGAAGAAGTTACTTTGATCGAATCTAAATAGTAAATTATAAATAACTGAAATAATTTGAAAAATCTCACTGCAGGTCAAACTCAGTGAGATTTTTTTTTGCTTAGCGCTAATACAATGTTTAAAAGTGTTTCCGTTGATTAACAGAACGGTTTTGTTTGGACTGTAGTCTAGGGGATCTTTACAAGAATTTGTTAACTCACTAAACTAAGAGAGTCGAAATTGTTATTTGTTTTTTGCGTTTCTTAGGAGCAAAAGAGTGCGATCGGGAAAAATCTTAGTTATCTTGTCTGCCGCGAATTCAATTCCACTTAAAGAAGGTGGATCTCATAAAACAGGAATCTTTTTAGGTGAACTTACAGAGCCAGCTGAAGCCATGATGAAGGCCGGTTACGAATTAACTTTTGCAAGTCCTCAAGGTGTGGCTCCTTCAATAGATCCTGACTCTTACAGATTACTTTACTGGAGAGGCTCTAAGAAAAAATTAAATTATAATAAAAAAGTTTATTCGACCTTAGAATCTAAGGGTTTAAATTCTCCGATGAGCTTAGAAAAATTGGCCGTTGATTGTGGTCAGCTTAATGAGTTTGATGGACTTTTTATTCCGGGTGGTCACGGACCACTTGTTGATTTGTATTATGAAGATATGTTTTCTTCAAAAAATTTAAGCCTTTCTATGGGAGTCATTTTAAAACACTTTCATGAAAAGAAAAAACCAACGGGTTTAATTTGTCATTCGCCAACAGTGTTAGCCGCTGCGCCTAAAGTGAACGGTCGCTGGATTTACGAAGGCTATAAGATGACAGCCATTTCACGATTCACTGAATGGATTAACGAAGACCTGCCCGGTATGCGCGTTTTAAAAGGGCACGTGGGTGTTTATCCGTCTGATGTTTTAAAAGAAGCCGGTGCTCATTTTGTTTATCAAAAGATTCCGATGATTCCGTATGTGGCTGAAGATCGTGAACTGATGACGGGGCAAGATCCATTTTCTGCGGCTTTAATGGCCAAAAGATTCGTAAAAAAGTTAAATGATTATATGAAATAACAGTGCTACTGTTTTTTCTATGTCAGATCCTACTCAATGCCCAAAATGCCAATCAGTAAATATTTATCAAGACGGTAACCTTTGGATTTGTCCAGAGTGTTCTAATGAATGGGTTCCTGCAGTCGCTGCAGAGTCTACTGCTGAAGTTATTGATGATGGTTTAATTCGTGATGCTAACGGAAACGTTTTAGCTGACGGTGACAATGTGATCGTTCTGAAAGATTTAAATATCAAAGGATCATCAAGCGTGGTTAAGGGCGGAACGAAAGTTCGTAATATTCGTCTAAGAGATATGGGCGATGGCCATGATATTCTTTGTAAGATCGATGGCCTGGGCGCAATTAATTTAAAATCATCATTCGTTAAAAAAGTTTAAACGTAATTATTTCTTCTTACGTTTGAATTTTTTGGTTTGAGCTTCTTCGGCTTCGATTAAGGCTTGAAAATCTAAATCATGCATTGGTGGTTGTACGATCATCTCGTAACTTTTTTTGCTGACTTTGACCTTTTCAATTTGTTTACCTAAAAGTTCTTCAATCGTAGCTAAAAGTGGTAGTTCTTCTGAAGCGCAGAATGAAACAGCGATACCTTTATTAAAGCCACGGCCTGTGCGGCCGATACGATGAACGTAGTTTTCATCTTTTTCAGGTAAGTCGTAGTTAATCACATGAGTCACATCAGGAATATCGATTCCGCGCGCAGAAATATCAGTCGCGATCAACACTTTACATTCGCCAGAGCGAAAGGCCTTCATCACTTCAGTGCGGTCAGCTTGTTCTTTTTCACCATGAAGAGTTAATGTTTTAACGTCCATTTTATCTAACGCTTTAGCAACGCGTTCAGCGCGCACACGTGTACGTACAAACACCACAAATTTACCATCTGGATTTTGACTGAGGTATTCTTTTAAGAAATAACGTTTATCATCCATTTCGACAAACATCACAGAGTGCGTAATGTTTTTTGAAACAGGATCATCCGGAGAAATTTGAATACGAATGGCGCTACTGCGAACTTGATCGTAAGCCATCTTTTTAATTTTAGGATTAATAGTCGCGCTGAAAAATAAAGTCTGATGACCGCGAACTAATTTACGTTTGATTGATTCGATGTCATTGATAAAACCAAGATCTAACATTTGATCGGCTTCATCTAAAACAAAAGTTTCGATGTGACTTACATCCACAAAACCTTGCGCGATAAGATCAAACATACGGCCTGGTGTGGTGATTAAGATATCAATACCATCTTCAAGTTTACGAATTTGTTTTTCTTGTTCTACGCCGCCGTAAAGCGCGAAAGATTTTACTCTCATATTACGGCAAAGACCGTTGAACACTTCACCAATTTGTTGTGCAAGTTCACGTGTGGGAACCATAACTAAACAACGAATGCCTTCGTTGCGTTTACTTTTTTTACGAGAATGAATGTTTTCAATAATTGGAATTGCGAAGGCGGCTGTTTTGCCAGTTCCTGTTTGAGCAATAGCTAAAACATCTTCACCTTTTAAAATTGAGGGAATCGCTTTGAACTGGATGTCAGTTGTGCGAAAGAAACCTAAGTTGGTTAGGTTGCGGAGTAAGTCTTCGTCGAGGTGGAATTTTTCGAATTTCATAGAAGCGGACTCTACCACTGAATGGCTGATTAAGGCAAATAGGGTAAAGCCTGTGTAATTTATGCCAAAAAGCCCTGCTCCTTTAAGCAAGCCATAACGGTGTTTGAGTACTCCTCATGTGAAGCTTTCGTGTACTTAAGCTGCGTATAAACCTGCGCTAGATTTTCGATCCCATTTTTTTCAACAGCTGCTTTAAGGTGAGGTTGGCTCATATAGCGCTCCCAGCCTTTAATTTCGCGCTGGCTGTACTCAGCGATGATTTCAGCGTCGGTTCTTTTTTGATAGGTATTGTTATGCACTAAAGCTTTCAGTGGCAGGCGATCACGCAGCTCAGGTTTTTCGTTAGGGTATCCCAGCGAAAAACCCACCACAGGTACAACGCCTTCGGGGCATTCAAGAATTTTGGCAATCTCGCCACAGCTGGCTAGAGTTGTACCCATATAACAAATACCTAGGCCCAGGCCCTCGGCCGCGAGTGCCGCGTTTTGTGAAGCTAAAATGGCATCAATGCTGGCGATCATAAAACTCATAAAGTTATCAAAGTTATCTGCAGCATTGCGAAGTTTTAACCAGCGGCGCATACGGTGAAAGTCGGCGCAAAAAGTAACAACTGCCGGAGCATCTAGAACCATATCTTGTTTAAAGTGAGGTTCGTAAAGTTTTTGTTTTAACTCAGTATCGGTTGTCACAATGATTGAATAGGACTGCATGTTTCCTGAAGAAGAGGCTCTTGTGGCTGCATTTAAAATTTGATCGAGCACTTCTTGTGGGATGGGATCACTTTTATACGAGCGAACAGAGACATGCTTTTCAAGGGCGTCGAAGAGTGAACTCATTTGGTCGCCACGAACTTTCCAAGCTCTGAGCCATCTTCAAGATACGCTGTACCTGTTAAACGAATTTGTTTTGTTTCACCGTTGATAAGTTTTGTAAAATCATTTTGTTCAAGCTGCATTTTGTAAATCACTTTAAAACTTTGCGTGTTTTCATTGGCGATAATGAAAAAATCGAAAGCACAAGTTGAGTTATCTAAGTTGCAACTGCCAACGCCTTCTAAAGATGACTTAAACATTCCAGTCACTTCGATTGTTCCTGCAAGCGGCCCCTTGAAATTATTTAAAGTCATAGGTTGGTCTTTACCTTGAAGTACCATGATGTCTTTAAAAACCGTGCCGTTGATATCAAGTTGCATCTCGTATTGTCCATCAAGTTGAATTAGATCGGGCGTAAGGCTTTCTGCGTGGCCAACAGAAGTTAATAGCAAAGCTAGTAGAGTTAAAACTTTCATAAGGTCTCCTTTGTGAAAAGTTGAAAGTGGTCACAATGTAAGCTGTTTTAATGTTGAATAAAAGCGACTAATAGTTGATATTATGTGAATTATGGAAACAGATCGCCTACGCTATTTTTGCCTTATTGCTGAAACCGGTAGTCTTACAAAGGCCGCCGAGATTTTAAATGTATCCCACAGTGGTTTATCTAAAGCGATGAGCTTACTGCAAGAAGAACTGGGGCAAAGTTTGTTTCGTCCGCAGGGACGTGGGTTAGAAATTACCGAACAGGGTAAAAAGCTTTACCAACGCAGCAAAGAAGTTCTAACATTAGTTGATAATTTAAAAGCTGAAAGTAAGCCGGTTGAAAAACCAGCTCTTAGAATCGGAATGACTGAAGTTTTATCTTCAGCATTTGCCAGCGAAATCACGGCAAGCTTTGAAGGTGGCTTGAGTATCTACGATTTAGATTCAGGCGAAATCGAAGTAAAAATTTTAGCTGATCAAATTGAATTTGGTGTCACCGGTGTTCCCTTTCCACATCAACAATTGGATTATTTAAAAATTGCTAAAGTCAGCATGGGAATATTTTTTGTAAACACTCAGTTTCAAAAAATGAATATCGAAGAGATTCCATTTGTTGGGCCGAACTCAGAAATTAACAATAACCCCTTAAGTATTAAAGCCCGTGACGGGTGGCCTGAAAATAAAACTAGAAATTTAGTTTACGGCGCTGGCACATTGGCCATTGCCTTAGAGATCGTAGATTCTGGTAAAGCGGCGCTTTATATGCCGCAGTTTGTAGCTCAGGCGCTGAATAAAAAGAGAAGTAAACAGTTTCAATTGTTAGAGCATGAAGCTAGCCAAGCTCTGATTAAATCTGCTGCGCGAGATGTTTATCTGGTTAAAAAGAAAAATGCTGAAGAATCTAAAACTATGAAAATGGTCGCACGTATATTAAGAAAGGGCTCTTAATTATCGTCTTCGTTTTTATTATCTTTGTCTTCGTCACTCGTATCAAATTTCAGATCAAAGAAATCTGTCGAAGGTTGTTCAACTCGAGGGATTTCAGGGGCGACACGGTTTAAAATTTTATGCTGTCTTGAAGTTACATAGGCTGAGGGGTGATCAATGCGAAATCTACGGGGGTTCGGCAGCACGGCCGCAATTAATGAGGCTTGCGAAGAACTGATGTTCTTAGCATTTTTTTTAAAGAATTTTTCAGAGGCTGCTTCAACGCCGTAAACACCCGAACCCAGTTCGACAACATTTAGATAAACTTCCATAATGCGTTCTTTGGGCCACATGGTTTCAATTAAAACTGTAAAGTAAGCTTCTAAGCCTTTGCGAATCCAATCACGGCGAGGCCATAGAAAAACATTCTTAGCTGTTTGTTGGCTGATGGTGCTGGCACCTTTTTTACGTGTATGAGTTTGATTGTACTTCATGGCTTTTTCGATGGCTTCGTAATCAAAACCATTGTGTTCAAAAAAACGATAATCTTCAGATTTTAAAACAGCTTTTTGCATCGATGGCGAAATTTCTTCGATAGGCACCCAGGTTTTATTCATGCCTACAAATTTTTCTTCACCCAACGATTCAAGCGAGCGAATAAACATCAGCGGCGTGAAATAAATCGGAACATAGCGATAAAAAAAGACGCTTCCAAAAGTGCTTACAAAAAATAAAAGCATTAATTGTAAAGTGAGTCTTCGAAAGCGGGGCCAAAACTTTTTTTGCATAGAGCTGATTAAATTATAACGGCCAAAGGGTAAAAGTCATTGGTAACAAAGCGGCAGATTTACCATCCGTACTTAGGTGCGGTTGGTCGAAAAAGCCATGAGTTACGCTAGGTTTGCGAAGGAGTTTGTTTATTGACCGATGGTGCTCATATTTTAGAATAGCTGGGATGGCTTTACCGGTTTTACCTGCAAAATATTATTTAACGCATTTTCATGAATTTCTTGAATTCATCGAGCAGCATTACTTGCCAGTGCTAGAGCCAACTCAAGTCGATTTTATTACAAAATTTAAAAGTCTTAGTGAGAATGCACAATGCGTTTATGTACGCATGGTGAATCGTAAGGGCGTTTTATTCGCGCAAGGTGAATTTGTTAAATATAACGAGATTGCAGATCAAACTTCTGCTTTTGCTGAGCTTAGAAGTCATCATTTTGTCACTCACGTCACGAATAAACATAAATTAGATTTAATTGAATTTTATAGTAAAAAAGAAACTCATCTTTGGTTAAAAAAGTGCAATATCGCGTTCAATAAGTCTGATACTTCAGAAAAGCTTCGTGAAATCGGGCTGGCCAATATTGCAGTGTTAGATATTTCGCAGTTACAAGATTTAGATCAATTGATGGTGCAAGGTTATCAAGATGAATTAAGTTATCTTTTATTTTTATTTTTTGGAACTTTGCAAACCAGCTTAAGTCTTTACACGTTACGTGATCTGGGTGTTCGACAAAAAAGTCAGTTTAAAGAAAAGTTTAAACCACGTTATCAAGATTTAACAATTGCTAAAGCTGAATATAAATTACTTAAACTATTAAATGAACTTGATGACAGCAATCTTGATCAAGCTTTAGAGTTTTGTCAGTCGTTGTATATTAATAAAAACAGCACTCATCAGCTTAAGAGTGAATTGTTGTTAGAGCTTGCAAATCGTTTTGAATCAGCTCAGCCCCAAAAAGCTATTCTCGCCTTAAAAGATGCTAAAAATCATCCAGCTCGTCAAAACTTGGCTAAGCTTTATTATAAGCTAGATCAAAAAGAGGATTGTAAATCAGTGCTCGAATCAATTATTGATCAGCCATTGAATGACGAAGAAATTTTATTTGCAGAAGATTACTTAGAGCGTAAATTTAATAAGAAAAAAATGGGTTACTTAACTCAAGCCTTGCGCTCGGCTGAAGAAATCTCACTCAGCGAAGCGTATTTAAAAAGCCCCGAGGCCGGGGTCAAAGATTATTATGCTAAAAAGGGCATAACAGCCACTTTCACCGAAAATTATTTATGGTGTGGGCTATTTGGTTTATTTTTCTGGAGCGAAATTTTCGAAAATGAACAGACAGCGCTTCACAATCAATTTGAACGATCACCGGCAGATCTAGTCGGTGAAGATTTTTATTTAAACCATAAAGAACAAATCGAAAATAAAATTTTACTTTTAAAAGACGGTAAAAAAGCCGAAATGGCGATTTTAAAAACGGTGGCTGAAAATCATGGAAAGCTGAATGATATTTTTCAATGGCATCCAACGCTGGCTCATTTAGTTTTAAATTTTTTGAAAGCTACAAAAGATAAAGACGTGGCTTATATTTTACGAATGATGTGTCAAAATTTTGCAAGATATCATAGTGGGTATCCTGATCTGATGATCGAAGCAGAAAACGGCATTCAATTTGTCGAAGTTAAAGCCGAAGGCGATGCGCTTAGGGCCAAACAACTTTCAAAATTACGTCTTTTAAAAGAAGCCGGTTTTGAAGTGGGTGTTTTGCGTGTGAATTGGGTCACAGATCCGAATCAAGTTTATGTGGTTGTCGATATCGAAACCACAGGTGGATCGGCGGCTTTTCATAAGATCACTGAAATTGGTGCCGTGAAAATGCAAAATGGTAAAGTCATTGATGAATTTCAAACATTGATTAATCCGGGCCGCGCGATTCCTAAGTACATCACGGCGATTACTCATATTACTAATGAGATGGTGGCTGATGCGCCAAAGTTCAGCGATATTGCCGATAATTTTTTTGAATTTACTCAAGGGGCTATTTTTGTAGCTCACAATGTGCGTTTTGATTATGGTTTTATTCAAAAAGAATTTGCACGTCTTGAAACTTCATTTGTTCGACCACAGATGTGCACTGTGCAAGGTATGCGAAAACACTATCCAGGATTACATTCGTACAGTTTAAAAAATCTGTGTGTTAATTTTAATATCTCATTAGAGCAGCACCACCGCGCTATGTTTGATGCAAAAGCCGCTGCTGAATTACTTAAATTAATTCATCTAAAAAAGTCTCCAGAAATCACCCAAGCTGCACCTGAGGGGATTGTTCAAGACTCAGTGGTCGATCGCCATTTTTTCGAATAGCCTGGCGTTGGTCGGTCTTTTGTCAAAAGCATAGACACAGTTTAATTTAATACACGTCATATTCGTTTATAAATGGCATTAAATTCGCTATTTGCAGGATATGAAAAAAATTATCCTTATTTTAATCACATTAGTCGCGTCTTTAACCTATGCCCAAACAGCCAAAGTTAAGGATGCAAATGCGCAGTACCCAACTGTGGCCATGAAAGCTAGTTACATTCAAAAAGATATGGAAAGTAAGCGTAAATATATGAACGCGCAAGAGCGCGAAGTCTACCGCGTGGTGATCAAATCAGGTATCGTGTATGGTATTGACGGTAAAATTTATCCCGACACGATCAACAACACACCTGAACATATTAATCTAGTTAAGTACGTGATGGACGCTCACGGAAACTTATATGTTTGGGATGGTTATAAAAATACACAAATTCGTCATTCAGGTATATTTGCAGGCGGACCAGTTGCTGGTGGCGGTGAGATTTCAATTAAAGATGGTCGTATCATACAAATCAATGCTGATTCTGGTCATTATCCAACGGCTGAGTTATTGAAAAATGTTTTACGTGAATTGCAAAACGAAGGCGTAGATATTAACGGGATCACTCACTAAATAAATTCAAAAACCACGATTTCACAGCGTGTGAACCAACGCATAGGCGGGCCCCAAAAGCCCGTTCCTTGATGAGCAAAAACATTTATACCATTGATTTTTTTGAAGCCCGATACCACGGGCTGTTGCATGCGTACGAATATTCCGAACGGAAAAATCTGCCCGCCATGGGTGTGGCCTGAAAGCAGTAAGTCACATTTTTCAACTGTAAGATCAAAAACGCTTGAAGGCTCATGGGCTAATAATATTTTATAACCCACATTTTCAGAAGTCTTTAAAGCTTTATCAGGATTAGATTCTAAATTTGTGCGAAAGCCATTCACGCGTTGATCAGGCACACCTGCAATAAGAAGTTTTTCAGAATTACGTTCAATCACTTCGTGCGAGTTATGTAAAACATGAAAACCTAAATTATGAAGTCGGGCTTCCCAGTCTCCGCCGCGAATGTATTCGTGATTTCCTGTAACATAAAACTTGGGGGCTGTGATTTGTGATAACGGATCAAGTAACGGAGACGTTTCATCAAACGGGGCGTCGACTAAATCACCCGTGATCATAACTAAATCGGGCGCAGCTGTTTTGATACGATCAACAACAGTTTGTAGCCATGTTTGGCGAAGGTTGGGCATGCCCACGTGCAAATCAGAGATTTGTAAGACGCGCAAGCCACGTAAAAAATCAGGGCCTTTTAATTTATGATTAACTATTTGTGGGCCTAAGATATTAATTCTTAATGACCAGATTGAAATAACTAAAGTGGCCCATAACATCCACGATGAATGAATTTCTAGTGGTAACAATGAAATCATCATTTGTATGAACGCAAAGAAAAACGCGATAAAGAAAACGCCCATCCAGATGTAACCTGCTAAAATCACATAACGTAAACGTTCGCGTAATGATGTCATGCTTAACATCAACGACCCAGGCATAAAGACTGCGCCAACTGCTATTGTTACACCAAGCCACATTGGTGGCGTTGAATAGCTTAGGGTGGCCATGCTGTAGATAAACCAATTTAGTAGCGTGATGATCGTGGTAATGATTATTAAGGGTATAGCTAAGCGGCGCAAGTTAAGAGCTCAGCTTGGGAGTTCCCATTTTCTTTTTTAGTTCTAAAATTTGAACAACTAACATCGGGTCGCGGCTTTGGGCCATGTTCACCTTACTTTTAAAATCAGCGTAAAGATCAGATTCATCAAATAGCGAATGCACTTCAGTTAAAACCGATTGGTGCAGATCTGCGATAACAGTGGCTTCGTCATCAAGTGATTCATCCATGCGAACAACGAGGCTTGTGATTTTTCTGAGCCAATCAAAATCTTCATGCGACATAGATAAGTGCAAAGTATCATACGGATTTAAAATTTGCTCATGTTGAGCTTCGTATTTTTCTTTTTGATATTGCAATAAAGATTTATGAACACGTAAAAGCAGTTGGCTAATTAATGTCAGTTCGGCTTTGATATTTTTGGTATTGTCAGTGCTCATAAGCAATCCTATGACAATGACGATAAATAAATAAAAACAAAAAAGCCAGGGTTTTTGCGCCCTGGCTTTGTAGATTTGTCTAAATTAAGTGGAATAATTAGCCACCATGCGGATGAAAAGGTTCTTGTGGAGGCTTAGGCGCAGGGATTAATTCTTTATTTGAGTGCGTCTGTCTGTCGTTGATACTCGTATTTTCATCTAATGCGAATACGCTTTTATTTAAGAAGCTAAATACGCTTTCTGAACACGGTGAGAACAGTCTTAAATCTTGGGTAGACCATGGGCATCTTTTAGCTGCCATTTCTAAAATCTTTTTAGTGCGCAAGTACGCAATTTTTGAACCAGGAATTTCGAAAAGAGAATTTTCATTGAGTTTACCTTTTGGTACATCGTAAGCATCGTGGGCGCTAGAATCTTGTTGTTTGTAATCTTGAAAGTAACGAATATCACCTAAATTGGAACCGTCTTCCCAGCCAACGCGTACAACATGACCTTTAGCATAAGAATCTTGAATCATATGTATTAACGATCCTAAAGCACGATTTTGAAAACTGTTTTGGTTGTCAGTGTTGTAAAATAAAACTTCGCGCGGAAGCACTTGAATCGCATTTTTAGCAATAAGTTCTGCTTGGCTGTATTCAGAGTTTGGAGCATTATTTCTAATTTTTCTAACTACATTATCGTAAGTGATTTTAAATTTTGCGAAAGAATCGTTATCAGTAGCCATCATCCAGCAATGGTAAGCATAAAGCATCATATAGTTTTTAACTTTATAAGCGGGAGTTCCACCTTTAGCCATAGCATGCATAAATTGATAATCACCAAAATGAAATATTTCAGTGGCGTTACCTTTACCATTATTATTGCCGATAAAGTTTGTGGCAAAACCAATGACATTGCCTTTAGCTAAATAAGCCTCTGGATCATCATTAAAGCGTACGCCTTCGATCAAGTGATCCATTTGGTAAGTGTCTTGCGCAGATAAGTATCCTGAATCAATAGCGGCCTTACGAGTAATTGATTCGTGAATTGGATAGCCATGATTAAAGATACCATTAGCGCTGATGCCGTAACCGAAAGCCACATTTGATAAGGTAGCGATGGTTACTAGTACGCTCGTGATTTTTAAACAATTTTTCATAGGTGTATCCCTTCGTTAAAGAGTAGCAAAGTTAATGAAGCAAATTGTTGGCCTGATCAGTTCAACTCAATTGCCACTGAGTGTCTCAAAAAGAGAATATGACAATTAGGGCTAACACTCATAGTGTGATTTCTTTGGATGTGGCGTGAATAGAAAATTATTTTTACTCTTTTTTTTACTGCTCGTGTGTCGACAAACTTTTGCACAAGAAAGTTTTAAGGATGACTTAAACTCACCATTTACGACTAGCGCCAAATATGTTGGATTGTTCGGAACTATCGCCACAGGAATGATTCTGGTATTCGAAGATCAAGTTGTTGATCCAACGCAGGTAGAAGTCGTAGAGGATAAAGCCTTGGGTCGTTATTCGCATTACGGTGATCTTGCGGGTCAAGGATATCCAAACTTGCTCTATTCAGCAGGAATGTTGCTGAGTTACAAACTCACAGATAATCCCTTGTTATATAACAATGCCATTTTGATGGTGAAAGCAACAGCCTATGCTTCATTGGTGTCTACAGTATTGAAGACAGTTGTGCGAGAGCCTCGTCCGAATGATTCAGATACGAAAACTTCGTTTCCGTCAGGGCATGCGACAATGGCCTTTGCCTTTGCATCGACAGTTGCAAGTTTGCATGAATGGTATTGGGGTTTAGCGGCTTACACTATGGCCACCACTGTGGCTTACAGTAGAATGAATGATAATAAACATTTCTTACATGATGTGACTGCTGGTGCAACCATAGGCTCAGTTTATGGAATTGGTATCACCGAACTTTTTTTGAAAAAACAAGAATCAAATGAATCGCCGAATACATTTATGCTCATTCCTGTACAAGGAGGAGTGAGTGGTGTTTGGGGTTGGAACTATTAGCGCTCGACATTAGTCGTAGTTGAAAACTTTAAAATATATTTTGAAGTGCATCGTTATTAAGATGTAACAAAGTAGGTGCAATATGGTTCTTAGAAATTTGCTCATTGTTCTGGTTATGTTGAGTGGTCAGTTCGCTTTTTCTAGTGATCGCATGGGGCAAGCGCGATTATTTTTTGGATCAACAACAGCCAGCCCGAGTGAGCTCAATACAGAGTTGACGGCGCAAGGGTTGAAAAATGTCGACTTGAATAACCAAGCGGGTTTAGAGATTACCTTTCCAGTGATGACTTATTTGAATTTTGGTATGCGTTATACGAAACGTTTAATTTCTCAAGATGAAGTCGCGAATGCAGCAAGCACTGATTATAAAGTTGAAATGAATCAAGATGTGGCTGATCTGGTAGCGCGCATACCATTTTATAAATCAGACTTCGTTAGGCTTGATGGTGTGATTGGTGCTGGTGGAAGTAATTCTAAATATGAAATTAAAACAGCAACTCAAGATGGAGAACTCGAAAAAAAAGGGACACCTTTTGCTACGCCACATGCCTTAGCTGGTTTATCTTTAGGATTAGGTAAAGATAAATATTATTTTGTAATCGAAGCCGGATATGACATGAATAAAGTTGATGGCTTTACACGTTCAGGAACAATTAACAACAATGTGAATACAGTTGATTTATCTGGAGGGTATTTAACTCTTGGATTAATGTTTGACGGTATTCCTATTTTTACGAAGTAAGAAGCCATGAAAATATTTTTTATAATCAGCACATTAATTATTTCGGGTTGTGGCTTAAAGGTTATTAACCCTAACGACGTTAATAAAAACGAAGGCACTAAAGCTCTAGATATTTCGAGCGGACAACTTAAAGTGGTAGATACTTTTTCTTGTAATATTGTTGCCGGTAATGGAAAGCGTGTATCAGCGGTTGCAAAAACTGAAAAAGAAGCTCGCGACGAAGCTCTGGCTAAATGCAAAGATCAAACTTTAATTTCGATTTGTCGTCCTGAAAATCTGAAGTGCGTAAAAAACTAATCTAAAAAAAAGTAGCTTCAAACATTAAAGAATGAAGCTACGTTGAATTCTGTTACTGTCTCATTTGAGTTTCAGTCGTTTGACTTTTGGTTCCCATAGGTTGATTGAATTCAGCCGTTGTAGGGTCAATCATGCGGCGAACGCGAGAGATTTTGTCGGCAGGAAATCCAGCCTTTTGCGCATGCTCGCTCACAAGCCCTTCGTTTTCTGCATAATACACGCAGTAAACTTTATCGTCGGTTACATAGCTTTCAACCCACTGAACCGCCGGGCCCATTTCGCGAAGCACATCGCACGACTTTTGCGAACCTTGTTGCCATTCGGTTTCACTCATTTGCCCCGCGCCTGGAATATTTCGTTCAATCACATATTTTGGCATTTTTGCCTCCTTTTAAAAATATAAAAGGTAATGATCAATCGGTATGCCATGAGCGACAGGGGCAAAGGTCTACTTTAAATATGAACTACTGAAATGTAATTGCTGGAGTAGAGCCTGATAATGAACTCGAATTCGTTACGCCCGGTAAGCCAATAGCGCCCGCGCCTAAAGTTAATACGCCATTGCTGTAACTTCCGATATTATAAACTGTTGTGCCGTTTGATACGAATGTATAGTTACTGCAAGACATGTTCGCACTATTTTGGCCAACCCCTGCATTAATACCGTTATTAACACATGATTGACCCGAAAGAGTACAGTACGGAGAAGTTCCGCCGCAATCTGAGTTGAAGATATTTTGCGTAGCCGTGTGACTTGTCGTATTGCTATCTGTCACCATTAACGTTGAAGTCGACACTGCAAACGCTAAAGCTTGTACTCCTGTTGTTAAAGCAGAGCCGACTGAATAAGCTCCTGTTGCCATAAATACTGTTTTGTAATCATAATTTGCACATGTTGCTTGTGATTGTCCACTAGGAGCAGTGTAAGCGTAATGTTGTAAGCTGTAAGCTCCATTACTTTGTAATGTGAGATACTGCTTATAATAAGCTGTTCCTAAAATAGGATCGGTGTACGCCGTACAGGCGCTAATCCATTGTTTACTTGAACCACCTGAGATATCAGAGGCAGTAAATAAGGTTGCAGCAGTGCTACCGCTCGTGATGGCCGCAATGGCGTCTTCTTTTTTCTCTAAGCAGGCAGATACTGATAAAACCGATAAAACTAACAGGGCTGTTTTCAATTTACGTACATGTTTCATAATGAGCTCCTTGTCTTGACTAAGACCTATTAAACCTATCGGCGGACTCAGTTAAGGCTGAAGGAGCTTGGCCTGATATGTAGATTTCTACACATTGATGTCTCACGGGCGATACGAATTGGTACTTTAAAACACCAAATAAAATTAATTATTAGATTGATAGAAAATCACTAGGAAATGTGAATGAAAATGAGATAGCTCCAAACATAGTTACGGGCACCAATCCTTTGGCGTTACGACTTTCGTGATGTCAGAGGCGCGCATATAGAGAAAATTGTTTCCTATGCCTAATCGCAATCGTTGCTGGCGCTGAGATTGAGTTGAGATCGCCTGGATTTGCCCGTAGCCAAAACTATCAGTTGAACTTAAGCCTTCTACATTTTTTAACACCCATCTTACATTAGAGCTTTCAATTGGTGTTAGATCAGCATCGGTTAAAATCGTATTTATTGTTCCTTCTGACTGTCGACATTTCACCTGAAAGTAAATAGAGATTGAATACAGACGCCTGCAATTTTGGGTGTTAGAATAACCGAATCCAACATCACAAGTATTAAAAGTTTTTTCAGAATAACCCAGTTTTTCTTTAGGATAGTCCATTCGTAAATATTTTTGCAAACTTACGACATCGATGACTTCTTCGTTTTTTTCAATCGGAGCAGATGGTAAATTGGTGGGTGTTGTATTTCGTTGAGCCGGAGGTGATTGTCTCTCTGAAACGCTTTTTCCTGCACAGCCAGCGAATAAAAAAATGAAACTTAAACTTAAGCCAAGATTCTTCATTTAAATATTTTTGCACTTATTAATTGCGAATAATACTAAAATTGGTGATTCCGGTACGATTCGAACGTACGACCCTCTCCTTAGAAGGGAGATGCTCTATCCAACTGAGCTACGGAACCACGGGCTGTGAACAAAAAGAAACTAACAAACTTGGCGCTGAATGTTAAGAGGTTTTAGGCCTCTAATTGCAAATTATTTCACCAATTCAAGGGGGTGACCGACGTTTAGAGCGCAGAACGAACGAGTTTGGTGAGATAAAAAGGGCTGATTGCTATCAGTCATCGGGTTTCCGTTGAGGTCAGTAAATCGGCTAAGGCTTGGGCCATTGAACTGTAAACTTTTGCGAAGATCGAGTTGGTAGTTGAAGCGATCAAGCACCACCCCTGTGAAAGGATCTTTCATGCGAATGTTGAAATCGTATTTTGTAGGTTCTGCTTTTTTAACTTCAGCAAAAAAGAAAAGTTCATTCACTTTAGGAGCCAGCGGTGCAAGATCAACCGTGGTTTTTAGTGTGGTCACTTCATCACGAATGGGTATGGCAGAAACAGCTGTGTCGTATTGAAAATTCATTTCGGCTGAGCTGTCATAAGGCACAGCCATGCGATTAACACTGATTTGGCAATCCACTGAAATTACGCTGGCTTGAAGTTTGTAATCTAAAACATCTTTGATTTCATTTTCAGTTAATAAAAAATCTTCGCCTAAATTGATTTGATAAAGGCCAGCTGAGTTTTGCGGAATCTGTGTCGAGGCACATGTGAGGGTGCGGTAACCTTCTGTGCTTTTTTCAAAGAGTAAAATTCCTTTTTGGTTGGTCGGAATATTTTCGCCGTTGCAGTTGGCGCCGTCTTGACCTTGAATATCTAAATACACGTTATCAATTTCGCCTTTTAAAACTTTTTCAATGCGTACGCGCGCTTTGCCGTTATTGAGGGTGATCGTTTCAACTTTGGCAATGATGATATTTTTTTTCTGCGCTGCCTGTTGGGCATTGGCGAAACCCATGCAATCACAAGCTAAAGTATTTAATGAAAACGTGAATGAAATTGTTGAAATAAAAAAGACGAAATATTTATTCATGCGACAAACGTAGCAGAATGGTTGTACCTGCAAACACTTAATGCCTCTTGTTAGCTGTTTACATTCATGACTCCGCTCATCATCATTAAGTAATGCGTTTTTTTCTTGTATCAGCTTTTTTGCTTTTGTCTGGCGTGAATGCCTTAGCCTATCCCGATTTCATTGGGTACGGTTATCGCAGTTGCCTTGTTTGTCATGAATCAGGATCAGGTGGCGGCGCTTTAACAGATTACGGCCGCGGAGTTTTTGCCTCTGAAATTGCAATGAATCCGATCAGACGTTGGATCGGCGACGAAGAAGCGGCGCAAGTTTCAAATTTTTTAGGCCCGGTTGAGTTTCCGTTTTGGTTAAGAATGGGTTTTAAATATCGTGCTCTTACAGCCGAACGTTCGCCAGGTTCAGCGCAAAGTCGTAAATATTACTACAACATGCAAAATGATTTGAATTTGAATTTTTTTGCGAATGAAGCCCATACATTGGGTTTAATCACTACGGTGGGTTATGTTGAAAACCCCGTGGCTTTATATCCGAATAAAACAATTAAAGATGATTCGCATTTATTTTACCGCGAATATTTTATCAAAGCGAATGTGGCTAAAGAGTTTTGGCTCTACGCAGGCCTTATGGATAAAGTGTTTGGCCTTAAAACTGTAAATCACACTGCTTATAATCGCGCGGCCTTATCTTTAGGGCAAAATGATCAAGTGCATGCGGGATTAGTGCAGTGGGCTCGTAAAGAAGAAGATTTGTTTTTTCAATACTGGTTAGGTAATTTACACTTACCTAAAGCCGATCGCAGGTCAGGCGCAAGTTTTATGCTCGATAAAAAATGGGGTAGCATGCATGCGGCAGGTTTTAGTTTGCTCACTGAATCTAAGACGGGCATTAAACAAAATATTTTTTCTGTGCATAACAAAATGGGTTTTCGTGATGGCAATTCATTATTAACCGAAGTGGGCTACCGCACAGAAAACTCTAAACAAACCACTGAATCGATTGATACAAACTATTCATATATCTTTACGCAAAATAATTTAAACCTTACCCGCGGCTTATTTTTATTGTCAGGTTTAGAATATAAAAACGTTTCAACTAAATCTTCTGATCCACAAACAGCCCCAACAAACGAAAAGAAATTGCGCTGGGATTTGGGTTTTTTAATGTTTCCAATTCAAAGGATGGAATTTCGCGTTTCTGGAATTAACGAAAAAACAATCGGCGCAGATGACGCCACTAAAGATGCATGGTCAATACAATCACAAATACACTTATCTTTATAATTTTAACTTTATCTTTTGGTGCTTTTGCTGCAGATGATACTGCGCAAAGTAAAAAACAAGAGATCACTGAGGTCGTTGAGCAATCTAAAACAGCTCCTGTTGAAATACCTGCAAAAGCCACGCGGGTAGTTCGTCGCAAGATGCCTGTTGTGATTGTTGATGAAACTCCGTCATCAACAAAAATCGGTTTTTCTGCAGGTCTTGTGGCTTGGGGCGAACAAATTCTTTTGCAAACAGGTGATGGCCGAAGTGAAAACATTTTAATTCAATACACGGGTTTTTCTTTCGGCCTAGATCATACATTCAAAGGTGAATCAATTGGTTGGAATAACTCAGTGAAAGCAATGTTTCTTCAGGGTGATGCCCAGGCCCAAGGTCAATCGATCAGCTATGAAAATAAGGTTGATGCCGTTACACCTGTGTTTGTGACAACTGGTCTTAGATTTTATCCCCATGAAAAAGTGAATGTTACCCTGAACGTAGGGGCCACTTATTACAAACTTAAATTACAGCCACCGACTTCAGTCGTAACAAGCTATGATTTTAAATACGCTGAAGCGATACAGCCTGTGGCCCAGCTGCAATTGGCTTGGATGCTGTCTGATTCGTTTCTATTTCAACAAGAAATCTTTGCCACACGCAAAAACGATGTTTCAGCGGGATGGAATGTCTCACTTGGATACGTTTTTTAAGTTATTTAACATAATGCTAGCTAACTGGTGTTTAGGTATTTTTCAGTCGCTATTTTTCATAAATAAGTTCGACAACGAATAGTATCACGAAGATACGTAATCGAAACTAGTCTATACAAAATTGGTGGCCCCCTTCAAAATTAGAGCTGGGGGATCGAAAACTATGAGCTATAAACATTCACTGTTTATTACATTGCTTTCTGTTATATTAGTAAACTCGTCTGCAGGTGCTGCCAGCAAGCTGAGCGAAGCTGAAGTTTTTAATCGTTGTTATTTAAAACTTTTTAAATCTATCGTGCCACGCACAGCAAGCCTTGGTAAATCTTTGGCTGACGACGTTTTTGCTAAAAAAATTACGGCTTCTAATGCTTGTATGGTTTTATTAGAACAAGCAGAGTTTATGGATAACGGTAAACTTCGTTCGGCTAAAAACACAATCTATCCTAAATTAAGCGAACAAGAAGATCGAAGACTGATCTCTAATCTTCATAATTTTCATAACACATGGTTTAGTAAAAAAGCTTTCGTTTATGGCGCTGATGCTCGTGATAGCTCAACATATATGATGAAAGATAGCGACGAAGCTTCGTTGTATTTCACCCGCGCCCTTTTTGGTAACGCAGTTCCTATTTCAACTGTATTTACATCAACTAAAACTTTACGCGGCCTGCGTGAAGCTCCTGATAAGGCAGCCACTTCTCGTTGGAAATCAAAACCAATGACTATTCAGAATGAAAATGATTTCGGAACTGCTAACGGATTTTTATTAGCGTATGGTCAGGGTGCAAGTCTTACGACAATGGCTATTAATGATGAAGACCTTGTGCCTTTTGGTAAATTATTTGGTGTTGAAGAGTCAAAACCCCTTAGAGTGCCGATCGTGTTGATTCCCGGGCAAGGTAACGTATCTGCGACTATTGCTGCTTCAATTAGAAATGCAATTCTAGAAAAATCAAAAGATGTGGATATGTTCGAGCACTTAGGTGGCGGCATTTTAGGTTCACAAACTTTTATCATGAAAAATACAAACTTAAGCATGGCACAAATTGCTCCGGGGGCTAATAACGATAAAGATGATGTTGTCTCTCGTCGTATTTCAAGTCGTGTGTTTGAAGATTTATTATGTCATCAAATGCCGACATTAACTGAAGATGATGTTCGTGGTGATGTGATTGCCAATTCATCGCATGGTTTTAGACTTAATTCATCATGTATGGCTTGTCATACATCATTAGACCCTATGGCCAACACAATGAGAAATTTTGCTCCGTACAGAACAGCTGCAAATGATATTGCTGGCAATACGCCTGAGCAATTGGCAATGCGCGCTAAAGGTACGCCTGTGTTAGGTATTACAAAACTTCCAGTTGTTGAAGGTTCAGGGCACTTTGCTTTGCAAAAACCAATGGGATCTTTAAATTACCGTGATCACACAAATAAGTTATTTAAAATTCCGGTTAATAATTTAAATGAATTAGGAAATGAATTATCTAAAAGCGATGACTTCTATCGTTGCGTAGCTAAACGTTATTACAATTTCTTTACTGGCTATGATGTAAATTTAGCCGAGCGTAATGTTCCTGAAGCGAGCAATACAAAAGAAGCTAAATTTCACCGCGCTAAAGTTTACGCGATCGCAGCTAATCTTAAGAAAAGCCAAAATATGACATCAATGATTAAAGAAATTATCAGCAGTGAGGCCTTTGTTTATCGCCAATATTCTCCGCCGTGATCTAACAACGGTGAGTCGAGTTCGGGGCGGGCGATAAAAAGTTAACAGGGGGATTAAATGGGAAATGGTAAAAGTCGTAGAAAGTTTTTAGAAACAGCATCAAAAAGTTTAGGACTAGTGGGTATCTCGCCTGTTCTATCAAACTTTATTGTGCAGACTCTTTCTTCGCAAGTTTTAGCAGCTGGTGTAACGAACACAAGCGGCACAGACAAAAATTATATATTCTTTGCTTTACCAGGTGGTCCGCCACGTTGGTTTTTTGATTTGCCGTTAACACCTAACGGAACAGCCGCAAAATACACAGATGCTTTTTCGCACAAAGGTGTGGGCACTTTTGTTGGTATGCAAGCTGCGGGAGATCCACAAGCTATTTATAAACCTTGGTACGATACAGTCAGTAAATACTGGTTACCTCCGGTCTGGGGATCAAACCCTGCAGGTGGAAGTTTTAAAAACTGTTTAGCCAGTGCGGCGTTTATTCGCGGAGTCGATTTTGAAATTAACAATCATGATTTAGGTCGTTTACGTAACCAATCACCCATCATTGGTGGATTATCTATCGCAGGGTTGTTAGCCGAAAAAACATCAACGGCATTTCCGGCAGCTGCTTCTGGAAGTATCAGTAATGCCTTTAAAGCCACTAAGCCAATTTCGCCAGTGAGCTTAACTTATAACGTGTCAGCAACTGTTAACCCAATTTCAACTGTTATGCGCTATTTTTCGGGTCGTGCGCCAGTTGAAAACTTAGCTGTCGACCAAGCTTTATCAGAATTTGATAAATACGCTGATAAAAATAATTTTATTCAAAAAAGTTTAACAGAATCAAAAGAAAGATCTGATGCTTTAGTTACGCAAGGTGTGAAAACCTTCACTGATAAGTGGCAACCAGTTTATGATAGGTATTTATTAAAAGTTAAAGAGGCGATGTCATTAAATAATACTGAGTCTTTTATGGATACAAAACCGATTACACCACCTAAAATGTTAGCTAATGGTAACCCTGATCTGCGCACACGCCGCGCTGATGGCACATTTATGGGTGATCTTTCTGATTACCGTAAAATGGTGAATGATGAAACGACAGTGGCAAACTTAGCGGCTACATACGCTACGGTAGAAATTTTAATTACAATGGGTTTAACTCAAGTTGTAACAGCCGATTTGGGCGATCTTAGAAATTTAGTGATGAATGAAGCTGGTGGTAAATTTAGTTTACAAATGGATCAGCATTTTATCGGAACTTTAGTTTCAACAATTGGTACAACGTTTTTATACCGCGCCATTATCAATTGCACTGAAGAATTAGTGTTAGCCTTAAAAGAAAAAGGCCTCTTTGATAAAACTGTAATTCAGTTTGGTGCTGAATTTAATCGTACGGCAAAAGCAGATGGTTCAGGTTCAGATCATGGCTTTAAAGGCAGTTCAGTTTTATTAATTTCAGGAATGATTAAAAAAACAATCGTTCTTGGCAATATTAAAGATGATCCAACTTCAGCATACAAAGGCACTTGGGGAATGGCGGCTCCGCATCCTCTGGTTGGTAATAATTATCCATTACGTCTAAATGACGTGTGTAAAACTGTGTGCGGTATGTTGGGCCTTAAAAATGTTTCTAATAACGGTGAGTACATTTTAAAAAATAATGGTTCGCAATGGGAGGCGTTTTCAGGCGCAGCAGGCGAGGCAAAAAATGTTTAAATCTATGTATGCTCGTATTTCATTAGTGATTGTTTCTTTATTTGTGATGGTGCACTTTCAAAACTGTGCGCCAGGAAAAAAAGATGAATCGGTCTTTGATTCAATGACGAATGCAGACACGACAGATCAAATTCATAGAGACAACGATCATGGAACTCTTGTGCCCACTCAAGAAAAAGCCGCTATGGAAGTTTCAAAATCATTATTAGACCGCTCGATGGTGTATTCATTATTTATTGATATCTTTGGGCCAGACGCAGCAGCTGTTGCAGCGCTTAATCAATTACGTTCAGAACGTGCCGTATTTGGTGGGCCGTGTTCAATTTATGAAAATTTCAAATCAGCCCGTGCCGGATTTAAAATGGATTCAGAAGCCGAAAGTTGTGCGAATTCAGAAACAGCTAATAACCTAGCAGCTCCGGTAAATCCTGTGGCCAATGTCTTACAACAGGCTTTAATCAATGATGTGTGCCAACAAATGATGTTGAATACAAAAACTTTTAATTACGCTATCGCTCAAGTGAAAGAAAACGCGAGTGTAGCGATTCCGGCAAATACACCGGCTAATGTGTTAAAAGTATTTCGTTTATTTTATCGCGGTAAACCAGAACCAGAAGCCAGCTTAGTGACAAGTTTACAAGTCTTAGTTGGTGAACCAGCAACAGCTGATGGTTGGAAGAACGCGATCACAACAACGTGTGTATCATCACACTGGCAGGCGTTATAATGAAATACTGGGGGATTTTAATTTTATTATCAGCACACATTGCAATGGCTCAAACTGTGGTGCCGTTGTTTCGTGATAATAGTTTAACAACTTATGTGACTATGCCGTTTCGTTTAAAAGCGGCTAATGGTTCGGCGATTCCAATTTTAAGTATTGAAGTATTAAGTTCAAAAGATCATTGCCAAGCGATGATTGATCCTATGATCAGCGCCAACTTTTTAGTGAAGTGTACAAAAACAGATTCTTTACGTATTGCTGTTTACTATAAAAATAGCGATGGCTCTGTATCGCGTATTAATTACGGCCCGGTGACAGTGGCAAAAATTTCGGCCAGTGAAGAAGTGTTAACGCCGGTAGTAGATAACTCACAAAAATATAAAGCCGGTAAAGATTTATTTGCTAGCACTTGTATGGGGTGCCATCAAAGCCCACAAGATAAACCAAATCGTTCAGTTTCGCAGATTAAATCAGCGATTGCTGGTATTACGCGAATGAAATCAATCAAGCTGACAGACACGCAAGTCAAATCAATCAGCGATTATTTAAACAATTTAGATTAAGAAAGGGGATAACACATATGAAACTAACAAATCGTACAAAAAACATTATCCCACTTTTAACTATTATGGGGTTATTGCTTTTTCAATTTCAAAACTGCGCGAAAAAAGATTTCGCTTTTGAAGACCAAAAAGTTGAAGAGACCATGAGTTTTTTCGAATACCGTTATACAAAAGCCACGCCGATTTATTTTGAAATTCAAGTGTTGCCAACAACAGCAGATGCCACGTATCAGACCTATGATATTTTAGGTTTTGCAACGCCATCAGATGGAAGTTCAGCAGCACTTAATTATAAAATCGATATTTATGATGTTAATCACAATAGTATTTGCGCGCAAAAAGTCGGTATATTAGCAGCCGGTGAAACTTTAATTAGTGATAATTGTGTTGTTAATAAAAATACAAAAATTGGTTCAGCCGTTATTCAAGTCAAAAAACAAACAGAAGGAGTTTGGAATGTTTACACAAAACAATACAATGAATAAACTTAATTTAATCGCAGCAGCGGTATTGTTATCACTTTCAATGAATGCACATGCAGGCTCGGTTGAAGCCGCTGTGGTGGTAAATCCAGTCGGTGATTTCGTCGCAGAGTTTAAAGATGTCGACGGTTCAGCTTATGCTGATGGTGAATCTTACAAGGCCGACAAATTTATTATTCCTTGGTCAAAACTAAGTACGGGTATGAATATTCGTGATAAGCATGCGAAAGATTATTTTCATGCCGACAAATATCCAAATATCGAAATTGCAACAGCGCTTGGTAAGGGCGGTAACGGCGTTGCTAAAGTAAAAATGAATGGCGAAGAGAAAATCGTCAAAGGCACTTACGTTAAAGACGGTAATAACCTTATTGCTGAGTTTCCTTTAAAGCTAAGCCTTTTCAACGTGAACAATATTAACTTCAAGGGTGCGGGCGTTCAAGACGAAGTCAAAGTGAAAGTCACCGTTCCAATTAAAGCAAAGAAGTAATTCTTATTTTGAGACACTGGGGCGTTAAGTGCGCCCATGCTGTCAAAAGGCCTAACGCGTGTAGATGTTTAGCGTGACAGCGTCCTAATTTGCGCCACTCAACTAACATAAAACGTAACTAGTTCGGCACATTTTTAGCTTTGTATATCTCTTGGTAGGGGAATATATGAAGCATATTTTATTTCTATGTTTAGTCCTCGCAGCATGTATTGCAAATTCACAAGTCTTTACCACTCAGATAGTTGACGATCAGCAGCCCCAATCTTCAGACCCCAATTTACAAATAGTTATTACAGATAAATCAACAACAGAGGCTAAAGCTGTCGAAGATTGTACTCAGTGTAGTCTTACTGCCGGAAGAACTGTTTCTAAGAGCTCACAAGCCCTTGCCAGCGTTCAACAAACTGGTAAGCACTTAGAGCGCGTTATTGCCGAAGAAGGCTGGCAGAGCTCCTGTGATGGCTTTGTGAAGGATGGTAAAATTGGTCTTTATGGTCAAATCGTTCGCGAAGAAATTATGAAACCAGCGGCGTTAAAAAATATTAAACAAGGCGATGAAGATTTAGCTCGTTTGTGCCCAAGTTATCCAGTGATGAATAATAGCAGTAAGGCCAATGTTATTTTGTTAGTTATAACATCAATGGCTTTTGAAGAAAGCAGTTGTAACAATGAAAAATCAGCGCGCGGTCCAAATGGAGTAGCCAAAGGATTTTTTCAGCTGCATGCAGGTCAAGAATCTAGTTACAGCCCAGATTGTGAAGATTTTGATAGTAATACTCCACGTGGTAGCATCACTTGCGCCTTAAAGACTCTGAATACGCAAATGGGTAAAGGTAATATGTTTCGCCAAGAAGATAACTACTGGGATGTATTACGTCCAATGCGATATAGTAAAAAAACTAAAAGTTATTTCCCAAACCCATCGTATGCACAAATCAGAAGTGCGATATCAAGCTTTGGGCCTTGCGGTGATAAAACTGAGGAAGTCGATAGTACAAAACTAGCCAAACAATTTTCAACGGTGATGGGCAAAAAGTTTTTTCAAAAAGTCGCAGCTGATAACTAGAACTAATGGCTGATTGAAAAAGGTGGCACAGTGGGAAGCGAGCTTTTGCGAAAGTATTTCGCTTGTAAGAAAGCACACAGTGATGCGCCTGAAAGAACAATACTCCACACAACTAAAAGCCAAAACATAAAAATCGGAAACGAGGCTAATGAGCCATAGATTTTATTTTGTCTAAAGACTTTTAAAGAAACCCATAAAAACGAACTTTGCACGATAGCAATTCCAAAAGCCGATAACACGGCACTGATAAGACTTGCGCGCTTAGATACTTTTGTATCAGGAATAACTGCGTATAAAATCCATAAAGCTAAGGCGATCACAACACCAAACAAGAACTGTTGGTGAATCGTATTACTGAATCTTTCAATGATTTTAACTGAGCGTAAACCAATGAAGCCAGCTAGTAGGGCCGGTAAGCTGATTAATACAATTGAATGAAGCCACATGCGTTTTAAAAACGGTTTGCGTGGTTTAATGCGCCATAAATGATGAAAGGCTGTATCGATATTACGAAATAAACCCATTGTCGTAACAATTAAAAAGATCACGCCTGTGTAACCGACCGTGCGCGATTGAAGTTTTGTGACTGATTCTCTTAAATATTGAGTGACGGTGTTTCCGGTCGCTTCTTTTAAGTAAGACATCAGTAAACCTTCAACTTGCGGGTAGATTTTTTCTAAATCTCCGACAGATTGAAATACCGCAAGAATAACAACGATGAAGGGAATAATTGCGAATAGGGTAGAGTAAGACAAGCTAGCTGCGGCAAAACGAATTTCTGCAAACTCATCTGAGAGTTTGCGTAAAAAAGTTTTGATACTGCTAAGAATCGATTTTACGCTAGCCAAAAACGTTCCTTCACTTTGAAATCGGATTTATCAGTTTCTACAGTCGCGACATCACAGTAGGGGTCATGTTCAAAAAATAAATATGTGTTTTTTTCTTGAGTTGATTTAAGTAAAGCTGTTTTTTCTTCAATCACTTTTAGTGGGTGTAAATCATAACCCATCACCCAAGCGGCTCTGATATGCGAAGCTGTAGGGATAACGTCACCGCAATAAATTAATTTCTGCGTGTCATCTTCAACAATCACCACTTGATGAGCCGTTGTGTGGCCGTCAGAAACCCAAACCGAAATATGGGGTAATAAATTTTTAGTTGCGCCATTCACTAATTGTAAAACACCAGCTTCTAAAAGCGGTACCCAATTAGGTGATAAGTAACTGGCTTTTTCACGCACGTTCGGTGTTTGTGCTGTTTTTAAGTTTTCACTTTGCACGTAATATTTTGCATTGGGAAAAGTTGGTTTAATCACATCGCCAATAGCACTTGTAGCGCCACCGGCGTGGTCAAAATGTAAATGAGTGAGAACAACGTCAGTGATATCATTCGCCGTTAAACCATGAGCGGCTAATGAACTTTTAAGCGTAGGCCCTGAGCCATCTACACTGTAGAGTTCAGCAAACTTAGATCCTAATTTATCACCGTATTTAGCGATAAAATCAGCGCCATTACCACAGTCGATTAATACTTTTTTATCTTTTGATTTTAATAATAAAGCGCGGGCTTCCATTGGAATACGATTGTGTTCATCAGCGGGGTTGGTTTTCTCCCATAAAGCTTTAGGCACGGTTCCAAACATAGCGCCGCCATCTAAACCAAATAATCCTGTGGGTAAGGGGATGATCTCGTAGCCGCCAATATTTAAATGAATTTTTGCATGATCAGTTTTCATCGAAACCTTCGTTCGTTGTTAGCTCTTGCAAGCTTTTAGCGCTGCTGTCTTCAGGGCTATCGTCATTACCAGAGTAAGAATCATCCATTAAATCATCAGGTAAAATTGAAGGATCAATCGTTTTAACCCAGTTGATATAATTTTGATAAACCACTTCGATATTTGTAGGTTCTTGAACCGGGCCGATATGAACTGTTAATTTACCGGGCTTGGCAAAGAAAGCCCCTTTAGGCCAAAGTTTTAAATTGCCTTCGATATAAACAAATAAGATCGGCGTTTTTGTTTTTTCGGCAAAGATACTGATGCCGCGTTTGAATTCTTGCAATTTGCCGTCTTTAGAACGAGTGCCTTCAGGAAAAATAATCAGCCACATGCGATCTAACTCTTTTAACAAAGTTAAGATCAAGTTCACGGCTTCACCTTTGCGATCTTTACGATCGATCGGAATAGCTCCTAAACAGTTCGCCGAAAAAAATGTAAATACTGGATTTTTAAAAAAGTAATCTTTAGCTGCAGCAATATATAAATCAAACCAATGTCTGCGCGGAATGCTTGCGGCAATCGAAGTCGCATCTAGGTGAGACGCGTGATTTGAAATGATAATTAGTTTTTTATGCTTTTCATAAAGCTCGTCAAAGTTTCCACCCTTAACGCTCAGGCGGATGTACATTGTGTAAAACCATTTTTTTAAAATGATGTACCAAACAAAACGCACGATCTTACTGGTTAAATCATAATGATGCGTAAACAGCGGAAGATGTTTTAAATGCCCCGGTAGTTTAGTCCATTGATCGTTATCGTAGTTCCACTCGCGCATGGGATTACCCCAAAGCTTTCAACGCAAGCATCACAAAGTAAAAAATAGGAGCTACAAAAATTAAACGATCCATACGTTGTAAAAAATCACCGCGACCTAAAACGAAAGGGCCAACGATTTTAACGCCAGCATCTTTACGAAACACGGCCATCACTAAATCACCAACAACACCGCCGAACGAAGCCACAAGACCCGAAGCTAACCAATACTGTTCGCCACGATCTGGTAATAAGTGGCGCATTCCGTAAGCTAATAACACCGTCATAACAATTGAAATAGCTGTGCTTGAAAGAGTTCGGCGTTGAGAAAGTTCGGCAAAGATTTTATCACCGCGAAAGTAACCGCTGATGGCTAAGTTTGTGTTGTCACAGAACTCAGTTAAAATCACTAAGTACATCAGTTGGTAAATACCATTTTCGAAATTGAGCAATAATGCTAAATGCATAAATGACCAACCTAAAAAGATAAATCCTAAGATAGTTAATGAAATATATTGAATCATGTTTTTGAATTCACGCTTGATCAGCGGAACCAAACATAAAGCACCCAATACGATCATTGGCATTGAATTGTACGTCACTAGATTGTCGTAATATGAACACGCTGCTAAACCTAAAATACCAGCATAGGCAATATACACAAAGGCACTCTTGTGAAACATGCCCATGATTTGAAAATAAGCCTTGGCGCCAAAAATGGCAAAAATAGTTAAGGCAACAAATGGAATCGGGTAAGGTAAGCCTAATACACCGAACATAATCGGAGCAAAAATTAACCAACTCTTAATTGAAGCCCAGGCCACCATGGAGTATTGATTTTTTTTACGTAATAAATAGTTAATTAATGCGCCAGCAAAAATAACTGCAATAACGATAAGAGCTGTTTGTTGGTAAATGGGACTTTGCCAGGCCGTAAAGTCTGACTGAATGGGTCTATTCATATACTATTCCGTAATCTTTAATCTTTTTGTACAAGCTTGATTTTGAAATCTGAAGCGAATTGCAGGCTTGATCGATATTATTATTCTGTTTAAGTAACAGCGTAATAAACTTTTTTTCTTGGCCGTTAATAAAGGCTTCTAAGCTTTGGTCTAACTGAATGTTATCAGCACTTTCAGGTGCGCCATTTGAAAATAATAAGCGGTTAACGTCTTCTTTGCGAACCATTGGCAAAGGTGAAGTTAAAACTAATTGTTCACATACACGTTTTAATTCGCGGATGTTGCCAGGCCATTCATAGGCTTGTAAAGCCTCAAAAGCCTCTTGGTCGAATTGTTTGTTACGCTTAGCTTTGTCTTTTTCAAGAAAGAACTTCGCCACATCAGGAATATCAGATTTACGTTCACGTAAACCTGGCAAAGTAATTTTATGAGCTGAAATTCTAAAATACAGATCTTCACGAAATTTCTTTTCAGCGATCATTTGTTTTAAAGGCTGATTCGTCGCTGCTACAACACGCACATCAACATGAAATGATTCTTTCGAACCTACTTTTTTAACTTCGCCTGTTTCTAAAAACCGTAAAAGTTTAGCCTGTTGGCTTAAAGGTAAGGCTTCGATTTCATCTAAAAATAAATCACCACCATGAGCAGCTTCACAAAGACCGACTTTATTTTGGTCGGCGCCTGTGAATGATCCTTTGATGTGGCCGAAAAATTCTGATTCAAATAAATTTTCTGGAATACCAGCGCAGTTAATCGTCACAAAAGGCTTAGCGCCTTCTTGCTGGGCTAATAATCTTGCAATAACATCTTTGCCAGTTCCAGTTTCGCCTTCGATAAGAACTGAACTGCGTTCGCCTTTAAGCGAAGCTACAGTTTTTCGAACTTGCTCCATGGCTTGCGAATTTCCAACGAGAGTTGTTTTTTTGTGATTTGAATATTCAACTTGGCGCAATTGCCAGTAAGCCATGATTTTATCTAAAATCATCGTTACTTCGGCTGCGATCAAGGGTTTTGCTAAAAATCGAGCGGCCCCTGATTTGATGGCCATTTCCATGTTCTGGCGATTTAAGTCTCCAGACATCGAAACGATTTCAGTTTGCGGATTTTTTTTCAAGAGTTGTGAAATGATGGCTGGCCCATCAGGAGTTTCACCGACTTTTGAAAGTATGTGCATGTCGACCATAGCTGCATGGTAAAAAACATGATCCGGAATCAAATCTGGTTTTGTAGCTATAAAAACTTTAAAGCCCGCAGGAGCCATTAGTTTTACAGAATTAGCAAGCATTGCATCATCGTCAACGATGATTAAATTTAGTAAATCAGTAGACATTGTTTTATTCTATTCTAGAATAAATGCATGTCAAAAATTAAAATTTTACTTGCTGAAGGAATCCACCCCGTTGCTCAAGAAAAGCTACAGGCTGAAGGATATATTGTTGACTTGATTAAGCATGCTCCGGCTGAAGACGAGTATTTAAAATTACTATCTGGGTATCAAGTCTTAGGGATTCGTTCTAAATCAGAATTAACAGCTAAGATTTTAAAAAATAACCCGCATTTGTTAGCGATTGGTGCATTTTGTATTGGCACAAATCAAATTGATCTAGCCTCAGCGACTGAAGTGGGAATTCCTGCTTTTAACGCTCCCCATAGTAATACACGCTCAGTGGCTGAATTAGTGATTGCAGAAATGATTGCACTTTCTCGTCAGCTTTGTGATCGCAGTAACATGGCACATCGTGGTGAGTGGGTTAAATCTGCCGATGGATCACGCGAAGTGCGCGGTAAAACTTTAGGTATCATCGGTTACGGTCATATCGGCAGTCAGCTGAGTGTTATGGCTGAAGCCATGGGTATGCGCGTGATGTTTTATGATGTTATAAAAAAATTACCTCTTGGTAATGCTCAACCTAAAACAAAATTAGATGATTTATTAGCGACAGCAGATTTTATCAGTTTGCATGTGCCAGAAACACCTGAAACAAAAAATATGATTTCAAAAGATCAGCTCTTTAAAATGAAAAAAGGCAGCTTTTTAATCAATGCTTCACGTGGCACTGTGGTTAACATTGAAGATTTAGTTTTAGCCTTAAAAGAAAACCAATTAGGCGGATGCGCGATTGACGTGTTTCCGATTGAACCGTCATCGAATAAAGAATCTTTTAAATCAGATTTACAAAATTTAAAAAATGTTATTTTAACTCCGCACATCGGCGGCAGCACTGAAGAAGCGCAGTACGCCATTGGTTTAGAAGTGGCTGAAAGTTTTCGTAAGTTTTTACAAACGGGAACAACAGCTGGCGCGGTTAATTTTCCGAATGTAGATTTAGTGGCGAAAACTAATGTGACGCGACTTATGAACGTTCATAAAAATGAGCCCGGCGTGTTAGGTGAAATCAATGGTTACATCTCTGAAGCTGGCGCAAATATTCAAGCTCAGTATTTATCAACTGATTCAAAAATCGGTTATTTAGTTGTTGATCTTGAAATGGATAAAGCCAAGCTTACAACAGCTCAGCTGATTGATAAAATTCAAAAATCGTCGCGAAATATTAAAACCCATCAGGTGTTTTAAGTCAGAATTTTACGACCATCGCGCTCTGGGTATGGATCTTTGAGCGCAATTTTTACGACAGTCGTACATTTTTGACAGACCACCTCATGGTCTTCATATAAAATACCTCTTTTAAATTTGATATTCTCTTTACAGTGCGGGCAAGCCACTTGGCCGTGATGAATTTTAAATCGAGCTTTTTCAGCATCTAAAGCCTGATAAAGACCGATCACAAAAAATAACGGCGTTAAAAAGACATCATAAACGGGGATAAAAAAAGTAACAAAAGCTAAGCCCCAAAAAATAAGTAATTTTATAAGGATATTTTTAACGATCTCTATTTTTAAGAAACGGCGAACATGCAAAGTGCCAGTTTGTTGTTCGTCACTGGGCGTATTCGCCCGAATGAGAATTTGTTCCATACGTGCCTCACCTTGAATATCACTCTAACAGAATTTTAAAAATAATCAGTAATTGATGCCAATCATAATTCTATGCTGTGCAGAAATGCTCTGCTCCGTTGACACACTAAATGTGATTTATGTCAGGCCTAAGATTTGTAACGGATTTAGCTGTGATCAAAGCGATAACGGCAAATCTATTTAAAGGCTTACTCGGGCTATGGCTACTGCTATGTCCATGTCTATCTTTTGGTCAAGGGCACTCAAACGCGCGCCTAGGCGTAGTTTTCGACTTAGATTGGACCCTGTTAAATTCAACGACTCAGGCCATGGTACAAGCCGAACCTATTAATACATTTCAATATGAAGGTAAGTGGTATCGCATTACTTACGGGGTGGCACAGGCGATTAAAAAGCTTCATGATCAGGGTATTGAAGTCTCACTTTTTAGTGGCGGCACAAGTGAGCGTAATGACTTTGCGGCGAAAATTATTGAACAACAAGTGAATGATCTTTTAGAAAGACGTGATTTTAAATTTAAACAAATTTTAGATCTGCAAGATTTGCTGGTTGTGAGTCAAGATCCTCAAGCGCGCTTTGCTGATAAATATAAAAAAGAACTCTCAAGATTTTTTGATATCGAACACACTTTGATTGTTGATGATATGATGGCTTTTTCAGTTAAGGGCCAAGAAAAAAACTTAGTGTGGTTAGGTAAAACCTATAACGATCGCCCACGCTTTGAATTGCAAAATATCGAAGCTCTTGAGAGCACAGTGTATTCAGCACCAAATTACGACGAGTGGATTCGCGATAGAAATAAAATTGCCACAGCTGTTACTGATATTTTAAAAGCTAAAGAAATTATGAACCAAAGAAACATCAGCTTCCCTGACGCTTTTTATACAGTAGATCCGTATAAAACAAAATTTCCTATGTGTGGAAACCTTTTTTAAAAAATAATTTTAATTGTCGTTACGCAGTTCTGACAAATCACTTTATGACCTTCAGAAAAATCTGCTTTTTTTAAGAGAACGGGTTCTTTGCACTTAGGGCAGGGCACACTTCCACTTAAAATTTGTAATTTAGTTTTTTGTTTTTTGAGAGAAAGATAAATCCCCAATCCAAAAAATGACGGTGTTAAGATAAAATGAAGCCCTGGAATCAATACAGTAAATAAAGCAATGCTCCAATAAAGCGACAATGTCTTAGCTACGTTTTTAGTAATTTCTGAAGGTTTGAAACGACGAATTTGCGCCGTTCCTTTTTGCTCTGGTTCACTCGCGTTGTAAGCTGTAATTTCAACTTGATCCATCGTTCGTTCCTAGTCGATGACTTTTCCTGGGTTAATGATGTTATCAGGATCAAAAACTTTTTTGATGCCTCTCATAATTTCAATTTCAGCGTTCGATCTGGTGTAATTTAAAAAAGATTTTTTAGATAAACCCACACCGTGTTCGGCTGAAATGCTTCCACTTTGGCTTTTGACCGCAGCAAAAACTAATTCATCCACCTTGCGGCATTCTTTAACAAAAATATCTTTTGTCATGCCATCAGGACGTAAAATATTAATATGTAAATTACCATCACCAATGTGACCAAACCAAACCACTTCCCAAGTGGGGTAAGCTTTCGTTAAAACTTGATCAAGTTCAGTCATGAACGCCGGAACTTTTGAAATCGCCACAGCAATATCATTTTTGTACGGAGAATATTTTGATAATGATTCGCTGATATCTTCGCGGTAACGCCAAAAAGTTTGCGCCTGTGCTTCAGATTGCGAAATGACGCCGTCTATGATCATGCCTTTTTCTAAGCACGACTCGAACACCTGCATAATTTTTTCTTCAGCTTCAGCGGTCGGGCATTCAACTTCACACACGACATAGAATTCAGTCACAGTTTCAAAAGGGCGCGGCAGATCTGTGGCTGCATGTAAAACTTTTTGTAAGGCTTTTTCAGAGAACATTTCGTAAGCCTGCATAGGACAAGTTTTTTTAAACTCAGCAAAAACTTTCATAACTGATGACATATGATCTAAGGCTAAGACTAAAACTTTTAATTCAGGCGGTTTTGGAGCTAATTTAATTGTAGCTTCGGTGATAAAACCTAAGATACCTTCGCTGCCGATAAATAAATGTCTAAGATCAAGCCCCGTCGCATTTTTAACTAAGCCATTGTTTAATTCTAAAACTTCGCCCGTACCGGTCACAACTTTTAAGCCCACAACCCAATCGCGTGTTAGGCCGTAACGAACAACTTTAATACCACCAGCATTCGTTGCGATATTGCCCCCCATTTGTGAACTTCCGCTGGCTGCGAAATCAACAGGGTAAAGTAATCCTTTATCTAAAGCATAGTTTTGTAATTCTTCAGTGATCATGCCGGGCTGAATTTTAACTGTGGCATCGGTTTCATTAAATTCGATCACTTTATTCATACGCTCAAAGCTAACAACAGCTTCACCATGAGTAGCACAAGCAGCGCCACTCAAACCTGTGCGGCCACCCGAAGGCACTAACGCAATTTTATGTTTACGAGCCCAGTGAACGATTTCAACAACATCCGTTGTCGATTCAGGAAATAAAATAACTGAGGCTTTAATGTCGTAGTAAGTCGTCCAATCTTTACCGTAGTAAGATAACGAATCTGCATCAGTTTTAATTTGTTGGGGAGCTAGTTGTAATTCGGTAAGGTATGAATCCATACCCTAAATCATCGCAAAGTTCTGATCCGAAAGAAAGAATATATTGGGCATAGACCCCATCCAGCAGTGGCAAGACCATATAAACCTAAGGCATAAAACCATAAAGGCCCGCCAGCCACAGCGTAAGATAGGGCAAAAACAGAGATTAAAAAGCGAAAGGCTCTATCCCATAGAGCCACATTACATAACATCGACTAATTAGTTTTTAATTAGATCTTGAAGTTCGCCGGCTTGGTACATTTCCATCATGATGTCTGAACCACCAACAAGTTTTTTGTTGATGTAAAGTTGTGGAATTGTCGGCCAGTTGCCGTAGTCTTTAATGCCTTGGCGAATTTCTTCGTCATCAAGAACATTCACATCTTTAAATTGAACGCCGATATCTTGTAAAATAGCCGTCGCGCGAGCTGAAAAACCGCACATAGGAAATTGTTGCGAGCCCTTCATAAAAAGTACGATTTTGTTATCGTTTAATAAAGTGTCGATTTTTGTTTTAACGTCAGACATGTTCTAGTCTCCTATTTATTTTAATTATTGTTTGATAGCTGTTTTGATTGATAAAGCATGCACTTCGCCAGTTTTTAATTCTGGTCCGAAAGCTTTCATAACATGCTGGTGTTGTTCGATTCTAGATAAGCCTTTAAAGGCCTGACTTTTTACAGCCACTTCCCAGTGGTCAGAAGTTCCTGTTGTGTCAAAAACCTGAATTTCAGAATTCGGGTCAGCGTCGGGATAGTGTTCTTGCAATCTTTGTTTCATCTGATCTAATGTCATAGATATGAGTGATAACAAAAATCCATCTCTGAAGCAAGGAGCAGCCGCTCTTGGTTTGGCTAAACAAACGCTAATCTTCACTATATTGCTTTTAGCTATCTATACGGGAATCAGAATTCTGTTTTTCGTATGGAATTTTGTACAATTTCGTCAGTTCACTGCTGCAGAAATAGCTTTTAGTTTTCTTCACGGCTTACGTTTTGATGCTGTGATCGTTATTCCCGTCGTCTTCATTTCAATTTTGGCCTTACTTATTCCAAGCAAAGTTCTGCGCTATCTGGCCTTAAATGCGATAATACTTGCTCATGCGGTGCTCTTATTTGGAAACTTTATTGATGTAGAATTAGTGAATTTCATGGGCCGTCGATTCACAAGATCAAGTTTGTATTTAGCTACCGAAGGTCAAAATTCAAACATGCTTCAGTACGGTTGGTTAGCGTTGATCACGTTTTTGGGCTTAAGTTTATTCATATTTATCAGTTATAAAATGTATTTTAAAATTAGACCTGAAGTCGTGCTGCTTTCGCTTAAAGTTAAAACCCTCTTTGTCATTCTGATGCTTCCAATTGTAATTATTTTTGGGCGCGGCGGCTTTCAACTTAAGCCGATTAGTTTTGTCGATGCTAAAATATTGCCGCATCAGTTTTCACATCACTTAATTTTAAATACGAGTTTTACATTCTTAAAAAGTTTCAGTAAATCGACGTTTCAAAAAGAAAAATACTTCACTGAAACAGAGCTGTTGAAATATTTAAATCCAGCGCAAACAACTAAAACAAACCCTGTGCAAATCGCAAACGGGTATAATTTAGTGATCGTCATCGTTGAGAGTTTATCAAAAGAATATTTATCACCAAAGCGCACTCCCTTCTTGGCTGATCTGACCAAAAAAGGTGTGTATTTTGATAAATCCTACGCTAATGGCCGCAGATCTATTGAAGGAATCGCGTCGATTTTAGCTGGGATTCCAGCTCTTATGGAAGAGCCTTTTTTAAATTCAGAATTTTCGACAAATGAATTTATGGGGCTGGGACAGTTATTTAAAAAGAAAAACTACACCACAAGTTTTTTTCACGGCGCTAAAAACGGAACCATGCGCTTTGATGTGTTTACAAAAGCCAGTGGCTTTGATCAGTATTTTGGTAAAAATGAATTTCCTGATCAAAGCAAAGATGATGGGTTTTGGGGTATTTACGATGAGCCGTTTTTGCAATTTACTTGCGAAAAAATGACGGGCTTTGCACAGCCGTTTGCCTCAGTTATTTTTACTTTATCTTCGCATCAGCCGTTTAAAGTGCCTGAAGATTTCGATAAAACTTATCAAGGTGCGCCTGGTGAAAACCCTATCTTAAAATCAATTAGTTATGTTGATCATTCGCTAAAAAATTATATGGATTGTGCCAGAAAACAACCTTGGTTTGATAAAACGGTTTTTGTTTTTGTCGCAGATCATACAGGGCCAACAGTTGATCCTGCGAATGCTGAATTTGAACATCTGTATGAAATTCCAATTTTATTTTACACAAAAAACATCGAGATTTTACAGGGGTTAAACACGAATCAATACGCTCAGCAGATTGATTTGTTTCCGACGTTTAACGCGTTATTTGATTTGGGGTATATGAATACGAATCACTTAGCCAGATCGCTTTACAGTCAAGGGCCTAAGACGATTGCGCTCTATTTGGATAACCACTACGAGCTTGTGGGCGACACCGAAAAAACTGAGAACCATTTAAAGGCGATTAAACAGTATTTTAGCGAAGGTCTTTACGATAATCGCTTGTATTTTCCGAGGTAAAACATTACAAAAATCACATGTCTGATTACGGTGATTATTTTACTCCTGCCTCGGAGTCTCATCAAAAAATAGAAAAAGCCAAAGCGCGCGAAATGCGTAAATCAACCTATTGGAAACAAGTGCTCGGCAAGGGCACATGTTATCACTGCGAAAAAAAATTCAAAGCTGAAGATCTAACAATGGATCATTTAATTCCGATCGCCCGCGGTGGCAAAACAGACAAGAAAAACTGTGTGCCCAGCTGCAAAGAATGCAACACAAAAAAAGGCCACAAAACCAGAGCAGAAATGGCTATGGAAACATTAGCTGCAAATAACCCTACAAAAGAAAATTCAGACGACTCGTCAGACGAGTAGTGGCTCTTAAAATGCAAAAGGCAAGATTGCTTACGCCATCTTGCCTTAAGTAGCTTTCGAGTTCTCCTCGTGAAAGGAGAATCGGAATGCCGAATTTCATAGTGATAATGAAGTATCGACATAAGCGGGTGACTGTTAAACGAGTTTTAAGTCTAGTAGTTACTTAGCGAAAAGCGCGATGTAATTTAGTTTTCGTTGTGCAAGTTTTCGTTCCATCTGAATTATCGACACAAACTTTTTCTTCTTGGTAATCGGCAGATTGGCTTTGATATTGGCCATTAGATAAATCATTTAAATCACCACTAACACCGCGACCAGCACCAGCTTTTCCTGGCGGATTCGTAAAGTGAAAAAGCACGACTAACACTAACGAAAAAACAAAAATCGCAGCCACTGGTAAAATATGGGCTTTAAAGTTAAATTCTTTGGCTTTTAATAAATCAGAATATTGAGCATCGATCGGCATAACTTCGCGAGAATTCTCGGCGTGTGCCGGAGGCAGATTTTGTTTATTAGCAGGCACATTATAGCTTGGACGCGTCGGAAAATTTTCAGTCTTTTGCGCTGTCGTAACCAATGGCTTTTTTGTTTTAAAATCTACCTTAGACATGCTTATATATCGGTTGAGCGGACTCTAGTCTTGAATGACTCATTTTGATGCAATGTTAGCCTATGATTATCAAGAACATTTCATTTGAGAATAGAGCTAAGAGTGGTTAGATTACTCGAATGCAAAATACATATCCTACACATCCAGTGTTAATCCAAGGCGGAATGGGCATCGCGGTTTCTGATTGGAAACTTGCAAGAACTGTTGCTCAAAAAGGCCAACTTGGTATCGTTTCTGGAACCGCAATTAATTCTGTTTTAGTTAGACGTTTACAAGATGGTGATCCACAAGGCGATACACGCCGTGCTTTAAAAGCTTTTCCTTCTCAAGAAATTGCTCAGAAAATTTTAGATACTTTTTTTATCGAAGGCGGCCGTCCGAAAACGCAACCTTACAAACGCGCTTTAATGTACGGAATTAACTCTTCAAAAGTTTTATTGCAGCAAACTGTCGCTGCAGCTTTTGTTGAAGTTTGGTTAGCTCGTGAAGGTCACTCTGGAAAAGTAGGCATAAACTTATTAGAAAAAATCCAACTTCCGAACTTAGCTTGTCTTTATGGAGCCATGCTTGCCGGAGTTGATTACGTGATTATGGGAGCGGGAATTCCGCGTGAAATTCCTGGCGCATTAGATAAATTAAGTGTGAATGAAACAGCTAGTTTAAAAGTCGGTGTCGAAGGCCAGGATGAAGATGCGATCACGTATTTTAATCCTAATGAAGTGATGGAAAATACCACGTTAGTTTCACTTAAACGCCCTTACTTTTTTCCGATTGTATCATCTGCAGTACTTGCAAAGAATTTAAAATTAAAATCTACAGGTCGTGTTGATGGTTTTATTGTAGAGGGCCCTTTAGCTGGTGGCCACAATGCGCCTCCACGTGGACCAATGAAATTAAATGATCTTGGCGAGCCCATCTACGGCGAGCGTGATGTTGTTAGCCTTGAAGATATGAAAGCGTTAGAGCTTCCATTCTGGATGGCCGGCTACTATGCGACTCCTGAAAAATTAAAAGATGTTCAGGCGCAAGGTGCTCACGGTATTCAAGTCGGAACTTTATTCGCGTTCTCTGATGAATCGGGTGTTGCTTTAGAACATCGTCAATTTGCGATTGAACAGATTAAAAATAATCCTCCTCCTGAAGGTGGTTGGATTTTTACTGATCCAAGATCATCACCTACGGGATTTCCGTTTAAAGCGGCGCGCTTTCCAGGAACAATCTCTGAAGAAAAACATTACTTAGCACGTACTCGTATTTGTGATTTAGGTTACCTCCGTCACGCTTACAAAAAAGAAGACGGTACAATCGGTCAACGTTGCCCGGCAGAGCCTGTAAAAGACTATCTTAAAAAAGGTGGCCTTGAAGAAGACACTGTGGGAAGAAAATGTTTATGCAATGCTTTGATGGCGGATGTGGGCATGGGTCAAATCCAAGCTAACGGTCAGCCTGAGTTACCTTTATTAACGGCGGGGGATGATTTAAATAACATCGTTCGGATGATTAAACCGGGTAAATCATCGTATTCGGCGACAGATGTTATCGATTACCTTCTAGCTTAGTTTATAATCTTGCTCGCGGCTAACCAGCCTAAAATTTATGGCTTTGTGTTTAAAAAATAGGGTAAACATCAGGTTTACGCTTTGCACAAAGCCCAAGGGCTTGCTTTTTTGATCCAAAAACCCCTTCAATAATGATTGATACCCGATATGTAAGTTATTGAAAGGCCTTGTTTTGAGCAAAATTACGAAAAGTAGTACGGCAGAATATTTCGCGAAAAACCTTCAACAAGTGGGGTTTTCTTCGCCTTTAAAAGCGGTTTTAACGACCCTAAAAGAAGCGGTAGATAACTCTCTTGATGCCTGTGAAGGTGCCGAAATTCTTCCTGAATTAGAAATTGAAGTTAAAAAAGTTGGTATTGGATCAACAAAAAATACCGATTTAATTAAGATTGTCGTTGAAGATAACGGACCCGGAATCGACGCTGATGATTTAGCTAAGGTTTTCGGAGAGTATTTAGCCTCTTCTAAGTTTGGCCGTGGGCAATGTTCTCGTGGTCAGCAAGGTATCGGTATTTCTGCAGCCACAACTTGGGCGCAGATGACGAATGCTAAGGGCGTTCAAGTAATTTCTAAAACAAAATCCATGAAAAAAGCCGTATCAGCGCAAGTTGATGTGGATATCAAAACAAACACTGGAATTGTTCGCAATAAAACGACGTTAGATTGGAAAAAAACTAACGGAACTCGCGTAGAATTCTTGATGGATGGCCGCATTCAAATGAATGGTGACGGTGGTCTTTTAACCTATATTGACGGTACTGTTTTAGTTAATCCGCACTTAACTGTGACTCATAAAATGGGTGATAACGAAAAAACAACTGTAGAGCGCGTTTCAAATGATTCTCCGGAAATTCCAGAAGCTACATTGCCGCATCCTCACACGTTTAAATTAGGTGAATTCATCACGCACTCGCATTTATACGGAAAAATCAGCCTTTCTAAGTTCTTAAAGACAGGTTTTTCGCGCATTTCTGATCAATCTATTAAAGATTTCGTAAAAAATGGCTTACCAAAAAACTTAGTTGAAAAAACTATTACGACAATGAACGAAGAAGACTTCAAAAAAGCCTTCCAAGCCGTTCAAGCTACTGAACTAATGGCTCCGTCTACAAAATCAGTATTAACTGTTGGTGAAGACTCTCTTTCAAAATCAATTAATCGCTTAGGCGAAGTGGATTTCTTCTCGGTTATGACAAGAAAACCTACGATTTGTGACTTTAAACCCGTAGTTGTCGAAGTGGCATTAGCTCGCTTTATCAATCGTGGTTCTGAAGGCGAACCGGTTCAACTTTTACGTTTTGCCAATCGTGTTCCGTTACAATTTGATAAATCAGGTTGTGCAATCACGTGGGCGATTGAATCTGTGAACTGGAAATCTTACGGCTTATCACAACCGAAAGATTCATTACCGCAAGGCCCTTACGTTTTTGCAGTTTCAATCGTTTCACCATTTATTAAATTTAAAAATGCGTCGAAAGAAACAATCGATGCTTCTGATGAATTAGTTGAAGAAATTCGTCGTGCATTAATGCAAGCCGGACAAAAACTTTCACGTCATATCAAACATGAAATGAAAGAAGCTGATTTAGAAAGAAAATTAGCTCATATCGAGCAATTTGGACCAATTCTAGTTGAAAAATTAGTTTCAATTTCTGGTGCAAATGCATCGAGAAAGAAAAAAGCAGAAGAAGGATTACGTAAAATTTTAGGACGTGATTCAGACGATGCGGTTAACCAACTTGAAGAAGCACAAACTAAATTAGCTGCGCAAAAACAAAAAGAAGCTAAAAAAATGAGTTCAGCTGACGAAGCTGATAAAGGTTCACAATAATGGCATTAATTAAAGTTCGTGAATTACGTTTAGATATTCCTAAAGAAGCAAAAAATCTTGCTGAGAAAATGCTTTCTGATTTAGAAAAATCAAAAAGACCTTACTTAGAAGCTGTTAAAACTTCTTTAGATAATTCAAATTACAACTCAAAAGTCGGCTATTTAACTCCGGGTGAAAAAATGGTTCGTACAGAACTTAACGTTTCATCGGTGCAAAAATTAGCGCGCGTTGTTTTTATGTTAGAAATTTTACTGCGCAATTTAGATATCGGCGCAGTGAATACAAAAAGGGAGCTATACTACATCTGTAAAGGTCTTATTAAAGGTGATGGCAAATACAAACCTTTAGATTTCGAAGACCAAGATGAATCTGACGGTATTATCGATTTTATCGGTGATATGTTAGAAGTGTATCGTGAAGAATTAAACTGTTACGCCAATGACCGTGGTGGACAAACTTACTCGCAACAATTAGTTGTGACTGAAACATTACCAGACGGTGATAAAGCGAACGTCGATTTATCAACGCTTGGAACAACTCCGTTTCAGCCAAAAAACAGACCGCAATCTTTAAAACTTAAAGCTAAAAAGAAAATCGATTTCTGCTTAGTTGTCGAATCAGAAGGTACGGCCGGTACCCTTCAATCAATGGGTTTCACAAAACGTAACAACTGTATCTTGATGGGTGCTCAAGGGGTTCCATCAAATGGTGTTCGTGGTTGGTGTAAACTGATCGAAAACCAATTAGATGTTCCGATGTATTTCTTCGGAGATCTGGATGCGTACACGATGCAAAATATCTTTCGTACATTAAAAGCTGGATCTGCAGCCTCTTTAATCCGTAACGGAGATTTCTCGGCACCGAACGTAAGATTCTTAGGAGTGTTACCAGGTGACGTGAAAAAATATGATCTTCCACATTACAAAGTTAAAGAATCTGATCCTGCAGAAGCAAGACAGCTTAAAAAAGCCAAAGATGCTTTAGAGAACGATCCATTCTTCCGTGATAAAAAGAATAAAGAGTTGTCTGATATCTTACGCTGGTTAATTAAAGAAAAGATTCGTTGCGAGCAACAAAGTTACTTCTCTGTTGATCCAAGAGATCCGATCAAGACTGAGAAAATCATTCTTGAAAAGATCAGACGCGGCGACTACGTATAGCCACAAAAGCCAGGTGATGAACCTGGCTTTTTTTTTGTCTCATTCTGAGACGATTCTTTAATTACGTTTTGTTTAGCAATTTTACAGTCATTGGCAATTCACGCGCTTTTTAATAATTCGTATTGGTAAAAGCGATCCATTCATTTTGATGAGACTTTTTATGGTTTAAACGTTGCAAACTAGGCTTTGTTCGCAACTCACCAAAAAAAGGCAAAGCAATGAAAGCAAAAATCTTATTACCAGTTGTTCTTATGTTAGCAGTCACTTTAGTAAATCACGCTCCAGTCTTTGCTCAAGAGGTGCCTACAGAAAAGTCCACAGATATGTTAGCTGAAATCCAAAAATCAAGATTCAATCAAGCTTTAAATAAGATTGGAATTGCAGATATTTCTATCGAAGGCGAAGCCAACTTTAAATACAACACGGGCGGAGAAGAGCATGGCATCGACACCGATGGTCCAGAAGTCGTGCTTGGTGTTCAATCAACAAACAAAGCCATCCGTGCTGAAATTGCATTAGCATTTCAGGAATTAATTTCTATAGATAAAAATAAACTTTCAAAGCCTATGGATTGGAATGCTTTCTTAAAAGAAGCAAAGATCATTATCGATAAAGATCCAAGCACAGGCCGTATCTTTACAACGATTATCGGAAAACAAACTTTATCAACGAGTTCAAACGATTCAGTTATGCCAATCGATGATAACGGACCCTTAAAGGCGTTAACAGAAGTTCCGGGCGCTTATGCGATTCAATTTCAACTTGATAAAGAAGCTTTGAAAGTTATTGATAGTCTTATCGTATCAGGTTTCACGACAGGTAAAGGCAGTGAAGATGCAGGATTAGAACCAAACACAACAGGCGGAATGGTTGTTATTTCAAAAAAATTATCTGATTCTTTAATTTTAAATGGTTCATTGACTCGCATTAATCACGAAGGCGCGCCAGAGACGCGTATTAATTGGGGAGCCGTTTATACGAACGAAAGACACGGGTACTCTGTATTTTTCAATCAAGCGATTTTTAAACATAACCCTTTATATCCAGAGTCTTCGACAATTTATACTCTTGGAGCCACAAAACAAATCGGCGAAAAAGGAACAGCGACAGTTGAAGCCACTGGCGGAGCTGTTCGTCAGTTTGCTTTAGGTTACACACACCAAATTTCTAAAAAAACATTATTAGGAGTTGGTGTTAGAAAAACAATTTGCACACCAATGGCTCAAGACGCAGGAACTTGCGGTGTACGTTACGAAGCTTTACTTAAACGTCAGTTTTAAGGCACTCAAGTGCAGGATGCGTAGCTCGACTAAAGAAAAAGCCAGGGTTCACCTGGCTTTTTTATTTTTAGTTGAAATCCTGCTTTACTTTAGAGGCAGGGAGTAAATGACCGTCTTTCACGTATTGTCCACGATCGGGAGCAGCAGTAGCTTTTGACTTATTGTCGTAGCTGATTGTGACTAACGAATTTTTCATTGGATCGTAATTTAATTTACGATCAACTTTAACATAACAGCTAGCTACAAAATCTTCGTCCATTTTAAAATGTTCCATCATTTTATTACGGCGCTCTAATAATTTAGCCTGAGCTAAAACGACTTCTGCAGAGCTTAAGCCTGAAGAAACCAGGGCAGCCTTAATTTGATCCGGAGAAATTTGGCAAAGTTTACGAGTCATCCATTGTGCGTCTGATAATTTGATTCTTGAAAATGCTTTTGCATATTCTAATTCAGCGATACCAGATAAAGAGATTCTCTCTTCGCTATCGTGTGAAGAACGATCGTTGTTGTTATTGTCTTGGTAAACTGTCGACACTTCCCATTTCATGTCTTCGATCGTTGAACCAGAACGTGCAGCACCAGTGGCATGACCTAAACCAGAACCCGCATCACCAAAGGCAATACGAAGTCTTTTTTGGCCTTTAGAATCTTTTACCGCTAATAAACGTAAATTATCTTTACGCACATCGAAGTTTCCTGTCCAAGCCGCTAAAACGATTAAGCCACGGATTTCTTTGAAATCACTGTAGTTGAAATCATCTGGTACCCATGGACCAAGTTCATCACCCATAGCTGGATCATCTTTTAAAGTTAAAGTTGATGGACCAAAAACAAATTGTGAAATTTGTGATTCAAAGTTTGTATCAATCACATCTTCAGTAAATGTTTTATCAAATGGTCTTTTAAATAGACGGGCCTGAGCTGTTTTTCCGTCAACAAATGAACCATCTTTCATTCTTAATCCACTGATGAAATCAAATGGATTTTCATATTCTTGAATCGCGCGTGTAGTGACAGGAACTGCAACAACTGTAATTTTAATATTTGTAGGCGCACGTGAATTGAATTCAGTGATAACTTTACGGTCATAATTAACCACTACGTTATCAAAATAGTTCAAGTGGGGAGCCACTAAACCTAAAGCACGGTAGATACGAGTGTTAAACGGACCCGAATATCTTTCGTTACCGAATTTGATTTTGTAATCTGTTTTACCGCAAGTGATTTGAAAACCGGCGTGTACGCCGAACCCACGTTTTGCTTTTAAGTATTTACATCCATCAGTCACATTGACGTCTTTAAATCTATAGTCTTGGTGAAAATCAATTTTTGAAATATCTTTTTCCTGATAAACTTCATCGCGCACATATTTTAAATCAGGGTCCTGACCTTTATAGTTTTCAGAAACACTTGGTGTTGATAAAAAGCGCGATAAGTAAACCGGAAATTTAAAAAACTCATAATGGTTTTTGACCGGCTCTATGTAATTTAAAACAACTGCACGAGAAACCTGTGCGATCTGATATTGAGCTTCATCAACTTTAATTTCGCCGCGTCTCCAGCGGTTGTAAACTTCAACGATATATTCTGCTGCATCTTTTAATCCACCAGTTGTGAAATCAAATTTATTAAAAGGCTCTTTGGCCTCTAAACCTACAACGTATTGTTCAGTCTCTGGAAAGTCTGAGTCTTTACGTTTTTTATATTCAGCTAAAAAGGCCTTCGCATCTTGTTCGATTTGGTTGATGTCAGCTTGATTGTTTAAATCAAATTTACGAAGCTTCACTTCGCGGGCATTGATAGTCGCTTTGTCAAAGAAGTAGGCCTCATTAAGCTTTGCACGCCCATAGGTTGAACTCGGTTCACGTTCTGCCACGGGTTTAGCAGTACAGCCTGCAGTGATAGTGTAAAGAGCCAATAAACAGATTGAGAGGGTTGTCTTAATAGTTTGATTCATATAGGTTGCATCGGCCTGTATACTGAAACTCTTGACTTAACAGGCTAAAGTTTAGCATTAAGCCTAGCTAACTGACTAAACATATGACATATAAACGTTCCATGAAAACCGCTCAAATCAGGGCTTCGAGGCACTTTCTAGGCTTATGGCCAAAAAGGCTCTGAAAAATTGGCGCTTATCTTGTATATAAAGTCCTAATTGTTCGTTTGGGGGAAAAATGAAACTAGTTACTACCGCACTTATCACGTCTTTGCTTGTTTTATCGGCTTGTACTCAGAGCCAAAATAGCAAATCTAAAATGATTCCGTTATTACAAGACACGCAAAACATCATCAGTACGCGTCCACAAAATCAAACGCATGTGATGGCGATGGTTAAACTTCAAACTCCTTCGTTGTTAGAAACTTCATCAAAAGAAGATGGCGTAACAATCGTTAACAACGAACAATCTGCTAAAATCACAGCTGAGCAAGATAAAGCGATCGCTGATATGAAAGCTTTAGATAAAGATGTTCAAGTTCTTTACAAATACCGTTACGTGCTTAACGCCGTTTGCGTTCTTGCTCCAATCTCTGCTTTAGAAAAATTAAAAGCTGTTGGAACAATTGCTTCATGGGAAGGTGTTGGAACATTCGATCGTCCAATCACTTTTTCGACTGATGGCTTAGCGGCGGCTACAAAAACATTAACTGAAAGAAACTCTGCTAAATTTATCGGAGCAGAAAAATTAAATGCTCAAGGCTTAACTGGTAAAGGCATTAAAGTTGGCGTTATCGATACAGGTATCGATTATACTCACGCAATGTTTAAAGGTGTTGGAACTGCAGAGGCTTACAAGGCTATCGATCCAACTAAAGAAGCTTTAGGTTTTCCATCTGAAAAAGTTCGTGGTGGTGTTGACTTAGTAGGAACTGAATATGATTCAGCATCTCCTGAATTTTTTCACCGTGTACCTAAACCAGATTTAAATCCACTTGATGAAGCAGGTCATGGAACTCACGTTGCCGGAACAATTGCGGGTATCGGTGATGGTGTAAATTCATACAACGGTATGGCTCCAGATGCTGATTTATACGCGATCAAAGTTTTCGGTGCTGAAGGTTCAACTTCAGACATGGTTGTGATCGCAGGTCTTGAGTATGCGGCTGATCCAAATGGTGATGGCGATTTACGTGATCAATTAGATATCGTGAATCTTTCATTAGGTTCTGGTTACGGTAATCCAAAAATTCTTTACTCTGAAGCCGTAAAAAATTTAGCTAAAGGTGGAACAGTATCTGTTATTTCTGCAGGTAACTCTGGCGCTAAAGATTATATCGTTGGTGCTCCAGGTACAGCAACTGAAGCCTTATCTGTGGCTGCATCAATTGATGATGGTGATCACAACTGGCACTTCACAGCGTCTATTGTAAAAGCAGGCGCAGAAGAAATTTCTGTTGAAACTATTGAAGCAGCCTCTGCTAAAAAAGTTTCTGAATCAGATGTTACAGGAAATTTAGTTTTTGTTGGTACAGCAGCTACAGATTTAACAGAAGAGCAAATCGCGGCTGTTAAAGGTAACGTAGCTTTAATTGATCGTGGTGCTGTGACATTCAATGATAAAGTTAAACGCGCAGCAGCTGCTGGTGCGATTGGTGTTGTGGTTGCGAACAATCAAGAAGGCGCAGCTTTCACGATGGGAACAACTGATAAATTTGATATTCCTGCGATCATGGTCACTAAAGAAGTTGGCGCAAAATTAAAAGCGGCTTTAACTGCAGGTACTGGTGCATCGATCCAATTCAAAACTGATAAGACAATCGAAAAACCAGAACTTATCGATACATTAACTGGTTTCAGTTCTAAAGGCCCTCGTTCAATCGATGGTTTCTTAAAACCAGAAATCTCTGCTCCTGGTTCAGATATTATTTCTGCAGCCATGGGTAAAGGCGCTGAGGTTGTTAAACTTTCTGGTACATCAATGGCAGCTCCTCATATGACGGGTGTATTAGCTTTAATTAAACAATCTTTTAAAAATCGCGAAATCGAAGTTTCAGCGTTAGATTTAAAACATGTTGCGATGGGAACATCTAAAACTATCGGTGATAAAGACGGTCGTTACCCAGTCACTCGTCAAGGTGCTGGTCGTATTCAAGCTGATGTTGCGGCAATGTCAGAAATTATCGCTGAAGAGCCTTCAGTGTCTTTCGGTGAAATCAATATCGAAGCAAAAAAAGCTGTTAAATCTGTATTACATTTTAAAAATGTAGCGGCAGCCGATAAAGCTGTAAGCATTGAATTTGTTGGCAACGAATTCGTTCAATTAACAAACGCTCAATCAATCACTTTAAAAGCTGGCGAATCAACAGCTGTGAAATTAGCTTTCACACTTGATGCGACAAAAATGAAAGACGCTTACGTTCGCGAAATGGATGGTTGGGTATTAGTTAAAGCTGACGGTAAAGAATTATACCGTGTTCCAGTTTTAGCCGTAGCTCACAAATTATCTGCGATCACATCTAAAGGTTTAACAGTTCAATCTTCAGTGAATGATGCTGAAGGTGCAGCTGCTGTTTTAGCTCTTAAAAATGAATCTGCAAACGCAGGTGAAGCTTTATTATTTAATTTATTAGCTAAAGACGAACGTAAACCGCTAGCTCCATCTTACATGAATGCTGATTGTGATTTACAAGCGGTTGGTTACAGAATCGTTGAAAAAGACACTGATGCTGGTAAAGAACAATTTGTTGAATTTGGTGTTAAAGTTTACAAACCAATGACGACTTGGAATGCATGTGACATTTCAATTTTAGTTGATAGCGATAAAGACGGTGTTGTTGAACAAGAAATTCTTGGTTCAAACACTTCAAGTATTCCAAACTTTGGATCAGAAGTATTTGCTTCAACTTTAATTGATGCAGTTAAAGCGCGCGAAATCAGAAAATCATATGAAGCGCAAATCGAAGCGGCTAAAAATGATACTGATGCTTTAGCAAAATTAAAAGACCAAGAAAAATACACTGATGCAATTACAGATCAACAAGATCTAACGACTTACAACAACTCAACAGTGGTTGTAGTTCAAGCTCGTGTCAGCCAGTTAAAATTGGATGCTAAAAATCAATTGAACTTTAAAGTTGTAGTGACTCACAACGAACAAGCGTCTGTGCAAATGGATGATAACTTAGCTAACGAAAAATCATTCTCTGTATCAATGGAAGCTTCAGATCAATCTTTTGTTGGCTTAGGCGATTCTCAAGCGGTTAACGCAAGTTCTGAAGCAACTGTTGAATTAACAAAAGGCCGTGGCAACAATGATTTACTAGTGTTGTTACCACAAAATAAAGTGTCGTTCTCAGACGCTTTAAATGACTTGCAATTGTTAATTTTAAAACCAGAATTCAAAGCTCCTTAAGGTAGGCCGTCCCTTTTTCGGGAGCAAGGCAGCATTGAAAAAGTAATTTTATTGAAAGCCAGATTGAAAGATCTGGCTTTTTTATTTTAAGCCACTTGTTTCTCGAATAAAAGCCTCATTGCGGGGTAAAAGTCGCACATTTTTTGCAGTGTTTTGACAAATGAACCTGCTGCCGGTACCAGAACTATTAAGCGCGAAACTCATGAGGAATAATGCCCGATTGCGTGTTTTAGCGGAGGTTGCAAACTCGTTTGCTATAACCACAGACTACAATGAGCTGTGCGATAAAATTGCAAATACGGCGAGTGATCTTATTGGCGATGGCTGTATGTTAACACTCACAGATGAAAACAATAAAGTGTTAGTCAATGTAGCCAGCTCACACCGCGATTCTGAAATGCGTGTGGTTTATAAAAATTATTTAAAAAAAATAAAAGTTTCAACGATCGATAGCTCTGCAATTTCAGCCCAAGTCATTCGTTCGGGCGAATTAAAGTACGCCGATGTTAATCCAGAGGATCTCGTTGCAAAGGCCGATGACAATTTAAAAGCACTAGTTGCAAAGTTAAATGTGCATAGTTATGCCGTGGTTCCAATTCGTGTACACGGCAAAATCATTGGTACGCTGTCTTTAGTCAGAAGTGCTGCAGGTCGAAGTTACGAACCCGAAGATATTTCGTTATTGCAAGACTTAGCGGCTCGTGGAGGTTTAGCGATTGAAAATTTACGTCTTTATAACGATCTTGAAGCGCGTGTAAATGATCGAACGCATGATTTAGAAATCGTTAATAAGGAATTAGAATCTTTTAGCTATTCAGTGGCGCACGATTTAAGGTCGCCATTGCGTAGTATTGATGGTTATAGCCAGACTGTTTTGCAAGACAAGGGCGAGCAATTAGATGACGAAGCTAAAGAGCTTTTAAACAAGATTAGTGCTTCTGCTAAACGTATGAATAGATTGATAGATGATTTGCTAAATCTATCACAAGTGACTCGTACAGAAATTGTAAAACAAAAAGTAAATCTTTCTGAATTAGCTGAAGATATTATTTTTTCATTAAAAGAAACAAACCCAAGCCGGCAAGTTAAAATAAATATTCAACCGAATGTCTTTGCTATGGGGGATGTGCAGCTGTTAGAGATTGCTTTAACAAATTTACTGAGCAATGCCTGGAAGTTTACGAAAAAAAACAACACAGCCTGTATTGAATTTGGATCATTCAGACGTCATACTCAAATGGTCTATTACGTTAAAGATAACGGCGTTGGGTTTGATCAAGCTTATTCAAATAAATTGTTTCATGCCTTTCAACGTTTGCATGACTCGCAAGAATTTGAAGGCACGGGTGTGGGGCTTGCAATCACTCAACGGGTTATTCATCGACATCGCGGTACCATATGGGCTGAATCGACTTTAAACGAAGGCGCTACGTTTTATTTTACACTATGAAGGCGAATATGGAATTGCAGCAACAGTTATTAAGTGAACAGTTGATGCGTAATAACGCGAGGTTCAGGTTATTAGCCGAAGTCGGTAGAACTTTTGCCTCGGCTGCAACCGATTATCATGAATTATTAGATAAGGTGGCCTTTGCTGGTTCAGAGTTAATTGGTGACGGATGTATTGTTACGCTCATGGATGATGACGGTCAGCTTTCGACTAAAACAAGTTCACATCGTGATTTAAAGTTAGATTCAATTTATAAAAACCAAGTTAAAAATTTAAAAATCTCTGCTCAAGAAGGTAAAAATGTTTCAGCCCAAGTTGTGCGTTCAGGAAAATCAGTTTTCGGAGACGTGAAGCCTGAAGAGGTTGCCGCTAAAACTGATGAGGCCTTAAAGGCCCTGGTGCTTTTATGGAATGTGCATAGTTTTGTAGTTGTGCCGATACATGCTCGCCATAATATTATTGGAACAATAACTTTAGTTCGAAGCGCGCCTGGACGATCTTACGCCGAAGAAGATGTGAGTTTGTTGCAAGACGTAGCTACACGTGCGGGACTTGCCATTGAGACGGCAGATCTTTATCGCCGCCTTGAAGAACGTGTGAAAGAGCGCACTCATGAACTTGAACTTTTAAATAAAGAATTAGAGACTTTTAGTTATTCTGTCGCGCATGATTTACGTGCCCCCATTCGAAGTATCGATGGTTACAGTCAGATCTTAAAACAAGAAGCGGGTGCTAAATTAGATTCTGATGAGATTCAGTATCTCAATAAAATAAGCGCTTCGGCTAAAAAAATGAATTCTCTGATTGAAGATATGTTAATGCTGTCGCAAGTGGCGCGTTCTGAATTGATCAGACAAAAAATAGATTTATCAGAGTTAGTTGACGAAATTTCTGATCAACTGCAAGACAATTCTCCTATGAGAACAGTGAGTACAGTTATTCAGCCAGGAGTTGTTTGTTTTGGCGATTTTAAGTTATTAGAAATTGCGCTGACTAATTTGCTCAGCAATGCGTGGAAGTTTACTCGTCATACTGTAGATGCAAAAATTGAATTCGGTTCTTTTGAGAAAGACGCAAATACAATTTATTTTATTAAAGATAACGGCGCGGGCTTTGATCAGGCTCATGTTGAAAATATCTTTGCCGCTTTTGAACGTCTGCATAGTGCCAGCGAATTTGAAGGAACAGGCGTTGGATTGTCGATTGTTCAGAGAATCATCTTGCGGCACCAAGGTAAAATCTGGGCCGAAGGTCAAGTGAACCAAGGTGCTGCTTTTTATTTTACGTTAAAATAAAGCCTTACTTAATTCAAAAAGATAAGACGTGAATTCTTCAATCGCCGGTTGAGTGGCAACGTTTTTTCGCGAGATTAATTTAATTTCACGACTGATTGACGGTGTAAATAGGCTGTAGCCTTTTTTGGGGATATTTAAATGTTGAGCCATGCCTAACGGAATAATTCCATTACCAAAGCCTTCTTTCACCATTTGTGAAATCGCCGCAAAAGATTCAACGTAGACAAAATCTGAAGATTTTAATTTCGAATTTTTTAGTAATTTATCTTCAAGGTTACGCCATGTTCCCGAATTTTTTTCGATGGTGATCACTTTTGTGGTTTCGTCGGCGGCATCTTCATCAAATTTATTATAAATAAAAACTAAAGGCTCTTCTGTGATGCGTGTCGAAAAAAGATTTCCGCTATTTACAGAGCTTGAGGGGATGCATAATCCTAAATCATATCGGCCAAGCTTTACGTTTTCCTCGACCAGGGTGCTTCGATGAACATGCAAATCAAATTCAATATTCTTAATCTTTTTGCTCGCTTGCTTAATCAGCTTCGGGCCCCAAGTGGCTGCGATTGAATCAGACAGCGCAATAGAATAGCGCGTAATGCCATTTTCAGGTTTGAGTTGCTTGAGACTCTTTAACTCAGTGACCAGTGGTCGGGCACGTAATAGAAACTCTTGAGCTTGCGGAGTTAACTTAACACGGCGTCCATCGGGTTCGATCAGCTTAAATGTGATTTCATTCTGCAAAGCTTGCAGTCTTTTGCTTACGGCAGACTGAGTTAAGCGCAGCTGAGCCGCAGCTTCGCTGATTGTTCCGGTGCGTTCAAGAGCGATGAGTGCTTCGATTCCCTCTAGCATATGGTCTATATATTCCTTCTGAGACTACATTATATTCCAATTATTCTATTTTTTCAACTAAGGATTTAGCCGAGAATGAAAACGTACTGATAAAGCCTTAAAAAACATCAAGGAGTTGCCAATGGCAAAAATCGAAACATCACCAGAAATGGTTAAACAGGTTTACCAAACTACACGCACTAAAACTGACGTGATTCGTAAACGCTTAAATCGTTCATTAACATTAGCTGAAAAAATTATTTACGGTCACTTAGATGATCCACAAAATCAAGAGATCAACCGTGGTTCTTCATTTTTACTTTTAAGACCAGACCGCGTAGCAATGCAAGATGCAACAGCACAAATGGCGATCCTTCAATTCATGTTAGCTGATAAATCAGAAGCTGCTGTTCCTTCAACTGTTCACTGCGATCACTTAATTCAAGCCTACCAAGGTAAAGAAAAAGATATGGCAGCATCGAACACGACAAACAAAGAAGTTTTTGATTTCTTAGCGACAGCTTCTTCAAAATACAATATCGGTTTCTGGAAACCAGGCGCTGGTATTATTCACCAAGTAATTTTAGAAAATTACGCATTTCCAGGTGGATTAATGATTGGTACAGATTCTCACACGCCAAACGCGGGTGGTTTAGGTATGTGTGCTGTGGGTGTTGGTGGATCTGATGCTTCAGACGTTATGGTTGGTTTACCTTGGGAAGTTAAAAATCCTAAATTAATCGGTGTTCACTTAAAAGGTAAAATGAGCGGTTGGACTTCTGCAAAAGACGTGATCTTAAAACTTTGCGGAATGTTAACTGTAAAAGGTGGAACAGATAAAATCGTAGAATATTTCGGCGAAGGCGCTGATGCGATTTCTTGTACGGGTAAAGCAACAATCACAAACATGGGTGCTGAATTAGGTGCGACATGCTCTGTGTTTCCATACGATGCAAAAATGTCTGGTTACTTAAAAGCTACGGGCCGTGCTGAGTTGGCTGCAATTGCAGATGCGAACACAGATATCTTACGCGCTGATGATGACGTAGTTGCTAATCCTAAAAAATATTTCGACGAAGTTTACGAAATCGATTTATCTACATTAGAGCCACACTTAGTTGGTCCTCATACTCCAGATTTAGCTCGCCCAATTTCTAAAATCGCTGAAGAAGCAAAAGCTAACGGTTGGACTTTAAAATTATCTTCTGCACTTATCGGTTCTTGCACGAACTCTTCTTACGAAGATATTGGTCGTTCAGCTCACTTAGCTGAACAAGCCATGAAAATCGGCGTTAAGATGGCACAACCATTCTTAGTAAGTCCTGGTTCAACGCAAATCCAAAACACAATCACACGCGATGGCCAAATGAAAACATTTGAAGCTGTTGGTGCAACAGTGTTAGCCAATGCGTGTGGTCCTTGTATCGGTCAATGGAAACGTGATGATATTAAAACGGGCGAGAAAAATACAATCATCACTTCATTCAACCGTAACTTCCGCGGTCGTAATGATGCGAACCCTGAAACATTAGCGTTCATTGCTTCACCAGAAGTTGTAATGGCTTTAGGTTTAGCTGGTCGTTTAGATTTCAATCCATTAACTGACGAATTAGTTGGTCCAAATGGTAAAATTAAATTAACTCCGCCAAGCGCACCTGAACTTCCTGAAAAAGGATTCGTACCAGATACAGTGGGTTACCAAAAACCAGAAGGCGCTACAGCAAAAGTTGCGATCGCTGATAATTCTCCACGTTTACAATTTTTAAAACCATTCACAAAATGGGACGGTAAAGATTTCGAAGGTCATTTATTATTAGCTAAAGCTAAAGGTAAATGTACAACAGATCACATCAGCCCGGGTGGTAAATGGTTAAACTTCCGTGGTCACTTAGATAAAATTTCTGACAACATGTTGTTAGGTGCTGATAACGCTTTCATCCCTGGTGAAATCGGTAAAGGTCACAACCAATTAGATGGTTCAAAAAAAGAATTCGCAGCGATTGCTCGTGATTACCAACAACATGGTAAATCATGGATGATTATCGGTGACGAAAACTACGGTGAAGGATCTTCTCGTGAACACGCAGCGATGAGTCCAAGATTTTTAGGCTGTACTGCGGTTATCACGAAATCTTTCGCGCGTATCCACGAAACAAATCTTAAAAAACAAGGTGTGTTAGCGGCGACTTTTGTAAACCCAGCTGACTACGAAAAAATCCAAGAAAAAGATACTTTATCAATTCGCGGTTTAAATGATTTAGCTCCAGGAAAAAATTTAATTCTTGAAGCAAAACACCAAGACGGTTCATTTGATAAAATCGAGATCAAGCACACATACAATGCTGAACAATTAAAATGGTTCAAAGCAGGTTCTGCGCTTAACTTGATCCGCTCAGGTGGTAAAGTTTAGTTATTAGAAAATCATTGTGATTTTAATGAAGCCTCTTCGGTAACGGAGAGGCTTTTTTTATTCTTTGTTTTTAGAAATAAAATGGTTCTTTTCTTCAGTTTTGGAAGTTGAACCTGTCTAATGCATTATAAGTGGTGCTGGAGCAGATCATATCCGGGCCTTAGATTGCTTTAGTCACTCCTCGAAGCATTACATTCCTGAGGAGGATTTTATGAAAATGATCAAACCATTGTTACTTTTAGCTTTAACGTTAACATCACTTAACTTACAGGCACGTGGTCGCGAAGAATATTCAAGTCATAAAAGTTTCAAAGAAAGCCGTATAACAAACAGATCCCACAGATCAGATAACAGCAGATCTGTGGATGAATTAAAAAGACGTCTTAAACTAAAAAATGATTCTTTGATATAACTAACCACTAATCTGTTCGATCACCCAGTCAGGAAATTGAAAACTGATATCATGGCCTGCTTCTGGGTGAATCACGTGTTTGCAGTGCCATTTGTTTTCGATGTCTTTTGAACACTGAGCACTGACAAACTTATCTTTACCACCGCTCATAAGTACAACTTCAGTCGGTGGCTTTGCTGGAAATCCGTAAAACGAGGCTGCGACTAACTGACGTAAAACATTTTTTGGATCAGCTGAGTTTGTTTTGCTGAAACTGAGCATTGAATCGAAGTCGTGTTTGTAATCTGATAAAAGTTGTTCTTTGGATAAAGTGGTTGTTACCTGCAAAGAGGCGATTTCTTTATCTTCAGGGGTTTTCATTCGGCGCATGCGAAAACCTAATGTCATCGCATCTATACTTAAACGCTTAAACACATTCGAAAAATTAGCAGCACTGGTGTTAGAGATAAAAATCTTTTTGAAAAAATCGGGCTTTTGTTTGGCCCATTCGACCATGGCCATTGAACCCAGTGACAATGAATAACCGTACGTAGGTAGCGTAAAATCAAAATTTTTATTCTTTAATTGTTCTTCAAAACTTTCAATAAACTCAGAGACTTTAAGCGGTGTTACCGTGTCACGTAACAAGCCATTGCCTGGCACTTCGATGTAATAAATCTTATCGTTCGGGAAGGCCTTTTGTAATTTTTGTGGAAACGATCCCCAGTGACCTGCACCGCGAGCTAAGCCGCGAATTAAGATCCAGTTTTTTACTTGAGGGTTTTGTGCTGTGGGTACCATTTTTCTAAGCCTTTGTTGTAGTAATCGAGTAAGTCTAAATTTTTAAACTGTTCGCTTTGGCTGTAAAGTAAAAAACGGATCATAAAATCAATTAAGAGCTGGTGACGGCGTAAAGTGCGTTTAATACGATGTTTTTTGATCGGATTAAACAAACCGTCTAGTTTAAAGATCTGTAATGGGTTTTTCTTAACCCAAATCCATGATCCTAATTCTAAAGTTAACGGAACATAGTTTAGATTTTTAATTCTTTCGTGGGCGATGTAATCCCACAGATCACCGTGCGTACAATAAACCTTTGATTGGGGTTCGATCTTATAAATATGAAACGGGTAGAGCTTTTCAAAGTACTCCATCATCACAGTGATAAAATCTAATTTAGGATAAGGATTTTTGCTAAAAGCCCACGGAAACCAAATTTGATCTTTAAAACCAAAACCAGAATGAATATCTAAAGATAAAGTAAATTTAGAACGTAGAATTTCGCGAGTCACTTCGTCGACTAAAAACTGAGACTCAATTTGCATAGGCTCATCAACTTTACCGCGGTACCAGGGTAACCAGTTTGAAACACGATGCCCACCCGCTAGCGCAGGTACTTTTTCTTTGGCCTCAATAGGAGCGTTTCGCATCAGATCGACGCCTTTACCATTAGATCTGGTGCGTTCTTGAATGCCCACCGGATTAATGAATGGAAAAAACACCAAACGTATATCTTGTAACTTATTTTGAAAAACTAAATCCCAAGTTGAAAGTTCGAAATATTTTTCGATGAGTGATACGCAAAGCTGGCTTCCGATTTTTTCTAAACCGTGAACTCCGCCAGTTAAAATCAGTGTGACTTTTTCTTCAGATTTTTTCTTTGAAGTTTTATCTTCGCAAATGACTTTCCATAAAGGAAAAGCTGTGCCTTGGTAGATCACTTCTGAATGCGCTTGAAAAGTCCAATAGGGATTTTTTAGTTCTCGTTGTTTTTTAAGAACTTGTTCAAACTGAAAATATTCGTGAAAATTAGGCTGATTCAACATCAGCCTCTAGAGTAAAATTAAACGGCAACTTTTTCCAGACGTTTTTCATAACGCTGTGCTAAGTTTTCGACTTTTAAACACGTTAGAAAATCCATGCAGTTCATATCTGCATCGTAAGCAGGTTCACCTAAGATTTCGGCTCCGACTTTTAAGTAAGTTTTTAATAATGAAGGGATCAAATCTTCGGCTTGTTTAACTTCTTCGTCAGAAAGCTGAGCTGGCATAGCGTGGAAGTAATCGTCAAAAAATGGAACCTTAAACGATAAGTGCGGTTTGATTTTGTATTTCGTGTTCAGCGCGCCAGTTTGTTCGAAGTATTTTGTGACTAAAGCCGCTTGTTTTGGTGTGATATTTTTAATACTTGAACAACCAAATAACAAATCAGCTTTTGTCTGACGCATGTAAAAGTAGATGCCTTTCCATAATAACGAGATCACCACACCTGTGCGATGATTTTTATCGATACAAGCTCGGCCTAGTTCAACAAAGTTTGCGTAAGGTAATACGAAAGATTTTAAATCAAATTCAGATTGCGAATAAAAATCTTGAAGACTTGATGAATTGTTCATGCGGTATGTTCCAACCACTGCATTTGTTTTTTTATCGACGATAATTAAATGATCACAAACTGAATCATAAACATCCATATCTAAGCGCGTTCCATCCTTTTTATCGTAATTGTAAAACACATCATAACGAAGTTTGAAAGCTGACTTTAGCTCTTCAGTTGTCGTTGCTGTTTTGAGTAAGTAGTTGCCTTGATCCATTTGAAATTCAACACGAGGCTCGTAAGCCACCATATCAAGATTTCTAAATTTCATGTCTTGCTGAATTTGTTGGATAAATTGTAGCATAACTACTCCTTTCATGAGTAATTTGTTGAATAAATTGTAAAGCGATTTCATAAGTTTCTGTGAACTCAGTCGTAGACTTAGCCAGGCGAGGATTGATCTCGACCACATCTAAATTACGTAACTTCTGAGAGTGCGAAATACACTGAGCAAATGCATTCAGCTCAGAAAGTTTAAGCCCATTGCTGACGGGAACTCCGGTGCATAAAGCGTAACTTGTATCTAAAGAATCAATATCAAAACTGACATGAATATTTTCAAACTGGGCGATTTTTTGAGAAAGCTGATTTAAACAAAACTCAAGGCCTTGTTTGCGAATATCATGAATTGTAAAATGCATGATATTGTTAGCTTCTAAATATTCTTTCTCAAAAATGTCTAGATCGCGGATGCCAAAATAGACCATGTTTTCATGAGGTAAAATAGTTTTCATCCAAGACATTGAAGTGGGTCTGTCATCTGGTTTTTGCATTAAGTAATACACGGGCATTCCGTGAAGGTTGCCTGATAGACTTTCTTCAGCACTGTTTAAGTCAGCATGAGCATCGACCCAAATAACAAGTGTGTTTGAATTGTGACGAAGGCTGGCCTCAACTGTGCCCATTGAAATACTATGATCACCACCGAAGTTAAGATTAATTTTATTTTTACAAAGTCCTAGGTAGGATAAATCGGCTAAGTATTTGTAATTCACAAATGAATGTTTATTAAGATCTTCTAAGTTAAAAAATTTATTTGGCTTGTCGCTTAAATGTTGTTCAGTTTTTCCGATAATCTCTAAATTGAAATCAGGTTGGAAAGAGTCATTTTTGCGCACGTAATAGTGGTATAAAAAACTCTCCGATGATTCGGTTAAGCCTGTTTGAGTTTGGCCGATCTCTATATCTGCTTGTACGAAAGACAGAGTAGGTAGTTGCATATGAATATTCTCAAGCCAAATGCTCTAGGTTGTCGCGTTAGGGTTTGGTTTGTAACATTTGGCGTCTTAACAAACTCCTGACAATACATTGTGAATGATAAAAACTAAATTACGTCTAAATAACCAAGGAGACCACTCTCATGAAACTTTTAAGCTTAGTTGCTACATTAGCATTTGCAGTTTCAGCATTAGCTGCTGAACCAAAACTTATCAAAATCGATGGATCATCAACTGTGTATCCAATCACTGAAGCAATGGCTGAAGAATTTCAAGCAGCACAAAAAGGCGCAGTCAAAGTTACTGCCGCATTTTCTGGTACTGGTGGCGGCTTTAAAAAATTCTGCCGTAACGAAATCGAAGTTTCTGGTGCGTCTCGCCCAATCACTCAATCTGAAGTTGAAATTTGCCGTGCAGCAGGAATCAAATATTACGAATTACCAGTGGCATTCGATGCAACTGTAGTTGTGGTTCATCCTTCAAACAAAATGACTCAAATCACTGTTGAAGAGCTTAAAAAAATGTGGGCTCCAGAAGCACAAGGTAAAATCAAAACTTGGGCTGATGTAAATCCAGCTTGGCCAAAAATGGATTTAAAACTTTACGGAGCAGGCGCTGACTCTGGAACTTTTGACTACTTTACAGAAGCTATCGTAGGTAAAGCTAAATCGTCTCGTGGTGATTACACAGCTTCTGAAGATGATAACATCTTAGTAAAAGGTGTTTCTGGCGATAAAGGGGCTTTAGGTTTTGTTCCATTAGCTTACTACATGGAAAATAAAAATAAAATTAAAGCACTAGCTATCGTTAACAAACAAGGTAAAGCAACTCTTCCAACAAAAGAAACTGTTGAGAACGCTTCATACAATCCATTATCTCGTCCATTATTTATCTACGTAAATGCTGAAGCTGCTAAACGCACTGAAGTAAAAGATTTCGTAACTATGTACTTAAAATCTGCGGCTGAAATCGTACCGCAAGTTAAATACATCGCGCTTCCTAAAAAAGCTTATGAAACTGCGACTGAGCACTTTAACAAAGGTAAATTAGGTACAGTGTTTCAAGGTCACGCTGGTATCGGTATGACTATCGAAGAGCTTCTTAAAAAAGAAGCGGCATTATAGTTTTTGCGAAAACATAACATAATGATTGTTAAGCCCGCGTAAAAGCGGGCTTTTTTTCGTTTAAAGGCCATGTAACTGCGTCATTTCATTTGGCCTTAGTTTTGTATAGACTGAAGCTAGGAGAGACAAAATGAAACTACAAATCGGTATTGCAACACTTGTTTTATGGAGTGCTTTTTCAGTTCAGGCCGCAACTTTTGGTTCGGTGACTTTGGCGGGTGCTGGCTGTTTAACTAAGGCTTCTGAATTAAAAGTTTTATCAAAAGCTGATTCGTCATACGCTATTCCTTTAAATCTTAAAGTAGATATGGATTCTGGTGGCCTTAATCGTAAAGCTTGCAGTGCAAGCCTGCCTGTGACCTTAGCGGCTGATGAAAAACTTGTGATCGAAAATATTTCTCAAAAAGTAAATACAAATGTTCAATCTGGCGGGTCGGCCAAGGCTCAATTAGAAGTTTTCTTTGCTGGGCAAAAAAGTGAAGTGTTAAAAGTAGAAGCTATCGCCAATGATAAGCTCGAGCTCACTAAAGCAGGTGTTGTCGGTGAATCATCTTGTGGAGGTACTGCGATCGTTCGCGCTAACGCTTCAGGTGTAGCCATGGGCAAAGCCAAGGTCAGCATTAACCACGGAGAACTTCAATTAAATCTTAAGGTAGTTAAGTGTATCCGATAGAGGGCGCTTAATTATTTCGGTGCCGGTACTTTATTAAATTTAACTTCACTAAAAGGTTTAACGTTACCGCAGTCAGCTGATAAAAACTTTCCTTTAAATTCCATTTTATTTTTACCGTGGGCTGTTTCGAATTCGTTCCAGCCAGAATAGCTCGTATCACTTGTCATGTGGTATTCAGCAGCACCATTACCTTTTTCGCATTTGATTTTAAATTTAACTCCGTCAGCTAAATCTTCTTTATCAGTCACCGTGCATTTATTTTTTGGATTTTGAACCATTGATTCGGCAGTAGATGTTTTATCTGTGTGACAGACCTTCATGCCTTTTTCGCCGAAGCCCATGCCGTGGCTGCCCATCATTTTTTCCATTTGCGCGCGCTGTTCAGGCTTCATTTTTTTCATCGCCTCTTGCATCTTTGCGCCCATGTCTTCGCTTTGACCTTTGTTATTAATTTTAGTTTCGATCTCCCAAAGACCGGGTTTGATTTTGAAAGCGGCGTGGGCTTGGATCGCTAAAATTGAAACTGTTAAAGCTAAAATATATTTCATAAATGCCCCATTTTAATTAGTTAAGCTTTAAATGTTCAATTTAAAGGCCAGATATAAACTGTTTGCATAGAGTTTTTTTCTAACACTTCGTAAATCTCTAAAACGTTGCCTTTGCGTGTGAGTTTTTGCTCTTTGATGTAATCATCTACTTTTGGGTAAACTTTCAATGGCCCGATGCCTGGTGCGCCGGTAAAGAGAGCTACGGCTGCTTTTGTTTCAGCGTAGACTTCAGTTTTATATCCTTCAGGTAATTTATCTTTTAACGTGGCAAAAACCTTATCTTCGTTTTCATCTTTTGGATCAATCAGGCAACCACCACGAGCGCGAAGACGGCCTTCTTCAACTAAAGCGGGGTTATCAAAGTATTCACCAAAGCTTAAACGACATTTTAAACCATTAGCTCTGGTCCATTTTTCAACTTCTTCAATTGTCGAAACGATTTTGTGATAAGGCCCTGTGTAATCTTTGTAGATTAAAGTGTAAGGCCCACGTTGATCAGTGGCTACAGTCACTGATTTAAAAGCGCCTGTGTACTGCATAAGGTACAAGAAAAAAACCATAAGACCAATTGTGACAGCAAATAATGTGTGTTTAACCATGAGTTAGGCTTTCCATTTTATCGAGCAACCCATTGACGGAGTTTGCGGTTTAAGTGCGCGGTGATTTTTTAAATCAATCGCGGCATCGTAAAGTTCACGTTTTGTGACTTTATCTTCTTCTTTCCAGTTATCATCTAAGCGGCCGCGGTATTGTAATTTTAATTGGCCATCGAACATAAAATAATCGGGTGTACAAACAGCGCCAAATGTTTTGGCGACTTCTTGTGATTCATCATGCAGATAAATAAAAGTGTAGTTTTTTTCTTGAGCGCGTTTTTGCAAATTTTCAAAACTATCGTCAGGGTATTTCGTGTCGTTGTTTGAACAGATCGCGACGACATTGATTTCTTGTTTGTCTAAATCATGACCCAATGTGATCAAGCGATCTTCGATGGCTTTAACATACGGGCAGTGGTTACAAATAAACATAACAACTAAAGGATTTCCGTTAGAGAAATCTTTTAAAGTGTATTTTTTGTTTTCAGTGCCATTCACTGCAGGCAATGAAAAATCAGGACAGGGTTGGCCGAACTCAGGTTTTTCAGGGGTATATGTTAACGCCACAAATCCTCTTTTAACGTTTTAAAGTCAGGGTATTTATTAACTAACTTTGGATGCATATTAAAAACAGCTAACAATGAAGCCTGCTGTGTTTCATCTGGTTCATGATTAGCTTCTGGAATTAAAGCACAAACTTCAAATAACAAACGATCTAAGAATTTAATCCAATCAACGCCCATGATTCCTGGAAATTTATGTTTAGTCATTTCAGTAAATAAATCTGTCGCCATCGGAATTTGAGGGTGAGCAAAAACATTTAAGCCAAGGCCCACGATAATGCGGTGTTGGTTGCCTTGAGTAACGGTTTCAACAAGTAATCCTGCGATTTTTTTATCATCGATAAATAAATCATTCGGGGCTTTTAAATTCCAATTGATGAACGGCCATGTCGAGCGAGCGGCATTAAATAATCCAAGCCCGATCAATGAAGTAATGTAAGGGCTTGGCACCACAGAAGATTGAAACGACCACGTTGAAAGTAAACTTGAACCAAACGGGGGAGCTGTCCAAGTGTTGCTGCCACGGCCGCGTCCTTTTGTTTGTTCGTCAGTGACATACAACTGAATCGCATCAAGGCCTTCGAAGGCGTCTTCTTTAGCAAGATCATTTGTGCTATCGACTGTTTTTAAGTAGTCGCACGTGATGTTATGCATTTCTGCCCAAGACGCCGTGATGACGCCGATTTTAATATCATTTAAAGGTGATTCTTTTGTCATGACTTATCCCCAGTCGAATAAAAGACTAACGTCAGCGCACGGTGCAGAGTGGGTCAATGCACCAACCGAAATGAAATCAATACCGATTGCGGCAATGCCGCCAACGCGCTCTAAGTTCATGTTGCCACTGGCTTCGGTTTTTACGAAATCAGGCACAAGTTTGCGCGCTTCAGTTAAAGTTTCATTGTTCATATTATCTAATAAAATACGATCTACACGTAAGCTAACAGCTTCTTTAACTTGTTCTAACGTTGAAGCTTCAACTTCAATCGCAAGGTCAGTGTGTTGACGAGTGCGAGTTACAGCTTGAGTGATGCCACCCATGAGTGTGATGTGATTGTCTTTAATTAAAATTGCATCTGATAAGTTAAAGCGGTGATTCATTCCGCCACCGTGAACAACAGCGCGTTTTTCTAATTCACGAAATAGAGGTGTTGTTTTGCGCGTGTCTAAAATTTTACAACGAGTGCCTTGTACGGCCATCACATATTTGCGCGTCAGTGTCGCGATACCAGAAAGTAAACCTAAAAAGTTAAGGGCTACGCGCTCAGCTTTTAAGACTTGAATTAAATCACCTTCGATCGAGCAGATTGTTTGATCTTTGTAGATCACATCACCTTCTTCGAAAAGCCATTTGATTTTTACACTGGGTTCTAACATTAAAAGAGTTTGTTCAAACGCTGTTGAACCAGAAAGCACAAGATCAGCTTTTGCTTTTAAAATCGCTTCACCATGTTTTGGTTTTACAGCTAATGATTCGGTCGTGATATCGCCAAAGGGCATATCCTCTTTAAGAGCGGCTTTGATGAGTTCGTGGATTGTCATTGGTTCTCTGTTATACTGATTTTTCAATATCGGTTAGGAGTTTTTTTAATTCTTCCCTGACAATTTTCTCTGTGATTTCTGGAATAATCTGCCAACAGATTTTTTCAGCCATCGAGCGCACTTCTTCGCGCATGAGTTGTTCATCGAAACGAGATGAAGGTTTACCCTTTGACCCGTCGTTTGAATTTTGAATTTTATTAAGCGCTACTGGCGAGCTTTCAAGATAAGATTTTAACTGACCTTGAATTTTTGTTTCTAACGCTTCTTCTTTTTCGCCTTTAACTAAAACCACTTCTTCAAATTCGCCGAAGTTTTCAGTTTCAATTTGAATATCATCCATTGGATCATATTCTTCAGTGATTGTTTGTACCGTTTGTTTTTGCGGTTTAGCTGGCACAGGTTGGTGCGCAGCTGGGCGATTCATCGAAGATAAATGTGAAGGTGATCTTTGTTGCATCACTGGTTTTAAATCAAGCGGTTCGAAATCTTCTGGATCATCATCGATCACTAAAGAATCGTTTTCAGCTTGGTTTTGTAAACGATGACGAACCATTGTTTCTGATTCTTCAAAATCAGGTAACGTTGGAAAATCTAATAAACCTTTAAGCGGGTGTGTTTCAGTTTTTTTAACTAACTTGTTCACAACACTACGTAAAGCTTCTGTATCAAATGGTTTTTCTAAACGACCGTTAGCATTCATTTTCTGCGCTAACTTTTCATCGAATTCCATAAAGCTGCTCCACATAAGAACAACAGGAATATTTCTTAATTGAGGATTGGCTTTGATGTCGCCGCACACTTCGTAGCCATTGCGTTTAGTTAAAAGCACGTCAGCAAAGATAATGTCTGGACGATAATCCAGAGCAACTGAAATCACATCGATTCCAGAGGGAACACTTTTTACCTCGATACCAAAATCAGAAAGGGCAAGTTGCAACACTTTCTTTATGGTCGAGCTTTCATCAGCTAATAAGACGCGTAAGGCCATGACTAAAGTACATATCACAATATCCTTTGAGTCAAGAGTAAGGCAGAATATATTTTGGCGAAGCCGAATGGGTAACTAATGTCTCGTGTTGATCGGTATATTTTAAGTCTTTTTTGGGTTTCGTTTGCAGCGGGATTAGTGATCTTTGTGACGCTGTTTATGGCAACTGATGTGATGACTAATATTTTGCATTACAAGTCGGTCGAGACTGGTGTCTTTCTAAGCTACTACGGATATTTTTTGCCTGAAATTATTCACAAAATGTTGCCGGTGGCTTCAGTTGTTGGACTTGTTTTAACCATTTCTTCTTTAAATAAAGGTTCAGAGCTCATTGCGTTATTTGCTGCGGGATTAAGTTTATTTCGCGTATCTCGTTGGATCTTTATTTCGCTTTTAATAGTTGGAATAATTGATTATGTGGCGAGTGATCGTTTATTGCCCATGTTTACAAAGCAAAAAAACTTTACCTTTTATAATTTTATCGAACAAAAGCCTTCAAAGTTTCAAACTATCAAGACGGATAAGATTTGGTACCGCTCAAGAAACACAATTTTTAACATCAAAACTTTAAATGCCGAGGGAAATTTAGCCCAAGGTTTAACGCTTTATTTTTTTGATGAAGCTTGGAATTTAAAACAGCTTTTAACGGCCGAGTCGGTGATCTTAGAAGGTTCGAAATGGCTTTTACAAAATGGAACGATTTCAGTGTTTAGTTCTGAATCGAGTTTTCCGTTAAATGATAAATTTGATCAAAAAACAATCGTGATGGCTGAAGATGCTCAGGATTTACGAAGCACCGGGCAGACTTCTGATTTATTATCGCACAGCGAGCTTTCGCGCTATATTTCAAAAAATAAAGACGCTGGTTTAGACACCGTTACCTACGAAGTCGATTACTTTTCCAAGTTAAGCTATGCGCTTGCGGGATTAGTGATGAGTCTTCTAGCACTTCCATTTTGCGTAGGTCATGCGCGTGGTGGTGGTATGGCTAAAAACGCGGGTATTGTTTTAGGTCTTGTGGTTGCCTATTGGATTGCTTACAGCTCAATGCAAACATTGGGTTATCATGGAACGGTTCCGCCAGTTATAGCTGCCTGGGGAGCAAACACTGTGATGGCCGGTTTTGGGGTGTTCTTTCTCTTGCGTCTGAAAAAATAATTTTATACTCTTCCCACATATGGCTAAACTTGAAATTTTAACTTATCCAAACCCATTACTTCGTGAAGTTGCTCAACCTATTGAGCAGTTTACTCCCGAAGTAGTCACTAAACTTAAAAAATTAGCCGAAGATATGCTTGAGACAATGTATGATGCTAATGGTATCGGTTTAGCAGCTCCGCAAGTGGGTGAGCTTATTCGTATGTTAGTTATTGATTGTCGCTCTAAAGGTGATTCTGGTCGTTACGAAATCGACGACATGACTGAACTTGAGCAGGGTGTTACACAACCTTTAGTTTTAATTAATCCTGTAATCGTTAAAGGCGAAGGCAAAACAACTTTTGATGAAGGTTGTTTATCTGTACCTAGTTTTTTTGAAACGGTTGAACGTTTTGAAAAAGTAGAAGTGAAAGCTTACGATGTGAATGGTAAAGAAGTTCGCTTCACAACAGATGGCTTACTTGCGATTGTTGTGCAACATGAAATGGATCATTTAGAGGGTACACTTTTTATTGATCACATTAGCTTTACAAAAAGTAACAAAATCAAAAATACGATTAAAAAAAGTGGTTATCCGACAAAAGAAGAAATGGCTTCAGCGCGCGATCGCAAGAAAGAGCCTGTTAAGTCATGAGTGTAGTGCGAGTTTGTTTTTTAGGAACTCCAGATTTTGCAGCCAAACATTTACAAACTTTATTAAATGATGACCATTACCTGATTGTGGGCGTGGTTACGCAGCCTGATCGTCCGAGTGGGCGAAAGATGCAGCTCACACCTTCGCCGGTGAAAGAGTTAGCGTTAAAAAATAATCTTCCCGTATTAACTCCTGAAAATTTACGTAAAGAACCCGAAGTGTTTGAACAAATTAAATCTTGGCAAGCCGAGGTCGCTGTAGTTGTGGCCTTCGGACAAATTTTATCACAAGATTTTTTAGATAGTTTTTCTTTTGGCGCTGTGAATGTGCACGGAAGTCTACTGCCTAAATGGCGTGGTGCTGCTCCAATTCAAAGATCAATTGAGGCCGGTGATACGGTAACAGGTGTTTGTCTTCAGCGTATGGTTAAAAAACTAGATGCAGGCCCTGTGATTGGTGAACGCCGTGTGCAATTGGATGCAGAAATCAATGCGACACAATTGTATGATCGTTTAGCGGTGCTTGGTTGTGAGCTACTGCATGTCGAACTTATGGATTACGTGCGTGGCAATCTGGCTCCATTAGCGCAAGATGAATCGCTAGTGACTGTGGCGCCAAAAATTGAAAAAGAAGAATCGCTGTTAGATTTTAATAAATCAGCTGAATCTCTTCACAATAAAATTCGCGCTTTTTCAATGGGGCCTGGAACATTTATTAACTTTCAAGGTAAACGATTAAAAATTCATAAAACTAAAGTTGTAGATAGCTCATCAAATGTTAAGCCTGGGCAAATCGCTGTTGTTGATGCACATGAATTATTAATTCAAACTTCGCAAGGGCAGTTATCGTTATTAGAAGTTCAGCCTGAATCTAAAAATCGTATGGTGATCGCTGATTTTTTAAAATCGCATCCATTAGCAAAAGGACAAAGTTTTCATGAATAAAAAATATATCGCACCAAGCTTGTTGTCTTCTGATTTTGCTGATTTAAAAACTGAGATCGCTAAAGTGACTGAAGCGGGTGCGCACTTACTTCATGTTGATGTGATGGATGGTCATTTTGTGCCAAACTTAACTATTGGTATGCCGGTTGTTAAAGCTATCAAGGGTGTTTCTAAACTTCCGTTAGATGTGCATTTGATGATTGATAAACCTGAAAAATACATCGAAGAATTTGCTAAGGCGGGCTCTGATTTTTTAACGATTCATGTTGAGTCTACAACGACGGTTAAAGACTGTTTAATACAAATTCGTAAGCTTAAAATGAAACCAGGAATTACATTAAGACCAAAAACAAAACTTGATGATATTAAGCCATTTTTAGCCTTGATAGATTTAGTTTTAATTATGACTGTTGAGCCTGGCTTTGGCGGACAAGAATTTATGCATGATCAGTTGGAAAAAGTGTCATGGTTAAAAAGCTACCGCGATAAAAATAAATTAAGTTATTTGATTCAAATCGACGGCGGTGTGAACGAGCAAACAGCCCAATTATGTTGGGAAGCTGGTGCTGATGTTCTTGTTGCTGGTAGCGCGATTTTCAGTGGTGAAAAAACGCCTGAAAACTACCGCGCAAACATTCAAAAATTACTCTAGTATTTTATTTAGATTTCTTAATTGGTCAAAGCTTTGCTTATAATTTAAAGCATGAGACTTGTTAAACTTAGATCTAATACAGTACTAATGACACTAATTGCGATGATGATCGTCGCTGCAGGTGTTAGCGCAAATGCGCGCGCTGGCCTTCAGTGTGCGGCGCTGTTCGGTGACCAGGCAAAGTCGTCTCATTTTGAGACGGTGTCTGAAACTCGTTATGATTTTATTCCCGAAAATGTAAGATTCACGCGTAAATCAAAATCTGATTTTTATGTCGACTATGTTTTTAATATTAAAGGCAGCCCAAAATTAAAAACCACAGAATTAGCCATGGATTATTCGAATGTCATCGATGCTAATTTACAGAGTGGTCGTGAGTTTCTAAATTCAATTTTATCCAATGGGAGTTTTCAGAAACCAAACGGAGTTTTTATATTTATTGATGTGAATAACCTAGGTTGGGTGAATAAAAATTTTCAAGATAAAATGCAAGCCGGTGATTTATACATTCATAAAACAATCGATGCCATTCAAGCTGTAATCGGTGAAAAAGGATTAGTATTTCGCCTTGGCGGTGATGAGTTTGGAATCGTTTTAGAGACTAAAAATCCTGAAGAAGTTCAAAAAATTATGCAGTCTTTGCAAAAAGAAATTCATGCGCAAGCGCATTCAGTGTTTTTAGCTGAAACCAAAAGACGTGTGGCTGAATTTAGAATGGTTCACCAAAAATACAAAAATGGTGAAATCACAGTGGCTAATTATCAAGTGGCTTTGGAAGATTTCAGAACATACACCCAGTACTCGCAAGAAGGCGTATCTATGGGTTCAGCCTATATTAATGGAGCTACTCCGGCAGTTGTGCAAAATCACGCTGAAAAAATGGCCGTGGATATGAAAATTAAAATTAAGACGGCTTTTAATTTAGATACGGCAAAATACACGGGCGGCGTGAACTTATCTGATCCTGAAAACAAAATCAAAGTTGCATTTAGACCTGAAATTCCTGTGATAATGTCTCAGGCTGATTTTGATAGCACGTATCCGCGCGCGTTTATTCCGGATACACCGCGAATAAAAGACCGTCCATTCTGGTTTTCGACGACGCAGTCGGTGCAATCGACACGTGAACGTGAAGTTTTTCGCTTTGGTCATATTGGTATTGGTAAATATAAAAATGAATTAAAAGCTGAAGAATACCGTGTTGAACACTATAATATCAGTAACAGAAAAATCACTGAAACGCATCCAATCGAGGTGAACACGGTCACAGGTCTTATGGATGCCAGGTCGCAAGGTGCTAAATATGTTATTAACCATTTCTTAGATCAAGTAGATAAACCTGACGTCGATTACGGAACAATCTGGGTGAGTTTATTAAATTTAGGCAAGCTCAATTACTTTCATCGTAAAACTGAAACGGGTGATATAGCTTTAGGTTTAGCGGCTAAGGCTATTCAAGAAGAATTAGTTGGAAATCACGTGCCGTTTAAATATAATGGCTCAGACTTTTTTATCTTAACAACAGGTATGACTAAAAAAGAAATTGCCGATTATAAAAAGGTGTTAGAAGAAAAGCTCAATGCAAATAATTTAATTGATCGCATCTTTTTGCAAGAGATCGAGTTTATTGAGCGTGATGAAAAAGATCCTGAAGTACGTAAAAATAAAATCGACGAAATTCATAAATTAATGGCTAAAAAATATAAAGTTTTCTAGCTCTTACTCAACGACTTTAAATAAAGTTTCCATTTCAATAGATGTCATTTGGTATTCATTTTCAAAAACTCGACTGATCACCTCAGGTGGGTTTTTGCTCATTTGGCGCAGGCAAATTAATGACTGGTTAATTAATTCAATACGTGGTGTTGAATCAGTTAACGGCGAACAAAAAACACCTTCAAATGAACTGCGTAAATGTGATTGTAATTCTGTTGAATATTTTTTAGCTACAATATCAAGCCATTGGCCAGATGAAAAACTTTCACCTGTACGCTCGGGGCGAAGCCCGATGGCTGCATTGTAATAATCGTGTGATGATTCGCGAGCCGTTTGGTGAAACGCATTTTGATAGCGTGGAATACGTTCATCGCTTGCGACGATGTTTAAACCCGCATTCACTTCTTGTGAAATCACAGTGGCATAATACGGATAGCTGCGACTTTCATTCACAGTTTTTGTAGAACCATCGGCCGCTTTTGTAATAACAGGTTCGCTGTAAGTGTGGGTGCGAAATTCTTTAAAACGATTTTCGCTAAATTGATAATTACCTGTTGTTGTAAGGTCTAAAGCTTTTTTCGAGTTCTTATCAAACCAACCTGTACCAACGAATTGTTCATTCATCGTTTTATCTAAAGATTGAATAAGCGCAGCGGGAAGTGAGGGTTGAAATTGCTCTTTAGTTAAAATCGTTAAATCTTCGTAAAGTGGTGATTCAGATTTAACAATGGCCGCTTTTTGAGACGCGTAACTGCACCATTTTGAAATTAACTGATTATAAAAATATGTTTTATTTGATGTTGTGCTGCTTTTTTCTAAACAGAATTTTTTAGCGTGAGTTTTTGCATCGTTAAAAGCTAAATCAAAAGTTTTACGGCGTGATTCTGGAAATAATATTTTATAACGTTCGATTAAATAGAGAACGCGTAAGTGGCGCTGGCGTTGGTTAAGACTGTAGACTTCAGTTCTTAAAGTTTTATAGGCTTCGTCAGATTCTTCATTTTGTGTAAAGGCCACAGCTCCCGTTGGAAAAAGCCCCCAGTTATTTTCGCGATCTACAGTTTTACGTAAAAGTTCTAAGCTTTCTTGGTTGTTATTTGCTAAGCGGGCCATGCGAACGCGGATTAAAGTTTGATCAATTACGCCTTCGCGGGCTTTTTTTAAGCCTACTTGGTAATCACTGTCTTTAGGGTCTTTAACGACAAGCTCTTCCATGATGGTTAGAGCTTCATCAAAATTGCGTTCTGCCATTAAATTTTGGGCTTTTTTAAACTGAGTAGTGCACGAAGTATTAACAAAAATAAGAACAGCTAAAGCTAAGAGTTTTTTCATCGCAAATTCCTTATAACTTAAGAGTAATCGGGTGAGGTACTTTAGGGCAAACCTAATGCTTGGCGTCCTGCGCCGAAGTGTGTGATTCGAGTCTCGACTCTATAGGGTCGTTTATGTAGTATTTGCCCTATGAAAAAATTTGTAATTGATGGAAAATCGATCACCGTAAATTCGTTATATTCTATGGTTCACGACGCTGGCAAATTCGAGCTAGCTAATGAGGCCAAAACTGAAATTAAAAAGTCTCGCGACTACATCGAAGGCCGTATTGCCAAAGGCGAAGTGATGTACGGAGTGAACACTGGTTTTGGCGCGTTTTCTTCTGTTCGCATTTCTGATTCACAAATTGAACAATTACAAAAAAATCTAATCCGTTCACATTCAGTTGGAATCGGCGAGCCGTTTACAAAATTTCAATCTAAAGCCATGATGATCTTACGTGCGAACACATTAGCGCGAGGCTTTAGCGGTATTCGTGTCGAAACAGTTGAAAAAATCTTAGAATTTTTAAATAACGATTTAATTCCAGTTATTCCTTCACAAGGTTCAGTAGGAGCCAGCGGAGATTTAGCTCCGTTATCACACTTGGCTTTAACCTTAATGGGTGAAGGCGATATTTGGAGTGCTGACGGCAAATCTTTTGGTAATGAGTTAAAAGGCGTAAAACCTTTAGAGCTTAAAGCTAAAGAAGGTTTGTCATTGATTAACGGATGTCAGGTGATGACTGCGGTTGGAATGCTTGCGCTTTATGATTCTCGTCAGTTATTAAAAATTGCTGATATCTCTGGAGCCATGTCATTAGAAGGTTTGCGTGGATCTCGTGGTCCCTTTGATCCCTTAATAGCAGCGACTCGTCCTCATATGGGTGAAGCTCCAACGGCGAAAAATTTATTGCGCGTAATGGGTGCTAAATCTGAAATCTCTGAATCACATTTGGAAAATGATCCGCGTGTTCAAGATGCGTACTCGCTTCGTTGTATGCCGGCCGTACATGGCGCTGCAAAGATGGCCGTTGATTACTGTGTGAAGGTTTTAGAAACAGAAGCCAACTCTGCAACAGATAATCCATTAGTGTTTGCAGATGCTGGTAAAATTTTATCGTGCGGTAACTTTCACGGTATGCCAGTGGCGCATGCGATGGATTTCGCAGCCATTGCAATTTCTTCGTTAGCGAGTATTTCGCATGAACGCATTTCTAAATTTATCTCGACACAAATGTCTGAGCTTCCGCCGTTCTTAGCACCTAATGGTGGTTTGAATTCGGGGCACATGATCGTGCAAGTGGCGTCAGCGAGTTTAGTGAGTGAGAATAAAGTTTTAGCTCATCCAGCCAGTGTAGATTCAATGCCGACATCAGCTGAAAAAGAAGATCACGTATCGATGGGAACAATCGCCGCTCGTAAATTTGCAAAAGTTGTTGAAAACGCGCAAAATGTTTTCGCTATGGAATTTTTAGCTTCAACTCAGGCTTTAGACATGATTGCTCCACTTCAACCTACAGACGGTGTGAAAGTAGCCTTCGATGTTATTCGCACCGAAGTTCCATTTGCTAAAGAAGATCGAATTTTTGCTAAAGACGTTGCTAAAATCAGAGCGATGATTCAATCAGGAAAAATCGTAACAGCTGTTGAAGTTAAAGTTGGAGAATTGCATGCATAAAAATATTCACGCTCCTACGGGAACAAAATTAAATTGCAAAGGCTGGTTACAAGAAGCGGCCTACCGTATGATTCAAAATAATTTAGATCCAGCGGTGGCTGAAAATCCAGACCAACTAGTTGTTTATGGTGGTATCGGAAAAGCCGCTCGTAATTGGGAATCTTACGATAAAATTTTAGAAGCTTTAAAAAAATTAGAAAATGATGAAACACTTTTAATTCAATCTGGAAAACCCATCGGTGTTTTAAAAACTCATGAAGATGCGCCACGCGTGTTATTAGCCAATTCTAACTTAGTTCCTAAGTGGGCTACGTGGGAACACTTTCATGAATTAGATAAAAAAGGTTTAATGATGTACGGTCAGATGACTGCAGGGTCGTGGATCTACATCGGAACTCAAGGTATTATTCAAGGCACTTATGAAACTTTTGTTGAAGCCGGTCGCCAACATTTCGGCGGTGATCTTTCTGGAAGAATTATTTTAACCGCAGGCTTAGGCGGAATGGGTGGAGCACAGCCATTAGCGGGTGTGTTTGCTGGAGCCGTAGTTATTTGTACTGAAGTTGATCCGGTCAGTATTCAAAAACGACTTGATTCAAAATACGTTGATGAAAAAGTTGAAAGTATCGATGAAGCGATTGCTCTTGCTAAAAAATACGCGGCTAATAAGGAAGCTAAATCAATTGCTTTACTTGGAAATGCCGCCACAGTTTTAAAAGAGATGTTAAAGAAAAATTTTACTCCTGATTTATTAACAGATCAAACTTCGGCACATGATCCATTAAACGGATACATCCCTGAAGGTTACACTGTGCAAACAGCAGCTGAATTCAGAACACGTGATCAAAAAGCGTATTTAGAAGCAGCTTACAAATCAATGGCTTCACATGTTGAATCAATGCTTGAAATGAAAAAACGCGGAGCTATTACTTTTGATTACGGTAATAATATTCGTGCTCGTGCATTTGATGCCGGTGTAAAAAACGCTTTTGATTTTCCAGGATTTGTTCCTGCGTATATCAGACCTTTATTTTGTAAAGGTTCTGGCCCTTTCCGTTGGGTGGCTTTATCGGGTGATCCTAATGATATCAAAGTCACAGATCAGGCGATGCGAGAATTGTTTCCACATAAAAAAGATTTATTAAAATGGTTAGACATGGCTTCAGAGCGTATTAAGTTTCAAGGTTTACCGGCGCGCATTTGCTGGCTTGAATACGGTGAGCGTGAAAAAGCAGGTTTATTATTAAATGAATTAGTTCGCACAGGTAAAGTGAAAGCACCGATCGTCATCGGTCGTGATCATTTAGATTGTGGCTCTGTGGCTTCGCCAAATCGTGAAACTGAAGCCATGAAAGATGGATCAGATGCCGTGAGCGACTGGCCGATGTTATCTGCGATGGCTCTTGTGGCTAGTGGTTCAACGTGGGTCGCGTTACATCACGGTGGTGGTGTGGGCATGGGTTACTCACAGCACTCGGGTCAAGTCGTTGTCGCCGATGGAACAGATGCAGCTGCAAGAAGAATTAAACGCGTGTTAACGACAGACCCAGCCATGGGAATCTTTCGTCATTTAGATGCGGGTTATGAATTAGCTAAAGAAACAGCTGTTGAACGTCATGTGAACAGCTGTTGGTTGTAATATAACTTCGCTTATTACGGATTTGCGCAAAGATTTTTATCCATCGCCACTTGAAATATAGAAGTGGCGATATCGTTGCGGATAAATTTAATACAATTAAATCCACGCATAATCGGAATTCTTTGAGCCGAAGTACCATGAAGCACATCTTGACGATATAAAATACATTCAGCAGGAACTGAGCAATCGAGTTCGTATTTGTATAAACGAACTGGTTTTATGCGTACGCTCGCGCCATTGGCACCAACAGGGGGCAGATTGTACATATATTTTATAAAATCAGCCGGATCAATCGTGGCGTTGTCGGGCGTGGTGATAATGTAATCCCAGATGTCTTTTTTAGTTTTATCTTTAGGAATCTCTGCTGAAGAAATTTTTTGAATATCAACCATAGCGCCAGTGTTTACAATCTTACCGATAAACACAGCAGGGCGTAGAGGTATTGTTGGCATGTAAGACGAACTGTCGACTAATACTAATTTATTGATATTCGTTGGATCCATGAGTTTCGGATTATTTAAATCATTTCCAGCGCTGTCTTTGGCCGTTAAATAACCATTGTAGTTAATCCCACGATAGGTCAAGGAAGCTGGTTGATAAATGTTGTTTGGTGGTGCGCCCACTTCAAAAAATGTCACAGCATCAGCAAATAAGGCTTTACCGCGCAAATCATCAAAAGACAAAAAGTACATAAAGGTATTGCCACCCTGGATAAGAGTAACTGTACGCGATACGGTTTTTTGACCACGATAAAAATTTGAAGAACGATCAGGTTCAAAATCGTAAAAATTTAAATTTTTATCATCAGTAATCTTAAGGTTATTCAGCGATGGTCCCGCCGCGCGCAGGTCGCGTAAAATTAATTTATCTGCAAGATTAACCTCGATACGGTCATCCATTTTTTTACCAAACATTCTTTGGATTTCAGTGTTTTTATGTAAGGCTTCGAAAACGCCAAGGCCCACAATTGAAGTTAGCGCAACCGCAATCAAAAGTTCGGCGATGGTGAAACCTTTAGTGTTGTTAACGTACATCATTTTTTTCATGGTTATTTACTCACTAAAAATTCAAATTTTTTCACATCTGAGCCCCACTCAGTATGCGTAAACCAAATCGTGACTAAGTATAAATCACTGGTGGCGTCAGTGGCAGGTGTAATCACGTAACCATAATGTCCGGGACAGTTTTTACAATCAGCCGCTGGCTTGTCTTCATTATTTGACCAGGCCATTTTTAAATTACTTGCACTTAAAAGGGAACTTGCGTCTGCGTACTGCAAAATTTGTGTCGTTGGTTGTTGTCTGATATTTTCGATAATTTCAGCTACACGGTCATCTGCTGTAGACTTAGTTTCATTGCTGATGGCTGTTTTATTTAAGAGGTCAAAAGCTGTTAAGCCGCCAACAAGCACAATTGAAAGTAAGGCTACACCCACCATCACTTCTGTGATGGTGAATCCTTTTTTAGAATTAGATTTTTTTAAAAAATTATAGCCCATAAACTCTCTCTAGCTGAATCAAGTTAAAGTTGCGAATACGTTTTAAACATTGAGTATTTGTACTGCTTCCGATACGGCCGCAGTCTGGGTCAACAGATGTCCAGCGCGGTGGCCCCTTACCTTGTAATAAGAATGTCGAACTACAGCGAATACGATCAGACAGTAACTGTAAACCTGGATCAGGATGCCAGAAAGGAACATTGCCATCGTAAAGTGTCGAGCAGTTAGTATCATTAGCACGTCTCATCAGCGGTGTCGCTCCTGCTGATTTCATTGTCGCCACAGCACTTTGATTATGTATGCTTTGCCATGTTACACCAGCAGCTAATGCTGATTTATGAACGCTAAAGTTTTTAAGAACCATAAAGGTACCAATAATTTTTAACGGTTTAGTTCTGGCTTGAATGATTAAATTCTCGCAGACATAAAAGCCATTAATAATATTCACACTCGCTGCGAAAGTGCATGTTTTGCGAATCGATCCTATACCAAATGTAGAGTAAATATCTGTATCGAACAGCTGGTCGACATGAGTTTTATCATCAGCTGCAAAATGCCATGAGTCTGCTGCGACCGAAGTAAAATCAGCGCTGCTAAAAGATGCGGGTTTGAAAGCATCTAAGTTTATGCCGCCCGCAGAATCCATACATTGTTTAACTCTGGCAGTGTAGTTGATGGCTGGATCAAGTGGTTTATATTTTCCTAAATCAAGATCATTACCTTGAAAATCTAAACCACGATCACTAAAGACCAATTCATTCGAAGAATTAAATGAAAAATTGTAATGAACATTGTTCATGTCTGCCGTACTATTTTCATTTGGATTGTTGGTTACATCATCGCTGTAGTTGTGAGGACGTGCAGAGTAACCACCTTTTTTGGCACTGTAATCCATGCCTTCAAGAGAGAAATCTTTCAGAAGATTATTATATAAGTTGTTGGTTTTATATAAATCATTACTATTTCCTGAAGGGTTATAAATTTTAGTCGATGAAATATTTGCCCGTTTAAAGTATTTACCGTTCAGAACCTTGATAGTGACATTTCTAAATGCAGACTGGCGTTCAATAAAGCCATTAGTAGGTTTGTAACTGCTGATCTCAATTTTACCCGGATTTTCAAAGTATTCTTTACGTAAAAGATATTCAGTTTCTACCGGAACGAAATTGTTATCGTGATAATCGTTAAAAGCTTGTTCAGCATCATCAAATTTTTTCTGAGCCCAAGCTACAGAATCGTTATTGAACTTATTATCTTTTAAATCTTCATACTCGTGCTTATCAGGCCAAATTAAGTAGGCTATTGCAGAAGTAGGTTTTGTATCTTCAAGCGTAGTCAAGCGATCAGTTCGAGTGCTTAAAGTCATTGAAGCCGTATTCATTGGGCCTATGTATGAGTTTAAAGTAGATGATACCGCAGCTAAAGCATTAGCGGCTTGGTCATATTCATCTTTAGTGTAGGCTGAAAAACTAATCGTAAGAGTGTGACCATCGCCAATATCATTTTCTAAAATAGGAAGTTTTAGATAATCATCGTTACCGGATTTTGGCCAAGTCATATTGGCCCACATTATTAAATTAGTTCCTGAAGCTAAGTTGTAAGCTGGTGAAATTGAATATGTGATGTAAGAGTCATTACTACCGTTGATGTTTTCATATGGATTTGATAAATTCATAAAATCAGATCCGGAGAAACCATTACAACTAATTCCGCCTCTGTCTGAGTTTAAGCCGTCATAATTACAGTTAATACCACCGTTGTTCTTGTTAATTTCTTGATCCTCAAATAAATTGAGCGAGGCCGGAAGGGTTGAAAAAGAATAGCGAATAGAAGTTTCAGTTAAATTAGTTCCCACAGTTCCGCTGATAGGAACACCGACCAAGCGTGAATTTGCAGTTACTCTTAAATCACCTTGTGCACGAACGATGTTGATACATTGAGTGATAATATCGTTGTTTAAAGTAGCTGATTCACTGACGCCATTAAGCACACTCAGACCGGAATCACCTTTGCTGTCAGAATCAAGGCCGCGCATAAAGCCGCCAAAAGTTTTTAAATCAGTCCAATAGCGATTTTCGCCTAAGGCTTCGTTGATCTTGAAGTCTTTACCGTCATGGTCTTTAATTTTACCATTACCCATAATGACGACATCATTAAATGTCGCAGGAGTGTAACTGCCTGCGCTGTCCATAAAAATATTCTGATTCACAAAAATGGGTGAGTTAAAAACCATACCTACATCACTTTTTGATCCTGTAGGAATAGCCATATCACCATGATCAGCAATTGGCGCTGCATCTTTGCCTAAATAAACTGATCCAGGTAAAATGAGGGCAAATGAGTTAAGTTCGCGTGGGTTAGAAACATAACGAGCTGTTTCGCGAAAAAATTGTTTTCCGGTAGATTTCAGTTGTCCATCTGTGTCGATTATATCATTGCCAGTACGTAACACTTGCCCATCACGCCCTGTAAATTCAGTGACGATTTCAATGTAAACTTCATCGCCATTTACCGGTAAAGTCATATTGCTAATACGCGAAACTTTGATGTTTACGCCTTTAACCAGTGGATTATGAGTATTATTGAGTACGCGGTACAACGGGTGAGTTGCAGCCATTGTTAACTTGCTTAAATCCAATTTTATTAAAAACGATTGCAACATGAGGTCGGTAGCTTTTTTGTTTACTAAGGTTGGAAATACGGCGGTGCCTGAGGCGTCTTTAACTTTTCCTAAGTCTTCTAAAGTTTTGGCATATGATGAAGGCATCATTATGCGGGGAGTGCTAAAGTTATTTGTAAAAATATTTACACATTTTTCAGGTACTTCAGGTAAAAGTTGATCGTCAAAGCACCAACCTTTGCGAATACCGTATTTGATATAATCAGTGATCGAACGCAATGCTAAATTGGCGTTAATATCTTTACGAAGTTGTGACGAAAGTTTTCGTTCAGTGATAATTTTCTCTGAGATAAAGTAGACTCCAGAGGATATAATTCCAACGGCGAACAACGCCATCATTGTAGTATTTCCCCGAGAGTTGAACAAACGTTTCCACATATAGAGTACCCCTCAATATAATTGTAGAGTAACTAGTTGTAATACTGAAGAAAAAACAAACCCCGTCTCGTTTTAAGACGGGGTTTGTAGAATTGAAGATAGCAAATAAAATACTAGTTAGCTGTTAGAGCCGAAGTGTAAGGTTGAAACCAAACATCGACGATATAGGCATTCGGATACTTCTTTGGATCTTTTAATACAATTGTCGATTTTTGACGAAACTCGACCTTTTCAGAGACGGCATGAATCATAGACTCATATTTTAAGTTGATCGACTTAACCATCGAAGCTAACGGAATCGTATCTTTTTTAGAATAAGCGCCTTTACCTGATTTATCTTTCCAAAGAACAAGTTTCTTAAAAACCGGATCTTTACTGTCGATAACACCATCTTTATTTAAGTCGTAAATAGCTAATTTTGCGAAACCATTTTTATAATCATCTGATTCGCCAAAGAGCTCTTCATTTGAAGTCACTTTGCCTTGTTTGTTAGGTAAAGCTACAAAATAACCTGGGTGATTTTTTTCTGGCCAGTAAGTCTTGTCACTGCCATTCATATTAAAATCAACAACGTTATCAAACTTTGGAATTTCTTTATCAAGGAACACCATTAACGGCGAGTGGAATCCGCCGCAGTAGCCTTCTTGTCCTGGAAAGCCAGTTTCAATATCATATGTCTTACCATCTGATGATTGATTTACGTTGATAGCGCTTGATGAGAGAACGCCATTATAGGCATAGAATGAACAACTTCCGATAAAGCAATACTGGCCTTTGGCATCAGTAGCACCGGCTTCTTGAGTAAATGAAACATTACTCACTTGAAAACGTTGTTGGGCCACGTGGATTTCAGCAGTGACAGGGTCAACTGTATTTACAACTGAACTTGGCATTTTTAAAGTTACGGTATTGCCTGAATAGGCTGCCACTGATCCTGCAGGTAGAGTAAACCCTGACAGACTATTTGTTTGCGTGGCCGCCGCTGCAGTTCCTAAAACGGCCGATGCGGGGAAGCGAACTGAAAAATTTTGTGTGGTGCCATTATCGATGGTCATTTTACCACTCATGATAACAGTGCTATTCGGAGCAATAGGATTTGCGACACCACGTAAATTGGTTCTAAAACACGAAGCTCGAAAGCGAACCGTGTAACTATTAGTACTTGTTCTTTGTGTGGCTCCTGCAACAGACATATCTGCCAGTGGATTGACTGCACCTTCGCCGCCATTAATGGTTAGGTCGCTGGCTGCTAATGCAAATTGGGCTAATCCTAACCCTAAGGCTAGCGATAAAATATTAAGCTTACGTGATAACATATTTCCCCCCAGTTATCTCACAACCTTAAGTATAGCTAAGTTTTACAAATCGTTTACAAAAAAATGGAAATTAAAGTGTTTCGTTTCATCATGAGACGCAGGTAAAAAATGTTTGGAGCTCTAATCAAATATAAGACCTTCGTCGGATCTTTGTTTTACTCATATTAGACGATAAATAGCCTGGATAATAGGGATGTAAAATGAATAAATTCTTCAATAGCAAATTCTACTTCGTATTCTGGATGTTCGTTGCTGCTTTTCCAATGAAATATGCCTTAGATATTTCAAATGAAATCGATCACGATTCGCAAAAAGCTATAGCGGGTATACAAGAGCAGTCTTCAATGGCGCACGCTTCAGAAGTAGAAGAAGCCGATCTTTATTCAAATGATGAAAGCCAAAGTGAATTAGCTAACGTCAGTGATGATGAGCTTTTATCTGTCTTAGAATTAACACCTGAACAGTATGAACAATCGGGTTCACCAAATAATCCTTATGCTTTATCTCCGGCGCAATTAGATTTATATGAAGATACTTTGCGTGAAAGCTCTGGCTTAGCCAGTGGTTCACCTATTGATTTCATGAATATTGCGGGTAGTGAAGCTGCTGTAAATTACGAAGAAATTTCAGCGTGTGGCGCAGGTAAAGATAAAGCACGTACAAACATTGAATCAGTTCTTGTCAAAGCGGCTAAGCAAAGCACGATGTTTGCTAACGCCATCGCCGAGCGTTCACAAGAAAGTAAACATATTCCGCGTAAGTGTATTACACATGTGATGAATAAATTTAACGTAGGTAAAAATTCGTTAGCACGTTGTCCGGGTGGAATGGGCACTGCGCCTTTACGTGGGGGTGCAAAACCATGTGTTACAAAAAATCTAGTGAATTTAACTTATAATCATTTCACTGATGTGGCTGAGTGTTTAAATATCGAAGAAAAAGATTTATTGCCGAAGCTTTCAAATGAATCAGGTATGTTGATTAACACACTAGGTTCAGGTTTTGATGCAGGTGTAGGTCAGTTAACTCAACCTGCGATTGAAGAAGTGAATAAATCCTATGATCGTTATTTAGCAGAGATGGAAAAAGCGGCGATCAAAAAGCCTTCGTGTTTACGAGTCATGCAATATAAGCCTTACTTGAAAAAAGCTAAGGATGTATTAGCTTCGCGCTGTTCGTTTATCACACCGCCTGAAAACCCGTTAAAAAATATCATGTACATGGCGATTTATAACAGAGTGAACTTAGATAATTTATTAGGTACGAGGTATATCGCCGGAGAATCATTTGTTGAAAATGACGGGCAGCTTGTGCAGTTAACAGGAACTCCATCAGATCACATTACTGGTGGAAAATTTGGTAACAACAATATCCAAGGCAAATTTGCACAATTGGGTATTAAAGATGTTAATTTAAGTAATTTAGCAACTATGATTGCTTTTGCTGGTTATAACACGGGTCCAAGTACTTCATTTAATATGTTAAATGAGTATTTAGATAAGCGTATTGCTTCTAAAAAATCTTTAACTGAGCGTGATTTTGATTTTCATAATCCAAGCACGGCAACAGATATCGATGGCAAAGTTAAATCTGTGATCGAGATTGCGCGTATAAACGTGCGCTCTGCAAATATTAAAAAGAATGATCCAGATGCGAAAATGAAACTTAAACGTGTTAAGCTGTTACCGTCAAAAATTGCTAAGTCGCACTTATTAACTTTTCCAGAGTTTATGGTTTACAACCAAAACAACTTTGATTCTTCGATTTTAAATCCTAAAAATTTAGCGAAAATTCAATCAATTTCTAATGCAGCAGAAAAAAATAAAGAGCGTAATAAATACGAGCGTTTTTCTTCGATTGGTGCTCCGGGGTATTTATCTAACTTAGCATTAAAAGATTCAGCGATTAGAAGCGCTTTTGAAAATTCGGGTGCAGATCAGTACTACTGCTCGAATCCAAACTTTTTAAAAATTAGAGATTTTAAAGCTAAGCCGATGGCGGCCGTTGCGCCAACTAAAGAAGAATTAGAACCAGATCCAGTTGTTGCTGATCCAAAGCCAGCCGTACAACCTCAGTTGAAACAGGTTAAACCAGCAGCCCCTCACAAGGCTGCTCCTGCGAAAAAAACTAAGTAGTAATTATCCGGGGGCGCCTAGCCCTGACGCTGGCGTTTATCAACGGCTAGCGCCGCTTCACGAATCACTTCAGACATCGTCGGGTGCGAGTGGAAAGATCTAGCTAGATCTTCACTTGATCCGCCGAATTCCATACAAACTACGATTTCACCTAACATCTCAGAAGCACCAGCACCTACGATGTGGCCACCTAAGATACGATCAGTGTTTTTATCAGCGATGATTTTTACAAAGCCTTCAGTTGCTCCGCGCGCTTTTGCACGGCCGTTAGCTGCGAATAAGAATTTACCAACGTTAACTTCTAAACCCTTAGCTTGCGCTTCTTCAGCCGTCATACCAACTGATGCGATCTCTGGGTGAGTATAGACAACGCTAGGTACAGTGTTGTAATTCACATGGCCATGACCTGTAACGATCAATTCAGCTACTGCAACGCCTTCTTCTTCAGATTTGTGCGCAAGCATAGGGCCTACGATCACATCACCAATTGCAAAGATATTTGGAACGTTTGTTTGGTAGTGTGAATTTGTTTTCACGCGACCACGTTCATCTTTTTCAATACCAACTGTTTCAAGACCTAAACCATCTGTAAAAGGTTTGCGACCTGTAGAAACAAGAACAACGTCACCTTGAATAGTGCCTTTGTTGCCATCGGGCATTGTTTCGAAATCTAATTCAACACGGCCACCAGCAGAACGTGAGCCAGTTACTTTCGTTGAAGTTTTAAAGCTTACGCCCATTTTCTTCATTGAACGAACGAGAGTGTTCACACAGTCTGTGTCCATCATTGATAAAATTTTATCAGCGTATTCGATCACTGTTACTTTTGAACCTAAACGCGCCCAAACAGAACCTAATTCAAGACCGATAACACCGCCACCAACAACTAACATTTCTTTAGGAATTGAATCTAAAGCCAATGCGCCAGTTGATGAAACGATTTTTTTCTCGTCGTATTTTAAGAAAGGTAATTCAACAGGTACTGAGCCTGTTGCAATACAAATATTTTTTGCAGTAAGTGTTTGTTTAGCGTTATCAGGGCCTGTCACTTCAACAGTTGTAGTTGATGTGATTTTTCCTGTACCTAAAATGCGGGCGATTTTGTTTTTCTTAAATAAAAACTCAATACCACCAGTTAGATCACTTACGATTTTGTTTTTACGCGACATCATTGCATCAAGATTCATTTTCACGTCAGTGAATAAAATCCCGTGTTTATCAAAGTCATGTAAAGCTTCGTGATAAAATTCAGAGCTTTGTAATAAAGCTTTAGAAGGGATGCAGCCTACGTTTAAGCAAGTGCCACCTAAAGTTTTATCTTTTTCAATAACCGCAACTTTAAGTCCTAATTGAGCTGCGCGAATTGCTCCAGTGTATCCACCAGGTCCGCCACCAATAATTACTAAATCAAATTCTTCCATAACCAGTATCTCTCAATCTAAAAAACGAAATTAAATTTCTAGTAACAAACGCTCTGGGTTTTCAACGCATTCTTTGATTTTCACTAAGAATGTAACCGCTTCTTTACCATCAATAATTCTGTGATCGTAACTTAAAGCTACGTACATCATTTGACGGATTTCAACTTTACCGTTGATTGCCATCGGGCGCTCTTGAATTTTATGTAAACCTAAGATCGCCGATTGCGGAGCATTTAAAATCGGAGTTGATAATAATGAACCGAATACGCCACCGTTAGTGATCGAGAAAGTTCCGCCAGATAAATCATCGATAGAGATTTTACCATCACGGCCTTTACCCGCTAAATCACGAATAGCTAACTCAACGCCAGCTACTGATAAATTATCAGCGTCTTTAATGTTTGGAACCATCAAGCCACGTTCAGTCGATACCGCGATACCGATGTTGAAGTAGTTGTGGTATTCAATTTCATCACCAACGATAGATGCATTGACTGCAGGTAAAGTTTTTAAAGCTTCAATTGAAGCTTTAACGAAGAAACCGTTGAAACCTAAGTTTACGCCGTATTTTTCTTTGAATTTATCTTTATATTTATTTCTGATGTCGATCACGTTAGTCATGTCGATTTCATTGAACGTCGTTAAGATCGCAGCGTTGTGTTGAGCTGCAACTAACTTCTCAGCAATTTTTTTGCGGATGTTCGTCATTTTCACACGTTGGATATCGCCTTGTTTAGATGGTCCGCGTGGAACTGGAACAACAGTCGGAGCTGCAGGAGCTTTCGCAGTGGGAGCTGGTGCTGCAGGAGCAGAAGTTGGAGCATTAAGAACATCACCTTTAGTTAATCTGCCGCCAAGACCAGTGCCTTGAACAGTTGATGTATCTAAACCGCGTTCGTTAACTACACGTTGAACTGCCGGAGATTGATGAGCTTGTAATTCAGGGTGAGTCGCTTTACCACCACCAGAAGTCGCGCCAGCTGCAGGAGCAGTAGGAGCCGCCGCTTGAGTAGGAGCTGCTGCCGATGCTGTTGGTTTTCCATCAGTATCGATTGAACCAACTGTCGCGCCGATTTTCACAGTGTCGCCAGCTTGTGCGCCGATAGTAAGTACGCCATCTTTTTCTGCAATAACTTCAACAGACGCTTTATCTGTATCAATTAATAAGATAACTTCATTCATTTTTACGAATTCGCCAGATTTTTTAGTCCAGCTGCCGATAACTGCTTCAGTGATTGATTCGCCAACTGCAGGTACTTTGATTTCTAATTTCATATAAACCTCTAATTCCTTTTAAAAATTTGTCGCACCTTAGGTGCGCTTTAAATCTAAACTTTAAATACTTTTTCGATGATTTCAGTTTGTTCCGCTTTATGACGGTAAACTGAGCCTGTTGCCGGAGATGCACGGTCTGGACGACCGACATAACCGAATTGCGCTTTTGAGCTCATCTCTGTAAGAAGAGATGCGAACTTGAAGTACACGTAATTGAATGCGCCCATGTTTTGTGGTTCTTCTTGAGCCCATAAAACTTTTTTAGCATTCGGGTATGACTTCATGATTTCTTTAACTTTCCAGTGAGGGAAAGGAGAAATCTGTTCTAAACGCACAAGTGCTGTTTTTGTGTCGTTTAATTTTTCACGTTGCTCAAGTAATTCGTAATATAATTTACCTGATACAAACACAACTTTTTCAACTTTAGAATTATCAGTTAATAATTTGTCAGCTAACACTTCTTCGAAAGTTCCCGCTGCGATTTCAGCAATCGTGCTTGTGGCGCGCGGATGGCGAAGTAATTGTTTCGGAGACATCACAACTAATGGCTTTCTGAAATCACGTTTCATCTGACGACGTAACGCATGGAAAATTTGCGATGGTGTTGTTAAGTTCACAACGCTCATGTTGTTTTGTGCAGATAATTGTAAGAAACGTTCTAATCTTGCAGAACTGTGTTCAGGGCCTTGGCCTTCATAACCGTGCGGTAATAAAAGAACTAAGCCTGACATTTGTTGCCATTTAGATTCACCGGCCGCTAAAAATTGATCGATAATAATTTGGGCGCCGTTGGCGAAATCGCCGAACTGAGCTTCCCATAATGTTAAGAAAGACGGGTCCGTGATCGAGTTACCATATTCGAAACCCATAACTGCGTATTCAGATAAAATAGAATCGTAAACGCAGAAGTTTGTGTTTTCAGAATTTAATTGTTTAAGCGGAAAGTGTGATTCGTTTGTTTTTGTATCGTAGTAGCCAGATTGACGGTGAGTGAAGGTGCCGCGTACGCAATCTTGACCTGTTAAACGAACTGAAGTGCCTTCGTTTAATAAACTGCCGTAAGCTAATAGCTCAGCCATACCCCAGTCACAAGTTGATTTGCCTGAAGCTGCATCTTTACGTTCATTAACTAACTTCACAAGTTTTGGATGTAAATTAAAACCTGCAGGAACAGAAGCGATCTGTTCGCCGATTTTTTGTAAAGTCGCAAGATCAACTGAAGTCTTAACTGGTTTTTCCATGTCTTCAGTGTAACCTTTTTTTAAACCGGCCCAAGCGCCTTCGAATTTAAAAGTTTTAACTTTAGGAGCTTGTACTTTTGTTGTGTCGTAAATTTTTTGTAGATCACTCATGCGATCAGTCAAAAGTGATTCTGTAAAATTTTGATCAGCTACGTTTGCAGAGACTAATTGCTTAGAGTAGATCTCGCGTAATGTAGGATGTTTTTTGATGATGTCATACATTAACGGTTGAGTGAATGCAGGTTCGTCACCTTCATTGTGACCGAATCTGCGGTAACAAGTTAAAGTGATCACGATATCGCGACCCCATTCTTGACGGTAGCGAACGGCGATGTCCATCGCACGTACACAAGACTCAGCATCATCACCATTACAGTGAATCACTGGAATCGCTAATGCTTTTGCAACGTCAGAAGAGTAGTGAGCTGAACGTGCATTTTCAGGATTAGTTGTAAAACCAACTTGGTTATCGATAATTAAGTGAATTGTTCCGCCAACCGCGTAACCACGAACATGCGCCATTTGTAATGATTCAAGCACAACACCTTGACCAGCAAAAGCCGCATCACCGTGAATGATTAATGGAACAACTTGTTTGCGATCTTTAGTGTCTTTAAGTTTTCTTTGAGCAGCGCGAGCCATTCCAAGAACAACCGGACCAACAGCTTCTAAGTGAGAAGGGTTGAAAGCCAAGTGACAGTCAACTTTGCCTGTCGGAGTTTCTTTGGTTTTGTTATAACCTAAGTGGTATTTCACATCACCGTCATAATCGTCTAATGGTTTTTCCAATTCAGTAGGACCATTGAAATCAGCAAACATAGTGCCGACATCTTTACCCATGAAGTTAGCTAATACATTCACGCGACCACGGTGAGCCATACCAATAACGATTTCAGTCACACCTAATGAAGAAGCACGTGTCACCATGTGATCCATCATGGGCAATGTGGCATCAGCGCCCTCGACAGAGAAACGTTTTGTTCCTACGTAACGAGTGTGAATAAATTTTTCTAAGCTTTCAGCGCGAGTCACTGATTTTAAAATTTCTTTTTTATCATCAGCTGATAATTTAAAAGAAGGAGAGTTTTGTTCGAATTCTTTAATGAACCAATTTCTGACTTCAGGTAAAGCTTCAGCGAACTGAGCTGTAATTTTACCGCAGTAAGCTGCGCGCAAGTGGGCGATGATTTCTTTTAACGTTGCATTTGGTTTGCTAACGATTGAACCGATTTGAAAAGTTTGATCTAAATCTTTTTCAGTTAAATTGAATTTATTTAAATTCAATTGATCGTTGTGAGCTGGAGTATTTGTTAGCGGATCAATATCAGCTTCGTAGTGGCCATAAGTGCGGTAAGCGTTAATTAGATTATAAACATCTAATTCTTTTTCAGAAACGCCTAGCGATCCGTCTTTCATGAATTCAACGCCTTCGAAAAAACGTTTCCACTCAAGATCTACTGAATCCGGAGATTTTTTAAATTGGTTGTATAATGATTCGATGTATTCAAGATTTAAATGATTCATGTAATAGCCTCTCAAAACTTCATGCATGATATTTTTGTATTTTCGCTCTTGATTGTGTCATAAAGATCAGACAAACTTAAGCCAATTTTTAGATTATTTTTTAGTTATTAAGAGAGGGAAATTTCTCATGAGTACACCCAACGTAAAAACACACAAATTAGTCATCGTTCGTCATGGCGAGAGCCAATGGAATCAAGAAAATCGTTTTACTGGTTGGAAAGACGTAGATCTGTCTGAAAAAGGTCGCACAGAAGCGCAAAAAGCTGGCAAATCTTTACTAGAGCAAAACTTCGAGTTCGACATTGCTTACACAAGCTCTTTGACACGAGCTATCAAAACTCTGAATTTGATACTTTCTGAAATGAATTTAAATTGGTTACCAGTGATTAAAGATTGGCGCTTAAATGAACGTCACTATGGAGATCTTCAAGGTTTAGATAAATCAGAAACTGCCGCAAAACATGGTGAAGACCAAGTAAAAATCTGGAGAAGAAGTTACGACACTCCTCCTCCGATGATGGCTAAATCAAATCCTGAACATCCATCACACGACAAGCGCTACAAAAATGTGAATCCTGAATTATTACCTTCTGGCGAATCATTAAAAGACACTGTGGCGCGTGTTTTACCATTATGGAATGACCAAATTTCTAAAGATGTTTTGGCTGGTAAAAAAGTTTTGATCGCCGCTCACGGTAATTCATTACGCGCATTGATTCAGCACTTAGAAAAAATGACTCCAGAACAAATCATGGAAGTAAATATGCCAACGGGTATTCCGATGATGTACGAACTTGATGATAAATTAAATGTGATTTCAAAAAGATTTATCGGTGATGCAGATCAAGTGGCCAAAGCGATGGAAGCCGTAGCCAATCAAGGAAAGAAAAAGTAATTTATGAAAAAGTTATTGGGATTGTTTTTAGTTTTATCTTACGCAGTAACTTCTGAAGCTCAAATTAAGCAAGCTTATCAACGCGCAAAACAAGCGGTGACGGGTTCAGCTAAATTTGCTCAGCTGCATTATTTTCCTAAGCAGTGGGAGACTGATTTACAAATTGGTTATCGTTATGAAAATTTAGGTTTAATTTTAAAATCAAGCACCGCAACGATTGCAGACACTGACCAAAGTATTTCAGTCATCGAATCTTCAGTAAGCTTGGGCTTGCTAGATTCTTTATTTGCGCAAATCGAGTGGGACTATGAAGTTTCAAAAGTCGTCAGTTATAATCAACCCGCCGGGCAGGCGTCTAATAAGTACTTGGGTGCTGGCGAACCAACATTGTCAGTAAATTATCGATTGGTTAATGCTGACTCTTTTAAACTGGATACGAAGTTAGGTTACCAGCCATCGTTTGGAGATTTGCAAGACGCCGACGCCACTCATGACGGAAACAATCTGTTAGGCGGGCCGACGGCTGTGATTGGTGCAAAAGCTGTTGCGTTAATTACTGATAATTCGCAAATCGCGCTAGATGTGACTTATCAAAACTTTGGAGAAGCTACTGAGATTGATCAAATAACAAAAGAAAAAACCACGATCGATGCTCACAATCAGCTGGTTTTTCAATTGAGCACTTTAACTGAATTAACCAATGATCTTTTCTTTGGGTTGCAGTTAGATGTTATTAATATCGATGCGTATGATCGTCATGGTTTAACGACAACTGAAATTGGTACGACAAGTGGTCGTGTTCTAAATCTTATTGGTAAATATGAATTCACCCCTGACAGTTTGATCAATGCCGATGTTGGTTATGTCTTAGATTACAAAGGTAAAGCCTTAAATTTTGATCTAGTGGCCGATGGCTATTCAGCGGCTATTTCATACGCTGTTAGGTTCTAATGTTTTGATCAGCCTCCGGCTGACCTTTATCTAAAGGCCGCTCAGGCGGCTTGGTCCATACGTTGCTCTTAAATTCAGAGTCATAGTGAAGCGAAGGATAAAACCGGCTTAAAGCAATTTTACATTGTTTTGAGCCAGTGGTCCTGCGCCCGCGAAGTGACCATTTTAAGACACTGTCAACTCTGTTGACGGAGGAACGTATGCTGAGAAAAATCGGACTCTCATTATTAGTGATACCTTTGGTTGTGGGAAGTTTATCTCGTGCCGCTGATGGTCTGCCATCAGATGTAGGCCCCCAAGCTCAAGACGCCGTTAATTTTGATCATGCCACAGATGCCAAAACTTCGATTTCACAGCAGATGGTGCTTTTTGAAATGCCTCCTGAGTATGAATGTCCACTTTTTTCAAATTCTCCGTACACTGAAATTTTAAGTTCGTTAGATAAAATGCAAGAAAATTTAAACACGGTTTTTCCTCAGTGTGATACGAAAGCGCAAAATGAAAAAGTCGCGCAAAAGGCCGTCGAATTAAGAAATGCGGTTTTTGACGCTAAAAAATTGCAAGACTCAGGTCAGACTTTCAAACTTGAATTATCAGCACAAAACATGGTTGATGCCGCTCAAAAAATTCAAGAGGCTTTAGCTTTGGCGGCGCAATCACAAACGAGAGTGTGTTACAGAAGTAACCAGCAATTTAGAAACGTCGTTTTTTCAATCAATGAAACGTTTCAAGGTATTGCTCCCGTAGTTCTAGATATGATTTCAAAAAATCCAGTGTTAGGCGCAAAGCTTGGCCCTGCAGTTAAAATTTTAGCCGGTGCAGATGCGCTTTCTAAAGGGCTAGGTTTTGTTGAACAGATCGCACAAGATTCAATTATGTTTGATATGACTGATCAAAACAATCGTGTGAACACGTTAAAAAACGTGTGTCAGTATATGAAACTTTATCGTCGTCTTGATTACATGCGCTCACTTAAACTAGGGCAAATTCAATCGGTGTACGCAGGCTATCAAAGTCGTATTCGTGATTTAAGTCAAAATATCACAGATTATCGTCGTAAAAACAGCATGGAAGTGGCTCCAGCGAATGCGTTTATGGCTGTTAAGCCGCAAGCTGCAGCGTTAAGTAATGTGGATGAATCAGATCCAAACTTTCAATTGTTCTCAAGTCTTAAAAATTTATTACCTGACGAGCTTAATAAATTACAAAAAGCTCAATACGATTTAGAGTTAGCAACAAAAGATTTGCAACGTCCTGAGGTGGCTCAATGCCAAATCATTGAAACAACTAAAACTTCAGTCACGTATAAAAAAACTGTCGAAAAATTAGTTGAGTTCGCAAAATCATGGGCTGATCAAATGGGTGGTTCGCCAGAATCAGCGGCCTCGGTTCAAGTGTTAAAACAGCAGTTAGATGCGTATGATGAATACTTTAATGAAGCTAAAACGCAAAAAAATCTTTCTGAATGTGTGAAGCTAGGTGAAGACTGGATTAAGATTTCGTTAGAATTATTAAGTACAAGTCAAAAAATGGTTCATATGTTTGCGCAAGAACAAGCAGAGCTTCAAACTGAAACCGATTCTATTAAAGAGAAAAAACTTTCTAAAAAAGAACGCGAAAAAGAAAACGCACTGACTAATTTAGCGAGTTTAAAATCGATGATGCAATACGCAGCTTTTGAATCCAGCGAGATCGAAAAGCGCGCGAAAGACATGCACCGTTATTTCTTTCGTGGCCCTTATTATAATGAAGTAAAGGGCGTTTGTGCTGATGAAAATAACTGCGGCTGGTGGGAAAAAACAGTCGGCGGAGCTAAAGCCGCTTACCAATGGCAGCGCAACAATGGCCCTGTTTACGAATTACTTCGTAATAATGATCTGCATTTTAATAATGCTTATAATCAGATGATTGAGGCGCGCGCGAAATTAAATATGTTTGAATACCAATTTGCCCAGGCTGATTTTAAAGATCAACACAGTTCAGGAACTCTGCAGGCTATTACAGATCGCACAAAAAAATACAGTCAGCAGCTGACGCATTTATCTTTAAAGTATATTAAAAAGGGTTCTCCGATGCATCAAAACCTTTGTATGAATGCTCGTCAGATGCTTGATAAGTATCTAGTGGCTTCAACGCACATGTTAAGCAGTCAAGCACTTTGCAATATGGTTTACCCAGCCTTGAAAGAAGACAACGTGGCGACAGCCTTGCGTGATTACTGTATTCCGCGCGCAGGTATTACAGAGGCTGCAGATAAACCATCAAAGTTACAGCAGCTTATTTACACGCTTATCGGTGAAGGTGAAGGCAAGCAGCGTTGGGTAGTTACGTTTGGTGATACTGAAGCGCGCCTTTGGGATGTCAGCAATGAAAATTCACCGAAAGCTCTAGTTGATAAACTGATTGAAAAATACGACAATCTTGAGTGTGAACAAAAATCTGGTTTTTAATTTTAATTTAGTGAACGAAAATTTCGATGGATCTTCGCCTAAAATGGCGATGATCATCGAAAATGGCTTAATTTCTTGGATCGGCCCACAAGGCAAAATTCCTAAAAAAATAAAGTTTAAAAAAACAATCGATTTAAAAAACAAAAAGGTCATGCCGGCCTTTATCGAATGTCATACGCATTCGGTCTTTGCAGGATCGCGCGCTGATGAATTTGAATTGCGCAACACAGGCTCAAGTTATTTAGAGATCGCTAAAAAGGGTGGCGGCATCCTTTCAACGATGAGAAAAACTCGTAAAGCGACACCTAAAGACTTATTAGCTAGCACTCAAGAGCGCGTAAATAACTTTATCAAGCAAGGCGTGGCCACAGTTGAAATTAAATCGGGTTATGCCCTTGATTTAAAAAATGAAATTAAAACTCTAGAAGTGATCCATAAGATCAAAACCGCTCGGGTGATACCGACATTCTTAGGGGCGCATGCAAAACCTCCTGAATATGATTCCTATGGTCAGTATTTAGAATTTTTAGCGACAAAGGTTTTACCTATCGTTAAAAAGAAAAAACTTTCAAATCGTGTTGATATATTTATTGAAAAGAATTTTTTCGAAGTTGCAGAATCCCGCACCTATTTAGCAGCGGCAAAAAAACTGGGTTTTGAAGTTACAATTCATGCAAATCAATTGTCTTTATCAGGCGGGGCTGAATTAGCTTTAGAATTACAGGCTCAGTCTGCAGATCACGTTATTAATTTATCTGACGATACTATTCAGTACTTTGCCAAAAGCAAAACTGTCGCAGTCCTTCTGCCGGCAGCTGACTTATATATGAAGTGTGCGTATCCTCCAGCGCGCGCATTAATAGATAGCGGAGCAACAGTGGCACTTGCTACAGATTACAATCCAGGAACTTGTCCAACGCAGGATTTATCTTTGGTGGGTTTACTTGCGCGCTTAGAGATGAAGATGACATTGAGTGAGGTTTTTAAAGCCTACACAATCAATGCCGCTAAAGCTTTAGGAATTGATCGCGAAGAAGGGTCATTAAGCGTCGGAAAAAGAGCTAACTTTATTAGCACCGATGCAGAGCTTACTGATTTTTTCTATTCAGCAGGCGCAATGCCAAGTCATCAACTTTTCATTCTTGGAAAGCTGACGAAGGTCGAGTAAATCACCCTTAAATTACACGAAGCGTCTTAGAATTTAAGAATCTTAAATTTATGTTGTTTAAAAGTCAGAGTCTTTCTAGGCTCACCTTATGGCAGCAAGTTATTCTTCTTTTTTAACGACGCAATACTACAGTCCTGTATTTAACACCGCTTTATTTGACGGTCCTTTTCGAATTTATTTTTCGCAAAGTTATGAGTCTGTAGCCTTAAAGATTTATCACTTACTGCAAACGCAAGATTTATCGCTTTGGACTGAATATAAAAAATGGTCTGAAAAAACTAAAAAGCATGCTTTTATTTTAATTTATCCTTCTGATCAAGATTTAGCGATCGCCTTTGACGGCGAACCAAGAGCTGAATTGATGAACCGTCTTTGGGATGAAGGTTTAATCTTAGGTTTTGCAAACTCATATTCAGATGAATCGTTTGGTGGAATATACCAACATATACTGACTCAACTTAAGACTTTCATCGGTGCCGAGAAAACCAATCTAAATTTACAGTTTTAATAGCTTTAACACTGTTGTTTTCTAAAAATAGTTTCTATACTTAAAGTATGCGCAACAATCGCGGGCAAGTAATTGTCGAGTATTTATTAATCATGGTTTTGATGGTCGCCGTCGCAGCTCTTTTAACTAAAAGATTAGTGGGCCGTGGTGAAGATGATAATCAAGGCGTGATCGTAAAAAGTTGGAGTCGCATGATCAAAGCCGTCGGTAATGATTTGCCAGATTGTGCCAAGCAAACAACTTACAACACAGCAAACTGCCCGAACTAGAATTAGGTAGGCCGTCCCTTTTTCGGGAGCGCCGTGCCTAGATAAATCCGAAACCGCGTTTTTTAACTTCGGTATTAATTTTTTTCTGTAAGTTTTCTTGAATTTCAAAAGCTAAGTCATGGCAAAGTTCTGAGTCACTCATTTTATCTGGGCCAAACGGTAACGTGACAGGTTTTTCGAAAATAATTTTCCATTTTGCAGGTAGCGGAATCACATTCAACGGAAGTGGCAACACCAAGCCGCGCAAAAACTTAGAAAACTTAAGCTGACGTAAATTGATATTCGTCTCTTCAGCGCCTAAAATAATTGTTGGCACAATCGTCGCGTCAGTCGCTAAAGCCATGCGGATGAAGCCACGTTTGAATTCTTGAAGTTGATAACGCTTTGAAGTCGGTTTGAAATTACCGTGTTCGCCTTCAGGAAAAATAACGATCATTTGCTTTTTCTTTAAGTAACTCACGCCATTTTCAAAAGTCGCTTCGAAAAAACCGAGTTTTTGTGCAGGTAAAGCCGTCGTTTCAGTTAAAAACCAAAGATGATGAGTTAATACGCGGGGAACGCGCTGAGTTTTTTCCTGAATAATATAAGCTAAAACCATGGCATCCATAGCGGTAAAGCCCGAGTGATTAGGAGCAATAATAATCGGGCCGCTGGTCGGAATGTTTTCAACGCCTTCGACTTCAATGCGAAAATATTTTTTTAAAATTTCCATGAAAAGACGCGGAAATACTTTATACAGTAAATCATCAGCACCGAGTGACTTAAGATTGAAAACTTTTTCGTTGGGTTTTTTAAAAAAATTGATCATGATATTTCTATGAAAAAATATATCATGGCCATCGATCAAGGAACAACCGGTTCAACAGTGATTTTAGTCGATCAAGGCGGAGGTCTGGTTGCATCAAGTGATCAAGATTTTCCACAGATCTATCCGAAACCGGGTTGGGTCGAACATGATCCGCGTGAAATCTGGGAATCCGTCTCAAATTCTGCGCGTAAAGCATTGAGTAAGATCCAAGCCAGTCCAAGTGATGTATTAACAATTGGTATCACTAATCAGCGTGAAACCGTCGTTGCTTGGCGCAAATCAAATTCTGAAGTGTTACACAATGCCATCGTGTGGCAATGTCGCCGCACAACAGACATGTGCAACAAACTTCGCCCCACATGGCAGAAAAAAGTAAAAGAAAAAACAGGTCTCGTGTTAGATCCTTATTTTTCGGCCAGTAAAATGCGTTGGTTGATTGAAAATGTTCCTGCAGTTAAAAAAGCTTTGAAAGACGATGATTTGGCTTTCGGTAACATGGATACATTTATCATGTGGAAATTGTCTTCAGGAAAAACTTTTGCCACTGATGTGAGTAATGCCTCTCGCACAATGCTTATGAATTTGAAAACATTGGCTTGGGATAAAGACTTATTAAAACTTTTTAAAGTTCCTCTATCAGCACTTCCAGAAATTAAATCTTCAGCGGGAGCTTTCGGCGTAACTAAAAACGCAGGCTTCGTCGTTGATGGTACAATGATTTCTGGTGTAGCCGGAGATCAGCAAGCTGCTTTATTCGGGCAAGCTTGTTATTCAGCCGGCGAAAGCAAATGCACTTTCGGCACAGGAAGTTTCATCTTGATGAATTCAGGCAGTAAAATATTAAAATCAAAAGCAAACTTACTAACCACTGTTGCGTGGAAAATCAAAGATCAGCCCGCACAATACGCGCTTGAGGGCGGAGCTTTCATTTGCGGTGCTGCTGTTCAATGGTTACGCGATGGTTTAGGGTTAATCGAATCAAGTGCTGAGGTTGAAAAATTAGCGGCCGAAGTTGAAAATACAAATGGCGTTGAATTTGTTCCGGCATTAACAGGGCTAGGGGCTCCGCACTGGAAGCCTGAAGCGCGTGGTGAATTAACAGGTTTAACTCGCGGAACAACCAAATCACATATCGCGCGCGCAACTCTTGAAGCGATGGCTTTGCAAAATGCAGATATATTAATTGCCATGCAAAAAGATTTAGGTAAAAAAATTAAAAAATTACGCGTCGATGGTGGAGCTTCAGCCAATAATTTATTAATGCAGCTTCAAGCCGATTATTTACAAACACAAGTTGATCGCCCTCAGCAAATTGAAACAACATCAATGGGTGCGGCCTATTTGGCCGGAATCGGTGCGGGTGTTTGGAATTCAACCGCTGAAATTAACAAGATCTGGAAGATTGATCGTTCGTTCAATGCAACGATTAAGAAAAAAGACTTAGCCCTTCGCCAAAAATCATGGGCGAAAGCGATAAAAAAAGTTTTAGTTTAAAAATAGAATATCTGTCTATTCTTCGCGTGAAATTTCTAAATCGGGATTTTCTTCGGTATCGCCTTCAAACTTGCGTTTAGAGGCCATTTCAACTTTTTGTGAAAGTTTAGATTGAAGAGTTCCATCGATATACGAACCTAGAATTTTTGAATACTTTTTTTGGTTCGAATAGATGGTGGGAATTGACGTCGCAAGCATGATGATTCCAACAAGAGTAAGTACTGTCATCTCAGTCAGTGTTCCGTTGATGGCCGAAACACTTTTGCTTCGTGCAATCGATTTGTAAACTTTTTTATAAAACAAAATCAGCACCAACGGGCAAAGTGAAAAAGCGATAAACCAAAACCACAAAACACTGCCAGACCATAAAAAATCAGCGCACTGTTGGTTGCAGCTCGACTTGATTAAGAACTGATATTTTTGAATCAGAATCGAACCAAAATAGCGAATCTGAAAAAACATAAAAGTCAGAGCTAGAATTCCAAGAAAATAGGCTTCAGTTACGGGCGCATATTTATATTTATACTTTAATTGGGTGATTATATTTGCTTTGAAATTGCTGAAGCTTTTTTGGTGAGCTTTAATAGGGTGCACATTTAGAAAGCTGTCAAATTCAGAGAAATTGACAACTTCGCTCGAGTAAAATCTAAGGCTTGATTTGAGGCCGTCGGCAAATTCGAAGAAAACTTGGTATTGGGGGTCGATAGGGTGATGTATGACGAGAAGCTCACTAATTGAGCCCCAGGCAATCACGATGGGCTCATTGCGCAGAGCCATCTTCAGCGATGCCCAGCTGTAGATTCGACACTGTAAAGCCCGTAGTTTTGATTTAGGCCTAATGATCAATCCCATAGAGTTACTTATCGGCAACTAGAGCAAAAACTTGAAATAATTCCCGGCACCTGTCAAAGCTTTGGACATCGAATGTGCACTCTATTGGCGTTATCTTAAAGCTCATGATTGGCGCACATTGTGTACTATAGAAACTTGTCAGGCATCGTAACACATGACTGATGCCTCTAGCGTTCAAGCCCCTCTTGAGCCTAGAGGTTTTTTTTGTTTTTTTGCTCAAATTTTCATTCTGAAAATCATTACTCTGACGCACTAAGAAAACGGTTACGTGATCATTTCACTCAAGTTACCCTTAGAGGGTATTTTGACATTCGCGAAAGGATCCCGAACGTGACCGACAGTAAGTCTGCAGTTGTGCCTGAAATTAGACGTCTAAAAGATTTAAGTACTCTTGTTAGTTTATCAAAACGCCGTGGCTTTGTTTTTCAAAGTTCTGAAATTTATGGAGGCTTAGGCAGCTGTTGGGATTACGGTCCACTAGGATCATTAATGAAACTCAACGTTAAGCGCGCTTGGTGGAATGCGATGACTCGTCGTTCAGATATCGTCGGTCTTGATGCGGCGATTTTAATGCACCCCACAGTATGGAAAGCTTCAGGCCACGTTGATGGTTTCTCTGATCCTTTAGTAGATTGCAAAGATTGTAAAACACGCTTTCGCGCTGACAACACAGATTCATACATCAACAAAAAACAATGTCCGGTGTGTGGAAGCAAAAACTTATCTGAAGAACGCCAATTCAATTTAATGTTTAAAACTCACATGGGCCCTTTAGAAGACACGGGTTCAGTTGTTTATTTGCGTCCTGAAACAGCTCAAGGCCATTTCGTGAATTTTCAAAACTGCCAACAGTCATCTCGTTATAAAATTCCATTTGGTATTGCCGCGATTGGAAAATCTTTCCGTAATGAAATCACGCCAGGTAACTTTATTTTCAGAACACGTGAGTTCGAACAAATGGAAATGCAATACTTTGTAAAACCAGGCACTGACGAAGGTTTTTTCAACGAATGGAAAGAACGTCGTTGGAAGTTCTATTTAAAATTTGGTATTCGTGAAGAAAATTTAAATTTTAAAAATCATGATAAATTAGCTCACTACGCGCGCGCAGCTGTAGATGTTGAATACAAATTTCCGATGGGCTTTTCTGAATTAGAAGGTATTCATAACCGTGCTGATTTCGATTTAACTCAGCATGCGAAATTCTCTGGTAAAAACCTTGAGTACTTCAACGAAGCTGAAAAAGAAAAATATATTCCATTCGTGATCGAAACAGCCGTAGGTTGTGATCGTTTATTCTTGGCGTTTATGTGTGATGCTTACCGTGAAGAAGTGACAACTACAAAAGATGAAACAGGTAAATCGTCTGAAGACGTTCGTGTGGTGTTGGGTTTACATCCTGATATCGCGCCATTCAAAGTGGCTGTGCTTCCGTTATCTAAAAAAGATGAATTGTCGATTCCTGCTGAAGCCTTACGTGATCAATTAGCTGAAGACTTTGATGTGACTTACGATGAAACAGCATCCATCGGTAAACGTTACCGTCGCCAAGATGAAATCGGTACACCATTCTGTGTGACTTACGATTTTGATTCAATCAATGACGGCGCCGTAACTGTTCGTCACCGTGATAAAATGACTCAAGAGCGTATTAGAATTAAAGAATTAAATGCTTATATTGCTGTTCAATTAAAACAGTTTAACCAATAAAGAAAAGGATTGTGTGATGGAGACTACAAGCACAAAAACTTCGACGAAACCAGAAAAGTTTGTTTATTACTTTGCAGCGGGTGAAGCTGAAGGTAATGCAAGCATGAAAAATACCTTAGGTGGCAAAGGTGCAAACTTAGCAGAAATGACAGCTATTGGTTTGCCAGTGCCTCCGGGATTTACGCTTTCGACAGATATCTGTACAGCGTACTATGCTGAAGGTGGAAAATTACCTGACTGGGTTAAACCTGAAGTTTTAAAAGCCTTATCAAGAGTCGAAACTAAAATTGGTAAAAAATTTGGTGATACATCTAACCCTTTATTAGTTAGCGTTCGTTCAGGAGCTCGCGCTTCAATGCCTGGTATGATGGATACAATTTTAAATTTAGGTTTGAATGATCAAACTGTAGAAGGCTTAGCGAAGTCTTCTAATAATCCACGTTTTGCTTGGGATTCTTACCGTCGTTTTATCCAAATGTACTCTGATGTGGTGATGGGAATGAATTCATCATTATTAGAAGTGACACTTGAAGATTTAAAAGCCGAAAAAGGTATGCACTTAGATACTGAACTTACGACAGATGATTTAAAAAAATTAGTTAAAAAATTCAAAGACCTCGTTCAGCAAATGACGGGTCAATCTTTTCCAGCTGATCCGATGGAACAACTTTGGGGTTCTATCAACGCGGTCTTTAAATCTTGGAACACAGCTCGTGCGATCACTTACCGTGAATTACATGATATCCCTGCAGCTTGGGGAACAGCCGTTAATGTTCAATCAATGGTGTTTGGTAATTTAGGTGATGATTCAGCAACGGGTGTGGCATTCACACGTGATCCTTCAACGGGAGCTAAAAAATTCTACGGAGAATTTTTAGTCAACGCTCAAGGTGAAGACGTGGTTGCCGGAATCCGTACTCCACAGCCAATTTCATTATTAGCTGAGATTATGCCTGAGCCTTACAAAGACTTAGAAACAATCTATAAAAAATTAGAACTTTATTTCAAAGACATGCAAGATATTGAATTCACAATCGAAAAAAATAAATTGTGGATGTTGCAAACTCGTAATGGCAAGCGCACAGCAAAAGCGGCGTTACAAATCGCTTGCGACATGATCGACGAGAAAATGATCACTGAAGAAGAAGCGATTTTACGTTTAGACCCTTCATCATTAGACCAATTATTACATCCAACACTTGATCCTAAAGCTTCAAAAACTATTTTAGCTAAAGGTTTACCTGCAAGCCCAGGTGGCGTTTGCGGCCAAATCGTATTTACTCCTGAAGATGCAGTTGAATGGAAAGAGCAAGGCAAAAAAGTTATTCTAGTTCGTATTGAAACATCTCCTGAAGACATCGCTGGTATGGTGGCGGCTCAAGGTATTCTAACTGCACGTGGTGGTATGACTTCACATGCTGCGGTTGTGGCTCGCGGTATGGGTAAATGTTGCGTAGCTGGTTGTTCAGAAGTTGAAGTTGATTACACAAATGAAGTTATGCGCGCTAAAGGTTACAACCTTAAAAAAGGTGATGTGATCACATTAGACGGTAGCACTGGTGAAATTTACCTGGGCGAAGTAAAAACAATTGAACCTAAGTTAGACGGAATTTTTGATCGTTTAATGAAAATCGCTGACGGTGTTCGCAGATTAAAAGTGCGCGCCAATGCAGATACACCAAAAGATGCAACGACAGCCCGTAATTTCGGAGCTGAAGGTATTGGTCTTTGCCGTACAGAACATATGTTCTTCGGGGCTGATCGTATCGATGCGGTTCGTGAAATGATTATTGCTGATACTAAAGCAGAACGTGAACGCGCTTTAGAAAAACTATTACCGATGCAAAGAGATGACTTCTATCAACTTTTTAAAATCATGGAAGGCTTTCCTGTAACGATTCGTTTATTAGATCCGCCACTACATGAGTTCGTTCCGCATTCAGATGAAGAGATTCAAATTTTTGCTAAACGTGTAAATCTTGATGCCAATCGCGTAAAAGCCAAAATTCAAGCGCTTCACGAATTCAACCCGATGTTAGGTCACCGCGGTTGTCGTTTAGCTGTGACTTTTCCTGAGATTTATCAAATGCAATCGCGCGCTATCGCAGAAGCTGCTGCTAAATTAACTCAAGAGGGTATGAAGCTTGTTCCTGAGATTATGATTCCTTTAATTGCGACAGCGAAAGAATTAGAAATTCTTCGTGCGCAAACAAAAGACGTTGTCGAAACCGTGATGAAAGAAACTAAAACTAAATTTGATTACCAAATCGGAACAATGATCGAGCTTCCTCGTGCGGCTGTGACGGCCCATGAGATTGCAAAACATGCTGACTTTTTTAGTTTTGGTACAAATGATTTAACACAAACTACGCTTGGTCTTTCACGTGATGATTCAGGAAGATTCTTAGGAAGTTATGTGTCTCAGGGTATTTTCGCTAAAGATCCATTTGTAAGTATCGATCAAATTGGTGTCGGTACTCTTGTTAAAACGGGTGTAGATCTAGGTCGCCAAGCCAAAGGTAATTTAAAAGTTGGTGTGTGCGGTGAGCACGGCGGTGATCCTGAATCGATTGAATTTTTTGAAAATGTGAACCTAGATTACGTTAGCTGTTCGCCATTTCGTGTACCTATCGCACGATTAGCAGCCGCGAAAGCTCACTTAAAAAGGAAGAATAAATAAGTATGCAAAAATTATTGTTAGTTGAAGATAATGAAGTGATGCGCGTTTTAGCTGCTAACACATTGAAAGATTTTTCTCTTTCAATGGCATCTAGCCTTAAAGAAGCGCAAGCTTTAATGGTGACTAATACTTTTGATTTGATTCTTTTAGATATTGGTTTACCAGACGGAGACGGGCTTACTTTTTTAAATCAATTAAGCAATAGTTCGGGTGCGCAAACACCAGTTATTATTATCAGTGGTAAAACTGATATCGCCAGTAAAGTGACGGCGTTTTCATTCGGTGCAGAAGACTTTATTTCTAAACCTTTTGATCCGATCGAATTAAAAGCTCGTGTTTCAGCTAAACTTAAAAAAATTGAACAAGCTAAAACTAATTCTGACCAAATGAAAATCGGTGATTTAGTTATTACAGTCAGTAAGCAAAAAGTAATTATTCAAACGGCAGGCAGCAATGAACAGCAGCCGGTTGATTTAACAACTTTAGAATTTAAATTATTACTGTCATTAGCTAAGCACCCAGAGCGCGTTTACACGCGCGAGTATTTATTGTCAGAAGTTTGGGGCAATGATTTATCTGTGACATTACGTTCAGTGGATACGCATGTAGCGCATTTGCGTAAAAAAATTCATAAATCAAAAGTTAAAATCGATACCGTTATCCGCAGTGGTTATCGCTTGTTAGTTAACTCGTAGGGCATAGTCATGCGTATTTAAGCCCTGGCCCAGCAAGCGTGATTTCGCTTATGCAATTAATGCATTTATCCACGTCCAGAGGCTTTTCAAGAAATAAATACGGACGTTCTTCTTCTTCGGTTACGAACTCTTCGAAACTATTTTTTTCAATGCTGCTTGCGAAAATAAATGTGCAAGCTTCAGGGTTTATAGTTCTCCAGATATCTACGCCAGTTTTGCTGCCCGATAAAAAGATGTCTGAAATCACGATGTCGTAATAATGTTCGTTTATTAATTTTGCAGCTGCTTTTTCGCTCACAGCCCAATCAAGTTTATGCGAGTGCACTGATTGCGAAAGAATCAGATTCCACAGTTGTAGAAAAAATGGGTTGTCTTCAATGAGTAAAACTTTATATGTGTACATGCCTTACCTATCGACAAAAGGTGTGTTTGCGACGTTAGCCTAGGGTGTAGTTATCTACAAAAGTGGCAATCCAGCTCAAATATAGGTCAGGTGGCTTCTAATTAAACAACCATGCAGCTACGCATCATCGTCTGCCAAAACTCTAAACTCCAATAGTTTCAATGTTGACTCACTATCCCGACCAAAGGACAGTTATATATAGAGCGGGCGGCGAGCCTACTCGTCCTATTTTTACCTATGGCCCTAAGGCTAGGTAGTTAACCATTTTCTTCGCAAAAGGAGCTTTGCTTTGAGAATTAAAAAACTAGAACTTATTGGTTTTAAATCATTTAAAGACCGTACTGTAATTCAATTCGATGCTGGTATTACTGGTATCGTTGGACCAAATGGTTGCGGTAAATCGAACATCGTTGATGCCCTTATGTGGGTTATGGGTGACCAATCAGCTAAAGACTTACGTGCTTCTCAAATGACAGACGTTATCTTTGCCGGAGCAGAAAATTACGCTCCACTTGGTTTATGCGAAGTTTCATTAACATTAGAAAATGATGGCGGACCATTTCCGGCTAAATACTTAAAGCATTCTGAAATCATGGTGACTCGTCGTCTACACAGAAATGGTGAAGGCGAATACTTTATCAATAAAGAAGCGGCTCGTTTAAAAGACGTTCAAGAGATCTTTATGGATACAGGAGCTGGTTCAAAAGGTTTCTCGATCATCGCTCAAGGTATGATCGGTAAGATCATTACATCTAAGCCTGAAGATCGCCGTATGTTAATCGAAGAAGCAGCGGGTATTACGAAGTTCAAAGCTCGTAAAAAAGAATCACAACGTAAATTACAATCTACAGATCAAAACTTAGTGCGTTTACAAGACATCATCGGCGAATTAAAACGCCAGATTGATTCTTTACAACGCCAAGCTCAACGTGCAGAACGTTACCGTAATATCAAAACTCAAATTGAAGATCTTGAATTATGGTTATCATCAGCTCAATACGTAGAACTTGCTCGTGCTGCGAATGAAGCGCAAGCCATCTTCAATGAAGCGCAAGCTCTAGAAGTGGGATCAGAAGCTACATTAAACGAAATGCAGGCTCACTTAGAAACTTTAAAACTTTCTGTTTTAGAACAAGAAAAAGCCGTAGAAGATCGTCAGCAAGAGTTCTTCAATCACCAATCTGCCGTTCAAAAGAAAGAAATGGAAATTCAGGAATTACGCTTTACGCTTGAACAAGCTAAACGTAATGAACAAATGACGGGAAATATTCTTAGCGAACAACAAGCTCGTTATGATTTATTGTCTCGCGATCAACAGGCTCTTCAGGCGCAGACTGATGAATTAAAAGAAGAGTCTGAATTTTTAGCTGAAGAATCTATTACGAAAGCAGAAGCCTTCAGTGAAAACCAAAAGCGTTACACTGAAATCGACGAAGAATTAACAATCAAACGCCGTGAACAATTTGCCGTTGGCCAAACTGAATCAGCGTTAGATGCCAAATTAAACTCTTTCTCGGGCCAACGCACTGAAGTGGCCGGTCGTGTAGCTGATGAAGAAATTAAACTTTCTGAATTACGCGAAACACACCACGGTTTCGAAACTCGTCGCCGTAAAATCACTAATGAATTAGATCAACAACGTCAGTTACAATTAGACCTTTCAAATGATGCTGAATCTTTTGAAGCGAATAAAAAGATTTTAACTGAATCAGTTCAACGTAAACAAATCGAAGTTCAAGAATTTAAAGATAATTTAAATGAAACAGCTTCACGCCTTTACGGTTTAGAAAACTTAGCGCAAAACTTCGAAGGTTTCGAAGAGGGCGTTAAGCAAGTGATGATGTGGTCAAAAGCCCGTACTGAAAAATCAATGAATGCTGACGGCACTGTGAATGAAACATTTCATCCGGTATCTGAAGTGATCGAAGTTCCAAGTGAATTCGAAATCGCTATGGAAGCAGCTCTTGGTTCTAAGTTACAAATGCTTTTATCAAACAAAAAAGAAACAGCTTTAGAAGCTGTTGATTATTTAAAAGAACAAAACACAGGCCGTTCTAGCTTTTTCGCAGCTCAGGGTGAAAAAGCTCACCAACCTGCAGGAAATCCAGAATCAGAAGCTGGTGTAATCGGTTTATTAAATAAAGTTGTAAAATCTGAAGAAGAATTTTCTGGTTCAGTCCAAAATATTTTATCAGGTGTAGCGATTGTTGATTCAATCCGTACAGCTTTAGCATTACGCCCGAACTACGCTGGTTGGACATTCGTAACTCAAGACGGTGATACGTTATCAGCTGATGGCGTATTAACAGGTGGATCAAAAGATTCAGCTGAATCAGGTGTATTAAAACGCCGCCGCGAAATTAAAGAATTATCAGATAAAAAACAAGAATGGTCTGGAAAGTTAGCTTTAGCCAATGCGGCTTTAAAGAAAACTGAAGAGCAATTGGCTAACGTATTAAATGACTTTGAAGGCGCACAAAAACGCCGTATCGAACAAGAAATTAAAGTCACTGAATTACGTAAAGACTTAGAACGTGCTGAAAATGAATTACAACAGGCGGCTAACGCGGTTGAAAGACAAGATAAAGAAGTACGCCGTTTAACTGAAAACTTAGCAATGCTTGATGAAAAGATTTCTGAGATGTCAGAAAATCTTGAGAACTTACGCACGAATAAAGTTGAATTAGAAGCATCCATTGAATCATTAACTAATGAGTATGATTCAATGAAAGATGGTTTCGAAACGCAACAAGCTGAAGTGACTGATTTACAAATCAGATCAGCTTCTAAATCTCAGGAATACGCTGGTTTAACTCGCCAATTAGAAATGGTGACTAAACAAGTGAATGAGCTTTCGCACCAAGTAAACCGTATGTCTGAAGAGGCTGAAGGTTACAATTCGCAAATGACTGAAGGCTCGTATGCTTTAGAACAGGCGAAAATTGATTTCGAACGTTCAGTTCAGGACATTGAAGCTAAACGTTTAGATTTAGCTCAGTTTAAAAATCAATTTGAAATAGAAACGGCAGATATCCGCGAATTAGAAACTAAAGTGATCACAATGCAACGTGATCGCAATGATCGTTTACAGCGTATGTCTAAAGCCCAACTTGATTTAGAATCAGCTAAAATGAAAGAACAAAACTTGATCGAGCAAACTCGTGAAAAGTACATGTTAAATCTTCCTGACGTTGTTGAAAAATACATCGGTCGCGAAGGTGATCCAGTTGCAGCTGTTGAAGAATTAAAAGAATTACGCGAAAAATTAGCTAAAATCGGCGAAGTTAATTTATCGGCTATTGCTGAGTACTCTGAAACGCAAGAGCGTTACGAGTTCTTAACTAAGCAACATGCTGATTTAACTGAAGCGAAAGAGCAATTACGCAAAGTGATCGATCGTATTAACAAAATCTGTTCTAAACGCTTCAAAGAAACGTTTGATTTAGTTAACGAACGCTTTCAAAAAGTATTCCCAGTCTTATTCGGCGGTGGTGAGGCGATGTTACAAATCGTCGAAAACGAAGAAAAAGGCGAAATGGGTATCGAAATTATCGCGAAACCTCCAGGCAAAAAAATGCAAAACGTAACGTTGATGTCGGGTGGTGAAAAAGCCCTTACAGCAGTTGCGCTAGTATTCTCGATCTTCTTAGTTAAGCCGTCTCCGTACTGTTTACTAGATGAGGTTGATGCGCCACTTGATGATGCCAACGTATTCCGTTTCAACGATTTAGTTCGCGAAATGGCGAAACGTTCACAAATCATCGTAGTAACGCATAATAAACACACTATGGAAGTTGCTCAAAAACTATACGGCGTAACAATGCAAGAGCGTGGCGTTTCGACTATGGTTTCTGTAAGTCTTGCCGATATTAGATAGTCTTACTTATTAAGTATTTTCACTGGCCGCAGCTAATAAGTGTTTGTCTTGTTAGCTGGGGTGTGGATAGAAAAGATTCTATTGTTGATCGAGATCATTTCCCTAGTTACTGTAAAGTTTTAAAGAGGTAAAAAAATGAATCGCACTAAGTTGGTAGTCTTTTTATTATTTTTTATATCGTTTTCTAATGTAATCGCATGTCCCGTATTTGATGGTAAATTCGATTGTACTGAGAGTTCTGGTCGAAAATATAAGATGGAAATACACACCCGAGTTGAAGATTCTGTTTCGATATATGAAATAAGAACGTCGGGGGGTCATGTGACCGAGCGTTCAGACAATAAAAATCATCACACGAATAAAGCCTTCGAAAAAACTGATATCGACTCTAAAGGACATTGTGAAGCTGATCATTTTATTTATGAATCTGAATGGACTGATCCAAAGACTAAGGCACCAAAAAATCCAAGAGTAAAATCTAAGAAAACAATGCATTTAGATAAGGGTGTTCTTGTACAAGTGAACACATATTCTAATCACAGCACCGTACAAGCCAATTGCAACAAGTTACCTTAAAACCCCTTATTTTAAAACCAAAGCCTGTATTAAAAAGCACAGGCTTTTTGTATCACGCTAGCAAGAACAGGCAAACGCTAGCTTCTGAAAAATCCACTTCGTAGTGGTGAAGATGCGCGTTAGAAATTTAAAATTTTACTAAATTTAAAAAATAATTCTTGCCAGGGTTTTCATGGCTTTCATGTTTGCTCTGCTTTCACAGAATATCTTATTTGTGGCTGGTCTCTCGAATTAAAAACAAACCCCACATGCCTACGATAGCGAATCTGTATAGGTCGTGTGGTTGTTGGGATTGTTAGTGAAAACTGAGCAGTCTACAAAATGGCCAAATTAACGCAGGTCTTCATCGCTTCGAAAGTAAATAGGGAAGAGACGCCTTAAAATGATCAGTTTTGCATCATAAGAACCCACATAAGCCCCAGAGAAAAACTCATGCAAGAATCCGTTTTGAACTCGCAAGAATTAGTGTACTACTGTTTTTCTTATGTCTGAATCAAGCTCATATCAAATGAATTTATTATTAATAGTTATCGCTGTTCTTGCTCTGGCTATTTTTATTCCTGTTATTCTTTCTTTTTTAAAAAAGAAAAAGCAATATACGCCGCCGCCATTAGATAATGCGCAAGCCGATTTAGCTCCATTACATAAATCTGAACCACCTCCGCAAATTGAACTTCCAGAACTTTTAGCCGAGACCGCGCCGAAAGTTGAAGAAGATCTCTCTTCAAGTGCCACGATCGATAAAGCGATGGAAAAAACTAAAGATAGTTTTTTCGGTCGTATTAAAAATGCATTCACAAACACAGATAAGAAAAAAGTTTTAGAAGAGATCGAAGAAGTTCTTTACACGAGCGATCTTGGTCCTAAAACCGTGCAAAAACTTTTAGATAAAGTTTCTTCATCAGATATGTCTGACATTTCTAAAGTGAAAGAGTCGTTAGCTTCGCAAATGCAGGAAATCTTATTAGAAGTTCATGCTTCGCAAAAAGATTCTAAACTCGTTTCAGATTTAATTCACAAGCGCACTGACGGCCCGATGGTGTTGATGGTTGTTGGAGTTAACGGAGCAGGAAAGACAACTTCGATTGGTAAAATCACAGCGCAATTAGCACATCAAGGCTTCAAAGTCTTAGTGGCAGCCGGAGACACGTTTCGTGCGGCAGCTGGTGGCCAATTAAAAGTTTGGACAGAGCGCGCACAAAATGCCAACGGTCATGTTGAAATTTTCTGGCCAGATAATGTAACTGATCCAGCAGCAGTTGCGTTTGATGCTGTTAACAAAGGAAAAGCTGGCGGTTATGATTTTGTGATTTTAGATACTGCGGGTCGTTTACATACCCAAGGTCATTTGATGGATGAACTCAAAAAAGTTAAACGTGTGATGGCTAAAGTTATTCCTGAAGCTCCTCATGAAACATGGATCGTGCTTGATGCAAACTCGGGTCAAAATGCCTTAAACCAAGCGGTTGAATTTAACAAAGCACTTGAAGTCACAGGTGTTGTTCTGACTAAAATGGATGGCACAGCTAAGGGTGGTGTGGCTTTAGGCGTTGTTGATCAACTGGCTAAACCAATTCGTTTAGTGGGCTTGGGCGAAAAAATTGGTGATTTAAAAGTGTTTGAACCGAAAGAGTACATTGATTCCATTTTAGGATAGGGGTTTAATACTCCTTAGATGTTCAAAACTTTTTGTCTTACATTTTTATTCAGTTTTTGTACGTTTGCGCAAAATAAGCCGCAAACTTTGAACGTCATTCAAACTCAAATCAGCAGCTGCGGTTTGAGTTTTCCTGAATTAAATAAAATTTTAAATTACAATCAGCTGTATGCCGCCGTTGATAAGAAATACCTTCTGTATTCTGAAAAGACGATCGAGCGCGAGCTTCGTTATCGTTCAAAAGGTGAAAACTACAGGCTAAAGATTAACAATGATGTGCTAACACTTTACCGCGTAGGTGAAGAAGATCGCATGATCAAAACAAGTATCGAGACACCTAAGCCTATTGATGCAAAGCAGAAAATCACCACTGTTAAGGGTAAAGTGAGGCAGCTCACGCTAAATGCAAAGATTGATGAAGACTGGGGTCAGTATTTTGAGCAACGTGAAAACGGAGTCCAAATCGAATACAGTATTCGTAACTCAAAAATTAGTCAGATGAAAATTGATCTGACTAAAACTAAGCAAGTTTTAGATTGTAAAGTGAAGGGCGATTCTGAAGTTTGTTTTTGTTTGAAATAGTGCTCTAAAAAACACCTTGCATGCCTACTTTGAATCCTTATACTTATCTATGTAAGTCATTGTTAACTTTGGAATTTTTAGATTTTAAAAAATAGTGATATTAGGAAAAACAGCATGAAACACGACGCAAAAAAGGATTCAGTTAAAAGTTCTGGTAAGCCCACGTTCGATTTTAAAATCGCAGGTGTATCTTACAAAATCAAAACTTCACACGATGAACAAACTCTGCAAAATCTTGTCGAGTACGTAAACGGTAAAGTCACTGAAGCTATGAAAGCGACAAAAAATTCTTCTTTTCAAAATGCAGCTGTTTTAGCATCCCTTAATATCGCTGAAGAAATGATTCTTCTAAAACGACGAGCTCAAGCTGAACTAGATAAACTAGAACAAAAAGCCCTGAAGCTCGCTCAAGAAATCGAAAACACCAGAGCCAACAAGACGTTGCAAGTTTCGTCGCAGACGAACAACTAGAAACAGAAATTAACGTTTTGAGGTTCACTTCATGTCCCATCCTGCTAAATCTTTAAAAAAAGATTTACGCTCTGCTGTCATAGCCGAGACGCTTTCACATAGTGAAGGTGAGCGCACGTTGCGCTCAGAAAAAATTCAAAACAATTTATCTGATTTTATGAAAACTCAATCTGGATTTTGGGGCGCCTTCAAATCTTTAGATTCAGAACCACAAATTAATTTTGATAGCTTAAGTTCAAACGTCAAATGTTGTTACCCCAAAGTCGTGGGTGACGATTTAGAATTCTACGCCGATGTCGATCAGTGGAATAGTTCTGGATTAAAAGTTCAAGAACCTGCTTCAGGAAAAAAAGTGAAACTATCTGAACTGTCTGGAATTTTTGTTCCCGCATTGGCGTTTCATGCTGATGGCCACCGTTTAGGTCGCGGTAAAGGTTTTTACGACCGCACCTTAGCTGATTTTACCAACCTTAAAGTTGGCGTGTGTTTTCAATTTAATATTTTAAATTCTGTACCGACTGAAAGTCATGATGTCGGTATGGATTATATCATTACCGATGAAAAAATTATTCAACCTAAAGTAAAGGATCAAAGATCATGGAATTAATTATTGCCGCTATCGTAGGATTAGCGGTTGGCGCATTCGCAGTTTTCGCTGCAATCAGAATGCACGAACAAAGCACTAAAAAAACTGCTCAGGGCGAAGCAGACAAAATCATTAACAAAGCTAAATCAGAAGCTTCTAAAATTAAAAAAGATTCTGAAACAAAGTCTAAAGATTTTGAAACTAAAGCACGTAAAACTGTTGAAACTGAAATCAACAAACAAAAAGCGCAATTAAAGAACAAAGAGTCGCAATTTGAACGCCGCTTAAAAGAAATTGAAGACCAACATAAACACAGAAACGATGAGAACGAAAAGTTTGCTCAATCGTTAAAAGATCGCCAAGAAAAAATTCATATCGCTGAGGCACGTTTGCGCGAATCTGAAAAGACGACGCAAGATCAAATTCAATTCGTGCAAAAGAAATTAGAAAACGTTGCGGGCATGTCACAAGAGCAAGCTAAACGTGAATTATTTCAAGTGTTAGAAGAGACAGCTAAAAAAGAAGCTGCCGCTAAGATTGCTGAAATCGAAGAGCAAGCGATGAAAGATTCTGACCGCAAAACAAGAAACATCATTGCGCGCGCCTTAGCTCGTTTTGCATCTGAATACACTTCAGAGCGCACAGTCACAGTGATGCAATTAACTTCTGACGAGATGAAGGGTAAAATCATTGGTCGTGAAGGCCGTAACATCAGAACTCTTGAAGCGATGTGCGGTGTGGATTTAATCGTTGATGATACTCCAGAAACAATCGTGATCTCTGGTTTTGATCCAGTTCGTCGTGAATTAGCTCGCAGAACAATCGATAAATTAATGGAAGACGGTCGCGTTCATCCAGCACGTATTGAAGAAGTAGTTGAAAAACAAAAATCTGAATTACAAAAATCGATGAAAGAAGAAGGCGATAAAGTGATTAATGAGTTAGGTCTTGCAGGTATGCACGGCGAACTAGTTAAATACGTCGGCGCTTTAAAATACAGAAACTTACATGCACAAAATGCATTAAATCATTCTTTAGAAGTCGCTCACATTTCAGGGTTATTAGCCGCTGAACTTGGTTACAATGTGAAATTAGCAAAACGTGCCGGTGTATTACACGGTATCGGTTTAGCTGCAGATCATTCTATGGAAGGCAGCTACGCTCAAGTGGGTAGTGAGATCGCTAAAAAATTAGGTGAAAACGAAGAAGTTTGTCACGCGATCGGCGCACACAATGATGATAAACATCAATCAGTGCTTGGCTGGATTGTTCATGCGGCAAATATTTTATCGAACTCTCGCCCAGGTGCTCGTCGTCCACAAATGGATAGCTTTATTAATCGTTTAAAAGAATTAGAATCAATTTCAAATTCTTTTGATGGCGTTATTAAATCTGTGGCGTTACAAGCCGGTCGTGAAGTGCGCGTGTTAGTTGAAAGCTCTCGTGTGACTGATGATCAATCAGTGATGCTAGCTCGTGATATTATTAAAAAAATCGAACGTGAGATGCCTCATGCTGGCGGTGTGAAAGTAACGGTAGTTCGTGAATCACGCGCGGTTGAGATTGCGAGATAGTTAAATGTCGTTTTTACCCGCTGAAGAGCAGTTAGAAATTATCAAACACGGGACTGTAGATTTTATCTCGGATGCTGATTTTTTAAAAAAATTAAATAAAAGCAAAGAGCAAAACAAACCCTTAAGAATTAAATTAGGAGCGGATCCAAACCGTCCTGATATTCATTTGGGTCACACAGTGGTGATTCAAAAACTAAAAGTACTTCAGGATTTAGGTCACCACATCCAATTTTTAATCGGAGATTTCACAGCACTTATCGGTGATCCTACAGGTAAGAACACGACTCGTCCGATTTTGTCGCGCGAAGAGATCGAAGAAAATGCGAAATCTTATGCGGTTCAAATTTTTAAAATTTTAGATCCTGATAAAACAGAAATCGTTTACAACTCGGCCTGGTTATTAAAATTAACGTCGATTGATTTTATCAAACTTGCGGCTCAGTGTACGGTTGCGCAAATGTTAGAGCGCGACGATTTCACAAAACGTTATAAATCAGGAACAGCGATTTCATTACATGAGTTTATGTATCCGCTTTGCCAAGGTTATGACTCTGTAGCTATGGGTACAGATTTAGAACTAGGTGGAACTGATCAGAAGTTTAATTTATTAATGGGTCGTTCACTTCAGGCCTCTTACGGTAAAGCTCCACAATGTATTTTAACAATGCCTATCCTTGAAGGATTAGATGGTGTTAATAAAATGTCTAAGTCATTAGATAATTACATTGGCGTAAACGAATCACCAAAAGACATGTTCGGTAAAACGATGCGTGTGTCTGATGAATTAATGTATAGATATTACGAATTATTAACTGATTTACGCCCAAGCGAAGTGGCGCAGCTAAAAGCCGATGTTGAATCTAAGAAAAAACATCCGCGTGAAGTTAAAGTGAATTTAGCTAAATTTTTAGTTCAACGTTTTCATTCAGCGGCAGCCGCTCAAGGCGCTGAAGACGAATTTAATCGTATCTTTGTCGATAAAGGTCTTCCAGATCAAATCGACGATTTTAAAGTCAGTGCGCAAAGCCTTGGCTTAGCGCAATTAATGACGTTAGCGGGTCTTACGGCCTCTAACGGTGAAGCCGTTCGCTTAATTGCAGGTGGCGGAGTCAGTATCGATCAAGACAAAGTTTCAGATGGTAAACTTAAGCTTGATCTGAAGGCGGGAAGTTCATTCGTACTTCGTGCCGGTAAGAAAAAATTTATCAAGATAGTGGTGGAATAACATGCGTATTAAGTTTTTACCCTCGGGCGTAGAAATTCCAGTTGATCCAACTAAAAGTTTATTAAAACTTGCGACTGAAAATGGCGTAAAGATTAAATCTGTTTGCGGTGGCGTGGCTTCATGCTCTGAGTGCCGTATTAAAATTATTGAAGGCGCGCACTGTGTGCCCGAACCTTCAAAAGCAGAATTAAATTTAATCGGAACTTCGTACCATTTAGATGGTCGCCGTTTAGCTTGTCAGGTTCGTTGTTTTGGTTCGATCACTGTAGATTTAACTGAGCAATTAAATAAAGCTGACACACAAAAGAAAATCAAAGGCATGAAAGTTAAAGATCAAAAAGAAATTCATGCAAAACAAGACACGATGATTTTGACCGAATCAAAAGATAAAAAATAATTATCCGTAAGCTTTATCGATGGTGAAACTTTTCATTTTGCCATTGATAACTTCATAGCTTAATTGAATGGGGTTACAGCAAACCTCACAGTCTTCAACATACGTCTGTGCTCCTTCTTCAGAGACATCTAACAACATTGAAATCTTCTCTAAGCAGTAAGGGCATTTGAAAAACTTTTCTATCTCCATTTTGATTCGCTTTCAGCGAACCCTATTCTAAAGGGTTCTGCGTTCTTATCATAATGAGACAACGTCGATCAGGCATGTCGGGGAGTGACATTATTGGTAGCTCCTATCAAGCTGTAAACAACAATTTGGCGTAATAGGCAATTTATGCGCTTTAGGGTGGTTACTGAATTGCTCTTAATATCGGTATGAGCAAACTATCATTATTTTCAGTAGTGTCGATGTTTATGGTTCTATTTACTTTAACGAATCAAGCTCATGCCCAGAGCATGTGTGTTGATATGTTTAAAGAAGACCAATCAACGGCATTAATCAATAAGATGGTTGAAGTTCAAAATAGCGATTCTACAGCTGAATTTAAAAAAATAGACCAAAAAATTCGTAATTTAGAAAAACGCATTCGTTTATACAGTGAATTGACGGGTTCAGAAACTAACCGCTCAATGGTCGAAGCTGAAAGCTATACAAGTAAAATTAAAGACCAAGTTCGTTTAGGTTTAACAAATAAAGTTGTAGAAAAAATCGGACCTTTATTTAAACGCTATGAAGTTGATATTCGCTTTTCTCAGAAGCTTAAGGCTGAAATTTCGTATTTAACAAAACTTCAAGCTGGTGAAACATCTGAAACTAAAAAAAATCAAATAGCCGCATTAATTAAAGGTAAGCAGGCTGAATCAAATGTTTTAGATAAACTGATCGGTCAAAACTACTATCGTTATATCACTTTAAAAGAAGCTTTAGCTCAAATGTCTCAATCTAAAGTTGCCATTGTCAGCGAGCGCGCTCAAGAAGTTCTGCTTGAATTAGAAAGTTTATCGACAAACCATGCTGCAACTTATGGTTTAAAGTTCGAAAAAATGGATGCGGCTGACGTTAAATTATACGTGCAATCAAACATCAGAACACAACATGCTTTACTTAAGAAAGCTGCTGTTGACGAATTTTTCTTAATGTTACGTTTAATGACTTTCAGTGGCCCGATTTTAAATGCTGTTAAATCTGGTATTTATAAAATTCCAGAACAAATCGTCATGGGTCCATTTATCGTACCAGCTCGTAAAGTGATCTCTGAAGCATTTCAAGTTGGTTTTAATGCACACTTGCGCAGTAATTACTTAGAAGATATCGAAATGATTATCGAAGCTAATTCGCCGGTTGAGCAGTATGAATTATTACGCTCATTAAATGTTAAATCTGAAAGACCAGATGAATTAATCGAATTATTCTCACGCGTAGTTGAAAACACCGAAGAATGGGAAGCCATCAAATCAGTAGCTTTAACTAAATCGACTGAAAGCGATCGCGCTAAATTATTCTATGACCGCATTATGGCGGCTGACAAACGCGCTTTAGAAAAAGATGCATTTCCAATGTATTACCAAGAACCAGGAGCAACGGCTTTCGGTAAATTAATCTTAGGCACATATGTTGGCGGATACATCGGTAATAAATATTTAGAAGCTCACCCAGAAGTTACACAGTCATTTTTTGATGGCTTACACACTTTCACAACAATGATTCACCACTTATTCTAAACTGAACTTAAAAGCTAAATAAAAAGGGAGCTTACAAGCTCCCTTTTTATTGCATCAGATTATTTTTCTTCTGATTCTTCATTTCTCTCTGGTGGAGGGCCGCCTCTACCTTTACCATGTTGGGGAAGGGTGATGCCTTTTTTCTCTAAGCAAGTTTTAAAAGCTTCATGCTGTTCTTTTGTCGGACGTTCTCCAGAATCACGATCTGGCATTCCGACTTCTTCATGACAAGCTTCGAAAGCGGCTTTGTTTTCAGCGCTAATTTCGGGGCGACCACCAGGGCCCCCTTTGTGATCGCGCGCATAGGCGATTGATAGTGATAAACAAGAAATTAAAAAAGTCTGAGTGATGAGTGTTTTCATCTGATAGCTCCTTTGTTTGTAGATTTAGAATATGTTTAGAATATTGAACAAATGTGGAAAAATAAATAAACTTTGGTCCTAATTTGAGACGTGATTTAATAATCAGGGCTAATTCATATTTCTTCCACATTGTTTAACTAATCTAAAGGTGAACAGAAACGATTTACACGACGCCTACTACCTATTCAACGACAACAAATGGACGGTAAGATAACTTATGTTTATTCAAATAGTCGAAGACGACCCCATTTTAGCCCGAGCCCTCCAAGTTAATCTTGAACTTGAATCACATAAAGTTGTGATCAATCCAAACTTAGACAGTGCTAACAAACAATTAGGTTTATCAGCCATTGATTTTGTAATTTTAGATTTAGGATTGCCAGATGGCTCAGGTTTTAATTATTTACAAAAAATTAAAAGCGAATTTCCAAATGTGCCAGTCATTATTTTATCAGCGCAATCTGACGAAGATTCAGTTGTTAAGGGTTTAACCTTAGGGGCTAATGATTTCGTCAAAAAACCATACAGCTACAAAGAACTTGCAGCGCGCATGCTGGTGACAATGAAAAAACCAGCGGCAAAAAGTAATGAAGTTGAATTTGCCGGAGTTAAAGTTAACGAAGAAGACCGTGTCGTGAAATTCAATAATACACTGGTCGATTTTAATCGTCGAGAGTTTGATATTTTCTTTTATCTTATTAAAAATGCTGAACGTATTGTTTCGCGTGATTCATTATTACAATTTTTAGATAAAGAGTCTGAAATTTTTGATCGCACGATCGATTCGCATATCAGTCATTTGCGTAAAAATTTAAAAAAACATGGTGTTGATACTTTGAAAGTCTCATCGGTCTACGGGTTAGGCTATAGATTGGAAAAAAATGATCAAACATAAACTGTTTCGAGAATATTTTTTATTAGCTTCAGCCATTCTGATTTTAACGATCTTTTTAGGTTTTTTCACATCACGATTTGTGGCAGAAGCCTTTAAGCCAGAGCGTACTGAACGCCAAATGTTGCCTCCGTTATTTTTAGCTAAAACGATTGATCATTTAGCTTATCCGACCAAGTTAGAAGCCATTCGTGGCATGGAGTCGTTTCACGATCGACAATTTGTAAGACCCGCATTGGTTTTAATTAATCAAGATCGTCAGATTTTATATGCAGAGAACGAAGTTTTACCCGAAAATTTGCCATCTGCAGAAATTTTATTATCATTAGTAAACGAGTATGATTTTAAATTCTATGGTGAAAAACAAGAAGTGAATCGCCCTCCTCCAATGCCTGGCGGTCCTGGATTAGGCGGTCCCGGTGGTCCACCTCCAGGAGGGCCGGGCGGCGGGTCGCAGATGCCACGTCAAAAATCAGTGGTTAAATTAAGAGACAGTCAGAATGATTCGCAAAAATATTATCTTGTGATCATACCTCCAGTGATGAAAGAGCCAGAAGGCATGGCCAAGATTATGCCTATCTTAGGTTTTGGATCTTTAGTGTTGTCTTTATTAATCGGAGTAGGGCTTACGTTATTCGTCATTTATCTTTCGGTGCGCAAAAAAGTTCAAAACGCCGATTTCGTTATTTCAGAATTACACAAAGGTAATCTGAAGGCGCGGTTTCAAGTCGATCGTAATGATGAATTCGGTCAGGCGATGATGCGATTTAATCAAATGGCCGATGAAATAGAACATTTAGTAAATCATTTAAAAAATGTTGAAGTCTCGCGTCGTAAATTATTACAAGAGTTAGCTCATGATTTACGTACACCTATTGCTTCATTAAAAACATTATTAGAAACCTTAGAAACTAATGATGCAAAACTTGATGTAAAAACAAAAGCTGAACTGTTACTTCTTTCAAATAAAGAAGTCGCGTATTTTGCTCGCTTAGTTGAAGACTTACTTGTGTTATCACAAGTTGATGATCCAAAATATAATAGCGAAAACTCGGGCGTTCATATTTCACAACTTTTACAAGATGAAATTTACGACCTTGAATTTAAAAACATCACAAAACGCGTTGAATTTAAATCTGACTTTGCTGAAGGTTTGCCATTAATCGATGGCGATCGTAATTTAATTAAACGCATGTTGCGTAACGCTTTAGAAAATTCAGTTTCATTTGCACAGAGTAAGTTGTGGATTTCAATACTAGATATAAGCGATACAACTTTTAGTATCGTCATCTCTGATGATGGCGTAGGTTTTAAACCCGAAAGTTTATTAGAGTTTGGCGAACGTCGTATGACTCGAAAAATTCTAGAGCCAGATCAAAACTCTCGCGTCTCTGTGGGCCTGGGTTCGGTGATTATGAAAAAGATTTGCGAAATTCACGGTGGCCAACTAAAGGCCGAAAACAGAATCAACGAACAGGGCGTGATTGAAGGCGCCAAAGTTACATTCACATTACCAAAATCAAAAACGACATAAAAAAAGGAGAGTTGTTACACTCTCCTTTTTTAGGAATTTAATTTTTTAGAATTAAAAACAAGCTAACTAGTCACGAGAACGTGAAGGAGCTCTTGATCCACCGTCACGACCACCGCGTGATCCGCCGCCAGAGAATCCACGAAATCCGCCACCAGGACGACCTGCGCCGCCACCGCGTCCACCGCGGAAACCGCGATCTCCGCCACCTTCAGAACGAGGCGCTTCGCCATCGAATGAACGTTGTGGACGATCACCAGCCGGAGCGAAATCACCACGAGGAGCGCGATCTTCACTGCGATTTTCTCTTGGACCACGATCAAATGAACGTTGTGGACGATCAGCGCCAGCGCCGAATCCACCGCGGTCATTACCACGGAAACCCCATGGACGATCAGATCCAGAAGAACGTTCTGGACGATCACCACGTGGAGCATCGTTATTAAATGCTGGACGATCACCGTCAGCATTGAAATCTGCACGAGGAGCGCGATCTTCACGAGGACCACGATCAAAACGATCGCCGCCACGGAATCCACCACGGTCACCACCGCGGAAACCTCCGCGATCGCCACCACGGAATCCACCGCGATCATTGCCGCGGAATCCACCGCCGCCGAAACCACGACGCTCGCCACGGCCTTCACCACCACGGTCATCGAAATTTCCTTCAGAACGGTTGCCAGTTGAGTCGCCACGTTCACGTAATTCTAATGAACGAGGTTGTTTCATGCGAAGTTCTTCGCCTTGGCCGATGTAGTTTAATGCTTTTGCTAACCACTGTTTTGTTTCAGAAGTAAGATCAGCCATACCTTCTAATTGGTCGATAGCTTTTTCAAATTTAGAAGTGTCTTTTTCATGCATTTTCATAGCTGCGATCTGTTTTAACCAATTCAATTTCATATTGATTTGAACATCTTCAACTAAAGGAATTTTTAAACCTTTGAATTTGAAATTTAATGCACGTTCAAAACGTGATAATTTTCCAGATTCTTTAGGTTTAACCATTGTCCATACGATACCAGCTTTACCAGCACGAGCTGTACGACCAACACGGTGAGTGTATGTTTCTGTATCCCAAGGGATTTCGAAATTCACAACGTGAGTTAAATCTTGGATATCTAATCCACGAGCCGCAACGTCAGTTGCTACTAAGATTTTAGTGCGTTTAGCTTTCATGCGTTCAATCGTACGAGTACGATCAGCTTGAACTTTATCACCGTGAAGTGAATCAACATCTAAGCCTAATGAACGTAAGCGTAATTCAAGTTCAGCAACTTGTTTTTTAGTCGTTGCGAAAATGATTCCGTAGAAGTCTTGAGTATTTTTGATTAATAAAGATAAAGCATCTTCTTTATCTTCTTCAAAAATCACGCAAGCAAATGATTCAACATTTGATTTTTCTTGGTGAGTATTTAACGTTACTTCTTCAGCGTCTTTTAAATATTTAGACGATAAATTTTTGATTGCGCGAGACATAGTTGCCGAGAACAACCATGTTTTTAAATCTGTTTTAGCAGAAGCTTTCCAGATTGTTTCTAAAGCTTCTTCGAAACCAAATGATAACATTTCATCAGCTTCATCTAAAACTAAGTATTTCACGTCTTTAAGATCAACGATTTTTTGTTCCATTAAGTCAACTAAGCGACCTGGAGTTGAAACTAAAACTTCTGGATTAGCGCGGATGTTTTTGATTTGGCGTTCGTAAGATTCACCACCAACAACTGTTGTTACTTTGATTTTTTTGAATTCACCAAAGTTACGGATGTGGGCTGCTACTTGTTGAGCTAACTCACGAGTAGGGCAAAGAACTAAAGCTTGTAAGCCAGCTCCTGCAGTGATTTTTTCGATAACTGGTAAACCGAACGCTGCCGTTTTTCCAGTTCCTGTTTTAGCTAAAGCCACGATGTCAGTGTCTTTTTCTAACAAAAGCGGAATACAGGCTTTTTGCACTGGTGTTGCTTTTGTAAATTTAAGTTTTTCTAGAGCTTTATGAACTTCAGCAGATAAGGCAAATTCCGCGAAATCACTCGTTGTGATTTCAGTACCTTCTTGTGCGTCCATTTCAATAATTGGCTCTACTGTTTTTTTCGAAGCTTCTACTGATAATTCTGAAGTAGGCTCCATGTTGTCTGTGTTATTCACGATCGTCCCTTATGGCGTGTCTATGACACGGCCTTTATGGCAAATATTTGCCCGCGTTTTTTCACGGATCTATCTGCTGTTTTATGAGGGCATAAAGTCGCACCAGACTGCTTACTAGTAAAGCAATTAACTGCCTTATGGTATTAAAGCCATTCTGGTGAATTATTTATATGTTTTGGACTGCGTAATTTAGAACCTTTAGAAGAGAATCAACCGCGTGGAGTTGAGTAATGCTAACTAGGGATACCGTTATACGTTGAAGCTTGAACCGCAACCACAATTCTTCGTGGCGTTCGGGTTATTGAAAACAAAGCCTTTTCCGTTTAGTCCGCCAGAAAAATCCAGCGTCATCCCAATTAAATACAGAAGACTTTGGCCATCAACAATGAGTTTTTGTCCGTTAGATTCAAAGACTTGGTCGCCCTCTTTGGCCTCAGAACCGAAATCCATTTTATACGATAAACCAGAACAACCACCTTTTTTTACTTCGACTCTCAAAGCGGCTGTTTCGGGTTTGCCATCCTCATGTTTGAGGCTGGCTAATTTGGATGCTGCGGATTCTGAAATTTGAATCATGGACCCACTATACTCTAAGATTAAGAGTTTGGCTAGGGCCCCTTTAACTTTAATACGACTTTAAAGAGATTATACGGCACTAGAAGTGTTTAACGGCTTCGCCCCATACGTGGATCTGAACTGTATCCTGTTTGAAGTTAAGCAAGAAGTCACCTGAATCAGCACCTTCAAATGCCGGCCAGTAAACGATTTCGATTTGGCAATGTTGACCCGGCAATAATGTGCCCGTGCAATTATGGCGAGCTCTGAAGTCAAAGCTTCCGAATAAGTTAGAGCTAGCATAATCAAGATTTTCGTCGCCAGTGTTCGTGATTGTCCAACGAACTGGGTTGTAAGAGTTTACAAATACACGGCCGAACCAGTGAGACGTGTAATCTTGTGTAGATACTGATTCTTGGTTTTGTATCGTCGTCTCTGGAGTTGCTTGGATTTGAGCCGCAGCATGAACGGCTTGAGTTAAGCTAAGTGCAGCAACAAAAGCTAAAATAATTTTTGTCATATGAAATCCCTTTCAATAGTGGTGATACATGAATTGCATCAATTTTTTTTGCCTTTGTCCAACAAAGATATTGTGCTTCAATTAATTCATGGCGAAACAAAAACCCACTCCGTTTTTTCAACCGTATTTCACTGCTGATCTAAAAGCTCCCTATTTTAAGGCCAAATCATTTGAGGCTGTGATTAAAGATCAAAACAATCGAATCTACTTTGAAAAACATGGCGTGAAAGCTCCAGAGCATTGGTCACAAACAGCTGTAGACATTGCGGCGAGCAAATATTTTCGCAAAAGTGAAAAAAAAGAAAACTCTATTTTTGCACTTGTAAACCGAATTGTGGCAGGGCTTACAACGGCAGCGCAAAGTTCAAAACTATTTAGCAGCGCGAAAGAAATTGACTCGTTTATTAACGAAATTTCTTTTCACCTGTTAAATCAGTCTGCGGCTTTTAATTCGCCGGTCTGGTTTAACTGCGGTCTTCATGAAACATACAATGTTTCATCAAATAGCCATCACTTTGCTTGGGATTATAAAAATAAAAAAGTGGCTGAAATTACTGACGCCTTTAAACGGCCGCAGTGCTCAGCTTGTTTTATTCAATCGGTGGATGATTCGTTAGAGTCTATCTTTGATTTAGTAAAAACCGAAGCTAAGCTATTTAAATATGGTTCAGGTTCGGGAACTAATTTTTCAACTTTAAGAAGTAAATATGAAACTTTAAATTCTGGTGGCACAAGCTCTGGATTAATTTCTTTCTTAGAAATTTTAGATAAATCGGCAGGGGCGATTAAATCGGGTGGCACAACAAGAAGAGCTGCTAAAATGGTTTGTGTTGATATGGATCATCCCGAAATTTCAGAATTTATTTCTTGGAAAATGAAAGAAGAAAAAAAAGCGCATGCCTTAATCGCACAAGGGTATTCAGCAGAACTTGATGGTGATTCATATCACACAGTTTCTGGCCAAAATGCGAATAATTCAGTACGAATTTCTAATAAGTTCATGCAGGCTCTTGAAAAAAACAAAATATGGGCTCTTAAATCACGTCTTAACGGAAAAACCGTTTCCGAAATTACGGCCGACAAACTTTGGAAAAAACTTTGCGAAGCCGCTTGGCACTGTGCTGATCCTGGAGTGCAATTTACTGATACCATTAACAAGTTTCACACCTGCAAAGAAACAGCTCCGATCAATGCCAGTAATCCTTGTTCAGAGTATATGTTTTTGGATGATTCAGCCTGTAATTTAGCTTCATTAAATCTTGTTAAATTTTTTGATAATGCAAAACCAGGTGATGAGAAATTTAAAGTTCACGAATTTTTATTAACTGTAAAAACATTTATCTTAGCGCAAGAATTTTTAGTCGATTATGCCAGTTATCCAACAGAAAAAATCGCGCAAAATTCACATGACTTTCGCCCCTTGGGTTTAGGTTATGCTAATCTTGGAAGCTTATTAATGCAGATGGGGCTTGCTTATGATAGCGATCATGGCCGAGCTTTTTCTGGAGCTATCACGGCGATGATGACAGGTATGGCGTATTACACGAGCAGTGAACTTGCCGCCAAACTTAAGCCATTTGCAGGATTTAAGAAAAACAAAAAATCAATGATGGGTGTGATGAAGTTACACCAAAAAGCTTTAAAAAATATCCAATGGGATTTATTACCCGCGGCCTACAAAGACATTTGTTCTAATATCTGGAGTGAAGTCATTGTGATGGGAGAAAAATACGGCTTTAGAAATTCTCAAGTGACTGTGATTGCTCCCACGGGAACAATCGGCTTAGTTATGGATTGTGATACGACAGGCATTGAGCCTGATTTTTCATTAATTAAACGTAAAAAATTATCTGGTGGCGGACAAATTAAAATCGTTAACCAATCTGTTAAAATAGCTTTAGAAAATTTAGGATATTCGGTTAAAGACCGCGATCAGATTTTATTGCAAATTGAAAAAGGCGAAGATTTTATTGCAGGGCCTATTTTAAAAAGTGAACACAGAAAAATATTTTTTACAGCTGCGGGCACGACGCAAACTGGTGATGATGTCTTATCACCAGATGCCCACATTTTGATGATGGCTGCTGTACAGCCATTTATTTCTGGCGCTATTTCAAAAACGGTCAACTTACCCAATACAGCCAGTGAAGCAGATATTGCCGATGTTTATCATAAAGCTTGGCGCTTAAATCTAAAGGCTGTGGCGGTTTACCGTGATGGCAGTAAATTTGTACAACCCTTAAACCGCAATAAACCTGAGTTTCCAGCATGTACAGAGTGCGGAAGCCCCACTGTACTCGAATCTGGTTGTTATCGTTGTCTAAATTGCGGAACCACAACAGCATGTTCAAGCTAAATTCACATGGTCAAAGATCTGTCAAAATAAGCATTAGCAAGAGCTATTTCTAGGAATCAGATTTGAACTGTGATATTCAAAGGCCCATGCAGGGCGAATTTACCATTTTAGTAATGGACGATGACATTGATCTTCTTGATGTACTTAAAGAAACTTTAATTACATTATGTAAAATCGATCAAGTGATCACAGCCAGTTCATTATCTGCAGTTCAAGAACAAAAAGAAAAAATTCTAAAGTGTCAGTTAGCAATTCTAGATGTGAATTTAGGCGCAGATCGCCCATCAGGTGTTGATGTGGCTGAATGGCTTCGTACAAATGATTTCAAAGGCAAAATTGTTTTTCTAACAGGACACGCAGTTTCTGATCCTGAAGTTTTAGCCGCTACAAAAGTACCTGAAACGACAGTTGTGGCAAAGCCCATCGGCTTAGGACAGCTTTTAGGATTCGTTCAAGGCGTTGAACGAAGATGAGTAAATATACACCTGAATCACACATGGAGTCTTATCGTACGCTGATCTTCGCGTGTGCGGCAGCCTTTGTAGTGCAGGCGATTTTTGTTTTTCTAGATGGTTATACACTTGGGACTTTTATGGGTTGGTTAAATTCATCCCATGTTTTAATTTCTGTAATCATTGGTTTTTGGCTATTTCAAAATCGTAAAAATATTCCGTCTGTAAGATCTTTAGAAATCGGATTTTTTATTTTATCAGCGCCGTTCTTAGTAACGACTTGGATCGGTGAATCTACGGGCTTGGCCTTGGGTCAGTTACGTCAGCCTTTTGTGCCACTTCAATTTCTTTGTATTTATATAGCTGTGTTATCACCAGGTCGGGTCATTATTGCGGCTTTTGAAATACTAGTGACTCTTGTTGTCGCCGTTACATTCTGGTTTGTGTTGAAAGCGCAGTACCCTTTGACAGGTGTTACTGGCGAACCCTACGCCACACTGACTTATGGATTAGTCGCGCTAATGATGTTATCTGCCAGAGCCTATCGTAAAGGTATTATTCAAAAGTTAGAAAAGACAAAAGCCGAAGCCGAAGCTTTTGAACGCGCAGCGCGTTTATTCTTAGCCGTGCGTGATCGTGCGAATTCACCCTTACAAGTTATAAATCTTTGCGCGACTTTGATTGTAGCACGTAATCCTGACGAAACAGAAACCGTTGAACGTTTGCAGCGATCTTTAGTTAAACTGCAAGAGCTGACGGATATTTTAGCCGAAACTGAAGTCTGGCGCGAAACCTACAAGGCGGGTGGCGATATTTCTGTCGAAATCGACAAAACATTCAGTAAATTGGTTTAGCTAGTTGGTTTAAATATTGCTGATCACCGCAATATGAAAATAGTGCGAAATTTATTAATCGTTATTTTAATTCTTGGGACCATTCGGTTGATTATTCCATTTGCGGCTTTAGCAGGCGTGAATTATGTCTTAAAATATAAAATCGAAGACTATACGGGACATGTGCAAGATCTGAAGCTGAACGTTTTACGAGGCGCGGTGGCCTTTGAAGACCTACATATAGAAAAAAAAGATAAACCAAATGCGCTTATGGTCGATGTAGCGACCATAAAAGTTAACCTTTCATGGCAAGATTTTTTGAATAAAAAAGCACAGGCTGATGTGCAAATCAATAATCTTGATGTTGTGCTAACTGAGCTTCCTAAAAAAAAGCCTCCACAGCGTGGTGAATTAACATTTGCACAGATTAGAAAAAAACTTGCCGAATCTAAATGGGCTTCTGAATTAAATAAATTTGAAATCAGAAATGCATCAGTCAAATTTAAAGTGCCTGAAGCTAAGACACCACTCTCTGTATCTCATATAGATGCAGATATTTATAATTTACATTTTTCACCAGCTAAAGACTGGCAACTTGCGGATTTTGCTTTACATGGGTTTTTACAAGGCCAAGGAGAAATAAATTTAAATGGTAAAGTTCAACCTTTAGCGCAACCACCTATGGTAGATCTGAATTTTTCAATGGTCGATTTCGATTTGAAATCGCTGAATGGATTATTATTAAAACTACTACCATTAGATATTACACGTGGTAAGTTAAGCGCCTATGTCGAAGCGGCCAGCGAAAAAGATTTTTCTAATGGCTATGCTAAAATATTTTTTGATGATATCGATGTAATAGCTAATCAACAAAAGTTTAAATCAGGCCGTCACGTGCTTATTGAGTTCGGAACAGCTTTAGGTAATTGGGTTTTAAAAAATGCTAGAGAAAAATCTTTAGCGGTGAGAGTTCCTTTTAAAATTAAGTATGCCAATACAGATGTTAAAACGACAGAGGCTCTGTGGTCGACATTTGAAAACAAGCGAGATGAGCTTGATCGTAAATTAGAAAACTCAGTCAGCTTTTCGCAAAACCGCGAAGAAAGATCAATGTTTTAACATTGTCTGTGGAATTTTCACTAACTGGCTTACATCAAAACCTTGATCGGCGATTTTAATTTTTAAAGTATTGTAGACGTCATCTTCTAAGGTTGGATTTCTGGCTAATATCCATACGTGTTCACGATTGGGCATACCGACAACTGCATATGAATAATCATGAGCCAGATCCATAATCACGTACGGAAACTTCACCGTGTGATAAAGCTGTGTGCGCCATTCAGCGTTGGTTTTTTCATTATGAATAAAAGCAACTTGTTGAATCTGAATAAGCTCGCCATCGAAGTTATCTTTATTGTAAGTAAAATTAACGTCGATATGGTTTTTGTCTTTGTTCCAGGTGTAGGTTTCAATGGCGTTATGTGCGCCTGTTTCTAAAAATGTTGGAATGTTCGCAATCACGTACCACGATCCCATATATTTTTGTATATTCACTTTTTTAGCAGTTTTTAGAGGGCCGAATTCTTTTTCTATTTTACTTTTAGAAAGGAGCTTCCAGGCAGCAGCTAAGATGATAGGTACAAAAAGCGCATTTCTCATTAAATGTGAACTATTCATATTATTTCCTTAATGCCCCAGCGACGGGGCGAAAATTCTTTCATGTGCGAGCTGGAATTTAATAAAATCACTTTTTAGACAAGGTGCAATTTGTATGTCACAGACCCACATTGGAACTCTCATGTAACCAGAGCAAATATAACTAAGTCCGAAATGGAACTGGTGAGATAAATTCTTCCTTGTTCAGAAATTGACCGCGAAAAAAATGGACTCTGACTGTGCGGGTGAACTAAATAGTGCTCATCGGAGAATTTATGAAACACTTATTAATGATCATCGCAGTTGTTGGTTTAGTACAAACAGTTAAAGCTGCTGAATGGCAGAATCTTTCAGAAAATTTAACTTTAGTTCAAGAAGACTTAAATCAAGACATTTATAAATTTCAAAATAAAATTATTCATTTTTCGATGTCTAAAAACAGAGAAAAAGCTCAATTGCAGATTTCAAATAATATCTGCCCTAAAGTTGTTGGCGGGTTTTCTTGTATGGCCATACCAGCCGTGATTTTAAATGCCACGTTCACACTTAAGCATGTTGAAACTGATGGTTGTGGTATTGAAACATATATTAGTAACAATCTTGAAGTGGGAAGTCGTTGGATGCAAAATCAACGTCGTTTTGCACAAATTCGCGTAAAAGATTTTTCTAAATCAATTTGCGAAATGGTTTATCCAGCAGACGTGCAAGTTGAATTAAAAGATACAGCTTTAGATTCTCAAGAGAACAAAGCAGAAACGCACTATTCATCATTATTATTTAATTTTTTAAAAGAAATTGATCCTGTAGCTCAATAGTTTTTTGTTGTTTGAGTTACGGTGATAAATCTAAAAGAGGCGACTTAGGTCGCCTCTTTTTTTTGGAATGCAGACTACGCTAAAGTATTTGCTAATAACATTTCGCGGTACTTAGGAAGTGGCCAGAATTCATCAGATACGATTAATTCAGCTTCATCACAAGCAGCACGTAATTTAAAGCTTAATGGTTGTAAGCTATCAACGATATCACGCATACGCTTTTCTTCGTCGTGTGATTTTTTTGATTTCTCAACTAACGCTTTCATTTTTTCTAACTCAGTTAATACGCGAGCTAAAACGCCATCTAAAGTATTCATGCGTGTTTCATGTAACTTAGCTGTTGTTTTTGACGGAATCGCGGCATGAGCTGCTGCTAGCGCTGCAAATTGTTTTTCAATGGCAGGCACAACATAAGTCTCAGCTAATTCGATCAAAGTTAAATGCTCGATATCTAAAGTTTTAACATAACGTTCAACAGCGATATGGTAACGTGAATTGATCTCTTCTTGCGATAATACATTCGTATCAACTAAGAATTGAGTTTTCTTTTTATCTTTAAACATTTCTAAAGCAGCCGGCGTTGTGTTTAAGATCGGAAGACCACGTTTTTTAGCTTCAGCTTTCCATTCGTCAGAATAACCATTGCCGCTGAAACGAATGTTCTTAGTTTCTTTAACAACTTGACGAACTAATTCCATAACAGCTTCGTCGCGTTTTTTCTTTTTCAATAAATCTTTTAAGCGCGCAGAACACTCTTTAAAAGAGTTTGCTACAGCAGCATTTAAGATCGACATAGGTACAGCTACGTTTTGTGTAGAACCCACGGCGCGAAATTCAAATTTATTTCCAGTGAATGCAAACGGAGACGTGCGGTTACGATCAGTGTAATCTTTTGAAACCGTTGGAATTTTATTAACGCCTAAATCAATGATCGACTGTTCAGTGGCTTTTAAAACTTTACCAGCTTCAATTGTGTTTAAGATATCTTCTAATAGACTTCCTAAGAAGGCAGAGATGATCGCTGGAGGGGCTTCGTTGGCTCCTAAGCGGTGATCATTACCAGGTGATGCAATCGCAGCACGTAAGATGGCTGCATTGTCGTGAACAGCTTTTAGAATCACAGCTAAACACGCTAAGAAGCGTAAGTTTTGGTGAGGAGTGTTTCCTGGTTCAAGTAGGTTTTCACCTTTGTCGTTAGCCATAGACCAGTTGTTGTGTTTTCCTGATCCGTTCACGCCTGCGAAGGGTTTTTCGTGAAGTAAGCACACTAAACCGTGTTTTAAAGCTGTGCGTTTTAAAACTTCCATCGTTAATAAGTTGTGATCTGAAGCGATGTTCATATCTTCAAAGATCGGAGCTAATTCGAATTGGCTTGGTGCCACTTCGTTATGACGAGTTTTAATAGGTACGCCTAATTTGTATAATTCAAATTCACACTCTTGCATGTACTGAGTAATGCGAGAAGGAATCGCTCCGAAATAGTGATCTTCCATTTGTTGACCACGCGCTGCTGCTGAACCAACTAAAGTGCGACCAGTCATGATTAAATCAGGACGTAATGCGACGAAGTTTTTATCAACTAAGAAATACTCTTGTTCGGCACCTAATGTTGTTGAAATCTTTTTAACATCGACATCGCCTAACAATTTTAAAAATTCACAACCGGCAGTTGAGATTGATTCAATTGAACGTAATAGGGGAGTTTTGTTATCTAAGGCTTGACCGTGGTAACCGAAAAACACTGTAGGAATACATAATGTTTTACCGTTGCCTTCTTCTAAAATAAATAACGGAGATGATGGATCCCAAGCCGTGTAACCGCGCGCTTCAAAAGTTGAACGCATTCCACCTGATGGAAACGATGAAGCATCTGGTTCACCTTGAATTAATTGTGAGCCTGTGAATCTTTCGATCACGCGCAATTCAGAGTGGTTTGAATGTTGAATAGTGATAAAGGCATCGTGCTTTTCAGCAGTTGATCCCGTCATTGGTTGAAACCAGTGACAATAATGAGTAACACCTTTTGTGATAGCCCATTCTTTCATTGCAGAAGCAATCGCTTCAGCAGTTTCTTTAGGAAGTTTTTTACCTTGATCTAAAGTTTTAATTAAATTGTTGTAAGCATCTTTAGGAAGCTTTTCACGCATCTGCGCAAGACCGAAAGTTGAACAGCCAAAGTATTCAGAAATCGGAGATTCTTTACCGAACTGATCTTTGATTTTTGTGATCGAAGTTGTTTTCGTTTCGATAGCGGCTTTAAAAGCGCCATGACGTGCGTTTGCAGCAGTAGACGCTGCAGGCTCATTAGATGAGTGCATAATAGCTCCTAATATTCTCAAAGAATCGAAACTCTTTGAAGTTAAGTTTTAAGGGATAGCTTGCAGAAATATAAATCTTTGCAAATCAATCCACGAATATTAGGCTAACGTGGCCCCTTGGAGTTCGCAAGGGGATGTTTAAATAATTTAAGGCGTTAGACTGGCCGTCGGCGATTAGTTGGCTGCGACTTTAGGGCACTTATAGGCTACGCCGGCTGCATGGCCGCCGAAAAATCCACCTTCGGCCAACGTCCACATGACATGAGTCGCGCCCATGTTGGCCGCATCATTGATGGCTTGGTTTTTAGCGTAGCTTTTGCCAGCTTCTTGCATGAAAAGCCCGCCGTAAGACGAAGTACCTGTAACTTGACCCAAAGTTTTGCAGTCTTTAACTTGGTTTTTTTCGTTTTCATTCACTTGAACGATGTGAGCGGCCTCATGAGTAATAGCCGTAGCGCAACCAGATAAAGTTAAAGCAAGGCCAGCGAACAACATAATTTTTTTCATTTGTAATCCTTTACGTGTGAAAAATTATTTTAAATGTTTAACAAAAGTGATCAAGGCCATTTCTGCAAAGTACTGCTTTCGTCGCTCGATCATTAGCGGGGAGTTCGAAGTGGCAGTCAGTTCTTGAGTAAAGCTCTGGCCATTAAAGCTTCCCATCACAACAGCATGTTCTAGATTATCGTCTTGGGGAAATAGAGCCAGAAAATTATCTTCGTGCGAGAAAAAATCAGTGTCCAGTGGTTCAAGTGATTGCTTCCACATCCAGTTTTTATATTTTTTTAATTCGCCAGATAGGCGATGATTTAAAAAACCACCTGTTACGAAATCATAGAATGCAAATTCTGAATGAGCTGTTAACTGAGAAAAGGCCTGTGTGATATCGCTAAAGTTTTTTAAGGCTGTGATGTTTTCTAAAGCGGTATCAATTTTTTCTACGATAGTTTTAGCTAAGTTTTCTTGAGATTTGTAATATGAAAATTTAACTTCAACGTAAGGTAAATGAACACGGTAACCTAAATCAAATTTTAGATCAGGCCAACGACCTTCTAAGCAAGGCTCAGTCAGGGCAGCTACTTCTGATTCAGGAGTTCCTAAGGTATCCCAAGATTTTGTGATTTTTTTATCGAACAACTGTGTTTCAACAAATAACCATTTCGCAATCGATTCATTCCAGATCGCTTCAATTTCTTTTGGCGGGCCGGGTAAAATAAAAACATCTTTTACGCCGTACTTAGTTTCAACTTCCATTTGAAAGCCGTGAGCTGTGCCTTGTGAATTATTTAAAATCACAGCGCCTTCAGGAAAATAGCATTGTTGTTTTTGAATATCTTTAACGACTAGATTTCGGCTGGTCATTCTAACTTGCACTGACTGCCAAGATTTTTCATCAAACTTTAAATCTTTTTTAGACCACTCAGAAATTAAGTCGCGCGTAAAGTCATCACTCGTGGGCCCAAGGCCTCCGGTGACAAAAATATATTTAGAATTTTGCGCACAAAAATCTAAAGCATTTAGAATTGCAGGGCGGTCATCAGGCACAGTCAATTGCAGAGCAGTTTCTAGGCCGAAAGGAATAAGTTTGTCTGAAATCCAAGAGGCGTTCTTATTAACGATCTGACCTGTGGTTAATTCAGTGCCAACGCCTAAAATAGTGGCTTTTTTCATAGTGAAATCCTTATTTTGACCTTTATCAAGCCTGATACTTATTATACAGTCAAGCCATTCAAAAATAGACCCCGAGGACACAACACATATGAACACTGTTGATTTAAAAACTTTCGATTTAGCTAATCCTACTGAAACGCACCAAATGTTGCGCGACACTTTAAAATCTTTTGTAACTGCTGAAGTTGAACCACAAGCCCACGAGCATGATAAAAAAGAAAAATTCAATTTACCACTTTTTAGAAAATTAGGTGAATTAGGTTTATTAGGCTTAACAGTGCCTGAACAATACGGTGGTTCTGGTTTAGATGCGACAGCAGTTGTTTTAGTTCATGAAGAATTATCTGCAAGTGATCCTGGTTTTGCTTTAGCATACCTTGCGCATGCTTTACTTTGCGTAAACAATTTAGCTGTTAATGGTTCTGAAGCACAAAAAAATAAATATTTACCAAAACTTTGTTCAGGTGAACATGTTGGTGCGATGGCCATGTCTGAACCTGATTTCGGTACAGATGTTATGGGTATGCAAACGACGGCTACTAAAAAAGGCGACAAGTACGTTCTTAACGGCCGTAAAATGTGGATCACAAATGGCGCTATCGATGATAACCGCACATCATGTGACATGGTTTGGGTTTACGCTAAGACCGGCGAAAAAAATGGCCGTGCACAATTATCAACTTTCATCGTTGAAAAAGGTGATGCCGGTTTTATGGTTGGTCAAAAAATTCAAGATAAACTTGGAATGCGCGCTTCAAACACAGCTGAATTAGTTTTTGAAAATTGTGAAATTCCTGCAGATCGCCTTGTGGGTCACGAAGGTGATTCAATGTTACACATGATGCGCAATCTTGAATTAGAGCGCATTGGCTTAGCGGCAATGTCTTTAGGTATTGCACGTCGCTCAATTGAAATTATGAATAAGTACGCCTCTGACCGTAAAGCTTTCGGTAAGCCTTTAAACTTTTACGGCCAAATTCAAAAATACGTTGCTGATTCTTACGCTGAATACAAAGCAAGTTCTGCTTACGTGTATGATACAGCTCGCAAACACGATCTTCATAAAGAGGGTAACCGTTTAGATTCTGACGGCGTAAAATTAGTAGCTACAACAATGGCTAAAAATGTTTCTGATCGCGCGATTCAAGTTCTTGGTGGATTTGGTTACGTGGGCGAATACGTTGTTGAGCGCTTATGGAGAGATTCTAAATTATTAGAAATCGGTGGCGGTACTTTAGAAGCGCACCAAAAAAATATCACACGCGATTTATCTCGTTTAGGTTTTTAGTTTGTCGCCGAACATCTTTCCCCTTAAATCAGAACTTGAATACTCAACTGGTAAATTTGCTCCAGTTGATATGATCATGGAAAAAATCTGGCCGTTGTTAACTCCAGAGCGTCAAAGAAAAATCGAAGCGGCTGCTTCAAAGCGCTGCTTTTCGATTCCTGTAGTTTTAGAAAGTATTTATGACCGCGGAAATATCTCGGCAGTTATGCGTACTGCAGAAGGCTTGGGCTTTTCTAATTTTCACATTATTGAAACCAGCGAGAAGTTTAAAAATTCTCAGCGAGTCACTCAAGGTGCTGATAAATGGGTTGAAGCTAAAAAGTGGAAGAACTCAACTGAAGCCATTAAGTATTTTAAAGATAATAAAATTCGTCTTTGTGTAACTTCATTAGAAGCAGCTAAGCCACTTCATGAAGTTGATTTCTCAACACCTTTAGCTTTGGTGCTGGGTAATGAAAAAGATGGCGTTTCTAAAGAAATGTTAGAGGCTGCTGACGAACGTGTGATTATTCCTATGCCTGGATTCGTTCAAAGTTTTAATATTTCCGTAGCAGGGGCGTTGTGCCTGTATCAGATCTATCAAAGTCGCCTACATAGTTTAGGTAAGTGCGAAGACGTGACGCCAGAGCAGATCTCGATTTTAAAGGCTTCTTATGCCTTAAGAACCCTAGATTCAGCTGAAGACATCCTTAAGCAGGCCCTTAAATAGGCTGACTAACTATCAGTCACTCATGTAATTCTCTGTGTTAAAATCTGTCTTGTCAGAATCCTAATATTGAATTCGCGAAACTCGTGTTACAAACTGTTTCCGCTAATTAACAAATCATAGGAGACATTATGAAAAACACTTTAGCTGTATTGATCGCAACAATCGCAACCGTTTCAGCTTCTGCAGACAGACTTTGCATGGACATGAAACTTTCTTCATTAACTAAAGCGGGCCTTTCTTGCCCAGCAGTGACTGAAGCTTGTGTGAAAGACTACAATGCATCTGAAACTACGGCGAAATCGTTAATTTTAAAAAGTTCTGACGAAGGTACAATCAGAATTAAGTTCGATTCTTACATTGCAACACGTGAATGTGATGCTCATGACACTTGTTATGGTCTTGCTTTTGATGATAAAGAAAATTCAGCTAACTTAACTTATAAAAATATCGGCAATTCGAACTCTGGTAAATTCGACGGTTTAAGACTTTACACAGGTGATAAAAGAAATTCGATCTTATCTGAAGACGTATGTCTTTATGATGTAGTTCAGTAATAATTAGTTTTTTCTAACGATGATGCCTTTGAGTAAATTATCAAAGGCGTCTGGAAATTCAAAATCCAAATCTGGTGTCGGTAATTCTTGAAATTTAAACTGACCTTTTGGTAATGCCTTTTCAAATTGTTTTTGAATGTCATTCAAAGACCACTTCTCATAGTTACACGTAAATAAAATCAAGCCCTTACCATTTAAACAATCCCACATAAGCTTTGCTAGCTGCGGAAAGTCTTTATCAAGCTTCCAGGTTGTGGTTTTAGTGCGGCCGAATGACGGCGGGTCGCAGATAATTACATCCCATTTGCGTTTACGTTTGATTGAGCCTTCTAAAAATAGCAATGAATCTTGCGCGAAGAATTCATGTTTTTCAGGATCTAAATCATTTAATTTAAAGTTATCTTTCGACCAATCTAAGAATGTGCGGCTGGCATCAACAGTTGTGATTTGTTTCGCGCCCCCAACTCCGGCTGCTACTGAAAATAATGATGTGTATGAGAAAAGATTTAATACGTTTTTGCCTTTAGAGTTTTCTAAAATAAGTTGGCGGTTATCACGCTGATCTAAAAATAATCCCGGTGAAAAACCTTGATCGCGGCGTAATTCGCAAATCAATGTGTGTTCTTTAGCTGTCCATTTTTCAGGGGCCGTTGAATAGTAAAGATCTTTTTGTTCTTTGCCGCCGACGCCAGTGCCACGATTGATCATATGACGAACCACATAGTCTAAATCATTTTTTTTACAGAAATCATTCAGCGTTGAAAGATCAAGATCATTTGGCGGATCTTTTTTATACCAGTAAACCCAAATGATTGAACCGTACAAATCAGCGCGAATTTCTTGTTCTTGATTAGAGCGATGATAAAGGCGGTAAGTTTGCTCTTTGTTTAAAGGCATCATTTCTTTAAGGTCAGCGTATTCACTTGTTACAAACTGACCCAATGTCTCAACTGGATTTTCAAAACAATAAGGTAGTGGTGCAGAAAACTTCTTAGCCTGACCACCGAATGAAAAACTAATTTCAGTCGCATGCAGCGCTAAACGCCCCCAGGCGCTTCCGCCATGTTCAGTGTCGCCTAATACTGGAATTCCGATTTTTTCTGCGTGTAAACGAATTTGGTGAGGCTTACCGGTGATCGGTTCAGCTTTCCATAAATAAACTGAATCAGAAATATTTTTTGTAAAAGTAAATTTAGTTTCAGAGTTATCTTCTTTGGTTGGAATATTAACGAATTTTTTCTCAACTTTATCGATATGCGATTTGACGGTGATCGAGTCATTCTGATTTTTTAAAGTTTGATCAGTCAGAAAATAGTAAGTCTTTTTAACTTCACGAGATTCAAACTGCGCGGCAAGCTCTGCAGCAGCTGCCTTGTTTTTGGCAAATACAATGAGGCCCGAAGTTTCCTTGTCAAGGCGGTGAACTACAAATAAATCTTGTTTAAGTTTGCTTGATAAAACTTCAACCAACCCCAATTGGTTCTCATTTACTTTGTGGGTGCGAAAGCCGCTTCGTTTGTTAAAAACGATGAAATCAGGCTCATCAATAAAACGAAGGTTGTAGGGGCTGCTAGACTGTTGCATAGAGTTACAAGGTAACTGTTTCCTTTATTTCGCGCAAGCAGGGATATATATTTGGCTCATCTCTAAAGGAGAATGAACAAATGAAAAAGATCGTTTTATTAACTATGGCTTTATTTCTTACTGGTTGTGGTATTCAAAGTATTCCACAACAAAAAAATGAAGTAGATGCTTCATTAGCTGAAATCACAAATCAATATAAACGCCGTGCGGATTTAATTCCAAACTTAGTGGGCGTTGTTAAAGGTTACGCCAGCCATGAAAAAGACACTTTACAAGGTGTTGTTGAAGCGCGCGCTAAAGCCACTTCGGTAAATATTGATCCAAAAAACATGTCAGCTGAAAAGTTAGCTGAGTTTTCAAAAGCTCAAGGTCAATTATCACAAGCATTAGGTCGCTTAATGATGGTGACTGAAAATTACCCTAACTTAAAAGCCGATCAAAACTTTCGTGATTTACAAGCGCAGTTAGAAGGTACTGAAAACCGTATCACTGTGGCTCGTAATCGTTATATCGAGCAAATCAAATCATTTAATAATTTAGTAGCTGTTCCGCCAACGAACTTCACAAACATGCTTGTTTATCATTATGAAAAAATGCCTCAATGGGATGTTTCTGATGTTGAAAAAGCAGCTGTTGAAAAAGCTCCAGAAGTAAAATTCTAAACTAGATGATAAAGCGTAGCCTGTTCTTTATTTTAGGATTTCTTTGGCTGAGCGTAAGTTTAGCCTTTGAAGTTCCAACATTAACTGGCCCGGTCGTTGACCAGGCCGGCGTGTTATCACGTGATGAGTCTGCGCAAATTTCTGAGCGTTTGCGCGCTATTAACCAGCAAGGTGGCGCGCAAATTCAAGTTCTGATCGTACCAAGTCTTCAGGGCGAAGCGATCGAACAAGCCACAATTCAAACTTTTGATAAATGGAAACTCGGCGGAGAAAAAAAAGATAACGGTGTTTTATTTTTAGTGGCGATCAATGATCGTAAACTTCGCATCGAAGTCGGCCAAGGTTTAGAAGGCAATATTCCTGATATTATCGCTAAACGAATTATCAGCGAAATCACGCGTCCGATTTTTAAATCACAAAATTATTTTGCCGGTATTTATTTAACGACAGAAGCGATCAACCAGGCCGCTTCAACTCCTGATAGTCAAATTTTTGATGTTTATAAATTTAAAGAACAAGTTTTAGCTAATCCGAATTTGTTAAATGAACGCGAACGCGATAATTTAGCCGATCGCCAAGAGCCCTCGGGTAAAGGCAAAAAAGTATCAAGTGCTTTTGTTTTTTTAATTTTAGGTGTTCTTTGGTTAATTATTTTTATCTTTAGCCCATCGACAGCTTTATGGATTCTGTTTTCGCTATTAAGTGGCGGTCGCGGTGGCGGCGGTGGACGAGGCGGCGGCGGAGGCGGTTGGTCTGGTGGTGGCGGAAGCTCATCAGGCGGCGGCGCATCGGGGGATTGGTAATGGCAAAAATTAATATCGATGCAGCAAAAATTGAAGCAGCTATTGCAGACTTTGAAAAAGCTGTGGATTTTGAATTAGTTCCTGTGATTGCCAGAAGCTCAACTCCGACCTTGCATGTTCCTTGGGTGATTAGTTCATTATTAATGATTTTCGTGTTCTTTGGTTTTGAAGCTTATTACTTATCACAGTGGCATGATTGGGAAGCCTCAACAATTATTCATGCGTTGGCGACACTATTTGCGATCACTTTAGCTATTGGCTTTACGTTAGGTCGTTTTAATGCTGTACGCAGAATGTTGACGCCGAATAAATATCGTCATCAGTTTGCACAGCTAGAGGCTGAACAAGTGTTTTTAAAAAAGCGCCTCTTTGATACGAAAGCGCATCAAGGATTACTGTTATTTATTTCTTTAATGGAACAGCGAATTGTAGTTTTACCAGATATTCGCTCTAGTTTTAGCGGAGCGCAAAAGCTCAGTGAAGAAGTGCTTAAAATTTTACAAGCTGATTTCAAAGCCGGTAGCTATGAAAAAGGTCTTTTAGAAGCGATTGAACACTTGAAAAAGACCTTAGCTCCACAGTTTCCTAAAAAAGCTGATGCATCCCAAGAAAATCAACTTCCGAACAAGTTGATTTGGTGGGATGAATAGATTTATTTTTTTCGAACCATCATTAAGCCATCACCTACAGTTAGTAAACAGCTTGTAACGCGTGTGTCTTGGCTAATTTTTAAATTTAATTCACGAAGGGCTACCGTAGTTTCGTCTTGAATTGAATTGTCTGATACAGCACCACTCCAAAGCATATTATCTAAAACGATAACTCCACCGGGGCGTAATAATTTTAAACAAGCTTCATAGTAGTGTTTGTAATTTAATTTATCGGCATCGATAAAGGCGAAATCGAAAGTGCCAGCCTCTGAATTAAGTGATGCTAATGTCTCAAGAGCGGGCGCGATACGAAGATCGATTTTCTTTTCAACATTGGCCGCTTGCCAATATTTTTTACCCATATCAGTCCATTCAGTGCTGATATCGCAACAAATAACTTTGCCACCTTCAGGTAAGGCTTGAGCGATTTTTAAAGCTGTATAGCCAGTGAAAGTACCAACTTCGATCGCCTTTTTAGTATTTAATGTCTGAGCCATAATATTTAAAAAGCTTCCAACGTCGCTGCTGCTGATCATTCCACCTTGAGATAGGTGAGTTGTATCTTTACGTAGTTGAGCTTCGATATCGCTCTCGATCACGATTTTTTCTACTACATAACGAGCAACTTGTTCGTTTGTAATTTTACTTTTAACTTTTAAGTCTGCCGTAGCCATAAATGACTCCTTTTGACGCCATATTAATGTGTTATGTATCTGCATTACAAGTTGATTTGGTTTTAGCTATCATTTACGATTTTCATGATAACGCACCCAATGCAGTCGTAGTTCAATGGATAGAATTCCCGGCTTCGAACCGGTAGGTTGCAGGTTCGAGTCCTGCCGACTGCACCACTTATTTCCCAATAAAAGTTTTTAAATGAATATTCTTCCAGGGGTCAGTGCTCTCAAGTTGACGGTCAACTTCTTGAACTTCGTATGGAAAAAGCCAGTTGTAAGTCACGCGATTGTAAGTGCCATCGACCGGTTGTTCGAAATTGGCGATCTCGCCTGAACCAGTCACAGTAACTCGCGTTGGAGCTTGATAGCCATATTCAGTTTTTACTTCAGTATCTGATACGCGAGAAAATTTTCCACAAACAAGATCTACATAAATATAGCGATCATCTCTGGCCCAGAAGTTATGTGCACACGAATAAGGTCTATTACTTTTTTTAGAATGATAGTCCTCGAAGTAGCGATTGATCTTTGCAGCCATAGTTTCATCTTCGTTGAAATTAAGGTCGCCGACGGCGTTTGCCGTCCAATTGCGAAAGATCTGATAACGAAGTAAGTAGGTCGCTCCAAATAAAATTAAAATTCCAACAAAAGCGGCTATGATTTGTTTTTTCATCTCTAAATTCTAGGTTCTTGATTTTAGAAATTCAATCTTAACAAATAAAAAAACCCGCTGATCCCAATAAGATCAGCGGGCTCTAAGTAATTTATCGAGTCGCCTGTCAGTAATTACGGTTTATTCGCGTAATCTACTAATAGGTTGAAGTTTGGTTTTGGTTTGTTGATATCGTACAATAAACCAAAGTGACCTTCGGTACCGCCAATATCTGTGTTATCAAAAAGTTCGTACATTGTAACTTCAGCGATCACATCAGAATAACTTGTTTTTAAGATATCAAAAATTTGCTTGATACTATCGTAACAGCCTTTGTCTCCGGCGAAACCACCTGTAGTGTTTCCGTCATAAATTTCGGCGCAGTTCACCTCATTATAATAAATTTTTGTATTATACTTCACAGCAAAACCACGCAACTGGCTCAAGATTAAATCCATGAAATAACCTTTATCACCATAATGCGGATAGTAATGGAAACTGACGTGGTCAAATAAGAAGCCCGAATTTCTGGCCATTTCTGTGAACCACATGGCTCCGGCTTTTTCTCCGGCACAAGTAGCTCCTGGTCCAGTGTAATCGGAATTACAACCCATTATGTTGATCGTTGTTTCTAATTTTGCACCAAGCTCATCAGAGGCTTGCTTGATTCCTTTGTAAGTTGAAACCATGACATTGATACGATCTTGAGCTCCAGTACGAGTCTGATCTTGCTCGTTACCGATCTCCCAGATTTTAATATCGTTGGCGTAGCGTTTTGCAAATGTGTACGCCTGCGCTTGAGTTGTCGGATAGATCATCGGACGAAGTGTGATACCGTACTTTTTAGCAAGTGGTACCATGGTATCTAAGACCGCGAAGTTTGCAGCATTCACGTCGATACGATATTTTCTAATATTTTTAGAATTCAAAAGACTAAATACTGCCTCAGTCTGAGATAGAGGATACGCGGTATAACCCGAGTGTCCGCCAACACCAAAAGACATGGCGCTCGAGCTCGGAGAGCTCGCTGGAGGCGTTACCACCACAGGAGGCGCAGATGCAACAACTGGCGGTGGAGTCACGACAACGGGGCCGGTGCTTTTTGTGATGCTCACTGTTTTAGACTTAGCATTTGCCGTGGCATTTTGTTGAACCAACACGGTGATGGCTCCATCTTTGAGTGCCGAGATATCGATATTCACAGAGAAGCCCCAAGGTTGGCACTGAGTCCATACTGGAATCGTCGCAGCACCTGCAGAGTCAGAAGCGTTGATCATTAAAATATCTCCGGCCACACAAGAGCCATTGACCTCAAAAACTAAGTTAGCTTTATCTTTCACCACGCCCGCGGCTGGAATGCCGATCTCAATAGACGATGGCGCTACGACCACCGGAGGAGGCTGAGCCACCACTGCGGTGCTTTTACTAATACTAATAGATGCAGACTGTGGGCGAGCCACACCGTCTTGAAGTGCCGTCACCTTAATAGCACCATCTTTCAATGCACTGATATTCAGGGGCACCGAAAAGCCCCAAGACTGACACTTAGTCCAAGACAATGCCGTGGACTTGCCTGCCGAATCTACGGCACCAATTTTAAGGATCTGACCAGCTACACAAGAACCGTTGACCTCAAAAGCCAAGTGATCTTTATCTTTCACCTCGTTCGCGGCCGGTGTGCCGATAACTATTTTAGCATTCGCTACAATTGTCATCGCTGTGATAGCGGCAAAAACCGCACAATTAAGTATTTTCATTATTCACGTCCCCCCAAATAATTACGAATATCTATTATTGCGGGGGGTATAAAAAAACCATAGCAATTAATTCGTATTAATTCATCTTGAGTCACACAATTACGATCCTGTGGAATCTTGACGAATTCTTAATAGTTACAGTCAGCTTTATGTATACAAGTTCGACGATTTTTTCGAAATTGCTCAGCTAAAAAATAATACAAGCTAAGCCAAAACCAATAAATAAAATGCTGGCCACGCGGTGAACCCACTTCATTGGAATGCGATTAGTAAACCATTTACCAAAAATAACTGCAGGCACATTGGCTAACATCATTCCTAATGTAGAACCAACAGTAACAGCCACAACTGAATTATATTTTGCTCCAAGAGCCACAGTAGCTAATTGGGTTTTATCGCCCATTTCTGCAATAAAGAACGCAATCAGCGTCGTCAAAAAAGCGCCATAACGATCGTTGGTGTTAAGACCTTCATCTTTATCTGGAATCAACATCCATAAACCAAAACCGATAAATGTAGCGGCTAAAATCCAGCGTAAAATATCTTGCGAAATGTATGGTGTAATGAATGATCCGGCATAACTGGCTAGCGCGTGATTAAGTAAAGTCGCAATAAAAATTCCCCCAATAATAGGAACTGGTTTTTTATAACGAGCTGCTAAAACTAAAGCTAACAGCTGGGTTTTGTCGCCCATTTCGCTGATGAAAACTAAAACTGTTGAATTGAATATTGCTTCCATAAAACCTCACAAATTTTGCCGTGAGATCAAAGCCTTTAAAGAAGTTAAAGACATAAGACGACACAGGCATTGTTAAATACCAATGTCAGTCTCGTCAAAAAAGTTTCTATTTCTAGATGGAACTTCTCAAGTGTGCCGGGGGTTATTCCCAGTATGTCGACACAGCTCTTGTTTTTAAAAAAACAAGCGACTACTCCCTAACTGTTTTTAAGTTAAGGCACATTTAACAAAAACGCAAGATTTTAGCTGTAATGCTTATTTTTGTTTAAACTGCACCTTGTAGGTTCGCTTTAAATTATTCTAGAATTACTAGATGAGTCCGTATCGCCGTGGTTTTAAAAGTATGCTTCCGATTGCTCCTGGAATTATTCCATTTGGCGCAGTTATGGGTACCGTCAGTGCTGATGCGCATTTAAGTTTTTTTCAAACTGTTTCAATGAATTTAATAGTTTTTGCAGGAGCCGCACAACTAGCGGCTGTTGATTTGATGAACCATCAAGCCGCTGTTCTTGTTGTTGTGGCTACGGGTTTAATCATTAACTTACGTTTTTTACTTTATAGCGCTGCACTTTCTCCTATTGTGCAGAATGAAAGTTTTTTTAAAAAATTCATCAGCGCGTTTTGTGTGACTGATCAAAGTTATGCAGTGATGACGGCTGAACAAGATAAATTTAAAACTAACCATGAAGCTGTGCAGTTTTATTTAGGATCATGCCTTTGTATGATGATTGTCTGGCAGTCATCAGTCGTTGCAGGCTATATTTTCGGAAACTTCGCACCGAAATCGTTGTCACTTGATTATGCGATCCCGTTAAGTTTTGTCGCTCTGTTGATTCCGACCTTAAAAAATTCTAAATATGTGATGGTGGCTTTATTTTCTGCGGTGGTTTCGTTATTACTTTATAAATTGCCATTTAAAACCGGATTAATTGCAACTGCGATTCTTGGAATTTGTTTTGCTATATTTCTCACTCGTAAAAAGGCGGCCAAATGATTCCTTTAGGATATTATTGGCTGAATGTGGCTTTGCTTGCTGTGGGCACGATTTCTATTCGCGGTTCGATTATCGCACTCTCTGCACGAACCAAAATTTCTGAGCGAGTAAAACAAATATTTACGTTTATTCCTGCTGCGATTTTGCCGGCGTTTATTGCGCCTGCGGTGTTCTATCATCAAGGGCAAGTTGAGATGGTGATGGGCAAAGAGAGAGTTGTCGTGTTGGTTTTAGCCAGTGTCTTATGTTGGTTTACGCGCAGCACTTTAGCTACGGTGGGATTCGGCTTAGCTGCGCTTTACCTTTTTACGAACCTTTGATTTTTTCTCTTTAGCCTTATCACGCAATTCTTTAGCAAAGGCTTGCGCTTCGTCTTTTAAATCTTGGCTAATCGCATTCCATTCAACGTTTTCTAACGCTCCAATAAGCGCGTAGGCAAAAAGAGAATGATTATTTTTCGGATTCACTTCGCAAAGTTTTTGAAAAGTCTTTTTCCAACCCAGCTTTATAAATTGAGCAGGTGTTTTAATGCCAGCCTTTTTAAAAATACTTTCGGTTGCTGGTCCAAGATTTTTAAAATCACTGATTAATTTAATTTTCTCTATTCTTTCAGCTAAGCTTTCATCACGAAACATGCGAGGCTTTCGCATATCTGTTGGTGAAACTTTTTCGATTTTTAAAGGCTTAGTTAATTTTTTTTCAGCCTTTTTCTTACGATCGGGGATTGTTCCCCATAAAGTTTGTGGTTTAGATAATTCGCGCACAACTTTTTTAGCATTATCTTCAAAATTTTCATCGCTGAGAGGTAAGTACAACCACTTCGGTAAAATGCTATGATTCACCAGAAACGGAAACTGTTTTAAAAGTTTAGGGTGGTGTTCTTTTTCAGCCGGAAACATACAGCCATTCCAACGCTCAGAACTACCCTCAAAAAGTAGGAGTTTTAAGAAAGGGCCATCATAATAAGCAACTCCACCGAACATTGCGCGGCGGTTAAAGCTTTCTGGAAGCTGATCTTCAATCCATTGCAGTTCATTTAACGTTTTGGCCATAGTTATTCATAGCTAAAAAATCTCTTTTACTCAAAAAGATTTAGCAATTAGAGTTAATGCATCAGCTACTTTTTAAGGGGATTAAATGTTTAAACAACTTGGTTTGGCTTTATTGACAGTTATTATGTGTTCTTGCTCATCACTTCCTCAAAGCGAAGTTTACTCTGCAAACTCTAAAGGATCAGCGGGTAACCCGAAAGAGATCGTTTTTATTCACGGTATGTTCATGACACCAGATAACTGGACTGAATGGCAAAAATACTTCACGCAGCATGGTTATAAAACTTCGGCCCCAGCTTGGCCGCAGCATGATAAATCAGTCACTGAAATGCGTGATCCTAAAAATTACGATGCTTTAGCTAAAGTGACTTTAGAAGAAGTATTAAATTATTACCGTCAAATCTTGCGTGATAAAAAAGTAAAACCGATTTTAATCGGTCACTCAATGGGAGGATTAATATCGCAAATTTTATTAAGCGAAAATTTAGCTTCAGCGGCCGTTGTGTTAGATTCAGCCCCGCCACGCGGAGTTTTTATCGTAAGCACAACTTTTTTAAGTGCTAACTGGAAAATCATCACACCGTTTGCAAGCAAAGATAAACCGATCATTCAAGATCAAGAAAGCTTTGCGGATAGTTTTTGTAATGCGCAACCAGAAGCTGAACAAAAAAGAATTTTTCAAACATATGCTGTGCCAGAATCAAAACGAGTCGGTACAGGGCCCTTAACTAAAGCGGGTTCATTGAACGAAGAAAACGCACGTGGGCCGTTATTAATTATCGCGGGTGGAGAAGATCGTATTATTCCAGCGCGCTTAAGTTACAAGAATTTTCAAGTTTACGAAGACACTCCAGGTTACACTGAGTTTCACTTAGTTGAAGGTAAAGATCACTGTTTAATGTTAACTCCAGGTTGGGAATCATTGGCTGAAACATCACGTTTATGGTTAGAAAAACAATTGGTGAAATAATGAATACAGAAGTTGTTCAATTTAAATTCGAATCTGAAGTTGGCCCAATCTATTTAGAGGCTTCTGAAACAGGCCTGCGCGGTTGCCATCTTGAAAAACAAAAAACACCGCAAATCAAATCTCTGAACGAAGCGGGAGCTGCTAAAAAGTATTTAGCTCAAGCGCAAACTGAAATTACCGAGTACTTAGACGGTAAAAGAAAAAAGTTTTCAGTTAAATTAGAAATTATCGGTACTGATTTTCAAAAAAATGTTTGGCAACAGCTGCAACAAATTCCTTTTGGCAAATCTGTTTCGTATAAAGAATTAGCGGAAAATATTAATAACCCCAAAGCCGTGCGCGCCGTGGGCACAGCGAATGGCAGAAATAATTTTTGTATTATCATCCCATGCCACCGTGTTATCGCCGCTGATGGCACATTAGGTGGGTATTCGGGTGGGTTACCGTTTAAGAAGAAATTATTAAATTTAGAAAAGATTTCTTTTAAAGATTAATTCGATTTTTCAGCGATCAAAATGATGAAAGGCGATAATTGACGGCCTGTCATAAAGCGCCCATTTAAGAATTTGTAGGCATACCTTAAAATGATATTGCTGATGCCTACAAATTTACGAGCAAATACTCCGGCTTGTTCGGGATGATCTAGCCACATATTCGGTCTGCCGTAATAATCTAAGTATTTAATTTTTAAATTGTGTTTCTGGCTCATTTTTTCAAAAACTGATTTTTCCATGACATCGATGTTGTGCACATCGTAGTTTGCTTTATCAAACCACTTTTGCGCATAGCCAGAAATTCCTTTAAAATTAGGAACTGACATATACAAAGTTCCGCCGTCTTTCATAAATTCCACATGCTTGTGAAATACATCATCAACATTTTTAAAATGCTCGATAAAGCCCGCAGAAAAAACCACATCAAATTTTCTTGGAGGAACGAGTTCAAAAAGATCGCCTTCGATAATTTTGATATCACCAGAGTTTAAGCCATTGATCTTTTCAACTTCGCGAACGATATCTTCAACGACAACATAATCTAATAGAGTGACATCATAGTTATGGAATTTTCTGAAGTAAGTTGTAAACGATCCAGGAAAACCACCGATTTCAAGACAAGTGGCTGGAGCTTTCGGAAAGTAACCCATTAAATTTTTGAAAAAGATATCTTCGCTGACAGCGCCAACTTTAGTCTTAGCCCAGTAATCAACCCAAAAGTTGCGTGTAGTAAGTCTGTCTGAAGAATCTGGTTTACTCATTTTTTATTTCTTTTTGGCGTCAGTGGATTTCGAAATAAATTCTAAAGCCTGACGTTTTACCATTTCATAATCAGCTGTATTCATAGCAAAATCTCGAGCATTTCGCACCACTTTATTTACGGCTTGCATGTCGAATCCTTTACTTTGCGCGATCTTTAACAGCTCAGCATCTTCAAGACCATCACGTAAGATTTTTAAACGTAATGCGGGAATCACTTTAGGTGTAGAGCATCTGCCAAGTTTTGGCGTACACGGGTAAAAAAGACCACCTTCGCCGTAGCCTGTAAAATCGAAACTATCAACCCACGGAGAATTTGCACCACCGTGGCTGTAAGTATAAACAGTGTCGTAGTATAAAATGCCAGTAGCGCCATAACGAACAGCCATCCACGGAAACACTCGAGCATACACTGATGCACGATCAGTAACCAGGTCAGGATTAGTAATATCTTCGGCACCTGTACAGCCATGAGAATTACATCCTACATAGAACCATAGTTCTTGGCCTTTAGCCTGAAGCTGTTTGTAAAATTCGGGAGGTTTTTCAGACGGGCGATCCCAGAAAATTAAATTGATCACCCAAATATCGACCGCATTTTCTAAATTTTGTTTCCACGGAGTCGTTACTAAAAATTTAAGATCTGGCGCCCATTTTTTAATTTGGCGAAGTTCATTTCCTAAAAATTTTAAATCAGTATCAGAGGGCTCATCGATGTAATAAACAAAAGTTTTATCTTTTAAATTATTTTTTAAAACTGAAGCGTTTAAACTTTTCCAAAACTTTTCAAGATCAGCCGCAGTCATCGGATAATCGCTTTCAGTTTTTTTATATTCTTTTGGAACCGGCAAATCAGTCACTGACATTTGGTAACCATTTTTATGCATAAGACCCGCGTATAAAGGCTTACTTTGCGCGTTGAAGCTACGTTGATTTGCGGGTGCTTCAGTTAAAGGATCTTTGGCATTCTGTTCAGGAAATTTATCATAAATTTTATGAAGATCAATTCGATGTTCTAATGCTGCCGAGATGTATTGATCGTTAAGGTTTCTTTCGCCTTTATCCCAGCCACCAAAATGTTTTTTTGTGACTTCCCAGGGGGCATAGCCAAATGAAGTTTTTAAAGTAAATTTAGCCGGCAAAGTGACATCATAAATTTGTAACTTAACAGGTAAAGTGATTGTTTCTTTTAAAGCTGAAAAGCTAAGTTCACCTTCATAAATACCAGCCTCTGCTTTTTGAGTTGTGTAGATTTCAAAAAGGTAATTGGCCTGTGACATCACACTGTAAGCGGGCGGAGTCATTGATTCTTCAAGTAACCATTCATACGGAACTGGAATATCAACGATTTCTCCAGCTTTGAATCCCGATTTAAAAGATGAGTTTTTAAAATTATGACCAAAGAGTTCATAAGTTTTAAATTCAACGGCAGGCGTTTTGCCTTTCCAAGTCAGTTTAATTTTACTAATAAGGTCTTTTGATTTTACTTCAGGTAAAGTGATGATGAATGTTTCATACTCTTCACGCGCCATCGCAAGATTAGCCGCAAATTTTGTTTCTGGTTTAGCTAAGCGAGGTTTTTCACCGTAAAGATAAAGTTGCGGATTAATTTTACCATAAGTAACTGAAGAAATTAAAAGTAATAGAGCAAAAAATTTTTTCATATTTGTACCTTAGAGTTCGGTGTAAGCTTTAACATAATCTTGAGTCATGCGTTCAATACTAAAACGATTTAATAACGCTTCTGGTTTTTGGCGCGTTTCAGGATTATTTATTAAAGCGGCTATAATCTCGCTCCCAATCGTGAAATTGTCTACTGGAAACAACTTCGCAAAGCCCTTAAACATGCCATGCCCCGGAATATCCGATAACACCACAGGTATTTCTAAAGCTAAACCTTCTAGCGGTGCAAGGGGTAAGCCTTCTTGTAAAGAAGCAGATAATAATAAATCACTGGCCTGTAGCCACGGAGTTGGCTCTAGAGTGCTTCCGGCTAAGACAATGTGTTCTGGAGTTTTAGCTTGAGCGCGGGCCGCTTCAATTATTTTTGCATAACCAAGCTCAGTTTCGCCGCCAACAAAAACCAGTAAAGTTTTTTCTCTGATTTCTACAGGTAACAAATTCCAGATTTGAAGAGCCTCTAATTGGCCTTTGCCAGGGTGAAGTCGAGCCAGGCACATTATCCAGTAAAGATTTTCTTTTCCAGGAATCAGTTGAGCTTTTAATTTATTTTTTTCAGCAAGAGAATTTGTTTTTGCAGGAAACGGAACACCGTTTTCAATCACTGTTGTTTTGTTTTTATTGATACCGATATCATCATAAATGTTTTGGAGCTGTTCAGAAACGGGAATAATTTTATCAGCGAACAAAGTAAATATTTTTTCATATCTTTCGTGCTTCGGGCCTTTTTTAAAATGCACAACACTGTGTAATGTGAAAATAACACGTAAACGACCAAAGCTAAAAAATTTCGCCATCACAGCATAGATCAAAGCTCCCAGATCGTGAGCGTGAATTTGATCGATGCCTTCCTGGCGAGTCACCTTTACAATTGAAAGTCCTGTCTTTAATGAGAAGCCAGTTTTTTTATTATATCTGTGAAGTTTTATATCTTTGAACGATTCATCCATCGTGCTTACACCTGGAATCGCGTCGTAAACAAAAACCTGAGGTTCCCATTCGCCTTGTTTACGTAAACCATTTGAAAGATTATAAATCATTCTTTCAAGGCCGCCGATATTTAAATACTGAGTCAGGATTAAAACTTTTTTAGAGTTACGTTCTCTGCGTTCTTTTCTTAATGACCAAGGTACAAATGTAACTACGTAGATAACCCAGAACGCAATTCCCCAAACTAACATTGCAATCACTTCATGCCCGTAAAGTTCTGTTTGCTGAGTCACAAGCCAGCTCGTAGCGTAACCCAAAGCGATACATACGATAAAGCAGCGAACAAGAAATACTAAAGGTAGAGTTTCTGAATACTTCCATGCTAAACGCTTTTTCATCGTGTACAAACCGTAAATACGAATTGCAAATTGCCAAAACAAAAAACCACCAAGAACGACGTAAGCATTAAAAAATTTAGCACCGATCAAATTGCTGGTCACAGAAAGAGCGGCAAAAATTCCTGTAGCTTTTAAAATCCAAGATGTACGACCTTGAGCTCTCTCCCACGCATCAAAGGGGATGACGAAGAATAAATAATACGTGCTGTACATTTTTAAGAAGTATTCAGTCTCTGGATATTTATCAGTAAAGAGAAGACGGGTAATCGGACCAGCAAAGAAAAATAATCCGATCGCAGAAGGAATAAGCCATAAGCCTAAATCCATAATTGCAAAGCGCATGTGTTTCCAGGCCGTTCTTACGTTTTCAGCCATGGCATGAGTAAAGTGTGGAATCATAACTTTATTCACAGACTGTTCAAACACCAGTAAAGGCGGAATCGAAAGACAACCAAAAGAATACAAAGCAAACTGCGCCGGAGCTAAGTAGTAACCTAAGATAAACTGATCACCGTAACCAAATAAAATAGCTAGCACCGCCGTTGCCGAAGAAGGAAAAGCATAATTCCAAACAGCTCTGGCCTGTGGATTATTGCGCAAAGAAAAAGTAGCGATCTTGTGTTTTAAAGTTAAAAACACATTCATTAAAAGTTTAAGAAGTAAAATCACTGCATTGGCTATAATTACAGCTAAGATGCTTTGGTAATGAAGTGCTGCCGCAATAATAGCAATCGTGCGAAAGATATCCCAGAAAGCCCCAAAAAAACCTGCGCTTTTAGTTTTACCATGAGCGACACAGTATTCTTCGTACATTGATGATGGAACATTCATCGCCATCGACGCCACAAGAAGAGCTACATAAATGGGTTCGGTGAACAAAAATTTCGGAAAATAATCTAAGAACGGAAACGCAAGAGCTGTCAGAACAATAATAATAACACTCCAGCAAATTTGATAAGACCAAGTTGCTGAAAAAGCATTATAACGTTCTTCCTGGTTGTTGCGCCAGTGACCACCCCAGAAATAAATACCTTTAGAAAAACCAGAAGAAAATAACATCCATGGAACAGTGGCCGCATACATGAAGAACAGTTTGTATATGCCCACCTGATCGGGTGTCAGAATCCGAATTAAAATCAACGGCAATAATAAATTAAACATCGATGAAAGGCCGTATAAAATGGTCAATGGCCAATGCGATTCGGACTGTCTGCTATTCATATTCTTTAAGATAGATAACCCTTGTGGACTGGTCAAGATCGACGTATACAAACCCGCATGACTTTAGCTCTATTTTTTCTTTGTGTAGGAATCTTCATGTTCGGGTTAATCACTTGGTTATCTCCAATGCTTGCTTGGTTCTTCTCCAGCTTTCAAAAGTTGGGCAATGAGACTTCTGCAGCCAATGCAACAGGACTTTTATCTCTAGATATTTTAATTCCAGCGCACAATGAAAACGAAAGTCTTCCGGCCACATTGGCCGCAATGAAAAAACTTAAACATGATGGTTTCACTCAACCAAAGCTCACTGTGGGATTAAGTAATTGGTCAGGCGCTGAGGCCATAAAGGCCAGTGAACTAGCTGATCAAACAATTGTGATCAACGAGCCGGGTAAATGGCGCGCGTTGATTGTGCTCATCGAAAATTCTAAAGCTGATTGGGTTGCGCTTGTTGATGCGGGAACAGTTTGGCCAGAAGATATGTTAGTTCAACTAAAAAAACATTTTAAAGATCCAGCAGTGATGGGTATTAATCCAAAATACACTGAGTTAGATAGTGGTTTCATGCAAAGACTTGTGTGGGGCCTAGAGAGTCATCTTAAGAATATTGAAAACTTAAGTGGTGGGCCCATCAGTTTACACGGTTCGACAATTTTGTATCGTCGCAAAGAGTTACTTGAAGTGATCACCTTTCTTAAAGGCAATGATTGGTGGAACGATGACGTTGTTGTTCCTTTAACGTTAAGAAAATTTAATAAAGGAAAAAAAATCATCTATGCTGTAAATATTCCAGTTGTAGATTTATTCCCGTCTTCGAATATAAGTGAGATGAAGCGTAGAAAACGTTTATTGTTTGGAAACCTTCAGTGGGTTCAAACCTTTTTCGTTGGTTTGTTGAAAACTGACGCAGTTTTGTGTAGTCTCGCCCTGCGTAGAATAACTCGTATGCTATGGGCCTGGGCAATTAGCTTTGTTTGTGTGGGATTAATTCTTTCACAACCAAACCTTGCTTATGTGTTTGCTGGCGTAGGTGTGACACTTGCAGTGATGCCAAAGGGTCGCCGACTTTATGAGGCATTTTTGGTATCAATGATGATGCCGATTTATTTTGTGTTTCACAAATCGGATCTAGGCAAAGTAAGTTGGAAATAAATTTTTTAGATATTTAAGTTCAAAGTTAAAAAAACAGTTACTAAAAAACCAGAGGAAGAAAATGAAAAAACTATTACTAAGTGTGCTTTTGTTAGCAAATGTTGCTTGGGCTGATGATATCAAAACTTGCGGATTACCTATTTGTAATTCAAACGCTAAAATCGAAGAGATGAGAGCAATGAATCAAGACGGACGTTTTAATCTTATCAAAGGATTAAATACTGACTACCGTGCTGAAACAAAAGCAGCTATTCTTTCAAACTTATTAGATTTCGCAGCTAAAGCTAAAGCGTTAACAATCGAAATGAAAGATGAAGCTTGGGTTACACGTGAAGCTGACACTTTATCAAACATCGCGGTTGTTGGATTAGTTAAATATGACAAAATCAACAAAGACTTAATGATCACACGTTTTTCTCAAGTCCAAGGCGAAGGCGCTGCATTTGACATCTTATCTTACTGGTCATCAACAGTTGATAAATTAGATGACATCCAAGAAGTTTTACAAGTAACTGGTTTTGCTGAATACGCAAAACAATGGTCTATCGACACAAAACAAGAAGCTTACGTTACTCGTGAAGCTGAAAAAATCTTAGTTGTTGGTGGTAAGCAAGTTAGCCGTTTAAACCCTTCTCATGAAGGCGCTTACAAAATTAAAATCACTTGCATTACTTTTCCAAAAGAATGTGGTGAGCTTGCTAAAAATATCCAGTACATGAGTGTTTTTGACACTTTAACTGCAAAAGGTTTATCGGTTAATTTAGCTGATTCTCAATTGTCTGCTCCATTATATATTTTCTCTACAGCATTATTAACAAATAACGGAACACACGTTCGTGGTATTTCGACTGATGCTACTCCAATGACTCGTGCATCTGAAATTGATTTAGACATTGATATGGCAACTGGTCACGTTACTGGTTTATTAATTGATGCTCTAGTTGGTGAAATGAAAATCGAAGGCGTTCCAGTTCGTCGTATGTCTGAGTTCTACTTAGATAAAGGACCTACTCGTATCGTTGAAGTGACTGAAATCTTGGGTCGTTACGAAGGTACATTAGCTGGTTCTGAAGCTACATTAACAGTTTCTCGTTATTCTACGGGTGAACTAGTTGCTATCATTGACTTTGCTGGTTCAATGTTAAACTTCCGCGCTGGAGCATATAACACTAAACGTGGTGTTCTTCAGTTCGCAGGCACAGCCGGTAACATGGGCGATCGTAAATTAGTTTTAGCTTTACGTAACAACGGTAAAGGTAAAGAAGTGTTAACAGGTTTTATGTTAACTGCTACTCCTAAAACTCCAGTTGCTGAATTTCACAAAGTTGGCAATATTAAGTAATTAGTACGAGTTATTTGATGGAACCGTTTATTTAACGGTTCCGATTTCTTTGGCGGGGTTTCCGCCAAATATTTTTCCGGGTGGCACATTCGAGACCACAACCGAACCAAAAGCAATCACTGAATCCTGACCAATCGTAACACCTTTAAGAACTGCAGAGCCTGCAGAGATCCATACGTTATTTTCAATAACGATCGGTGCGTGTTTAACTAAAGCGCCTGATTCAATTCTATTTTTATCTACGCTGTGAAAATCTGTATCCATAAAGCGAACGTCAGCTAAAATGCAATTATCGCCGATAGTGATGGATTGAAATGTAGCAATACGAGTTCCGTTCACGTAAGTGTTTCGCCCAATTTTTAAAACCGACGAACTTTGTGACATAAATAAATCGGGATTAGAATCGATGATGCAATCATCGCCTAAATAGATTTGGCTTTTTGCGGGGCCCTGCACACGTGCGTCCGTCATAAAAGAAACGCGTGATCCAAAATGCACAGTCGGCATTAGGCCGAACGAAGATTTAATGACCCACATCGGACGGCAAATTAGATTCGCGCGCAACCAGCCCAGGCTCCAGCGCAAATGCAAGCCTGGCTTGGCGTACGTTGGATGTTGTGGAGCAGGGATGAACGGAATTTTTTTTCTCATCGTGGTAATTCTCGAATAAATTTTGCTGGATTTCCGGCAATCAGTGAGCGTTCTGGAAAATCTCCACCAGAGACAACAGCACCAACAGCAACAATTGAACCCGCGCCAATGCGTGATCCTTTTAGGATTACGCAGTTTGCACCAAGCCAAACATCATCACCTATGAAGATTTCTTCACACATAGGCTTCCAATCAAGAGGTCGCACTTCGGGTTTTTTGCCGTAACGCGGAAAAAAGTTAGCCGCCATCATTTCGGTTTGGATGCCGCGTAATTCTTGTGAAGTCGGGTGCGGATCATAATCTTGAATGAATACATTCCAACTGCTTAAGACGCGTTTTCCGATCGAGATTTTTTGTCTACATGCAATGCGTACATCTCCTAGGATCGTGGATTCTCCAATATGTACTACGCCAGCATCGTAAACTTCGACGCGCGCGTTTTCGTACACCACAGCGTGGGCATCAACAATAATTCGTGCCAATTCGGAACCAGCTAAAAAGTTTTGAATGTTCTGAGATCTAACTGATTTATGGAGTCTAACTTTTTGACAGTCGAGTAAGAATGACTGTAGTACCTTTGTGAAGATAAATAAAAACGTGCCTCGGGCATATTGTAAGATGTATGTTGGGCGTTGTTTAATGACGCTGAAAACTTTAAGTAAAAACATAGTCTTAGGCTATCGGCTTTTATTTGAGAAAACAATATGGAAAGACACATGATATTTCACATCTTTAATAGCAGTCTAATCAGTGGTCCAGAAACGTTGGCGATGCCAGCGTTAGCAGAGATCAAAGATAAAGCGCAAATCATTTGGCTGCGTGAAGCTCGTGTGTCTGACGAGAAACAAAAGCATGTAGCAAGTTACATGCAGTCTTATGGTCTTACGTACCATACGATTCCGGTTGAATCACGACTAGACAAACAGGCCGTACAAAAGCTTAAAGAGTTATTTGAAAAAACTGAAAACCTTGAAGTAGCGCATGCTCATGATGTGAAGGCTTCATTTTATTTACTTAAAGCCAGCGAGCAAATTCAAAACAGAAAATTTCAAACCATATCAACTCATCACGGTGTGTTTGCGCGTTCAGGTTTTATCAACCACATGTACGAAAAATACTATGCGCATTTTATTTTACCTAAATTAGATCGCACGTTAACTGTGTGCAGTTCTGATCGATTAGTTTTAATTAAGCGTGGGTTAAAACCAGCGCAGGTTGTGGCGCACTTAAACGGGGTTACAAGAAATCGTATTTCTCAAACTGATCGTCTGGCGGCGCAAAAAAAGATTCGTCAAGACTGGGGCCTGAACGTCAGTGAAGACACCTTCGTGTTTGGTGTAGCTGCTCGCTTAGATCATGAGAAACGTCATAACTTGATTTTGGATGTTGCTCATGAACTTAAGTCGAATCATCCGAACTTTAAATTTGTGATTCTTTGCTTTGGCCGTGGGCCTTTAGAGGAGAGTCTTAAGAAACGAACAAAATTGTTAGGATTAGACAACAATGTTCAATGGCGGGGCTACCGCTCTCATTTAGGCCAGGAATTCGCAGGGTTTGATTCATTGCTGTCGTTGTCATCGGCTGAAGGCCTTCCAATCAACCTGATTGAGTCTGGTTGGGCGGCGACGCCGGTTTTTGCGTCTAATGTCAACGGAGTAGGCGATTTAGTTACGGCTGAGTCGTTGGGCACTTTGGTTGCTGCTGATGAAGATGTTAAGTCGATTGCGGCTAAAATTGTGGGCTTTGCAGCTTCAAAAGAGAAGTTAGCGCAAGTTGGTCTTAACTTTCAAGCGCATGTGGAAAAACATTTTTCACAGGCTGAATGGTTAAAGAATTTATTAGAGATTTATAGAATGGGTAAGGGGTAAGAGGTATGAAGTTGAAAACAAATTTAAAGAACGTAGCCGTTTTATTTGCCATTGCAGTCGCCGTACAAGGGTGCTCGCTAGGGCCGTCGTTACCAGACAACAGCTCAGGTAAAGCTATGCCTTCGTTAACTGAAGGTTTTTTAGTTGAAAACACTCGTTCTGAAATTATCAGTGGCAAAACTGAAATCCGCCCAGGCTTTCAAATTCAAATGACAAGTGCCGTTGATGAAAAGTTAACTGGCGAATCTCGCGTTGATATGAATGGTGATCTAAAACTTCCGTATGGTGGCTCTATCCATGCAGCTGGTTTAACGTTACAAGCTTTAACAGAAAAAGTGTCTGGCGAAATTCGTAAGTTCTATAAAACTGACCCTCAGGTTGTTATTAAAATTTCAGATAGAAAATACTACATCGAAGTTCGTGGTTTAGTTCAAAAACCAGGTGTGATTTTGGTTTCTGAATTTGAAAAAGTAGAAAACATCATTAAAAAATCTGGCGAATTAAGCTTAAACAAAGATGTGCGCGAAGCTCGCGTTGTTCAAATTAATCGTGGTCAAAATTCTTACTACATTGATTTAGAAGAGTACTTCCAAGGTCGCGATATGAACTTAAGCCCTAAGTGGTACGGCGGTGAAAAAGTATTTTTCATTCAAGCAACTACGGCTCTTGGTGAAGAGAATTCAGCTTCAGTTCAAATCTTAGGTGATTTACGTAATCCAGGTGCGATGGCTTATAAAGAGGGTATGAACCTGTTTCAATATATTAATAAAGCCGGCGGACCTACACAAACGACTGATTTAGATCGCGTTAAAATCATTCGTCAAACAGCTAAAGGCCCTGTGACCACTGAGGGCACAGCTGATGAAATTGCGAATAAAATTAAATTACAAGCTGGTGATACTGTTTATATGGGATCAAGTAATTCATCGACACTTGAGCGTAGAGTACAAATGGGTGCTTCGTTTATGTCGGTGTTAACAGCTATTGGTTTTTTAATTATTGCTTTTTAATATTTAAAGGGAAGTGTTAAATGGAAAAACTTTTTTCAGCGAATCTTTTGAAAAAGTACATGATACAAATAGTCGCTATTATTGGCGTATTTGTAGGTGTTGCTTTGGTCGCGGCGTTTACAATTAAACCGCGTTACAAAGTGGCCTCTGTGGTTTCGATTTCGCCAAGTTACTTTCAAAATTCACTTATGCGTGAATTCTTATCTGAAGTTTATGACCCGAATGAGTTACGTTCACAGCGTATGTCGATCATGACGGCGGCTCTAGATAAAGACTTCTTAGATCAAATCGCTCGATTAGACGGAATTGACATCTCTAAAGAAACATCAACTGAAGCAGCAGAACGTCGTATGGTTACGCTTTCTTCTATTGAAATCATTCCGACACAAGCGTCTGACTTTCAGATTTCAGTGATCAGCCATAATCGAGATAAAGCTATGCAGCTTAATCAAAAAGTGATCGAGAACATCATCGTTGTTTTAAAAGAAAAACGTATGGGTATGTTAACTAACTTACGTTCTGCGGTTGCAGCGCAAATCGAAACTATGTCGCCAAATATCGAAGTGCCAGCTTCTCACGAAGCGCAGTTAGCTCGTATGGCTAATTTAGAAGCGCAAGTGGCTGATTTAAAAGAAAGATTTTCTAATCAACATCCACAAGTTGTTGCTTTAGAAAAACAATTAGCTACTTATAAAAAATTATCTTCAAAATCTGCAGCAACAACACCTGGTTCGGCTGGTTCAGTTGAGTCTGTTTCGAACTATAATATTAAAGATGGTTCAACTAAGTCTGCGAATTACAACACAGTTTACGATGATCTTATTCGTAAATTACGTTACTTAAATATCGTTATCACAGCTGAATCAACACCGCAGCCTTCGTATTTCAGTGTGGTTCGTTCACCTGAATATCCACTTGGAGCTATTTGGCCGAAAAAGACTTTATTCTTAATCTGGTCATTGCTTTTAGGTATTTTAACAAGCTTAATTTTTGTCGCTGTAGCTGAAGTTGCGGCGCAAAAGTTAGTGGCAGCTAAAAAAGCTAAAGCGAATCGCAAATTAGATTTTATCGAAGAAGACACAATACAAACTTCAAAAACTAAGGCTAACGCAGAAAATGACGAAACTCTATAATTTGCTTAAGGATATGTTTACAGCTGACTTTGCCATGAGCCAATTGCTCACGGGCATTCTGTTAGCTATCCTAGCAATTAATGTAGTTAGTTTTGTTAAATATTATTTTCCAAAAAAGTTAGATGCTAACTTTGCAGTTATGGCTTTCTTAGCTTTAACAGTATCTGGATGTTACTATTATTATTTCTCGACTGTTGTTACTTACTCACAATTTTTTGTGAGTGTTGCTATTTCGCTTTCGCTAGGGCTTTGTGTTATGCACCCTTCGATTGCGCTATCTACTTTGGTGAGCTATCTGATTTTACGCCCATGGGAGTTATTAGATAATGAAGATCTATCTGTATTGCCACGTACATTGTTATTATTATTTTTAATTAGTCTCATCGTTAATTATTTTCAAAAAGGTAAGATTAAAGTCAATTTAAGTAAGTACCAATTACTAATTATGGCTTTAGGAGCTTGGGTTTATGTCTCAACTATTTTTTCTGGAGAAATTGTTGAGACACAAACCTGGTTTTTTGATAACTACTTTAAATCAATTATCGTGGCCGTTTTTATTTTTCAAACTGTTAAAACCGAAGAAGACTACAGCACATTAACAAACTCAATTGTTACAGCCGTGCTTGGTGTTTCTCTTTTTGCCTTGGTTTACACATATTTTATTATCGGGGCTGATCGTCTTGAAGGCCGTGGCGCAGTTCAAAATGCAAATGACTTAGCAGCGCTTTTGATTTTTATCTTTCCGTTAAGTTTAAAATCTATTTTAAAACGTAAGTTTAATCTTCCGGAGTGGGCGCTCTCAGCTGTGCTTTTAGCGATCATGATGTTGGGAGTTATCAAAGCTCAATCACGTGCCTCATATATTTCAATTCTTTTAATGGGCATGACTTATTTCTTTTATCACTTTCGTCATCATAAAAAAGCTCTTAAAAGATTAGCGATTGCTGCAGTGATTGGTTTTGGTGTTTTATCACAACTTAGTTTAGGTCGCGATAGTTCAGATCTTGATGAGAGTCGTATGAATCGTTTGGGTTACTGGCAAGCCGGTATTTCAATGGCCGTTCGTCATCCTCTGTTAGGTGTGGGTTACACAATGTATCCAAAACATTTTGGCAGTTACGGTGCCGCAGACTTTACAGAAGGTGGTAAGCGTACGGCCCATTCTAGTTTTATTCTTTTAGTTGCTGAAGCGGGATTTCCAGCTTTAGCGTTATTGTTGATTTTACTTTTTCAAGCGGCAGTTCGCGCGTGGAAGCTTTTTCCGGCGGCCCCTGAATTACTTCTGATGGTCGTGGGCTACGGCATTTGTATGATCTTCTTGTCGCACACTTATATTTTATATCCGTACATTTTATTGGGCCTGATTTTTACTTATCCGTATAACGAACCACAAAAAGTAATTGCAGGAGCTTCCGATGAAAATCCTGTGGCTTAGCCCGCGTTTACCATTACCAGATCATACGGGAGCAACAAAAGCCACGTTATCACTCCTTGAAGAGATCAAGGGTGCAGGGCAAAATATTTCTTTAAGTATCGTTTGTCTAGGTGATGAATTGCCATCGTCAGAAATCGTTTCTGAAATTGAAAAACGCACAAACACTTCTGCTAATTTATATTTAACAAAAAATCCGATGCCTTTGGGGTCGACGGGTTTAAGTTTTATTTTCGATAAGTTCATTAATCATCATATTCCGTTTACTTTGTCTCGTTGTAAAAGTGAGCGTATCGAATCTGAAATTTTAAAATGGAATAACAAGCGCACGTGGGATGTCACAGTTGTTGATGGTTTACATGCAGCTGAAATGGTGAATTTAAAAGATCCACGATTTGGTCGCATTGTATACCGTGCTCACAATGTGGAAACTGATCTCTGGTTGCAAATTTTTAAAAAACAAACCAATCCCTTAAAGCGCTTAGTTTTTAAACGTGAATATAATCTTTATGACAAATACGAAAAAGATTTTTGTCAAAAAACTTTAGTCTTAACAGTATCTCAAACTGACGCTGACCGTATGAATGAGTTAGGCTTTACAACCAAAGCTCAATCTTTACCCATCGGAATGCGTATGGAAAATAATATTTTACCTTTTTCGAAAAACGAAAAAATTAAGTTATTATTTGTTGGTCGTCTTGACTGGCATCCGAACAAAGATGGATTGTTATGGTTTCTTAACACGGTATGGCCGAAAGTTGACCACGAAAAACTAAGTTTGACAGTAGTAGGTAGCGGAGAGAGCCAATGGTTAACTCCCTACGAAGCACCGAATTTGCAAATCCATAGAAGCGTGCCAGAATTAAAGTCATACTATACGAATTCAAACTTAACGTTGATCCCCCTGTTCATGGGTAGCGGAACACGTGTTAAAGCCATAGAGTCAGCGGCCTATGGTCGTTCTTTTATTGCGACGTCACTAGGAATTGAAGGTGTACCAGTTTTACCTGGCCAAGAATACATCGAAGCAAATACGGCACAAGAATGGATCGACGCTTTGAATAATTTAACTTTTTCTCAATGCGAGACTTTGGGTCAAAAAATCCAACAAAAAATTAAGATGCAATTTGATCAACGTGAAGTGGCTAAATTATTTTTAAGCCAAATCGCAGAAAGGAAATCATGGGAACAGACATCCACTATTTAATCTCAAGATTTTCTCAAGCGAACAAAGCTATGTTCATTTTGTTACTTGATGCCGTAACTTTTATTCTTTCGTTTTACTTAGTAAATATTTTTTTAAGCGGCGATAACAGTTTGGCTTTCGCTCAAACTTATATTTTCTGGTTTGTGCTGTTAGGCATCGTAAGTACTCAGTATATTTTTGGTGTTTACGATTTTTCTGAACAAAGATCTGTAAAGACTTTGTTAAGCCGCGTGGCGCGTTCTTTAGGCCTAGGCTTTATCGTTATTGGTTTTTTAACATTCGTATTTAACGAAAATGTTTTCGGCCAATTAGGTGAAGGTTATGCCATTGGCACTTTAGTTATATTTTTTATTTTATCTTCTCCAGCTCGTATTTTGTTTCACACTTTAGATCAAAAATACCGTGACGGACGTCGTTGGTTGTTTTTAGTTCCTGAAAAAGCTAAAGCCATTATCCAAAAAGATTTAGCTGAGTACCAATTTAAGGGTCATGTTGTTTTGATTAGTGAAAACGAATTGGGAAAATTATCTGAACTTTTAAAGTTTTCTTGGACGGCGATTGTGCTTGGTTTAGATGAGACTGATTTAGACTCTGAATTGGCACAACAATTGATGCAGCATCGCCTGCACGGCCAAGCCGTTTTGAACATCTGTGATTTTTACGAGATGTATTGGAAGAAAGTACCCGTGGATTTTTTAAAGAGAAGTTGGTTTTTATTAACTGACGGGTTTACGTTAATTCAAAATCCAATCGGATTGCGTTTTAAACGCTTAATGGATTTTGGTTGCGCAGCACTTTTATTTTTTGTGACTTGGCCTTTCATGTTATTGGCTGCGATTGCTATTAAGTTAGACTCTTCAGGCCCGGTTTTGTTCTCGCAAGAGCGCGTTGGTAAAAATGGTCGTCGTTTTAAAATTTATAAATTTCGTTCTATGGTTACTGATGCCGAGAAAAACGGCGCGCAGTGGGCAACCAAAAATGACTCGCGTGTAACTAAAGTGGGGGCATTTATCCGAGCGACTCGTATTGATGAATTACCACAACTTATCAATATTTTAACAGGTGATATGAGTTTTGTGGGACCACGCCCAGAGCGCCATGAGTTTAATGTTAAAATTGAAGAAGTGGTTCCGTTTTACAATGTGCGCCATTTAGTACGCCCTGGCATTACAGGTTGGGCTCAAGTGCTGTTCCCTTACGGAGCTAGCATCGAAGACTCGAAGCAGAAGCTTCAATATGAAATTTACTACATAAAGAATTATTCTATTTTAATGGATATCGAAGTTGTGTTAAAAACTGTGTCAGTAGTTCTGCTAGGAAAAGGGCGTTAAGATGGGACAAAAAGTTTTAGTAACAGGTGGCGCAGGATACATCGGTTCACACGTGACTAAGAAATTATTAGCTCAAGGTTTTGAAGTTGTAGTTTATGACAACTTAATGACGGGTTTTCGTGAAGCCATTCCAGCTGGAGCTTTGTTCGTGCAAGGTGACGTCAGAAATTACCGTTTACTTTCTGAAACTATGCAAACTTATAAAATCGAAGCGGTTATTCACTTTGCTGCGAAATTATTAGTGGGCGAGTCGGTTATTGATCCTTATAGCTACTATGACAACAACGTTGGTGGTTCTTTAACTTTAGCAACAGCTTGTCGTGATAATAACGTTAAAAAAATTGTGTTCTCTTCAACAGCCGCTGTTTACGGTGATGCTAATGCTGCATCAGGTGGATTAGTGAATGAAGATTCAATCACAGAACCCTTAAATCCTTACGGCCAAACTAAATTAATGGCTGAACAAATTTTTAAAGATGGTCATGTAGCTCATGATTTAAATTATATGATTTTACGTTACTTCAACGTAGCGGGTGCTTCACTTGACGGTTCAAATGGTCAACGTACAAAAATGCCAACTCACTTAATTAAAATTGCTGCGCAAGTGGCTTTATCTGAGCGTCCGAATTTACAAGTTTACGGAACTGATTACAACACTCCAGATGGAACTTGTATCCGCGATTATATTCACGTTGAAGATTTAGCTGACTTACATGTTTTAGCATTACAGCACATGAACATGGGTGGCGGACCAGAGATTATCAATGCTGGTTATGGTCGTGGTTTTTCAGTATTTGACGTTGTGAACACAATCAAACGTGTAAGTGCACATGATTTCGAAGTTATTTTATCAGGACGTCGTCCAGGTGATGCCGCAGTTTTAATTGCAGACTCGACTAAAGCTAAAAAGATTTTAGACTGGAATCCAAAACGCAATGATCTTGAGTTAATCTGTAGATCCGCTGTTGAATGGGAAATGCGTATGTTGCGTTTAATTCCATTTATCACGGAACCTGCTGCGTTAAACAATCGCTCTACAATTTTATAATTTTTATATCTATTTTTGTGTCGTGGACTCCTGTCCTCGACCCTGACGGGCTGACGCGCAAAATAGCCTCCTGCTATTTTTGTCTAGATTTGAGACTCGGGCCGTTGTTCAAGACCAATGGCCCGTTTAATTTGTGCCCGAAAATAACGATACTTAATCCATGATAGTTTCACTCTGGATTACCATCGGTCTTATTATTGCGGCAGCTCTAGTTTCATCACTAGGAGCGTATTTTTCAATTATCGGTATCGGCGCTTTATTTAGCGGAGCACTCGTTGCGGTTTGCTTGATGGCCGGTTCACTTGAATTTGCTAAGTTTGTCTTAGCGGCGTACCTTCATCAAACTTGGAAGAATATCAATTTAGCTTTTAGAATTTATATGACTTTTGCAGTGATCACGTTAAGTGCGATCACTTCGATTGGTGTTTTCGGATTTTTATCTGATGCGTATCAATCAGCTTCTACAGTGTTAGAGGGTGAGAGTATCAAATTAGAAAACGTTAAAAAACAACAAGAAATGATCACGGCTGAAATTGAACGTTTAAACTATTCTGTCGAAGAAATTCCAGAAGAGCGTATGTCAAAAAGATTAGCCGCACGTCAGGCGATCGAACCGCGCATTTTAGAATTAAATAAAAAATATGCTGATAACGAAAATGTTATCGTGGCTTCAAATTTACAAATTCTAGAAGTGAAGAAAAAAGTTGGACCATTAATTTATATCTCTCGTAATTTTAATGTGCCGATTGATAAAGTTGTTCAGTACTTAATTTTAGTTTTCGTATCGGTGTTTGACCCGTTAGCGATCTGTTTAGTTATCGCTTCAACTTACTCGCTTGAAACGCGTAAGAATAAACACTTAGTGCAACACATGCAGCAAATGCAAGAAGAGGCCTTAGCCGCAGAGATGGCCGCCGCTCGACAAGCTTCAGCGCATAAATTAGCAGAAGCCGCTGCTGCTGCAGAGAAAACAACAGTAGCGTCAGAAGCTGTAGCTCAAGCTGCCGTTCAGCAAGCAGAGGTTGTAGCGCAAGCAGCAGTGCAACAAGCTGTTGATGTTGTGCAGGCTGAAGCTCCTCAATCAGTTGTAGAAACTGTTAAAGCAGAAGAAGCTGCGCCTGTTGTTGCGACTGAAAATCAAGTAGCCGAAGATGACGTTATCGTTCAAATGAACTTTAAAGATGAAGTTGTTGCTGATAATGCGACGACTGAAAATTCAAAAGTGGTTTAATCTATGATAGTGACCAAGTTTTTAGAACGTAAATGGGTTATTCAGCTTTTCGGCTTCGCGCTGATCGTGGCTCCATTTGTGAATATTCTAATTCAGTTTTTGGTATTAAACTCTAATACAGGTTTATCTTGGCGCTATATTAGTATTTCATCGTTTTTATTAAGCGGATCAATTGCAAATTATATTTTAGCTCTGGGTAGTGTGAGTATTGGTATCATTATGCTCTCGGGTTCAACTAAAGCATGGAAAGCCGTGCTTGGTTTAGTTGGAATTCACCTGATCGTACAAATTTTAAATTACAAATCTAAAGAATGGCAGGGCACACTCGGTTGGGGTGCATTTGCAGTGAATCTTTCGGTTTTTCTATTTATTGCAGATCAATTAGTTTGGCGTGTGAAATCTAAAGAAGAACTTTTTGCTGAGGCTATGAATAGAGCCGCGGCTTTAAAGCCTACACCTAAAGTCAAAGCACCAGAACCTGCTCCGTTACAGCCTACAGTTGAAGTTAATGCTGTCGTTCCGGAAGCGGATGCGGCACCAGTGGTAGCAGCGCCAGTGGCACCAGAAACACCGGGATTTGTCTTAGGGTCGGGTAGTCAGGCTGTAGAAAAAATCTTGCATTTAAAATCTTACAAAAAAATATTCTTTAGCTTTGGCAGTGATCGCCCATGGGGTCGCTTGATGACTTTGAACAGTCATCAATTGATTGTAAATTGTTTTGAAAAAGCTCCCGAATCAATCGAGAACAAAGTGGTCGCTATTAGCTTTACGAAAAATTTAGTGATCGATATTAAGTTCGATCGCAAAGAGAGTAATTTGTATTACTTTACTCCCTTGGATATGACACCTGCTCGCGTTACTGAATTAAACCAATGGCTTAAAAAGATCGCAGTCTAAGCAGCTGGAGCTTCTTTAGCCTTTAATTTGTTGGCTTGCTTCACGATCATAAACAAAACAAACGCGATAATTAAAAAATCGATCATAGCTTGTAAGAAGTTACCGTAAGCAAGAACTGCTGCGCCTTTAGTTTTGGCTTCTTCGATCGTTAGGTAAGTGTTGCCATCTAATGCGATGAACTGTTGAGCTACATTCACGCCTTTCATTGCAAGGCCGATTAAAGGCATAAGAATATCATTTACAAGCGAGTTCACGATCTTGCCGAAGGCAGCGCCGATAATAACCCCAATTGCTAAATCCATTACATTGCCTTGAGCAATAAACTTTTTAAATTCACCCATCATAAATAAATTCTCCTTTGCCATGAGCCTAGAAAAAAAAATTGCAAATTACAAGACCACAGGCGTAACCCAGGTGATTAAATCTATTGAGCTTGTCAAAAAGTTTACCAGGCTCGATGCATTCATTTCTAATATAGGCAATCGCTGACTGGCTTTAATATTGGAATTGCATACTAATGTAACTTTTAAAAACAAAGGTGTATCAAAATGAAACAAGCATTGATTCTTAGAAATATAGTGTTAATGAGCTTCGTAGCGTTCTCGATGTCATCAGCATTTGCTACTGCAAAATATATTCAAAGTAGCGTGGTAAAGCCAGTCGATCTTGAAAACACGATCTACTGTAGAGATGAAGAAAAACTAAAGACTTTAGGATCAATCAATCAATTAAATGCTAATGAACAAGTTGATCGCATTGTAATTCAAAAGAAGACTAAGCAATTACATTTAATCAGCCAAGGTCGCATTTATAAATCATTTAACGTTGCATTTGGACCTGGTTATTCAGATGGCAATAAATTTATGGCAGCCGATGGTCGTACACCAGAGGGACTTTATTACGTAGAGAAGAAGCAAGGGCGAGGAGAGTCTTCATACTATATGTCCTTAAAAGTTTCGTATCCTAATGCTTACGATAGATCTTTTGCAGCTAAACATAGAGTAAGCGCAGGTGATTTAATCATGATTCATGGATTTCCGATTGATAAATTTGGACATTGGGCAGTTGGTGAAACTCACCCGAGAAATAATTGGACAGCAGGTTGTATAGCTGTCACTGACGATGAAATTGAACAAATCTATAAAGTAGTTTCAGTAAGAACAGCCATCGAGATTTGTCCGCTTTAATAAGTTTAAAACTAAATATTAAAATTTAAAAAAATGAAGGAATTAAAATGAAACATTCGGTAATTATCAAGAATTTAGTGTTATTAAGCCTTATCTCTGCATCTGTTAACCCAGCTTTCGCGCATGTGAATGGCCAAGGCACATACCGTGTTGAAATTACGATGACGCCGGCTGAGCGTGAAGCATTGAAAGCCAACAAAAAAACTGAAGTGGCTGAAGCTAATTTTAAAGTTTATGCAGCGGGTGAATTGAAAGATGAAGAGCAAGTAAGCGTTTCGTCTCGTGGACAAAGTTCATTAGCACATTTTCCTCGTAAAAATTTAAGTGTTAAAGTTTTAAAAAGTGAAGACGGCGAAAAAAAGAAACTTAAAGTTGGTGAGATTAAAGGAAAGCACTTTACGTTGTCTTCTAGCCCCGAAGATCAATTATTTGTAAAAAACAGCATCGGTTATAGTTTATTAAAAGCGATCGGAATCCATTCATTAGAAACACAATTTGCTGAAGTTGAACTAAATGGTCAGTCTCAGGGTCTTTATATGTTAACTGAAAATCAGTCTGAAGTTTTAATGAAAGAAAAGGATGCTGATATCGTTATTCGTCGTCGTTATAATGATGATTTAGAAGTTAAAGATTCTAAAAAAGAGTTATCAGAAGCTGACGTATTAAAATACCAAACTACTTTAAGAAACTTACATAAATCAATTCGTGAATTAAGTGGCGATCAATTAATTGCTACTTTAGAGAAAAACTTAAACCTTAAAAATTATTTAAAATGGTTGGCATTTAACTACATTATTAAAAATGGCGACTATTCAGATGAAGTTTATTTCTTTGGTAAGAAAAATTCAGCTGGCGAAATTTACTTTGATGTTTCTCCGTGGGATCTAGATGATTCATTTTCTGCAGATATGCACTTAAGCAGTTTTCCAAAAGGCCCGAATTACCACATGACTGAAAATTCTCAGAAACAAATGATTTACAATTACGAAAGCCGTATCGACCGCAAAGTAGCGGGTGATGCTAAGTTATTACGTATGTACTTTGCAGCAATGGATGAAGTTGTATCAACACTTTCGCAAAAAGATGTGCTCTATAAGATTCAACAAGAAGTTATCGCTAATTTAAGTCCATACCTTGACGATGCAGACATTCAAGCCGCTGGCTTATTAGATTCAGTTCAAACTCGTCACGAGCGCGCAGCTGTTGAAGATAACGTTAAAGTCAAAATGGCTAAAATCAACTTACGTATGCAAGAAGTTAAAGAAGAACTTGAAGTGATCAAAACTGAAGAAAACATCAACCACCGTGTGCTTGATCTATCTGGCTTGAGAAAAGTTCTTATTAAAATTGATAACGTTTTATTAAGAACTGTTACTAAATAGTTTTTCGGAGTCGTCATGTTAGCTAGAACACTAGGTTTAATTCTACTTGCTTCAACATTTGCTGTTTATGCCTTTGCAGGCACGAGCGGCCAAGGTGAAAAAATTTTTGCTGACGGCGAAAAATTAATGGCGTCTGAAGAGAGCTGTGGCGATGTGATTGATAATCATAAGCGACTGGTTGAAGGCAGTGAGGAGTATTTTGCTAAAGTTTTTGCTTCTTCAGAAGCTGAATTTACTCCTAATGATATTACTGTAGCTCAAAAAGTACTTAAAGTACGCTATGAGCATTTGTTGAAAGTGCTATCTAAGTTACAATCTCCGAGTGATTGTAATATGCCTGGATTAGGTCGGGTCGTCGCTGTCTATGATTTTAATATTTTAGCTGAATCAACAATGGATAATCCTACGGCTCGCCGTACTATTCATAGCTTTACAAAAGCGAGTGATTACGGGATGAAATCATTTAAAGAAGAGTATAATTATTTTACGCGCGAAAAAAATATTGAAAGCATTTTTAAAAGTCTAACTCGTCAAGAAGTAGGGCTGTTAGATATGTTTGGTCTTGCTCAGAGCCCAGAGCAAAGCGGAATTAGAAGCTCAACTACAATTGATAAAATAAAACGCATCTGGGGTTGGACTCTAGGCAAAGGTGTGATTCGCACTTGGGGCGTAGTATCTGATACTTTAAAAGTTCGTCATGGTTACTTACGAGACAGCAAGGATATTCGCGCCTCTGTCAGAAGTTCGCTTAAACCATTAGACATCCTTTTTGAACAACGTCGTTTTGTACTTTCAAGTTTAACGATTCCAGGTAATTGGGGTCATACAGCTGTGTGGTTAGGTACAAAACCAGAATTGCAAGCTATGGGTTTATGGGATCGTCAAGACTTCGCGGCTTTCAGAAAAAACATAGAACTTGGTAAGAACATTGTTCAAATGCGTAAAGAAGGCGTTGTATTTAGCACCTTAGAAGAATTCATGAACCTTGATGAAGTCGCTGTTATGCGTGTGAACAAAGTTCAGATCGATCCAGCTTCGGTTTATCCTTTAATGGCCGAACAGTTAAATAAATCTTATGATTTTAGTTTTGATGCTAGAACTCTAGGTAAGATCACTTGCACTGAGTTTATTAGCTTTTCATTCGGTGATATTAAATGGCCAACCCACGTTCAAATGGGTCGCTTAGTGATTAGCCCAGATGATATAGCTAAACTTTCTTTAGATAGCACACAAGCGCAGTTAATCATGTACGTCGGAAGCGATTCTGGTAAGCCACAGATCAAAACTGTTAAAGATTGGTTCAATGTTATTAATCCACAAAATTAAATTGAAACCGTTATAAACCTATGGTTTGGTTTGTGTGAAACAAATCATAGGGGTTACGCATGCGTCTTATCGGTTTTTTAATATTCGTTTTCTCTTTTCAATTCGCTAACGCTCAACTTGAAATCAATGAAACTAAATATGACGAAGGCACTTTCTTTGCGCCGCCGTTTAATATGTCTAAAGTTGATTTTGAATTAACAGACCTTCTTGCTAATGACGGGTCGTCGCAGTTATGCGCTCCGATGGCGATCACTCATGCTTTTGAATTTTTAAAAAGATATCGTAATCCAGGTTTTGCAAATCTACCACGTGTAGCTGACTTAGATCATGACGGTGTTGAAGATACTTTTAAAGACCGTATTCGTTATTTCTTTCAAACCTGCAGCACCGATAAAAACACAGGCACACTTTATCGCCAAGCTATTGGCTGTATGGATGCGTTTATCAAGCTAAGCGCGTATCAGTCGTGGGCTTATATGATTGGGCCCCATTCTGCAAATGCGCCCGCTGGCAGCCCCTTGGATGCGGTTCAACATGTGCTTCGATTGGGCGACATAAAGTATTACGTGGCGAACCAGGCTGCTGTTTTGATGGGCATTGGTTGGTATAAGTTCAATGCGGCTACACAAATGTGGGAGCGCACGGGCGGCCACTTTTTTAATCTTTATGGTTATGCAGCGATGGCGGGTTGGGGAGAAGACCAGAGTGATTTATTCGTGGTTAATTCATGGATAGACTATCGCTCACGCCCCACAAATCAGTATTACGACACAATTAAAATTAGCAGCACAAGATACTTAGCCCAGGGGACTGTGCCATCAGAAGTTGCCTATGAATTGACAGGAAATGGGTTCGATTTTGCTGGGTACAAAGCATTTGTAGAAGATATTTTTGTAGCATTTCCTTATTGATAAAAATTGTTGACGAATATGTTGTGGTCGCATTAGATTGGTGCCTCACAACGTTTACGCGTTTATAAAACGCGGGAGTAGCTCAGTTGATAGAGCGTCGCCTTGCCAAGGCGAAGGTCGCGGGTTTGAATCCCGTCTCCCGCTCCAAATTACTTCCCTTAAAAAATAACACAAATTTTGCATTTAAAGATCACGATATGAAAAACTTCGGTTTAATCGTTTATGGTCCTTTTAAAATAGGATCAGCCTTACAAAAGTTGGCTCAAGTTAAAAACTTGGTCAGTTTAAGCCTATTGGCCTTGGTTATCAGTTTTTCTTTATCAGCAAAGGCTCATGAGTTCTCTAACGAGGCTGGTTGTTTAAAAGAAGAATTAGTCGCCGATGTTCTTAAAGATTTCGATTTGCAATTTTCTGAATCTGCAGAAAATATGAAAATTGAATCCTGCAATCCGCAAAGCTTATCTTACCGCATTGTTTTAGCACTTTTGTATATCAAGCATGGTGAATATAATCCGGGTAAAGCATCAACAGACCAAGCTTTTGAAAATCTATTTGCAACGATGTCACCGTATAGTTTTGTAAAACACTACATTAAAACAGTAAAAATAAATGACTGTAAGAGCGTGAATTATGCCTGGGCTTATGCAGTTTCGAATCACGATGATATTAATATTTGCGCAAAAAAAATGTTAGAATGGGATCGGGCTTCGTCTAAGAAAATTTCTGCAATACGGATTGCCTCACTCATTGTTCATGAAGTTCGTCATATCGATCCAAGTGTGCCAGATCATAAAAGCGCAGAGGGCTGTTTTAAGTGTGACACGAGTGTAGAGGCTAAAGGCGCTTATTTTTACGAAAAAGAATTTTTATATAACGTGCATAAGTACGGAAAGAACTTTTCAGCCCAAGAAAGAAACGATGCGCGCTATTGGGCTGAGTTTATCTTAGATAAAAACTTTATCAAGCGCGCAACATTACTTCGTCCTATGGGTAGATACCCACAGCAATAAATCAAAAACTCATCATAGTTTCATTCGACATTTTGTTGCGTCTGTAAGGCATCGAGCTCATTAAAGTTTTAATTTCTAAAGCTTTCATGTCTTCAAAGGTTTGATCCCATGATTTACTATCTAAGTATTCATCTACTTTTTTCAGCCACTCAGAATCTTGTTTTGATTGCATGGCCTCTTCGCAAGCGGCTAAAAAGCATGTTGCTGAGCTTGCAGTTTTCACTAAGCCCAGTGGTTCATATTTTTCGAGCAGCAACTCTTGCGGAGTAGCTACAACGGGGCGCCCAGTGGCTAAGTACTCATACATCTGAGTTGTTGTGTTTGTGCACTTATCTAATTTGTAAGGAGCAATCGTTACATCCCAACCTGCAAAATAATGGGGAAGATATTTATAATCTTTGCGGCCGAAGTAATAAATATTCGGTCTGTGCGGCAGATCATTATAAGTACACCCAACCATCGGGCCTACTAGAATAAAATTCCAGCTTGGACGGTAGTCGGCCATGTCAGTTAATAAATCAAAATTAATCTGATTGGTGATCTCGCCACAAAATCCTAATTTGGGGCCGGTGATTTTTCTTTGATCAAGGGGCTCGCTGACTCTGCGCGCTTGGCGAAAATGACTTAGATCAATACTGTTTGGATAATTGTGAATATTGTGATGTTGGTTTTTTCTGTGTGAATAAATTCTTTCATTCGCTGCAAAAACTAAATCAGCTTTTTCTAAAAGTTCGATTTCGTAAATTGATAATTCAGACGGTTTTTCAGGATTTGTTTCTTGTACACAGTCATAAATTGTACTGATCGGTGATAAATGACGGCTGTAATCCATGGCGCTGGCGTAATCATACCAAGTTGAAAAATTAATAATGAATTCGTCTTCAATTAAATCATCAACAACTCGTCTCATAGATTCGCTGACTTCGCTGACAGATAAACCATTTGGTAAAACAGGCTTGATGACTTCAACGCCGTTTTCTACAAAAACTTTACGATAACTAATTTGTATTGTGTCGGTAAAGATGGGTTCTTCGATAAAAAAGACTCTGCGGTGTTTTGCATATCTAGAAAGAAGTTGTTGTGTGCGTTGATAAATAAAGCCCCAACGTGTTTGTGAAAATGCGATTAGATCATTCTTAATCATAAAAATCCCCCTCATGTGATATGGGGTGATTTGCACTCTGGGTGCCAAAAAAATTGGGCGTTGTGGTCGTGATTAAAATTTATTTCGGGGATAATTAGGTAAGAGATATGCCAGAAAGCCCCGAATCTTTATGATTTTGCTTAAAATTAGTTATTTTGCTCTATATTTTTAATTCGAATAAATGGGTCGGTCTGGTTTTAATATGGGCGTTGACATATGTAAATTATATGTAAGTATAGAGGGATGAACCCTACGCAAAGCCTTATTAAATATTTACTGGTGGATTTAAATTCATTCTTCGCTTCATGCGAACAGCAAGATAATCCAAAACTGCGTAATAGGCCGATTGCGGTGGTTCCAATGCTAGCCGATAGCACGAGCGTGATTGCTTCAAGTATTGAAGCCAAACGCAAAGGCGTAAAAACCGGAACAAAAGTCAGCGATGCCAGAAAGATGTGTCCGGGTATTATATTTATTGAAGGTCATCACAAGCGCTACACTGAATATCATCATAAAATTGTTCAAGCTGTTGAAGAAATTTGCCCGGTAGAAAAAGTTTTATCTATTGATGAGATGGCCTGTGAACTGATCGGCCGTGAAATGATTGAAGCTAACGCGATTGAAATTGCAAAAAAAATTAAACGCCATATTTTACAAACTGTCGGTGACTGTTTAACAACGTCGATTGGCCTTGGGCCAAATATACTTCTTGCGAAGATGGCCTCAGATTTAGTTAAACCCGATGGTTTAGTTTCAGTGCCCGTTGAAAAAATCGGGCAAACCTTTGATCATCTGCCGGTAGAAATTATTTCTGGAGTTGGCCACAATATGAAGCGCAACTTAAATGCTAAAGGTTTTCATACGGTGGGTCAGTTGCGAGCGCTCTCGCCCCAACAACTGCGAACAGTGTGGGGCGGCATTGTCGGTCTTCGCTTGGGAGAAGAGCTAGCGGGAAGAAATATTCCTCGCGCAGAAACGGTCACTAAAGGTATGTCACATGAACATGTTTTGCCTCCGCAGTTGCGCAATCCTCAAGGCGGTATCGAAATTTTGTTGAAATTAGCAACGAAGTTATCATCACGTTTACGTGAGGGAAATCAGAAATGTAAAACTTTGCACGTTTATATGAAAGACCAATATGGCCTTGATAGTTTAGAAGAATCCATTTCTTTTAGTGATAGCAATGACACTTTTTTTATTCTGCAGCAGGTTAAGAAATTAACTAAAAGCGGAGCGCCAGAAAGACCTGTAAAAGTTGGTGTTTCTATCTCTGGTTTGACGAATGCGAATGAAGAGCAGTTAAGTTTGTTTGCAGATCCTAAGTCTCAGAAATTAGGGCATATTATGGATGCGATAAATAAAAAGTTTGGCGCAAATACTTTGATTCCTGCTGAAACTTTGGATGTTGTTGAACATGCGAAAGTCAGAATTTCGTTTAGTCATATCCCTAAATTATCTGATGAATTTGAATAGTTTTGGGATTAGTGTGATGGCGAAAGAGGTTCGCTATGGAATATCGTCGTTTAGGTCAGGCTGGTTTAAAAGTTTCTGCATTATCTTTTGGTTCTTGGGTTACATTTTCTAATCAGGTAGATACAAAGCTTGGTTTGAATTGTATGGCTGCTGCTTATGAGCACGGGGTTAACTTTTTTGATAATGCTGAAGTTTATGCTAATGGTAAATCAGAAGAAATCATGGGCGAAATTTTTAAGAAGTTAGAATGGCCTCGTTTAAAATATATTGTTTCTACTAAATTCTTTTGGGGAATCACTGATGGCCCGAATGAGCGTAACACTTTAAATCGTAAATATTTGATGAATGGTATTACTGGTTCATTGAAGCGTTTGCAAATGGACTATGTAGATATAGCTTATTGTCATCGCGCTGATCCCAACACGCCGATGGAAGAAGTTGTCTGGGCCATGCACGATATGATCGAGCGCGGTTATGCTTTATACTGGGGAACTTCTGAGTGGACGGCAGAGCAAATCACTGAAGCTTATCAAGTGGCCGAGAAATATCATTTACGTAAACCTGTAGTTGAACAACCCCAGTACAATTTATTGTGGCGTGAGCGTGTAGAAAAAGAATTAACTCCGGTTATCGAAAAATACGGAACAGGTTTAACAACTTGGTCGCCATTAGCTACGGGGTTATTAACCGGAAAATATTTAGGTGGTAAAGTTCCTGAAGGTTCTCGTTTAAGTTTAGAAAGTTTAGGCTGGCTTAAAGAAGACGCTTTAAGTTCTGATAAAACTAAAAAAGTAGAAAAATTTGTCGGTATTGCTAAAGAATACTCTTTTGATCCGGCTCAGTTAGCTCTAGCTTGGTGTTTGAAAAATAAAAATGTAAGTTCTGTGATTACCGGCGCTTCAAAAGTTGAACAAGTACATCACAATATGAAAGCGATGGAGCTAGTTTCTAAAATTGATGCTGAGTTATTAAAAAAATTGAACTCGCTGTAGGTAGCAGCGAGTTCTTGAGAAAGACTAGTTAAACCAATACGAACGCATCGAAATCGAACCGTTTTGAATTTCGTTGAACACAACTTCTTGAGTTGAACGATTTTCAAAGCTGGCGCCAAGACAATACACCAAAGGTAAAAAATGTTCTGGTGTCGGAACCGCTAATTTACCAGAGGGGTGCATCACCCATTCATCAATTAACTTCTGATCGTTACGAACTTTAACTTGTTCGTGCACCCAAGAGTCAAAATCAGCACTCCAAGGCATGACCGGAGCTTTTTCTTTCCAGTCAAAATTTCGCAAGTTATGAACAATATTGCCAGAACCTAAAATTAAAATACCTTCGTCGCGTAACGCAGATAATTTTTCGGCCAAACGATAATGTTCGGTAAAAGATTTATTGCGATCTAAACTTAATTGCACAACCGGAATATCAGCTTTCGGAAAAAGATGAACTAACGTTGACCAAGTTCCGTGATCTAAACCCCAGCTGTCTTTTAAAGGTTTAATTTCAAGTTCAGGATGCTGAGCAAACATTTGCGGATAGCCTGGTGGCTGATACTTTAATTCGTAAAGCTCATCAGGAAATCCAGACATGTCATAGATCTGTTTCGGTTTTGTATCAGCCGTGAAAAAGGTATTTAGAGTTGTCTCCCAGTGAGCAGAGATCATCAAAATCGCTTTCGGCGGATTCTTCAATAATCTTTGACCTAATTCATTCAGAGTTTTTGAATATTCATTATCAGCTAACGCATTCATCGGAGAACCGTGACCAATAAATAAAACGGGTTGTCTCATAAATACCTCCAAAGCAAATTACTTCGCCTTTGCACCTTGTACTTTTAATGTGATCGTCACTTCGTCGCCTACTGCAGGGCCAGCTTCAACCATTTTACCCCATTTTAAACCGTACTCTTGACGATTGATTTTAGTCGAAGCGGTGAAAGCGGCTTTATCGTTACCGTAAGCATCTTTAACTACACCTAAGAATTTACCATCTAAAGTAACTTCTTTTGTTGTTTCTTTAATTGTTAGATCACCAACAATTTTAAATTTCTCAGCAGTGCCTGTGATTTTTTTACTTTTGAAAGTCATTTTTGGATATTTAGCGGCATCAAAAAAATCAGGGCTCTTTAAATGTTTATCGCGATCGCCATTTGAAGTGTCAATTGAGGCGATATCAATTGTGGCGTTTACTTTTGAATCAGTAAATTTATCAGCTAATTCAATTTCACCTTCAAATTTAGTAAAGCGACCTTCAACAGATGAAATCACTAAATGCGGAATTTCAAATCCTACTTTTGAATGGGCTTCGTCTAAGTTGTATTTACCAGCGTGGCTAACGGTGGCCACCGATTTAGAAGCTTCTTTAGTTTTAGCCTTGTCAGCGGCTTGAGTTGTGAAACCTAACGTCGAAATAGCTAGGGCGATTAATAATGTTTGTTTGTGGTTCATAGTGTTCTCCTTCGTGTGAACAATGTTTAATTGCATTCAGTATCGCCCTAAAATCAGTGTTGCAAAAGACCCTATTAATGGGAATAATTGTTCCAATGGTGGAACAATGGATAGGGTGTTACAGTGGAACAACTGGGTTTAGATCTAAATCTTGCTAAAATTTTCGTCAAAGTGATCGAATACAAAAGCTTTAGCCAAGCTGCGCGTATGCTGCGTATTCCTAAATCAACGATCTCAAGGTCTGTCAGCCAATTAGAAAAAGACTTAGGCATTCAACTGATTTTAAGAACCACGCGTCAGTTCAGTTTGACCCATCAAGGTGAGACTTTCTACCACGACTGTAAGCACCTCCTGGGCGATTTCGAAGTTAAAGTGAACCAGCTACTAGAAAGCAAAAAAGGGGCTAAGGGCACGGTGCGGGTGACTGCACCGCTTGATCTTGGCGTGGCTGTGTTAAATCCTTTGATCATTGAATTTACGCAAGCGTATCCGCAGGTAGAAATCGAAGTCGATTATTCAGATGAAGTCGTTAATTTAGTGCGCGAAGGTTATGACCTAGCTTTAAGAATCGGCGAACCGAAAGACAGTCGTTTGAAAATGAAAAAAATCGGCGAGTCTTTTTTTTCAGTGGTGGCGTCACCTGAATTTTGGCAGCGCAAAGGTTATCCGCAAAAGCCTGAAGACCTAGATAAGTTACCCTATATGCATTTCAGCCGCGTGGGCCGAGCCAATCGTTTTACCAATGGCAAAGACAGCTTTGCGATTAAGAATGACCCACGCATTTCAATTAATAATTTAGAGTCATTAAAAAGTATCGTAGTGGCTTCGCAAGGTTTTAGCGTGATACCTGATTTTTTTATTAAGCCAGAAGTGCAAAAAGGATTATTAGAGGTAGCACTTAAACCCTATAAGACAGCGCCATTTCCGATTTATTGGGCGATGCCAGAGCACAAAGAAAATGCTCTGGTGATTAAAAATTTTAGAGAGTTTATAACGCCTAAGATTCGATTAGCGCTGTAAAATTATAACAACTGAAGCATGCTAGCGATGCCTGTGTAGAACTTGATTTGGCGATCACGGATAAGGCCTGGATTACGTACGCCCAACATATAAAAGTTGCGGTAATCTAAAACTTGTTCCCAGTGTTCTAATTCTAAAACGAATTGTTTATCTGAAAGAACTTTGTTTATTGTTTTTTCAGTCGTAGGAATATTTGTTGTCCAAGTCGATGAAGCAAAACTGACGATGCCATCTGAAGGCCCTGTAATGAAGTGATCAGTCACGCTTAACACAGCTGTCATATTAGCTGCATTTGTGAAATCCCAACCAACGGGTTGGTAACCACCGTAAGCAATAATTTTAAGAGACGAAGGTACGCGCACTGATTGAATGAAGCTTTGCACGTAAGGCGTTGTTAATTGACGAAGGCCATCTAAGTGAACCCAGTCCATTAAAGTTCTGAACGCCCAAGAATTATCGCGCCAGTTCTCAACGAACTCTACTCCGTTAAAGGGAGTGCTCACGGTAACTAGTGTTTTAATATAACGAGCGCCTTTGTTGATCGCATATAAAGCGTACAACCCGCCGGCACTGTGACCGATCACGTTAACTTCAGCATTTGGAGCCAGTTGTTTGATATTGATAAATAAGTTTAATACGCGCTCGCCATTGTCTTCGATAGTGCCAACAGGGTTTAGCTTTTGTGCAATGACGACGACAAAGCCTTTGCTCTGCATAGAGGTCACGATATCGTTAGAGAAGTACTCTGGTGCAAACGAATTGAAAAAGCCCGGTACGAACACCACAATATGTTTGGTATTTGCAGTAAGCTGCTCAGTTGCTAAGAGCTTGTCGTAAGCGTCTGTAATTTGAGCGTGGCCAAAGAGTGGTGAAAACACCACAGTTAGAATCATTATTAAAGATGTAAGTTTTACCATGTATCCCCCCAGGCAAATCTCTCGAACATTGGGTGCGAGCCTAAGCTTAGGAGCCTTGATCTGTCACTAGTGGTGAGTGAAAAAATAAAAAATAGAGCTAAAAGCCTATAAATTTATCCTTAACGTAAATTTGACATGTTGCGACATCGCTTGAATTAGGGTATAAATATAGCCGTTGCAAAAACACACGGGACCTTGGGGGTACAAACATGTCAAACGCGGAATCAACTCCGACAGCTGTCGCAATTGTTACAAAAGATACTGGTAGATCAAAAGAAGATGAAATCGAACTAAATGATGAAGATGAATTAGAATCAGCAGGTAAAGTGCATGACCGTTTCGGTGGTGATGACGATGCTGGATTAGCTGATGTTGGTTTAGATAACTCTCAAGCTTTAAACTTATTATCTGAAGAAGATGAAGACTTTAACTTTGATGCTGTAGAAAACATTTTAGAATTACCTGAAAGTGAATTTCCTAAATTCACTTTAGCTAAAAATAAAGCGCGTTTTTTACGTATGGTATCTTGGTATCGTCAAAAAGAAGAGTGGATCGAAGTAGCTCCTTTATCTGGAGTTCAAAAACTTTTCAAACAACAAACTAAAGAACTTGAAGGCATCCGCGCTTCTAAAATGGATTACGAAATGGAACTTGAGACTGGAACATTAACTCCGTCACAACGTTCTTACAAACGTGACGAATTAAAAATGTGCCGCGTACAAGAGAAAATGGCTGTTCACTTAATTTCTAAGTTACAGTTAAAAATCAAATCTGGCCGCAGATAGTATTTAGAAATTTTATTGCTCTCTATATATGAACGGATCATGATTAAAACATGATCCGTTTTTTATTTCTGCTATTGCTATTCATTGCCCAACTTTCAAATGCAGCTACCGTGCAAAGTTTTGGTGATGAGCATTTTTATCCGATGGTTGAGCGGGCGCGCGGGCAGAAGTCGAAAAATCTTTTAATTGCAGGTGCTGTGCTTACAGCTGCAAGTTATAACAAACAGTATGAAATTCCCTTAGCTACAGAAAGCCAGCATAAGACGGGTGAAGATTTAGGTGCGGGCGTGTTCTCAGGTATCATCATCGTTTCACAATTTATACTTGATGATGATACTTATAATTCTATTTCGCACTTGCGCGGACTTGCCTACGATCTTGGTTTTGTTTTTGGAATGAAAGCTTTCTTGAACGGGCGTTGGCCCGGAGCAAACTATAATTACCAACCATTTCCGTCAGCGCATACTTCAATTGCGTTTATGACTGCGACAAGTTTAACGTATGCCTATGGTTGGAAGGCTGCGATCATTGCATATCCTGCGGCCGCGTTCGTAGGTTATTCGCGTTTGGGATATGATTGTTCGCGTTTATCAGATGTGATTGCAGGCGCTACAATTGGCGCATGGATTGGCAGAGCCAGCTACTATGAAAGTGCAGAAGCCGCGAAAGATATTCGTCTGCAGAAGAATCCAAAGCTTTCTTCGTTCGAAGTTTTTCCGCTTTTCACATCAAATCAAATTGGAACAGTAGTCTACTCCACTTTCTAGTAGCTTATAAAGATTTTTTTTCGGATCGTTTTATTCTGAAACGTCCATCATAAATCACCAAAATCCTCTTCACCTTTTTCACATTCAAACCGATAAATTAGGTGTGGGGGAGTGCATGAAAAGACTTTTTAGTAAGGTCATTCTATTCTTTTTTGCGAGTCTGATGATTCTTCTTTTTCAGAACGCAACTTTGCTCACTTCCGATAGCACTGCTGACAATGACAAGATGATTTTTGGTGTCGGTGTCCATCTTAAATATTATTTACCTCAGGCCTCGACAGGGTTAACTGACTCGGCTGAAAAAGCTAAAGAAGATTTATACTTCAAACGTATCAAAGGTGCTGGATTTAATTCTTTCCGCACCGATTACACATGGGCAGGCACGGAGCCTGTACTTGGGCAATATCGCACCATGATGGATGGGACTGAACAGTTTGTTCAGCGCGCACCACAACAGAATCTTTCTCCTTTAGTGATTCTTGGAAATGGCAATGCAAAATATGGTGGCGGTTATCCAGTCACGCCAGAACAAATCGAAGGCTTTACAAATTATGCCAAGTACGTGGCGTCTCATCTGCGCGACACTGTTTCTTATTATGAAATTTGGAATGAGTGGTTGATGGGAACGGGGTTGCCTTTGGATCAGCGAGACGTAAGCTACGTCAAAGATCCAAAATATTACGCCAATGTTATCAAAGCGACTGTTAAGGCTGTGAAGGCCGTTAATCCTAAGGCGATCACGATGGCGGGTTCGCAAGGACTTGGTGATTTTGATTACGAGTGGTATAAAGGCCTTGCTGAACAAGGGGCTTTTGACGATATCGATGGAGTTTCTTTTCATCCCTATAATTTTGGCGGCCGTAAAATCCTTGATCCAAATATCAATACCATTAAGCAGCTGGATAAAATGCATGCGATGCTTTTATCAGTTAGCAAAAGAAAATCTTTGGACTTCTACTTCACCGAAATTGGTTGGCCCGACTATGTTCAGTCGGTGAAAAATTGGGATGACACTTATTTTGATGATCCGTATGAATTGACCGAACAAGATACTGCAAATCGCATGGCTCGTTTTCTTTTGCTGGCAAAAACGAGATCCTATATCAAAGGTATATGGATATTTAGTCTGAGCAACGTATGTATGGCTTCGTATGATAAAGAGTGTCACTTTGGTTTGATTGATCATAATCCGGGTAAATGGAAAGTGACAGAGTATTGGAAAAAAGCCTACGTCAATGTGATGAATATTTCAGATCTTATGACAGACTATCGCGTGATTGACTCGGCAGTTTCGGATGACGGGAGTGCTGCCATTGTTTTTCAAGGACCCAAAGGTTACGCACTAACGATGTGGCGTATGGAAGACGGTCGTCTAGAAAACTCAAGTGATTGGAAGAAAGTGCCAGAGGGTTTCACGCAAAAAGGCGCTCTTGCTGTTTTAAATGTCGATGAAAAAGGTGCGCGCTATATTCCTTCGGATGCATTAAGTTCAATGCCTTTGGTGATTCGTTCTAAGGGGATTTTAACAATCCCTGAATCTTTTAAAAAGAAAAACTATAAAATCGTCATCGAAAAAAATCAACCTTACACATTACCAGAACAGAATTATGCCGTACTTAATCTTTCGAGCACCGGAGATCTGTCTTTGGCGATTGACGGTGAAACTAAGTGGAATTCAAGAACAACGTGCAGCTACTGTGCTGCAGGAATTAAAGATAATGGAAATATTTTTATCTACGATAAAAAAACTGGAAAAGAATATTTTTCAACGGGTGCTCATAATCGACCTTCTGCGAAACTTATGGCTTCTCGCGAAGAACCTTATTTAAGAATTGTTGATTCGGGTGGTATTGCCTGGGCCAGCTCTTTTAAGTTTGAGAATTTTTCATTAAAAAAAGGTCAATCTGTTCGTGTTGGAGCCAGTGGTGCTGCACCTGATTTAGTTCTTACGATGCGCACTGATGGAAAATTGGCTCTCACTTTAAACAATGGAAAACTGGTGTGGTCTTCTGAAGTCGAATGCGCTGATTGTTGGATGTTGATGCAAGGCGGGCAGCGCGGAGATGGTAATTTAGTTCTGCGCAGCGGAGACGAACCTAAATGGTCTACGGATAGTTGGGGACACAAAGGAGCCGTTCTTGAGTTTTCCAAAACTTCACCGCACATGAAAATTGTCGATGCTACCGGGATTGTCTGGTCTATTTCAGACGAGTTTGTGGATCTTAAACTGACCAGTCAGCAAAGTGTTAATATCGGAATAAGTGCGAGAAGTCCTGATGTTTCATTGAAGCTTGAAGGTGATGGGAATCTTATTGTCACACGCTATGGCAAAACTCTTTGGAGCAGCGAAACTTCAGGGGCTTGCACAGACTGCAGAGCTGTCATGCAAGGTGATGGAAATTTTGCTTTATATAATAATCAAACAGGTAAACCTTACTTTGATACAAGAACCTGGGGTTTACGCAACCGAGGAGCAAAGTTAAAAATTTCTTATCGACAACCGTATCTGCAGATTAAGGACGAAAAAGGAGTGCTGTGGGGAAGTACGATGAGCTTTGATGATTTCAGATTGAACCCTAGTCAGATTTTACAAATCGGACCTAATGCTAAGGCGCCGCTGATGACACTAAAGAATGAACTCAGTGGCGAGTTGGTTCTTTATAATGGCAGCGCTGGCGAAATTTTATGGAGATCAAATACTGAATGCGAAAGCACACACTTCTGTTATGTGACCATGCACGGAAATGGCGGCGATGGAAATTTGGTGAGCAATGCGCAACCAAAAAATAAAGGCACACCGTATGCGGCCTTCAGTACCGGAACATATGACGAAAACAAAAGATACAAGCGCGGTACGTTAGTAAAATTTTCTACTCGCGAGCCCGCAATGAGTATTGTAGATGATACGGGAATCATTTGGGCGAGTTCGAAAAAATTTGCCGACTTTACACTGTGGCCGGGGCAAAGAATCAAAGTTGGCTCTGGCAATGCGCCTGATGTGAGTTTGTATTTAGAAAAAAATGGAAATGTGGTTTTGTACAAAAACCGTAGAGGCGCTGTTCTTTGGGAATCAGGAACTACAGGTCGCTGTGAGAATTGTCGACTGTCTTTGCAAGGCGATGGAAATTTAGTGTTATATGATGGTGCAAAAGCCGTCTTCGACAGTAAAACTTGGGGGCACCCTGGGGCTTATCTTGAAATATCCGCCTCATTTCCTTACTTACGCATTGTTAGTCGGGAAGATAAGGTTGTTTGGACGAGTTCTAAGTAGTTTTAGTCACTATCTAAAGACCAGAAAATTTTGTTTTGAGGCGCTCTGCCTAGCGTAAAATCGTTATAAGCGGTTTTCTTCAATTATTATTAAATCGACCCCTAAAGGTTTTCCATGTCATTCCGATACATTCATTGTGAGTCGTTTGAATCATACAGAAACAAACGATGAATGTTTTTAGCTTAACGTTTTTTTAATGGCGTAATGCCAAGACGATTAAAGAGGGAGGCCTAATGGCTCGATCATTCGTATACATTGTATCAGAGAATCCTGAAGTCGTTGAGAAGGTAAAAAAATCTTGCGAAGGTCAAGATGTTAACTTTTTCAATTACTCGGGGCCGCAATGGAGAGAGGGAATGGACAATCCATTCTTCAGAACACAGTTAACAAACGGTGTACCTGCTCTTACTGCTGGTTTAACCCCAGTTTCTAATGATGGTGGCGGAAACGTAGTTTCTTTTCCAACATCGAACTCTGGTCAAACAGACAAAGTTCAGAAAATGGAAGACATGGAAGCTCGTGCTATCGAAGCTGCTATTTACCAATACAAAGGTAATTTAACAGAAGCGGCAAAAGCATTAGGTATCGGCCGTGCCACTCTATATCGTAAAGTAAAACAATATCACATCGACCCCTCCCAAGCTCGACGTCGTAAACTTGTTGCTGCTTAATCGGCAGTTACAACTCGCGACCGATATTTGATTTAATCAAAATGAAGCGAATGGCTAGACCTTAGGTCTGGCCATATCGTTTTTTGTGCGTTTGTATGAGAGAATTATTTAAGCACTCGAGGAAAATATGACTAAGCCAAACAAAATTTTTGCGTCTCTTGTTGGAGTAATTGCTATCGCATTTACGACTCATTACTTTTTTGTAACTCACATTGAAGAAAATGATCGTGAAGTAGCTAGTTTTGGTGAAAGAAACTCTGTCGAGCAGATTAAATGGGAGCATAATTTAGCTCGTGATTTAGCTGCAGGAAAAGTTAAAACGCAATTGCCTTCGCAAGTTTCTTGGCAAGACGTTTTTGTTTATGAGTTTTTACGTGGGCAATATAATATTTCATTAAAACAAGGTCAGATTGAAAAGATCACTTTGCAAGATCAGCATGAAGGTTTTGCGATTGATATTAATCAATTTATGAAAGACTACGGTTCTAAGATGAAAACTTACTCTAAGTTTGAAGTTAAAAATGTCGATGCAAAGCAAGACATCGTTGAGTTGCTAGATGCCTCTGGGCATGATGCTGGCGCGTTTTTATTTAATCGTAACGACCAAGGTCGTGTGACTGAGATCGTTGTTCAATAGTCAAATTTAGACTCGTTTTTGTCTCTGAAATGCCGATTAGAAATCATGGTATTTCCAGATTTAAATTCATTTGAGTTGTCTTCGCAAAAACATAAACCTCTTGTGCCGATTCGCATTCTTTCGTTTGTGATCGATTATTTTATTTTTGCACCGGTGATTAGCTTTTTAGTTTTAGTGTTTTTTCACAGTGGTGTTGATATCTACCAATCGTTTCCTAAATCGGCTGAAGCCCAATCTGTGTTTGGGTATTTGGTTTTAGGATATATCATTTTATCTACGTTTTTTCAGGCGCTGTTTATATCTTTTATGGGAGCTACTCCTGGGCAGTATTTTTTAAAACTGCGCGTTGAGTTTAAAAACAAGCAGTACCCTTTGTTTTTGCAAGCTTGGGTTCGTCAATTAGGTTTTGTGATTAGTTTTGTGTTTTTGGGACTTCCATTTTTAAAGGCCTTGGCTGATGAAAACGGGCAGTGCTTTTATGAAAAAATGACAGAATCACAATTAGTTTCTAGTTGGCCGATAGATCAGGATTCTTATTTTTATAAAGCGATTGATCTTGATCGCAAGTTTTGGTCGGCATCTATTGCAACGATCAGCACATTCTTAATTGCTTTAGGTTTAGTGATGTTTTGGAAGAATTATCAATTCGTTTTAACTTCACCTGATTCTTATGCGAAAATGAAAAATAAGAAAAAATCTTGCACTGAGTTTGTTCATTTAGAATCTACAGATCGTCTTCGTTATGCGATCGCGATGAATTTAGTGGGCACAGTCACTGATGCTTGCCTTGATCAAGAAGCTGATTTTGTTTTATGGCGCAATTTTACCGATGACCGCGCTTTGGCTTATTTTGCTAAATTTGTGTCTAGTAATAATGATCGTCTAGAAGGTAAATACTTAAAGCAAGCCTGCGCTGAAGATGAAGAATCAGAAGGCTGTTACTGGGCTTCTGTTTTTGTAGAGAATAAATTTGCTTCAATTCGCAATAATTCAGAGATGTCTAGAACGCTTTTAGGTAAAGTTTTACTTTATGAATTTGCGACTAAAGGTAACACGAAAAAACGCACTCAGGCTTTTAATGATTTAAAAGAATACGTTGAATTTAAAAGTGTTAAAAAATATCTTCTTTTAGAAAATTTAAATGACGCCACTAAAGAGCAAGACGTTTTAGCTTCGAAAACTTCACTTGAAGATCCGAAATCAAGAAAGCCTGCTAGTTTTGAACCTGTTAAAAAAGAATCTCTTTTAGACAGTGATGAAATTAAAACTTTGATTGAGGATTTATGATTTTTCCGGGTGATATTTACCATCACAAATTTCAACCAAACCTAACTCCGGTTTGGATATTGGTTGCGATCAATGTGTTTGTGTATTTATTTACGCTTGTGGGGTTTCCTGATCCGGCTCGTAATTATCGCCCTGAAATTTATCAAGAAAAGATCACAAAACTTTCTGAGATGTATCGTCAAACATTAGACCCTATCGAATTAGAAAATTTTGAACCAGATAATGTTCAGGCTATGATTCGGGATTCTCGCTTTTGGGTGCGCGCACAGAATTTTCCGTTTAAAGGTGATCAGGTTAAAATTGAAGACACGAAATTATTTTTATCTGAATTACGTTCTGAGTATTTAAAATCTCCGCAGTATACGTTTGGTTTATCTCCGTCGCCGACATCTTTGTGGGCTTGGTTTACTTACCAATTTTTACATACAGGATTTTTTCATTTAGCGATGAATTTGTTTTTCTTGTTTTTAGTGCTTAATGTTTTGCAAAAACATGTGCCACAGCCTTGGGTTTATTCAGTCTACGTGATCAGCGGCATCGGCGGTGGCGTTGCGTATTTATATATGAATCAATACAACGAAATCGCAGTTCTTGGGGCGAGTGGTGCTATCTGTGGCCTTATGGCCTTTTTATCTGTTGTTTGTAATATTAAGAATATTGAATGGAGTTATTTTTTATCTCCGTTAAAGGGTTATCACGGTATTATTTATTTACCGGCTTATTTATTGTTTCCGGTTTATTTGCTTTCTGATTTTACGACAGTTCTTTATTCTAACTCAGGAGTGCAATCATCGGTTGCGCATTCAGCGCACATTGGTGGAACACTTGTTGGTTTTGCGATGGGCTTAATTTTTATCGGTGAACAAAAATCGAAGCTGTATTTCTTAAAAAAATGGGGACATGCTCTGCCCCCATCTGATTTCTCTGAATTTCGCGATAAGATTGATTAATTTCGTTTTTGCATTCTCAGCGAAGAATTACTTTGCACTGGTCGACTGGAAGGACTTGTTCCATCATGGTTTGCATCGGACAAACCGTAACTTAAATCACCAGGCGTGAAGCCTTGATCTTTTAAAGTCGAGTTAAGCGTATATTGAATCATGTCGTATTCTACTGTGCCTGCAGTTGGTAATGTTATACTGCCACAAGTAAGACCATCGACAGTAATAGAGACTCCTCCTGACCAGCCTGTTATACCACATAGTGCCGAACTATTCATTGCTGCAGCGACTTGTGAATCTTTCGGCGTTATATATACGTGTATGTAAGTCCAATTGATGTCACCAACTTGCCGAGCATCTTCTGTTTGCCAGTTCGAAACAACATAGCTTTGCACAATATCCATCGTGTAGGCCAGATGGCTGCACCCACTATCATAGTAATAATTAGCTGTGATAGTTGAATATGAAGCCCCAGCGTTAGTAAATACTTGTTGAACACCAGCGCCATTTTCACAACTTGTAGACCAAGAACCATCAATTGTTGAGATAGGGCTTACGCTACTTAATTGGTCTTCTTCCTTTTTTTTTGCACAGCTAGCTATGAATATAAGAGAAACGGCGCAAATAAAATAATATTTATACGACATAGTCATTGATCGGTGAACCCGACCAATGACTTAAATATTTTCTAATTGAATCTCACTTTGATATGAATTTGTTAGTTATTCTCTTCTGGGGCGAATCCACGGCGCATTGTGTTTTCAGTCACAACGATAGGCTCAGTGAATTGTTTTAAATAATCTGGGCCGCCGGTTTTAGAACCGATACCTGACATTTTGTAACCACCAAAAGGATGACGATCAACCATTGCACCTGTGATGCCGCGGTTGATGTACATGTTGCCCACTTCAAGCTCTTGTTTAACACGTTCAATGTTAGCAGGGCTGCGCGAGAACACTCCGCCTGTAAGCGCGTACTCAGTTGAGTTTGCGATTTCAATGGCGTGAGTTAAATCTTTCGCGCGAATCATTGCAATGATTGGCCCGAAGAATTCGTTTTGGGCTACATCATCAGAACCTTTTACATCACCGAAAATTGTGATCGGTACAAAGAATCCACCTTGAGGGCTTTCGCCTTTGAAGAGAACTTTGTATTGGCTACTAGCTTGCGCGATTGAATTATTTAAACGAGAGAAGGCTTCTTCATCAACAACGGGTCCGAAATAGCCTTTTGGATTTTCAGCCGACGAGATCTCGATTGATTTTGCACCTTCAACTAAACGTTGAGTGAATTTTTCGTAAACTTCGTCTAATACGATCACGCGCGAGGCTGCTGAACATTTTTGTCCTGCAAAACCGAATGCTGAGTATAATACGGCATCAACTGCTTCGTCTAAATCGGCATCGCTATCGATAATCATGGCGTTCTTGCCACCCATTTCGATAATACAACGCTTAACGTGTTGTTGGCCCGGTTGAACCACAGCAGCGTTTTTAGCGATTAATAGACCCACAACTTTTGATCCTGTGAATGCGATCGTTGTCGTGTGTTTGTGTTTAACAATGTAATCACCAACAATTTCACCGTAACCCGGTAAAAATTGAAGAACGTTTTCAGGTAAGCCCACTTGTTTGAATAAATCAAATAAGCCTTGAGCCACTAATGAAGACTGTTCAGCAGGTTTCATCACAACTGTGTTACCAGTGACGAGTGCGGCAGCCACTTGGCCAGCTAAGATCGCAAGCGGGAAGTTCCAAGGAGAAATTACAGAAACAACACCACGTGGCTTGTAAATGTAATGACTTGTTTCACCGGGAGCATGACCCACGCGAAGTGGATTAGCTAATTGGCGTTGGTGACGGGCATAGTAACGTAAGAAATCAATCGCTTCAGCAACGTCGCCGTCAGCTTCAGCCCATGGTTTACCGACTTCAACGATTTGGTGAGCCATTAATTTAAATTTATTTTTCACCATTAAATCGGCAACGTCGTCTAAGAATTTAGCTCTACGGTAAGTATCAACGTTTTTCCAAGTTTTATAAGCTTCGTGAGCTTTTGTCATCGCTGTTTCTGCATTATCAACAGTCGCCATTGTGACTTCAGCGACAACTTCAGAGTTGTTCGATGGATTTACGCGTTTAAAAATTTCGCCTGTTGTGATTTTTTGACCGCCAACGATAGGTTGAATTTTTATCGGTAATTGAGCTTTTAAAGTTTGAAGAGCTTTTAAAGTTTCTGTACGAACTTCTTCAACAGCGAAATCTAAATAAGGTTCATTTTGAAAATCATTTGGATTCGTCACTGGAATTGGATTTGTTGGAGTTAAACCAATCGCTGGATCTTTTAATAATTCAGCTGTTGTTTTGCCTTCAGCAAATTTTCCGCGTAACCAAGATTCGTTCGAAGTGTTTTCTAATAGACGACGAACTAAGTACGCCATACCAGGAATAAGTTCTCCTACGGGAGCGTATTCACGCACACGGTAACCCATTTCTGATAATGATTTTTTAATCGGTTCAGCCATTCCGTACAACATTTGAACTTCGTACGCATTTTTAGGTAAACCTAATTGTTCTGCTTTAACAATAGCCGCAGCGATTGTTCTTACGTTGTGAGATGCAAGAGCCACGCGAATATGTTTGTAGTTTTCTAAAATATAATTTGCGCATAATTCGTAGTTAGCATCAGATTCAGCTTTATTTAAATAAACTGGAATTGACCAACCTTTTTGTTTCGCTTCGATAGTTTCAGAATCCCAGTAAGCGCCTTTAACTAAACGAATTGTAAATGGCACTGAACGTTTTCTTGCGAATTCAACATAGTCTTTAACATCTGCGTAGGAATCACGTAAGTAAGCTTGAACGACGCAACCGAAGAATTTGTAATCTTTAAATTCTGGTTCGCTGATTAATTCTTTAAATACTTCTACGGTTAAATGTTTTACTCCGTAGTGTTCCATATCTAGATTTACGAAAACGCCAAGGTCCATCCCTTTTTTAAAGATGGGGCGTAAGCGTTCTTTTAACATCGCTTTAGATTCATCCCAAGCTTTGTCGTTGATTTGCGAATACACGGCCGTCATTTTTACTGACACGTTAATTTTAGGAATTGGTCCGTCAGCATCGCGATCTAAAAGTGGATTCTCATCCCATTTAGCAGCGTCTTTGGCTAACCATTCGATAAGTTCCATGTAACGTCTTTGATACTCTAAAGCTTCTTTTTCAGAAAGAGTCGCTTCACCTAGAATATCAACTGTGAATGTTAAATTATTTTTACGAGCTTTTTTAAGAACTGATAAAGCTTCATCAGGAGTTTCGCCCGTGATGAACATTTTCGCCATCGATGTGACATTCTTCTTAATCGCGCCAGCCATTAAAGACGGAGCTAGTGAACCTAATCCAAGACCCATGTTGAACACGGCTGGTAATTCGGTTTTGCCACCTTCAGAGAAATATTCTTTTAAGTGAGTCGCAACGCCATCAGCAGAAGTTAACGATGGTAATACGTCAACGAAGCGAAACATGTTGGTTTTAAATTTTTCATTCTTCATTGACCAGTCCATCACTGAACCGTACCAGAAGTCTTTTGAAAATAATGAGCCTTTAGATTGAGATTCCATACGTTTAAGAATCTCTTCACCTTTAGATTGGATTTTTAACTGATTGTCTTGCATGCGTAATTTTTTACGCTAGTTAACATCCCATTGGCAAACTAAAAGCGGCTGGTTTGCGGGGCGTGTTTTGTCTCTCAAAATGGCTTCTAACTTATCTCCATTTTTTAAAGGTCCGACACCAGCAGGTGTGCCCGTTAAAATGACATCATGGGGGGCCACTGGAAAATGGTCTTTAATATAATTTAAAAGCGTTTGAGGGTTAAACAGCATATCAGTAACATCACCGAGCTGTTTAGTTTCGTTATTAATTTTTAATTCTAACTGCAATGTCTCAAGACTAGGCACAGAGTCGATGTCTAACCATTGGCCCATTGGGCAAGAATCTGTAAACGATTTAGCTAATGTCCATGGCAGGCCATTTTTTTTAGCATCGGCCTGAGCATCACGTGCTGTTAAATCTAGCGCTAATGTAAAATGCGAATATTCAAGTTTTTCATTCAGCCAAAAAGCAATTTCTAATTCGTGGTGAATTTCTTTTGACCAATTTGGCAGGTGAATCACGCTGCCCGAAGTAACGCTTGTTCCGGCCTTTAGAAAAACAACAGGAGCTTTTGGAATTTCAGCTTTCATTTCTTTAGCGTGATCTGCGTAATTACGACCGGCGCACCACACGTTACGAACTAATTGTTGGTGAAACATATTCTCAGACATTGGCAGCTCCACGTGAAGTCAGCAGCCATTGGCCTTCTTCGGTAATTTTAAATTCAAGATATTGAGCAGGGGCCCAACCAGCAAACTCAAAAGAATTTAAATTTTTATCACAATCAATCACAGTCATCGCTTCTTCAACCCAGTCATAGTGAGTGCAGGCATATATCACTTGGTTTTTGTTTTCTGGTTGTGAAGCTTGAAAAGTGTAAAGATTTATTAATTTTTGTACACGGGCGCGAAACTGTGCAGCCGTTTCATTATAATCGCGTAGATTTAAATCAGTTTTTAATTCAGTTTTTGGTTTATAATTTTCAATTAAATCGTGCAAAGTCTGCTTCGTTCTGATCATTTCAGAATACAAACAAATTGTAGGCGATGGAATCACTTTGTCTTGGGCCATTTTTAAAAGTTTGCGCGACTGTTCATGGCCTTTAGCGCTTAGGCTTGGGTTTTCAGGCGGTTCCATTGTTTTGTGACCATGGCGTAATAAAATGAAAATCATCTGTTAAGCCTACCTAAAACCTTGAGAACATGTCACGAATTTGCTAATTTAAAGTTATGTCAAAAATTTACCGCTACTGTTCAAATGATTTTACTGTGCGCGCTGCCGCCGTTGATGCCACTCAAGTTGTGCAAGAAATGCAAATGCTGCAAAACACATTACCTATCGCCACTGTAGGTGTTGGTAAGGCTATGGTCGGAGCATTATTAATGGCTGCACAGTTAAAAGATAAACAGCAAGTCGGATTATTATTTCGCGGTAATGGGTCGATTAAAAGTATTTATGCTGAAGCTGATTACGAAGGTAACGTTCGTGCCTTTACTCCAAACCCTGGCTATGAACCCGCTAATTACGACAAAGGTTTAAGTGTTGCCGAAGCCTTAGGTAAAGGAACATTAAGTGTCGCTCGTCATCAGCCTTTTCAAAAACAACCCTTTCACGGAACCGTTGAATTAGTGACGGGTGAAATCGCTGAAGATCTTGCGCATTACCTCCATCAATCTCATCAAATTCGTTCAGTTGTGGCTTTAGGTATTTATTTAGATGAATACGGTAAAGTTGTAAAAGCTGGTGGTGTTATTATCGAAGTGATGCCTGGAGTGGATGAAAAAATTGTCAGCGCCATCGAGGCCAATGCGGCAATTATGGAAGTCAGTGTTTCAAAAATTTTAATGGAAGGCGGAAAGCCTTTTGACTTGGTAGAGCCCTTTGTTCTTGGAGTTCCAATTACAGAATTAGATCATCCGCATGAAGCTAAATATTTCTGCCCTTGTAATCATGACCGTGTAAAGGGTGCTTTAGAGATTTTAGGTATAGCAGAACTTCAAGACATTATCGATAAAGGTGAACCACAAGAAGTAGTTTGTCAGATGTGTGGTAAGCCATACTTGATTTCGGTCGAGCAAGTTACAGAGCTTAAAGAAGCTCTGTATAAAAATTCAATGCATTAGGGATTAATTTACTTAGAAGCTGTTTTGCTGCGAAGACTGGCTTTGCAGATGGATACTTTTTCTTCGTATTCGTCTTGGCGGGCATTTAAAGTTGTTTTGTAACCGCGAAATCTTTGAATGCGATCCACTAAAAACTCTTCAGTCACTGCAACTAGTTTTTTCTGTTCATCGATACCGATTTTGAATTCATCTTCTTTATCAGTGATGCGCTCTAAAGGTTCAGTCCACATTAATTTACCATCGCCACCATTGCGTGGGTCAGATAATTGAATTTTACATTCGCGAAGTACGCCGTATAAGCCTAGAGAACCAAATCTGCGGTTTCCGTAAACGCGGTCTTCTAATTCATAAACTTCGTATTGAACTTTTCTAAGTTCTTCATTTAAAGAAACTTTCTTTTGAAAAACAGCATTGCCGTCTTTCACGCCGATTGAACTTTCGCCGTTGATTTGATTTTGGTGCTCAAGGCTCGTGTTGATATTGTCGACCTTGTTGGGATTTGTCTTACAAGAAAATAAAAGTGTCGTCGTAGCTAAAGCTAAAAATAAATTCAGTGTTCTCATTGGTAGAACTCCTTTGGTGTAACTTAAGCTTAGTAGAGTTGCTTTCAAAAGGGCATCATCCATGGCGTTAATCTGTTGTATTAAAAATACTTATGATAGAAAGCGAAGCTGGTGGCTCTGTTTTTTCAGAAACCAGCGAAGAATAATTTGTGATAGGTTGGGTTCGCTCTCTTTGGGCTCTACGACTGTAGATGGGAGCGGGCTTGTTGTACTTCTCTATATAGCAATGGGCTTGCCAAGTTTCTCATAATGAGATTTTTTAGTTAAATCATACACTTACATCGCTGGTGCCACGTTGGAACTTGTTGATCCAAAAAATTATTCTAAATTACAAGAAAGTGGGATCAAAAGGTAACAGGCAAACTGCGGAAACCTTATGCGCAGGGGGTGTTATCTTTTTTTGTCAAAAAGCAGTTTTAATCTCGGAGTGATACACTCAGCTCGAATATATGAGAGCAAACTTGGACACAAAGTTGAAATAAAGTGTTCTGAGATGAATATTAAATTTGTTCTACGCTTTATTATGTTAGTGATTTTAGGAGTTGCCTTAAATTCGTGCGCGCCTAAAAAATCTGAAGACTGTGGTTTTGTTCAAAACGTGTATGGCCAACGCATTTCTTGGAAGTCTTCTGCGCCAATTCAATTATATGTAAGTAATAGCGTTCCGGCTGCATTAAAACCTGCAATACAGCGGGCTGCGGCAAGCTGGGAGCAAACTCTAGGGCGCAAAGTATTTGAAGTGATTGAAGAAAATTCTTCACAAACATCGACGCCGAGTCGAGATAAGAAAAATGGTATTTACTTTTTATCGCAATGGGAGTCAGATAGAAAGTCTGAGCAAGGTCGCACATCAGTCTACTGGGCTGGAGATGAGATTCAAGAAGCTGATATCCGTATCAATTCTGCAGATTTTTCGTACTACGATCAGAACCAAGAACAACTAGTAAGAGCAGCAAGCAACAAAACTTCGGCGGGTTATAACTTCGAAGCGTTGGTATTGCATGAGCTTGGTCACTTTTTAGGTTTAAAGCACCGTGAAGACGGTGGAACAGTGATGGCGAAAGAACTTGGTGCTTGGGCTAACAGAACCAAATTGGCTACGGTCGATGCGCAATCTGTACAATGTGAATATAAATAGTATTTTTAGAAGAGAGAATAAAAGATGAAAAATTTAAATCAAACACAAGAAACAAACTTACAAGCTCCTTCTGAAGCGATGATTTTGCCTGATTTAAATATGTCTGTTTACAACGAATTACATGATCAAACTCAAAGCGAAGTAAATGTATTAGCGATGATCAACGAGCAATTTAAACAAATCTTTGAAATGAATAAACGTCGTTCATTCTTATTAAAAGAAGTTTCTGGATATTTAGTAAAATAATTTTACCATCATTTAATTTAGACGAAAAAAAAGAGAGCTTGTGGCTCTCTTTTTTTTAGCTTTCGCTAGCTTTCTTCTTCGAATTTCATGGCTTCTAGTTTGGGGATAAAGAATCTGACGTAGTCGCCTTCGCGTTCGCGGGTCATGCCCTCTGAAACAACGGGGCGGTCGAATTTAAACTCTTCATGAAATGTTTGAAAGTTATTCGTGCTGCTTTTTTTGATACCGTCTTCAACTGAATCTTGAAATTTTCTTTTTCCAGAGATTGTGGCGCGGTTATTAGCGACTGACATTCTCAGATTATCTTTTTCATGCTCTGGAGCATAGGCCTCAATCACATAACCATCATTGTGTTCAGAAACGCGGCTTCCGCGATCTTGCACTTTATAGAATTGATCAGTTTCACGCGTTTGATAGTTTTGCACCATGGGTGCATCTGATGATCGTGTTTTTTCAACCGTCATGCTGCGATCTTGCTTTACTGAGGCTTGCGAGGCTTCTTGATTACTATTTGTATTCGTTTGGCCTTTGCGATTGTATGTCGCTGCCTTAACTTCTTGACGTTCAGCTTTGTTAGCTTCGTTTTCGTCTTGGGCTTCGTTTTTAATATGAACGATAGCAGCGGCTGTGTCTTTGTCGATGTCTTTGCTAAGTTCAGCATACTTAGCTTTAAGCGCTTTCAAATCTTCGCGTTGTTGTTCGGCGAGATCTTTTTTACGCTCAGTTTTTTCGTTCTGAACTTGTTGAATATTCTCTTGTGAAACTCTTCGTGTTTGTATTGCGTCTGCCATAGGTAAATCATAGCAAAATGTGTTGCAAATTGAGACGGGCAAAAAGTCTAGATTTAGCTATTGTGCAGGAGGTGTTGCAGGGGCTTGAGTGGGTGTGACTGCAGCTTGAGTAGGTTCGCGCTTAGCAGGTTGCATACAATGCGGTTTAAAGTCACTCGTGCGACCTTTGCAGCGCCATGTTTGGGTGTAACTAATAGTTTCATCGGCCTTTAAAGAATAAAAAGTTTGATACTGTTCCGGGTCTAAGGTCGAATCGAACTGTTTGTTTTCGCCAGTTTTGCTATTAGTAATCATCAATGTGAATACGCGGTATTCAGCAAATACGTTTGTTGAGATTAAAAAAACAAAAAGGAAAACTTTCACTTTCCTTTTATCGGTTTACTTCTTAGGAGCCTTTACTTTTTGATCCATAGCTTGGCGTAATTCTTTAACTTTAGAACCAATAATACGGTGAGTTTTATCAGCGATGCTTGAGTTAACTAGCACAAAGTCTATGTAAGGTAAGATGGTTTTAACATTTTCAGCAGAAACGCCAGAGGCTGCACCTAGCGGGTGATTGCCAATCACAGCTCGTGCATCTTTAGCATGAGTAGGATCAGTAGCTGCTCCTGTTTTAAGGCCAGTTATCACGATACCATCAACCCAACCCATAGCTTGAATGGCAGAACGTTCAATTGTTTTATTTGCATCAAGAGGAGTTGAATACTTCATGTGGATGCCGCTCACGTAAAATACGTCAGCTGGTTTTAATGCATCGATCGCATGTAAACTTGTTTCAGGAGCTTCTTTAATTAAATCGACAGCAGAAAAATCTGTCCAAGCGATTTGTACATTATGTTTTTTCGCTAATTCAAAAGTTTCTTTGTATGTCATCAAGTGCTCATCGGGGCCTAAAAAATTTACGCCAAAAGTTTTATCTGGGTATTTAGCCTTAATCGCGGCAAGTGCTTCATCTAATTTTTTGTAATCGCCAGATTCCCAAACGATCGCATCAGCTCCGTTATTGAAAGCTTCTTCGCAATCTTTAAAATAATCTTCAAGGGTTGCATTGACGTAACCAACGACCCACATTTGTTTTTTTAGTTTTCCGTTTTTAGAAAATTTTTGTGTGAAAAAATCTTTGCGTGTTTGATAATCTGAAGCTTGCATAGGCTGCGAGTATAAAGCTAAAGCCGTTAAAAGATAAATAAATACTTTCATAGTGTCTCCGGAATTTTTAAATTGGATTAGTGCGACGAAAGTTTTTTGTTCGAACGCATATTGTTTTCGATAATGTAGAAATAAGCTCTGATCAGACGTTCTTGATCTTCACGTGACAATTCTTTAACGAAGCTTTGTTTTTCGTTTAAAGTTTTGAATTGCAGAAGTCTAAGTAGGTCGTCTTGAATTCTTTTTAGATTTTCAACTTGAAAAAAATCATCTTCAGAAAAAGCTTTTTGAAATACGCCAGCAATTGTACGGTTGTCGAATAGCAAATGTACGCCCATTTGGGATTGATCTAAAATTCCTTTTAGATTCTTAATCTGATCGTCATTTAAATAAACTTCTACTTTTGACAAACGCTGTGATTCCTTCTTGATAAAAGCGTACTCACTGGGTGTAGAGTTTCAATTAGAATCGATTGACTTTATTAGTCATTCGAATTGTGCTTAGTGTAAGACAAGTTCAGTGCTATATTTTTGCTAAGAAAAAGGGATAACACATGAGTAAAGTTGCCAGTAAATTGAACAATAAGTTAAATAAAAAAGTTGCGGCTGGTTCTCGTGCTAAAAGTAAGCAAATCAAAATCAAAGTAAAAGCTGAAAATTCAAAAAAGAAATCTCCCAAAAAAGTTAAAGCTAAAGCTCATTTCGCGGCTAAGAGTATCGATGATAAAGAGTTAATCGTTATCGATGAAACACAAGGTCTTATTTTTGAAAATGATAAAACAATGCTTGGCTATTTTTCTGAACAAATCAAAGCTATGGAAGAGCGTTATACAAAAAACTATGCACCTTCACGTGATTTTGCTGAAGCTGAAATTGATGCTAAAGAAGAATATTTAGAAGCCACTTTAGATGATCCAGATGAAATTTGGGTCGATGCTGAAACATTTCCTGAAATCCCGTTATATGCTTTAATTAAAACTATTGATGATCCGTTCGAGCCTTTTATTTATGTGGCCGTAGTTTATTTAAACACAGAAGATAAATATCCAAGTTTTGTATTTATTCACTTCGCGACAAAAGACACTCAGCTTGCTGAAGCGTTTCGCCTGAAAGAAATTATTTATCACCGTAAACTTGAAGCCATTCAATTTGCGGCCATCGATGGCGATTCACTTTTAGAAGGCGATCACTTAGCGATTGGTTTACTTGAATCGATGATGAAGCTGCGTGGTGAAAAAGATGTGCCAGCAGGGCAGTTTCAAGATTTCGCTGAACAGCGCGAAGAAACAATCAATAGCCCCGATGAAATCTGGCGCAAAGTTGATTCTGAAGGTCACACATTAGTTACATTTATTCGTGATATTTCTGAATTTAAATCAGATCACTTTTATATTGTTGTGACTGAAGAAGATCCTAATACTGAAGTGCATTCTCTTTTATTTTCTTTTCCAACAAACGACAGCACTTTAGCTGATCGTTATCGCCAGGGCGAAAATCTTGAAGCTGAAGAAGTTTCTCAGGAGAGTTCTCACTAGTCCTTTAAAAAGGGAAAACCCAACTGCGGGGGGACACAGTTGGGCTTAGGGGGAATATCGAAGCTCGTTTAAATTAGAAACAAGTTGCAGAGTAGTAGTTTGAGTATTGTGTTGCTGTCCAATCAGTTACATCTGTTGTTGCTAGTGGGTGTAGGTCTCTAAGGATTTGTGCTCTTGCTGAACCGTCTGAGTTATAAGCGTAGTCTGCTGGGTTTCCTAAAAATTGTGGGATTAGAATATTTTGTTGAGATACGATTGCTCCTGCTGAGCTGTACACAACGGCTTTTAATACTTGGTAAACTCCAGCATCGTCGTTTAATTCGATGTGGTAACCTTGAGATGTTGTTACAGTACTAGCTGTGATTGAAGTTGCTGTTGCTTGGTCTACAGTTCCTGTAGATAAAACATAACGAGAAATGTTTAATGGTGTTTGATCCATGTAAGCTTGATTGCCTGATACTTTCCATTTGAAAAAACGAATCGTGTTGCCAGCCGCTATTAAAGTTGAAGCTAAACGGTTGAATTTAATTTTTACTAAATTGTTATTAATAGTGCCTGAAGAATTTTTTACGGCAGAAATATTTGCTGACATATCGGTACCAACTGCTTTTTGGCATGAAGTTACAACTTTAGTTCCAGCGTTTGCTACTGTAGATGATTGAACAACTGTCGTTGTTGTTGCTTGTGAAGATTTTGAAGATCCACAAGAGCTTAGTGTTAATAGTGCAGTTGCTGTTAAGATTAAAGTAGTTGTTAATTTCATATATCCCCCGATATGTGTTTGTTCGTTGTTACAATAGTATAGAGCAACAGGCGGGCCATATCTCATTCTGAGAGGGGCCACCTAAAAGGGATATTTTAGTTATGAAATCGAAATTCTCAGAGTGAGAAATGTGAATTGAATCATCTTGATACACCCGGTGATTTGCGGCACCGGATGTCTAAAAGTTGTGTTCAAAAGCTTTATAATCCGAGCTCTACCCAAGTGATGCCGTCGCCACCAGAATCTTGGTTTCCGGCCTTCCATTTTTTCACATACACAGAGCGCGAAAGGTATGTGCGGATCGCTTTTTTTAGAGTTTCAGTGCCGTGACCGTGAACGACTTTAAGACGGTCTTCTTTATTCACAGAAGCTTTATCTAGGGCGAACTCTAATTCTGAAACGGCTGCTTCAACTGTTTTACCACGTAAATCGACAACTCGATCTTCATCGTGAAATGAAACTTGAAGACTTGAACGCTGTACCAGTTGATTTGTAGGGTTTGAAAACTTGTTAGCTGGTTTTAAATCTTGCCAGTGCAATTGTAAACGAATCGATTGTGATAAAATCATCACTTCACCTTTTGAATTTGGCAGTGATTGCACAATACCATCTTGATTTAATGAATTCACAAATACTTTACTGCCTGGTGGAAACTTCTTACCGAACTCTTGCGCATTTTGAATTGTTGCGGTTTGAGCGACTTGGTTTCCTTTTACGATCTCAGGGAGGTTGTATTTAATATCTTGAAGTTCACGGTGTTTATTTAACATCGCTGCCGCTTTGGCTGTTGAAATCGCGTCTTCAACTTTAGCTGAAGCTTTTTTAATTGTTTTTTCTAATTCGTTTTCTTTTTGGCGTTCGAACTGAATAATTTGCGATTCAAGTGATAAGCGTTTTTGTTCAACACCTTTAAGTTCTTTTTTTAGTTTATCTTGAAGATTCGCGATATCTTTTTTAAGCGTTTCGATTTCTTCTAATTGCGACAATTTTTTTTGCGCCAGCGGTGATAAATTTTCTGTAGCTTTAGCAATAATTTTTGGATCAACACCAACACGTTTTGCTGTTAGTAAAGCTAATGAATCACCCGGAATTCCTGGTAAAAACTGGTATGTGGGCTTTCCGCTTTTTGAATCGTATTCAAGACTTCCGTTAATCACGACGTCTTCAGGTTTCCAACCCGTTTTAAGCGGGCTTAAATGTGAAGTGATGACAGCAATCACACCGTTTGCAGCGTAAGCTTCGATGAATGAGCGCGCAAGAGCACTTCCTTCTTCGGGATCAGTTGATCCACAAATTTCATCGACTAAAATTAAATTTTCGGGGCCTTTTAATTTTAAAGCCTGATCTAAAGTTTTTAAGTGAGCTGCGAACGTACTTAAATCTTCATCAACACTTTGTGAATCGCCAATGCCTGTGCAGATGTCTTTAAAGAACGGTAATGTTGAAGCGCGGTCAGCACAAATGGGTAACCCACAGCGCGCCATTTGAGCCGCGAGGCCAATTGATTTAAGTAATACGGTTTTACCACCGGCATTGGGGCCCGATAACATGAGAATCGATTTTTCTGGAGCCAGTGTCACCGTGTTTGAAATAACTGTACGGCCAGTCATTTTAAGTAACGGGTGAAATAAATCACGCAGTTCTAATTTATCAGAATTAAATTTGCAGGGTCTGGCGCCTAAGTGAATTGTTAATTGCGATTTCGCAAGTAACACATCGGCGAGTAACATTTCTTTTTCAGTTTTTTCAAAGCCTACTTTTTGTGTAGCTAAGTAATTTGAAATTTCAATTAACAGTCTTTCAATTTCTTCTTCGATTTCAACTTCAACTGCACGTAAGCGGTTATTCATCGGAATAATGACTTCAGGCTCGATATAAACAGTTTGTTTTGATTGCGAAGCTGCATGCACAACACCCGGAACAAAGTGCTGCATGCCACCTTTAACCGGAATAACCCAGCGGCCTTCGCGAGTTGTGACAAATCTTTCTTGAAGCATGTGTTCGATGTCGTGATCTTTAACTAAGCGATCCATTTTTGTTTGAATCTGACGGCCTAAAGAATCTTTTTCTTTTGATAAGCTGTAAAGTTTTTCTGAGGCATCCATTCGAATATCACACGAAGGTGTAATTAAACTATCGATGGCTGATAAGGGCTCTTCAGCGTTCATTAATTTTTCATTCAGATCTAAGGCCCAAGCTGAGGATTGTTCTTTTAAGGCTTCTTTAAGGGCGATTACTTCTAAACAAAAATGACGAATGTCTTTAAGTTCTAAAGGTTTTAAGACGGCCGCTTTGCGAACGCGTGTGATCCAAGTGCCAAAAAGATCTAAGCTTTCCATGTGGGGGCGAATGCCTCCAGATAAAATGCCTAAACCGCTTTCGATTTCATAAAAACTTTTTTCTGCAGCATCGGCAGATTCAAGAGGTTTGATTTCTAAAACAAGATTTTTACCTTGTTCAGAAGTGGCATAGGCAGCGGTTTTTTCTAAAATTTCAGACCAATCAAGATTTTTTATTGCGAGCACGGATACCCCTCTCAGAACTGACTAACAAGATGAACAGTAATATTAAAACCCATAAAGCCCAATCCCAATAGCCATATTTGCTGTAAAAAGTGGGCGGTGGGTTTTTTGTAAACGGAACAGTGTAAGTGTGCGCCCATTTTTGATAAATCGGAGATTGTTCTAAAATTTCTCCGTTAGCTAAAATGATGGTGCTGATGCCGGTGTTTGTTGAGCGAATCAACGGTCTGCGGTTTTCAACTCCACGAGCTAAAGTCATGATCATATGTTGATAAGGTTCGGCCCAATCACCAAACCATGAATCGTTAGTTAAATTAAAAAATATTTCAGCGCCCACTTTAGATAAGCCGCGTGAAAAGCCTGGGTTTAAAGATTCGTAACAAATCTGTGGGCCTAAGGTAAAGTTTTGGCCATTGGCTAATGTGATCGCTTTTTGAATAGGGCCTGGGCCGCGCTCGTAAACTCCAACGAAGGGAAATAATTTATATAAAAACGGCATCTCTTGGCCGAATGGCATGTATTCGCCAAACACTAAAAGATCAGTTTTGTAATAAGGGGCTGCGGCTTCGCCATCGCCATTTATAAAAAATACTGAATTGCGAATAATTAAATTGCCTAAGTGATCGCGTTTATAAGTGTCTTGTGAATAAGCTCCCGTGACTAATGTTTTTTGCCAAGCTTTTACACGATTCAAAATAGTTTGTTGGCTTGGTTTAGCGTGATAAACTTTATCTAAGGCCACGGGTAGGGCTGTTTCGGGCCAAATAATTAAATCAGTTTCATTATTAATATGAGCAAGCTCAAGTTCAGTGGCATCGAAGTAAGTGTTAAAAACATAGGGCTGATAATCGTAACCTTTTTCGGCCTGAAGTTTTTCTTCATTAGAAATATTGGCTTGAACGATGGTGACTTTAACTTGGCTATCGGTTTTGCTGAAAGTTTGCTTTTTACTAACGCCCAGAATCGAAAGACCAACCACTGTTAAGACCGTGATCGCTAAGACGGTTAGAGATTTTGTTTTTTTAGTTTTAAAATTTAAGAAGCTGTAGAGAAGAATCGCTTGAAAAATAAAGATCAAAGCTGACAATCCCCAAAAGCCAACAGTGTCTGCCCATTGTGCTAAAGGTGATTTGGCCCATAAAAGGGTGTAGCCTAGATTCCATTCAAAAATGCTCGGCCATGTGCGCTCGAGTAAGATGTGAACAAGGGCCATCGTAAAAATAAAGGCTGTCGTTGTGAGCTTAAACTTTCGTTTAAAGTAAGTCGCAATGACCAATGAAAATGGAATGTACAGATGCATAAACGAGGCAAATAGCAGCAGGGCAGCTAAGCTAACTGGTATATTCAGGTCACCGAATTCACGCGCGGTAAAGTAGATCCAATTGAAGCCCAAAAGGGTTAATACAAACTGTGAAATCCATCCTAAAAAGAAAATAGTTTTATAGGATTTCTCGTCACTCGAGAGTAAAACAGCCCACCAAAGTGGAAGATAACAAAAGGCAATAGCCCATGGTGGATAGGGGATGTAAGAAGTTCCAATCAGGATACCGCTGAGTAAAGCCAAAAAGCTTAAAAAAATAATATGAGGATTTTTACAATTCAGCTTGAAAACTTCAGTGATTTTAGTCATCCTTATAACAGGTAGCATATGAATGTAGAATTAGCAGCTGAAATTCGATTCCGTTGTCCACACTGTCAGAAGTTATTCTGCACAGATCAGACAGCCTTTGAAGGTTTGAAAAACAACGCCGAAGGCGCTGATTTTCAATGCACTGATTGCCAAAAAGATTTCATCTTAACGAATCATCATTCAAGCTCAGGTTTATACGAGACGCGTGAATTACGCAAAACTCAGTTTGCCAATTGCCCGAAATGTTCGGCTTTAAAACCTTTGGGTCAAGATGAGTGCCCTCATTGCGGCGTTCTTGAATCTAAATTTAACGAAATTCAAAAAGTTGAAAATCCACGTTTGTTTCAATTAAACAAAGCCTGGCAAGAAATTCTTAAAGACATCACTGTTGATAAGACTCACCAGTACTTTTTAGACCAAGCGCAAAAACAGTCGGCTTTAAACTTTGCCGCGCAAAAGTACAATGATCTTAAAAAAATCATGGGTGAAGATCCGTTAATTGAAAAGTATCTTAAGCAAATTGAATATCGCTTAGACGCTCACGTTAAATCTCAGTTTTTACAATCACGCAGCGAAACGCCAGAAGCACAGCAATCATTGCTTGCGAGTGGTCGCTTGTTTATCTTTGTTGCTTTATTTGGAACTTTTATTTTGATCATCAATAAGATTAAGCCCTTGTTTCCAAACTTAACGGGCTTAGTTGTCGCTATCACTGTTCTATCTTACGGATTGTGGTTTTTAACTCGCCCATCAATCAGTAAGAAGAATTAAATCTTAAAATCTAGTTTTCTGCAGGTTCGGCGTTTTTAGAACCTAAGCGATCAGGTTGTTTAGCTTTTTTAGCTGGCTTTTGCCCCATTACTTTTAATAAATCTTGGCCAAACCCTGCGATTTGATCGACTTGTTTACGGTTAGAGCCAACATTCGGGTCAACGCCTGCGGCATTGCCAGACGAGAACATGCTGCGATCCATATTATCTAAAAGTTTTGTGCCAGCAATACCAGTGCTTTTTTCTAAGATCGTAAGTGATTTAAATAAATTTAACTGACGAGCTGTGCGCGTTTTGTTCATGAGTGACTGTGATGAATCACCTGTAGCTAAGATAAACTTTTTAATCGTCGTTGCATCGCCGTAAAGATCTTTATCAGCCATTACTAAAACAGCGGCACCAGTTACGAAAGCCGTTGCTTGTGATGTTCCCGTCATTAAACCGTAAGAGTTATTCGGTAAACATGATAAAATTGTTTGCCCTGGAGCTGCAATATCAACTGTGTCAGTACCGTAGTTTGAAGAAGATAAGACTTCAGTTGTTGGATCAATTGCTGTTACAGAGATAATATTTTTTAATTTATAATCAGCCGGGTAGTAGTGATGTTCATCTGAATTAGAACGTTCATTACCAGCAGCAGCCACAAATAAAATACCTTTGGCCTCAGCAGCAGCAACAGCATCGTGTTCTTCTTGAGAAAACTCAGTGCCACCACCTGAATAATTGATGATATGCGCACCCATTTTTACCGCGTACTGAATGGCTTGAATCGTATTTTTTAAATTATCTGTGTTTGGAACTTTCGGGTCATAGTATTTTAAAATCATTAAACTTACATCTGGAGCAATACCGCTTATACCTTTGCGGTTACCAGCTTCTGCGCCAATGATTCCGGCGATGTGAGTGCCGTGGCCATGGTTGTCGTCTAATTTATTATTATTTGAAACGAAATTCCAACCGTAAACGTCATCAATAAAACCATCGCCATCATCATCGATTCCATTTGTGGCTTTGTCGCGGCCTTTAGCATCTTTGCCGGTCTCGCCTGGGTTTTTCCAAAGATTATTTTTTAGATCTTCGTGATTAATATCAATACCTGTATCAATCACAGCCACAATTACTTTTTTGCTGCCGCGAGTGATTGACCATGCGCGAGCTGCATCAGATTTTTTTAAGCCCCAAGCTTGTTTGATGGCAGGGTCGTTAAATAAAGCTGATGGTTCGTTTGGAACTTGTGTTGAAGAATCAGTGACAGTTCCTAATTCTAACATGCGATTATCAATTTTGCTGGTTTTTGATTTTTGCGATTGGGCTGTGCGCTCAGGAGACGGCACTTGGTTTTTCTTCCAAAATAAAAAGCCGCCCATAGTACAACAGAACACCACAAAAGAACCGATAACAGCATTAAGAAGTTTATTATTCATAATGAGTTTATCGGTACTTTAAAGCACAAATCTTAAGATGACTTGCGCCTTATTTTGAGACGAGGTTAGTTCGTTTGAACAGTCGGAGCCGGTTGGCTTAAGTCAGTTTGTCTTATGAAGTTTTCAGGGAAGACGAACTCTTTATTTGGGCTTTCTAAACGATCATAAAAGAGATGATTGCGGGCAATCACTTTTACATAAAGTCTTGTTTCGTCGTAAGGAATCTCTTCAACGAAATCGACAATGTCGAATTTGGGGCGAAAGCGTGTTTTAAGCCAGCGAGTTACGGCCGAAGGTCCAGCATTGTAAGCTGCGGCCACAAGGGCGTATTGGTCTTTTTGTTTTTTAACTTGTTCAGATAATTCAAAGCTTCCGATTTTGATATTGATCTGTGGATTATATAAATCTTCAGCTTTTTTGTATTCAACTTTGTGTTTGCGCGCCAGAGATTTTGCTAATGGTGGGATGACCTGCATCAAGCCGTAAGCATTCGCAGGACTGCGTGAATTCATATTAAACGCTGATTCTTGGCGCATGATTGAAAAAATCAAACTTGTAGGTAAGCCAGTGATTGTCGCCATCTCTTTAACTTCGGTTGAGTAAAGTCTTGGAAATAACAGATCAAATTTTTGCACCATGATATCTTGTTTTTGTTCGATCGGAAGTTTAGCAAAGGCGATAAACAAAGGTAAAAAACGGTGCCCACGGTAAGCTAACTCTAAACCTAATACGGTAAGTTGTTCGGGTTTATCGGTTAAGGCTAAAGTTGTACGTTCTGCTAAATCAACTTCTTCATGTTCAAGTAAAGCATTGAAGAAATTTTTTTGCTTTGCAGATAAGAACGAAAGTGATTTATCAAAGTTAAATTTTTCTGTCGCTTTTAAAGTGTTAAAGGCCGGGACTTTGATTCCAAGTTCATCGTAAGCTAAGAGCGAATAATAGCTGTAAAAATCATCCTGAGTCATTTGTGTCCAGATTTTTACGGCTTCATCTTTTTTGTCTGTACGTTTTAAAGTGCGAGCTAAGAAAAAATTAGCGCGTGATTTTTCAGACGTGTCTACAGTTTCAGTGGCTAAAACTTTAAAAGCATCGCCTGCTGCGGCCCATTGTTCGTCTTTGTAAAGAGTCCAAGCTTTTGTCCACAATAATTTTTCACGCGTCAGTAAAACATTTTTAGAAGCGCCTTTTTTAAGTTCTTCTAAAACAGCGTCATACATGGCAACGGCTTCTTTGTATTTTTCTTCGTCTTCTTTTACTTTTCCGAACAGATAAGTGATTTCAGCTAAGTTTTGCTGTTCAAAAGGCTTTAGCGACGTGATTGTCGCTGTTAATAGCGTATCAGCTTTTTTAAATTCATTATCAGAGTAGTATTGGCGACCTAAATTCACGGAAGCTTCTAAATACAGTTCTTGGTGTTTAACAGTTTTAGAATCTTTTTTAAAGGTTTTTTGCGCTAAAGCTTGAAAGTCTTTAAGAACTTTAAGGGCATCAGCTCTGCGATTGTTGCTACGGTATTTAGCGCGCAGTTGTTTCATCAAAACCATTTTTTCAATAGGCTGCTTTTCTTTTTTGATTTGGTTACGTAATGAATCAATCGACGCATTTTCAGAAATAGCTAACTGAGCTGTCGCAGAAACCGGTGTTGGTAATAATAAAATATTAGCTTCAGCAATTTCTTGAACAAAGATTTTGCGTTCAAAATCAGTCACTGATTTCATATCAAAATTAAAGCCGGGGCATTTTTTAATACCGCGAATACCAGCCAGTGAATTTAACGCAAAGTCTTTATCTTGTGAAACTTTAGCCAGTTGATCGCACGACATATCTTTAATTTTAGTAGAACCTAAAAGCTGCGCGTGACTGCAGACGTAAACGAAGGGAATAATAAAACACACTTTTTTAAACATTGAAATCATATAGCCTATCCTAGCTGTAACTAAATTCTAACATCTTGTTAGTTTGTGAGAACGTGACGTTTATTTTTCCGCCGTTTTTTAATTTTCCAAATAATAACTCGTCGATGATTCTGGCTTTTACCAATTCGTCAATTTTTCTATGTAAAGGGCGCGCGCCGTAAACAGGATCATAACCACTTTCAGCAATAAATGTAACAGCTGAATCGTCATAGGCAAAATCAACTTTTTTAGCGGCTAAGGTGTGTTTAAGCTCAGTTAAAAATTTATCGACGATATTTTTAACTAAATCTAAAGTTAACCCATTGAAATAAACAATTTTATCTAGGCGATTGATAAATTCTGGAGCGAAAGTTTTCTTAATCGCTTCAGCACTCACTTGGCCAGGCACTGATTTACCTAAACCAATACTGCCACGAGCCACATCGGCAGCGCCCGCATTTGAAGTCATCACTAAAATACTATTTTTAAAATCAACTGTTCGGCCGTTGCCATCTGTTAAGCGGCCACCATCCATGATTTGTAATAAAATATTATAAATATCAGAGTGGGCTTTTTCGATCTCATCTAATAAAATTAATGAGTACGGGCTTTTTGAAACAGCTTCGGTTAATTGGCCACCTTGTTCAAACCCCACATACCCTGGAGGCGCACCGACAAGGCGTGAAATTGAATGTTTCTCCATGTATTCACTCATGTCAAAGCGCTGGTAATTAACACCTAAAATGCGAGCTAACTGTTTACAAACTTCAGTTTTACCAACACCTGTTGGGCCTGCGAATAAGAAGCTTCCCCAAGGTTTTTCTTTTGTTTCTAAACCACTGCGCGCAAATTTAATCGCTTGAGTTAAAGCTGAGATCGCATCGTCTTGGCCAAAGATTAATGATTTGAGTTTGATATCTAAATCTTTTAATAAACCTAAATCATCAGATGATAATTGAGTTGTTGGCACACCAGAAATTTTTGAAATAATCGCGGCCACATCTTCAACTTCGACATTTTTTTGTTTTTTCAACTTCGTAGTTGAGCCAACTTCATCTAAAATATCGATCGCTTTATCTGGTAATTTTGAATTCGTTAAATACTTAACCGATAATTCAACACAGGCACGAATAGCTGCTTTTGAATAAACCACATCATGAAATTTTTCATACTGGGGTTTAAGTGATTCTAAAATTTGTACGGTATCTTCAACAGTGGGTTCTTTGATATCAACACGTTGAAAGCGGCGGTTAAGGCCGCGGTCTTTTTCAAAGTGCTGGCGGTATTCTTGAAACGTCGTCGCACCGATACAAGAAATTTCACCTTTTGATAGGGCAGGCTTTAATAAATTAGCTGCATCCATAGATGAGCCTGATGTTGAACCAGCACCTACGATATTATGAATTTCATCGATGAATAAAATGATATTGGGGTCAGCTTTGGCTTCTTTTAAAATATTTTTAAGACGGCCTTCAAAGTCACCACGGTATTTAGCTCCGGCTAGTAATGAGCCGACATCAACCGAGTAAATCACTTTGTTTTGTAAAAATTCAGGCACTTCGCCCTTATTGATTTTTTCGGCTAAGCCTTCAACGATGGCTGTTTTACCAACGCCGCTATCGCCAATAATTAATGGATTATTTTTTTGACGACGTCCTAAAGTTTGAATCATTTTTTCGATGATGTCTTCGCGGCCCACTAAGGGATCTTTTTTGCCACTGCGGGCGTAGTCATTTAAATTAATCGCAAAATCTTCTAGGGCCGTTGATTTTTTATCAACTGCGCTTGTAGCTTTACCATCTTCAGCTGTTGAATCTGTGCCTGAAGTTGAGCTGCTGCTCGATAATTCGTGGCTAACAACTGAAATCACATCAAATTGGGTAAGGCCTGATTTTTGTAAAACAAAAGTGGCTTTTGATTTTTTTTCGTCAAACACAGCAATGAAAACTGAAAGTTCATTAATTTCTGAACGACCAGAGTTCTGCATTTGTAAAGCTGCGCGTTCAAAAGCGCGATGAACAGAAACTGTTAATTGAGCTTTCCATTCGGTAGGGTTACCATCGTCAGTTAAAACTTTTTTTTCAGCTTCAGATAACACTTCATTTTTATTAATATATTTTTCTAATTCTTTTTTTACATCGACAACGTTGATGTTAAGTTTTTCACAAACTTCGATAACATGCGGAGCCTCAAGCAGGCAAAAAGTGAAATGTTCAAGGGTCACAAACTCGTGCGATTTTTTCGTCGCAAGATCAATCGCTTTACCTAATCTTTTATCAAGTTCTTTGGTAATCATTTGTCCTCCTCAACAATACATTTTAGCGGGTATTTGTTGCTTTTAGCAAATTGGTTCACTTGCAAAGCCTTGGTTTCGGCCACTTCGAAATTAAAGACACCTGCGACGCCAGAACCCAGCTTATGTACGTCTAGCATTATTTTTTCTGCAGAGCGGTCGTCGTGTTTAAAGAAAGTTTTTAAAACATAAACCACAAAATCCATTGGTGTATAGTCATCATTCAACAACAAAACTTTGTAAAGATTTGGTTCTTCAGTATCAACCTCGTCTAGTAGATCAATACCTGTTGAAGAATCGTTGTCTCTGTTGCTGCCATGATTTCCGCTATGACCACCGTCGGGTAGTTCGGCGAACAACGTTTTAGGGTATTTTAAAGAGTTCTCAGATAAAGACGTACTTGTTTGATACATAATTATTTATTGTAGTGGAGGTCCTGTTAAAATCAACGAACAAAATGCATTTCAATACTTGTCAACGACATTGAATGTTATAATATTTTATATGTATGCCATAAGTATTATTAATTAAAAAGGGGATAAGTTAATATGAAAAATACCAGAACGTTAAATCAAAAAGGTTTCTCGCTTGTTGAGCTTATGATCGTTGTTGCGATCATCGGTTTATTAGCAGCTGTGGGTGTTCCACAATATCAAAAATTCCAAGCTCGTGCTCGCCAAGGTGAAGCAAAGTCTGCACTTAGTGCTTTGTATGCTTCAGAGCAAAGTTTCTTCGGTGAGTGGAATTTATATTCATACGACTTAAAAAACATCGGCTTCGGTGTGACTGGTACTGGTTTACGTTATGTGACTGGTTTTGCCGGTGGTGCAGCTTGTACAGCTTATTCAACTGCAGCGGGTGCTCCGACAGAAATCAATGCGACTACAAATTCTTGGTCAGATGGTACGAACGTTTGTACAGGTACCGGAACGAATCAAGCTTCTTGGGGTACAACACCTATGCCAGCAGTAGGCGCAGGTTGTGGTGTTTACTTCGTTGGTACTCGTCCTGTTGGTGGTGCTCCTGGTGCTGCTGGAACTACAAGCTGTGTATCGACAGCTGGTTCAGCTTCATTCCAAGCGGCTTCACGCGGTAATCCGAACAATACTTACACATCAGGTTTAACAGCGACTGATGACACTTGGACTATCGATCAAAATAAAAAAGTTAGTAATGCGGTAGCAGGTATCAAATAGTAAATGTCAGTTAAGATTTTCTTAGGAATCTTAGTTATAACAACGTGGCTTTCGAGCCACGTTTTTTTTGCGAAAAGCTTCGATCGCTTTCAAGAGCTTTACATTCCACCTCCAAAGGCTATTCAACACTTAACAGCAGGTTTTAACGTTCAAGTCGCCGATGCTTTCTGGCTTCGCGCAGTGCAAGACTTTGATTATTGCAGTAAAAAGATTTCTCAAAATGTTTGCGAAGGAAATTCGTGGTTATTTTCGGTCTTAGATTTATCGAGTACACTTGATCCTAAATTAGAGCCGATTATGTACCAAACGGCTGGTTTGGCCTTATCAATTCTAGTGGGCGATGTTGAAGGTGGCGCGAAAATATTCGATCGTGGTGTTCAAGTTTATCCCGATAATTGGCAGATCATTTACGGGGCGGCCTACCATGCTCTTTACGAAGAAAAAAATAAAATGAAAGCTTCTAAGCTATATCTTAGAGCCTCTGAAATAGGAGCTCCTAAGTGGACTCAGGTTTTAGCAGCTCGTTTAGCCAGCGATGAGGGCGAAAGCGAATTTGCTGATAAGATTTTAGAAGACATGGTTGCTCAAAACAAAGACGAAAAACTCATTATTCGCTTAAAAACTAAACTGCTTGAAGCTAAGGCGAAAAATAACTCACAAAAGCAGTAAAAATCTCTGTCTTCCATTCTTGACGTGAGCTGATTAGACCTCCTATTTTAGTCTGCTATGTCTACAAAGCGCGATTACTATGAAATTCTAAGTGTTGAACGTACGTCTGATGGCGATACGATTAAAAAAGCTTACCGAAAGCTAGCCATGCAATATCATCCGGATCGTAATCCTGGAGATAAAGCCGCTGAAGACAAATTCAAAGAAGCCGCAGAAGCTTATGAAGTTTTAAGTTCTCCAGAAAAAAAAGAAAAATACGATCGTTTCGGTCACCAAGCTTTTCAGCAAGGTGCTGGCGGCAGTGGATACCATGGTGGCTTCACTGACATGAACGATATCTTTTCACAGTTTGGTGATGTGTTCGGTGATTTTTTTGGCGGAGGCGGCGGTAGCCCTTTTGGCCAAGCGCGTGGACAGTCACGCCCACGTGGTCCGCGTAAAGGATCTGATTTAAGATATATCACTGAAGTTGAATTAGCTTCGGTTTTAACTGATGGCGAAAAACAAGTTGAATTTGAAACTGATGAACACTGCTCTGACTGTAATGGTTCAGGTGCAGCTAAAGGTTCGCAAGCTGTGACTTGTAAAGTGTGTAAAGGCCAAGGCCAAGTGATTCGCCAACAGGGCTTTTTCACAATGGCGACAACGTGTTCTTCATGCGAAGGCACGGGCGAGACAATTGAAAATCCATGCAAAACTTGTCATGGTAAAGGTCGAGCTAAAGTAAAACGGAAGATTAAAGTTAATCTTCCGGCAGGGGTTGATAATGGCACTCGTCTTCGCATTCAAGGTGAAGGTGAAGGCGGCTACAAAGGTGGCCCAGCCGGTGATTTATTTGTCGAAATTAGAGTTAAAGAACATGATGTGTACGAGCGTGAAGGTGATCATTTATTTGCTGACTTAGATATCGCGTTTGAACAATTCATGTTAGGTGGCGAAATTAAAGTTGATGGCTTAGATGGTGAAATCGAAGTGGACGTTCCTCGCGGAGCCCAGCCCGGTGATCAAATCAAAATCTCAGGACGAGGCGTTCCGTCACTTCGTGGCTCGCGCCGTGGCGATTTGCTATTTACGCTGCACCCAGAATTCCCTAAAAAGGTTTCTGGTGAAGAAGAGGCCCTGCTAAGACAGTTAGCAGAGCTGCGTAAAATCAATGTAGGTAATGAAAAAAAGGGCTTTTTTGGACGTAAGAAATAGTAGGGTCTAGCCACTTGACGTGGGCCTTAGGCGACCCATATTTAAAGTAATAAAAATTAACAAATATTAAATTTAAAGTATTAAAGCATAGAATTAGGAGATTAGAAAATGGGAAAAATTATCGGTATCGATTTAGGAACGACAAATTCATGTGTTGCTATCATGGAGGGCGGCGAGCCTAAAGTTCTAGTAAATGAAGAAGGCGCACGTACAACTCCTTCGGTTGTAGCATTCACAAAAGACGGTGATCGTTTAGTCGGTCAAATTGCTAAACGCCAAGCTGTAACAAATCCAGAAAATACAATTTACTCTGCAAAACGTTTTATCGGTCGCAGATACGAAGAAGTTGAAAGTGAATTAAAATTAATTCCGTACACTGTTGAATCAAAAAACAGCGGTGCAGATACAGCATTCAAAATTCAAGGTGGCAAATCAGCTTCTCCTGAAGAAATTGGCGCGGCTGTATTAGGTAAACTTAAAAAAGTTGCTGAAGATTATTTAGGCCAAGAAGTAACTGATGCAGTTATCACTGTTCCTGCTTACTTTAACGATGCGCAAAGACAAGCTACTAAAGATGCTGGTCGTATTGCGGGCTTAAACGTTCGTCGTATTATCAATGAACCAACAGCTGCCGCGTTAGCTTACGGTTTAGATAAAAAGAAAGATCAAAAAATTGCAATCTACGATTTCGGTGGTGGTACATTTGATATCTCTATCTTAGAAGTTGGTGACGGCGTTGTTGAAGTTAAATCAACAAACGGTGACACGCACTTAGGTGGTGATAACTTTGACGTGATCATCTTAGAATGGTTAATCACTGAATTTAAAAAAGACCAAGGTATCGATCTTAAGAATGATAAAATGGCTTTACAACGTCTTAAAGAGGCGGCTGAAAAAGCGAAGATCGAATTATCTTCAGCGCAAGAATCAGATATTAATTTACCGTTCATTACGGCAGATCAATCTGGTCCTAAGCATTTACAAATTAAATTAACTCGTTCTAAATTCGACCAAATGACGGCTGATTTAGTAAGACGTTCTGTTGAGCCTTGTAAAAAAGCTTTAGCTGATGCTGGTTTATCTACATCACAAATTGACGAAGTGGTTTTAGTGGGTGGTTCGACTCGTATCCCTTCTATCCAAAAAGCTGTTAAAGACTTTTTCGGTAAAGAGCCAAACAGAACTGTGAATCCAGATGAAGTTGTGGCTTTAGGTGCTGCAGTTCAAGGTGGCGTATTAGCAGGTGATGTTAAAGACGTATTATTATTAGATGTGACTCCGTTATCACTTGGTATCGAAACTATGGGTGGCGTAATGACGGCTCTTATCGAGCGCAATACGACAATTCCTTCGAAAAAATCTCAAGTGTTTTCGACAGCAGCAGATAATCAACCAGGTGTTGATATTCATGTAGTGCAAGGTGAACGTAAAATGGCGACTGACAATAAATCATTAGGCCGTTTTGAGTTATCTGGAATCGCTCCAGCTCCTCGTGGTATGCCGCAAATCGAAGTGACATTTGATATTGATGCGAATGGTATTTTACACGTATCAGCGGTTGATAAAGCGACGAATAAGTCTCAGCAAATCAAAATCACAGCCCAATCTGGTTTATCGGAAGATGAAATCAAAAAAGCCGTGAAAGAAGCTGAAATGCAAGCTGACTCTGATAAAGAAAAAGCAGAAGCAGCGCAAACGCGTAATAACCTTGATAATTTAATTTACCAAACTGAAAAGCTTGTAAATGAAAACAAAGATAAAATTGGCGCTGAAGCAGAAACTGTGAAAGCAGCTGTTGAAGATGCTAAAAAAGTTTTCGAAAATAAAACAGCAACAACTGCAGAATTAAAAGCTGCATTTGAAAAATTACAAACAGCCTCTCACAAGGTCACTGAAGCCCTTTACAAATCTGGATCAGCTCCAGGTGGTGATGGTTCAGGCGGCGCTGGTGGTGCAGGTAGTGCTCCAGGCGAAGAGAAAAAAGACGGCGACGATGTGATCGATGCTGACTTCAAAGACGTGAACTAAGTATTTAATTCTCGTTTAAAATGCATTAGAGCAAAAGCCGATCGAAAGATCGGCTTTTTTTTGAGCAAAATTCTTTCGTAATTGCCAATTTAAATGCCTTTGTTCATACTTTGAATATGAAAAAAATCACTGCTGAAAACTTTGCTTTTATTGTTTTATTAGTTATCGCTGCGGGCTCTCGTTTAGTTCAACACAGCTGGAACTTTACGGCAATTATGGCCTCAGCTTATGTATTCGCGATTATATTTAGGGATTCAAAAACTAAGGCTATTTTGCTTCCGGTTTTAGCGATGCTTTTATCTGATTTTTTCATCAGCTTAAATTCACCAAACTTTTTTCACTCAACAATGGCTTTCGTTTATTTAGCTATTGGTCTTTCGTTAGTGCCGTTCTTTGCAAGTCGCAAATCACTTGATAAAACTTTAGTTCGTGTAGCTGCTATCTTAGGCGGAAGCGCGATCTTTTTTATCGTTTCAAATTTTGGTGTTTGGTTAATGGATGGAATGTATCCAATGACGGGTTCTGGTTTAATCCAAAGCTACACAATGGGAATTCCATTTTTTCAAAACCAATTAGCGGCAGACATTGTTTTAACTCCGTTGGTGTTGTTTGCGATGAAACGCGTATTAGCACTAGATTTCTTTCAAGCGCCAGCTGTTGTTGCCAACAACAAATAATAAAAATTTTTAGTGTCGACCAAGTGAACGGGTGTCAAATCTCTGTTATGTTCATGCATTAGTGCGTGTAGATAACTTATGCGATTCTTGTGATTCATAGGTAGAATCAAGATCTTAGCTTGTTGCTGTAATTTTTTGTGACTGCTAAATCGCCGAATCAAATTAAGACATACATTTTATATTCTAAAAAAATCAATAACTTACATGCTTAGGCCAATGTGGCTCATTACTTGTAATGAGTATTACAATATGAAAAATCCAAAGAACGAAAAAGTCATATTAAGTGCAAGCGTATTAGCTATTAGTTTCTATATCATTTCGATTCTATTTTCATTGAAGTCTAACGAAGACTTCAGAGGAGAAATCACACTTCGTTCGCTAGCATTAAATCATCCAAAGAAGATAGTTTCTGTGGCACCACAAAAGGAGAAGTCAGATAACTTTTAAGTTTTTATTTTTTTTAAATCGTAGTCGGCAAGGGTCACTAAATGGCGCAAAGAATTTCCAAAATAATTTATATGACCTAATTTCTTGTTAGGTTTGTTTTGTTTCTTGTCGTACCAATGAAGTTTGCCTTGTAGACCCACTTCAATATTGGGTTTTCTGATTGAGGAGCCCACGATATTTTGCATTAGAAAATGTTTTGTCGCCTGAACTTCTAAAGGAAAAGTTTGGTCAGCGACCGCGCGCAAATGCATTTCAAACTGATCAAAAGAAAAAGCATCTTGAGTGATATGACCTGAATTATGAACACGCGGAATAATTTCATTCACTAAAAGTTTTGAACCCATGTCGAATAATTCAAAGGTGATTAAGCCCACATAATCTAAATGATTTAACAGAGCTGTTACTTTTTTAACGATTTCGTTTAAGGCTGGGTGATGATCAGGCCCCCAAACGCGAAAACACTGTTGGTTTTTTTGCACCGAATGAAAAAGCGGGTACATAAAAATATCACCCGTAAGATTGCGCGACACAATTAAGGATTTTTCACTCTTAAAATGAACAAGCTTCTCGGCGATAAATTGAGTCTCTTGATTTTTATGAGTGCGTTTAAATAAATCAAACTGCGCTTTCGTGCGAATTATAAAAGTGCCGAAGCCATCGTGACCGCTGAGGCGTTTTTTTAAAACAAGCTCACCATCAAAAACTTTGTAAGCGGCTTCAAGATCATCTTTACCGGTGATCTTAATAAATTCACTTGTTGGAATTTGGTAATCCCATAAAAGTTCTTTCTGTGGCCAACGATCTTGTAAAATTGCCAAATGATTTGGGTGTGGAACACAACGGACTTTTGTTTTTTCTAATCCTTTTAGAATCGTGCGAGCCGGGATAAATTCAGTCTCAAGAGTAATCACATCCACATGGCGAGCCAAAGCGGTGATGTGGTCTTCGTCAAAGATATTACCTTTGATCCAGGCGTTGGCGTAACCTACAGCAGGGTCATCTGCATCGGCAGTAAGAATAGTGACGTGTAAACCCATTTGACGAGCACGTTGAGTTAACATTTGGGCTAATTGTCCGCCCCCTAAAATTCCTATCTTTTTTCCGATAATCGCCATACATATTCATTATGCAGTTTAGTTTTCCGTTATGTCTAGCCCCAATGGTGGGATTATCCCACGTTGTCTTGCGCAAAATCGTCTTCGATTATATGCCGCAAGGTTGTGAGACTATTTGGCCCACTGAAATGTTAAACTCACGCCGCATACCTCAAGAAGTTTTGGGAGCAACTGCTGAAACTATTTTGTTTGAAGGTGAACGTAATCTTGTTCCGCAAATTTTGGGTAATGAAAAAGCTGACATTCAAAAAACCATCCAAAAAATGATGAACGAATGGGGAGACCCAAACACAGTTTCAGGAATTGATATCAACATGGGTTGCCCTGTGCAAAAAGCCTTAAAGCACAACTACGGAGTGGCTTTAATGGGAGATTTAAATTACGCAGCCCAAGTTGTCGAATTCGCAGCCACAGCCAGTCGATTACCAGTCTCAGTAAAACTTCGTGCGGTAGGCAGTGATAAATCTGTTCCAGAATTAATTCATTTCGTAAAAACTCTTCGTGATGCTGGAGCCCAATGGATCACATTACATCCTCGTACAGCAGCGCAAAAACGCCGCGGTCAAGCTGACTGGAATCAAATCACAGAACTAAAAAAAGCTTTAGATATTCCAATCGTGGGTAATGGTGATATTCAAACAGCTGATGACGTGTTTGCTATGTTAGAAACGACAGGCTGTGATTTAGTGATGTCGGGTCGTGGCCTAGCTGCGCGCCCATGGATGGTCTGGCAAGTGGCTTACCGTAAAGGTTTAACAACAGAAGTTCCTCCGATGACCGAATACGAAGAAGGCGCTGAGTACGGAAAAATGTTACTTAAGTATATTCATCTCTGTCGTCATTATTTCTGCGAACGTTTGGGCTATAAGCCAGAATACGCGTTTCGTAAGATTCAATTCTTCGTTCGTACGACGCATGTATGGCTTGAGTGGGGTCATCCTTTAACTTCAGAAGTAAACCGTTCAAAATCATTCGAAGAGATGATCGAGCGGGTTGAGAAGTTCTTTGATCAACCGCACAGAATGTTGCCATACACAGAATTACGTCAGTAAATAACCAATAAAAATTAAGTTAAGTGAGCGACTTGGCGAGAATTCAGCGACGAAGATTTTTTCGCAGCAGCGCCCGTAACCGACTGAGTACCAAGGCCTTTGGCTATGGCTTGTGATTTCATGAATGGCGGAATATCACGTTTTTTAGCGCCGTCGCAGAAGTCAGCTTTGATAATATCAAAGGCTTTATCGCTATCATCCGTGCGCATAAGAATATAATCGTAGGCTTTTTCAGCTAGATTCATTAATGAAATAGAATGCGTTTCAGAATATTTCTCAGACAAATAATCGACAAACTTCATGTAATTCCAGAAGAATGATCCTTCAAAAGTACTGATCCACTTCATAAATTGTGGAAAATCACCGCTATTGGCATAGAGATCCCAGAATTTTGCAAAGCGATTCATCGTTTGCAAAGTGGCGTAGTCCATCGTTGAAGTTGATAGAATTTGATAGGGAGAGAAATCTTGGTAGCGCATTTTGAAAGTAGTTTCATGGCGCACGATCGGAGTTCCCTTAAGGCGCTTTAAAATTCCTACTTGAATCTCGTGTGGACCTAGCTGCGCTAAGCGGTCAAAGCCTTCGCCGAAGGATTCTAATGTTTCGCCGGGTAAGCCAACGATAAGATCGGCATGCGTGTGAACATGTGTGTTCTCGTTTATAAATTTAAAGTTTTCGGCTACTTTAACTAAATCATTTTTTCTTGAAACATTTGTCGCAACTGTTGGATTTAACGTTTGAATACCGACTTCGAATTGTAAACTGCCTGCTGGAAATTGCTTAATCAGCTCGCGAATCTCGACGGGTAGGCGGTCTGGAACCATTTCAAAATGTAGAAATAAACCCTTATCAAGATGCTTCATAAAGAAAGTTAGAATCTTAGTTGAAGTCGTCGGGCTTAAATTAAAAGTGCGATCAACGAACTTAAAACAGCGCGCACCGCGGTCAATCAGCGTTTCGATGTCTGCTAGAAATTGATCTAAATTAAAGCTACGCACTGATTTATCTAATGAAGAGAGGCAATATTCACATTTATAAGGGCAGCCGCGCGAAGCTTCGACATAGATCACACGGTTAGCAATATCGTTATCACTATATAAGTAGTACGGAAGTTTTAAATCGGGAAGTAACGGTAAGGCTCCGCGAATAATTTTATCTTGAGCATCATGGCCAGATAAATGTTCGCGGCAGAACTGTGGAAAAAGTAAATCAGCTTCGCCACATATAATATGATCGGCTAATTGATAAAGGCGTTGGCCTTCAGTTTCGTAAGAAACTTCGGGGCCGCCCAAGACTAATTCGATGTCTGGTGCGACTTTCTTAAGAATTGAGCAAACTTCAAAAACCTGTTCGTTGTTCCAAATGTAAACTCCGAAACCAACGATTTTAGGATTTAACATCAAGATCTTTTCAACGATATTGCGAGGGTTTTCTTTGATCGTCCACTCGATAAGTTCTGTTTTATCAGTCATCTCTGCCATTTGGGCATAGATATAACGTAAGCCGAACGAGCTATGTTGGTAGGTGGAATTCAATGTACAGATAAGAATATCGCGTTGGATCGGGTGGCTCATGTGAGCTATGTTTTAGCGAAACCCTCAAGAATGTCATAGCATTTTCTGATTTCTAAAAAACTTTCATGGCATCCGCCACTATCTGGGTGGTTTTTCAACGCGGCAAGTTTATAAGCTTTTTTTAATTGCGAAAGTGTGAATGCCTCTGGAAACATACGGTGGGCTGCAAGGATCGGAAGTTCCATTGCATACAATAAAGATTCGTAGGATTTAAATTGTAGCTCTGTCATACCTTGAGATTTCAATTTGAATTCATTCGCGCGAATCATTCTGTAAGAGCGAGAATACGATGAAACCGAGTGATTTTGCACTCTTAGAGTAGGAAGTTCGCCCAGCAAACTCGAGAGAAAAGCAGGTTCAAGAGTGCCAGAAATCTCTTCGCAAATTACAGAATTTATCTCATTTTCAGAGCTAAAATTTTCTAATATTTCGGCGAAAGTTGCGTCTCTCATAGAGACTTTATCGGGATAAATTCCCCGCTACAAGAGTAGAGAAAAGTGAATCCCCCTCGAGAAAAAATTTAAAAAGTGAAAATAGTTGTTTTTTTCTCTCGACAAAGGGTTTTTTCTAGACTTATGCTTAGGTTACTCAAGACTTTTATATTAAGACGATCGTCAATGACGATGATCGAATGAAATTAAAGACAAGCCTAAAACAACCCTTAACGGAGGAATTTACCATGGCAAAGAAAACAGCAAAAAAAGCAGCTCCTAAAAAAGCTACAGCAAAAAAAGCAGCTCCTAAAAAAGCCGCTCCAGCAAAAAAAGCAGCTCCTGCGAAAAAAGCAGCTCCTAAAAAAGCCGCTGCTAAACGTCAACCAAACGCAGCTTTCATGAAAGCTTTAACTCCATCTACTACTTTAGCAGCTATCGTTGGTGCAACTGCATTACCTCGCACTGAAGTTGTTAAAAAATTATGGGCTTACATCAAAAAGAACGGTCTTCAAGATTCTAAAAACCGTCGTAACATCAACGCTGATGACAAATTAAAACCAATTTTCGGCAAAAACCAAGTTTCTATGTTCGAAATGACTAAACTTGTTTCTAAGCATTTAAAATAGGTTCTAGTTTTCTTAGCTCGTCGCAAGACGGTAAGAAAGATAAGGTCAACCTCCGGGTTGGCCTTTTTTTTTGCTTTAAGCTCTCCTCGGGAGTATAGTTTTCGCATGTCGAAATCCCGCGCTCCAGTTCCTTTCAACAAGGACGAAATTCAAAAAATGCGTACTGTCTGCAAAATGGCAGCAAAAGTCCTTAATCACACAGCCAGCAAAGTTAAGCCGGGTATCACAACTTTAGAATTAGATAAAATCGCAGATGATTTCACAAAATCAATCGGCGGAACTTCAGCCTGCATTGGCTACCACGGTTATCCGTTTGCGACCTGCATTTCTGTGAATGAAGTGGTTTGTCACGGGACTCCGTCGGATTACGTGATCAAAGAAGGCGATATTTTAAATATTGATGTCACGGTTACGAAAGACGGCTTCTTCGGAGACACGTCTAAAACGGTGATGGTCGGTAAAGTTTCAAAAAACGCGGCTGACATCGTTGATGCGGCTTACAACGCCATGATGACTGGAATAGAAGCAATTAAGCCCAACGGTTACACGGGTGATATCGGTTTTGAAACTAACAAGTACGTGACTCGTCGCGGGTACACGACTGTTAAAGAAATCGGTGGCCACGGCATCGGCAAAATTTTTCATATGGACCCTTTCGTGCCGGCTTTTGGTAAGCGCGGTAAGGGCGAAAAGATCATACCATGGACTTGTTTCACGGTAGAGCCTATGGTGAATGAGGGCGAAGAAGACTTCGAAGAGTTTTCTATTCCCAATTCTGATATTAAGTACTACATAACTACAGATAAAAAGCTATCAGCCCAATTTGAACATACGATCCTGATAACGGATACGGGCTACGAAATTTTAACTTTAGAATAAATTAAACACAAAGGAAGACCCATGCGTACACAAACGACGACTTCAAACAAAAAGAATGCAGCTAAAACTGCAGCAACTAAAGCGATTGCTACTGCTGTTGCAAAAACAAAAACAGCAACTGCAACAAAAGGTAAATCAGCTAAAAATGCTACGGCAAATGATTACCGTGTTTGCAAAGAAGCAATGCAAAATCCAAAAGTATTCGCTGAATTAGCTCGTTGGGGCCGCGAAGAAATCAAAATCGCAGAAAAAGAAATGCCAGGCTTAATGGCTATCAGAAAAGAATTCGGCAAATCTCAACCTTTAAAAGGCGCTAAGATTGCTGGTTGTTTACATATGACAATTCAAACTGCAGTATTGATCGAAACTTTGACTCACCTTGGAGCTGAAGTTCGTTGGTCATCTTGCAATATCTTCTCTACGCAAGATCAAGCAGCAGTAGCTATCGCAGCAACTGGTGTTCCGGTTTTTGCTTGGAAAGGTTTAACTGAAGACGAATTCAACTGGTGTATTGAACAAACAATCACTGGCTGGGGTAAAGAAGGCTACAACATCATTCTTGATGATGGTGGCGACTTAACAAACATGATGCACACTCCTAAGTTTGCACACATGCTTAAAAAAATCGTTGGTGTTTCTGAAGAAACAACAACGGGCGTACATAACTTAGAAGTTATGTTAAAAAACAAAAAATTAAAAATTCCTGCAATCAACGTAAATGATTCTGTAACTAAATCTAAATTCGACAACTTGTACGGTTGCCGTGAATCATTAACTGACGCTTTAAAACGCGCTACTGATGTAATGATGGCTGGTAAAACTTGTGTTGTTGCTGGTTACGGAGACGTAGGTAAAGGTTCTGCTTTCTCGATGAAAGGTTTAGGCGCTCGCGTTCTAATCACTGAAATCGATCCTATCTGCGCATTACAAGCGGCTATGGAAGGTTTTCAAGTTGTAACTATGGAAGAAGCAGCTCCAATCGCTGATATTTTCGTAACGGCAACTGGTTGCTGCGATATCATCACTGAAAAACATTTCAACAAAATGAAAGACAACGCGATTGTTTGTAACATCGGTCACTTCGATATCGAGATCGATATGGCTTGGTTAAACAAAAATTCAAAACAACGCGAAATCAAACCTCAAGTTGATATCCATACTTTGAAAAACGGAAACGAAATCGTTGTTCTTGCTAAAGGCCGTTTAGTGAACTTAGGTTGTGCTACTGGTCATCCATCTTTCGTAATGTCTAATTCATTCACTAACCAAGTGTTAGCGCAAATCGAATTATTCACGAACGGTGCTAAGTACAAAGAAATCGCGATCTACCGTTTACCTAAACACTTAGACGAAAAAGTAGCTTCATTACACTTAGGTCAAATCGGCGTTAAGTTATCTAAACTTACTTCTAAACAAGCTAAGTATTTACACTTAAATGAAGAAGGACCTTTCAAACCTGAGCACTACCGTTACTAGTTTGTACCACAAGGCCGTTCGCGGCCTTTTTGTTTCGGAGAATACCATGATAACTTTAATGTTTATCAGTTTATCGATTCTACCTTTAGGCGCGCTACTTTCTGGCGCGCTTTTTTTTCGCGTGAAAAAAGAAACTCTTCATGTGCCATCGTTTTTGCTTTTCGGCTTTTTAACGATGTACGTAGATCTTTCTTATTTTCACCGCGCGTATGAAGTGTCATTAGCGAACGGGCAGTACGGGCCAATGGCCGGTACGATTGCGATGTTTTCAGTGATCACGATGCTAAATTCTTTTTGTATTGGTTTGTTAGGGGCTGCGATTTATTCGTTGTTCAGTAAGCTCACTAAAAAACAAGACGAGTTTTCTAAGTTATCGTTTTTAAATATGGCGGCGATTTTTGTTTTGGCAATGTCGACAGCGACTTACCAAATTATCAATCACCATACACAATCAGCGAGTCAAAAAATCATTGCTAAAGCTTCTGGCGAATTAACTCCAGAACTTGTAAATGAGTTGATTCAGATTGATCAAGACTCTAAAGACAAAACGATGATTCAATCTTTATTAATGAATCCGAATTGTCCAGAATCAGTTTTGAAAGATTTCTCGAAAAAACCACTCGTGGTTTACCGTGCGACTGTTTTAAAAAATCCAAATGTTTCATCTGAAATCGTGAACCAATTGGCTACTGATGAAAATGAAGTAGTTCGTTATCATGTGGCTATTAATCAAAAAGTTTCGACTGAGATTTTAGAGCAGTTAACAAAAGACTCATCTAAAGACGTGCGCAATAAAGCACAGGCCGAATTCGATAAAAGAAAAACGACGACGACAAATTAAAAAAAGGCTGTGAATTCACAGCCTTTTTTATATCTATTTATCGGTTTTGATTTGATCGATGTAATATCTTAATTCGCCAATACTTTCGCGAATATCACCTAAAGCGCGATGGGCATTTTGCTTACGGTACATTTTATCAAATTTATTATTAAAAATAATTTTCCAAGAACTGACATCTAGCATTCTGTAATGAAGGCGTTCTGCGATTTTTGGAAAATACTTATCCACAAATAAGCGATCTTGCGTGATCGAGTTTCCGGCCATGATCGGGCGAAATTTTTTATCTTCTTTCCATTGTGGCCAATGGCGATCGATCATTGATGTCACATGAAATTCAACTGAATCAGGCTCCATACCGTTAGGCACAGCGGCCGTTAAGCCCGAAGCCCCATGATGTTCGGTGTTCCAAGCATCCATAGCGTCTAGGTACTTTTGCGGCTGTTTTACGATGGCTTCAAAAGAATCTAGCTCTTTGAAATCTAAATCAGTGACGATGCAGGCGCATTCGATCACGACTTCTTTGTTAATATCTAGGCCAGTCATTTCCATGTCTAGCCAAAGAAGTTTGCCGATTTTATCTAACATGATTTATTTCTTAACTTCAGGTTTAGCTGCAGGTGCTTGAAGAGTATAATTGTCGCCAGCTGTTTTAACGGCTGCAGCGATAGCAACTGTATCTAAAGTTTTACCTTCTTTTAAGCGTAAAGAAATTTTGCCGATTTGCTTTTTGGCATCAACAACAGTTACACCACAAGATTCAAAAGATTCAGATAATTTAGGATCTGCACAAACTTTTTTACTGATCATTTTTGTACAACCAGTGCAGTGAACACCTTCAACGATAAGATCAGTTGTTTCAGCAGGTGCTGCAGTTGCAAGCGCAAAAGCCGCAGTCAAAGTAATAAGTGAAAAAATAAGCTTTTTCATAGGGGAGTCTCCTCTAAATTTAGTGAAAACTTAGTATGTACCTATGTCGGCCTATTGTGAATATGGAAATTAACCCCAAAAAAGATTTTAATGCTATTTTATTGTGCACCGCTAAAAAAGTAGTTGAAAACAAGCCGTGTTTCCCAATATATTGATCCCACTGCAAATATATTGCTTAACGGAGTTGTAGTTAAGTTGGTTATAACGTCCGCCTGTCACGCGGAAGGCCGCGGGTTCGAGTCCCGTCAACTCCGCCATTTTTTACTAAATGGCTATAAATTACCGAAGCTTTCGCTTCGGTTTTTTTTTGTCTGAAATCCAAAGTTAAATAGAATTTTTTAGATGAGGCTCAACGGTCTCGAACTTTCAATTATATTTTTAAGTCTTCTTGAGTAAATCCAACTGTCATCACAGCAGCAAGTGAAGAAAGCAGTGCTACCTCATCATTAAAAGTCAGAATTTTATTTAAGCCTATTTGTATGGGGGCTGGCTTTAGATTAAAGCCAAAAATTTCAAGTTCTTCTCCATCGCTAATTACTCCACCAATTTTTTTAATTTGTGGAAGCAAGGCTTTATTTTTTGAAAAATAAAAGATACGTCCTTTTTTAATTAAGGGCTGACCAGCTAATTCAACTGCAGATCTATCATCCGCATTAATGATTGTGTTTACATGTGGACCTATATGCGAAAATAAATTTAGATAGTTTTTTTGATTCTGATCTGAATGTTCGCCAAGATTGTTAATCACAATGACATCAGGTTGAAGTTTCTGAATGTGTTTTGATTCTAAATCGATTTCTTGAATGATTAGAATAAAGGGCTTGATTTCAGGAGCAGTAAATCCATCTTCCCAGATATAAATAGGAATATCTTGTCCTGCATTTTTAAAATGGGCTTGAATGTATTTTGCTGTTTTTTGATGCCCTTCATATCCAGTAACCGCAATAAAAACTTGTCCGTATAAACTCATGATTGCTCTCCTTTGTTGAGCCTTAAGTGGCTCTGATTTTTTATTCAAGGAGATCAGAATTTTTTTAATTTGATTCTTTTGTGAATTGAGCTTTTCAACCTGATTAGAGATTAATAGCAATCTATTCTGCATAGACTCAACTATTTGATCACTACTAAGTTTTTTATCAACTTGCAATAGTGATTTAATCTCTGAAAGAGTAAAGCCGAGTTTTTTGAAATCGTTTAGTCTTAAAGCCAATTCAATTTGGTTATCATGATAATAACGATAACCATTTTCGCCACGTGCGTGTGATTTGATAAGCTGTATTTTTTCGTAAAGTCGCAATGCCTTTGCTGACAATCCCACTTTTTTAGAAAATTGACCTATTGTATTCCAATTCTTCATTCTGACCTCGAAACTAGGATGGAGTTTGTCCTTAGGGCAAGGTCAAAAGATTTTAATTTGGTCTTAAAGGTGTTTTTATGGCTTAAAACGCATATATTCTCATTCTGATACATCGGTATTAAAAACTTTAAATGAGAGATAAACCTGCTTTTAATTCATATAGAGTATTCTGATCACAGTTCAATAACAACACTCGAAATAAAGGAGATTATATGAAAATGACAAAAACAGTTTTAGCTTCTTTGGTTTTAATGGGCTCGTTAGCTTATGCACAATCAGATGTGAGTGCAGATAACAGCAAGATCAAAGCTGATCAGCAAAAGATCGAAGCCGATCGCAAAGAGTTGAAAGTAGAACGCAAAGAATTCAAAGCAGATCAAAAAAATGTGAAAGCTACTAAGAAAGAATTGCGTAAAGACATCGTTGAAAAGAAAAAAGACAAAAGAAAAAAACGCAAAGATATCAAAAAATAATTTGAGATAAAATGTTAGCCTGAGTCTGTTTCGAAAGACGGTGCTCAGGCTAATTTATTTTTATTCTCCGTGAGACTCGCTTAGGGACCAGGTGGTGGCGGCGGCGGGCACGGCGGACCAGAAATAGTTTGTGTCTGGCACTGTTTATAAGGACTCGCCACTGTTGCGGGTAGGCTGTTGACGCCAGGAAGATCTGGCGTAGGAATCTGTTTAATGACTTGGCCGTTCAAAAGATCTAGGCACGCATCGGGCTTTGTCACATAGTCATAGGGTAGCTCTTTAATCGTGATAGAGTTTGTTGCTGACCCTGTGCAAGTTTGATAAGTGCAACTCGAATTGCAAGCCGGCGTACAGCTTGTAGGAGCGCAACTGACCATGGCGTAAGTCAATTGCGGCATCAAGAATAAAGGCAGTAAAAATAAAAATTTCATTTTTAGTTCTGCATTCCTTTAAGCGCTTTCAAATCTTGCTTTAGAGTTTCATTTTGCAACTCCAATTGTTTTTGTCTTTCTTGAAGCGTCGATACCATCGCGCGAAGTTCAGTCATGTCAGTTTGGTTTTGAGTGAAAAGCTCTTTAATCGCACCAACGACCACGCTTAAGACATCCATCGAAGACAACCCAAGCGTTGTTGGATTCAATGAACTGACGGCTTCGGGAATAACTTGTTGGACTTCTTGAGCGATGAATCCCAGATGTTTGTGGCCATCATTATCCTTTTTCCATGCATAAGAAACGGGTTGCAATTGCAAAACTTTTTGTAAATTTCCAGCTGTGGGCTCTATATCTTTTTTCAAGCGACGATCTGAGGCTGCTGTCACGATACCACCTGCGCTGATATTGCCTCCGGCCGTTATATTGCCACTGGCTTTGATGTTGCCGCTGACATCTAGCTTTTCTGATGGTGATTCATTGTTGATACCGACATTCATCGTGGGAGTAATGGCAAGGCCAGAACTCATGGTATTGTTAATCCAACGGTTGATGTGAATTGAATCAAGATTTCCCGAAGATGGCCCCTTATGAGCGATAACCCAAGAATTTTTTAACAAAGGAGTAGTTGGCGTTGTACCCAAGTAAATAGCCGAATAAGTTTGCCCACTGTCAGAAAGACCACGGATACCGATATTACTTTGACCACCTTCAGCTGTAACGGATAAGGCGGGCATGAACACCGTATCTTGAGTTGTAATTTCCATCGCTTGATTCGTAGTTATTTTTTTATTAACTTGGTCCATTTTTATTACGACATCTAATGAGCCAACGTAAAGGTCTCCGGTTGAGGAACGATTCGATACTGTAAAGTCACCGACTTTTGTTCCCGTGCCGTAAGCATCTGCGCGACCTGAATAACCCAATACGGCCAGTTCACCAGCGGCCGTGATATTAGTTGAAGGGTTTTTAATAAACCACAAGCCCGGACCATTTCCACCTGGTAGGCCGTTACCGTAAATTCCCATTGTAACGTCCCAAGTTGTTGTCGCGGAGTTTTGCTTTTCAAAGACGGCAAAACGCGGGAATTGTGCGGGCATTTGATCGCGCTGTAAGCCGATACTCATATTGATAGGCGTACACCACGGAAATTTTGAATCGTCGAATTGGGCATCGAAACCACGTTCACACAGAGCCGTGAGATCAGATTCATCCAAGCCGCCGAAGCAGTCGGCAAGTTTGTTTGTATCATCCGCTAAAACGAAAACGCGGAATTCATTTTCTTTTAAAGTGTCTCCACCCACGTTAGTATCGCCACCAGTTTTTATGGGGCTTACGATCAACTTAGTAAAGTAGCGTTTGTAATTTTTTAGAACAGGCGGAGCTCCCGAAGCTGCGGTGTTGAAAATCACAGGGTAGGGGCCAGCGACCATCTCGAGACGCATTTGTTTCATTTGAATATCGTGAATGGATTTATTCACTTCGGCGATGACGTCGCTGCCAATCTTGATTTGATTAATAGCTATGGCGCCGGCAGTGCCCGCAGTCCATGTCGCAGGAATATTCAGAGTACCTGCGCTGAGGGCCGCTTTACATGTGTTCTTATTAGATAAGGCTGCACTGATGGCAATAACGGCCTCGGTGCGGTTTGCATTTTTTTGTGCGCTGGCGGTACCCTTATTCATGTTGTTCATTACGGTCATCGTTCCGACGCTGACTACGGCTAACAGACCGCTCGCAACAAGTACTTCGATGATACCAAAACCAGATTTGTTCTTCATATGTCATTGCTCCAAAAAAATAGTCTCGATTTATTATTGAGGTAGGGTGGTGTGCTGTCTACTTTAAAATTGACAGCACTAGGTGCAGTTGAAAATATAAAGGAGGAGGCTCCTATGAAAACACTCGCACTTGCTCTTCTGGTATTAATTATTAATTCAACTGCTTTTGCAGCTAACAATCTATCTTCAGATCCAACTCAGTTCTGCAACGGCAATAGCTGTTCTGAGCCGATGCTCGCCATTATCGAAGACTACAAACAAGGCTCCGCTCAATTCGCGCAAGCTGATTTATCGGCTTATAGCGGAAAGTGCTTTCATTTAAATTCAATGTACGATCCTAACTATGCTCATGTTGGCGCTTTCGTTTTTGAAAAGTCAGCACCACTTCATATCATGGGTATTTTTGGGTTCTTTTATGAATCTGATCCTTATGCTGGATTAACTCCGGAAGAAACTAAAAGCGAATTGATTTTGCGTGGATCAAAAGGTGCTGAAGGTATTTTAGAACCAGATCATGCAGAACTTGCTTATGTTGGTGAGAATTCTGAATTACGTTATTGGTTTAGAAATTCGGCAGATCAAAATTCGATGCTTGTGATTGGTCGCCAAGCTGACGGCAATGGTGGAATGTCATCTCTGCTATTCTGCCACATGCTAAAACATTAGTGCAGTAAAGCTAGACTCTAAGTTAAATAACATTTTTTAGATGAGGCTCAACGGGGCTTGAACTTATGGAGTTTCAGTGCTGAGTATTTTTATTCAAGGTTTTCTTTTGCAAGCTAGTTTGATTCTCGCTTTAGGTGCGCAGAATATTTTTGTTCTTAATTCTGGCCTTCGAAAACAACGACATCTTTTAGTGGCGTTCGTTTCTTCTATTTGTGACACGCTCCTTATATTTATCGGAGTACTGGGAGTGGCAACGTTTTTTGTCCAATATCCATTATTAAAAATAGGCCTTGGTGTTGTTGGTGTTGCTTTTTTACTTTACTATGGAATCGTAAAACTGAACGAGGCTAGAGAAGGCGTTGAGATTTCTCAATCTTCACAACAAGTATCAACAGTAAAGCAAACGATTCTAACCAGTCTTGGATTTAGTCTTCTCAACCCTCATGTGTATCTTGATACGGTGGTTCTTATAGGTGGCTATTCTTCTAAGTTTGCTTTTTTGTTGGAGCGATTTTACTTTGGATTTGGAGCTTCTTCGTTCTCAACAATTTGGTTTTTTGGATTAGCTTTACTTGCTTCGCTTGTAAGTCGTTTTCTTAATAATTCAAAAGCTATGCGGGGCGTTTCGTTAGTTTCAGGAATCATTCTCGTTTTACTCGCATTAAAACTTGGAATTGATGTCTATGGGTGGCTCACGGGAGTTTAAATCTTTTAGTTCTGCGCTTCTCGAACAAGATTTAAAAAATATTTTCTAAAATTTTCGGTTCCCATCAACAAAGCGTAGATATCAATATCTCCGTGCATAAGGCCATTAAAATTTAGGCGATACAAAAGGTAATTAACCTGACTCATGAGTAATGAATTGTTAACTCGTCTAAAAATGTGAGCATTGATTCCTGTGTGGTAGTAGTCGGCAATAAGTGTAAGTGCTTTTTCATTCGTGCAATTATGACATTGTGCTAGTTCTACGATTAAGGTGCGCATTCTTTCAACGTGTAACTGAATATTTTCTGGTTCTGCATACGAATGATGAACAATTCGTTGACCATCAATAGTACGGTCATTATTAAAAGGAAATAGTTTTGGCGGAAGACCAATGATTTCAACTTTTTTTTCTACTGAGACATCTTTAAGAATTGATTCAGGTAAGTATAAATGAATCGAAAGAATTTGTGATTGTTTTCTATATTGTCCGGCGGTTTCGCGCCAGTCGAGGGTTTCAACTTTTCCGCGAACGTAACCTGAATAGCCCTGACCGCCAGGCATATTGCCGTTTAAAATTTGTGTGTGTTGCAATTTCAGTGCGTCGATAAAATTTTGACTAAGCTGGTCTGATTGAAAAGTTTGATCAAATATTTGCAAACTATTGGTCACGTTTTTAATATAAGCCAAAGTTGTTTCGTCGATTTTTTGCGTCGCATTTTTTAGAAGCATGGGCTGCCATTTTGGATTTAGGCTGTTTATGCCAATGTCTTCTAAACTACGGTTTGTATTCCACTGGGCTAAGCTCTGTAGCGGAATTGCTTTTGATTCATTAAATAAAGCTTCGCATCGACCTGCGCCGAAGGCGTAACATCCAAAAAGTAGTGCAAAAATGGCAACTATGGGCTTCATAAACTTAGATACAGCTAAATGCGTTCCAAGTCAGACGGTCGGTGCAGCACCTTATTGATTAAAAGTGTCGAAGTTTTAACAACTCGCTTAGAATTGCCATTTTTTCGCCTAGCTCATCGTAACGAAAAACAAAGAAAGCAATGTTGTTCCAAAATAAACGAACATATTGGCTGAGCCTTGAAAATCATAAGTGATTCTTAATCCGAACAGCAAAATTCCAAATAAGAAAAGTGATCCTAAAAGAGCGTAGGGTAGTAATACAAAATTAAAAATCGAGATTACAAATACGAGAGCTAATAACGCCTCAAGAGAGGCGATGAACCAGTAGCCTACTGCAGCGCCTCCTGGAAGTTTTCTGATGAAGGTTTTTTCAAATTGTTTGCCGAACCACTCTGGCATAGAAAGAGTTTGCCACTTATCATAGGCAGCAGTTCCAAAAAGTACGGCATAAATAAAAATAATGGCGAAATTACGGATAAGTTGAAGTGATGTCAGTGATGTCAGTGATGTCATAGATGCTCCTCTAATAGAAAATATTCTACGCAAATGTTGTTGTAAGTAAATAAGTATTACAAATCGAAAAAAGTTCGTTACAATTTTTGCATGAAACCTTCGTACGTGCATGCCCTGGGTTATATATTCTTACTTTGCTTTTTGCTGTCGTCGGATGGTCTTGCCAAGGATCTCGATTGTTATATCTTCTTAAATTGCGGAAGCAGTTCGCGCAGTGGTAATACAGCAAACCCATCTACGGGAAATCAGATTCGTATCAACCCTTCGGCAGTGCCTACGCAAAAGGGCTTCGGTCTTGAAGGGATTTATTTTAATTCAGAGACTGATTTTTCAATCGTGCAGGGGATCGGTCGTATTGGTGCCGCGGTTTCTCCTTCAAACAGTGATGAAACCTTTTTTGGTACGCCAGGGTTAGAAATTACTCAGAATCTTTTAGATCGTAAAGTGAACGGAAAAAAATATCCCAATCAAAAAATCAATTTAGCCACAGCTTTCGTGTTGGCTGAAAAGAATAAGTCTTTATTTAATAGTTATGCTCTTAAATTAGGGGTTATGGGTAAGTACAATCAACTGACCAAACATACTAACTTAGGATCTGGCTTGAGCGGAATGCTAGGGCCACTTACTTTTGGTTACTCTAATTATCTGGATGAAACTTTATTAGACTACGGTATTACGGGAAGCACTTTCACAGAAATTGCGAAGTATCGAGTGCAGACTTACAGCGCCGGGTTATCAGTTGATTCGTTTTTGCTGGATGTTTCATATTTGCGTTACGTTGATCCGCAGTATGCTTATACGGATGAGTCTCAAGTTAGAATTATTACCTTAAGTTATAATTATAAAAAATTAATTCTCACTGTTGCAGATCGTGTCGAAGATTCTTACCGCCCGGTGTATGACGAAGATACTAAAACGTTGCTAAATCAATACACTAAGAAAGATAGCTTTCAGGCCATTCAGTATATTGTTTCAAATCATATGACTGTAGGGCTTTTGCATAATTACTATTTACTGCATGAGCTGGCTGTAACGGCCACAGTCTTTTTTTAATGTCTAAACATTCGTAGCGGTTAGGCCGGCCCTAATTGTCACTGTCTAATTTTAAGATAGGCCACTGCTATTCATAACTATTAAGCCCTAGCTGACGGGGCATCAAAAGTGCTCTGTTTGGCTCTATGCGCTTTATCCTATTTTTAACATTATGTCTTACGGTTTCGATGGCCCATGCTGAGTCTGATCGCCAGTTCGATCATCAAGCAGAAATCGAAGCTGCGAAAAAGCAAGAACGCGAAGCTTTTTTGGCTGGTAAGAGCCTGCTTGATTTGGCTTTTTATGCTTTAGAGCAAAGCTTAGGTGATCAGGTTAAAGAACAAGATAATCGTTTTTATTTACCTGGCGAATTCACGACACAAATTCAATCAACACCGATTCCGAGCCTTATAGGTGTTGGTAGCGTTTTTAAACCCGACGAAGAAGCCACCGGTTTTACCACAGGTTCAGTTATCAACGTGTTAGCGCAAACTTATTTAGATTTTCCTGAATATAAAAATCAGGCCGTGTTTTCTAAAATTCCACAGGCTGTATCAAACGGTGTTGCGACATTTCGTCGTTATGAATCTGGCTCTGTTTTTAATTTTTATCCGCCATTGCTGTGGAAGGGTGTTTGGGTTCGTCGTCCGATTGATATGAGACTTGCAAGTATCTGGCATGGTATTACAAATATTCCGAATGATTCTGATTCAACTTCAGTGATGACGACGGCTAAATTATTTAATGCGAAATTAAACCCTGAGCAAAGGTTTGCTGTGTCGCAAGAGGTTTTTGATCAGCTTCAGCAGTTTCGTGATATCGATCGCAAGGCGATGTTTTACAATAGATTAGAGCATCGTAAAAACACACAAGGTTTTTTAACTTGGTTGATGGATGAAAATGATCCAAAGATGTCACACTTTTATTTTTCGTCTTCAACAAAAGGCGAACGTATTCCATTTAATAAAAATGATGTGGACTGTATCGTTAATGCCAATATTTTAAAATTAATTTCAGCGACTCGTCATGCGACGAACAAAAATCTTCAGGTCGAAGGCGAGAAAGAAGCTTGTAGCCTGATCAACAACATGATCATGAGCAACGAACAAGCCAAATGCGGTATCTATTATCCAAACACATTGAATCTAGCTTTTTCGATGGCGCAAGTTGAAAAGTCGGGTAATTCATGTTTAACCGCTGATACGCAAACTGAATTACTGAATAACATCATGAAGCTGCAATCAAAACATGGTTACTGGAAAAACAAAGGCAATGTTTGGAATGATAAAGTTTTAACAACAGCATTTGCGATGTATGCGCTTTTACATTACGGCGACAAACAAAATTTTAAAACAAAACAAGCGTTAATAAATGGTGTGAATTTTTTAATGAATTCACTGCAATCAAAAGATAAACATTTTTCTTGGCCAGCAGATCATTACTTTACTGCAACAGCGATCGCCCGAAATTTAGTGATGTGGGAATCTAAAGCCTATACACATGCGATTATTTCTGACGTGTTATTAAGATTTATTGAAGCGTATCCAGATATGAAACAGACCTCAGCCCTTGAAATGGCAGGACCCTCATTATGATCAAATTTAATAAGTGGATATTTAGTTTTTCTGTTGTTTTGTTAAGTCAAATGTCGGCCAAGGCGTTTTTAATTAATGAATCGATGACGGCGCAATCAAGTCAGCTAGAGGATCTTAATTTATACTTTAAGAATTATACTCCCATTCAGTTGAAAGCGTATAAGACGGGTTTAGATATAGAAATAACCAGTAACATGACTGGCTTTTTACAAAGCGAAGGCGCTAAAAAAGCAGATGATTGTGCGAGCAACCTTCGTTCGGGTTTTTATCTACGAGCACAAGCAGCACAAAGTATTGAGGGTTCTGATGATTTTGAGCAAGACATCGTTATGGGTTCAGGATCAACATGTGTAGTTGCGTCTAATAGTAAAGAAATTTTAGATACGTTGTTTTCACAAAGTTTTTTGTTAGCAACTATTAAAGGTGTGACCGACGTTCAGGTTTTTAATGATAAAAATGTGATCTGCCAGCAAAGCTCGGTTTTTCCGTTCGGGAAATCTAACTTTTGTTTTAAGTTAAATGCAGCCGGCAACGATAATCAGCTTGTTGTTCGTATCAGTCACCTTAGAAATAACAGTGGTGCTTCTTACAATGTCTTATTTCAAGAGAGTGTTATCTTGATTAAAAGAATTAAAGAGAATGCTTTTAGAGTGTCTTCTTATAACATCGGGCGTGGGCCAGATATTCCATTGCATGGCTTTGCTCTTAAAATTATTCAAAGCGAACAAAAAAAGTATTTTGATAAATTGAATGAATATTTTGGAACACCTAATTAATCTAGGGGTTCCGTCGCATCCAAAACATCTGAAGCTTCCCAGTGCGGAAGATCTTCTTTTAATCCGGCAAGTAAAGTTTCAAGATAAGCTTCAGCTTCACCGCGGCGGTTAGAGTCACTGACGCCATTGGCAGTCTCGCGCCATTCTGGCGAAAGGGCTAAGCGGCTGCGTAGGGCGGTCGTGAAAATATCAATCCATGTGGGGGCTGTAAAAGTAAAGTTTAAGGCTAAAGCTTCACCTTTGGCTTCGGTTGAATGCCAGTAACCGCGTGGAACAAAAAGCATCGAGCCGGGTTTAAGTTCAATTGTTTGCGCTGACTTTGGCATTTCAGTCGGAAGGTCATCTTCTAAATAGTTATCCATTTCATCATCGGGGTTTGTGCCCATGGTGTGACGGGTTAACGGGTTGATGACGTGTTCGTTTGGGGCTAGCTTCCAAATTTTTGTTCCGTGAATTTGTAAAACAAAATTAATGTTCTGATCAAAGTGTGGGGCCGTGCCTTTGCCATCAGGAGTTGCGTAAATTAAACAGCGTGAATATGTTTGCGAAGAAATTCCTAAATCAACGCGAATTTTTTTAAGCCAATCTTGTAAGGGGGGCGAAATACGGTGAGCCTCGTTGAAAAGTAACCCCATACCATTTTGAAATAATTTTTTGGCATCTTTGGGGTTTGTGTCGATCGAGCTTGATTCATCACGCAAATCAGGTAAGTGCGCTTGAATTGTATACGGCCACATGTTTAAAAGATTTTCTAACGAGGCTAAAAAATCTAGACTGCGCAAAGCGGTTAAGGCCTCTTTAGGGTGGTGCACGACAAAAGGTTTATTTTTTTCATACTTGGTAAAAAAATCTTCTGTTGTGAAAGGGTGTACAATCGTGCTCAAGCCTGTTTTCATAAAATTCCTGTGTTTAAGAGTGCAGTGTAAGGGCTTTTGTGAAAGTTGTAAATATTAGTTCTTGTATTAGTTAGCTATAAGCCTACGCTGTGTAATGATTAACCTTGTTAAGCCACACCCTTGTTTGTCTTGCGGCGCCTGTTGCGCCTTTTTTCGTGTGTCTTTTCATTGGTCTGAAACGAATGCTGAAAGTCACGCTGTGCCGATTGCGCTGACCACGCAGATTAATCCCTACATGAATGCCATGAACGGCACTGATCAAGCAAAGCCTAGCTGTGTCGCCTTAAAAGGTATCGTCGGAGAATCTACTTTGTGCAGTATCTATGAACAACGACCTGATTGTTGCCGCACTTTTATGGCTAGTTTCGAAGACGGAACTCGAAATGAAAGCTGTGATAAAGCCAGACTCAGTAAAGGCTTAACAGAGCTTCAGAGATCAGATTTTTTGTAAAAATATTAGACGATAAATGATAAATAAAAATCTCTGTATTTTCCGCTCCCAGTGCTAAAATTAAGGAGTATGTTGAAAGAAACTTGGAATACATTTCCGCGCCAGATGGTTCAAAAGATCAATGGATTGCTTGATCAGGCGCAACCTAATTCTTTGAAGGCCTTTCATATTTATAAAATGTGTAAGAATGAAAATCTATGGGATAAATCCTATTCTGAGTTTTCATATTTACTTTCAAATTTTTATCAGACTCATCCTGCCGAGCGCAGCAAAAGCCAAATGGATCAGTTTTTAAATCAGCCTATGGATTGGCGCAGTTTTGAAAGCGTAAAATTAACCTTTCGCACGGCTGATATTGGATCATCTGAAATTCGTGATATCGCCAGTTGGGCGCATCACATGTTAAGACTGCACTATGATAAAGCTCCTCAATTCACCAGCATCGACACTTTAAGTAAGGCCATTTTTGACCTGACTCATCCCGAGTTTAACGAAAAAGATCAAGACATCGATTTTGAAGACTTTTGCGATGCTTGGAAAAGTGCCGCTGATAAACTTTATGGTAAAAAATTTGAAGCCGAACATGAGTTAGTTCTTTCTGAACTGCGAAATTTAAATCATCTGATCGAAACCCACGCTTTAGAAATTGCTCGTCGTCATTTGTTAAATCGAATTTATCTTACGCAAACCGAGATTAATTGGGTTGAGAAGTCGCGCGAGGCCGTCATGGCGGGCACAGCCATGCCTAGGTATCCACTTTCAAGAGGGCCAGATAAAAGCCAGCTTGTCGATTTATTGAAGTGGTTAACCCTATGGGAGGTCTCAAGATCCTCAAAAGCAGCAGCTGTTCAGGATAAAGTCGAAAAACTGCGTATCTATATTCAAAATGAGTGCGATTTTCTCTTAGCAACCTGTCGAAGATAGACTCTCCCTAAATTCTTAGTTACGATTTTTAGGTCTAACAAAAAATTTTAGAAAAGGGATGGTTATGTCTGAAGATATGAGAGCCGAATTAGAAAGATTAAGAGCTGAGAACGAATCGCTAAAAAATAAAAAAAATAGTGGTGGAGCGCTTACGATGAAGGTCAGCGAAAAAGGGGCTTTATCAGTTTATGGTATGGGTCGTTTTCCTGTAACTCTTTACAAAGAACAATGGTTAAAACTATTAGGAATTTCTGAAGAGATTAAAACATTTATTTCTGATAACGATAGCCGTTTAAAAGTTAAAGAATAAAGTAATGGCGATCACCATCACAGCTTTTGAACGATCTCCTGATGGAGGCAAGGGTCTTGCGCGCGATACGCGTGTTCGCTGGGCTCTTGAAGAGGTAGGGCAACCTTACGAGGTTCGTTATGTGTCGTTTAAGGCGATGAAAGAGCCTGCGCATTTGGCGCTTCATCCGTTTGGTCAGATTCCAACATACGAAGATGGTGATTTAGTTTTATTCGAATCTGGTGCAATTGTATTTCACATCGCAGAAAATTTTGCCGGATTATTTTCAAGTGATGCGAATGCGCGATCTCGTGCGATCTCTTGGATGTTTGCTGCGGTGAATTCTATTGAGCCTTCAATTCTTGAATTTTCAAACGCCAGACTTTTTGAGGGTGATAAACCTTGGGCTCAAGAGCGTATGCCTCTTGTTGTGGCGCGTATGCATGATCGGTTAAAACAACTTGCTGCACGGTTAGGTCAAAATGAATGGCTTGATGGCGAATTTAGCGCAGGCGATCTGATGATGGTGTCTGTGCTTTTAAGATTAAAGCCATCAGGTGTTATCAATGATTTTCCAAGTTTAGCAGCCTATGTGACTCGTGGTGAAGAACGGCCTGCTTACAAGCGAGCTTTCGCTGCGCAATTAGCTGTGAATGGTCCTAAGTAAGTAAACAGAATATCCGTTATTTAATTTAGATTTAGATTATGTTAGTCTTGATCTATGTCTATTCAAAATGAAGATGATCTTATCGCACTTAGAAAAATTGGAAAAATTGTAGCTCAATGTCTGCAATACATGGGTTCACAACTTGAACCTGGTATTACAACATTTGAACTTGATCAACTAGGGCAAGCTTTTCTAGAAAAACATGGAGCACGTTCGGCTCCAAAATTAGTTTATAATTTTCCAGGCACGACGTGCATTAGCGTGAATGAAGAAGCCGCTCACGGTATTCCTGGTCAGAAAAAATTTGAAGCAGGCGATTTAGTTAATATCGATGTCTCGGCTGAATTAAATGGTTATTTTGCTGATACGGGTGGATCTTTTATTATTCCGCCAGAGTCGATGTTAAAAAGAAAACTTTGTACAGCCACAAAACGCGCTTTAGAGATGGCCCTTCGTGCCACTCGCGCCGGTGAACAGATCAACTGCATCGGCCGTGCGATCGAAAAAGAAGCTTTAAGAAATAATCTAACAGTGATTGAAAATATTGGCAGTCATGGTGTTGGTCGTGCACTTCATGAAGAGCCTGAATTTATTCCGGGCTATTATGACCCTCAAGACAAACGTATTTTGCTAGAAAATCAAGTCATCACAATCGAACCCTTTCTTTCAACGGGCGCAACAGAAGTTTTCGACACGGGTGATGGTTGGACATTAGCAACTGATAAAAAGTTTTTTACGGCGCAGTATGAGCACACGTTAGTGATCACAAAGGGTAAACCTTTGATTATGACTTTACCTGCATAAATACATAGATTACGCTTAAGCATGCTTTCTTCAATGCTTCGGGTTTTATTGCCTTCATGGAATTTTTTTGATCGAGCGGGTGATCAGTTTGAGCTGCAGATTCAAAAGTCAGACTCGTGGCAAAATTTTTTCGAATCTGCGCAACCCCCAAGAAATTTTTCAAATTTATTTTTAAATGGGCCGTATAATTTACGTTTAGCTTATAAAAGTAATATCGACCGTTTTATGAGTGAAGCTCAGGGGTTAACACGAACTGAAATAGAAGCTTTAGAAAGCTATCAGTTCATTTTGCGTATGATTTCATTTGAACGAGCGATCAGTGATTACAAATTTCGTATCATCTTATCTAACGGTGAAGAAGTTTTTCGGTCAGATGTTTGATTTATTAAAACTGACTTGTATTGCTGTTGGCTTTTCAGTTTTTTTGCAAAACTTAGAGCTTTGGAGCATCCGGTCGCATATCGGCCCTGTGTGGAAATTACCGAAGTTTTTTCCTCCTGAACAAATTATGATCGCGCTCGGGTTGGTTTGTTCGGTGGGGTTATGTGTTGATTTAAGATTTGCGATTCCATTATTAATTTTAGCTTTAATTTGGTCGGTTGTATTTCGCGGTTCATTTAACGGTGGCAGTGATTTTATGACAGTGACTTTGTTAATAGGATTAAGCCTATCACTATGGAATCCACAGTTTGGCTTAAGCTATGTCGGGGTTCAATCGCTACTCTCTTATTTAATATCGGGCCGAGCTAAATTAAAAGATCCAGATTGGCGCAAAGGAAAATTTTTGCCATATATTCTTCAAGGTAAAAGTTATGAAATTCCAAACTTTTTTAAAACTTTTACGGCGCAGCCAAAGTTACTCACGACATTGTCATTGGGAGTCATTTTTTTTGAGATTTCTTTTCCTGTAGTTTTAATTAGCCCGCGCGTTGCGCTCCTGTATTTCGCAGTGGGTATAGTTTTTCATTTTTTAAACTTTATGGTGTTAGGCTTAAATCGCTTCTTTTTTATTTGGCTAGCGACCTATCCTACTATCTATTTCTTACAGCAACAGCTAGGCTAAGATTATGAATCTGACAAACTTTGTTCAATATATTGCTCCACTTATTGGTCTTATCACACTCGCAATTGGGGTTGCGGCTATGCTTAAGCCTGAACCGATGTCTAAAAAATTTGGTGTCGCCGTCAGTGGTTCGGCGCTTCCGTATGTGATCAGCACAGGCATGCGCGATATTTTTATGGGCTTGGTCGTGTTGCTTTTGTTTTATCGTCAAGAAACAGCGACACTTGGTGTTTGTATGTTTTTTCTAAGTGCCGTAGCTCTTTCTGATTTTTGGATCGTGTTCAAACATGGTGATCGAAAAACTTCGTTTGTTCATTTAAGCGCCGCTGTTGCAGCCGCGGGATATGGACTATGGATTTAAACGTCGCCGAATTTTTTCGTTAAGAATTCAGATAAAAATAAAGCAAACACAGCGTAGCCCATGAACAGATAAAACCCTGGCTGTAAAGACGTTCCATTAGTAGTGAGTAAGACGATTTCTTGATCTGCAGCATGCAATTTTCCTAACTGGCTTGAGATTACTCCGCTAAAGCCGATATAAGCCATAAAAATGGCGATGATCATAACATCTGTCATCGACCATTTTCCCGATTTATGAACGAAAAAATGAATTATTTTGTTTTTACGAAGTCCCCAGTTGTCGTAATAAAAAAGAAGAGAAGAGATCAGTTTAATCACCGGAAAAACAATACTGAATATAACCATCAGTAAGCCGACAATTTGCATTTGAATTTTTGGATTCGTGATCATCAGCCAAAAAACATCAATCACACTTTTAGATTGAAAGTAGAGGACCTGATTTAAAAATTTAACCGGATGATCCATCAGAACAAAACTCATCTCAGAAATTTTAGCCTCAAGATCAATCATTGGTGTAGTGACACCGCAAAAAAGTAGAACGAAGAGGGCTATCACCAAAACTATATAATGCAGACTTGGGATTGGATTTCTCTCAAAGGCCGCCAACATAAATAATAACCCAACCAAGCCGAGTAATATCCACGAATACAGCGCTATTGAATCCTGAGCCGTTTTAATTTCTTGATTGAGCTTTTCACGCGTAGCGCTGATATCAGCTGCGTTTAATTTTAATATAATCGCATCAATTGCAGATCGATCTTGTTGTTCATAAGTTCGATCAAAGTAATCTTCAACTTTAGTAAGCATCAGTTCTTTAATGTTTTTCTTAGACTTCGGGCGATTCATGATTTTAATCACTTCATCAGCGTATTTAGGAACCCCGGCTTTGATTTCTTTGACATCAACAAAGGTATTTATAAAGGCCTGTTTCATGCGGCCCTTAAAGGTGGTTTTGTTCTTTTTTTGAATGTGCTCTTGTACGCTATCAATCAATTTGTTCAGTTGAGCTTCAACTAAGGGCTTAAGTTGCTCTTTGTTTTTTCTCAAATCTAGATCTGAGATTTCATCTTGTATGATTTCGCTCAGCTGGTACTTCCATTCATTGATACTGAACAGACCGTATTTGATGTGGTTAATTTCGGCGTAGTCTAGTTTGCGACTTTGGTTGGCCACTGAATTGACGATGATCTGGTAAGCTACTCCAAACGATAAACAAAGAATGAAAATAAACAGACCAGATTTTAAATTTTTCATGAGTCAGATTTAATATATCGATATAGGTAGTTCAGTCGTTGTCCTGAGAAATAACCCGATAAAATACCACTCATTACAAGCTCCCAAGTATAATACTTTATATATGCCACAGGGTCAGTCACTTGTAAGAAACCAAAGAAATATTTCATTACAAATATTCCAACTAAAATCACAATCAATGAAGAGCTGCCTGGAATTAAAATTTCTTTTTTGTCTTTGAAAACCTGAATCTTTGAGTTGCGAACTTTTAAATAACCTGCAAAGGCGCCAGATAAAATACCAACAATGTAAATCCAGGCATCAGGTGAAGTAAAAAATTTAAATTTTAAAGCAATCAGAGCGATCGGTAAAAGAATCAATCGATAGAGCGAAATTGTTCTTGGCTTTAAAGCTTGATAGCCAACAAATAAAAGATAAATAAGAATAGCCCAGACCCAAGCTGGAGTGTGCGTAATAATGTCCATAACAACCTAGTGATTTTTAACGTGTGATTGAATTGTTTGTAGCAGAATTTCAGAATTAATTGGTTTTGTCACGTGATCTGCAAAACCTGCAGCAAGAGTGCGATTTTTTTCTTCTTTCATAGCATGAGCAGTCAACGCAAGAACGGGTGCTTGATAGCCGCGTCGTCTCAACTCTGCCAATGTGCCATAGCCATCAAGGCCCGGCATTTGAATATCCATAAGAATAATATCATATTGCTGCTGAAAGGCCTGTTGAATAGCATCTTCGCCACTTTCGGCTTCAGTGACATCAAGCCCTGATTGACTCAAAATCATTTTAATAAGTTCTCGATTATCTGGCGAATCATCAACAGCTAAAACTTTAAGTCCTGCCATTGAATTTTTAAGTTCTGGCAGTGGCGCTGGTGTCGCACTGGCTGTCAGGTTTGTTTCTTCAGCGACAAATGAAAATTCAAAAGTACAGCCTTTATTGACTTGGCAGTTTTTGATGTCTACGTCTCCGCCTAGGGCGCGCGCTAAATTTCTAGAAAGAGCTAAGCCTAATCCAGTGCCACCAAAGCGGCGAGTCGATGCAATATCAGCCTGTGTAAATGGTTGAAATAATCTATAGGCTTGTTCTTGAGTCATGCCGATACCAGAATCTTCAATTGAGAAAGTCACTTTTCTTTGGGTGGTGGAAACTTGATTAACGTGGCAAGAAACCTTAACGGATCCTTTTGTTGTGAACTTAATGGCGTTACCAATAAGATTAATCAATACTTGTCTTGCGCGAACGGCATCAGTGATAACATTAAGATTGTTAATCTCTGAGGCTTCGTAAATAAGTTGAATATTTTTTCTTGAGGCACGATCAAAAAACATGGTTAGAACTTCTTGAAGTAAGCCCACAAGGCTAACAGGTGTTTTTTCGATTTCTAATTTGCCAGCTTCGATTTTAGATAAATCGAGAATATCATCGATAATACGAATTAATGATTTGCCGTTACGAATAACAATATCGAGATATTTTTTTCTTTCGGCTAAATCAAGATTGTGCGCACGAATAATTTCGGCAAAACCTAAAATGGCTCCCAGCGGAGTACGAATTTCGTGAGACATGTTCGCTAAAAAAGCTGATTTGGCTTGATTGGCACTCTCGGCTTCTAGTTTCGCAGTTTGTAAGTTTTCAACCGCTCGTACTCTTTGAGTTACATTATTAACTGCTAATAAAATGCCTTCAATGTTGTCATTCATATCACGAATGGGCTGATAAATAAAATCGGCATAAATTAAAAACTCTGATCCATCAGCGCGTTTTGATTTAAACTGAACATCACGACCTTCGACAGGCTGGCCTGTTTGATAAATATCATCGAGCATTTGAATAAAGCCACGCTCTTCAGTTAACGGAAAAAGGTCCTTAACAGTTGATCCGACAGCGTCGCGACTGCCAAGAAACAAATCGCGGTAATAGTCATTTGTAAGAATAAATTTATGTTCTGGCCCATCTACGACGGCCATTCCAATGGGAGCTTTTTCTAGAACTGTATGCAATTTAAGACGCTCAGCTTTTACTTCAAGCATTGTACGTGCTAAGTTTTCTTCTGTGGTTTTGGTGCGCTGTGCTTTAATCACGGCAGAGGTTGTATCAATAATCGTACATAGCATGCCGCTCACTTTGCCGTGAGAGTTATAAAGCGGTGAGTACGAGAACGTAAAATAAGTTTCTTGAATTTGCCCTTCGACTTCGATGTTGAAAAGCATGTCGGCTTCATGAACAGAGCCACCAGCATCGACTTTTAAAGCCAGCGCTAAAATTTGCTCCCAAACTTCTGACCATACTTTTTGCAGAGTTGATCCTAAAGCTTGCGGGTGGCGCTGCTGCAGAATAGGCACGTAGGCATCATTGTAAAAATAGCGTCTTTCTGGCCCCCAAGTTAAACACATTGAGATCGGGCAGCTTAAGATCATGCGAAGTGATGTAATCAGAGCAATATCCCACGTCTCGATAGGGCCAATTTCTGTTTTGGACCAATCGAAATTTAAAATAGCCTGAGCCATTTTGCTGGTATTCGCCAGCTCTCTAAAAGGATTTTCTTTATGAGCGACAGCCACGCCTAATTATTAACATAGTTAAATGTTTTGGCCATCTATTAGCAGTGTTAGCTCTGACGTTAAGGAAAAGTGCCACATCCCGATTATTTCATTGCGTTCGTGAATCTTTAACAGGCTTTAGGGCAGACAACTTGCATTAATTAGCGTGTTTAATCGTTCTTAAGAGCTGAGCAGAAAATAAATCATTTTTCTCTAGTCATCGGGGGGTAAATTCAGCATTATGGGCATTCCAAAATTAACAAAGAGGATTCTCATGAAATCAATCACTGAATTTCAACCAACTACACTTTCTAAAATCTTAGCAGCAAAGAATGCGTTAACTGCTGAAGGTAAATCTGCAGAAGAAATTTCTACAGCTATCGGCGAAACTTTTAAATATGAAGGCGATAAAATTAAGTATGCTTTAGCAGCTGCTGAATTAGCCAAAGATCAATCATCTATTCGTCGCGTTTTAGTAGCTACTTTTGGCGAAGGCGAAAAACCAGCTCCAATGTACCAACAAGTTGAAGACACTTATTACAAAGTTGAAACTTTCAGTTCTGCGCCAGTTGCAAAAGCTGAAAAAGTTGATCCACGCAACGCTCGTCGCGGTGGTGGCGGTAAAGGTCAAGGCCAAGGCGGACCTAAAGGTTCTCCATGGGGTATGACTCCTGAAGAAAAAGAAGCTAAAAACAAACCAAAAGCTCCAAAAGCTTAGTTTTTAATTTTAATTGTTATTTAATAGGGTTGTGCAAGAAATTGCTCAACCCTTTTTTTTGATTATTTTGAACCAGTTATTTACGTTTAATTGAACTCGCTTTTGCGCGTACGGTTTCTTCTTCGCCATCTAAATCTTGATCAACATCATCTTGAACTGTTGTTACGACTTGAATGTTTTTACCTTTAGCGATCATTTCATTCATATCTTTGTGATACGCATAAACGATTCCGCCATCTTTTAAAAAGCCAATCATTTTCTTCATCAAGATTGGTGAAATAGCCGGGCAACCCCAGCTGCGGCCAAGGCGACCCGTTCTTTTTAGAAAGTCATCAGACACGTAAGGTGCTCCGTGCATAACGATGTCACGGGCAGAGGCTTGATCGTTAGTTTTATCAACGCCATGTAAGTTTAACGAAGCCCCGTGGCCTCCGCTGTAAACGCTTCCAGCTAGGTAAAGACCAAGAGATGTCATTTTAGTTTTATCTACGTTTGAAAATTTAGTCGCGTAACGAACGCCCGAACCTTTACCGTGAGCAACGTGATGTTTAGTCACAATGCCGTTTTTTAAATGCAGCACATAAAGGCGATTTTGATCAGAGGGTAATGTGTAATCAATAATTGCAATTGTGTCTGTGCGAACGGTGATTTCTTTAGAGCTCATTTTCGTTTGATTAGAGCGATCTTTAGCGGCCACTTTAACTTTTTTACCAGCATTGGCGTCGATAAAATCAAAAGTGCGCTTTAATGCTGCGGCAGGTACGCCTTGGTCGACGAACACTTTAAAAAGGGGTTTGGCATTGACCTTAAGGTCATAAACGCTGCCAGCAAAGCTTTGTAAGCTTAAGATCATCACTAGAATAAAACTTAACTTTTGCATAGACGTCCTTCTGGGGTGGGGTCAGTGAATATTGAGTAGCTAGAAGCGTTCCCATCTAAAAAGTTGTTTAGTTTCGATAGGCGATAAATACTGTAAACTCAATAGACAACCGAGCGCTAAAAGGCACATTTTCAGTCGAGGGTGCTTCTGAGTTCATATTTGAAATTAAGGCTAATCTAAATTATAGTCTGGGGTATGGATAACCCAGTGCCGCCTCCAGTGATCTATAAATTTTTAACTTTTCCAGGAAAAATCCATCTGATCACCAATGATCATGAGCTTCTGGCTGTCATTGGCGATTTGCAACAGGCGCGCGAGCTTGGGTTTGATACTGAAACGCGCCCCAGTTTTAAAAAAGGCGAAGTTTACAATGTGGCTATATTGCAGCTGTCGACCGAAGATCAGGCTTATGTGATTCGTTTTGGTCAAATTAGCCAGTTTGAAGTTTTAAAAAATATTTTTGAAAATTCTGAAGTTGTTAAAGTGGGAGTCGCAATTCGCGATGATTTAAAACAACTGCAAAAAAGATTTCAATTTGTACCGCAAAATTTTATCGAATTACAACATGTCGCAAAAACTAAAGGCCTAAAAAATATGGGCCTTAAAGGTATGACTGAAGAAGTTCTTGGCGCCACAATTTCAAAAGGACCAAAAACTACGAATTGGGAACATCCCGTGTTAACTGACAGACAAATTATGTATGCAGCTACTGATGCGTGGATTGGTCTTACTCTTTATCAGAAGTTAAAATAAAAGATGAATTTTCTAAGGCTTCAAGACTATTTACTTTCAGTTTTATTTGAAAATGAAGATATCTTAGCTATTGATAAGCCTTATGGTTTTAATGCGCACACCAATGATTCAAAAATTGAACATTCAGATTTTATTCAAGATGGCCTTATCGAAATTTATGAAAAGCAATTAGGGCGCAAGTTACATATTATTCATCGCCTTGATCAGACAACAACCGGTGTGATGATTTTTGGTAAATCAGTCGAGTCAGCCAAAAAATACGCTGAATATTTTTTTAACCGTGAAGTTAAAAAAACTTATATGTTCGTGACCAAATTTAAATCTGAAAAAAAACAATTCACGATCAATCAACAAATTGTTCATAAAGCTAAAGAACTTGATGCTGAAACAGAATTAGAGTTTGTTAAAAAATCAGAAAGCTTTGAACTCTGGAAAGCTCTGCCACACACAGGACGTAATCACCAGATTCGTATTCATGCCAAAGCCGCAGGGATTTCAATTTTAGGTGATAGTAAATACGGGGGGCACAACTATGATTTCTTGTGTTTGCATAATGCACGTATTGAATTTCCGAATGGGATCGTGATTTTATCAAAGATGCCTGCGTACTTTGAAGATTTAAGTTTGTTAAACGATATTGTTATTGCGCGAGCATATTTTGAGGCTGATCGTAGACTTAGACTTTTCAGTCAAGCTAGCCAGAATCAATCTTATAGACTTAGTCATAACGACCAAAATTTTGTCTTAGATCAATTTGGTGAAAAGATAGTTGTAAACTGGAAAAAAGAACGTTGGTTAGAGTCTGATTCTGAAAAATTCTCTCGATTTTCTAAAAGCTTGAAAAAAGAACTCGTCATACAAAATGTACACTCTGAGGCAACCACTAAAACGTGGGTGGCTTGTGAAGGCGAATTGCAATTTGAAATGCGCAGTGAAGCTGGGCAGGTTAGTGGTTTGTTTTTAAATCAAAGACTGCAGCGTCAATGGATTTTAAACAATTCAGAAAACAAGTCAGTCTTAAGTTTATTTTCGCAAGTTGGTACTTTTAGCGTGGCGGCCGCCAAAGGTAAGGCTTCACAAATCACCTCAGTCGACACAAGCAAAAAATCATTAGAATGGGCTAAGAAAAACTTTGAACTTAATCAAGTAACTAACGAGGCCTATAAGTTTTTAAACCGCGATAGTTTAACTTTTTTAGAGCAGTGTAAGGCCAAAGGGCAAAAATTTGATCTCATCATTTGTGATGCGCCAGGATTTTTTCGTCGTGAAAAAGGCGTTTTTAAAATCGAAAACAACTTAGAAGAATTAATGAAGAACTGTCTCGTCAGTCTTACAGACAAAGGCCAATTGCTGTTTTCAACAAGTTTTGATGCGTTATTTGTAGATGATATTCGTAAAATTATTTTAAAAGTCACCAAAGAACTTAAAATAGAAAAACTAGAAGTTAATTGTATTTTGTCTTCGCTTGATTTTGAGTTGCCAGATGAAAAAGTTGGTCTAAAATCATTTCTAGTAGGTAAAATATGAAACAAGTCTTAATGTATGTGATTTTATTTTCGAGTGTTCAAATTTGGGCTCAATCGTTTGAGGCTGGCTTATGGAAGTCAAAAGAAAGTCTTGAGCTTAATGGAATTCCACTTCCATCATCAAGTGATGAAGAGTGTATTACAAAAGAACAAGCTAAAGATGCTAAAGCTACGATTGAAAAAGAATTAAAGAAAAAAGGCTGCACACTTACTAAGTGGAATTATAAAAACCAAAACTTAGATGCGGCTATTACATGTAATAATAAAGATATGGTAGCTAGTGGCAAACTCACTGGCCCCTTTACAAGCAAGAGTTATAAACTAACGTGTGAGGCGACAGGAACATATAAAGATGTTCTGCCTGCGGTAGCTGAACTTAAATTATCGGGCGAGAGAGTTTCGGCCTGCAGCAAGTAAAGCTTCTTTAGCTATTTGTAAATTCGTACGCGCTTCGATTGAATCAGGGTGTAATTCAGTGGCCGCTTGTAGATAACTTACAGCTGACGAATAGTCTCCTAAGTTATAATACACATTTCCTAAACCAATTCTTGCAATTAAACTTCTTGGCCAAGCACTGAGTATTCCTAAATAAGCTCGTTTGGCCGCATCTAACTTTTGCACTCTTTCTAAAGCGGCTGCCGCTTGTAAATGTGTGACTTCATCACTACTGGCTGAAAGATCTCCTGGGTTTAACACAACTAATGCCCAATAGTTTGTAAGCCGCCATGATAATTCAAACTCACCCATATCGATAAATTGATTGGGGTGTGGGCCTGAATGCATAATTAAAGTTTTATTGGCTAGATCATAACCAGTCACCAAAGCGTAATGCCATTGCGGAATCCAATTGATTCCTAAATTTTCAAAGATAATTACACTGTGCCCGGCATCTAATTCGGCCAGTAATGATTTTAATCCTGTAATTTGCAGAGCCATGAAACCTTGGCGTCGTGCCGTGGTGGTCATATTCTCTTGCAGACTTCCTTTGGCATTCGGTGTGTAGACTTGAGATGTTATTTCATCAATTTTATAAGGGCTGCCAGTAGCAGCAATGGCCATAGCTAAAGTAGCTGGTCCACAGTGCCCAACTTCTTGTTCAATATACGGAGCTATATTGTTCACGCTAGCCTTTAAGCTATTGGGTGAGCGATATAAAGAATCCGTTTGCACAGTGTTAGATGCACAACTAGAAACCCAAATTGCAAAAAACAGAAATAATATTTTTTTGTTCATAAATTTATTAAATGCGTTTTACCAAATAAATAATAAGTACAATGATTAAAATGGTGAATAAAATATCACCGCCGTATTGGGCTTTATCGATTTGTTGCGATAAGTTTTGCAGCTCAGAATCTGAAAGACTTGCAATACGATCTTTGGCTTCTGAAACACTCACGCCCTGTTCAACTAATTTTTTTTCAACGTCTTGTTGATTTAAATAGTTAGCTACTTTTTGCTGGGCCACTTTTCTATCGAAGCGCTCTAGCACTTCAGTGGTAGATATCATTTTCTGCGCGTGAACAGTTTCGGCAAAAACCACTTGAGGTAGGTTTGAAAGTGACAGTGTTAGAACACACCCTGTGTAAAAGCGAAAGCGATTGATAGGTTGCATATTGAGACTCCTTCAATAGATTTGTAAGCTTAAATTATGCGAGCCTTAGTTGACGTTTGGTTCAAGCGCGTATGAAGAAACTGCAATATGTATCATTTAAATTCATTTGCTATCGCTACTAATTACTTACAGGTAAATTCAACGAAATTGTACATGGTCGTGTGTGGGCCAGAACCACCGAACATCACAGCGCTATTGCCAAAGCCGATGCCAGTTGCAACACCAGCGCTTGAGTTACTTTCATCACGCGCTTGGTATTCTTTGGTGATGGTGTAATCGCCTCCGCAGTAGTTGGTGGCTTGCTTTTTTAAATCTTCGCGATATTTAGCTTCAGTTTCAGGTTTATCAGTCGGGTAGTAGCGAACTACGGCTTGCTTTTGCGGTGAAGTGTCACGGCGAACAAATTCGACAGTGTGCGAACAACTGGTCAGAATTAGAAGTGTAAGACAAATAAGGCTGGCTTTTTTCATACACTGTATCTATGAGCAATATGTATTCCATGCATCATTTGCCTTTTTCGCCCCAATAAAAAGGGCCAGCTTATTAAAAAGCTAGCCCGTGATCCTGAGTTTGAATTATCAGATTTAAATTAATCTTGAACGCAGTAGTATCTGTAACCTTCATCGTGCGCGTTCACTTCAGATTCAGAACGCACTGGTGATGGATTACGTAAATGAGGAGCGTAAACGTTACCATTAGTTAGAGCCCAGATGGCGTCATTGATGCTAACTCCGCCATTCCAATCGCCATAACTGTCGATGATTTCAAGTTCAGTTCCTGTTGGTAAACGACCACCTAATGTTTCACAAGCGCGCGAAGCATTTTTAACTGAAAAAGTAGTTTCAACTGAACCATTCATAGCTCCTAAAAGCGTTAATGTTTTGTTTCCAACTTTTAATTTAGTCGGAAATTTAGTGCGTTGAAAATCTTCAAACATACGAGATGCGATTTGGCTCATAACAACTGCGGGTTGACCATTACCGATATAAGATAGTTCTTCACCATCACGACCCATTAAATGTAATGTCACTTGAATATCGCCTTGGCAATTTGGTGCTAAAGAGTAAGTGCCGTAACCAACGTAATCTAATTTATCAACTAAGTTTTGATCTAAGTAACCATCACGTTGACCGTTTGCAGCTGCGCGCACGACATTTAAAACATCATTTACGCGAGTGAAACTCATGCGTTGAACACGAGGGCGAATGTTACGGTAGTAATCACTCACAAAAGCTTTCAAGCTCGATTCTAAAGTGACTTCCATATATTTATATTGGTTCGCTGTCGCGATATTTTGATCATACAAATTATTAAAACCAACAAGCATTGGTAAAACTTCTTTACCTTTTGCTCCGGCTTGCATTAAGTCTTTAGCGATACCAACCATTTTATCCATGTAGCCTGTACGAGTTGTACTGTAAGCATCTTTGTAAGCGCACAGATCTGCTCCGCGAATGAAAGGGATTGTTGGCCAGATGCCGATTTGTTCTTTTTGGGGGATAGCAAAGGCAGATAACGATGACATAGTTAAAGCCACAGTTATAAAAAGAGATTTTGGGTTCATCATTTTACGTTCCTAGGTTGGGGTTCTTTTTATTTTTGGTATTACATTGCAAGATTCAGACTTTATAAACTGTGTTTAAATGAGACTACAAGTTGAAAAGCTGTTAAGAAATTAGTGATGTGCCAATTTGAGTCACTGAAAAAGGTCCTGAAACTCTGTTTTTTTGTTTAGTGGCTCGATAGGTGCCCTGAAAATACCGATAAATTAAGAGTGAAACCCCAGTCAAAATTGGCAAAATTTTTAGTCTATTTCGGAGCCTTGATATCTCTTTTGATATCGATGTTTGCGTATGCGGGACCGGGTAGCACGACTTATCAAGCGAAAATAATCGCGCCTAATGGTCAGCCTCTTGAATCTAGTTCAGTCAATTTTAAATTTACAGTTTTAAATCCTGCTGCAGATTGTATCGTTTTTGCTGAGACGTTTTCTTCAGTAAACATGCATTCAAGCAACGGTTTAATTTCTTTTTCTTTAGGTACTGGCGTTAAAACTTATCCATCATCATCGACAACTTTTGAACAAGTGTTTTCAAATATCACACCCAGTTTATCTTGTAACGGTGTAAGCCCTGCGACTTATTCTCCGGGCGCATCTGATACTCGTAAAGTAGTCATGCAATTTCACGATGGTTCAGGTTGGCAAACATTACCTGCGATGAGCATCAATGCTGTTCCTTATGCGATGTATGCGAACGACTCTGATAAACTTGGCGGAGTCAGTGCATCGGCGTACGTCAGAAAATCTTCTGTGCCAACTTGTACTGCGGGTGAAGCTTTATTTTATAACGGAACGGTTTTCTCATGTGTCACTGCAAGTGGCGGTGGTGGATCAGTCACTTCAGGTTCTGTGATCACAGCCTTAGGTTACACACCAGCAGATGGCGCAAGTGTAACTGCAAATATCTCATCAGTATCAGCAACCGTGTTTTCTGTTTCATCGACAGTGAATTCGTTATCAAATTCAGTTTCAAGTTTACAAACTTCAGTGGCTGCAAGTTTTGCGGCGATGCGAAGTTCGCAGTGGTCTACAAGTGGTACAACTATTTCATATGTGACTGGTAATGTTGGAATTGGTACAGCAACACCAACAGTAAAATTAAGCGTCGTTGATACATCAACAGATGCGTACATCGCTTTAAGTCGCCCAGCAAATAGCGAAGGTGGTATGGCTTATGCGACGGGAAGTCTGCCGCGTTGGATGACGTATGTAAGTAACCAGGCTGAAGTTGGCTCTAATGCAGGATCTAATTTTGGAATCAGTCGTTACAATGATGCGGGTTCTTTTGTGGATGTGGCCTTATCGATTACTCGAAGCAATGGTCGCGTTGGTATCGGTGGAATTTATTCAGCCGTGACGGCGTTAGATGTTTCAGGTGGAGTTCGCATCGGTATTGAAGCGGCGACTTGTAATGCAAGTTTAGCAGGTACATTAAGATATAATTCAGGTATTGTTGAATATTGTAATGGAGCTGCATGGGTTGCATTTGGTGTTTCTGGCGCGGGCATCATGGCCTTAAATGGTTTAGCATCTGGGTCACAAACTTTTGCTTTAGGTACGGCTGGATTAACGGCGAATGTTTCTTCAACGGGAACAGTTCACACGTTTAATATTCCGCTGGCAGCTACATCAGGGGCAACCGCTGGTTTAGTTACAAATACTGATTACAATTATTTTACAAATTCAATTATTTCATCAACAGCTTCATTTACTGCGGTGGCCACATCTTTTACAGCGGTTACAACAAACCAAGCGACTAATGCAGCTTCATTTGCATCTGTAGCCTCAAATTTAAATACGGTATCATCTACGGTTAACTCAGTTTCAGCATCAATTTCAAGCTTATCTAATACTGTCGCCGCAAGTTTTGCAGCTGTTTCTAATCAATGGATAACAAGTGGTACAACATTAAATTACAATTCTGGAAACGTTGGAATAGGTACAACGAATCCAAGTTATAAATTAGCTGTTTCAGGATCGACTTATCTTAAAGGGCCAGTCGTTCTTGGTAACACACCCCCATCGGGTGGAGTTTTAGATTTTGGTTCGCTAGTTGGTATGGGTGCTACTTATAAGTCACCGTTGATATTACAAGACACAATAACTGACTTTTCATCAGGATTTACTATTGGTAATGGAAGTTCAATTAAGTTAAATGCATCGAGCAGTAATACAAGTACAACTATGGGTTCGATGATCTCTTTGCAAAACGTAGCGAGTAATACAGCTGACTATGGTGGTTTAGTTGGTCAATACGTCATTAATGAAAATGATGGTTCAGGAAATGTTTCTGAATTGTCAGGTTTAAACACATTAGTTTTGCAAAATGGATCAGGCACTGTGTTTATGCTGTCAGGTATGAGCTCGCGAGCTTATTCTTATAAAGGAAATGTCACTAATTTATATGGTGGTCTTTTCGGTACGGCCAATGTCGCTGGAACAGTTGGTACAAATTACGGTGTCATGATTGATTCGGCGTCAGGAAATTTCGGCACTAATTACGGACTGTTTGTTAATGATCAGAGCATTATAGCTACGGCCTCACAAACTTTTAATATTTATTCGGCTGGGTTGAACTCGGTGAATGTTTTTGCAGGTCGTGTTGGTGTTGGTTCTACGTTAATGCCAACTGCAAAATTACATATCGGTTCAGGATCAACAACAATTGCAGCGTTAAAATTAACTTCAGGAAGTTTATTAGCATCACCAGCATCTGGAGCCATAGAATACGATGGTGTTAGTTTATATTATACAGACGGAACAAACACACGTCGTACAATTGCAGCCAACGCGCAGAACGGCACATACGATGCCGTTTCAACAGTTGCGAATTCAACAGGTAATATTTCAATTTATCCAAATACAGGCACTGGTGTAGTTACGATCAGTGCAACGACAGCTTCAACAAATTCACAAACGGGTGCCTTAGTTGTTAAGGGTGGTATGGGTGTTGCGGGTAATACAAATTTAGCCGGCACACTAAGTGTAACGGGTGCAGTCAGTACCGCAGCAACAATAGCAGCTACGGGTTATCGAGCAAACCAAGGTATTCCGAACGCTGCAGATAATTCTACAAACGGATATGCTTTTGGTGCTGATGGAGACACGGGAATGTTTTCGCCAGGTTCTGGCGGGACCAACGGAGTCTTAGCTTTTTATGCTAACAATGGTGAGCGCCTGCGTTTTGATATTAATGGTGCAGGTATTGGAACTTCAAGCCCGATGGCGCAACTTCAAGTTCAAAAGCCCGCAACAACAAGTGCCGCACTAATGATTGGTGGCGGATTTGCGGGTAGTCCCCGAATTCAAACATACGGTTTAGATGCTGATCCGTTAGGTTTTATGGGTCTTGGTACAGATATGGCCGGCGGCCCTTATGAAAATTCAATTTATTTTCCAGTAGGTGCATCAAATGGTGTAACTACAATTGGTTCTTATAATGGAACAACATATTCTGAAAAAATGCGCATTCAACAAAACGGTCGCGTCGGTATTGGAACAAATTCACCAGTTGCCACTTTTCAAGTAGGTACAATTTCAGTAAGCAGCTCTGCATTTCTGTATGCTCCAGCGGTTGGAGATCCTGGCGTTATTAGAATGACAGCTGATTCAACAGCCAACTGGATTCAATCAGGAATTGATGCGTCCAATGATAGCAAAAAAGATTTAAAATTTACTTCTATAAACGGTGTATCTACATGGATGACATTGCAAGCCAGCACCGGAAATTTAGGTATTGGTGTAACAAATCCAACAGCGAAAATTCAAGTTCAAGGTAACAACGCACCAACAGCTTATTTTCAAAGTGGTTACGGCAATCACTTCGTCATCAATGCTGAAGGCGATGGTTTTGGCGGAGGAGCAGCTCCATTATTAGTAAGTGGTGATCCATCACCAAGTACCGGTTGGAAACTTATTCGCGGTATCGCAGACGCCAATGGATCTTATTTAGAAAAATTTTATGTCGACGGCACTGGTGGAGCTTACTTCGATGGAAGTGTGAGTGTTGGTTCGGGCACCATGTCACATAAATTTAATGTTAACGGTGAAGCTGCATTCGGTCCAAACACAGACTGGGGCGAAAAATTTGTTGTAGGTATTGATACTGCAAAATTCGCGACAGGCCTTGCGTATGCAACTGTAGGCGCAACAAATGGTAACTTACATCTTGAACCCAAGAATAGTTACGACACTTACATCAATCATTACGCCAGCGGAACAGGTCGCGTGTTAATTGCCACTGGTAACAGTATTAACGGTCGCGTTGGTGTTGGTACAATATCACCAAATTCAAAATTCGATGTGGCCGGAGACATGACAACAAGAAGTGCAACCCTACGCCAAACAATCGGCGATACAGGGGCATCTTCACAGTGGATTCGTCTAGGTCATTTGAGTTCACCACAGTTAGGACGTAATACACTTATTCATATCGAAGCGGGACAAGGTTTCAATGGCACTCATCTTCAAATTTCTTCTGCAGATATTAGATTTCGTACGAGCAACGGTGTTTCAGTCGATGGCAATGGTTTTTGCGCAGCAGCCTCAGTGCATGTCACGGGACACTCAAGTCTTTTATCAGCTGTTAAAATCGTCGCAGATGCTGCGGGATGTGCGGCAACGGCCTACGATATTTATATCTATTCTCCGCCATACATTGGCGCAGGAAGTTTCTTTACTGTAGACACAGATTATAATTCAACTTGGACAAATACTCTTGCAATAGGAGTTGCCGATCCCGGAGCTGGAAGTGATTCTGTGTTAATTGCTCCACTTGAAACCATAACTCAAAATACGAGTTATTTTATTGGTAATACTTATTTTTCAGGCGGAAACGTTGGCATCGGTGGAGCAGACGCTGCGGCTTACACTTTAGATGTGAGCGGAACATTTCGCGTAACTGGCCAAGCGTACACAAACACAGGCACTGCGAACTTTTCAATTTTATCAGATGAAAGATACAAAGATATTCACGGAAGTTACAACCGTGGTCTAAATGAAATCTTAAAAGTAGATACGATTCGCTTTAATTATAAAAAAGATAATCCATTGGGTTCTGATCCAGTGAACGAGTACGTGGGTGTTTCAGCACAAAATTTACAAAAAGCTATTCCTGAAGCGATCACTGAGCATCGTGAAAACGGCAAAGACTTTCTAACGATGAATACGTCTCCGGTGTTGTGGACAATGCTTAACGCGATCAAAGAGCTTTACGCCAAAGTTATGGTTATCTTTGAAAACGATCAGCAGCAAAGCCGCGAGATCGCGTCAAGTAACGCAAGAGTAGAAAAACTAGAGCTAGAAAATCAAAATCTTAAAAAAGAAAATGATGCAGTTAAAGCTCGCCTAGAAAGACTTGAAAAACTTCTCGAGTCAAAATAACCTTAATCGGTATGTCGCAGAAAAAACATTTAAAATTTGATTCAAGCCTTGAGGTTGCAAAGCCTTATCCCGGCGATAGTCAGGGCGCTTTTTTATTAGCTTCAAGTCAGCTTGAAATGGTTTTATTAAAGTCATCGGCGCATCATGAGCTCAATGCTGAAGTTTGGTTTAGCTATGCATCGGCAGGCCCACCAGGGCATGTGCATGGGGGCTGTCAGGCGGCGGTGTTAGATGAAGTCATGGGTTCAACAGCCTGGCATCATGGTTATGGTGTGGTGGCTGCAAAAATCGAAGTCGAATTTTTAGAAATGATTCCTGTAAAGAATCAATATTCAATGCGCGGACGAATTACAAATATCGATAAAAGAAAAATCTTTGTCGAAGCCGAAATTTACGATAATGAAAAAACTTACGCTAAATCAACGGGGTTATTTATCGTTCTCACGAAAGAACAAATTGATTCTTTAGGAATAAAAAAATAATGACCACAAACGAAATTATTATTGAAATTATTGGTTGGTCATCGACAATCGCATTTTTAGTATCGATCGTTGTGCCCAGTCGAAACAACTTACACTTGTTAGGTCTATTTACTTCGGTGACGACAGGAATTTATGGTTATGCCCATGGAGCCACAGCCATTTGGGTTAAATGGCTGATCGCTTTTTTCTTTCATGGGTACATGATTTGGAAATTAAAAAAGAAACAAGCCGTAAACTAGCTAGTGAGTTTACGCTTGGCTAAATACTCATCGTACGTTGTGCTATCGTTGAAAATAACTTCTTCGTCGATTTCGATAATTTTATTCGCTACTGTTTGAATCAACTGATGATCGTGTGAAGTAAACATCATCGCGCCTTTATAGCGCTCCATACCTTCATTCACAGCCGTAATACTTTCTAAGTCTAAGTGATTCGTTGGGCCATCGATAATTAACACGTTGGCACCTGATAGCATCATCTTAGAGAACATACAGCGCGCTTTTTCTCCACCCGATAAAACACTTGGTTTTTTCAAAGCATCGTTTCCGCCGAATAACATTTTACCTAAGTAACCACGTAGAAACGATTCATCCTTATCAGTCGAGTACTGACGTAACCAGTTCACTAAAGTGTCTTCGTCGCCTTGGAAGTATTTTTGATTATCAACCGGGAAGTAGCTGACTTCAGTTGTGATACCCCAAGTGATCTTACCTGAATCAGCAGTGCGCTCGCCAGATAAGATGTCGAATAAAATAGTTTTTGTTAAATCGTTACGACCAACAAATGCAATTTTATCACCTTTATTTACACGAAAGCTTACGTTATTAAGAACTTTTTTGCCTTCAAGTGTGTAATTTAAATTTTCGACTGTTAAAACGTCATTACCCAGTTCGCGTTTCATTTCAAAACCGATATATGGAACTTTACGTGTTGAAACGGGGATGTCGTTAAATTCTAATTTTTCTAATTGCTTCGCACGTGATGAAGCTTGGCTAGATTTCGAAGCATTCGCACTAAAACGGGCGATAAAGGCTTTAAGCTCTTCAGCTTTAACAGAGCTCTTTTTATTTTGATCAGATAGTAAACGCTGTTTAAGTTCACTTGATTCGCGCCAGAAATCGTAATTTCCAGTGTAAGTCGTGATTTTACCGAAATCGATATCAGCCATGTGCGTACAAACTTTATTTAAAAAGTGACGATCATGCGAAATCACAATAACAGTGTTTTCAAAATTTAATAAAAAATCTTCTAACCAAGCAATTGCATAAATATCTAAGTGATTCGTCGGCTCATCCAGTAACAAGATATCTGGTTTACCTAAAAGCGCTTGTGCTAATAACACTTTAACTTTTTCGCCGCCGTTTAAATCTTTCATTAAGCGGTGGTGGTAAGTGTCATTCATGTGTAAGCCAGCTAACAAAACGCCAGCTTCAGATTCAGCTTCCCAGCCATTTAGTTCGCCGAATTCAGCTTCTAATTCAGACGCGCGCTCGCCATCAGCATCAGAAAAGTCAGCTTTGTTATAAAGCTCTTCTTTTTCTTTCATGATTTTGTACAAACGAGAATTTCCCATAAGCACAGTGTTCATCACCGTAAATTCGTCATAAGCAAAGTGATCTTGTTTTAAAACTGAAAGGCGCGCCTTTGACGGCATAATCACTTCGCCTGTGTTAGGTTCTAATTCACGCGAAAGAATTTTTAAGAACGTCGTTTTACCAGCACCGTTAGCACCGATAAGGCCATAGCAATTGCCTGGAGTAAATTTAACATTTACATCTTCAAATAATTTTTTGCCGCCAAAACGAAGGCTTACATTTGTTGTAGAAATCATTTTTGTTTAAACCCTAAAATATCAACATAAGTTATGCCACGAGCTAAACCAGAAGACGGTGTTGCGTTTTGTCCTTTGATTTGAATTTTGCCAGAAGCAAATAATTCTTTAAAAGCTGTGCGCGAAATTTCACGTAAAGTTAAGTTTTCACTTTGAGCTTTGATCGCCTGAAGTAAGATCGCATCTAAACGTCTTTCAGCGCGCATAAGATCTAAAGTGATACGAAAAGAATTGGCCGGTTGTGGGGGAATATGGTCTTGCATTTAAAAAATCTCCGTAAGCTCATTAATTAATTTTAAAAAAGTAGGATCTTGTTCGATTACGGCTAAATAATCAAACGCTAACGCATCTAGAACGGGTTCCTTGATGCCATTAAACCTTAAATACAACTCAGTCGTGTTGAATCTAAAACCAGGGCTAAGTTCGAAGGCATTTTTGCTTAAGTTCTTAAGCGCTTTGTGATCAAAAGTTAGTTTTGTCACACGAGTAAACTCTTGTGATGAAAAGTGCTCATTCAAAAAGTTGCTGTGCAGATAAGCGAACATCATAAATTTGAATACTTTTTTGAACCCCACTTCTTGAACCAAATTGCGTAAATGAGTGCGGTCATCGAACTTAGTAAAAAAAGAATTCACTTCTAAAAACGTCTTATGAGTGGCATCTGCGGCATCATGAATCGCCATAAATTCGCACGTGTTCGCAAAAGATTCTTCAAGTAACATCGTCACTAGTTTTGTTTTCTGCGAAGTCGCAGCCGCTAAGCCAAGACGGTTAGAGATGGTTCTTGCGATCGCATGACAAGATTCATGAAAAGTATAATTAGCTTTAAGGTTGCCACCGATATGATCCCATTCAATCTGTTGCGGAATCTTTTGGTCGATCTCTGATAGAATTGTTGAATTGTTTTGAAAGTAGATTGTTTTTGCAGACAAAATATTTTCAAGCTGACTCATCGGAAAAGCTAAATACTCTAAAGTTGGATTTGCAGAAAATTTAAAATCTAACGCTTGAGCTTTTTTACGAACTGCACCATACACCGCATTGTTCTCAACCAAATAGCCATCACCAAGGCTTAATGAAAGGCCTTTGGCGTGTGTAGCATCGTGTTTTTGCAGTAGGGTGGTTAACTTCATGATTTCATGGGAGAATACGTCACAAATCTGAATACGACACGGGGGTTTTGACTGTATTAAAACTTTTACATAGACTTTCACTCACACAGGAGAATTTATGCGTTTATTACTATCGGCCTTACTAGTGTCTTTTTCAGTGACTGTATTTGCCAATGAGGTCAAATTGAACGACCCAGCTCCGCTATTTACCGTTAAAACGCAAACGGGAGCAGATTTCGACTTAAAATCTCGTAAGGGCAAATGGACAGTTCTCTATTTTTACCCCAAAGCCGGAACTCCGGGTTGTACTAAACAAGCCTGTGCTTTTCGCGACAGTATCCAAAAAATTCGTGATTTAGGGGCTGAGGTTTACGGAATCAGCACTGACACAGTCGAAGACCAAGCCAAATTTCATAAAGAGCACCATTTAAATTTTGATTTATTGGCCGATGCCGATGCGAAAGTAACGAACCTTTACGGCTCGAAAATGCCGGTGGTTAAGATCTCAAAACGTTGGACATTTATTATCGATCCAGAACTTAAAATTAAAAATGTTTTAAAAGATGTAGATCCAGCCATGGATTCTGAGCGCGTAGCTACAGAAATCGCAAAACTACAAACACCAGCTAAGAAGTAATAACGATTAGAACACTAAGGACGACCGAGAGGTCGGCCCTTTAGAATAAGGTCTGCCGGAGGCAGATCAAACCTGTAAATTGCCAGAGGCAATCGATTCATCAATCATTTTTTTAGCAACAGTCCATAACTCGGGTAGACCACTGGCAATCGGTGGTTCGCATTTATTGATCACAGTGCCGGCTTTAACGTTATGGTTTTTCCAAGAATAACCACCGTTTAAATAATTAGAATACAAAGGTAAAAAGCGATCAATCGCTGAAACAAATTTGGCTTCAGCGCATTGGCCTTCTTCAAATTCATTCCAAAGAGCTTTAAAGTCTTCGCCAATTTCAGCAGGCAATAAACCAAAAATTCTTTCGCGCGCTAAGGCTTCTTTTGCTTTTTTGCTAGATTGATCACCGTAAATAATCACATCACCGGCATCGATTTCAACGATGTCGTGTAAGAGCGCCATTTTCACAGCTTTATTAATATCTAATTTAACCGGAGACATCTTTTCAAAAACTAAAACTGTCATAGCTAAATGCCAGCTGTGTTCTGCGGTATTTTCAACGCGACCACCAACGTGAATTGGAGTTTGGCGGTCGATCGTTTTTAAGCGGTCAATTTCTTTAACAAAGGGAAGTAAGTTTTCAATCATCATGGCAATAGCTTCTGTATAATTTTATTTAACGAATTAATATTTACGGGTTTCGAGATATAATCATCCATCCCGGCCTTAAGGCAACGTTCTTTATCTCCGGATAAAGCATTCGCTGTCATAGCAACTATAGGAATCGTTTTAGGAATTTTTACATGTTTTCCGCTACGAATAACCTGGGTGGCTTCAAAGCCATCCATCTCGGGCATTTGGCAATCCATCAAGACAATATCGTACGGAAACTGTTCTAAAGCGGTGATGGCTTCTAAACCATTACCGACAGTATCTACGCGGTGACCAATTTTTTCAAGCAATGCACGAGCTACTTTTTGATTTACGAAATTATCTTCAACAACTAAAATTCGTCCTGTTTTGTTTGATTCTAAATCATGTTCAAAATGATGAATTTGATGAATATGTTTGTTTTTTGACTTTTTAAAATTCAGTTCAAACCAAAAAATAGAGCCTTTTTCTTCGGTGCTGGTTACGCCAATCTGCCCATGCATTAACTCGACTAAACGTTGGCAAATTGATAACCCAAGACCAGTGCCCCCGAATTTACGGCTCATGGTGCTGTCGGCTTGTGTGAACGGCTGAAACAGTTTTTTAATTGTTTCATCAGAAATGCCAATTCCCGAATCTTCAACCTCAAAACGAATTTCTAAATCATCAGCTGTGTTTGATAACACTGAAGCGCGAACCGTAATTTCACCTTCATGGGTAAATTTAATCGCATTTGAAATTAAGTTAATAAGAATCTGACGTATACGACCAGGATCACCAATAACATTTTCAACCAAACTCGTTGGGATATCTGTTTTTAAGTTAAGACCCTTTTGCAAAGCTGTCAGTCGCAGTGTTTTAGTGATGTCAGTCACTAAACTTGAAAGTTCAAAATCAATAGTTTCTAGATCCATTTTTCCAGATTCAATTTTTGATAAATCAAGAATGTCATTTATAATAGCCAGTAAGCTATCAGCAGAACTTCGAATAATATCAACAAACTCACGTTGCTGATCTGTGAGGTCGGTGTCTAACACTAGATTCGTCATACCAATGACTCCATTGATCGGAGTCCTGATTTCATGGCTCATGTTCGCTAGAAAAAAACTTTTCAGTTCTGAAGCTTGTTTAGCCTCGGCCGCTGACTTTTCAAGTTCGGCATTTAAATTCTTAAGATTTCTTTCATCTTCTTTACGTTGAGTAATGTCTGATAAGAAGGCCGTAAAAATATACTGGTCATCAATTTTAAGAGGAGTGATAGAAAGTTCGACCGGAAATTCTAGGCCTGATTTTTTAATGGCTGAAATTTCGATACTGCGATTTAAAACAGGGCCTTCTCCTGTATTTACAAAGTGTGCTAAACCTTTTTCATGCATCAGACGGTAGCGCTCAGGAATAATTAATTCAGACATGCGTTTGCCGATGGCTTCTTCTTTGTTCCAACCAAATATTTCTTCAGCACGGGGATTCCACTCGGTCACAAAGCCTAATTGATCCATACCAACGATGGCATCAAAGGCTGATTCTAAAATCGCGCGCACTTTGCCTTCATTTTTAACTGCGGCTTCAGTGCGTTCAATAACTCGCATTTCAAGTTCGGCATTGATAACGATTAATTTATTTTCGGCTTCGTTTTGTAGCTCTTCAGTCTGGTGAAGGTCGTAGGCCATTTTCCAGACAATGGCTAAGTAAAACAGAACACTTCCCATAACGCGAATTAAAACTGAAAAGTCGGCATCAATAAAACCAGCTTGTTCGGCTTTGATTTGAATAAAGTGAACAAACGGCGGTACTAAAATCGCAGAGCCAATCAGTAAGCGCGTACTTCGCCCAGCCACCGTCGGAGAAGTGGCAATTTTCATAAGAGCAAAATTTTTGCGCGCGTATAAAAAACCCGCGGTTAAGACGATAAATAAAATCGAAGTGTGAATCGCCATCTGGGTATAAAAGGCAGTTCCAAAAGTGTATGTAACCCCTAGAAAATAACCAATCAGTGCTTGAAATGAAATTAAGAAAGCTAAAAACGTAATGTACTGGCTGATTCTTTGCCAGCCATTAAGTCGGATTGAACTTAAATAAACAGTGGTAGCCATCAACATAAAATTAATGGCCGTGATCGGTGCTAAGCGGCCGGCTGGAAACCTGGCTCCAGGACGAATAGGATCAATGAAAAAGAATTCGTCGATTCCAAAATTAACATCAAAAAGGTATTGAGTTAAAGTCAGTGCACCAATTAAAAAAGTAAGTGTCGCAAAAAAATTTGCAGCCCAACGTGTTGGTTTATGATGAGTGTATTTTTCGGGGTCTTCAAAAAAGAATAATGAAATGGCTAAAAACAAAAGACCAAGTGATGTATTGGCCTTCATCGAAATATAACCGGGTATCACAGTTTTTAAAAAATTAATTTCAAAAATCCAGCCCATAAGAACCAACAGGCTGATGAGCATCGTCATTAAGGAACATAATCTTACAAACGAGATTTGCTTGAGAGAAAACTTATCATTCATAATCTTAATAATTTAAATGAGTTTTCTCTCAGGGTATAGCGAAATATTAATAGCCTAGTTGATGACAGCAACCCAAGTTGCTTCTACGCCGTACTGACGAACTAAACGATTAAATATTTTAGCGTTGTCAGGGTGCACACGTACGCAACCATGAGAAGCTTTCGTGCCTAAGTATTTCCAATTGCCTTCGGGAGTTCCGTGAACGGCGTAACCACCAGATAAAAACACAGCGTAAGGCATATTGCCTAAACCTTTGTAATCACCACCTGGGCTTGCCGTTGAAGAGTAAGCATCGTAAATGCGACCGTTCGGGTGGCCTTCCCAAAGTGGAGTTTCAGCTTTTGGTGCTTTACCAGTTGATACTAACCAAGTGTTAATTAACGCTCCACCTTTATAAAGGTATAAACGTTGTTCGCTTTTTCTAACTTCAGCGTAAATTTGGCAATCGAAACGTTGGCAGTTAGAAGTTTCTAAGAACGACGGCATCAAGTAAGGTAATTTACCAGTTTGACGAACGTATTCACGATCCATTTCTTTTAAAACTTCTTCGATATTTGCAGCTTGCGGATCTAATTCTTCGATCGCATTAGTTTCTGCGTTCGGCTGAGACTCAACTGCAGAAGTTTGTGTTTGTTCTTGCGTTTGAGCGTGTGCTCCTGAGTGCATTAATGCAACTGAAAGAAATAAAGCAATCATTCCTGTTGTTTTTAAAATTTGGTTTTTCATAATTATCCTTAGGTCAAAAGTGAGTTGTGTTTCTAAGGTGTATGCAAAACAAATGCAAGGGCTTTAATACGGACAATGTTTACAGCCGTTACCGCAACAGGTGCCGCGCTTAAGATGATAGGATTCTGTAAAAACCATCAGGCCATTGGTGTCAAAATAGAAATCAGGGTCAGAAACTTCGCTAGATGTTTTTACGTTTGTAAATTCATTCAAACACTTAGCGCACAAACAGTCGGTAAAATTTTTTGGAATATTTGTCGCCAGTGGCAGTTGTAAACACCAGCAGGGCAATTTGTCCCCAGCAGTACCAACTTGTTTTGAACCACATTCGAACTCAGAATGGCACCGCTCACAATTTTTTTTTATCATGCGGTGCCCTTGGTTAAATCCGGTTAAATGCAACCTTATTGAGAAAACTTCATGTACATTTGTACATTAAATGGAACAACAATATTACCCATGTGTCCACCGTAAGGGTAGATCACTAAACGATCGCCGAAATTCTCACGTAACAAAGTTAAGTCAGTCGGCTTTAATAAAAAATCATCGGCGTTTGTAAAAACTGAAACGCGCGCATCGTTTTTTAAATCTTCCATTTGTGAATATAAACTTGAATCGTAAATAATATTCGAATGCTGCAATTCAGGTGGTAACGATGGAATCACAAATTTTTGCAAGTACGCCATGAAGTTATAAGATAGGGCTTCATCTTCAAGCGCATTTAATTTGTATTTTGAATAAGGCGTCGTTAATACGCGGTGTTTTACAAAGTGAGAACTTACAATGATAAATTGTAAATCTGTGCGGTACTGATTGCCGATCACCCATTGAATGTGGTTCGGTTGAATTTTTAATTCGTCAATCATGTTAAAAAGAGCCTTAACCGGATCTTTTGCAGCTGTGATGTCACCGGCGTGAGTATAGATCGCGCCGTAAATGTGATCTTTCCAAGGTTGAGAAATACCAGCACCGACAACATCATTTAAGTAATCTAGTTTTTGAATACCATAGATCACATCAACGCCTGGATTAATTAATAAAACTTTTTTGAAGATAGGCTGAGATTGTTTTTTATCAAGTGGAGCTAAAAATCCCGCTAACACACCACCATTTGAATAACCCACAAGAGTAATTGATGAGTAGTTCATGCCTTTTTTATTTTTAGCATAATCTAAGACCCATTTAATAAATTGATAATATTCAGTTTTATCACGCGGTAAATAGCCCGGAACACCAGTCTCAGAAATACCTTGAGTGTAACTCCAAGATAAGTTGTTCGGTAAAGTGATCACATGAAAGCCCGCTTTAATGTATTCATCACCTAATGCCACAGAGTTTGTTGAGTAACCATTGCCGCCAAGACCTGCGATAATTAGCACAAGGGGCGCTTGGCCTTTTTGTTTGTATGTTTGAAGTTTTACTTCTGGTTTTTGCAGAGGATAGCCTGCATTCATACGCTCAGGACGATAAACCATAGTCCATTCGTCGTATTTGGCCTTCGTCGGAGAAAATGAAGACAAGATTGTCGCCATGTAAGGGTCTTTTGTTGGAAACGGGTATTTAGAGTCTGCAATATCTAAAGCACTCGCAACTTGACCAAAGCTTAAAAACAAAACAAATAAGATAGCAAACGCTGTGCGCGTCGCTGTTTGATTAACAACGTAAACTTTCATTTCCCTGATTCCTTTTAGAGTATTGTATCTAGTGAAACTTCGACTTAAAGTGAACTGCAAAATTCAAAAAGTAACAAAATGCGCGTCTAGCTGCGAAATTGTTTCAATTTCATTATTAAAATTTAACAACTAGAGGTAAAAACTCAGCTATGGAAAATGACCTTTTTGCAACTCAAGTTGATCCTGAGATGCTGCCATTAGCAGAGCGCATCCGCCCCCAAAACTTTGATGAAGTTTTAGGCCAAACTCATTTTCTATCAAACAAATCAGCTTTCTACCGCATCCTAAAAAGTGAGCAACTTTTAAACCTCATTTTCTGGGGCCCCCCAGGCACCGGAAAAACAAGTTTAGCCATCAGTTTAGCAAAAAATCTAAAAGCTCACTTTATTCAAATGAATGCTGTCGATGCTGGAGTTAAAGATTTAAAAGCGGCCTGTGAATCAGGTCGTACACGTAAATTACAATACCAACAAAAAACCTTACTTTTTGTCGACGAGATTCATCGTTTTAATAAATCACAGCAAGATGTTTTGTTACCGTATGTTGAAAAAGGCGATGTGTATCTTATTGGGGCCACAACTGAATACCCAAGCTATGAATTAAATAAAGCCTTACTGAGCCGCTGTCAGGTGGTTGAGTTTCGTAAATTGCCAACTGAAGCCTTAGAGAAAATTTTAGAAAAAGCCGCTGCTGAATTACAAATTACGACGAAAGATCTTTTCTTAGATGAAACTAAGCAATTACTTATCAACACCGCTGATGGCGATGCCAGACGCTTGTTAAATATCACCGAGACCGTGATTAAGTTTTACAAAGTAAAAACGGATGAAGATCCATTTCCGTTATCAGTCGATGATTTAGAAAAACTAATGGGAAGAAAAATTATTCCCTACGATAAAAAATCAGATCAGCACTACGACTGTATTTCAGCGTTTATTAAATCAATGCGCGGCTCTGACCCTGATGCGGCTTTATATTATTGTGCACGTATGCTTGAGGGTGGAGAAGACCCTTCATTTATCGTTCGTCGTATGATTATTTTTGCCAGCGAAGATATCGGCAATGCTGATCCAAGAGCACTGACTATGGCGACTTCATGTTTACAAGCTGTTGAAGCGATCGGTATGCCCGAAGCGCGCATTAACATCGGCCAAGTTGTGACTTACTTAGCCAGTTGTCCAAAATCGAATAAAGCCTATTTAGCTATTAACGCCGCTATAGAATACGTGCAAAAATCAGGTACGCCTGAGCTTCCGGTGCATTTACGTTCAAGTTCAAAAGGCCAAGGGTATTTGTACCCGCACAGTTATCCAAAAAGTTATGTGAAACAAAGTTACTGGCCACCACAAACAAAACCTGAAACTTTTTACGAGCCGTCAAACTCTGGTTTTGAAAAAAATATTTCTGAATATTTGCGTTGGCTTAAAGAGTAGTCGTCGAAAATAAATCACCAATGCGGTCCCACAGCTCTGTGCGCGGGGCTACGAGATCAATCATTTTATTTTCAATCGGATGCGGAAACTTCAAAGTTTTAGCTTTTAAACACAGCCCATTAATTTTTAATTCATCTCTGAAATAACGATTGTGATGTGAATCACCATGTTCACGATCACCCACGATCGGATGAGCCACGCGGTTCATATGGCGACGAATTTGATGCCACCGACCTGTTTTTAATTCAACATGCAGTAAACTGTAACGGCTGGTCGGAAATTTAGAATTCACTGAATACTGAAGTTCAATTTTTTTAGCTGTTTGATACAGAGTTAAACACTGAGCTAATTCACCCGTTGAATCTAATTCTAAGGGTAAATCAATTTGGCCATTTTCTTCTTTAAACCAACCACGTACTACAACGTCATAGGTTTTTTGAATTTGCCCTGCGCGCATTAGTTTATTCATTTCACTTGATGCTTTGTTATGAAGACCAAAAATCACTAAGCCTTCAGTGGCAAAATCTAAACGGTGAATGGGAGAACCAATAATTTGGTGTTTGTCTTTAAGCCAGTGAAGGCAAGTTTTTCGCCCAACAGTTTTTCTGGCAATACGATCTTCAGGCGGGTGTACGTAGACGTGGGCGGGTTTCATCAAAACCAAAATGTCTTGGTCGTGATAAACTATCGAAGGCTCGACATCAAATTTGTTATTCAGAGCCTTCGGCAGCGGTTGCATGAGACTTGTTAAAACCTAAATTATAAACCTAAGTATTTATTAAAAACTTCGTTATCAGAACTTTGAACTCCTGAGTTTAAAGTTTGAGTGTCGATAAACGAGTTATCAGCATAACGGCAAAGTTCGATTTTTGTCGTTGTGTTAAGAATTGTCGCTGTCGTTAGAGCGCCATGGCACTCAGTGTGTTCTTCAGCGTATTCTAAAAATGCAGTTGGTTCTGCCGTTTGAGTGTTAAAACCCATCACGTCAATTGCGCCAACATAAGCATGACCGATTTTGCATAAAGCCCATTGATCATCAGGTAATGTAATAACAGTGAATTCACCACCAGCTAAGTTGCAGTTTCTGATCAACGGATTTGAAGCTGACCAAGATGTCGAAGCTAAAAGGCATAAAACGATCATTGTCGCAGTCGCGAATTTCATAAGTACTCCTTTAGAGGGTGTATAGTCTCTAGGCTGTAGCGGATAAAAGCGGTGAAGCCAATTAATGCACCGGATATTCACTTTTTTACAAGACTTTTGCGGCGTTTCACTGAAAAATAACTGCATATGAGCAAATTGATGAATAAAAAAGTTCTATCTTGGGCGTTATACGATTGGGCTAACAGCGTATTCTACACAACTGTGATGGCAGGATTTTTTCCGGTGTTTTTTAAAAAATACTGGAACACTGAAGCCACAGTCAGCCAAAGCACTGAACGCTTAGGTATTATCTTAGCGATTTCAGGTTTTTCATTGGCTCTATTATCTCCGTTTATGGGGGTGCTTTCAGATTATCGCAAAGCTAAGAAAAAGTTTTTAGGGGTCTTCTTAGTTTTAGGTGCCGTTGCCACGGGCGGATTATTTTTCGTGCCTCAAGGCGATTGGTTTTCAGCGGCCCTGCTTTACGGCTTTAGTTTTTTCTGTGCGGCCGCCAGCGTAGTTTTTAATGATTCATTGATTGTATCAGTCACAACACCTGATCAATACGATCAAGTGTCTTCATTTGGTTTTTCATTAGGATATTTAGGCGGAGGCTTATTATTTTTAGTGAATGTTTTGATGTTTCAAAAGCCAGAATTTTTTGGTTTATCAAGCGGAGCTGATGGTGTTCGTTGGTCGTTTTTAACAGTTTCTATTTGGTGGTTGGTGTTTTCGATTCCCAATTTTTTGTATGTTCCAGAGCCAGATGCGGCCCCTTCGACCGAAACAGCATTGCAACTTTTTTTCAAGTCGGCCCGTGAACTTAAAAAAACTTTTTTAGAGTTATTTAATCAAAAGAATTTATTTTTATTTATCTTGGCCTATTGGTTTTATATCGACGGTGTTTCTACTGTGATGTCGATGGCGGTTGATTTTGGTATTTCAATTGGCTTTGAAGCTAAAGACTTAATTTTATCATTGTTACTTGTTCAGTTTGTGGGTTTTCCGGCCGCGTATTTTACCGGTTATTTAGCAGGTAAAGTCGGCAGCAAAAAAGTCATTATTGGTTGTTTGTTAGTTTATGTCTTTGTTGTTGTGGGTGCTTCAGTTATGACTAAGCCTGAACATTTTTATATGATGGCTGTGTTGATTGGTTTAGCTCAAGGGGGCGTACAGGCGCTTTCTCGTTCGTTATTTGCGTATCTGATTCCGTCAGACAAAGCGGGCGAGTATTTTGGCTTTTTTAACCTACTTGGTAAGTTTGCCTCTGTCTTAGGGCCCTTATTAATGGCGGTCACAGCGCGTGTCTTCGGGCATCCGCAAAAGACGATTTTAAGTTTATTATTGCTCTTTGTCTTCGGGATATATTTCTTAACGCGCGTTCAGGTTAAACGGGCAGCGGCTTAGTTACAGCAGGTCGGTCATATTTGGCCGACCAAACCAAACTTAAGCTTTATCTGTAGGTGAGTCTTTAGGATTAATCGTTTCTACGTTCGTGTTCTGGTGTTTTTGGACTTCTAAGGCCCTTTTGCCAGTAATGCCAACCCACTCAGGAAAGTAGTAAGCGATCACGATAAATAGCAGCGTAAATAGTGCAAAAAATCCAATAAGAATCCAAATAATTTCCATAATAGAGCCATTATACATTCAAACTGTGACAGAAGTCTAAGTTTTTGGTATCTGAGTCAGCCATGAGTTATAAGATACAAGATCACTACTTTAAAAAAGCTAAAGAGCAAAACTTTGTGGCCCGCTCGATTTTTAAACTTGAAGAGATCGATCAAAAATTTAAAATTGTTTCGCCTAATCAAAAAGTGCTAGATCTTGGCGCATCTCCAGGTTCATGGTCACAGTACTGTTCAAAAAAGATCGGCCCCAACGGCCGCCTACTTGGTGTTGATTTAACTGAAATCGACTTAAAATTAACTAAAACAATGCCTAACGCTAAATTTATTCAAGCTGATCTTCGCGATATTAACTTAGAAGAAATCTTCAAAGAGTATGGCTTTAATGAGCCGTTTGATTTGGTGTTATCTGATATGGCGCCCAAAACAACTGGCATTCGCGTCACTGACCAGGCTCGCTCGTATGAGCTTTGTGAAATCGCCTTAAACGTAGCTCGTAAGTTTTTACGTAAAGATGGTAACTTTGTTTGTAAGTTATTTCACTCAGATGATTTCTCTAAATTACGCGCTGAAATTCAAAAAGACTTTCAAAAGTTCGAGGCCGTTAAGCCTGATTCAACTCGTAAAATTTCAAAAGAAATTTTTCTTGTCGGTCTTAAGAAAAAATAATGTCTATCGTCAATCTCATATTCGAGAACAACGACTTTATCGCCTGTGATAAGCCTGCAGGCGTATTAAGTGTGCCTGATCGTCATAAAAGCGATCGCCCCTGTCTTGGGTTAGAACTGCAAAAACAAAAAGGCATTCAAATATTTCCGGTGCACCGCTTAGATTTTGAAGTGAGCGGGTTAATTTTATTTGCCAAAAACTCGCGTGGACATAAAGCATCGCAAGATTGGTTTGCAAAAAAACTTCTTCAGAAAAAATATAAAGCTTTAACATTAAAACAAGACTTCTCGCACTGGCCCGAGAATGTAAAAGCCGCGCGTGAAAAAATTGATTTAACTGCAGGCGCAGAATTTTTATGGCAGATGAAAATCATGCGCGGTAAACGCAGATCTTTTGAGTCTGCGCATGGTGATCACTCTGAAACAAAAGCGATCTATGTCGGTGAGCGTGAGCAATATTATGAGTGGGATATGTATCCAATTACAGGTCGCTCACATCAGTTAAGATTAGAGTTAAGTCGTCATGGATTTCCGATCGTAGGTGATGAGTTGTATGGTTCTAAAATTAAATTAGACAATGCCGCGTGGCCCTTTGGTGGCATAGCTTTGCGGGCCGTCGAGATCACATTTAATAAGCAGATTTGCCAAGAATTTGATTTTCCTGTTGTGCTTTCAGCTACTTATATTAAGTAAGATTATTTCAGATTTTTATCATATTTGCGCGATGCGTTTTACAACTCACTATTATTAAGTTGAGCTGCTTAATTTTCTTTTCAGTTGGTTCCATTCTGGGTACAAATTAGTTCGTCTCTGGAACCACCAGAAACATTACACCCATGAAGGGGGTTATACATGAAAGCATTAGTGAAATTAACATTAGCAGCATTATCTTTCGCAGTTATCATCGGAGCGCAAACTGCAAAAGCCGACAGTGATATCGAAAAAATCATCGGTAAGAATGATTTAATCGCCGTCGATGCTAAAGCTTCAAACATTCCGGCTAAATTCAGACCATTAGTAGATGCGTTTGGTAAATTAGGCATGGGTTGTACAGCAACTCACATCGGTGGTGGTTACGTATTAACTGCAGGTCACTGTTTTTGGGCGAATGAAACGCCGATCGAAAACCAAGATTGTGCAGGCGCTGAAAACGAAATCCAATGGGGTTTTCGTGAAGGTGTAGAACCTTACATGGTTTCTAAATGTGAAAAAATCGTTATGGCGCAAAGAACAGAGAAAATGGATTTCGCTTTATTGAAAGTAAGCCCAATTCCTCCAACAGCTGTTAAAGCTGATTGGTCTAAACGTCCTAAAGTTGGCGAAAAAGTAACGATCTTCTCTCACCCAGAAGAATTACCTTTACGTTGGTCACAAATCTGCAAAATCCAACAAGTGGCTGATGCTGATTTCGATCCAGCTTTAATTCACCACGTATGTGACACAAACCCAGGTTCATCTGGTGCTACAATCATTCAAGCTTACACATTACAAGTTGTAGGTATTCATGATGGTGGTAAGTCAGATGGTAACGGCGGTGGTTTAAACTACGGCACTTACATTTACGATACTCCACTTCGTAAAATCTTATCTGGTTTGAATCTTAATAAACCAGCTAACTACTAAGTTTAACGACCGGGTTTATTTATGAAGAATTACTTTCGTCTTTTATCAGTACTTTTATTATGTGGTTGCATTCATGCAACCGCGCAAGATAGCAAAGTTCCTGATAACTATCCTGATGCCTGGTGGGTTTTTGTTCCGCCAGCAGATTTAAAAGGATGGGAGATCGCTCCGCAAGCTGCAGATCGTTCTAAAGGTGAAGTGATTCTTTCGAAACGTACCGAACTAGGTATTTTCTCTAATTTATCTGAAGCTCATTTTGTACTTGATGGAATTCACTATGCCAGTGTTGAGGGGCTCTGGCAGGGGATGAAGTATCCAGAAGGGCCAAACGACGAACGATTGAAAGATCCAACGGTTGTGTGGCCCTACACTCGTGAGCAAGTTTATAAAATGTCTGGCTTTGAATCTAAAGCCGCTGGTGATGCAGCTAATGCTAACATGAAAAAGTTAGATATTAAGTGGATCACATACAAAGGCAAAAAAGTTGAATACAAAACTGAAACCGGCAAGATTGAACACTACAATATTATCTACCGTGCTTCAGAACAAAAAGTCTTACAAAACCCTGAAATCAAAAATCTATTATTACGCACGGGTAATTTAAAGTTTTTGCCTGATCACACTCAGCAGCCTAATCCAGATCCTGCGTACTTATATTTCGATATTTATATGAAAATCCGTACAGGATTAGCTTCTGTTTCTGCGCATAATTTCTAAGAGCAGTGCGCCTTGATCAATTAAAAATGAGTTTAAACAAGTCGTGCTAAAGCGCGATATTCGACTAGCTTTCTACAGCAATTTATTTAATTTCCCTCTATTTTAGTCCTGAAAACTAGACCTTTGCCCAGTTTAATAATGGAACCAGTAAATTTTCTTAAAATTTATAAACAAACGTACAATGCTGGATCCACAACAAACGGATTTGTTTAAAAACAAACAACCAAGGGAAGGGAATACTTGTGTTAAAACCACTTAATTCATTAATCGTTACGGCTGTGATGGCAATCTCATCAATCGGCATGGCTACTAAACTATCAACAAAAATCGTTGGCGGAGAAAACGCTCTTAAAGGCGAAATTCCATACATCGTTTCTTTACGTTCAAACAGCTACGGCCATTTTTGCGGCGGATCTTTGATCGCTCCAAACTGGGTACTAACTGCAGCTCACTGTGCACGTGGAGCAACTATCGATGGCGTATGGATTGGTATGTTAGACCAAAAAGATATGTCAGGTGTTGAAAAAATTAAACCTGCTAAAATTATCGTTCACGAAGGTTACAACTCTCAAACTTTAGAAAATGACTTTGCTTTAATTAAATTAGCGACAAATTCATCTTATAAAGCAATTGCATTGAACAACATCGAAATCACAATTGATGATTCAGCTGATGCAACACCAATCATGTCTATGACTGCAGGTTGGGGAGCAACTAAAGAAACTAGTTACGTATTACCAAACTTATTACAAAAAGTAAGTGTTCCATTAGTAAGTAAAGCTGCTTGTAATACTGTTGAAGCTTACGACGGTGCGGTTACAGATGGTATGCTTTGCGCTGGTTACAAAGCCGGTGGTAAAGATTCTTGCCAAGGTGACTCTGGTGGACCTTTAGTATCTATTGATGCTGAAACTGGCGTACACACTTTAATCGGTGTTGTGAGCTGGGGTGAAGGTTGCGCTCGCGCTAACAAATACGGAGTTTACTCAAAAGTAAGCTACGGATACGAGTGGATCCAAACTAAAATGGCTGCTTCGTCAGAAGATTAGTCTTTAAGTTAATACATTTTAATTAAAAAAAAGCCGGATCCTTCCGGCTTTTTTTATTTGGTAGGCCGTACCTTTTTGGGGAGCGGCGTATCATTATAAATCTTCGTAGTTGCGGTACTTCCATGCGAAGAGCGATAGGGCGATAACCGTAAAACTGACAGAGATGATCAGGCCGTAGCCATAGCCTTCGCCTGGATGGTCTGAATACATAATACCAAAATATAAAACAAACGCCTTAGTGACTAAGGTAGGCATTAGAAATGAGCGCAAGAAATCCTTAAGGATCACCTTTGGTGGTAGGGGGTCTTGAGGTTGTTCTGGCTTGTTTGGTTTGTCGTTCATCTATCTTGAATATATGTCACATCTCTAAAGAGTGTAAAACAATTTTGCGTTCCTTCATTTTATAGGCTGTCTCACGGTGATACGTTGAAATTCAATAGCTACGTCATATCAATAACTTATGCGAAATATGAAAAGTTGGCCTTGAGGTTGCTTTAAGTATTATGAAAAGGAAGAACAATTATGAAAACATTAGTAACACTTTTAAAATTAGCAATGTTGGTAACAACATTATCGTTTGTAATGTCTTGTGATAAAAACAACAAGAAAACAAACAACACAGCAGTTAACACAGGTATCTATACATACGGTGCTAACGGTTCATGTATCAATAACCAAACTGGCCAACAAATGCCAGTAACATATTGCCAACAGCAATATCAAAGCGGTTACGGTTACGGAACTCAACAATGTAACGGTAACTCTTCATTATTCGTTTTCCTCCGTGGACAGCAATACGCATGTCAATCGGACTACACACAAATGCAAAACTTCCAGCAGTACGGCGGATGTTGGGTATCTTGTGCAATGACTAGCTGCTCGGGTCAATTAGCTTACCCAGGTGGTTCTTCAGCGCAATCTCAAGGATACCAATGTTTATAATCGCCTAACAGCGATTCTGATCTGATCCCTGATCTCTGTTCTTAAATGTAATTCATAATTGTTAAAAGGCTTTGTGGTAACACAAGGCCTTTTTTTATTTTAGAGAGCTTTGATTTGGGCGCAAAGATTTTTGACTTGTGCAGAACATTTTTGACGATCAGCCATTTGAGTTTTTGTGGCTTTGTCTGAAATCATTTTATTGGGGTGTTCGCGTTTTTCTAATGCGTATGCGTAAATGTCACACGTGCAGTCGGTCGAACAAGTTTCAGCACGGCCATTTAAAATCTTAAAATCGCCTTCAGTCAGTTTTGCTGATTTTTCATCGATCATGGATTGTAAGCTTTGGCTTTTTTCTGAGATTTGTTGGCTTGTCAGCTTGCAAGTAGGTTTGTCAGCTTGTGCTAGGAGAGCGTTTGAAAGCTGAGCCAGAGACTGTAAAGTTCTGGCCTGAGCTGTTGTAGTAACTAGAGAAAGACTAAGTAAAGTAAATATAATCGCAAGTTTCATCTTACGGAGTATAGTATGGTTTACCGCGAGATTCTTCAATTAATTTATTTAATGGCGCGATCGTGTACTTAGTTTTTAAGTACTTAATCACTTTATCAGAAGCGACGATTGATTGCGGATGAACATCATGAAATAAAATGATACCGCGACCTAATGTATCAATTTGTTTTTTAGTACGATCAAAAATTGAATCTGGATTTTTATCTTGCCAGTCTAAGGTGTCAACGTTCCATGAAATTTGCAGCATGTTTTGCTTAGCAATCATTTGTCTGATTACGCTTCCGTTGCTACCACAAGCGCCGTAAGGGCAGCGGTATAGAGTTGGTTTTTCACCAACAACTTTAGCAAAATCGTTCACGGCTTGGTTGATCTCTTTATCTAAACCTACAGCGCCTAGTTTAGGTAAATTTGCGTGTGTGTATGAGTGACACGCGCGTGAATAAAGATCGCTCTTTTGTTTTGGAAACGTTGTGTATTGCACCACGTTTTGAGTTTGCCAGAAGAATGTTCCATGAATGCCGTTATTTTTTAAGTTATTAACCATGCCTTGTGTGTAAGTCGGGTGTGGACCATCATCGAATGTCATCGCCCATTTTCCTGGAGGAAAACGGTTGCCAGTCACTGTTCCTTTACCATCAGCACTGGGTTCTAAAACGTCTAAGGCTTGTGGAGTACGAAAATCATTTCGTGGATTGATTAATGTGTCTTTTAAATCTTTTTGTTGAATTCTAAAATCTTCGAAATCTTTTTGGCGATTGGTAAAATCTTCGCTCCATCTTTTTTCAATAAGACTATCTAAGTGAGTTTTTGGGCGATTATTAACTAACCATTTTGAGCGATTGTAAGCTTCAGTCAGCATAGCTTGTGAAGGGTTTATGTAGGCTTTGAATGAAGGAGTTATAGCGTTAACTTGCTCAGCTTGGAATTTAACGTTTACGTCATTTAAGTGACTAGCTAATGTGATCACCGCTGATTTATCGCCTTTCTTCCATGCTTCATCCACCCATTTTTTAACGTTTGGAATAATCCACTTGCACGATTTTTGGTAAGGCGAACCTTCTGTATTAGCATGTTTTAAAGCTAAACTATAAAGATCTAACATTTCATGTAAATTTCTGTCTGAAAATTCCCACGCGATATAATTTTGAAAACGAGTTTTTTCAAGTTCATCTGTATCGCCGTCGGCAAGTTGTTCGCCTTTTTGTGTTTTTTTATAAAGGACATCTAACTTCTCATCAAACTCAAACATAAGTTGTTCGCCAGCATCAAAAAAGTTTTTTTGACGATCAAGAAATTTGGCGAAATTACGTGATTTTTCGCTGTCATCTGGGTTTGCCATTAATCTTTCAAATGTCTGTACATTTTCTGGAGCTATTTCTTCTTCTGATTGAGTCGAAGCCGTGGTACGCACATCATCTTGTTTTTTCCAAGATTGGCAAGAAAACGTGAAAAGTAATGCGAATGCTAGGCTTATTTTAATAATTCTCATTAGAAAAAAGCTCCTTGTTGTTTTATGTATTTTATATAGATAACACATATTTATCGGCCCATTTGCGGCAGAGCTAAATGTAACAATTCTGGCCTTAGAAATAGATTTTATACCCGGTCGTTTAATGACGGCTTTTGAGTTGGCCATTAGGCCTGGTCTGCAGATTGTATTTATATTCAAATATGAAAACACAAGTTGTAAAAACATTGTTCGCTTTTGGATTAACGATTTTAACTGCAGGAGTTGTTAAAGCTTCTTTACAGACGCCGCAACTGCACCCAACGATTTATTTTATTAAGTCGATAGATATGGATCAACAAGACTGTGCGATGAAGAAAGCCATTCATTCAGAGACCGGTAAAGCCGTGTTAAAAGTCTGCGCCAACGATTATAAAACCTGCGCTATTGAAGGGACATGCGCGATCAAGCATGACGGTGAGGTAACGATTATTAATTACGTTGAGCAGAGGAACGGGATTGATCTATTTAAGGCCGTTGATAAAGAAACATGCCCGTATGGCTTAGGGGTTAAAAATATTTGTTTAGATCCTTATTACACCGTGGCTGCAGATCTGACTTATCACGATCCAGGTGATGTGATTTTTGTTGAAGAGATGAAGGGCACAAAGCTTCCTAACGGTGAAGTGCATGATGGATTTTTTATTGTTCGTGATAAAGGTGGAGCAATTAAGGGAGCTAATCGTTTTGATTTTTACACGGGCTTAGTGCATTATAAGAATGATGAAAATCCATTTACGCCATTGGGGTTTGCAAATGAAAATGCTTCGTTTGCCTATAGAAATGCGACATCAGCTGAAACATTAGCGGTTAGAAAATCACGAAATTATCCGGGCTTGCCGGGCCTTTAGGAAAAAGGTCAGCCAGCGGCTGATCAAAATCTTTAGAAAAAGGTCAGCCAGCGGCTGATCAAAATCAGAGGGCGCCAGAATTGACTTCAAGAAAGCCGGGCTTTGACCAGTCAGAGACTTGATCTTTTTCTTGGCCTTCAGCGCGAACACGCCAGAAATATTGTCCGGCAGGGATGTTCTCTTGAACTAAGACTTTATTTTTATTTGTCGAATACGATTGAAATAAATTAGAAAAATTTTGGTCTTTTGAAATCTCAACGCGAAATTTATCTGTAGATTTAGATTCTGGAGCCATCCATTTTAACCAGATATATTTACCTAAACCTTTTTGAAAGAAAAACTGTAAGCTTGAGGCCGCTTTTGCGATCACAGGCGTTTTCATATCAAAAATACGGTTATAAAAAATTTCGCCCATTTTGCTTGTAGAACTAATTTTACGCTCAGCTTTATTGTAAGCAGAAACGCGGTATTGGTATTTACCTTGTCCCGGAATTTTAACAGCTGAAGCGGGTGTTCTTACCGTGTAAGATTGCGCTTTTGTGAAGTCGCCATCTTTATTAGCTACTTCAACTACGTATTTATCAGCGTTTGGAACTTCATTCCAACGAACGTTGAAATTTTTTGGTTTACCGACATCTTGTGAATCTTTAGCGATGTAATCGTAAACGATTTTATCATCTTTTAATTTAATAGAAGGGTAGACTAAATCAATTTTACCTGTTTTTGAATATTCACTGGTAGCATTGTTATTACCAACTGATTTTAAACGATAATAAACTTGATCGCTTGTGCTTTCAATTTTTGAAATTGAAGCCGGTGTGCGAGTCACTGTAGGGTTATTAAATTCTGGGTTATCAGCTGTTTCTAAGATATATTCTTTCGCATTTTCAGCTTTAGCCCAAGAAGCCGCAGGAACTCTATCTTTATCAACGATAATTTTTGCTGATTCTCTAATTAATTGTGGAGGTAGAAGTGGCTTAGTTTCAGCTTCGATCTTTTTTTGCACGTCTTCGGGTTTCATTTCATTAAGTTTTGCCACATCTAGAGCTGACAAAGATTCTAATTTAACGAGGGCCTCATTAACTAAAGGCTTTTCCATTAATTTAGCCGTAGGAGGAGGTGCTACGATAAGGTCTTTGTTTTGAGTAACAACTTGATTGTTAACTTTAACTTCACCTTTTTTAGATTTAACTTGGATTTTTCCGCACTCAGAACTTTTACCGATTTCAAGATCGGCATCACCTTTTGATTCGATATTTACTGATTTACCGCAATCATCTAAGACTAAATTAGACGGTAAGTTTTGTGATTTAATAGAACCGTATTGAAGGTTAAGCTTAACTTGGTTGCCTTCTGTTTTAAATTTAATAAGAGAGTTTGCGCCAATTGTAATAGATGTGCCATCTTCAAATTTAACAACAATAGATGAATCTGGGCCTACGAATAAACTATCACCCTGAGCAACGACATCGTCTGAACGTGCATTTTGCCAAAAGATATTTTTTGTACCACGAACACGAACATCTGATTCAACTTGTGAAACTGAACCGATTGAATTACCTGAACCTGCACCATTTCTGCCAATATTAAAGAATGAAAAATCAGTATGAAGAGCATAAAAACCTATCGATAGTCCGATCAAACAGACATATATCGTGATGTGGTCTTCTTTAAAGTATTTCTCAAACTTCTGAAAATTCATGTGTTTACTATCGACACATTAAGTTCAATTCATAATAGCCGAAGGTCTAGTATTAATTATATTTTAAATTGTTTAATTATTTTACAGGTCTAACAATGGTCCAAATTTAGACAGTAGGGGCTCTAAAAATGGTAAACTTTGAATAATATTTTTAAAGATCAATATATGAGGCGCCGAGAAGATTAACGTGGAAGATAATGTATTTTCTTTTTTTTCAGAATATTACGATTCAATACAGGATCCTGTCTGTCTATTTGATCGTGATGGCTATGTAGCCTACTGTAACGAGAGTTTCTCTGCGTTGACGGGCACATCGCAAATCCGTTTTTTAAACAAAAAAACGACCGTATTTAATTCTATTGTTTCTATTGATGAAAAACCATTTGATCTTGCGCGCACTGAAGAGTTCTGTGGATTCAGTGGTGTGAGTATCTTAAAGTTTGAAACTAAAAAAGTTCTTCGTGGGTTGGGGCAGTTTTCAATTCGTAAATTGATGTTGCCTCCGCATGACAACTTATTTCATTTAACATTAAAAGACTTATCGATCGAAGAAGATTTAGTTAAAACTTTCCGTTTTGAGTTAGCTTCGCGTAACAAAAAAATCGATGAGATGAATCAATTAGTAGAGATCTTTCAAAAGATTCGTCTATTGGATGAGCCAGGTCTTATCGTTAATGAGTTCATGAATTATCAATTAACATTCTCACAGTTTTATGCAGCGGCAAGCCGTGTGAATAAGACGATGTCTATGATTTATGGTGAACAAGAGAAAATGACGCCTGAGTTTGCAGAAGTGCAAAAAGAGATCGATGCGCATTTAACAACTAATGTTGTCTCTAAATATCAAACGCAAAAATCAGTAGTTAAAAACCCAGCGACTGATAGTCATTATTATTGGTCTGTGGTTCCGTTTAAATTAGCCACTGATGTAATGCATGCGATTTTTATCTTTGAATCTACTGAGCAAATGAATAAGTTCTCGCATCAGTCGGCTATTATTTTAAGTGAGCAGTTAAATTTAATCTTAAATAACTTAACTCTTAAAGAACTTTCTTATACAGATGGTTTAACTAAGCTTAAGAATAATCTTTACTTTAGAAAAAAAATCGAAGAAGTGTGTTCGAGTCATCAAAACGCTCAGCTTGTTTTATTTGATGTCGATTTCTTTAAAAAGATTAATGACGGATACGGCCATCCAGGTGGTGATGCTGTATTAATGTTCTTAGGTGAAATCATTCCTGCAGTGATGCAAAAAGTGAATCCTGACTTTTTACTTTCGACGATCGCCCGTGTGGGTGGTGAAGAATTTGCTATTGTTATTCCTGAAAAAGATCAAGAATTTGCAAATATGTTTGCCGAAGCTCTTCGTGTGGCTATCGAGGCATCGACAGTAATGTTTAATGATATCGCGATTAAGTTTACAATTAGTCTAGGTGTTTCTTCGTGGACGCCAAAACATTCGTTTTCACCTGAAGCTGTTAAATTATTGTATAAAGCTGCAGATGATGCGCTTTACAATTCAAAACGTACAGGTCGTAACAAGACATCATTATTAAATGTAGCTTAACCTGAATTGGTTAGGCTTTAATTCCTGTCACAACTCATGTAACATAATTTCTTTCAGTCGAGATGTTTGTCAGAGTGCCCGCTGTTTATCTAGTCTATGTTGATAAACGATCGAGCACAACGTACCGTAATAGGTAATGAATTCATCAATTAAACGAAAAATCATGTTTCTACTGAGTATCACCAGTTTGCTTTCATCAAGCGTTTTTTTGATCTATTCAATCAACGTGTTTGAAAAAGATAAGATCGCCTATATCTACGATAGCAACAGTGTTTACTTAGAAACGATTACAAATCAGTTTAAAAATGAAACAAAATTAGCAGCAGAAATTTCGAAAAAATATTTATCTGAATATCAAAAAAACAAATCGTTTCACTCGGGCGGCGATAGCATGTTCTTAGACGATGATTCATTCGTTAAAGGATTATTCTTAGTTGATATTACTTCGCCGACGCAGCCAAAGCTTGTAGATAAGATAACGACTAAAACCAACTTTACTTTTAAGCTCACTGAAGACAGCTCATTTATTAAATCGATTCCAAGAACATTAGCCGAATCAAAATCAATGTTCTTAGGTGGCGAAGAAGTATTTATTAATGACATCGTTTATGATGCTGACGAAAAAATCGCCTTAGTCACAGTTTTTAAATCTGATGCCTTACAAAGTTTTTTTCAATCTGATAAAGCCTACACATCGTACATGATGAATATGAATGGCGATGTTTTTCGTCAAACTGATAAATTAGAAGCGGGCCATTTAAAAGATCAATTTCCAGTTATATTTGAAAAGATTGATTCCATCAAGATGGGAACGAGCGAAATTAAGTCGAAAACTTCTGATGCGTTTTTATTGTCGTCATCAAGCCTTGGTGTAAATGATTTATATCTTTTAACTTTAACTAATAAAAAAGAAGCCTTCGGGGTTTTAACTTATTTAATTAATAAATCATTGATCGTGTTTTTAATGGTTCTATCAGGCGTTGTATTAGCCAGCCAATTTGCCTCAACATATATTACAAAACGTATTTTAGTACTCTACGAAGCGGCTAAACAAATCATCAGTGGTGATTTTAAGATCAACATCGAAGTTAAGGGTAATGACGAGATTTCGCTGTTGTCGCAAACGTTTAATAAGATGGCTGTCGAGATCGTTAAGCTTTTAGAAGAATCAGCTCAAGGTGCGCGTCTTGAAGCCGAGCTTAAAACGGCTCAGGCCGTTCAGCAAACGTTGTTTCCTCCATCTCATTCTAAATTTGAATGCGGAGAAATCCATGGTTCATACCAATCAGCGTCTGAGTGCGGTGGTGACTGGTGGCATTACTTTGAAAATGAAAATAAGATTTGGATTTGGATGGCCGATGCCACAGGGCATGGAGCGCCTGCAGCCTTAATCACAAGCGCGATTAAATCAGCGGTTGCGATGACTGAAAACTTAAAAATGGAACCTGAAATGGCTATCGAATTAGTGAATAAATCAATTTGTCAGGTATCGAAAAATAAAATGATGATGACTTGTTTCTTAGGTGTGATCGATAAGAAATCGAAAGTTATTCATTACGTAAATGCTTCTCACGAAGCTCCATTTATTTTAAGTAAGCGCACTGATTTAAAGAAAAAAGATTTACGCTTTTTAGATAATTCAAAATGTAATCGTTTAGGTCAGTCTTTAACATCTGAATACACTGTGGCGAGCGAACAATTAGAAGTGGGCGACCGTCTTTTTGTTTACACTGATGGTATTCCTGATATTCGAAATAAAGCTGAAGAGTCATTACAAGAGCGCGGTATGTTTAGAGTGGTTTTAGAAAATCACAATAAAGGCACGAATGTGACTGATTTCATTGTTGGAATCCAAACGCAATTTGACACTTATCGTGAAAATACTGAATTAATTGATGACGTCACTTTCTTTGCTGTGGATTTAACATGAGTAATATATTTCATCTTGGCAATACTGATGCAAAACAACAAATCACTGATACCTTTGGTTCAGAGGCAAAGTTTTGTTATTCGCAGGCAGATATCAAAGCAGCCCATTCTTATATGGTGACCGACAATATGTCGCCTTTAGACTGTTTAAGTGTAATTCGTGATCGTAAGATCACCAATGTTGTTCAGAATTCTATTCAGTGTTTGTCTGACAAATTACAATTTTTAAAAACTATTGATTATAAATTTGAAGATTATTTTGATCCTAAATTAAGTTTGCTAAGCGGCGATGTTGTTTGTGTGCCGTTCATGTTAACTGAAGACCGAACAGAAGTGATTCAGAAGGCCTTTTTGCAGGCTTATTTGGATTTAGATATGACAAAGTATCAATACTTATTTCAAGTGGCTACAGAGCTTGTAATGAATGCTCAAATAGATGCGCCAAAAATTTCTAAGAAAACTAACGTCGCAAATTCGATGCTTATCGTAGAAAAAAATATGGCTAAGGGGCTGGTTTCAATTTCAACAATTGATCATTACGGAAGCCTAGATCCGTATAAAATGTTAGAAAATATTTACGCGGCTAACAAAAATGGATTTCGTGACTCAATGTCAAAAAATTCAATTGGAGCCGGCTTAGGGTCAGCGTTGATCTATGAACACACTGATTCTTTAGTTATGGGAGTCATTCCAGATGTTATGACGCGCGTTTCGGCGATTTTACCGTACGGCGTATCTGAGAAAAAAATTAATCAAATTCAAAAATCTATACACATCATTAAGGGATAAAAACATGTCAAAACTACAATTTGCTACAACTCAGGATAATGGAAAAACAGTTTTAACTTTGGCCGGTCAAATCGACGAAAGTTTTCCGCAAGATTTACATAATGTTAAACCCGGCGCTGAAATGATTATTAATTTAGACCAAGTTAAAATGATCAACTCATTAGGAATTAGAGAATGGATCAAATTTATGGGTTCAGTGGCTGCGACTAAAATTGAATTTATTAAATGCCCTAAGATCTTTATCGATCAAGTGAATATGGTTCAGGGCTTTATCACTCCGAATTGCAAAATCACTTCATTTTACGTTCCGTATTTTAATGAAGACAGCAATGCTGAAAAAAATGTTCTGTATTCACAAGGTAAAGAATTCGGCGAAGGCTTTTTAAATGTAGCGGGCAGTGTTAAAGGTGAAGACGGTTCAGATCTTGACTTAGACGTAGTTGAACAAAAGTATTTTAAATTTTTAAAGAATTGAGAGCTATGAAGTTAGCAGTATTTTTTTTATCACTATTTTTGCCTATGTTAGCTTTGGCCGACGCGCCAAAGCTTCCGTTCGTATTTTTAAATCAATATTTTGAGTACGATGTTTCAGAAGGTAAAGTCTATAGCATTGGTGATCATAAAATTGATTGGAATGACGACTTCGCACAAATCGTTGATGGAAAATTAATTCTTAAAAAACAAGATATTCTATTAGCTGGGCTATGGAATATCTCGATGAAAGATCAAGCTAACAAAGTTGTTTTTAATGTTAAAGAGCAAGATTTAAATGCTTTAAGAACTTTCGTTCTGCCGGTAGCCAGTGGCACGACAACACCAATTGCAGCAACAGCCACGACTGTATGTCTAAGTTCACGTAATTTGATTACACAGTATTTAATGTGTAAAAGCTTAACGCCAGTTCCTCCAGGCGCTAATGATACGCAATATCCAGAAGTTTCAATCAGCAAAATTAAAGCGAACAGATATGGCCGCGTGATTTTAAATCAACCTAAAAAAAGTATTCTTTTTGAAATCAAAGTTAATGATGTTGAGTCGATCAAGCTAACAACACGTAAACGTCTAATTATACCGTCAACAGTTAAGAAAAATGTAGCTCGCAAAGATTATCAAATTAAATTTGTCGACATGGAGTGGGATAACTATTCTTGGGAAACCAACGTGGGTTATGATCAAGAAGCGTTTCGTGTGCCGAATGATAATCTAGTCACTGTGTACCAAGATTATTTTAATAAAGATAATTCAAATAAAGAGTTAGAGCTGACTTACTATGTGCCGCCGTATAAACGTATGAAAATTATGAATATGTATTCGTTTTCTCCGTTTTTTGGATTTTCTAAATTTACTGGAAACACGAGAACAAAAAACGTTCAGATTTTATCTGAAATGGATATCAGTCTTCGTACGTACATCATGATGCAGATGCCAAAAGAAGAAAGATGGAAGTGGTTCACTCAATACTTTCACTTTTGGACAGCGTCAGCGAATTTTCGTGCCATTAAATACGTATCCAACGTTAACAGCGTAACAATTGCCAACCCCTCTGGATTTCTTTTCAACTTTTCGGGTTCGGTGAATCGGGCTTATAACGATCGCCTAAGTTATGCATTTCGTGGAGCCATCGAAAAAAATACAGCAATCGACTATCAATCAACGAACGCTACAACTGTGAATATGAACTCAGTTCTTAACAAAGAGATCGGTGTTCAAGGAAGTCTTAATCTTTATGACAAGGGCCGTTTCGTGAGCTTTCTTCATATAGGTTATTCAATGTTATTACCAACTCAAGTTTCTGGTAGCCCAACAAAAATTGGTTCACGTACATATTTTCGTTCAGACTTACACTACGCAGACGGCAACAAACTCTATGGTGTAGGATTTCACTACAACTTACGTCAACAAGAGACAGCCCTGCAGAAGCTTAACGATCAGTCGTTTGACTACACGGCCAGTTATTCTGTCGCGTTTTAGTCATTCAATAAATTAAAAATACAATCGAAGTGAAAGGCCGCTCAAACGGCTCTTTTAAAACCAGCCGAAGAGGCCTTTGCTTTGCGGGTAGTCTTTGATTTTTGGGTCGGCTGAGATCGCGCGTTTTAAGGCTGTCTCGGCTTGGCTGTCGTGTTTTTTTGACTTTAAGAGCATGTAGTTTACGTAGTGGTAATCGGGCGCTGTCATGTCTTCTGGAAGAATATTTAAGAATTCTTTTTCTAATGTGCTTGGCGCGATCTGTGTGCCTTTAAAAAGTGATAAACCTAAATGGGCCCAAGCTGAATAGAGCTGTAAGCAGCTGACACTAGTGATTGAGTCTTTGTGCTTTTTGACTAACGCTAAGGCTTCGCTATAGCGTTGAGCGAGAAGTAAAGACTTAATGGGTCTTACATCGACAGCTTTGGGTTGAGCTGCTTTTTTATCAGGAGCCACTTCGTTTTTTGAAGCTGTGTTTTTAATATTTCTAAAATTAATTAATAAGTTTAAAACTTTTTTATCAATTTCTAATTTGAATTCATTAGCTAATGTTTCGGGGCCAAGAAATGATTTTTGCAGTTCTTCATAAATGGCTTCGATGTTGTTTGCATCCTGCTTGGTGATCAAACTTAATTGATACGCTAAATCTAAGCCCGTCTTATTCATAATTAGTTTATAAATATGTTTAATCTTTAACTCGTAAGAATCTTCTTCTTGCGAAGGCTGTATGTCGATCCATTTGAGAAGCATTAAAAAGTGAATAGCTTTAAAAAGATTTTTATTGTTTTCAAATAAAAGGGCTAGATCGCTGATTCGTTGGCCATCAATGATTTCTAAAAAATTCGCATCGAATAAGCTTAAGACAGAGTATTTTTGTGCATCTGAATCACGAAAATTTTTAAAGTTAACCGTTACTGTGTAATTATAATACTCGAGGTAATGAGCATTAAGCCAATCAGTTGAAAATTTACTTAAGATCCAATCGTGAACTAATAAATAAAATTGTTCGATGTTTAATTCAGAAGATTTAACTTTAGTGTCTGAATCTTTAAGGCGAATTAGAAATTGCTCATCACTGATTAATTTTGATAGACGGGTGCGAGACTGTGTAAGTAATACCGAACCGATTTGTTCTTTGTTGATGATTCCGCGTTGAACTAAATAAGCCCCGATCGGCATACCTGTTTGTTCTTTTAGAGCCTGTTCAAGCTGTTGTTGCGTGATGAAACGGTGATTAACAAGCATGGTACCAATACGAGTGTCGGTGTCTGAAAGTTCGATGAATTGAATTTGTCCTTCTTGAAAAACCACAGCATTGATCTGGCCAGATTTTGTTTCAAGTTCAACGCGTCCACTTAAGCTGTATTTTTGAAATAGAATAATGATCGCTGTAATATCGTAACCGTAGCACGAAGTTAGCTTTTCAAGATCTGCGATTATTTTTTGACCGCTGGTGTGCGCAGAGAAAAGGTTTTGATAAAACCTTGCCCGAGTGGAATCTAAATCAAAAGATGTTTCTGTAGATGACATTCCTATTTAAAATTTTAGTCTAATTTCACTCTGTGAGGTAGTCCTACTAATGGGTCTTAACAATCCCATGGTCTAAAGGCTAGTTTGTCAGAGTTATTTGACCCTATGTAGCTTGCAAGCTACAAATTAAATATGTCAAAAGCGCAAATGTACAAACAGGCCATCATCAAAGAAACTTTAAAGCGTAATCCGCATTCTGAAATCGTCTATTTACAAAGTGCGATCGACGAATCACAAAATGCAGATGAAATATTGTTAGCGATGCGTACGGTGGCCTCGGCTCGCGGTTTTAAAAAATTTGCTGAAGAAGCCGATTTAAATCGTGAGAATCTGTACAGAGTCTTATCTGAGAACGGAAATCCACGCCTTGATACTTTTTTAAAACTTATTGATCTTATGGGTTTTAAATTAAGTCTTAAACCAAAATAAATTTGTTTGTTATAAGCTACAGAACATCACCAATAAGCCTCAGTGTTGGGAATAGCGCCTCGTCATCGTGTTCTAGCTAATCTTTAAATGGTTTCGTTCGAGCGCATGATTATTGCTGATTTACTTCTGGTAACACGGAGGTGAATTATGAATGCAAAGAATTTTGCTCTCGTCGGTGGTATAGTGATGCTTGTTCTGGGCGCCTTATCATTGATTCCAGCCTTTACAGGAATGTCTTTTGGATTACCGATTTTAAGAATAGAAACCAGCTACGGACTTTTTCTAGGAGTCTTTGCTTTAAATATTGTGAATAAAGCTCTCTTAATTGGGTTAGGTCTGTGGGGTATCGCTGCAGCCAGCGATCCAGCTTTAAGTTTACCACGTTCAATTACATTTTCACGCACGGTGTGTTGGTTAACAGCTGTGTTTGCTGTATTAGGATTGTTTCCACAAACAAATACGTTGTTTGGCTTTGCACCACTGTTTGGTGCGGGCATTTGGTTACACTCGGTGATGGCGCTGACGAGCGGCCTGTTTGGTTATAGTGTGGTAAGACGCACAGTCTAATGTCGTTACAAACAATATCGTCATTACAAACTTGGAGTGACGTTAAGTTTTATTTTTCAGGTGATGGATACTTTCAATCGGTTTTTGAACGTATTCAATTAGCCGTTCGAGAAATTCGCATTGAAATGTATATGTTCAACTTTGATGAACTTGGTCGTGCTGTGCTTGAACACTTAAAGCAAGCTAGGCTTCGTGGTGTTGACGTTTATTTACTTGTTGATGGCATTGGTTCAATTGGATTTCTGGCCGATCTAGATGACTACTGTAGAAAAAATAATATTCATTTCAAAATATATCATCCGCTGCCGATAAAATTACGGTTCTTGCAGAGATTCTCGTTTAAAGCCCTGACCTGGAAAAACATTCGCTGGTTCTTTATCATGTTTCGCAAAATAAATAATCGTGATCATCGCAAGGTTATTTTAATCGATAAAAAAATTGCTTTTGTCGGAAGCCAAAATATCACGAAAGTTCACAGCGAAACTTTATCACAAGAAAAAGCCTGGCGTGATACGGGCGTTGAAGTTCAAGGCCCACCGGTTGAACAATTGGTCAGTTCAAATGACTTTGCTTGGAATAAGGCCAAAAAAGACGGACTGGTTTATTCATGGAAACTTCATGACCACGTTTTGCATTTAAGTGCGCGTCGTAAACATCGGCTATCGCGTGTGCGCCATCTTATACAGTCGATCAAGTTAGCCAAGCGTAGAGTTTTAATTACAACAGCTTACTTTTTACCGAATAGAAGAATTGTCAGGGCCCTAAGCCAGGCGGCTAAACATGGGGTAGAGGTTAGTCTTTGTTTGCCTGCAAAAAGTGATATGCCATTTATGAAGTGGACGTCATGGCTTTTGTACGACCGTTTGTTAAAAGCCGGAGTTCAGATCTACGAATACCAAGACCGAATTTTGCATGCAAAATCATTGATCATCGATGATTGGGGAACAGTAGGAACTTATAATTTTAATCATCGAAGTTTAATTCATGATTTAGAAGTTGAAGTCGTGATCAATCAACCACAGTGGATTGAAAAACTTGAAAAGCAGTGGTGGCTTGATCTTAAAAAATCAAAACTGATTAAGCCTGACGGCAAAGGGTATTCAAATATTTTTTTGCGCTTAATTGCTAACGTATTTTACTGGTTTAGGTATTGGTTATGAAATTAAAAGTGATGACATACAATATTCATAAGGGTTTTTCGACAGGTGGAATGAAATATATTCTGCGCACAATAAAAGAGGCCTTAAGTACTACAGCTGCTGATATAGTGCTTTTGCAAGAAGTCGTAGGGCAGCATCACGACCATGATAATAAAGATTGGCCTACAGAAAGCCAGTTTGAATTTTTAGCTGATCAACTATGGTCACACTATTCTTATGCGAAGAATGCTATTTTTTCGAAGTTTCATTATGGCAATGCGATTTTAAGCCGTTATCCTATACTGCAAGAAAAGCACACGGTGATTTCGACAAATCGTTTTGAACAGCGCGGTCTTTTGCATTGTGAAGTTGAAATACCAGAGATAAATCAAAAAATTCATCTTTACAATGTGCATTTAGATTTATTAAAGCGCGGGCGCAGGCTTCAGTTTAAAAAAATTGTTTCGCAGATTCAATCTGACGTGAAAGAAAAAGAACGTTTTATTATGGGTGGTGATTTTAACGATTGGACTGGAGAATTAAATCAAATGTTTATTCAGCAAATGGGCCTTGAAGAAGCACATACTAAGTTTCATAATCGTCCGGCCAAGTCATTTCCAAGTTTTTTTCCGATGTTAACTTTAGATCGCGTGTATTCGCGTAATATGAATATATTAAACTGCAAACCCCTGATCGGAAAACCTTGGCATAAGTTATCCGATCATATTCCATTAATGGTTGAATACGCCTTATAGATTTATGAGACAACTCTTTCGCTGACGGTTTGTTTGAAAAAGTTATCAACATATTCAATTAAATGAAAAATTTCTGATTTTGAGAAGCATTTAACAACAGGACCACCGACTACTGTGGCTTTAATTTCTTGAGAACCCGAAAAGAAAATAAATGGCACGTCAACTTGCTGATTTTTTAGAAAATCAACAATCACTTGGCCATTTCCATTGTCCATTTGATAGTCAGAAATAATTAATGAAAACTTATCATGGCTCGATATAGTGGCAATTGCTTCCGAGCCAGAACACGCTTCGACAACGGTAAATTTGTGCTTCGTTTGAAAAACATTTGCTAATGCAAATCTAATTTCGTTGTCATCATCTACGAGTAATATTCTCATAAAACCTCTCATACATCTGATATTAAGAATACCTAACAAGGTTTTGGTTATCCAATGGAGTTATCTACACATATGTAGTTCGCTTAACATGAATGAGGCATTCTGACTCGTTTTCGGGACTATCGTGCTGGCACTGTGGTTGCTTTATTGGACGAATGTGGAGACTGAACCAAACTTAGACACCTTAAGAAAAAAGTTCGACAAGAACATCCCACATTCGGCAGCAGGCGTGGATAAGTCTTCTGTTAAAGTGTTTCTTGTTGAAGATGAGCCCACCACAATTATTTTAACTGAGGCCATGCTGAATCAGTTGGGGTATTCACCTGTTGGTGTGGCCACTAGTTATGAAACAGCCATGGCCGCTCTTAAAGTGACTCCTGTTGATATTGTCTTAGTTGATTTAGTTTTAAGTGGCAGTAAAACGGGTTTTGATGTGATTAAAGAATTAAACCGGTTAAACATACCTTGCGTGTTAATTACTGGCACTGTTGATGAAACAACTTTAAATAAATTAGTCGATCTTGATGTCTATGGATTTTTACCAAAACCCTATGATCAGTTAGCGCTGGCCACAACTATTCAATTGGCCTTAAAAAAATTTACGCGGCTGCAAGATCGTATTTTTGAAGAAGCTGATGCGATTAAAAGCCGTCTGCTGGCGACTCAAGCTTTAGAATCTGAATTTGGAATTTCTGAAAAGTTACATTTAATTAAAAAAGGTTCTACTAAAACAACCACAAATAAAAAAATAGAAACATTTTCTTATCACAATGCAGTTCGCTGGACGGTCGTTGTGAGTTTGTTTTTAGTCACAATGGCCATTGTCGGATATATTTTTAATATTCCATTTTTGTTAATGTATTCGGCTCATGCTTCAAGCATGAAAATTAACACGTGTCTTTGTATTTTATTGTTATGCTTTTCACTAAGTATTGAAAATTCATTTCGCGCTAGCGTTAAATGGAAAACCGCTTCATTTTTTTCTATCTGCTTGGTTTTAACAATCGTAATACTTACAGCCTTAGAGTATGTTTTCACGGTTGATTTTGGTATTGATGAATTGTTCGTGAATGACAACTTTGTAAATGAATTTAATTTGCCGGGCCGTATGGCGATACCCACAACCATAAGTATATTCGCATTATCAACAGCCCTTTTATTTAATCGATTTAAAAACTACAAATACAGTGCGCGCGTATCAGAAGTACTCGCAGTAGGTTCGTTTTTTTTAGCTATGGTGGGTGCTTTTGGGCATATATTCAATCAGATTGAATTTAATCGCGTGATTCCTTATCTGGCGCAATCAAGAGTTACATTAGCTATAGTTACATTTTTAAGTTTAGGTGTGTTGTTTTTAAATCCGAAAAAAGGAATCATGTCGATTTTTTCAAGCTCAAGAGTGAGTGCTAAAGTCGGTCGTAAAATGTTATATTGGCTGAATTCGTCGATGGTCTTAATCAGCTTGGCAATATACTATCTTGTGCCCCAAAGATTTGAAAATTTAGAAGTTATTTTCACCTTAATAACAACAATGACAACTTTAACGGTCGTGATTTTGTGGGCCACGCGTAAGCAGATAAAAAATGAAATTCAAATTGAACAAACGATTAAACTTTTAGAAAACCGAGAACGAGAGCTTGAATTTGTTTTAAAACGTGTTCCTCATCCGGTCGCCGTGTTAGATAAAGATATGAGGTATGTTCTATCAAGTCGGCAATGGATAGAAGATTTTGACTTAAAAGAGCAAAGCAGTATTGGTCGGTCGATTTATGAAACTTTTCCGCTTTTACCTGATCGAGTTTTAATATTATTTCAGCGGGCTATGGGCGGTGAAATAGTTAAATTATCAGATGAGGTCAGTGATTTTTCAGGAAATAAATTAGTTATTCGTGGTGAAATTAGGCCGTGGTTTGATATTGCCGATCAAATTGCGGGGATCATTGTTTTTTTTGAAAGTGTTAATTTTTTAAATCAGAGTCCAGTTCAATAAAACTTTCAGTTTGGTTCCAATCAACACTGCTCTCGTATTTTGCCAGGGCTGCATCTACACGACGTAAAGTTTGTAATGAGTTTTCAATTTTTTGTAAGGCCATGTTTTCGTCGGGGTGTCTTTGACGTAACAGTTGAACCGAAAGATCTATTGTCTGAAAGGGCGTGTTTACTAAATCGCGTAATTGAATAAATGCCCGAGCCATATTGCGCAAAGAGGATTTTTCGGCGCGATCAAGATATTCGCGACCTAATTCAAGGGCACCAATAAGGCTTAAAACTGAAAAAGCTGTAATTGTAACGATTAAAATATAATTCACGAATTCGTTTAAAAAATCTGAAGAAATTATTCCTGTACGAATGAGCGGGTAAACCGATAGCCCCATAACACCAATGCCACATCCTAAACGCAACATTAGCATTGATCGTCGCGCAGATTTAAAACGAATACATAAGATGAGTGTCGTGATGTAAAATACAATATTTGATAGCGAGGCTAAGCGAAATAAAATCACATGCGGATAAATTATTCCGGCTAGGCGAACAGACATAGCCGTAACGATTACGGCTTTATAAAATCGCTCAGTAATAAATTTAAAACTTGGAAAAGGCTGAAACGAAGACGTGAATAAACGATAAAAACAATAGACAATTAGCCCTCCAGAAAAATGCGCCAACCTTTTTAAAAGGGGATTATCTTTGAAGACTAAAAATTGGGTGGGCATTTGATCATACATCAACATCATAAACTGAAAAGCAATAATAGCTAATCCAAGATTTAATAACGACTGATGTTTAAATTTAACATAAAATGAAAAACATAAAACACATGATACGATGCAAATAGCTAAGCTAAAGCCTAAAAGTACGCTCGATTGCGTTGTTGTTAAAAGAGAACCTAAAAGTGAATTCATTTTTTAATCACAGATCTGATCGCATCGCAAAGTGTTGTGGCGTACATGGGTTTGGCCCAGATTTCAGCGCCGATTTCGCTAGCGGCTTGAACCATCGGGTGCGCTTTGGCATGGCCTGTAAGAAAACAAATTTTACCGGTATAGCCTTGATCTTTGAGCCAATGAAATACGTCAACGCCAGTCACTTGGTCAGCGCCAAGGTTGATATCTAAGATGGCCATTTTAGTTTGTAACACCTCAGTGCGATGTGCGACTAAATCATCAAAGCGGCCAAAGCTAAGCGCTTCTTCGCCCAGTTCAGACCTGGTGACTTCGGCAAGAACTTCGCGAAGTTCTTCGTTGTCCTCTAAAAATGTGATGCTTGCGCCCATGGCGTGAGTATGTGATGAAAGGATTTTTCCTGCAACGTTCTTATAGATAAAACATTGATTTGTGTGGCTGCGTAAACATATCCTAAGTCTATAGAGGATAATTTATGATTTTAACATTTCTTTCACTGACAGCATTAGTGGGCACTCTACCAAGTTATAAAAGCGAATTGTTAGCTCGTACAAATGGATCAAGCACTTATAATATGCCAGCATACAGCTCAATGAATAATACATCTCCAAGCATTAACGATGAAGGTGATGTGACATTCAAAATACTATCTGGTGGCTTTGACCAGGTTGGTGACCATAGTGAACAGTCAGGCCTTTGGTTAAAAACTAATAAAGAAATCGATGGTCGTGTTGTGTATTATGCACCCAAAGAAAAACTAGTGAGTGATCCTAAAATGCTAGCTCATCAAGAAGTGCTTTTTTCGTTGTTTAATGAAGTTTCAAATGACGGGCTTTTTATTTATGAAAATACAAATCAAAAAAGTCATAATGTTTTTGCAGCAAAAGAAATACAGGCCTTAAGTTACGCGCAAGAGACAGGATCTGACGATTCTTTTGCCTTTCGCTCGACGGATTCTGAAAATAGCCGTTCGTTTTTTGAGTGGCGCTCTGACAAGTTATGGCCTGTTGTTGATGAAGAGCACGGCTATGCGTATTTATTTGGTCCGAGTGTGAATCAACACTCGCAGTGGTTATTTAAAGCTCGTCTGGGTGAAAGATTTAATTATGCCGAAGAAGCGCCAGACCAGATTGTTTTGCTCATTCCACAGTTTACCGCGTTTGGTGAAAAGTCTTACCTCAAAACAGTAATCGCTCAAGATGCGGATAGTGATGCCTTATCACCGTATAAATCATTTGATAATAGCCCGCTGTTATCAAACGCAGGTTATGCGGTGTTTACGGCGACATTAAAAGATAAAACTAGAGTCATCGTTGCCGTTAAAGAGGGAAAACATTTTATCGTGGCAAAAGAAAATGAAAATTCAATTTCTCAGATTGAAATGTTTTCGCCAAAAATTAACGACAATGGCTTAGTCGTCTTTCGCGCAAAAGATAAAAATGGTTTACGCGGAATCTTTTTAGCTAATCCGTTTTCTGTACACCCAGAAGTTAAAAAATTGATCGCTGAAGGTGATTCGATTCTGGCAGATCAAGGAATGTTTGCGATATTAAAGCGCGATCAATTTCCAGGATTCGGCGGAAACGTTGATATCAATAACAACAATGAGATTGTTTTTTCTGCTGTGATTGCAACAGAAGACCAAAAATTTATTTTTGGTTCAGTTGTTTACAAATTACATCCGCTGTAATTCAAAATAGCTTATTTTTGCCAACGTGCCAAGGTGACTTCAAGATCATGGGGCTTCACTGGCTTGGATATAAAATCATCCATGCCTGCAGCAATACATTTTTCTTTTTCACCAGAAAAGGCATTTGCTGTAAGTGCAATAATCAAGGTGTGTTCACCGTTATTTTCAGTGGCGCGAATTTTTTGTGTAGTTTCAAAACCATCCATTTCGGGCATTTGGCAATCCATTAAAATTAAATCATAAGGCGCAAGCTTTAGCGCTTGTAAAACTTCATGGCCATTGGCTGCGATGTCGACAAAATGCCCAAGGTTTCTAAGCTGGGCAGAAGCAACTTTTTGATTCACGATATTGTCTTCGGCAACAAGAATACGTAATTTTTTAATTTTTTTATCTTTGTTGAATTTTTTCGGCGCTGTTTTTAGTTGAGCATCAGCACTGGCTGATTGTTTTTTCAGTTCGGCTGTAAACCAAAATGTCGAACCCTTGCCAAGAGTACTTTGAAAATCAATTTCACCATTCATATGATCGACTAAACGTTTACAAATGCTGAGGCCAAGACCTGTTCCACCGTATTTTTTGTTGTTATGGCCATGCTCTTGAGAAAAGGCTTGAAAAAGTCGGCTATGCATTTCTTCAGAAATACCAATGCCTGTGTCGGTGATGCTAAATTTAACCACGGCATGCTGATCGTTTTGCGAGACTAATTCACAAGAGACTAAAACGCTACCTTGATCAGTAAATTTTAAAGCATTGCTAATTAAATTAATAAGAACCTGGCGTAATCTGCCAGGGTCGCCACGTAGTTTCGGCGGAACTTCAGCGCTAATCTGTGCTGATAAATTTATTTTTTTATTTTTTGCATTAATAAGTTGTGAGTCGATCGTGTTGTTAAGTAATTCATTGATATCAAAATCTATATTTTCGAAAGTGATTTTACCGGCTTCAATTTTTGAAAAATCTAAGATATCATTAACAATACTCAGTAAACTTTCGCCACTTGTTCTGATGATTTCAGCGTATTCACGTTGATGGTCATTTAAATCTGTCTCAAGCAATAAACCCGTCATTCCGATCACACCATTCATGGGAGTTCTAATTTCGTGGCTCATCGTTGCTAAAAATTCAGATTTTAAACGTGAAGCTTCTAATAAAGATTGGTGACGGTTTTTTTCTTGTTCGTTCAGCAAAGCCGTCGACAAAATTCTTGAAATAGCCTGCGCACCTAAGCTTAAAAAATCTTTATAACTTTGATCAAGCGCACGTCGTGGGCTAAGGCCAACAACTAAAAAGCCAATTTTATGTTTACTGCCTAATTGCTGTAAAGGATAAACGACTAAGGTGTTGGCGGGTTCTGGCCAAGGACCGCCCGGAACAAGCCCCTCTAAGTGGCTGAGATCAGTCATTACAATAGATGCATTTGATTTTAAAACGTCTAAAAATTTAAAGGGATCTTTTTCGCTTAAATTCATCGTTTGCGGAAACAACTGCTTAAATGTGATGTTGTTATCCTCGAAACCCGAATGTGCCGTGACCGATACTTGATTCTGGTCGGGTGAAGTGAATGTATAAAGCACACTGCAAGGTATATCAGTAAGGTGACGAGATAGAACTTCACCGATGCTGGTTGTGGCTTCGTGCGTATGAGTTGGCGAAGCAATGCCGCCAAGATCATAAAGTGCAGCCATTCGTCTTTGTGATAAAATATTTTTTGTCACTTCGATCACCGAATGAAAGATTCCGATAATTTGACCGCTTTCATCGCGAATAGGAGAATACGATAAAGTAAAAAAAGCTTCTTCAGTATAGCCATGACGCTGTAAAAAAAACGGGCTATCTTCTAACCAGAAAGATTGGCCGTGATCCATAACGGCGCTCATGAGTGGACCGATTTGCTCCCAAACTTCGGCCCAAGTGTCAGAAACTTTTTCACCTAATGATTTGGGATGTTTGGCTCCGTAAATAATTCGCCCATTGTCGTTATAAATTTGAACTAAGTCTTTGCCCCAGAAAATAACATTCGGAAATTGTGAATTTAAACTTGTTTCAACTAATGTTTTTAAACTTTCGGGCCATGACGTGATCGGGCCTAAAGATGTTTTTGACCAATCTTTTTCGCGAATAAGTTGACCCATATCGCCGCCCCCGATGGGCCATAAAATTTGTTGATCAGTGAGCATCGACATCTATCTATTGTTTTCATAGATTACCAATTTTGCAATCTCTTGAAGGTGGTGCGTTAGTGGTAAATATCCCCATACGTATTTTTTTGTTTTTATTTCTTAATTTGCAGCTCTAATATGCCTTCAAAACCCATATAGAAGGAGTTCGTTTATGAAAAGATTAGCTAAATTTTTAACTGTATTTGGAATCGTAGCTGTAAGTGCCATTGTGACTGCCCAAACAACAAAAGAGAGTACGACGACGACAACAACATCGACATCGACAGAAAACCATACGGCTGCTGGCTTTAAGCAAGATGTGGCTGAATTCAAACAAGAGATGTCGGTAAAAATGCAAAGCACTGAAGCGCAAATTACAGCATTAAAAGAAAAAGCCAAAGTTAAAGGATCAAACGTAAAAGCTGCGACGATTGCTGATTTAGAAAGTACAAAAATGCATATCAAAAATGATTTAGCCTCATTAGATAAATCAACGGAGTCAACTTGGACAAAAATGAAAGCTAAAATCGCAACAGCAATGGATGATTTGAATACAAAAACGCAAAAGTTATTACGCGAATAGTTTTTAAGTCGAAAGTTTTTCGAGTTCCATCTTACGTAACGATGGAGACCAGTAAGCAATCAGGGCTACGGTGAGTAAACACATCGTGGCCCCGAAATAGATCGAAGGCACTGTTCCTAAGAGCTTGGCTGCAATACCTGATTCAACTTCACCTAATTCATTTGATGATCCAATAAAAATTGAATTTACCGCAGAGATTTTACCGCGCATATGATCTGGCGACGACAATTGAACGGCTGCTGATCGAATCATCATACTTACGCTATCAAATAAACCGCTTAAAGCTAACGCCGCTAATGAAATCCAAAATGTCGTGCTCATCGCAAAAAATAAAATACATAAACCAAAACCTGTCACCGCTGAAAACAGCCACGTGCCTGAATGACCTTTAAGAGGTTTTCTGGCCAAGTATAAACTTGTGATCGTGGCACCCACCGCAGGGGCCGCGCGCAGAGCGCCTAAACCTTTTGGACCAACCATTAAGATTTCATTCGCAAAAATCGGAAGTAAAGCTGTTACGCCGCCAAATAAAACCGACACCATATCTAATGACAAAGCTGGAAACAGAATCGGGTGTTTAAACACAAATCTTGCTCCAGATAAAAGTTCATCTTTAATTGTTGCATGTTTGTGTAATGTTTCTGGAGCTGAAATATCTTTTTTAATCAAGTACATCGAAATAACGGCGCACACTAATAACAGGCACACTAAAGTTGAAGTTACAGTGACACCAAAAAATCCAAAAATAAATCCACCGGCAGCAGGGCCAGCGATACGAGCAATTTGCATGGCTGAAGTGCTCGTCGCGGTAGCCTGCATAAGTTGGTTACGCTCAACTAATCGCGGAACCGATGCAAATATGGCAGGCTGAGAAAATGAACGCGCGATACCCGTTAAAAACGCCGCCGAGTAAAGCATAGCAGCTTGTGACTGAAGTGATATTTGAGGTGCTAAATAGTTTTCTAATAAAACCATTAGACCTGAAAGTAAACTGACAAAGATCACGCGACGATACACCATAAGCGGTCTTAAACGATCAACTAAGTAACCCGCATAAAGCGCTAAACCAATCGCAGGTACGGCTTCAGTTAAGCCGATCATACCTAAAGCTAAAGGATCTTTTAATAAATCATAAATGCGCCAACCAAGAACAACGGCTTGCATTTGTACTGCGAACGAGAAAAAGAAGCGAGCGGTGACAAGTTTTTTGAAATCAGAGGGCAGTGTGCTGAAACGGTTACTCATGATAGGATCCTACATTTTACTCTTCGCCTTTTAGGCCGTCTGTTTTAATTTTGCCGATCGGGTTATTCATAAATTGAAGAGTGATACTGATGCGACTTTCAGTGTCTTTGTTGTCACCGTATTTTAAATATAAAAATGAATCTACTTTTGCGGGTGAGAAATCTAAATCGTGAAATTTAATATCACAATTTAAAGCCACCCATTGGCCGTCACACACTGCAGTTCCCTGTTGGTTTTGAAATGTTTTATGTCCAGTATCGGTTTCTGCAATCAGGGGCATCATAACTTTGATCGGCTCACCAGCTGTTAAATCATCCGGCAAGGTGTAAGACATATATCTTACGCCTTTTTCGTTCGTGATAATTTTGAAGTGTTCGATTTCGAACGTGGTTAAATTTTGTAAATCTTCAGATGCGGGCACAGAGTATTTAGCGTTCAGATTTAAAACTTCTTGAGCTAATAAAGTTTGCGATAAAAATAAGACCATTGCGATAAGCACAGATTTAAACATTTTAGCCTCCAAACAGATGATTATTTTTAGAGCCAATACTTAAAACAAGCAATAGTAAAACTTCTGTTAACGACCTAATCGCGAACGCGAACTTCTAAAAGCTCTATCTCGAATATAAGGTTAGAATAGGGTGGGATTTTTGGTTTTTCACGCTCACCATAACCAAGATGTGACGGGACAAAAAGGGTACGTTTACCGCCTTCTTTCATGCCGAGCAAGCCTTGATCCCAACCTTGAATCACACGTTTTGAACCAATAACAAACTGAAACGGGCGGCCATGGTCATGTGAAGAATCGAACTTAGTGCCGTCCTCAAGAGTGCCGGTGTAGTGACAAAGTAAGAGCGCACCCTTAACGGCAGCAACACCTTCGCCAACAATAATGTCAGTGATAATTAATTCAGATTTGTTTTCCATCAGTCTTAATTAAGCCGAACTAAGCACTTAATGACAAGGAAACAATTTTAGCAATGAGATCTTCGTAATCTACGCCAGCTTTATTCGCTGATAAAGCGTAGTCTTCTTTTTTACCGATTGAAGGGTTTGGATTAGCTTCGATAAAATAAATATCATCACCCTTAATGCGTAAATCAATACGACCAAAACCTTGAATACCTAAGAGACGATATATCTTTTTGCAGACGTCATTTAATTTTTTCTGCATAGGTTCTGGAAACTCATTGGCCCAGGCTGTGTCGATGCCCCATTTTTTACGATAAGCTTGATCCCATTTCGATTTGTAAGTCGCAAATTTAGGTTCATCTTCAGCTTTTTGTTTGAAGAATAACTCACGAGGAGGAAAAACTTTTAAATTTTCATTACCTAAAATGCTCACATAAACTTCGCGGCCATCGATAAATTCTTCAACAATGGCATCAGCACCTAGACTACTGTGAATAAATTTAACACGGGCAATGGCTTCTTTTTCATTTTTAACAAATGAACTTTGTGAAATACCTTCAGAAGATTCTAAATCAAGCGGTTTAATAAATGCCGGAAATGGAAAGTTTTTTAACGAATTCAGGGCGCGACCTTTTTTAGCCACTACAAATTTAGGAATTTTAACTTGGTGATAATCTAGAATTACTTTTGTTAAACCTTTATCTTTGCACAGCTGTAAGCTCATGGGGCCGGCACCTGTGAATGGAACGCCCACTAATTGCATTAGTGAAGTTAAGTTGGGTTCAAAATCACGTTTACCTAAAAAAGCTTCTGACATATTAAAAACTAAATCGGGTTTTTGTTCTTTCACGATTTTTAAGAAAGGATCAATGTCGTCATGAATACCATAAGGAATCACTTCGTGACCTAATTTAATCAGAGTGTTTTTCACATCTTTTTCAATTTTCCAGTCGGGTGTGTTCCAGTATCCTGAATAGTCTTCAGGAGCGATCTTTATTGATAAATCAAATAAAAGAATAATCTTAAGTGATTTCATAAATTAGGCCTCTCTCTTAAATTTGCCAGTGAATAAATAATTTTTAACTAAACTTGTTAGAAAGCTGGCCACTTCCATTGTGGTTTGATTTTCAGACTTACCCAGTCTTAATCCAAGTTGCGCACAACGATCAGTTAAACGTTTTACTAAAGCATCAATGGTGAATTTGCGCTCATGCGTCGCCCAGGCCACAGTCATCACGATATCTTTTTTATGACGTTTCATAAAACGACGGGCAGATATTGAAGTTTTCACTTCAATATCGCCATTAAAAATAGTTTTCAAATCAGTGTCGTAAAAATCAGGGTATTCATCGGCATTTTCTTTGCGACGTTTTTGATAGTATTTTTCTAACGTCGAAGTTAAATTCGCAACATTGCTTGGAGCACGGCCTTTTTCAGAGGTGTTTTTTAGTTTCAAACTCTCTTTGGCTAAAGTTTCCATGTAGTTTAATTTTTTTAAAGCCAGAGGCCATTTGCTGTATTCTTTTTTCCAATCAGTGGCTGGCGATAACCAAACGGCAAACGTTTCAGCAAAATCTTCATCAGGATGAGCCTGGGCATACCAGCGCTCTAAGTGTTTAACGTAGCCTTTTGAATAGGGCTGCGGACGATATCTTTCAGGCGCATAATCTTTATCAGGAGATCCAAAAACTTGGCTCCATTTTTTTCTTTTCGAAAATTTAAAACAATGATCAAAACAATGGCCGGCTTCATGGCGAAGCAATTTCATAAACCATTCGGGATTGCCGCCTTCAACCTCTAACATCATTGATTTTTCTAAATGTTTAAGGCGGGTGTTGGCTAAATAAAAAGGAACTGCGATGGCATTCATGCCTTCAGGGCTAAACCACTCGTCACCAAAAAATATTTGCGGACGAAATGTTAAACCTTTGGCTTCTAATTCAGAATAGAGTTGATTGACGTAATCTTGAACTTCGCTTTCAGAAATAGCTAACCCCAGATTTTTAAAACGTAGTTTTAAAATATCCGAATCATTTAACTCAGCTAGTTCTTCAGCTTTAATCGTCTTCGATGACATACATTTTACTATCGGCAGGTCTCATTATGATATTGAGCACTGCGCCAAGGATTAGGTCGTGAGTCTTAATCCTTTTGTCTAGTCGTTAAGTTGTTTTGTCCCATATAGCCCGGTAATGGCCTATGTCATTTGCTAAGTACAATCCATACGCCATTGAAAGCGGGGGTATAATTATTTTAGATTTTTTTGAAGCGCGGTTAAAAGATCTTCGACGCGCATCGGTTTTGAAACGTAATCATTCATGCCGGCCGCCAGACAACGTTCGCGATCACCAGCCATTGCATTAGCAGTCATTGCAATTATCGGTATATCTTTCCAGGCGCCTGCTGATTTGCGAATTTGTTTTGTCGCTTCAAAGCCATCCATCTCTGGCATTTGACAATCCATCAACACAACATCATACGGAGCAATATTTAAAGCATCGATAGCTTCTTGGCCATTGGCTACGATGGTTAATGTGTGACCTGGTTTTTGAAGCATTGATTTAACGATCATTTGATTAACGGTATTATCTTCGGCAATCAGGATGCGCCATTTTTTTTGCACAGTGTTTTTAAAATCAATTTTTACTAAGTTTGCATCTTTTAAAAAGGGCACTATCGGAAAAGTAATCGTAAACCAAAACTCAGAGCCCACTTTTTCAGTGCTGTTGACGCCGATTTCTCCGCCCATCATTTCAACTAACTGACGACAAATTGAAAGACCAAGACCTGTGCCGCCATATTTTCGCGTTGTCGAGGCATCGACTTGAGAAAACGATTGAAATAGATTTTTGATAGCGGCGGCAGGAATACCAATGCCCGTATCTTGGATGCTGAATTTTAATTTTACTTTTTGGCCATCACGTAAAACTTCTTTAACCCCAATGATCACAGAACCTTTAGCCGTAAACTTAATCGCGTTACTGGCTAGATTTAAAATAATTTGGCGAAGGCGAGTCGGATCACCAGTAATGTATTTCGTTAAGTTTTGATCGTAGTGACATTCAAAGACTAAACCCTTGTGAGACGCCGCAAAACTTAAAATTTGACGAATATCTTCAACCGCGGGTTTTAATTCGAAGTCGATCATTTCTAAATTTAATTTTTTAGCTTCAATTTTTGAAAAGTCTAAAATGTCATTAACAATGGTTAAGAGCGCATCGGCAGATGTGCGAATCATTTCTAAGTACTTACGTTGTTCAGAGTCTAAAGCTGTTTCGCCAATTAAATTCACCATACCCATGACGCCGTTTAACGGTGTTCTAATTTCGTGAGACATATTAGCTAAGAATTCAGATTTAGCGCGCGCGACTTCAAGAGCTTTCGTTTCTGAATCACGCAATGCGCGTTCTAATTTTTTCTGAGCCGTCACATCACGTAAAGTGGCCATGCGAATGTTTTCACCCTTTAAGGTGATGGTTTTTCCGGTCACAAGTATTGTAAGTGCAGATCCATCTTTATGAAGGCACTCGACTTCATACGGCAGTTCAACGCCTTGACTGATATTTTTTTGAATTTTAGTTGTTTCACTGGGGTTGGCCACAAGTAAAAGACTATGACCAATGATTTCTTCTTTAGCGAATCCAAAAACTCGTGGAAAAGCATCATTCACTTCTAAAACAATATTGTCTCTTGAAACCATAATCGTGTCGTACGAGTTTTCAAACAGAGCTCTAAATTTTTGTTCATTTTCGGTCATGGCTTTGTGAGCCGCTTCTTTTTCAGTTTTTTCACGGGCCTGTGAAATAGAAGCACTTAAAAGACCAGCTGTAATTTTTAAAACCGAAATATCACGCTCAGAGAATTTTTTTTGTTCAGGAGAATAAACTTTTAAGACACCAATGGCTTTTTGTTGATATATTAAAGGCACACAAATCATAGAGCGCGCACCAACGCGGCGGCAGGCTTCGCGGTCAACGCGCGCATCAGTTTCTGAATCTTCACAGTATAAAACTTCGTTCGATCTTACGCTGAGGCCAGATAAACTTGTGTTGATATTTAAGCGAACTCCGAGTGAATTTTTTGCGGTGCCTGTCGTTGCGCGATAAACCATGTCATCGCCTTCAGCGATTTCAACGACTCCTGCAGAGGCGTGAGTTAAGTCTTGTGTGCGTTCGCAAATCAGACTCATTAAATGTGTTAAATCAAAAGATGAAGTTACAACTTCTTGTTGAATCTCGATGATCTTTTCAAGGTCTTGAATCTGTTGTGAGTTAGCTGCTGGTGCCATGAATTAAATAATATTAAGTTGAATGTGATTTGGCCAGCCATTTTTCAACCACTTGAAAAAGAGCCCCTGGTTCGACGGGTTTAGAAATGTAATCGTTCATTCCTGCAGCCAGACATTTTTCTTTATCACCAGCTACAGCATTTGCTGTCATTGCAATTACAGGAATATTTTCAAACTTAGCTTCGCCAAGTTGGCGTAAAGCTTTGGTTGTGTCGTAGCCATCAAGCTCAGGCATTTGGCAATCCATCAAGATTAGGTCAAAATCTCGTTCGCGCAGAGCCTTTAACACTTCATGGCCGTTAGCCACAGCCTGGGGTTTAAAACCCATTTTTTCTAACATTTTAATTGCGACCAATTGATTGATCTGATTATCTTCAGCTACCAGAATGTAAGCGTTTTTAAATTTTGATTTCGTGTTAAATTTTTCAGTGCTTTCTTTTTTCAGTGTACTAGCTTTTGAAAGTTTCACATTTAATGTAAACCAGAAAGTAGAACCCTGACGCGCTTTACTAATGACGCCGATTTCTCCACCCATGAGATCAACTAAGCCCTTGCTGATTGAAAGGCCCAGGCCTGAACCACCAAATTTGCGTGTCGTGCTTGAATCAGCTTGGTTGAAGGATTGAAATAATTTTTCTTGCGCATCATTTGCAATACCAATTCCGGTATCTTGAATTTCAAAACGAAGGCGCGCTGTTTCGTCAACAACATCGGCACTGACTCGTAAAGTGACAAAGCCAACTGAAGTAAATTTAATCGCATTACTTAATAAATTATTTAAAACTTGGCGAATGCGACCGGGATCACCTAAAACTAATTGTGTTAAAGGGTTCTCAAGCTGCAAGCGCAGCACAATTGATTTTTTTTGCGCCGCAAAAGTTAGAGTTCGAATAACTTCGTTCACCATATCTTGCAGATCAAAGGCAATGTATTCAATTTCTAATTTACCAGCTTCGACTTTTGAAAAATCAAGAATATCATTAATCACAGTTAATAAAGAGTCAGCAGATCTAGAAATATTTTCGCAAAGATCTTTTTGTTCTTCATCTAGATGCGTGTCTTTAAGTAAATGAGTCATGCCGATAACGCCATTGATCGGAGTTCTAATCTCATGAGACATATTTGCTAAAAAGGTTGATTTTAATTTAGAGGCTTCTTGAGCTTCGCGAATTTCGCGATCAGCTTTTTTACTGTTGGTTAAGTCAAAGAAATTACCCACCACATAAAGTGGATTTCCATAATCATCACGAATTAAAGACAAATCACTGCGCACCGGAAACGAAGTGCCATCAGTTTTAATATGTTCGCTTTCAAAACTAAGACGGTTTTCACGAGCAATATTTTTTGCTCGTTCGCGGTGTTCGATAGCTTTTTCTTCTGAATACATTTTACTGGCAAGTTGGCCGATCCATTCGCTAGCCTTGCCCCCATGCATTTTGACAAAGGCGGGGTTGACCATTGAGATTCTATGTTCAGATGTTGCAATCGCAATACCCCAAGGGGCGCGTTCAAAAATTTCTTCCCATTTGCGACGTTCAGCATCTTGATTGACCTCTGCCGTTACATCAGTTGTAACGCCAACGGCCCCAGTGACTGCATGAGCCGTATCAAATTGTGGAATAATAATTGTTTTGTAGAAGCGATCTTTAATTTTCGTCACCGCATCACTTTTTTTACCAGCTAAGGCTTCAATGACGGCATCATTTAATCGCGGGTAGACAACGGTCACGCGAAAAATACTATTACCGATTTGTTTTTTATTGCGATCAGGAATTTCTTCTAGCCCACGGCCTTCATAGAATTCAAATACGCCATTTTTATCGATCGACCATAATGTTAGTGGTGCATTTTTTAAAATAGCTTCTGTACGTTGCTGTAAGGTTTCAGCAAATTTTTGCGCTTTGCTGAGCTGTAACGTGCGGTCTAATACGCGCGCTTCTAAGTTGGCATTCAGCTCCTTAATTTCTGTGACGTCACGGGCAGCGCCATACATAATATGGCCATCAGGAATTGATTTCCATGAAAGCCATTTGTATTTGCCATCTTTAGTGCGGTAACGGTTTTCAAATGACCAAACGGTAGAGCCTTTTTGCTGTTTTACGATTTCATCAATCGTGCGTTGAATATCATCAGGATGAATAAATTCAGTCACTGGTTTTGAACAAAGCTCGGCTTCGGTGTAACCTAATGTTTTAGTAAACGCTGGATTCACACGTAAAAAATAACCATCCATACTGGCTAAGCTCAGCATGTCTAATGACATACTGAAAAACTTTTCGTTAATTTCTGATTTTTGTTTTTCAACAGTTTGATCGAGAGCTATTAAAATGTAGCCTGCAGCATCAGGTCTGATTGAAACTTCGTAATTAATAAAAAACTTTGTCTCATCAGCGCGAGTAAACCAGCCTTCGCTAGTGTTTTTACTGTTTTTTATAAGCTCGGTAAAAATATTTTTTGGAAAAGGTTGATTTTTAAATAAAGCCCATGCTGAAGGATTGCCATCAACGATTTGACCTTCTTTATCTAGAAAGAATACAGCAAAGCTTGAAAAAGCACTGAAAAGTTGGGTCACATTCATGGCACGGTGAGTGTAGTGGAGTTTTTGCTGTGTTACAATACCAAGAGTGGTTTAATTTTAGTTACAATTTAATCCGGGTTGTTCGCCGATATCATTGAAGTTGAAATAAGCTTTTGCATCGAGATCATTCACAAAAAGTTTACCTGTGTAGTGTGTATATTCGCCCTGGCTATCTGTTTGAGGGTAAAGCCTTAAATATACGCCTTCGGCTTCGCCAAAAAGATTGATGTCTGTTGTGTAGACTTCGGGAGTCATTCGCAGATTTTTATTTTCATAAATCTTAACCGAATTTTTATACACAGCTAAATTTGCACTAAAAAACAAAAAACCGACAAAAGGTGACAGCGGATTAACTGGGCGAAAAAAACTAACGACAACTGTGTGTTCAGCGCTCTTGGCAGGTTTGCAGGTGATTGAGTTAACTTCAGTTGCAAAAGTTTTTGTAGCGATTGTTAAAATTGTAACAAAGAAAAATAAGCTAAATATTTTCATATGATTTAGTCCTAAATCGAACAGCAACGGCGACTGGTAATAACATCAATAATGTAAGTAAAAGTAAACCCTTTGGCGGCGGGGGAGGCGGGGGTAAGTGAGCTACACTTCCACATCCTGCAAAATGCCCATCTTTGAATTCATCGCTGGGGTATAAATAACTAACACCATCGATATCATCTTGAGCTAACGTTAATTTGTCTTTATAGCTTCCATCAAAATACATCAAAGCATTCGCATCTGTTGAATGGCCTAAACCTAAGATGTGTCCGATTTCATGAGCTACAGTGATTGTTAAAACATTTGAATCAAAGTTTGCAATGTTGGCTTGGCCTGCTGAAACATTTAAATAAATAATGCCTTCGTAAATTGTTCCGCCTGAGGTGTGCACACTGGCTGCTGCGGGCACGAAATTTATATCCGCACCACCAGTGGCCGCACTGAAATTAGCTTCGCAGTAAACGGTTGTTGGGTTTGCATAAGCTGTGCTGGTGGTCGCACCGCCGTAACTTGCTTTGATGTTGCTGTGAGCGACGTTATTCCACACGGCAACAGCATTTGACATTAATGCAACCACATCAATCGGGCAGTTGGCTGTATTCACAAGAAAAGTAATTTCGTTTGAAGCCCAGCCTGTTTGATTGGGATTTGTTGTGATCAACGTGAATGCCTGAGCATGTAGACACGAAAATAAAATCGCAGTTAAGATTATCTTGACCATAAAAACATTCCTCCACCGCCGCCTGATGAGCTAGCAGATAAATCGTAAGCGAAACTCAACATTAAATTTTGTGTGCGCTCTTTACTTGAAAACGGAGCCACGAAATACAAATCTAAACCGTAGCGCATTCTTCCAGAGGTTAGGGCTCCACCCACATCAAGGGTGATTTTGTGAATTGAAACGGTTCTGCCAGGATTGGCAAAAGTTGAAGTACCGGTTCCGTTATTTAAAGTTGTGGTTCCACCTTTGCCTTGAATCGTTTCGCGTAAAATACCAGGACCGAAAGACCATTCAAAGTCGCTAGATGTATTTTGTCCGATGTTGAAAACTAAATGAGTTAAAGTGACTTTTGCACCATTCCCTTTTGTTTCACGCGGCAATAAAGTGTAATTTAATTGAGGGGCCACAAACCAAGACTGCCAAGCGGCTAAATCGTATTTTACGATCAGCGGGTAGTTTGCAGTTCCTAGAAAGCCCGTTTTGCCAGTGGCATCGGTTGCGACTTTATTCAGAGCATTTTCAGAGTAATAGCCTAAGCCTACCCACCAGTGATTTGCAGTGAATGCGTTGGCTTGCGCGCTAAGAAATAGGGCAGCAGAAAGAATTAAAACATGATGTAGATTTTTTCTCATTGGTCTTATTTTTTAATAAGACCAATTGTTTGTCATTGAAAAAAATTAGTAACCGCTGATATGGCCAACAAGGCCTAACCCCTTAGATGTTATTGAGCCATTAGATTCGATTTTTAAACGCACGGCTGAAACAGCCGTAAAATCTGAAGGCTGATAAGTTGAATAAACATAAGTGCCTGATTGGCTCGTATGCGCACTGATAGCTTGTTGAATCGAGTAATGGTGAATAATGTCTGAAGTGCCTTCAATTTTGCCTGCGCTATTAATAGAACCGTTAGCCGCAAAGCCAAGTTGCTGCACTCCGAATTGACTAAAGCCATTACGTACCGAAGTGATGAGGCGAGCACTTACAGTATCCATGACGGGTGGAACAGTTGTACTATAAATAACGCCGCTATCAGGAGTACCCGATGAGTCGACAGTGAGATCACCATTGTTATCGACTGAATAAGTTTTCACTGAACTTTGTTCGCCCGTTAAATAAAGGTGTGTGCCAGAAGCTGTTCCGGTTAAGAATAAAGTTCCACCACCGTTGTAATCTGCATAAGTCGATAAAGCGCCGTTGTTATCAAATTTTAAATGACGAATTTTTCCGCTGCTGTAATTGACGTAAACGTTGCTTCCAGCAATAGCTATATCACGCACATAAAATGTTGTTGAATATTGCACTGAAGTAGAAGCTGCCGCAGAAAGTGAACAATCTGAACTGTTCACTTCGTATTTCATAATAAATTGAGTACTAGGATCTTGATTGTTAACAACGAATAAAAATTTTCCATCTGCAGACATCACCATATTCAGAGGTGTAGATAAGCCACCCAATGAATTAACTGCCGTCAGTTGGCCGTTGTCTGATTTATTAATTGAAAATGAACTTACAGCGCCGCCTGAATAACCAAAGGCACAATCCAAAGTCGGGTGAAACTGAAGTTTGCTATAAATGCCCGAGCTGATTTTTTTATCCACAAAAATAGGTTCGCCTGTGACTTCATCGACAGAATAAGCTTTTAATACTGAACCATTTCCAACATAAAGAACATGTGAACCTGGATTCACAACATTGATTCCGATAACTTTATTTGCACTGCCTACTGAATTTGTGGCTGTCACAGTGTAAGACGCCGCTGCCGTCATCACGGTGGGAGTTCCTGAAATAACACCTGTTGATGTATTTAATGTTAAACCGTTCGGTAATGCGGGATTAACTGAATAGCTAGTCGGTGTACCACCGCCTGTGATAATTGGATTATTTGCTGTGATCGAAGCACCGACAGTGTAACGTGAAGATACTGTGACATAGCTTAAATTTGCAGGAGCTGCATTTGTAACTGTAATTGAAATCTGTTTTGTTCCGCTGCCGGCAACGTTTGTTGCAGTGATCGTGTAGTTTGCGCTTGATTGTATTACAGTCGGTGTACCGGTGATTTCACCTGTCGTTGTATCTAAAGATAAACCGGTCGGTAAGGTCGGAGACACACTGTAACTTGCAACATTACCACCCGAAGCAGCTGGTGTATTTGTCGTGATCGCATAGCCCACGGGGTAAGAGGCGCTATTATTTGAGTAAGTTAAGTTTGTTGGTGCGCCTTCAATAATCGTAATAATTAATTGGCCTTCCATCCCTGCATTGTTAGTTGTTGTAAAGACACGATTCGTAATTGGATTTGTCGGTGTTCCTGAATAAGTTCCTGTCGCGTTATCAAATGTTAATCCCAATTCACCTAATCCCGGAGTGTTACCGCAATCACCGCAGCCGAAGAACGTTACATCTTGTGGCCCTTCATATGTGGGAGTAGCCGATGCCATAGCTTGGCCAACGATTAATGTAATATACTTTTGTGGATACCTTAAATCAGAATGATCAATACTATTGTCGACGGGCACACCCATTGAAGAATTAAAACCAAAATTAATAACAGCAGTTACAGCGCCTTCGCTATCCGGCTTTTGAGCCGAGATCGTATAGTTTTGTTCTTTCCAGAGACTGTAAACTGTTCCAGAGATAGCTCCTGTGTCTGGATCCATTGATAGGCCAACAGGAAGCGATGGAGACACAGTAAAGTTTGTTAAAGTCGCACTGACAATATTAGATGTCGGGTTAATTTCTGAAAAGGCATTGCCGGTTCTATAAGTACCACTCACAGAAGCCGGATAACTTAAAGTCACATAGCCATAATTATTTGAAGGGGGAGGAGTCGTTGAACCGCCGCCACCAGTGCTTGGTGATGTTGTGACTTCTTCTTTTTTCTTTTCAAAACAACCGGTTAAAATCAGAGTTGTCGTAAACAATAAAATAGGAAAAAGATTGTGCAATCTTGAAGTCACTTTAGCCCCTAACGTTCTGGTCGATTTAGATAAGTATTTATCGGAAAAAAACTAAATAAAGTTAAGCTGGTTACGAGTAGACATGTCTCGAAATCGTACGTTGCTATATGCGTATAAAGCTGCTAATCGTAGGCCTGAAAAATTAAAACCTAAGGGGATTGTATGCCAGTTTTTATTGCAAAAGTTATGCTTCAAGAAGTTACAAACGAAGATGTTTACACAGAATTAGACAATGCGATGGCTGATGAAGAGGGTTACCCTTACCTGACTGACGAGAACGATAAAATTTTTGCTTTACCACCTGATGAGTATGAATTTGATACTGATTTAACGGCGAAAGAATTATTAAACATCATTAAACTTCTTTGCGCGACGATCGAAAAAAAGCACAAGCTTAAAAAAACTCCGATCGTGGTCGTTGAAGCTGCTGAAATCGTTTACGCAAATCTTGAAGAGTTATCTGAAGACGATTTTCAGCCCATCAACTAATAATGGCTTTACCCTCAAAACTTTATAGATTTAAGATTGAGCTTTCAGACCTTGAAAAAGGCTCGTATCAATCTTTAGACTTCAGAGTGGCACAACACCCCTCTGAAAGTTTAAGTTATTTAATCACGCGCGTATTAGCGTACTGTTTAAGTTTTGAAGAGGGCATCGAGTTTTCTCCGCAAGGTTTAGGTGATCCTGATGTGCCAATCATCAGTGTGCCGACAGCCAATGGTAACCCCAAGGTTTGGATCGAAATCGGTAATCCTTCAGCGCGACGTGCGCATAAGGCTTCTAAAACTGCTGATACCGTTAAAATCTATACTTATAAAGATCCACAAGTATTACTGAATGAGCTTAATTCTGAAGTTGTTTATCGCAAAGAAGATTTGCAAATCTATTCGATCTCGAGTGATTTTTTAGCTCAGCTTGAGAGCGTTTTACAAAAAGATAATAAATGGAACGTGATAAATATGGATGGTTCGATCATGGTGAACGGCGAAAAATTCGATTTTCAAACCGAACTTAAGCGCCATGCGAGCGGCTAGCTCAAGCTTAGGTATTATAAATTCTAATAAATGCATCTTTAAATGTTGAATCTTCAATAAACGCATCATGTGGAGCGTTGATTTCAACCATATGAATCTGGCCTTTAATTGCTGACTTCCAACCTAAGAATTGTTCCTTGTAAGACCCAAAAAATGTGCGTGTCGCGCGAATAAGGTGGATGTCGCCTTCAAACGATTTCGCTTGGTACTTGTAAAGTAATTCGTAATTTTTATTCGTGATTTGATCAACCAACGGAATCGTTTTAAATTCGTCGCGTTTTGGTTTTTTAATCACTTTTCTAATTAGACCTTTTACTGAATCAAACGGTAACGAAAAGTTTTTCAGATCAACATCTGGACCAAACGTATCAAATAAAATAAGTTTTTCAATTTTATGCCCACGCGCCTTTAACTGTTGCGCCACTTCATAGGCGATGGTTCCACCCATTGAACCACCACACAGCGAGTAGGGGCCTTCAGGTTGAAATTCTAAAAGCTCTTCAACATAATCCTTACACATTTCTTCGATGCTGTTTTTCATGGGTGTAACACCATTAAGAGCGATCATTTGAAAACCCACTAAATATTGATCTGGATCAATATACGAAGACAAGATTGAGTAATTTAAGGCGCTACCACCAACGGCGTGAAAGCAATATAACGCATTTGTTTTTTGTAAACCGCTTTTAAGAACAACCAAGGCTTTAGAATCTGTAAATGGGTTGTCATTCAAGCTATTTACTTTAAGACAGAAGTCTTTAAAGTTTTTTGATTCAATGAGGTAACGTAACGGAATTTTAACTTTTAATATTTCTTCTAAATGTGTATTTAGATTAAGGGCGATTAATGAGTGTCCGCCTAATTCAAAAAATGTGCTTTGATCTTCGATTAAATCTACTTTTAAGTGCTCACTCCAGATTTCTCTGATTTTATCGTACATATTTGTACGTTGAACAACTTTTGGTAGCGCAGTAACGGGAGCCTCGCCTTTTTTTACTAAAAAGCTTAGGGCACTTTCATCAATTTTTTGACTTGTTGTGCGAGGGATCTCGTCAACAAAGACAAATTCTTGCGGGATCATATAATTTGGTAAAAACTGCGCTAAATCATTTCTTAATTTTTCAGGTGTAATAGCTTTTCCTGAATCTAGCACTAAAGCGGCTGCGATCATTTGGTATTCACCGTCACTGATTGTGAATACATGCACATCTTTTAAAATTTGCATTTTACGTAAGTGTGATTCGATCTCAAAAAGTTCTAAACGAAAACCATTGATTTTAACCTGGCGATCGTTGCGGCCTAAAATTTCGATTTCGCCTGAGGCATTCCACCTAGCTAAATCGCCGGTCGCAAAAAACACACCGCTCATCAATTGATTTGTGACTAGTTTAAATTTTTTCTCAGTTAATTCGCTTTTATGATAGTAACCCGCACTTAAACCAAGACCACCAATATATAATTCGCCAGAAGCATGCGGAGGTATAACTTCGCCACTTTCGCTCAGAATGATAAATTGCGTATTATAAATAGGTGCCCCGCATGTGATCGGAGTGTCTTTTTGAAGTTTTTGATAAGAAGACCAGATTGTCGTCTCAGTGGGGCCGTACATATTAAAAACTGAAGATGTACAAACTTGTAAATAATCAGCTACTTCTTGTGGTAAACGTTCGCCACCTGAAAGAATTTTGAAATTCTTTGTTTGGGGTTTCCAGTTTTGCGCCATTAGAATTTTCCAAGCAGATGGGGTCGCTTGAATAAAATTAATATCATATTTTTGAATTATGCGATTTAAGCCATCAGCTTCAAGAATATCAGTTTTATTAACTAAATGAACTGAAGCACCTGTTAGAATAGGCACTAAAATTTCTAGAAATGAAATATCAAAGCAAATTGTCGTGTGCGCTAAAACTTTATCTTTAGCATTCATGATCCCCATGCCCTGCATCGCTAAAACAAAATTCTGTAAGCTGTCATAAGATACAGAAACACCTTTTGGAGTTCCGGTCGTACCAGACGTATATAGAATGTAAGCCGTTGTATCTAATTGCGCGTTTGTTAAAGGCTCTGCTTTAAATTGAAGGTTTGTTTTTTCAATCAGGTGAGAAAGAATCAAAACTTTGGTTTCTTCGCGGCTGGGCTTGTAAGAAATATGCTTTTCAGTGATTAAAATATCAAGCTGTGAATCTGACACAATATAATGAAGTCGCTCTGGCGGAAACGTATGATCCAGCGGAATATAAGTGTAACCGCATTTGAAAATGGCTAATAATACTGCCGGCAAGTGGCTGGTACGCTCTAAACATACACCAACTTTGACCGGGCCATTGCTGTGGTGCAATTTTAAACGGGCGGCAATGCGATCAGAAATTCGATCAAGTTCTGTGTACGTTAAGCTGTTTGATCCACAGCTAACCGCAGTTTTTGATGGATTTTCAGCTAAGCTTTCTTGAAAGTATTCAAGTAAAGTTAAATTATTATCTTTATCATCGCCAGTGCCCCAGTCGATGAGTAATTCTTTTTGTTTTCTTGAAACAGAAATTGATCTTACGCTTTTGCTATAATTATCAAGTGATGTTTCAAGTAAGTGCATAAATAGATCTGAGAAATTTTCAATAAATGAGCGCGAAAACAATTGATCTTTGTATTGTAAAGCGCCTTCCATTTTATTATTTGAGTACTTAATCCACATATCAAGTGGGGTGTGCGAGGCATTGTTATTCAAATTAATTTGTGAATACGGCTGATTGTTAAAGACTGAATTTCTTTGGCTGACCTCTTGAAATGAAAATAGTGCGGGCATAAAGTCATTGCGAAATTCATCAGGGACTAAACGTTTGATTTCAAAAAACGGCAGCTGCTGGTGCTCTAAAGCTTCAAGAAAGTTCATTTGAACGTAATTTAAGATCTCTTCAAATGATTGATCTAAATCGATTTGGCTGCGCACAGGTAAGGTATTCACGAAATAACCGAATGTTTTTTTATAAACATCGTGCATACGATTTTGAACTGGAATACCTACGATAATATCTTGGGTTTGGGCATATTTAGCTAAAGTAACTTTAAAACAAGCTAGTAAAATACAATACACGCTTGTTGAATTGTTCTTAGCAAAGCTCGTCAGCTTGCTTTGCATTTTATCAGTGAATTTAAGTTCAAAAGCACTGGCTGAACTTCCGGCGTTTTCAGTGATATTCGTTAATGTTGGAAGTTGCAGACGAGTCATCGTTGATGAATAAACGTTTTTCCAGTATTCACGGTCGTTCTGACCTGAGCTTGATTTTAAATAATCTTGTTCATGACCAGCAAAGGCTGAATACGAGTTATTAAGCTTATTCGCTTCGGCCTGCGGAAAGAATTTTAATCCCACATAGTGTTTGTTTAATTCTTCGAAAAATAAATCAAAACTCCAGCCATCCCAAATAATATGATGAAAGTTAAAATATATTAAATTTTCGCCATCATTAGTGCGGCAAAGTTTAACTTTCATTAAGGGCCATTGGGTTAAATCAAAAGACTCTTTAGCACTTTCTTTTAATAGGGCTAAGATTTCTTGTTTTGTCGATTTAATCTCTTCAATTTTATAATCTAAAGCTGATTGCGGTGTTGCGATCTTACGGGTGATTTTGCCACTTTCGCTTTTAAAATAAGTTCTTAAAACATCATTATTTGCAACAATTGTCGCAACAGCTAAGCGCAGTTTTTCTTTATCAACGGGCCCTTGCACTGAAAGACACGCTGGTAAGTTATGTAAAGCTCCAACGTTTTGTGATCTTTCAATAAACATGATTTGCTGCTGAGCCACAGTGAGATCTTCAGATAAGGCTTTAATGTCTTGAGATGAAGTTACTTCAACTTTTTCAACGATCGGATGAACAACAACACTTGGTTCTTGTGTGTTGATTAAAGTAATTAAAGCTTGTGTCTGTTGTGCAGGAGTAGGGTTTACGAAAATATCTTTAATACTAAATGGCACAGCAAATTGAGTTGAAATTTCTTTAGCAATTTCTAATGCTAAAATCGAGTGCCCACCACTGTTGAAAAAGTGCGATGTCGAAGTCAGGTGTGCCGCTTTAAGACGGCGTTGCCAAATACTTAGAACTGTGGCTAAAACCTGATTGTCATCTGCTACTGTCACAGTTTTGACTAGAGACGTAACCACTGGTTTTGGTTGTGCTGCAGTGGCAGTACCGATTTTTACCATTGAGTTATTATGAATAACGTTTTCTAAGTCGGTTTGAAATTGGTTAAACAAATGCGTAACTTCAGTAGCTGTGAAAACTTCTTTATTGTACTGGATTTCAAAGCTAATTTCACCATTCTTAGTTAAGAACGTATTTACGAAAAGTTCGAAGTTTTCATGAGTTCTTGGGTATGTTTTAACTGAATTAACTAATTGAGGTAATGTCGTGCTTTGATCAAAGTTAAATACAATTGAAAATAGTGGCGACGTTCCGGTCTCGACACTTCGATTTGTGATTAATGAAACTAGTTCTCCGTATCCAATGAACGGGCTTTCTAAGAGCTCAAGCAATTGGCTATCAATCTTTTTTAAGTTGTCGCTAAATAAACTTTCATCAAAGATAGTGCTTTTCATCGGACGAACAATCACACGGTGGCCAACACTGTTTGAATTCGCAGTGTTAGAAGTCGTACATAAACCTAAAGTGATATCGTTTTGTTTATTCTGTTTAGCTAAAGTGATCTTAAAGGCCGTTAATAAAAACGAAAACAAGCTCACATGATTTTTACGAGCTGCTGTTTGTAATCCGCGACTGATCATTGAGTTTAAAGTTAAATCTAAACGATGACTTTCAAAAGATCTGAATAAACCGCGCGGCTTTTGATCGAGATGTTTGAATGTTTTAACTGTAGCTATAGAGTTGAGTTCTTTTTTCCAGTAGCTGATCGATTCGGTTGATGCTTTTTGAAAAGCTAGCGGTTGAACCGCTTCAGTTCGAGTGTATGTATTTGTTAAAAGTGATTCGTAGATTTTTGTGAGATCTTTAATTAATAAATAAGCTGATTCACCATCACAAATAATGTGATGAAAAGTTAAAATCGAAGTTGTACATTGTCCGTTTTCAGAAACAGACGTTAAACGAACGGGCGCGCCATTGGTTAACGAAAAAGCAAAAGCTACATCATATTGTGCTTGTTGTTTTAACTGTGCTTGAGTATCGGCAGCATTCGTTGTGCGAATGACTTGCATTTGAAAGTGAGTTTCGTTTTGCGCAGTTAGTTTATGAAATATTTGCGTCTGACCATCGGGCGTCAGTGTCGAACGCAGGGCCGGGTGTCGATATACAAGTTCGATAAATGCTTTTTGCAAAACATTTAACTGCATCGGGTTTTTCCAGTTTAAAACTAAACATTCATTGTAACAAAGCGTGGTCTCAGGCAATAAACTTAAAGTCGTCCAAATTTCCTGTTGTGCAGGATTTGTCGATTGAAAAGATTCGATTTCACCGTCTTGAAACGGATTATGCGAAACTTTTAAGTTTAATAATGGCCCAAGAACAGGTTTAATCATTCTTGTCTCCGGTTGGCGTGACCGCCAAAGAGTTTAATTGAATGTAAGCACCTGGATTATTTTTATCTTCGATAAATGTTGCCGGAAAACCATTTTGATCTTTACCGATAATAGTGCGCTCAGCTTTTGCTTCGATAAAATCAATGCGAGACATTGCGTATGTTCCAGTTGTAAATAAACCTAATGTCTTCATTTCGTTAATGGCCTTTTTAAATACAGTGATCACTTCTTGTAACTGAGCTTCAGTGTGCGCTAAGTTTACAAACCACGGAAATCCGTCGTAAGAATGCACTCCATTATATCGGAGTAGAGCAAAGAAAACTTCAGAGGCTAACGGCGTTTGTGTCCATCTAGGTTTCATCAATGAGCCAAAGCGATCAAACGTTAACGGAAAATTTTCGTTCACAAATAATTGATTTAATTCGTTAACAAATTTTTCGCTCTTTTTATTAAGATCTAAAAATAAACTTTTAGGATTGGCCTTAATGATTTCTAATGAGGCTTTACAAGCAGCTAATGCCAAAGGATGACGAACAAATGTTCCCGCAAAATAAGTAACGCCATCTTGTGGTGACGAGTCATCGCCAAAAGTCCATGGACCTCCGTCTAGAGCATTCATGTATTTAGCTTTTCCGGCAACGATACCAATCGGAAGACCACCACCGATAATTTTACCGTATGTGCAAAGATCAGCTTTGATATTAAAAAATCCTTGAGCGCCATCAGCTTGAATACGAAAGCCCGTGATAATTTCGTCAAAGATAAGACAGATATCTAATTCAGTCGTTAAGGCGCGTAGATCAGTTAAAAACTGCGCCGGTTGAAAATTACAACGACGGCTTTGAACGGGTTCAACTAATACGCCTGCAATGTCATCTACATTTGCACGAATATAATCTAATGAAGTCTGAACACCGTATTCTAAAACGATGGTATTACTAACTGACTCTGGTGCAATTCCAGAAGCGGCTGGAATTGTTTGCCCGTTCGCACCAGTTCGTACGATCACATCATCATTGATGCCGTGATAAGAACCTGCAAATGATACGATTTTCTTTTTTGCAGTGACTGTGCGAGCAATACGAATAGCACCTAACACGGCTTCAGATCCCGTGTTGCAAAATGCAGCGCGCTCGTTACCTGTTAAATCAACTACTAATTGTGCCGCATCTAAAGCTAATGAATGTTGTGGGCCAACTTCGATACCAGCTTTTAATTGTTCTTGCATCGCATTCATGATTTGTGTGTTTTTGTTACCGAAAAAATTCGAACCAAAACCGCAAAGCATATCGATGTAAGTGTTGTCGTTTAAATCCCAAAGGTATTGACCTTCAGATTTTTTCACCACGATCGGGTAAGTTATTTCTTTTGTTTCAGGTCTAAATCCGCTAACAGCTCTTGGGTCAGCGTGAACTTTACGACTGCGCTCTGCGAAGTCTTTAGAAGCTTGAGTTTTTTGGTTATATTTTTTTTCAAAGTTTTTAATATTTTGTCTAACGATAGGGTCTTGTGTGTATGTTGAATGTAAATTGATTTTAGCTTGAGCGCCAAAAGTATCTTTAGTTATTACACCGACAGTTGCTGTAGGAGTCGATGCTGTAGGTTGAATAACATTTTGCGTTTGTGTTTTTGTAGTTACAGCTGTTGCGCCTTTTAATAAGTTCATTTGATCTTGCATTAACTGCAATTGCATTTGAATGATATTTTCTAACGCATTAGTGCTTACTACGGGTGTAGTCTGAGTTTGAGCCGTAACAATTGAAGTTGCTGTAGAAACAACAGGTGCTGCTTGTGGATTTTTCTCGTTAATATGTTGAGCTAATGTTTCAAGTGTACTGTATTTTTCTTTTAACTCACGAAAGCTAACGCTAGTTTTAAATTTGGCTTTAACTAATGAAGACATTTGCGTAAGCATTAATGAATCTAAGCCTAATTCAAAGAAATGTGTGCGATTCATATCAGTGATTGATGAATCAGTTGTATAGCCTAAATCATCGCTGAACATTGTTACAAGTTGTTGAATCAACGAATCTAAAGAGTTGGTGCTAGAATTTTGCATAATGGGCTTATTCTTTCTTTGGATTTGGGGCAGAATAACTTTTGTTTTCTTAAGAACTTTTTTTGTTAATTGAGAAGTTTTACGATTTAAACGAGCGCTTTCAAAGTGCTGCGCGATTTCGTTTAAACCATCGATAAGCTGACTAACTTCGTTAGCTGATACATGTGTTGAGATATTAATTAAGCTGACCTTATGACTTACGTTCATTTGAGCAGCTGTTTTTTTAATTTGTTGAGTCAGATAAATCTGTGGGCCAATTTCAATAATTAATGATTGCTCTTGCGATGCAATTAAAGATCTAACGGCTTTGTCGAAATCAACTTTATGCAGGTGGTGAGTCTGCCAATAAGCTAAATCAGTTAATTCAAATTCTGAATCGCCAGTTTTAATAAAGTTATAAGCTGAAGTTTTTAAAGTTAAGCCTTCAGTCATCGCAGCTAATTCAGCATCAGAGCCTTTAAGTTTCGTTGAATGGTAAGGGTAAACACTTTCAATTAATAAGCTATGTGTGCCTTGGTTTTCTAAAGCTGTTTTGAATTTTAAGATGCTTTCTTTAAGGCCCGTGGCCACGAACATGTTTTCAGAATAAACGATCGCGATCTCAACATCGAATGAAGATAAAATTGAAACATAATCATTCTTATTTGCGTTGATTAAAAGCATTGCGCCTTCAGGAGCATTTTTTAAAATTCCTGTGCGATCAGCCACAAAGTTGATCGTATCATCAATTGAAATTAATCCAGCCACACAGGCTGCAGAGATTTCGCCTAAGCTGCAGCCTAAAAGCGAAATATTTTTAAAGTTGAATCTTGAAATAACCAGTTTAGCTAATAAGTACTGATAAATAAAAATTTGTAATTGCTGCGTAGCTAAAGCTGTATCTGTGCTATCTAATAATTCTTTGGCTGTTGTATAGCCCTGTCTGTTTAAAGCGGCATTTAACTCAGCTAACTCTAAGCTTAACACATCAGAGTGCTCAGCTAATAACTGCTGACCCATTTGTGAATACTGACTGCCAAACCCTGGAAACACTAAAGTCACGTGACGATCATCATTTGTTTCCGCAGTATAACTTTCTAAAATAACATGAGCATTTGTTCCACCGACGCCAAAAGAAGAAACTCCTGCATAGCGATTTTCTTGTGTTGGGTTTAATAAAGTATTTTTAGTAGAAATCTTAAACGGAGTTTGTTGTAATTTTAAAAGCGGGTTGACAGCGTCTACATGAATTTGACCCGGTAAGATATTTGTTCTTAAGACTTGCGTGGCTTTAATTAAACCTACAACACCCGAAGCTGCATTTAAATGACCCGTATTAGCTTTCACTGAACTGATATAGCAATATTCTTTAGCTGTAGTTTGTTTTTCAAAAGCACGAGTTAAGCCAGTCACTTCAGCTGGATCACCAATCGGTGTACCTGTGCCGTGAGCTTCAACAAATAATAATTGTTCTGGAGAAATTTTTGCATCGCTATGCGCTTTAGTAATAGCTTGTGCTTGGCCTTCGATAGACGGGCCCATAAAGCTCATTTTATCTGAGCCATCATTACTTAAACCAACACCAGAAATTAAACCTAAGATATTATCATGATCACGAATTGCATCGTTTAATCTTTTTAAAACTACAACGCCAGAACCATGAGTAAAGATTGTGCCAGTGGCATTAGAGTCAAACACACGACATTCGTTATTTTCTGAATAGATGCTGCCTTCATTATGGCTATGGCCTTCATTTTCAAGAGCCGCAATAGCAATACCACCAGCTAAGGCCATATCACATTTTCCAGCGCGTAAACTTTCAACGGCTTGAATAACCGCCACTAAAGATGAAGAACAAGCTGTGTTAATATTTAAAGCTGGTCCACCTAAATTAAGTTTGTGGGCCACACGTGTGGCTAAATAATCTTTTTCAATTCCAAGACTAGTGGCGAAAGCTCCAAGCGTATTCACCTTGTCTGGGTATTCGCGAACAAGGTCTGCATAACGAGAAGAACTCATGCTGGCAAACACGCCAGTGTTTTTATGTGTTGGTAAGTTTTTAGCAGCCGGGTAACCCGCTAAATATAAAGCTTCAAAACATAGTTCTAAGAATTTACGTTGCTGTGGATCCATTAACTGAGATTCAAGCAGGCTCATACCGAAGTGTTCATAATCAAACGTATCACCATCTGGATATTCGCCAGATACAAACACGTGATTTTCATCAACCGTAGTTAAAGGATGAACTTGCGACGGATCAAAAGTGCGCACTAGATTTTTCAGCGCTAATAAGTTTTTCCAGAAAATTTGCACATCAGCCGATTCAGGAAAATGACCATGAGTTGCAATGATCGCAATTTTATCATTCGGAGCAGTTTCAGTTTTAGCTTTTAAATGAGTTTTAGTCGCAGATGTTGCTCCGTGGGCTTTATTGCAAAGAGAAGCTAATTTTTCGATAGTGTTATTTTCAAAGACTTCAACTAAGTCTAAATTTAATTTTAAAATCTCGTTCACATCAAGCAACATTTGTGAAAGTGATAACGAGTGTCCGCCTAAATCGAAAAAGCTAGTCGCTGTATCAAATTCAGTTACAGGTAAATGCTTTTTCCATATAGCAATAATTTTTTGTTCAATTTGTTGTTCTAACTTTGACTTTGAAGTGTTCGAATTAATTTCTGCCGTTAATTTTTGATAATCAATTTTACCAGATGAAGTTAACGGCATTTGCTCTTGAACTTCAATAACATCAGGAATCATAAATTCTGGAATAGCCGTTTTTAAAGCCTCTTTGATTTCAGAACCTTTAAGACTTGTGCCAGAGATGATAGCTTTTAAATAGTTTAAGTCATTTACTTTATAAGGAATCACCGCACACGTTAGAGCGTGAGATACTTTTAGAATTTGCGCTTCGATTTCGCTGAGCTCTACACGGTGACCGCGAATCTTCATTTGGCGATCGTTGCGGCCTAAGAATTCAATTTCGCCATTTGCTAAAACTTTCGCTAAATCATTCGTGCGGTATACGCGACCAAATTTTGGATGCGTTAAAAAGCGTTTTGTATTCTCATCATCATTGAAATGATAACCATCAGCTAAGGCAAGGCCTGAAATTAAAAGTTCACCCGTAACACCAGGTGATACTTCGTTCATATCGCTATCTACGATAAAAATTTTATTTGTGCCTGTTGCGTACCCGATAGAGGGAAGTTCTGGCCAATGAATCGCTGGAGTCATTTTGTGATCTAATTTTAAGCTTGTCACAACATGAGTTTCAGTCGGGCCGTAGTGATTAAACAACGTCACTGAATCTTGCTGTGTGATAAAGTTGCGGATGTACTGTGTGATTTTTAATTGTTCACCAGCGACAGTGATTTCGCGCACTGAGTTTAAAGTTTTATTTGTTCGCACTGTCACTTCAGATAAAAGATTGAAGGCCACAAACGGTAAATACAAACGATTGATCGAGTTATCGTTAATCGCCGTGATTAATTTTGACATGTCTTTTCTGTCGTCTTCAGAAACCATAACAAGAAGTCCACCGCTTGCTAAAGTTCCAAAAATTTCTTGAAAGTGCACATCAAAACCTAAAGGTGCAAATTGTAACGTAATACTTTTTTCTTTAAGTGAAGTTTCTTGAATTTGCCAATCTAACAAATGGTGAAGAGCAGCGCTTCCCATTAGTACACCCTTCGGTGTGCCGGTTGATCCGCTTGTGTAAAGAAGATAAAAACCATGCTCAGGCGGGTGAGCAAGCGTGATTGAATTTGTATTTGGTTGTAAAAGTTCAGTTAATGCAGCGGCATCGATGATCACTTTAGCTTTTGAGTGAGATAAAATATATTCAGCACGTTGAACGGGTAAATCTAAATCAACAGGCAAGTACGTTGCGCCAATTTTAACCAAAGCAAATAGTAACGCCATTTGCTCAAGGCTTTTTGCGCAGCGAATGGCCACGATATCGTTAGCTTGAATGCCGTGTTTTTGAGTTAAATTTTGGGCAATGATTTCAGAGCGTGTATCAAGGTCAGAATATGTCCAAGTTTCCTGACCAAATGACATGGCAGGTGCTAAAGAGCGACGGTTAAAAGTCTCTTTTAAGAGGTGGAGCAATTGGGACATACTACTAACATTAGCAAATAGAGCACCTACCCAGTTTTCACAGGGGGGATTTGGGGGCAAAAAAGTGTCAAAAGTTTAGACGACTCTGCCTTAAATGGTGGTTTTATTTCATTTTTTATGAAAAACTTAGATTTGATTGGGTAAATAAAAAATGACTGATAACGCGCGTATTTTATTCGAACAAAATGAAGTTATTCAGATGTATTTTAATGACCCAGAGTGGTCTCGTTTTGATCTAAAAAAAGAGGCTGTTTTGAAACGTCGTTACGAATTTTTTGCGGGCCGCGTATGTGCAGCACTCGCGTATAAAAAGTTAACTCAAAAAAAATTATTAGAGCTTCAAATCAATGAAGATCGTAGTCCGAAATGGCCACACGGTATTGTTGGAAGTATTTCTCACAACGAAAAATACGTTGTTGCTGAATTAAGCTCAAAAGCTAAAGGTTTAGGAATTGATTTAGCAACGCTTGGATCAGTTGAAAAAAATCTGCAAGAAAGTATTTGCAACAAAGATGATGTAACCCAAATTAACGGAATAAGTTCAGAACATTTTTTGACTTATATTTTTTCGTTTAAAGAATCTTTATTCAAAGCTGTTTATCCGTTAGTGAATGAGTTTTTTGATTTTCAATCAGCCAGCGTAACTCAAGTTGATTTTGCGCAAAAAACTTTTCAAATTTCACTTAATGAAAAAATATCTTCATTGCTCTCAAAAAAAATGAATCACTCTGAAAAAACGTTTACATTTGCAGGTGATTTTTCAATTCTTGATCAAAAAACACTTCTATCGCGTGTCATTATTCCCTAAGTAATTGGCATTTTACCCCATGATTAAATTAAATTTCATTTTTTAATGGTACGAACTGTTGAATTTGACGTGCTGATTTTTGGCACAGCGTTCGCAAATATTTAATCATTTGAATGAACAAAACCCCTAACAAAGGAATGAAAATGGTTAATAAATTCATTATTGCGAGTATTTTAATTTCAACTGGATTTGCTTGTGCTGAAAAAAGCTATCGCTCGGCCGAAAGCAGTCAACCTGCAGCAGCAGCGTCAACAAATTCTCAAAGCTATGAGCGCAGTACTGCATCCACGACAGAACCTTCATCTACAGAAGTTAAAGACGTTGATAACACAGCGATGAATAAACGCGATGCTGAAAACACAACGCTGACACCAATGGATCAAGTGGAAGGTTCAAAAGCAGATATTGAATTAACTCGCAAAATTCGCGAAGCCTTAACGGACAGTGATTCTTTATCTATTCAAGCGCAAAACATAAAAATTATTACTTTAAAAGGGATTACAACTTTGCGTGGCCCTGTACATACAAAAGCTGAAAAAAGAAAAATCGAACAACTCGCTAAAAGTGCCGGCGCTAAAAAAATAAAAAATCACCTCGAAGTGACTACTAAAACTGAATAACGATAAATCAACAACGAACGGAGAACGATATGGAATTTAAAAAAGGCAACACAGTAGTGTACGGATTATTCGAAACAAGAGCAGCCCTTGAGACTGCGGTAAATCAATTTAAATCTGAAGGCTTCTTAAGTAGCGATATCTCTGCTTTACTTCCATCAGTGGGTGATACAAAAGAATTTGCCCATACAAAAGACACGAAAGCCCCAGAAGGTGCAACAACCGGTGCCGCCGGTGGAGCCGTACTTGGTGGAACACTAGGATGGTTAGCTGGTATTGGTACGTTAGCTATTCCGGGCATTGGACCTTTCGTAGCAGCGGGCCCAATCTTAGCTGGTCTTGCAGGAGCAGGTATTGGCGGAGCCGTCGGTGGTATTGCAGGAGCCCTTGTTGGAATGGGAATTCCTGAGTACGAAGCCAAACGTTTTGAATCAGCGGTGAAAGAAGGCGGATTATTATTGTCAGTTCACGCAGGTGAAGGTGATTGGGTTGTAAAAGCCAAAGATATTTTCAAACAATGCGGAGCTCATGATATTTCTTCAACTTCTGAAGCCAAAGGCGCAGACTTTGAACGTAAAGATATGCCATTTGGAGCAAAAACAACTGACACGAATCCGAACAAACGTTTTTAATAAAATTTAACAAGCAAAGTTATTTTAGGCTCCGCTTTATGCGGGGCCTTTTTTATTAGCTTTCTTCAGTTATTGTGGGGTAATTTTCCACGCTCTAGATTGATCTCGTAAACCTGTTTGACGGTCATTATTCTCAGTGTTCTTCTGCCATTCTTATGAATGAGTTCATACAAAATTTGATCGCGAAAGTGAATCGAAGATTTTTTAAATTATCAGACGATCTAGCACTGAAAACAGTGCGTGATGCTTTAGAAAAATCAATTCGCGTTGTGAATAACGAACGTCAAAATTTTAAAAATCTTTTAAAAGAAACACCAGAGATGGTTTGTATTTTAAAAGGGCCAGAGCATCGTTTTGAATTTGTTAATGAAGCCCATATCTCTGTACTTGGATTTGATGCCACAGGTATGGCTGTGCGTGAAGCTCAGCCTGAGTCGGTTGAAGTGCATGGTATTTTAGATGAAGTCTTTCGATCAGGGCAAACAACCTGGTTGCATGAAATGCCCATCACAATAGCTGATCGTCTTCGTTATTTTAATTTAACTTACTCAGCGCGAGTCGATGTTGAAGGGCAAAAAGATGGGGTGATGATTTTAGGAACTGAAGTCACAGATCAAGTTTTAAATCGTGAAGGTTTAAAGCTTCAACGAAGTGCGCTTGAAATGGCTTTAGATGGTTCTTCAATGTCTGCAGTTTTAGATGTCGTTGCGAAGATGGTCGAAAAACAAGCCGGCACTGATTTAATCGCTTCAATTTTACTGTTAGATAATGAAGGCAAACATTTACTTCATGGTGCGGCCCCAGGATTACCCACTGAATACAATCAAGCCATCAATGGTGTGGCCATCGGGGCAGAGGTTGGTTCGTGTGGAAGTGCGGCCTACTTGAAAAAAACTATTGTGGTTGAAGATATTGCGATTGATCCTCGTTGGGATAAGTTCAAAGAATTACCTCTTAAATATGGCCTGCGTTCATGTTGGTCGACGCCGATTTATTCTTCAGGAAGAAACTTGCTGGGGACTTTTGCTTTATATTCTAAACAGCCGCGAAAACCAAACTCACATGAATTAGAAATGGTTGATATTGCCGCTCGAACAACAGCATTAATTTTAGAAAGAAAAAGCGAAGCCGATCAAAGGCAGAAAGCTTTGCGTGAATTAAGTCTTGCTCGCGATGAAGCCGAACGTTCACGTCGTGAACTGTATTCTTTTTTTATGCAAGCACCGGCTCCGATGGTGGTGCTGACGGGTTCCGAACTTAGATACACTTTGGCTAATCCCAAATACGAAAAATTAATGGGACGAAAAGTTGTAGGGCGCACAGTCAGTGAAGTCTTTACTGAAGCCGAGTTTAGCAAATTTAAAAATATTCTGAGTCATGTTTATAACAGCGGTGAACCTTTCGTCGGAATAGATCTTCCGTTAAATTTAAAAAATGAAGATGGGTCTCGCAAAGAAATTAGACTTAACGTGGGGTACACTCCTTACCGCGGAGAAGATGGTAACGTTCAAGGTGTTCTGGTCTTTGTTCAAGATGTCACAGAACAGTTTAATGCGAGATTGCAGGTTGAAACTCAAAACATCGAACTCAAAAAAGCCAAAGACGAAGCCGAACGCGCCAATCAACTTAAGTCTGCGTTTCTGGCCAACATGTCTCATGAAATTAGAACTCCGCTTGGGGCGATGCTTGGCTTTTCTGATTTATTAAAAGATCCAACGCTTTCAATTTTAGAACGTACTAATTACCTAGATATTTTAATTAGAAATGGTGAACAGCTTTCATTTATTATTAATGATATTTTAGATTTATCTAAAGTTGAAGCTGGGCATATGACTTTAGAATACAGTAACGTTTCACCTGCTCAGATAGGTGAAGAGGTCGTCTCGTTACTTAGTGTTAAAGCTAAAGAAAAAGAATTAGAATTAAGTTTTGAAAGTGATGAATCAACTCCTGAATTTATAACAACAGATCCAACACGCCTTCGTCAGATTTTACTTAATTTAATTGGTAATGCGATTAAATTTACCCATAAGGGTTCAGTAAAATTACGCAGTTATGCTATGGCCTCGGCTGATAACAAGCCTGCATCAGTGGGTTTTGATATTATAGATACAGGCATCGGAATTTCGGCTGAACAAAAAGATTTATTATTTGAACGTTTTGTTCAAGCCGATGGTTCTATGACCAGACGTTTTGGTGGAACAGGGCTTGGGCTTGCCTTATCAAGAAGGCTTGCAAGATCAATGGGCGGTGATGTTACGATTGTTGAATCAAGAGAAGGGCACGGCTCAATATTTAAGGCTGTTGTTGCAGATCAACCAGAAAAGCTCACAGAAGAAACATTTGAATTTACTAAAACTAAACAAAATGCAGCTATCACAGAACACATGTTAGATGATGTTAAAGTTCTGATAGTGGATGATTCTCCAGATAACCAAGAAATGTTATCTACTTTTCTAGAGCGCTACGGGGCTCGTGTTGATTCGGCAGAAAATGGATTAGTCGGTTTTAGAAAAGCAATGGCTGGCAATTTTGATGTGGTCTTAATGGATATTCAAATGCCAGAGATGGATGGCTACACGGCCACACAAAAACTACGCGCTTCAGGTTATTATAAACCTATTATTGCCTTAACGGCGCATGCGATGTCAGAAGTGCGCAGAAAATGTTTAAACGTTGGTTGTTCTGATCATTTATCAAAACCAATCAATGCAGCTGAACTTGTGGCGACGGTGGCTCGCCATGCTCATGACGTGTCGATGTGATTTAGTTTTTAGAATATTTCTGCAATAATTCGCGATTTAGTTTTTCTAAATCTGTTTTTGTAGGTTTGCTTGAAGTCATAAGCTTTTTAAAAGCCGTTTTTAATGTTTGGCTAAAAGAATAATAGTTATGGCAAGCCTGACAAAGACTAACGTGTAATTTTACGCGAAATTTTTCGAGCTGAGTTTTTGATTGGTCATTTAAATCAATTTTTTCGGTCACATCTTTACAAGTCATCGCGAATTTTACGCCATTATCTGAGACAACATTATAATACAGGTCATGCCAGTAATGTCTGATTCGTTTTTTTAAATCGTGTAACATGTTTAAAATTCTCCCGAACTTATTTTGCCATCTAGACATTGGCGCAGTTTGTCTTTGGCTCGGTATATAAGAACTCGAAGGTGAGTGATGTTAACACCTAAAACATTACAAATATCTTCAGAATTTTCTTCATCCACTTCACGCATAACAAAAGCTGTTTTTTGTTGTTCAGTCAGCCCTTCCATACATTCTTTAACGAAATCAGCAGCTTGTTTAAGCGCTGTAAACTTGTGGGGGTCTTCAGGTTCGGTATTCCACCAGCCATCTTTGCTGAAGGATTTATTAAATGACTGTTCAGAATCATCATCAAAAACTAGTTTACTTTGTGATCTGCGGTATTCACGAATTTTATTAAATAAAATGCCGCACACAAAAGTTCTAATGTTAGAGCGGCCTTCGAATTTAGTGATATTTTGAAAAAACACAGCCCAAGTGTCGTGAATGACTTCATCGGCGTGTTCTTTAAAATAACCATTGGCCCCACAAACACGAATTAAGTAAGGGTTAACTTCAGAAAATAATAATTTTAAAAATTCAGGATCACGGTTCTCGAGGCGATTTTTGACATCGCTATCAATAAGTGTGGCTGATAAAGTGGTGTTTGATTTATTCACTAAGAATTTAATTCCTTTTAAGTTTGATGATCGCTTGTTTTATCAGAAACGGTTTCTTCCAAGGAATAAAATGATTCATCTTATCAATAACGACAACATCTGTAATGACCGCTGGGTTAAGTTGTTTGAGTAAAAAATCTTTATTAGCTATAGGCACTAAATCATCTTCATCGCCATGTATAATAATGGTTTTAGCTTTGATTTTTGACCACATAGGTAACATCTCAATTAAATTTTCTTTAAGGGCCATGATCTCTTCGTTGCAAACACGAAGTTCGGTTGGAATAATTTGTTTTATACCAAACCATCTGGCTGGGTATTGAAACCATTTTGTTTCTTCTAAATCAGGTGAAACAGAAGCTGCTACAAAAACTAATCCATAAATTTGATCGGGGTGATTCATCGCCATGCGAGCGATAACGGGTCCACCTAAAGAATGACCCACAAGAATAGGGTTTGTTAGTTTCTCGGCTTCTATAACGGCATAAAGAGCTTCGGCTTGTTTATCAATTGATGGTTCACTTATTCCAAAACCAGAATTTCCAAAACCTGGGCGATCAATTGAGATCAGATAAAATTTTTTATTTAACTCAGGATCATTGATATATCTGATCCAACCACCCAGCGAACCTGGTGAACCGTGCACAAAAACCACGGGTTGGGCCGTGGGGTTTCCATATTTAAGATAATGAATGTTGCGGTCTTCAAACTTAATCGTAGAATACGCAGTCGGGTTTTCTTTTTTAAATTGAACAGCCTCTTTGTCAACGTCATAAGCAGGTAATTCGCAACCTGAAATAAAAACCAGCAAGAATAATAATTTTATAATTTTCATAATTTGTTTTTTATAAATAGGTGCCACTCACAGTGCCAATGCACCGACATCACCAAAAAGTTTCTTTTTGATTTGCGGGTCTAATTCTGGAATGTTTAAAACCGTTAAAAAATCGATACACTTAAAATCAGCATCAAAGGCTGGCTTCGTTGGAACAAAACAACCAATATCAAAATAAGAACGACACAACGGCGGAAGCAACGCTTCGGCTTCTTTAGCTTCAGATGCAGAGACTGATAAATCAGAGCTTAAATGTAAACGTTCAAAATCTGGTGACTTATACTTTTCAGTGGGTTCAACACCAGCTTGCGGACGAATTTTATTATTTTCTAATAAATAGCGATATAACAGATAAGCTTTTTCAGGATCTTCAGTTGAAACTGACCCGCAGCCAAATAAAATATCTGATTTAGAAATTTCAATGTATTTCGCAATCGCTCGCCATAAAAGAATAATAATAATCCCTTTACGGTAATCGTTATGAACACAAACGCGGCCCAGTTCTAATTTGCGTAAGTTGTTTTCTAACATCGGTTGAATTGTAAATTCTTGCTCTGAATAAAATGATTTGCAGAAATCAGAATGATTTAATCGACATGTCGCAATTAAAAAACCAGATTTAGCGTCAAAAATACCTAAATGATCAGCGTCGAAATCGTAAGCGTCGTGATCTTCAAAATCGTTATCTTCTAGGCCAATCATCTCAACTTGAAAAACTTTGTAGCGTAAGCGAAAGGCCGCTTTAAGTTCTTCGGCATTTTCTAAAGTTTTTAGCAAATAACGACCATGCTGCATTTCAAAATTAAATTTACGTTTGAATAAAGCTAAATCCATTATTGAACTTCCAGAGCCCATTTTATAGTCTGAACCATGTGCTGTGTTTCTAATTCAGGATGAGATAATATAAATCTTAAAAATGTGCCTTGTTTATCGGTCGAAAAATTCACAAACGCTTTATGTTCTGTTTTAAGTTGTTCACGCACAATCTTAGCCCAATCGGCCGCCGCATAGACTTTGTCTGCAGGCGGAGTAATGCGCACACACAGATTTAAATATTCAGGTATTCCTAAAATAGTTAAGCGCGGTTCTGTTTTAATAAATGTTTCAACTTCTTTGCGAGTGGCTAAGAGGCGATCAACAAATTGGCCAAGGCCAGCTGTGCCTAAACTTTTCCAGATTGTCCAAAAACTAAAAGCGTCAGCGCCACGACCACATTGCCAAGACATTTTGCCGCGATCAATTTCATCATCATTATCATGAAATAAATAATCAGCGCCTGAAACATCATTGGCTGAAAGTAAAATACCTTTATGCTGAGTTAAAAAATACGCGCTGGTCATCGCTGCGCCGAAAAGTTTGTGAGCATCGAATGTGACTGAGTCAGCCAGTTCAATACCTTGAGTTAAATGTTTTAACTTTTCGGTAAAAATCGCAGGGCCACCCCAGGCGCCATCAACGTGTAACCAAAGATCATGTTTTTTAGAAACAGCGGCCAACTGATCAATAGGATCAAACGCACCATAAACAGTGGTTCCAGCCGTTGCAGAAATTAAGAGGGGAGTAAAGCCTGCGTTTTTATCAGCGGTAATAGCTTGTTCTAAAAGATCAGCTTTCATACGACCTTTTTCATCAACACCAATCGCTGAGACATTATCAGTGCCTAATCCAAGAACAGCAGCAGCTTTTTTAAATGAATAATGCGCATCTTGAGATACGTAAACTTTAAAAATTTTATTTTGTAAGCCTTTGGCTTTCATATCAGGAAAATACTTTTGCTTCGCGCAGTGCACCGCCATAAAATTGGCCGCACTTCCACCCGGAACAACAACACCTTCAGAAGCTTTTGGACTCCAGCCGATTTGAGAACAAAGACTTTTTATAACTTCAGATTCAACCTGTGAAAATACCGGGCTTGCTTCTTGTGTCGCCAGAGTTGTTTTTGTTTGCGAGATCAGTTCGTTGGCTAACATCATTTGCGGTGACACGCCAGAAAACAACTGGTTCATAAAATACGGTGATGAAGCCGAAATCGAATTTTTTTGAACTTCAGCTAATAAGATTTTTAAATGGTCTAAGCGTAAAGGCTCATTTAACTTTAATGATTCACTCAAACCATTATTTTTATCGGTTTTGAAATTTAAAGGCTGTTGAGCTAAGTCTTTTATTTTTGGTGTGTAAACATGAAGTGTGCGACCAGCTTTTGATAAGCAGCGCAGACTGTGTTTAGCCCCTTTAGGAGTATGGATGACTTGCCCTTTTTCAAAAACCTGAACTTCAGTTTTAGCACCTAACACCGTTGTGTTTTCAAAAACGCCTTCATTGACAAGCACAGAACATTCGCTCCAGCCATGACCATGGGTTTTTAAAGCCTCAGGAGTTGTATTTGCACCAGAACTTGTCCAGGTGATATCGACGACTTCAAAAAAGTCAGATTCAAAAAGGATGTGACGTTGGTAATTAGCAGTTTCAGACATAGACTAGCCCCTAATTTTTTTCACTAAATTAAGTAATGTCTGGCGTTGGTCAAAAATAATAACATTGCTAAGCACAAAAACAACGCAAGCTAAAGTAAATAAAAGTCCGCTATCATCTTGAACCACTACACCTAAGACAAATAAATGACTTAAGATCGCTCCGGCCATGATTCCTGCAGCCATTAAAGCTCCAAAAACTTGAGTCGCTGGAATCAAAATTAAAATACTGGCTACGAGTTCACTGAATCCAGCAAACCAGCGGCCCCAAGGTTCAACTTTAAGTGTGCTAAAGATGTAAATAGATTCTGGTGCACCACTGAATTTAAAATAAAGTGTTTGTAATAAAATTCCGGCTACAACTAAACGTAAAAGAAGAAAGATTTTTGATTTCATAATTATGGCGCCTTTGGTTTCACTTCGACCCAGTTAGTATCAGCTTCTTTTAAGAATGTTGCTGGTGTTTTATCTTTAGTGGTTGACCATTTTTTTCGCGTATCTGCTAAAAAACCATCATAGAAAACTAAAAGTCGACCATCTTGAATTAAAAAACTTTTTGGATCGACTTCAACTTTTGATTTTGAATCGGCAACAGCGTAAGCACACCAGCCACCAAATGCGGGTTCATATTTTTTTGGATCTTTTAAAAAAGTGTTTTTATTTTCTTCGCTAGAAAACCAGTAAGTCGCATCGCCAACTTTAGTTTGAAATTTGGCATTTCCTTTTTTCGGCGTTGCGCCTTGAAAGTACGAAACGGCATCATAGCCTTCTAAGATAACGCCAGTTTTAGTTAAATTATATTCGTGGCTGGCAAAGGCATTCAAAGATGTAAATAAAAAAATAGTTATTAAAAAGTTTTTCATGATGAAATCTCCTGTGTCTGTTACTGTGACTAAAAGTAAGTGTCACCAGACTTCAAAACATTACAGAAAAAATTAAAAACTGTAACTATTTGATTATATGATGCTTTAAGACTTTTATAAACGATTGTAATGAATTTGATGTATCTGACACTGACATAGATAACCTCGCAAATTTTCATCTTAATATGACCTACAATTGAGCAGGTTGAAAATATTGACTCGACAGTTGGGGTTTAGACCTTTATTTTTCAAGGATAGAGATATGGAATATTTTTTTTCAATTTTTTTCGGCACGTTTGTTTTAGAAGATGTCGCTTTAGTGACAGCATTTACCTTTATTGCAGAAGGTAAGTTAACCTTTGTAGCCGGGTTTTTAGCTTGTTTTTTAGGTATCACTTTAGGTGATATCGGTCTTTACCTTATCGGACGTTGTGCCAATTACTTAGGGTTTGAAGACCGTATTAAATCAAATCGCAAAATTAAAAATAACCTTCAAAAAATGAAACGCTCGCATTTTTTGAATTACATGATTTTTATTTCACGCTTTATTCCGGGCACTCGAATTCCTACCTATGTTGGAGCAGGGCTTTTAAATTATTCAATTACTAGGTTTGTGGCTTTGACCATTATTAGCGTTGCGGCTTGGGTTGGGTTTGCTTTAGCCGTTGGTCAGTCGCTACATTATTTATTAATGGATCACTTAATCTTGTGCATAGTGATATTTATAAGTCTGATTATTTTAGTTAAAATCCTGTCTCCTGTTTTATCAGACCCTTGGAGAAGAAAAGGCCTTCTGCATTTCTGGCGCAAATGGATGACTTTTGAATTTTGGCCGGCTTGGTTTTTTTATATTCCTATTTATATTTGGTATGTTGTCTTATCAATCAGATATAGATCATTTTTTAATCCATTTTACGCAAATCCCAATATTATAAATGGTGGCCTTATCGGCGAATCCAAATGGGACTTCTTACAGCACCTAGATCAGCAAGCCAAAAGCACTTTAAAAACGATGTTAGTGGCTAAAGGCACTAGTTTTGAAGAGTTTGTAAAAATCATTAACGAAAATAATTATGCCTTTCCGTTTATTGTTAAACCAGATGTTGGGCAGCGTGGTTTTGGTGTTCGTATTATTCGTGATGAATTTGATCTGACTGAGTATTTACTTTTAAGCAATTTTGATATGGTACTTCAGCGTTTAAGTTTGCTTCCGCAAGAAGCGGGGATTTTTTATATTAAAATTCCGAAAACTAAAAAAGAATTTATCTTTTCTATCACAGATAAACGTTTTCCCTATCTTGTCGGTGACGGAAAAACTAAATTAGGTGATCTGATCTTAAATGACCCGCGCGCTAAAATTATTGCACCCACATACTTTGAGCGTCATGACGATTCGTTAAATAGGGTGATCGCTAAAGGCGAACGTTTTCAGTTGTCTGAATGCGGTAATCACTGCCAAGGGGCTATATTTTTAAACGGACAGCATTTAAAAACGGATAAGCTTTTACAAGAGGTTTCTGCAATCGCGAATCGTATGCCTAATTTTTATTTTGGCCGTTTTGATATTCGTTACCAAAATTCTGAAGCTTTAAAAAACGGTGAATTTGAAATCATTGAAATCAATGGTGCGGGCTCTGAAGCGACACACATTTGGGATGCGAAAACATCACTTCTAGAGGCCTATACAACATTATTTATTCAGTGGAATTTACTTTTTAAAATTGGCGGCCAAGTGAAGCGCCAGCCAGATTTTAAATCGAATATGAATTTTGTTTCATTCTTAACAGAGAGCTTTAAGGTCTACTTTCGTAAAGAAAAACTTTCAGTATCTTCGTAATAATGACGTTTTCTATTCAGCGCCGAAAGCTTGTTGTAAACGGGCGCGCGCTTCAGGATCTGCATCACCCAATTTTTGACCTTCGGCAATAATCGCTAAGCGAGTCGCAGCATCTACGCCGTTTAATCCCCAAACCGTATTCACAATCGTTGCCGCATTTTGTGGGCTGCATCCAGAAAAAGCCAACATCATTCCAAAGACTCCAGGCCCGCGGTGTTTTTGACCGTTGCATCCCATGGCGATGTATTTGTGATTTTGTGCGCAGGATAAAAAGCTTGGCACCGAGTTCGCGAATTCGTCTTTTAAAGCTTCATTATATTTTTTTGCAGCCGTTGCCGGTGATAACCCCGATGGGTTCGGAACATATTTGTGAGTAAATAATGATTCGGCTTGGCTATTACCTTCATTAAAATACCAGGTACAATATTTATCTGAAGCCGTTGCTGTTGATTGCTGCGAGGCCATGTTAACTAAATCTTGCGCTTTAGAATCGCCAACACCAACACCCATTACTTTTGTTTGGCCTAATTGGTACATATGGGCGCGTTCTAATTTTGAGTTATTGGTTTTAATTTCTTTTGAATAAAAAACTTTAGGGTTACAGTAATCAGGCTCTGTTGTGCCGCCAGCAAGAGCTGCATTTGTGAATGAAAATAAAGTTGCGCCAATAAATAATGCTAAAGATGATTTCATGTTTTAATGAGAACACGTTGTATAAATTTAGCTAACCCCCTCGAGCAAATCTTGACAGAAAACTAGACCAGTTGCTTGTTCTTTAACTAGTTTTTTTAGGGTTTGATTAAGATATTTTTGAAATAGGTCAAATCGCCAATGCAAGTCCCTATTTATCAAATGCTACTTAATGGCTGTGAGCTTGAATAATCTGCGACACAAGTTCATTTAGCGAAAAAAGTTACGACAATCATTTGTTGAATTTTAGTGCTAACCTACGGTTATGAAAACAGAACCACAGTCTGACGCTAAATCTGATAGTAATGAAGGCCCGAGTAAAAGCACCAACGAGCAACTTGTTCAAGAACGCATTCGTACCGATGCCGTATTAGAAGAACATGCCACCAATGGTGAACAAAAAAAACTTCTTCATAATTTAAAACAAATGCGCGGAGTGACTGACAGAAGTCTTCTGGATGAACGTGAAAAATCGCACTTAGAGTCGGTTGAATCGTCTAACCAGTTGGCCGCAGAACAAAGCGCTCACACTGATACTAAAACTGAACTGACAACGCGCGAAGAATTTTTAGCTATTGTCAGTCATGATCTTAGAAATCCTATCGGAGCTATTTCATCGTGTTCAGATATGTTACTTACAGAGCCAGCGTATCAAGATCTTAGTAAAGAGCTCAGGCACTGGATTGAATTCATGAAACGCAATGCCGATAGCGCCATTCGTTTAGTGAATGATATTTTAGATATGGAGCGAGTTGCCGAAGGTGAATTAAGTTTATCTATATCTTCACATTCGATGAACGATCTGATTAAAGATATTTTAGAAGATCAACATCAAGTGGCTGCGGCCCAATCTATTTTATTAAAAGCCTCTTTGCCATCACATCCTGTTGAGGTTGTTTTTGATCGTGATCGAATTGCTCAGGTGTTATCAAACCTTGTAGGTAATGCCATAAAGTTTACTCCGAGTGGTTGCGAAATTACTGTGGGCATTGAAGACTTTGAAAAAGAAGTACATGTTTTTGTTAAAGATAACGGGCCAGGGATTGTTCTTGAAAAACAAGAAAATATTTTTAAGCGCTTTGCGCAAATAAATAATAAAGACCGTCGCGGCTTAGGTTTGGGATTATATATTTCGAAAATGTTGATTGAATTGCACCAAGGCCAGCTGTGGCTCAATTCATTTCCTGGTGAAGGCAGCACTTTTTATTTTTCTTTACCGAAGTCATTAAATAAACTGCATTAAAGTTTTAACAAACACTCGGAAAAATTCCCCAACTGAATATGACCTGAGAGACAAAGCAATGTTTGTCCAAGGCTTGTCTGTACAAAAATCGTTGTGTCCATAAATCAAAAAATGTCAGTTTGTTTTAATTTACAAACCCTGTCTGATCAGAGAAACACTCCCTATTCGCAAAACGAAAACCAAAACAAATATCACATAGGGAGATATTATGAACAAATTTATCGCAATGATCGCTTTATTAGCTACAGCAGCTACAGCTTCTGCTTACACAGCTTCAACTTCTTGGGAGACTTTACAAAACGATCCAAGAATCAAAATCGAAGCTCCAACTGTATTCATGGGTTCTTCAGTAGACTATATGTCAGTATGTAAAGATGGTAACAACTTACGTACTAACCACGTTGTTAAACAATGTGAAACGTACACTGTTGGTCACAATGATCGTCCAGTAACAACTTGCAAAGCTTCTAAATATTTATCAACTCCGATCAACTACACACGCACTTCTTGGGATTGCCAATATGTTGGTGGTGGACAAAATGCTCAACGCGTTTGTAAAGACAAAGTTGTATCTGGAACTTACCCATTAACTGTTAATGTTAAAGTTTCTCAAATGATGGGTGGTAAAAACGACCGTGAAGAGTTTTTATTCAACAAATCATACTCTGTACCAAATTGCCACTAATTGCCTAATTAGCAATCAAATATTAAGCGCTCTAGCGACCCCCTCCGGCCTAGAGCGTTTTCTCGTTGTGTCTAGCAAGTGTTTACGCTAATCAACACCTTCAAATCTAAGGTGATCAATGAATACAAACGTCGAACATATTGAACGTATTGTAAGCTCTATTTCTGAACAAGTTTCAGGAGATATAGACGCTTACCTTTTACGTTTTAAAGACCCTAAAAAGGGTTTAAGTATGCTCGCGGCTAAATCGCAAATTCACGTCAAAACCTTAAACCGATTACGCGATAAAATTCACACACCAACGTATTCAACTTTATACAAATTATATTCATGCTTACTTGATTCACGCATTATTAACGAGTTGATTGAAAAAGCTCCGCCAGTAATTCGTGATCGTTTAAAAAATTCTGATCCTCAGTTAAAATCTTCGCCGTTAAATAAGTTTCATTTTGATTTAGAATCTGATTTGCAAAAAGACCCATGTTTTACCGAGCTTTATGTTTTGGCTGAAACAAGACCTTTTTCGACGGCCTATGTTGAACAAAGATTTGGATCTTACGGCTTAGAAACTTTAAAGCGCATGATCGATTTAAAAGTGATTCGTTCAATTGGTAACGGATTATTTGGCCAAGGTGAAGTCAGATCAACTTTTTCTGCCGAGACAATTAAATCTGTGGGGTTACGTTTAACAGAGCGTTTTTTAAAACCTGCAAATGCAGATTTAGATGATGCCAACTACATGTCTTTATATTTCGAATCAGTCAGTGCTGAGACTTATAAAGAATGGGTTATGATCGAAGAGCGCGCTTTTAAAGAGCGCATGAAATTATTAGAAAATCCAAACGCCAAAGGCAGTATTCCTGTTTTTGCATTTACAGCTATTGATACTTTATTGGAGAACGAACAATGAAACTTTTTATCGCCGTAGTATTCACATCATTACTTTTAATTATTTCTGCAACGACGGCTAATGCCTCGAAGTCATCAAACGGTGGCGGTTCAGCGGGTGGTGGCGGTCGCAATAATTTCGTACCTGTGACCAGATATTTAAATTAGTTTTAGTTTTTAAAGACCAGTTTTGACCGTATTTTCTTTGCCTACAGAGCTTAAAAAGTTATAAATAATAAAGTATTTATAATTGTTAAGATTTGGAAGGCTACAAAACAATGAATATTGATCACTGGATTCAGTCAACAGATGCAAGCGCTTTAGAAAATATACTTGTCGATCTATTGTTAGTCGACGGATATACATATTCTGGTTACATCAACTATGTGGCCTTTAAAGATCACCCCGAAAGTATTCTTTTAACAAGTCGGTCATCTAAAGCAGGCATTTTTGTCGGCAAGAAAATTCAAAAAAAAGAAATTATAGGTTTTAATTTTTCAACTGCACCACGAACTAACTTTGGCTTTCATCATATTTACTTGGCTGAAAGAGACAATGAGTTACATTTTCAACATGCGATTCATGATCAGTATCAAATTTCTGTGACTCATAAAATAAATTCTAAATTAAAATTTGTAGGCGATTGTTTTTTATATTTACAAAAGATAAATGCCGGTTTTTTGCCGAACGAGCAAATTACATTGGTCTTATTTAGACAGGTCAGAGCTAAGTACTGTGTGGATTCGGTAAAATTTGAGCGTAAAGTTAAAGAGTTTCTGCAGGTGTACACCACTTGAAGAGGAGCAGTTAAGGGCAGTTGTCTAAGTCTTTGACAGCTGAAACTAGGTAGTTTTGTTTAGGCGTGGTTTCTATATTGCTCTGAATAGACACGTCAAAGCAAAGGACGTATCTGATGAAAACCACTCTAGTTAAAATACTATCAATTTTCACTCTTCTATCGGTACTTTTTTTAACCTCTCAAGAAGCGTCAGCCTCACAAATTAATATGCCTGATGAGTCTTGCGAAGCTTTAGATGTTCGCGATGCCATGAACCCTGAACTGCACGATTTTTTTATGAAGCCTTCTGAGCAAGGTGATATTGGCTGGTGCTTTGGCTATGCGGCCACTGATGTTTTAAGCCAATCTATTGGTAAGCCCGTATCTTCGATTTATGTCTCTGTAAACTATATCAGTCGCTTAACGTCTGTCGGTAAATGGGCGCGTGAACTGTTAAACGGAAAAGCAGCGACTCCTGAAGCTGGCTTTATTGCTTCTGCGATTAACGAAGCTAAAGATTTAGGTCAAGTTTGTACAAGTGAAGGCGTTCCTTACCAAGGCGTTTTTAAAGTGAATTCTTATATTTCTAGAACAGGTACATTTTTAACAAACCTTCAGCGTTTGCGCGATAATAAATGCGAAAAATCATGTGAACAAGTTGTAGATGCCGGAATTAAATATTTTCTTTCAAGCTTACAAGTAGCAGATGTTAAAAAATATCTTATAAGCAATCCGCAATTAAGTTTAGAAAAAGCTTTCTTTTCTTTATTAAATTCATCATGCGGTAATAATCGCGTTGCAGTTTCACAAAACATTAATGTTGAAACGGCTATTCAATCTACGCTTCAACCGGGTCAACCACACTATGATGCTTCAAAAGATATTGTGAACAAGATCGATAGCGCTTTAGAAAAAAATAAAGTCGTGGGTCTTGAATACAACGCCGGTCACATCACAGCAGCTGGTGGCACGATGGGCGGCTTTCATGCTTCGACAATCATCGCGCGTAAAACGATCGATAAAATGTGTCATTACCTTGTTCGTAATTCTTGGGGCAGTGCTTGTAATTATAGATCAGGTATTATCTGCGAAAAAGAACAGGGTGCCTACTGGGTCGATAAAATGACTCTTCGTAAAATGGCCTCAAAGATTGTTTGGATTAATTAACCACAATTTTGATTTTGCGCGACGCACAAGCCTGTCTCTGATTGCGGTCTTCGTTTTTTTGAGTAGTGTTGTAGTATGGTGCAAACTGGCGTTTTATTAAGACCAAGAGAAATTTTATTACTTCAGCTGACGTGTGCTGTGGTTTTAGTTTTTTCAATCTTTGATATCGTTCATGATGTTAAAATTGATAGTTCATTTTTTCATTTGGGAATAGATGCATTTTTAGCTTTGCTTATATTGATTGCTTTGGTGATTTTAATTTACCGCGCAAAAGTAAATGGTCGAAACATAGCCAAACTTCAAACGGCTTATTCAGATGCCAAAAAACAAATCGAAATTACATCTGCCGAAAAAGTCTTAATTTTAAAAGGCATTGGCGAATACATCGATCGTCAATTTAATATCTGGAAGCTTTCATCAGCCGAAAAAGAAATTGCGATGCTTTTATTAAAAGGGCTATCACATATCGAGATTTCAGAAATTCGCCAAACTAGCGAGCGCACTGTTCGTCAGCAATCATTAAACATTTATGCTAAAGCCCAATTAAAAGGTCGTTCAGATCTTGCTGCTTTTTTTCTTGAAGATTTCTTAAGCCCTGATGCGACGATTAAGCCTAGCTAAAATTTTAGTCTTCTTGCGGTTTAGGCATGCGAATTAAATCAAATTGGCGTGTCTCTGCAAAGTAAAGTAAGTCATCGATCATCAGAATATCTTGATGATTATCGAACATAAATTTAACGCCTAGACCGTGTTCGTTTTTCCAGACAACTTTAAGCGCTATTGTGCGTTCGCGTTTGGCGATCACAAAAGTGGCCTTAAGCATGTCGCCTTTAAAAATACCATCGACGGGTAATTCTAAAAAGGCCCCTGATAAACTTACATTTTTTAATGAGGCCGTCATAGCTTTTCGGGCCCAAAGGCGTTTAACACTAACGTCGAGTTCAAGATGAGTTCGCGGAGCAGGATTTTCGTATTTCAAAGAAGCCTCCTTCGTTGATACCTGCTTATCGAATTAATCTTTAGAAAAATAAAATTTGGAACATGGGTCATACGACATGTTTTAGATATTTTGTGGCAAATGACGGATAAACAAATAAATGAAGAGCACTTTATTCGCCTAGGCTAACGCAGTAAAACTGTGAAATTGCGATCAGGATTTGCGGCAACCGGAATAACTTCAAAATAATATCTAGAAATTTCAGTGCCGATATTAGTTTCAACACTGACTCGCCATTCGCCGGGTTGGTAATTGGCTTTAACCGCATAGCCACGAAAGCCTTCTTTGCGGCCCCCTTGAATCGTTAAAGGTACACGGTCAGTTGTTTGCCAAATGCCTTTTTTATCTTTCATCTGCCAGTGCAACGTAATTTTATCAGTGATTCGGGCGGGTGAATAAATCTGTGCATAAAAATAAATAACATCCCCTGGGGCTGCTTTAAATTCTTTGTCTGAGTCTTGCCAAGGCTGCCAAGTTTTTTCAAAAGATAAAACAAACTCGCCTTCGTGTTTTTCAAGCTTATGATAAACACCCTGAGCTTTAACACTCAAAGGCACTGGCGGAATCCAACCTAAAAAATAAAATAAAGCAAACACACCAAGCACAGCTACACTGGGTGCTGTCATCGATTTTTTTAAAATGATCGGGTCGATCTGCGCACGTTCTAAAACTTGAATTTGCGCAATTAAAACTAAAACCGTGCTTAAAGTTGAAAGTAAAAACGGTGTCCAACCCACAAAGCCAAGGGCGATTGGGTAAAGCACCGAGAAAAATGAAAACACACAGATTGCAAAGAAGCCCACTTTAAGACTGACTTTAGCTGATTTAACAAACGACAATTCATTAATTAAAATAATCGCCACAAGTAAGCTTAAGAAAATAAAACTACTTAAGATCGATGCGCTTTTTATATATAAAAGAGAATACACACTTAAAAGTGATCCTAATAAAAAGTGCAGCGAGAAATCGCGGTAAGACCAAAGCTTTAAATAGCGCTCTTTAGGGCGCCATTTATGCAGGCGAAATAACATCTCATAATGAATAAGTGTGGCAATGATGAATAAATAAACCGCTTGCTGGGCAATTGAAAACATATCATCGGGGTCTGAGATAAATATAATATCAAATAAGAAACCACCGACAAAAAAGGCCACCTCAAGGGGTGTCTCGTACTTTTTAATAAAGGCGGTGGCTTTTTCTTTTAATGTCATCGATTTAGTCAACTACGCCGGCACAGACTCCAAGGGGGTTTTTTTCGAGACTATTGATTTCATCGTGGATGAAGTTTCTTAAATGCGTGATTTGGTTATCGAGTTCGATGTGCGTTCTAAATAAATCGATGCTTGTGCAAGACACTTTATTTAAAAATCTTAAATACGAAAACAGAAACTGTTTAACGAGGTCTTTGTTTTTGCCTTGGTGATCATCAATAATTGTACAAATTAATTCAAAGATTTGTTTCACGTCTTGTTTTTTTAAAGCTGCGGTTTCGGCATTTCTGTATCTGTCGATCAGGCCGTTGATTTGTGCGTAGGATTTTAATAATTTTTCTGTAACGTTTAATGTATCCATGCAGGCTCCTTAAAATGATTTTCCGTCAACGTAACCTAACTTCATTGACTTGATATCAACGCCGTCTAGGCAGCGCACATTGATAGCAATCATTTCGTTGCCGGCAGGGTCTGAGCCTTTAACAAACGAAGTCACGCCACACGTTTTGCAAAAAGTGTGGTGAATAGCTTTTTTATAGAATTGGTAATTAGTTTGAGCCTCAGCACCCGAGATCAATTTGAAGTTTTGCGGTGTTGCCATAGCTAGAACTGTGCCTTTTTTTGAACAGATTGAGCAATTGCACTCAAAAGCGCCTTCAAGGCTCATTTGAACTTCATATTGAACATTTTTGCAGTGACAAGAACCTTTGTAAGATTGCATTCGGTACCCCATGTATATCAAATAGGGTACTTAACTCTTTTTTGAAAGCCAATGGCTAACTTCAAGATGACGTTTGGCAAAAATATGTTTAACTTAAAGGCCTAAAGAGGTTTTTAGTGTATTCAATATCGCAGCGAAAACATGTATTAAATTTTAAGTACGTCGTATCTTTATATGTTATTTTATCGTTTCTACTTCGGTTAGCTTTATTGGTCTGGAGCAAAGAGTATTCAGGGTTATTACCATTTTTTGGTATTTTTCTAACCGGCATTGTTTCTGACTTAATGACCTTGGTTTACATCGCTGTTCCTTGGTGTTTGTTGGGGATATTTTTTCCGCCGTTTAAATCTGAGAACGTTCTCAAAAAGCTTTATCTATTTTCGACTTCAAGTTTATTGGTTATGACGATTTCGCTCTTGTCGTTTTCGGTGGTCTCTGAAATTACTTTTTGGAACGAGTTTAGTTCGCGTTTTAATTTTATCGCCGTTGATTATCTGGTTTACACAAATGAAGTGTTAAAAAATATTTGGGAGTCTTACCCCGTATTCTGGATCGTGTCTGGCGTAATTGTATTTTCATTGGGTGCGTGTGTTTATATTATTCGAAAAATTAAATTCGAAAAAGATTCAGGCCTTGCTTTAAAAACAAGAGCGATAGCTTTAGGTGGTTTAGTTGTCGTCGTTAGCATTAATTGGTTTGCAGGATCAGTGTCGATTCCGAACTCTTTAACTTACGGTGAAAAAGAACTTTCAAAAAACGGAATCTATTCGTTATTTTCGGCCTATTTTCACAATGAATTAGATTACGACCGTTTTTATCAGACCAAAGATTTGAAAGAATCATTTCAGGTGGTTAGAAATCACTTGCAAGAAGATGGCGACTTATCAAAAGATGTTTTTTCTATAGCTCGCGAAGTTAAAGCAAATGCAGCTTTTAAAAAATATAACGTCGTTATGGTTTCAATGGAGAGCATGAGTGCGCGCTACATGAAAGCCTACGGGTCTACCGAAGACATCACGCCGAATTTAGATGCGTTAACGACGAAGGGTCTATTTTTTAAAAATATGTTCTCAACGGGCACAAGAACAGTGCGCGGGCTTGAAGCGCTGGTTCTTTCGATTCCACCAACACCGGGGCAGTCGATTTTACGCCGTCCGAAGAATGAAAACTTATTTAATATTGGTCAGTACTTAACTGATTCTAAATACGAAGCTGAATTTTTGTATGGTGGCTATGGGTATTTCGATAATATGAATAACTTTTTCTCAACGAATTCATTTGGCATCTGGGATCAAGCCAAAATGGATGAAAAAGAAATTCAATTTAAAAACGCCTGGGGCGTAAGTGATGAAGATTTATATACGCAAGCCATTCAACGGGCTGATCTGATCAATAAAAAAGGTAAACCGTTTTTTCAGCTGATCATGACGACTTCAAATCATCGCCCTTACACGTACCCGCAAAAAATTGATATTCCGTCAGGGTCGGGCCGTAGTGGCGCTGTGAAGTATTCAGACTTTGCTATCGGAGAATATTTAAAACAGGCCGAGACAAAACCTTGGTATAACAACACGATTTTTATTTTTGTCGCCGATCACAATGCATCTGTAAGCGGTAATTTAGATGTGCCGATTGTCGATTTTAGAATTCCATTTATTGTGTATGCACCGAATATCATTAAACCCGAAGTGATTACTAAGCTTGGAAGCCAAATTGACGTGGCTCCGACAATCTTAGGGTTATTGAATGCTTCGTACACGTCTCATTTTTTTGGTCATGATTTGTTACATACAACATCTGAAAGAGCTTTCTTAGGCACATATCAAAAAGTGGGAATGTTGCGCGATAATATTCTTACGATCTTAGGCCCGAATAAAACTGTAGAACAATTTCAAATCGCTGAAGGCGACGTGCAAACGCCGTATAAACCGCTGAATCAGGATCTAGTGAACGAAACGATTAGTTATTATCAAACAGCCAGTCAGTTGTTTCGCACAGGCAAAATGAACGCGGCAGGAATTGATATCATAACGAATGAAAAAAAATAAAACGCCAGCACTTATCAATACCGGCGTTTTATTAATTGCTAACGTAATTAGTTAGTTACTAATTTTTTCTCAGGAATTACATCCCATTTTCCGCGAACGTCTAAAGACATGATGCACTCGGCACCTGCGGCACAGGCTGTTGTGTGTGGTTGATTTCTTTTATATGTGAAAAAAGATCCCGGTGTTAAGCGGTGCTCGATGCCATCCATGGTAATAATAATCGTGCCTGCGATGATTGTTCCATACGTTTCAGCGCTGTGATGATGCATAGGCACTGTTAGGCCGGCATCAAACTTATGCATAGCATGGTGACTTCCTTTTTGGCTGTCGCCATCGACGACGGCCATCTGAATTCCTGGAAATTCAGCCACGGCTGTCCATTTAAGATCTTTGGCTTCGATAAACGTAGAGCCCATGTTCATTTTTGCGAACGCGCCGATTGAAAAAAGGCTGATGAATAGTGTGATCATTGAAATGTGTTTCATTGTAAAAATCCTTTCGGGTTATTTAGGTCAATAACTCTAGCATTAAGCAAGATTGTGACCATTCGTGAATGGGACATTTTAGGAAAAAAGAATTGATGCATAGTTAAATCGCTGTGCTAACCTTAACTGCAGGAGACTCTGCATGGTTAAATTCTTCGATGCGCTAAAATTTGAATACCGACTTTACAAAAAATATCCCATTTTGTTCGGGGCTTTTTGTATTTTGACTTTGGTTCCGTCTCTGTACGCCACAATTTATTTAAGCAGTATTTGGGATCCGTATAGCAATTTAAAAAGTTTGCCGGTGTGTTTTACCAATGCCGATAAAGGCACAGAGTTTCGTGGCCAACAAATAAAATTAGGCGCTGAAGTTGAAAAAACATTAAAAGATAGAAACGATTTTTTATATCAAGACCAAGCCAGTAAAGAAGACATCCAAAAACAAATCGCCAAGGGTGATTGTTATTTCGGTGTGATTATTCCAGAAAACTTCAGTCAGTTAGCACTGGTCGGGCGAAGTGAACAGCAGGCCAAACTTGAAGTGTTTTTATCTGAAGGTAATAGCTTTATGGCTTCGATGATCGGTAAAAAATTCGGCTCTGAATTAACACATAAATTAAACGAAACCCTTAATAAAAAACGCTGGGAAGTTTTATTAGATAAACTTGAATCCTCGTCGGTGGGTTTAAAAAATTTAAAACAAGGCGCATTTCAATTGCGCGACGGAGCTAAAAAACTCGACGACGGGTCTGGAATTTTAGCCCAGAAAAATGCTGAGCTGTCGGCAGGTTTAGAAAAAATCCAAAGCGGTGCCCGTAAAATTAAAGAAGGCACAAATAAATTAAAAACAGAATCAGCAAAAATTCCGATCTTTGGCGAAAAAGTTTCAAACGGAGCCGGGCAAATTGAAGGTGGCCTTGATCAATTAATCGCAGGCTTAGTGCAAGCCACTGATGGTTCAAAAAAATTAACCCAAGGCGCAGAGCAAGTTCATGACGGTTTAGGAAAAGTCTATGCTGGTCTTGATTTAATGTATTCTAAAATTCCGGCCAAAGTTGATTTGCCAGAGGGCGATGCTGAAGGCATGGCCGCTTCGATTTCAATGGATGCAAAGATTTCAGATATCGTGCAAAAAAACGGAATCGCCTTTGCTCCGTATTTTACAGCACTCTCGTTATGGGTTGGCGCAATTATGCTGACGTTTATTTTTCAGTTGCAGCATTTACCACAGTCAGTGGTTGAACTTTCGCAATTTAAAAAATTAGCGACTAAAATTGGATTAGCTTTACCAATTCTAATGGCGCAGTCGTTATTGATCACATTAAGCATGGCTTATGTTTTAGATATTCAATTGCAACATCCATTTACATTTTGGTTGATTGCTTTTTGTGGCTCGTTAACTTTCTTTACGATCGTACTCACGTTAATCACAAGCCTTGGTGATGTGGGTCGTGTAGTGGCTTTAATATTTCTAATTTTTCAATTAGGTGCCGCCGGCGGAGCTTTTCCGGTCGAATTATCTGGTGGCATCTTTGCGCAAGCACATTCTTATTTACCGATCACCGATGTGGTGAAAGCGCTTCGAGCTGTGTTATTTGGAACCTATAACGGCGAATGGTACTGGTTTTTAGCAAAACTTTTATCAATTGCACTCTTTGTGTTTATCTTAGCTTGGATATTTGGGCGTCGTTGGCGTTATATCCATGACGAAGATTACAAGCCTGCGATTAATGTATAAGTTATTGCGGTCTGCCAGCATCAATCCATCTTTTAACAAAATCCACTTCTTCTGAAGTCGCAGCCGAAATGCCTGAGTCTGATGGCGGCATGTCTTGGCCAGAAATTTCTTCAACGACTTTGCTGCTCGCGCTAGGTGATTGCCAGTATTGCGGATTTTTTATGACCTCAGAATACGGATAAAATAAAATTTGTTTTGCATCTTCGTCGCTTGAGTCGGGGTTATGGCAAAGTAAACATTTCTTTTGTAAAAATTTAGTCACTAAAGTGTCGTAAGTGAGTGGGGCTTGTGAAATCGGAATTTCTGTGGGTGGTGTGAGTTGATTTTTACAGGCGGCTATAGATTTTAGTTGTACTGTCGTTTCTTCTGGCGCACCTAATGAAAGCCACTGATCTAAGATAGCTTGATTGCAATCGCTAAGGGCCGCATATCCAGATTCTGCTGGAGGCATGCCAGCAGTTCTGGTTTCATCTTGAATATCTGAAATATGTCTTTGAATTTGATTCAGACTGCTTAAGTCTGGAGATTGATTTCCTGAATGGCAATTTGCGCATGTTTTTAGGGATGTCATTTTGACCATGTCATAATTAATATAAGCTTCTGAGTTTAAAGTCGTGTCGACTTGGTCAACGAGATTTGTTGAGTTTCCATAACGACATGATGAGATGAATACGACCGAAAAGATTAAACTTAGACGTAATATCACAAGGTCTCCTTAGTGTAGAAGTGCTCTAGAGGCTGAATTCAGGTTATTCTTTGGCTTTGCGCAAAACAATTGCAATTTATTAAAATTAAACTAAGTTATTTAGTATTACGAAACGAAGGTAGGCCAGGTATGGTTTCTGTTTATGATTATCGCGACTATAAAAAATTAATTTTAGATTGGATTTCAAGTCATTCAGAAAATTCAAAAGGTCATCGAAAAGATTTAGCTAAAGCCGTTGGTTGTCAGACTCCGTACATCACGCATGTGTTATCGGGCACCTATCATTTTAGTCCAGAGCAAGCCGAGGCCTGCGCAACTTGGTTAGGCTTGAACGAGCGAGATACAGATTTTTTTATTTTACTGGTTCTTCGCGCCAGAGCTGGAACAAGGTCTTTACAAAAGGTTTTAGATAAACAAATCGATGAGCGTTTATCGCAAGAGAGTGGATTAAAAAAACGTCTACGAATCAAAGATGGGCTTACAATTCAGAACCAACAAACTTACTATGGCAGCTGGCACTATGCGGCCATTCACATGGCTTTGTTAATTCCACAATTGCAAACAGTTGATTCGTTACAAAAATATTTTCAACTTCCGATGGCGCGTATTATTCAAGTTATAGAGTTTCTTTTAGAGTTAGATTTAGTTGAAAAAAACAAGAATATTTTATCAGTTAAAAAACCGGTGATTCATTTAGAAAATGAGTCTCCGTTGCTTATCCAACATCATCTTAACTGGCGCCTGCAGGCTATTGATTCAGTGCAAGCCGGTGCAAAAAATAATTTAAACTATTCAGGAGTCATTTCGCTGTCAGAAGAAGACTTTGATTGGGTGCGCACGAAATTAGCTCAAACACTTCAAGATATTATCGCTAAGATCAAGCCATCAAAAGATGAAAAATTAGCGTGTTTAAATTTTGATTGGTTTCAAATTTAAGAAATTAAGTTGAAATAAGTCGGGCCACAAAAAATGCAGCACTTGCGGCTAAGGCGCCGATCAAAACCGTGCGGCTCATTGATTTTACAGGGTGCTGATTTAAAAATTTACCTTTAATAAAACCAAAGATGGCCAAGGCAAAGAAAGTCAAAATAGACGAGGCGATTAATCCTTCATGGCTAGTTTGGGTAAAGAAATAAGCCGAAAGCGGAATCACTCCGCCAATGGCATAAGCGCCTGCTATACGTAGAGCGCTCCAAATAGCTTGTTGTTCATTTGGTTTTTGAAGCCCGAGTTCGAACTCCATCATAAAAGAAATCCAGTTGTTTTGATCATTGGCGAGTTCATCCACAAATTGATCTTGAGTCTTTGCTGAGATGCCAAATTTTTTTAAAATTGATCGAACTTCTTTTTTTTCTTCTTCGGGAATTGTTTTAATCTCGTTCGTTTCTCGAGTGAGTTCGCTTTGATAATGTTCAAAATCTGACTTACCAGCTAAGTAACCACCAAGCCCCATCGCAATAGCGCCAGCAACAAGTTCTGCTGTGCCCGCGGTGATGACGACAGAGTTTGCAATCTGAGCTCCTGATAGACCTGCAGCCAGCGCAAACGGAACAGTTAACCCATCAGACATACCGATGATGATGTCTCGAAGAGATAAACTGTTCATGAAATGTTTTTCGCTGTGCAGGCTCATTAGTATTTAGTGTTTAAACTGTTTGTGGCCATCAGATTTTTGCTGTGACAATTGATTTAAAATGACCGTTGCAGAAGCTGTGTCATTTGAACGAAATGCAAAAGCGAGTTGAGTTCCAAGATCAGCAGTTTGATCAAGCATTTTATCGTACTGGGCTTTGGCTGCCACATTTTGGTCTGCTGGTAAATTAGCAATGCTATCAGGAGAAAAATCTTTTGAATGTAAAGTTAGAGCCGTAAACATATCAGCTTTAGTTGCAGAGTTATCGTTCAATTGAGGATTGTTAATTTGTGCTACAATTGATTTTAAATTAGAAGACATGGCCTTCATTGTAGCGGCTAAAGTTTTAGGTAAAGCTGCGGCTGTATCTGAAGCATTTTGTGCGAATGCTGATGATTGTAATACTAAGCTTAAAATTAATGGCAATACGATATTTTTCATAAATCCCTCTTTATATGGTTAATCGTTATAGTTTTTTTAAGTCATTTAAAGCCGCAGTTTGTAGGCGCACAGCTTGAAGCTCGCTAAGACCAACAAGCTCGCTGTATTCGTGCAGCATAAGAGCCGTTGCTTGAGAAGAAATTTCAGTCATATCCACTTTGCGCGAAATATTAAAGGCGCTAATGCAAATTGAATTCGGTGCGCTCGTAATTGTGCTGCCATCGACAGGTAGATTTTTTTCATCGCGACAAGATTCCCAGATAAGCACTTGAATTTGTACGTTTTGAATAACGTCTTCGATGTTTTTATTGGCCGTAAATACAGGAGCAAAAGTTTTTTGATCTTCAGCCGAAAGCTGATTGTTTTTAAACGCGATAAATTTTTCGGCGATGTAATTTGTTAAATTACTATGTGCTGTGAAAACTAATTTTTTTACGGCTTCGGGCTTAACACTGACTTTAGGTTTTTTAGGAGAAATTAAATTTCCGCCGCCGCCGCTGACTCCGCCAGAAGTCATCGATAATGATAAAATCGATATTAAAATCACCAAGGCTGAATGAATGATCGTTTTCATGTGATATCTCCAGATTTAAACATAGATCTAAGATTGTTCGCAGGCTATTAAAATTTACTAAAATATAATTTAGTTATTTCATAATACTAAACTGCGCAATGAGTTTTAGGGGTCGTAATGCCACAGGGTGCACCTGGGGGGTGCGTCGGAATTGATAAAAGGTATTTAATCAGTGCGCTTTAAGTGATTTAGCTTAAAAATAAATATATGCGATCTCGACTGATTCTACTGACGACATTAACAATGATAGCCTTTGCGACAAACTCTATTTTTTGTCGGTTAGCTTTAACTGATCGTGCGAATGATCCCTTGTCTTTTACAATTGTTCGTTTGGCTTCGGGGGCCGCGATCTTGCTGATTATTTTCTTAAAGGGATTTAGTAAAACTAAAGACCTATTAAGTGTTAAATCAGCTATGCCTGCATTAATGCTTTTTTCATACGCCATGTTTTTTTCATTTGCGTATGTGCAAATGAAAGCGGGCACGGGGGCCTTAATTGTGTTTCCGACTGTGCAATTTGTAATGCTGGGTTATGCGCTTTATAAAGGAACTAAGCTTCAGCTGCATGAAAAGATCGGCGTGTTGGTGGCTTTAGCAGGCCTTGTGTATCTATTGCTGCCAGGCTTTGATATGCCGCCCTTGCAAGCTTCGATTTTTATGATGTTATCGGGTGTCTCATGGGGAGTTTATTCAATACTTGGCAAATCTATGGATGATCCGATTTTTGCGACGGCCAAAAATTTTATTTTTACGATACCGTTAGTTTTAATTTTGTTTTTAATCTTTGGCGTTCATCTCACACCGCACGGATTTTTGTGGGCCATTTTATCTGGAAGTCTAACATCGGGCTTAGGTTATCTAGCTTGGTACATCGTACTTAAACAATTAGACACGAGCACTGCGGCTGTTGTGCATTTATCGGCTCCAGCGATTGCAGCCTTTGGGGGAATATTATTTTTAGGTGAAGCGCTCACTTTAAGATTAGTTATCGCCAGTGTTTTAATTCTGGGTGGTTTATATATAAAAACCCGAGGCTTTCGCATCGGGTTTAAATTAAATAATTAAAAAAATGTTCTTAATTATCTATTCAGAACTAATTTTTTCTGAGTAATGACATCCCATTTGCCGCGCACATCTGCAAAAATAATACATTCAGCCCCTGGAGCGCACGTTGTTGAGTGAACTTGTTTTTTCTTAAATGAGAAAAAAGATCCTGGTGTTAAATGATGATCTTCTCCATCTGTTGTTATAGTTAAATCGCCGGCAACTACAGTTGCAAAGTGATCAGCAGTATGGTGATACATCGGCGTCGCGAAGCCTCCTTCAAACTTAATAAACGCATGGTAGGGGCCATTTTTTCGATCACCTTCAACTGTGGCGATAGCGACTCCTGGAAAATCAGCGAGAGCGACCCACTTCAAGTTTTTAGCTTGGATAAAGACAGCGTTTGACGTGTACGATTTTGCAATAGCAAGGGCCGCGAAAATACTCATTAAGATCGGAATAAATGTAAAACGTTTCATTGCTAAGGGCCTTTCAAGTTGGTGTTTTTGATATTGGAGCTGTAGGCAGCATTAGCAATTGTGTGACCATAATATTTTGGGGCGTTGTGGGACTTCGAAGATTAGGCTTGCAAAACATTACACCCTATGGTGTAATGTTGGTTATGGATCAATTTTCACACGTATTAACTGCTATTTCACATCCCACCAGACGGGCGATCATCGAAAAGCTGTCGAATGGCCCCTCTAAATTTCTTGAGGTGGCGGGGTCTTTTGATACGGCCTTAAATTCAGTGACAAAACATCTGAAGCTGCTTGAGCGAGCAGGGTTAATCGAAAAACAAAAACAAGGCCGCGAAGTTTTTATTTCGTTACGGGCTGAACCTTTGCGTGAAGTGGCCCAGTGGGTTCACCATTACGAAAAGTTTTGGAATGAGCGTCTTGATCTATTTGAAAACTATTTTGCAGAAAAAAAGAAAGACAAGAAAGTTAAGAAGACAAAGGAGAAAAAATAATAATGGAAAGATCAAAAACTGATTTAGTTCTTAAAATTGAACGCGTAATTTCAGCAACACCTGCTGAAGTCTATAAAGGTTGGCTGGATCCCAAAGTTAAAGGTAATCCCTGGAACATGGGTGATAAATTAATTCTGAATGCAAAACTAAATGGATTTTTCTATTGGTTTATTCACGGAACGCCTCATTATGGCAGATTCACTAAACTTGATAAAGCTAAAAAAATTCAACACACATGGATGTCACCTTATACAGAAGGTGAAGAATCAACAGTGACTGTGACTTTTGCAAAAAAGGGCAGCGACACATTGATGACTTTAGTTCATGCAGGCTTACCTAACACTGAAAAAGGCAAAGCGCATAACGAAGGTTGGAATGAATTTTTAGATTTATTTCCGAAACATTTCGCGAAAAAGAAAAAAAAGAAATAAGACTTATCACACCATCAACATGAACCGGGCCATCTTCGCTGTGAATGAACTGAGTTCTCATAAGTAGACCTTTGGCCCTGGATCTTGTAAAAGCCCTGCATCAGTCTACTATAGTAAGATATGAAGGTCTTTAAATCGCAGATTGAAAACAATAGTATTTATTTGGTCTGTGAAGATTCATCAGGCAACGTCTATCAAACAAAAATTCTTGTACAATCAGATGCTGAATACTACGCCTTATTAGGACGTTTAAAAATGCGCCCCGATGAGAAGGTAATGTTGAATAACAACATCACAACCGCAAGTTTGGTTTTTGTTACGCTTTTGCGCCGGGTGACTAATCGGGCTAAGTAGAAAAGCTAACTTAGCTTCGCAGTAGTTTGAAGGCATGATTCCAATCGTTTTTTAAAAAGCCAGGAATACACCATAGCATACAAAGTGGCTCTATGGCGCGAGCTGCGGCTGCGATTCCCATATCCTCAGACTCCCAGCCAAATTGCGATAATATTTCTTGGGCTCGCGCTTTTGCAGGGTTGTTATTGCCACAGATAAACATGGTCGGTTTGATTCCCCCAAATTGCGGATTCACCATTAAAGAATTTCCCACAGAGTTAAAAACTTTAACAAAATGAGCCTCGGGTGCTGCTTTTTGTAAACGTTCGAGAAGGGATTCATCTAAATTGGTGAAAAATTTTAATACTCCATCTTTAGGTGGTGCATCGGCAATCGGGTTTGTTGTATCAAAAATTATTTTGTTTTTAAAAGATGAGGCCTGTTGCTGAACTAACTCTTCTGCAGCAGTGCCTTTGACGGCGAGTACGATGGTTTCGCCGAATTTCGCGGCCTCTTCGAACGTACCTATCAAGGCACCATCGCCAGATTTAGTCTTCCAATCCGCTAATTTTTCTGGATGGCGTGAACCACGCATCACAGTATAGCCGTACTTTAAAAAACCATTTGATAAAGCTGTACCCACTTCGCCAGAACCAAGAACTCCGATTTTCATAAATGCTTCTCCATACTCTTCGCACATCTAAAGCAAGAATGTGACCATTACTTATGGGTCATAAAAGGAGAAAGTTCTAAACTTCATTCGACAATTTTAATTGAGTGATTATTGAAAACCACAACTTGGCCAGCAGTTAACTTCAAAGCTTTTCTTGTTTCGACTTTGCCGTTAACTTTGACTTGGCCTTCTTCGATAACAGATTTAGCCTGGCCACCTGTTTCGCACAGGTTGGCTACTTTTAATAAATTTTTTAATTCGATATGCTCGTGACCGTCTAAATTGAATTCGATTTCTTGAAGTTTCATGATTTCGAATATACATGGCGTTGCTGAAAAATGAAATATAAAAGAATCTACTTTATTGTTTTTTTGTGCCGTCAAACGATAAATTTCTTAAATAATGATTATCATAGCCACCCGGATTTTTCATAAGGTATTTTTGGTGGTAATCTTCGGCCAGCCAGAATTTTTTAGCTTCTGAAATTTCAGTTACTATTGGGCTTTTCCAGGCTTTTGACTTTTCGACTTTTTCTTTAAAAGCTAAGGCTTGTTTTTTCTGAATATCGCCGTGATAAAAAATGGCTGAACGGTATTGGTTGCCTTTATCGTTGCCTTGTCTGTTGGGTGTCGTTGGATCATGAAACTTAAAAAATAATTCTAATAACTTTTCATAGCTGATTTTTTGAGGATCAAAAACAACATTAACGCTTTCGGCATGGCCCGTATGGCCGTCATGCATTTCGTCATACTTTGGATTTTCTGTGGTGCCGCCCGTATAGCCGACTTCGGTACTTACGACGCCCTTAGTTTTTCTAAAGAATTCTTCTGAACCCCAAAAACACCCAGCGGCAAATGTTGCGGTTTCAGTTTTTTCGCTAACTTTTTCTTTAGCCAAACTTTGTTGTGTGAAAAGAAATACAGGTAAAATCAGTAAAAGAGTTTTTAAATTTTTCATATCAACCTCGTGAGTGTTTGTTTAAAAGGGTAAAATTCCATAAGTCGCGATAAATGAAATCAAGTATCCTGAGTTTGAATTCTTAGCGTATTCGGCATCTTTACTTTGCCCTAAGACTTCAAAATGCTTAATTTGCACAATCGGGTAGAAACGATCAGCCTCGTCAGGAAACGCAAACCAAAATCCATACGACAAATTATTAAATTCAGAGACGTCAGCAGTCGGGCCATAAAGATATCTATTATGGCGATCATCACCCCAGCCGACAGAGAAATAAATATTAGGTTCAATCTTTGTATCCATTTTCGGAATCACAAAATCAAATAACTTAGTCTTTGATTGTAATTCTACATATTGGCCTTTGTGCGCGACCAAGTCTTTAGCGTAACTAATATCTATTTCAGAAAAATAATTTTCATTATAACCGGGCAAGAAAAACTCAAGTTGATTGGCCCATTCATAAGTATCTTTTCTTGAAGGTGAACTATTCTTAAGGGCCTCATGGGCCGGAAAAAGCGGCTTATCTGTTATTGAAACAAATCGAGATCTCAGTCTGATCTTATCACTGTAGATAAAATCGCGATAACCGATCGAGTCACCCAGATATTCAAGTTTATCATCAAGAAAAAATACACCAACAACGGGGTCGATTTGAAAATCTTTGTATAGAATGATTCCACGGTTTTGCAACAGTGATGAATAGCGAACTCCTAAATTAAGGCTGCTGATTAGACCAGTGTTGTGCGGGCCTTTTGCTATAGAAAAGTTAAAGGTAAATAAAACAAACAGTGCTGCGAAAACATTCTTTGATGTCATTTTAATAAGTGTCTCATGTTGGTCAGTGTTAGATCTAAGCTAAACATTACAAAAATAATTTAATGACTGCCTACGTTAGTTTATAAGAGGTTTAGGGGCTTATATAAGATAATCTGTAATGAAACAGCGCCCAAATGCACTAACCACTATAAGACAATGGAGGGTTATGAAGACTATAGCTGTTTTAATATTGAGTATGCTGTCTTTAACAGTCGAAGCAAAGATTGTTGCTGATTCAGGAACTAAACGAGTTCAAATGGTCGAGCTTTTTAGCTCAGAATCTTGTTCAAGCTGCCCCCCAGCAGATCAATGGATCGGTAAACTTAAAGATCATCCAGATTTATGGAAGACTTTTGTTCCGGTCGTTTTTCATGTCGATTACTGGAATAACTTAAATTGGAAAGACGAATATTCTGGCGAGCCCATGACTCAACGTCAAATTGCATTATCTAAACTTTGGAAAAGCCCCAGCGTGTATACGCCAGGTTTTGTGATCAGCGGACAAGAGTGGGGTGGGTGGCGCAGCTCTAAAAATCTCTCATTACCAGCCGTTGCAAATGATTATGGTCTACGAATTATCATCGAGCAAAAAAACAAAGACGAATATAAAGTCATCTTGAGCGGACAAAGTAATACTAAGAAATATGTTCTGCATTATGCTTTATTAGGTATGGATATAGATTCAAAAATAACGTCAGGTGAAAATTCTGGAAAGTTGCTTAAGCACGATTTTTTAGTGCTTAAGTGGAATACGATAGAGGCTAAAGATTTAAGCCAAATTAGTTTTAAAACAAATTTCGAAAATAAAAAGGTACCACCCAAAGCGATCGTCGTTTGGATCGAAGCTGAAGGTCGTCCTGAACCATTACAAGTTGCTGGAGGATATTTATGATTTCAAAAATGAGTTTTATTTTAGTTTTAACAATGGGTGTGTCTGCATTTTCATGGGATGCCAAACAATTTAAAAAACCAACAGATGCAGAACTGCAAAAAAAGTTAACCACTGAACAGTACAAGGTGACGCAAAAATCTGCGACCGAGCCTCCGTTTAAGAATGATTTTTGGCACAACAAAAAAGACGGCATTTATGTTGATGTTGTCTCGGGCGAACCTCTTTTTAGTTCGACAGATAAATTTGACTCAGGCACAGGATGGCCCAGCTTTAATCAGCCAATAGTTAAAGAAAACATCGTTGAAAAGTCAGATCATGAACTTGGCGCAGAAAGAACCGAAGTCAGAAGCAAATATGCTGATTCACATCTGGGGCATGTTTTCCCAGACGGGCCAGCACCTACGGGGCTTCGTTATTGCATTAATTCAGCATCACTTCGATTTGTGCCAAAGCAAGATATGAAGCAGCAAGGCTACGAGAAATTTTTAACGCTTTTTGATGCGCCAAAAAAAAGTAAGAAGTAAGAAATAATTAAGATTGGATAAAATATGTTATTGATCATCATCACATTCATCGCAGGGCTTTTAACTATTTTAAGCCCGTGTATTTTACCTGTGTTGCCGTTTATCTTTTCACAAAGTGGTAAGCCATTTTACAAATCAGGTTTACCACTTCTAGTGGGAATGTCTGTGACCTTTTCATTGTTTTCAGCTTTGGCGGTCGTGGGTGGTGAATTTATTATTCAAGCCAATCAGTATGGTCGTTATATAGCTTTGGCGTTTTTAACGCTTTTTGGGCTTACACTTATTTTTAAAGAAACACTTGAAAGGTTATTTCAGCCGCTAGCGAACTTAGGCCAGGCAATGAGTAGTTCAAAATTAAATAACAGTGTTTTTGGTTCATTTATTATGGGTATTAGCACAGGGCTTTTATGGGCCCCGTGTGCAGGGCCTATCTTAGGTTTAGTTTTAACAGGTGCTGCGGCTCAAAATAATTTATCACATTCGATTGTTTTGTTATTGGCTTATTCGTTAGGAGCATCGACTTCGCTAGCGTTAGCGATTTTCTTAGGTGATCGTTTTATTAAAAAGGCCAAAGGCTTTTTAAAATATGACGAGATCTTTAAAAAAACTTTAGGTGTGTTTGTCTTAATTGGCGTCTTAGCTATTTCATTAAATTGGGATCGTAAAATATTAACGGCGCTTTCAAAATTTGAAACAACAAATGTAGAAAATAAACTTTTAAATTTAGTTCAATCTGAAAAAAAAGAAACCAAAGATGAAAAAGAAGACGCATCTGCAATGATGATGAGGGCGGGTGGTTCAGCGAATCAAGCTCAAGTTGAGGGGGATTTACCTGATTTTCCTGAAAATCTGACATGGCTTAATTCAAAACCATTAACCCGCGAAGACTTACTTGGAAAAGTTGTTCTGATCGATTTCTGGACGTATTCATGCATTAACTGCTTACGCACATTACCTTACGTTAAACAATGGGCTGAAAAATATAAAAAAGATGATTTTATTGTGATCGGCGTACACACACCTGAATTCGCTTTTGAAAAAAATAAAGATAATGTGATGAACGCCATTAAAGATTTAGGTGTAACTTATCCTGTTGTATTAGATAACCAATATCAAATTTGGAATGCTATGAATAATAATTTCTGGCCTGCGCATTACTTTATTGATCGTCAGGGCCGAATCAGATTTCATCATTTCGGTGAAGGTGATTACGAAAATTCAGAGAAAAAAATCATCGAACTTCTAACCGAACACGGAGTAGAACTTTCTAAATCAGATGTAAATGCCAAACTAGATTTAGCAGGAGTCCACGCCCAAGCCTCAGGCCAAAAAGGCATCTCACCAGAAACGTATTTAGGATCTGCGCGCGCTGAAAACTTCAAAACCTCGGGCACAGACTTAGCTTTAAATGAATGGAGCCTCAGCGGTAAGTGGCTTACTGAAACAGAAAGAGCTGTTCTAAAAAAATCTGGCGGAAAAATAACATATCGCTTTAAAGCCCGAGACGTAAATTTTGTTCTTGTTGGTAAAAACATAAAATTTAAAGTGACCTTAGATGGTGCGGCTCCGCAAACTTCGCATGGCCTTGATGTGGATGCTGAAGGTAAGGGTGTGGTTAATGGCCACCGGTTGTATCAGTTGTTAAAGCTTGATAACGAAAAGTTAAATTCAGATCATGTTATTGAGATAGAATTTATGGGTGCGCCTGTTGAGGCTTACGCGTTTACATTTGGATAGTTGTCTGTTGTCGTTTTCATGGCGCCATGTATTAGAGCTATGGCCTACTGATTGCTAGTTTGCTCAGTAGGAGTTTTATATGTCTCATATTCCTATCTTAATCACAGGTGCTGGGCCTACGGGTTTAGTGCTGGCGCTATGGTTAACGAAGATCGGTATTAAAGTTAGAATTATTGATAAGGCTGAAGAAAAAGTTACGACTTCACGGGCCTTGGTGATTCACGCGCGCACTCTAGAGTTTTATCGACAGCTTGGAATAGCTGATCACATTGTCGAAATGGGTTTTCGCTTTCCTGCACTGAATTTATGGGTCAATCAAGTTCGTACAGCCCAGGTGTCAATTGCGGATATAGGAAAAGGGGTGTCGCCTTTTTCTTACATCATTATTTTACCACAAGATCAGCATGAAATGATTTTGATAAAAGAATTAGAAGCCTTGGGAGTATCAATCGAAAGAAACACCGAACTTATCGATCTTGAACAAAATGAACAAAAAGTTACAGCTCAAATTCGTCTTTCAAATAATGATGTTGAGACGATATCTGCGGATTTTCTTGCAGGCTGTGACGGTGCTCGTTCGATTGTTCGTGAAAAAATAAATGCGGGCTTTGAAGGTAGTACTTACCCGCACTTATTTTATGTAGCCGATGTGGCTGGTCGCGGTCCGGTTATAAATGGAGAACTGCATGTGTCGCTTGATAAGTCAGAATTCATGGCGTTTTTTCCGTTGAAACAGCCAGGGCATGCAAGGCTTATCGGTGTGATTCGTGATGAAAATAAAACACCCACATGGGATGACGTGAACCCGCGGCTTTTACAAGAGATGAATGTCACCATCACGAATGTGAATTGGTTTTCAACTTATCATGTTCATCACCGTGTCGCTTCGCATTTTCAAAAGGGTCGTGTTTTTTTATTGGGTGATGCAGGACACATTCATTCTCCTTTAGGCGGGCAAGGCATGAACACGGGCATTGGTGATGCGGTGAACCTGGCTTGGAAGTTAGGAGAAGTTTTAAATAAAAAATCAGATCTTTCTCTATTAACAACATATGAAGCCGAACGTATTGGCTTTGCTCGGCAGTTAGTGCAAACCACTGACAGAGCTTTTCGCTTTATTTCAAATGACGGTCCTGTTGCGCAAACAGTGCGAACAAAAATTGTTCCAATAATTTTTCCTTGGATTTTTAAACTTCAGATTGCGCGCCATTTTTTATTTCAAAGTCTTTCACAAACAGGCATTACATATCGCAAACACTTCATAAAATCAGCGCAAAAACTACAGCCCGGTGATCGACTGCCTTGGATTGAAAGTGTAGACAACTTCAAGCCCTTACAATCTTTAGACTGGCAAATACACGTTTACGGTGATCGTGCAGTGAAGGCGAAATATGAAGTTCACTATTTTTCATGGAACAAAGAGATGCAGGATAAGGGATTACAAAAAAACATCGCGTATTTAATTCGCCCTGATGGACATCTTGGGTTTTTTACTTAGGATTCAATCTTGCAAAGTTAAAAAACATTTTTAAAAAGGAGTCATTAATGGGATTACTAGAAAACAAAACCGCGTTAGTCACTGGCGCAGGATCAGGAATTGGTCGCGAAATCGCTCTTCACTTTGCCGCAGAGGGGGCAAAAGTTCTTGTCTCTGATATCAATGACCTAGACGGACAAAAAACCGTATCCATGGTCAGAGAAAGAAAAGGAGTGGCTGAATATTTTCACGCCAACAGTGGATCACCGCAAGAATGCGAAGCTCTTGTCAATGAGGCGATGAATAAATTCGGAGGCCTTCACATCGCAGTTAATAATGCAGGTGTTGGTGGGCCTTCGGTTCCTGTTGGTGAATATCCTATCGATGGCTGGGATCGTGTGATTCAAATTAATTTATCAGGTGTGTTCTATGGTATGCGCTACCAAATTCCAGCACTTCTCAAATCAGGCGGTGGATCTATTGTGAATATCGCTTCAATCTTAGGTCAGGTTGCGTTTCCAAACAGTTGCGCTTACGTGGCCGCAAAACATGGTGTGATTGGTTTAACTCAGAATGCAGCTGTTGAATATGCAACACAAAATATTCGTATCAACGCGATCGAGCCAGGCTTTATTAAAACGCCACTGTTAGAAAAAAATATGACTCCAGAAGCCTTTGCCATGTTAGAGAAAAAACATCCCATGGGACGTCTTGGAGAATCATCTGAAGTCGCTGAATTATGTACGTGGTTAAGCTCTTCGAAAGCTTCGTTTGTTACAGGATCATTTTATCCGATTGATGGCGGGTATTTGGCTCAGTAGAAATAAAAAAACCGACTGTAACACTTGTGGTCATTGATTGCTGGCTTTACTTGGACTGGTAGTCTGAGGTTATGAAAACCAAAGTAGCAAGCCAAGTTGTGATGATTGAGCCCCGCAGTTTTTGCTCAAACCCTGAAACAGCGGCATCGAATGCATTTCAAAATCTGGATCAGGCCCTGGGTCGAAAACAAATTTTACAAAAAGCTCAGGAAGAATTTTTATTTTTTCAAAATACTTTGCGTGAAAAAGGAATCCAAGTTTTATCCTTCATCGAAGATGAAACTCAAAATACACCGGACGCTATTTTTCCCAACAATTGGTTCTGCCATTTGCCCAACGGTAAAGCCGTGGTTTTTCCGATGTTTGCTGAAAATCGCCAACGCGAGATTCGTGCGGATGTGCTCGAGTCTTTAGGTGCTAAATCTATTTTGGATCTATCGACGCTGACGCAGCAAAAAGAATTTCTAGAGGGTACTGGAAGTTTGATTTTGGATCATACAAATCATGTCGCTTATGCGTGTCACTCTCCACGAACAACTCAGCAAGCTTTACAAATTTTTTCAGAAAAAGTCGGCTATAGAGTTCAGGCCTTTTCGGCTGTCGATGGCAACGGTCAACCGATTTATCACACCAATGTTATGATGGCTTTAGGCATAAGCACAGCCGTTGTGGTTTTAGAATCCATTCAGAATCCAATTGAGAAAGAGGCCTTGATTGACTCGTTGACTAAAGCTGGAAAAACTATCGTCGATATCAGTTTTCAACAGATGAAAAATTTTGTAGGCAATATGCTTCTGTTAAAAAATAAAAACGATCAGCATTTTTGGATTTGCTCAAGCCAGGCGTTTAAAAATTTGACGATCGAGAATAAAAAAATTCTGGAAGCTGACGGCGAATTTTTATTTGCGCCCCTCGAAACCATCGAAACTTACGGTGGCGGAGGAGCGCGTTGTCTACTAGCAGAAGTTTTTTAATTAACGCGTTTTAAACTTAACTCTTCAAGTAACTGCTGTTCAGGAATAGCCGGGTAAGCCATTGTTTGGCAATGGATTGAACCTTGATAATCATCTGAAAGCGAATTCGATTTAATTTTGATCACAGTATAACCTAAGTCTTCATATACTTTTTGCGCTTGTGCATCTGTCGCAACTCCGTAACTTGGCATAAAAACTGTTTTTCCTACGATCAAAGAGTTCGCGTAGGTGCGGTATGTATTGGCAATTTCAGGCAACATAACAACAGTGTAGCCCCAAGATTTAAGTGAGCTCACGTAAGATTCTTGATTAGTTAGCATCACGTGATTTCCAAGCGGTTTTAAAACTTCATCAACGTCACCGATGCCGACAGTATGAGGCATTAAGTGATAAGATTTGCACCCGTACGTGTTGGTTAAATCCTTTGATGGATTCATCGTGTAAAGGCGGCGACTGTCGACAGTGAAACAAGTTCCGTCTTCATCGGCTAATAAATTTCCACCCACGAATGTAAAGTTAAAACGTTGGTTTTTTAAATTCAAAGATTTAGCTACGTCAGGTCCGGCCGTGAAGTTGCGATAGTAATTGGGTTCAACCAAAGAAAGTTTTCCGGTGGCATCGACAACAGGATACGGAAATGCATCACGTGCCCAAAATCCGTTGCTGATATTTGTTGATGTCGCAAAAATCACGCGATCCATTGAGATATAAGGCGCGTAGAGTTTTTTCATCGCTGCCACATCTTGCGAGTTCACCAAAAGAACTAGCTTCACGCCGTCTGGAAGATTTTTAGCGATCGTGTAACGTAAATTATCCGATTCATCGTTGTAAGATTCGGTGCTCATAAGCACATATTTAAAATCAGCCGTATCGTAAATAGGAGACCAAGACGGTGCACTCGTTGGCGCATCCATTTCAGCAGTGCGCGCAGGAATCGCTCGCATCTCGACTGACGAAGCATCGTGGCCTTTCATTTCAGTTTTCGCCGGACGAACTTGTGCGAAAGCTAAAGTAGAAAATAATATTGGAACAAAAAGACTTAAGACATTTTTCATAGATAACCCCTCGTGTACTAGGCTACTGGGGTCGCTTGATGTTGTTCAATACAATTGCAGCGCGACACGTAGTGCCAGTGCACGAAGTTGTCTGATATAAAACTGAAAATTTGGCGTTTCCAGCAACATTTTCGTAGATCTAAGAACTAAATTTTGGAACGCTCTTCGGCTGACAAAACTTTCGGTACGACGATGGCTTCGCCGTTATCAAAAAATGGCGAATGTTTCGCTTTTCCTAAAAATTTGCCTTTGATAATAAATGGCATGACTGTGACCATACCTTTAAAATCAAATGTTTGCGGAGTTCCTGCAGGTGGTGTGCCTTTTGCGTACTTTCCCATAATGCTGGCTTTTACCGGCCCCAATTCTCGATCAAGTATTGTTGGGTCTTTGGTAACATACATACGCTGATTAATTCCGGCCCAGGGACGCGCAGGATCTGTATTGGCGATGGGAGTAAGGCAGCATGAAGTAAAAAATCGATACATTCCCTTAGAATGAAGACGAATGCATTTTACTACGTCTTTACCCGCGACAATTTTTATATCTGCCGGATAAGCAGGGATAATTTCAGTTCCACCATTTTCATCCAATAAGTCGGAACGTTTTAAATAGTGCAAAAATGCCTGACAGTCGTCGCAGTAACAAATCAATCGGCCAGGAGTATTTTTTGGAAACTGAGTCAGTTCAGCGCGGAATTTTCCGCAGTCACATTGTATTTGCATGTTTGAATTTTAGTGGAGAATTTAAATTATTGCAAAACTCGAGTGCCAGAAATAAAAAAACCCGATTATTTCTAATCGGGTTTTAAATATAAAAGAAAATTTGGCGTTCCCGGTCACCCTTTTGTAGAACTTAGCTACAAGAATACGCAGGTTGACTGTAGTGTTGTAGCGAATCTATCTGGCTATTAAATGCGCAAAGCGGCAATGAGTATAAGTATCGTTTTGAGTTCACTCAAGTTCCCATTTTGAATACAATTCTTACAGTTGGTAATAAACTGGAGACTAGTTGGATACGTTCAAAGAACTTAATTCTGAAAATACGCTTGAGTTCTTAAGAGCTGCTCTATTTAGTGGTGACTCATTGTATTTCGCGGGCGCTGGGTGCAGCCAGGGATTGGGTTTTCCAGGTTGGGGCAAACTAATTGAAAACCTGGTGGAATCCCTTACCCAAAATCAAGTTCAGAACAATGGTTTAATTAACTACCTAGACCTAGCATTAGAAGTTAAAAAATTTCTACAAAACACTAACGAATTACAATTATATCACTCGTATCTTCATGGAAGATTTAGTGTTCCACCCAGGAAATCAGGATTCCAAAAAGACTGGCCAGACTCGAACCTGCACAGGTTAATGTTAGAATTTCCAGTTAGATCAATCATTACTACAAATTATGACCACGCCTTCGAATATTACGCCAAAGAATATGATAAAAATGTGCATATAAAAACCGTATTGCCTGATAATGAAGGCAGCGTCGGTGATTTCCTATTTGGTCTAAAGGATAGACGTAATTTGCAAAGTGTTTTTCACCTACATGGAGACTACGAAAGAGCTAGTTCTATAATTCTGGCTAGAGATGACTACGACAAGGCATACAAGCAAAATCGAGTTGTTGATGGTCAAAAAGTTATTGGTGAGTCTCTTTATAGGAAAGTGCTTTGGACTCTTTTAACAACTCGATGCCTGATTTTTATCGGATTCAGTCTAACGGATGATTATTTGAATGAGATTTTAAAAGAAGTTTGTGCGGATGTCTGGGGCAACTTTAAAGAGCGTCACTTTGCGCTTGTTCCATACGACCCAGACAAAAAAGATTTGTTGGAAGCTAAGAAAGCTCAATTCTTGAAGGATTATTCAATTCAAACAGTTTTTTATAATGAAAAAAATTATCATGAGGAGCTTCCGGTCTTACTTCAGTGGTTGCTGGCACCAAAGCCAGTTGAAGAACGAAGATTGATTACTGAGGCAACTGCTGTTGTAGAGCCAGTAGCAGTTGCTGAGTCAGAAGAGATAGCGTCTGTGTCCGAAACTGTTACTAAAGCAGGAAATTTAGATATTTTTGAAAAAATGAAGAAAATGAATAAACAGGCGGTCCCATCACATGAGTAAATTGAGAGTTTTAAGGGAGCATTTAAATAACGATTTAGAGGCCTTTGTTAAAAAAGGTGGTGGTATTATATATGGCGCACCAGGCGCAGGTAAATCTTATGCAATTGCAGAATTGGCAGATTCATTAATTTCAAAAGGGATACCATCAATTATTATTTCAGTGGAGCAGTTCATTTATGGATCTTCGAAGGAAATTTTTGAACATTTAAATGAAAACTTAGGAAATATTGAAACGATCAATCAAATTCCATCACAGGCAGACAAAGAATACGGCGTACTTTTCTTGGATGGGGTTGATGCTGCTCGGGATATTGCAGTTGAAGCTAATTTATTGAAAGCAATTCGGGATATTAAAATTAAATTAGATAATTGGAATCTTGTAGTTACTATCCGTGAATATGACCTGGACAAAAATTTAAACCTAAAAAATCTAATGGAAGTGGTTAAGACTGGTAAGAATAAGAATGTATTCAAAGTAGAAGAGTTTAGTAATGAGGAACTCGCTCAAGGGTTAGCTAGTGCAGGATTTGATCCGAACGTCATTCTTTCCGGTCAAGCAGTAAGTTTAGAGCGACTACTAAAAAATCCGTTTAATTTATGGTTGTTCACGCAAATTTTTGAGCCTTCAGATAATGTTAGTTATTTGGAACTACAAACTGATTCACAGTTACTAAAAGCGTATTTTGATAGAGTGATCGGAGCTGATGTTAACATTAACGTAATACTGTCGGGCGTTACATCGAGTATGGTAAAGACCGGCACATTAAATATGGAACTAAAAGATCTTAATGCTCTTGGTCCTAAAACGGATGTAGATAAATTGTTTAGTTCTGAAGTTTTCGTATATTCAAAGTCTGGTCCTAGTCGGGTACATTTCAAGCATAATATTTTATTTGATTACCTCGTTTCAGTTTATTGTTTTGATTCTGAACCGAAAAAATTTATTGATTATTTATTAGAAGATAAGCGCCGTTCGCTTTTCTTACAACAAAGTCTAAAGTTTTTCTTCTTCAAACTTTGGGATAACGACAGGCCTGCATATTGGGCTCTACTAAAGTTGATGTATAATCATAAAGAACCAGCGGTTTCATTGATATCAAAAACAATTCCGTTCATTCCAGTAATAACCGCTGTTTCTAACGTCTCTGAACTTGATGAAGCTTTTAAGGTAGATGAATCGTTTAAGAATTATTTCGCAAAGTATTTGTTGTTCGGGTTTCAAGTCTATCCAGACGTAAATACTAGTATTCGTCCAAGAATTTATGAAACTTTAGCAACGGTATTGCATGAGTCATTTATTTGGAATCTAAGTGTGCAAATTTCTAATGAGATAGAACGTTCGGCAGACTCAGAAAGTTACAAGACGCTATCAAATGCTTTAATAATAATACATAAATTTATTGTAAAAAACGGCTTTTCAGCATCTCGCGCATTAATCGCAAATTGGATTTTGCCTGGATTTATTAAGTCACTTAACGTCGATACTGAATATAAAGAAAATTTTATTCGCAGTATTCTTAAATCTATTGGCTCTGTAGATTACGACATTCAAGCTCTTTATAGAATGTGCGCAAACGTCGAAGACATATGTAAATTTTCACCTAAGCTTGCTGTCGAGGTTTACGTTTCTATTTTTGGATACAAAGAAAAAAGCCAGGAACCTGTCGGAATAGGGTCTCCTATCATGCCCCTTCAGTCGAATAAACGCCAAGATTACGAAATGTGTTTCTATCAACTGAATGAAGCATATAATTATTTCCTTGAAGTTGCGCCATCTGAAGCAATTGAAGCGGGTATTAAAGCCGGAGAACAAGAGATATACAGATCTCACATTGACGGCAAGAGTAACGCGAAAGCCGTTGCAGTTATTAAAAATGACGTCGCCTATGAAGTAATTCAGGATTACAGCTGTATTTGGGGAGACGGTCATCGGCTAGGTGAATATGGGCTTCAGCTAATTCAAAAGGCAATTTCTAGAATTGGTACTCTGATAGAGCAAGACAATCAAAAACTCTCACTTGAGTTGTTTGAAATTGTAATTGCTAACATACATGTGGCTTTTTCTTGGAACCAGTTAATTGAACTATGCAGTAAATTCCCCGAAATACTTTCTTCTAGAATAGCATTTCTTTTTGCTTCACCAGAAATTTTAAGATCCACTGATCTTAATTACGTGATTGGTAATAACATAAACGCCTTCTTTACATACATGACCGCAGATGAACGAATCGGTGTGGAGGAAGCTGTAAATGCGATCGCGCAAAATTCTCCGTCTGAAGAAATTCGTAAATACGATTTGATCGAAAAGGATAAATACATATTAGCTTTACCCAAACAACTAATAACAGATGAGAATATCAAAGATAGAAGAGTAGTTCTGGAACAAAACAAGGTCGAGACTACATTTGAAAAACCTTTTCAGATTGAAACAGGATGGACGAAGTATGATCATGACGATTACTTGAAAGAAGTCGGTGTGAACATGGATTCACCTGAAACTAAAGAAAATCTATCTATAATTACTAAATTCGAAAGAATGGAACTTCCTAAAGAGAAAATGGCTTCTGAGAATAGTGCTAAGTTCATGGTGATGATTGAAGAGCTGCATCGAAATCTAAATAAAATTCAAAATGATAAGCTTAGTTCTGAGATTTTGCAGAGAACTTTGAATAAAATAAATGATCATTTTTTTGATATTCCGGAAGATCAAGATCCTATATTTGACATAATCCATAAACTACTTCAAATAGCAGTGGTACATCCAGAGCCAGTTTTTGATCCTAAATATCATTCGAATTTTGATAGTCCTAGTTGGTCGCCATCTCCAAGAACGGAGGCGGCTGAGCTGATTTGTAAATTAGGCTTGCGATTCAAACATGATGATATCAGTAAATTTATAAAGAAACTTGCAAGTGATGAAGTGCCAGCAGTCAGATATTTGCTATCATTAGAATTGTTTAGGATTTACTACTTCGATCAAAATCTTTTTTGGGATTTAATGAGTGAAAGAGCGAAGGCCGAAAAAATACGTTCAATTAAAGAGGCATTAGTAAATTCTTTAAGTAGATCGTATCAGAAAGACATTCTGAAGAGCGAACAGATTTTAAAACAATTATTTGATGTTAGTGAAGAAGATCATTATTCAGAAACATTAGGTAGCAGTATTGTTGAACTTTCAGTTAACTCTATTGGTACATTTGGCTCGGAAGAACTCGATAAGGTTATAAAAGACCCTTTATCGTATTCAAATATACTTCGTCCCATAACACTAAGATTATCAAGCAAATTAATTTACACTTCTTTAGCTGAAGGTAAGCAAAGCTTTAGTAAGTCATTAGATTACTCTTTAAAGTTGATCTCTAGTTGTCAGAGCGTTTTGACATCTGGGAAGTATAAACCAGAAGAGTTGCAAGAGGTTTACCGAGTAGTCACAGAATTCATTACACGGCTCTATTTTAATTCAGAGCTGAAAGGTATTCAGAATATCGACTGTGGCGTGGCGATCTCATATTTTGAGCAGATATCTAAATTGATTGATGTAATTGTTAATACAGCGACAGAAATGAAGTACCTAGATGCTGGCGCGACACATTACTTCGTTCAAATGATGGGGAATTTAGTAGAGTATATGCCTCGAAAAGTAATTTTTTGGACTCTGCAATTAGTAAAAGCAAGCAAGTCTGGAAATTACCACATCGACTCTATGGCGGTAAAAGAAGTTGTACAATTAGTAGAAACTCTTCTTTCGATGCATAAAGTTGAATTGTCTCAAAACCCAGAGCAGTTAGAAGCAGTTATTTACTTATTAGATATATTTGCAGAAGTTGGTTGGCCTGAAGCTCTCAAGGCGACTTGGAAACTTGATTCAGTATTCAGATAGCAACTAGTTAATTGCGAGTACAGGAATAGCTACAACCATCTTGCCCATCCTAAATCAACGAGAATTGAGCCTATGCAGTAAACGCATAGCTCAGCATCTTGAGCCATCAGTGGACGCGCTGACGTTTTATCTTGAATGGCGGTTTTTCGCCTTTGATGGTGAATTCGAATAGATTCAGCACAATTTGGGATATTTCGAAAATCTTTGAAGGATGTTTTAAAGATATCTACAAGTGAGCTCAGTTCGCCACCAGAGAAAGCAGGACTGCTTAATCGAATTTTAGCGCGCAGTACATGCTCCGCTAGGTCACGACAGTGATCAACAATAGATTCAGGGCCTGATCGGTATAGATCATTACTTAGTTTTTCTACGGCTTGCAAAACTACATTTCGCTCGTTGTTGGGTAAGTGATGTTCTAATAGTTCAGGTAGTGCGCCCATTGTAGATCGTGCTCTCAAGGTCACCAACTCTTCACCTGATGAAATCATCTCGATGCCGACAACAGTCCAAAGAGTTGATGCAGCGACTGACCCTAACGCGATTGTGTATTGTTTGCGGGGAAACTCAGGAAAGCTTCCACTTACTTTGACATTTTGGAAGGTAGGCAGAGTCATGGCTGCTCCTCCAATAGTTGTTTTTAATCTGTATTCACCGCCTGGATGTGGAGTTGAGTGCCATTGCTGCTGATTACTAGAAGAGTAAAAACGCCCGCGACGAATTTTTGTAACGGGATCAAAAGAGTCTTCTCGAAAAATAATTTTTTGATCATCAATGAAAGGACCATCTGGCAATCCATTTAATGGATTGTTGATGTCCGAAGAAAAAGAGGCTGGTGTAATCACTGGCGTAGGATGAAGTCCATGCCCATTTTTTGTTGTGCGGCCTTCATAAAACAAACCAGTAATTTGATCAAATCCAAGGTGCATTTTTATTCCTTTATTTTTAGCGTATGGCGATCTAGTTCGCGAATCTAAACTTAAGAAAAATTAAAAAAATCGGTGATTGTGTGATTATTTTTATTTTCATTTTTTACATTTAAATATGTACATTCAACATTTTTAATCTTTTGAAGTTTAGAGATATGTTTGCGAATATCTTTGTCGTTTATTACTACAACTGACTTGCGTTTCTTAGTTTTTTCAATCTTGTCGAATCTTAAATCTAACAAATAAACGCGAATATGTTCTGGATTAAATCTTTCGATGAATTTTTTAATTGCTTCCGCGGGTTCGGCCATTTTGACGTTGCCTTCTTTGGTGTAAGTCGCCTCTGGTTGCATAGGGCAAATTACGTTCCAGCGACCTGTTTTTGTCTTGTCTTTCATCGACTTCAGAAAGTAGGCAGTGTTTCGACCGCTCTCGTGAAATGAAGAAGTTCGAACATATAACTTTCTGTCAGAACTAATTATATATGACCCACCTAAATTGTACTTTTTATTTTTGATTTTTTTAGGTCGCGGGGTGCCGATTTTCAACCAATGAGGAACGCTGTCGATTGCATTGTTAATCAATGTAGTTTTACCTGAGTTTTGTACTCCAACAATAAATAATGCACGTTCTATGTAACCCATTCGACTCCTTTACAGATAAATAATAATAACTTTATTTACGTTGTTGTGCCTATCAAAATGCTATGCATATAATTTTATATGAATCAAAATTATCGACACGCCAAGCTTCTGGATAGATATCAAGTTAATGGATGCCCTCTAATTTTTCATCTAGGCTGTCGTGAAAGTAGAATTACCATTAATGATCAACAGAAACGTGCCTTTGCAATGGTTCAAGCACTGTTTAGTGCGAAAAAAATTAAAAAAGGATCACGTATTGCGGTTGTGGGTGCAGGTTTTGCTGGACTTACTGTAGCTGCCGCAGCAGCAATAAGAGAATGTGTTGTGACAATCTATGATAAGGCAGAATTGCCGCTATCTACTCAACGCGGAGCTATCCATAGATGGATTCACCCAAATATCTTCGATTGGCCAAAAGTGGGCTGGCAACGCGAATCTACAGAGCTACCACTTCTTAATTGGAAGGCCGCTTTAGCAAACGATGTGGTGCAAAGGATTGATGTTCAATGGGGATTAGTCTGCGCACGATATTCCGTGAATAAACGTTTTAGTACTCAAGTATTAAAGGTAGAATCTTTTTCAGAAAAACCTCGTTTGCACACAAAGGATACAGACGAAGAGTTTGATTTGATATTGCTGGCAGTAGGATTTGGGCGCGAGCAAGATGGCTCTTATTGGAACACCGATGATACACATCAGTTGAACTTAACAACAGACAAGAAAGGCACCTACTTAATTTCGGGATTTGGCGACAGTGGCTTGATAGACACACTACGTGCGTGTTATTTAAATTTTTCACACGAGAAACTTCACAAATTATTTTCGAGCCCTGAGATGGCCGATTTACAAAAACAACTTACTGACATAGATGATAGGATTAATAATAAAACATTAAGTGAGCACTTGCTAGAACTAGAATATTCACAAATTGCTGTGCCTCTTAAGATTAAAAATGCAATCATTAGCGAAACGAAAAGTAATGTGACCGTTAAATTAAATGGTAGATCAGCCACTCCATTCAATACAAGATCAATGATTCTGAATAGATTTTTAGTCCACCTATTAATCAGGTATGACTTAGTTCAATACATAGCAGGCGAAATCAAGTCGACCATTGTTCAAGACTCGGGTTTAATTAAAGTAGTTTTCAACGACAACCGTTCTATCGAAGTAGATGAATTAATCATGCGCAGGGGGCCTAAATCTATCGTGCAAGATATTATTCAGAGCGGTGCATCTTTAGAGAATCCAATTGGTCAAGATACGGGGACGAGTTTTGGTATTAGTGGTGATTTTTATCGACTAGATTGGAAAGATCGTGACGCATTAATTATCCCAAAATCTGATGCTGAAGATCCTGTTAAAATTGATCGATATCTAAATGAGCGCTTTAAAATGCATAGTCATGTGTTGCATATGGACAATGAATTTATGTCAGAACTTAAGAAGGTAGTTTATGAACTGAAGCTTAACAATTTGGAAACAGCGAAGGGTAAGGCGGATTTCTGCCTAGTTCAAGAGTCAGATGCAGTAATTCGCATAGTTTCATCTGGAGTGAAATTTAATCAGCTTGATATGGCAAAAGCTGCGGGTCCCACATCTTTTCATGGATTGAGCTGCGTTTACGATTTCATGAAAAATTATAAGCGGGTAAAATTTAAATATTTAAAAAGAGGCAATCTCAATATTTATGTAATCGATTTTTCGCGAATGAAAACTTTTGATAAATGCAGAATTCATAAAACTGAAATGACAGATGAAGATTCTTTTAGTTCTGGTATTCAAAAATACATAATGCCGTCGGAACCGTGTGATGTTTACTTGTATGATGTGCCTAGAAGTGAAAAGACTTCCAAAAGTCGAATTTTTATTTTTGATGTACTTAAAGATCAGGTATTTTCAAGTAACCCCAATGCAACGCTCCTTCTAAGATTTGTTAAAGGTGATCCTGAGAAAAAAAGACTTAGTAGGATAGCAGATGTTGATCCCAGAGTTAAAATTGCTCCAGATAAATAAAATTTTTATGTTTAAGGCATCAAATAAAAAACCCGATCTTTTGGATCGGGTTTAAATTAGTCTAAATTAGGTTCTCCGTCGGAGAATTTGGCGTTCCCAAGGGGATTTGAACCCCTGTATCCTCCGTGAAAGGGAGGTGTCCTAGGCCACTAGACGATGGGAACCCGTTGGACTTCGATTAGTATTCTCTCGAGAGAGAATGGTGGCTCGCGATGGATTCGAACCATCGACCCCTTCATTAAAAGTGAAGTGCTCTACCAGCTGAGCTAGCGAACCGTTTAATCGAGTCGTCAATTTCATATAACTTCTCGGGGCAGTCAAACTTTTTTTATAAAAAAAGATCAATGCCTAAAACCAGTACAAATTAGTCTTTATAGAGTGGTTTTACCCACAAAGTTTGCTCTCTATCTGGGCCAACTGAAATAATATCGATCGGTGTGCCTAATTGTTTCTGCACATAATTGATATAAGCCGTCGCTTTGACCGGTAAATCCTGAAGAGTTTTTACTTTTGTAAGATCTTCCTTCCATCCCGGGATGAATTCGATCACAGGCTCAAGCTGAGCGACTAACTCAGTTGATGTCGGGAACTCGTGAATGATCTCGCCATTTAGCTTATAGGCTGTCACAACGCCGACTTTGTCTAAGCATGAAAGAACATCTAACTTCATCATAGCTAAGCTATTAATGCCGTTTAAGCGGATCGCGTACTTAAGAGCGACTAGATCTAACCAACCACAACGACGAGCGCGTCCTGTCGTAGAACCGAACTCGTGACCTTCTTTTTGGATTAAAGCGCCAGTTTCGTCATGTAACTCAGACGGGAAAGGGCCGCTACCTACGCGTGTGCAGTAAGCTTTAAATACGCCAACGATTTTAGATAAGTGATGAGGGCCAAGACCCGCAGAAACTGAACCAGAGCCTGCTAATGTGTTTGAGCTAGTCACGTACGGGTAAGTTCCATGATTGATATCAAGCAAGGTACCTTGTGCGCCTTCGAACAATAATTTTTTATTGTTTTTAAGCTTTTGCGAAACAAAAAGCGAAACGTCTGTTAGACGGTAAGTGCGTAATTCTTCAATTGCAGGTTTGATTTGTTCTAAAATATCTTTGGCTGAAATCTCAGGAGCATCATAAAGATTTTTAAGTAAAACGTTTTTCTCTTTAACAGCGAATTCAATCTTTTCTAATAAGTTTTTAGAATCAAAAAGATCAGACATGATTAAAGCTCTGCGAGACGCACGGTCTTCGTAAGCAGGGCCGATACCTTTGCCAGTTGTTCCAATTTTACCATCAGATAAAGCCTTTTCGCGGGCTTGATCTAAAGCTTTGTGGTACGGAAGTAACACAGTCGCATTATCAGCAATCAATAGCTGCGCGTTTGTTAAAGGTAAACCTGTTAACTTCAGTTTTCTGATTTCTTCGGCGATACCAATCACGTCAATCACAACACCTGATGCGATCACGCAGGTTTTGTCAGAGTGTAAAATTCCTGACGGAATTAAATGCAACACTGTTTTTACACCGTTCACAACTAATGTATGGCCTGCGTTTGATCCCCCTTGAAAGCGCACAACAGTATCTGCATGTGATGCGAATACGTCGACTAATTTACCTTTACCTTCATCGCCCCATTGAGCGCCAATTACAACAACTGCTGACATAGTTTTCTTCCTTCTAAGTTCTCTTAGTCGTTAAACATCAAGCTTCCCCAATTGTTTTTAAAGGGGAGTGAGTTCTGGGTTTTATTCGTTTTTAAAAAATCAATACAAAGAGTAGCTGCTTCCATAGAGGCTTTTGCGAACGCTTGTTCGGTCATAGCGCCAATATGCTGAGTTAAAATCACTTTTGATGATTTGAGTAATTTTGATTCACGAGATAAAGGCTCTTTAGCAAACACATCAAGCCCTGCCATGCGAACTTCGCCTTCATCAAGAGCTTCACATAAATCATCTTCGTTAACCACTGAACCGCGAGACGCATTAATGATCACCACGTCTTTTGTGGTGTATTCATAGTGCGATCTGTTCAGCATGTTTTTTGTTTCTTTAGTTAACGGCACATGAAAAGTAATAATATCTGATTGTTTTAATAATTCTTCGTAAGATGAACGTTCTAATTTGAAATGTTCAAACACTTCATCTTCTTGATACGGATCAAACGCCACAACATTCATCGAAAAAGCTTTCGCGAAAGTGGCAATTTTTTGCCCGATACGGCCAAGACCCACGATGCCAATGGTTCTACCGGCTAATTCAAAACCTGGTGATAATTTTTCACGATCCCAAAGGCCAGCTTTAATTTGTTTATGTGAATCTAGAATCGGGCGGTGAGTGTTTAAGATTAATCCCCATGCAAGTTCTGCAGCCGATTGAGCATTCGCTGTCGGAGTATACATCACGTGGATGTTTTTTTCTTGTGTGGCTTGTAAATCAATATGATCAAAACCACTTGTGCAGGTGATAATTAAATTTAAATTTGGCGCGGCGGCTATTAATTCGCGCGTGATTTTTGTTTTGCTTCGAATAATTAAGGCTGTCGCTTTTGGTAAGTGATCGGCTAATTCATCTAATGATGAAAGTTTCACAACTTCGGCTAGGTTTGAGCTTTTTAAAGACGATGTTAAAGTGACCTGAGCTTCGATTGAGAATTTTTCGCAAATCACAATATACGGTTTCACTAATTATCCTTTAACCACAATAACGAGGCGTCGCGAACAGTTTGTAAATCTAAAGTCATACCGAAATCATTTAACCCTGCGGCTAAACGTTCAGTGGTTTGATGTAAATCTTGGTCTGTGATGTAACCCATATGACCAAGGCGAATAATTTTACCTTTTAATTGGTCTTGTCCGCCCATGACAGTCAGGTTGTAAGCTTTTTCTAAATGCTCGCGAAATTTTGCGCCATCAAAGTTTGAGGGTAAATTTAACGCCGTCACAGAATCACTTGGAGCTTTTGAATACACTTCAAGATGTAAGTGTTTAGCTATATTGCGTGTGTAATCTGCTCGGCGTTTGATTGTTTTATATAAACTTTCTAAACCTTGCGTCTTGATATCTTTTAGCACGAAAGCTAACGCACGAATTAAGGTGACGTTTGATGAGAAGAAAGTTTCTCCTTTTTCATTCGCTGCAAGTTCTCTACGAACATCAAAATAATATCTTGGAGTTGGGTTTGTTTTAATTTGCTCCCACGCTTTTTGTGAGAATGAAATTAAACTTAAACCTGTCGGTAACATAATCGCTTTTTGGCTGCCAGCAACTAAACCATCGATTTGCCAAGCATCCATCGGAAGCGGCATTGCGCCAAGTGCCGTGATGGCATCAACTAAAAATAGCGCTTTTGTTTTTGCCACTACTTTTGAGAGTTGTTCGATCGGGTGAACAGTCGCCGTACTTGTTTCACAGGCTTGTGTCAGCACAACTTCAGTGTCTGGATTTTCATTTAAATATTTTTCGACATAGGCTGGATTAACCGCATAGCCCCATGGCACAACCATCTTGTGAACTTGGGCGCCAAACACTTCAGCCATTTCGGCCCAGCGTTCTCCGAATTTACCAGAGATAATCGCTAAGACTTTGCTTTTGGGTTTAATGACGTTGATTAACAATGATTCCATTCCGCCTGAACCAGTGCTTGTTAAAATAAAAACTTTTTCGTTTGTTACAAATAAAGTTTTTAAATCACTTAAAACTGATTTTAAAATTTGATCGAATTCAGGTGTGCGGTGATGGATCATCGGTAACGATAATATTTTTTGCACTTCCGGATGTAGTTGTACGGGACCGGGTGCTAAAAGTAAGGATTTCGATGTATCAATTGACATGTTCAGCCTTTCCGCGGTTTGATTACAGCAATGAAACCTCACTTAGTCGAAGACTTTTATCGCAAATATTATAAGCTGACAGCCACTGTCATAATGATGTTTGTTTTATCAAGCACTGTAAGCTCTTGCGCTTACAAACTTAGCAGTAAAGTGGATACTCTACCGCAAAATGTGCGAGTGATTTATGCTCCTTTGTTTAAAAACGTTTCTACTGAGCCTGGCACTGAGGTTTACTTTACGAATTCAATGAAACACGAGTTTTTAAACTCAAAAGCCGTGAGTTTAGTCGATTCTGAAAATTTAGCTGACGCTGTTTTATATGGAACAGTTTCTTCGGTTGAGATTGTTTCTGAAGAAGGCGCCATTGAGGCCAAAGACACTAAATTTTTGCCTAAAAATACGATCTTAAGCACCACAACTAAAATTACAGTGACTGTTGATATGAAACTTCAGCGTAAAAATTCTTCAGAAATATTGTGGAGCAGTCAATTTAAGCAAAGTCGCAATTACACTCCGCCACAGCTGACTTTGCCAGTCATTAACTCGGCGAACAATCTTTACAATCTATCGGCGCGCAGGCAGACTTTAGAAACTTTATCAGAAGAGATGATGCAGCTCGCATTTGACCGTCTGGTAGATAATTTTTAATATATAGTTTTAAGTAAAGTTTGAATGGCAATCATTGATCAAAATAAATTCTATAAAGATTTAGAAGCAGGAAATGTAACTCCTGTTTATTTTATTTTTGGTGATGAACCATTTCTAATCGATCAATGTGTGAATCGTTTTAAGTACGGTTTATTAGACGAAAACTCTTTAGATTTTAATTACTCGTTATTTTATGCCGGCGATGCTGATATTCAGTCGGTGAAAGACACGGTTGAAACATTACCTGTGTTTGCGCAACGTCGCGTGGTGATTTTAAAAAATTCGAATGAATTAAAAGATTCTGAATGGAACGAATTAGAATCGCTATTTAAAAACCCAGTTGATTCGACAGTGTTTGTTTTGTTTGCCGATAAAATCGATAAACGTAAAAAACATTTCAAAAACATTATTGATGTCGCTTCATCGTTAGAATTTAAAAAACCTTACGACAATGAAATTCCACGTTGGATCAATTACTATGCTGGGCAGTTTGAATTAAAACTGACTCAACCCGCAGTTCACAGATTGCATCGATTAGTGGGTAATAACTTATCTGAAATTTATGCGCAGCTAGAAAAAATCAAAGTTTACTTAGACGGTAGTTCGAATGTAGATGCTGAACACGTTAACGCCGTAGTTTCAAATAGCCGCGAAGAAAACGTTTTCGATTTCACCAAAGCTGTAGGGCAGAAAGATCGCGTTCGCGCTTTAGAGCAAATCGTAAATCTTTTAGATCAGGGCCAAAGCGAAATCGGTATCGTGAATTTACTGGCTCGTCATATGAGAATTTTATTAACTGTGCGCACGGGTTTAGATCAGGGTATTGGCGGAGCTAAATTAGCTAACTTGGCGAATGTATCGCCTTATTTCGTTGATGAGTATGCAGCTCAAGCTAAGGGCTGGCCTGTTCGTAAGCTTGAGGATTCTTTGGTTCTTTTAGGTGAGACTGATAAGGCGTTGAAATCGTCTCCGTTGTCGAGTCATATCTGGCTTGAGAACTTGGTTCTTAAATCTTGTTCTATGTAATAGTTTACGGGCCGGGATCAACAGTCGTTAGTTTCTCAACTATTTCAGCTGCAGATTTGCTCTCCGAAAAAATCTCATATACATGTCTGAAAGTGAAATCTAAATTGTATTTAGGGTTCAGTTTATTAATTTTAATAATTTGTAAACTTTTTAAAGCATAGGTTTCTTGATATATTGCAATCACATCACCTGCTTGAAAAGTAATCGACTTATTTAGTTTGCTGTCTTTGAGTAAGGTTTCGTAGTCAGCATCTTTGTAATTCTGAATATTTCCTAAATTAACTAGTCCTGTTTTTTTAGAAAATATAGAATGTATCATGGTCATAGAAGTTACATTGTCTTTAATAGAATATTTAATATCGTCAGTTTTTTTATCTAAGTTTTTTTCTAAGAACCAGTTATCATTGTCGTACCAAAAAATTTGAGGGCAGTCGTATTCACAGCAAACTGTATCAAAACATTTAGCTTCAGGAAATTTATTGATTTGTTCGGGTGTGCTTACAGAAATACGTTTAAATTTCAAACGCATCCACTTATTATCTTTATCAATATCTAAAACAGTTACCGCTCCATAAACCGAACGCGCAGTTGAACCAGTTTTATGTGCGAAAATACCATATGTTTTTCCGATCTCAGCTAAAGAACTTTGATTTGAAAAAGTATTAGGATCCGGAAAGTCGGCTTTAGAAATCGTAGATAAATCTTTAGAACCGAAGGGTACAACGCCAGCAATTTCTGAAAGGTGCGTTGAGTCGCGAATGTCAATCGTAGGGGCTTTATCAAACCAAGATACATCAAAATCCCAGCTGTTTTCAGTAATATATTTGTTTCCACTATTTGAATATTCGAAATTAAAACTGCCAAAATTTTTATTTCCAGAATATGTACTATTAAATAATGTAACTTCGCCTTCGCTTAAAGGCATTTCATTTTCTTCAGTATTTTTGTTCAGTAATTTTACTTGAGCAGCTAAATCCACTGAGTCTACTGTGATTATTTTTTGAAAAGTAACTTTAGCAGAATACGAAAGCACCTCGTCAATTGTAAGCTTAAAGATGTTATCTTCAAACGGCCAATTTTTAGTTCTAATAAGATAGATTTTGCCTTTTTGAGTTTTAAGAGCTTGTTTTTCGGCTTTTTGAATTTTAGGCGAAAATGTTGAGTATATGTCAGATATTGAAACTTTAGTCTTCGGAGAAATTAAATACTCACCATCGGTTTTAACAGAGTCAAATGGGACTTCCTCTAATGTACCTAACTCAATTATGCGTCCTTCACTTATTTCTAATCTACCATAATTGAAAGTTACTGTTACGCCGGTACAAAGCGTATTGTTACTGAAGCAGTCATCAGTTAAAGAATAATTTAAATACTGTTTGATTTCAGCTTTTTTTGTAACTGGATTTTCTACGGCCTTACCTTGATACTTAATTCGAACTGAAGAAATAATTTTTTCACCTTCTAATACGCCTGAGTATACATTTTTTAGATCACTTTCCATGTGAATAAAATCATTTAGTTCAGACACTAAATAAATGTCAGATATTTGACCTTCGTTAGTATCAGATAATAAAGCGCGAACACCTTTTAATCCATTGATCTCAGTAAATTCATAAATAAGTTTAGTATTTTTAGATTCTAAATAGCTTTTAAGTGACGTCTGAGTTGGTGCTACTAGATCTAATTTTGCTTTACTAGCTTTAATTGTTGATGAAGCAGCATTTGAAAGACTTAAGACATCGTTTTCAACTCGCGCAGTCCAACTAGCAGGATGTGAAATCAAACCCTGTGTAGAAGGAATATGTGCAGTTATTGAACTCATGTTTCCAACGTCTACGCCGCCACCTTGAGCTTTGACGGTCTGCGGATTAATTGTCTTATCGTTGTCATGCGAACAGGAAAAAAAGAATAGGCAAGCTATGGCTAGCAGAATCATTCTGCGGCTATTCGTTTTTAATGAGTTAGTTTTAGTACGTGGATTCACTAGCTTCCTTTTTCAAATGTCAAAAAACATGACAGTGACACTTATAGGATGCAAACCAGAGTATAGAAGCAAACCTATTAGTTATATCGTAAGTTTTTGCTAACTATATATAAGGATGCAAATTCACAGACCAACTTTTCTTGTATTACAGGGTGCTCGCAAAAACCGTCTCAGTGTAAAACTCTTGAATAGTTTTTAACCGTTAGAGCTAATATATTCGTTCTGATAGGGGAACGATTATCGCTATGAAACACTTTCGAAGAGGTGTTTTTATGAAGATCAGCCATATCCTAGCGGCCTTAACATTATTATTAGCAACATTAGCTTTCCACGCGGAAGCTTCAGCGACTCTTTCTAAAAAGATGTATGAAGGACAAGTTCTAGAAGTGAACCAAGATGAAGAAGGTTCATCGATCGTCATTAAAACATTAAGCGGTACACACTCTGTATATGCTCCTCGCTCACGCGCTAATGAAGAAATCATCGGACGTGCTTTGAAAGCTCATGAAACTAAATCACCTTTTAAAATTTCAACTGAGCTGTAAGAAGGAAGAATTATGAAATCAATCAAAATTGCACCACTTATTTTAGGAATGATTTATTCAACTTCAGCTTTTTCACAAGTGATTGCTCAAGCGACTCCGCTTGCAGCTAATATGATTACGGCTCCAACTTCAGTTGCAACAGTTGCATTAACTAAAGAAGTTTTGTCATCACGATCTTCAGTAACGTTGGACGTATCAAATAAGTATTTGAGATTGTTAGATAAGCTTTTGATTGCCGCTAATGCTGAAGGCATGCAACGTGATTGGTTCGTAAATGACGAGCGAGCTTCAATTTTAAATAGTTATGCGAAGTCAGCTGGACAGTCTGATTTACGTAACCTAAGTTTAAGTGTTGCTAAAAAGATCCTTTTATCTTTAAGCCAAGGTTATGTTCAGCCAGAAATGTTAGGTGATAAAACCTTACGTAGCTTATATGAATTCAAAAATTACAAAAATTCTGTTATTCAAGATGAATACAAAAAAGCAAGAAAAGCAAAAAATCCCAATGCTGAATCAATTCGTGACGCGAAAATGACAGCCGCATTTAAAAAACAAACAAATGATAACGTTGATAGTGAATTGATTAAATTAGAAGGTCTAGTTACTGAAAATGAAAATGCGACAGCTGAAGCGGAAGCAATTGAAGGATTGATTAAAAAATTTAGTCCTAAGAATGTGAATTACGTTAGATTGCATGACATGTATGTTAAAATGGTAGACTTCAAAGCAAATGCAACTGAAGCAGAAAAAAAATCTATAAATTTAAAAGTTATTTACCCACCAGAAGAGTTAATCAAAAGAAAAACGAAAAATGATGCTCCTTCTATTCTATTCGTTCGTAATAGATTAAAACTTTTTGGTTATTCATCTGCTGCATCTGGAACAGCTTTCGAAGATAATATTTTAAACCCTGAGTACACAGAAGATTTAAGACAAGCTATTCTAGCATTACAAGATAACAATTTACTTACTCTTGATGGTATCTCTGGTGGTCAAACGAATGGAATTCTTTCAACTCCAATCGATCAAATTATCACGAGAATTAAAATCAACTTAGATCGTTCTCGTTGGTTACCAGATGATTTTAAATCTGAGTATGTTCATGTTAATTTAGCGGCTCAACGTTTATTCTATTACAAAGATAATAAGATTGCTTTGTCATTTAAAACAATCAATGGTGCTAAAGATCGTCCTACGCCAATCTTGACAACAAATATTACTTATATGATCTTGAACCCAACTTGGACTGTTGCACCGACATCATACTTTAAAGATAAAACGAAAATGTTTTCTAGTGCGTCTGGAATCAAAGATGTTCAAGAAAAGCGTTACACTTTTAAAATCAACAATATGAATGTAATAAATGCTTATAGCGCAGCTTACTTAGCATCAACAGGTCAAGAATATCCATTTATGGAAGTGATTAGAAATAATAAACTGGCGATTGATGATACTCTTGAAGTTATTTTTCCGAATGATGATAAACAACGTACAGTAAATTGGCCAGCGTTCATGCAACTTTTCAAAGATGAAGCGGCTCGTATGAATGCTCCAGGTGCTTCGATTGCTAGACTTTCACCAGCATTAACAATCGTGCAAAGACCTGGTGGTGATCAAAATGCTTTAGGTTGGATTAAGTTTCCATTAAATGATACGAACAGCATCTATATGCATGACACCAATATGCGTGACTTATTTAATACTCCAGATCGCTTATTAAGTTCAGGTTGTGTGCGAATGGAAAAACCTTGGGATTTAGCTTTGATGTTATTAGGTGGATCTATTGATCCAGTAACTGGTGATGTTCTTGATCCAGCTGATGGCAAGATCACTCGTCAAATGTTGTTTGATAGAACTAAGTTTCGCAAAGGTGCTGATGGTAAAGATGAAGTTGCACCTATCCCAGATCCAGAAATTAGCTTAAAAAACCCAGTACCGGTTTACATGCTTTACGATACAGCGCAAATCAATGATCACGGTCAAATGACTTTAGTTAAAGATAACTACGGTATTGATATGGATATGTATAACTTAATGATGGGTATTGCGCCGGTAAGTGCTGCAGATCCAGTAGCAGGACAATAGGAATTTAATTATGAAAAATATCTTAATCGCTTTTATCTTAGTCAGTAGTACGTTTGTTGCAAATGCCAACGCCCAAAGATCTGATATCAAACTGGACGTGAATTCTGAGTTGGCTAAATTTGAAAGCGAAATGGATCCTTGCCGCACGGTGATTATCACAAATAATTTAATCCGTATGGGGAAAGCAGAAGTTAAAGCGGTTGATGCTTTAATCAACGCCTTAACAGATACGAAAATTTCGAATTCATCTAAAGGCAGTGCAGCCATGGCGTTAGGTTACATTGGTAATACGCGCGCTTTACCTGAATTGCAAAAAACCGCTGAATCAACTAGTGATGCTTGGTTGAAATCTATTTCACAAGATGCGATCTCGGCCATCGCTGGTGATTACAACCCAGGTGAAAAAGTTTACGTTTATTCATTCGCAGTAAAGAAAACTAAAATGGATTGTGAAGCAGGAACTTCAGAGATTATTAAATAATGAAATTATATTTAGTAGCCTCTTTATTATTAACTTCTTTATCAAGCTTTGCAGAAACTTATACTATTTCTGAAAATACTCGATTTTGTTCTATAACATCATCGGGTTTAGAATTTAAAGCGGTTCGTGATATTGGTTATGTGATTAATGGTGGCCAATTTGAATTGACGATGACTCAAGGTGATCGCATAAGCCTAAACGAAACAGAAATCGCCAATTTAGAATTATATAGAAAAGATAAATCAGATAAAATTGTTGCAGCCTCTGAGACAACATTTTTATCTCATGGGCAAACTGATGGATTATTTAAATTCACCGAAGCTAAATTAGCCTCAGGTCACAAAGTCGGAATGATAAAAAATAAATACGACTATGTGATTATCATGGGGTCGACCAAATTCTGTAAGTAACTCTAGAAAAATAAAAAAGCCAGGTTCATCGCCTGGCTTTTTTCGTTTTAAATAGCGCGCCGTTACGCAAAAAGTAACGGCCTACCTTTATCTCTCAGAGATCGGTTTCACAGAACGTTGAGGTGCTCCGATGTACTCAGATAATGGACGGATGATACGGTTGTTTGCCGTTTGTTCCATGATGTGAGCTGACCAACCAGTTGTACGAGCCATTACGAAGATAGGTGTAAAGAAATCAATTTCAAAACCCATCATGTAGTAAGCAGGACCAGCCGGGAAGTCTAAGTTCGGGTAGATTTTTTTCTTGTCTACCATTACTTTTTCTAAAGAAGAATACATCTTCATCCATTTTTGTTCACCAGTTACGTCAGCCATAACTTGCGCGTATTTTTTCATTGTAGGAACGCGTGAATCACCAGATTTGTAAACGCGGTGACCGAAGCCCATAACTTTACGTTTATTAGCTAATGCATCTAACATCCATTGCTCAGCTTTTTCAGCGTCAGCAATTTCGATCATCATGTGCATGACCATTTCATTCGCGCCGCCGTGTAAAGGCCCTTTTAAAGCGCCGATACCCGCAACAGTTGCAGAATAAATGTCAGATTGAGTTGAAGTTACAACACGAGCCGTGAACGTTGAAGCATTGAATGAATGCTCAGCGTATAACACTAATGAAACGTCGAAAGCTTTTACTACTTTTGCGTCTGGTACTTTACCAAAACACATGTGAAAGAAGTTTTCTGCGATTGATAAATTAGGGTTTGGAGCAATAAAGTCTAAACCTTTTTTGAAACGGTAATCAGCAGCCACCATAGTTGGGATTTTAGCTAATAAGCGAATCGCTTTATCTAAGTTTGTTGCAGGAGTTGCATCCCAGATGCGTTCGTCTTCACAACCTAAGAATGAAACACCAGTACGGATAGAATCCATCGGGTGACACTTTTTAGGTAAGGCTTTGATAACATTTAAATTGTCTTTAGAAATATCACGTAATGATTTTTCTTTGGCAGAGAATTCAGCTAATTGAGCTTTGTTCGGAAGTTCGCTGTTATACATTAAGTACGCAACTTCTTCGAAAGAGCAGTTTTCAGCTAAATCTTGAACTGGGTAACCACGGTAAACTAAAGAGTTTGTTTCAGCGTTTACTTTAGATACTGATGAAGTATCCATAACAACGCCTTCAAGACCTTTTTTAACGTTCATTTTTTCTGGTTCAGCTACGTAATCCGGATTGATATATTCAGCCATGTCATTCTCCTATTTTTCTAGTTTAAAATTAAAAATTGATTGGTCAAACGCATTGTAAGCTTCGTAATTTGTTAGATCGTACAATTGTTGACGTGTTTGCATTAACGGAACGGCTTGTTCTTGCGAACCAGTCGACTTAATGATGTCTAAGCCTTTTTCAGTATTACCCATTGCTAAACGTAATGTCGTAACCGGGTAGATCACCATATTATAACCTAAGTTTTCTAATTCAGTTTTAGAATATAATTTACCTTTACCGAATTCAGTCATGTTCGCTAGTAACGGAACAGAAACGGCTTTTCTCATCGCTTCGAATTCTTTTTCATTTTGCATAGCTTCTGGAAAAATCATTTCCGCACCAGCATCAACGTAAGCTTTAGCGCGGTCGATGGCTTTATCTAAGCCTTCTGAAGCGCGTGAATCAGTACGCGCGATAATTAAAAAATTTGAATCTAATTGTTTACCACGAACTGCTGCTTTGATTTTTTTAATCATTTGCGAAGCTTCTACAACTGATTTGTTGTCTAAGTGTCCACAACGTTTTGGATTTTCTTGATCTTCAAGATGGCAACCCGCAAGACCCATTTCAATAAATTCTTGAATCGTGCGAGTGACATTCATTGGTTCGCCCCAACCTGTATCAGCATCAATGATTGATGGTAATTTAGTTGTGCGAGCGATTTGACGACCACGTTGAGCCACTTCAGTTAAAGTGGTCAAACCGATGTCTGGGTAACCTAGATCATTTGATAGAACAGATCCTGAGATGTATACACCGTCAAAACCTTTTTGTTCGATCATCATACTCACCAGCGGAGAAAATGATCCGGGAAACTGTAATAGTTTTCCCGTTTTTAATTGATCACGAAAATTTTTTCTTTTTTCAGCCGCTGTAAGAGTAGGAAATAACATCTAGAAAATACCTTTTTGGTCGCGTTTGTTGTTGATTAATTTATCGATTGGAATTTGAACGTTCAATTGTTGAACTTCAGCCGCCGTTAATTCTGGTAAGCGTTCGCATAAAGAAATGAAACGGTTACGTTCTTCTTTAGTGATTACATCAGAAGTTAACATGTCAAATTTGCGGATGTAGTCTGCGCGTTTGAATGGTTTAGCTCCTGCTGGATGTGCATTAGCTACGCCTAATTCATCAACGATTTTTGAACCGTCGTTCATAGTGATTTCAACACGGCCACCGAACATTTTTTTATTCGGATCTTCGTCATGATAAGCTGCAGTCCATTTAGCATCTTCTAACGTCGTGATTTTGTTCCAAAGGCGAACTGTATCAGGGCGGTTAGCGCGCTCTGGAGAGTATGAATCAACATGGTGCCAAGTGCCATCTTGTAAAGCCACAGCGAAGATGTACATGATCGAGTGATCTAATGTTTCGCGAGATGCTTTAGGATCCATTTTTTGCGGATCGTTAGCGCCAGTACCAATTACGTAATGTGTATGGTGAGACGTGTGGATCACAACTGATTTAACATCATCAAAGTTAGCGATTTTAGTTTTCATACGCGAAGCTAAATCGATTAACGCTTGAGATTGGTATTCAGCAGAATGTTCTTTAGTGTAAGTTTCTAAGATGGCGCGTTTTTCTTCGCCCACTTCTGGAAGAGGAACAACGTATTTACCATCTTTGCCATCAAGCATGTAAGCGATAACTGAATCTTCACCTTCGTAAATCGGAGATGGAGCGCCTTCGCCGCGCATTGTTCTATCAACAGCTTCGATTGCTAATTTACCAGCGTGAGCGGGTGCATAAGCTTTCCAAGAAGAGATTTCACCTTTGCGTGATTGACGAGTATTGAAAGAAACGTGAACCGCTTGTTGAATCGCTTGAAACACAGTTTCAGTTGGTAAACCTAAAAGTGTACCGATACCGCCAGCAGAGGCTGGGCATAAGTGAGCAATGTGATCTTTTTTATGTTTATGTAAGCAAATACCTTTTACTAAATCTACGTGTAATTCGTAACCAGTTACGATCGCTTTTAATAACTCTTTACCGTTTTTACCAGTTTGTTGAGCTACGGCTAAGATAGGTGGAATGTTATCACCAGGGTGAGAGTAATCAGCAGCTAAGAAAGTATCGTGGTAATCTAATTCACGAACTGCAGTGCCATTTGCCCAAGCGGCCCATTCACAAGAAAATTTTTGATCATTCGGCATTCCGAAAACAGTAGCACCACCAGCGCGTGGGTGAGCTAATGCCATTGCACGAGCTGAAGCTACCGGGTGACGGTTAGCAGAAGCAATCGCAACAGAAGCATTATCAATAATACGGTTAATAACCATATCGATAACATCTTCTTTGATGGGTGCATTATCAGTAGAAATTTCAGCCATTTTCCAAGCAAGTTGGTCACGACGTTCTAATTTTTCTTTAGATGGGTAAACGCGAACTGTATGTTGACGCATAGAGGTCTCCTATAATTTTCTTAGGTTAAAACAACCCTAAAAAAATAACTTAGAAGATACCAACTGACAAATGAAAAGCCCCTTCTGACTCGTAGCTCTTTCTGTCGAGCTTTCGGGCATACTCTAAATTAAGCGGACCCACCGGAGTATTATAGCGTAAGCCTACTCCCGCAGCATCGCGGTAACGGTCAGTGAAAGTGATATTATCAACCATAACCTCGCCTCCGTCGTAAAAAACGGCTCCGGCTAAGCTTTCAGAGCCAAATAACGGAAATCTGAACTCTGATTTGATCAATTGATAAACTGAATAATTGTCTAAACGGTAACTTGCAGGCAACTGACGATTCGTTGTCGGAAAAAACTCGTTCGATTCAAAACCACGAATTGTTGATCTTCCGCCTAAAATAAAACCTTTTTTATCAAACGGAATACCAAAGTCATGTTTGCCTAAAGCTTTAACATAACCTGCACGGTAAGAGTTCACCCAGATCAAACCTAATTCGTCAGACAGCGGGGTGTAAAGGGTGAAGTTGCCAGTGGCTCTGTAAAAATCATCCACGTTATGATTGCCTAAAAATTTATTCGAATATTCTAAAGTTAAACGTGTCCAGTTGCCATCGCGCGGATTTAAAACGTTATCACGATAGTCGATATCTAAAGTAGGGCCCGTTGTCGAGATCACTAAATCATCACGCGTGTAATTATTTGCGATTTCATCTTGGGCCGTGATGCCGCGATCGACGTAATTTGAAATATTTAATAATTCGTAAATACCTGTTAAATGCGAGGTAAAATCTTGTTCTAACGACCACACCGTTTGATTTGTAATTGTGGCTTTGCGAATACTAATATCTGAAATTTCTTGAGCTGTGGTGTAGTTTAAACGAAAGCGCACACGAGTATCAAATAAGTAAGGCTCAAGATAACCCGCCGTAGCTTTGTATTCAAAGAAATTTAAAATATCAGGATTGTACTTCGTTTCACCACGCAATGAAAGCCCGCGACCCCAGCCGCCTAAATTTCTATAAGCAATACCGGCGTAACCTAAGAAAGTAATATTATTTTCATTTGTAAGTCCGATACCGGCTGTTCTAACGCCAGGCTTACGTTCGTTCACACGAACTACAATCGTGCGCTCTTGCACATCTGTATTTGCTTCTAACGTGTAAATTTGAATCGTCGAAAAGTGACCCGTACGTTGTAAACGTGTTGTCGATTCCTCAAGTTTTGTCGGAGTTAAAAGTTCGCCCACTTTAAAATCAAGTTCGGTTAAAATCAGCTTGGCATGAGTCATCTCGTTGCCTTCAATTAAAATTGATCCCACACGAATTTGCGGGCCTTCAAAAATATCTATGTGAATTGAAGCTTCGGTTAAACTGTCTGAATATTGAATTAAATTTTTATTTTCTGAAAGTAATTTTGATTCGATAAAACCATTATCTGCATAAAATACTTTTAAATCATTTAATGCCGTTTCAAGTTCAGTTAAACTGAGTTTTTGCCCCGTGTGCAGGTCTAAAACTTCGTTAATTTTATCGGTCGAGAAAAACTTGTTGCCGGTAATTGTGATCTTATCAATTGTGGCTTGCGGGCCTTCTTCAACTTGTAAAACGACAATGGCTTTATTCGTGCGTCTGTTTTCAGAGCCCACTTGCAGGCGTGATAATTTGGCGTTCACAAAACCTTCATTTTGCAGATAAGTGATTAAGTTTTTTGCGGCCTGTTCGACATCAGCCTGAATTAAAATGTGATCTTGTGTTTTAGATGAAGACAGTTTTTCAAACTTATCAATGTAGTATTTTTCTGGACGAGAAATATTACCAATGACAGAAATTTTATTAATTTTAACTAAAGGGCCTTCATTCACATTCAGTGTAATCACTGTTGTGTTGCCTTCTTTGCGCTCGTAATACAAGACTTCGCAAAAAGCAAAACCCTCTGAAAGATAGTGCAAACGAATTTTTTCAGCTAAATCAGAACCAAAATTTTGATCGTTCGTAAAATACTCATCCAGTTTTAAAACTTCGTTAACAAGTGTGGGCTTAGTGATCGAAAGCTCATCCGCATTTTTATATTGAAATTGCTGACCTGTAATTTCGATTTTGTATTTAGGCTGAGGTATAAGTTTAAAGTTTAAGCGTGTACGCTGTTCATTAGCGCTAAATGTAATCGATGGAGCAGGTATGTTCACTAAATAATAGCCCAGTGAATTCAAAGATTTTCTTAAACTGCGATTTACTATTTTTAAATTGGCATCAGATAATATTTTGCCACGGCCGTTCCAGGTAAAATCACGTTCGATTTCAACTGTTTCATTTTCAGGTAAGCCTTCGACTTTGATTTCAGAAATTTCAGTTTTTTTGCCAGCATTGATTTCGATAATAACATCGCGAGCAGTCGTGCCTTTATTGGCGATGCGTGAAGTGATTTGAGCTTTACGATAACCAATGTTTTTAAAATAAGTTTGTAAACGTTCAACCGCGGCAGCCACTTTGTTTTCGTCTTGGGCATCAGTCAGGTTTAAAGCCAGTATTTCTAAAGCATCGTCTTCATCGATTTCTTTAAGCCCAGAAAATTCGATTGATTCTACTTTTGAGCTTAAGGTACCGACTAGAAAAAGTTCATCGTCTCTTTCAACCACTTTGAGTTGGTTAAAATTTAAATCATGATGAATTTCTTTAATCAGCACTGAAATGTCTTCGGCGGTTAAGTTCTTTTGTAAAAGCTTAGGGTGCTTTTCAATAAGTGGCTTAATGATATCAGGTGGCCAGTCTTTAAGATTAAAAGCAGGATAAGTCTCAGCCGACCGCATCTCTGCCGACCGCGTCTGCGACTGTGTAAAGGCCGGCACGGCGAAAAGTAAAAATACAAAAGAGCTGATTAGGCTTTGAATTCGCACTATTTAAATTCCTTTTTATACTCTAGATCCACGCCGTAGTTACCTTTGTCGTTTTCATTATTTTGAATAATGCTTGTTTCATTCGTGTCTGTCTGATTTTGATAATTCAAATTCAGTGAATAATCGGGGTGAAACAGCCATTGTAATTTTACTTCATTACTTTGTTGTGAACCGGTCAAGGGTCTTGAATACGAAGCATTGATTTTTTTAGTTAATTTACGACTGACGACCACCTTAGGTACCGCGATATTTTTAGTCGAATCAACCGAAGGTGCGATTTGAACGTTTAAACCTAATTTTTCTTGAATCTGTTTATTGAATTTCGATTGGTTAGAAAGGGCCGCAATCACTTCAAGACCGGTTTGTTTTTGTTGTGTATCAGATGTTAGATTTTGATCTTGTTTAGCCGAAGTAAAACCTAAAGCTAATAACGAGAAAATATCATTTTCACTTAATGGGGGTTGCGAAGTCGGCTTAATCGCTAATGTTTTAGCTTGGCCTGAGATTAATAAATTAATGTCGTAATCACTTACACGCGAACTGGCATTTAAAAAGATCTCTGGATTTATATCAGCTGATTTTTGTTCGCCCGGATTAAAAATCACAAATCCCGTTAAAATATCAAAAGGCTTATCTTTGAAGATCAACTTGCTGCCCTGAGTGAGATCAATACGGCCTGTAATGATCGGAATCTCTGGCGAGCCTGTGATGCGTAGTTCACCGATGGCTGTACCTTCTAAGATCGAATTCTTGACGATAATGCCTTTAGGAAATTTCGGATTAATATCTAAAAGTAACGTGGGGCTTTGTTGGTTCAGCTGTTGTGGCGGTAAGTATCTGCTGGGAGCAAGAGTCAGCTTCATATCGTCTTCACCGCCAGTGAATTCTTTAGTCACTAGGCCTTGATCGATATTATAATCAATTTTTAAAGTGTAAGGTAACCAGTTGCCTGAGATCTTAACTTTAACTAAACCTGAAGTTTGTATTTGCGGTGGAAACTCTAAATCAACGCGACTACTTTCAGCCTGGATATTTACATCGATATTTTGTGAACCTAAAAAGTTAACAAACCCAAAACCAGTAATCGGTGATTGGTTAAGCTGGGCTTGAACGCTAGAGATAATTAACTTACTTTGAGAAAAATCTAACGAAGCATTAATTTCTTTAATCGGGTATGGAAAACCCTTTAATTGCACAAGGCCATTTTTTAAAGAGCCATCGCCCGCTAATGATAATTTTTGCGAGTTTAAATTTAAACCGAAATCAAATTCTAAAAGGCCATTTAGGTTTTCTAAAGCGGGCACTAAAAATTGTAAGGGGCGAAGTAAGATTTTGCCGTTAAAATTTATAATCGAGTTGTGCTGAGTAATATCAACAGTTTGATCACTTCCGCGTAAGCTAATCGGCGTTAACGATTTTAAACCCGAAGCGAATGTGATCTCGCTTGGTTTTTGTAATTTTAAAGTTTGATTGCTGCGTTGAAGTAAAAAGTTATTTAACTTAATAAAGCCTTTTAAAGTCGAAAAATCAATTTTTCGTGAATGCAGATCAACTTCGGCCGTTAACAGAGCATTCGTATCGACTGCCGGTGGTGGAATCTTAATTAAAGGTAAGAACGTCAGTGGATTTAAATCGCGTAACTGAGCTTTAATAATAAAATCATGTTGCTCTGAAAAAGGAATTTGAATAGCCGCCTGAGCTTGGCGCCCGAACACTTGGCCGTTAAAGCTTAAGAAATTTCGATTAATAATCAGATCACCTTGGCTTGATAAAAGCGATTGGCCTTCGATCGTAAAATCACGCAGTGATGTTTGACCTGAAATTTGAATTTTTTCGATGGTCTCAGTCACTTTGCCAGTCAGTGTGATCAGACCTGTTGATTTAGGCAGTAATTTAACAAAATGATCAACTTCTTCAGCGCGCAGATTTTGTGAACCAATTTCTAAATTAAAATGAGGCTCGGCTTGTTGAGTGTTGATATAGCCACCCACATTGATCTGGCCCGAAGGTTTAGTTAAGACCATGCGATCAAAATTTACTTTTTCGCCAGTAGCTGTCAGGTGAGCTGTTAACTGATTAAATGATTCTTCAGCCACAGCGCCGCGATTAAGTTCGGCTTGGAGCGTGTATTGCATTTTCCAGAAATCGAGCGGCCCAGAAAACGTCATGCTGCCTTGGCCTTGACCGGTCAAAGTAAAAGGTAAGTAGAAACGATCTTTTAAAATTGAAATAATACTTTTACCGTAAAGTTTTGGCAGATTTACTTGGCCCTTAATCGTTGAATTCTTGAAGTTGATATCAAGATCGCCGTTGTATTGGCTTTGCTCCATATCGCCAACAAGATTGTGTAAACCTAAGCGAGCGGCCTTATAACTTAAATCACCCGTTAAATTGCCTAAGTGAAACTTATCGATTTCAAAATTTTTCGCATTAATTTTTGCATCGATAATACCGCGATCTGTATTGCCACTGGTTGTCAGTTCGCCTGAAAGAAGGCCTTTAAGATTAAGGTGAGCTAAATTGTCGATATCAGCTAATTCAAAATTATTAGCTTTGAACTTCATGTCAAAGCCTTCATTAAAATCAACTTTACCCGTCGTTGTGAATTCAGACGTATTTAACTTAGCTTGGGCATCGAAGCTTGCACCTTTTAGATTTAAATTAACCTTGCCGTTAACAGCCAAAGTTTTTTTAATCTGCACGATGTACTTGTCGTTTTTTAAACTCGATTTAACCCAAATATTTTCAGCATTGATCTTTGTGTCACAATCCGCTTGAAATGGCATAAGTTGGCCCGCGCAATCACCAGTCACGGTAGCGCTAAAATCAGCCGGAATATTTTTAAGTTCTAGTGAATTAAATAATTTTTGTAAGTTAAATTTACTGACTTTAACCTGGCTTTTAAATTTAAAAGGTTTTTCTTGTGTAAATTCAACAGAAGTTAAGCTGGCTTCGCCCGCAGGGTGATCTAAATGAATTTCGTCAAAGCGGATATTGTTGTCTTTAAAATCCATTTTAATGTCAGCGTTGCCTAACTTAATAAAATCAAACTTTAGATTTTCAGTCTGTAAGGCAAAGTTACCAGAATTTTTAGTAAAACCTTCGCCTTGCAATTGGCCAGAAAATTTTAACTGCCCTAAGATTTGTGGCAGTCGTTTATTAGAGGCATCAAAAAAGTAATAAAAAGGTTTTAAGTTTTCAAAAATTAATGTGCCATTGGTTTTAACGTTAAACTCGGGCTTAATCATCGCCATTTTAAAATTCTTTAAAGTGCCATTCGCACTTAAGAATGAGTTTTCTACTTTAGAAGTTAATTTAATGAGCTCAAGCTTATTTTCTGTCAGTTCTGCTTGGGCAGATAAGCGCACAGAAGCGCCTGTGATTTTTGAGATATTTTTAGTGATCAGTTCGTGTTCAGAATCAGATAAAGAAATTAATAAAGCTTTTTTCTGATTGGCCACAGTTAATAAATCAATATTCGAACGAAGTTTTGCTGAAACACTTTGAATATCAAAGTTTAATTCAGTGTCGTTGATAACAATTTTATCGACCGGAATCTTAGGCAATAACTTAAACAAAGGTTGTAAATCGATTTCTTTATTATCGCTTTTAGGAGTCAGATTTAAAATGGTTTCGTTCAAATTAATTTTTGCATCATCTAAACGTAAGTAAGACACATTTAATTGGCCAATTAATAAATTAAAAGGATCAATCTGCATTCTGATACGAGGTACAGTAACAGTGTTGCTGGCATCTTTATTTAAAGTCACACTCACATCACTGGCATAGACCTGCAGTTTAATTAATGAGAAATCGATGGATTTCACATCGATTTGAACCCAGTCCTGCATTTGATTAACTTTTGGAATCTGCGCTTGAACTGTTTTTAAAACCCAAGGTTTAATTGTGCTCAGCCATAATACGCCTAATAACGCTAATGATATGGCCGGCATTAATGCCAGACTAATTTTAGTCGACTTCTTCACGATTTCCACTCCACTAAAAGGGCCTCAGCCGAGCGGTAGAACGGAACAACCTGTAAAATACTTTCCATAAGGTGAATGGCTAAATCTTTTTTGCCAAGACCGTGGTAAGCAATCGCTTTTAAATAGGTGGCGCCAAAAGCAGTATCTGTAGAATGGCTTTCCTGGCTTTCTAAATATTCTAAGATGTGAAGTAATTCTAAGTATTTTCCGGCTTCTAATAAGGCTTCGGCGCGAAGCCAATTTCTGGCTGAAGTTTCAGGAGCTTTTTCTAAAACATTTAAACAAGCTTCATACAATTCAAACTGAAAAGCTAAAATAGCTAAATTATAAAGTTGATCTGGCTGATTCTGTTTTAAGTCATCAGCGATTTTTAAAATGTTCGCATGCATGTCTTTTAAAAAATCTTCGTTGTTCGCACTTTTATCAAGACTGGTTTTTGATTTAACGATCACACGTTTAGAAATAACGCGCGCTAGGATTTCATCGGCCTTTTTTTCTAAGTGAGCTTGTTTTAATAATCCGATTTCTAAATCTTGCGGATAAAGTTTCGTTAATTGCTGAATAATGTTTTCTTCTTGCTCTTGCAATTGCGCCGTACGGTAGTGATTCAGTTGTTCGATCAATCTTGTTTTTTGACGTAGACGATCTTCGGTGTAATTTTTTTGAATCTCTTTGTGCTCTTTAGCCACTTGAACTGAAAATGTTTTTACAAAGGCCTGTTGTAAAGCTGTGGCTTCGAACGGTTGTTTTTCGATGATTTCTTCGCAAACTTCAAAAGCTTGGTCTGTAAGGGGTTTGTTTTGCTTAACTAAGGCTTCAATTAAAAAACCTGTCGGAAACAAACCGATCTTTCCGCGCTGAACACATTTTACATATAATTTTTTAAGTAAATCGAATCGGCCACAGGTGATTAAAAAATGCGAAAGCCCTTCAATCTCTGAAGGGCTTAGGACTTCCATTTTTTCGTATTTAGCGACTAGCTCTCGGCTGACATACTCGGTTGAGGTGCCTTCCTGAAAGTAGTTGTGAATCTCGATTTCGAGACTGTTAGTTCCTGCCAAAACGCATCCTTGTTAAAGCAAATGAAATTGAAAAAACTATTTCTGACTGACGCGTTCTACGTAAGCGTCTTCAGTTGTATCAATTCTTAAAGTGTCACCTTCATTGATATGAAGAGGAACGTTAACAACTAAGCCAGTTTCCATAGTCGCTTGCTTAGTAGCTCCTGTTACGCGGTCACCTTTGATGCCAGGCTCAGTTTGAGCAACCTTCATGTTGATCGCTTTAGGAAACTCAACATTCACTGGTTTGTCATTGTAGATTGTAATGAACACAGCCAAGTTTTCGATTAAGTAATTTTTTGCATCGCCAACTTCGTGATCCATCATGCAAATTTGTTCGAAAGAAGTTTGGTTCATGAAGTTGTAACCGTTGTCGTCTTTGTATAAGAACGTCATCTCGATATTTTCAACGTTAGGTACTTCAAATTTTTCGCCAGATTTAAAAGTGCGCTCAAGATTTTGACCCGTTAACATATTTCTTAGTTTAGTTCTTGAGAACTGATTTCCTTTTCCAGGTTTAACGTGTTGGAAATCAACGATCACATAAGGATTGCCTTCAACCATGATTTTTAAATTTTTTCTAAAATCTGCCGTTTCGTACATACATACTCCAAAGTATTATTTATTAAATATTGAATAAGTTTATATGCTTACGAGCTAATTGTGAACTAATCGCTCGTTTTGAAGCTTGATTATTCTGCGCAGCAATAATTCGAGAGCTTTTTGTTTTTTCTCGATGATCAGAGCTTTTTTAGATTCAGAAATTTTACCTTCAACTTTAGGGCGTATTTTTTCAGCAGTTTCATACTGCGAAAGTTTTAATAAACGCGATTCGATTTCAGAATGAGCACCGAATTCATTTTTGCATTCATAAAGCAATTTAAGCGCTTTGGCGTAATCTTGGCGCATAGAAAAGGCATCAATTAAAGAAAGAATACGCTCTAGTTTAGGTGAAGTTTGCCCAAAGGGAGCCGTTTCTAAAGGCTTCTCGGGCTCAGGCATTTTGGCAACTTTGTTCAGTGAATGAGCTGAAAAATCACTATCAGCATCGATGTCTTCATCAGAAGTGAGCATCTCTAATTTTGCCACTGCTTTACGCGCCACCGGGTGAGTGGCATTAAACATTAATACTTTTTTAAAATCGGCTAAGGCTAATTTATGTTTACCCATGCGCACATAAAGATCGGCGCGCATAAGGTAAGCTTGCCAATTTTGCGGAGCTAAACGAATCGATTTACCAAGCAAAGCTTCAGCTTCTGGAAAATGATTTCTTGTTTTTAAAATGCGAGTCAGAATTAACATTCCGCTGACTGAATTCGGATGAAAATGTAAACCTTTTTGAAGCACATCATAGGCTTCATCAGTCATTTCTTTTTCTAAATATAAATCAGCTAATTGGGGGAATGCGAGCGAGCGAGGATTGTTCTCAAGTTCAGCTTGTAGGCTCTCGATTTTCTTCGTAGATAGGTTTTCGCTGTTACCTTTTTTAGGCATTCCATCTTGTGTCATCTGAGAATATTCTGGCATTATATTAATTGTGCTGCAAGCTGATATATACGTAATGATAGGTGAGTATGATAATTTTAGGAATTGACCCCGGTTCAAGATTTTTAGGTTTTGCAGCGCTTGAAGTTTCAAGCCAGCAGCCTCTTATCATGAAGCCACTTGAATACGGTGTTCTTAAATTTAATGCCGACGAAAACTTAAGCCAACGTTTGTTAGAAATTGGCCAAGGCATCGCAGATCTGATGAAGAGTTACAAACCAGATCACATGTCGCTCGAGAAAATCTTTTTAGGTAAAAATGCAGATAGCGCTTTTAAATTAGGTCACGCTCGTGGCGTGGTGATTTATGAAGCTTTAAGAGCCGGTGTCGAAGTTCACGAGTACGCAACGCGTGTAGTGAAAAAAGGCATCACAGGCAACGGTGGAGCAGAAAAAGAGCATGTGCGCCTTGTCGTACAAAATCTTTTAAAACTTCCGCCGGTTAAATCTTTAGATGCGTCTGACGCCTTGGCGATGGCCTGTTATCATGCTACACAATTACGTTTTCGGAGGATCACTGCATGATCGGGTTTTTAGAAGGTACAGTTTTTGATGTCACGACCGATAACTTAATTTTAAAAGTTAACGGCGTAGGTTACGAGATTCTTACGACAACACAAACACTATCTGACGCTCAAGTTCTGATGGGCCAAACTCTACCGTTATGGATTTATTCTCATGTGCGTGAAGATGCGTTTTCTTTATTTGGTTTTTTAACTAAACCTGAAAAAGAATTTTTCATGCAACTTTTAAAAGTAAATGGCATTGGTCCAAAGATGGCGTTAACAGCGATGTCTGGTGCACCGATGGCGCAAATCCAAATGTGGATCGAAGCCGGTGATGCAAAAGCATTATCAGGGCTTCCTAAAATCGGTAAAAAAACCGCTGAACAAATTGTTTTAACTTTGCAGGGTAAACTTGTGATCATTGAAACTAAAGGCAAAGCGGGTGTTAAATCTCGTCCTGAAACACACAGACAAATTGCTTCAGCATTAGTAAATCTTGGTTTTAAATCTAACCTCGTTGATCAGTATATTGATACTGTTCCTGCAAGCTTGACTTTAGAAGACGGAGTACGCCAAGGTCTTCAAAAACTTTCAGGACAACTATAGTAAGTGCGCAGCACTTCAGAGGAACAGATGACACGCATTATTGAATCAGGCCAATTTGAAGTCGAAACAAAATGGGAAAACAAACTGCGTCCGCAAAAGTTTGAAGATTTTCCGGGGCAAACTGATGTTAAAGAAAAAATTAAAGTTTTCTTACAAGCGGCTAAGAACCGCCAAGAACCTTTAGATCATACTTTATTATTTGGCCCTCCAGGTTTAGGTAAAACAACTCTAGCGCAAATTATCGCCCATGAGTTAGACGTTGAAATTAAAATCACTTCAGCTCCGGCGATTGATAAAAAAGGTGATTTAGCAGCGATTTTAACAAGCTTAAAACCTTATTCTATTTTATTTATCGACGAGATTCATCGTTTGCACACTTCGATTGAAGAGTATTTATATACAGCGATGGAAGATTATTACATTGATATCGTCACCGGTGAAGGCTTAGGCGCTATGTCGATGAAATTTCAATTAGCTCCGTTTACTTTAATCGGAGCGACAACGCGCGCCGGGTTATTAGATAATCCGTTTCGTGATCGTTTCGGTATTCAAGAGCGTTTACAATTTTATGATAAAGAATCTTTACAGCAAATTTTAATTCGTTCTGCGAAATTATTAGAATTAGAAATGGTGCCCGAGGGCGCTGAAGAAATTGCTCGTCGTGCTCGCGGTACTCCGCGTGTGGCGAATCGTTTGTTAAAACGTGTGCGTGATTACGCGCAAGTTAAAGGCGACGGCACAGTCACAAAAAAAATCGCTTTATACGCACTTGATCAATTGGGTGTTGATAAGCACGGTCTTGATGATATGGATCGTCGTATTTTAAAATTAATGTCAGAAAAATATGAAGGCGGCCCCGTGGGCATCGAAACGATGGCTTCAGCTTTAGGTGAAGACCGCGAAACGTTAGAAGAAGTTTACGAGCCATTCTTAATTCAAGAAGGCTTAATTCAGAAAACTCCTCGCGGAAGAGTTCTGACGAGTTATTCTAAACAGCTTGATCTTTTTAAAGCTGCGGAGACTTAAGTTAAGCCGAAGGCTTGCAAGGATTAATAATGTTTTTTCAAAAGACTATTCGTAAAACTGTAGAAGTCAAAGGCGTAGGTATTCACTCTGGTGAGCCCTGCACATTACGTTTTAAACCAGCACCAGCTAATACGGGCGTTTATTTTATTCGCGCGGATTTACCAGGTAAACCGTTTTTAAAAGTATCAGCCACAAATGTTCAAGCGGTCAGTTACCAAACCGTTGTGGGCGGCGATATGTTTAAAGTGGCCACGATTGAACACTGCGTTTCATCTTTATCAGCTTTAAGAATTGATAATATTTATATCGAATTAGATGGCCCAGAAATTCCGATTTGTGATGGCAGTTCAATTTATTTCACGCAAGCTTTAATGAATGCTGAATTGATCGAATTAGATGAGCCTAGAAAATACTGTTATATCACTGAACCCATTAGTTATTCTGAAGGTGATAAACATGCTTACGTGTTGCCATACCACGGTTTAAGAATCGCTGTGACGATTGATTTTCCACACCCAGTGATTGGTAGAGAAACAATCGATTTAGAAATCACCGAGCAATCTTTCGCTCGTGAAATTGCACCTGCTAGAACATTCGGATTTTTAAAAGATGTTGAACAGTTAAAAGCTTCGGGCCTAGCCAAAGGTGGATCATTAGATAACTGTATCGTGTTAGATGATACAAAAGTGATTAACCCCGATGGTTTACGCTATAAAGATGAATTCGTTCGTCATAAAGTTTTAGATGCCTTAGGTGATTTAGTGACTTTAGAAATGCCCTTAATGGGCCATTTGATTTTACACAAAGCTGGTCACGATATTATGAATAAGTTAGTTCATAAAATCGTATCGCAACCGCAAAGTTATCGTTTTGTTGAACTTGGTGCTGACGTATCCAGTGAGATGAAAAAATTCTCGCAGTGGAGCGTGAGTTAACCATGGGAACAAAACTCCTTCCAGCGGCTGATGTTTTTGTTTTAAATTCTGAAAATAAAGTTTTATTAGTTAAAAGAACCGATAACGGTTTTTGGTGTTTACCAGGTGGCAAGCAAGACCTTGGCGAAACACCAGCGCAATGTGCTGCGCGCGAATGTTTTGAAGAGTCAGGTTATAAAGTAAAAATCACCGGCCTATTGGGTGTGTACAGCACACAGTGCTACGAATACAAAAACTATCCTTGGAAAGACAACGAATTTTGTCATGTCTGTTACCGCGGCGAAATCATCGGCGGCGAACCTACTTTATCATCAGAAACCAGCGAAATAGGTTGGTTTGCTGAAAACGAAATTCCACCTCTATCAGACGGCCACGACGTGCGCATCGCCTACGGTTTCAAAATGCGTAACGTGCAGTTCAACGGTCACTTCGAGTAAATAATTAGTGATCACTGCTTTTGCCGGAAGTTGACCGTCGTCTAAGAGCGTCGAACTTCTGTAACAATTCGTTGTGATTGTGTACGCGAGAATTTTAGCCCGAAATTACAAAATCCTTTGAGTGAATTGAAACCGTAGCGTACGTAAAATCGATTTTTATCAATTTCTTTTAAAAGTAGAATAAGCTCGCGCTCACGATCATGAATTTTGTCAGCCTTTTCTACGGCTTCATTCAAGGTATCGCGAACAAGTTTTGGGTCTTGCTTGAAAAGGGTGTGTCTCATGAAAGAACATGAAGCAATAATTCGCCCATTATTTTTTGTATTTACGAAATCTGAATAGACTTTAGATATTCATAGATCCGATTCTTGAATATCTATGCTGCGTCCGGACGACGGTTAACTCGCGGCAAAAGGTCGATTCTACAAGTTCTTAAAGTGGAAAACTTATTGTAATTAATTTCGACACTCGATTAAACTGCTTCGCATGGCTTTTAAAAAAGTGAATGAAAATACGCCGTTTTCTAAAGCGGTGATAAAGATGGTTGCAAAAATTCCGAAAGGAAAGATTGCGACCTATGGTCAAATCGCGAAGATCTCTGGTAATGCTGGTGGGTCGCGTGGTGTAGCTTGGATTTTACATGCCTGTTCTAAGAAATATAAACTTCCGTGGCAGCGTGTGATTAATTCTCAAGGTAAAATCTCTTTTGATAAATCGACGAAAGAATATAAAAATCAAAAAAATCTTCTTATAAAAGAAGGCATTCAGTTCTCAGACACGGGGACCGTGAATTTAAAAACTTTTCAATGGGGCAAAAAAACTGCTCCGAAAAGAAAAATTCCAGCTTCGATTTCTGGAGCTTCTGTTTCTAAAGTAAAACCCAAAATGTTTGGTTAGATTTAAGGATAAATTATGGCGTATAAAATGTTTGGCATCCCTAATTGTGACACTGTTAAAAAAGCGCGCGTCGCTTTAGAGAAAAAGAAAATCGATTATGAATTTGTCGATTTCAAAAAAACACCGCCGACAGCCGAAGATTTAAAACGTTGGGAAAAAGTTTTTGGTGAATTGCCGGCGAATAAAAAAGGGCCTACATTTCGCAAAATTAAAGACGAATTTGAATCAGCAAGTCACAGCGAACAAGTTAACTTATTGTTAAAGAATAGCTCGGCGATCAAACGACCAATTTTGGAGTCAAACAGTAAAGTTGTCTGTTTTGGCTATGATGAAGCCACTTATAAAAAACTCTAAACATCTTTAAACAAGTTGACCTAGGCGTCACGAATTAAGAAACGCATATCGGTAGACACAAGCCGCTTTGGGCATACCATATTCTATGGAGGATATGTTTATGAACGGTCCCGCTGTGAACGCCTTAGAAATTATTCGAGATATCTACAATGTGGATCAGCTATTATCAGGTAAAGAATATATTCGCGAATTGGTAAAAAGATTAGCTCAAAAATTAAAAGTTAAATTTGTCATGGTCGGACATGACGTCGAAGGTAAAGGCACGAGTGTTCAAACAGATTACCTTTTTGCCGACGGTAAATTTGTCGATAATGTCGTTTATGAATTAGAAGGCACTCCGTGCACAAAAGTTTTATGCGGAACCCGTGTGAACTGTTACAGCGCCAAAGTGCAAGATCAATTTCCGAATGATCAGATGCTTAAAGATCTAGAGGTCGAATCTTATATGGGGGCTCCATTTTTACATACGAATGGTGGTCTTTTAGGGCTGTTAGTGATTATGGATGATCGACCACTGGAAGATTTAGATTTAGCCACGGCTGTCGTTGAATTTTTTGCCGCGCGTATTGGTGCTGAATATCGCAGGCTCGATGCAGAAGAGTCTTTAAGACGAAGCAATGAAGATTTAGAAAAGCTTGTCGACACCAGAACGAAACAGCTTATTTCACAAGAAAAACTGGCGACGATCGGAAGAATCACTCTAGGTATAGCCCATGAATTAAAAAATCCGCTAAATATTATTATTAATGGCACAGAATTACTTCAAGATTCTGATATCAGCGAACAAGACCGTGCACGTACGCAAACTATGATTCATCAGCACGGGCTGCGCGCTAACGAAATTATCACCAGTATGCTTAAGCAGGCTCGGCAAGAGGTGCACACGACTGAAGAGTGGGCTGATGTTTCACGTTTGCTTAAACATGCCTTTGATGTTTTTTTTAAATCTTTGAATGATATAGAACTCAAATTAAAATTAATTAAAAAAATAAGTATCACTACAGAAGTAAAAGCTCAGCTGTTTGATGTGCCCGCGATAGAGCGTGTGTTTATTAATGTGATTGATAATGCCGTTTATGCTCTTGCCGAAAAGCTACAAAAAAATAAATCGGGTTATACTCCTGAATTGCAAATTGAACTGAGCTTTAAAAATTCACGTTGCCAAATTCGCGTAAGAGATAACGGTATAGGAATTCCTTCTGATCAGCTGAAGCGTGTTTGTGATGAATTCTATACGACTAAACCACCTGGTGATGGCATTGGGTTAGGGTTGTGGGTCGCAAAACAAAATATAGAAAAAAATCGTGGCTCGTTAAAGATCGATAGTCGAGAAAATGAATACACCGAAGTTGTGATCGAACTTCCTGCCGTTCGGCGCGACGCTGAGGTCGAGGTCAGTATATGACGACCCCTTTGCCACTCGATATTGTGATGGTCGACGACGAAGCCAGCATAGGTGAGCTTTATGAGATGAAGTTGCGTAAACCTATACAAAACGGAGACATTCGTTTTCATTTTTTTGAAAGTGCAAATGACTATTTAGATTATCTGAAACAATCAGATCGACATCCTGGAGCCGAAGTTTTATTTACAGATATTAATATGCCTGAGGTTTCGGGCTTTGAGTTGTTGTCGAAAGTGAAAAAAAACTTTCCTGATATAGATGTCTATATGATGAGTGCCTATGATGACGAATCCAGTATACAAAAATCGAAGAATCTTGGGGCCAAAGGTTACTTTACAAAGCCTGTAAATTATAAAGAACTGCAGTCGCGGATCGAGTCTGAATACGGAGTTAGCCTCGCTTAATTTCATTTACGCTTAAATACTATGCATAAATTCCATAGCACACTCCCACCAAAAATTAGATTATTTGCTCTTTTTTAGAGGCGCTGGTAGTTTTTGAGTCTCTAAAAAATTAACCATGCAATCGCCTTGGGTGTGCGCATTAGGAGTATATTATGATTATCGGAGTTCCAAAGGAAATTAAAATCAGTGAAAACCGCGTTGGTATGACTGAAGCGGGTGCTAAACAGTTCACTAAAGAGGGTCACAAAGTGATCATCGAAAAAGATGCTGGTGTTGGCAGCGGTATTACGAATGAGCAATACGAAAAAGCTGGCGCAACTATCATCGATACTAAAAAAGAAGTTTACGCTAAAGCTGACATGATCATGAAAGTGAAAGAACCACTTCCAGCTGAATATGAATTAATGCGCGAAAACCAAATCATGTACACATACTTACATTTAGCTGCTGAACCTGAATTAACAAAAGTGTTATGTCAGAAAAAAGTTAAAGCTATCGCTTACGAAACTATTCAATTAGAAAATGGTTCTTTACCATTATTAACTCCAATGTCTGAAGTTGCTGGTCGTATGGCAACTCAAATTGGTGCTTATTACTTACAAAAAGATCACGGTGGAAAAGGTATTTTATTAGGCGGAGTAACAGGAGTTATGCCAGGTAAAGTAACTATCATCGGTGGTGGTGTTGTAGGAACTAACGCAGCTAAAATGGCTGTTGGCTTAGGCGCACAAGTTACAATCTTAGATGTATCAACAGCTCGTTTAGAGTACTTAGATGATATCTTTCAAGGTCGCGCACAAACTTTATTCTCTAATGCTAAAAATATCGAAGAAGCCGTTCTTGATTCTGACTTAGTTGTTGGTGGCGTATTGATCACTGGTCACAAAGCTCCCACTTTAGTAACTAAAGAAATGATCTCAGGAATGAGAAAAGGTTCTGTAGTTGTAGACGTTGCGGTTGACCAAGGTGGTTGTATCGAAACTTGCCGTCCAACTTCACACACGACACCAACTTATGAAGTTGATGGCGTAATCCATTACTGTGTACCTAATATGCCAGGTGTTGTGCCTCGTACTTCAACTTACGCTTTAACTAACGTAACATTAAAATACGGTTCAATGATCGCTGCTATGGGCGTTGAAGATGCTATCGCTAAAAACAAACCTTTAATGAAAGGTTTAAATGTTTACGGCGGATACGTATGTTACGAGCCAGTAGCTAAAGATTTAGGTATGGAATACCGTCCATACAAAATCTAAGCGTAAGCTCATTAGCTGCGCTAATAGATTATCGCCGTGTTGCCCCAGTCTTCAGTTCTGATGACGGGTATGCGGTGATGTTTAAGTCGTTCTAAAACCTCTTTATGAGGGTGATTAAATTTGGCCATACGCGATTGAGCGATGGCCATTTTTATTTGTGGCAATCGCTCCAGTAATAAATCACTCGTGCTTGTGCGGCTTCCGTGGTGACCCAGCAGTAGATAATTCAGTTTCTGTCGAATCAATAATTTAACCCAGGCTTTTTCCATCTTTATTGATGAGTCTCCGGGTATTAAAATATTCTTGTAGCGATAGATTTTTGAACTGTCGTTTTTATTTGAAAACTCAGTGGGTTTAAAAATTCGGGCTTGATCTAAATATTTGTTCTGTGTGCACAGAGGAATCTTTCGCCCAGCTTTATTGGCAGGGATATTTGTGTGATCGAGTTCTTTCCAGCACAAGCGGGGCAGTAAGCGCGTAAATATCTGATAAAAGGCGTAGTGATCTAAATCGGGGTGCGAAAGCTCTAAGATGTTTTGTTTGTCTTTACACAGCTGTAAGAACAAATTTTGATTTGCGCGAAAATAACTGATCTCGCCGCCGAAATCAAAATGCTGACATTCATCAGGCGTGATCGCGGTGACCCATTGGCCTTGGCCCGTATTCCAAAACACCACATATAAGTATGATGATTTGTTATTACAAAGACTTGCATGCAGCATGAGCCACAGAAAAATTAATTTAGACATGGTTGAACTCGTGGTTTAAATGAATAATTTAAAAACATATGTAGCGAGATAATAAAGACCCAATTAATCAGAATAAGCTTTTCGTTATCAGGGGTTCGAAATATAACGGTTAATTCAAGCTTTGATAAAATTGCATTTAACGTGAATATGAAAAAATCAAAGAGCGATCCTAAAAACGGAAATAGATAAACCGCTAAGGCGAGTGGAAACAAAACATATTCTAAAAAACTTGTAAAGAGGGTCGCCACACCAATCGATGCGGGTTGGGGTATACCGATAAAATTAAACGTCGCTAAATACTGCAGATAAAAAAGTGAGTTTTTCCAGATCAAGCTCGATTTTGCAAAAAAATAACTAATCACAACTAAGCTAAGACCTGCGATCCAGCTCATCTGAAAACTTAGGGAATTTATCCACGCAGGAGAAAGCGTTAGACAGATTAATCCTGAAATTAAAATTAAATTTTCTGATTTCCATTTCAAATTTAGTTTTTGAATCACTGCTAAAATCATCAGCGAAATAAAACTTCTAAAAATCGGAGGATTGAAATTACACACAGCACAGTAAAAAAATAAGAGTGAATACAAAAGTGGCTGTAAAAAATTTGTTAAAGAAAAAAATCGGTTTTTCAGAGCGTAAAAAATAATCTTTTCTAGAATTTTGAGGTGCGATCCAGAAACCACAAAAAGATGGATCAGGCCGGAGGCGATTAATAGATTGGCTTGTGTAGGGTCGTTAAAATTTTTGCCGCAGACGAGAGCGTGTAAGGATTCGACTGATTTTACGTTTTCTGGTGCTAATTGAAGACAGGAATTGTGAAACGAAGAAAAAATTCGGATTAAATTATCAACAACCGAAACACGGAGAGTGTGTGTAATTAGCGATAGGTAGATTAAAATATAGACGAAGTTCATGAGCTTTAAGCAAATGCGGAGCGCGCAAATTTAAGATTTCTGTTTTAATTTTTAAGATTTTTTTAATTTTTTAAAAATAGTTAATTGTTTCATGCACTTAAGCACGATGAAAATATAAGCAAACCGCTGAAAACGCTGATAATCAACGGGTCTAAAGTCCAGAAACCGTAGTTAATAACATTTTATGTGGATAAGTCGGATAACTTTCATTGAATAAGCTTAAAGAGTTGAGTTTAATTATATCAGGGGGCGACATGAAATTTTCACTTCTTATCACTTTACTTATTTTCCCAATTTTAAGTTGTCAGTCTATGAGCAAAAATGCCAAGTCAACTAATCCGGCTGCGAAAAAAGCAAATTCATCGATTGAGGCAAAACAGTCCGTCACAAAACGTGGTGCAGTTAGTCCATCAGCTAAACAATCTGCAGCAAATCCAGCCATAGCTCAGAAGAGTATTTATGAAGAGTTAACTGGCACAAAAGGCATGTCAGCGAAACAAGCACCGACTCGTGTCTTAGAAATGGCTCGCGATGCAAGATGGAAACGCGATTACGTTAGCGCACTTAAACGTTACAACACTATTATAGTTAAATATCCAAAATCAAAAGAAGTTCGCCAAGCTTATTTAGACAAAGCTGAGCTTTATCGCGAGATGGGGCTAACTCAGCAATCTAAATATAATTTGGAAAAGGCTAAAAAATAATGAATTGTAGCCTTCGTCAACGTCTCATTGTAACAGCTGCGGCCATTTGCTTTTTGTCTGCGGCACCTGCGATCGCGCAGGAAGATCCTGCGGCACCTGCTCCGGCTGCCCCAGCAGCGCCGACTCAGCCAGCTGCACCTGCGGCAGGTCATGAGATGCCAGCGAGTCGTCCTAAGTATGATATCGAATTAAATAAAGAGAGCAGTTCGTTTGTTTCTGATCCAGATTCTTTAGATCCGTTACCTTTAAAAAAAGAATCATTAAAAGAAGATGATGAACCTGTCTTAGATGATATTAAATCTGTTTTAAAAACTAAAGCGAAAAAAGCCAAAGACGGTACTGTGAAATCTAAAGGTGGATCTGGTAAAACAGCTTCTTCAAAAAAATCGAAAAAGAAAATTGCTCGTAAGGGTAAAAAATCTAATGCGGCTCCTGTTGATAATTCAAATCTTTCGCCTGATGATCCAGATTTAGCGTTAGAACAAAAATTTAACGATATCTATAAGAAGTATAATATTACTCCAACTTCTGATGAAGTTTGGGGTGCGGCTTCTAGTAAAGCAGCTAACGTTTATGATGTGCAAAAAGGCGATACGCTTTTTACAATTAGTAGAACACTTTTTGGTGATCCACAATTCTGGCCAAAAATTTGGGCCTTAAATAATAGTGGCATCACGAATCCACATCAAATTGCTCCTGGAACTAAAATTTATTTCTATCCAGGTGATGGTTCGGGTGCACCTTCGATGTCAGTGGGCAGTGAAGATCCAGTGCGAGCCGCCAAAGTTGATCCTGATGAAGAAAAACCTCGCGATACGACGACAAAACAAAACACAGAATTTAACAAATTAGTTAAAGATGGTGTTAAGGGTAAAACGCCTTTGCAAAATATTCCGCCAAGTTTTCCGCCGTATTCGGGGTCGAAATACTTTAACCCACCGAAGTCGACGCAAATTTTAATTACGCCAAGACCCGATATTAAAGACCGTGATCCTGAAAATCCATTTATCTTAACTTCGTCTTTAATTACGACTGAATATAAAGTGTCAGAAAAAAATGCGAACTTACTTGTTTGTAAAGATAATCAGTATGTACCCGCCGTAATGAAAATTGGCAAAAATGCTAAACCGGGTCGTTACAGTATGTTAATTCAAGAAAGTTTTAACTTTGGTCAGTTAAAAAAGACTTATATCTACCGCATTATCGGCGAAGCAGATGTAAGCAGTGATGAATCATTGCGTATTTCTCAATGTATCAAGCCAGTGAATACAGATGTGTTGCTTGTGAGTAGCGAAGATTTAGAAGAAGTCAAACCTCCAAGTGAGTTAATTCCGAACACACGTTCGCAAATTATTGAAGGTGTTGAAGTAAATGCTCAGCAGTATTACTACGCTCATCAGTATGTGATTTTAAATATGAGTCAGTTGCCAGCCTTAGAGGGCGCAGACTTAAAAGTTTATTCAGCTTCAGCCGGTGGTGTTGTGGGTGAAATTCGTATTTTAAAACGCACAGGCACAATGGCTATTGGCTATGTGATGAAAAGTGATGACTTGGTTCAAGTCGGCGATCGCGTAATTATTCCTGAATAGTCTTCGGCATAACAACTTGGCTCAAGGTTTGTAATATCTTGAGCTATGAAAAAAGCCGTCCTCTTTAAAGCCCTACAGCGCCAATTGGGATTCCGTAACCCGGAATCACTTCTTGAAATTAAACCCGAAATTCAAGCCAAGTTATCATCAGAAGAATTAATCTTAGCTGAACGCTATTTGATAAGCCTTAAAGATAAAGGCATTCAATTTACGTATCCGGGTGATGAGTTTTATCCAAAAAGTTTTTATAAAATGTTAGAGCCTCCGTTGTTTATAGAGTGGGTGGGTGAACCTGTCTGGATGCATAAAGAAATTTTAGCCATCGTTGGAGCGCGTAAGATTCATCCGTTCACAGATCGCTGGATTCGCTTTGAGATTCCGTTGTTTTTAGAAGCTAGGCCTGAGGTGGCCATTGCCAGTGGTGGAGCCGTGGGCGTTGATCAGTGCGCTCATACGACAGCGATAAAATCAGATCGTCCAACGATTGTGGTACTGCCTTGCGGAGTTGAAAATTTATTTCCGACAAATCTAAATGCGTTGAAAAAATATGTGCTGCAAACGGGTGGATGTTTTCTTTCTGAATTTGAAAGTGATCAGAGTGTACGTAAACATTTATTCTTTTTTCGTAATCGATTAATCACGGCGTTATCTACTGTAACGATGATCGCTCAAGCCGAAAAAAAGAGTGGAAGTTTTCTAACAGTTCATCACGCTCTTCAAAATGGGCGCACGATGGTGACGCTTCCGGCGCATCCGATGATGTTTGAATTCTCGGGAAACCAACATTTAATGCGCGAAGGGTGTTTCTATGTGCTTACAAACAAGGATCTGCTTAACTTTTGGGAGGCCGAATCTTGGTCTGGTCGGGGTTTGACACTAGATATAGACCGCATTTAGTGAAAGTGCTTGACCGCACACACTAGGTCTAGTGATGGGGGTGACCAAGGTCAATATTTACTAGAAAAGTGAAATAATCTAAAAAAACCTATTGAGAAAAAATTCAAGATGCATCTAAAATAATAATAAGGGAGGGGCGATGTGGTCAAGGATGACCCTGGTTGTATGGATGCAACTGCATCGTTCCGTTTTTTCTACCTGATCTTTTTTTTAAAAAAAACTCACACGAAAATTTAAATAAAAAATAAAAAAAGACGAAGATATTTATTCGTCTTTTTTTTATTTTATTTTTTAGTTGCGCTCGAGAATTCGCTTTTGTCTGCGAAAACTACGCAAGTTTTTTCTTAATTTGTTTATATGAAACGACGGCGAAAATTAAATTCGCTATCCACGGGCCGACATAAGCCGGAAGTGTTTGGCTGCGTGATAAGCCTTCAAAAGCAATATATAGAATAAAGTAGCCAACAATAAACGCGACAGAAACAACAAAGCCTGATGACTTGCCTGACCTGCGTTCGTTTACGACGCCGTAACCCACGCCCACTAATCCGAAAATCAAGCAGGCAGCGGCTAAGGCGAAGCGTTTGTGAAATTCAACAGCATAGCCGACCTTGTCGCCTTCAGGGGTCTCAGGGTCTTTTAAGCGGCCTTGTAATTCATTGTAGTTAAGTGATGGCGCTGATTTTTTGCGTTCTTCGAATTTCACCGGGTCATTTAATAAAACATCGTACGAATCAAATTCAACAACAGTGTGCGCTTGACCACGGCGGTGAATCTGACCGTTGAATAAACGCAGCAATACACTATGGCCTGGGTTATCCATGTCAGGAATAATATGACCTTGTGGAGCGATGATCGTCAGTGGTGAGTTCGGATTTTTATCATCATAGATAAATAAATCCTGCAGTAAGCCTTCTTCTGAATTTACTTTGTTGGCGTAAATCACCATATCAAAAAAGCCTTCAGAGAAAGTGCCTTCTTTAATACTGGCTGCAGCTTTAGTGTTACCAAGATGAGTGATTAATAATTCGAATTGGCGATTACCCCACGGAGCCACGTAAAAAGCTGTCTGCGCTGACATAAGGCTAACCAGCAAAGCCAAGACGACTGCGGGAGCCAGGATCACAGAGCCGTGGTAACCTGCGCCCTTAAGAGCCACGATTTCAGAGTCAATCGAGAGGCGATTGTAAGTCATCAGAACGGCAAAGAGCAGCGACATGGGGAGGATCATCGGTAAGAACGAAATACTCATGTAACCCATGATGTCTAAGATAAATGAAAATTTAATTCCGTGAACAAGCACGAATTCAGTTAGACGAAGGGCTTGAAACATCAACAAGATAGAAATAAATACTAATACGCCTAGAATGAAGGTCGGTACCATTTCAGAGAGTAAATAAAAAAAGACTCGGCGTGATTTCCACATCTGGTCATAGTATAATTAATTTCTTTGCTATCGTCATTGCTTGGATTCTAGAATAGACCTATGGATAGAGTATTAATTGTCAGCGAAGAAGTCGTTTTTGCCTCACATGTCGAAAAAACTCTGGTTGAGGTCGGTTTTGAAGTCGCCCTGCAAAATAATGAAAACGGATTGCAGCAGAAAATTCTTGATTTCAAGCCTGAGATCATTGTCGTCAAAGGCGGTTCGGCAAAACTTTCATCACTTCGCGTCGGTCAGACTTTAAAAGAAGTTATTAAATACACTGGCAAAGTGATCTTAATTTTAAATAAAAATCAGAATATTGATCCCAACGATATTAATCGTGTGAAGATGGATTATTTGCTCTTCGAACCCGTTGGCGCAGTTAAAGTAGTTTCTCATGTTTTGAATCTAATGACAGAACATAAGGAGGCAATTCGCGGTCGCTTAAATAAGATTGCCGAGAATGATCAGGCCTTTCGCGATCGTGAAGAAAAGTTCATGGTTTCAGGTAAAAACGCAGATCACGAAATGGTTCATGTAACCGGCAAGGCTGCAAAAACTGAACTGACCCACGTCAAAAGCAAAGAGGCTGTGGGCCCAGAAGAGATGCAGCACATTAAAAATCAAATTGATAAAGAATTGATCGATAATGAGGCGTTACACGCAAAGAAAATAGAGGCTTACGATAATGCTATCAGTAATCTCGATGTCGACTTGAAAGTAGGCCATAAAAAGCGGCAAACTAACGAAAGGCAAAAGGCATTACGCAAAGAGCTTCTAGTTGATCCTGGCCAAGAAAAGTTGGACAGTCTAGATCAAGAACGTAGACGCTTTGCGACTGCTCTGATGAAAAAAAAGACCGATTAGAAAGAGGTAGCACATGGGAAAAACTCAACCAGTAACAGATTCAAGTTTTCAAACTGACGTATTAAATTCTTCAACTCCAGTATTAGTCGATTTCTGGGCTGAATGGTGTGCTCCATGTCGTGCTCTTGGTCCTAAGTTAGAAGAAGTTGCCGGCGAGATGGAAGGCAAAGTTAAAATCGTAAAAATGAACGTTGATGAAAATCCAGCAACACCTGGCCAATTCGGCATCCGCGGAATTCCAGCAATGCTTTTATTCAAAGACGGCAAACAAGTGGGCGAGTTAGTTGGAAATCATCCAAAAGAACGCATCACTGAATTCGTAACTTCACACTCTTAATTTGTAATTTAGAAAATCAGGAAAAAGTCATGAGCCAAACAGCTAAAGTAACTATGGTTAAAAAAAATCCGTGTCCTTACTGCGAACGCGCTATGACTTTTTTCGAAAATCGTGGTGTTAAAGTAGATCTTATCGATCTTACTGGAAAACCCGATGAATTAATGGAATGGAAAACCCGCACAGGTTGGATGACTGTTCCTATCATTATGATCGGCGATAAACTTATCGGTGGTTACACAGATCTAAAAGCCCTTGATGAAGAGGGTACTTTGGATGCGCTTTTAAAGGGTTAGTTCCATCTGGATATTGCATCGTTCATAGGGCGTTTTAATGCCCTCAATTTTTTTAAAACCTAATTTTTCATAAAGCTTAATCGCTGGTGTTAAGATCGTATTGCTTTCTAAGAACAAGCGTTTTTCACCAAGTGATTGGGCTTTTTCAATGATGGCTTTACCAAGCAAATAACCAACGCCGCTCCCTTGCGCTTTGGGCGAAACCGCCATCTTTGCAAGTTCGAAACATTGTAAGTCAGTGCGTGGGATAAGAGCGCATACACCAACGGCTTCATCGTTGATTGTTGCAACGAAAATACTTCCGCCTTTGTCTAGAATATATGACTGAGGATTATCAAGAGCATCACGATCTGGTTGTTCCATTTTAAAATATTTAGAAATCCACTCTTCGTTAAGTTTGTAAAAAGCAGTTTTGTATTTTTCGTTATAAGGCTCAATCTTTACATTCATGGGCAGAAGTTTATCGATTGGCACGTGGGTTGTAAATAAAAAGAGTATGCAGTTTTCGAATCTACAAAGATGGCTTATAACCATTTTATTTATAGCTCTTAGCAACACCTGTCTGGCAAGTATACAGTTGTATGTCCTACAACCGTCACCCCAGCATCAGAAGTTTATTATTGTCGCGCAAGACGGCGAATCACCCGAGGCTGCATTGTCTCGTTATAAGACACAATTGATGCGCAGTTCATTGTTGAAATCGTTGGTCAGCGCTGAACAATTGCAGCAGTTTTCACCAGGCCACTTAGAAAAATTAGAAGTCAGTGAAAAGCCCGCCGTTTTAATTTTAGCAAATCGCGGTTATGATTTAACGAATGAAGAAAAAGTCGGTGGCCAACAGCGCGTCGAAAAGTTTCAAGAAAAATTAGGTCTACAAAGTGATGTTTTTCTATTGCCGATCGCAGGGTCGATTGGATTAAGCAACGCCAATAGAAAACTTTATTACGATGCTGTGATTGAGCATTTTTCTGCGGTGATTGCGCTTGGTGGCCCAGATGTAACTCCGAAAATTTATTCTGAAGCACAAACCGAAGCTCGCGACGTAAATTTAATTCGTGATCAGTACGAAATTGATTTTTTAAAACACTGGATCAAGGCTAAAAAAGGATTTTTGTTTGGAGTGTGTCGCGGGCATCAAATGATTGCCGCAGCGCTTGGATTTAAGCTGACACAACATATTGAAGATCATGGCGACGGGGTGTGGACAGAGCATCCAATCAAATTATTGCCAACGAAATCAAAATTTTTAAGAAGCGCAGTTGGAATGTCTGAATTTATGGTAAACAGTTATCATCACCAAGCCGTAGTTTATCAATCGCACCCCGATGTAGATTTAGCCGCCATTGCGCCAGATAACACAGTCGAAGCTTTAGAAAGCCGCGACGGGCGAATTGTATCAACACAGTTTCACGTCGAATTTATGGATGACATCGTATCAGAAAGAATTTTCGCCCGTATTATCACTAAAATTAAAAACCTAAACAGCCGTTTCGGCGTAGGTCGCTGCGCGAGCCTGTTTTAATTCAATAATTTTTCTAAATGTGTTTTAAATTCGATTGGTTTTTTGTGGACTTTGACTTGGTCGAAGATTTCACGGGCCTTTGGCGATACGATTCGCAATTGGCTTAACCACTGCTTCGTTCTTGCTGTTGCGAAGTGGTCGTTGACATAAACAGTGCAGGCGTCAAAGAACGGGACTATTAATTCTAATGAATTCGGTGACTGAGATTGTTCAGTTTGTAAATGCGCTTTAATTTCACTAAAAACGTATGGATTTCTTAGAGCTCCACGGCCGATCATGAAATCTGCGCAATTTGTTTCAGCTTTACATTTTTTGAAATCTTCGACATTCCAGATTTCTCCGTTGGCAATGATTTTTACTTTTGTGCGTTCTTGAATTTTTGGAATCCATTCCCAGTAAGCGGGTGGTTTATAGCCGTCGGTTTTTGTTCGACAGTGAACTGTAACCCAAGTTGCTCCGGCATCTTCGCAGGCTTTAACGTTATCTAAACAGTGTGATGGATCGTCAAATCCTAAACGGACTTTTGCAGTGACTGGTGTACTAGCTGGAACGGCGTCGCGAACTGTTTTTACAATGTTGTATAAACGATCAGAGCTTTTTAGAAGACTGGCTCCGCCGTCGTGACGATTAACTGTTTTTGCAGGACAACCGAAATTTAAATCTACACCTAAGGCTCCCATTTCATGAGCGCGAACTGCGTTTTCCGCTAAGGGGATAGCTTGTCCACCTAAAAGCTGCACGAAGACCGGTGTTCCAGATCTAGTGCGTGAACCCGTTTTTAATTCAGGACAATTTTTTTCGAAAACTTTGTACGGGTGCAGTTTGTCTGTGACGCGCAAAAATTCTGTCACGCATTGATCGATGCCACCAAGGCTTGTGAGTAAATCACGCATGGCCCAGTCGGTGACACCTTCCATTGGAGCTAGAAAAAGTTTTGCAGGTGTGAGATTCGAAGGGTTTGCAGACATCTGCTAAAGGTATTAGCTACTTTTGACCCAGTTTGCAAATATGTTCGAATTCGGCTTTGGTGACGGGGCTGACTGAAAGTCTTCCTTGTCGAAGTAATTCCATATTTTTTAGCTTCGGATCGTGTTTAATTTGATCTAAGCTTATTAGCTGCTTAAAAGTGCTGTGATATTTAATTTCTGTGCAAAACCACATTGGTTTTTCTTTGGTAGCTTTTTCAGCGTAGTACTCTGATTTTTTATCAAATTGCAGTTTATCTGGCTGGGCTAATTGACTGACTTCTGCAATGCCGATCACGCCTGAAGGTTCGGCGTTTGAGTGATAAAATAAAACCTGATCGCCAATTTCCATGGCCTGCATATGATTTCGTGCGGTGTAGTTACGCACTCCAGTCCACCAAGTGGTTTTATCCTTTTTTAAATGGTCGATTGAAAATACATCGGGTTCAGATTTCATTAGCCAATATTTCATAGGAAAAACGCTAACACTGTTATAAGATTTTACCAATGAAAAATTCTCATATTTTGATCACTGGGGCATCGTCAGGAATTGGTGAACAATTAAGTTATCTTTTGGCTAAAGAAAAAAAATCACTCGTGCTTTTGGCTCGTCGTGAAGATCGACTTAAAAAAGTTCAAAAACAATGTTTAAAACTTGGCGCAGCTGATGTGCAAATTTTTTCTTGTGATGTTTCTGACAAAAAATCTGTTTTGTTAGCTTCGAAAAAAATTAAAGCGAATAAAAAAATCTCAGTTGGTTCGTTAGTGAATAATGCAGGTTTAGCTGCGGGCACTGAATTAGTTCAAGATGCAAAAACTAAAGATTGGGATCAAATGATTGATACCAATGTAAAAGGTCTTTTGTGGTTAACGCGTGAATTTTTTGAATCAATTATTTTGCATCAAGGTCATATCGTAAATCTTGGATCAGTTGCAGGTCGCTTAGTTTATGAGGGCGGCGCTGTTTATTGCGCAAGTAAGTTTGCGGTACGTGCTTTATCTGAAGGCTTTCGTATGGATCTTAAAGGCACCGGAGTTCGCGTAACAAATATCGAACCCGGAATGGTGAACAGTGAATTTAGTCTAGTTCGCTTAGGAAATCAGCAAAAAGCCGATGCGATTTACTCTGAAATGTTGCCACTGAGCCCCATTGATATTGCTCAGAATATTTTGTGGTGTTTGAGTCAGCCGGCCCATGTTAATATTCAAGAGCTTGTTATATATCCGACAGACCAGGCCAGCGTTGGCCAAGTCGTGCGCGGAGGGAAAAGCGTTAAGAACTTAAAATCTAAAAACAAAAAATAAATCCAAAAAGGAAATATTTATGAGCGAATTTCGTATTGAAAAAGACACTATGGGCGATGTTAAAGTTCCGGCCACTGCTTTGTGGGGAGCGCAAACACAACGTTCAACTGAAAATTTTAAAATCGGCGGCGATCGTTTTCCGCGTGAGATGATTAAAGCTTTAGGCGTTTTAAAAAAATGTGCGGCGATGACAAATGCTGAACTTGGTTTGTTAGATAAAGCCAAAGCTGAATTTATTATTAAAGCGGCTGATGAAGTGATTTCTGGAAAACTTGATGCACACTTTCCATTAGTGGTTTGGCAAACGGGTTCAGGCACTCAAACAAATATGAATGCCAACGAAGTTATCGCAAATCGCGCGATGACGATGCAAAATTTAACTTTACCCAATAAAGCCGTTCATCCAAATGATGATGTGAATAAGGGTCAAAGTTCGAACGATACATTCCCGACAGCTATGCACATCGCTGTAGCTGATCAATTACATTCTCGTCTAATTCCGATGATGTTAAAACTTCATAAAGCTTTAGAAACTAAATCGACTGAATTTAAAGATATCGTAAAAATTGGTCGTACTCATTTGATGGATGCAACTCCGTTAACTTTAGGCCAAGAATTTTCTGGTTACACAACGCAAATGAAAAATGGTGTTCAACGTATTAAAAATACTTTGCCGCATGTTCATGAATTAGCGTTAGGTGGAACTGCAGTTGGTACTGGCTTAAACACTCATATTGATTTTCCGGTCAAAGCGGCGGCAGCCATTGCGGCTGAAACGAAAATTCCGTTTGTAACGGCTCCGAATAAATTTGAAGCTTTAGCATCGCATGATGCTTTAGTTGAACTTCATGGCGCTTTAAAAACTGTGGCTGTGTCGTTAATGAAAATTGCCAATGACATTCGTTTGTTAGGTTCTGGTCCACGTTGTGGATTTGGTGAATTAAATTTACCAGAGAATGAACCAGGATCTTCGATCATGCCTGGTAAAGTGAACCCGACACAATCTGAAGCTATGACTATGGTGTGCGCGCAAGTTCTTGGTAACGATGTGGCCGTGAATGTGGGTGGAGCTACAGGACATTTTGAGCTTAACGTATTTAAACCAGTTATTGTGTTTAACTGCTTGAACTCAATTCGTTTAATTGCTGATGCTTGCGAAAGTTTCACCGACCATTGTGTTGTTGGTATCACAGCAAACACAACTCAGATTAAAAAACACTTAGATAACTCTTTAATGTTAGTAACAGCACTTAATCCACATATTGGTTATGACAACGCTGCGAAAATTGCCAAGACTGCCCATAAAAACGGTACGACTTTAAAAGAAGAAGCTGTTAAACTGGGACTATTGACTGCTGAAAAGTTCGATGAAGTTGTTCGTCCTGAGACGATGATTTCACCATTAGGCAAATAAGTAAGAAGAAAGAATTTTTTGAAGAAACTTAATCCGTTATTATCAAAAGCGACATGGTTGGAATCGGGAGATATCCGACCTTACGTGTTCGTGCGTCCTGAAAATCAAATCGCACAACCCGGTACGCGCCATAAATTGGATTGGTTTACTCAAGAACCAATTTATAAAAATCCGTTAAACTTAAATGAAATGCCTTTTGCTGACGCCGTTTTGCAAATCGAATGGAAATCATTCGGCAAACAAGACTTAGCGATTCCTAAATGGGTATTCTATGATTGCGCAGCGATGCCAGGCTTTATTGCGGGTTTTGCTGGTCGCACATCGACGTTGCCTAAACAGTTAGTTAAAGATTTAGGAATTCCTGAAACTGAAGAATGGTGCCCGTTATCTTTATTCATTATTATTCCGACGATGCATAAAGGGGAGTGGGTTGCTTATGATCTTTGTTCGGTGAATTCATTTTTACCGAAAGAGCAGCAGTACCACGGCTTAGGCTTTTTATCGAAAGCGTTTGCGCTTTGGTATGCCAACGTTGAGCAGTGCTCTGGTATGACTCAATGGGGTTCGCCTTCATTAAAATTACATTCGCACTATGGCCATTTAGAAATGATTGGTTCATATGCTCCACTTCACACCCATGCAAAAACAATGACTTATCGTTGTGAAGTGAATACGGCTTGTTGGGAAAAGTTTTTTACGAAAGATGAAGATTTAGCTTTCTTAGAAAAGTACGGACCATCAGGTCGCACGATTGATCCAAAGAGCGAACAATCGATGATTGAAATGCAAAATTTAATTCAACAGCAAATGGGGCCTTATTATTTAAGTGCTTCTGAAATTGCTAAACAAGATTTGTTACAGCCATTAACCGTTTATCATCTCAAAAAAGAGAGATAGCTCTAGGCGAAGCCTAGGAAAGAGAATCATGAGTACATTAACTCTACCTCCAGTTGCGAAATCGTTCTACACCCTTTGTAAAAAATGTGAAGGCGAACGTTATCACAGAGTTTTAGCACACAAGACGTCTACAACTGCAAAAATCGAATGTGAAATTTGTAAGTCTGTAAAAACGTATTCTTTACCTAAAACGGGCAGCGATGCTCCAAGTGCGCGTCGTTTATCGGGTGCTGCTGCAACTGGTGCTGCGAAAAAAGCGGCCGCTTCAGCGCGTTCGCACTCAGGCCAATATGAAATTTTCACTTCAAATAAAATGAATGAAACTGCTGTTCCGTACTCTATTAAAGGCAGCTTTAAAGAATCTCAAAAAATTAACCACGTTAAATTCGGAATTGGTTTTGTGACTAAAACTTACGACGAAAAAATCGATGTTATTTTTGTCGATGAAGTTCGTTCGTTAATGCAAAATCGCAAATAGTTTTTAAAAAAACCGTGAGCAAATGGACCCAAGGACTTAATCCTGAGCAAGGCGATGCCGTAAATCATAATTACGGCCCGTTACTTATTTTAGCCGGTGCCGGTTCAGGTAAGACCACGGTTTTAGTTTCTCGCACGGGGCGTTTGATCGATGATAAAATCGCAACCGCAGAAAAAATTTGTGTTTTGACCTTTACCAACAAAGCCGCGCGTGAACTAAAACACCGCGTACAACTTAAAGTTGGTATTAAATCAAAAGGTCTCTGGGCCGGAACATTTCATTCGTTTGGCTTACAGCTTTTACGTAAGAATCACAAATTATGTGGCTTACCAGCGCAGTTTGGAATTTTAGATCAATCTGATTCGCAAGCTGTTTTAAAAGACTTAGCTAAAAATTTACGAAATACTACAAAAGATAAATTCGATTTTTCAAAAGTTTTAGAATGCGTAAATCTTTTACGCGCTAAAAAAAGTTTACCAGTAGATCAGCTCGAAGAATACCACGAGATGGCTATTGCTTTAACTCCGGGTTATGAAAAAGAACTTTTACGTTTAGGCGTGGTCGATTTTGAAGGGCTGTTGCTTGAGCCATTACGTTTATTTCGAGAACACCCTGAAGTCTTAATGCAAACGCAAGAGCGCTTTCAGCAAATCATGGTGGATGAATTTCAAGACACCAATCAAGAACAAATGAAATTGATTCGCGCGATTTCTGAATCACACATGAACCTTTCAGTGGTGGGTGATGATGATCAGTCGATTTATGGCTGGCGCGGGGCCGAGATTCAAAATATTTTAAATTTTCCGAAAGATTTTAAAAATTGCCAGGTGATTAAGTTAGAACGTAATTACCGTTCAAGTTCGTCGATTTTAGATTTAGGCAATGCCGTTATTGCTAAAAATGCAAAACGCCATGGTAAAATTCTACGTTCTGAAAAAGCTAAAAAAGCTGAACATATTAAACCCGAGGTTTTCGTTTTAGATAACGAAGACGAAGAATCAGACTTTGTATTTCGTGAAATTCAAACGATAAAAGCGGCTGGTGGTAAAAACAAGGATATCGCGATTCTTTACCGCTCAAATACACAAGGTGCGTTTATTGAGACGACTTTACGTAAAGGTCAGATTCCTTATAGCATTACCGGTGGCACATCGATCTTTGATCGTAAAGAAGCCAAAGACTGGTTAGCGTTTTTAAAACAATCTTTAAATGATGATGAAGTTTCTTTTCGCCGCATTGTAAATCTTCCGCCACGTGGTTTAGGTGAAAACACCTTAGACAAACTTATAACTTACGCTGAAGAAGTTGGATTAAATCTTCCGCAAGCTTCTAAGAAATGGGATAAAGCAGGTCTTCCTGAAGAAAAAGGTAAGATCTTAGATAACTTTAATGAATGGCTATGGACTTTTCCGCAGCGTTTATTAGATGACACTTCGATTGGTGAAACGATCTCGAAGCGTTTTGAATTTCTAGTGCGCGAAATCGGTTACCGTGATCTTTTAATTAAAAATTCTGAAGGCCAGGCTTTTGAAAAAAGATGGCAAGTTATCGAAATCGTTGGCCGCATTTTAGAAAGCTTTGTGGGTCGTCGTGATCCGTCAATTGGTACGTTAAAAGATTTCGTTGATAGTATGCAGCTGCGCGATGATGTTGGTAATGAAGAAGCAAAAGATGAAGTGCAGTTAATGACATTTCATGCTTCTAAAGGTTTAGAATTTCCGAATGTCCTTTTAGTTGGTGTTGAAGAAGATTTGCTTCCGCATAAACGTTTAGGTTCTGATATCGATGAAGAGCGTAGACTTTTTTATGTGGGTATTACGCGCGCGCAAGAAAAACTCACGTTAAGTTATTGTCGTCAGCGTAAAAAACAAGGTGTGGTTCGTCCGGTTTCTCCGTCGCGTTTTTTAATTGAAGTCGAAGAGCAGGACCTTGTGATTCGTCATGAGCTAGGTAATCGTCCAGTTACAGCCAATGAACGTGAAGATCTAGTTAAAAACTTTTTAGCTAAATTCAGTTCTGAGCGAAAATAATTAGGTCTTGTATCAAGTAGATAAAACTTTTGTCTCAATCTGATAAGGTCTAGCAAGCAACTTTAAAAATATCTTTATTAATCTGTCTAAAATGCCGACGAGAGTCCTGTGAAGTACGTTGTTGGGCAGATCAAAAATCTGAATCTTATCGCGATGTTAGTGCTTGTGTTTATTTTTGTAAACATTCCTTCAGCTTATGCAGGACCTGGTTATGCGAACTACCAAGCAAAAATTATTAAACCTAATGGTTTGGCGCTTGAATCAAGCTCAGTTAATTTTAAATTTACAGTTTTAGATCCATCAGCAAGTTGTATTTTATATTCTGAAACTTACTCTGCAGTGAATATGAATTCTTCGGGCGGATTAATTTCTTTCTCGCTGGGTTCGGGCGTAAAAGTTTATCCGGTATCTTCGACAACATTTGAACAAATATTTTCTAATATTACGCCCACGTTATCTTGTGCAGCGGGCAGTGGTATAGCCACTTACACAACGTCAGCAACGGCCACTCGTAAAATTGTGATGCAATTTCATGATGGTTCAGGTTGGCAAACATTACCACCAATGAGTATCAATGCTGTGCCTTATGCGATGTATGCTAACGACGCCGACAAATTAGGTGGCGTCAGCAGTTCTGCTTACGTGAAATTTTCTTCTTTACCTTCGACGTGTGGTGCAAGTGAAGCGATTCAATACAATGGCTCGACGTTTTCATGTTTGCCCGTGGGAAGCGGTGGAGGATCCGTAACTTCGGGCTCTGTGATTTCTGCTTTAGGTTATACTCCGGTAAATCCTGCGACATTGTCGACATCATTCACAACTGTGGCTTCGTATTCAACGGTGACTTCAACTGTTTCTAATTTAGGAAGTTCAGTGACTGCGATTGCTTCGACTGTGAGTCAGTTATCGGCTTCGATGGCTGCACTTTCTGGTAGTGGAATACTTTCAATAAATGGCTCTTCTAGTGCGACGCAAACTTTTGCGAATGCCTTAACTGGATCGCAGCCTACTTATGTAACTGCAAACGGAGTGCATACTTTAAATATTCCTTATGCATCAACTCCTGCAGTCACTGCGGGTTTAATTTCTTATTTAGATTACGCAAATTTTTCTAATAAAATTACTTCAAGTGCAGCGTCGATCGCGCAAGTGTTAGGTTATGTTCCTGCAGATGCAGTGAATGTAACAACATTAAGTTCAAATGTGGCAGCAGTTTCAGCTTCACTTTCTAGTTTTGCTGCAACAACTGCAGCTTCTTTCTCGGCGATTTCTGGTTCAGGTATTTCGAGCTTAAATGGATCAACTTCGGCAACACAAAGTTTTGGTGTTGGGGTAGCGGGTACAGCTCCTGCGATTGTTTCAGCGAATGGCGTTCATACATTAAATATTCCAAATGCAGCATCTAGTTCGGTAACGGGTGGTTTGTTATCTAATGCGGCTTACGTAGCTTTTGTAAATCAAGGCGCAAGTCTTACGACTTTAAGTTCAACATTAACTACAGTTTCAAATTCGGTCACAACTGCACAAGCTGATATTGCTGCAGTTTCAAGTACAGCTAATTCGAAAATCACTTCGAGTGCAGCATCTATCGCTCAAGTGTTAGGTTATGTTCCGGCAGCGAGTGGTGTGACTTCATCTCAGTGGACTACAAGTGGTGCTAATATTAGTTATGCAACGGGTAACGTGGGTATTGGTCATAGCGCTCCCGCATTTAAATTAGATGTTTCAGGTTCAGCTCGCTTAAAAGGAAATGTGCTTGTTGGTAAGCAAGCTGCAAGTGCAACGGCTGATTTAGGTTATTTAGGAACAGCAACAACTTATAATTCTCCGTTATTAATTCAAGAAACTCTCAACGATCTGTCTCCGACATATAATATGGGAATGGCCAATTCACTGAAGTTAAATCCATCGAGTGCTAACCCGAATATGGCTTTTGGCGGTCTAGATTTAGTTCAAACTGAAGCCAGCAATCCAGTCAGTTATAGTTTGGTGTACGGTCATTATTCGATCAATGAACATAAAGGTTCAGGTGATATGCTAGATTTAGGCGGGTATGGAGCCATGGCGATTGCCAACACTTCAGGAACAATCTTGAATGTGCGCGCCTTTGATGGTTCAGCAGTCGTTTTTGCTGGAAATGTAACTAATAATTATGGTGCAGAATTTTCTGCGTATAATGCGGGTGTAAGTTCATTAATCGCTAATAATTTTGGTGTGAATATTCGCGCATCTTTTGGTGCGATACAAAACAACTACGGTTTATTTGTTCAAGATCAATCAAGTACAGGAACTTCATCGACTTATAATATTTATTCAGACGGTACGAATGCGAAGAACATTTTCATCGGGCGCGTAGCTATTGGTGGAATTGTATCACCCACAGCGAGATTACAAATTGCTGCAGGTACAAATTCTTTAGCTCCGTTAAAGTTTACTGCTGCTACAATAATGTCGACGCCACAATCTGGCACAATAGAGTACGACGGGCTTAACTATTACATCACTGATGGATCTAATTTACGTCGCGCCATCGCCACAGTCTCCAGCACCGGAACTTTTGATAACGTTTCAGCAATCACTTCAACAGGAAACATTTCAATTGCGCCAAGTGGTTCAGTGATTGTGTCTGGAACAACAGCTTCAACAAGTTCAAATACTGGCGCCTTAGTCGTTAAAGGCGGCTTAGGTATTAGTGGCAGTTTATATTCTAGCGGAACAATTATTACATCTAATAATATTCAAGGATCAGTCGTCACAGCAACTAGTGCAACGATTACGCCTTACATTTACGGCTCAACTGTAAGTGGTGGTAACATTGCCATTGATTCAACGACTCATAGTTCTAAAGGTAATATTTTATTAGCACCAAATGGTGGTAATGTGGGTATTGGTACTGGGGTACCTGATCGTCGCTTAACGATCATTGGTGATGGAACAGCTTATGGCGATGATGTGATGATTGAGGCGGCCAATTCTGAGTCGGTAGGTATTTACCCTCAAATTAATTTAGCAAAATCACGCGGAACTGTGGCTGCATCTCGTAATCAAGTTTCTGGGGGCGACACACTTGGAGCCTTAGCATTTAGAGGTTACACCGGTTCAACATTTGCCTATAGCGCAAATATTTTATCAAAAGCTGAAACTAGTTTTGGTACACAAGTAAATGGTGATTTACATTTTCAAACAAACTCGTCGGGTACGCTAGCTGATAAAATGATTATCACTTCAACGGGCAATGTGGGTATTGGAACAACGGCTCCATCTAAGGGTTTGCATGTTGTTTCAGGAGCTATGGTTGGTAGTGTCAGTGGATTTCCATCGGCTTATGTAGGCGTAGATGCTGAATTTAATTCTGGTGTTTTAAAAAAATGGACAGAAACATCTGGAAACGAAGTTAACTTTGGTAGTTACGCTATGGTGGCACCGGCTTCTTCAAGTACAAAAAGCAATCACAGTATTGTTAATATTTTATTTACAGATGTGCCGGCAGGAGTTTCAGCAACAGGTTCTAACAACGGCTTTTTTAATATGATTGCCAGAAATAGATATGCAGGAAACACAGATAACGGTTATGTCGCTACAATGGTTGGTATTAGAAATGAATTCGGTCATCAAGCGAGCGTTTCAGGCAATACACCTGTGACAGCGGCAGTGTATGGAGCAGTTTTTGCGCCCGTTGTACAAACGGGTACGATTTCAACTTTAGTTGATTTATTTTTGGCATCCTCTGCTGGTGGGGGTACTGTTGGCGAACATTATTCACTTTATCAAGAAGAATCAGGCGCGAAAAATTATATCGCGGGTCGTGTAGGAATTGGCACAAAAAATCCTGATGGATCTTTGCATATCGTAACTAATTCTCTGCAATCAAATGCGCCAGCTTCTGGAATTTTCTTAGGATCAAGTTTAGCTGGCGATTATCAAATTCAATTAACACAAAATGGGGGAACACCTCATATTGATTTCAGTCGTACTTCGGGATTAGATTACGATGCGCGAATTTCTTCGCCAGGAAATAGCACTCTTTTATTAGGTACATCTTCGAATTCAGCGGTATTAAATATTGTGAATAGCTATGTCGGCATTGGCACCACTAATCCTTCTACTGCATTTACAAATATTTCTGCAACTGCAAATTACGCAAACGTTGGTGATCAAAGTGGTACTGGAGAAAATTCTAATTCGTTTGGTTGGGTGACTAATGCTGCGGGCTATTCTGCGGCGATCATTAATGCTTCAAACAGCAGTGGAGCAAATGGTTTGAATATTAGAACTCTTGGCACAACCATAAACCACTCGATTTTAACTGTGGGTGTAGGTGTAAGTTCAACTGGGAATACAGCAGATTATTTGACAGTAAAAGGTAATGGTGGTGTCGGGATTGACACAAATACTCCTATAAGACCATTGACAGTCAATGGAACTTTAGCGCTACAACCTAATACTCAAGATCATATTTACATGGAATTTTACGCACGTACGGCATCACCAACGACACGCTCTGGTTGGTTTGGTTACGGCGCGGCGGCAACAAATGTAATGCAAATCACCAATGAAATAAATGGTGGGCACATGAATTTTTCAACTCAGGGCACAGGTAAAGTGGGCGTCAATCAACCATCACCTTCATATACCCTTGATGTGAATGGAACATTACGTGGCTATGGCGTGACCGATTCTTCAGATATCAGACTTAAAAAAGATATTCATTCGTTAGATGCCTCATTAGAAAAAATATTAGGTATTCGCGGAGTCAGTTATTATTGGATTGATAAAGAAAAATCAGAAAAAAAACAAATCGGTTTTATTGCGCAAGAGCTAGAATTAATTTATCCAGAATTAGTTGAAACAGATAATTTCGGAATTAAATCAGTAAACTATTCGCATTTAGTATCTCCGTTAGTAGAAGCGGTGAAGTCACTGTATGCTAAACTCAATGAAAACATTCTTGAAACGAAACAAAATTCTCGTGAAATTGCTTCGCTTAAAGAAGAAAATGAAAAACTAAAATCTGATAATCAGACAAAAGCCCAGGAGCTAGACGCCGTCAAAGCCCGCTTAGAGCGTTTAGAAAAGTTGTTAAATTCTAAATAAAAACTCGCTCGAAAATTGAAAACCAATTAGTCGAGGCAGCTTAACAAAACCCCTAGAAATTCCGATAACTTAGCTGTGAAGCCACCACGTAAGCAGATGCGAATTTTAATGTTATTAGCACTTACAACAATGTTGTTGTCGGTTGTGAATGTATTTGCGGCTCCAGGTTTTACAACCTATCAAGCAAAAATTATTAAACCCGATGGTCAGCCACTTGAAGCCTCAAGTGTAAATTTTAAATTCACAATTTTAAATCCAAATTCAGATTGTATTTTGTATTCTGAAACTTACTCATCAGTGAATATGGCTTCAACAAATGGATTAATTTCTTTCTCATTAGGATCAGGATCAAAAACTTACCCTTCATCATCAACAACATTTGAAAATGTATTTTCTAACATTACACCAAGTTTATCTTGCCAATCAGGACCGTCGCCAACTTTTACTCCGGGTGCCTCTGACACAAGAAAAATCGTGATGCAGTTTCATGATGGCAGTGGCTGGCAAACATTACCTGCGATGGTGATCAATGCTGTGCCTTACGCGATGTATGCCAACGATTCTGAAAAATTAGGTGGAGTCAGTGCCACATCTTATGTTCGCACATCTGTAATTCCAACTTGTACCGCAAGCGAAGCGATTCGTTACACGGGTTCTAGTTTTCAATGTGTTGCTGTGGGCGGTGGTTCGGCGACTGTGACTTCAGGTTCTGTTGTTACAGCTTTAGGTTATACACCGGCTGACGGAGCCAGTGTAACAACGCTGACTTCTACAGTGAGCACGGTAAGTTCAACTGTATTTTCAGTTTCATCAACTGTTTCAACTTTATCAACAACAGTGGCTGCAAGTTTTGCAGCTATCACGCCATCGCAGTGGAACACATCAGGCACGACAATTAATTATTTAACAGGTCGTGTAGGCATCGGTACAACTAACCCTGATTCAATGTTAAGTGTTTATAATACGGCTGATCAAAATGCCTTTACAGTTAGAGGTTTTTTAAATCAATCGGGTGCTTTTGTAAGAGTAGCGAATTCAGTGGATGATACTCAATTTATGGTTGCGCCAAACGGTGGTAATCCGCAAGTTTCAGTCGGATCTTCTGATACGATTCGTTTAACTTCTGGCTTTGGTGGATTTGGTGAGTTACCGGCTGGGGCATTGATCGCTGCTGATGGTAATCTATCATTTATTAGTAATTTTAGTACTTCTGCTAAAACCTCATTCGGCTATTATAACGGCACTACATTTAATTCAGCGTTTGAAATAGTAAATCCAAGTTCTGGTTTTGGAAAATTATTATTAATGAAATCAGGTGGTCAAGTGGGTGTGGGCGTAAGCGCTCCAACAGCAAGACTTCATATCGGCTCTGGTTCAACAACAGTGGCTGCGATGAAAATTCTTTCAGGAACTTTATTAACGTCTCCTCAGTCAGGCTCTATTGAGTATGATGGGTTTAATTTTTATGTCACTGATGGAACAAACACACGTCGCGCGATTGCAAGTGTTGCCAACACGGGAACATTTGATGCAGTTTCAAATATCACTTCAACTGGAAATGTCTCATTAACTCCAGTAGGTTCAGTGATTGTATCTAGCACAACAGCTTCTACAAATTCAACAACAGGTGCACTTGTTGTTCAAGGTGGAGTGGGTGTTGTCGGTCAATTAAATGTGGCTGGTACAATTAGTGGATCAGCAAGAGTTCTTGCGACGGGTTATAGAGCCGCTCAAGGTGCACCGAATTCAACTGATCTATCAACGAATGGTTATTCATTCGCCGGAGATGGTGATACAGGTATTTTTTCACCAGGCAGTGGCGGTGATGCCAATGGTATTATCGCATTTTACTCAAATAATGGCGAAACAATGCGCGTTGCTGGAAGCCAAGTGGGTATCGGAACTAATTCTCCAAGTGCGACTCTGCATGTGAACGGAAATATGATTGTCGGAAGTTACGGTGGTAATACGGATGACGATGATGATTTTAATATTAGTTCAAATGGTCAATTGCGTATTCAATCGAATCAATCAGGATCAGCAGACACGAGTTACGTTCACTTAATTTTAGCGGCGGGTGTATCAACAAGCACGAACTCTTCAATCGTTATGCAAACCCAAGGTCTCGAGCGAATGCGCGTGGGTGATAATGGTTACGTTGGTGTTGCTACATCAAATCCAGCATTTCCTTTACACGTGAGCGGAACAACTTTTGTGACGTCAGCAAAAAATAATCAAAATAATGAAGGTGTTTATGCGGCATTGACTCAAGCGCATACAGCTACGGGCACATATACAGATCAGGCCATGATCGCTTCTAATTCGGGTCGAAATCTTGCGGGCGTAGCAAACTCCGGATTACAAACTGGAATAACTGTTATTAGCGCTAGAAATTATTTAAACACGGGTGATGCAGGGGTATTAAATGCTTTAAATGGTGAGACTATGCACTACGGTCATCACAATAGCGATGGTGTTTCACCGACAACAGTGACTGCAGTAGGTCTTTCAGTTCAAGCGTATCGATTAAGTGGCAGCATGACAAATATGTTTGATCTTTATTTTCCTCCTGAAATAGGAACTGCACCAGTTGCAAATCGTTATGCGATTTATCAAGCCAACGGCGCGCAAAATTTTTTCTCGGGTAATGTGGGTATTGGTACATCAAACCCTACACATGTTTTATCAGTTTATAAAGACGGCGGCTATTTACGTTCAGAAACGGCTGACGGCGGATTAGAAATCGGAAGCGGTAATGATGACTCATCCTATATTGATTTTCACGGTTTCAATAATTTAGGAAGCGATTTCACGGGACGTTTAGAATACAAAGACACTTATGGTTTTGGTTTATCCGTCGGTGGTAATGCAGGGCCTGTATTAACTGTGGTCTCAAGTACTGGCTATGTTGGAATCGGTACAGGTTACGGCGCTTTGACTTCAAATTTAGTAGTTACTTCTAACAATGCTGTTGGTTATACGAAAATTACAAACAGTAACACGGCCGCTGGCGGGCAAAACTGGACATGGTATTCATCTTCAACAGGTGCACCTCTTGGAGCCGATTCAATGTGTTTTGGTACCGGCGTTTGTTATTTAAGTCTTTTCACAAATGGAAATGCATCCTTGTTGGGTACATTAAGTCAAAGTTCAGATGTCAGATTAAAACGTGATATCAGTTCAATTCCAAACGCTTTAGATGCCGTCGCAAAACTTGATGGTGTTACTTACTACTGGAAAGACGCTAAAAAAGATCCAGGTTTACAAGTTGGTTTAATTGCTCAGGAAGTTGAAAAAGTGTTTCCCGAAGTTGTGATGACAAGTGCTCAAGGCATGAAATCAGTGGCGTATCAAAACTTAGTGGCTCCGATTATCAATGCGATTAAAGAAATTCGTGAGTGGATGTTTAAAACTGACGAACGTGTGTTAACACTTGAAAAAGAAAATGCTGCTCTTAAAGAGCGCCTTGATAAACTAGAAAAAACGATCAACCAACAAAAATAAAAAAAGCTGCGGGTTACGCAGCTTTTTTTTGGTCTAAAATGTATTTTAAAACTATTTGAATTTTTGATTGATCAAAGATTTGTAACTTAAAAAATCACGCATTTCTTCAGTTAAAGACTTTTCCATGTGCTCGTTACCTTGAGAGCGTAAATACTCTAAAAGATCAGCATATTGATACTTTAATAAATGAGAAGCTTCTGCCGCTAAAATCTTTAAATTCACATTTTCGAAATGATTGCGAATATATTTAACTAAAAAATCAACTGGCACATTTGTAAAATCGAAATCGACAAATAACTGCGTGTGACCATCTTTTTTAAGGATAGATTTTAATTCTTCAGGAGTCGTTTGGCAAAATTTCGGAGAAATAAAAATCACATGCGGTTTTAGTTCATCATATTTTGTGATGCCATCGATATAATCGCTGTGATTATGCACATCAAAACCAAGCTGTGTAAGCGCTTCTTCAGTTTGAGCTAATTCGCCACCATCGCTGAATAATAAAAAACGCGTTGGTTCTAGAACCGTTTGCTTTTGTGCGGGCGGCTGAGCCTTTTCTTCAGCCGGCACAACAGGAGCCGTTGGTTCAACAGGTTTAGCTTCTTGAACTGGCGGTGGAGCCGGTGTAGCAGCTACGGGATTCATCGGAACTACATTATTCGGAGTCGGCGCAACTTCGCTAGCACCTGGATCATAGTTTTCGCCCCAAAGCATTTTTTTAGCGCCATCAACACCTTTTAAAAAGTAATCGATTTGTTCAGGAGATAAACTGTCATTGTCTTTAAGCGAAACTAAAGTCGTCTCTAAAACATGTGTGTGCGCTTGCAAATCTAGCATTTCCATCATGCCGGCTGCGCCTTTAAGATTGTGAAAGGCACGAAATACAGCGTTGTATTGGGTCTTGTAATGACCGCCTTCTTCTAACGATAATAAAGCTTTCTCAGCAGCCTCTAATAGTTCGGCGCCTTCAATTCGAAATTCCTTTAAATCGTCTTCATTAATCATAGCGTTCATTTTCTACATTCCCAGCTGTTTACGCAACTTTTTTCGCTGCGTTTTGTTTTTTACGATAGATAGATACTGAACTAACGTTGAGTTGTTCAAACTTAGTTGATAAACCGATCATTGATTCGCCAACACCCATAATCAAAATTCCGTTCTCAGTTAACTGATCAAACAGACGATCAAGGATTTTTGCTTTCGACTCTACGTTTTGGTAAATTAAAATATTACGGCACAGGATTAAATCAAATTTTCCTAAAGACGTAAAAGTATCTAGGATATTTTGACTTTTGAAATGAACTTTACCGCGCAAGTTCATTTTAACTTGCCAGTGGTTAGGTTCTTTTGCCGGAGAAAAATATTTGTTTTGTAAATGTGGGGTAAGACCGCGACCCATTTCAACGTGATTATAAATACCTTCAGTAGCTTTTTTCAAAGCTTTTTCTGAAATATCTGTACCGATGAATTCTCTGATCTCGGGGCGGGTACCAAGAGGTAACTCTTGGTTTAACATTAATAAGGAATAGATCTCTTGACCAAAGCTGCTGGCTGCAGACCAAACACGAATATCTTTCATTCCCATTTTCATAAAATGCGGAAAAACTTCTTTTTCAACCATTTCAAAAACTTTGGGATCACGAAAAAATGATGTTTCGTTATTTGTCGCTAAATCTAATAATTTAGTTTTAAAAGTTCCATAGATGCCAAGTTTGGCTTTTTTATGAAGGTCTTCTAATGTAGCGCAGCCTTCACTTTTTGCTAACTCTTCAAGACGTTTTTCTAATTGGTAATAGTTAGTTTTCTCATACATGATACCCAATTGATCTTTGATATAATTTGCGAAGAACTCAATAATTGCTGGATTCATATTACGCGACCGCCTTAAGCTTGAAGAAGAAATGATTCATTAAAATTTTGCGAATGCCTTGTAAACTTTCTGAACCATCAGAAAGTCCCGCATCATCCACAGCTTTTGGCATACCGTAAACGGCACACGTGCTTTGAGTTTGCGTAATCACTTTACCCATATGTTTTTTAACAATGGGAATACCTTCGATGCCATCATCACCCATGCCCGTTAAGACAAAGCTTAACATCTTTGAGCGATAAATTGGCGCAGCTGTTTCAAACATATATTCTGCAGAAGGGCGAACACTGTGACGTTGTTCTTTTTGATGTAAAATAATTTTCACAGATTGATCTGGATCAGAACGTAATTCCATATGAAAATTACCCGGAGCAATATATATCGTACTGTGCTGAACAGTTTCGTTATGTACGGCTTCTTTGAAATTCAAACCAGAAATCTTTTTTAAACGATCTGCCAGCTGTAAAGTAAAACCAGCAGGCATGTGTTGAACAATAAACATAGGACCAAACTTTTGTTCGACGAATTTTCCTAAGCCGTCAAAAAGTTCTTCTAAAGCGCGGGGTCCACCTGTTGAACAGGCAATCGCCACAGCTTCAGTTTTAAAAAAAGGCGGGGCACTGAAAGTTTTTTTCGGTGCAGGGCCTGCAGGAACAGCAGCTACAGCTTTAGGAGCTTCAGCCTGTTTTTGAAAATGAAAAAATTGAGTTATTTTTGGTAACAGGCGGGCTTGTAAACGTTTAACATTGTCTTCTAAAGACCCTGATAATGCCGTGTCTGTAGCTTCGTCTTTAGCTAAAAAATCCACCTGAGAATATGACAGCGCTTTTAAAGTTTCTGGCGCTTGGCCCGCAGTTGAAAATAACACAACCGGAGTTTGGTGATTCATAGCACGAATTTCTTCGATAACTTGTAGGCCATTTTTTTCTGGCATATTCATATCTAAGATTAATAAATCCGGTTTTTTATCGCGAAAATAATCTAGAGCCGTACGACCGTTTGAAGCGGTCGACAGGCTTTCGATATGGGGGTCGTTCTCAAGGCATTTCCTAACCAGTGCGCGCACGGCTAAAGAATCATCTACAATGAGAACATTTAATTTCTTACTCATATTTATGCTTCGGTACCTAACGCTTTACCATGTTGGTGTAAGCATTTTAAAATTGATTCGATATCCAGCATTGATAAAATGTCATGCGGAGATTTAAATACGCCCTTCATAAACTGTGCAATCTTAGGCTCAACTGTGTCAGGTGTACATTCGAAAAGATTGTAATCGTTTTCAACAACTTCACCAACGCGGTCAACCGGAAATGCCATTAAAATACCGTCAGTACGACAGACGATATTATTCGTGAACTCGTTCACTTCTAATTTTGGTAAGCCAAACATCTCACGTAAATCAATCGACACGGCGATTTGGCCGCGAAGATTGATAAGACCTTTAACATATGAAGGTGCTAAAGGGATCGGGGTGATTGGTAAACTTTTTGTAACCTCTTGCACTTCTTGTACGTCTAGCGCATACATGCGATCTTCAAGATAGAATGTGCAGGCTTGTTCTTGTTGTTGACTCATACAGCCACGCTTCCTTGTTTTTTACGGTAAGTTGAAGACGATAAATAATTAAAAATCGTTTCAACTAACTCTGTTTCTTTAATTTTTTCTAAATACTCATTAAAACCAGCTTCGATTCCTTCAGCTTGGTAAGCTTCAGAGAATTTCGTTGTGATCGCGATCATCGGCATATCTTTATAAGGGCCTAACGCGCGCGCCGCTCTTACGAAGTCTAAACCACTCATGATCGGCATTTCGATATCACTTAATACCAGGTCATAATCACCTGACTGAAGCATATCTAAACCTTCTTGACCATTAACGGCTACATCAACTGCTAGATTGTTTTTCTTTAAAATGGCCACTAAATGGCGTTTAAAGAAATTCGAATCTTCGTTCAGTAAAATTTTAACGTTTTTGACATCAACAGGTTTTGCTTTTTGCTTTTTTTGTTCTTCAACATAATGAGCCATATCAGAAACACGCTCTGAGATTTGATTTGGAGCCATCTTATTCATTAAGTGCTCAACACATTCGTAAGCGTTAATGATCACAGATACTTCGCCATTGTTTAATAAACTTCCAAGAACACCTTTGCGGTCACTGAAAGCATCATCAATATTTGTCGATGTCGAAATCACATCTAAGATTTCATGCACTTGTAGGGCATAAAGCTTATTGTTTTTCTTAATCACGACAGTCTTACAAGTCGGGTAAGTTTGTGATAAATTCACGATGTCGAATTTTCCGTAACCTAAGTACTCATGAATAGACATGATTGGTAATAATTGGTCACGGTATTGAACTACCGGAATTTCGCCAGACATCTGGATATCTGCCCATTGAAATTCTTCTAAGCGGTGAACAACAGCTAATGGTAAACCATGCACTGTTGGTGCGCCGACTTTACAGAATAAGAATTCTTGTTGGTCTGAAAGCGCTTCACGAGCAAGTAATACAGTTTCATCTTCAACCGGACGGGCTGCAGTCAATTGCGCATATTTCGCAAGGCCGATCACGTCTAAGATTAACGAAACACTGCCATCACCTAATACTGTTGCGCCAGAATAAATCGCTAAATTTTTAAGAAAGCGACTTAATGGTTTAACGACGATATCTGCTGTGTCGTGGATTTCATCAACAACTAAACCAAAAAATCTGTTGTCAGCATTAAGCACAACGATATTGTAGCTAGATTGTTCTTTTTTATTTTCTGGATTTAATACTTCACCCAAAATCACTAAAGGTAATAATTTTCCACGTAAACGGTAAACCGGTTTACCTTGGATATATTCAATTTTTTCACCTTCAGAATCAGGATTATTTTCAACGCGCACTAATTCAACAAGTTTTACTTGAGGAATAGCGTATTTTTCTTGGCCTGCACGGATGATCATTGCAGGAACAATGGCCAGCGTTAAAGGAATTTTTAAAGACAAAGTCATGCCTTTACCTAATTCGCTTTTAAGCTCAACACGTCCACCGATTTTTTCGATATTGGTTCTTACGACATCCATACCGACACCGCGACCAGAAATATTTGTTACATTTGCCGCCGTAGAAAAACCAGCAGCAAAAATAAGGTCATGGGCTTCACGATCAGTCATTTTTGCGGCTTTTTCAGTCGTAATAATGCCTTTCTCGAGAGCTTTTTTAATTAATTTTTCACCATTAAGGCCACGGCCATTATCAGTGATCTGAATAATAACCTGACCACCTTCATGAAATGAACGTACTAAAATTTGTCCGTTTTCAGCTTTACCAGCAGCTTTACGTTCTTCAGTGGTTTCTAAACCATGATCGCAGGCATTTCTGATAATATGTGTTAATGGATCTTTGATAGCTTCGATTAAAGATTTATCAAGCTCTGTTTCTGTGCCTTCTAAAACTAAATCGATTCTTTTATTTAATTCTTTGGCTAGATCACGCACGACGCGCTGGAATTTCGTTAAAACGTTTCCAATCGGTTGCATGCGTGTTTTCATCACCTCAGACTGTAATTCTGAAGTTACAACATCTAGTCTTTGCGATAAATTCAAAAAATCTAAATCATCACTGTTATTTGAAATTTGAAGAACCTGATTACGAACAAGAACCATTTCGCTCATCAGACCCATCAAATTATCAAGTAAGGTAACGGGTACACGTACTGTTGAATTTGTTTCGTCATTTGCTGGCGGAGGCGGGCTATTTTGCGCTGCTGAAACAGTTGTTACTGTTACTAGCGGCGCTGGAGCGGGTACTGCTGCAGCCGGAGCTGCGGGTGCAGGTGCGGCCGGCTGAGGCGCAGCCGGACCAGCGCTTTTTGACGAGCCATTTTTAAAACTGTCTGTCATCTGTGACACCTTATCTTTAAATTCGGGCGCCATGGTAACCATGTGCGCACGACTGAATTCCCCAAATAAATCAAAAGCTTTTAATAGACGGTCAACGCCTACATCTTTTAATTGCACATAGCCTTTACGTACAGGTTCCATTCTTGTTTCAAGTTCATGAGCTAATGCACCCATGTCATGAAAACCAAATAATAGACATGAACCTTTTAACGTATGCACATCACGGTATAAACCATCGATCTGCAGAGCATTCAGTTGAGTGGTTTCACTTAACTGAATTAAGCCTGTGACTCGCGCCGAGATTTCTTCAATCTCAGCGACAAGTTCCTGTAATGCGGGATCCAGTTGGTTGTTACTCATTACGCTGCCTTTTGAATTTTCTTAATTAAGAAACGTAATTCTTCTGCAGACTCTGTTAAGCCTCTTGCAGAAGTTAACGTATCAGCAGATGCTGTCATATTTACTTCAGCTGCAGAAGAAACTGCTCTTACTGAATTAGTGATGTTTTCAACACCTTTAGAAGATTGAACTACTACGCGAGAAACTTCGTTTGTCGTAGCCGTTTGCTCTTCTACTGAAGCGGCAATTGCACCAGATAAGCTATTTAATTTTTCGATTGAAGAAGAAATCTCTGCGATCGCTTCAACAGCAGCAGCAGAATCTTTTTGGATAGCACCGATTTTATTCGTGATATCTTCAGTCGCTTTTGCAGTTTGTTTTGCTAATTCTTTGACTTCATTCGCAACAACTGCGAAACCTTTACCAGCATCGCCGGCACGAGCAGCTTCGATCGTCGCATTTAAAGCTAATAAATTAGTTTGTTGAGCGATAGAGCTAATAACTTTGATCACGTTACCAATTTCTTGAGAACTTGCACCAAGTTTAGCGATTGTTTTATTTGTTTCGATAGCGTTATTTAAAGTCTCACGAGACATTTGAGCTGACTCATTTGCAGAACGTGAAATCTCTTTAATAGATGCAACCATTTCTTCAGTGTTTGTTGCAACGATTTGAACGCCTGTAGCAACTTCAGATGAAACGCCAGTTGCGTATTCAGAATCTTGCGAAGTTTTCTTAGCATTTTCAGACATTTGAGTTGCCATTGAAGTTAATTGAGTCGCAGAGGAAGCTAAGCCACCAGCCATTGATTCTAATGAGATAATTACTTTACGTAATTCAGTTACATCAGATGCGTATTTTACAACTTTAAATGGTTTACCGTTAGCATTCATGATTGGATTGTAAGAAGCATTGATCCAGATCTCTTTGCCACCTTTACCAACGCGTTTGTACTCAGCAGCTTCGAATTCACCACGGTTTAATTTATCCCAGAAGTGAGCGTAAGCTGGAGTGTTCGTGTAAGCAGGTTCACAGAACATTCTGTGATGTTTACCTTGGATTTCAGATAAAGAATAACCAACTGTATTTAAGAAGTTATCATTAGCAGTTAAAATAGTACCATCTAAATTGAATTCGATCACAGCTTGTGATTTAGAGATCGCTTCAACTTTACCTTGGAACTCAGCATTTCTTAATTTAGCTTCAGTGATATCAGAAGCAAATTTAACGACTTTGAATGGTTTGCCATTCATATCCATAATTGGATTGTAAGAAGCATTGATCCAAATTTCTTTATTGTTTTTGCCTAAGCGTTTGTATTCACCAGAATCAAATTCACCGCGACCTAATTTATCCCAAAATTGAGAGTAAGCCGGAGTAGCCGCGTAAACTGGGTCACAGAACATTCTGTGGTGTTTACCTTTGATTTCAGATAATGAATAACCAACAGCGCCACAGAAGTTATCATTAGCATGAATGATAGTACCATCTAAGTTAAATTCGATCACAGCTTGTGATTTGCCGATCGCTTCAACTTTACCGTGGTATTCAGCATTTTGTAATTTTTGAGTTGTGATGTCAGTTGCAAATTTCACAACTTTATAAGGAACACCTTTAGCATCTAAGATTGGATTGTAAGAAGCTTGAATCCAAATCTCTTTTTGGTTTTTACCAAAACGTTTGTATTCAGCAGCATCGAATTCACCGCGATTTAATTTAGCCCAAAAGTTTTTATACTCTGGAGAAGCAGCGTAAACTGGATCACAGAACATTCTGTGATGCTGACCTTTTAATTCATCTAAAGAATAACCAACAGCATTGCAAAAATTTGGATTTGCATGTTGAATTGTTCCGTCTAAGTTGAATTCAATCACGGCTTGTGAACCGTTGATTGCGTCTAGCCAACCTTTAACCTCAGAAGGTGATTGTTTTGTTGGTGCTGGTGCTGTCTTTTTTGTTTTTGTAGCCATTTGCTTATTGCTCCTATGTGTTTTCTTTATGTTTTTGAATCCGTTTTAATTTAAAAAATTGGTTGCATAAATCAGTCACTAATCGGATTTCTCCTCTGAAAACTACATAGGCGAGCAGGGTCTAGTTTCTGTTATGAAGAATTCTACACAGATGGCGATACGCGCAAGGACCTGTCGTCAAGACGTTGGTCGGGAGTTCGGTTAAAGTCCAATCAAAAAAGTTTAAAATTGAGAATTTTTTAAAACAACGATATGTTTTAATCTGGGCAAAGCCCAGTGAGGCAGACAGTGGCATTTGAAGTTTACAAACCGACCTATAAATCTTTATTTCGTAAAATTGCAATCGGCACTTGGTGGAATTCCGGTGACCCTTCAGTCTACGGCATGGCCGAAGTTGATATGAGCGAAGCTCTTAAATATATCGAACAGATAAAATTAGAAAAAAACATTTCGCTAACGCCAACACATTTAGTGGGCCAAGCGATGGTTGAGTGTTTAAAAGTTCGCCCTGAAGTGAATGCAATTATGATTCGCCATCAGATTTATTACCGTAAAAATATCGATATCTTTTTTCAAGTAAATATCGAAGGCGATGACCCTAAAGATAAAACGGCAAAAGCTGAATTATCAGGTGTCACATTAAGAAATTTACAGACAAAAAATATTTTTCAATTGGCCGATGAACTTAGAGGCAAAGGCACTAAATTAAAGAAAAATAAAGAGGGTGAACTGATGAAAGTTCGCTCGACGATGCATTTGATTCCAAATAGCATTATGAAATATGTGTTACTTGGAACTTCATTTTTAAATTACGATTTAGGTTTACCAATGCACTGGTTTGGTATTCCGAAAGATCCATTCGGAGCTGTGATGATCACAAGCGTGGGTTCAATGGGTATTGACTGGGCGTTAGCGCCACTGTGTCCGTATTCACGTTCGCCGATGTTGCTTGCGATTGGTGCGGTTAGAAAATCACCGGTTGTTGTTGAAACAGAAGGTCAAGCTGATCGTTTAGAAATTCGCCCGACAATGAAAGTCGGCGTTACTTTTGATCACCGTTACATCGACGGCGCACATGCGGCTGATATGTTGCGTGTATTTAAAGATTGTTTCGCAAATCCAAAAAAATATTTCGGCTAGTTAAGTTGACGGAAAAAACATATCACAGTTCATTTTTTCAGATTTGATGTGATATTCTTTTCCCTGAAATTTAAACTTTAACTCTTCAGCGTGTAAAAACATGCGTTCAGTTTTGTACATCGCTCCCATTTTCAAATTATAACTTTCATCATTGTAACGGGTATCACCCATAATAGCGTGTTTTGCTAAAACAGCATGTTTTCTAATTTGATGTTGGCGCCCAGTTTTGATTTCACATAACACTTCAGTAAAATACTGATTCGTGCGAACAACGTTAACTAGAGTTAAACAGTTTTTGCGATCTGAAGCTTTGCCTTGTGGATTTTTACGCCCTTCAGCTTTATCAGATAACGGCAGATCCCATTGCAAAGAGTGAGGCTTATCATTCCAACCGCCACGTAATAGAGCGCGGTAGATTTTTTGCCCTGACTGTAGGCTTTGAGTTAAAGCTTCGTGATCTTTTGGGTCATGAGCGACAACCACTAATCCGCTGGTTTGTTGATCAATGCGGTTTACAAAGCTTTGAGGCAGCTTACGCTCAACCAGCCAGTCTAAAAGACTAGGCTTTTCATTGTGCACAGAAACACCTTCAGGTTTGTTGAGCACGATAAAAAAAACATTGTTTTCTAAGATTGAAATCATGGTATATTCTTAGCATATGATGAATGACGAAGAAATCAAAAACGAAGAAACAACTACACAAGAATCGACAGAGACTCCTAAGGAAAAAGTAAAAATTGAATTTCCTTACAGCGAAGTCGTGCGCGAGAAAGCTCCAAAGGTATTTGATGTGGCTGAAAATGTAGCTACTCAATGGAAGAACGACGAAAAATTCGAAGTCGGTCTTTCTAATCCTTATGCCGAAGTCGCAGCCGTTAAAGCTTTAGAAAAAGCAAAAGAAGTTGAAAAGAAGTTAGAAGAAAAAGGCGTCATCTCTATGGCTAAAATGGGCGTACAGATTGCTCAACTTCAAGTTCAATCAATTCTTTCAAAATTTAATAAGAAGTCTTAGTGAATCGCGAAGAACGCATTAAGGCGATCTTAAAACAGTTAAACCCGTTAGTGCTCGAGTTAAAAAACGACAGCGCTAAACACGCAAACCATGTTGAACACTTGGGGAGCGCAGGCTTTACTGGCGAAACACATTATAAGGCAAAAATAGTTTCTGAAGTTTTTGAAGGTCTATCACGCGTAGACCGCCAAAGAAAAGTCTACGATCTGTTAAAAGAAGAATTCACCTCAGGCTTACACGCTTTTGAATTAAAAACGTTAACGCCGAAAGAGCATAATGTCTAAATCGCCACTTTCGACGAAGTCGAAGCAACCGATACTGGCGATCGATTTCGGCACCAGTAACTCACTGGTGGGCTGTGTGTACAATGGTGAAAAGACCTTAGCGTTACCCATTGATGATTTAAACGCTGATCCAACAATGATGCGCACGTTATTATATTTTCCCGAGCCAGATATTTGTTTTTACGGCCAACGTGCGATCGAAGAATTTTTAGAAAACGATATGGAAGGGCGATTATTCAGATCGTTCAAAACCCATTTACCGAATCAAGCCTACCTTGGAACAATGTTTAAAAACCGCGTTCTTTCGTTAGAAAATATTATCGGTTTATTTTTATTAGAATTAAAAAAACGCGCCGAACTAGCGATCGGTCAAAAAGTCACTCACGTCGTGATGGGAAGACCCGCACGTTATTCAATGGATGAAGTGGCCGATGGTTTTGCTTTACACAGAATGCAGCGCGCTTGTCAGTTTGCAGGCTTCACGGATGTGCAGTTTATTCCAGAACCCTTAGCTGCCGCATTCGATTACCGAAGAAATGCCACCGAAGAAAAAACAATCCTTATCGGAGATTTCGGCGGAGGAACCTCTGATTTCACGATCATGCGTATTAACCCAAAAGAATTTAGTAAAAAAGACGTGCTATCAATTGAAGGGTGCCCACTTGCGGGTGATGCCTTAGACAGTATTTTTATGTCGAATAAATTAAACGAATATTTCGGCGCAAAAACCAGATACATGCTGCCGATGTCATCGAATGTGATGACGATGCCGCCCAATGTAACTACGCGTTTAAATCATCCAGCACACATCGTGCATTTAAAAGATAAAGAAACCTACGAGTTCGTTAAAGAAGTTAAAAAGTGCGCCTTAACTCCAAAAGATGCCGCCGGCGTTGATCGTTTGTTTGCGCTAATTGAAGATAATCAGATCTTTCCATTTTTTGAAACTATCGAAGCCAGCAAAAAAGAACTCTCTAAAAGTAAGACTTCTAATTTTAAATTCGATTATCCAGATATCGAAGTGTACGAGACATTTTCAACTGATCAATTTGTCGCGTGGGCGAATGATATTAAAAATAATATTATCAGCGCCTTAGACCGTTCTCTTCAGCAATCGGGTTTAACAGAAAAAGATATCGATTTAGTGTGCTTAACGGGTGGAACATCAAAAGTTCCGTTAATTCGCCAAGAGTTTGAAAATCGCTTCGGTATCGAAAAGCTGCAAACTCAGACAGAGTTTCATAGCGTAACAGCAGGTTTAGTTGAAGTGGCTGCGTTGTGGGAAAAAGGTCAAACTGTAAGCTAACGGGTGACCGATACCTATTAAAACTCGTTCAAACGTTCTTTTAGGTCTTCAATAAGTGAGCGAACTTTATCTAATTGCTCTTCTTCAGGAGATTTCAGGTCTTCTTTTTGTTCATTCTCTGACCACGAGCCTAAGGCAGACTTTAAATCAGTCTGTAATGATGACCATTTAACCTTCGCTAATCCATTCAGATCAGTTGCGTTCAACGGCGCACCTAAAGGTGCTTTTGGTGCAGCTAGTCCCGATTTCGCGGCGCTGCTTTTTTTATTCGACTTCTTGTTGCTCATTCTAAAGTTGTGTTGCCTTTAACCTCTATGGTACTAATATCACTTCGAAAATCAAGGGAGAAAAGATGTCTCAAGATATTATCTACACAATGAAGGGTGTATCTAAAGTATACCCACCAAACCGTTTTGTATTAAAAGATATTTATTTATCATATTTTTATGGCGCAAAAATCGGCGTTCTAGGTCTAAACGGATCTGGTAAATCATCGTTGCTAAAAATTATGGCGGGTGTCGACACTGAATTTTTAGGTGAAGCATTTCCAGCAAAGAAGATGAAAGTCGGCTACTTAGAACAAGAACCTAAATTAGATGAAACATTAAACGTGCGCGATAATATTTTTTCTCAAATGGGAGACCTTCCTCACTTGATGAAAGAATACAATGCAATCAACGATAAATTCTCTGATCCTGATTTAGATCCGGACGAGATGAATAACTTGATTGAAAAACAAGGTAACCTTCAAGAAAAAATCGAAGCGTTAGGCGGTTGGGAAGTCGATCAAAAAATCGAACTTGTGATCGATGCTTTACGTTGTCCAGAACCAGATTCTCCAGTGGCGCATTTATCAGGTGGTGAAAAACGCCGTGTAGCACTCGCTCGTTTAATTATGTCGAACCCAGATATTTTATTACTGGATGAGCCGACGAATCACTTGGATGCTGAATCTGTAGGTTGGTTAGAGCAATACCTTCATAAATTTCCAGGTACTGTTATCGCTGTTACCCATGATCGTTACTTCTTAGATAACGTGGCTGGTTGGATTTTAGAATTAGACCGCGGTGAAGGTATTCCATGGAAAGGTAATTACTCTTCATGGTTAGAACAAAAAGATAAACGTTTAGCGCAAGAGCAACAATCTCAAAGTAAAAAAGCAAAAACATTAGAGCGCGAGTTAGAATGGATCCGTCAGGGTGCAAAAGCTCGTCAATCTAAGTCTAAAGCGCGTATCCATGCTTACGAAGATTTATTAAAAGAGCCATCAGCTGAAAAATTACAAGAGATGTCGATCTACATCCCGGCAGGCCCACGCTTAGGTAATATCGTTGTTGAAGCTCAAGGCGTAACAAAAGGTTACGGCAAAAAATTATTATTAGACGGCGTTGATTTCGTGATCCCTAAAGGAGCGATCGTTGGAGTTATCGGGCCAAATGGTGCTGGTAAATCAACATTATTCAAAATGATCACAGGCAAAGAAACAGCTGATTCAGGAACTTTCAAAGTCGGTGAAACAGTAAAAATTGCTTACGTTGATCAAACACGTGAAACTCTTGATCCGAATAAAACGATTTATGAAGAATTATCAGGCGGAGCAGATCTAATTAAATTAGGTAACCGCGAAATTCCAGCTCGTCAGTACGTGAGCTGGTTTAATTTCTCGGGTTCAGACCAACAGAAAAAAGTGGGCACATTATCAGGCGGAGAACGTAATCGCGTGAACATGGCTAAAATCTTAAAAGAAGGTGCGAACTTACTTTTACTAGATGAGCCGACGAATGACTTAGACGTAAATACAATGCGCGCACTTGAAGAAGCCTTAAACGAATTCGGCGGATCTGCGATTGTGATTTCGCATGATCGTTGGTTTTTAGATCGCGTTTGTACTCACACAATGGCGTTTGAAGGTGATTCAAAAGTTTACTTCTATCCAGGAAGTTTCTCTGAATACGAAGAAGACCGTAAAAAACGCATGGGTGAAGACGCAACTCCAAAACGTATCCGCTATAGAATGATTCAATAGCGGTGTGAATACGCCTTCGTCCTAGCGCCTTGATCTAACCACTATTGAATATCAACGAGGTAATTATGATTCACTTTTTGTGCGGTAAAATTGCTTCGGGTAAATCGACGTTAGCTGCAAGGCTAGCGTCGCAACCAAATACTATTTTGCTCAGCGAAGATAAATGGTTATATGGTCTTTATCCTCATGAAATTAAGACGATTGATGATTATGCGAAGTGTTCACAAAGACTTCGCGAAGTTTTAAGTTCGCATATTTTGAATTTATTAAAATGTAACTTAAATCTTGTTCTGGATTTTCCGGCCAATACGCTTAATCAGCGCGCCTGGTTTAAAAGTTTACTTGAACAATCGGGCGTTGAGCACGAACTGCATTTTTTAGATGTATCAGATGCCACATGCAAAGACCGTTTAAAAAAACGTAATGAATCAGGCCAGCATGCCTTTCAAACCAGCGATCAACAATTCGATTTATTCACAAAACATTTTGTTAAGCCCTCTGAAAACGAAGGCTTCAATATTATCACGGTTCAAGTCAGATAAGTCTCAGTCTGCAACGAGCAGGTATTAAGCGCATGTCAAACTTCTGGTAGACATGCAGCTTTCAAAGTTGTCTCACTCTGAAGCGTTTAATGTTTCAGCCAATGTCGCATCAATTACTTATGCATACCAAATTCTGTGGCCACAGCCTTGCACTAATTCTTTTTATGAAAAGGTGGGCACGATGAAAAATAAATTACGTTCTGTATTTTTTGTTTTAGCACTAGTTTTCGTTTCACAAGCTAACGCATCAGAGGCCTGCAAAAGAACAATCAAGCATCTTGAAGAAGTTTGTGTCGCTCTTCCAGAATATGTTGGATGGGATTATGTAAACCATTATGGCGGCGTTGAAGTGACTGGCATTTGTATTTTAAAAAATAGTCAGGGCGGTATTGAAGTCGATAAACAGGTCGCCAAGTGCGAATAGTCGGTGAAAGTTATTTCTTATCAGGCGAGATAATCTCGTCGGTGAAAGTCACATAGTAGAATTGATATTTCTGGGGTTGAGTTTCAGCCCATTTTTTTACGACCAGCACCATCTCATTGCGCACTTTTTCACGCTCTTCAGGAAGACGATCACCAAAATACTCAGTAAAGACAGTTAATGTTGAACCGGTTTCAGCTACCCACATGGGCCTAGCAAAAATAGCCTCTTTGGGTTGGGCTGCGATCATGACCGGAAAAAGTGATTTTTCCATTTCAGATTGAACTTGGGCTGCTTTTTTCTGTGATAAGCTATTCCAAGCTTCACGAGATAAAAAAGCAACTCCAACTATAACTACTAATCCTAAAAAATATTTCATGAAAGACATAAAACCTAGAATAGATATCTACGGTAGGCGACCGAACTAATTAAGCCCATGCCGGCCATGGTTGTTAACATACCTGATCCACCGTAACTTAATAACGGAAGCGGAACACCCACGATCGGAAGTAACCCGATCACCATGCCGATATTGATAAACATATGCCAGAATAAGTACGAAGATACGCCGACCACAATCAGTGCGCCAAACTTATCTCGCGCCCTGGAGGCAATTTCAAAACACACTAAGAATAAAAAGACAAACGTCGTAAGTACCGCGATACTTCCAACAAAACCCCATTCTTCAGATAACACTGAATAAATAAAATCTGTGTGACGCTCGGGTAAGAATTCTAACTGTGATTGCGTACCTTGACGAAAACCTTTACCAAAAAACTGACCAGATCCAACCGCGATACGTGATTGAATCGAGTTATAACCTTTACCTTGAGGATCTGAATCCGGAGAAATAAACGTGTAAACGCGATGTCTTTGGTAATCTTTAAGTGCGTACTTCCAGATAACCGGTAAAGCCACAGCTCCTAAAACAACTAAAGTAACTAAGATGCTTTTTCTAATTTTTACGAAGAACAATAATGTTCCACCGATGAGCATTAACATCATCGCCGTTCCCAGATCGGGTTGTTTCATCGTTAAAATAAACGGCACAAACAATAAAACAAACGGAAACAGTAAATCACGCATGCTCATGCCAGGGCCTTCAGGATTTCTTGTGATTAAAATCTTAGATAACACTAAGATCAGACACAATTTCATCGTTTCAGAAGGTTGATACCTAAAAAAGTGAAGATCAATCCAACGTTGACCACCAAGCACGACTTTACCGAAAAAATCCACGTAAACTAAGGCGAACACATTGACGATATAAATAAACCAAACCAGTCGGTTGATCCATAAATAATCAATGAACGTCATCACAAAGAAAATTGTCCAGCCAGCTGTTAGCCAAACAATCTGTTGAATAAATAAAGTTTCAACTTCTCTTGAGTGAGGGCCGTGAGTTGCACTAAATAAATTAATTAAACCAATAACATTTAACGTAAATACTAAAGCAATAAGGCGCAAATCAATGCGGCTTAAAAAATTTCTTTCTGATACGTTTAATCCACCAATAGACATTACTATTCCTTAATCCAAAACTTAGTCATCGCCGCCAACTGAACCGCCGGGTTTGTTATTATCCGGAGTTGCAGCACCGCGCGCATTAGGATTTTTCTTTAAAGCTTCTTTGATAATTTCTGGATGATATTTTTTGTAGTACGCTTCAATAATATCGCGCACGATCGGAGCAGCCCCTGTATTACCATGGCAACTATGCTGTGCTAACACAGCCACAGTGATTTCTGGTTTATCTGCCGGAGCCCAAGCCACAAACCAGCCATGATGGCGCATTTGAATCGGACGAGCTGCACACGATTGATAAATTTGATCAGCCGAGAAACTCATAACCTGAGCTGTTCCCGTTTTACCAGCCATTTCAACGCCAGGAACTTTCCAATGACGAGCAGTACCGCTGCTGCCATTGGCCACGCGGCGCATAGCTTCTTTAACAATTTTAAAATTAGCGCGATCGATTTTAAAACCGTTTGGTTGTGGCAATGTGATATCGCGCACTTCAGCCGGAAAACGTTCAAATAAAATTTTACCTTCGTGATCAGTAACTTTTTTAACGATAAAAGGTTTTACAACTTTTCCTTCGGTTCCGATCGTGTTGTAAGCCACTGCCATTTGTAATGGCGTAGCCGTTACGTAACCTTGACCGATGGCCATCGTTAAGTTCTCACCCGGTTGCCATTCTTCACCTAAACGGGCTTTTTTCCATTCAGAACTTGGCAGACGACCCGGAGCTTCGCGGTCCATTTCAATACCAGTTCTTTGGCCTAAGCCCATTAATGAAATGTAATTATACATTTTATCAACACCTAGAGCGATACCCATTTTATAGAAGAACACATTCGATGATTTTTCTAAAGCGCCGTAAATATCTAAACTTCCGAAACCATTTTTATTGTGATCATGGAAGGCGCGATTACCGAACCATAATTGGCCGGGAGTTGAGACAATCGTTTTATCAGTGATGACTTTTTCTTGAAGTGCAGACAAAGCCACGAAAGGTTTAAATGTAGATCCTGGCCAGAAGTGATCTTGAATTACTTTATTACGAAATGGTTTAAATGGATCAGTGCTTAGTTTACCCATTACTTTAGTTGAAACATCTGTCGTAAAGATATTCGGGTCAAAACTTGGAGAATTTAGCCAAGCTAAAATTTCGCCATTTGATTTCATCGCGACAACGGCACCGATACGATTCATTTTAACCATAGATTCATAGGCCGCTAACTGAACATCACGATCAATCGTTAACATCGCGCTATTGCCATGAATAGGTTCAATATCTTTAATTTGTTCGCCGTAAATATTCGGAATCTCAGTCACAGTTTGACGACCATGGGCATCGACCTGAACAAAGCTTACGCCATCTTCACCGCGAATTTTTTTCTCTAAATGCTCTTCAAGGCCTGATTTACCGATAATATCGCCTTGTTCAAACGAAAGATCGGGTGCATTTTTTTTATTTAATTTTTCGATCTCTTTTTTAGAAATCTCGCCCACATAGCCAAATAACTGTGCGCCGTCTTCACGAAGCGGGTAATAACGAATAATAGATTCACGAATCTCAAGGCCTGGGTAATCTAGGCGAATGCGTTTTAAACGAAACACTTCTTCGCGCGTTAAATTATCTTTTAAACGAATCATTGAAAAAGGCCCGTTTAATTTTTTACTGCGAATAATTTTTTCAGTTAACTTTGCAGGCTCTAAACCAATGATCGGAGCTACGTTTTCAGATAACGTTTTTAAATCTTCGATATACTGCGGAGAAATAATCGCTTCAAAACCCGGTAAGTTCTCAACTAAAGCTTTACCATCACGATCAACGATAAGACCACGTGGAGCCATGATTTTAGTTTGTTTAACACGATTTTTTTCAGAGTACTGGCGTAATTCACGGCCATTGATGATTTGTAGCCACATTAAACGCAGACAAAATACAGCGGCAGTGACAGTGACAAAAATATAGAAGGGGCGGTAACGGTTTAAAAAATCGCGAGCCTCTTCGGGGTTGCTAATATACTGCGTTCTCATGATTCAACCTCAGATGCGTGATCAGTGCTGGTCGGACCCCAAGAAGGATTTGATTCAAAACGCTGGTCGATAAAGTCTAAAAACTTATAAATCGGAATACTAAATAAAAAGTTACATCCCATCTCTAAAAGACGGTGTAAAAAGAAAATCGGCGTAGGGTTTGGTTCTAACCAACGAGAAATTGTAATATAAGCGATGGCATAAAATAACGAACCACTTGTTGTCAGAATCGAAAAATAAAACAAAGACGTTGAATGGATGCGGTTTTTGAAAAACCAAACAAACAAAATCAAAGCCACTAAACTCGTCCACGCCATTTTCAGCGGAATATACGAATAGCGAGTCATAATCAGACCTAAAAAATACACGAAAAATACAGCGCGCACCGAAGGCCATTTTAAAGCCACAAAGACCACCATAATTAACCATAATTGCGGAGCGGGGAAAGAGCCTAATACAAACGGCCAAAAACTAGTTTGAAACGCACAAAACGCGTAAAACACCAACGTAAAGATAACTAGTTTTAAGATAAGTAAAATCGAACTTCTAGACATGATTTAGTTATTGCCTTCAGGTTTAGTAACGGCTGCTGTTGTCGTTTCAGGAAAGAAATCTTCATGAGCGGCATCAATCACAACAAACACTTCTTCAATTTTATTAGATTCAATAATAGGTTTAATGTTTACAACAAGGCTGGCACTTTTAGTTTTGCGCTCAACATCTGTCACAACCGCTAAAGGAAACCCTTTAGGAAAAATATTATCTAAACCACCAGTTACGATGATATCGCCAGTTTTTACATCTTCAGTGCGATCGATATACTGTAAAATACCGCCATCTTTCGATGTGCCTTCGATAATGCCACGAGCGCGGGTTTTTTGTATCATAGCATCAAACACAGAATAACGATCCGTGATCAACATCACATGGCTTGTGTGTTCTGAAGGGCGAAAAATATAACCCACAGCCCCAGAAACCGTGATTACAGCCTGTAAATGCTTAAGACCATCTTTGCGGCCTTTGTTAATTGTGATTGTTTTATGATCTGGCAGCATGTCGCGGCCAATAACTTGAGCTGGCAGAAGCTCCATTTTTGTATTTTTTTGAAAGTCTAAAATGTTTTTTAAACGGGCAATTTCGATCTGACTTTCATCAAAAAGTTTCAAACGTGTTTTGATTTCAGCTAATTCGCTTTGTAAGCGGGCATTATCTTTTTTGATATTCAATAAATTCACATATTCAGAGGTCGTTCCACGAACGCCTAAGCTTAATCCCGAGAATAAAGATTGAAATCCATCAGATAAAAAGCTTAAGGGCTGTGCAAACCAGCTCTCCTGAGTTTTTTTCTGCTCCATGTTAATAGAGATCAACGGCAGTAGGGCCATGAGTAAAATAAGAATCGCTTTTTTGAAATTTATATTTAGAAAATTCACAGTTGAAAATTTCTCCTGAATACAACGGTAACAAAATAGTTGCGGAATTCAACATTATCTTTAATCATATTTGTTCTTGTCAAAATATAAGGAGTACTCTGGATATGTCTCAACAAACGTTTATTAAACAAGTTAAAAATACTTTAGCTGGTGGTAAAGCCATCAACGCCAAGGCTGTCGTAGCCATGCTCATTTTTGGTATGATTATTTTAACTTTCGTTCTTTCTGATTACTCTACTCGCAAAGGCGGCCATTTAGGTATGGGAGCTGCAGCTGAAGTAAATGGTGAAATCATCACTCTTAAAGAATTTCAAGAGCAAGAAAATCGCATTTCTAGCTATTATGCTCAATTTTTCGGTGGCAAAATCGATAATGATTTTCAAAAAAAGCAAATTCGCTCTGAAGCGATCAACGAATTAGTAAACAATTCGTTAGCAGCCCAAGCAGCCGAAGGCGAAAAAATCTTCGCCACTGATGCAGAGCTTAAAAAAATCATCATGGAAGACCTTCCGTACTTCAAAAAAGACGGTGTATTTCAATCAGATCTTTATAAAGGTCTATTAAATGCAAACAAACTAACTCCAAGCGAATTCGAAAAAGGTTTACGCTCTCAAGCGAAAACGGCGCGTATTCGTCAGTTATTTGAATTAGGTTTATCTTCGAATCGCTTAGAAAAGGATTTAGAAAACGAACTTAAATCTAAAAAAATCAACGTAGCGTTTGTTAAATTAAACGTGGATGAAGTTAAAAAAACAGTAACTCCGTCAGAAGTTAGTGCAAAAATGGCAGATCCTGCTTTTGCCCAAAAAGTTCAAGATTATTACAATAACACAAAAGGTGAATTCGAAACGCCTGAACAAGTTAAAGCGTCTCACATCTTAATTCGTACAACTGAAGGCAATGCTGAATCTGATGGTATCGCTAAAGCTAAAATGGAAAACATCGTTAAACGTTTAGCTAAAGAAGACTTCGCAAAAGTGGCGGGTCAAGTTTCTGAAGATCCAGGTTCAAAAGCTAAAAACGGCGATTTAGGTTATTTCTCTAAAGGCCGTATGGTTAAAGAATTCGAAGAAGTGGCTTTCACAACTCCGGTTGGAAAAGTATCTGCTGTGATCAAAACTCCGTTTGGTTACCATATCTTAAAAGTTATGGATAAAAAACCAGCGCAAACAACTTCTTTCGAAGCCGCTAAAAACGGAATCGCGACTAAATTAGTAGCTGAAGAAAAAACATTAACTATTTCTAAACAATTAGAAGAACTAGCTGCTGCGGGTAACGCCCAAGCGGTTAATGAGTTCGTAACTAAGAATAACCTTAAATGGACTGAATCTGGTTACTTTGATTTAACAGCTGAACAATTACCGGGTTCTCAATCGCCTGAGTTATTTAATGCAAGTCTTGGTTTAAGCAAAGCGGCTCCGATATCTAAAGCGTTAATCCGTGAAGGTGATGCGCAGTACTTAGTAAAATTAGTCGATGCAAAAAGCGAAGCTTCAACTGCGATTGTTGGCAAAGATGCTGCTGAGACGGCTGAAAAGCAGAAATCTTTAGGCGGATATGCTAAGTGGGTTTCTGTTCTTCGTAAAGATGCTAAGGTTACTACTAATCAGGCTTTGTTAGAAGCTCAGTAGTTGTTGCTAGACATTTTTGATTATGGAAAGCCGAACATTGTGTTCGGCTTTTTTTTGGTTTGTCATAGTCGTGGAGGCTTTATAAAAAAGCTAATTACTAAGATCCCACACGTAGATAGGTATCCTATCATATTTTGTGTTTCTCAATGCTCTGGTAAATATCCTGGGTTAGAACTTTCGAATTTTGAAGAAATGTATGGAATAACTCTCGCATTTTCAAAAGGACGAAATTTTGATTCTCAGCAAGTTAAATCTCTTGAGAAATTAATTGCTGATATGAAGGCCGAGTTGAAATGTAAGCATGTTCTTTTGGTTGATTGTCATGTGTTTCAAAGCAAAGAACGATCGTTTCGCTTTTTTTCTCACAGAGAAAATACTGACATGACTAGTGTTGGCTTTATGTTAAAAGGCACTGTTGAGTATCAAACGAACGCCGTTTTGGAAAAGTCGCCAATTACCTGCGAAACGAAGCTAGTGGATCATTTTGATGATCGACGTCGTAAAGTACATTGTTATCAAATCTCATTCTCAACCAAGCTTATTGCAGATAAAAAGAATGTAGGAAAATCTAGAAAAACTAAATTTGAAATGGGATTATACGCTGGCGCCGTGGTGGCTATGACAAAAATGCGTATAGATGCGGATCCTGATTTTTGGAAAATTAAATAATGGAAAAAAGTAGTAATTTTGATTGTCGCTCATGGCGGTGTGTTCTGGGCTGTTCAACATTTTGGTCAGCTAGGTAAACGATTTGATTTGCCGAATGCGATTCTGGTTTTGTTGCGAGCGCCGTTGAAAACAGATATGCCTTGGTCGGTTTCGGAGTTGGGGTAGCCTAGACCTCTTGGCGCATAAATACATTTTTATTTAAACATTTCTGAGATATTAAGTACAATTTTAGAGGGGACTTCGCTTTTGTCGCTCCTTTAGAAGAACGACTCACCACGGTAGCAGCTTTTATGTTCCTTCGATTTTTGGGAGGTAATTAATGATATTTAAGGCTTTCTTCTTTTTTTTCTTATTTTGTGGACTTTGTAATAGTGCTCTTGCGAATAGCGACGTTACAAAAAGTGTTGATATTCAAATTAAAGATTCTTTATACGCTGGAGCAATTGCTAAGTTCGAGCTTGCTTGGGTTTCAGAAAATATAGAAACTCCAGTTGCTATTGATTCAAAAACATTTGATAATCTGTTTAATTTTAGTTTTCAATCCAGTTCTGAATCTGAAAGTGAATCAATCGTTGAGGCAATAAAAAATAGTTCGTTTTCACAAACCGAGACAACTAGTGATATTAGATGGCGTTTAAATTTCTTTAACAAAGATGGATATCTGCTTTCATCAATTTATTTAAGTCAATATGGTAATCTTGGCTACTTTCAGGGAAAGTCTATCAAAATAGAAAAAGATGTAATCCTTAAAGTAAGTAAAAACATAATGAAAAATCAACTAGACTCTCAGTTCAAGTCTGATTTTTTATACAAAATAGTTAAATTTTTTAAATAAATGAAAACCTTATGACGTGAACCCAATTTCCATACCAGTTACATTGCGACTAGTCGATTTTCAATCTTGAATTTAGTTGGTGTAAAAGTTTCTGGTGCTGGTGGTTTATATCCCAATTGAGGTTACCCCGAAAAATTAGACCGTTTAGAAAAAGAGTTTCAACTCTGAATCATCCAACTACTTCGTCAAATGCTCAGGCTCAAAAGCAAACGGAAACAACTCGCTAAACAACAAAGCTTTCTCTTTACCCGAAGTATTCGTCAAAATCACAGTCGTATCAGCCTTAGCAAATTCAGCCAACACCTGACGGCAAAATCCACATGGTGGCCATGGGCTGTCTTCAGCGCTGGCAACTGCAACGTGAGTAATATGCACAGGTTTTTTATTTTCGCTATACGCTTTCCAGATCGCCACGCGTTCAGCGCACACAGTGCCGCCATAGCTTGCGTTTTCGATATTGCAGCCAGAGTATACTTTGCCGTTACTAAGTCTTATTGCTGAGCCTATGCGTTTTGTTGAATAGGGCGAGTGTGAATACTCCATCGCCTTGATCGCTAAAACTTTTAATTCAGATTGAAGTTCTTTTTCGTTACTGATTGGTGAAGAGCTCATAGCCTAGTTCCTTTAGTTTTTGGCTGATCCACATCATGGGTAAGCCTTGAATCGCTGAAAAATCATCGGTTTCAATTTTTTCGAATAAACAAATACCACTGCGTTCAATTTTATAACTTCCGGCACAGTCGTATGGCAAATCAATACGCAGATAGTTGTCTATCTCTGAGGGCGTTAATTTTTTCATCTTCATTTTTGAGATATGATTTAAGGTGTATTTTTGCTCTTCATGTAAAATCGCAATCGATGTGATCAGCTGATGTGTTCGCCCTGACATGCTTTGCAGCTGTTCTTTGGCTTTATCATGGCTTTTACTTTTGCCGATGATGTTGCCATCAAAATCCACTAACTGATCACCACCGATAACCACAGCACTTTTAAATTCTTTATTTAGTGAGGCCGCTTTGGCGAAAGCTAAACTTTCAGCTACTTCAAGCGGAGTTTTATGTTGTGATAAAAGATTTTTTTTCAAGGCGTCTTCATCACAGCTGGGCTTGATTGTTTCAAATGGGATACCTAGTTTAAGCATCAATTCTTTGCGGTAAACTGAAGTGCTGCCTAAGATTAGTTTTTTCATTTTTTAGAGCCTTTGATTTGTTTGTAAGATTCGATAAGCCCTTTGATATTAAATTCAGCTTTATATTTTAATAAAGCTAATTCATGTTCTAAGTGTGAAAATATATATTTCACTTTACGTGTTTGTAAACGCGTGACTTGCACATCGTCTAAGTGTGAACCAGGGCGTAAGTATAAAATAAATTTTTTGTTTTCAGGTAAATATAAATTCACATCAAACGGTAAATCTTTATTGGGCTGTAAAAATTCAACCGGCAGCTCTAACATATCAAAAGCTAAATGCACTGAGTTGATCACTTGGTACGGGCTAAACGAGAAAAACCCAAGCATTGTTTTTTTGTCTTCATAGGTAATCTCTTTAAAAAATTCAGCTTTGTAACTGCATAGATCTGCGAAATCAACTTTAGGTACACGAATTTCTAAAAGCACCGTATCTGGCATGGCTGATCCATCGGTTTCGTCTTGATCAATTTTTTCAATGCGAATCATTTGTTTGATCCAGTTATTTAAAATATCTTGCGCCGAGGCCACATCTAAAAAGTTTTCAGAAGCGACAGCTAAATAACCAGTCCACTCAAGTTCTTGAATAATTAAAATATAAATTTGTGATGTTTGGGTTAAATCAAGATGTTCACTTTTTTGATCGGCATAGGCCTCGATCACATCAAACATTTCAGGCTTAATAGTCTCATTGAAAGATTCGTCTAAAAATTCAATTTGTTCTTTACTTAAACCTTTAGCTTCACGCGGAAGTTTTTCAGACATCGGCGTATCTAAACCATCAGCGTCTTCTTCATCACCATCTTGATGATCAACAGAGCCATTCATTTCATCGTCATCAATATCGGCCATCACATCGCCGTTGCCTGATTGCAAACGAGCTTCGCGATGATGAGAGCCGTTGCCTTCATCGGCAGGCATGTCTCTCAAATCAATTCCGCCTACGTCACCGCGAGCAAATTCGGCTTCCATTTTAGCCATGGCTTTAGCTAATTCGTCATCCATGATCTCGATTAATTTACCCTTGGCATTTTGTTGTTCAGCCAAAGTTAACTCTGGCATTTTTGCGATCTCTTCTTCGATCGCTAACATTAAATCGCCGGGTGATACATCATTAGCCAGTTGTTGCTCAAGGGCCGCCATTAAATTCTTTTTGGCAGCTTCTCTTTGTTCGCGTGTTAAACTTTTAACTTTTCTAAGTTCTTCTTCAATCGCACTCATCATCTTGGCTTTGATACCATCTTGAGTAGCTTGTGACATGCCTTTAGGTTTAGAACTTGCACTACGTTCAGCTCTTGCGATGCCTTTTGATTTTTTCTGCTTTTGCGGAACGAACATATTCAAACGGCCACGGCTGCGGTTGGCGATCATTTGGCGTTCGTTATCATCCATCGAATTAGATTTTTTTAAATTGATTTCAGGGCCTTCATCATTATCTTGCGTAAAAAATGATTTCACCTGAATCATGTCAGATTCTTTCTTTTTTTCGACAGGCTTTCTGTTGATCTGTTCAAAGATTTGATTTTTTTTCTCGTACTTTGAAATCACGCGTATGATGGCTGGGCCTGATAAAGGCGGGTAGAGCTTGTTTTCAAAGCCGCTTGATTCAAGCTGAATAATTTGATCACGTTGGGTCGACATAATAAACGGAACCACTTGGCCCGTGCACGATTGATAAATAGTTTTTGGCATCGCGCGAATATTTTCGTTTTTGTGATCCCAAGCTAAAAAAATGTATTCTGGATTGGTTTCTAAAATGCGATCGATCGCCGATTTGACATCTATTTCGATAACCACATTGTAGCCACGTTTTTTCAAAAATTTTTCGACCGGACCAAACTGGTGCGTAAAATTCTTAACGAAAAATAGTGTCGGGGCTTCTTTTTTGGCTTCGCTCATTTATTCATAAATTATAAGCTTTTATAGAGTGTGATTCAAACAAGCCCAGACTTAAGGCTAACCGCCGAAAAGCGTAAAGATTTCATAAGTCTTGATAAGGCCAGTCAGTTAGACTAGATTCCCCATCGAAATGATCACTGACATTAAATCTGACATTATGATTCAAAAGCTTCAAACCCTACAATCTTTGGATTGGGTGGGCATGCAGCGTATTCAGTCTTCATTGCGTCATCATGAAAATTTGATTCCCTGTGATTTAGCCTTAGGCGTTGATTTAAAAGAAGGAAACCGCGGTATTCACATGTCGCGCCTTTATTCTTTAATGATCGAAAACTTTTTATCACAAGAACTCACAACCCAAGGTTTAGATCAGCTTTTACAAAAAGCCATCACTTCACAAGAGGGTTTATCAACTTACGCCAGTTTAAATTTGGCTTACAAATTACCTATTCACACCCAAGCTTTAAAAAGCGGTAAAGAGGGTTTTCGCAATTACGATGTTTCAGTTTCTGCGTTAAAAGAAGACGGTAAAGCTTTAAAAATTTGGCTTAAGTTTGCCGTGCTTTATTCAAGCACCTGCCCTCAGTCGGCTGCGTTATCGGTTGAAACTTTTAACGCTCATTTTGCAGCGCCAGTGCAAACAATTGATCGTCTACCAGCCACGCCGCATGCGCAAAGAAGCGTGATGGATTGTGAATTATTACTTGAAGCTAAAGATCATTTTGATGTGAATGATTTGATGAAGACTTTTATTCAAATCATTGAAAACACTTTAAAAACTCCGGTGCAAACGGCTGTAAAAAAAGCTGATGAAATGGCCTTTGCGATTTTAAATTCTGAGAACTTAATGTTCTGCGAAGACGCGGTTCGAAAAATCGATACCGAGTTAAAAACAAGAATTCAATCAAAGCCCGTTGAGTTAGTGGGTTACAGAATTAAAACTCGCCACGAAGAAAGCCTTCATCCGCACGATGCCGTAAGTCAAAAGAGCTATAATTATACGCACTTTCCAAACTAGTTCGCCATTAAGCTTGCAAATGAAAGTCATTATCAGTATCACTTGATCCATGAAGAACTCTGATAACTCTATTGTTTTACCCGTACACCAAACTTCTGAAACTGTTCGTAAAGCCGAACGTTACCAAATCGATGATTTCAAAAAAATGATTCGTTCGATGAATTTAAAAATTACTGATCAACGTTTATTAATTTTATCGTCATTGCATGACGGTGATAAAAAATCGGGAGAACGCCACGTGACAGCGCAAGAGCTTTTTGAAAAAGTATCTGTGCGTGATTCATCTGTTGGTTTTGCCACTGTATACCGTTTTTTACGCGACCTAGCTGCAAATGAGCTTGTCACTGAAGTTCGCATGGGCGGTCACGCTTCACGTTATGAATTAACTCCTAAAGAGCATCACGATCACTTAACTTGTACAAGCTGCGGCAAAATTTGCGAGTTCGAAAACGAAAAAATCGAAGAATTGCAATCACAAGTAGCAAAACACTTTGGCTTCCGTTTGACGGGGCACGTTCTAGAGCTGTTTGGTGTATGTTCAGACTGCCAAAAGTAATACTATAGCCGCATATGAGTGACGACATCGTGATCAAAGGCGCTAGAGAACATAATTTAAAAAATGTTTCTCTCAGCATTCCAAGAAATAAAATTACCGTATTCACTGGGCTTTCAGGCTCGGGCAAATCTTCGTTAGCGTTTGATACAGTGTATGCCGAAGGCCAACGTCGTTACGTTGAAAGTTTATCGGCCTACGCGCGAAACTTTTTAGAACAATTAAAAAAACCAGATGTCGATTCAGTCACAGGGTTATCGCCGGCAATTGCCATTGATCAAAAATCAGTGGGTTTAAATCCGCGATCAACCGTGGGCACAATCACCGAGATCTATGATTACTTACGTTTACTTTACGCCAAAGTCGGAACCCCTTGTTGTCCGATCCATCACATTCCTGTTAGCTCGCAAACACCGCAAGCGATCGTGAATGAAATTTTAAAAAAACCGCAGGGCACTAAATTTTACGTTTTAGCGCCAATGGCTCAAGGTAAAAAAGGCGAGTTCATGGCTGAATTCACCAAGTGGTTAAAAAAAGGTTTCGTCAAAGCCAAAGTCGACGGTAAATTCATTGATCTTGAAAAAGCCACAAAGCTTGCGAAAACAAAATCGCATGATATCGACCTTGTCGTTGATCAATTAATTTTAAAAGACACCATCAAACATCGTCTCAGCGAAAGCGTAAACACAGCGATCTCATTAGCTGCAGGTCGTTTAGTGATTGAAGTTGTTAAACCCAACGGTGATGGCGAAAGACAAAGTTTTTCAATTCATTCAGCTTGTCCCGAATGCGGATTCAGTTTTCCTGAATTAGAGCCGCGTTTATTTAGTTTTAATAACCCGCGCGGTGCCTGCGAAGCCTGTCATGGTTTAGGCACGTTAGATTTAGTTGAAGAAGAACAAATCTCTGATTCTGATGTCGGCGGAAAAAAACTAGACGGTGTTAAATACACTTACAAAGGTAAAAAAGCTTCTAATGATGAAGACGATGAAGAAGAAGAAATGGTTTTATCATCGTGCCCTTCGTGTAAAGGCACACGTTTAAAGGCCGAAGCTTTAAATGTGATTATTAATGAAAAAAACATCGCTCAACTTTCTGACACATCGATCACTGAATTAAATCAGTTTTTTAAAAAAGTTAAATGGAGCGATAAGCAAAAGTTTATTGCCGAAAAAATTGTAAAACAAATTTCTGATCGTCTAAGTTATTTAGAACGCGTCGGAACTTCCTATTTAAGTTTATCTCGTCCGGCCAGAACTTTATCCGGCGGAGAAGCCCAACGTATCAGATTAGCCACACAAGTGGGTTCAGCGCTGATTGGTTGTATGTATGTGATGGATGAGCCAAGTATTGGTTTACATCCACGTGATCACCACAGACTTTTAGAAATTATCGGTGAATTAAAAGATCGTGGTAACACAATTATTTTAGTCGAACATGATGAAGACACGATTCGTTTTGCCGATTACGTTGTCGATCTTGGGCCACGCGCTGGAAAACTCGGTGGAGAATTAATTGCTGAAGGCACACCTGAGCAGTTAATGAAAAATCCAAAATCGATCACGGGTCAGTATTTATCAGGTGCTCGCCGAATTCCAATTCCTAAAACGCGTCGCAAAGGCAATGGGCTTTCGATTAAACTTTTAGGGGCTACGGGCAATAATTTACAAAACGTTGATTTAGAAATTCCGTTAGGCACATACACTTGTGTTACGGGTGTTTCAGGCAGCGGTAAATCAACATTGATTGTTGATACTCTTTATAAAATTTTAGCTAAAGAATTTTACAAAGCGCATGCAGCCCCATCACCGTACAAATCCATCGATGGCTTACAACACATTGATAAAGTGATCGATATCAATCAACGCCCCATTGGCCGCACTCCAAGATCAACACCTGCAACCTATGTGGGGTTGCTGCCAATGATTCGTGATTTGTATGCGACATTACCTGATTCTAAACTGCGCGGTTTTGAACCCGGTCGTTTTAGTTTCAACGTTAAAGGTGGCCGTTGTGAAACGTGCATGGGGCATGGTCAAATTCGTATGGAGATGCATTTTCTATCAGACGTGTTTGTTCTGTGTGATACTTGCCAAGGCAAACGTTATAACCGCGAAACTTTACAAATTAAGTACAAAGATAAAAATATCGCCGATGTTCTAGCAATGAATGTCGAAGAGGCCTGCGATTTTTTCAAAAATCACACACAAATTTTTAGAAAATTAGAAACACTTCACAAAGTGGGTCTTGATTATATGACTCTGGGTCAGTCATCAACAACACTTTCTGGCGGTGAAGCTCAGCGTGTGAAGTTATCAAAAGAACTTTCACGTCGAGGCACAGGTAAAACATTATACATTCTTGATGAGCCCACAACTGGTTTACATTTTGATGACATCAGAAAATTAATTGAACTGATGCAAGAACTTACAGAGCAAGGTAACACCGTTCTCGTGATCGAACATAACTTAGAAGTGATGAAATGCGCCGATCATATTATTGATCTAGGCCCCGATGGCGGCATCTACGGCGGAGAAATCGTCGTGCGTGGTACGCCAGAAGCTGTCGCTAAATCATCACGCAGTGAAACCGCTAAATTTTTAAAACCGCTACTAGCAAAGGAAAACAATCATGTTTAAATATCTTCGCGGATCAATACTTATCGCCATCATTGGATTAGCTTTAGCTATGGGTTTTGAATGGTATCAAACAGGATCAACAGCCCATGTTTGGCAAGCGGGCTTTACCGCTTTAATTTTAGCTGTGCTTGAAATCTCACTTTCATTTGATAACGCCGTGGTAAATGCCACTGTGATTAAAAAAATGGATGCTATTTGGAAACGTCGTTTTTTAACGTGGGGTATTTTAATCGCAGTCTTCGGAATGCGTTTAGTGTTTCCGTTAGGGATTGTGGGTTTGATTGCACACATTAACCCATATGATGCGTTGATGATGTCGCTGCGTGAGCCTGCCAAGTATGCCGAGATCATGACATCAGCACATTTAACTGTTTCGGCTTTCGGCGGAATGTTTTTATTTATGGTCTTTCTTCATTTCTTTATGAATGAAGATAAAGAAGATCACTGGATTCACGTGATTGAAAAACCCTTAGTGATGATTTCTCAATACAAAGGCGTTGAAATTATCGTGGCGTTAATCGCTTTACTATCGATCTCAAGTTTAATGGAAGCCCAAGATCAAATTCGATTTTTGATTCCGGGTTTATGGGGAATGATCACTTATTTATTGGTCCATAGTTTTTCTGATTTCTTAGAAAGTATGGAACTTACTCGTGATGCCAATCTTTCAGCTAAAAAGACATTAATGTCTGCAGGCTTTGGCATGTTCATGTATCTTGAAATCTTAGATGCTTCATTTAGTTTCGACGGCGTTATTGGTGCGTTTGCGATCACGCAAAGTTTAGTGCAAATCATGATCGGTTTAAGTATCGGAGCCTTCTTCGTACGTAGCTTAACATTGTACTTAGTCGAAAAAGACACCCTAGGGCAAATTCGTTTCTTAGAGCACGGAGCGTTTTACGCTTTAGGTGCGTTATCATTATTTATGCTATTAGATTATTTCTTTCATATTCCAGAATGGTTAACAGGAGTCGCTGGTGCCGTTATCTTAGGAACTAGTATTCTTTGGTCGTTCTACGTAGACCGTGACCGCCGAAATACTTAAAATGATCATGGCTCCGAGCAATTGAATCGGAGTCAGTTTTTCATTCAGTAGCGCTGAAGCAAATAAAAAAGAATAAGGAGCTTCTAATAAACACAGCATACTGGCTGTGGTCGTTGATAAAACTCTTTGTGCGCGAACTTGTAAGTAAAACGCACCCAGTGTCACAAACAGAGCAAGCCCTGCAATCGATAAGACCGACATGTAATTTGTAATTTCAGGAACTAACGGAATATTTTTTGTCGACGTATCATAAATTAAAAAAGGTAACACACATATCAAAGCCCAAAAAGTTTGAGCCGTGTTAAAACGAAATCCACTTGTGATCTTAGGGGCAGCCTGTGCCACAGCCATAATATGAAACGCCGAAGTAAAGGCGACAGAAATCGTAAATAAATCTCCGCTGTGCAAAGTAAAACCATTTGTCGGCAGATCTAATAATAAACCCATTCCTAAAAAGGCCACGCCACTTAAAGCAAAATGGTACCAACGCACTTTAGATTTTAAAATAAAGAAATTCGCAAACGGAATCAGAACCACATAGAGAGACGTAATAAAACTAGAATTCGTGGCTGATGTGGTTTGTAAACCTATGGTCTGAAATATGAGTGAGCTGCCAAGACCAAGACCTGAAATAATCGCAATTTTATAATCACGGTGAGATTTTTTAAAACCTTCGCGATTAAAAATAAAATAAAGACCTTCAGCTAAAGCAATCGCAAATAAAAAACGCCAAAAAACAATTGTTGTGGGTTTGAAATCGATCAACGCCCATTTTACAAAGGTAAATGAAACTCCCCAAAGCATTCCGGCAAAGAAAAGTTCTAGAACGGCTCTGTGATAAACGGGGATTGCGGCTAGGGCTTTTCTCATCTATGACTTAATCAAAAGCCTCGGCCCAGAAGCGTGATTTATCAAAACCATTTACTTCAAGAACCTGGTGCTTCACATCTTTGATCATCGCGCCATTGCCGCAAAGATAAAACGTTGTTGGCGTATTCATATAATCTAATTCAGGTAAGAAATTTTGCACGTAGCCTTTTTTGCCAGTCCAAGATTCAGTCGGGCGGCTTAGCACGTAATGATATTCAAAATTTGGAAGTTTAGCTTTTAAGGCTTCTAATTCTTCGCGGTAATAGATGTCTTCTTCATAACGTAAACCGAAGAACATTTTATATTTTAATTCTGGGTACTGAGCCATTTTAGATTCAAGATAACTAAAGTGCTGCGAGATACCGCTGCCTGTATTAAAGAAAACAATTTGTTCAGTAGGTGGCTCTTGAAAAAACACTTTACCAAATGGTCCTGTGAAATTGATGATCTCATCACCTTTTAAGCCCCAAACATATTTTGAAGCGACACCGTTATCGACGAATTTAAATATTAAGCGAAATTTTTGTAAATCATGTTCAGTCGTCGCAATCGAATAAGCGCGAAGTGCGGCCTTCATCGGTTGGCCTGTTTCATCATTTTGTGGAACATGTAACATCACAAATTGACCGGCTCTGAATTTAAATTCAGGGTGACTAATAATCTGAAGATCTAGTTCGCGAATTTGTTTTGTGTGGTCAGTGATTTTATTGATTTTATAGTTGTAAATTATACGGCTCATAACCCGTATATTCGTTATTACAGCATAAATTGTCAAAGCAAACCTAAAGAATTTTCAACGGCCGGCTTACCCCTTGAAAGCCTTATAACCCCAAGGGTAAAACAAGCGCTCGATGTTTAAAAAATCACTTATCATTAGCATTGCATTTATCGTTCTTGCTGGCTGTACCCCAGGCTCGAGTTCATCAGGTATAGCAGATGCGGTTTATTCGCCTAAAAAAGAAGAACTCATCCAAGTTCAGCCCACAGCACAACCAGCACGTAGTTTACTTTATAAAAATGATACAACAGTCAGCTATTGTGAATCTTCTTTAGATGGCACTCAAAATTACAGTGGTTATCGTGACAACAAACTTTATCCTTCAGCGTCAGTCTCAAAAGTTTTTTTAACAGCTTTTGCTTTAAGTCGTTTAGGCACTGATTACAAATTTATGCATGAATGGAAGTTACGTAAAAACGCCAACGGCACATTTGATGCGTATTTAAATTCAAATTTTGATCCAGTTTTTAATATCGAAAAAGCGCTGTATTCGATGGCGCAATTAAAACGTTCGGGTGTGGCCAATATCAGAAATCTTTATATTTCAAAATCAACACGCGTGTATTTGTCAGTTTTAAATAACCCACACATCGAACTTGATTCGGTTCCGGTGAACACAGATCAATCGATTGATAATTTAAAACTTATTTTTAATTCAAATAATTGGGGTACTCAAACTGACCAAGCTCGTAAAAATGTAACTGATTTTTATGAACTTCAGGGTAAGTCGATTGATATCCCGTTAACATACTCTGTACAAAACGTTATTTTAGATTCAAATGGCCAAGCCGCGGCAAGCTTTGCCGGGGCTACCGTTTTAAATATTCAATCCACTTCGTTATTTCGTTATCTAAAAGAGATTAATTTAAATTCAAACAACTACATGACTGATGCCTTATTTGCTTTGCTTGGTGGAGAGATGGCGTTTCGCCAATTTCAAAAAGACAAATTAGGTTTAGGCTTAGAATCACTAGTTATGAAAACAGGTTCAGGCTTACCCGTGACGATTAACGGTGAGCGTGTAGATAACAAAGCCACGTGTTTTTCAATTTTAAAGGTGATGCATTTTATTAAGCTTGTCGCTGATCAAGCAAACCTTGATCTTGGATATATTTTATTAACGGCAGGTCTTGATCACGGTACGTATGAGACTGATTTAGCGATTAATAAATCAGTGGTGTTAAAAACGGGTCGTCTGTATGACGTACCAACTTTAAATTTAGCAGGTATTGTGTCGACACAAAAAGGCTTAATGGTATTTGGCTTTTTAGGTCACGATTTTTCAAACGAAGACGAAGCTGAAATGATGAGTAAGCGTGATGGTTTGCTCGGTGATTTATTAAACTTCTATAAAGAAAAACCTCTGTTTAAAACACTTCCGCAAAACGATATTTTCTTCTTATAAGGCTCTCTTTAAATTACAAATTTTACCTCATCGCACGAAATCAGTTTGCGTATAAATTGATATTTATTTATAACCGTAGACTCTGAGGAGCCTACATGAAATCTATCTATCAAACGTTAATCGTATTGGCCGTTACTGGTTTTGTATCTCAAACATATGCTGCTTCATGCGCAGACGAGATCGAACGTGTTAAAAATGCGTGTTACGCAACGACTGGCCCAGTTGGAATGACGTTAGATTTTAAGGTTCGTTATATTACTGGCGGTTTCATCGGTGATTGTACAATGACTTGGAATGGCCACTCAGATACTGGTTCAGCCACAGTTTACTGTGATGGCCCAGTTCCTTCGCCACAGCCAGCGCCTACACCGGCACCTGCGCCTACGCCAAACCCAACACCGCAGCCGACTCCTACGCCAAATCCTGATCAAAACCCAGCACCCGCACCAAAAACATCTACAAAACCTGCGCGAGATAAATCTGCTATCCAGTGCGGTTCAATTATTTTAACAGATAACCAAGTACTTGGTGAAACGATTCCAATTGTTGGTGCTAATTTTGATTTAGCTTATTTTACAAATAAAGTTTTAGGACGAAGCGGAGATTACACACTACATATTCCTCTGACATCAAGCGTGTACGATGCAAAATTTAGCCAAGTCAAATACGCGGTTAAGCTTAACGGTACACTTGTAGAATCAAAAACTTTACCAATTACTAAAAACCTAAGTATTGATTATATATGGGATGGTCTAACTAAGAATATTAGTTACGGATCAATTAATGCTGAAGTTAGTATTGAAAAAATCCCTGGTGGCAAGCCATACGTTTATTCGGTTCCAGTAGGTAGTTTTCAAGCAAAAAATGTAGGCTTAGGCGGTTGGGTTCCAACAGTTTATCATTTTTATGATATTGCAAGAAAACAAGTTTTACGTGGTGATGGTTCAAGTTTCTCAGCGCCCTATGAATACTTAGACGAAAATACGATGAGAGTGGTCGATACTGAGAGGTCACTCGTTTATAATTTCGATCCAAAAAATGGAAAACATTTGGCGACTCTTTCTTTTATTAGAGGAAGAGAATTGTTTTCTTTTCAACACGACGCTCGAGGATATTTAGCAAGCGTTACTGAACTATTTAAAGTTAAAACTATTTTTAATCGTAACAGCGCAGGCGATTTGATCTCAATCACAGCACCTACTGGTGAAGTGACACAAATTACTTTAGATACTAATAAATACCTTTCAAGCACAACAAGCCCTGCAAACCAAGCGTATGCAGTCACTTATTATGATGTTAATGGATTACTAAAAACCTTTAGAAAGCCATTGGGTCAATTAAGTAGCTTCGATTATGATAAATTAGGAAATTTACTTCGAGACGCCCATTCTGGTGGTTATTCTTTAACATTAGATAAAACTGTCAGTGGATCTGAAACGGTCATTTCATCTAAAACGCAAATGGGGCGAACAACAACATACACTGAAGAAGAGGGTATGGATGGTAATTCTCCGTACTATGAAAGAGTTGATCGTAAAGCAGACGGGACGTTTAAACAATTATGGACGACAGATGAGTTTAATATCACGTACACACGTAATATTTCAAATAAAGGTAAATTCGTTTCAAACGTAACAAGAACAAAACCAAGCACAAGATTTAAAAACGCACAAACTTTTTGGTATAATGTAGTATCAGGCACTACAACTTATAACTCTACAGTTAGAACCGAAGAGTGGAATGCTGATTGGGGGCCATTCGTTATAGTTTCTTTTTCGATTACTGATAATTTCAATGGCAATAAAACTACTACAAATTTCTTGTCAGAAACTGATACCATCACAACTGAATCACCAAGAGGCACTGATATATTCACAAAAATTGATGAGTGGGAACGCCCAGTTTCAATAAAGTTAGGCCAAGATTTAGCTACAACATTAACTTATTCCAATGAAAATCTAACTCGAATTGCTAAAGGAAAGCGTTTTGTAGATTACGCTTATGATCCAGTGACTAAAAGACTTTCTACAGTTAAAAATGCTCTTGGACAGAATACATTATTTTCTTACGATTCCGCAGGAAGATTAACGTGTACTGAATATCCAAACGGTAAAAAGATTTTATTTGAATATAATGCAAACGATAAATTAATTGGAATCACTCCAGCTCATAGACCAAAACACAGCTTTAATTTTAATTCTTTAGAATTACTTACGAACTACTTACCGCCAAATTTGTCGAACGATCTGCAAACGCCGACTTCTTATTCTTATAATGAAGACAAACAGCCGTTATCTGTTGTTAATCCAGACGGAAAATCGATTAATTATAATTACGATCCAAAAACTGGAGTACTCACAACAATAGATTCTCCAGAGGGAACTTATTCATATAGATTTAATACTTCGAGTGGCGAATATGATGATGTCGTTAATCCAAATAAATTAGAATCTGAAAAAGTAAGACTTGAGGATGGATTCTTACAGTTTGATGTTTTACGAATGCCAGAAACTTTTTTAGGCTTTTATAAAGCGATACCGGATTTAAACGGTAGAGTAAAAAAAGATGGAATTGGTGGCCTAAAAGATACGCCTATGATTTTAATTGATTATTCATACGGTGTTGATGAAAAGCTTGAAAAAGTTGGCGATGAACAAATCAGTTATGACGTATTTTCAAGTCGTATTAGTGGTACTAAGACTACAGCTGGTTCAAACTCAATTACTGATAGCTACCAATACAATGAATATGGAGAGTTAAGCACGTATACAGTTAAAAGTGGTAACACTGCTATTTATTCACTTAACTTATCATATGATCTATTAGGTAAAATTATTAAAAAAGTTGAAGCCATCAAAGGCAACTCTCAAACTTTTGAATACGCGTATGATTTAGGTGGTAGATTAATTGAAGTTAAGCAAAATGGTTCACTTAAAAGTAAGTATAGTTACGATTTAAATGATAATCGTACTTCAGGAATTGTAAGCGGTCAGACAATAACGGCAAGCTTAGATAATCAAGACAGGCTTATTTCTTATAATTCAGAAAACTTTGAATATAATAATAATGGCGATTTGATTTCGCGTAAAAACAATTTAACTAGTCAAAGTGTACAATACGCATTTAATTCATTTGGTAAAATCACTTCCGTACTAATGGGTTCGAAAACTGTCGAATACCAAATGGATGGCTATGGTCGTAGGGCTATTAATAGCATTAATGGCACTCCTCAAAATACTTATCTATATAAAGATCAAATTCGTTTAGCTGGTGTGGTTGGCGTAAATGGAATTGCGCTACAAGCTTTTGGCTATGGATCTAAATTTCATGTGCCTGACATCATGGTCATGAATAACGAGACTTACCGAATAATCACAGATCAATTAGGTAGTGTAAGATTAGTTGTTAAGGTCGCTGATGGATCTATAGTTCAAGAAATGCTTCATGATGATTTTGGTCGTCTTTTAAAGAATACAAACCCGGGATTTCAACCCTTTGGATTTGCAGGTGGGTTGTATGATGCAAATACTGGATTAGTTCAATTCGGCGCACGTTGGTACGATCCACAAGTCGGTCGTTGGATTAGTAAGGACCCAGTTGGATTTAATGGTGGTGATACAAATTTATATGCATATGTAGGTGGGGATCCGATGTCTAAGATAGACCCAACAGGTTTGGCTGATCTCGATTTACTTCCTTGGAATTCGCCAGAGTCTAACAATTCAGCGCAAATGCAGCTAACACTAGACAACTTCTCCGTAACTGCTCATGGTACTTCTTCGCTTATCTTAGATTCAAATGGACTTCCGATGACGGCTTCGGCATTAGCATCAATGATAAGAGCCAATCCCAAATTTAAAGGGGTAAGTGGAGTTACACTTCACTCTTGTAATACTGGAAGACAAAGCGGTAACACAGATACATTTGCTCAACAGCTAGCGGATATTTTGGGAATTTCAGTGACAGCACCAAATGAATATATTGTACTAACAGACAAGGGAAAAACTAATTTTGATTATGGTGGAAGCTTTATAAAATTCTTACCTCGAAGTAAAGCACCGTTTCGATAAATAATGAGGATTATATGAACGTAACAATTAGAAAATGTTTTATGATGTTGACGATAATCTTGTTAGTTTCGTGCACTCGAAGTGAAAATGAAACTACTAATCCTAATACGTTGGGTAAGACATCGAAGCCTCAATCCATATGGAATTCGAGTCAAGTACCCAAGTCCTTAACCGTGCAACAAATATTGAAAAATGCGCAGGAGGATTTCGACCTTGTAATTTTGGGCCGAAAACCGAAAAATTCAAGATCTGATGGTTCAGTTATGCTTGATGGCGGTACTGTTAAGTACATGGGAAGTGGGTACTATATTACAGTTCAGCAAAGAATTGGAACAGTTGGTGATGTGTTAGGTTTTTATTATGGTCCAATTGTAACATTTGTTGATGATGCTTTCACAGGTGAAAAGGTAATGTCTAATATTGTTTTTTACACTAAAGAAGAGTTGGATAAATTAAAAAAATAGCGAAAGTAATTGATAATTTTTTGTATTTAAAAAGCTTTAAAAAGTTCTTCAATTTGTAGTTTCTATCGTGCCAAACAATTGCCAAAAAATTCATATAAATGTAATAATATTTAGTAGCAGCGAGGTGCTATTTTCATCCATACAGCAGATAAATTTCATTTGAGCGTACACAAAAATATTGGATGTAAAAGTGGGGAGACGAATTTGTTTGGGTATGTGGCCAATGATCCTGTTAACTTCGTGGACCCTACGGGGCTTTACAGTTGCACATATTCAATCAGTTCTCATTCTATGAATTGCACGGCTGATACTGCTGGTAATCCAGGGTTCTCTAGCTCGAACTTTGTTTCAGGAAATGGAGCGAACCAAAATAATCCTAACGCCACGAACGTTAGAAATTCTGGTCCAATTCCTGCCGGAAGCTTTAATGTCGGCGGACAAGCTTCAAATAGTAGTCGAAGAAATTTGACTCCGCAGACAGGTACAGATCTTGGTGGACGTAATAGCTTTCAAATCCACGGCTGCTCAAATCCTGCGACTTGCTCAGATGGATGCATCGCGGCCACGACAAACGCAACCCGTGACGAACTCAATCGAATTTTTGGACTTGAAGAAGGACATAATACAATTACGGTGGTACCATGAGACCCAAGATAAGCATGGAGAAACAAATGAGATTTTTTATTTTTGTAACTTTGATTGTGGCTGCCCTAAATGTTCATGCAGGAGCGCCTGAGGTAATAAAGTTGAAAGACTTGGGCTCAGCGAAAACTTCAAAGAAGGAAGTTCTAGCAAGGATCTTTGCAGATCAGAACAAATGGTCTGCCTATTTGGCTAAAATCGAATCTGGTCAGGATGCTTGGGTAAAGACTTGGCCAGAAATGCGCAAAGTTGCCGACGGTGGAGCCTCAGAGCAACTCGACATTGCGATGTATAAGTTGGTTGGGGTCAAAGCAACCGCTGTGCTGAAGATAATACAGAAGAACTGGAAGACTCAAGCCGAGGCTCAAGAAATCACCAAAAAGGTCTGCGGAAAAGCTGGAGAAGAGATTCAGGAAAATTCTTCGTTAACTTCTGTTCAGGAGAGGGCAAACGTGCTTTCTGGCATTCAGTTACGTCAGAAAAAAATAAACGAAGTGACGGACAAAGGTCTTTCGAATTTGAAGGCCAACTGCTTGTTGAGTCTTCAGGCTTCTGAGAGCTTTTGGAGCAAGAAAGAATAGCCGTTTACCGTGACCAATTTTTCCCAGGCAGGTCAGCAAGCTCAGTAAATACATTATTATTTGAACTTTTATGATTTTTTTAAGTACAATTTAAGAATGAGTTTCATTTCTACATTTAAGAAAAAATTACGAATCAGAAGAGGTTTTCTAACATTTATAATTTTATTAGTGTTCTCAATATGGATTATATGTGCGCAGCCAATATTTTTTAATCCAAGTGTTTTAAAATTAGCCCATTGGGCATCATCAGAAAATCTTCAAACCCACGTTAAAAAAATATCTGAAGACTTTTTCCCAAGGGATTCTGAAAATACTGAAAATTTGAATCGAACAGCTGAATATATTAAAACACAGATAAAACAATTTAGCCGTGAAGTAAGTGAGCAAAAATTTACGGTTAAAGGAAAAGAATATAAGAATATCATTGCAAGGTTTGGCGCTCTTGGAAAACCCGTATTAGTCATTGGTGCTCATTATGATTCATGTGAAGAATTGCCAGCCGCTGATGATAATGCAAGCGGTGTGGCGGGGTTAATTGAGTTAGCAAGGCTTTTAACTCTTGAATACCCAACCAATTTCGAAGTTCAGCTAGTTGCTTACTCTACAGAAGAGCCTCCTTTTTTCGGGTCTAATGATATGGGAAGTTACATTCATGCAGAAAGCTTAAGTAGAGAGAATAAGCCGGTCATCGGAATGCTTTCGCTTGAAATGATTGGTTATTTCTCTAACGCCTGGGGCAGTCAAAGTCTACCGTCATACCTCATGAGATTATTTTACCCATCAAAAGGAAATTTTATCGCCGTTGTTTCAGACTTTTCTAGTTACGCATTTACGAAAGATGTTAAACAGGGAATGCAGAGAAATTCAGAACTTTCCGTTTATTCTATGAATGGCCCACCAAGCTTTTACGGGATTGATTATTCAGATCACAGAAATTATTGGAAATTCGGTTATCCTTCGGTGATGATAACTGACACTGCATTTTTAAGAAATAAAGCATATCACACAATTGGTGATACATTTGATAAGTTAGATTATCGAAAAATGGCTGAAGTGGTAACTAGTGTTCACCAGTTTGTAATCAAAAAAAATTTAGAATTAGAAAAGGTGAGTAATTGAAAAAAAATATTAAGAATATTTTGGTATCAACTTTAGTCCTCATAGGATTTTCCATAATTTCAATTTTATGCCTGAACTTTATAAGTGATTTTCCTTTGAAGCTAAATATAAATTACTTCGGATCTCCCAATTTTATTTTTGATTTACTTATCTCAATAGTAATTGGCTTTGTTGCAAGTTGTTTAGCATTTGGATTGTCTAAAATCATTTTTTTCAAACGTGATGTTAAATTACTCCATAGCACACTGTTAGGATGTATTTTAATTTTATCATTTTTGACGGTATTAAGCTTGGTTAAAATTAGGTAGGTAATTAAATAATGAAAAGTGCACTGAAGATTGTAATGCTAAATTTGATTCTTTCATCTATTTCGATGGGCGCAGAGTTTTCTGGAAATGTAAAAATAAAGTCTATTCAAAATGTTGAACCAGAGTCGGTTATTATAGAATTCGAAAAACTTGACCGTAGTCATTTTTCGACAATGCCAGATAATGTTAAAAAGTTAAAATTTGATTATTTAAAATGGCCAAAAGATTCTAGAAATAATTCTTTGCTCGAAAAGCTAATGTTTTGGAAACGTAAACCAGTGTATAAAAAAGAAGAGTTTGATAAATGTCTCAATTGGATGATTGAAAACCACAAGAATGGAAAAGAATTCATTTTGGGTCAAGTTGGTGGTGGTAGTTTTGAATTTTTTGGGGACGCAGTAATTGTCCCTTACTTGCATTTTAAAGAAGTTAATAATAGCGAAAATATATGTCTAATTGATTTAGGCTGAGGTTACCCCAAAAAATTAGACCACTTGCAACTTATGGAATTTTAACGAATAAATACAGTTACGATGGAAACGGAAACAGAATTTCTGGCGCTGTGAGTGGGCAGGTAACAACTGCTTCTTATGATCCTCAAGACCGTTTAACAAATTACAATACCTTATCATTTCAATACAACGCAAATGGAGAGGTTTCTTCAAAGAAAAATTCCGTTACTAACCAAGCTGCAGCTTTTACTTTTAATTCTTTTAGCCAATTATTAGGAGTTAAATCAGGATCAAATTCGATAGACTACCAAATGGATGGATTTGGAAGAAGAGTTCAAAATAGTCTTAATGGTAAATTGCAAAATTCGTTCATATACATGAATAATCGCTTAATGGGTATATTAGGAGCCGATGGAGTTCTGATTCAGCGTTATGCATATTCATCTAAATCTCATGTGCCAGATCAAATTATAACAAAAACTGAAGCCTATAGAATTATCACTGATTACTTAGGTAGTGTTCGGTTGGTAGTTCGCTTAAGAGATGGCGCTATAGTTCAAGAGATGATGCACGACGAGTTTGGAAGAGTTGAGAAAAATACAGCTCCGGGATTTCAACCGTTTGGTTTTTCGGGAGGGTTGTATGATGCAAATACAACTTTAGTTCAGTTCGGTGCGCGTTGGTATGATCCTGAAATTGGTCGTTGGTTAAGTAAAGACCCGTCGTTATTTAATGGTGGCGAAAATTTGTATGCTTATGCTGAGAACAATCCAATAAATTTGATTGATGTTACTGGTCTATCTCCTCAGGTCCCTACGATTGGTGAGGGTGGTTTAAGTGCTGGTGGAGGCGGTGGAGGAGCAATTTTACTCCCTGCAATTCAAGGAATTGTTAATTTGTTGTCGGAAAGATTGCCATATGACGGACCAAAGGGAGGTTCTTTAGTACTTCCTGGAAATGATGGTGAAAAAATTCAAGAGAGATTCTATGATGAGAATGGTGAACCAATTAAGGACTATGATTGGCATCCAGATCACGGTGCAGGAACTCCTCATGTTCATGATTGGGAACCTCAGCCATTTGGCCCGAGAAATCAGCGTGATAGAGATAAAAAGAGAGGGCCTGGGCGAAAGCCTGAACCTGGAGAATGCGAATGAGTAGTAAAATAGAAATCGAAGTAAACTCAAACAGTTACATTGTAAATAGCGGGCTACACGATGCTACGATTGAGAATATTAATGTGAATTGTGTCGAAAACTCAAAGCGAGTATCCGTTGAGTGTAGAGCCGAGGATGGTCGACTATTTACACTTGATTTTAATGATGTTGTATTTTTTGATATCAATTTTCTTGGAAGACAAAATGTCATTCGAGATATAACTGTTCTTTCCAAGAAATCTGCAAAAAAATTTTTAAGCGAGATTAGTAACCTTGAGTCATATACATTTCACAAAATTGACGATTTGGAATTAGAAATTATCAGTGGCGAATTAACCTTCGTACAGTTTAGTGCATCTGTCGGGGCCGATTTGAGGATTATTTGTAAAAAAATTGAAATGTCATCGATATAATTTTTTATTTTTAGATTTTTTTGCCTCTGTTTATTCTAGGATCAAAATAAATAACTATAGTAAATTACTTCCACTTCTCTTTTCCAGAATAAAGTGAATGTCTCATGAGCAAGATGCTTGGATTGACCTTAACGAAGTCGCCGTTGGGATTTGTATCTTGAAGACGACTTTCTATATAATCAAAATGGTGATTCGATCGGTAGAAAAAATAACAACACAAATCAACTTACTCAATATTCTTTTGATTCATTTGGGAAGTTAGTTTCTTTAAAATCTGGCACGAATACATTTGAATATTTGACAGATGGGTTTGGTCGAAGAGCTTTGAATAATATTAATGGAAAGCTTCAAAGTATTTATATTTACATGGATCAGATTCGTTTAGCTGGTGTTGTTGGTGCAAATGGTAGTGCTTACCAAAAATTTGGGTATGGAGCGAAAATACTTGTGCCGGACTTAATCGTAATGAACGGCGAAATATACCGTATTATCACTGATCATCTTGGAAGTGTGAGAGTAGTACTACGCTTAAGTGATAATACAATAGTTCAAGAAATGCTTCATGATGAATTCGGTAGAGTTTTGAAAAATACTGCCCCTGGATTTCAACCTTTTGGATTTGCAGGTGGTTTAGTTGATTCAAATACTGGTTTAGTTCAATTCGGAGCCCGTTGGTATGATCCACAAATTGGACGCTGGGTTAGTAAAGATCCGACTGGATTTAACGGTGGTGATACGAATCTGTATGCTTATGTTGGCGGGGATCCGATGTCGTATGTGGATCCGACAGGACTTAAAATAAATGACATGACGGGTGGGAAAATTCCCGTAGAAATCGTCAATTCTCCTTTGTATCGTCAGTTGGATGCAATGTCTGGGGTAATAAACTTGGCCTTAGATTTTGGATTAGAAGCAGCAGGCCTAACTACAATCTTAAGCTCCAACAGACAAAATGTTGCAATTAATCCAGACAACCAGTTAAGCCATGCAGACCTTTTAGACACGTATATTCATGAGCTTAACCATGCTCTATTAAATTTTAGTCACGATGGTAAAACTTCGGAATTCTATGATACTAATATAGTATTACCCACTCAAATAAGACGTAATTTGAAAGGACCACAATCATGCCCACCAAAATAATCTTTTCCATCTTATTATATTCAAGCTTTTCATTTGCTTGTAAAATGGGGCCAACTTCTAAATGGAATCTTTCTGAAGGTGACCTGAAGAAATTTACATCGAATGTTGTTGTTGCAAAATTAGTAAACATAGTCGTTTCAAATAATGGTCTAGCAGATCTTAAATTTCAGATAATTGAGACAAAAAAGGGAAGAAGAAAAAAAATGAAATCGTATATATTCGAAATGTTCAGAAAACAAACTCTGATTTTGTTTCGTATGGTAAGTCTTGTAATTTTGAATTCAACTATAAATTGAAGCAGAGCTATTTAATCTATGTTGATACTTTGAATCCAAAGTCGATCATACCAATTGAGCTCGATCAAAAGTAGTAAATTTCATCGTGCCAAAATTCTCATTCCGTCACGAGATCCGTGCCAAGATCGTGCCAAAAAATGAATGAAAATTTGAAAAATTAGTTTTGAAAAATCGCGTTCATGACGCAATTTGTTGGCACGATAAAATGTGCCTTGGCACGATCTCAATTGGCAATTTGAAACGAATTTTTTTTTTACCCAAAAAAAGGAGTCTGATATGAAGGGAACTTTATTTGAAAATGGTGTTCAAAAAGCAATAATTTCTGATTTCGATGTGACGCCAAGTAAAAATATGTATCAAGATGTTATTGGCGAAAAAAGTAGTTGTTGGTAAGTCTAACGCCACGGCAACATTTACTTCACCAATTGGAATATTCGATCCTAAAAAGTCATATGAAGTCCATTGTGGTGCCAAAGTCTATAAAATCAAAGTAACTAAGCAATCAAATACAGGATGTTTTGCAATTATTGAAAATGATTCCATAGACGACGACGAAACTTCGTTACCTTAATGTTTAAAAATCATATGTGTGTGGTCTTCTCAGTATTCTTCGCAGCAATACCGCCATACATATAAACAGTCATGTCGATACTTCGGTGACCAAGTAAAACCTGAAGTTGGTTCAGTGTGCCGCCTTTGCGTAAGAAGTGATAAGCAAACGTATGCCTGAACGTATAGTTATCGAAGTGTTTCTTAAAAGCGATTAGATTACGAATTTTACTAAATTTTCTATAATGGGATATATGTTAGGCGGTTCAGCTGGTGGCTCAGCAAGCATACAGCTTGGTTGGGGCAATGAAACGGATCCCACTCAAACAGCTCGACAATATGGGTTAACGTTGGGACTTGGTCCTTTGGGTTCGTTCGCATTCACGGCAAATCTTTCGTCATTAGCTATTGGATATTCGAATGGCCCTGGCATACAATTTGGCTTAGCGGGAATAGGTTCAACAACATTGAGAAATATAACGTCACCATTTGAGGGAAAAAAATCATGTCCGATGCCAAGCAAGCAATAAATGAACAAACCGAATTAAGTGTGAAATTTCGAGCACAAGTAAATAAAGGAACCTTAGGTTCCGCTCTGATCTTGTTCGTCTTGATTCCGCTACTAACTGGAATTCAATTTTATTTATTTAAATTTATTTTGGATATTCCTTTGGTTATGATTCTATCCGTTCCAATAACAACATTTTTTTGCTTTAGGAAAATGGTTGTTATTATTAAAAAATCAAACACCTGCCCTAAATGTTCCTCAATCTATTACTTTAATGGTTTTGTTAATGTCCCGTTCACAAGAAAATGTGTGAACTGCGGCTTGGAGATGAAAAAACCAACTAATTAAAAGTTCTTCCCGGTGCACCACTCGAATTTGTCTTGGAGAATGCGAATGAGTAGTAAAATAGAAATCGAAGTAAACTCAAACAGTTACATTGTAAATAGCGGGCTACACGATGCTACGATTGAGAATATTAATGTGAATTGTGTCGAAAACTCAAAGCGAGTATCCGTTGAGTGTAGAGCCGAGGATGGTCGACTATTTACACTTGATTTTAATGATGTTGTATTTTTTGATATCAATTTTCTTGGAAGACAAAATGTCATTCGAGATATAACTGTTCTTTCCAAGAAATCTGCAAAAAAATTTTTAAGCGAGATTAGTAACCTTGAGTCATATACATTTCACAAAATTGACGATTTGGAATTAGAAATTATCAGTGGCGAATTAACCTTCGTACAGTTTAGTGCATCTGTCGGGGCCGATTTGAGGATTATTTGTAAAAAAATTGAAATGTCATCGATATAATTTTTTATTTTAGATTTTTTTGCCTCTGTTTATTCTAGGATCAAAATAAATAACGAAGTCGCCGTTGGGATTTGTATCTTGAAGACGACGGCAAAATTACAGTTAGACCTAAGGATGGTAAAAAGGATCCTGTAGATACCGGATATACGGAAGATGATCTAGAATGTAGAAAGCATTAAATCTTAGGAGTTACTTTATGAATAAAGAGGCGAGACGCTCTACAAACTTAGTAAAGTTGGTAATTAAAAACTTTACGATTGATCATGACGAAATTACAAATTACTTGGGTGTTACACCATCAAGAATTTCTAAGAAAGGGTTTAAAAGTACCGACTTTCCAAAGGCCAAACCATCAGTTGTCAATTTATGGGTTTTGAATTCTTCGTCGAAAAATAAATATGATGCTGAAGAGCAAGTAGATGAGTTATTTAAAAAAATTAAAAAAATAAAAGCATTAAAACGACTGGATAAAAAAATCGAATACTACATTAGCTGTCGCGTTGAGTTTGTTGGTGATGATTCAAGGCCAACAATTGGCCTAACAAGCAAGCAAATTGCAAAATTAGCAGAATTTGGTTGTGGCTTCGATGTCGATTACTATTTAACTTCGTCGAAATAATTAAGAGGTTTAAAGTGGCCTTCACAGCTTATAACTAAAAATAAAAAGCTAATAACATTTTTCCAGCAAAACCAAAAACATTCGAAGACGCAACACTCGTAGCAATTGTTTTTCGTTCAACTAAACCTTCAAATCTAAGTGAAGTCGTCGAGCGCATTAAAAACCAAGTGTAAAAACCACCACCACCAAGAGCAGAAATTTGTGAACTAGAACCAGAAGTAAATTCGCGATTACCAGCATAGCCTTGGGCTGTTAAACCAAAAATTTGATCTTCGCTAGCGACGTTTGAAATAAAATTATAATCAAAATATCCACCCACTGAATAATCAGTGTTAAAGCCAGCGCCTCTGTCGATCAGATTGATATGCATTAATGGGCCGACTTCATAGTCTGCGAAATTCCAACCGTAGCGAGCTTCGATATCGATTTCATGTTCTTGCAAAGTGTCTGATTTAAAAAACGATGTATCAATGCCACCAGAAAAAGAATTTTGGCGAGAGCGGTTTGAGCGGGTATACGAAACATCTTCGCTGACTGCAGATTGTTTGCTAGATTGAATTGTATAAGTCTCGCCAGGCACTAGCGGCACAGAGCTTTCAATAACTGAATTATTACCCTTAGTTTTTTTAACCGTGAAAGTCGCAGCCATTGCGGTTGTTGATAATAAAGTTGATATAAAAACTGATAAAATAATTTTGATTGTTTCATTGTCTCATTATGAGATCTCTTCAATATAGACTCAAGTCCAGTTCGATCTTAACCGATATTTGATATAGACCTATTTCTATGGGGGAATGCGTGTCGGTAAAACTCATTTGGGGAAATGTTCCTACTTGGGCCTATGACTCAGTCAAAGGCTTTTTAGAATGTTTAAAAACTGTTGAGCCAACCACGTATGAACACTGTTTACGTGTGGGCGAATACTCAAGAAAATTAGCCAGAGACATCGGGCTAAACGAGTACGAACAAAAAGTCGCCGAATTCTCGGGGCTACTTCATGACATTGGTAAAATGGGCGTCGAAAAGATATTCTGCTTAGCCAGGCCGTCTTGATGCCAAAGAATTAGATATCATGCGAATCATTCAATGATGAGTGAACAAATCATAAGACCCTTAGCCACAAATCCATTCTTTTCTCAATTACTGCCAGGTATTCGTGGTCACCATGAACGCATAGATGGCGAAGGCTACCCCGATAAAAAAGTCGGTGATGAAATTTCATTATTCGCCAGAATTATTTTAGTCGTAGATACTTTCGATGCGATGACAGAAAATCGCGTCTACAGAAAAGGTCTTCCGCCAGAAATTGCATTCTCAGAATTAAAACGTTTGCGGTGGTTCACAGTTCGACGCGCAATTAGTAAAGCATTTCTTCAAGCGCAACCATACTGGAACGCCGATAAGACAAAGACCAAGAAACGCATAATTTAATTATAAAAAGATCGCGTAGGCAGTTTAAGACTGCTTATTCGTACTTTCAAAAATCTTATCAGCCGATTTAGCGATAAAACCTTGATACAGCTTTCCGTTCGGAAGCGCGTAACGTTTTGCAAATTCATAGTAACAAGCTGGTATCTTGAAAGCGCCTTCTTTAAACTGCACAGGCTCTTCGTTGGCCATCGTTGAAGACTGCTCTAGCATTTCTGCAGGAGTTCCTTTGATCTCGCCACCAGAGGCATTCAGCTTAACGCCAAGGTTTTTTACGAACACATTCAAATCAGTGATGTTTTCAAATTGATCTAAGTGGTTGATGCTGACAGTAAAGTGATTTGGTCTAAAGCCCCAAGCGTAAACCCATGAAGCATATTCGCTGACTTCAGCTAATTTAGAATAAACTGAATGTTCAATTGGCCAGTGAGTGCCCGAGAAAATAAAATTTTCTGAATCGATTTTTTCTTGTGGAATAAGATCTACGATTTGGTTAATCGTTTTTTTGAACGAACTCAGGCATTTTTTCTAGCTCAAGTTCAGAGATAAAAATTTCGGCATGTCGGGGTTAGTTTGGTGTTCGTAATGTTTTGCGTATAATTTTTTTTCTTTGAAAAAATATTCGCCCGAATCTTTATAACCATATTTTTCGAAATGTTTAGCTAAAGACTTAATGCCAAGTTTAGGGTGATTAAAAGTTCTTAAAGCAATGTGATCGTTTAAGACATGTTTGTTTGATTTTGAAAAAGCTTGAAAGATTTGTGCTGCCTGCGGATTCATTTTGCAGTAGTCAGCCCACATAGTGTCTAGAAATAGATTTAAGTTGTTCATGACTTAAGTATACCCTGAGACTTCAAAAGGCATTACACCTTGCTTCAAATACGAAAAGGGCTCGATTGATGAGCCCTTTTTCCATAAATGCTAAAAATTTAGTATTCTGTTTAAGATAATACAGAAGTAATTCTTAAGAATTACTTAGTTTCTCTGTGAACAGTGTGCTTTTGCATGTTTGGATTGTATTTTTTCTTTTCAAGACGACCAGGTGTTTTAGTTTTGTTTTTAGTCGTAGTGTAACGAGAAACTGGTTTGCCTGCACCTTTTGCTTCAGTACATTCTAAAGTAACGATAATGCGTCCAGATTTTTTTGCCATAGTAGTGCTCCATTTAATAACTCTCGGTCAAGCCGAAGTCTTTTTGCGAACGTCTATATAAAAAGATTTACCCCATGGAGTCAATGGAATATAAGTTTTTTATGTCATTAAATACACTCTTAGTAGCTATAGTTTCGGTGATTCTGCCTCTAACTGTTTCAGCACAGATCTTCGATGGCTCAACAAATAGTCAGATCGAATTAAACCAAGTTATAGAGCAAATTCAGCCCGGTAACGTGCTTGTGATCGGCGAAATGCACGGGGCTTAAACCTGTACATGATCAGCAAATGAGCATCCTTAAGGCGTTACGTGAGCGTGGCCATAAGATCGCGGTCCGGCATGGAGTTCTTTAATTATACAGATCAGGCTTTAATAAATGACTTTCGCGCGGGCCAATTAAGTGAAGACGACTTTAAAGCGGGGATTGCCTGGGGATCAGCTATGGATTTCAATCTGTACGGCCCGCAATTACTTTTTGGTGACGCTGGTTTTGGAATTAATATTCCACGAGCGGTTACGGGTCAGATTTCAAAAAATGGCTTAGCCTCACTTACGCCAGAACAACAATTACTAATGCCGCCTAATTTTACTTTAGGTAATGATTCTTACAAGCGCCGCTTCTTTGATGTGATGGGAGGCCACGTGCCACCAGAAAAATTCATCAATTATTTTACCGCGCAATCTGTTTGGGATGAAACAATGGCGTGGCAGGCCTTAAACTTCGTGCAAAATAATCCAGACTTTATCTATGTGATTATCGTGGGCGAGTTTCATGTGGCGTACGGTGGTGGGCTTCCGGATCGTTTTGCGCGCACGTATTCAAGATTTAAATATTTCTCGTGATGTAAAAGTGAAAACGATTTCTCAGGTTTATACTGAGGGCATGACTTCTGAAGATATCCAAAACGAAATTGCGCCCTCTGTGTTAGACGGCGCACGTGCAGACTTTATATTTTTAAGTCAGTAATTAACTAATCTTCGTCATGAGCGTGAGTTGTCTCGGGCTCATTAGCTAGATCTTCGATAGGGGCAGATACTTTTTCAGAGACTGTTCCTAAGCCTTCAACTTTATAAGTTGTCCAGTCTAATGGTTTTTTTATTTTTATTCAGTAAAACTGAACGAATTAAAATTGTTGAACCCGCGCCATATTTTTTAACTAAGTCGTCTTTAGCTACGCTAGTTTCGGCTTGTGGTTCAAAGTTCACTTGCAATTGCACAGTGCCTTTTGAAAGTTTTAAAGCTTTTGCATCTTGCGGATCAACGACAGCCTCAAAAGATTTTGCGCTTTGATCAAGTCTTACACGCGCCAAAAATGGGGCTGCGATATTTTTGATCGTGTTGTCATCTTTAAGTTTATCAAACTGGCCTGTGCGGTATGATTCATAAGTGTAATTATCTAAACCATCTAACCAATCAGCGTACTCTGAATAAGTCACGCAGCGAACTTCGGGTTTGTTACAAACAAATTGCGCGAATTCTTTCATCGTCTCCCAGTAAGCAGCGTCATTCCATTTAGAAAAATGGTGACCAATATGTACCGGACCACGGTTACCGTAATAATTTTGTTTAAAATAGAAATTATAACTGTCCATCATTTGGGTTTTAAATTGCTGTTTTTCTTCTGGAGTTAAATTTGGCTTAGACGCTCCGGCTGATTGGTAAACTAACCAGTTATAATCCATTGATAAAGTTGTTCTGTTTGTGCCAGCAATTTTAATTCTAGCTAACGGAAAGTTCCATCCGCCCCAGTTTTGGCGTTGTGGCCAATAATTAGGAGCTGATGTTTTGAAGTGTCGTATCTGAATTTATATTTTTGTAACACCGGCCAAAGACCATCAGTTACGGCTAAAAGCGGCGCGCGAAAGCCCACGATGTTTTCTGGTTTAAAAGCTAAACCTGTTGGTGCGTACTGTTTTGGTTCAGGCAGTTTGTTGTTTTTAAAAATATTAAAAAATAAAGAATTGAACTGTGAAAATTCTGAATCCCAAGCACTTTCATCCCACGGTTTTCCATACATAGGGTTTGTCTTATCAGTGCCTGATTGATCGCAGTGCGAATTCGCGTGAGAACCAATTTCATGACCTTTTAGAAAAGCTGCATTTGTTAATTGCACACGTAACGGAATTCTTGATTTATCGTCTTCCCAACCAATGCAGCTCACCGGTTTATCTAACATCGGTGTTGAGTAGTTTTGCTTTTGAGCTTTATCTAAGTAGTAAACTGGATTCACGAAATAAGTAAAACGAATCAAATTATTTTTAGCATCGTTATGCGTAGGCACTGTTTCTGCGAAATCCATAGATTCTTTCCAGAACTCATTGGATTTTGAGCCGTCAAAGGCTAACAGAACAAATTGCGGAGGGCGTTCGACTGATGTTGGTTTTCTGATTTTCTTTGCGAAAACTTGGGGAGTTGCAAGAAGCATAACTAACAAGATTTTGATGCCGTTTTTCATTCTAGAATCCAGTGTAAAAAGTTTTGACAGGAAATACCTTCACAAACCAAGCGTTTTATCAGGTTTCCCCTCTGAAATAGTCGGATTTTTAGGGTTAAAACTGAAGGCTATTGTGAAACCTATTTGGATGTATTATTTTGATTCAGTGATTAAAAGCCTAAATACCCTTAAAACTATCATAGCTCTTATCGCGGTTGTTCTTTTGAACGGCTGCGCTGAGAAACATAATGATTCTGGTTTTTTGAATGAGCTTCAGTCGCCCGTAAACCAAATCGTGGGTGGTACTGAATTAACAAGTTCAAAATTAATCGATAGTTTGTTCGTGCTGGTTGTTTCAGATAATAACGGCACTCCGCAAATTTGTACGGGTACATTCATTACACCAAAACATATTTTAACAGCCGCACATTGTGTGATTGGATCTGTTGATTCAATCAGTTTAGTTTCTGGTGTGAAACCCTTAGATAGCGAAGAGGGCGCAACACTTACAGCAATTAAGATTGATAAAAATGTGCACTACAACGAAAAATCTGTTCAAGAACGCAATGACATAGCCATCATTACGATTGCTGAAGAAGTTAAATTAAATAAAAATGATTTTCCGAAATTGCCGAGTCAATCAATGATCAAGGCGATGAACCAAGCTCAAAGTTTTGCATTCATGGCCGTAGGTTACGGTAAAACAACTTCAATCGTGGATAATGAAACGCGCACAGAAGGCATTTTAAGAGCCGTTCATTTGCAAACAAGTACGAAGAGCGAAACTGTATTTAATGTCGACCAATCAAGTGGTAAGGGTGTTTGTTACGGTGATTCAGGCGGCCCGGCTTTAAAAAATTATAAAAAGAATTTATATCTGCTTGGCATAGCTTCTGGCATTTACGATGTTAATGGTGAAGCTCAAGCTGATGAATGCAAACAGGGCGCGCTGTACATGAACATTGCGCCGCACATCGCTTGGATCAAATCGGTTATTGAATAACTTTTTTAGCTAATTCCATCTGCGCTAAAATTTCAGCTACGATATCTGTGGATTTTTTCATTTTTGTGAAAAAATCATTTTCGGCACCAATGATTTGTCGACGGGGATGGCCTTCCCAGCTTGTACGCACTTTTTCATTTAACATTAAAGCTTCATGAAAAGATTCAGTGCGAATGGCATTCGTTGTGTCGTAATCAACTTCAGTCGCTGTGTCTAAATGAAGAACCCAATCGTATCTGGCTAATTCAGTTTGGCGATTAGAATGGATATTCGTAAAAAAATGCTCGGCCGTATCTGGCCAGTACGCTAATGAATCTAATGACCCACGATCACAAATAATTAATGAATCAGGGTGGCTTTCAACTAAGAGATCTTCAAGGTGACGTAAAGTAGAAACAATCGCTAACTGAGCGTGAAAATAGCCAGCGTAATTTTTCATACGTGGAAATCCACCTTTATATAAAATCGACGCAGCTTCTGGAGCTATTTTAATTTTGTGCCCGAACTCTTTTTTTAAGACTTCGATTAAAGTTGTTTTTCCGCCCGAAGGGCCACCTGTGATCGCTAGTTTTTTAGCCATGAAATTACATCCTACTTAAGCGTTAGGTATACATTTGCTGATAACGTCGTGACCAATCCAAAGCACAGGGCTTTGGGGTTTGTAAGCGTCATGAAGCATAATGTAGCCGCAAGAGTTGAAAATAATCTCACTTAAAATCGGGCTCATTAAAGATTTGTCATCTTTATGAATTGAAACGATCTCATCAGATAAAGCTAACATTTTTTCCATTTGTTCTTTGGTTGAATGCTGCGGCCAAGTTTGAAAATCACTTGTTCCGTGCTGTTGACTGAAATTCATAAATGCATCTACATCGGCAAAAACTTTATCTAACATGTTCGGTTCTTTTAAAACCTGTTGGCATTCGTTAAAAAGTCTTGCTGTTGTTGGGTGATTTGGTAATTCGCGTTTTAACGAGCGAAGTAAGTTGTATAAAGCAATTTCAACGCCTTGAAAAATTGAACTTGAGTTCGTTAAAATTTCAGGACAATTGTAAACACAAGTCTGTACACCTTTTTGAAACCATTTTTTAGAATAGTCTTCTAGATCAATCTTAGCCCAGCCTTGAATATACGGAGCATAAGACTGCCAACGGTATTCACCATCAACAATAACTTCGGTTCCATGATAGCCGTAAGCCACATAAGACGTCGAAATATTTTTAGCTTTAAGTTTGTCACGAAGTGCTGTTGATTCATCAACTAAAATATCAAAAGTTTCAGCTGTTACGGCGTGAAAGTTTAATTTTAAGAAACTTCCGATAGTGCTGTTCCAAAAATCTTTAGAAGCTAACCAACGATCACCGGTGCCTTTAAAAACGCGGTTCATCAACGGTAACACGATTTTAGAACGTGGAACGCCACCAGCCATCAAATGCGCAAAGTGCACGTGGTTGCCTGGTTGTAAGTTTGTGAGAACTTTATTTTCTAATTGAGAAATAAATTCAGCCGTTTGTTTTTTAAAACGAGTGCGTCCTTTTTCTGAAGCTTCTGCTAAAGTTTTTTCAGACAGCTGAACGTTTTGCCATTCACTTAATTTAACACCTTTAAGGTAATCATTCGGAGTTTGACCTGAAGAGTCTTGTTCTAAATCAAAACCTGCCTCTAACGGCACATTAATAAAAGGTTGAGGAATATTTTTTGATTCTTCTTCAGTTAAGGCGCGAAGATTATTATTTTCATCACGACGGCCTACGGTTGCGCGAACAACTGTTAAACCATGGCGTTCAGCTTCTTCAACTAATCCATTGGCATAACCACGGTTAAATAATTCACCGAATAAAACTAAAACATCACCTTTTTTAAAAGGTGCTTCTGGGGGGCGTGTACGAATAGGAGTAAATTGTTTCATAAGGCGTTAAGTTTACACAATTAGAGCAATGACTCAATGCTGTTTTTTGTGCTATGATTCTTTAATGCGCGTCGTAAGCTTTGTGCCCTCATGGACAGAAACATTAATTGAAGCACAAATTGAAGTTGTGGGGCGCACTCGCTTTTGTATTCATCCTGAAGACACCGTTAAAGCTATTTCAGTTGTGGGTGGCACTAAGAATATAAACTTAGACCAAGTCATTGCGCTTAAGCCTGATTTAGTTATTTTTGATAAAGAAGAAAACAATCAAGAGATGTATCAGCTGTGCGTTGAACAAGGGCTTAATTGTTATGCAACTCATGTTATAGATTTAAAATCGTGCGGCGAAGAACTTTTAAGCTTAGCCAAACTTTTAAATAACGAATTGCTTAAGACTTGGGGATCTGAGTATTTATCATTCTCAACAGTACCAACGACTCAGTTTAAAAAATGTATTATTGAAGGCGAATTTGAAACGACCGCAAATTACACCTATGTGATTTGGAAAAAACCATTTATGCGCGTGTCGCCGAATACATTTATTGCCGATGTGCTGCGCTTGTTTGATATAAACTTAGCTGACAGTGAAATAAAATATCCTGAAATAGCAGATGAAGATCTTAAAAAGACATTCTGTATTTTTTCATCAGAACCTTTTCCATTTGCAAAATATATGTCTGAACTCAAAACACAGGGTTATAAAGGTGTTCTCATCGACGGCGAAAAAATAAGCTGGTACGGGATTAGAACTTTAAAATTTCTGAAATCGCTTGAACTGTCTTAAGGCTTCCGCCTTTTTTGCTTTCAGTGCGAAGTTTTAAATCGATTAATTGATCTTCATGTTTTTCAAAATAATCAACGGCATCTAAAAATTGATGCTGATTTTTCACAGATTTAACCAGTTTATTTTTTTTAAACGCAATGGCTTCAGGATTATTAGCAAAATAAGGCCCTACGATCACAAAATTTCCGGCGCATAAAGGCTCCATCACAGAGTGAACTTTTGAAACAAACGAACCACCAACAAAACTTATTTTAGAAAAACGATAAAAGTCAGCTAACACGCCGATGCGATCGACGATGAGAATATCAAAAGTTTCAGAGCCGTTAAAGTCTGCAAGCTTAATAATTTTCTTACGCGGAAGTCTATTTTTGAGATCATTTAAAAGTTCTGGTGCATGTTTAATATCATGCGGAGCCCAAACCAAAGAATAACCCTGATTAATTAATTTAAATGCTAACGGTTTAATAACTTCATCATCTTTTGGCCAAGTTGAACCCAAGGTGATGCGTTTTTGGCTGGCATCGAGTTGAACTAATGATTTTTGTTGCAGACGGTGAAACACCTGATCAAAGCGAGTGTCTGGAATAAATTCGACTTTTGTGTAAGGTAATAATTTTTGTAAATATTTGACCTGATTTTCTTCAACACAACTCATGTATTTAAAGCCGCTACAGCAAAATTTTAACCAAAACGAACTTAAGATCGAGCGTGTAGGGTTAGCCGCAATCGTGGCTAATTTAATATTTTTTCGATGAGCCTGGGTAATCAGGTTTGGCCAGTAATCTGTGCGTGAAAAAATTAACAGATCAGGTTTAATAAAATCTAAGAGTTTATCGTTATCTGAAGTGATATCCCAATTCAGCGGAAAAAACTGAGTGACATCGCCTGCAATATTTTTAAAAAGTAAAGGTGCAGACAAGGACGAGTAAGAAACAAAAATCTGAGCTTCGGGCTGTGATTTTTTAAATTCACGAATAAAACTTTTGGCGTATTCAATTTCTCCGCTTGAGGCATGAATCCATAGTTTTTTGCTGTTGGGTGAAACTGAAGTTTTAAAGATTTCACCATTATGACGAAGTTCAATCCACGCATTGGTTTTTTTATCTAAAATCGGCGAAAGAACAACAACAAGAAAACGTAAAAAGTTATAAAGCAGATTATAAAAAATCATACCCATAAGCTTTCTAAATGCTGTTGCACCATCGCAGGTGTTAAGGCGGTCATGCACTCGTGAAAGTTACTGTTCACACAGGGGCCTTGGCCATGTTTACTGCAAGGACGACAGGGCAGGTTTTTTTCCATGATCACAGTCGTTGGGCGTGAGGGAAACCCAAATGGCGCAGGACCCATTAAGGCGATTGTTTTTTTGCCAAGTTGTTCTGAAAAATGCAGCATACCTGTATCATTGCTGATAATGACTTGGGCTTTATCAATGATTGCGGCTGACTCTAATAAGCTAGTTTTTCCAGTCAGATTAATAATATTTGGAAAAGTATTTAACTCTTCGGTGAAGGTGTCAGTAGGGCCGGCAAGAACAACGATTTTTTTATCGGGATTTTGCAACACCAGGCTTTTCCAGTGATTCATGGGCCAGCGTTTAAGGGCATAGGCCGCAGAAGGAACAATCACCAGATAGCGGGTAAGATGGTGAGTTTCTAAAAGCGTTTTAATTTTTGCTTCTGTTGAGCCATCAAAAAAAATCAAAGGTGGTTTGGGCAGTCTAAAAGCAATACCCATTTTAGCTAAGGGCCTTAATAAATCACGTTGGCCAGAAAATGGTTTTTCAAAAAGATTGATTTTAAATTTTAAAAGTAAAAAACGCTTAAAGCGTGACATGGGTTTTACAATTTTACTTTTGGCTGAAACAAGATTTCGAATAAAAAATGAACGCAAATTGTTATGGGCATCGTAGATGATATCAAACTTTTCTTTACGCAATTCTTTGCTTAAACTAAAGATCTCGCCAAAGCCCTTTTTGCGATCGATGGCCCATACCTTTTTAACCTGGGGATTGTTGTTTAAAAGTAGCGTAAAATCTGAGCGTGTTAAGAAATGAACCTCAGCATCCGGGTGATTTTCTTTGATAAGCGCAGGAATGCTTAAACTTTGAGTTAAGTCTCCTATACTTGAAAAGCGAATCACTAAAATCTTCATTCCTTTATGTAATTACAAAAAGGCGGTTATGTCTAGATTTTGCTTCGCGAATAGCTATAAAATAGCTTTGAAAAGCCGGTGCTTTTAAGGCATGACTGTGCAGATGATAAACAAACTGTTTTTACTTCTTATCGGGTTGTCGTGGATGAGTGCATCTCAGGCTGAAATTTCAAGCCAACTTGAGGTGTCGAGCTTGAATTTTATAAGTTCAGATTATGCCACTGACCAAGAAAAAAGTTTTGTCTTTGTTGGCGCTGAAATCAAATCGCAAAATGCTGAAACTGATATTTTTAAAATCAATCTTAATGGCAAATACGCATCGAAAAATTCAGTCTTAAGTTACTTAAATTTAAAAGAAATTTATTTCACAAATCACATCAATGCGACGTCATCGCTTCATATCGGCCGAAAACTGCAATCCTGGTCGGTGGCTGATGAAAAATTTAATTTAGGCTCGTACCAGACACAATTTCGTTGGAACCCGCTTGATATTGAAAGCCAAGGGCTCTTCGGTGTATTTTATGAAAAAAACTTGGGCTCGGGTTGGAATTTAAATTTATTCGGCACTCCGTTTTTTATTCCTGATCAAGGGCCAAATTACGAAGTTAAAGACGGGCAGTTTCAAGCTTCGAATCCGTATTTTACGCCTCCTCCGCAAAATATTATTTTTCAAAATGTGATCTTGCCGATTGATTACAACATCATTAAACCCGAAGTTTCAGAAGTTGTTCAGCAGCCTGGATTTGGTTTAAAGTTAGACTATCTGAGCGAAAGTTTTGAAGCGAGCCTAGCGGGCACTTATAAGCCCTCAAACCAGTTTGCTTTTGGTTATAAAGGCATCTTGGTCACAAACCGAGTGCGCGTTGATATTCAGCCTAAGACTTACTATGAAAAGTTAACCAGTCTTGATGTGGCCACTAAATGGAAAGGTGGCAAAGCAGGGCTTGCAGCTATCTACGCTGAGCCTGTAAATCCTGAATACACGGCCAACTACAATTACCCGGTGTTTGCACCTAACACGACACTGGTTCCGTATATTCGTTTTGAGTTCGAACCTATTGATATTGAAATTGCCGCTTTAAATATCGATGGCGGCGAGGTTACAGAACTTGGGCCCGATGCAAATCCCAATCGTCAGCCGTTAACCCAAAAATACCTCTATACTCGAGCGTATCAGATCTCAGCCGCTTTGCGCTCACAATGGGGTGATCAATTGAAGGTGTTATCAAGTCTTCAATATCGAGAAGCTGAGAAAAATTTACTCCAAACCTTAAAATTGAAGAACATCTTTGATATACAAGGACCTTGGAAAATGACTCTGGACGTGTTTTTGGTTGAAACCAGCGATGAATCGTCAACAGTTTCAAATTACAGAAATTTAGATCAAGTATGGGCGGGGGCTTCTTATGAATTCTAAAATGCTTAACATTTTATTCTCACTTATCGCAGTTTTAGGATTTGTGGGTTGTGATAAATTTTTAAAAGGTAAACCTCAACCGCCAAAGATTGTTGAAATTCAAGCGTCTGATCTTGATTGTGTTAAAGATGTTCAAGCTGATTTTAAAAAATTAGTTGAATCGCAAGCCAGCGAACAAGACATCGATAATTCATTTTCTTGCTTATACCGCACTCTAGATCAATTTAAAAATCGCGCTGAAGGCAGTACAAATCCTAACTCGTTCACGAACAGTGACCTATTTACGATCTTTGATACTTTTTTTAAAGACGCTAAAGTTTCGCAAACAGCCACAGACAATTTGTTAGTTTTAAAAAAGGCGCTCTTAGGTGGCGTTGAAAACGAAATCACTAAAACTGAATTAGATCTATTAAAAGACTATCTTAAAGTTTTACAAGTTGAAGTTAAAAAACTATCACCGTATATCAAAGTTTTTGCTTTCAAAAAAGAAGACGGCCCTTTTGATCAAAAAACTTTAAATCTGGCCTTTTCACAATTACGCCATTCTTTAAAAACATTATTAACGGCTTCAAAAATCTCTCGTGTTGAATACAACTTTGAAGATGTTAAGCAACTGACAACAAGTTTAAATCTTATTGAAGATCAAGATGACCAGCATTTATTAACTTTAGTTGAAAATGTTGTAAACTTACTTGCAGGTGCTGAGCCTTTAAAGTCTGAGTCTGAATACCTTCTAGCGATTGATAACTTTGTCGATATTGCTTCGCTTTATGCTGATGCGCTTTACACAGACATTAAGTTTGAAGTGACTGAAAAAAATCAATTAAACAAAGTTTTAGATTTCACCGGTCGCCTGATTGATAATTTAGAGTCTTCAGTTCAATACAAAAAGACGCAAGAAATTCCGATTAAATATTTAGATCCGATTATTGCTGAAGTTTTAAAAGCTAAAATTATTCCTGTTGATGTCAGCGAAGCTACGTTTATGCGTTTTTATAAAACGTTGATCATTCGTGTTTTTAACGACCAAAAGGGCATTGATGCTTTAAGTTTAAAATCACTTCGCCCAGTTAATTTTAGAAATTTAAAACGCGAATACCATATTTTTAGAATGTACCAAGATATGATTAACAGTTTTGATTTCACAGCCAGAACTTATATCACGCCAGCGGCATTAGCTGCTAAAATCAAAGCTTATAATTTTGTGCCTGCGCTTTCAAAAGCTATTAGCATCAATGGTCTTGATCAAGCCTTAGTTTATGATATCTCGTTAGGGTTAGAAGAACTTCGCGCTGAATCGCAATCTAATTTACCTATTCTTTACCGTGATAAAAAAATGGTCGTAGCCTCTACGCAAAACTCAGCCGAAGTTGACTGGGAAGACGTCAGCCGTGCGCATTATGTGAAAATGTTAGCCCGTGAATTGATGTTGGGCTGGGCTGATTTAGATCCAAGTCTTAATCTGTATAAAAGCACGATGCCTAAAAAAGGCTTTATGAATTGGTATGCAGATTTTAAAGATTTCGCGATCGAAATTAAATTATTTGACCCGCGCGCGACCGACAACGGGGCCGATAATTTCACGCAGGCTGATTTGTTCACATACTCTGGCAACGGAGATAACATGCTTAGCTATCAAGAAATTCTACAGTTTGTGAATATGTTATTATCTGGTGGTGGAGAATTAACCACGCAAATTCAAGATGTGATGGAAAAAGCGGGTTGTAATTTAAAACAATTAGATATTTTCGGTAAACCTTGGATCGATGAGAAATGTTTCTTAAAAAATCTTCGTTCAAACTCGACGCAGTTGTTTTCTCATATTTATCTATTTGGCAATTACGTGAAATCATTAAGTGAACAAGAGTACTTAGGTTTTTATACTGAACTTATGGGTGTAGCTCGTTTGAATCCAGACACTGTAGGTCGTATTGAAACATCTGATGTGCGCACGTTCTCGTTACTTTCAATGTTTATTGATTCGTTGTTTACGATATATGATACACGCGCACCGTTTGGAGAAGTTGATCCTGACGAAATTCGCGCTTCGTACCCACGCTTTAAAAACTTTGTTGCCGACTATGTTAAAAAACCTGATGTGGCTGAAAAACTTAAAGAGTGGGATGCTTGGTATAATGTGTGCAAACTTTCACACTCAAAAGATGAATTCTTGCGCGAAGCTTTTGTGTTTTTAGTTTATAACGGGCGCATTCCAGAGCAATCAGATGTAAGCCTTGCATGTAATTTCGGCGACATTTTTAACTTTGAAGGTAATGTTGACCGCCGAGGTATCATTAGTACTTTTCAAATCTTAAAAGATGAAATAGCCTTAGGAAATGCCGGCAAAAATTAAACAGTCTCTCTGGGCCCTCGTCTTTGCGTTTGCAAGTTTGTTTACGCTGGGTCTTGCCGATAATATTCGGGGAACACTGTTTCCCGAAATTTTAAATCAGTTTCAAGTTTCTAATACATTAGGGTCGTGGTTATTTGCGGCCTCATCAGGTGCTGCATTCATTGCGGGTATAACTTCAACTTCTTATCTGCGACGTTACACGATTTCGTCGTTGCTGTTCTCAGGCGTACTTTTGTTAGCCGTGGGTTTAGCAGTTATGGGCTTTTCAGTTAACTTTAGCTGGCTTATCGCAGGCAGCTTATTTTTAGGTCTCGGCATCGGCTATATGGGCGTAGCACAGAATTTATTAGTCGCAGAAAGCGCCGAAGGTAAAAGCCGAGCAAAGGCCTTATCAGGTCTTCATGGCATGTATGGGTTAGCTAGTTTTATGGCTCCGATGCTAGCGGCGACAACAACAGAAGCTTTCGGCAAATGGAGTGGCGCTTTTTATGTTGTAGCTATCGTGAGTGTTTTGTTTTTAATTGTTCAGTTAATGATTTCGCCTAATCCTAAATTCACAGTTCATAAGCCAGCAGACACAGAAGGTTGCATTTCAAAACAAAGAGTTTCTAAAAAAGCCTTGGCTATGGTCAGCTGCTTTTTTGGTTTTTACGTGGTGGCTGAAATTTTGATTTCGTCGCGATTAGCTCTTTATATGCGCACATATTACCAAATGGACTTAGTTCATTCAGCGCAATACGTGACCTTGTTTTTTCTATTTATGCTGATTGGCCGCGTGTCGTTTGCTTTTATTCACCTGCCATTTTCATTAAAGTCGCAATTAAATGGGTTTTTAATTGGCACCTTGCTGTTGATCGTCATGGGTTTACTAATACATCCTTTCTTTTTAGCCTTATCTGGTTTGACGATGGCGCCTTATTACCCTTTGTGTGTTTCATATATTTCTGAAATATCACAAGGATTAAGCCGCACGTTTTTATCGATAGCGATGAGTTTTCAAAGTTTAGCTGTTGTAGCCATGCACTTAGGTGTAGGGTATATGACAGATCATTATGGATTGGCCTTTGCATTTGGAGTTGGGATATTAGCCCTAATAATTTCAGTTTTATGTTTAAGTTTACACCCGCAAAAATTAACAGTTTAATTTTATCTTTTTTATTTTTAGCTATCTTGATGGTTGTAACACCATCACAGGCGCAGTTTTTGTATTCACGCGGCGCTGTGGTTAGCGGCTATGCCGATGAACAATATTTAATCGCCTCAAGCGAAACAAACATGTGGGAAGTGGGCGAAATTTTACCCATCATTTCACAAAATTCTAAAATCGGTGTTTTTGCTTTTGTCGAAGTGCAAAACGTTAAAACGATCAAGTATGGTCATTACGAATTACGTTTAAAACTTTTACGCCAATCTAGAAAGTATTTAATTCAAAAAGGCGACATTATCAAAAAACTTGATATGACGTCGTATAACGAAGAATTTATTGGTACGACTGATCTCATTGTTAAAAAAAGTGAATTAAATATTTCTTCAAAATACCGCCCGTTAGTATACCAAGGTATTTCGATCGGTGAGACCGCTCAAACATTATATAAAAATGAATTTCTTATCAATTACTTAGGCAACGTATTTTACGGAGCCACAGATTGGTTAACATTAGGAACATTTGCTCCAGGTAATTTGATTGATAGACCCAATGCCAATTTTAAAGCTCGTTTTTGGGATTCAGATGCGACAACATTATCTGCAGGTTTAAGTTATGTTGATCTAAAAAAAGAAGACGAAGCTACATTAAATTTAAATTTTTATTGGGATTCGACATCATCAGATTCATTGATCTCGCACACTTTTTTAAGTTTAGGTTTAATTAAGTGGGATGGCGCTGCCGATGCGGCTGCGATTAAGGCCCTAGGGTCAAGTTCATTCCAGTCGGGGTATGAAGTGATTCGTTCTGATTGGGATCGCGTTCTGATCGGCCCCAATTACAACTTCGAGAAAAAAGCCCTGGGTGGCTTCTTATCGTATATTTGGATTTACGACCGCTTTCATGCGCAGGTTTCAATAAATGCGACTGATATTACAAAATCTAGATTAGATCCGCGCGATGGTTACTACGGCTTCTTCGACTTTTACTGGAGATTTTAATGGCTCGCTTTTTTATTTCATGTCAGCCCCAGTTAGAAAAAGACCTGCTTAACGAAATCGAAAGCTTTTGGCATTTATTAATCGATCTAGACGGGTTGCCAACACGTTCTCGTCCTGAAGTTGTCTATGAAGATATGGGTGGTATTGAAATTGAATGCGAAAGCCACTTAGGATTTCAAATTAATTTATTCTCTAAATTAGCTAATCGTGTGTTATGGCGTATTCATCATTTTGACGCTCGTTATTTTGATCAGTTTGAAAAAGAGCTGAAAAAATTAGATCTTAAAAAATATATCGGCGAACAAAAATTTAATCTTCATATTGAATCATCAAAATCAAGACTGTTTCACGAAAGTAATCTTGAAGAAACAGCTCATAAGATTTTAAAAAATGCTGTCACAAAAACAGATGATACTTTGCTATCGTTGTATGTTCGTATTTTTAAAGACACCGTGGTTTTAAGTTTAGATACTTCAGGCAAACATTTGCATAAACGCGGGTATCGCAAAGATCAGGGTGAAGCTCCGATTCGAGAAACACTGGCTGCCAAAATGTATAATTTCTTATTAAAAAACGCAGAAGAAGGCATTATTAAATATTCGGCGCAAGATGAAAAGACCACAATTCTTGATCCATTTTGCGGAGCGGGCACTTTGCTTTTTGAGGCCGCGAGTTTTTTTCAACCGAACTTAGTGACTAAGTATGATTTTGAACGCTTCACGCAACTTCCGGGTTTATTAAAATCTGATTCGTGGAAGAAAAATTTTAAAATCACAAATGCGGCTAAAAATAAATTTTACGGCATCGAATTAGACGCTAAAACTTTTGGTAAACTTCAAAGTAACCAAACATTTTTTAAAGAGTATTTTCCTTTAATTAATAATGAATTTACCTTGGTTCAGGGTGATTCAAAAACTTGTGATTTATCTGCGTTAGCCGGTCAGGGCGTGGTTGTTATGGCTAATCCCCCATACGGTGAACGTCTTAAAAATACAGATGCCGAACAGGTTTTAATGTCGCTTGAAAGGCTGCCAAACCTAAAAGCCGTCGTGGTAGTGCATCCAGCGACGTGGAAGTTGAACTTTTCACAGTTAAAAATCAAACAAAGTGAGAACTTCAATAACCAGGGGTTAGATTTAAAACTCACTTTATTTGCTTTATAATCCAAAAATGCCCCCTAATTTACAGGGGCAAAATGAAAGTGTTCCAATTGGAGCAATACCCCTAGACTTTACCTTCAAATTTGTGTTCTCTGGCACCGTTCAAAAAAACAATAAAAAGTCGTGTCCTAACACGCAAAGGAAAACACATGAAATCAATCATTGGTTCATTAGTATTATTAGCAGGTCTTACTGCAAACGCAGGTCTTTTAACTTTAGCTCCAGGTAACAAACAAATCGAAGGCGTTACTTTAAACCAAACAGCTCAAGCCGCTGGTACAGGTTCAATGTCATTACTTGGTGCTGGTTTACGTTCTAAAACAGTATTGTTCGTAGCAGCTAAAGTTTATGTTGCTGAAATTTTCTCTAGCGAAGCAGCTAAATTCTCTCGCGATGCAAATGCTTTAAAATCTTTAGAGACAGCTAATGCAACTGCAATCCGTTTAACTTTCTTACGTGGTGTTGACGCTGCAACTGTAGCTTCTTCTTACCGTGAAGCTTTAGCGGCTAACAATGTTAACTTACAAGACGCTGCTATCGCACAATTCTTAGCAAACGTTGAAAAAGGTGGCGATGCTGCTTCTGGTAAATCTTTTGTTATGCTTTTAACTTTAACTGCAAACGGTGGAACTCAATTAACTTACGAAGATACTAAGAACCAAATTTCTGTAGTTCAAGGTCCTCGCGCTTTACAACAACAAATTTTATCAATCTGGTTAGGCAATTCAGCTGACGCTGGTTTAGAAAAATTAAAAAAATCTTTATTAAACCCAGTTTACTAATTTAAAAGGCGCTTCTCAAAATGAAAAATCTTTTATTAGTATTAACAGTTTTAACAGCAGTTGGTTGTGGTAAATTAACCCGCGTTTTAGATGCCGCTGAAGCCATTCCTGCTAAAATGGATTCTTTAAACGAAGGCATGGGCGAAACTAACGATTCAGTACGTTTACAAAAACTTGGCGTTTTCGAAGCTATGGTTTTAAATACAGATAACTACGAAATGTTAGCTCCGTTTCCAGCTGATTTAATGACGGGTGGCAAATTCTTAGGTCAAGCTTTAACTGATGAAGAAGCTTTACAATGGGTATTTAAATCTATCAAAAAAATCAACACTTACGACATCAACAGCAATCCTTTATTAGATGCTGCTGATGAAAAAGTTCAGGCTAAATTTGATCACGATAAATTAGGTCTTTATATGGCTGTAACTATCGTATCTGGTTACTTACGTGACAGCGTGATTGAGCAAATCGTTCAACGTATTTACTCATCTGATCGTTTTTCTCAAACAGGTCTTCAAATCTTAGCTTTACGCGCGAAATTTTATAGCGATGTGATGTTAGGTGGATCTTTATTCACTGAGAAATTCACGACTTTAGGTCACACTAAAGAAGCGATTGATTACAACACGAAGATCGAACGTATTGCGTCTTTACCGTACGCTCAATCAATCAAAGTTGATATCGTTGGTATGATTAACCCTGATCTGAACGAAGCTATGTCAGTTCAATTTGACGCTTCAATCGTTAATAAAAACTGGTCTAAAATCAAAATCTTAGCTGAAGCGGGTTTTGAAGTTAAACCTATGTCTGGCAACAACGCGGCTGACGCGGCTGAAGCTAAAAGACAAAAAGATGTTTTTGCGAGTATGATGACTTTGTTGAATCAAAAAATTCAACAGGCTCAGACTTTAAATTAATTTTTAAAGCTTATTAGCTCAAATTTAATCGTAAATTTAAAAGCCATCGTTTAATCAACGGTGGCTTTTTTTATTTTAAGGGGTTTAGAACAAATACCCATCAAGCCAAAGATTCTTCTTAAGTTTGGCTTTCAAAGGGGCTTCTCCGGTGTCCATAGCCTCGGGTGTGCGTATTTCGTAAAGGGCATAGGGCGTTTCACTGTGAATAGTGCCAATCGGCGGTCGGTGCGTGTACATCGATTGTTCAAAGGTATAAAGCAAAAATTCATTCTGACGAGACTGTTCGTAAACGAACTTAACCAAAGTTTGAAACACTTCAGGGTGTTCAAAAAACAAAAAATGCATAAATTGAAAGTTAAGAGTTTGTTCTTTTTGCGTTCGCGAAAAAGGGCGAGTTAATTTTCTACCGACTCTAAAAAATGAAGCAAATTTTAAAAACTGGCGAAAGTTGTCAGATTGCTGATTATAACTTTGCGGAAAATAATCTTGAAGTAACGATGAGCTTAAAGGGTAACATACGCCCACAATGTTATCTTTGGCATCACGGGCTACGACAAAGTTTCGAAATGAATAGATTAATGATTCATGAATGTATTTTTCGACATCTTCAATCATAGCCGCAGGTGCAAGATCTAACGTTTTAACTTTTTCAGCTAAATAGCGCACAAACTTTTTTTGATCTTGTTTTTCTAAATAGCCAACTTTGATATAAGGATTCACTTTAAACAATAAAGGGTAAAACCCGTGAATTGAAACTAAATGAAATTTGCGAATTAATTCATAAAAGGGTTTGTTTGATCTTTTTTGCTTTGTGCGAATGAAAGCATTGATCACTTGCGAACTTTCTAAATTGATCGATGTGATAAAGTGATTCACGTGATCAGCTGAAATTAATTTCTGTAAGCGTGGTAAAAAATGGCGCGACCAATTTAGAATAGCTTTACGCTGTGATGAAATACGTAAATCAAAAGCATAAGCGATATTTAAAGTATCAGCGCCAGCCTTGGTGTCTTGCAGTAGAAAGCTGGCTGTGCCTAAGATTTCATTATTATTAAAAGCATTTGTTTGTTCTAAAATATAATTATGAAATTTAAGTTGTAAGCGTCTGTAAAGCGAAAAAAAATCGATTTGACGGCGAATTTTTACGTCTAATAAAGCCTGCGTAGGAATATCATAAAAAAACTTTCCTAATTTTTCAGAATCTGCCGGCGTTGATTCGCGTAAAACTATTTTTTCTTCCACGGAACATCCTGGGTGTTATAGCGATGATTTACAAAGCGCGCGGCTGTGAATAAAAAATCGCTGAGGCGGTTTAAATACATAATCACTTGTTCGTAGTGGGGCTCATGATTGGCCACTTCTACCGTGCGACGTTCGCATCTGCGGCATAATGTTCTTGCGATATGAAAGTGAGAACTTAAAACATGGCCCGTAGGAAGAATGAAATTTTTTAAAGGTTCTAGCTCTGAAGTCATCGCATCGATGCCTTTTTCAAGGTGAGTTGTTTCTTCAGGATCTAGTTGGGGTAATTTATTAAAAACAACAGGGTCAACAGTGGCAAGAAGGCTTCCAACAACGAATAAATTATTTTGCATATCAAATAAAAGCCTGCGCAAAGATGTGTTGCTGAAATTCAACTGTTCATTGTTTTCAAGTAAGCTGAAAATTAAACCAAGGTAAGAGTTAAGCTCATCGGCTGAACCATAGGCTTCAACACGCGGATCAAACTTTTCGACGCAACTGCCATCAACCAGTCTAGTTGTTCCTTTATCTCCGGTTTTCGTATATATTTTCATATGTTAATTAGCTAATGTCTTTTAGATATAGTCAAGTTTAGGGGTGTATGTCTGATCCAGTAATTCCGTTTTTTGTTACGATGCCTCACTCGGGAGAAAAAGTTCCTGACGAGTGCACATGGTTACATAATCTAGATGAAAAGATCTTGATGTGTGATGTTGATCGTTACATTGATGTGATTTACGAACCCTCGTTAGGTAAATTACATATTCCATCTCATAAAACTGACTGGCATAGATACGCGGTTGATTTAAATCGCATTCCTCAAGATATCGATTGTGACTCTGTGATCGGCAGTGAAAACAAATCGGGTTCAAATAGCCGTGGGTACCACTGGGTTGTTACAACTTTGAACACTCCATTGATGCAAAGCCCCATTTCAAAAGAGCTGCACATAAAACTGACTGACTTAATTTATACACCTTTTCATGACGGGGTAAAAAAACTTTACTCAGACTTTATGAAAAAGGGCTTTCAACATGTCTTTCATTTAGATGCGCATTCGATGCCTTCTTTAGGTACAAATCAACATAAAGACCCAGGTCAATATCGTGCTGATATCGTAATCAGTGATAACTTAGGTGTGAGCTGTGATAGTCGCTACAAAGATTTGGTGATTGAAGCTTACAAATCAGTGGGTTTTTCAATCAGCTATAATTGGCCCTACATGGGCGGCCGGGTAACTCAAGCTTACGGTAAACCCGAAGTAGGCCAACAAGCCATTCAAGTTGAGCTTAACCGAGCTCTTTATATGGATGAAGTGACTAAAAAAATAAAACCAGATTATGTTGTTGTTCAAGAGCAAGTATTCAAGGCACTTGAGCAAGTAAAAAGAGAACTTCCCAATTTGAAAATCTAAGAGTATTTTTTGAAGCATGCTGAAAGCGAGCCTTCAAAGTGCGATTTAAAAATCCAATGGTGCAGAAATTCTGGAGATTTTCTACGTCATTTCAATTAGGTATTCCAATTCTTGTGGCTCTCACGGTTTTAATTACGTGGGGCACTCTCGTTGAATCTAAATATGATGCGTTTGCCGCGCAAAAATTAGTTTATCAAAGCTGGTTCATGTACATCACCATGGGGTTATTAGTTTATAACTTAATCATCGTGATGGTTGACCGCATGCCTTGGAAGAGACGCCACGCGCCTTTTATTTTTGTTCATATCGGAATTATTTTAATGATCGTTGGTGGCTTAGTGACTCAAAAAATGGGTCTTGATGGATCAATGCATTTGCCAATTAACGGTAAAAATAATTACGTGCAAGTTTCGCAAACCGATTTAGTTGTCTATGCCACATTTGATGGAGATCGCTACACGAAGGTTTATGAAAACGAAGTGGATTTTTTCTTACATCCTCCCACTGAAGATAAACCTTATAAAATTAATTTAGGTAATAACGAAATTACCATTAAAAAATACTTAAAATACGCGCGAGTTAGTAAAAAATTAATTAAATCTACAGATTCAAATGTGGGCTCATCAGTTAAATTTCAACTGCAAAATGCTAATGTCACACAAGTTGAAACTTTAACTCAACCAAGTAAAACAAAAACGGCTGATGTTAACTTTGGGCCTTTAAAAGTTGTTTTAGGTCATGATGTTAAAGAAAACGGGCGTAAAGATCGCTCAACGAATGAAATTTATTTTAATCCAAAGAATGAAACTGAGTTGTCTTACGAGCTTTATCGTAAAGAAGAAATGAAAACATTTAAATCAGGCACGATTAAAATCGGCGATATGATTGCAACAGGTTGGATGGGTTTAGAACTTCGTTTGTTAGATTATCTTCCGCAAGCAACTGAAGAGTGGGATGCGACAGAAGTTGATTACCCAACGCCATTAACAAGCCCTGCTTTATTGATTCAATTCGGTGATAAAACTCAGTGGGCTTTATTAAATGATGTGGTTAAGCTTTTTGGTAAAAGTGAAGCGTATATATTCAGTTTTCAAAATCGCCGTATTGATCTGGGCTTTCCGGTTTATTTAAAAAAATTCGAGATGACTCATTACGAAGGTACGCAAAAAGCTAAAACGTATTCAAGTCAGATTGAAATTGTTCCGCCAAATAACTCAGCCCCTGTTTCTGGTTTGATTGAAATGAATGAGCCGATGAAATTTGGTGGCTACACGTTTTATCAAGCTAGTTTTAATCTCGATGAAAAAACCGGCGAGCCTACGGCTTCGGTTTTATCTGTGAATTTAGATCCGGGTCGTTGGATTAAGTATTTAGGATCTTTGATTTTAACCTCAGGTATTGTTTGGTTGTTTATCCAAACTCGTAGAAGAAAGACAGCGCAATGATTCGTTTAATTTCGATTTTATTATTAGTCTTACAAGTTTCTTTATTTTCTCAATTTGCCAATGCTGCTCCAAAGCTGGGTGAAGCTATACGCTACTTGCCAGTTCAAGACGGTGGGCGTATCAAACCTTACGATACTTTTGCTAAAGAAGTTTTAGAAGTCGTTTACGGTAAAAAAACATATAAAACTGAAGCGGGTGAAACTGCTCCCGCTTATTTAATTGTTTTAACTTGGATGCTTTCGCCAGATAGCTGGACAAGTCGCCCGCTGTTTGAGGTGAATCATTTAGATGTTAAAAATAAACTGGGCCTTGATAAAGAAAAAAAATATTTTTCAAGCAATGAACTTTTCACCACTGATAAATTTCAAAACTTAATGCAAGAATTGGCTGATCGACGTCAAAGCCAAGAAAAACTAACGCCATACTTTCAGGCGTTGCAGCGTTTGCAAAATCAAATGATTTACTTTCGTGAATTAGCAGCGGGTAGACTTCTCAGAATTATGCCTAATGCTGAAAGTGACACTTGGTTATCAGTGGCTGAGTTGCCAGAAGCGCAGCAGACTTTATTTATCGGTATCAGCCAGAATGTTGCGGCTTACTTAGGGGCGCTAGCTGAAAAACAAGATATTGAAGGCGCAAAAACTTCTTTAGATTCAGCCGTTTTAGCTTTTCAAAAAAGCATCGAACAAATTGTTCCGCAAAAATATGCTGAAGCTCATAAAGTGGGAACCGAAGTATTTTATAATGATCTGCATCCATTTCGTTGGGCTTATATCTTATATATAGTCGCAGCGCTGATCTTATTATTTATCTGGATCAGAAATTTACAATCAGGCATGCCGCTGGTTTGGACAATTGTTTTAGCGGGATTTTTCACTCACATTTTAGGTTTTGCATTTCGCGTTTACTTAGCTGAGCGTCCGCCAGTTACTAATATGTATGAAACCGTTGTTTGGGTTTCGTTTGGTGTAATGCTTTTCTCGATGGTCTTAGAAAAAATCTACAAGTACCGCGTTTTCTTGCTTGCGGGTACGGTTGTTGGTTTTGTGTGTATGGTGATTGCTGATACAGCACCCGCAGTTTTAGATCCAAGCCTTCAACCGTTAGAAGCTGTGCTTCGTAGCAGTTACTGGCTGATCATTCATGTAATGACTATCACAATCAGTTACGCAGCGTTTGCTTTAGCTTTCGGCTTGGGCGACATCGGGCTTATTTATTATGCGATTGATAAAGATAAACATGCTGAAAAAATTCAACACATCACAACTGGTGTTTATCGTGCGATGCAAATCGGAGTAGCATTTTTAGCTCCTGGAATTATTTTGGGCGGAATCTGGGCAGATGCTTCGTGGGGAAGGTTCTGGGGATGGGATCCAAAAGAAACTTGGGCGCTTATCGTGCTCTTAGGTTACATAATAATTCTTCACACGCGCTTAGTGAATTGGATTCAAAATTTTGGAATGCTTGTCGCTGGAGTTTTAACTTTTAACTTAGTTATCATGGCTTGGTATGGAGTGAATTTCGTACTTGGCGCGGGGCTTCACTCGTACGGATTCGGAGCGGGCGGAGTTGAGTATGTTTCAATTTTTGTGCTCGTGCATTTTATTTTTGTTGGTTACGTTTTCAGCGTAAAAAAACTTTCTAAAGTTTGATGTAAATTTACAACACCGCATGCTTCACTCTTAAGCATGCAACATCTTGATTTCTCTCAGGGATTTTCATTTGATGATCAAAATCCCTCGTGACAAATGACCTGCGTTGCATTTTAATTAACTTCAAAGAAGGGCAATGATTATGCTTACTAAATTTCGCAGCACTGTATGCGCGGCCATAGGCTTGTCGTTTACGGTATTTTTTCTTTCTAGTTGTTTGTTTCAAAATCCTAATGGCGGTGAACGTCCTGGAATTGGCTACAACAAAGGCTATGCGCCTGATCAACCGATCGCATTCAGCCATGAACTTCACGTTGGTACACACAAGATTCAGTGTCAGTACTGCCATAACCAAGTTGAGCGTTCGAAATCTTCGAACATCCCTGCTTTATCAACTTGTATGAACTGCCACCAACAGGTTGCAGGTAAACCAGGTGACGAAGCCGTTGCTGGTCACAAGAACACAGATGAAATCAAAAAACTTCGTGATGCTTACAATGATGGAAAATCAATTGAGTGGGTTCGCGTTCACATGCTTCCAGATCATGTGGCTTTCAATCACCAAGCGCACGTAGGTAAAGGCGTAAGCTGCCAAACTTGCCATGGTGAAATTGAAAAAATGGCGAAGGTGACTCAGTTCTCTGATTTGTCGATGGGCTGGTGTGTGAACTGTCATCGTCAACCAGAAAACAAAGCTCCACTTAACTGTACAACGTGTCACCACTAATTGAAGAGAGTTTGTGATGAATAATAACGAAAATAAAATCCAATCTGATAATGAAAACAGAAAAATCGAAAGAGACTCTACTTACTGGAGATCTTTTGAAGAGTTAAATAACACGCCTGAATTCCAAAAGTCTTTACAGACTGAATTCATGTCTTCGCCTTTGCGTGAAGAATCAAAACATGAAGGAACAGAAGCAGACGGTGTAGCTCGTCGTGATTTCTTAAAATTAATGGGAGCATCGATTGCTTTAACTTCGGCTGCGGGTTGTATCCGTCGCCCAGTTCAAAAAATCGTTCCTTACAACAAACAACCTGAAGAAGTAACAGTTGGCGTTTCTAACTGGTACACATCTTCATACTTTGATGGCCAAGAAGGTTTAGGTTTACTCGTTAAATCTCGCGAAGGTCGTCCAGTTCACATTCAAGGAAATCCAAAATTTCCATTAAACGGCACAGGCGCTTCAGTTAAAGCTCAAGCTTCGTTGCTGGGTTTATACGAACCAAACCGTTTACAAAAACCTTTCAGAAATTTATTTAATGAAAAACGCACGAACAAAGAAACTGTTGGTGTGTCATGGGAAGAATTAGACGCTAAAGTTGTTGAGTCTCTTAAAAAAGGTGGCGTTGCGATTTTAACGGGTAACATTTCTTCTCCTTCAACAAAAGCCGTGATCAGCGATTTTAAAGCTGGTTTTAATGCTGACCACTACGCGTGGGAGCCTTTATCTGATGACGTTGCAAGCGCGCAAGCTACTTCATACGGCGAAGCTGTAGTTCCAGGACACAGATACGATAAAGCACAAATGATTGTTTCAATTGATGCAGACTTCTTAGGTACTTGGGGTCCAACAATGACAAACAACAAACGTTTTGCCGATGGAAGAAGAAACATCGATAAAATGTCGCGTTTAGTTTCATTTGATTCGACTTACTCTTTAACGGGTGCAAATGCAGATATCCGTTTCAAAATTAAACCATCACAACAATTTGATGTTGTTATGGGTTTAATCGCTGAAATCGCAGGAAAAGTTTCTGTATCTGAATCTGTGAAAACAGCAGTAGCTCCTTACAACGGAATCGCTGATAAACTTGGTATTTCTTCTGAAGCTTTCAAAAAAGTGGCTTCTGATTTAGTTAAAAACCAAGGTGAATCAATCGTTGTAGCTGGTGGTATCCAAACTAAAACTAAAGACTCATTAGCGTTACAAACAGCTGTGAATTACTTAAATTCAATCTTAGGTAATGACGGTAAAACTGTAGTGGCTCAAGCAGGTAACAAAAACGTAACTGCTTCTTACGATCAAATTAAAAACTTAATCAAAAAAATGAACGCTGGCGATGTTAAAACTCTTATCATCTACAGATCTAATCCATTCTACAGTACGTCTGCTGACTTAGGTTTTGCAGAAGCGATCAAAAAAGTAAGTACAGTTGTATTTGCTGGCGATAAAATGGATGAGACAGCAGTTAATGCTCACTTCATCGCAACTGATAATCACGCTTTAGAAACTTGGGGCGATACTGAATTCGCAACTGGTTTATACGGTATTCACCAGCCATTAATTCGTACTATGTACGATACACGTTCGTTCCAATTGTCATTAATGACTTGGGCGTTCATGGCTAAAGTAGGCCCTAAGCGTATTCAGGAATTTGAAACATACTACGACTACGTTCGTAACTTATGGAAAACTGAATTAGCTGCTAAAGTTGGCGGTGGTAAAGATTTCGACGCTTTCTGGAATGGGTTTTTACAAGATGGTTTTGTTGGCGAAGTGGCTGCAGGTTCTGCGCGTACTTTTAAAGGTGATGTTGCATCACTTAAAAAAACAAACTCTTCTGATTCAGCGTTTGAATTAGCTTTATACCCAACGGCAAATATCGGTGATGGTACTTTAGCTAATATCGGTTGGTTACAGGAGTTACCAGATGTTGTAACTAAAATCGTTTGGGATAACTACGCTTGTGTATCTTTAAAAACTGCTGAAGCGAACAAACTTCGCGAAGGCGACGTGATTGAATTAACAGTTGGAGGTAAAAAATTATCTTTACCAACTCACATTCAACCAGGTTTACATGATCAAGTTGTTGCAGTAGCTGTAGGTTACGGCCGCACACACGCTGGCGACATTGCAAAAGGCGTTGGTCAAAATGCATATACATTAGCTCAAGGTGATTTACTTTCTGGTCTACCTGTAGAATTCAAAAAAACTGGCGACAAAATTGAATTAGTAACGACTCAAGGTCACGATTCAATGGAAGGCCGTCAAATCGTTGTGACTGCAACGAACAAAGATATCGAACATAAAAAAGACGCCAACATTCACAGGCATCACACTTGGAATATCTGGTCTGGTCACCAATACAACGGACACAAATGGGGTATGGCGATCGATCTAAATACTTGCACAGGTTGTTCGGCTTGTATGACAGCTTGCCAATCTGAAAACAACATTCACGTTGTTGGTAAGAAATACGTAATGCAAGGTCGTGAAATGCACTGGATCCGTATCGACAGATATTATACAGGCGATGTTGAATCTGCTTCTGCAGTTTTCCAACCATTAATGTGTCAACACTGTGATAATGCTCCTTGTGAAACAGTTTGTCCGGTAGCTGCTACAGTACATAGTTCTGAAGGCTTAAACGAAATGGTTTACAACCGTTGCGTGGGAACACGTTACTGTTCGAACAACTGTCCGTATAAAGTTCGTCGTTTCAACTGGTTCAACTACGCAAAATTAATTGAAAAACCAATGCACATGCACTTAAACCCAGAAGTGGGCGTACGTACTCGCGGTGTTATGGAGAAATGTACTTTCTGCGTTCAACGTATCAAAGAAGGTAAAAACAAAGCCAAAATGGAAGAACGTCCATTAAAAGATGGCGACATCAAAGTGGCGTGTGAAGCGGCTTGTCCGACTCAAACAATCGTATTCGGTGATTTAAATGATGAGAATTCTCGTGTAGCAAAAGTTTTCAAATCTGAGCCGCGCGCTTACGAATTATTAGAAGAATGGTACGCAAAACCATCTGTACGTTACCAATCGAAAATTAAAAATAACGATGAAGTAACGGCTAAGAAAGGAGCTGACCATGCTTAAGCGTAATCCTCTAGTTTTAGGCAATAAATCTTTAAAAGATGTAACTGATGATATCTGCGCTCCGATTGAACGCGTTCCTTCGAAAGAATGGATGGGTTTATTCTTAGGAGCTAAAGGTTTATTTATATTTTACATTCTAACAATCGCTATGGTTATCTCTACTGGTATCGGCTTGTTAGGGGTGAATCACCCGGTTGCCTGGGGAACGATGATTATCACGTTCGTATTCTGGGTAGGTATCGGCCATGCGGGAACATTAATTTCTGCGATTCTTTTCTTGTTTAGACAAAAATGGAGAACTTCAGTAGCTCGTACAGCTGAGGCGATGACGGTATTTGCGGTTGCAACTGCGGGTATCTTTCCATTAATCCATACAGGTCGTCCTTGGTTAGATTTCTGGTTATTTCCATACCCGAATCAACGTGGTCCTTTATGGGTAAATTTCCGTTCTCCGTTATTATGGGACGTTTTCGCCGTATCTACATACGCGACAGTGTCTTCGGTATTTTGGATCGTGGGTATGATTCCAGATTTAGCGACTGTTCGTGATCGCGCTAAAAATGTAATCCGTAAAAAAATCTACGGTGCTTTATCTTTCGGTTGGAGAGGTACTGCAAAACAATGGTCACACTTTGAAATGATTTACTTAGTGTTAGCTGGTCTTTCGACACCTCTAGTTCTTTCGGTACATACAATCGTATCGTTCGACTTCGCGGTTTCTCAATTACCTGGTTGGCATACGACGATCTTTCCTCCGTACTTCGTTGCGGGTGCGATCTTCTCGGGTTTCGCGATGGTTATTACGTTAATGACGTTAGTACGCATCGGCTTCCCACAATTTAAAAACTACATCACGATCGATCATATGGAAGTTATGAATAAGATCATCATGATGACAGGTTTGATGGTTGGTTACGCTTACGGATCTGAGTTCTTAATTGCTTGGTACTCTGGAAATGATTACGAACGTTATGTATTCATGAATCGTGCAATGGGTCCTTACGCTTGGTCTTACTGGATCATGGTGACTTGTAACGTTTTAATTCCACAAATTTTCTGGTTTAAAAAATTCCGTCGTTCAATTCCGATCATGTTCGTTGTTTCGATTTTCGTAAACATCGGTATGTGGTTTGAGCGTTTCGTAATTACAGTGACATCGCTTCACCGCGATTTCTTGCCGTCAAACTGGGGCCAATACGCTTGGTCAATTTACGATACGGCGATCTTAGTTGGATCGTTCGGTATGTTCTTCACGATTTTCTTATTATACTTACGCGTACTTCCTGCGATCTCGATCGCCGAAGTTAAGCCAGTATTGAATGTCGGCAAAGAAGAAGATGAACATCATGGGAAAGGACACTAATCATGGCTAAGAAAGCTATCGGCGGAATCGCTGGAATTTTTCTTGATGAAGCTACAACAGTAAACGCGGCTCGCAAAGTTCGTGAGTCAGGTTTTACAAAATTTGATGCCTTATCTCCATATCCAATTCATGCGATGGAAGAAGCTTGCGGTATTAAACGTTCACCAATCCCTTACGTTACTTTCGTTGCGGGTTGTGTGGGTTTATTAGCAGCTCTTTCATTAACTTATTATACATCGGCTGTAGACTGGGCGATCAACGTTGGTGGTAAACCCATGTTTTCATTACCTGCGTTTGTGCCAATCATGTTCGAGTTAACAGTATTATTTGCAGCTTTAAGTTCAGTGGGCGCGTTCTTTTACCTTTCTGGTATTCCAAGAATTGATCCACCGATTATTGATAAAGATATTACTTGCCACAAGTTTGCGATTTTCATTCCTGAAAATGACGTAGGCTACAGTGCTGACCGTGCTGAAAGACTTTTAAAAGATTTAGGCGCTGTTGAAATCAAAAAAATGGCGGAGTACTAAGATGAAAAGTTTAATTAATATTTCTATGACTTTACTTGCGGCATCACTTGCAGCGAGTGTGTTTACTGGTTGCGGTCCTTCAGGCAACAAGCCGAATGTAGAACTTATTCAAGATATGATGGAATCTCCGGCGATCAAATCGCAAGAGTATGATGAATCAGCACCGAACCATGCAGGTATGCGTGTTCCGCCTGAAGGCACTCAGCCTCAAGGTTTTGTTCCTTATAAATACACTGATGCTGTTGCCGCTGCTGCAAATCAAAATCCATTAGCTGGTCAATACACAGAAGAAGTTTTAAAAACTGGAACTAAATACTACACGATTCACTGTTCAATCTGCCACGGAGCTAACGGCCAAGGTGGAGAACAACAATCAGTAGCGCAAACAATGGCTCTTAAACCGCCAGTATTAACTTCTGATAAAATCAAAGGTTGGACTGATGGTCAGATCTATCACGTGATCACTATGGGTCAGGGTATGATGGGTCCGTACGCGTCTCACATTCCGCAAAAATACAGATGGCAAGTTGTTAACTACATCCGCCACTTACAGGGTAAAGGGAACTAATCATGGGTTCATCGAATCATTCACATGAATTAAAATTATCTAAATTCGAAGCTCCGCAGCAGTTAAAGACAGCGATCTTTGGTGCAATGTTTATCGGACTTTTGGGTTTAGCTTACGGGTTATTAAAAGCTCCAGATCGTTTTTGGACTTCATACTTAGTGGCGTTTTTCTTTTTCTCGTCTTTAGCTTTAGGTGGAATGTTTTTTACAGCATTCAATCATGCAGCTAAAGCGGGTTGGTCAGCATCTATTCGTCGTATCGCAGAAAGCTTTTCAAGCTTTTTGCCAGCGATGTTAGTGGGAAGTTTCGTTCTTATCTTAGGTTTTAAATATTTATACCCATGGGCTGATCCTTCACAGGCGCACAGATTAACGGGTGGTAAAGCTTTATACTTAGCTAACTGGTTTGTGATCTTACGCTTAGCTATTTTCGGCATAGGCTGTTTAGTTTTCAAAAAATTAATGGTTGGAAATTCATTAAAACAAGATATCAACGGAGATCATGCGTTAACTCATAAAAACGTAGGAATTTCGATTGGTTTCATCGCTTTCTTCGCTATTTTCTTCACATTATTTTCTATCGATTTATTAATGTCGTTATTACCAAGCTGGTATTCAACGATCTTCGGAATCTACATGTTAGGAGCAATGCTTCAATCAACAATGGCCTTTATGGTTTTGATGATTATCTGGTTGCGTACTTCTAAATGGGTTTCTGGTTACATCACTGTTGATCACCAACATGATATCGGTAAATTCATGAAAGGTTTCACGATCTTTTGGGCTTATATCGCGTTTTCTCAGTTCATGTTAATTTGGTACGCTAATATTCCAGAAGAAACTGAATTCTACTTAATGCGTTCACACAGTGGCTGGTTAGCCGTATCTGTAGCGTTATTAATCTTCAGATTCGCAGTTCCATTCTTAGCTTTATTACCTCGTGAAGCAAAACGTAATAACTTTAACGTAGCTACTGTGGCTGTGTTGATTTTAGTTATGCAATACGTGGATATTTACTGGTTAGTTTACCCGAACTTCTTTGACGGTGAGCCTCAGTTTGGATTTCTTGAAATCAGCGTATTTATTGGTTTCGCTGGTATATTCATGAAGTTATTAACGGGTTTCATGTCTAAGAATAATCTTGTGGCTATTAAAGATCCTCGTTTACATGAGGCTTTAAACCATCACGTGACTTACTAGTTTTATATTTTTTGGAGCCTTCGTAGGAGGCCTCCAGCCTTAAAAAGGACTCTGTCCTTTTTGAATCCTGAAAAGCCGACCATCCGGGTCGGCTTTTTTATTTGTATCGATTGATAATCAATTGGGGATTTTAGCCCCTGCATTGAGTTATGGGGTGCAGCGGACGGCAAGTCTAAGGATATTTTTGTAGAGTTATGTTGAAAAAGGCCTGAAATCGAAGCATACTTAGACCATGCTATTTATTACCACGACCACCACATTTTAATTCCCTTCTTCATGCTATTCGCTAAGATCACTCTCAATATTAAATTAAAATTTACGCCAGAAAAATGGATCAGTTAAAAATGTCGTCTCAAGAAATTAAAATTATATTACCTGATAACTCTGTTAAATCGTTTGATCATGAACCAACTACTTTAGAAGTTGCGAACGCTATTGGTGCTCGTTTAGCTAAAGATACTTTGGGTGCTAAGATCAATGGTTCGTCTGATGTGATTGATTATCGTCTTCCATTAAAAGATGGCACTAAGCTTTCTATCGTTACGACTAAATCTCCTGAAGCTGTTGAAGTAGTTCGTCACTCGGCAGCGCATATGATGGCTCAAGCTATTCAAGAAATTTGGCCTGAAGTTAAAGTCACTATTGGTCCTGTTGTTGAAAACGGATTTTACTACGATTTCGATTCTCCATTTAATTTTACTGAAGAGCACTTCGAGAAAATCGAAAAAAAGATGGAAGAGATTCAGAAAAAAGATCTTCCGCTTATTCGTGAGAACTGGCCAATTAATAAAGCGATTGAAACATTTCAATCTATGGGCGAGCGTTTTAAGGTTGAGTTAATTCAAGACCTTGCAGCAAAAGGTGAAACTGTTGTTGGTATTTATCACCAAGGCACTTGGTTTGATTTATGTCGTGGCCCTCACGTGCAATCAACGGGGCAGATTAAAGCTTTTAAATTGATGTCTGTTGCTGGAGCTTACTGGAAGGGCGATCAAGCCAACCAAATGCTTCAACGTGTTTATGCGACTGCGTTTCAAGATAAAAAAGAATTAGACGAGTATTTAAAAAATCTTGAAGAGGCTAAAAAACGTGATCACCGTAAGCTTGGTAAAGAGCTTGGGTTATTTATGTTTCACCCTTGGGCTCCGGGGTCTCCGTTTTTCACGGGCCGTGGTGCTGTGGTTTATAATGAATTATTAAAATTCATGCGCGATATGTATTTCAAGTATGGTTACAACGAAGTGATCACTCCGCAAATTTTTGACGTTGAGATGTTTAAGACTTCAGGTCACTACGCGAACTACAAAGAAAATATGTTTTTCACTAAAGTTGACGAACGTGATTTTTCTTCTAAACCGATGAACTGTCCGTCTCACTGTTTATTGTTTGCTTCTGGTAAGCACTCTTACCGTGATCTTCCATACCGTATGGCTGATTTTGGTCGCTTACATAGATATGAGTTATCAGGTGCAATTTCTGGTTTAACTCGCGTTAGAACTTTCTGTCAGGATGATGCTCATATTTTTTGTACTGTGGATCAAATCCAACAAGAAATTAAAGGCTTCGTTGAATTATTAAATGAAGTTTACCATAAGCTTGGAATGACTGAATACCACGTGTTCTTATCAACTCGTCCTGAAAAACGTATGGGTTCTGATGAAGTGTGGGATAAAGCCGAAGGCGCTTTAGCTAAGGCCTTAGAAGCTTTAAATATTCCATTCACTGTGAATCCAGGTGATGGTGCTTTCTACGGACCAAAACTTGATATCATGTTTGTTGATGCTCTTAAACGCCCTTGGCAATTAGGAACTATTCAATGTGATTTCAACTTACCTATGAATTTTGATCTTAAGTACACAGGTGAAGATAATACTGAACATCATCCAGTGATGTTACACCGTGCGGTTTTGGGCTCACTAGAGCGCTTTATCGGAGTTTACTTAGAACATACAGCAGGTCACTTACCAGTTTGGATGGCTCCAACTCAAGTGACTATTTTAAATGTAACTGATCGCGTGAATGAATTCTGCGAAAAAGTTAAAGCTCACTTGCACCAAAATGAAATTCGTGTGGAATTTGATAAACGCAGTGAAAAACTGAATTACAAAATTCGCGAAGCACAGTTAATGAAAGTGCCGTACATGATTATCGTTGGTGATAAAGAGGCTGAAGCGGGCACAGTATCGATCCGCTTAAGTGATGGAACATTACATAACAACATCGCGTGGGAACAAGCCTGCGAGATGATTATACAGAATAAGAAAACAAGACAGCTTAAGGCTTCTATCGAGTCTCAAGCAAATCAACCAAACCCAGGAGGTTTGTCATAAATCAGTTTAATAATCGCCCAGGTGGCGGAGCAGGTGGAGCGGGTAAACCCCCAGGAGCAAAACCAGGCGGCGGATTCAATCGCTTTGATAGAGATAAAAAACGTGGAGACAAAGACGGTCTTCGTGTAAATCGCGATATTCGCGCACCACAGATTCGTGTGATTGATGATCTTGGCGAAATGCTGGGTGTAATGACTGTACCAGAAGGTCTTCGTATTGCTGAAGATCGTGGTTTAGATCTGATCGAGATCGGGCCAACAGCGTCACCTCCAACTTGTAAAATCATGGACTACGGCAAGTACAAATACGAAAACAAGAAAAAAGCCGCAGCTTCACGTAAAAAACAAGTGATCGTTGTGATTAAAGAAATTCAAGTTCGTCCAAGAACTGATGTTCACGATTTCGAAACAAAAATGAAACATGCTCGTCGCTTTTTATTAGAAGGCGATAAAGTAAAAGTAAATTTACGTTTCATGGGTCGTGAGATGTCACATCAAGAAATGGGCTTAGAAGTTATTAATCGCGCTATTGATTTCGTAAAAGATTTAGCACTTGTTGAATCTAATCCGAAAACAGAAGGCAAAAACATGTTCACCATGCTTGCGCCTGATCCAATGAAGATTAAAGAATACTTAAAAGCTAATCCTCCGAAAGGTCAGAAAGAAGTTCTTCCTGAATTATCGAAGGAAGACTTATCGTCTACTTCACACACTGAAGAGCACGACGAAGATTAATTCTGCCTCTGGCAGATTTAATCTTCTCTTTTTTTGATCTGCCTTGCGGCAGACCTTATTCTAAAGGGCCACCCTCGCGGGTGTCCTTGTGGTGCAAAGCCGATTCCTAATAGGGACGGCTTTTTTATTATCTAGTTGTTAACTTCAACTTCTGAATAAACGCCGACAAGGTAACTCTTGTAACGGCATTTCTCGATATCAATTTGAACTGAACCAATGCGATCAACGGGGCCACTTGTGCCGCCATCGCCATCTTTGATAATGATATTTGTTGAACGGATATTGCCCATTAATAATGAATGGCTGATTCCGATTTTTTTGGCGTTGTAAAGCTTAGCTATTTCTAAAACTTTTTTCTCAACTAAAGAATCAGCAACGTCGTCGCTGCATTCTGCAAAAGTGATGTTTGTGAATAATAAAACGCTTAACAATGAAATTAAAATTTTCATAAAACCTCGCTGAATTAATTCTAAATTGAATTTAAATCATTCAGCAAGGATATAGCGGTATTAATTGATTTTATGCATTTGAAACGGAACATGATAATTCTGTAAAACAACGCGATTCACACAGTTCACGCCTTCACATTTTTGAACGATCACGTCACAGTTTTGCTTGATGGCTTCGCCAGTCGTGTGGTCGACAGCAACTAAAGTTCCTGTTGTAATCATTTGTTCAACTTGTTCGCTAGCAAATGTTTGTTGATTGCTGCCTAGTGCGCTTGTTGTGGCTTGGTTAAAAGTAATGATCATATCTTGCGTGTTATCGTTACCAACAGCGCGAATACCTTTAATTGTTTCAGGCATGTATTCCCAAACTTTTAAATCATCTAATGTGTAAGAGTGATTGATCGGAGCTGCCGGAACTAACTTAGCAGTTAATGTGTCATTGCGACCGTTCTTAGACCAATTCGTGCGGTCATCAACGTTATTTAGGTTATTAAAGATATGGCTTTTATCAAAAGTGATAAAACCAAAACGACCAGCTTCTTGGTTTTCGCCCTTACATTGATATTGAACAGTTACAGAAACCTTAACCTGATCTTCAATTTTTTGTAGCTCTTTAAGGTAATCATTTGCAAAAGCCGTTTGAGCTGCCACTAAAGAAATTACGAACATAAGTTTAGTCATTGAAATACTCCTGGTTTATTCACTGAATAGGAGTTCTGCAAACATAAGGCCCCGCCAAGTCGGGAGTATTCTAATAGAGGCCTTTGGCCTGTCTATAAATTTGATAGAAGGCGCATTAAGGACAGATCAGTTTGGCTTCGGCCTCTGTGATAGCTAAGTCTTCGTCATTGAATTTCTTAAAATTTTTAACTTTATCCATCACATGTTGGTATTCTTTAGTGTCATTGCCATCGGTATTTTTGCGCCAGTAGGCTAAGGCTTTGTCGTTATCCCAATTGCAATATTGCATCAGGTTTATGACAGCAGCGTAACCAGAGGCATGCCAGCCGTTCCAACAGTGGCCATACATCGGGCCGGGTATTTCACCTTTGATGTGCTTGTGCACTTGTAATAGCAGGGCTTTTTCATTGCCTGCTTTAAGTGAGGCTAAGTTAAGATATTCGAGCTTTTGCTCTTCACCACAGGTGATGATTTTTTCTGATTCATCATAGTTATCTTTGTAAAAATACATGGCCTCTGAAAAGCCTTGTTTGCAGAGGTTCTCTAAACCTTCTTGGGGGAGTGGGTTTTGATTATCGCGCTTTTTATGTTTATTGAATTTGTTATTCGCTCCACCACGGTAATAGACGCCATTTAGAACTGCGCGAAAGTTGCGGGTGCCGTAAAGGGTGTCATCGCCATCACCTTTGTTATCAGTTTGTTTTTTATAAACGTCATCAAGCGGGTAGAGTTTTTTATATTTTTCGACTTGGTCTTTTAAAGAAAAAACCGACTTGGTGTTGTTCGCCCAAGCCGGTAGAGATAGAATTAGGATTAAGATAAATCGCATCAGCATAATACGATTATAACTATAATTTACTGTTGAGCAGCTTGAATCACAGCGCGGCAATCAGGAACTGCTTGGCCTGCGAATGCTGAATCTAAATCTAGATCAAGTGTTAATTGACCAGCTTTACAAGCATTAACTAATACTTTCAAAGAGTATTCAACATTGTCTTCAAACAGATCAATGTCAGTTGCGCTCATAGCAGTTTCTTTTTTGAAATAAGCTTTTCCTTCAGCCGTATCGATAAGCTTCATTAACTTTATAAGTTTTTCGAAAGTTTCAGGGTTAAAATGTCTTAAGCCTTCAAGTAGCTTTCCGTTTTTAATATGATTTTCTTTTGCAACTCCGCAGTCGTTATCTTTCATCATCATTTTTTTAAGCATTATAGTACCAGCTGGATATTTTTGTCCTGAAGCTAAGTCTTTTTTAGATAATGAATCTAACTTATCAACTTTAGTTTTACCGTTTTGAGTAACAAGCATATAAGGTTCCATTGTGTAATGTAAGTTACCTAAACGATCTTGTTGGCTTAGCATTGTATCTAATAAAATCATGTCAGCAACGTTTTGCATTTTAAGTACTTCTTGTGCATTTTTCTCAGACCAGCCAGATAAGCCTAAGCTAGCTAATGAACCTACTTTAGTTAAGTTAATATACGTCGAATTTTTAGCTTTGAAGTTAGCTGTACGAGTTAGTTGATCAGTGCCGCCGTTAAGCATTTCAGAATATCTTTCCTCTTTAGTAGGGTTGTATTGTAAGGCGCCAAAACTGTATTTGTAATCATCGGTAAAAACGTTTGTAGCTTTTGAGTGAGCAGAACCTTTTGTTAATATTGATAAAAGACCAGTCCAAGTTTGGGCAATAAGGCTGGATTTATCACTAATTGTAACAAGAGCTTTAGTTCCAATTGATCTATGAATTGAAGCATCAACTGTTCTTAATACAGCAGGAGGAACTTGGTTGATGTTTCCTAAAAATCTTGAAACATGGTAGTAAGCTAAAAGTGAAGGTGTATAGCTACAACTAGTTGATAATTTGTACTTAGCTAGCTTCTTAAAAGCATTATCATCTTTTGCTCCACCTGGTTTTTGAATAAAGCAGTTTTTAGCTTCCATTTGCGCTGCAGTCCAACCTTCAGCTATTTCAAAAAATTCTAGGGCTGGATTTGTACTTTCAACTTTACCGCAAACAGCAGCAGATGCAGAAATATTCATAGAGCATAACTCTTGTTCTCTGCCTAAATCTTTTTTCGAGTATTTTGCGCCCTCTAAGCGGTTAGGGACGTAGCAAGTTTCACCGCGATCTAAAGCAATTCTTTCCGCGCCACGACCCGGCATATCTGGTGTCATAGTTGCGTGAGCCAACATCGGGGCTAATAAAATCGTAATAACTGCTTTTTTCATAAAATCCTCTTCTAACATATTCTTTTTATTTAATTTTAAAATTTCAAATTCTATTCGTGATCGTTTAATAACTCAGAAGCTGATTCACGAAGGTAATTAAACTTACCTGGATGATCAACGCTAGTTACATAAGCGTTATAAAGTTTCACCACATTATCGATCACATTAAATTCAAATGGAGCATGTTGAACTAATGCTGCAGAACGTGGGTCTGAGAATTTAACACCCATAACATCAACAACTAAGTTGATTGGTAATTTTAATTCAACGTGACGAGCATCTTCTTCGCCTGTGATTAAACGATCATTGTTTTTTAAGACAACCGTGGGATCTTTAAGACCTTTATTCGAGTACATATTACCTAAGTAAACGCCTTGGTTACGATCAACAGTCGTTTGAAAACCAGACGTCGATTCAAAAGCACTGCGGTGGTAAGCTGTTGCCCCTTCGATTTGTAAAAATTTAGAATTGCCGTTAACACCTTCGATTAATACATCAAAGATCGCAATCGCACGAGCCTCAAGAGCTGGGTCTTTAGCAACTAATTCAGCGATAAGGTCTTTAATACGTTGAGTTGATTCAGTTTTTTGTGCTTCTTCAGATTTACCTTTTAGCGGAGCAAACAACGTATCAACTTGATTTTGCGTTAATGTCACATCCAGTTTTTGCACGTTATGATTGCCATTTAAATTCGTGTAGTAAGGACTTTCGATCATATCATCTAAAGCTGACTTAATTTCTAATTTATAAGTTTTGCCATGTGGAGCAAACATTTTAAATGTTTTACCAAAGCGATTTTGTAATTGTTTAGCTGTAAATGTTTTAGTTTCACCGTTAATGTTTAACTCGTAATTCTTTTCGCTTTTACGAGTAAAACTAACTTTAGAGCTATCAGCTAATGAACCTAACACAGGCACATCAACAACCATTTCAGAAAAATCAACTTCGCGTAAGTATGTTCTGATACGTGGTTGGTGTTTCGCGTTGCCATCAGCATCAACTAAAGGTTTTGTGTAATAAGTAAAAGTACTGTCAGTAGCCCCTTCTGGAGGAGGAGCATCACGAACAGTTAATTTGTCGTTTGAATTAGTTAGACCTTGTTTTTGTAGGTTGCTCATGCGCTCATGAACATGACGAGTAAAACCTTCGTCTTTGACGTCGAGGTCTTTCATCACTTCAGCTAATGTTTCACGAGAAAGATTTTGATTAATTAAATTAAAAACGTATTGGTTTGAACGTTTAACGCTTAATTTAGTTTTCCATTCGCTCCGCCAAACGGTAGCTAGTTTTCCAGTTAGAGTGGCGCGTAAGTTATTAAGCAAAGTGACATACTTTGATTCTTGAACTTGAACTTTATCAACTTCTCTTGAAATCGGAGCTTGTTTTCCAGAAAACAAATCAACGCAAGCATTGGCCGCCATTGATTGAGCCGAGTAAACTTGAATAGTTAATAGTAAGGCTAATAAATGTTTATTCATCTTATCCTGCCTTCTCTGCAGCAGCTGCAGTTGGTCCTGAAATAGAAGTTTGGCCTTTAATTAATTTAATCAGTAAAGGGTATTTGCTTGGGTTGATTTCCATAATCATGTACTGAACGCCTGGGCCTACAGTAGAAGCTTTTTCTTCGGCAAATACGATATAAGTGTGAACTGATTTGTTAAATTCATCTGCTTTTTCGATAATAAAAGTTTGATGCATGAGTGAAAATGAGCTTTCTTGATCTAATCGAATCTCTGATAATTTTGGTCCGTTGTAAGCTGCGTTACTGCTGAAGTGAGTTTTGATTTGAGCATTCAATTGTGAAATTTCAGCTTTAATATTAACTTCAGCAGAAGGGATATTCATTTGGTTAATACGACTTTGTAGAAAACTAATAGTTTCACGTGGAGCCATAGCCGCCACTTGATTGCCAATAGGCTCTGGTCCGCGACCTAACACATTCATCGGCATATTTGAAACACTCGTAGCTAGTACGATAAAGCCAAGTCCAATCGCTGCCTTCATTGGTTCTTTAAGTAAAACTTTAAAGAACACATCACGCGCTCTGCGGTATTCAAATACCGTTCTAATTTTTAGCATTGAGTTAGATTTTAATAAGTTACGCATTTCATCTTTTTTAAAAAATTCAAAAAAGCGCGCAAGCTTATCAATCTTATTTAATAAAGGCCCATCAATAATTAATGGAATCTTAAGTTTAGCATTAATACCATCACCTAAAAGGTTACCAATTTCAAATTCTGATTTTTTTAATTTAAGTTCGCCAGCTTTTAAAAAGCCTTCGGCAATTTTTTTAGATTCTGAACCAGTAGGTGTTTTTAAAGAAATTTTATCAACAATAAACTGACTGCGTTCGCCAGACATAGATTTATAGGTGACTTCGAAATAGTAACCATCTTTAGCTGGAATACCAATGACTAGCTCACCTTTATTTAATACGTTTTTCTCTTCAAGAACATAAGAAGAGTTTTGTAATAGTAAACGCATAACTTCAATAGCAGCTTCATCTGTTTTTTCAGAGAAGTTAACATTTTCAATAACTAATTTTTCTGGAGCAGGGGAATTTGTAACTTTAACTAATTCAACACGAGGAGATTGAGATTGAACAGATTCTTTAATAACTGGCAATGGCTCAGCTTCAGCAACAATAGTTGTAGCTTCTGCAGATTTACTTTCAGAAAACAAAACTTCGCACGACGGAGCCGCGAAAACGATGGTTGTTCCAAAATAAGACACTATAAATAGAATTGCGGTAAAGATTCTCATACCAGAGTGTTAATCAAGAAATGTACCGCTACGATCGGTTATATTGATTTTGAATGTTTCGTTTTGATAGACTCAGCGCTAAAAGGCACAGATTGCTCTAACGCTGTCAAAAGTTTTGATAGGTCAATTGTTCGATGAGGGCTTTAAATGCGTTATTCTTAATATGAAGTTATTATTCTTCAAAACGATAGCGTTCTAAGAACCACTCAACACGGCTGCGCATTTTTTCAGGAAACTCAACTAATGTTGTATCCGTGATCTCGCCGCGAATAATTTGAGCCGCATAATCATCACAAACTTCGCCTAGTTTGCGGTTTAGCTTTTTAAGAAAGTCGATTTGAGCTGTATCGTCTGAACGTTCACCTGCACTTAAATTGATTTTGCCGTCACCGTTAAGTTCGTTCTGTGCCTGCATAAATCTCAAAATATCACGCATGTTCTTGCGCACATCATGAAGCTCATCGACTTCCATAGAGTATTTTTTCATGATTCGGCGAGTATTTTTAATTACAGCTTTAAAGTATTTTTTAACAGACTTTTTTGAAGCCGGTTTGATATCTTTAAGTAATGTATCTAAATCAAGTTGAGCAAACTTAAGAAGTAGCTTCTGAGCCGCATCTTTAGCTTGTGCGCCTTCATTGATATTGACCATATCTTTTAAATGACCAAAATCACGAACAAACGTAGCGTATTTTCTGGGGCTGATATGCTCTTTACTATTAGTTTGAAATACAGAGCGCATAAATGATGTATCTTGACGAAACTTATTGATCATCACTACTTGCTCACGAGTAAGTTCAGTTAGTCCCGAATCAGCAATAGTTAATAGCGCGGTTTTTAGCTCGATAACATCAGCATTAGATATTAAGTTCACATGCGCGATATTTAAAAGGCGTGTAGATTCTTTTTTGCCGTTAAGATTAATAACGAACTCTTTAACATCATACTCTTTATCCGCAAAAAGGTCTTTGCACGAAAGCGCTTCTGCGTTCACGTTCAGAGATAAAAGAGTCAGCATTAGAATAAATAGAGTTTTAAACACGTTCATACGTGACAGAATATAACGGTTTCGAATGAGTGATTTCAACTGTAATGATTCTGACAGTGAGATGTCGAACTTATGATTGTTTTAAAAAACTTAGGCCGCAGTACGATTCACTTTAGCGGCCTAAGTAACATTTTTTGTCTAAGTTAAGATTTTAAACTTAGTAAGTATCTAGATCGTAAGACTGACATTTAATTGCAGAAACAGTCGCTTCGCATGATGAATTGATTGTTCCTTCTCTCCAGCATTTTGTAAGTACGTTGTTACGCGTATTAGAAACTGTCTGCATGTAGATTGAGTTGTTCGCATAAAATGCAAAGTAAGTACCTTCGTTAGAGCATTTGATCGTCGCCATTTGTTCAGTTTCATTGGCTTGAACAGTTGCGCATTGTAAAGCTGCAGATTGCGCGTTTAAGCTTTTTAAAAAACTAGGGCTAATGTTTTTCCAGTCACAGCCTAAGCCGGCCGCAGCAAAAGTAGTTACTTGTAAGAAAATAATAATAAGTGCAATCACGCCTGCTCTGAACATGAGAATCTCCTGCTAATGGGAATTTAAATTTTTTAAGTGCTGAGTTGATAACCCGAAGTGAGGTCTTTGTTGAGCGTAAGATTGTAGACCTGTATTTTTTGCAAGAGCTTGCGAAGGCAGAAATAAAAAACCCCCTGGTTTAAGCCAGAGGGTTCTAAAGTTTTTTAGCTTAATTTATTAAGCTAAATACAAAACTAGTGTTTTGCAGGAGCTGGAGCAGCTGGAGCAGCTGTTTCAGTTTTAGCTTCAGCAGCAGCTGCAGCTTTTTTCTTAGCTTTTTTAACTGGAGTAGTTGTAGCAGTCTCAGTTGTAGTTGTAGTAGTTGCAGAAGTAGCTACTTCAGTGTGAGCAGCAGCAGCTTTGTGAGCTGGAGCAGCGTGAGCAGCAGGAGCAGTTGGGTTAGCGAAAGCAACAACAGAAGCTAAAGTAACGATGATTGAAGATACGATTTTCATATGTATTCCTTTTGTTAGGTTTGAGGGGTTATCCCACTCACTTAGAGTACTGTAAGGCCTTTAAATCGATATTAAAGAAGGGTTAAAGTTTTTTAATCTGCACTGTGTCTTAAAAGCCATGCCTAATAAGGCAGCCAGACGGTCGGCCAGAGTCATGCTTACTAATAAAGCTAATCTCAAAAAGGTTCAATTTTCAGCTTGCCACAAGTCTGTGCCTGGACTAATTTAACCCTTCAAATTAAGGCTAACAGCTGAGCAATCAAGAGATATTCATTTTGAGTATCCGCCCTGTTGGAGGAAGGTTAGACGATGTCTAAAATGAAAACACACTCTGGTGCAAAGAAACGCATGCGCGTTCTTGCCTCTGGAAAAGTAAAGCGCAAACAAACAAAAATGCGCCATCTAAACTCACACATGAGTTCTAAATCAAAACGTCATTTGGGCCAAACGGTATTGGTTGCTGATGCTAACATGCTTCAAGTGAAGCGCCAATTCGGTTTCTAAGTAGGAGTAGCTCATGGCACGTGTAAAATCGGGGATGACTAATCGTCGTCGCCACAAAAAAGTTTTAAAAAGAACAAAAGGTTACTACTCAGCAGGTTCGCGCTCATACACTCACGCGGTTGAAAAAAATGACCGTGGTATGGTGTTCGCTTACAAACACAGAAAAATGAAAAAACGCAGCTTCCGCGCTCTTTGGACTCAAAGAATCAATGCAGCAGCTCGTTTAAACGGTACAACGTATTCTCGTTTAATCGGTGGATTAATCAAAGCGGGAATCACTTTAGATCGTAAAGTTTTATCTGACCTAGCACTTACTGATGCACCAGCATTCACTGCTTTGTGTCAGCATGCTATCAAATAATTGAAATACTGATTAGATTATTTGCAAAAGGCGAGAGAAATCTCGCCTTTTTTTTTACTTAGGACTACTCTCTTTTTATGTCTGCAAATTACACTGATAAACATGCTGATTTCGAGCAAAGAAAAAAAGCTCATATTGATCTGTCTCTTGATCCAAGAACACAGGCGCAGACGGCATCTCATTTTGAAAAGATTAAATTAATTCATGAAGCGCTTCCAGAAATTAATTTATCTGATGTGAGCTTAGAGACAAAACTTTTAGGTTATCAATTTTCATCTCCCCATTTTGTAAGCTCAATGACAGCGGGTCACCAAAACAGCAAAGTCATCAACATGCGCTTAGCTAAAGCGGCCGCAAAAAATAATTGGTTGATGGCGGTTGGTTCGCAACGCCGTGAACTTACTGATAAACAAGCTTCATTTGAGTGGAAAACAATTAAATCTCAGTCTCCAAAAACTCAGTTTGTATCTAACATCGGGATTGAAGAATTAATTCAGCAACCAGTTTCAGAAATTATTAAATTAACTGAATCTGTAGAAGCTTTAGGAATTTACGTTCACTTAAATCCTTTACAAGAAGCTTTTCAGAATCTGGGCCAAGCTAATTTTAAAAATGGCTTAGCGGCTATTAAAAAACTTTGCAAAGCCTCGCCTGTGCCAGTGCTTATCAAAGAAGTGGGTTACGGTATTTCTAAAACAACAGCGCAAAAATTAATTTTAGCGGGCGTTGAAGTGATTGATGTGGCCGGCAAGGGTGGAACTCATTGGGGTTTACTTGAAGGTTTACGTGATCAATCCCAATCAGGCTTATTGGCTGATTCAAGTCAGGCTTTTAAAGACTGGGGTTTTAGTGCAGTTGAAAGTTTAATCCAATGTAAGGCTTTGACGAAAAAAAATTCGTTTTGGGCTTCTGGTGGAATTCGTTCTGGTGTTGATTCGGCAAAATGTCTGGCTTTAGGTGCGCGCGCAGTTGGTGTTGCACAACCGTTAATGAAAGCAGCCATTGCCTCTGATGAAGATGTTTTAGATGTGATGACTCGTTTTGATTACGAATTAAAAGTGGCTCTGTTTGGAGTTGGTGTTTCTTCGGTTAAAGAGCTTGCGAAAAAAAAGGTTTGTTATGTTAACGGAACTATTTAAAGGTTTTTCAAAATTGAATTACAATGAGCGTTTACAAGCTTTGAAAAAAGCGGGTGTATTAAATGCTGACGAGATTTCGTATTTAGCTAACGGTGGTTTACAAACGATCGATCTTGGCGAAAAATTTATTGAAAACGTATTAGGTTATTTTCAAATTCCAATGGGTGTTGCCACAAACTTTAATGTAGATGGCAAAGACTTTTTGATTCCGATGGCTGTAGAAGAAACATCAATCGTAGCAGCAGCCAGCAAAACGGCTAAATGGGTGCGTGAGCACGGCACAATCACAACTGAAGTGATTGGCAGTGAAATCATCGGCCAAATTCAATTTGCAAAAGTTAAAAATCCTGAAGAATTCAAAAAACAAATTCTTCAGCAAAAAACTTATTTAGTCGAGCTTGCAAATCGCGAAGTGGCCTTTGGTTTGGTTAACCGTGGTGGCGGTGTTAAAGATTTAACTGTTCGAATTATTGACCGTGAAGATGGCCACTATATGGGAGTGGTTCATATTCTTATGGATCCTTGTGATGCCATGGGTGCCAACATCATCAATCAAGTGTGTGAATTTTTAAAACATCCGCTTGAGCAATTTACTTCTGAAAAAGTAACGATGTGTATCTTATCTAACTTAGTAGATACGAAGTTAACTAAAGCGACTGTTCGCATGAGTCATGTTGATCCTGAACTAGCTCTTAAAATTGAAGAAGCTTCTCGCTTTGCTGAACTTGATCCTTACCGTGCAGCCACAAATAACAAAGGTGTGTTGAACGGCATTGACCCGATTTTAATTGCCACAGGTAATGACTGGAGAGCCGTCGAGGCCGGTATTCACGCATTTGCTGCTCGCGAAGGTCGTTATAAATCAATCACTAAATGGAGAGCCGCAGGCACTGAATTAGTGGGTGAGTTTATTGCTCCGTTAGTTGTGGGAACAGTGGGTGGTGTAACAGCGCTTCACCCAACAGCTAAAATTGGTTTAAAAATCTTAAATGTAAATTCAGCGTCTGAGTTGTCGCGTATTATTGCCTCTGTAGGTTTAGTACAAAACTTAGGAGCGTTAAGAGCATTAACAACAGTGGGTATTATTGAAGGCCACATGAAGTTGCACATTAAAAATTTATCTTTAGGTGCCGGCGCCACAGATACAGAGATGCCATTTGTTGTTAAAAAGTTAGAAGAAATTTTAGCTTTAAGAAAACGAATTTCTTTGGCTAATGCTGTAGAAGTTTTAAATGACATCAGAAAAAAATCTCAAATTTAATGTTCCCGGAAAAACTTTTTTAGTCGGTGAGTACGCAGTGCTTGCCGGTGGTTCTTGTTTAGGGCTTGGCACAAACCCAAGCTTTTCAATTTTGCCGGTAGTGAATGGTCAAACTTTTCATCCTGAAAGCCCGGCGGGTCTTTATCTTCATAAAAAAAGTATAGAAAATTTCACACATGAATTTATCAATCCTTATGGGGTTGGTGGTTTTGGCGCAAGTACGGCCGAATTTATTTTTAGTTATTATTCAAATCCTCATGCCGTTAAAAATCTTCATGAAGCCTTTGAGACTTATTTAGGTTTATTTACTGACCGCAAAGAGCAAAAACCAAGCGGAGCTGATTTACTCACTCAACTTGTAGGTGGAATAAGTCATATTGATTTAGCAAAACAATTGCCGGTGGTAGAAAAGCTGAATTGGAATTTTACAGACCTTGAGTTTTTAATTTATTCGACAGGCCTAAAAGTTAAAACTCATGAGCACTTAGCAAGTCTTGATCGAAATCTTTGCCATCAATTAGTTAAGCCAAGTGCTGAGGTTGTCGCTGCTTTTAAATCAGAAGACAGTCGCACCTTTACCCAGGCCTTATCTGCTTGGAGCGATAAACTTGAGCAAATGGGCCTTGCCGCAAAGCCCGTGACAGAGCTTAAGAGGTATATAGAACAACAAATTCCTGGTGTTCTGGTTAAACCATGTGGGGCTTTAGGGGCTGATGTGGTTGTGATCCTGTGCTCAAAACTAGCAAAAAAGCACGTTTTAGAGCAGATCGAGTTACTAAATATAAAGGGGTTAAATTTCCAAGCAGATTCACAGCAATTAACAAATGGCCCTTTGTCAATTTAACTAGCTTTTGCTATTTTCTATTAAATGTCGAACCTACATATGAACTCTCAAATATCATCAAACATTTGGTTTGAAGCCAGTGCGCCTTCTAATATCGCGCTAATTAAATATATGGGAAAAACCGATACCGTAAATAATCGTCCCACAAATTCTTCGTTATCATGGACGTTAAATAATTTACGCACATTTGTTCGTATCAAACAAAACGGTGAACTGACATCTGATCAATGGAGCGCTCTTAAACGTAATGATTTACGTCCGATTGAATTGTCTGAAAAGGGCAAAAAAAAATTCTTAGATTTTTTTGCAAAACTTAAAACTGAATTTAAACTAACTGGCTTTTTTGAAATAGAATCGGCTAATAATTTTCCGTCAGATTGTGGTCTTGCTAGCTCTGCTAGTAGTTTTGCAGCGCTAACAATGGTGGCCCATCAATACGCCGGTGGCACTTATTTACCAAAAGAATTAGCGCGCATTTCGCAAAAAGGTTCTGGTTCATCTTGTCGTTCGTTTTTTTCGCCGTGGTCGTTATGGCATGAACAAGGTGCTGAAGAAATTCAGATGCCGATTAAAGAATTAAAACACATGGTTATTCTTTGCGACGAATCGGTTAAGGCCGTTTCATCAAGCCAAGCGCATGTTCAAGTTTTAACTTCTGATTTATTTAAAGGCCGTCCCGAGCGCGCAGCGGATCGTTTGCAAAAACTGATTACAGCACTTCGTAAGCCTGAAACTGAATGGAAAAATATCTTTCAAATCTGTTGGAATGAATTTTGGGATATGCACACGCTATTTCATACTTCGAGCCCAGCGTTTATGTATTTAAATGGCGATGGTTTTTCAGTGCTCGCGCAAATTTTAGAGATGTGGCAAAAAGAGGGCGATGGCCCTATTGTGACAATGGATGCGGGCAGCAATATTCATTTATTGTTTAGAACAAATCAGCCAGACAGTTACACAAAATATTTAAATCACTTTAATCAAAAATTTAACATCTGGACCGATGACGGTTACCAAAACCGTAAAGACTAATCATGGTTGAAAGCTTAGAAACACAAAAATCTGATTGGACAGTACAAGTTCCCGGAAAATGGATCTTAGCCGGCGAACACGCTGTGCTTCGCGGAAGCCAGGCGATTGTGTTTCCGTTAAAATCAAGATTCTTAAGTTTAAGTTATTTTAAAAAAGATTCTGAATTTACAATTTCGATCGCGGGCCTTTGTGCTTCTGATTTAGAGATGATCATTTGGTCGGTCGTAGAACGTGCTTTAGGTGAGTTATCATTAAAGCGCACAGATCTTAAGGGTGATCTAAAAATCTATTCGCATATTCAATTTGGCGCCGGCATGGGAGCCTCTGCAACTTTGGCTGTGGGTTTAACTTTGTTTTTTCAACACTTAGGTGTTTTGAAAACTGATCCATTTTTATTTGCTAAAAAAATTGAAGACTTGTTTCATGGTGAAAGCAGTGGGGTCGATGTGGCCGTGGCTTTACACCAAAAGCCCATGATTTTTGAAAAAAATAAAGAAAATGTATTTTTTGATTTAAACAAACTTCCGCTTCTTTATTTGTCTTATACAGGCCAACGTGGCGTAACTAAAGACTGTGTAAATAAAGTTAAAGATTTGATCAGCGAAAAACCAGAGCAAGCTCAAGTCATCGATGAACGTATGAAAAAAGTTGTACAGAATTTTATTTCGGCGCACTTTGAGTGGACTGAACAAGAGTGGATTGATCATTTGAATTTAGCCCAAAGTTGTTTTGAAAGTTGGGATTTGGTTCCAACTATCGTTGAACAACATATGACAAAACTAAAAAAAGCTGGCGCACTAGCGTGTAAACTTACAGGCTCTGGCAGTGGCGGCTATGTTCTTAGTTTATGGAAGCAAAAACCCTCTGAACCAGAATTAAGCGCAGAATTAATTCCCGTATTTATTTAATGGATCATAAGATGAAAAAATTAGTAATTATTCCGACATATAATGAAATCGAAAACATACAAGCCTTGTTGCCAATTCTTATGAAGCTTGAGCAAAAGTTTGATGTGCTTGTTGTTGATGACAGTTCGCCAGATGGAACTGCAAAATTTGTTCAAGAGTTCTCAAAAACTGAACCTCGAGTGCATGTTCTAGTGCGCGCGGCCAAACAAGGTTTGGGTAAAGCATATCTAGCCGGTTTTGATTGGGGTTTGAAAAATAATTATGATGTTTTAACTGAAATGGATGCTGATTTTTCACATGCACCTAAACATCTTAACGAAATATTAAGTCTAATTGATAGCCATAATGTCGTCATTGGTTCACGTTATGTTCCCGGTGGAGGAACTGTGAATTGGGGATTAATTCGTAAAATTATTTCTCGTGGTGGCAGTTTGTATTCACGCCTTATCTTAGGGTATCCGCTGCGTGATTGGACAGGTGGTTTTAACTGCTGGCGCCGTGAAGTTTTAGAAAAAATTAACTTAAGCACTATTCAATCTAACGGTTATTCATTTCAAATTGAATTAAAGTACAAAGCTTTAAAAAACGGGTATGAAATTTTTGAATCACCAATCACTTTTGAAGATCGTCGTGTAGGGCAAAGTAAAATGTCATTGAAGATCGTTCTAGAAGCTTTTTATAAAGTTTGGTTAATTAAAGGTTACTAAATAGCTTTAGGTATTTTTTTTAGCGCCAAATAGAACAGTCGCTCGGCGCTGTAAATAACGAACTAAATTTCTAATCACACGAACACCCCAGATAGTGTCGTGTTTGCGCGTAACTCTGTGGCCCCAGTTTTTTGAATTTGGCATAAGCCAATAAAAAAACGGTAGAAATACCCGACGTGGAAACCAGCGTTTAAAATAATAAAAAAATTCGGCATCAAAACTAGCGGGTACCCACAATGGCGGGCGCTCAGTGCGAATCACATTATAAGTTAATTCAGCAATGGATTGCGGAGTTGAAAGACTGCGATTTTTTAAGCTCGCCACAAACGGAATCATACTTGTGTACATGTCTTCGTAAGGATGTTCTTGATTAGGTTTTGTGTCAGAAAATTTAATGCGCGAGTGTTTAGCTGAATGAATAAATCCTGGTTGCACTAAGGCTACATCAATCCCGAACGGGCGAAGTTCGTACCACAGAGACTCCATAGCGCCTTCAAGAGCAAACTTTGAGGCTGAGTACGAAGACATTGTCGGAAACGCTAAGAGGCCACTGACTGACGAAATATTGATGATTTTGCCTTTGCCATTTTTTCGCATTTTTGGAAGTAGCGTTCGTATTAAACTGACCGGACCCAGATAATTTTTTTGCATATGTAGTAAGTCGTCTTCATCTCTAGTTTCTTCTAACGATGAACGATAACAGATATCAGAGGTGTTAATGTAAATATCAACGCGGCCCCAGCGCTCAAAGATTTTCTCTACGGCTTTGCTGCGACTTTCTTCGTCGACAATATCAAGGGGCATAATCCAAACATGATCGTTTTCAGGAATTTGAAGTATTAAAGTGGCGGTGTCTCGCGCCGTAACAACAACACGATATTCAGGGTGTGAGGATAATAGTTTTGCTGTAGCAACTCCAACTTCAGAGCTGCCGCCTGTGAGCAAGATAACAGGTTTATAATCTTGCGTCGGTGATGCAAACTTATACCAATAGATGTACTTATACATTTCTTGATCAGTTTACTCCTCTAAGAGTTATTGTCGATGTTTTTTAATTTCCCAAAATGAAATGGCTGCCGAAACACTAGCATTAAGCGATTCAATGCTATGGGTCGGGATATTCACAAATTTCATTTTTTGTAACTGTTCCGCTTCGAGACGTAGGCCAGGACCTTCTTCGCCAAGCCATAGGCGAAAATCTTTGGGCCATTTTTGTGTTGCGATATCTGCGCCTTCTAATTCTAACGCGAAGTTTTCGCCTGTTATTGAAAGCTTATGAGTAGGTAGCCCTGCTGTGAAGAATTCAGCTTTTAATACTGCGCCTGCACTTGCCTTCACCGAGTGTGGTAAGAACGGATGGCAGGCTTCTTGGGTCAATATAATTTTGTTGATACCAAAACCAACCGCCGAGCGAGCCAACGCACCTAAATTTCGTGGATCACCGATAGGTAAAACAACTTCAATGCCTTCGGGTTTTCTCTTAAGATCAAGCACTGGAAAATCATCAGCTTCTAAAACAAAAAGAGGATAGTGCGTACCTAACACATCTAACTCGTTAAAAAGCTCTTGGTTAAGCGTGATCGTGTTAAAGGGAAATTTAGCCGTGTATTTGTCAGAGCAAACAACTAAGTGAACCTTAAAAGATTTGTTCTTTGATTTTGTGAATTCTTTGATAAGCTTATCGCCCATTAAGAAAAATAATTTGTGCTCTTTGATGCCCTTTGCCGAAAGTAATAGGCGTAGTTTTTTAAACAGAGGGTTGTCTTTAGATGTGATTGTTTGTTCTTTGTTTTTCATCGCTTGCGGCCTTAAAAAGAATCGTTCAGAAGAATATCGTTATCTTCTTCTTCAGGAAGTGGAGCATTTTTGATTTTTTTGAAAATAACTAAACGTCTGTGATTTTCAGTTTTTGGAAGGTCGTATTTGATATCGGCTTTGAGTTCAAAGAACTCTGACATATTTTTTACGGCGGCTTCGATCTCAGGATCAACACCAGGGCCCTTCATGAAATACACTTCTCCGCCTTCTTGAAGACAGCTCATCGTGTTGCGAAGAGTGTTTGTGATATCTTCGACAGCGCGAGTGATAACGCCGTTTACGGGATACACGAAGTGTTCGTTAATGTTTCTGCCGATGATGTCTAAATTTTCTAATTTTAAATCTTCACGCACTTCTTTTAAAAACTCGACGCGCTTTTGAACGCCTTCGCCTAAAAGAATTTTTTCTTTTGGAAATCTAATTTTTAACGGAATACCTGGAAAACCCGGGCCTGTGCCCACATCGATTAACGGAAATTTTAATTCAGTCAGTTCAGTTAAGATCATGCAGTCGATGAAATGTTTAATCGCGACATCTCTTAAGTTTAAAAGGCGTGTGAAATTACGGTTTTCTTGGTTTTTCATCAGAAGTTCGTAGAAGCGAGCTAGCTGCATACGTTCTTCGTGGCTGCATTTAAAATCGTGATTGCGAAAAATATCTAACATACGATCGTTGGCTTCTTGGGCATTAAAGATCTGGTCAGGCTTTTTATGCTTACCTTTAAGATCTTCATGTGAAGTCTTGGCCATTTTTGATGCATTACGAGCCTTGTAAGGGCTGTAGTTTTCCTTATTTTTGTGCGCCACGATATTTCCTTTAAGGCATTGTTCATAGCACGGGGCTAAATGCTTGAAAAGACTTAAATTCTTTAGAATAATAGGGCCATGGTAAACCAAGCTTTAATCGATATAAAACAAAACGCCCTAAAAGATTTTCACGCAGCCAAAAACTCACAGGAGCTTTATCAGTTTAAAGTTCAGTATTTGGGTAAAACCGGTGCTTTAACTGAAGCTATGAAATTAATGGCCACTCTGCCAAAAGAGGAAAAACCACTTTTTGGTAAACAAGTGAACGAAGTTAAAGCTGAGCTTGAAACGGCCTATACAGGAGTAGAAACTCAACTTCAGCGCGCTGAAATCGAAGCTAAAATGCTGAATGAAAAACTAGATTTATCATTATCAGTAAATGCCCATGAGATGGGTCGCGAACATCCTATTTACAAAGTAACCCATGAGATTTTCACGATCATGGCTCGTCTTGGTTATTCTTTACGTACGGGTCCGTTGATCGAAAAAGATTATTACAATTTTGAAGCCTTAAATATTCCGCCAGATCATCCAGCGCGTGATATGCAAGATACTTTCTTCGTTGATGATACGCACGTTTTACGTACGCACACATCTCCGATTCAAATTCACTCTCTTGAAAATGAAAAACCACCATTACGCGTGATCGGTACAGGGCCTGTGTTTCGTGTGGATAGCGATATTTCGCATTTACCGAACTTTCATCAAATTGAAGGTATGTGTATTGATTCTAAAATTTCAATGGCTGATCTTAAAGGCACGATTTCATTTTTCGTTCGTGAATTTTTTGGTCCGGGTTTGAAAACTCGTTTTCGTCCAAGCTTTTTTCCATTCACAGAACCTTCAGCTGAAGTTGATTGCTCGTGCCCGATTTGCAAAAGCAAAGGTTGTTCTTTGTGTAAACAAACGGGTTGGATTGAAATCGGCGGTTGCGGTTTGATTAATCCAAAAGTATTTGAAAATGCAAAAGTGCCTTACCCTGAGTGGCAAGGTTTTGCTTTCGGTTTTGGTGTTGAACGTATGGCGATTATTAAATACGGCGTAGATGATATTCGTCACTTTCCGAAAAATGATGTCCGCTTCTTAAAACAGTTCACGGCGGGAGTTTAACATGAAAATTTCATTACAATGGCTTAACGATTTCGTTGATGTAACTGAGTTCTATCAAGACACACAAAAATTAGCTGATCATTTAACTCGCGCAGGTCTTGAAGTTGAAGACATTCAAAACAAAGCGAAAGATTTTAACCACGTTGTTGTTGGCCAAATCCAAGTTAAAGATAAACATCCAAACTCTGATAAGTTGTCACTTTGCCAAGTCGATATTGGCGGCGGCAAGATCGAGCAAATCGTGTGTGGGGCACAAAATCACAAGCAAGGTGATAAAGTCATCGTGGCCTTAGTTGGTGCGGTACTTCCTGGAAATTTCGCGATTAAAAAAGCGAAAGTTCGTGATGTTGAATCAAACGGAATGCTTTGTTCACTTAAAGAATTAGGCTTAGCGACTGAATCTGAAGGTATTGCTATTTTGCCAACAGACGCGCCAGTGGGTGAGTTGTACGCTAAATTTGGCGGGTACGACGATATCATTTTTGAATTAAAAGTTACGCCGAATCGTGCAGATTGTTTATCTCACTATGGTTTAGCTCGTGAAATTGGTTGTTTATTAAATAAACCAGTTAAAAATCCTGAAGTGCAAAAGAAGTTTTCTTCTGAAAGCACGAAAAAGAAAGTCAAATTAACTGTCGAAAATTCTGAATTATGCCCACGTTACTGTGGTCGTTATATCACGGGTGTAAAAATCGGGGATAGCCCGGCTTGGTTAAAGCGCCGCTTAGAATCTATCGGTATGAATTCAATCAACAACGTCGTTGATGTCACAAATTATGTGATGCTTGAAATGGGCCAACCGTTACATGCGTTTGATGCTAACTTAATTAACGATCAAACGGTTGTAGTTCGTAATGCAAAAGCGGGCGAGAAGTTTAAAACATTAAAAGAACAAGAGCTTACTTTAAAAGGTGATGAACTAGTTATTGCAGATAGCAAAGGCCCTGTGGCTTTAGCTGGTGTAATTGGTGGAATTCATTCTGGCGTTGTCGACAACACAACAAATTTATTCTTAGAGGCCGCAAATTTTAAAGCGATGTCTGTGCGTAAATCATCACGTCAACACGGAGTTGATACAGATTCATCGTATCGTTTTTCACGTGGTGTTGATCCAAGTCAAACTTTTGAAATTATGGATCGTGCGGTGAATTTAATTTTACAAGTGGCTGGTGGCGAAGCGTTGGGTGATCACTATGATGTTTATCCGAAACCAGTGACAAAATCTCCGGTAAAAATTGATGTGCAAACAATTTCAGATCGTTTGGGTTATCTTGCAGATGCTGATTTATTTGAACAATACATGAAAGGTCTTCACTGCAAAGTTGATAAAATTAAAGCTGGTGAATATAATATCACGCCTCCGTTGTTTCGTTTTGATTTAGAGCGCGATATGGATCTAGTTGAAGAGTACGCTCGCCTAAAAGGTTATGAGCATATCACTGAAACTTTACCGACATTTGCTTCAGAACCGGCAAAGCATGACGAAAAATACATGACGAATCATAAGATGAGTTTGTTTTTACGTGGCGAAGGTTATGATCAAGCTTTTAACTATGCTTTTACTTCTGATATCGAAGAAAATAAATGGATCACAGATTCAGTCGTATTCAATAAACTTGGTCTTACGATGGATGCAGAAGCCGTTAAGCTTCGTAATCCATTAAGTGAAGATTTAAATGTTATGCGTAGATCTTTAGTTTACCCGATGTGGAAGAATATTCGCGAGAATTTTCATGCGGGAAATAGCTCGGGCAAACTTTTTGAAATCGGTTCTACGTTTTCAAAAGTGGATGGCACTTATAAAGAAACACGTAAGTTAATCATCGCAGCTTGGGGTGAAGATTTTGGGTTATATTCGAAAAATTACCCTTTAGTTTATAAATTGAAATCGACGATTGAAAGTCTTCTTCAAAATTTACAAATTTCAGCTTACACAGTAGCGCCAAATGGCGATGCTCCGTCGTACCTTCATAAGGGTCAATGGGCTTCGCTTGTTTGTGAAGGTAAAGCTGTGGGTTATATCGGAACCGTTCATCCAGTTATTTTAGCAGATGATAAAATTCGCGTTCCTGTAGCGATTGCAGAAATTAATTTAGATTATTTATTAGCTGGCCAACCACGTCCGACAAAATTTAAACCGGTTTCAGGTTTCCAGCCTGTTGATCGCGATTTTGCTTTTGTTATGGGTTCAGATAAAATGGTGGGCGATCTAACTAAAGAAGTTAAAAAATCAGTGGGTGTAAATCTTCAAAGTATGACTGTCTTTGACGTCTACGAAGGGGACAAAATGCCCGTTGGTCAGAAATCAGTGGCCTTGCGCGTACGCTTACATAGCCACGATGTAGCCCTAACAGAGGCTGCAATCACAGAGATTACGCAAAAAGTAGTAGCTGCTGCGCAGAAATCTGTTGGAGCTAACCTAAGATAGTACTACGCTATAATTGGCAGGACGTCCGATAGGGCGGCCCTTTAGAATAAGGTCTGCCGGAGGCAGATCAAAAAGGATTTTACCATGGCAGGACAAAACATCGGAAATTCAACAGTCACGAAAGCTGACATCGTTGAAAAAGTTTATGAGAAAATTGGTTTTTCTAAAAAAGAAGCCAGTGAACTTGTTGAGTTAGTTTTTAATTCGCTGAAAGACACTTTACACGGTGGTGAAAAAGTTAAAATCTCGGGTTTTGGTAACTTTGTTGTGCGCGGTAAAAGCGAACGCAACGGACGCAATCCGCAAACCGGTGAGCAAATTAAAATTTCTGCTCGTCGAGTTTTAACTTTTAGACCAAGCCAAGTGCTCAAAGCCATGTTGAATGGTGAAGAGTACGAACATCTGATCGGCAAAGATGACGAGGACGATGATGAATAATATTGAAAATGAAAATAATCAGGTTTCTTCACCAAGGCCTGAAGATCAAAAAGTTGAGCAAACAGCTTCTCAAGCTGAAGTGACAACGGCTGATGTGCAAGCGCCAGCAGTTGAAAATGCTCACTACGAAGTTTTTCAAACTGAGTTTGAACTTCAATTAGAAGATAACTTTTTCGAAGCAAATGAAGAAGTTGCTCCAGCTGATACTGATAAAGCGAAAGAAGCTTTAGAAACACAAAGAAATTTAAAAGCTGATTCTGAAAGCTTTCCAAGTGTTTTGGTTGATGATCAGCTTATGCAAGAGATCGCATCTATTCCAGATCGCTTTGGTTTTAAAATCGGTGATGTGGCTGATCTTTTAGGAATCAAACAATACGTTCTTCGTTATTGGGAACAAGAGTTTGAATTATTAAAACCTAAAAAAGCGACGAACAATCAACGTTTTTACACTAAAAAAGATGTCGAAAATGCGTTTCTAATCCGTAAGCTTTTATACCGCGATAAGTTCTCAATTGAGGGGGCTCGTCAGGCCTTAAAAGACGTTAAATTCGTGGTTAAGAAAGAAAAGGATAAAGAGAAGGATTTTTCTTCTGTTATCCAAAGGATGGATTTTGTACAGGATCAGATCAAGAATTTCGTCTCTGAGATCAGAAAAACTAAGAGTTTTTTCAACTAATCAGTCTTTCCTTGTTATTTAGGGCATGAGGGCTTATCACAGTCCTCTATGCAAAAACCTCAAGATTCAAAAGCTCCGGTAGCTACAGCGCCCTCTGCAACAGTAGCCACTTCAACTAAACTATTTTCTGATTTAAATCTAATTGAGCCGCTTCAACGCGCGCTTCGTGACCTTAACTACGAAAGACCTACTCCAATCCAAGAACAATCGATCCCTATTCTTTTAGCTAAAAAAGATCTACTTGGTTGTGCTCAAACGGGAACTGGTAAAACTGCAGCGTTCGCATTGCCATTATTACAAAACTTAGCAAAATCTAAAGAGGCCGCTGGCCGCAGACAAGCTTTGGTTTTAGTGTTAGCTCCAACGCGTGAATTAGCTCTTCAAATTCACCAAAGTTTTGAAGACTACGGCAGATACTTAGAAATCAAAACGGCTGTGATCTTTGGTGGTGTTGGACAAGGCCCTCAAGTTAAAGCCTTATTTAACGGTGTTGATGTGCTTGTGGCGACTCCGGGTCGTTTATTCGATCTATTACAGCAAAAGCATGTGTACTTAGATAAAGTTCAAACATTCGTGTTAGATGAAGCGGATCGTATGATGGATATGGGTTTTATTACTGATATTCAAAAAATTCTTAAAATTTTACCTAAAGAACGTCACAATTTATTTTTCTCGGCAACAATGCCACCTGATATCGCTAAGCTTGCTAATAACATCTTAGTAAATCCACAACGCGTTGAAATCACGCCAGCTGCAACAACGGCTGAAAAAATTGAACAGTGGTTAATGTACGTTGATAAAGCGGCGAAAAAAGATTTATTAAGACATTTATTAGAAGATAAAGCTTTGAAGCGCGTTATCGTTTTCACGCGCACTAAACATGGCGCGAACAAAGTCGCTGAAGTTTTATTAAAAAACAAAATCACTTCTGCAGCAATACATGGAAATAAATCTCAAGGCGCTCGTGTTAGAGCTTTAGAAGATTTCAGATCTGGTCATTGCCGTGTACTTATCGCAACTGATATCGCAGCTCGCGGTATTGACGTTGATGATATCACTCACGTTATTAACTTTGAAATTCCAAATGTAGCAGAAAATTACGTTCACCGTATCGGTCGTACAGCTCGTGCGGGTCGTGAAGGTATCGCGATTTCATTCTGTGATGCTGAAGAAAAATCATTTATCCGTGATATCGAAAAAGCCACGGGTAAAGCGATTCCAGTTGTGACTCAACAACCTTACCATTCTAAAGCTGTAGAGCTTGCGCAATTGATGTCTCCGGGTAAAGCGAAAGCTAAAATCGAAGGCGGAAACCGCGGTGGAAATCGTAATCGTCGTGGTGGCGGAGGCGGTCAACGTCGTTCAGGTTCTGGCGGTGGTGGCGGTAACGGTGGTTCACGCAGCGGTTTTCGTGGCAATTCGGGTAGCCCAAATAGGGCTTAATAGACACCCCCCGGGAAATTTTCATTAATAGAGTAAATCTACTATTCATAAACAAAATCTCAAGCTACGATTTTGTTTATGAAGACATTTATTACCATTTTATTTGCAACGTTATTCGTACAAACGACTTATGCGCGCAACTGGGATAGAATAGAAATTCCAGGCGCTGTGTGTGGAGACGGGCTTCCGTATTCGGTTTTTGTAAATACTAAAGCCAATTCAAAAAATCTCTTAGTCGAATTCATGGGTGGCGGCGCTTGCTGGAATTTTGAAACTTGTTACGGTGTTAATTTAGACGGCGTTCAATTCAGAACTTGGATGCATCCGTTACCAGAAATTCCTTTTTACAGTTATATGACAAGCGACATGTGGTTGTGGTCAGATCATCCTTTCAACAAAGACTCAGCCCTTTATCTACCTTATTGCACTGGTGATGTATTTTCGGCAGATCACACAGCAGAATACAGCGGAGTTAAGGCGCATCATCAGGGTTATCGCAATATTTTATTAACTTTTGCTTATTTAAATCAAAAAAATATTCTTAATTTTAGCAGGGTTGAACGCTTAACAGTATGGGGCGCATCAGCTGGTGCTATTGGTGCTTTTGTTCATTTAAAAAATATTGAACCGTATTTTCCACGAGCTAGTAAAATTGCGATTATCGATAGTGCTGGACTTCATTTTGGTCCTACTTTTTGGCATAAGTTTACATCTGAGTTGTTCAATGATTTCTCTGAAGCTTTTGCAAAAACGGGTATGCAATTAGATTACAACGATGGTTTTATTGCTAAACGCATGGGGCCTGTTTTAGCCGGTTTAAAACAATGGACCATCGGCATAATGCAATCAACTCGTGATCCGGTGATGTCGACTTCGTTCGGAGAAATTTCGCCTGAAGAACACCGTAAATTAGTTTTATCTGATGAAGGTATTGCGGCAGTAGCGCGCCCTTATGCAAATACGAGTGTTTGGATTGCTGATATCGATATTCACACATTTCTACTTTTAGAGACGACGTCGCGACAAGAAGACATGCAGAATCAATCAGCGATCAACTTCGTTGATTATATCGTCGATAAATCAGCTCTTACAAACCGCCAACATTAACTAGGAAAGATTGTTTTCCGAGTACGCTTTCCATTTTTTTAAGAATGGTCATCCATTGAAAGTTACGGTTATCTGAACCGATTAAGTAGTTCATAAATTCTTTTAAAACCAGCGGTGAGGTGTGAAAGTACGACGATAAACCGTTGGTTACGACATCGATGTTGGTTTTTGTTTTATAAGCGTTAAAATGATCTAAGTAATAAGAATAGCTTGAGCACGAATCAAAGTAAAAGATCTGTTTTTTAAGCGGAAATTCGAATTTGCCGGCTTTGCTTTCGAGTTCAGGAATATTTAAATTGCCGCCAAGACCTGAGTGGCCTTCATAGATAATAACATCAGCTTTAGCAACGGCCTGTTTGAAAAATTCAGCAAAAACTTTAGATTTTGATTCGATACTCGTTTCGACGAGTAAGCTTTTGACTTCGATATGAATTGTTTCGCCGGTAGAAAGCGTTACTGTTTTTTTATAAAGGTTCAATGGGTACGGAGAGCTTTTTTTAAGTCTTTCAGCTGTGAAACCATTTTCTATTAGATAATTATGCGCGGTTTTGTAATTTAGACGGCCATCATCTTGTTCATCTTTAGGGTCTGCAGAAAAACCATGGATAAGATAGATTGAAAACAAATCGCCATTGCCATTATCACCACGCAATAGCGGTAATTCAGCAGAACGTTGAATATTGCGGGTTTTTGCTTTTTTAACTTGGATCACAACGTTTTGTGCGAGAGGCGCTTGTGACAAGCTTTCACAGCCTTCGCGATACGGGTCATAAAAATACCAGTTATCGCCGAAAGTATTATAGTGCGAATCAGTGCATTTTTTGCGGTAAACTTTAAAAGGATTCGTTGGAAGTGGAACATTAAAATAGCCTTTAGCTAGTACTTTTGCTGCGGCCTTATTTTGAAGAATCATTTGTCCCGAATTTTTATACTGAATGCGCACCATTTGTTTTTTGTTCTTTTCAAAAACTTCTTCAGATAAAATTAAAACCTCAGATTGCGACTTAGGGCCGCCAATGCCATGGATTTCATCGGGGTTAATACCCATGCCTTTAACCACTGTCGGCGAAGTAAAAATACCAAACATGTGTTGTGCTTGAAATCTTGCGGCATCAATAGAATCAGTAAATGATTCATCGAGCGGGGCTTCAACCATAGCTTCATAGGTAAAATCCACTTCAGTCGCATTGGGTGATAGAATTTGCGCTGTCGCTTGAAAAGAGAAAAAGACAGCGACAGTGAAGAGGATTAAGTTTTTCATGTTATTTTGTGGCTTCTGCTTTATCTACATAATTGCCGCCGATAGATTCTAATACTAAAGAACCATCGCCATAGATTTCATTGGCAACATATAATACCATTCTAGATGAAGGCATAATTAACACATTAGAATCTTCGCCAATTGTTTGAATTTGGCTTTTTCCTTCAAGCACTAAACTTTTTGCGTAAACGATCATAACGCCATTGTGTTTATTTTGTATGATTGACGCATCTCTAAGCATGACATCACTTGCGATAATACTTAAAAAGATGCCATTTACTTTGATTTCACCACAGATAAAAATGCGGCTGGCTTTCAAGTTCTTAATATCATTTAAATCAATCGTATTTGTCGCGTCAGTAAGACCTGCGATTTCTGATTCAGCCAATTCACAACCAATATTGATGAAGGTTCTATTTGCTTCTAAGTCAGTTACTATTTTTTTGTTTTTTTCGATACTTTCTTGATTAAAAGTATTTAATTGAACAATATCTTTTGAAACTTCGGGAGTGCTTGAGGCATCCTTATTTAGACCTGTTTTAAGTGAAACAGAGATGCGTGAATCAATTTTATCAGTATCTGTAACTATAACTCCATTTAATAAAATATTTCCAGGTTGGCCGCCATCAGTTGAATTAAGAAAACTAAGATTTGCAAGTGACTTATCAATGTCATCCATTTGTTTTTTAAAATCAGTGTCAATTTGAGCTAACTTTGCATCTAAGTCTTTATTGGGATCTTTAGGTGCCTTTACGCAGCCAAAAGAAATGAACATTGTCGTCGCTAATAAGGATAATAATAGAGTAGATTTTTTCATAAGCGGATTATAGCAAATCGGGCTATGAAAAACTCAATATAGATAAAATTATGTCAAACCTGCAAGGTCGTCAAAAAGTTAGACAGTGATTATTGGGTTTTACTTTCAAGGCGCGCAATGCGGGCTTCAAGATCTTTAATTTTATCAAGCAGCGCCTGTTGGTATTTGATCTCGGCTTGATCGGTCGCAGCTATGTCGCTTGTTTGAACGGCGGCCTGTGATAACTTTGCCAGTTGATTTTCTTGTATTTTTTTAAGTTGCTGAAATTGGGTCTGCATATTCTGAAGACCTTTTTTCATGTTTTCAATTTTAGGTGGAAACTCGCCTGTAATTAGACAGTAACTGATCACGAACATGATCGCTGCAAATAAAATCGTACTTATTAGTTTTTTTAGAATTTCTGAAATGAAGTTTCTCATGTTGCAGATTCTTTCTTGAATATCTCAAGGTGGCTAATAGCGTATAAAAAATAAATCAAAGTTGAAGTCTGTGCCATCAATAACATCTCAAATTGGCCAGCCACTAAAAGAAATAAAATCACAGGTAAAAATATTTGTTTACCCAAGTCATTTGATCGACAGAACAATTCTTTTGTCCATAAACCAAGCCAAGCTAAGAAAACAATAAGGCCAATGATTCCGGTGTCGGCAGCCACTTCAAGAAACACATTATGAGCGTGTTCGATGTATTGTTTGTTTTCTAGGTCATATTTTTCTTTGATTTCTTTGACGTGGAATTTTAATTGCTGAGGGCCAAAACCAAGAATCGGGCGTTCTTGAAAACCATGAATCGCAGATAAAAATTGCGATTTGCGTTCACTGTTTGAATTGCTTGTCGAACTTAAGAAAAAGCGTGACTGTGAATTGCCTCCGTTAAGAGATACAACCACCATCGTGCCAATGACACTTAGTGATATAACAGAAGCCAATAAACAGATGCGTTTGTTATAGTGAAGTAGCACGGCAGGTATTCCGACAAGTAAACCAAGCATGGCTCCGCGGGTGAATGATAAATACATTCCGGCTAATCCGATAACATACACGATCCAAAAGAAAATTTTATTAATTTGAGTAAATTTTTTGAAATTTAAACCAATCGCAAACATAACTATTAAAGCTAACGCTGAACCATAACCATAGCGCATAACATCAGTGAATCCCCCAATGCGCGCATCGTTTCCGCTAACTAATTCATGACCTGTGTTTACTTTTGTAATTCCATAAACAAAAGCGATGGCGATGGTTGATAGAAAAATATTAAAAGCAATGCGCGCATGTTTTTTAAATAACACGTCGTTTTGAATTTTATGATGACTAAATATAAGAACACTCAAAATACCAATTAATGGATATTTCACTGAGCCGATCGAACGCGCTTTATCTGAAAGTTCAGAAAAATTAACGGCGGCTGATAAAAGTTGAACACCGATGTAGGCAAGTAAGGCCAAAGAACTTTTGGGTAATTTTTTAAAGTTAATTTCTTTATGTTTAAAAAGTAAAACAACAGCGATAAGTGTCAGAATTTGGTAAATTGAAATGAGCGAAACAGAAATAAAGATCGCCAGAGCCAGAGCGTAAAATGAGATGGCAGTAAATCGAATGGCGTTTTTATCGGTCATAAAGTCTCCTGGTACCATGAATGATTCAGGAAACTTTATAACTGGTCAACAAGTTGAAGGCGAACTGAAACTGCATAAGCTATAGCATTGGGGCGCTTTGTGCTTGTGCAAGAGCTGTCAAACTGAATAAACTTGCTAATAGAATGATCATTTTCGCAAATTTACCCTGATAGCGTTATTCGTCTTAACATACTCTTGGCCAAAAGTTTATTGCGCTGAAAGCGAAGCCTTTATAAACTTAGGTAATGAATTTACTTCCAGTAATAATGAGTGGTGGCAGTGGAACTCGTCTTTGGCCAGTTTCGCGTTCGAAATTTCCAAAACAGTTCTGCGAACTTTTAGACAAACCTTTACATACGATGACTTTAAATCGTTTAAAAAAGTATGGTTCAAATCTAATTGTAACGAACATTAAGTTTCAAGATTTAACTGAACGAGATATCCGCACGAATGGCTTCAATGTCGAGAAAGTTCTTTATGAACCAACTCCTCGCAATACAGCAGCGGCTATTGGCTTAGTTTGTAAATACTTACAATTTCAAAATAAATTAGATCAAGTTGTCGGAGTATTTTCTTCAGATAATTTAATCTTAGATGAAAAAGCATTTCATGAGGCTTTAGATGTCGCCACTAAAAAAGCCAGCGAAGGTGCTGTTGTGGTTCTTGGTATTAAACCAGATCGCCCAGAAACGGGCTTTGGTTATATTCAAGTGCAAAACCGCGCGATCGGTACAAAGCAAGCCACTGAAGTTTTAAAATTTCACGAAAAGCCTTCAGTTAATAAAGCCAATGAGTTTTTAAATGCAGGCACATATTTTTGGAATGCCGGGATTTTTATTTTCAAAGCTGAAAATATGATTCAACATTTTAAAAAGTTAGAACCAGAAATTTGGAATCATTTAGAAAATTTAAAACCGGATTTTTCAAATTTAAATGCGGTTTACAAAGATATTAAAAATATTTCGATTGATTATGCGATTTTAGAAAAATTAACTTCACCTGAATTAATGTGTGTAACTTGTGATATCGGTTGGTCAGATTTAGGCTCTTGGGATTCTTTAATGGAAATCCGTGAAGAAGTTCAAAATAAGGGTCAACAAAACGTTCAAGTGGCTAGCAAAAATAATTCGGTATTTCCGCTTGAAAACAAATCTTATAGCTTCGTTGGTGTTGATGATCTTATGGTGATCGATACAGCTGATGCTTTATTAGTTTGTAAAAAAAATGAATCGCAAAAAGTTAAAGACGTGGTTGACCGTTTAAAAGTGACAGACCCTAAAATCACTGAAGAGCATGTTTTTGAAAACAGACCTTGGGGTAAATTTGAAATCTTAAAAGATCAAGATTACTACAAATCAAAAGTGATTCGCGTAGACGCTGGTCAGAAAATTTCTTACCAATCACATGCAAAACGCGCTGAACACTGGATCATCGTTAAAGGTGAGGCTGTTGTTATTTTAGATGACAAAGAAGTGCCATTAAAAACAGGACAACATATTTTTATTCCTCAAGGGGCGAAACATAGAATTATTAATAATTCAAATGCAGCCGTTGAGTTTATCGAAGTTCAAGTGGGTTCGTATTTCGGTGAAGATGATATCGTTCGTTACCAGGATGATTACGGTCGCAACTAAATGAAGTATAAACTGCGTAGACAGCTGACTGAAAAATTGATCGAGTTTATCTTGTTCTTGGCAGCGGCCAGTTCAGTGGTGATTACGTTTTTTATTATTTATACGTTAGTGACAGAAGCCTTTCCATTTTTTAAAGAAGTGGGCTTTAAGGATTTCATTTTTGAAACTGAATGGACGCCACTTTTTGAAAATGCCAAGTATGGTATTGCAGCTTTAGTTTCGGGAACAGTGTTAACCACGACAATCGCTTTATTTGTGGCATTGCCTTTTGGTATTATCACTTCGGTGTTTTTAAGTGAATACGCCAATGATAAAGTGCGCGAAGTTTTTAAACCCATGCTGGAGCTATTAGCCGCAGTACCAACTGTTGTGTATGGTTACTTTGCCATGCAATTAGTGACGCCATTTCTGCAAAAAATATTTCCTGATCTTTCAGGCTTTAATGCTTTAAGTGCAGGGTTAGTTATGGGCATCATGATTGTGCCTTACGTAAGTTCATTATCTGAAGATGCTATGCGCGCAGTTCCGCAACAATTGCGTGAAGGAAGTCTTGCTTTAGGGGCTTCGAAATTTCAAACATCATTTCGTGTCGTCATACCGAGTGCGTTTTCAGGTATTGCTTCAGCCTTTATTTTGGCGATCTCGCGCGCTTTGGGTGAAACCATGGTTGTGGCGATCGCTGCAGGCTTAGAACCTAAATTTGGCTTTAATCCATTAGGGCCCACAGAAACTTTAACTGCCTACATCGTACAAGTAAGCCAAGGTGATCTTCCGCAAGGAAGTATCGGTTACCGTACGATTTATGTCTGCGGTATTGTTCTCTTATTGTTTACTCTGACATTTAATGTGATCGGTCAGACCATTCGTCACCGTATGGAAAAGAAAGTTAAGTAATGGTTGATCAATCTCAAGCAAGGCTTATGAAGCAAATCAAATTTTTAAAAGCTCAAGACGTTGTGTTTTGGTTTGTGGGCTTATTTGTATTAGCCGGTGCTTTTTTAATTTTATTTGCTTTGATCTATGACATGGCACAAACAGGAATTCCGCGCATTAATCAGGAATTCTTTTTTAATTTTCCGTCGCGCTTTGCGGGTAAAGCCGGGATTTACGCCGCTTGGGTTGGAAGTTTATGTGTTGTGCTTGTGACAGCGTTACTTGCGATTCCTTTAGGTGTTGCGACCGGAGTTTATTTAGAAGAGTACGCCCCTAAGGGGTGGTTTTCTAGATTGATTGAGTTAAATATTTTAAATCTTGCAGGAGTTCCGTCAATTATTTACGGGATCATGGCGCTGTCGTTATTTGTTTATCAATTTGGCTTAAAGCAAAGTATTTTAACAGCGGGTATGACTTTAGGTTTATTGATTTTACCAATTATCATCGTTACAACTCGTGAAGCTATTCGCACTATTCCGAATCATATTCGTGAAGCCAGTTACGCGTTGGGGGCTACGAAATGGCAAACGGTCAGCAGTCATATTATACCCTACAGCTTCGGGGGTATTATGACGGGTGTTGTGATCGCGCTTTCTCGCGCGATCGGTGAAACAGCACCGCTATTAACAGTCGGTGCCGTAGCCTTTATTGCTTTCTTGCCAACAGCTCCTGTGATGGCAACTGCGCCTTATGTCAGTGCGCAGTGGTTGATGGATCCTTACACTGTTATGCCTATTCAAATGTTTAATTGGATTTCGCGCCCGCAAGAAGAGTTTCATGTGAATGCAGCGGCGGCCGGTATCGTGTTGTTATCGATGACGTTAGTGTTAAATGCGCTAGCGATTTTCATCCGTTACCGCTTCAGAAAGAAGTACAAATGGTAAAAAATATTAAGGCCGAAGTTAAAAATCTAACTTTTAGTTATGACAAAGCTTCAACGGGTCGCCCGGTTTTAAATTCAGTCAGTTTGCCAGTTCATGAAAAAAGTGTGACTGCACTTATTGGCCCATCAGGTTGTGGTAAGACGACGTTACTTCGTTGTTTTAACCGCATGCATGATCTTTATGGATCGGTGAAATATGAAGGTAAAATTATTTTACAGCCTTCTGGTTTTGATATTTTATCAAACGAGGTTGATCCTTTAGAAGTTCGCATGAAAGTGGGCATGGTTTTCCAAAAACCAAATCCATTTCCTAAAACAATTTATGAAAATGTGGCCTACGGTTTAAAAATACGTGGGATTAAGAAAAAATCGTATATAGATGATAAGGTTGAAGATTCATTAAAAAAAGCTGGTCTTTGGAAAGAGGTCAGTGACCGTTTAAAGGCTTCAGCATCCGCTTTATCTGGTGGTCAGCAGCAACGTCTTTGTATTGCACGAGCGCTTGCGACTGAACCTGAGTTGTTGTTGCTTGATGAACCAACGTCTGCCTTAGATCCAATTTCTACGGCTCATATTGAAGAGCTTGTTGGCGAACTTAAAAAAACTGTTACAATTTTAATGGTGACGCATAACTTGCATCAAGCAGGTCGTGCTTCAGATTTTACAGCGTTTATGTATTTAGGTGATTTGATTGAATTTGGCGAAAGTTCGCAAGTGTTCACAAACCCTAAAGAAGAAAAAACTGAGAACTACATCACAGGTCGTTTCGGATAAAAAAGTGACGACTAGATTAGGATTTGCATCATGAAAAAAATTAGAAAAGCCATTATTCCTGCAGCTGGGCTTGGAACAAGATTTTTTCCAGCAACAAAAACAGTACCTAAAGAAATGTTACCGATCGTAGATCGCCCGGCTATTTTATATGTTATCGAAGAAGCTGTTCAGGCGGGTATTGAAGATATTATTTTAATTCAAGGTCGTGGAAAAACAGCGATCGAAGATTTTTTTGATGTCAGTTATGAATTAGAAGACAAACTGGTTAAAGATGGTAAAGGTGAAGTTTTAAAACAGATCCAGTACATCAGAAATAACACGAATATTATTTCAATTCGCCAAAAAGCAGCGTTAGGTTTAGGTCACGCTGTTAAATGTGCTGAAAGCATTACTGGCGATGAGCCTTTTGCTGTGTTGTTGGGTGATGAGATTACGATCTCTAAAGAACCTAAAAATAATGTGACTTTTAATTTAATTAAACATTGCCAAGAAACTGGTGCAAGTGGCGTGTGGGTTTTACCAGTTGAAGCTCAAGACACTCCTAAATACGGGATCGTAGATCTTGGAGCCAGTCATAAAAATTCAACAGCCAAAGATTTAGTAAACGGATTAAAAGTTAATGGCGTTGTCGAAAAACCTAAATCAGATGTTGCACCGTCACTATGGGCTTTGCCAGGTCGTTATGTATTTCAAAGCGAAATCATGCAATACTTAAGCGAGATCCAACCGGGTTATAACGGTGAAATTCAATTATCAGATGCGATGAATATTATGGCGCAAAAATCGAATTTGATGGCTTATAGTTTTGATTCGCGCCGATTTGATACCGGAGATAAGTTAGGTTTCTTGCAAGCGAATATCGAGCTTGCTTTAGATCGCCCTGATCTTAGAGAAGGATTATTAAAATTCTTAAAAGAGAAAGTGAAGTAATTATGATGCCTTTAAAAGATTTATTAAAAAAAGAAGCCACAGAATCATTACAAAATATTCAAGCGATCTTAGATAATCAAAAGCTAATGCAAGGTTTTGAAGATACGGCGAACATGATCGCACACAGCTTAAAAGCGGGCGGCACACTTTTCGTAGCCGGTAACGGTGGTTCAGCAGCTGATGCTCAGCATATGGTGGCTGAGCTTGTTGTTAAGCTGAATAAAAATCGTGACCCTCTTCGTGCGGTAGCGTTGACTGTTGATACATCAATTATCACAGCGGCCGGCAATGACTTTAGCTATGATGATATTTTCTCGCGTCAGGTTGAAGCTTTAGCAAGACCAGGTGATGTGTTCTTAGGTATTACGACATCTGGTAATTCAAAAAATATTTTAAATTGTTTCGCTATTGCGAAAAAAATTGGAGCTAAATCAATTTGTTTAACAGGTAAAGACGGCGGTCGTGCCGTTAAAGAAAACTTAGCTGATTTAAATGTGATTATGAATGGTCCAAACACAGCCCGTATTCAAGAAGGTCACGCGATCTGGTATCACACAATGTGTTACGCTCTTGAAGTGATGCTGGTTGAATCTGGAACCATCAATTACCGTTAATTTCAATGTAAACCTAAGTGATTATTAATAACAGCGCTTACAGGTATTATGTGAGTCGCTGGAACTAAATCATCAAATAATAGATCTTCAATTCTTTCGCAGGCATGACCATCACCAAATGGATTTTGTGCCTGAGCCATTTTGTTATAAGTAATCATGTTATCGAGAAGATCTACGACAGTAGCAATAAACTCATCTTTTTGTAAGGGAACTAGCTTTGAAGTGCCCGCAGCAATCGCCTCAGGGCGTTCGGTATTTTCACGGGCGATGAGCACAGGAACTCCCAATGATGGAGCCTCTTCTTGAATGCCTCCAGAGTCTGTTACAATTAAGTAAGCCTGATTCATGAGATAGACAAAAGGAATATAGTCGATTGGCTCCATAAGATAAACGTTAGACGGGCATTCTGAAAAAATATGCGATGCCACTTTGCGCACTTCGGGATTTAAATGAAGGGGCATTATGATTTGCACGTCATCTCGCTTTGATAATTCAAGCACCCCTTGCATAACAATTTTAATATTTTTTTCGAAAGATTCTCGGCGATGAAGTGTAACGAGAATTAACTTTTTTGATTTATCGATAAAATGAAAAGTTTTTTGAAAGCTTTGGCTCAGGTCAGCTGATTTTTCAATGCGAGTTTTAACTTCAAATAAGGCATCGATACCGGTGTTTCCGGTGACAAAAATCTTTTTTTCATCAGCATGTTCATGCATAAGATTGGCTTTAGCTTCGATCGTTGGTGCTAAATGCATATCGCTGATTAATGACAATGTTTTACGATTAAACTCTTCAGGAAAAGGTGAATTGATATCATGAGATCGAAGGCCGGCCTCAAGATGAATAATTTTTATCTTATTATAGAAGGCGACGATTCCGCCAATGCAACTGCTTGTAGTGTCACCTTGTACTATGATGCTATCGATGGGTTCTCCTGAATTGTTTTGCAAATCAATAATATCTTGAACGCCAGCCATTATTCGCGTTGATAGCGAAGATAAACTTTGGCCAGGCCTCATTAAATCTAAATCAAAATCAGGAACAATTTTGAAGAAATTTAACAGAGGCTTTAACATTTCTCGATGTTGACCTGTCGAGCAGACTAGCACTCGATGCTGAATCGACTTTTGTAATTTTAAGATCAACGGTGCAACTTTGATAGCTTCAGGACGAGTTCCAAAAATAAATAAAAGTGTTTTCATGAGATAACACTATTGATAGAAATAGTGTTTATCAAAAAATAATAAGTCGCAGGGAAATTTGCTTTTGAGCCGTGGCGAGATGGCTCTTGAAAGTACTGTTCTGCTACAAAAACTAATCGTCTTGTTAAGCCTTTAACATTTGAAGAGTAATTTCTTTACCTAATGTCACGCCTGGTTGATCGAACGCATTAATGTTTTCATGTTCACCCAATGTGGCTACAACGAGTTGGAAAAACATAAAAAGATATCCTAATGATTTTGATTTATCAGAATCATCGAGCGAGAAAAATTCAGATGATACGCCGTTTTGTTTTAAAGCCTCGTATGTCGCTTTTGATTGGCAAGCGATCAGCTCGCCATAATTGCGGCCTTCCATGAATTTAATTTCGTCAAATAAAACACTCTTTACAGATTGTTGAGAACTTTCAACTGAATGAAAACTAAAAAAACAAACGAACTTATCTTTTGGGCCGTGGGCCACTTGCTGTAAAATGGAATGTTGATCACAAGAACCAATCGCAATCATCGGTGTACTAAAGGCGGGTGCGGGGTTGCCGTCGCGATCAGTGCGTTTACCCAGTGATTCAGCCCATAACTGTTGAAGCCAGTTTCCGAACCAGCGAAAGCCTGAATTATAAAACCAAAATAGAGTGATATTTTCTTTACGCTTAAATGAATCTAAAAATGATCCGCAGATCGCAGCGACCTTAAGTTTGTCTTCAAGAGCTGCTGCTGCGCCACGTTGCATTTCTGTGATATCTAAGCCACAGATGCCAGCGATCAATAGACCTACCGGTGATAACACCGAAAAACGTCCACCGATATCAACCGGAACCTCAAGAAGTGGGCGATTGTGTTTGCGCGCAAAATTACTTAAGGGGTTAGACGTAAGTTCACTCACGTAATAACTTTGCTGGATGATGTCGCAGCCTTGTTCTTTTGCTAAATTCTCTAGCTGTGAAAAGTTCCATAGGATTTCAATTGTAGATCCTGATTTAGAGACACAAATAAAGGCTGTTTTAGTTAAGTGAGGCTTAACTTCGCTCCAGATGTGTGAGAATTCTGCAGAATCAACATTGTCTAAGAAATAAATGTTCTTTTTGCCTGTGATTTCGCCGATACAACGTGCGCCCATTGAGCTGCCACCGATGCCGATTAAGACAAAGTGCGTGTATTTAGCTACAAGTTTGTCGGCAAGTTCTTTAGAAGCGATATGATAATCAGCAGATTTTGCAAGGCGAGTGAATGGCAACTTCGGCCACGTCTGATTAATCTTTGCCATGATCGTTGGGTTAACAACTTCAGAACTAGAACTCAAAGTTTCATTAAATTTTAAAATGCTCGAAATCATATTTCTCAAGAGTAGCATGAAAAAAAAATGACGCAAGTAAGATAAGTTGATAAACGTCCAATTTAATTTATTATTTTGTCTTTGATTAGCGAGGTCTCTATGAAAAATTCAAGTACTAAAAAGGTAGCACTCATTACTGGCGTAACTGGACAGGATGGGGCATATCTCTCTGAATTGTTATTGTCTAAAAATTATGAAGTGCACGGCATCAAGCGTAGAACATCTTTGTTTAACACTGACCGTATTGATCATTTATTTGAAAAATCAAATACTTCAGGAATGCCATTTCATCTTCACCATGGTGATATGACTGATTCGTCTTCATTGTTGCGTATCATTCAATTAGTGCAACCCGATGAAATTTATAACTTAGCAGCGCAAAGTCATGTGGCTGTTTCGTTTGAAGAACCAGAATACACAGCGAACAGCGATGGTTTAGGTGCGCTACGTATCTTAGAAGCTATTCGTATTTTAGGTTTAACTAAGAAAACAAAATTTTACCAAGCATCAACTTCTGAGTTGTATGGTCTAGTTCAAGAAATTCCGCAAAAAGAAACGACACCGTTTTATCCGCGTTCACCGTATGCAGTTGCAAAAATGTATGCGTACTGGATCACGATCAATTACCGTGAAGCTTATGGTATCTATGGTTGTAATGGGATTTTATTCAATCACGAAAGCCCATTACGTGGAGAAACTTTTGTTACTCGTAAAATCACTCGTGCTTTAGCGCGTATTAAACTTGGCACTCAAGAAATTTTAACTTTAGGTAACATGGATTCATTACGTGACTGGGGCCATGCAAAAGATTACGTCGAAATGATGTGGTTGATGTTACAACAAGAAAAACCAGAAGACTTCGTAATCGCAACGGGTCAGCAACAAAGCGTTCGTGAGTTCGTTAACTTAGCCGCTGCTGAGTTAGGAATGAAAATCAGATGGGAAGGCACAGGCGAAGCTGAAAAAGGCTACGATGTGGCTACAGGCCGCTGTATTGTTGCTGTTGATCCTAAGTACTTCCGTCCAACTGAAGTTGAAACTTTATTAGGTGATGCAACTAAGGCGCGTACAAAATTAAAATGGACTCCGAAAATTTCTTTTGCAGAACTTGTTAAAGAAATGGTTAAGGCTGATTTTATCGTTGCTGAAAATGAAGTAAAGCACGGCGCTCTTAAAAAAATTATGAGAGTTGAGTTGTAAGTTATGAAAATATTGATCACCGGATCTGGTGGTATGGTTGGTCAAAATTTAGCTCACCACGGTGGGCTAAAATCTCATGATTTGCTGACGCCTAAGCGTGGTGAATTAGATCTTAAAATTTATGATAATGTCGTTCATTATTTAAAAACACACCAGCCTGAAATGATTATTCATACGGCGGGTCGTGTGGGCGGCATTCAAGCTAACGTGGCTCACCCCGTTGATTTTCTAATTGAAAACATCGATATCAATCGCAATGTTATTTTAGCCGCGCAAAAATCAAATGTAAAAAAAATGATTAATTTGGGTAGCTCTTGTATGTACCCACGTAACGCGCAAAATCCGCTGACTGAAGATCTTATTTTAAAAGGCGAACTAGAACCTACAAATGAAGGTTACGCTTTAGCCAAAATCTTTTCGCAAAGACTTTGTCAGTATATTCAAAAAGAACATCCAGAATTTAAATACAAAACTTTAGTGCCATGTAATCTGTACGGTGAATTTGATAAATTCAGCCCTGAACATTCGCATTTAATTCCGGCGGTTATTCGTAAACTTCACTTAGCTAAAGAAAACTCAACGTCAGAAGTTGATATCTGGGGTGATGGTACGGCAAGACGTGAATTTATGTATGTCGGAGATCTTGCTGATTGTATCTGGCAAGCCGTTAATAAGTTTGATTCAATGCCTGACCTCATGAATGTGGGTCTTGGCTTTGATTACTCGGTGAATGAATATTACGAAGCAGCAAGCAAAGTGATTGGCTATCAAGGTAAATTTGTTCATGATTTAACTAAGCCTGTAGGTATGAAGCAAAAGCTTGTTTGCACAAGTCGCGCCTCTGAGTGGGGATGGAAAGCCAGCCACACTTTACAACAGGGCTTAGAGAAAACTTATAAGCATTTTTTAACTTTAACGAATAAATAAAGGATTATTTTATGAATTTTTATCCTCTAGCATCTACAACTTGGGATCAGTCTGAACTAGACGCCATTCAAAACGTTATCAGTAAAGGTATGTACAGCATGAGCACGTCGGTGGCTCAATGTGAAAAAGATTTCGCTCAATACTGCAAATCTAAATACTGCGTGATGGTGAGTTCTGGTTCGACGGCCAATTTAATTATGGTGGCTTCTTTATTTTACCGTAAAAATAATCCATTAAAACGTGGCGACGAAGTGATCGTTCCAGCCGTTTCTTGGAGTACAACTTACTATCCACTTTATCAGTATGGCTTAAAATTAAAGTTCGTTGATATCGATTTAGAAACTTTAAACTTTGATCTTAAAGCCTTAGAAGGCGCAATCACTGATAAAACGCGTTTGATTATGGCCGTGAATCTTTTAGGTAATCCGAATGATTTCGCACAGATCGAAAAATTAACTCAAGGTAAAAATATTGAGCTTATCGAAGATAACTGTGAATCAATGGGCGCCACTTTCAACGGTAAACAAGCTGGAACTTTTGGTTCAATGGGCACATTCAGTTGTTTTTTCAGTCATCACATTTCAACAATGGAAGGTGGCTTCGTAGTCACTGATGACGAAGAGCTTTATCATATTTTATTATGTTTACGCGCTCACGGTTGGACTCGTAATTTACCAAAAGAAAACCATGTGACCGGAACAAAAAGCGACAACGCCTTTGTTGAATCGTTTAAGTTCGTATTACCAGGTTACAACGTTCGTCCATTAGAGATGAGCGGAGCCATCGGTAGCCAACAAATTAAAAAATTACCTAAATTTATTGATATTCGACGCGATAACGCGAAATACTTTCAAGAGCAGTTTGCAAATCACCCAGATTTTATTATTCAAAAAGAAGTGGGCGATAGCAGCTGGTTTGGATTTAGTTTCGTGATTCGTCCTGAATCTAAAATTAATCGTTTAGAATTTATCGATCATTTAACTAAAAATGGTGTTGAATGTCGTCCAATCGTGACTGGCAACTTTGCTAAGAATGATGTTTTAAAATGGTTTGATTATGAAATTCATGGCCAGCTTAAAAATGCAGATCGCATTGATGAGCACGGATTTTTCGTGGGCAATCACCAAAATCCAATGCGTGAGCAAATCAAGCAATTACGAAGCTTGTTTTAAATCGAAAGACTTTCATTGAATAAAAAAATATTAACTTTACTAGTTGGTCGATTTTTACAGGCAGTCTTGTCTGTTTTAACGATAAGGCTGATGACTAAATTTTTACCGGTTTCTGAAATCGGTCAGCAGTACGTCGTTAATGCCTTTATCTTATGGTTTAGTTTAGTATTAATTAATCCAGTGGGTATGTTTGTTAATCGTCATATTTACGGTTGGAAACATGCTCAGACCTTGGTTTTGCGTTTAAAAGATTTGAATTCGTATCTTTTACTTATCAGTGCGCTAAGTGTTGTTATCATCAGTGTGCTTTATCAATTCACCGATATATTTGTTCAATATAAGCTTTGGTCAATATTAGCGTATTTCGCCTTTTATATTTACTTTAGTACGTGGTTTCAAAAATTAGTTTCAATTTTTAACTTATTTGATTATCAAAACGATTTTGTGATTTTAAATGTGATGTCTCTAGTTTTGGGGCTGGTATTTTCGTGTGCAGGTGTAATGTATATCGAGCCAACCTCATTGGTGTGGCTAACGGGCCTTTTACTAGGGCAAGGGTTAACTTTTATTTACGGTTATTATCTTTTACATAAATACGAATTAAGTAAATTTTTAGAAAATGCGCAGCCAAACGAACAACACCCTGAAGATGCTAAAATCATTTCTAAAAGCACTTTTAGTTTTTGTTATCCGATTGCGATCACCACGTTTTTCATGTGGTTTCTAACTCAAGGTTATCGAATCGTTGTCGAGCGCGCAGCCGGCGCAGAAATGATTGCTTCAATTGGTATTGGCTTAGGGTTGGCCACAAGCTTATCAGCGATTGTAGAGTCGGTGACGTCGCAGTATTTGTATCCTAAGTATTATTCAAGTTTAACGAATTCAACGTTAGAAACGCGCTCAAAATCATGGGAGGTCTTATGGTTAAAAGCCGTGGCCTTGTATATTCCAACGATTTTTGTGCTTTTTCCTGGAAGTGTTTTTGCGGCAAAAATCATTTTATCAAAACATTTTGAAGGCATCTATATCGTGGCCTTTGCGGGTCTGATCATCGAGCTTGGCCGATTGCTTTCAAATATTATTTATTTAGCCGCTCATGCCGAAAAGAAAACGAAAACTAATATTGTTCCGTACTTTTGGGGCGCTGTGGTTTTGGTGATCTATTTATTAGGCCTGATGTATTTTAATAAGGTCGATATCATTTACTGTCTGGTCGGATTAGTTTTCTCAAGTACGATGGTTCTTTATTTAAATATTTTATCGATCAAAAAACTTTTAGATATGAAAATTCAGGTGTGGCCGATTGTGATGGCCGTATTAAAACAAGCTCCGCAGTTAGTGCTGTTTTATTTTTGTTATTTATATATTGATACCAACCTATATATCGTGACAGGGCTGTGTGCTCTAGCTGGTATGTACTATTTATTATCGGTAAAAAATACGCTTAAACAGATGTAAATGCGTGAGCGACAGTTTTGGCGTAATATTCGCCAGTAAACTGAAAAGCTTGCTCTGAATTTAAATAGCTTAAAATATTTTTCTGATAAGTTTGAATCTCTGTTAAAGATAAACCCTTCATAAACTGATAAAGCTCTTCGTAAGTTCTGAATTGGTTTTTGTCGATATAACTGTTTTTAGGTACAAATAAATCAATATCAGGCGGGCCCAAGTAAACGGGGATACAGCCAGCAAAAAACGCATCAAATATTTTTTCAGTGATGTATCCGGGAATTGAGTGAGCGTTCTCGTAACAAATGTTAAATTGGTAAGTTCTTAGCGATGTTAACTTTGATTTTACTAAGCCACGGTAGGTTTTGTAATTTGGAGCTAAGGCCTTAGTTAAAAACTTGATTTTATTAAAGGCTCTGAAAAAAATGTTACCGCTAAATTGGTATTTATCCCAACCAGGCCCGTAAAGTTGAAAATCTTGAGGGTGATTTTGTTCAAACCATTCAATGGCGCGCACTCGTTCAGAGTATAATTCAAATGGGTGAGAGCTTTTTTTAGCACCAGCAATCAAGCAGCAGAAATTTTCTCTTAACTTAAGATCAACTTCGGTTGTTTTAACTTTATTTGAAAAATTAAGTTTAAAGTATTTTTTGTTGTCGATAAAGCTCGAGTGCCACGTAAATATTTTATCAAAGTGTTTATGGTTTTCTAAATCCCAGTTCTGCGGTTTGATCACTTCACTTTCAGTGATAATCACAGCTTTCTTGATGTGTTTGGGATAGAATTCGATATCTTTAGGAATATCTAAAAATAATAAATAATCAGCCTGATCGACAGGTAAAATATCTTGGGTGTGAATTTCATGACCAAGTTTTTCTAGTTCAAGCTTCATCAAGTAGAAAGGATAGCAGCCATCATCACGATTAACAGGGTTAGTCGGTGAAAAATCTAAAATGCGATCATTTTTTTGATGAGGGTCGACGACGAAGCTGATTTTCATATTTTTTTCTGTAACTGTTCTAATATAACTTTGGCTTCGTCTAGGTTTTTATTCCACCACTGAGTTTGAGTGATTTCTTTAATCACTTCAGGTGTGAAGCGGTATTTAATGATTTTAGCTGGTGTTCCAACCACAATCGCATAATCAGGAACGTCTGTATTTACGAATGAATTAGCACCTATGACGGCACCATTGCCGATTTTAACACCGCGTCTGATAATGGCATCAACACCGATCCAAACGTCATGGCCGATCGTACATTCATTTTTAGTTAACTCTTGATAAGAGCTTCCATAAAAATAACTGCTGGTCGAGATTTTATTTAATTCATGTTCGCCAAGACCAATACTGATGTTATTGGCAATCGAGCAGTAGTTACCAATCTTTGTTTTAGTGATCATGCAGTTATAGCCGATATACGTGTAGTTGCCGATTTGTGAATCGTGGCTTACGCGCGAGTTAGGCATGATTTGTGGATCAGAAGGCTTACGAAACCAATTTTTTATAACGTTTCTAATGTAGTTTTTCATTGAACCTTAATCCAATCCTTTGGATGTAAATTTTCAGTGTTAATAGATGTATCATTATACCATTTGGCAGGTGCCATAACGATCTTGTTCGGGTTTGTGTTTAACCAAGCGCCCCACCAGCTAAAAGAACTATTAGCTGTGATGTTGTGTTTGCAGTTTTTCATCAGCAGCATATCCCAGTAACTTTGTTCGCCCTTGTTGTGATCGATAAAATGACATTCAAAATCAATCTTTAGGTTTTCTTTTGTCCAGGCTTGGTCATCTGAAAAAATGAAAAACACAGGGTTCGAAACTTTTTGTGAAATATGAGCAATACATTTTCTGTAATAATCTAAATTGCATGTGCCATGAACTTGCGTTGAAGCTTGGGTTAAGTAATCACCGCGGCGGACGTGCAAAGCTACGGCTTCACAAGATTGCATCTTTTGAATAAGCACTTGATTTTGTTCAGAGGCTTTTGTTCTAGATTCAAATTCTTGTAATAGAATGGGTCTGATTTTATTAAAGTTTAATTCTGATTGAAAATATCCAAAAAAGAACTGAGCCGAAGTTGAATGAATTTCAGGTCTATACGTGTGATTTTTTTCAAAATAAAAACCCGGAAGATTAATGTTAAATTTATTTAAGGCTCTTGCGAACAAATTAAATAGATTTAAATAACTTGGTTTCCACTCTTTGATATTGGTTTTTAGTAAATCTAATTGGTAAGTCCAGCTACTGCCAAATTTTTCTGAATTACGAAAGTATTCACCTTCATAATAAAGCTCGCACTTACGAGCTTCGGCAACGGCTTTACCCATTGCGTACTGAAACATTTGGTTGCCTAATCCGCCGTAAAGTTTAACTACAACCATATCAGCCTAATTCATCAACTGCGTATAAGCTTGAATTTGTGAAATAGTCACTTCACGCACTGAAGCTGGATTAGCTTGAGCTTTTTTATTCCAGTCGATAATCATATCGAGGCATTGGTTTATAGTTAGTTTTGATTTCCAGTTAAGAACTGATTTAGCTTTGCTGCAATCAAGTTTTAAATAAGTCGCTTCGATAATATCTGACGGAATCACTTCATAGCCCGCATTATCATCCCACTTAGATAAGAGCTGCTTCACGATGTATTCTACGTTTTGCGCTTCATCATCATGAGGACCAAAATTGAAACTATCTAATTCTAGACTTTGAGTTTCATACATTTTTTGCGCTAACACCAAATAACCACTTAAAGGTTCTAAGACATGTTGCCAAGGGCGTGTTGATTTAGGATTGCGAATAACTAATTTCTTTTTACTGATGATACTCATCATTAAATCAGGAAGTAAGCGATCACGGGCCCAGTCGCCACCACCGATCACATTGCCAGCACGGGCAGAGGCAATCGGAATTTTTTTCTTTTCGTAAAATGATTTGCGGTAAGATTGTGTCACCATTTCAGAACAGCCTTTGCTGTTGCTGTAAGGATCTGATCCGCCAAGGCGATCTGTTTCTTTATAGCCCCAGATCCATTCATAATTTTCATAACATTTATCAGTTGTGACATTGATAACGGCCTTAATGCCTTCAACTTTTAAACAAGCATCTAAAATATTAACCGTACCCATCACATTGGTTCTGTAAGTTTCAACCGGCGCTTCGTAAGAATAACGAACTAACGGTTGCGCTGCCATGTGAAATACGATTTCAGGTTTAAAATCTTTAACAGTTTGTAAAACTTTATCGTAATCAGCGATATCAGCAATAACTGACTTCATGCCGTTACCAACTTGAGCCATATCGTATAACGCAGGTTCAGTCGGCGGTTTAAGAGCGTACCCACAAACTTCGGCGCCCATCTGTTGTAACCACAATGACATCCATGAGCCTTTAAAGCCTGTGTGTCCTGTGACTAAAACTTTTTTACCCTTCCAAAAAGAGCTTACCACTTTTGCCATGGGGCTTTTCCTTTTTTAAGAAGCTCTTCAAGTAGGTTTTTATCGCGAAGAGTATCCATCGGTTGCCAGAAGCCATCGTGAATGAAAGCTTGTAAATTATTTTGTGAAGCTAATTTTTCTAACGGTTCTTTCTCCCAAACAGTTGTATCGTCTTGGATAAGATCTAAAACTTTTTTATTTAAAACAAAAAAGCCACCGTTGATAAAGCCGCCTTCGCCGTGTGGTTTTTCTTGAAAGCTTTGGATTTGTGTTCCGTCCATGCTTAATACGCCAAAACGGCCAGGAGGTTGTGTTGCTGTTAATGTGGCAAGCTTACCGTGTTTTTGGTGAAACTTAACAAGCTCAGTAATGTTAACGTCAGAAACGCCATCACCGTAAGTCATACAAAAATTATCTTCATCGATAAAACGAGCCACACGTTTTAAACGTCCGCCAGTCATCGTGTGTTCGCCAGTATCAACTAATGTAACTTTCCAAGGTTCAGATGTTGAATTGTGAATCTTCATCGAGTTTTCTTTTAAATCGAAAGTCACATCTGAATTGTGTAGAAAATAATTGCTGAAAAATTCTTTGATCACATAGCTTTTGTAGCCACAGCAAATAATGAAATCGTTAATTCCATGATGCGAGTATATTTTCATAATATGCCACAAAATGGGTTTGCCGCCGATTTCGATCATCGGTTTTGGCTTTAGATGACTTTCTTCACTGATTCTAGTACCTAATCCGCCAGCGAGTATTACAGCCTTCATCTTTGCTCTCCCATACATTTATCATTGATAAAAGAACATCATTACACTAGAATTTTTTCTTGTAAACGAAGGTGTTGCGATGAGTCTAAAGATCCAAATTATATTAATGAGTTACAATCGCCCAGAGTTTATTTTAGAGGCGATTAAGTCTATTCAAAATCAAACGTATAAAAACATCGAATTTGTTGTCTCTGATAACTCGAGCAACAACGTGGTTTTTGATTTGATTCAGAAATCAGCTCCTGAAGTAAAAATTGTCAAACGAGGCAGCAATTTTTCAATGTCTCAGCACTGGAATCAAATTTTATCTGAAGTTAGTTCTTCAGGCCATGCTGATTATTTTATGATGTTTCATGATGATGATATCATGTTGCCAAATTGTATTGCAGATTTAGTGACACTTATCGAGCAAAACCCCACAGTTTCAGCAGTTGCGGGCAATGCCTATGTCATCAGACAGACGTCACTGACGGATGACATTTTTAACTCACGCTTAAAAGAAAATTTACTGATCAAAAATGTTGAAGAATTAGGTCTTAGATATTTTGAAGCCGGCGCTGGAGTAAATCCATTTCCAGGATATTTATACAGCAAAAAAGTAGCTCAGACTTTTAAATTTAATAACAAAGAGGCTGGCAAACATTCGGATGTAACTTTCCTGTTTAAGGCCTTAACGTTAGGCCCGATTGCGTGGGCGGCAAAACCTACGATGAATTATCGCATACATGGTTCAAATGATTCTGTTGGCGTTGATATGTTAGCGCTTTTAGGACTAGTGAAAATTTATTTAAGATCAGCAAAAAGTGCCAATGCCATTTATCACGCTAAAGAATTCACCTTTAAAAATTATCTTCTGTGGTTAAAAGAACAAAACATTAAAAAAATGTATAAAGCTCATCCACAAAGAGTAAAAACCATTATTTGGTCAGCGACTAAATTTTTTAGTCAAAACCCTAGTGGAATGATGAAATACTGTTTAAGAAAATTTGGCATGGCGGATGCTAACTAAAAGACATCTTTTCAGAGGTGTTTTATGAAACAATACGTTCTTTTATTTTTTGTTTTGTCCTTTTTTTTCTCATGTCAAAATAACGTCAATGGTAAATCGGGCGTTGTGGAACCAACAAAGCCCTCAGGCGATAGCAGTGATAACACTGATAAAGATCAAAATTCTTCAGATCAACAGCAGTCAGATAAAAACTGGATCGAGCTATTGGATGGCGTAAGCCTTCAAGGCTGGCGCGCGCTAGCTGTATTTGGCGGTAACGGTGGTCTTTGGACTATTGAAAAAGAAGCGCTTGTGGCGCAGCAAGAGCCAGGTCAAAAAGGTGGATTGTTAGCCACTGTACAAAGTTATTCTGACTTTGAACTTGAGTTTGAATTTAAAGCTGATTTTCCTGTCGATTCGGGAGTGTATTTGCGCACTGATAAAAATGGCATCGGGTATCAAATCACGCTCGATTATCGTAAAGATGGTTTGGTCGGCAGTGTTTATTTTCCTGAAGACGGTGGTTTATTAACGCCAGATCTTGGCTGGGAAAAAGTTTATAAAAAAACGGACTGGAATTTGATGAGGATTAAAATCACTGGATGGCCGGCACACATAACAGTTTGGTTAAACGGCAAAGTCACAGTTGATTTTACCGACACCAAAAAAAGATACACGTCTTCTGGATTTATCGGTCTTCAAGTACACTCGGGCAGCGATATTTGGGGTCTGGGTAATAAAGCTTATTTTCGTAATATTCGACTGCTGAAACTGTAAGTCGCAAGTAGCGCTAACACGGGAACAAAATAAATTTCGAATAAATTTAAATTTAAGCTGAAGAAAATAAAAACCAACGTGTATAAAAGGCGTGTTTGGTAATTATTCGACAAGATGCCTTTATAAATAAAATAAATCAAAAATAAAAGGTAGGGCGCATAGCCAAAATAGTGAATAGCTTCAATGTGAACATTATCATAGGTCATTGATTTAATGGCTTGGTAATATTGTATTCCTAATTGATCGCCGCACAGGGTGTTTAATTCATTTTGTTTATTACCAATGCCGTTACCAAAAACAGTTAGATTATTTTTAACAAATTCGATCTGACATTTTCTGCCATTTAATAGTGATGTTGATAGAGTCGTAATTAAAATTGGAACTAATCCTAAAGAAAAAATATAAACGGCGTGGAGCCAATGTTTAATATTTTTAAGGGTGATGATAAAAATAATAACCACTAAAGATAAGGCTAAAGCTCTGCTGTTCAAGGCGATAAATAGAGGCAGTACGGCGATTAAGACAGCTGTTACTTGATACTTTTTAAAAAAATCGGCACGAATATTTGAAAGTAAAAATAAAAGAAATGGATTTATCAACAACTGAGGGCCAGTCATTTTCATGTTTTGGTAGTCTCTTAAGATAAATCCTACAGGGTTTGCAAGCCAAATAAACATTGATCGAGAGGTCGTGTCTGCGCGGTTAAATATAACTAAATTTTGTAGGTCAGCCCAGCTGATCGATAAATTTTTTGTCATTAAGCCATAAAATAAACTGACATAACAAAGGCTGATCAGCAGAGCTGAGGTCCATACTAGATATTTAGCATAGGTTTTAAATTCTTTTTCAATTGAATTTGAATTGAATTTTAGCAGTATGACCATGAACGAATTGATGTAAACAAAGGCCGCAATTTGATTTTTTAAGATCGAAACATCGATGCTGAACTGGTGAAGATTGTAAGCTATCAGACAGTAATAGAAAACGATCAGATTTATGGTTAATATTGTAGCCCATTGTTTGCGCAATCTAAAGAGGCATATGCCAACTAAAAACGCAGCTGGTAAATACTGTAAAGGAATGTTGATTTTACAAACTAGAGTCAGAATTTTTAATAGAGGAATTAATGCAATACTTGGTAGCAACATTGATTCTGTAAAAGCTGTAAATTTTCTTAAATTGAAATGCATTAAAAAACAGGCACCTTGCGAATTAAAAACGTCTAAACCTCGAAAACTAATTGAATAAGAGAATAGCCGATTGTATTGTTTTTGAATGCTTTTTTGTCAAGTGTTTTTAGGCTTTGTATGTACTGTAATGAGTACTTCTATTTTGGTTAATTCGCCATCGAAAATGCTTTCGTCATTGTTGTTTGTTGCGGCTTTCAACTTTCTATTTGTGGTCGCTTATAAAAATATAAAAAAGTACCCAAGTTTTTCTGCTTTTTCAGCCCTTTTATGGTTAGGCTTTTTTGGTAAGACGACAATGCTATTAACATTCGGCACGGGCATCAAAGATCCAATTGGAGCATTTGATGGCGTTGGCGCCCAGTGGGATGAATTGTTTGCAGTAACTTCTGTGGGTGTATTGGCTTTAATTAGTTCGTTTTTCTTGTACACGAAAATCATTGTTAAAAATCAGATAGAAAAAGTTAAATTAGAAAACGGAAAAATCAATTTTCAATTAAATGCGAATTTTAAAGTATTTGCCTTATATTCTTTTGTTTTAGTTTTTGTAGCCATGCTTAATCTTAATTACGGTTTGATTTTAAGTGGTCTTGCGTCGATCACACATTTGCCGTTTAAAATTAACGCCGCTGTTGGCTGGATGCTTTACTTAGGTTTTTCAGCGATCTTATCGCTTCTGTTTATGAAGTCGATGTCGACTAAGCGTTATTTCTTTGCTTGTGTGGGGTTGTTGTTTTTAGAAGGCTTCTTCTGTTCTGTTTCGTTGATCAGCCGCGGAACATTTATTTTTCATGTTGTTCCTGTTCTGTTATTGATCGCTTTCAATTATAAATTTTTAAATATTACGATCAAAAACGTTATGACTATGTTTGTTGCTTTTCTAGCGGTAATGGTTGTCACTGTCGGGGCTGTTACAGTCACCCGCAATTCGTTGTATGATAAGTATGCATTTTCTAATTCAGATTTTTCAACTTCGATCACGTTAAGTCAGTATAGTAAAAAAATCGACAGATCATTCGTGTCTAATTCAATTGGTGTTATCGGCGACTTGATGATCAATCGTTGGGTTGGTCTTGAAGGCACTATGGCCGTTGTGGGTTACCCCGATAAAAACTTTGCTTTGATGTTTGATAGCTTGATCAGAATTCCAAAGGTCGGTGTTCAAGACGTTTATGCAAAGATCAGCGGAGTTGTTTATGAAAATAATCCTAAGATCACATTTTCTTTTATTCCAGGTCCGATAGCCTTTTTATATTACAGTGGTCAGATCTTCTGCGTGTTTATTGGTTTATTACTAATGGGATTATTTCTACTGACTGCAGATGATCTTATTTGGCGCTTTTTTAATAATCCGTTTTTAACGGTTCAAATTTCTGCTTATTTAGCGGTGAATGCATCGCAAATTGGTATGAGCCCATTTCCACTTGTAAAATCACTAGTGCTTACAATTTGCGGGTTAACAGTCTTAAAAATTCTGACCGACGAAACGGTTGTTTCGAACATTTATTATCCCATCCTTTCGAAATTTCGACAGCCTACAGCATTAAAGGCTAAATAGAGTGAAAAGGTATTTGTTTTCAATTTTTGCCCGCGTTTTCTTGGCTGGAAGCGGGTTTTTGGTTTTTATTGTCAGTGCCAGACTGTTTGGTGCTGAAGGCCGCGGAGTCATTAGTTACGGTGTTTCGCTTTTTGCCTTCTCGAGTATTATTTTTTCATTCAGCTTAGGTAAGACATTTATCGCAGCGACTTCGCAAAAAAATGATCTAAAAAGTGCGTATATCTTCAGTTTTCTAGCTTTAAACTTTTTAGCTTCAGTCTGCGCTTCGCTTTTTGGTGTTTTATTCTGGTGCTTATCTGAATCAGCACAAAGCATTTTAACATTTCACGAACTATTAGCCTTTTCAATTATGCCGTTCTTTTTTGTATGGTCATTTAATGGAACTTCATTTTTTGCAGCCTTCTTAAAAACGACACGCCAAGAAATCATCATCTTTTTCTCGCGATTACTTTTAGTGATCATGCTGGGTATTTATCTTTATTTTAAATTAGTCGATGTACGTTCGTTCATTTTTGCGTATTCATTGATCTTAGTGTTTGGTGTGATGTGTGAACAAATTTATTTGTTTTTCAATATTAAGGGCCATGATCGATTTATATCTCGCGAATTTTTAGCTGAATCGTTTCGTAAAACCTTTTGGCCGCACTTAGATTTTTTATCGTTTAATGCTTTTCCGTTAATTTTGATTGTGATGTCGGGCGTGTTTTTATCTAAAGCAGCTCTGGGGCGCGCTAATTTTTCGATTCAACTTATTAATTTCGTTTTTTTACTCAGCACTACGGCCAATATTAGATTGTCGGCCTATATTTCTGATGTTGGAATTCGTCAAAGAAGTCAGCAATTTATTAAATTATTAAAAATCACTTTTGCAGCTTCTTTAGCGCTGGTGCTCATGATTTATATAGCGCTACCTATGATGACAAGGCTCTCTTTTTTCTCATCATTTGATGGTATCGAGAAACTGTTTTTATGGATCAGTATTTCTGTTCCAGGATACATGCTGTATCAGTTTCTGAATCCCATTTGGCTTGAAGCTAGTAATATGCAATGGACAGCGAAGTCGTCTTTTGTGAACTTAGTCATCAATATGTTACTGTTACCATTTTTAGTTACGTATTACGGTGAGCTAGGTATTGTGCTTAGTTTTAGTTTATTTCACGTTGTGCTTTTAGTTGTGCAATGGCTTATGTTCAGACGTTTAGTTCACGTTAATGACGGCGCCATTAAATTTAAAATCCAATAAGATCTAGATTTGGTGCTGTGTAAGTTTTCGCATTTATACTGGCCGGTAAGTTCGCAGAATAGCTGGCATTTGCAGGTAAAATGATCGCGCACCCAAAGTGATGAGCTTCATAAATCGGTAAATAAAACGATTCTAATCGACTCGTACAAACCAGGTATTCAGAGTCTTTGTAGATATTAAACAGATCTTCTCTGTTGGCAGATGTGAAGAGTTTTATATCGATATTCTTAAAATGACCTAAATCAACGTTTTGTGAAGCTGAATCAAGAACCACGCAAACGCTAATTTTTGTAGTTATTTTTTTATCTAACTCTTGCAAGGCCTTAAGAAAAGTCTCAAGACCTTTGTGTTTGGCTAAGCTTCCGACATATAAAAACTTGTATTTTTTGACAGTCGATTTTTCAGTGACTGGTAGGGTCGGCAGAAAAGGGGCTACTTTTATTGTCTTATCAGCTCCTAAAGACAATAAAGTTTGCGCTTTCATCCACGGTGTTTGCACCCAAATTTCATTAATATTAAAATTAAACAAATGAAGCCACAGTTTTTCAACTGAAAGCCTGACAAGCTCTTTGAATGAATTCTTCGGATAACTAAAGCTAAGAATCAAAAATGCATTTTGTAAATACAGAATAAATTTTTTGTTTTTATTTAAGCCAAAGAACGGACGAAATAGTGGTGGCAGATTGCCGAAAAACAGAATCTCATTGGCCTGACTATAGCCCTGATCTTTGTACATCTTAATTTCAGCAAAAAAGCGGTTATAAAGAGTCGGCTTAACGGCTACGACTTCAACACCTGCGGGTTTGTTTTCAGGGGCTACGTAGCGTGAATCTGCATACACTTTGGTGATGGATCCAAAGGGTTGGTCAACAATTAGAGCATCCAGCAAAACTTTGCCGCCGCCTGTATGTATATTCACTGCATAAACAATCATTCTTTAAAATTATATTAAATTGACCTATAATCAAAATGAAATAGTTTAAACAGCAGTATATTTTTTTTTGGAGCTGATTTTTTGAAAGTTATTATTTTTGCAAATGTATTTTGGCCAGAACAGTTTTTGATTAATAATCTGGCAAAGCAATTTAAGGATAAGGGGCACACAGTAACTGCGTATACTGGGCTTCCGCATTATCCGGTGGGTCGCTTTTCTGCAGGCTATTCGTTGTTAAAGGGCCCATATCGCCAAGAAAATGAGTTCGGAACGATCATTCGTTATCCGATGATTCCAAGATACAAACATTTTGCGTTCTTAGCTTTAAATTATATTTCTAATTTGGTTTCAGGCATTTTAAATCTTTGGCGTTTGCCAAAAGCTGATGTTTATTTTGTGTTTGCCGTTTCGCCAATTTTTAAAGTGATTCCAGCCATCGTATTAAAATTTTTCACTAAGCGTCCTGTGGTTGTTTGGTATCAAGATTTATGGCCCGATAGTTTTTTTGCGGTTACAAAAATAAATCAGCGCGGTTTACCGGCTACATTTTTAAAATTTATCACGAATTGGGTGTATAAAAGAGTCGATTGTATGTTGATTCAAAGCGAAGCTTTTCGCGCTGAATTGCTTAAAGCCGGTTACGATAAACCTATTCATTACGTGCCGAACTGGGCTTTGCCAGCTCAGATCACAAGTGATCCTGAGTGGCTCAATCAAATTCCTAAAAATAAAAAAATTCTGACGTTTGCAGGTAATATCGGTCAAGCGCAAGGCATCGATGCTGTTCTTTACGCGCTTAAAGAATTAAATGATCCAAGTCTGCAATTAGTTATTGTGGGCGATGGCAGTGCTAAAGCTGAGTTAGAAAAAATAACAGAAAAATTAGAATTAACGAATGTTTCATTCTTAGGTCGTAGGCCATCAGATGATATGCCCGCACTTTTTTCTAAGAGTGATTTTTTGCTCGTTTCATTAAGAAAAGATTATTTATTTTCATTAGTGATCCCATCAAAAGTACAAGCTTACATGCAGGCGGCTAAACCTGTGGTGGCTTTTTTAGATGGCGAAGGTGCGCGTGTTGTTGTCGAAGCCAAATGCGGAGTGAGTGCAAAAGCTGAAGACATAAGTTCGCTAGTGTCTGCCCTTTGTGAATTGCTTAAAGCCGATCAGTCGCAATTAAACGAGATGGGTAAAGCGGGCCAAGTGTATTTTGAAAAGCATTTTACGCAAGCCAAAGTGGTCGCACAAATCGAAGATATTTTAAAAGATTACAGTCAAAGGAAGTCGTTATGAAAATTTTAATATTCGGTGCCAATGGAATGATTGGGCATCAAATGTGGTATAAATTAAATAAAGAATTTCCGGGTTCGGTGTATGGCACTGTTCGAAAGCCAACATCACATTACGAACAATATAAAATTTTTGATTCAAAATTTTTGATTCCGAATTTAGATGTGACAGATTTTAATAAAGTTTTACAAGTGTTAGATCAGGTTAAGCCAGATGTGATCTTAAATTGCGTTGGCATTACCTTGCGTAAGCCTGAAATTAAAGATCCCGCTCTTTGCCAAGAGGTGAACTCGCTGTTTCCACAACGCCTTGGCAGATGGGCTGCGCAGCATCAAAAGCGTCTTATTCACTTCAGTACGGATTGTGTTTTTGCTGGTGGCGATGGCATGTACACAGAGCTTTCAATTCCTGATGCGCAAGATGTTTACGGTAAAACTAAGTTTTTAGGTGAAGTCTTAGGCAGCCATTCGTTGACGTTAAGATGCCCGATTATTGGTCGTGAAATCGAAGGTAAAACCGAATTGATCGAATGGTTTTTACAGCAAAGAAATAAAACGATTAAGGGCTATTCTAAGGCTATTTATAGCGGTATCACGAGTGCAGAAATGGCTCGTCAAATAATTTTGATCATTCGCCAATATCCAAATTTAACCGGCCTTTATCAAATATCATCTGAGCCGATCAGCAAATATGACTTACTTCAATTGCTTAATGAAATTTCAGCTCTGAATGCAACGATTAATAAAGATGAATCCTATAGCACAAATAAAAGTTTAGATTCTAAAAAATATCGACAATTGACGGGTTATAATTCACCATCATGGTCTTCAATGTTAAGTGAAATGATGGAAGAGAAAATCTACAATGGCTAATAATACTTATTTTGATAACAAAACGATTTTAGTAACCGGTGGTACCGGATCAATGGGTAAAACTTTTGTTCGCCGTGTTTTATCTGGCGAAATGGGAACTCCTAAAAAAATCATCGTGATGTCTCGCGATGAAGGCAAACAGCACAACATGCGCTTAAGCTATTTGAACAAACAAAGTTCAACTGAAGAGACAATTTATAATAACTTTAAAAATTTATTAGAATTTCGTATCGGTGATGTGCGCGATTTATCTGATGTTATATCTGCTGCAAAAACGGCTGACATCATTATCAATGCAGCAGCGCTTAAACAAGTTCCAAGCTGCGAATACTTTCCTGAACAAGCGTTAATGACAAATTGCTTAGGCGCTTACAATATCGTGCGCGCGATTCGTGAGCACGATTTACCAGTTCACACGGTGATTGGTGTTTCAACTGATAAAGCCTGTAAGCCAATCAATGCCATGGGTATGACTAAGGCGTTACAAGAGCGCATTTTTATTTCAGCAAATATTTTAAAACCATCAACTCGTTATTTATGCGTTCGTTACGGAAACGTGTTAGCAAGTCGTGGTTCGGTGATTCCGTTATTTCATGATCAAATTAAAAATGGCGCAGCGATCACGATCACTGATGTCGGTATGACTCGCTTTTTATTATCATTAAATCATGCCGTAGACACAGTTTTTAAAGCGTTACTTGATGGTAAAGCGGGTGAAATTATTGTTCCTCGTGCACCAGCCGCTTTAATGACAGACGTTGCTAAGGTTCTTATCGGTGATCGTAAAATCGAAACTAAAATTACCGGCATTCGCCCCGGCGAAAAACTTCACGAGATTATGGTTTCTGATGAAGAAGCACCGTACGTTGAAGCGCGCGGTGATTACTTCGCGATTCGTCCAATGTTACCTGAGTTAAATTCAAAAGGTGCAAATCCAGAGTCTCCTCTAAAAAAAGAATTTTCTTCTGGAGATACTCTTTTAGACACAGCGGGAACTAAAGCCCTATTAGCAAAACACAAATTGTTAATTGATGATCAGCCCGGTTTTTCTGATGATGAGATGTTGAGGTAGTTATGAAGGTAATGACGATTGTTGGAACAAGACCTGAGATCATTAAACTAAGCCGTATTATGGTGTTGCTTGATAAATCAGTTGAGCATGTTTTAGTTCACACTGGGCAAAACTATGATTACGAATTAAATGAAGTTTTTTTTAAAGATTTAGAATTAAGAAAACCAGATTACTTTTTAAATGCCGCTGGTGAAACCGCGACTGAAACTATCGCTAAAGTTATCGCTGAAAGCGATAAAGTGATGGAAAAAGAAAAGCCAGATGCGGTATTGCTTTATGGTGATACAAATTCTTGCCTAAGTGTTATCGCGGCTAAAAAACGTAAAATTCCTATTTTTCACATGGAAGCGGGCAATCGTTGTTTTGATCAACGTGTACCTGAAGAGATCAATCGTAAGATTGTAGATCACTTATCGGATATCAACATGCCGTTATCTGAGCATGCTCGTCAGTATTTAATTCGTGAAGGTGTACCTGCTGAACGTATTATTAAAACGGGCACTTGTATGCGCGAAATTTTTGATTATTTCGGACCAAAAATTGAAGCTTCACAAATTCTTGAAACTTTAAAAGTTAAACCTAAAGATTATATTTTAGTAAGTATTCACCGTGAAGAAAACGTTGATTACCCAGAAAACTTCACGAATTTAATCGAATCATTAAATGTTTTAGCTAAAGAACTTAATAAAAGAGTTTTAGTTTCTACTCACCCTAGAACTAAAAAGAAATTAGATGCTTTAACGAATGTTAAAATGAGCCCGCAGGTTGAATTTTTAAAACCGTTTGGTTTCTTAGATTACAATAAATTGCAAAAATACGCTTTCTGCGTGGTTTCTGATAGCGGAACAATCACTGAAGAGGGCAGCTTATTAAAAATGCCAGCGATCATGATTCGTAACGCCCATGAAAGACCAGAAGGTATGGATGAAGGTATCGTGATCATGTCGGGCACTGATCCTAAAGACATTCTTCAAGCGGTTAAAGTGGCTACATCTTGTCAGCCGACACGTGATATTCCTGATTACGATAATGCAAATGTTTCTGAGCAAGTATTAAAAGTCATTTTAAGTTACGTTCACTATGTGAATCGTTTCGTATGGCATAAAACTCAGTAAGAGTAGGGTTTTATGTATATTGCTTTTAGAGAGCTTTTTAATAATTACATTTTTTTAAGTGCTTTCGCCTTTGCGTTGGCCTTTGCTATTGCGGTGATCGCGATTCCTGCTGTTATTAGAGTGGCTGAATTAAAGCATTTATTCGATGAACCAGATGATCATCGTAAAACCCACGTAAAAAAAACGCCTACATTAGGTGGAATTGCGATTTTTGCGGGTTTAATTATTTCTTTTTGTTTATTAAAAGATTTTCAAAATCTGATCGATGTAAAATATCTAGTTCCAGCTTTGACGATTATTTTCTTTGCTGGTGTTAAGGATGATATTTTAGTTTTAACTCCGTTGAAAAAGCTTCTAGCTCAGTTTGTCTGCGCCTTTTTAATCGTCTTTTTGGGTAACATAAAAATTAATAGCTTTTATGGGATGTTCGGTTTGCAAGAAATGCCAGGCTGGGTTGCGGTTGTCTTTACGATGTTAGCCATTATTACCATTATCAATTGTTACAACTTAATTGATGGGGCAGATGGGTTAGCTGGTAGCCAAGGTTTGGTTTCAGCTTTAGCTTTCGGAGTTTGGTTTGTGCAAACTGAACATTGGTCATTGGCCTTTTTATCATTTGCTTTAGCTGGCAGTCTTTTTGGTTTTCTATTTTTTAATTGGCAGCCCGCTAAAATATTTATGGGCGACACCGGTGCGATGGTTATTGGTTTCGTGCTTTCAGTCTTAGCCATCCATTTTATTGAGCTTAATAAGGCTTTAACGATTGCGCCCCAGTATTGGGTGCATGCTTCGACAAGTGTTGCGATTGGCGTTATGGCCATTCCTATTTTTGATATGTTACGTGTGTTTGCTTTACGAATTATGAAAAGACAAAAGCCATTTCACCCAGACAGAACACATTTGCATCATCTGTTAATTGATTTAGGTTTTTCGCACCGTAAGCTATCTACTGTTTTATTTGTTTGGAGTTTAACAGTGATCTTAGTTTGTTCGGCTCTTCGCGATTATAAATCATCTACGTTGCTTTTTATTCTGATCGGTATCGTTTTTATCCCGTCGATGATTTTATTAAAGCTTCGAAACAACAAAGTCGCCAAATCACAAAGCAAGTCACGAAACTAGACTAGACCAATCGCGTAGCGCTAAATAGATGCCAGATTTACGTTTATTGCATAGACTTTACTTACTATGAGCAAAAAACCGTACGTAAAAGCATCTGAGAGAAGTTCTAGTAAACACCAACCTATTGAGAGCAGCGAACCACTTTCGCCGTTACAGTGGCTGACATGTATATTTGTCGTGATCATGCCGTTGTTATTTTGTAAGTGGAATGATCAATCGCCCTTTGAAATGATTAAGGCGTATTTTTCTGCGGCCGCAGTCACATTCATTACCGCTTTATTTTTAGTGTCTCGGTTATTTAAAGATCAAATACAAATTCGTTATAACAAATGGGTGTGGGGATTATTAATTTATCTTGCCGCTTACATGTTGTCGTTTGCATTTGCGGGCCATCATTATAGTTCGCTTTGGGGTGTATTAAATCTTCCGGCGGGATCTGTTATGACTGTCGCCACATTTGTGGTGATGTCATTAGTGGCTGTGCAAATTTTTTCGCATGAACATTCATTAAGAAAATTAGCAGCTAGCTTTGTGATCTGTGCTTTTTTAATGTCGCTTTATGGAATTCTACAACATTTTGGCGGCGATCCGATTCACTGGTGGGTTTACGCTTCAATGGAAGAACGCGCTTTATCGACAATGGGGCAATCGGTCGGGTACGGCACAGTACTTGGTTGTTGTTTACCTTTATGTTTTGCGTTTTTTATTACGACTGAAAATAGAAAAAAAGCGATGTTATGGGCGATTCCATTTATCTGTATGAATCTTGGAATTTTATATTCTGGTTCACGTTTGCCGATCTTGGCTTATTTTATCGTGATGACTATTTTCTTAGGGTTCTTAGCTATTTTTAAAAATAAACTTCCAACAATTAGCTGGAAAAGAATTGGTGTTGCGTACTTAATTATTGTTTTAGCCAACGTGGCGTACTTTACAGAGCCAGGTTTTAATTCATTAAAAGAAAAATTAGGCATGCAAGAAATCAAAAACGGTTATGGCACTCGCTTTATCGTTTGGGGTACAGCTTTTGAAATGTTTAAAAAGCACCCGATTTTAGGTGTGGGCCCAGAGAATTTCGGTGAAGAATTTAATCATATTCAAACTGTTGAACAAAATTACGGTGAAAGCTGGAATTTAATTTGGCATAAAGCACATAATGAATTCATTCATTATTTAGCAACTACAGGTCTTGTAGGCTTTGGTGCATATCTTTGGTTGATTATCTTAATGTTTATTCCGGTGTTTACATTTTTGTTTCGCAAAGAAGATCAGTGGGACACAGATAATGTCTTTGCCGTGGCGCTGTTGGGTGGCTTTGGTTATTTATTAGCAACTCATATGACGGCGTTTAGTTTTATTCCGACGTTGATGTTTTTCTATTTATTTCCGGCAATGAATTTTAGTTTTGCGGGTGTTGAAAAAAACGTTACTATTGAAAATAAATTATCTAAAAAAGGCCGCTATGCAGCTGCTGCCGTAGTTACTGTTTTAGCTACATTTTTAGTTTATAAAGTGAATAACGTTTGGCAAGCCGATATCAATTACAATGATTCACGCAGACAGTTAGTGAACTATGGTAACTTTGATGCCGCTAACGAGTTATTAGAAACAGCAATCGAACAAAATCCAGGTAATGCTGAGTACTGGTGTTTCAGAGCCGATATTTATTATAACTTTTTAGTGCGTTCAGTGCGTGATCAAGGCCCTGCAGCCGAAGCAAAAAAACGTCAGTTCTTTGATGAAGTTGTCAAATCATCTGATAACTGTGTGAAAATGGACGAACGTAAATCTGATTTATGGCGCGCTCGTGGAACACTGTTTATGTCGCTTTCGCAAATGGTTCCGCAAATGCTTGAAGGCAGTCTTGCGGCGTTTAAAAAAGCTGTCGAAGTGTATCCTAATAATCCATACAATCATATTTCTGTAGCAGGAGTATACCGTCGCAAGGGGCGTAATGATTTAGCTATTGAAGAGCTTAAAATCGCGATCAGTTTACGTCGTGATATTATTCCGGCTTACATCGATTTATTAAGCATTTATTATCAAGATAAACGCTTTAAAGATATTCAAGATCTGATCAATGCTGTTCGTGCGTTGAACATTAAAGATAATGTTCAGTTTGGGCCGAATATGCCAACGATGATCAAGATCGCTCAAGATAACAAAGATGCTCAAACAGCAGCTGCGTTTGAAGCTATGATGAAGTAATTATTTATTCAATGTGATGCCCTCATCAGAGACACTGATGAGGCGCTTTTTATAAAGACCACCTAAAGCAATCTTATATTTTTTCTTGCTCGCTCCGAAAATTTCATAGATTTTTTCGGGGCTAGTTTTGTCGTTTATAGCTAAAAACCCACCGGCTTTTTTAAGTTCTTCTATAATTTTTTCACTGATATCATCAGTAGCGTGATGTCCTGGGGCGCGCAAAATAAGATCAATTTTGTTGTCGTCGCGAATTTTAGAGATAAAACCTTGAGTGTATTGGCCGGTTTTAAGTTGAGTGAACACTTCATTTTTGTAAAGCATTCCGATGTGAGCACCATCAACGATGCATTTATAGCCTAATGGTGTCTCGTTGATGACAAATAAATCGACGGGTTGTGCGGGCTCAAAGCTTTTTAACTTCGCATTGGCATGCTTTTCTAGGCGCATAGAGGCTAATAAGTCACCACTGGATTCGTCAGTAAACAATATGGTCATGATTTCATTACCCACGGAAAGTTTATGTGACTGTTCGCTTGAAGGCATAAAGAACTGATTTTGTTCATTGTCTTCAAGAGTAATCTCGTAAGAGTTCATTGCTGTTACGAAGAGATTAAGAAAGCTTCCAGGTTTGTAATTCATAGGATTCTGATACAGCGCTTGCGAATGAAAGTAAAAGACATTATAGTGTAGGATCACTATAGTGAAAAAAATTAACTCTCGCTTTTAAGGAATCGTACGGCCTATGAAAGTTATCGAACATATCGATCGTGCTGCAGGTAAATCACCTCTGTTTAGCTATGAAATTGTGCCCCCATCACGCGGAAGCTCTGCCAAAGACATCGTTGATGTCGTTGAAAAACTAGCTGTCTTGCAGCCGCCATGGATTGATGTGACTTCACATTCGTCTTCAGCTTTTTATCAAGAAAAACAAGATGGCACGATTCAAAAGCGCACTTTGCGTAAACGCCCCGGCATGCTGGGTATTTGTGGAATTATTCAAAATCGTTTTAAAATTGATACAGTAGCTCACATGTTGTGTTTAGGTTTTTCTAAAGAAGAAACTGAAGATGCTTTAATTGAGTTAAACTTCTTAGGTGTAGAAAATATTTTAGCCTTACGTGGTGATGCACCTAACTTTTCAAAACCAATTCGTGCGGATCGCACCATGAATATTCTAGCTTCAGATTTGGTCAATCAAGTGCGTGAATTACGCAATGGTCAGTTCTTAGATGATTTAGATAATTCGTCAGCTTTAAATTTTTGTGTAGGTGTGGCTGGGTATCCTGAAAAACATTTCGAAGCTCCAAGTTTAAAATTAGATATTCAAAATCTAAAGAAAAAAGTCGATGCGGGTGCTGATTACGTTGTAACGCAAATGTTTTTTGATAATAAAAAATATTTTGAATTCGTAGGTCAGTGCCGTGATGAGGGCATTACAGTGCCAATCATTCCGGGCCTTAAGATGTTAAAATCTGAAAAGCAATTACGCTCGATTCCTAAAAATTTCTATATTGATATTCCAGATGAACTTGTTGATCAGGTGACCACGCATCCCAAACAGGCTGCGGAACATGGAAAAAACTGGATGAAAAAACAAGTGCAAGGCCTTTTAGATGCAAATGTGCCGTATGTGCATTTTTACGTTTTAAATAATGTCGACGCCGTTACTGAAGTTGTAAAAAGCTTTCGCTAGGGAAATACCTTGAATACATTAAAAGAATTAAAAGAGATTTTTAGCTCGCGCGTAGCGTTTATCGATGGGGCAATGGGCACAATGATTCAGTTAGAAAAATTAACTGAAGAAGATTTTCGCGGTCAGCTTTTCAAAACACATGATAAAGATTTAAAAGGTAATAACGATTTACTTGTTTTAACCAAGCCTGAAGTCATCTACAAAATCCACAAACAGTATTTAGATGCAGGTGCAGACATTATTGAAACTAACACTTTTAATTCAACAAGTGTTGCGCAAGAAGATTACGGCTTAAGTCACATCGCTTTTGAATTAAATAAAAAAGCTGCTGAAGTGGCAAAACAAGCTTGTCAGGATTTATTTAAAGAAACAGGACGCAAGGGTTATGTAGCGGGAACTTTAGGTCCCACCAATAAGACAGCGTCATTAAGCCCTGACGTAAATAATCCAGCATTTCGTGCTATTCATTTTGATGAGCTTGTTGCTACGTACAAAGAACAAATCGAAGGCTTAATGGCCGGTGGTTGTGACATTATTTTAGTTGAAACTATTTTCGACACGTTGAATGCAAAAGCCGCGCTCTATGCGTTTGCTGATGTGAATGAAAAACACAATGGATCAATTCCGTTAATGATTTCAGTAACTATCACAGATTTAAGTGGTCGTACGTTATCAGGTCAAACTGTTGAAGCTTTCTGGAACAGTATTTCGCATTCTAAACCTTTGAGCGTTGGTATTAACTGCGCCCTGGGTGCAAGAGAGATGCGTCCCTACATTAAAGAATTATCACGAGTAGCCGATTGTTATATTTCTTGTTACCCCAATGCGGGGCTTCCTAATCCGTTGTCTCCAACGGGATATGATGAAACGCCTGAGTCGTTGGCGTTTGATTTAGGTCAAATGATCGATGATGGCGCAGTTAATATTATTGGTGGTTGTTGCGGAACAACGCCAAAGCATATTGCAGCTCTTGTAGCTAACCACAAAGTGCGCAAGGGTCGTAATGAAACTGAATGGGCAAAAATTAATAAAGATTGTTTAAATTTATCAGGCTTAGAGCCTTTCAGACATGGTGCGAATTTCACAATGATCGGCGAACGCACAAACGTTACGGGTTCGAAAAAGTTTTCAAACTTAATTAAAGATAAAAAATATGAAGAAGCTTTAACTGTTGCCAAACAGCAAGTTGAAAACGGCGCAAACATCATCGATATCAATTTCGATGAAGGATTACTTGATTCAAAAAACGTAATGATTCATTTTTTGAATTTACTAGCCGCAGAGCCAGACATTGCCAAAGTTCCTATTATGGTGGATTCATCAAAATGGGATGTTATCCACGCGGGTCTTAAATGTATTCAGGGTAAAGCCGTTGTGAATTCGATCTCTCTTAAAGAGGGCGAAGAAGTTTTCTTACAGCAAGCTCGCGAGGTGCAAAAATTAGGGGCTGCAGTTATTGTTATGGCCTTTGATGAAAATGGCCAAGCTGTAACTTGTGCAGAAAAAGTACGTATTTCTAAACGGGCCTATACTTTGTTAGTTGATAAATTAGGTTTTAATCCAAGCGATATTATTTTTGATACGAACATTTTAACCGTAGCTACGGGCTTAGATGAGCACAATAATTACGGCGTCGAATTTATTAATGCGGTTCGTGAAGTTAAACAACAATGCCCCGGTGTTTGGACAAGTGGTGGCGTATCGAATTTAAGTTTCGCTTTTCGCGGTCAGGATTATATTCGTGAATCGATGCATTCGGTTTTCTTGTATCATGCTATTCAAAATGGCTTAGATATGGGTATCGTTAATGCAGGTATGATTTCAGTGTATGATGATATCAAGCCAGAATTAAGAAATTTATTAGAAGATGTTATTTTAAACCGTATCGATGACGGCACTGAAAAGTTATTAGATTATTCAAAAACGATTTCAACCAAGTCATCAAATAAAACAGATGATGCTTCAAAGAACGAATGGCGTAATCTTGGCTTAGAAGAGCGTTTAAAGCACTCGCTTGTTCATGGTATAGATACTTTTATTAATGAAGACACAGCCGAAGCCTTAAAATTATTAGGTCGTCCGATACACGTGATCGAAGGCCCGTTAATGACGGGTATGAAAGTGGTTGGAGATTTATTCGGTGTCGGTAAAATGTTTTTACCTCAGGTTGTTAAATCTGCGCGAGTTATGAAAAAAGCCGTAGCCTATTTAGAGCCTTTTTTACTTGAAGAAAAACTTAAAAATAAAGATGCCACTGCCGGAAATAAAAAAATCGTTTTAATGGCTACTGTAAAAGGTGACGTTCATGATATCGGTAAAAATATTGTCGGCGTTGTCTTAGCCTGTAACGGTTATGAAGTGATTGATTTAGGGATTATGGTTCCGTTTCATAAAATTATTGAAGCGATTAAAATCCATAAGCCCGACGTGATTGGTTTCAGTGGCTTAATTACACCATCACTTGATGAAATGAATTTTAATTTAACTGAAATGAGAAAACAGGATATTCATCTTCCCGTTTTAATCGGTGGAGCAACAACTTCACGTGTTCACACAGCGGTTAAATTGGACCCTATGTATCTGGGGCCTGTTGTTCACGTGTCAGATGCTTCTCGAACGACAGAGGTTTTAAACAAGCTTTTATCAGAAGATAATAAAGTTAAAAATATTGCTGCGATCAAAGCAGAATCTCAAGTTGTGCGTCAAAGCTTCTTAGATTCATACGATGAAAAAGACACGATCGCTGTTGAGGTGGCGAGAGCTAAAAAGTTTAAAGTAGATTGGGCTCAGGCGGATCTTCCTACTCCGAAAACAACAGGTGTTCTTGAACATCATGTTGAGCTTTCAGAGCTTGCTGAATACATCGATTGGTCTCCATTTTTCTGGACTTGGGAATTAAAAGGCACATACCCGAATATTTTAAAGTCTGAAAAATACGGTATTGAAGCCACTAAGCTTTTTGATGATGCACAAAAGATGTTAAATGACTGGATTAAAAATAAAAAGATTCAACCTAAGATCGTCACTGGTTTGTATGAAGCATTAGCTACAGATGAAGAAGTTTCAGTTTTTGCAGCGGATAGTCAGCCGACATTATCTAAGCCTGTTTTAGATAAGTTTCATTTTGAGCGTCAGCAAAAAGTTAAAACTGTGAATAGTAATATTCATTACTCTTTAGCTGATTTTATTTTAGATCGGAAATACGCTGAGACTTCAAAAACGACTAAAAAAGATTACTTAGGATTTTTTGCGGTGACGGCCTCGAATAAGGTTGAAGCGATCGCCAATAAATTTGAAGCAGAACATGATGACTATCATTCGATCTTAGCTAAAGCGATCGGTGATCGTATTGCCGAAGCCTGTGCTGAGTGGGCGCATAAAAAAATGCGTGATAACTTTGGTTTCGGTTTAACTGAAGATCTAACCCGTGAAGAAATCATTAAAGAAAAATACCGCGGTATTCGCCCAGCACCAGGGTATCCATCTTGCCCAAATCACTCGCAAAAGGCTAAGTTTTGGAAACTTTTAGATGTTGAAAATCGCACCCAAATCCAGTTAACTGAGACCTATGCTATGAACCCAGGTTCAAGCGTATGTGGCTATTACTTGATGGGAAATTATGCGAAATACTTCGCTATTTAATAACAAACTAGAACTGGCTCTGTTGGTTGTGGGAATACTTTTGAGTTGTTTAATGTTTAAAACATTAATGATTCACAGTGATAACTTACAACTGATGGATAAAGTGATGCAGATCAAAACCACGGGCACGTGGGTGCATCATGGTAATGCCGCAACTAAAATGGGCGCGCTGCCTGGAAGTTTTTCGACTTTTGTAACAGCTGTACCGATGATGCTTTGGTTTTCTCCTTATGCGGCCTGTGCCGTTATTTTACTTTGTCATTTAATCGGTTATTTTTTTCTTAGATACATCGGTTACAAAATTGATCCGCAATTTAACCCAATGCTTTTGGTGATTTTATTTTGGCTTAACCCTTGGCGGGTCGAGCAGTCTGAACTTTATAATCCAGGTTATTTATTTTTATTCTCTGGGCTTCATCTGTATAGCCTTTATCTAATGCGCGAAGAGAAATCATTCTGGGGCAGCTTTTGGCTTGCGATCTGTTTAGGTTTTTGTTTTCAAGTGCATTTTTCGGTTTTGATTTTAGGGATTAGTTTTGCTTATCTATTTTTTACGAAAAAGATAAAAGTAAACTATGCAGGCTTAGCGGCTGGTTTAGTGATCGTTGCGGCCTCGTTAGTGCCTTGGTTGCTGCAAACGCTCGAACAGCAGCAAACAGCATTAAAGCCAGCTTCTGATACATTCTTGGGTAAGAACTTTATCTTGGTTTATCCAGTTGTAAAAGCTTTGGTTTACTTCTTTAGAATGGGATCAGTTTATTTCGGGCGCCATATCTTTTCAGAAATTAATTTTGATTGGATTACGTTTGAATGGCTTAAAACAAGCCTCGGAGTTTTGTTTCACGGTCTTAAATGGATTTTAGCCCTTGTTTCGTTAATTTTATCATTTCGATTTTTTTACAGTCACTTTCGGGGTTATAAAAAAGAATTTAATGAAAGATCATTTATCGATCATTATATGATTTCTTTATTTGTGGGTGTGTTTGGGGCGGCCAGCTTATCGCCGGTTGAATTTAACCACTGGCATTTTGTTTTATGTTTGCCCGCGATTGTGTTTTACATCTGTTTAAAACCAGAAGGTTATTTTATTAAAGTTTGGGATAAGCACAGAAATCAGCTTTTAGCAGCGATAGCCGTCGTGTTTATTCTTTGGAATATTTTTGCAAGTTTTGGCAGTCGTTCACATTCGTATGAAAACGATTATGAACTTGGCTTTAAGAAGCACTATAACTTGGCTTTATCTGAGTAGCTGTCGTTAAAACTATTAAAGACCCGACAACCCATAAAGAAAACTCTAGCAAATGAATATCTGGTGCGCGCATCCAGAAAAAACCTGAAGTAACTGACAACATAATGCCAGCAAAAATATATTTATGTGAATAAAGCCATTCTTTTTGCGTAATTTTAAGTGGCAGCCAGATCGCAAGACCGCTTGTTAGAGTTAAGAAAGCTCCGCAGGCTGCTTGGCAAAATTCATGTGAGACCTGCATAAATAAAGTTGTTAAGCCATAATGACCATTTGAAAATAAACCTAAGCCGAACTGCGGGCAGATAGCCATTACAAAAGCTGTGGCTAGCATATGAATTAACAATAGACGCGGAAGAAACGTCATAGGGTTAACTTCAGGAAATATATCCTGTTTAATATTTTGGAGAATTTTGTTTTTAGTTTTTAGATCAAAATTTTCCATATTAACCTTTCAGCTTTTTAATCGCGCGTGAAATTATTTTTCGAACGTTGGCCTGTGTTAGGCCCAGACTTTCAGATATTTCGTGAAAGTCTTTTTCAGCAAAATAGCGCTGCTCTAAAGCTAACTTTTCCTTATCGTTTAAGGCCGACAAATCTAAGTCGCGCGATTCTTCACTACTAATAGGATTTGAAGTGAAGGGTTGTGACACATTTAAAAACATTCCATAATCTTTAAGATAATCGCCGTAAATAGCTGATTTCTTACGATAATCTTTAGCCTCTGATTTGGTGATAATAAAGAGCCACGCTAATTGTGAATAATCGGGATTATATTTATCGCGCTTATTATATATCTGAGAATAAACAATCTGAACTATGTCTTCGCTGTCTTGGGGGTTGAGTCCCTTTTTGCGACAAAATCCAAACACCAGTTGTGCTGTTTCATTATAAAAGCGCTCTAAAGCCTGAGATTGCTCATGAGATGTGGTCGCTATTTTGAGGTTTAATAAATGATTTGTCACAAACAGGTGTTCCTGAACCTAGTAGATAGTGAAAGATTAGGACGGTCAATGTTTACCAAAAATTTTCAACTTCTTATATTTGTTTTATTTTCTTCGCTGCAAGTGATGGCTCATCCGGTTATTTATAAAGGCGGAACCAATATAGAAACCGAACAGAATCCAGAACATCAGCATTTAATGTTAGCCTATACATTTCATCCAAAAACTGCAGTCGGTTTTGATTACATCAAATTTAATGAAGAAAAAACTGAATTTTACTTCGCAAAATTAAATTACCGTTTATGGAGACAAAACGAAACGGATTCACAAGCGAACGCTTATTTAAGTTTAGGTGCCGGACAAAGACGAGAAAATCAAAAATACTCAGACTCAGAGATGGCGCAACTTGTTTTAGACTGGGAAAATCGCGATTACTATTTATCTGCTTTTAAAGAGTATATCTCGCAAAAAGAAGCAGATCCAATATGGCACACCAGAGCGCGAGCAGGTCTTGCGCCCTTTCGCGCAGATTATAACGATGTAAACATTTGGTTTATCGCGCAGTTTGAAAAAGTAAATGGAAATAATTGGGAAACAACTCCGCTCATGCGAACGTTTTATAAAAATATTTTATGGGAACTGGGCGCAAGCCTTAACGGAAATTATCAATTTAACTTAATGTTTCACTTATAGAAGAGGTGTGTATGAAATTATTTATAGCTACAATGTTATTAGCAGCGACAGTGTTCGCAAAACCTTTAACGGGTGAAGTGCATGTGCAAGTTAAAGGAATGGTTTGTGCGTTCTGCGCTCAAGGCTTAACGAAGTCTTTTAAGAAGTTACCTGAAGTTCAAGATGTGAATGTAAGTCTTGAAGGAAAATTCGTTCACTTAGTCTTAAAGAAAGATCAGTCTTTAGAAGACACTAAAATCTTAGACACAATTAAAGACGCTGGTTACGAAGGCGTGATAGGTCACTAAATATTTATGCAAAACTATCAACGCAGTTTTAAAGAAAGTCTCACGAGTTATTTAGGATTATTTACATCCATGAGCACTTTGCTTTGTTGTGCCTTACCAGCTCTGCTTGTGAGTTTGGGAATGGGTGCTTCAATGATTACTTTGACCAAGGTCATTCCCCAAATTACCTGGGTCGGAGAATATAAAAACTACGTTTTTAGTTTTGCTTTTTTCATGCTGACCGTAAGTTCTATTCTTACATATAGAAATCGAAATGCTCCTTGCCCAATTGATCCAAAACTTCGCGATGCTTGTTTGCGCGGACGTAAATACTCAAAATATGTTCTAATTTTAAGCTGGATCTGTTTGAGTGTGGGTTTTTTCTTTGCATTTGTTGCGCAATTATTGACTTAAACCTCTGAAATTACTACTTTTTACGTATCTATAAAAAGGAGTTATCTACATGAATTCAACTTACTTACTTTCTCCAGTTATTGCTGGGGTAGTCGGTCTTGTGATTGCCGTTATTCTGTATTTCAGAGTGAAAGCGCAACCATCAGGAAATGAAACAATGAACAGAATCGCAGGATACATTCGCGAAGGCGCAATGGCATTTCTCGTTCGCGAATACAAAGTATTAGCGGTGTACTGTGTAGTTGTTGGCGCACTTCTTTGGTACGCATTAGGCGCAATCGCAGCAACATGGTTTATTGTTGGTGCTTTATTATCTTTATTAGCAGGTTTCGTTGGAATGAAAGCGGCAACTTACGCTAACGTTCGTACAACTCAAGCTGCAGCTTCTTCTACAAAAGGTAATGCATTACTTGTCGCTTTAGATGGCGGAGCAGTAATGGGTTTATCAGTTGCTGGTTTAGGCTTAATCGGTTTAGGTCTTGTGTATTTCTTCTATCAAGCTGATCCACATATCGGAACAATTCTACATGCATTCGCAGTGGGTGCTTCATCAATCGCGTTATTCGCGCGTATCGGTGGTGGTATCTATACTAAAGCGGCTGACGTAGGTGCAGATATCGCTGGTAAAGTTGTTGAAAATATTCCTGAAGATGATCCTCGTAATCCTGGTGTTATCGCTGATAACGTTGGTGATAACGTAGGTGACGTTGCCGGCATGGGCGCAGATATTTACGAATCAATGGTTGCAGCAATCGTTTCAGCAATGGCGATCGCATTAACTATCGAAGCAGTAGATCTTCCAAAAATCATGGTTGATGGTTCTGATTCACGTTTAATGTCTGTGGGTTTACCATTAGTATTATCTGCGATCGGTATGATTATTTCTATCATCGTCATTTTCTTAGCACGTGCTTTGAAAAATTCTAAACCTGCAACAGTATTACGTGCTTCTTTAATGTTACCTCCAGTTATTTTAACTGTAGTTTCATTTATCTTTATGCCGACATTAGGTGTAACTCAAAACGTAACTTGGGCATTAGCTGCTGGCGCGTTTGGTGGAGCTTTAATCGGACTTGTTACTGAGTACTACACAGCGATGAAACCAATTCGTTTAGTTGCTGAAGCAGCTTTAACAGGCGCTGGCACTGGTGTTATCCGTGGTTTAGCTGTGGGTATGGAATCAGTTGCTCTTCCAACTTTAATCGTTGTTATCGCAGCATACATTGCTGATCAATGTTTAGGTTTATACGGTATCGCAATGGCGGCTGTTGGTATGTTAGCAGGAACTGCAGTTGTTATGACTGTAGATGCTTACGGTCCTATCGCTGATAACGCTGGTGGTATTTCTGAAATGTCAGGTCTTCCATCAAACGTTCGTGATATCACAGATGAATTAGATGCCGTTGGTAATACAACAGCAGCTATCGGAAAAGGTTTCGCGATTGGTTCAGCAATCCTTACAGTTGTTGCGTTATTCTCAGCTTTCAATATGGAAGTGAATCACGTACGTATGGCTGCTGGTTTAGCTAAAATGCAATTAGACTTAACTTCTTCTGGAGTATTAATCGGTATCTTATTAGGTTCGATTCTTCCATTCTTAGTTGGTGCTACAACAATGACAGCAGTAGGTCGCGCAGCGGGTAAAATCGTTGTTGAGATCGCTCGTCAGTTCAAAGAAATTCCAGGTTTACGTGAAGGTAAAGCTGAACCACAACCTGCAAAAATCGTTGATATCGCAACAAGCGCAGCATTATGGGAAATGATTTTACCAGGTATGGTAGCCGTTGTTGCTCCGGTATTAGTTGGATTTATCTTAGGCCCTCAAGCTTTAGCAGGTATGTTAGCTGGTGGTTTAGCAGTTGGTGCTTCGATGTCATTATTCATGGCGAACGCTGGTGGCGCTTGGGATAACGCTAAGAAATTTATCGAAAAAGGCGGACTTCCAGGTCACAAAAAAGGTTCTGACGCTCACAAAGCGGCAGTTGTTGGTGACACTGTTGGTGACCCGTTCAAAGATACATCTGGTCCTGGTATCGCGATCTTAATTAAAGTTATGTCAGTTGTGTCGTTATTAATCGCGCAATTAATCGCTTTAAAATAATTTCGTCTTACAGAACAGAAATAAAAAAGGGAGCTATAGGCTCCCTTTTTTATTTCTTAATTTTGCTAGAGTTTATTCAGCGTCAACTTCATCACAGTTTAAGTTTTCACCTGATTTTAAATTATGGTCTTTGATCAGTTCTGGTAACACATTATCTAGAGCACAGATTTGTTGACCTTCATGAAAGTCTCCATCGATATAGCAGCTTTCATATTCTTCGCCATTATCGATCATAAACTGTTTTTGTTCTTCACACATTGAAACTTCGCATGAAGCATAAGCGTCTTTAATTAATTTTTGGCAGATGGCCACACGGCTGTCTGAAGCCTGGCTTTGAAGGCCAGCTGCAAAAGTGTGTGAACTGAATAGGGCTACTGTTAGTAATAATGTGATTTTTTTCATAAAGACGTTATACAACATCAGTTTTTGAATTTCGCCTGTTAGAATTCTGACAGGTGAAATTTACCAGAAAGACCTTTTAATAGCGCTGTATGAGATGATAACCGAAGCGGGTGCGAGTTATTGGCGAAACCTGACCTGGTTTTAATAACTCAAGTGCTTCCATAAAATCTGAATCGACATTCTTTTTACCAAACAGATTACCTAAATCTCCACCTTGAGTAGCTGAGGGACACTGGCTGTATTTTTTGGCCAAATCTTCGAATTTTTTTCCATCTTTTAAGTGGCGTAGCACGTCGTCAGCGGTCACTCTGTCGGCAAGCAGTATATGACGCGCATTGAGTTTCTTATCGGGCGATTGAGAATTTTTATCAGGTGCTGACATATCTAAACAATATTGCATAATAACCTTATTGAAAAGAAGGAGATTTAAGTATGTCGAAAAAAAATAAAATCCAGATTGGTATTTCAGATAAAGACCGTAAACAAATTACGGATGGGGTTTCAGCCCTTTTAGCAGATAGCTATATGCTTTATATTAAAACTCATAACTTTCATTGGAACGTTGAAGGCCCGATGTTTAACACACTTCATGTGATGTTTATGGATCAATACACTGAGCTTTGGAATGCGCTAGATACTTTAGCTGAACGCATTAGAGCTTTAGGCGAGTATGCTCCAGGATCATATAAACAATTTGCAGCTTTAACTTCGATTGAAGAATCAGACAAAGTACCCAAAGCCGAAAAAATGATCGCAGAGTTAATCAAGGGTCATGAAATCGTGATTCAAACAGCGCGTAAACTTTTGCCGATCTGTGATGAATGTCATGATGACGTAACGGCGGGGATTTTGACGGACCGCTTAGAAATTCACGAAAAAACATCATGGATGTTGCGCTCATTATTAGCTAAATAGTAACATTTAGTCATAACCCTTTTCACAGCTAGGATGGCCGTGGACGATTTAAAATTAATTACTGGAAAACTTTGGTTTAGTTACGTTGAAGCCTTGCTCACAAGTTTAGTTGTGGGCTTTGCTGAAAGTTATTTTGCGGCGTTCTCGTTACACGTTGGATGTACGCCGTTGCAATCGGGCTTGTTAGTCAGTGTTCCGTTAATCTTTGCAGCTCTATTGCAATTTGTGATTCAAACGAAAGTCAAAAAAGTAGGGCTTTCGTATTTCGTTAAACGGGCTTTATTTATTCAATCCTTAGCCTTACTTGGTCTTGCGTGTTTGTCGCTGGCTGAAGTGCCCATGCCATTTTATTATTTGATGTTTTATTTTTCGATCTATTGGCTAGGGCACTTTAGTATTCAGCCGGCTTGGAATCGATGGATTTCAGATATTATTCCGGCTGATCAAGGGCAGAGTTATTTTTCACTACGCACACGGCTTTCACAAGTTGGAATTATCGCAGGCCTTTTAGGAGGAGGTGCGATGTTACATATGAATGCCTTAAATATTCCTGAAGAGTATTTGTTTTTCGGATTATTTATGTCATGTTTTACGTTGAAGGTTTTAGTGATTCAGTTATTTAAAAAACATCCGGCCTACAACACGCCGCTGTTTTTAGATTTAAAACATTTTAAAAGTTTGTTTTCGCAAAATTTGGGTTTCTTTAAGCGCTATGCGACTTTTAACATGTCGATTTTTATTTCGGCTCCGTTTGTGTCGGCGTATTTATTATCAATTCGTAATGTAGGTTATTTAAGTTTTATGGCGATCATGACCTGCATGTTTGCCGGTAAAGTTTTATCCACGTACGTGCTAAAACATTCACAGCGTCAAATTGATCCCCATCAGTTATTAATCTGGGGAGGCATGTTAGCAGCACCACTTCCAATGCTTTGGCCGGTGTGCACAACAGTCACATCAATGGCGATACTGCAGTTTTTCTCAGGGGTCGGTTGGGCGGGCTGGGAGATGGGTTTATCACTTTATTTTTTCTCGCGCATTAAAGGCGAGAAAAAAATCGAAGTCGTAAGTCTATATAATTATGTGGGCGTTATCACGCAAGTGATCGGCACTGTGCTGGGGGCTGTGATGTTTAGTCATTTATTAAAATCAAATTTTGATACGTTGTTTGTCGTGTCGGGGATTGTAAGATTTATTGCAGTGCTTGGTATGCGTAAGCCGCGTCTTGTAGCCTAGCTTAAGCAAAATTTTTGATGAACTTACGGTGAAGATCTTTATCTAGATATTTATCTTCGCTTGAAGCTAAGTCTTCATCAGAATACCCTGTGCGAATGCCTAAGATAGCCACTGTTGTATCTTGCACGATAAAATCAATACGCCAAGTGCGGTAAGCTAAAACCCAATAAGATTGAACAAATTCAACACGTTTTTTTTCAGCATTTGTTGGATCGTATTCTAATTGGCGGTAAATAAATGCGCGTAACTGGCTCATATCGCCATGTTGGTTTTCTAAATACTCGATTTGTTCACTCGCTAGTGGCGAGAATGAAATTCCCATTTTTGGAGTCAGTGATGATTCAAGCCATTCGATATGAACATCTTCAGCCACATCAGATTCAGGGTGAAACGGTTTGATATCTAAGATCGGTGTATCGTTTAAAATATCATTCGGACCGATATGGATATTTAAGCCATCGACTTTTTCTAATTTAACTAACGACATGCCAATAGGATTTGGTCTGTACGGAGCGCGAGTTGCAAACACACCGATTTTTCTGTTTGATCTTGGTGTTTGTACTAACGGTTTCCAGTTTTCGTTTTTATGAAAAGCGTAAATGATCCAAAGATGACTGCAGCCTGCTAAATCAGTTAAAGCCTGTTCGTAATTTTGACCAGAGTTTAAAGTGATCACGGCCTCTGATGATAAGCCATCGGGCTGACGAGATGCTTGGTAAGGTTCAACCTGATCTGATTTTAAAACTCCAATAGGATTAAAAGTAATTGGAGCTATCATCATTTAGACTTTGATTTGTTGTTCGTTATATTGTTTGCGCCATTCGTAACCTGCAATCGCAGCAGCAACACCAGCGTTTAATGAATTTTTAATTCCAAACGTAGGGATTTTACGAACTTCGTGAGCTAGTTCTAATTGGTCTTTATCTAAACCGAAACGTTCATTGCCGATAAGAAATGCCGTTGGTTTATCAAAGTTAAAATCCATAGAAATGTCGATAGCGTTAGAAGCTGTTTCTAGGGCTACGATATTGTAACCTTCTTTAATTAGTTGGTTCACAGTTTCTGTGAAGTTTTTTTGTTCCCACTCGACAACGAACGCAGCACCTAGAGCTGCTCTTTCAACTTGAGGCTGGTGCGGTGTTGGTGTGTAACCAGTTAACCAGATTTTCTGTGCGCCAAGAGTATCAGCGGTTCTAAAAATAGAACCTACGTTAAAGGCCGAACGCATATTATCTATAATGAAATGTAACGGAACACGCTCGGTCACTAAATGGGCGCGATCCAGATTCATAATTAAGAACTCATCATCAGCCATACCTTTTTTAAGGTAACGTTCAAAAGGAACGGCGATTGTCGATAAATGACGTAAGGTCATCGTCGGTGTTAATGAATCTTTGTACTTTGAAAGTTTCTGTAAAATAAGATCAGAAGACGTTGAAAGTTCGCCGATCAATGTCGTGAGCTCTTGAAGCATCATCTGGTCGTATTTACCGTCAGAAGAATCTTTTTCGATCCCGATAAAGAGGCTGTGAATTTCTTCGACCTTTTTTTTGTCGGATTTTAATTTATCATCGCTCATATTATTTTACTTTTTGTCCTGTTTTTGCGCCGCTATCTGGTGATAACACGAATAAATCAGAACCACCTTCGCCAGCACATAAGACCATGCCTTCAGACATGCCGAATTTCATTTTACGCGGAGCTAAGTTAGCCACGATTAAAACTTGTCTGCCGATCAGCTTTTCTGGTGCGTAAGCTAATTTAATTCCGGCAATAATTTGGCGAGTTTGGCCTGGTTCAGTTTCAACTTTTAATTTTAATAATTTATCTGCATCTGGAATGGCTTCAGCTTCTAAAACAGTCGCCACACGAAGATCAACTTTATTAAAGTCTTCAATACCGATCACACCAACGGGCGCATCAGCTCCTGGAGTTTTGCTTGAAGCCGGTGTCGCAGTAGTTTTAGGTTTAGAAGCTTGCGCTTTTTCAAACGCAGCTTTTTCTTCTTCGACCATGGCTTTAACTTTATCTGCATCAACACGCGAAACTAAATGCACATAAGCATTGATGGGTTGATTTGATAAAACTTTAGCGCTGTCAGCCCACACGTATTCAGGCTCATTTAAAAGCTCTGATACTTTCGTCGCTAACATCGGAAGAACTGGTTTAAGATAAATACTTAAAATTCTAAACGCATTTAAAGTCGTAGTGAGTACACGTTTAACTTCTTCTTCGTCAGTTGATTTCCATGGAGCTTTTTCATCAAAATACTTATTCACAGAATCGGCTAATTCACGAATCATCGTTGTTGCTTTCGCAAAATCACGTTCATCGTAAAATTTAGAGATCTGAGCTTGTTTTGATTGAAGTTCTTTTAAAATCTCGGTGCTTGTATCAAGTGAGTACAACGCTGATCCGAATTTTTTATTCAACATCTGCGCGCCACGAGAACCAAGGTTTACGATTTTGCCTACAAGGTCAGAATTTACGCGCGATTGGAAGTCTTCTAAATTAAGATCCATATCATCCACAGATCCATTAATTTTAGTTGCGTAGTAATAACGTAAGAACTGTGGATCTAAATGTTTTAAATAAGTTCGAGCATTAATGAACGTGCCTTTAGACTTAGACATTTTTTCGCCGTTCACCATCACGTGACCATGAACATTTACAGCTGTCGGAGTTCTGAAATCAGCTCCAGATAGTAAAGCTGGCCAGAAAAGTGTATGGAAATACACGATATCTTTTCCAATAAAGTGGTAACACTCAGTTTTTGAGTCTTTACCCCAGAATTCTTCTAACGAGCGCCCATTCTTTTTTAAATACTGATCAGCAGCTGAGACATACCCCATTGGAGCATCAACCCACACGTAAAAGTATTTTCCTGTTTCACCAGGAATTTGAAAACCGAAATAAGGTTCATCGCGCGAGATATCCCAGTCGCGAAGATCTTCTTTAAACCACTCCATCATTTTTTTAGAAATTTCTGGAGCTGTGTGGTTAGGAAGCCATTTTTCTAATTCAGCTTTAAAATTATTTAATCTAAAGAAAATATGATCAGATTCTTTTTTAATCGGCGGAGTTCCGCAAATTGAACAACCTGGATTAATTAACTCACTGGGTGAATAGGTCGCCGAGCACACATCACATGAATCACCATATTGGCCGGGTGATTTACATTTAGGGCAAGTGCCTTTAACAAAACGGTCTGGTAAGAACATTTTATCGTGAGTGCAAAATAATTGTTCGATCGGTTTTTTATGAATATGGCCTTTAGCTTTTAAACGCTCATAGAAAACTTCAGATAATTTTTTGTTTTCTTCAGAATGAGTTGAACCATAGTGATCAAAACCAATCGAGAAATCTTTAAAGTCCGCCGTGTGATCTTTAAAACTTTGCGCGACGTAATCTTCAGGCTTAATACCTAATTCACGAGCTTTGATCATGATCGGTGTGCCATGCGTATCATCGGCACAAAGAAAAATACATTCATGACCACTCATCTTTTGAAAGCGCGCATAGATATCGGCTTCGATGTGCTCAAGCATATGACCCAAATGGATAGGTCCATTGGCGTAGGGTAGAGCACAAGTCATGATAATTTTTCGTTTTGAATTTTCTGTGTGTAACATAAAACCTTAAATGTGAATCTGAATTTTTTCTAATAGATCTGGATCTGATAAAACCATTTCTCCACCGACAGCAATTGCTGTTAATGGATTTTCAGCGACACGCACCGGAATGCGCACTTCAGCTTCGATTTTATTCGCTAATTCTTTAATTAAAGCTCCGCCGCCAGCTAACATGATTCCAGTTTCGATCACATCTGAAACTAGTTCTGGTGGAGTTTTTTCTAAAGCATTCAAAATTCCGTGAATAATTAATTGGATCGAATCAGATAAAGCATTGCCGATATCTTCTGATGTGATTGTTTCAGTGCGCATAAAGCCAGAATCTAAATCACGGGCTTCGATTTCTAGTTTTTGAATATTCTTTTTTGGTAACGCTGTACCAAGATTAACTTTTAAATATTCAGCCTGTTGGTCTGAAACAACTAATTTTTTAGTGTCTTTTAAATAACGAATCACATCTTCATCGAATTTGTGTCCGCCTAAGCGAAGAGGTTCACAATAAACGATATCAGCTAAAGCAATAACGGCGATTTCAGTAGATCCACCACCGATATCAATGACCATGTGTCCGCGTGGTTCGCGCACGTTAATACCTGCGCCAATCGCTGCAGCCATAGGCTCATCGATTAATAAAGTTTTTGAAGCACCCGCAGAACGACAGGCTTCAACGATGGCTTTTTTCTCAACTTCGGTTACGCCGTAAGGAAGTGACACAACAACTTTTGGACGAGCACGGCCAGAAGCCTTGATCGCTTTCATTAAAAAATGACGAAGCATTACGCGAGCGGCATCGAAATCTGCAATCACGCCGTCTTTGACGGGCTTGATCACTACGATGTGACCTGGATTTTTTTTAAGAATTTCTAAACCTTCAAGGCCGATTCCTAAAATTTTTCTTTTTTTAGGATCGATGCTTGAAACCATAACTTGGCTTGGTTCATTTAAAACCATGCCCTGCTTTTGGATTGAGATCAGCGTATTCGCTGTTCCTAGATCAACATAAATGTCTGCGCCGGCTGTAGTAGAACCAAATAACCATGATAACATATCTTAATACCTATAAACCTTCGGTTTAATACTTTTTATATCCTGTAGAACCTTCAAACGGAAAACTGAAGTAAACCGAAAAACTTGAAAGTGAGTTGTCTAAATTTAAATTGAATTCGCCACCGATATGTTTGTCTTGTTCTGGAAACCATTCAGCACCAATTGTAAATTGTGAAGCTGTGTATGTTTTGTGTTTACCAGATAACCAAGTGATCGGAAGACCTGCATACGGGATCATGTTGCCATAACGAGTGTCGGCTTTTTTACTGAAAAGTGGAGTTAACTGAAGACCTGCAGAGTTATTTTCTTCATCACGCACAAAAATCACAGCAGCGCGTCCGCCCATGGCTGGTTGTTTATCAACATCTGGAAATGGAACCCATTTTACAGAAGCTTGTGTCCAAAAATCTGTTTCTCCACCACCAATTGTGATACGTGCATCAAGATCATCGTCGATGTGAGTGTCTGCAAAAAAACCGAGGTTGAATCCACCGCCATCAGAAACTAATAACTGAGGAGCTACGCCTAAACGGTAGTAATTTTCGGGTAAAATTTCGGCTGTTTCATTAACTGTTAAAAAAGCGTGGCTGTAGCGCGATAGCAAAAATGCTGAAGCGAAGATAGAAATGATCTGGATCCATTTTGTAAGTTTATTTTTTCTCATAGACCTCATGGTAACCAGCCAGACTTTAGGTTGGCAAGCATAAGACTTTGACTTTATTGACAAAAAACGATGACATGAACCAGTGCCTATTTCAGCTGTGATTATCTGCAAAAATGAAGAAGCCAATATCGAGCGATGCTTAAAGTCACTCACATGGGTTGATGAAGTAGTTGTTTATGACTCAGGATCGACAGATCATACGATTAACATTGCGCAGAAAATGGGCGCTAAAGTTCATCAAGGTGAATGGTTAGGTTTTGGAGCCACAAAACATGAGGCTACAAAGCGAGCAAGTCATGATTGGATTTTATCAGTTGATGCTGACGAAGAAGTTCCGCAAAAATTAAAACAAGAAATTCAAAGTAAACTTAGCACTCTTGATCCTGATTATATCTATAAAATTCCACGTTTATCGCGGTATCTTGGACGCTGGATTAAGTATGGCGGCTGGTACCCTGATTTTCAAATCAGATTATTTAATCGTAAAACTCATCAATGGAATCGTGCAGCGATTCATGAAAAAGTTGAACCCCTTAAGGGCGAGACTGAACGTATTGCGCAATTAGATAATTATTTGCATCATTACGTCTTTAAAAACATAGAGCATCAAGTGCAAACAAATAATCGTTATTCAACGTTACAAGCGCAAGCGATGTTTGAAAGTGGCAAGTCATTTAGCTACTTTCATTTGTTTACAAAGCCCTATGTTAAATTCATTGAATGTTACTTTTTAAAACTGGGATTTTTAGATGGATGGGTCGGGTATGTGATCGCAAGAAATGCCGCGTATTCAGCTCTATTAAAGTGGTTAAAACTTCAGGAGTTGCATCATGGGCGTAAGCTTAAAAACTAAGTTCACTATTTTATCATTACTCTTAAGCTCATCAATAGCAACAGCCGCTATTCCAACTCTTAAAGGTTTTGTGGGTCATCCGTTAATTCATTTAGTCGACGGGCAAGTTAAAGTTGAACCTACAAAAGGTAAAACGATTGATCAAAGCTTCACTGTTAAAACGTCAACGAATGAACAAATTAAAATTGAACTTGGAAAAGATTTTTATTTAATTGTTTTTCCTGAATCGTCATTAAAGATTGAAGGCTTTTATATCACTAAAAAAGATTATAAAGTTAAGGCCGTCATTTTCGATGCGGGTCGTTTCTATTTAAAAAATGGCTCAAACTTAGAAGAAGATTTAAGTGTGACTTATCAGTCAGATTTTTTTATCTGGAAAAACACCGAGAAAAACAACCAACGTGAATTTTTCGTTGAATTAAATCCGGCCATTGCGCAAGTGCGTTTCTGTGCAGGAACTCAAGGTATTGCCGTTGCATTATTTGATCATGAGACGGTCAAGAATTTAAAATTTCAAGAGGGTGCTGCGTTTCAAGGGGTTTTGCAAAAAAATGGCGAGTTAGAATTTGACCTCTTATTAGAGGGTAGAAAAGTGCCTAAAGGTGAGTGGAAAGAGGCTTTTACTTGCGATTTTAAGCAGATTTTAAAAGAAATGAATGATCTAGAGGCCTCTGAAATTGCTAAAATTAAGAAGAATGACCAGCAGAAAAAGGCCGCTGAAAAAAAGCGTAAAGTCGAATTCGATAAATCACTTTGTCATGAGCCCAACGGACAATTCAACGAATGTTTGTGGAAGTGGGAAGATAAATCCTGCATTCGCTATCGCTGCGATGGCCAAGGTCAGTGGAAAGATCGCCAGCAATTACCTAAGAATAGCCGTTATCAATGTGAGACAAAACCTAAAGTTTCTAAATGCGATTACTAGCAACTGTTAGCACTTAACGTCACTGAGCGGTAAGTTGTTACTCTATTGGCTTTGAGAATCGTCTCAAAGTGAAGCTAAAAATACCCAAAAAACACCTGTTTTCAATAGGTTAGCCGAAATTCGCGATTTCGGCACACGCCTTGTATATACATTATATAACAAAGCACCTGATTTAAGATGGCTCTTTAAGGAAGGTTTTATGAAAACAGGATTATTAAAAACAAGCGTTCTATTATTAACTACTGCAGTTTTATTTACTGCGGGCTGTTCGAGTTCAAGCTCGAGCGATACTAATAACGGAACATTACCAGTCATCAATGGTGCGATTCCAGGTGCAGTCATTATTGACCCAACAGCTCCAACAGGAACTGGAACATCGACAACAACTACATTTAGCGGTGGTTCAACGGTTGCATTTCAACCAACAAACTTAGCGCAAATGAATAAGTATGTGGCGACTCATCCATTAAATAACCCAACTGATTTTAAAATTAGCGTTAACTTAGCTCAAGCAGGTTCAGGCCGCTACGGTGGAACAGTTTCAATCTCTTACACAGATAATGGTATCCGTTATAACGGAGAATTCAAATCTGGAATGGGCACGAACCAATCATTTAAAGGTATGTACGATAACGGTAAATTAGAATCAGAATTTAACTACTGGTTTAATTATAACGGTAAATTAGTGTTCACAGGTTTCTTTGAAGACCAATACGGTTCAATCACTATTACTTTAGAGCCAACAACTGTGGCTTCGGGTGGTAATGATGCTGAACCAACGTTAGCGGCTTCATATAAAGGAACAGTTTACTTTAAAAACTTTACGACAACGTTTGCACAACATTCACCTTACCGTGCTTGTTGGCACACATACACAGGTCCTTATGACTGTCGTTCAAACATCATTACAACTAAATGCGGATTATACCCAGGTGCAGAAGCCGGTTACCAAGTGTTAGGAACTTTCTCTAACCTTAACGTAAACTCAGCTTTCAGCATTCAATAATAAAATTTAACGGAGTAGGTAAACAATGAAAACTCTAACTAAATTAATCTCGACACTTTTACTAACTGCAGCTACGACTTACATCGTAGCTTGCGACAAAAACATCAAATCTTCGACAACCCAAGTGTTACCGGTTTATCAAAACTGTGTAAACTGCGGCGGAGTGATCACGGGTTCAGAATTTTTTCGCTCTGAATCAACAGACTATAACCAAACATTTTTATTAAACTTAAATTTCACTGGTTCAAACACAGTCGCAGCTCCTTATTACGGAAATTTAAATTATGGATCTCCAATTATTAATTACTCAGGCCCAGTGGCAGTGACTGGAACTTTAAATATCGCGATCGGTACAAATGCGGGCGGATGTTTAATTCAACCAGGCCAATACACTTTATCAACATTACAAGCGGGCACATGGTCGAATTCAATTGTTAGCAGTTTAAGAGTTCAAGCTTACGGTCCGTCGAATATGATTATTTCAATCCCGATGGCGCAAGTTGCAGCAAAGCGCTATGACCAAATGGGAAGATTATGGTCTGAGATTCCACAAATCGGTCGTATTTTTGGTGATGTGATCATCGAAAATGTAAACGGATACCGTTGTTATTCAGACATCTTAGTTAACTAATCAAATACTTAAAGTAACTTATTAAGATTTAAGATCAGCAAAGATTTTAGTTTCAGTATTCGTTTATGAAAAATTAATTAAAAGTTAGCGGGCGATTTCGTGAAGAGCCATCATGAAGTCGCCTTTTTTTTATTTATCATGATTTCGAAAGCACTCAACAAAAGTCTTGCTTAATTTTAAATTCACGTATGAAATTAAATACATGAGTATATTACCTCTTTGGATTGAGTTCTTCGATGATTTGCAACATGTAAGAGGGCGTTCACTAAATACCGTGATGGCCTACAGAAGAGATTTGGAATTATACCAAGCTTTTCAAACTAAAAGCAGACGCCTCATTGAATTCTATGATTTTATGAAAGACGAAGGTTTATCAACTCGCTCGCAAGCGCGCGTGATTTCTTCGTTACGTACGTATTTTAAGTTCTGCGAAACGCGCGGAATTAAATCTGAAGAGCTTCGTGAATTACGTCCACCCAAAGTTAAATCAACTTTACCTAAATCAATCACGTTTCAAGAATTTGAAAAGTTGTTTGCTTGTTGTGAAGTGGCCGATCCTGCAAAAAAATACCGTAATCAATTAACGTTATTATTTTTATATGGCTTAGGTTGTCGTGTATCAGAATTAATTTCTTTAAACCTTTCTGATTTTTCAGCCACTGAACGTTGGGTGAAAGTTTTAGGTAAAGGCAAAAAAGAAAGATTGATTCCTCTGACTGAAACTTTATTTGAAGCCTTAGATAAATATTTAAAACACTCTCGTCATTTATTAGCTTACGATGAATCAGGGATGAATTCTTTATTACTCAATGATCGTGGTCACAGACCTTCGCGCATTGACGTATGGAGATGGTTAGCTTCTTGGTCAATCAAGGCTGGTTTTTCTGAGCCGATTCACCCACACAGATTCAGACACGGTTGCGCAACCGCTTTATTAGAAGGCGGAGCCGACTTACGTTCGATTCAAATGTTGTTAGGCCATGCTAGTATTCAAACAACGCAAGTTTATACAGCGGTATCAACGGCTACGGCTGCGAAAGCTGTGGATGAGCATCACCCAATGTCGAAAATGAAAGACGTTGCGATTTAATCCGACATTCGGCACGGATTAGTCTCGAGTTAAATTATAGAGATCACAAATAAAGCCTAGGTTTTGCAAAACCTGGGCTTTATGATTTTAAATACCCTTATCGAACAACAAAACCGTTTAGTTCAAGCCATCGTAGAAATTCAACTGATTCCTGGAATCCCGCAAATTCATTTTTTAGGTTTGCCAGATAAAGTGATTAAAGAAAGTTTTTTCCGTATTAAAGCGGCGATGAAATCATCGGGCTTTAAATTTCCGATCTCACAACAGGTGATTGTGAATATCCGACCAAGCTCTCTTAAAAAATCATCGCAAGGGTTAGAGTTAGCTGTGGCTTTAGGTATTTTACATCTTACAGGGCAAAAAATATTGTGCGATCGATCGCAACAGCATTTGATCTATGGCGAACTTGATTTAGATGGTGGAGTTCGTGAACCTGAAGATCTGATCTACTTTAAGAATATACATAAAGATTTTGTGTTAACGGGTAAGTCTTTAAAACAAACGCAAAACTTTTCACGTCTTGAGCATTTAAAAGATGAAATTCAATTAGATGAAAGCCAAAAACCAGTCGAGAAACTTTTAAAACGACCCGAGATGGGGCTTGATAAAAAATTTTCTCGTGATGAAGCTGAGTTGATTTTTTTATTGAGCACTTCGGGCTTACACGGTTTGATTGCGGGGCAATCAGGTGCGGGAAAATCATTTTTAGCAAAAAACTTTATTAGTTTTTATGATCCTAAACATGATGTGCGGCCTGATGATCAAGATTGGTATCCGATCATTGCGCCTCATCACTCATTAACGGCCGGGGCTTTTTTAGGTGGCGGTGTGCAATTAAGTGAAGGTGAAATTGAAAAAGTTGAAAACGGTGTGCTTGTCTTAGATGAACTTTTAGAATTTCATTCGCAGATTTTAGAATCTTTGCGCGAACCTATGACTGGTGAGCCATTGCGAATCGCACGAGCTGGAAGAGTTAAAGAAATTAAACCTTTATTTCAAGTGATTGCGACCAGTAATTTTTGTCCGTGCGGTAAGTGGGTGCCGGGTTATGATTTAGATGGTTGTCGTTTTTCTGCGGTCAAATGTCGAAGTCATTTGAATCGTTTAACGGGGCCGCTGGTTGATCGTTTTGGATTAATTTATTTTCACACTTTGCGTAGACCAAAACGTGAAATCACAGGCCGCGAAATTCTTAAGCGCATTGAAAATTGGAACGGGAAGGCGATTAAAAACCCGCTTAAAGCCGACTTAGATTTTATCGATTCAATCTATGGCGAGCTTTCGGGGCGGCGTCAGCAAGCGTTAGCTAAGGTGGCTGAAATTTATGCTATCGAAGAAAATTCTCGCGAAATTACCGTCAAACATTTAAAAAAGAGCGAATCTTGGACAATTTCTGGGTTTGCGCAGTTAGAAAAGGGCATGTCTTAAGGCAATTGTTGACAAAAATGCTGTGTAAATTTACTTTAGGTATTCCTTCGATTGGTGACGTGGCCGAGGGGTTAGGCACGGCTCTGCAAAAGCTGTTACGGGGGTTCAAGTCCCTCCGTCACCTCCAAAAATCTATTTGGCTCAAGACATACATAACAATTTATTAAATCCATTATATCGCTTGCGGTACTTGTAAGCTCGCGATTTGACTTTATCACTGAATGTGCTAATATTAGCACATCGTGAAGAAAAATCTTAAGATATCTAAAGAAGCAAAAAAAATGGCTGATGACTTAGGGTTAACAGACGTTGACGCTTATATGATGGAGCTTAAAGCTAAGCTTTATACTAAAAGCTCGGCTCTTATCAAAGCATCTAAATATACTCACGAACAAATCGCTCACCAGATGGGAACATCTCGCAGTCGCATCAGTCGAATTGCTAATCATGGTGAGAATAATGTGTCTATCGAATTACTTATTAAACTCATCGCTACTTTGGAAGGTAAGCAGGCCATTAAGTTCGCGGCTTAGCTTGAATAAAAATCTCAAGTAATAATTTAAAGGAATTAAAATGAAAAAAATGTTTTGTTTATTGTTGTTTTTTACGGGATTTATTACTTCGTGCGCTTCCCAATCGATTGACGAACATCAAAGGTATTTATTGATTAAAGGGCACTTAGCCGGCGATAGATATAGTAATGCGACCGTTGAAATAGTGAAGCTGGAAAAGGACTATCCCGATAGTCAATATCTTTGCGAACTTTGGGGAGTAGAAATTGCCGATATTAGTGTTATGAATGGATCAAAGTCATTCATAGAAGAAACTAAAAAGAAGCGACAAGAAAGATGTTTGGGTATGGATTTCAAGAAGTAAGCCGCAAATCTGATCTTGATGATGATCTAAAGTGTTCTTAAAATCACCCAGTAGACATCATACCGCTAGAAATACCAGTCACTGTTAATCTTAAGAGATCAATTTCTTTATTCTTCATCGCAATAGTTTGTAAAACATTAAGCGGGTGAATCATCGGCGCGCGAAGGTGCACACTTTCTTGCAGCCATAATTTATTATCCAATAACTTCTGCGATTTCATAACCGTTTTACAAAAACGCACCGTACGCAAATACTCTAACTCAATTTCCTGCGAAATTCTTTGCGTAATCTCTTTCGGTAACGAGCTAGAATTCAAATAAGTCTTAAAAACAGCAAGTTCAACTTTAGCCAAAGTAAAATCTAACGCTTTAACGTAAGAATTAAAAACTGGGTTTTGCTCAAAAGCTTCAAGCAATGCTTTTTTCTCTAATGAAGTTGATTGTTCCCATGCGCTTCCTGCACCCCACCAGATCGGAAAAAGCAGTCGGGTTTGTGTCCAGCACAAGATCCAAGGAATTGCGCGTAAACCTTTAACCGTGAGTTCTTTCGTGCGACGTGCGGGGCGTGATCCCAGTTTTAAATATCTCATCATCGTATAGGGTGTTGCTAATTTTATGATTTGTAAAAATTCTGGATCGGTCGTTTTTGCGCGGTAAGCGTTAGTGATTTTATCGCTGAAATTTTGTAAGTCTTCATTTTCAGGTGGGTGATATTTCTTTTTCAAAACATCGGTGCCGCATCGACTGATGTTTTCGAGTTGGCGCTCTGCAATTTTTGGCGTGGCTAGCCAGCGTTCAATCATTTCGCCCTGAACGGTGACTTTGAAATTATTCACCGCACTTTTAGGCCACCAGGCCGTTTGATTATCAAAAGTTCCGCCGCCACGGTCGATACTTCCGCCAGAGCCGTGAAAAAATATGGGTATCACTTGGTGATCGCGGCAAACTTTTTCAAGGCGAGGTAAAGCTTGGGCGATCGCAAATCGGCTTGGAAAAACTCCGGCTTCTTTGCTTGAGTCTGAATAGCCAACCATAAGTTCAACTTTAGAATTCCATAGTGTTTTAATCGCTGTTTTTAGAATTTTATCTTTAAAAACATCATTCATAATTTCTGCAGATGCAGCTAATGAAGAGGCTTCTTCAAATAATGGAACGACGGGAAGAATGATTTTACCTAAGTACTTTTTTTGTTTGAGAGCCGCTGTTTTTAAATGCGTTGCTGATTCGGTCATGCTGATAATAAAAGAACAAGCATACCACCTAGGATCACCACCGTGAGAAATCGAAGCGATCAATTTTAACATGCGGTCGATGGCCAGAGTTTTATTTTTTTTCGGACGTGACATAATGACGTCAGACGATTCGCGAAGCTCCATCGGAATAACTAGGCCCGGAAAAAGTTCAAGCAATTGTGAAAGAGTGCGAAGTTCAGGGTGTAGGCCTCTCATCTGTTTTTGATAAGTTTTAAAAAGATTGGAAACTTCGTGTTTGAAGTTTTCAATCTTTTTCGCATCACTCCGTTTTAAGACACGTAATCTTCGCATTTTTGTTATTAAGTGATTTATTTGTAGCGTGAGCTCGTTATTTTTAGCTTTAGAAATTAATTTTAGCGTGGCTCGTACTGCTATAAGCTGCTCATTGATAAGTTTTAAAATTTCGTTTCTTGAGAGAGTTAAACTTTGAAGTAATGTTTTTTCATGAACACCTGGGTGGCCGTCTTTGTCGCTGCCTATCCAACTGTGAACGCGAAACTTTACTTTTCGCTCGTTAGCATTCATCAACGTAGTTAAAATGCTTTCGCGAAAAAGCTGACTATACAAAGTCTCGGCTTCGTCTTTTACTTTCGGCGAACGCAGACGCATAACGGGGATGCGCCACGCGGTGAATAAAAAATGCAGCAAATCTTCTTTTTGCTGTGGCTGTATTTGTAATTTGTTTTCGAAAGCGTTGGTCTCTAATATATCAATGAGGATTTTTTGTATTTCGTGGAAGACAGCGATGTTTTGCGCAGACCTTGCTTCAGTGGGGTGAGCTGTTAAAACATAAGTAATGCTCTCGGGGTGAATCACTGAAGATTTTGTTTTTTTATTTACTTTTAATCGATAACTGCGATACGCATTTTCAGCTGTATTCATTAATTGAATCATCAATGTAAAAGCATGAGCAATTTGATAACGTTGATTTGGGTTTGCTTTTTCTAACTCGAGCTTTAGTTTAGATAATTTAGCAAAGGCTTCGCTGTTTGAAGCTTCGCGAACTTTGGTCATTTGAGCGCGAATATTTTCAATTTGTTCATATCCTTTCACACCAAGCTCTTGCTTGATGACATGCCCTAATAAAGCCACTGATTCGTGAATCAGATGGCGCAGTTCAGGGGCCGCTTTTAAGCCGTGGTTATGGGAGTGAAAATTAACTTTTGAAATTGATGATCTATGGGCATTTAAATTTTGAATTGAATCTAGCATAAAAATTTTTAAGCAATTTAATGACCATCCTTTGCGGGGGAATATCGCCCCTAAACAAACTTTGTCTCGATTTTTTTAAACAATGGTTAGAGTTTTTACTTACTACTATGGTCTAGAATGCGGGGTAAACAAATTGCCTCAATGTCTCTGGTACCTAGACTCAGGGGAATGAAAACAAAGAACAAAATATTAATAGCAGCAACTTTATTAACATTAACAACTCAATCTACGTTCGCCTTTTCGCACGGGCGGCCAATTTGGGATCGACGAACATCTTCTTCATCATCGTCATCATCAAATCAAACAGTCGCACAAATTCCAGTCTCTTTACCAACGCCAGTTCCAGCAACGTCATCGCCCACTCCCATTCCGGTTTCTTCTGGGTATATGGATGGAGATATTATCTTTATTCAAAGTCAGTCTACGCAATCTGCAGCCCTTCGTGAAGCCACGGGCTCTGTGTGGACACACGTAGGCTTATTAGTAAAACAAAACTCGGCGTGGTATGTGGCCGAAGCCGTAGGCCCTGTTGTAAGTACTCCGCTGAATGACTTTATTGCGCGCAGTAAAAATAAGGCCTATCAAGTTTATCGCTTTCGCCCTTTTGACCCAACAACAATGCGAAGTGCGATGTTAACTGCAATTCAAAAATACAATAAGCCCTATGATATTTATTTTGAATTTTCTGATACACGCACCTATTGCAGCGAGCTGACATATAAAGTGATGTTAGATGTAACTGGCATAGGATTAGGACGTGTGCAAAAGATGAAAGATATGAAACTCGACGGGCCGTATGTAAAAGCCTTAATTCAAAAACGATTAACTGAGATCGGTAAAGAATTAAACCCTGAAGAAGATATTATTACTCCGGTGAGTCAAATGAATGATCCCAATGTGACGCTGGTCTCAAGTTCGCAATAGAGTCTGTAATGCATATGGTTAGGGGGCATTATGGAAAAAAATAACTCTTTGGATAATAATAGAAACTATCAACCTATGAAACCAGATCCTACAAAAGATCCGGAAAATAAAGTGATGGCCAATCGCGAAACTAAAGATGAACCGATTTCTAAACCACCAACAGGTGAAGAAATTGGATCATCGATTGTAAGACGTAACGAAGCTGACGACGAAGATTAAAAAAACAGCTTTAACAAGTTTTTGCTAGAGTTCCTATTTCGATAAGCGCTTTTTCAACTTCAGCACTCCACAGAACGCCTGCGTTAATGCGCAGGCAGTTCATGTATTTACCGGTTGTTGAAAATGCACATCCCGGTACGACGCTGATATTTTTTTTCAAAGCTTTTTCGAATAAATCTAACGTATTAGTGTCTTGTGAAAATTCAATCCAAATTAAACATCCACCTTTGGGGTGGGTGATTTTAATACCTTGCGGAAAATGTTTAAAAATAGTTTCGGTGATCAGTGAAAAATTCTTTTCGATTGTTTGGCGAAGTTTGCGCAAATGTCTTTCGTAGCTGTGATTGGCCAAATGATCTGCGATGGCCATTTGAAGTGCTGCGTTTGTGCTAGAAGTGTTAGTTGATTTATAAAGTAAAAGTTTTTCTTTTTCAGTTTCTGGTGGAATCACCCAACCGATGCGGTAGCCTGCTGATAAAGTTTTTGAAAACGATGAGCATAAATAATTTTTATCTTGTTTGTCGAAAGATTTTAAAGTCAGTGGGCGAGTCGGTGTGAAATACAATTCACCGTAAATATCATCTTCGATGATCGTGATACCGTGTTTGTAACAAAGTTGCACGAAGCGTTCTTTGTTTTCGTCACTCATTAAGCTTCCGATAGGATTTAAAAAATTTGGCGTAACAAGAGCTGCTTTGATTTTAAATTTAGCCGCTTTTTCTGCGAAGGCTTCTAAATCAATGCCTTGATCTGATCTGGCAGGTAATTCTAAAAGTTTTAAACCTTGGTCTTCGATCAATCTTAAAATGCCATGAAAGGTGGGGCTTTCAACAGCGACAATATCACCTGGGCTCGTGCAGCTTTTTAAAGCTAGATTTAAAGCTTCAGTGCAGCCATTGGTGACAATCACGTTATCTGTTTTTGTAACAAAGCCTGCATCGAATGTGCGCTTGGCAATTTCTTTTTGTAATTCAGGAATTCCTCCTAGGGGAGAATAGCGCATCGCTTTTTCGGGATTTTGTCTGATCACTTTTAAAAGTGATTTTTGTAAACTGGCCATCGGCAGAAGTGAAGTGTGAATCACGGCTCCGCCTAACGGAATTAATTTTTCGTTACTGCAGGCGCTGACGATATCTAAATTTCTAGAGCTGTCTTTTACAAAGCGAGGTTGTGAAAGCGCTTTCGATTTAAATGCTGGCGTTGAAACTTGTGATGTTTTTTTTACGAAATATCCAGATTGAGGTTTTGCTTCGATATGGCCGTGCGCTTCAAGCAAAGCATAGGCTTGATTAACTGTAGAGATGCTGACATTTAATTTTTTGCTCATCACGCGCACTGAAGGAATGCGGCTTCCGAATTGGAGGGTTCCATCGCTAATCCAATTTTTGATTAGGCCTTCAACTTGAGTATAAAGCGATATCTCTGTATTGCGTAATATAGGTGATCTGGCCATAAAACCTGCTCTCTTTGTTTTAATTAACTGTACTGGTTACAATTCAACTTAGGTGCATCTGTACTCATTACTGAATTAGCATATACTAGGCTTATGGAACACACTACTAAAAATCAAATCTTTCTTAAAAAAGGTGAACTTTTAGAAATCACTTCGCGCTCTGTGATAACAGTAAATAGCGGATTAGTTTGGGTAACTGTTGCAGGTGATCAAAAAGATTACGTTTTGAAATCAGGCGAAAAACTTGAAATTACAGGCGCAAAGCCAGTTATTGAAGCGATTAGATCAAGTGATATCCAAGTCCAAGAGCCAGGATCAAAATACAAACTTTTTAAGCTGATCTTGGAATGGAATGCGGATGTTTTTAATTAACAATTTCTTAATCGACTTATTTTGAGACGCTGTACTAATCTACATTTGTTTACAGGTGTTAAAATTTAGAACTTCAAACTTTAGGCCAGCCAAATGACTAAAGTGTCTGAAATCTATAAGGTTTTCTAAAAAATTGCCGATAAGTTTAACGTGAAGTACGTTGTTGGAAACATTTTTAAAATCATTTCGATTTTCTTTGTCGTGTTGGCGACGAGCAACGCTTATGCAGGCCCTGGTTTCACAACTTACCAAGCTAAAATTATTCAACCTGACGGACAACCCTTAGAGGCACCTGTTGTTAATTTTAAATTCACGATCTTAAATCCTGCTGGCACTTGTATTTTATATTCTGAAATTTATTCTTCGATCAACATGACTTCATCGAAAGGTCTAATTTCTTTTCCGTTAGGTTCTGGAATCAAAACTTATCCTGCATCTGCAACGACATTTGCTGAAGTTTTTAGTAATGCTTCAGGCCCGTTAAGTTGTTCAGCTGGTGGGCCTGCAACTTATACTCCATCTAGTGATCATACTCGTAAAATCGTTATGCAATTTCATGATGGCACTGGCTGGCAAACGCTGCCTGCGATGAGCATCAATGCTGTGCCTTATGCGATGTATGCCACAGAAGCGCAAAAGATTACAGGATTGCCTACGTGTAATACGGGTGAAGCGTTATCGTACAACGGTGTAAATTTCACGTGTGAAACGATCAGCGGCGGCGGCGGATCAGTGACTTCATCAACAGTAACAACAGCTTTAGGATATACTCCGGCTAATAGCGCAACAGTGACATCATTAGTTTCAAGTGTTGCTAGTGATGGCATTAATATTTCTGCGGTCTCATCAACGGTATATTCAGTTTCTTCGACTGTAACAAGTTTATCAAATACAGTGGCAGCAAGTTTTGCAGCGATTACTTCGTCACAATGGACAACAAGCGGAACAAGTATTTTATATAATGTAGGTAACGTTGGAATTGGTGTTACGACTCCAGTTACTGCTTTAGATGTCTCTGGCGGAATTCGTATTGGTACAGAAAATTCTGTATGTGTTTCGGGTCTTGCAGGTACATTAAGATATAACTCTGGTGTTGTTGAGTACTGTGATGGATCTACATGGTCAGCGTTTGGTGTATCTGGTGCGGGACTTTTAGCTATTAATGGTTTAACTTCTGGTTCACAAACGTTTGCGTTTGGCAGTGCTGGAACTTCTCCGAATGTTTCTTCAACAGGAACAGTTCATACTTTTAATTTTCCGTTTGCTTCTGTAGGTACTACGACAGCCGGGATTATTTCTAATTCTGATTATACGACATTTATGAACAAAATCACTTCAAGCGCAGTAAGTATTGCGCAAGTTTTAGGTTATGTTCCGGCAGATGCAGTAAGTGTGACAACATTAAGTTCAAATATCGGTGCGGTTTCATCAGCGGTAGCTGCATTATCTAGTACTGTGGATGCGGTATCAGCTTCTGTTAATTCTGCAGGGGCTGATTTAGCTGCGGTTTCTGCCACGGCAAATACAGCACTGAATACGGCAAATGGTGTTTCATCATCTGTTAATGCATTAAGTTCAACGGTGAATTCTGTTTCGGCTTCAGTAAATACGGCGAACGGTAATATTGCTGCGGTTTCTTCTTCGGTATCAAGTTTAGCGAATTCTACGGCAGCTTCGTTTGCTGCGATGACGGCTTCAAATATTTCATCTATTAATGGTTCAGCATCGTCTACGCAAACTTTTGCTAACGGAATTACAGGAACACAGCCTGCATATGTTACAGCAAATGGAGTTCATACATTAAATATTCCGTTTGCGGCATCAAGTTCAGTAACGGCTGGTCTATTATCAAATACTGATTATGTGACTTTTGTAAATTATGGTTCAAGTATTACAACATTAGCTGCGAATTTAAATTCAGTGTCAGCGGTAGCGAATACTGCTCAAACTAATGTAGCAGCTGTTTCTTCAGCTGTTTCAAGTTTAGCAACATCGACTGCGGCTTCATTTGCTGCGATGTCAGCTTCAAATATTTCATCTATTAATGGTTCAGCATCATCTACGCAAACTTTTGCGAATGGCACTACAGGAACACAACCTGCGTATGTAACTGCAAATGGTATTCATACTTTAAATATTCCTTATGCATCAGTTGGGACTACGACTTCAGGTTTAATTTCAAATTCTGATTACACGACATTCATGAACAAAATCACTTCAAGCGCAGTAAGTATTTCGCAAGTTTTAGGTTATGTTCCTGCGGATGCAGTGAGTGTAACGACATTAAGTTCAAATGTGGCTGCGGTTTCGGCGGCTTTAACGAGTTTTTCTAATACGACAGCGGCTTCATTTGCTGCGATCTCGGGTGTAGGTATTTCGACATTAAATGGTGTAACAAGCGCAACGCAAAGTTTTTCAGCGGGTAGTGCAGGTACAGCTTTTAATATTTCTTCTGTAAATGGAGTACATTCATTTAATATCCCATTTGCAGCATCTAGTTCTGTAACGGGTGGTTTGTTATCTAATACTGACTATGTTTCATTTGTAAATAACGGAACAAGTATTACGACATTAGCAGCTAATATTAATTCAGTTTCTGCATCGGTATCAAGTTTAGCAACATCGACTGCAGCTTCGTTCGCTGCAATGACAGCTTCAAATATTTCATCTATTAATGGTTCAGCATCATCTACGCAAACTTTTGCTAATGGTACAACGGGTACTCAGCCTGCGTATGTTACAGCAAATGGAGTTCATACTTTAAATATTCCGTATGCTTCAGTTGGAACTACGACGGCAGGTTTAATTTCAAATTCTGATTTTACGACATTCATGAGCAAAATCACTTCAAGCGCAGTAAGTATTGCGCAAGTTTTAGGTTATGTTCCGGCTGATGCAGTGAGTGTTACAACTTTAAGCTCAAACTTATCGACTGTTTCAACAACTGTAGCCGCTGTTTCTGCATCAGTAAATAGTTTAGCTAATTCTACAGCGGCATCATTCGCTGCGATGACAGCTTCAAATATTTCATCTATTAATGGTTCGGCGTCATCTACGCAAACTTTTGCTAACGGTACGATAGGAACTCAGCCTGCTTATGTTACTGCGAATGGCGTTCACACATTAAATATTCCGTACGCTTCGGTAGGTACTACAACTGCGGGATTAATTTCAAATTCTGATTTTACAACATTTGCAAATAAAATCACTTCAAGTGCAGCGTCGATCGCGCAAGTGTTAGGTTATGTGCCTGCGGCAAGTGGTGTGGTTTCATCACAATGGAATACTTCAGGTACAACAATCAACTATGGTGCGGGTAATGTTGGTATTGGCACTACAAGCCCAAGCTCGCTCCTTCATGTGTCTGGCGGAGCAAATGTTAATCCATCACTTACTTATGGAAGTGCCGCTACGACAATTATTAACGGAGGATTTCAAGATATCGCCTTCGGATCTGCTAGTGCAAGTTCTCCGTGGTCAGCATGGTTACAGGTAAGAAGCAGCGCGAATATTGCTAACCCATTGGCATTAAATCCTCTTGGCGGGAATGTTGGTGTTGGCACATCAACTCCTATCACAAAATTAGATGTTAGCGGTGGTCTTCGTATTAGTATGGAATCTGCAACTTGTGCTGCAAGTTACGCCGGTACTTTACGTTATAATTCTGGTAATGTTGAATATTGTAATGGAACTTCGTGGTCAGCTTTTGGAGTTGCCGGCTCTGGGATTACTTCATTCAATAGTTCAACTTCTGGCGCACAAACTTTAGCAAGTAGCTTAACAGGATCTGCTCCGGCTTTTGTAACTGCAAACGGAGTTCATACATTAAATATTCCGTACGCATCCGCTGCAGCGACTGTAACTGCGGGTTTACTTTCAAATACTGATTATACAACGTTCATGGGTAAAATTACTTCAAGCGCTGCTTCAATTGCACAAGTGCTTGGTTATGTACCGGCTTCAGCAACATCTTTAGGAAATTACTTGGCGAAAGCAAATGACTTATCTGATCTTGCATCAAGCGCAACAGCGCGCACAAATTTAGGTTTAGGAAGTTTCGCGACTGCTTCAAGTTTAGATTTGGGTTCAGCATCTGCTACAGGAATTTTAGCTGAAGCACGTTTAGCAAGTCAGGCAGCCGTTACAAGCGGAACACAATACACGAAAGTTACTGTGGATGGTAAAGGCCGCGTCACAAGTGGCGCGCAGTTAGCATTAAGTGATGTAACTACAGCATTAGGCTATACTCCTGCATCAGCAAGTGCTTCGTCACAATGGATAACATCAGCCACTAATATTTATTATAGCACCGGAGCTGTTGGGATTGGTACATCTGCTCCGATTACACCATTTCATGTTCAAAAAGACGCACCGAATGGTTTAATTGGATATTTTCAAGGTGTAGGTTCAGGTGGAACGATTGTCGGTACAAATCCAAATTTTCCAACTTCGGGTGGTACAGTGCAAGGTCTTGATTCGACTGGCGCAGTTGGCACATTAGCACTTAATCCATTTGGTGGAGTCGTAGCGTTAGGCACGACATTGCCACAAGGAAAATTTAATATTGATGCTGTGACAAATACAGGTACAAGCGATGTTTTAGAAGCTTATACGTATTCATCTTCTTCGATTTGGGGTTTACGATTATCACAGCGTAATAATGGCGGCGTTATTTCTTATGATTGGAAAACTAGAAATGCATCGTCGACAGATATTTTAGCGATGACAATGGCGGCTTCGGGTTTAGTCGGTATTGGCACATCAACTCCTGTTACGAAATTAGATGTGAGTGGTGCGATTCGCATCAGTATGGATTCTGCAACTTGTGCTGCAAGTTACGCCGGAGCTTTACGTTATAATTCTGGAAACGTTGAAATGTGTAATGGCACAACTTGGGCGGCCTTTGGTGTAGCCGGCTCTGGGATTACTTCATTCAATGGATCAACTTCTGGCACACAAACTTTTGCCTCTGCAACAACAGGTACTGGTTTTAGTCTTTCTTCTTTAAATGGTGTTCACACATTAAGTATTCCGTATGCAAGTGGCTCTGGAGTTACAGGCGGATTGTTATCAAATACAGATTACGCAAGTTTTACTGCAAAAATCACTTCAAGTGCTGCTTCAATTGCGCAAGTGTTAGGTTATGTACCTTCAGCGAGTGGATCAGTTTCTGTAACTTCTGCTTCGATTGCAACGGCGTTAGGTTATACACCGGGTAATGCGGCGAGTGTAACAACATTAATTTCAGATGTTGCTGCAGTTTCAGCTGCGGTAAATACAGTTTCATCGACAGTAGCTACTAAAATTACTTCAAGTGCTGCTTCTATCGCGCAAACATTAGGTTATGTTCCGGCAGCGAGTGGTTCATCAGTTTCTTCGCAGTGGGTAACATCTGGATCTGCAATTCATTATGTAAGTGGAAACGTCGCTATTGGAGTTTCAAATCCAACAAATAAATTAGAAGTATCAGGCAATATTAAAAGTCTTGGTACATCTTCGTATATTGAGATGCAAGATACAGATACGCTGTATACAGCGAATCCACAGTCAGCTTTAGTTTTTAGAGATAGCGGTAATTCGCAATATAGTTTTATTGGTCCAACCGGTGGATCTATGCAGTTAAACAGCTGGTTACCAATCAGTCTTGATGTTGCCGGTGGTAATACTGATTTATATATTACAGCAACAGGTAATGTCGGTATCGGTTTAACGACTCCGGTTACAAAATTTGAAGTGAGTGGTGGACTTCGTATAAGTATGGAATCTGCAACTTGTGCTACAAGCTATGCAGGAACGATTCGTTATAACGCTGGCAACGTTGAATATTGTAACGGAACTTCTTGGTCTGCATTCGGTGTGGCTGGTGCAGGGATTTCGAATTTTAACGGTTCAACATCTGGCGCGCAAACTTTAGCAAATAGCTTAACAGGCTCTGCACCAACATATGTGACTGCAAATGGAATTCATACATTAAATATTCCATATGCATCTGCTGCAGCTACAGTGACTGCGGGTTTAATTTCAAATTCTGATTATTCAACGTTCATGGGTAAAATCACTTCAAGTGCAGCGTCGATCGCGCAAGTCTTAGGTTATACACCTGCAAATTCAGCGACTGTAACAACTGCGCAAGCGGATATCTTGGCGGTTTCAGCAGTAGCGAATTCTGTTTCTTCGACAGTAGCGACAAAAATCACTTCAAGTGCAGCTTCAATTGCAGCTGTGTTAGGTTATGTGCCTGCAGCAAGTGGTGTGATTTCGTCTCAATGGAATACTTCAGGTACAACAATTAATTATCTTGCAGGAAGTGTTGGTATTGGAACTAGTAATCCGGTGCAAAGAGTGGATATCTTAAGTCAATATTCAAACTTACCTGGAACATCTGGTTCTAGTGCCGATGGCGCCTTCAGGGTTCAAAATGGAAATACAGCTCTTGATTCTGGCGTTTATTTAGGTTGGGGCGGTTGGCTTCAAGCTAGAAATCCAACAAACTATGCGACAACAATGTCACTTTATTTAAATCCAGTCGGTGGTGATGTGGGTGTTGGTTCAACGACTCCTAGTCAAAGTATTGGAAGTACAAATACTGCAAACGGGATCTTAGGAGTTTCTGGTGACAACTCTGCAAGCTCAAGCTCTTTTGGTATTTTCTCTCTCTCAAGTAACTACACTTCACCTGGCGCTGGTACTCCGTTGGGAGAAATCAGATTCGGATCTTCAACGCAAAATGGTGGATCTTCTACACGTGATGCCGTTATTGTTAAATCAGTATTAGAAGGATCTGGCGGCGGAAGTGGTTATGGGGCTTATTTATCTATAGCAACAAAAGCTGATAACGTATCTGCTCCAGTTGAAAGAATGCGCGTAAATAAAGATGGTTACGTGGGTATCGGTGTAACAGCTCCGACAGCCGCTTTACATCTTGCTTCAGGAACTTCTTCAATTGCTTCATTCAAATTAACTTCAGGAACATTGTTGGCTTCTCCTGCATCTGGTGCGATCGAGTTCGATGGCGCAGATTTTTATTTCACTGATGGTGCAAACTCTCGTCGTTCATTAACAAGTGTTGGTACGGCTGGATTAACAAGTGCAGGTATTACTTCAGCTCTTGGTTATACACCAGCGAGTGGCGGCGCAGCTGTTTTAGGTAACTTTGTTGAATCAGTTAATTCAGCAGCGCCGAATGCAACGATTAAAGTTGCTCAGCTATTAGTTTCTGGTTCGACAACTCATATGGATTTAGCGTTATCACCAAAAGGACAAGGAGCAATACTTGCTCAAGTTCCTGATAATACGGCTACGGGTGGTAACAAACGTGGATCATATTCGGTTGATTTACAAATGGGCCGTAGTACTTCAGCTCAAGTTGCATCAGGATTATATTCAGCTATCGTTGGTGGTAACGGAAATACGGCCGATGGAAATTACTCAGCAGTTGTTGGCGGTTTTAGTAATACGGCACATGGAAATTATGCTTTTGTTGGTGGTGGTATTGGTAATACAGCAAGTGGTACAGCCGCTGCTGTACTTGGTGGTCAATCATCTTCAGTGAGTGGTTCTAACTCTACAGTAGCAGGTGGTTACATTACTAATGTCACTGCAGACTTTGGTTTCATAGGTGCAGGTCACACAAATTATGTTATGGCTAATTACGGAGTTGTCGGTGGTGGTCGTTTCAATTCAGTTTCAGCAACTGCAACTTACGGAGCCGTAGTTGGTGGAGCATCTAATACAGCTGCTGGAGCTTATTCATTCGTTGGTGGTGGTACATTAGCTTTAGCTTCAGGAACTTATTCAGTAGTACCAGGTGGTTATAACAATACTGCAACAGGTGCAAATTCATTCGCGATGGGCGAATACGCAACTGCAGATTCATATGATCAATTTACAATAGGCCGTTACAACTTGCCAAGAGGCGGAGAGTCTTCTGGAACATGGGTAGCTACTGATCCATTATTTGTGGTTGGTAACGGTTCAGGTTCAGGAGCTTCAAGAGCGACAGCATTTACGATTCTTAAAAACGGAAGTACCGGTGTTGGTGTAACGACGCCAACTGCTGGTCTACATCTTCTTGCTGGAACGTCTACAATGGCTTCTTTTAAATTAACTTCGGGTACATTATTAACGACTCCGCAATCAGGTACGATTGAGTATGACGGAAATAGTTTTTACGGAACGAACGGTGCTGGTACTCGTTCTGCTCTTGCATCGCAATGGACAACATCGGGCACTTCGATTTATTACAGTACAGGTAAAGTTGGTATCGGAACTTCAAATCCGGCGTATGGATTTTTCTTCCAGGATACTGCAAGTGCAACTAAAAAACTTTGGATGAGCGATTCAGCGAACGACATGCTAAATATCGAATCTGATGAAGCTGGATATACGGGTATCACTTTTAAAAATACAGATTCTGGGACTAGAAAATGGGGTATGGGAGCGCTAGGTGCCAATTCATTCCAAGGCCCAGCAAAAGGTTTCGTCATCACTGATAACACATCGAACTGGACACGCTTTGTGATTGATACTTCGGGTAACGTGGGTATCGGTTTACTTGCTCCGTCAGCAAGATTACATTTAGTCTCTGGTACGACAACGTCTGCTCCGATGAAATTTACTTCGGGTACACTATTAACAACACCGCAATCAGGCACGATTGAGTACGACGGATTTAGTTTTTATGTAACCAACGGTGCGGGCACTCGCTCGAAATTAGTCAGTGGTACGATGACTTCATCGCAGTGGACGACATCAAGTACAGCTTTGATATTTAATTCAGGTAACGTTGGTTTAGGTGTTTCTGCTCCGTCTTACAAATTAGAAATCGGTGGAACAAATCTTTCTGATCGCAAAATCGGTATTAACGGACAACAAGTTGTGTACTTACCGGATCAATCAGTATCTGTATTTGCAGCTTCACTTTTCTATGGTAACGGCGGTGCAAGCTTAACGCATACTACAGGTGCCGAAGGTATGTCTAACACAGGTATCGGTATCAATGCTTTATTAAGTATAACAACAGGCGAAGAAAATACAGGCGTGGGTGCGGATGCTTTATCGGCTAACACTAATGGTAGAAATAACGCGGCCGTTGGTTCATCGGCATTAGCAGCTAATATGAGTGGTGTAGATAATGCGGCCATGGGATTCATTACAATGTACTCTAATAAATCTGGTACAGGAAATGCGGCTTTTGGATCATATGCATTACAAGATAATGTCACTGGTAATGAAAACACGGCAGTTGGTCTTGGAGCCTTAAAATCAAGTGTTACTAAATACGGAAATACAGCTGTTGGTTATCGTTCACAGTACAATGCAAACAGTGCTTCGGCTGCGGTGGTATCAACTTACAATACAGCAGTAGGTGCTTATTCACTTGAAGGTAGTGCGACATCAGCAAATAACACAGGTACGAAAAATACAGCGATTGGTTACCAAGCGTTGAATGGAGTAACATCTGGTTCAAGCAATACAGCGATTGGTTATTTAGCAGGTTCTTTAATTACAAGCGGAACAAATAACGTGATCATCGGTTCTGATACAGGTTCATCGATTGCAACTTCATCGAATAATATTTTGATTGCTGATGGTGCCGGTAATCGTCGTATGACGATCAACAGTTCTGGTAATGTTGGTATCGGTGCGAGTGCTCCGGCAACTACATTAGATGTTTACGGTCCAGCAACTGATACTGAGGTAACGATCAGAACATATAATACGGCTTATAATCCGACATTAACTTACTCAAACGGTACTTACTCGATGAAGAATTTTTTAAATGCATCGGGCGATTACAGAATCACTACTGGTGGATACAGTAATCTTTATGCAGTTGACCAAACTGGGAATCACACATTTTTCGGTTCGGGTGGTACGGCGGCGATGTCTGTTACATCAGCAGGGGCTGTTGGTATCGGTACAACAACTCCGGCGTATAAGTTTTCTCTTTATTCGAGTTCAGGAAATAGTATTCAAAACATCGAAACTGCGAATACGGGAAGTGCTGCTCTTACAAGATATTTCGCCAAAGAAACTGGTGGCGTATCAAGAACATATTCTGTCGGTATGAACGTATCTAATAGTTCGGCTGGCTACGAAGTTTATGATGCGACATCTGGTACATCAAGACTCATGATTGATAAAAATGGTTTGATTGGTATTAATACGGCATCTCCTTCATTCCAATTTGATCTGCAAACATCAGGTTCAGTGACGGCCCGTTACCTTCACGCATCAAACAATCAGTATGATAGTGCAACGCACTTACTTGCCAGAGCGCGCGGTACGTTAACTTCACTATCTGCAGTACAGCATGGCGATACGATCGGCGGTCTATATTTCCGCGCACATAATGGTGTTGATATCGGTACGACAAATGCGACGATTGAAGTCAGTGCCTATGGAATTCAATCAGCATCGAATCGTGCGAACTATATGATTTTTGAAACAACGCAAGCCAGCCAAACAGCAAAAGCTGAACGTATGCGTATTTCTGAAAACGGAAATTTAGGTATCGGAACTACAAATCCATATGCACTTTTATCTGTGGGTCCGAATTCTTCAACTTCAAGTGCTTACTTAGCTTACGTTGGAAGTTATTTATCAACGGGTGGACAAGCACAATGGGCTGGTAACTGGGCGAGCAGCGGTTATTGGGGTATCGGTCCTGCGACAAATGCAGCTGATAGTTCAGTTCGTATTGGAAATATGGCGGCATCGGGTGCATGGGCTGGTACACAAAATGTGAATTTACTAGTTGGTGGAAGAATCGGTGTCGGAGGATCTTTAGCAACCTCTTACACACTAGAAGTATCGGGTTCGGTTTATATCGCATCAGGTTCAGCATTACGTATCGGAACGAACGCGATTTGTACAACAGCAGGTTGTACGGCTGTATCTGATAAACGTTTAAAAGAAAATATTCAACCGCTAGATTTTAGCTTAGAAAAATTGTTATCGTTAAATGGTGTTCAATACGACTTTAAAGATAAAGCTACATATGGTGATAAACATCAAATCGGTTTTATCGCGCAGGATTTAGAAAAAGTTTATCCTGAAGTAGTTTATACAGATAAAGATTCAGGTATTAAAACGGTTTCTTATCAACATTTAATTGCTCCGATGGTTGAAGCTTTAAAAGTGATCTACGCGAAAGTGAATAAACTGTTTGAACAAACAGATAAAAATACACGTGCGATTGCTTCGCTTGAAGAAAAAGATTCAGCGAAAGATCAACAGATCAAAGCTCTAACACTTGAAAACGAGCGCAAAGATAAAGAGCTTCGCGAAATGAAAGAGCGTCTTGATCGCATTGAAAAAGCTTTATTAAAAACTAAATAACCTGCTGTCTACGTCGAAATTCTTTTTTTCGCAAACATCGAGTAAGCGGCTAGTACGATAATTGCGCCGACGACGGCTCCAAAAAAACCTGCGGTTTCATTCGGTCCGTAGATGCCAAAAGCTTGGCCTAAGTATGAACCCACAAATGCGCCAAGAATCCCTAAAATAGTTGTCATTAGTAAACCAGCTTTGTCATCACCTGGCTTAACAAATCGCGCTACAAGGCCTACGATAAAGCCAATGATCAGCGTAGCAATAATTCCCCTGTTACCCATGATATTCTCCTTGTGAAAAAGTTAATTCTATTAAGCTTAATATTAACTGCAATCTATTGACCGGGGCAGTCTGGGCCATTTAAGGTAAATCATGTTTAATTTAGAAGTTTTTCAATTGCAAACGGCGCAAGAGTTTTTAAATGTTTGTTCAGATATTCTTTATCAAAAAGAAGCTGAATACAGTTTGATGCTGGGGTTGTCTGAAATCAGTGCCAAGTTAAATAAAAATGCCGGTCTGTTTTACATCGTAAAAACTGATTCGCAAATTTCTGGAATCGCTTTAGCGACGAGTAAAAATATTATTATTTCTGATATGACAAATGAATCAGTCCTTGCGTTGGCTGATCAACTTTATTTCGACAAAGTTAATTTTCCAGGAGTCGTTGGACCTGTATCAGTTGCAGCGCTGTTTGCAAAAACTTGGGCTGGTTTGACTGAAAATAAAACGCACATTGCGATGTCACAAAAAATTTATAAATTAGATAAAGTGATTTTACCAAGACCAGTAGACGGTCAATTAATTGTGGCTAATTTAACTCATCAAGATTTAATCACTCAATGGGTCTTTGAATTCAGTTTAGAGTCTCTGCCACATGAAGCAAATTCAATTGATGTGGCTCGTGAGTTTGCAGTTAATAAAATTGCTAAAGGCGAAGTATTTATTTGGCTTGATGGTTTTGGAATTCCTGTATCGATGGATGCCACATCGCGCCCTACAAAAAATGGTGTTACCGTTAATGCGGTTTATACTCCTAAAACTTATCGCAAAAAGGGTTATGCGTCGGCACTCGTGGCTAGCACAAGTCAATTGATGCTTAATAGCGGAAAAAAGTTTTGTGTTCTTTACACTGATTTAGCTAACCCTACATCGAATAAAATCTATCAAGATATCGGCTATAACGAAATTGCGACTTCGGTAAATTATATTTTTACTTAATTCTGATAGGGCTAGCCAGATTCGGTAAACAATGTTACTTAAAAAGCATGATGATCAAGGCTTTGTTTTCATTTTTAGTTATTTTTTCTTTTGCTTATGAAGTTTCAGCAGAAGAAGCAAAAACAACAACTCAAGAAAAAGTTGAAGCCGTAAAAGATGCAGTCAAAGATACAGTTCATGAAGCACAAAAAGCTTTAAGTCATTCACGCCAAATCAGACAAACTTCAAAATATTTCGGCACACTTAACTTTGCACCGGTTGATTTAATTTTACCAAGCAAATTTGGTTTAACGGCAGGCTATGTAGAAACCCCAGATCAAACTTGGGAATTTGAATACTTAAAAAGCAGTGTGTCTGTTCCTTTTGTTGTTGATGACTTAGGTTCAATGACTGATGAACGTTTTTCTATAATTAAGCGCGATTATTTTGGAACTGAAACATTTAATTTAAATTACGGTTTAAGTTATTATAGATTTAAGGTTCATGTTGGTAATAAGTATTTAGCTTCTGTATCAAGTAACGCGCCTGATGTTGATTTAATGCAGATTGATTCGTTAGGCTTTAACGTGGGTATTGGCAATCGTTGGATTTTTTCAAATCGTTGGATTGTAGGTATGGACTGGGCTTCATGGTCACAGCCCGTGGTTACAACGAGATACAATGATAAATATGCTGACTTAACTAATAATCCAGATGATAAAGACAAAGCCAAAAAGTTTTTAAAGCTGATCTCATGGGTTCCGCGTATTACACTTTTAAAATTACAAATAGGATATAGTTTCTAATGATGTTTAATATTAATCACAATAATCAACCTTACATGTTTCGCTTAGCCACGGATAAGGATGTTTCTCAAATCACGATTTTAGTTAACGAAGCCTACAAAGAACTTGCTGATATGGGATTGAATTATACAGCTTCATACCAAGATGATGAAAAGACTCGCTCGCGTTTGGCTGAAGGCCGTGCCTTTGTGTTACTTTCAGGAACTGAAATCGTTGGAACTATTTTATTTTCTGAGAAAAACTTTTTCACAGAAAAAAAATCAGCTTACATTAATCAATTCGCAGTACACCCTAAACTTAAGCGTCAAGGTCTTGGTTCAATCATGTTAGATTTTTGCGAACAATTGGCCAATGATGAAAAATTCGAAGCCATTCAGCTTGATACAGCAAAACCTGCAAAACATTTAGCACAATGGTATGTCAGTCGTGGTTATAAAATTGTCGGTGAAAAACACTGGGAAGGCAAAACCTACAACTCTCAAATTTTTGAAAAAACTTTGAAAGCCGCGTTCTCTAAGAAAAAAAGATAATTATTGTCCAGGGCAAAGTGCTAAGGCCTTTGCGCCTTTTTCTACACCCGGAACACAATAAACAGCTGTTCCGTCATTTAAAGATTTATACTGAATACCTTCATCGCCTAATGATTTTTTGCTAGCGGCATTTAAATAATCAACATAACGATTTGCCGTTGGAGCATCCCAAAAAGTCGGGCTGATGTGGCTGTTCTTAGTCGGAATCATTTGTGAAGCTGCAAGTTCAAGTTTGCCGTTAACAAATGAGTAATAATTTTTAACAAACAAACCAAAACGATTCCATAACGGAAATTCATTCGTAGAATAGTTTTTACCACCTAAGAATAATAAATTACCCAATGAATAAGCCGCGAAAGATTTTTTATTATAGCTTAACGGGCGCACATTATGCGTGTGGTGACCAATCACTAAATCAATACCGTAACTTTTAATTAAAGCAATTTTAGCTTCGATATTGCGATTTTCTGAACGCTGGCGTTGAACACCATCTTTTGTTTCAGCTGTGTCGTTATCAGGAGTAGAACCATTTTTAGTATAAACTGATAATTCCATACCTTCATGAATAGAAACAATACGTAAATCAGCCGGTGTATTTTTTAAATTTTCTAAAACGATTTTTAAATCACCATACTCAGGGCAAGGAACCATCGCTTTTTCAATGTTACCGTTACTGCACATACGCACAGATAACATTCCATTCGTGGCCGTCGTAGGTCTCCATTTTTTTTCCCAGTCAGGGCGATCATCGCCTTTCATACCAATCGCAACGAATGCGATTTTTAAACCGTTTACTTCCATAACTTGGGGCTGCGCTGTTTCTTCTAAAGTGCCAACGCCTGATAAATAAAGCGGGTGAGTCGCAGTCGCTTTGATACGTTTAAGATTAGTGACTGTTTCATCGATTCCTTTTTGGTCATAATCATAAGAATGATTATTCGCCGACGAAATCATATTAAAACCAACTTGATTTACTAAATACTCAACACCATTGGGGTGGCTTTTTTGCGGCCATTTTTTACCATCGATAGCGGGCATTGTGGCGTTTGTCTGTTCAGAGATAACACTTTCTAAATTCATAAAATTTAAATCATTACCAGCTGTCATTTTTTTCAAGCCTGGAGTCATTTGTTCCCAAGTGGCAAATGAATTGTATGATGATCCTGTGGCTTCAAGTTTATCTGTACCTGGACGTGAAAGACTAATGTCGCCGCCCATACCGATCACGATTTCTTGCGTCACTGATTGCGGAACGCGTTTTGATAAATAAGTTTCTGGGTTTTGTAATTGATCAATAGTTAAAAGCCCTTTTTTATATTTCGCGTATTCTAACACTGATAATCTACGACCGATGTCTTGAGAAATTTTATAAATTTCAGTCGCTGATTCAACACCAACGTATCTCCAGTGCCATGGCTCAAAATTATACTGAGTGATGGGATTCGTTTCTACTTTAAGATCTTTTGAATAGCGCGGGTAGCTCATCGCCATACCAAAGTTATGCGCATTGTTTAAAAGCCATTCGTACTCTTTACATTTGTTCAAAGGACAGCGCTCTTTAATATCAGGGTATGATAGGGTGGGGCCTAAGCTTGGATAAACTAAATCAAACGTCGCCCCTAATTGGTGTTCACTGCGACCAGGAATTGCGCTAATGCTTTGAACGTAAAGTGCAAGTTGTTCTTCAGTTTTAAATTGGTCTTTAAATTTAGGAAATTTGCTCGCGTAAGTTGAACACTGTTGGTCAAAACTTCTGTAACCAGAATAAATTTTAATTGTAACATCAGATGCTTTTGCAGCCGTTGTCATCGCCGTAAAGGCATTCAGCACTTCTTTGCGAAGCTGTTCAGTTGAGCCTGATTTGTTCCAAGTTAAATCTTTAGGTACTGAAACTAAATCATTGGGAGCATATGAGCGTTTTAACTTATGACCATCTTCTTTACTGACTAAAGTTAAATAATCAGAACCGTCTTGTTGACCGTCATCGGTACAGTACTTCGAGGCTGCTAAGGCCGACGTCGAAGTTACACTTACGATTAATCCTAAAGTTAAAACTAAATGCTTCATATTATTTAATTCTCTCTAATAAATAAGCTCTGCGTGACTCGATTTGCTGTCTACGTTTGATAAATAAATCAGAAATTTCTTTAGCTGTATAAGCCACACCTTTGCGACCTGAATCTTGCGCTGTCATGGCAACGATGCCGTTGTGACCTGCGTATTCATATAATTCAGCACGAATTTGTGCTAACAGTTGATCTGTGTTATGCGTAGATAATTGATTTGGTAATAATTGACGAGCCGTCGCTTTTAATTGTTCATACATATAAGCATTCGCCGGTGAAAATGAGCGATCTAATTTATCTTCGTAGCTGTATAAAATAGATTCTTTGTTTTCAGGCTTTGCCGCTTCTGTTTTATTTGTTAATACGCCGTGCATTTCTTTAAATAAATCATCGAAATCCCAAGGCATTACACGAAAGAAGATACGGCCTTGTTTGTACATCTCAGCATCAACATAGAAAAAGATTTCATCCGGAAAATCACCATTCGTGTAAAGTGAGTTCATCACCATCCAGCGCATGTAAGCATCGATATCCATAACTTGTTTTAAAGAAGAAAATAAGGCCTGACCCGATTTTGTGGCGATGCTTCCGTAAATAGTTGCTAAAGCCGCTTCGATTTCTTTAACTTGAGCTGGTGATAATTTTTTCGAAATTTCAGCTTCTTCAGTGATTAAACGTGATTTGTAACCACGACGAACCACATAAGGGCTGCTATCAAGCGTTGCTTTTGGTTTTGCAACCATTGAATATAAACCATTTGTTTTGCCATTGATGAAAACCTCAACGTACTCTGTAGGCTGAGCAGCACCAATTTGTAATAACTCGGCTGTCATTAATCCTAAGCGTGTCGAGATATAACCTGGGTCAGCTGACATACTTAATAAGTTAATTTTTTTACTATCAATACGACCAACTTGAATTTTTTGTTCTGTTTTTAAACCAAAGTTTCTGCGTTTATAAGCGATCGAACCTTGACCGCGTGTTTCCATTTCTTCTAATGCTACAGCAGGGTTATTATTTAATTGTAATTGAGCGCCTGTGAATTCGTATTTTTCAGGCTTATCACGATAGTGAGCTAAATCTTGTTGATTGACTGTAAGCTGGATCGTGTTAGTCGCAGCCATAACTTGAGTTGCGAACATAAGTGGTGCTAATCCGATGAATAAGGCCTTTTTCATACAAGTCTCCTGTAATAAGATTTCTCTTAAGTTAAGGTAAGTGCAGGCCCTATTCCCAGTTATAGAGAATATAGAGTAGCTCATGCGGGTCTAAAACTATGCGGCTGTTAAAAAGTCATCAGCACCGTTAGAAAATTAACAGTTGTCTCATTTTGAGAATTTTTCTATGCTGAGGCTTCTTTGACGGGGGCTTTATGTCATTAGTCGTTTCAAAATTCGGTGGAACATCAATGGGTAACGCAGAATGTATGCTACGTTCTGCAGACGTTTCAGTTCAGCAAAACTCATATGTTATTTGCGTCTCAGCCACTTCAGGATCAACAAATCAATTGATTGCCATCGGACAAACGGCCGAACAAGGTCATGCTGAGCAAGTGCAAAAGCTAGCTTCTGAATTAATCGCAAAGCACCAACACATTGCGCGTGACTTAGAATTACCCGCAGATCATGCGCCCTTAAGCCAATTATTTGAAGAGATGTTATCAATTGCGAAAGGCATGCAATTGCTAAAAGATTGCTCGCCACGTGCTTTAGATATTTTATTAAGTTTAGGTGAACGCACCTCATCAGTGTTATTTGCGCAAGCAATGAAATTAGCTTTAGCAAAAGCTAACGTAAAAAAAGAAGTTATTTTATTTGATGCTAGAGATGTTATCGCGACCGATGATCAATTTGGTAAAGCGCGCCCACAAATTGCAAAAATTTATGAATTAGCTCAAGCAGAAATCGCTAAAAAATACCCGCAAGATCAATACGTGATTGTCACTCAAGGTTACATCGGCAAAAGTTTATCGGGCCATTCGACAACACTTGGTCGTGGCGGCAGCGATTATTCGGCCGCTCTTTTTGCAGAGGGCTTAGATGCAACAACCTTAGAAATTTGGACAGACGTGACGGGGATTGCCACAACTGACCCGCGTATTTGTAAAGAAGCCAAATTTATTGATGAGATTTCATTTAAAGAAGCTTCAGAGATGGCAATCTTTGGTGCTAAGGTTTTACATCCGGCAACTGTTGAACCTGCGATGAGAAAAAACATTCCTGTATTTGTGGGCTCAAGTTTTGACGCTCATAAAAAAGGAACATGGGTTCGTAAAGAAGTTAAAGACGCTCCGTTAATGCGCGCCCTTGCTTTAAGAAAAAATCAAAGCTTAGTGACGTTATCAACGCCAGAGATGTTACAAACGCATGGTTTTTTATTTAAAATTTTTAAAGTCTTTAATGATCATTCAGTTTCAATCGATGCGATCACGACATCAGAAATTTCTGTGTCTGTGACTATTGATGGAGAAATTAAATCTGAATCACAATTAGTAAAAGATTTAAAACATTTTGCAGATGTGCAAATTGAAGGTGGTTATAGCCTTGTTTCTTTAATCGGAAACAACATTAATCACACAGCTGGTTTAGCTAAGAAAATCTTTTCGGCGATTGAAGATATCAATGTCAGAATGATTTGCTTAGGAGCTAGTAAGCATAATTTTTGTTTTTTAGTAGATGGCTCTCAAGGTGATAAAGCCATTCAGAAATTACACTCTGAATTCATTCAGTAATGAGTAAATTTTTAGATGCGGACATCGTTCATGACCGCGTTGCATAGTCCAACCGCAGAAAATTGAATCAAGTATTGTTTGATAAAACGCTACGTGTTAAAAAATAATTTAGCCTAAATTTTAAACTTTTATTTCTTTGAACTAACGATTTTGTGTAAGTTGTTAGCTCAAAGCTCGTTATTTTGCATTTGGTTCCAAGTTGGAACCCCTTAAGATTTCAGATCATTTCACTTTTTGTTAATTTCATAAGTTTGTGATTTTTTTGTTAAAAATTATTTTTGAAACTAGTTCCAAATTGGGTTTCAATTATTTCAACCAGGATTTAAGTCCAGTAAACAAAACATCAATCCACCACGGAAAGAGGGATTATGAAAACTATCAGCAAACTATTCATTAGCGTGTTAGCAACGGTTGCTTTATGTAACGTAGCTTCAGCGAAGGATCGCTATCTTGTTATCTACAAAAGCCAACAAGGTTTCGCAGCGATGAACCAATTTATGTTAACAGAAGGTGTAGCTTCAATAAAAGTTGAAGAATCTTTAGTTCACATTAATGGTCAAGTTCTACAAACTTCAAATCCTAAAGCAATTGCTGCTTTAAGAACTAATCCTGAAGTAGAAGTAATCGAAGCAGAGACTTTTACTCCAGCTCCAAAACCAGTTAATGGTTTCAAATTATCTAAAGCTGTTAAAGCTCAAGCATGGGCTCAAGAAGTTCCATCTCAAGATAATGATTCACAATCAGTTCCTCACTTAAATGAAGGTGTTGCAACTCCATGGGGTATCATGGCAGTTCACGCTGGCGAAGCTTGGGATAATGCTAAAGCAGGAGCTAAAGCTCGTATCTTAGTATTAGATACTGGTATCGATAAAAATCACCCGGCTTTAAAAAATAACTTTGAACAAGGCCGTAACTTTTTCCAATCATTCGATGGACCAAATCCAGATGATTTCGCTGACAAAGAAGGTCACGGAACTCACTGTTCTGGTACAATCGCTGGCGCATACAATGAAGCAACTGGCTTCACAGGTGTAGCTCCTTTAGCTAAATTATTAATGGGCCGTGTATGCGGTGACTTAGGTTGTTCTAACGTTGCAGTTGCTCAAGGTATCAACTGGGGTGTTGAGCAAAAAGTTGATGTGATCTCTATGTCATTAGGTGGACCTGCTACTTCTACAGCTGAACGTAAAGCTGTTGAGAACGCTGAAAAAGCGGGTGTAGTAGTTGTTGCAGCTTCTGGTAACGGTGGTAACGCAGCAGTTTCTTTTCCAGCAGCATTACCAAACGTAATCGCAGTTGGAGCGATTGATTCTTCAATCACTAAAACTAGTTTCTCTCAATGGGGTCCTGAATTAGACATCGTTGCTCCAGGTGCTGCAGTAGTTTCTTCTGTACCACAAGGAACTGGTCGCGATTCAAACACTCAAATCACTGTTGCTGGTGTTTCTACTGTAGTTAAATCTGCAGCTTTTTCTGGAACAAAATTATTCGCAACTCCAAAAGTTGCGACATTAGTTCCAGCTGGTTTAGGTAAACCAGAAGATTTCGCAAAAGTTGATGTTAAAGGTAAATTTGCTTTAATCAGCCGTGGTGAAATCACTTTCGCTGATAAAATCAAAAATGCTATGGCAGCTGGCGCTACTGGCGCGGTTATCTACAACAACACTACAGGCTTAATGCAAGGTGCATTAACTGAAGATGGTTCTGAATTAGATGCAGCTGTAGTAATGATTGAACAATCTGTTGGTCAAGATTTAGTAGCTAAAATCACAGCTGGTACTGAAGTATCTGCAGCGATCTCTACTTCTCCTTCTGACTACGCGATGTTTGATGGTACTTCAATGGCAACTCCACACGTTGCTGGTGTTGTAGCGCTAATCAAATCTGCAAACAAAAAATTAACTCCAGCTCAAGTTAGAACGATCATTGCGACGACAGCTCGTCCATTATCTCCTAACGACCAAAACCAATACGGTAAAGGTTTAATCCAAGCTGATGCAGCTGTTAAAATGGCAGTTGGTCAGTAAGACCAACTCAATAGAGCTATCCATATTAGGGTAGTTCATGGATGAATAACTCTTTCAAGACTTAAAACTAAAAAACCCCAAGTAGAAATACTTGGGGTTTTTTTATTTCGAAATTTAATTTTTAAAAATTATTGAGCTACCGGAGCCCAGTCACCTAGAGCTGGATCTGATTTTCTAGCAGACGGTTGTACCATTCTCGGTGCGGCAGCTTGTTGTTTTACAGCTTGTGGTGGTGCTTGCACTTCACGTTTGCTGTACTGAGTGTTTTTATCTGCTGGCTGAGCCCAGTCACCTAGGTCTTTAGCTTCTTGCGAAATGTTGTTATTAGTTTTTCTTGCCGACGTTCCAGCTTTTCCTCCTAAGCGAGTCAAGTAGCCGTCTCCGTTAAATACTAATGTAGAACCATCGTCGCTAACTGAACAGCTAAAGCTACGGATTGTTCCCTCTTTGTCAGTCACATAAAGTCTTCCGACTTTTAATTCAACTTTAGGAAACTCAATCTTAGAATTCATGCCCTTACAGCCTTTAGAATAAGTTTGAACTGTTTTTGCAGTGGCAAATCCTTCAATAACTCCATTGTTCATAGGTAAAAAATAACGAGTTGTAGATACAAAAGTCGAATTGCCACATGATGAATCTCCGGCAAAAGATTCATTGCTGTCTTGCCCCCAAGTGCCAGAGATACTTTCTGCAGTACATAAGGCAGCTTGAGCTAAAGTTGAAAGAACTAAAATTGATACGATGGCGATGATTTGTTTTTTCATACAGTTAACTATTGCAGCGGTCGTACCAGGGGTAATCGGTGTTAGAACCAAATAAATAACAACCTAGGTGTCTATGAAAATCAGAGTGACGAAAAAGGTATTACAGCAGTCGCGGACGGCCAGTCTCAGAATGAGAAAAACAGACGTCTCAAATTAAAGCATGATGGATAAAGTAACTGATAAATCTGTTGAATCGATTTTATCAAAGTACAAATCAGTTTCTTTACCTAAGGTATACTGTGAGCCTTCAACTTCTTTGAACTGATTGATATTGTACTGAACGCCTAAGCCTATATAGCGAAATGGAAAAAACATCACGCCTGCCGTGTAAGTTTGGCCTGATAACGTGAAACCTTGAACGGTGCCTTCGGTTTCAAAAGCTAATTTATTATGTGGTGAATAGCCCAAATAAATTTTCATCGCGTTCATTGCACTTACGCCAACTTGAAAACCGGCGATCGTGTGCGTGAACTTGGGTTTGTCAGTGAGGTTTCCGTCAATGGTGGCTTTGCCTTTCATCTGTTCGCCGGTTAATAAAAGACTAATGCCGGCAGCTGAAACCATGCCGATTTTTAAACTTCCGACAGGGCCCTTCATTGAAACTTTTGTTAAATTTTGTGAAAGGTCAGTGAGCTTTAATGATTCTTCTTTATAACCGATTCCGGGTTCGATGATGATGGCACCATCTGCTTTTGCGTTTGATGAAATTCCTGATGTCGTCACTAGCAAAACTAAAAATAAGATCGCCTTTTTATTCATGGGATAATGTTCTCCGTTTTGGGTGAGGTCTATATTCATTTTAAGCCATTTTAGTCTCGAGAATGAGCAATTTATTGCGCTCTGGATCTATCTTAGACTATAGTCGAAAATCTATGTCATACGTTGTTGAAAAATTAAACTATCAAAATAAGTCTGAGTTTTATCAAAAATTAAATGAAGAGCTTAAGCATAATTTAGATAAACACTGGTTCACAAATCTTTCACAATTTTCAGCTTTGGTTTTTGATCAGTTGCCAGATATTAATTGGGTAGGGTTTTACCTAAACGTCTCTAACGAGTTGATTCTAGGCCCTTTTCAGGGAAAGCCAGCTTGTATGAAAATTCATTTTGGTCGTGGTGTTTGTGGTACTTCAGCGCAAAAACGCGAAGCTATTTTAGTTGATGATGTAGACAGCTTTCCTGGACACATTGCCTGTGATTCAGCGTCGCGTTCTGAAATTGTGATTCCGTTACTTGATGGTGATAAAGTTTTAGGTGTCTTAGATGTAGATTCGCCCTCGTTAAAACGTTTTACACAGGACGACGTAACTGGACTAAAGTTGCTAACAGAAACGTTGTTAAAAACGACATCAATTTCACTACTCTAGTCTAGGGCTGTTTAGACATGTTTTTACCGATAAGAAAACATGTCAACAGCATTAAAAAATCCGAAGAAAAACGATTACTTATCTGAATTACGTTCGATGTATCATTCACTTGATACCGATGAGCGCTACAAATCAATTCATCAATTGGCTTTAGAGAAAAATTCAGATTCAACCCGTGAATTAATTCATGTCTTTAACGAGTGCGGCTGGAGAGAAACAAAATTTCAAATTTTGAAATCGATTGTTGTTAATCCTGATCTGCGCTGTTTAGAATTTTTATGCGCGCAAGCTCAACAAACTGAAGACATTCCTTTAGCCGAAGCTGCACTTCAAGCCTTGGGTGAAACAAAAAGTATCTGGGCTGCTCGATTTTTAAGTGAGTATTATAAATTCGCTCCAGAAAATTTAAAACCAGCTTGCGCCTTAGCTTTAGGAAAATTATCAGACCGAAGACTTTTATCTGAGTTTTTACAAGACTTAGACAAAGCCTTTAAGTCACAACAAACACTTTTAGTAAAACACTTAGTCTTAGCTTTGGGCGAATTAAAAGCTCAAGCGGCTATTCCTATGTTGGTCTTAATTGCTAAGAATAAAAACTTTCGTGATGTGGCCTTAAGCGCTGTTGTAAGCCTTGGTAAAATCGCAAAAGACACAACAATATTCAATGAGTTAGAAACTTATTTTAAAAATGATTCTTTTGAATACCAAATTTTTAATGCAGCTAAAAGCCAATGCCAATTTCGTTCTGATTGGAAGCTAGAAGATTACTTAAATAAAATTATCACTCAAGGTTCGTTTCATCCAGCCTTGCTGTTAGAATTTAATTCGTTTCCGGTAGCCGATGTCAAAGCGGCTCTTGATATGTTAGCTGAAGATGAATTAAGCCCGATATTATTTCAGATCTTAGCTAAGATTGAATTTCCCGAGGTCGTTGCTTGGTATAAAGAGTATAGCTTTTTAGTGAATGATAAAAACCAAGAAGAATTTCTTTTAAGCTTAAGCTTTCACTCTAAATCTGATTTATTAAAAGTTTTAGAAAAGTACTCTGATATTAAGAATAAATACTTCATCAAGGCTCATTTATTGAATTCAGCAAATCCAGAACCTGAACTTAAAAAGTTTGTTCTATCAGATGATTTTAAAAATGTTTCTGAAACAGAACAAATTCAGATCTTGAATGATTTTTATTATTATTTATTGGCTTACAAGCCGAATGAAAAGTTATTCAATCAGTGTTTAAAAACACTTGAAAGCTTCACGATTGACGGCAAAAACTTAAAACCAAAAGCCTTAGGCCGTATGATTCGTTTGTTTGGTCAATTAGGTTATTCAAGCCCTAAATTAAACCAATTCGTTTTTTCAAAACACCCTGACCAGCGTAAAAGCTGCTTAGTTTATTTTGAAGATCAAGCGCAAAGCTATTTTTGGTCTGAAGCTGTTCAATCACCGGTGTTTACAAAAACTCCAGATTTTGAAGAAGACGATATCAATGCTGTTTTAAAGATTTTAATTAACGGTAAAGAAAATCCTTTTGCTGAAAACAAATGGGCTGAATTTTTAAAAACGGCTTCGGTTGATAAATCAGAAAGCACGCAAATTTGGTTTTTAAAATTAATCGCGCAATTTAAGCCAGTGGCTTATAAAGAGCATTTATTAAAATTAGCTAAAAGCACAAATTACATCGTGCAATTTCATGTGATCATCGCTTTAAAAAGTTATGGTGATGAAACCTTATCAGACCAGATTTCATTATTTTTAAATTCGAAATCAAAATCGATTTCAGGCCGTGCGCTTGATGCGATGTTATCCTTACCGGGTAATCGCGCGAAACGTTTGGTGTTTGAATACTTTAACGATAATTACAGCACTCCGGGTGTTGTTGAAAAAATCGTTCGCTCTTTCAAGGCTCCAGAAAACGATACAGATTATTTCGCCGTGCAAACGGCTAAGATTGTGGCTCATTTAGAACAAAATGAACCAGACTTTCAAGCGTTGCCAAGTTTGCGTGAATTTAAAGATCAGTTAGCTCTACATCAAAAAGGTTTTTCAAAATTGAAATCAACGCCGACTGATGCAGATATTTTAGCGATTGATCATGATTTAGAAAAAATGATTCCGTCATATAAACATTTTGATGAAACATCAAAATCGGCTTTAAGATCAGCTGAAGTCACGTTTAGACATCCTGAGCTCTTTGATGCCTTCGTTGATAAATCAAGCGTAGTGCTTGGTTACAGTAAGGCGATTGATATCGTTTTAGAAAAACAATTGGGCCGTAAGATTTTGTTTCCGAAATTAGAATCAAAATTAAATGAATTTCAAAATGTGGTGCATTCATTAACGTTAAATGAAGATTACCCGCAAGGTGAAAAAGTTTTACGACTTTTACAATTAGAAAAACATTTCAGCGTTCAATCGTTACCGGTTCATAAAATGGGTCTTGTGGCTCAGGGTATTATGAATTCTAAAATAATTAACGAACACTTTAAGATTTTAGATGGCTTAAGAGCTTGGTCTGTGATGCTTTTAGTATTTGCTAGAAAGTCTTCGGCTTTAACTAAACCATTAATCTCGGTGGTTGATGATGAGGCAAGTTGTATTTTATTAGCTAAAAAATTAATGTGGCTTCAGGATGTTAGAAATCCGATCGCGCACAGACAAACTGTGGTCGAACATAAAGACGTAGAACAAATCCGCGACGAAGTGTTCCAGATCTTAAAGTTAATGAATAAGCTCTTATTTAATTAGTTAGTTAAAATATAAGGGTGAAGTGTCGCAGCTGTTCCATCAAACGGAACGGCTGTTGTAACCCCTAAAAGTTCCATAACAAACGGGTAGACATCGATATTGCTAAACTCAGGAATAGTCGTTCTGCGTTTTACAATGTTGCTGCCGGCTGCGATAAATAGCGCATGCATAGATTTGTTTGTTGTTGGCCAACCGTGCGAACCACCGCCAACGCGGTAAGGTTTATCCGGATTGAAATTGCGATCTGTAATATAATTACCAGCTTCAGAGACAACTAAAAGATCACCAACACGGTTATCATTTTTTAGACGATACTCAGCCGGAATATCTTTACGTAAATAAACTTTATAACCATTTTCTTTAGCTTTTAACGCCTGATAAACCTCAGCTACGCGAGTTTCGTCATCATGATATAAAAATACAGCGGCCCCTTTGTCGCCCCATTTGAAACCCGTTAAATCAGCTTTATCTCCTAAGAAGACAATTTTATCCTGAAAGTTAGTTTGCATGCCGTGATCTGAAGTGATCACTAAGTTAATAGGTAAATCACTGGCTTGAATATAATCCCAAAGACGACCCACTTCGCGGTCAGCTTCTAAAACGGCGTCTTTAACTTCTTTTGAGTCTGGCCCGTTGGCATGGCCTGCGATATCGATAATGGCTACGTAAGTATTAATATAATGCGGGCGTTTTTCAGCTGGTAATTTTAACCAGTCAATCACGACATCCATACGTTGAGCGGTCGTTACTTTTCCGCTGTATGGGGCATAGCATGTTGGATCTTGATGATTGACATGAACTTCAGCGCCGACCCATTGATTCACATGTGAAAGCATTCCGCTTTTTTCAACCACATTCCAGATCGGATCACCTTGATACCAAGAACCATCGCCAGAAGATTCTCCGAAAGCATCGTATTTTTCTTTTCTTTCTTTATCATAAAATACATTACTTAAAATGCCGTGGTTTGAAGGTAGGCGTCCAGTTACTAAAGTAAAGTGGTTTGGATATGTATGTGTCGGAAAACTCGGAAGCATGCCCGAAGAGTAAATGCCTTCTTTGATAATTCTTTTTAAATTCGGTGGATTAATTTTTTGCATGTAGTCTGCGCGAAAGCCATCCAAAGAAACCTGGATCACGATCGGGCGGTTTAAATTCTCGGGTTTATTTTCACGATCAACACATGTTAAATTTAATGGAGCCTCAAGGGTTTTAATCTCATCGTTTTTTGTAGGTTTAGGCGATTCACTTTTATCACAAGAAATGATTGAAATTGTTAAAGCCAATAATGAAACTACAGTTAAACTGCGCACGAATTTTTTCATAATCTAACTCCCCTCAAAAGTTAAAAAATTACCGAATCTAGGCCATTCAAGCCTAGATCTTGGTCTGTTTCAAGGGTAGCGGATTGCGTTAGATTAGGAAGATGTTATCAGGAATTAATACGGCTGGCGTTGTTCTGAATTTCCTAAATCCATTGCCATAGTTAGCGCGATTTTAGAAAAAAGCTTAGCGTGTTCAAAACTCATGATCGGAGAAATAACATCCTTTGGAGTGTGCAAATCTTTGAAAGACGAATCAAATTTGCTTTCTGTAGGAAACAAAGTCGGGAAGCCTTGGCGGTACCATGAGGCGTGATCGCTGCATCCGTAACCACATTGGTCTTCTTGAACAGTCGCGTGAAAGTAAGTGTTGTTTGCAGCGACTAAATAATCACGTAACCAGCGACTTGTAAAATCACTCATGCTTGCAATTTTTAATTCGCCATCACCAGGAAACATCGTCATATCTAATTGAAGAACGGCGATAATATCTTTGTTTTGAGCTTTAGCTGCTTGAGCAATTTCAGCAGAACCAAGTAACCCAGACTCTTCACCCGCATACCAGTAAAACTCGATTGTTCTTTCAGGTTGTGGTTGCAAAGTTAAAACACGTAAAGCTTCAACTAAAGCTGATGATCCAGAAGCGTTGTCATCAGCACCCGGAGCTTTTCCGCCCATACCCATAAAACCGCTGATTGAATCTAAGTGACCACCCAAAACTACGACTTCAGAGGGGCGAGTAGCTCCTTGAATAGTCAGCTTAATAGATTTTTGTGGAGTTGATTTGTGGCTAATCGTTTCGATAGTGATTGGGTAGTTAGCTTGTTTAGCGATCTCAGCTAGACGATCCATAAAAGGGTTGATGTGACTATTCGGATTTGATCCGCGATTGTAACGCGTTGGAAACGAAGATAAAAATTCAACGCCACCACGAATTTTATCAGCACTTAATTGTTCTAAAGCAGATTCGATTTCTGGTCGAGCTTCAAGATCAGCGACCTGTGAAAAAGAAATCACTTGGTTTCTTTTATGAAAAGTATTTAACGCCTGAAAGTGTTCGCGAACAGTGGCAAGGTCACGCGGCATTTCACTTAAAGCTTCGAAATTTCCGCAACGACCGTTGGCGTGAGCAAGGTCTGAAAGTTTATTTTCAGCCGCCGAATTTAAAACGGCATAACCAACACCAGTTTCTTCATCTTTGTAAAGAACCGGAACATTCGCTGCTTGTAAAAGCTTAAGATCAGCTAGTACAGGCTTAAACACAAGAGGATCACCGTTGTGGTTATGAGCGTTTAAGATCGGTTTAGAAGTAAAAATAGTTAATGTAATAAGAGAAGTGGCAATAAAACGAGAGGTATTTTGCATTCCTAAATCGTAACAATGACAAATTGATAAAAGCAGCTTTTTCACTCGAGAAACATGTATTCTAGACTTAAGATGTAGAGTGAGAAATAGTGGCACAACACTTGTAATACCCCTTGTGAGCGGCTCTCAAAGGCTGTTTATTTGGAGGACGTATGACGAAGTTTCTGACAGTGATGACTATTTTGGGCCTTGTGGCATTTAAAAGCTATGGAGCTGATCTGCAATCTTTGGCGCAAAAGATGGAGCAATTTAAACAAGTTAAGCAAACAATCCAAGAGATGGAATCTGTTTACGATAACGGATCAATTAAACTTAATGTTAAAAATTTAAGAGAGCTTAACGACCGCGCCATGCAGTCATTAGGATCTTGCCAAAAAACAGAGGCTGAATTTCAAGCAAAAGCTCCAGAAGTTTTATCGAATAAAATTACCGGAAGAGAGCGCGCCTTCAACCAAGCAAAAAGCCTTTTAGATACAAGAAATGATGCTGATATGCGTACAGCTCAAGAAAATTTTGTACGTGTTTTAGTAACGGCTAAATACTGCCTTGGCTTAACAAGCCAAATCGTTTCTTCAGAAGTTAGCGGCGCAGCTAATTAAGATCTTAAGCAATTCTAGCTATTTAGCGGTTACAGTTGAACCGCTTTGACGACCTTAAACTTTTCATCATATTTTCTAACTTCAGGTGTTTGTAATTCTACAGACACTTGAATCGATTTTGCAGATCCAAAAGCTTCGCTTGAAACTTCGTATTGATTTCTTAAGTTTGAAAACTCAGTGCCATCTGAATTAAGCCAACGAACAGTTAAACCAGCTAATTTCGGAGTAATTACAGTTACTTTGCCAGAACTCTTAATCACATCATCAATAAGAGATACTCGGCTTAGAAACTTATGCCACATGTTTTCTTGATCAACCGCGCAAAAATGAGTGAGCATCATGTTTCGCATTAAGCACCCATCATGTGTTGGGCGATATCTCTTGCTGCCGAAATCATTATAAGTCGCAAATGCTGCCGTTACATCTTTTGTGAAATTGAAACCCTGCGGGTAAGAATAAATGTAGGCCGTTGCAAGAACGTTATCGCCATCAGCGGTGTTTTCTTTAATTTCTAAAGTGTTATTGCCTATTTGTGTTTCTAAGTTATCAAGAACGTAGAAGTTTCTATCGTTATGATAAGTGCCGCCTAAATTTAATTTCTGACCGTTCACATAAACATAAACGTCGTCGGGGCTAGACCAACCCACCGTACTTAATTCTAAACCTAAAGTTTCGCCGGCTTGCGTTTTGAAATTCGTTTTATAAGGTTTGCCTTTTAAATTTTGCCAAACGTAATTACCGCTTAATAACTTAGCATCATAAAAGTTTTTATCTTCGCGCCACTGAGACCACTGAGGTGCTTTGGCATCTGATGATGAATTTGCTCCGATATAAACTGAGCCTCCGTCATACTCTTCGCCCACTTCACCAAAGTTATGGCCAAGCTCATGATTTAAAACAATCATTCCGCTTCTGACTGAACGAGTAGAGATCGCATATCGGCCACCAAGACCTCCGTAAAAATCATCGTTAGCAATTACGATCGGGTAATCAGTGTGTTCAACTAATTCTAAAGCGTCTTGCAAAGCTAGTTCATTGCCTGGATAAATCGCACGTTTAGAACCTTTTGGATTTCTATAAAGTCCAAAAACAGTATCGGCAGATGCGCCATCACCAATACCTGAAGTATTTGACGGAACAAAAACAGCGTGAACTTGAAATAAAGATAAGTAACTGGCATAGGTGTCGTTCTTAAAAAGATTTTTTGTAATTCGTTCGGCATCAGCAAAGAATTTTGCTTTATCTTGTAAAGTGTAACCATCACCTAAGATCGTTAAATGAATTCGATTTGTAGCTGGGCCTTCAGTCACAAGATCGCGAACTTCAGTGTTTGCTAATTTAATTTTTACTTTCGATTGCAGATTCTTAAAAAAAACAATTTCAGATTCTGACAACGAGTTTTTAATTTCATCTATATATATAGTGTTCGTGTTACTGCCGGGCCCCTCTACTATATAGTACGGAAGTTTTCGTAAAATTTTCGAAGGCTGATCTTTAACTGAAGTGATGTTCATCAATTCAGATGATTTGTTTGAAGTTACTTTTCTTTGAACGCGAAAACTTTCAGCAAATCCAAATGATGAAATAAGAAAAGTAAAAATAACTAATAAAGTAGTGATGTGTGTTTTCATAAAAGTATTGGAGCAAGTATTTGTTGTGAGGTCATTTATTTTCGTCATGTACAATTGCGACATTCGGGCAATTTTACCGGGGCACGATATATTCTTCGACGTTTTTGCCACAAAGATTTTAAAATTCTCATTTTTTCACCGCGCAGAAGCGTTTTTGTATTTGGCACTTATGTTGCTCAAACCATCTTAAAACAAAACTATCCTAATGGAGGGATTTTATGAATATGAGTTATGCGCGTTACTTAAAACTAGTTTCTTTATCAACACTTGCTGTGACAATGGTTGCTTGTAGTGGTAGCGGTTCTGGAGGTTCAACTCCTGCAGCAGCACCAGTAGAAGCTGCATCATCAGAAATGATGGCTTCAGGAAATGCACTTCGTGTTTCTAAAGTTTCTAATTACCATTTAGCTGCTGGTGGCGAATTAGCCGGAGCACCTGCTGCGAAGTTAGCAGAAATTTTAGCGAAACACCCAGCTTTAGCTGAGAAAGCAAACCAATTAGGAGCTGTAAACAGAGTCGTTGAAACTGATGCAGGCACTTGGGATCTATATTCTGGTGAACAAATCGTAATGACACTTTCATCTGCTGATCGTAAAGCATTAAATATCGTAAGAACACGTAATGCATTTACTGCAGATTTAATTACTTTATTATCTGGCACTGAAGCAAAACATTCACAAGCAATTCGTTTTGCTATGTCTGATTGCTCTAGTGAAGCTGTAGTACCAGCTCCAGATCAAGGCCAAGGCCAATCTCCTGATCAAGGCAAAGACCAAGATAAAGATCAAGATAAGGACCAAGATAAAGACACAGGAAAAGATCAAGATAAGGATCAAGACAAAGACCAAGATAAGGACACTGGAAAAGATCAAGATAAGGATCAAGACAAAGACCAAGACAAAGACCAAGATAAGGACACTGGAAAAGATCAAGATAAAGATCAAGACAAAGACCAAGATAAGGACACTGGAAAAGATCAAGATAAAGATCAAGACAAAGACCAAGATAAAGGCGACAAAGACCAAGACAAAAACCAAAACGCAGCAAAATGCGTGAGTGTTGAAGCTACTCTAGTATTAGAGGCAGTAACTCCAGGTCAAGGTCAAGATCAAGGACAAGGTCAAGATAAAGATCAAGATAAAGACCAAGATAAAAATCAAGATAAAGATCAAGATAAAGACCAAGATAAAGACCAAGATAAAGATCAAGATAAAGACCAAGATAAACCAGGACAAGGCCAAACACCAACGCCAGCTCCGGTTACTCCGACTCCATAATTGATAAATATCTAAAATCAAAAAGAAAAGTCTAAGGGTGGGTAGCAGTAAAATGCTGCCCACTTTTTTAAGACGAGGGGATGTTATGAAATGGTTATTTGTGTATCTGTCGTTAACGTTAATTGCCTGCACTCCTAAATCTGATCAAGCGGCAGCTAAGTCTGAGCCGGCAATGTCTTCTGAAATAGCATTGTCAGATGTAAGTTCTGGCAACTGTTTAAACCTAGAAAAATTATCACGTGTATTTCAAAACCCGCTGTTTTCTGTTCCAGCGGCTATTATGACGACTGATTTAAAAGCCGTCGGTGAAATGCCCATTAGTAAATTACAATACTTTGCCTATGCGACGTTTAATTATAGAACCGCAAATGCAAACGAACTTGGGTTGTTTACTCAGATTCGACAAAAAGATTGTAAGACTGTTCAAATGTTGTCGGCTTCTGAAGAAGTCATGACGTTTGAAGTAACAGCTGCAACCGATAAAGAAATCACTATTAAGTTAGTTGATAAATTTCGCGACAATATGACTGCGGCCCAACATAAAGGTTTGCTTGAACGCCAACAACCGTTTGAATACACTTTTAAATACTTAGGCCCAAATCGTATGACGATCGCTGAAAAGTACACAACAGTAGATCCTCTTTGCACATCGAAAACTGCGCTGACTTTTGAAATTCATAAAGATTTAGCCTGGGCAGGGCGAGAGACTGATTTACCTCATGGTTATGGAATTGAAGCCACCTATTTAAATCAAGTGAAAGAGTCTTTGTTGCCTGAAGTTCAAGATCAAATTGCAACCTCAGAAACCCCACAAGATATTCCAATAGATACAATTCGTTCAGTTATGCGTTCTGCTTTAAAGGCCGAGCTAAAACTGTGCGTTCAATAGATGTATTATTTATTTTATTTTCTTTGCTTTTAGGAGCCTGCGCTAAAGACAAAAAATTTGTTCAAGCGTCGTCTCCTTTTTGCCAAAGTAATATGGTAAAAAATCAGTACATCGTGCACTGGAAAAAACAAAGCCCCACTTTGGTGATATCACAGAATCTAGATAAATTTATTTCATCGAACGAGGGTGACATTGATTTTATCGAACCCAATTACACCATCTTTGCAAAATTAGTAAAAAAACAATTCGCCGATGAACCCAATGACGAACCCGTGCCGACCTATGGCACCCCTGAATCAGCCAGTCATGTTTATGATATGATTCATGTGCGCTCAGCGTGGAATCGAGGGTATTTCGGCCAAGGGTTAACAGTTGCTATTGTTGATACAGGCGTAGATCAACAGCACCCAAGTCTTCGTCGCCGTCTTGTGCCTGGATGGAATTTTGTTTCAAACACTGTTAATTCAGAAGATGAAACCGGTCATGGCACAGCGATGGCCGGTATTATTACAGGGCCGTATTTAAATAACGCAAGTCTTAGTCTTGCACCTGATGTGAAGATTATGCCGGTTGATTTTATGACCGACCAGGGTGGAACTGAATTTCATGCGCAAGAGGCTTTAAATTACGCGATCTCAAAACATGCAAAAATTATTAATAACAGTTGGACAGTCAGTTGTTCAGAATTGCTGCGCGATTCTTTTATTGGCTGGGCTAATCAGGATGTGATTTTTATTAATTCATCTGGCAACGAACCAGTTGATGTGATCGAACACGGTATCGTGCCGGCTTCATTAAGTTTAAGTAATCAGGTCAATGTTGGATCTCTTGATGATCGAGGGCATCGATCTTCGTTTAGTGGTTATGGATATACGGTTCAAATTTATGCCCCCGGAGAATTAGTTCCAAGCTTTGCACAAAGTGACACGGGTTCTCGCAGCGTTAGAATTTCTGGAACAAGTGCTTCGACCGCCATAGTTTCAGCGGCAGCAGCGATTTTGTGGAGCGCCTTTCCACATGCTACAGCTAACGAAATTGTTTCGCTCATCGTTGATGGAGCTCAGCAAGAGCCAACGATCGAGCCTACTTTGAACATTCAAGAGTCGCTTCGACTAGGTAAATCCCGTTTTCTGAATTAATCTTAACATTTTTAGTTATAATATCAGCAACCAATAATGTTTTATTTACTTCGTAAGTGCGGTTAGATAATCCTAGTTTTAATGCTTTTAAAACTATTCCTTATGGGGTTTCTATTTTTTTTCGTGAACAGCTGTATAGTCCCGATTTTTTTCGTTGGATTTCAGTTTCGAACCTTAAAATCTCCTGCAGAAATCAATTTACACAAGCACATAACAGATCTATCGCAGGGTAATTTTAAACAATATACCAGCAATAATTGCACATATTACTTTAATAAAAAAAGTGCCCACTACTATACAGTTTGTCAAAATGCTGATGTGTGCTTTATCGGAACCGATGTTCGTTCGAGTGATAGCGATAATTTAAAAGATATTGAAAAAGTTAAGTTAATCGATGCCGAAGTTAACGATCGCATTTTACATATTGAAAAGGCCTTAGCATCGCTAAAGCCTTCAATTACAAATCATTCATACACAGTTTATAAAAGTTTCGAACTCGAGTCGTTTTAAGGATCTGTCGAAGACAGAGTTAAGGATAGAGGCTTTCATTCAATAAAGCTTCTGCAATGCGAGCTAGAACCTTACCTTTTTGCGAGGCTTCAATGGCTTTTGCAGCATAGCTGTCTGGCAGGCGATTATCTAAATCCCATGATTCATTTAAAGTTAAATCTTCTTGGGTCATGGCGCGGCCAGTGCTTCCGTATGACCAAATAAAATCTGGTCGTGCGAATGAATGCCATTCGCCACCAACAATCGTGTATGTTTCGTCTAATTCTAAATCGTAAACGAAATTATAATTTTTAGTGCGGTCATTACGGCCTTCGTTCACAGCCGGTGTAACAAGGGCTGGGATAAACACATCCATTGTTACACCTACGATATATTTCGTGCGGGGGCTTCGGTGAATTTGATATTTATCGGCTGTCATATTTTCGATTGGTTCGATGGCGGCTTTAATATTGTGAGATGTTTCAAAAGTGCGCGGGTTAAAATAACTATAGTCATAGCCTTTAACTGCGAAGTTCCAAACTTCTGATCCTGATGTTGAATCCATCACAAAACTTTTTTGCTGATAGCCAATACGGTTTGTCACCGCTAAGTGCCAGCTCATCGGATTCGAATCTAAACACGCGGCATCGACGGGGCGCTGATAGGGATCTTTAATTACAATATCTTGGCGACAGCGATTGCCGGCTTGAATTGAATCTGTGCTTGATTCAGCCCATAAGTAAGACATCAAGGCTTTGATATCTTGTTTGTAAAACTCGATGGTGTGTTGGCCACTCACATCAGTTACGACAACTGATTGGCGAGGAGCCTTCACACCCATATGAATTGCTGCAGACCAACCGTGACAGATTCCTGTCCAAGTCGGCACTGAACCATACTGAATTAAAGTGGCCTGACCACGGGCCCACATAGCTTTAGTTAGCGTCCAATTTGTGTCTCCGACTAAGAGATCGTATTTTTCGGCTGGTGAAAGCTGATTGATGTTTCCTGCGGCAACTAATGTTTCAGGAGGGCGTAGCATATGATCATTATAGTTTTCTAAAAAATCTTTTGATTTCGGAAAAAGTGGATCTGCATAGCGCTGCGCAAGTAAGCCTTGATGAATCGGCCAGTATGATCCAGCCCAGAGTTCAAATTGCGTGTGGCCTTGGGTGAGCCTTGCTTCTTGAAGAGAGAATATATTTGAGAGATACGCTTGATTATCTAGAAAAATTCTAAAATCATCATCACGCATAGGCTCAGAAAACGGGCTAAACGCTGTAGTTAATACTGTGACCGCAAGAAGATTCAAAATAGTTTTTGTCATAATTCACACTCCACACATAAAATTCTAAGAAAGTCGGGTTGCACTATTTATTCCATGTGTCTGTGTGGGTTAATTTGCCCGGGGCAATAATAAACCAGCCTTAATGAGGCAATGTGCGACATATATAAGGGCTTTTTTGGCTAGGTGTTAAATTATTTAGAAAATTACACACCAGTCTGACATCAGGCCCACATCATTAAGTAATTATTAAGTTATGAGTGAAGTTAAAAAAATATTAGTGGGAAACTTATCAATTTGTGGCTACAGCAGAAACGTGACTGTCATCGATGAGCAAAATCTTGAGCACAAGCTCAGATTTACGCAAACTGAATTTAGATTACTCAGTTGTTTGGCAAGTCAGCCAGAAAAAGTATTTTCACGAGAAGAGCTCTTTGATAAAGCTTGGGGTGAAGACCCGAGTGTCATGGGGCGTAATGTTGATGTGCATATTTGCCAGGTCAGAAAAAAATTAAATGATAAAAGCAGCCATACGGTGAAGGCCTTGTCTGGTGTTGGTTACAAATTAACACAAAAAAGAAAACCTAAGCCATAAACTTAAGACTTATTTAATAAGTCGATTAAGTTCAAAGGTGTTGGTGATGATAACCGTCTTAGTTTTATAAATGTCGCGCGCTAAAATGCGCAACATTTCAGGGCGCATTTTTGTGTGCACCTGATGTATGGTTTTAAATAACTTTAAAATATGACTTAAATTTCTTTCGTCACTGTTTGCAGGTAATTCAGCGCGCTGAGAGATAAATAAATTTTTTAAGACACGTTTTACGGCCCAAAAATAATGGGTTTTGATAGGTAAGTCGATCATGATAATTTGATCAGCCAATTTCAGACGATCTTCAAGAATGTCTAAGGGGCCGAAACCATCAATGATCCATTTAGATTTAGCTTGTTCTGTTTTTAAAATTTCGATGCTCTCTGAAAAAGGACGAAATTTTAATCCTGTGGTGAATTGAATTTGATCCACGTGAATTAACGGCAATTTGTACTTTTTAGATAAGCTTCTTGATAGACGAGTTTTGCCTGCACAAGAGTTTCCGATAACTGCAATTTTTAAAGGAGTGTTCACTCGAACACTGTATCAGTAGACGCCTTAGTCTAGCAAACGTTTCGAAACTGACTAGTTAATGGGCTTCGTGGGGCATTATGAGGTGTTGTAGAGAAAACTACATAGCAGCCTAACATGGGGTAAACAACTTTAGACGATCATATATTAAGAATGTAGAGGACTTTTACTATATGCATAAAGTTTTGATTGTCGAAAGTAATGTTCAGTATCACCAATTAATATCGCAATCGCTAGCTCGATTTGATCTTAATTTTGTGACAACTGTTGAAGATGCGATTTTGAAAATCAAAAACAATGCATTTGATTGTTTGCTGGTGGATATGAATCTGCCAGAACGAAGTCGTTTGTTTTTTTTAAACGAAGTTCTTAATAAAGATCACACACCTGTTCTTTGCATGGGTGATAGTGAAGATGTCGCAGATCGTGTATCAGTTCTTGATATGGGAGCAGATGATTTTCTAGTAAAACCGTTTAACCCCCTGGAATTTCGTGCGCGGGTTGAAAATAAAATTAGAAAAAGTATCAGATTAAAAAATGATTCTCAAATTACCGCGATTGGTAATATGTCGATTGATCACACAAGACACCGTGTTCTTGTGCGCGATGGGGCCTTAGAACTTGAAGTGCCTGTGACGCAAACTGAATTTAAATTGTTAACGTGTTTGGCGCGAACGCCTGAACAAGTTTACTCGCGTGAACAGTTATTGGCTTCGGCCTGGGGCGATGAGGCGGGTGTTCTCGAGCGCGTTGTCGATGTGCATATTTGTCTTTTAAGAAAAAAATTAGGTGAAAAGTGCTCTCATACTGTAAAAGCCCTTTCTGGTGTGGGTTATAAATTGACAGTTAATCGCAAAGTTTCATTAGGGGCGTAAATCCTATTTGCTTAAGGCTAAATCTTTGTCTTAGACTCTTTCATCATGAGTTTAAAAATCGGCGAACCCTGGAGTTACGGGGATTATAAATTTTTCGGAGTATCTTTAGCGGGCATTCGCACCGCGATCATTATGCCAGAGCTTTCAATTAGTTTTGATGTGGCTCAAGGTTTTCCGTATCTCATTAACATGCATAAATATTTTATCACACACGGCCATCTCGATCATGCGGCGGGTATCCCGTATATTATTTCGCAAAAAATGATGACCTCGCAAAAGCCCGGCGAGTTTTACATGCCGCCTTCATTAGTTGAACCCATGACAGAGATTATGAATCTTTGGAGCAAGATCGAGGGTTTTCCGTACAATTATAAATTTACGGCGGTTCAAGGCGATGATGAAATTGAAATCAACAATCACAGTTTTGTAAAAGTGTTTCCAACCACGCATCGGGTTGAATCTTTTGGTTACACACTGTTTGATCGTAAGAAAAAACTTAAAAATGAGTATGCCGATCTTTCAAAAAATCAAATCGTCGATTTGCGCAGGCAGGGTGTTGATGTAAATGAAGTTCATCAAATTCCTTTAGTGAGTTTTACCGGTGACACGCAAATTGAATTTCTAGACGCTCGTCCGTGGATTAAAAAATCAAAGATCTTATTTCTCGAGGCCACATACTTGGATTCAATGCGGCCTATTGAGCGCGCGCGTGAATGGGGTCATACGCATTTTGATGAGATTATTCCACGCTTAGATGAAATTGAAAGCGAGCGCATTGTTTTGATACATACTTCTTCAAGATATTCGATCAGCGAAGCTCTTCGAATTATCAAAGAAAAAGTTCCTGAAAAACACCATGAACGGATCGTGTTTTTTCCAGGCCGTTAAGCCATCTCACTTTGAGACTGCTGTTGTTCGTTTTTTGTCACTTCAAAAGTGAGTGACACCCTATAATGCACTTGTCAGCTTTAAGGGTTAAGACCCCTGGTACGACTGCTGCAATAGTTAACTGCATGAAAAAACAAATCTTAATTACTGTTTCATTACTTCTTTTAGCTACTCAAAGTTTTGCGGATAAATACTCTGACTTACAGATCGGCGCTAGTACACGTCAAACGTGTAGCCCTGATGGCGAAGCTCAGCAATTTTCTGACGAAATGGTGGCTGCGTGGGATAAAACTGGTAACGAGGAATATAATAAAGTCTCTCAAATGGTCAATAAAGAACAAGCTAATCAGTGGATGGATCTGTTGATGAAAAAAACAGAGCGTAACGAGAAGGATCTGAAAGACCTTGAAGAGATGGCAAAATCTGCCGCTTGTATAACAACGTTACTTATTAAAGGTAATAAAGTGAGTATTCCAGAGCGTCTTGAGCTGGTCAGAAGCAGAATAAGAAATCTTATTGAAGCTAATAAAGCTGAATTTGAATCTACTGATACTAAAAATCTAAAGCCTGAAGAAATTGATAAACTTAAAAACGGTAATGATGTTAATAATTATATTTTAGATAATATTGGAGCTATTGCTATTCTTCTCGATGGTTATTTCATCAGAAAATAACCAATAAGTATGTCGTTAAATCCTTTGTTCTGTTCTAGCTTAGATTTTGCAAATGTACGGGCATTAGCAAAATCTGAGAAATGTTGCCACATTCGTGTGGCAAAAAATATCTAGAACAACAAAACGAGGACAACAATGAGAAAAAATCAAAAAAACGAATCTAGCTTTGATTCAAACAGCAGAAACCGTAACAACCCAACTTCACAAAGAATGCAATCTGGCAGAAATCGTGAATTCGATACTGATGCAGATTTGCGTCGTGGTAACGAAAACTACTATCGTAACGAAGGTCGTCAAAGTTATAGCCCTCGCAGTGATTATGAATTCGAACAAAATGATCGAAGCCGTTTTTCTAGCCCCATGGATATGACAGGTCGTTACGAATCAGACACGCGTAACTCACGCGATTATACCGGAAATTTCCCTTCAGCAGAATTATCTGGCTTAGGCCCGGGCGAAACAAGTTACGGCCGTTCAGAAGCCTATGCACTAGGAGCACACGCTGGCAAAGGTCCTAAAGGCTATCAGCGTTCAGAAGAACGCATTCGTGAAGATGTATGCGAGGCCTTAGCAGCACACACTCATATTGATGCTTCAGAAATCGAAGTTGAAGTCAGTGATGGTATGGTTACATTATCAGGAACTGTTGAATCGCGCCAAACTAAACGATTAGCAGAACAAGCTGTCGAGAGAGTTCGTGGAGTTAAAGATATTCACAATCAACTTCAAATTTCATCATCACAAGAGATCGAAAGAGACTCTTCTGGTTTTGCCGCCTCTAAAGCTAAAAGTGCAAAATCATCGAAAAAATCATCAGCTAATTACAGACAGTAATCTTAATTTTAAACCAAGGCCGCAGTTTTTGCTGCGGCTTGAATGCTTTGAGATTGACGACCCACTTTGAACCTAATGGCCAGCCTTTAATGAAAGGCACCTATTGCCATAAGCTATTTATTTGAACTGTGTTTTAAAATTGTGGTCATAAGTGCGGTTGTATCGACAGGCTTTGTAACGTGATCTACAAAACCAGCAATGATTGTTTTGCGTTTTTCTTCAATCATAGCGTGTGCCGTTAAAGCAATAACAGGTTTGTTGTAATTTAATTTTTTAAGTTCTGCCAGAGCTTCATAGCCATCAATTCCAGGCATTTGAATATCCATAAGAATAATATCATAATTGTTTTTAATAACTTTTTCGATGGCCTCTTGCCCGCCAGAAGCCTCATCGGTTATGGCCCCTTCGCGCTTAAGGTAAAGGTTCATTAAAACGCGATTGTCTGGTGAATCGTCGACTATTAAAATTGAAATATTTTTTAAAAGTTGTCTTCTGGCTTCTCGCGATAGGCTTGATGAAATTTCAATTGATTTACTGTCGACTTGTTCGGCCGTGCTGGCTGAAAATTCAAACAGAAATACCGAGCCTTTGTTTATTTCGGTTTTCTCAATAGAAACATCGCCATCTAAGGCAATGGCTAAACGTTTTGAAAGGGCCAAACCAAGACCTGTGCCGCCATATTTGCGAGCCGTAGATTCATCAGCTTGATGAAACGGTTTAAATAATTTATTTTTTTGTTCTTCTGTCATGCCTGCGCCAGTGTCTTTTATACGAATTTCAATTTTAGATTTATCAACGGTTAGTTTGTGAAGTTTTAAAGAAACTTCAACGCTACCATTGCTTGTAAATTTAATGGCATTACCAATCAAATTGACAAGAATCTGACGAATTCGAGTTGGATCAGACATGACAATTTTATTTGTCGCGCCATCAGTATCAAAGCGTAAACTAATATCTTTAGAGCGCGCCTGATCTGAAAACATAGTTACAACATCTTTTACTAGCGGAGATAACTCAAAAGGCACATATTCAATCGTCAGTTGACCGGCTTCAACTTTAGAAAGATCAAGAATATCATCGATCACATGCGAAAGGGCTTTGCCATTGCGGGTGATGATATCTAGATATTCGCGCTCTTCGCCGGTCAGTCTGGCATCTTTTAACAGATCGGTAAATCCTAAAATGGCTCCGAGTGGAGTACGAATTTCATGGCTCATGTTCGCCAAAAAAGCCGATTTAGTTTGATTAGCCTGATCGGCATTGCTTTTTGCTTTTTGTAATTCTTCTGCGGCTAACTTTGAATCAGTTATATTTATTCCGGTGCCATAGAAGTGAAGTGGAGTGCCATTTTCACTATAACTTACCCGGCCATGAACTTCGAGCCATGCAATAGAATGATCTGGTCTGATCACGCGATAATTTGCGAAATACGGTTTTCTTTTTTTAATGGCTTCATCAATTAGGTCAGCGACCAGAACACTGTCTTCAGGGTGAATGCGTTTTAAAATTTTCTCAAAATCCATATCTTCACCAGGAGTAAAACCCCAGTCAGTCTTCATTTTGTCATTATAAATAACTTCATTTGTGACAAGATTCCAGTCGTAAAAACCGATGCGACCAGATTCAAGGGCCAGTTTTAATTTTTCTTCGCTATCAGATATTTTCATTAAATTCTGTTGCAAATAAGTTCGAGCCTTAAACGATGAGGTCACGTCCTGAATAATAGCTAAGATACCATTTACTTTTCCTGCGTTTGTACGCTTGGCATAATAACCAACATCGATCCAATAATCTTCCATGACCCCATTTTCGTCAGGCAACTGAAGTGGTAAATCCTTGCCGATGTAAGGCTCACCAGTTTGATAAACCTTATCTAATAAAGGAATATAGTAATCGGCTTCGCCTTTAGTAAAAGCTTCTTTAACGGTTTTGCCAGTGACTTTACGATTTACAAATTTTTCGTATAAAGGATTTGCTAATTTGATGAAATGGTTTGGCCCATCAAGAATAACCATCGGCGTGGGGGCCTGCATAAAAAAGTCTTCTAATTCTTGCGCCATGATTTCGGCTTTTTTTGTGGCGCTTTCACTTCTTTTTTCTAACTTTTTTTGTTCGGTCACATCACGAAAAATAAGAACAACACCTTGGGTTGAACCATCGGTATTTTTAATCGGTGCGGCGCTGTCTTCAATTGAAAACTCTTGACCATCTTTGCGGATAAGTATCGTGTGATTAGTGAGCCCTTGAATTAATCCACTTTGAATAACCGAAGCAATGGGATTCGTTGCTGGAATTCGACTTTGTTCGTTAATAATGTTGAATACTTTATCTACGGGCTGGCCTTCAGCTTCTTCGGTTTTCCAGCCGGTTAATTTTTCTGCGACTCCATTTAAATATGTGATCACAGGTTTTTCAGAAGCATCGGTTGTAATAACAGCATCACCAATTCCTTGCAGCGTTGCAGATAACCATTGTTTACTGACTCTTAATTTGTCGACTAATATTTTATTTTCCTCTGTGAGCCAACGCTCGCGACGATCACCCTGTTCGCGAACTCGGCCTTTGTAATTATTAAAAAACTCAGCCAGTTTTGGATCATCGTTAACTAAGTCGGCATAGTGGTCTTGAACGCGTTTGTCTAATTGGTAATTAAGTTCAGGATGCGCTTCGGCCCAAGACAAACAAGCTCGGATATAGATAATATATAAATTTAAATATTCGTAAAGATGTTCAGGTAAACATTCGCGAAGTTTTTTCTGACATTCTTCTGCATTTTGATGAAGAAAAATGGCAATACTGCAATTAAGGATGCCGTCTTCGATCTGTGACCCTTCTTCAGGCCAGTCTTTAAGACGAACCAAACTAAGAGATTTAATTTTTTCTGCGAGTTCTAAATAACTTAAAGGCTCTTGTTGAAGCAGCGAAAGCACATCTGACGATTTCATTCCAAGTGGTCTTAAGGAAGAAGAATGGCAAAGCAAACAATAGGGCACTGTGCAAAATCGGGCCAAGTAGGCGGCTAATTTTTCTTTAAATAAATGGGGTATCGGGCTTTCAACATAGGCTGATAACGTTTGCTGCCAAAGATTTTCAAGAACCATGGGCGTATTCAAAGCGGGTGCAAAAAATGGCGGAAAAAAACCAAGGCGTGATTCAATTTCTTTTTTAATTTCAATCGATGATCGTTGCACGGTAGGCCTCTTGAAGCTTAAACCCTATATGCAATGAAAAATCAGTACAATATAATAGCAAGAATGGGGAAATTAGCCCTATCAAATCAGCTTCAAATGGGGTAGACATACTCCTATGACAAATAATGATATTATGAAGAAATTGCGTGTGGCCTTATCATTTCGTGATACAGACATTTTAGAATGTCTTAAAAACGTAAATTTCGAAATTTCAAAAGCAGAATTATCTGCCATTTTCAGAAACGAAGATCACCCTAATTATCAAGAATGCGGTGATCAGATCTTACGTAAATTCTTAGACGGTTTAATTATCAAAAATCGCGGCGTCATGGAAAAGAAACCTAAGGTCGATAAACCTTAGATGGATCCACAAAATGAAGTCGACAAGATCCAAGATCTTGAAATCCAGTTAAAAATAGCACTTCAAGCTTTATCATTTTACGCTGATCCAGAAAGCTATGGCCAAGGCGAATCCTTTGCAGAGCTTTCAAGAATCTCTGATAGTGACTTAGAGCATAAACCCGCTAATCGGGGCTACGATACTGTAGGCGGTAAATTAGCTCGTAAAGCCTTATTAGAAATTAAAGATAAAGAAGAGCGCCTAGCCTCGCGTAAGATTAAAAAAGCAGGCTTATGGAATAAGCAAGATTCAAACGACGGAAATTATTTTTCAGTGCGTATTGAATTTCAAGATTCATCGAAAGAATGGATTAAATTATTTCCTTCGAAAACTACAGATGATCAAGCGCCTGAGTTTTCAACTCGTGAAATTAAATAAAATATCTGTTAAAAACCGGTAAAAGAAATTAAGCATTGTTGAATTTCGCTATTAGTGATTCAATTAAACGGGTTTTTATAACCTCTAGGAGAGCTGACTTGGAACCTCAAAACGAGCAACCTGTAAAAAGCATTCTTATTATCGATGATGATGACGGGATTCGCGAAATCTTAGAAATTGCTTTTGCATTAGAAGGCTATTCAGTGACAACGGCAGCTCATGGTTTACAGGCCATCGAAACTCTATCTCATTCAACTCACTTCGGACTTATTCTTTTAGATCTCATGATGCCTAAGATGAATGGTTGGGAATTTATTGAAGCCTTTCAAAAAAATAATTACCCTGCAATTCCTATCATCCTGATGACGGCTTATTCTGATCGAGTTAAAAATATTGATATCGTCAAAGAAGTGATCGCAAAGCCAATGGATTTTGAATCCCTTCTCAAAAGAGTTGAGGCTAATTATAAATTATGAAAATTCTAATACTGTTAACAATTGTATCTGTCTTGGCTCACGCCCCAAGTGTTTTTGCAAAAGAATACCGTGTAGGAGTTCTTTATTGGTCAATGAATATTGAAGGCCAAGTGGCCATGAGAAAAGGTGTTGAAGAAGTAGCTCTTCAACTTAATCAAGACTTAAAAAAATCTAATGATCACATCAAATTAATTCCCTATGTGGCTGGTGACGGCGAAGCAGGGGTAGCCAATCAAATTAAGCAAATGGATCAGATGATTGATAAAGATAATGTCGATATCATCATTGTACAGCCGACTGATAATGCGGCTCTTGTGGCTCCGTTATTAAAAGCTAATGCTAAAAAAATTCCTGTAGTTGCCTATGACCAATATATTGTTAAAGGTGAAATTGCTTCTTACATCACGTCAAATAATTATCAGGCGGGGTATTTGGACGGTGAATATTTAGCTTCAATGTTTGCAGACGATTATGAAATGAAATTAGTCTTGGTTGAATATCCAAAAGTTTCTTCAACTGTTGAAAGAGTTGATGGGTTAATGGATGCTTTAAAAACTGAAAAGCAAAAATTTAAAGTCATCGGCACTTTTGAAGCTGTAGAACCCGTCAGTGGTAAAAAAGCGGGCGCAGATATCTTAGCTAAATTTCCGAATCAAAATTCAATTGATGCTATTTTTACTGTAAATGACGGCGGAGGCTTAAGTGTCGTTGAAGCCATAATGGCGGCTAAAAGAAATGAAATTAAAATTGCCACAGTCGATGGTGACCCAAGATCGGTCAAAAATATTAAAGCTAGCCAAAATACAGTTATTGATTCGGCTCAGTTTTGTGCTGAGCTCGGAAGACAAAGTATGAGTGTGGCTTGGAAAATATTAAAGGGCGAAAAGTATCCCAAAAAAATTCTTGTGCCGACTTTTCCTATTGTTAAATCAACGGCGAATATTTACCCCGGGTGGTTAGGTAAAATACCAAACAAATTTGAAAAATCATGGAAGAAAGGAAATTTCTGGGATAATCAATTTCTAGAAAAATACTAAAAATAAGACTGTGAATAAAAGATTGGATGAACTCGATAGATATAGTTTAAAAAATATCAATTTAAAGATTGGGGGAGCTTTTTTTGCCATTTTCGCTTTATTGATTGGTATTTTAATTTTTATTACTTCATTTGTTTTTCATAATATTATTGAATCTTCTGAAAACAGACTTTCGCAAAACATAACAAATGTTTTATCTATTTCAATTTCAAGAATTAGTTTTTCTGGAAAATACCATGCTCAGATTTTTTCTGATCAGCTGATCGAAAAAGAAGAATCACTTAAATATATCGTCATTCTAGATTCATCTGGCGGAATTATTTCTAAAAGTTATAATCCGAAATATAAAGATTTTATTGAAAACAATCGTCTAAGCTCTTTTAAGAATTACACATCTCAAATTACAGAGCTTAACAAGGCTGGCAACAAAATCAGCTATGTCACCTGCTGCGACAACCAAACACTAAAAGAAATAGCACTGCCTTATTATGGAAGTTTTGATCAAGGGCAAATTGGCGTCATCGTTGTGGGAATTTCAACTTTTACTACCAACACAGAAATTGCTAGAAGCCGACTTATTCTGATGCTTCTGGGTTTGTTCGTTACAGTTATTGGTGTAATTGTTATTTATGTAGTTACGAATTATATTTCATATCCGATCACAAGACTTGCGACGATGTTTCAGGGTATTCTTGAATTTGCACCCATCGCAGTGATGGTTAAAGATAGAGACGGAAAAACCATCGCCGTCAGCGATGAGTTTAAAAACAAATTTGTCGATAAAGCCGACAAATTTGTTGATGCTAATCAATCTAATAATTTATTTAAAGGCCCTGATTTAGAAAAGACATTAACAGATGTTCCAACTCGCGATGAGGGTGTTTTATCCTATTTAACACTTAAGTTTCCGCTGTTTGATTCGCAGAGAAAATTTTATGGTGTGTGTGGTATTGCAACTGATGTGACTGAGCGAGAAAGATTTCAAAAAGCTCTGTTAAAAAGCGAAGCTGATTATCGTTCAATTTACGAGACTTCTCCGGTTGGTATTATCAATGTAAATCCTAATGGCCAATTTTTGAGATGCAATCGTGCCTTTGAAGAATTTGTTGGCTATTCAGAATCAGAACTGATGTCGCAAAAGTTTTTTGATATTACTTACCCAGATGACATAGAGGCTTCAGCTAAAGAAATGAATTCTTTGGTTAATGGAAGTAAACCTCTCATTAATATAGAAAAACGTTACATCAGAAAAGATGGTAAACTTTTGTGGGCTCATGTTTCAGCCTCTGTTCTTCGCAATGAAAAGGGCGAGTTTGTTAAAACGATCTCGATCATTGAAAATATAACTGAGCGTAAAATGGCCGAACAGGCCAGAGATCAACTGCTAGTTCAAGAGCAAATCGCGCGCTTAGAAGCGCAAAAAGCTGTTAATGCCCGTGATGAATTTTTATCGATAGCTTCGCATGAATTAAAAACTCCGTTAACGACATTATCATTACAAACACAGCTTTTTAATCGTCTGATCGAACAAGAACGTCTAAATTCTTTAAGTAAAGAAAAGCAGCAGGATATGGTTCGTATTTCACGACAACATCTTGAGCGCCTCTCATTGCTGATCGATAGCTTATTAGATGTTTCACGTATTGGAGCCGGAAAATTATCACTGAATAAAGTAGATATTAATTTGTACGACTTATTGAGTGATATGCTTAAGCATTTTCAAATGGAATTTAAAGAAAAATGGTGTTCTGTTACGTTAACTGGCGAAACTCAAATTATCGGGCATTGGGATAAGCTTCGTCTCGAGCAGGTCATTGCCAACCTTATTTCGAATTCAATTAAATTTGGCGCGGGTAAACCCATTGCTGTTACGACCTCTGTTCAGAATGGCTGGGCAAAATTCAAGGTGCATGATATGGGCATTGGTATTTCAAAAGAAAATCAATCCAGAATATTCGAGCGCTTTGAGCGAGCTGTTTCATTGCAAAGTTTTGGTGGTTTAGGATTAGGTCTTTACATCGTTAAAGAATTAGTTGAAGTCCATGGCGGAAAAATCACCGTCGAAAGTGAACTCGGTAAAGGATCTACTTTCACTGTAGAGTTACCTTTAAAGTAATTAAAACAAAATGTTTTCCATAGTAAACTGATCTTTATGGCCTTCTTGGGAAGTCTGTTGACAAGATTTCTTAAGAGGTGTGCGCTTAAGGTTTTCAAAAGGAGATTTTATGCGATTCATGATTCTTACAGTTGTAGCGTTAATGGGTTCATCTATAGCTTTTGCTGGCAGTGGCTTTGAAGGCATTTATAAAGTTGAACGTATCAGTGAAAACACGGGCTCATGGCAGAAATTTTGGTTACGTCCAAATGTAGAACAACTTGAGCAGATCACGATCGAAGAAACTTCGAGTGCACTTTATATCGGTCTTCAAGATGCTCAAGGCTTAACTTGGTCGGCAAACTATGGTGTGTGCCCAGATAACAAACCCAGCGATAGTTGCAACGCCTATAAGTCGTTGGATGGTAAAACACTTCAGTTTAAATTTTGGGGTGATATGTCTTGGTTCGTAATTACTTTAGGTGAAAAACAAGGTAAGCTTGAATGGACCGACAGCGATCTTGGATCTGCTTCATTAGTTTTTGATCACGTTAAGAAATAATACTTGAGATGTGGTGCGCGAAGGGGGACTTGAACCCCCACGATTTTACTCACTGGCACCTCAAGCCAGCGTGTCTACCAATTCCACCATCCGCGCGTAACTTAAAGATTAAAGCAAACCGTTAAGGAACGGTCAATATAGCTAAGAATAATACCCCGTTTCAGTCTGAACCTTGACTCAACTTCACGATTTTGCTTAATGTTTAGCTGAGGGTATAAGTGGCCAAAACTATTCTGATTGTTGAAGATGATGACTCGATTCGTGAGACGCTGCAATCAGTGTTTGAATTAGAAGGCCATAAGGTTCTAACTGCAGAAAACGGGCAGGTAGGGCTTGATATTTTAGCAAATGAGCCTAAGCCTTCTCTTATTCTGCTCGATTTAATGATGCCGGTTATGAACGGTTGGAATTTTTCAACAGCTCTTGAGAAAGATGCAAGGCTATCATCAATTCCAGTGGTCATTGTTAGCGCCTACAACGACAAAGCTATCAACATCAAATGTAAAGCCATCTTAAAAAAACCAGTTGATATTAATGCACTTAATGACGCCGTTGAAAAATGGTCAGACTCATGAGTGAAAATATTTTTCCAGGAATTACAATTCACTCTTTTGGTGAAGGCCAAATGGGTCAGCTTATTCAAACTTTTGATTGGAGTAAGACTTCACTTGGCCCGATTGAAGCTTGGCCACAATCACTCAAAGCTCATGTGAATATGATACTGGCACTGCCAACAATGGCGTCTATTTTTTGGGGCGAAGACTTACTGCAAATTTATAACGACACTTGCACAAACACGATGGGTACTCGCCATCCAGCTAACTTAGGATTGCCTGTAAAGAAAGGTTGGCCAGAAGCCTATGCTATGACTGAAGCCTTATTTAAACGTATAATGAATAATGCAGAAGTGGTTGTGTACAGTCGCGCATTTACACCGCTTGAACGTGATGGGTTTATTGAAGAAACTTATTTTGATTCAACAATGAGCCCTCTTAGAGATGATCAAGGCGTTATTCGCGGAGTAATTACTTTAGGCAGTGAAAATACAGAATTAGTTCTCAGTGAACGCAGAACCTCGATGCTTCGAGATATTTCTCAGGCGATAATTACACCCGCAGATCATTTTCAAAGTTTGATGGATGTTTTTTCTTCAAATCCAAATGATATTCGATTTTCTTGTTTGTTTTTGCCAGACGATGTGGGTTCGCAAATAAAGTTGACGGCAAGTTTCGGTATTGATGAATCAGATAAAAAAACTCAACGGTTTGAGCAATTCATGAATTTAGTTCGTGAAGTGCTTACGACAAACAAGGCGCATGAAATAAATGATTTTCAAAATTTAATTCCGCACACGCCAATTGCGCCATGGCCAGAACTCACGCAAAAGGTCATTCTTATACCAATAAGTACAGAGGCTAATCCTGCAAAGGGTGTCTTGGTTTTTGGAATTAGTCCGCGTCTTAAATTTAACGAATCCTATCGTAACTTTTTTGTCGATATCACCTTAAAACTGGCGCGCATTCTAGAATCTGAAGAGCAAGTGCGTGATTCTGTAAAAATTCATAAGTCATATCAATTTTTAAATTCAGTGATTGAGCATGTTCCGCTCATGATCTTTGTTAAAGACGCTAAAGAATTGCGGTTTACAAGATTTAATAAAGCGGGAGAAGAGTTGCTTGGGTACACAAGTGAAGACCTTGTCGGAAAAAGTGATTATGATTTTTTTGATAAGGCCGAAGCCGATCGCTTAGTTGAAAAAGATCGTGCCACCTTGGCTTCACGAAAAGTTTTAGATATTCCTGAAGAAAAAATTCAAACACGCCTTAAGGGTGAACGTCTATTGCGCACAAAGAAAATCACCTTGTACGATGAACACGGTGATCCAGAATTTCTCTTAGGAATTTCTGAAGACATCACAGAAAAAAAACAGGCTGAAGCACAACACAGACTTTTATTACAAGAACAGGCCGCTAGAACTGAAGCTGAAAAAATGATTCAGCAGCGAGATGATTTTATTTCTATAGCTGCTCACGAATTAAGAACTCCGCTGACTTCAATTAGTTTACAAAATCAACTGATCGGTAAACTATTGCCGACATTAGATTTATCTGCTGGTTTTCAAAAAATTACGACGTTAACGCAAAATTGCCAGATGCAAATCGAGCGGTTATCAAAGCTTGTAGAAAATCTATTAGATGTGACCCGGGTTACAACGGGAAGATTTGTTTTAGATAAAACAGAGGTTAATCTTTCTGAATTAGTTGTGCGCATTCATAAAGGTCTTGAAGCTGAATCAAATAAATCTAAATGCAGAGTTGATCTGAATTTAGAACCTGAATTAATTGGTTACTGGGATGCAGCCCGTATAGAACAGGTTTTAGTGAATCTAGTCAGCAATGCGATGAAGTTTGGCGCTGGTGAGCCCATTGATGTTTCAACTCGAATTGCCAGTAATAGTGATGGAAAGTTCGCTGTATTAAAAGTTAAAGATCAGGGCATGGGTATTTCACAAGAAGATCAGGCTAGATTATTTAATCGCTTTGAGCGCGCTGTATCGATCAATTCATTTGGTGGCTTAGGGTTAGGTCTCTACATCAGTAAGCAGATTGCAACGGCTCACGGCGGCCGTATACGCGTTGAAAGTGAACCTGGCCAAGGAGCTTCGTTTATTGTTGAGTTACCGCTTTAATGTCATTTATGTTGTTTCACAAGAATTTGTCTCAGTTTGCGAATTCTTTTAATTTTAATTATATTTGAACAGCCTTGAAGTAAACTAATCCGTTCAGGGGGATCTGAATGGTTAGATTACTATTTATAGTTTTAACGTTAGACCTATTAACTTCTTCGATCAGTTATTCAGCAGAAGATATGGATCCCGCAATCAAAGATGTGCAAGAGCTTCTTAGAACGCAATCTAAGCGCGAAGAAGTGATAAAGAATGATTCAAAGGCTAAGCAAGCTGATGACTTCGCCTTGCAAGCCGTAGGCGGTAATCAAACGTTAAAGAACGACGTTTATGATGTATCAGCTGATATTATGGCGACAGTTCAAAAATTAAGTGAGGGTGATCCCGCAAAGATGAATGCCCTTTTACAAAAGGCCTTACAAAATCCCGGTGAATTTTTAAAGTCATTGCCTTCCGATCAGCAGGCTAAAATTCGAGATATCGCAGCCAAGACAGAAGCGCAGAAAAAATCTGCTCCGGTAGCGCCAAAGCCGTAATAGCTTATCTAAATCCTATTCAAACTTCATAGTGTTTAACGATTACCCATAAGCCTAGATTATGGTCTGGATTCTTATTTCTTTTGCCGATCTTTTAACCCCGAATGGGTCATTTATCATCTTACAAATAAGAGCAAGGACGCTCCCCGGACGACAAAGGGGTGTACACAGCTAGGATGGCTGTTTCCAATGTCGTCAGATCAGAGTAGCCAAGGATGGCGGCTCAAGAAAAGAAACGAATGAGAGAAGGAGTTTTCAGTGAGTTTCGAATTAAGTGAAGTTTTAATTTTTTGTGGTTTTTATTCAAGCCTGGTGATCTTTTCCCTCTGGATCACTGTAGCAGACAGAATAAAAATGTAACAAAAAGATATTGATCCTAAGTAAGAGTGAGTTGGGTTTTGGTGGTTCCCTAACTTAATCTTCAGCGGAAAGCCTAAAAAGCTTTCCGCTTTTTTTTTGCCTAAAACTCATGTACAACGAGCACATGAAGTTATCTGATCTTAAATTTGATTATCCTGAGGAGCTTATTGCTACAAGCCCGTCGCGCCCAACACGCGTGATGATTGTTGATCAACAAGGTCAGCCCCAAGAAATTAATATTTCACAATTAATCGATCTTATACCTGCAGGTGATGTTTTAGTTTTAAACGACACTAAGGTTTTAAAGCGCAGAGTTTTCGCAGGTGATTTAGAAATTCTTTTTTTAGAAGAATTGCCAAGCGGTCAGCAAAAAGTTTTATTTCCCTCAAAAAAATATAAAGTCGGCGATGAGATCGTTTTACCTAACGGCGCTAAAATGAAGCTGTTAGAAAAAGGGTTACCTCAATTAGTTGAAGTCACACCAAGACTGACTGAATCAGACTTTGATAAATTCGGTGAATTGCCGCTGCCTCCGTATATTCAAAAAGCTCGTGATGCCCGTCATAACGTTGAAGCTGATGAAAGCTGGTATCAAACTGCTTGGGCGCAAAACCCTGGTAGCTTTGCAGCACCCACAGCAAGCTTACATTTTACAGATAGCGATTTGAAAAAGTTAGAAGCAAAAGGCGTAAAAGTTTTAAAGATCACATTACACGTGGGGCTTGGAACATTCTTGCCAGTTAAGACAGAAAATTTAGACGATCATAAAATGCATGCCGAAGTTTATGATGTTCCAGAAAAGGTGTGGAACGATATTCAACAAGCAAAAGCGAATCACCATAAAGTTTGGGCATTAGGCACAACGGTGACGCGTACCCTAGAAACAGTCGCACGTACAAAAACATTATCAGGTTCATCAGAGATTTTATTACAAGAGGGCAGTGAATTTTTAGTTGTCGATCGTTTGATGACAAACTTTCACCAACCAGAATCAACATTGCTTGCTCTGGTTTCAGGATTTTCATCATTAGAAAATGTAAAAAGAAATTACTCTTGGGCCATTGAAAGAAAATTTAAGCTTTTCAGTTACGGTGATTTCTCAGTCTGGCTAAGATAGACACACTGCTCCCCAAAAAGGGACGGCCTACCGATAGGCCATGCTGACGTTGTGGATCGCATCGAATAACAATTTCTTCTTAATCGGTTTTGATAACAACGTGACATCATCAAAAGTTTTTGCTGTTTTTGCTGTGTAATCCAATAAATCGGCCGTGACTAGAATGACAGGGATGGGTTTAATATTTCTGCGTTTTTCGTAGTCGCGAATTTTTTCTAATAATTCAAAGCCATCCATATTCGGCATGCGCACATCAAGAATTAATAAATCAGGTAATTTCTTTTCAAAACTTTGCCATGCGCTTTCGCCGTCATAGTTGTAATTCACTTGCCATGTTGATTTCGCAAAATAAGCTTTGTAAAGCTCGATGTTACCATGGTCATCATCGGCGACGATAATATTAAGATCTTCTTTAGGAACAACGACCTCTTGCGAATTGGGCATTAATAAAACTTTAGAGGCATGAGCTTCTGCGGGCGTTGCTGAAGATAAATGTTTACGATGACGATTACGACTTGTGAATCCATTCGAAGTTAAAAGTTCGTAAGGTAAGAACGGAACATTACTTAAATAATTCACGTTAAGATGGCCCAGTGTCTGCTGAATTTTACCTTGGCCTAAGACAAACACGCGGCGGCCAAATGTTTTAGATAAAATATCTAAATCCATAGTGGCTGATTCTGGATCATGAACAAACCAAAAATTACGATTTGGGTCAGTTAACAATAAGACCTTAGCAAAATCTTCGGTGATAAAAATAACTTCTTCAATATTTGGATGAAATGAAAGGGCAGCAAATGATTTTTGTAAGTGTGGATCATTTGATAATAACACGGCCGTGTATTTTGTGGTGTCGTGTGTTTTATAGATCTCATACCAGCTGGTGCGATCTGGGCGGTTAAATTCTAAATCAACAGTAAATGTTGACCCTTTTTTCTGCGCAGATTGAACAGAGATTTTACCATGCATTTTTTTGATAATATCTTTCACAATCGATAAACCAAGGCCTACGCCACCTTCGGCGTAAGATTTTGAGTTTTCAACCTGAAAGAAAGCATCAAAGACTTTATTTACTTTATCTGCAGGAATACCAATACCTGTATCTTTAACTTCAAATCTTAACTTAACACGATTTGAAATTAAACTATCGGTTGCCTGTACAGCTAAGATCACATGCCCTTGAAGAGTGTACTTGCAGGCATTGCGTAATAAATTAATCAAAACTTGGCGTAAACGATTCGGATCAGTCACAATTGTTGCGGGCATTGATTTATCTAAGTGAAGATAAATTTTTAACCCTTTAGATTTACAGTCTTGCCCAGCCAGTTTGACAACATCACCCAGAAACTGCGCCATATATATAGTGCGTTCTTGAAACGTCATTTCATTTTTTTCAGCTTGGGCTAATTCGATCAAGTCATCTAGCATTGATAATAAATGTTCGCCTGATGTGTGCATGGTTTTAAGATAATTTTTAACCACTTGATCAGCATTTACTTCGGTGCAGAGATCAATCATACCTAAAATCAGATTCAGTGGAGTTCTGATTTCATGACTGATCTTACCAAAGAAATGAGCCTTACTGTTTAAAGCATGCTGAAGATCATGAGCTGTTTTTTCTAAATCTAATGTTTTACTAACAATAAGTTTATTAGCTAAACGATTTTGATTAATTAAAGTGTAAAATAAAAACGAGATAACCAATGTTAATAATATACCTAAAGCTGCCGCCGATTTTTCAGGCGATAAGAAATGGGTTTCAATCGGAGCATATCTAAAGTTAATTGTTAGATTAATATTTGATTGCGGTAATGAATTCGTAAAGCTGATATTGGTAAACTTTTTTTCTTCTACTTCAGCGTATTTTGTAATCGTCTTTAGGCCGTTGTTTCCGGCTCGAATCACCCAAGGCGTTTGGCTGTTTCCAGCTTGAACAATAATATGATTGTTATCACTTAAAATAGTTTGGTTGAATAAGTTAACCAGTGGGGTCGTAAATAAAAAATAAATCTTACGGTGAAAACGTGACCGCAACATCACCGAAAGATACGTGCGATCGTTTGCTTCATACACAATTGTCGTTAATAAACCTGAAGTCTTTTTAAGTTCTTGGATTGTTTTTTTTAAAAGATCTGACTGTATGTGTGTTGCAACAGTTTCAGGTATTGTTGAATCGGGAGTATTTACGCGAAGTAAGACTCTATATTTTGACCCTTGTTCTTGGATGATCGACATACGTTGAAAAAGTGTATGTCGTAACACTAAGTCTAAATAGGGTTCATCTTTAGTGTAGTTGATAGGGCGGTCTTCAAGGTTGTTTTCATAACTTTGAATTTTTAAAATACTATTTGTTAAAAGCAGATCAATCTTAGTGAGCTCTTCACGTGAAGTTTGTGTGAAAATTGATTTTTGAATAAATGAATCACGCTCTTGTAAATGAGCGTAGATATAGTAGCTTAATCCAAAGCCGAAAATTAAAGTCAATACGGGCGCCCATAAAATTAGTTTTTGAAATTGGGCGATATAATGAGTTATTGAAATGATGACACGGTTGGTGAATCTGCGTTTATGTGATTTCATCTTTTTTAATGGTAGATGATTAAGTGTGATATTAATAATAATTTCATTTGAAGAAATCTTCAAATGAACGTCAAACGTCCTTTATTTGGACATGGTTTACTCAGTATACAGGGGCTAAACGCGTTAAACGAGGGGTATAATGCAATTTCAAGATATATTATTAAAATTTAAGAAAGTTAAAGATTTTGACCCAAGTGGTCTAATGCAGCTTAAAGAAGATACAGATGAAACGGTTGCGATTAAAATCTTAGCTCGATTTTTTATCACTCTTGAAGAGTCTTTGAATCACGTAGCCACAAGCTTAAATAGTGGTGAGCTTGCAGAAGTATCTAAAGGTTCACACAAAATTGCCGGAAGCGCTGATCTAGTGGGATTTTCAAGCTTTGCTCAAAAATCTCGTAAAATTTCACGTGATGTTAAAATCTTACCACAAGAATCAGCGACTGAATTACATCATGAAGTTGTTGATTACTTAGGTGAAGGCAAAACCATGATCGGCCAGATGAAAGAAGCTTTTCCAGACTATAAAAGCTATATCTAGACAGGACGCCGCTAGCCGGCGAATCAATCCAGCTTTACTTCTATTTTGTATCCAGCACCTAAAACAGTTTCAACTTTTGCGGTGCTAGAGCTAATCTTTTTGCGCAGATGAGAAATATGCGCATCAACAGTGCGCTCTGTAATATGTTTTGCGATACCCCAGACATGATCGATTAAATAATCACGTGAATAAACCTGACCTGGGCGAGTCGATAAAATCTTTAATAATTTAAATTCAGACGGTGTTAAATCCACATGTTCAATTTTATCAGCCAATTGAATTTGGATGCTCATTTTATCAGAGTCGATAATTAAATTTCCGACTTTAATGTGTTGGCTGTCTTTAGCTTGAGCTTGGGCTGTGCGAAGTCGGGCTTCAATACGTGCTTTTAATTCTGCAGAATGAGGTGGTTTTACGATGTAATCATCAGCGCCCACGCCAAAGGCTGCCACTTTACTTAAAATATCGTTATCAGCGCTTAATATAATGATAGGTATGTTTTTCGCGCTAAAAGCATCTTTGAACTGAGCTAATGCTTTGATGCCGTTACCGTCAGGCAGCGACACGTCTAAAAGAATCAAATCGAAGCTTTCGCGGCCATTTTGAACATATTTAAAAGCGTCATTTAAAGTGGGAGCAAAAGACAATGTATGGTCTTTAAGAACAGATGTGAGATAAATCACAAAGTCCTGACTGTCTTCAATACATAGTATTTTAGCCATTTTACCTCTACCTATTAGTTATGATGCTCAATATAAACCTATTTATAAAAATTTAGTCCAGTATTGCGGTATCTTCAAACACTTTTGACATCAATACCAAATTTACCCCACACACTTAATTATAAGGCATACATCAAGGAGGAATATATGACTATAAACTTACACTTTTCTCACGTCGAAGTACCAGATTATTTACGTTACAACATCGAAGGATATGTAACAGAAATGTTCGGAGAATTAGCACAAAAGAACAATTTATTTGTAGATTTATTTTGCAAAAAAGAGGTGTCCTCAAAGACCCACGGAGAAAAGTTTAAATGTCACATAGAAGCCCATGCCCCCTGGTTGAACCGTAAAATATATGTTCAGACTACGGGTGATGAGTGTTGGGAAACAATCACTGGCGCAACAGCGCTGATGAAACGAAAATTGTTTACACAGAAAAAGTCGGATCACAGAAAACGAGCGAGAGCGGATTGGAGTCTTAAAGAGGACAGTAACGAACAAGAATTTGCGATTTAATAAGATGAGCAAAACCTTAGGCAACTCTTGTTGAAAGAGAGTATGTTATGATTTACAGAGTCTTAATTATCGAGGATGATTTGGCCTACAAACCCCTCTGGGCAGATATTTTGCGCAGACATTTGGGTGGTCACGTTGCTGAAATTTGCTGGGCTGTCAGTGCTGAAGAAGCGCGCGTTCAATACGAACGCTCGGTGGCTTCTGGACAGTTCTTCGATTTCATTATCACCGATGTATTTTTAGCGGGTTCAGATACAGGTCTGGATTTCGTTGAAAATCTATTCGCCGATGATCAAGAAGCCCCTCCCATTATCTTGATCTCTTCTGTTGATAAAGAAGAAGTCGAAGATATTGTAGACACAGTTTCTCGTCGAATTGAAATTTTATCTAAACCGATCAATGCGGGTCAGTTTAAAGAAGTAATGAACCGGATTACTGAACACCGAAAGGCGATTTAAGTGACGCAAGTTGATACTTCAAAAAAAATTATACTGATCACAGGATGTGCCACGGGGCTTGGAAAAGCTCTCGTGGAGATCTTATCTCAAAATCCCAATTATAAATTGATTGTAACCGCACGTGCGCATCGCCTTGAGCTACTGCGCACGATGTTTCAAGAATCGCAGGATTTAATCATTCGTGAATTAGATGTCACGGTTGAAACCAATATTTTTGCCTTAGTGAATGAAATCGCCAATATGTGGGGCCGCATTGATGTGTTAGTCAATAATGCAGGTATTTGTTATCGTTCGGTTGTTGAACATATGGATCGCGAATCAGAAATGATTCAGTTAGAAACGAATTATCTAGGGCCAATGGCCTTGATCAGATCGGTGCTGCCAATTATGCGCGAACAAATGAGCGGGCATATTATTAATATTTCTTCAGTCAGTGGAATGGTTTCAATGCCGACCATGGGGTCGTATTCAGCGTCTAAACATGCGCTTGAGGGGGCTTCAGAATCTTTATGGTATGAGGCTAAGCCTTATGGCATAAAAGTCAGCCTTGTCGAGCCTGGTTTTATTAATTCTGATTCCTTTAAAAATATTTTGCTGCCTAAAAAAGCAAAACTATCGGCAAAACTTAGAGGTCCGCATTCAGAGTATTATTTATCGATGTCTCCTTTTGTTGAAAGTTTGATGAAGTGGGCCTTTGCAACGCCTGAATCGATCGCTCATAAAATTAAAAAGCTGATTGCTCAGTCAAATCCACCCTTACGCTTGCGCGTGACCTTAGACGCGAAAGTATTTTCTATTTTAAGAAAGCTTTTGCCTGAGTTTTTGTTCCACAAAGTTATGTTTTTATTACTGCCGGGGTCTCGTTTATGGGGGCATCGCAGTTATTTCGGCAACCGAGTGCGAGCTAAAAAACTAAACAGTTCTTCCGCTCACGCTTAATCCATGATACACCGAGCCCATGAAACTCGGTGAATTCAAACTCCATAAAAAATCTGCTCGTGCCGAAGGTACGGGATCATCGCATGCTCGTCGCGCAACCTTCATGACTGCTCATGGAAGTTTTGAAACTCCTACCTTTATGGCTGTGGGTACTAAAGCCACTGTTAAGGCGATGACGCCTGAAGAACTTAAAGACTGCGGCACTCAAGTTGTTTTAGGTAACACTTATCATTTGCATTTACGCCCAGGTGAAAAACTAATTAAAAAATTAGGTGGCCTTCATAAGTTCATGAACTGGAATGGCCCGATCTTAACTGACTCGGGTGGTTTTCAGGTTTTTTCTCTCTCAAGTTTAAGAAAAATGTCTGAAGAAGGCGTTGAATTTCGTTCGCATCTTGATGGCGCAAAACATTTTTTATCTCCTGAAACTAGCATTCAAATTCAAATGGATTTAGGCGCTGATATCATTATGGCGTTCGATGAATGTTTAGGTTATCCCGCAACAGATGACCAAATTAAAAAATCGATGGATTTAACTCACCGTTGGTTAGTGCGTTCAAAAAATGCCATGCAACGCCCTGAGAGTTTATTGTTCGGGATCGTTCAAGGTGGTTTGTCTTTAGAGCACCGCAAGTATTCAATGGAGCAAGTCACGAGTGTTGATCTGCCAGGTTATGCCTTAGGTGGTTTTTCGATCGGTGAGCCGATTCATTTAATGCATGAGTTGTTACCTGAAGTTGCTCCGCTTATGCCTGAAAATAAGCCAAGATATTTAATGGGAGTGGGTACTCCGCTTGATTTAATTATTTCAATTGATTCTGGAATTGATATGTTTGATTGCGTGATGCCTACAAGAGTAGCACGTAACGGAACACTTTATACTTGGCAGGGTAAAGTCAGCATCAAGCGCCAAGAGTACAAAGAAGATCCAGGTCCATTAGATCCAGAATGTGATTGTTATACTTGCAAAAACTATTCGCGCGCTTATCTTCGTCACTTGTTTTTAAGTGGTGAAATCTTAGGCTCAAGGCTTAATACCATTCACAATTTGCACTTTTACATGTCTGTTATGGCGAAAGCTCGTAAAGCCTTAGATGAAGGCACATGGGAAGCTTACCGCGACGATTGCTTAACGCGATTTATAAAAACTGATAAAAATAACTAACGCACCTTGATCGGTTCAACGTTTAAGTGTTCAATTTACTTTGAGTTTTTTCGAAAAACTAAAATAAATAAAGGGACCTAAATATGTTACTGAAAATGTTATCAATGGGATTAAGTGCGTTCGCGCAAGAAGCAACAACTGCAGCAACGACAGCAGCTCAACCTCCGGCATGGATGCAATTTGTTCCAATGCTTGCGATCGTTGTGGTGTTTTACTTTTTCTTAATCCGTCCACAAGCTAAAAAACAAAAAGAACAACAAGGATTTTTATCAGCTTTAAAAGTTGGTGATCAAGTTGTTACTCAGTCGGGATTATTCGGAAAAATCACTGGCTTAAATGAACAAATTGCAAACCTTGAGATTTCAAACGGAGTGACTATCAAACTTCTTCGTTCACAAATCACAATGCTTCAATCAGCTCTGATGAAGACTGAAACTGCAAAATAATTTTTTGATAGTAATAAAAAACAAGAGGAAGTCGTGCCGGAGGCACGCAAAAGGAAAGACAACATGGAAAATCTACGACTGAGAACATGGGCAGCGGGCTTATCAATATTATTAGCTGCGCTATTCATTGCTCCAAACTTTATCGACACATCAAAATTTGCTTGGTGGCCAGCACGTAAATTAAATTACGGTTTGGACATTCAAGGCGGTATTCACTTAGTCATGGGTGTTGATGTTGAGAGCGTATTAGTAACTACAGTGACTCGCCAAGAAACAGTGCTTGCGGGTGAATTTGAAAAACAAGGTATTAAAATTAAAGGTTTTAATACAGCAAATGCCAAATCAGGTGCTTTTGATGTTTTAGTTGAAAATGCTGAACAAGCAAAACTTGTAGAAGGCGTAATTTTAAAAAGTTACACAGGGGCTTTGCAAGTTGTATCTACTTCAGCTGAAAAAGTTGAGATTCGTTATTACGACGCTTATCTTTTAGATCAAAAACAAAATACAATTCGCCAAGCGATTGAAACTATCCGTAACCGTATTGATGAGTTTGGTGTTGCTGAGCCGCAAATCACTCAACAGGGTGCTGATCGTATTTTAATTCAATTGCCAGGTTTAGCTGATGCTGAAAAAGCAAAACAGCTTATCAACACAACAGCGAAACTTGATTTCATGTTAGTGTCTTACGATAAATCTCCGGACGAAGTTCGTAAGATGATCGCTGATGCTGAGGCAGCTGGTGGATATTCAATGGCGACATTGAAATACACTGAATACGTAAAACGTATTAACGATGATTTAAAAGGTAAATTACCTGCTGACACATTGGTGTATTTCGAAAAAGGTTCGAATGCAAAAACGATGGAGGCAGGAAGCACTCCTTTCTTACTTTCTACAAAAACTGACCTTGGCGGTGACTCTTTAGATAACGCCGGTGTTTCGTTTGACCAATACGGAACTCCAGAAGTGACGTTACGTTTTAACCCAGCTGGTGCAATTAAGTTCGGTGATTTAACTGAGAAAAACATCAACCGTCAAATGGCTGTTGTATTAGATAAAGTTGTAAAAACAGCTCCAAACATCAATTCAAAAATTCCAAACGGACAAGCGGTTATCACGTTAGGTCGTTCTGGTGATCAACAACAAATGATGGATGAAGCAAAACTTATTTCTACAGCGTTACGCGCGGGTGCATTACCTGCAACGCTTGAGCAATTAGAAGAGCGTCGCGTAGGTCCGTCACTTGGAGCAGATGCGCTACATAAGGCTCGTTTAGGCGCGATCATCGGTGCTTTAATCATCATGATCTTTATGGTTATGTACTATAAAGGTATGGGCGTTATCACAGCGATCACTTTAATTTTAAATATCGTTTCGGTATTTGCGATCTTAGGATCATTAGGCGCAACACTTACACTTCCTGGTATTGCGGGTATGGCGTTAACGGTCGGCTTTGCGGTTGATGCGAACGTTTTAATTAACGAGCGTATTCGTGAAGAGTTGGCTAAAGGCTCTGGCATCCGTGCGGCGATTCAAGATGGTTACGCGCATGCAATGTCTGCGATCATCGATTCGAACGTAACAACAGCTGCTACAGCGTTAGTATTATTGTACTTCGGAACTGGTCCTGTAAGAGGTTTCGCGGTGACATTATTAACAGGTATCGCGACAACTGTTTTTGCAAACGTATTCGTTTCAAAAGTAATTACAGATACATTAGTTTACCGTTTTAACTTTAAGAATATTTCAGTTTAATTTTAGGAAATGAATAAAATGGCAAAAAATAATACTACACAAGAAATGTCTTCTGGAAGATTTGATTTCGTAGGCCAAGTTGGCTTTTTCGGCGGGATCTCATTAATTTTAACAGTTTTAGCATTAGGCTACTTAGCCGTGCGCGGAATCAATTACGGTATCGATTTTAAAGGTGGAACTGAGCTTCAAGTTAAATTTGCGCAATCTGTGCATATTGACGAAGTTCGTAAATCTTTAGATGGTATGCCACTAGGCGAAGTGGGCGTTCAAGCTTTCGGTGAAGGCAATGAATTTATCATCCGCTTTCAAGGTGAAAAGGGCGCGACTGATAAAGAAACAAATGAAAAGTTAAACGAAGCGATTTCTGGTTTAAAAACTAAAATCACAACAACTTTTGCAAGCCAAGGCCCAGATATTCGCCGTGTGGATACGGTGGGACCTCAAGTCGGTGCTGAATTAAAACGTAATGGATTTTTAGCTGTATTTTACTGTCTATTAGTCATCTTCATCTACGTAGCACTTCGATTTGATTACAAGTTCTCGCCAGGTGCGGTGGTGTGTTTATTCCATGATGCGGTAATCACATTAGCGATCTTTATCTTGGTTGGAAAAGAAGTAAACATTCCAATTATGGCAGCGATCTTAACTTTAATTGGTTTCTCACTGAATGATACGATCGTGGTATTTGACCGTATTCGCGAAACAGAACACCAATACAGAGACAAGGGCTACAAATTCATTATCAATAAATCAATCAACGACATGTTAGGTAGAACACTGATCACTTCGGGTACAGTATTCGTATCCTCTTTATGTTTATTGATTTTTGCTAATGGCGTTGTACAAGATATCGCGTTTGCGATTTCTGTAGGTATCGTATTCGGTTCTTACTCTTCTATTTACGTTGCTGCTCCATTTATTTTATTGATGGAAAACGTACTTAAGCCTGCAAAAGCTTAAGGAGTTCGACAATGGCTGTCTGGAAAGATAAAAGTAAAAATAAATCTGTTTCAGATAGCCAAAAACCATACCCAGAGTTGATCGGACGTCTCTTATCAGCTCGGGGTTTTGATGATTCACAAATTGATTCAATCTTAAATCCAAAATTAAGTTTACTTAAAGAACCTCTGTTACTTCTCGGCATGGATAAAGCTGTAGAACGTATCAAGCGGGCTTATTTTAACAACGAAAAGATCTGTATCTATGCTGACTTTGATTTAGACGGCACAAGTGGTCTTGCGATTTTAAAACAAGCTTTAGAAAACCTAGGTTTCAAAGATGTTAGCTACTATCAGCCAAAACGTTTAAGTGAAGGTTACGGCTTTCATGCTCACGCGGTTGAGGAATTAAAAACAATCGGTATTGATTTAATTATCACGGTCGATGTGGGTATTACTTCGCATAAAGCTTTTGAAAAAGCGCGCGAACTTAATATCGATGTGATTTTAACAGATCACCATTTGCCGAGTGAAACTTTACCTGATGCTTATTGCGTGGTGAATCCCAATCAAAAAATGTGCACCAGTGAATTGGGCTATCTTTGCGGGGCAGGGGTTGCTTTTTACCTCGCGCGCGCTTTAAAACGTGCTTTTGCTGAAGATCCAAAACTTCCGCATAATGAATGGGATCTTAAAGACTTATTAGACCTGTTTAGTATTGCCACTTTAACCGATATGGTTCCGCTGATTGAAGATAACCGTGTGTTAGTGAAACACGGCATGGTTGTTTTGCAAAATACCAAAAGACCAGGTCTTCAGGCTTTATTAGAAGCTCTTGAATTATCAGGAAGGTCTTTATCTTCGCAAGATGTTTCGATTAAGTTTGCACCAAAGTTAAACGCTTTATCGCGTATGGAATCAGACACTTTACCGATTCACATTTATTTAGAAGAAAATTTAGCGCAAGCGCGTTCGATGGTTGATCAAATTTTAAAGAACAATCAAACACGTCAAAGCTTGCAATCTGATGCTGAAGGCAAAGCTTTAGCCTTACTTAAAGACTGGAACAAAGAAGACTTTATTTTTGTTTCATCTGAAGAATTTCACCGCGGTATTATTGGCCTAATTGCTACAAAATTATCGCAAGAATTTAATCGCCCAGCTTTTGTGGGCTCACAAAATTCTGAAGGTATGATTGTGGGTAGCGGGCGTTTACCAGTAGGTCATGAATCAAGTTTAGTTGATGCCTTGGGTTTTGCATCGGCAGCACTGAATCGTTTTGGTGGTCATGCGGCCGCTGCGGGGTTTGAATTGCCTGCAGCCAATAAAGAATTACTGATGGAAGGTTTAGAAAAATTCTATCACCAGTTAAAATTAGAAAAACGTGAAGTTGAAATTGATTTTGATGTGACAGCACAATTATCTGATGTGAATTCTCATTTTATGAAATGGTATGATCATATCGGGCCTTACGGCGTTGGTTTTACTACGCCGCTTTTTCGCTTTAATAATTTATCTTTAAAAAAGATGAATGAATTAAAAGGCGGGCATTTGAAAGTTCAATTTTTAGATCAAGGCAACGCGCAAGAAAATACTATGGATGCCCTGTTGTTTTCGCCAAGCTCTGCGCAACGTGAAGTTTTACAGGTTGGTAAAACCTATGATGTTCTAGGTGAAATTCAGTGGAATTATTTTAGAAATAAACAGTCAGTGCAGATTTTGATTAAAGATTTACGCCCGACTGAATCGACGCAATAAACGAAGGTTTTGAGATGAAAAGTTTTAGTCATATTAAAGCGCCTCCTAAAAAAGAAATTAAATCTGTTGTTTGTCTATCGGGTGGTCTAGATTCGGCCGTTAATTTGTTCGCCGCTCATAAAATGTCAGAAGTTGTTTGTGCCGTAACTTTTAATTACGGGCAAAAAGCCGCAGAAAAAGAAATTGCAGCCAGTCGAGCCTTAACTGCTAAATTAAATATTCCGCATAAAGTGATCGATTTACCTTGGTTTAAAGATTTAGGTGAATCATCTTTAACAAGCAATAAACAGCAAATTCCAATTGGTGATGATGTTGCGATTGATGATCATAAAAAATCTATTGTTTCTGCAAAAGCTGTTTGGGTGCCAAACCGTAACGGAATATTTTTAAATATAGCAGCGGGTATCGCTGAAAGTTTAAAAGCAGAAATTATTGTGCCTGGCTTTAATTTAGAAGAAGCCTCTACATTTCCTGATAACAGCGTTGGCTTTATGAAAAGCTTAGATATATCTTTTGCATTTTCAACAGCTAATAAAGTGCGTGTGCATTGTTACACGGTCTCATTACAAAAAAGTGAAATCGTAAGTGCTGGTAAAAATCTAGAAGTTCCGTTTGAAATGATTTGGCCTTGTTACTTTGCTAAACCAAAATGGTGCGGCGAGTGTGAATCTTGTAAACGGGCCAAACGGGCGTTTAGTGTAAATCAGGTATCGGTCGCTCATTTATTTGAAAGATAAAAATTAATTATGGAAACTCTTTTTGTATCAACTCCTAAAAAAGTATTAAAAAATTACGATGGTTCGCAGCTTCGCCCTTTATTTTCTTATGAAAATTTTGGTCTTAAAGGCAATGCCATGATTTCATGGATTTCACCCACAGATGTGACTTTAGATCACATGGTTGATTATGAAGATAAAATCGATGCGCAAAAAATTTGCGGCGATAAGATGTTACATTTTATGATCGAGTTCTTTCCGGCAAATTTATCTTTTGGAGTGATGGCGCAAAGATTACTGGCTTCAATCATTAAAGATATGATCACGCAAAAAGTGGCTTCGTCTTATAAATTGATTCGTAAGGGTGATGATATTTATGTTGATGGTGGCAAGCTTTCGATTTCAATTGCCAGCGTGTCGGCGGTTTCAACATTAGTGCATTTTGCGGTGAATATCACAAACAAAGGCACTCCGGTAAAAACAGCGTCATTAGAAGATTTAAAAATTAAACCTGATGTTTTTGCAAAAGAAGTTTTAAAAGCTTTTTCAACTGAATTTGAAGACGTTATTTGGGCCACGCAAAAGGTGAAACCATTATGATGCTAAGAAGTTTAATCTTAAGTTTTACTTTAATTTATACATTACCCGTTTTCGCTTTTGATCATAATTTTGGATTATGGAAGCGTGTAGTTACAAAGTATGTCGATTACTCAACAGTGCCCGCGACAGTTGATTATTTAGGAATTAAAAATAACCGCTTAGATTTTACTGAAAACCTGCAAGAGATGGTTAAAGTGACTGAAGCTGAATATAAGGCTTTCACTGTGGATCAGCGTAAAGCTTTTATTTTAAACCTTTACGGCGCGATCGCGATTAAAGCTGTGTTAGATCAAATTGATGGTAAGACGCTACCTAAATCGATTAAAGATGCGTCTCGTATTTTAAACGATATTTTTGATAAAAAGATTTTTAAGTTGTTCGATAAAAAACGCAGCCTTAATTACATTGAGAATGAATTAGCTGAAGAATTTAAAACTGATTTTAAATTTATGGTGGCTTTTGCGTGTACAGCTAAAAGTTGTCCTCCGCCCGGGTATTACACGGCTGAGAGTTTAACTAAGACGTTAAACGAAGTGATGAAATCGTTTTTAAGCTATGACAAAAATGCCAATTACACGATGGAGACAAACAAGTTTGTAGCCTGTGATTATTTTGAGCCGCGCGAAAAGTACATGAAATATTCAAAAGAGTATTCAAGCTTAAAAGATTTTTTAATTCGCAATGCGCCGATTTCAGAACTTTTAAAAGACAAAGCGTTGAAAAACGAAAACAGTCTTGATTTAGATTTCACTAAAATGGATTGGTCTTTAAGCGCTAAGCCTGCTCAATAGGCTTAGCGAAATACGAAATACACGGCGCCAACCATACAAAGGCCAGCCCATAGAAAATCTAATTTAAAACTTTGGTTCATATAGAGCGTCGAAAAAACGATAAATACAACCATCGTGATCACTTCTTGAATGATCTTTAGCTGTGGCAATGTGAAGTGTGTAAAGCCAAAACGATTCGCGGGCACTTGAAAACAATATTCAAAAAATGCGATACCCCAGCTGATTAAGATGACCATCCATAGGGGAGAATTGTTCATGGTTTTTAAATGACCATACCAAGCCCAAGTCATAAAAATATTTGAGATAACTAATAAGACTAATGGAAAAAAAGCACTTAAAGTCATTACGATAAATCTTCTTTCGGTTCGTCGTTAATCTTTTTACCGGCGCCTTTCACAGTGGCGTAGGCGTGATTACAAAGTAAACTTGCGATACGGCGGTATTCGCTTAATAAATCTAAATGAATAGAACTTGTGTTGATCGAATCTTGCATGCCGCGGTTTAATCGCGAAATATGATTTTCTCTGAAGTTAAGTTCGATTTTTGCTAATTCGCGTTTTAATTGAATCGCACTTTCACACATCGCAGGGCTATCGTAAGCGTTAATACCCATTGAAGCCACTTTAACAACTTGCGCATGCATTTGTTTAATTTCGCTCCAGCCTTCGTTAGAAAAATAAAGTTTTAAGGCGTGTTTTTTAATCGCTAAGGTTCTGATGTTAATATCAATTGAATCTGCTGCGCGTTCTAGATCTGAAATGAACATGATCATATTCATCACGTTTTGATTCACGACTGAAGCATTAGAATTGGCTTGGTTTAATAAGAACATTTTAGTTTCGCGGTATAAAAAATCCACTTGGTTATCGCGATCTTTAATCGATTGCACTAAGACGGGATCTTCTTCTTCAAATAACACTACAGAATCTTTTAACATGCTGATCACGATATCTGCACAACGCATGATTTCGCGCTGAGCATATGAAACCGCAAGAGCCGTGTTATCGTAATTGTTCATGGCTAAGTACTCTGTGCCAAACTCTTCTTGTAAGCCTTTTGGAAACATTTTTTGAATTAAAGCAGAACCTTTAGAAATAAACGGATAAAAAATAATCGCAGAACCGATATTAAAGAAAAAATGCGCATTAGCGATCATACGTGATGATGTACTTTGAAATTGGCTGACGAAATCAATAAAATAAGAGGTCAGCGGGTAGAAGATAATCACACTTAACGCTTTATAAAAGAAGTGCGCCCAGGCCACTTGTTTACCGATGTAATTGCTTCCCGCAGCCGTGTAAAGGGCCGTTGAAGTTGTGCCGATATTAGCGCCGTAAACCCAAATGATGGCATCGTGAGGTGTGATCACGCCTGCAGAACATAAGCTCATCGCAAGACCGATCGTGATCGCACTACTATGAACAAACGCACAGAAAATAACAGCGGCAAAAAATGAGTACGCTGAGTTTTCTTTTAAGCTACTGAAAAATTCAGCTAAAATTTCTAATTGCGCAAAATAATGCGAACTGATCGAAATCATTTTTAAACCTAAAAAGATCATCGCAAAACCCATGATCACAGTGCTTAGGTTTTTTAATGATGGTTTTTTAGTGATGAAAAAAGCAAAGAAGCCCAACACAAATAACGGTAAAGCGTATTGCGATAAATCAAACGAGATTAATTGCACTGTTAATGTTGAACCGATGGCGGTTCCGATGATAACGCCCATCACTTGCGGCAATTGAATAACTCGCGCGCTGCCAAGGCCCACTAACATACTTGTTACGGCACCTGAACTTTGTAGAATTGATGTTAAGCCAACACCTACACCGATCGATAACAAACTTGATTTAGAAAGTTTTGTCATTAGAAGTGTGATTCTTTGGGCCATCAATTTTTCAAGTGATTGTGAAGCCATTGAGCTTCCGTAAAGAAAGAACGCGATACCGCTTAAGAAAATTACAAAGTGACTATTTTGAAGATCGATCATACTCTTAAATCATACAAGGATTTTGGGAGTAATGGCAAATACAGATGTTCTGCAAGTGGTCGCATTAGCGCTTTTTCATCCGGTCAGAAAACGGTATCTTATCGTGCGTAGAAATAGCCAGCAAACTTCAGGAGCAGGCCATTGGGAATTTCCAGGTGGTAAAATCGATGCCGGCGAAACGCAAACACAGGCTTTGGTGCGTGAAATCCTTGAAGAGCTTGGTTTTACAGCGATCGAATCTGGACTTAGTTACGTGCACAGTAATCAGTATAAATACCCTCAGCGCACGGTCGAATTGCATCTGTACAAATATGAAAAAGCCATTGATGAATTTTTATTGGTTGATCACGATTTGCATGCGTGGGTCGATGAATCTGAGATTGCCGGTTTTCAATTAGCTCCGGCAGATATTCCGTTTATTAAATATCTTTTTTAATCGAGAAAAAATTTTCTTTCTTGCGGTGTTGGCAATCTGCAGGTTTCTGATTTACCAAAGATGCGGTAACGATATCTGGCCACAAGATCATAGAAAAAATCAGTAATAAAACGGGGTAGAGTGCGTAACATAATGCTTATTGGTTTGTAGGCTCCACCGATATCACCCAGTAAGTAAGCCACAGCTTCGGTTTTTCGATAAATTTTTTGATCACGATAATAGACGACATATTCAAGACCTAAGTCGCGAGGTGAAAGCAATTCGCGAGCGGTTGGCCCTTGTAATGGAGCAAAAGAGATCTGACCTTCAGAAAATTTCGGAAGGGCAAAGTCTACGAGGGCGCTGCACAGACCGCAGACCCCATCGAAAAATAATATTCTATCTTTATTTAGTCTGCTTTCAGCAGACCTTGTTTCTTTCATATTTTTCATGATACACTTTTTTTAAGCAGATGAAATGTTTTGTTTTCCCGCTCACGCATGCAAATTTGTTTCCGCTCACCACAAAGCCTTTAAATATCTTTGAACCTAGATATTTGCAGATGGTCGAAGAATCCCTATCTTTAAAAATACCGATAGCTTTAGCCTACGTTCCAGAAAACGGTGACACCTATCGTTCAATCGCAGGTTTCGGTTTGCCGCAAGTGATCGATCAAAGACCCAATGATAATTTGTTAATATTCTTACCTGGCCAAGGTAAAATCAGAATTTTAAACGAAGATAAAAGTGATCCTTTAAAACCATATCTGATCGCTGATTGTGAAATCGTGCTTGAAGATCTTACATTAGATGAATCACTAGCTTCAAAATTTACAACTTTAAATGCGCTCTTAGTTCAATGGGTGCAAAAACACATTCCAGATGCTGAACAGCGCGATATTTTTATTCGTTCGCTTAAAGGGCCGCAAGAGACTGTGTCTGCATTTGCGGCCTACTTAATTCGTGATTACGATTTGCAATACGAAATGATGGAGATCTTTAATCTTAATGATCAGATTCGTTATTTGCATCGTCTCTATGAGTCGAATGAACTAACGATCTGATTTCTTACTGCGGGTACTGGTCACTCGGTATGATCGTAATAATACGATCTTGAGTTAAGAACTTCTGCAATGTAAAGCGTGGATGTTCAACGCCACCAACACTTTGCCCTGGAAGAACGCCAATACGTTGCCATTCTGCTTGTGCAGACTCTGGTGCTTCAAATTGCAGAGCATGTCCACCAGCGGTGTCAGTGATAAACCAACCGTAATCTCTAAGCGCTGTGAAGATAATTTTAATCGCACGTTTTTTCTCTGCACTTAAGCCAGTGATCGTTGCAATGAATGCATCAATCTCGGCATCAGTGGCTTTTAAAGCAAAGCGCATACCTTCAGGAATATTTCCGACTTTACCTGGATGTTCAAGTTTCGTAGCAGGGGCTACATAAAACTGACCAGATGTTCCGATGATCGGCATTGAAAGCGCATGTTCAATCACACCTTTTTCAATCTCCCAAGGACGCACTAACATCGCTAAGTAATTGATACCTACTCCGCGAGAGCCTGGGCACTTAGTGGCTTTGTTATCGTAATTATTTGTTAGGTAATCACCCGGACATAAATTTCCGTTACCGATGGTGATATGTTTATTTGTGGTGTCGACCACCATATCCCATAAATTCCACTCGCGGCCTGAAGCTGCATCTAAGATAATAGCTTGCGCATCAGTTCCAGCATTAGGTAACCAAGCGGGATTATATGGAATCGTTTTACCATTTAAGTTACCCCAGTTATTTTTATCTGTGATCGTATACATATCAGTGGCTTTAGTCGCATCATAAACTGGATATGTATATTTTCTAAAATTAAGTTCTGGCAAAGTACCGTTAAAATCTTGCCATAAAAAGTCTGCATATTTTTTGCTTTCAGGATGCAGCGGAAGATTTTTTATCGGAATATTCCATGGAGCTTTTGGTCCGTAAGGACGAACACCCGTAAAGGCGCGCACTAAAGTTTGCGAAGCTGTAGGTTGAGTCGTTGACGACGCAGGGGGAGTAACAACGGGCGGAGGCGATGAGGCAGGTGCCGTCGACGATACCGGTGCCGTCGATGAGACAGGCACTGTTGACGACACTGACGTTGTCGATGACACAGGTGTCGTCGTCGTTGGACGTCTTGGTCGAACATATTTTAAAGCTGACTCTTCTTGAGAGTCAGAGTTTACGGCTTGGTTATTTGCTTCTTCGCGAGAAGGAGAGCAACTTGCTAAATACAACATTGAAATAATTATTAATATACGCATTCATCTATTTTCAGCGTAACGATCAGTAAACAGAATAAAAAAATATATTTATCTCATATTAAAACTTGCACCGTTTACAAGTTCGTCAGTTATTTTAACCGTTTTTTGTAGTTAACGGATTAATCTTAAAATTAGCAATTTTTTGATACTCGAGGCTTCGGTATACAATGTTTATTCGAACCCAAGTGAAGAAGCTAGAGACTGTAGTTTGTCTTGTTCTGAGACAATATTTAAACAAAACACTTACTAGAACTATAAGTAAAAACTAGTTTTTACTTATAGTCTGCCAATTCAAACTTAAGAATCTGGCCCACAGCACATGAGCAATCCCTAGATGCGCGATCTTCAGAGCCACAGGGCTTAAAGTCACAAGCGTAATAATACCAATAAACATCGCAAATAGAATCTCCATTGCAAAACGTGATTGGTTTTTCATAAAGAGCCAGATCATAAATCCACCCATAATAGTCACAGCTAAGATAGGGTGAACGATACGAAGTTTAATAAAGATATGTGAATCATGGCTAAAGTCTTCTAAAATGCCTTGAAATAACGAGATACTTGGAAACAGAGTCACTGATAAGGCAGCAATTGCACCGCTGACTGAAACAACTAGAAATAAAATTAATTTTTTTGAGGGTTTAAAGATAAATTCAGGATTGATCGACTTATATAGTAGGTAGGTAACACCCGTTAGCATAAAGCTATTTAATTGGTGAAGCGCCATAAACATTAAACGCATGTATGAATCGTTAATGGTCACTAAGCTTAATTTAACTAACAAGGCACCAATAAGGGCTTCAGTGATCATCAAAATTAATAGTGCCACATTGAGTTTGCGCACTAATTCACGCGCGTGGTTTCGAAGTTTAAAGAAAATAAAAACAACGATGATGCCGTAGGCGCCAGTCATCAAACGGTGAAAGTATTCAATAAAAGTTTTCTTAGTCGTCAGATCTGGAATAAACTCGGCCTGACATAAAGGCCAGTGATCACCACAGCCATCACCCGAATGAGAAATGCGAACCCAGGCTCCCCAGAAGATCACAACCAACGTGTAAACCCAAAACGCGAGCAATAATTTTGAAATCTTTTTTTCTTGTGCAGTCATGGGCTTAATCTTTCAAACGGTGATTATTAAAAATACTTAAAGCCTTTTTGTAATCAGATCTGCTGTATTTTAAAATATCAGGAATATAATTTAAATAAAAACGAAGCGAAGTTAAATTGTTTTTAGTCATACAACGGCCACGGTTACGTTGAAAAAGTTCGTAAGTGTAAAAACGGTCTTTATGGCAAGTCTTACCAATCTTGTGGCGAAATACTGTTTTATCACAATAGCCTAATGAAATATTTTTCTTGTGGGCGCGTAAACTAAAATCAACGTCTTCCCAGTAAGTGTGAAAGCGTTCGTCAAAACCCTCAAGTTTGGCGAATGATTCTTGATCAATCCAAAAAGCTGTTCCCGGAATATAGGTGATATCGCGGTGATGATGGTCGTCTAATTTTTTAAGGTGTTTTAATTTACCAATGCGGGGATTTAAAGATCCCATCACTGAATCAATTTCTTCTGAATTTCTGCGAAGTAATTTAATTGAACTAAATTGTTTTGGTGCTGCCTGCGGAAGAGTAATGGCTTCGGTGTCATTAGTTAAAAATAAAACATCTGTGTAATATTTTAACGCTTCTTTTAATGTCGCATTCGCGCCACCAGCGTAACCTAAATTTTCTTTGATCTCGATATGGCGAACTTGAGGAAATTCGTTTTTAAGCTGTGCAATGTGTTTTTCTAAACTTCCGTTATGAGTCAAAAAAATATTTTCATGTGAGGCATGAAGCAAAACGCTTCTTAGGCATTTTGCCGTCAATTCAGGATGATTATAAGATAAGACTGAAATTGCATAGGGCTTTTTCATAAACTTTATGTATGCTGAAACTAAAAAAGGTTCAAATAGAAGTTTTTAACATGTTAGGCTATTGCTGATGAATAAGACATACACCTTGTTTTGGTTTAGACGTGATCTTCGATTATTCGATAATGCAGGCCTATTTGAGGCTTTAAAGCATGAAACGAACGTCTTACCCGTATTTATCTTTGATGAAGATATTTTAAAAAAATTACCCGAAAATGACCTTCGCGTTCAGTTTATTCATGAAACCGTCGCCACACTTAAAAAAGACCTGCAAAAAAAGAAGTGTGATCTGCTTGTTGAAATTGGTAAGCCTTTAGAAGTTTATAAAAAGCTGATTGAAAAATACCAGGTCAAAGCGATCTATACAAATCACGATTACGAGCCCTATGCGATGGCCCGTGATGAAAAAATAGAAAAACTTTGCAAAAGTCATAAGATTGAATTTAAAACTTTTAAAGACCAAGTGATCTTTGAAAAAGAAGAAGTCGTGACCGATCAGGAAAATCCTTACACGGTTTATACGCCCTATAAGAAAAAATGGTTAAATGCCATTTCGCCATTTTATTTAAAGTCATATCCAGTTGATCTTTACGAAGATAATTTTGCAAAAGTTAAACCCACGACCATGTCTACTCTTAAAGATCTTGGATTTGCAGAACAGAAATTTATTTTCCCACCTATCGAGGTCAGTTCAACAGTATTAAAGAATTACGCTAAAACCAGAGATATTCCGGCTTTAGAAAACGGAACCAGTCATTTGGGATTGCATTTACGCTTTGGTACCGTTTCTGTGCGTGAGCTTGCGCGTGAAGGTAAAAAGTTTTCTGATGTTTGGTTAAGCGAGTTAATCTGGCGCGATTTCTTTATGCAGGTGCTGTATCACTTTCCGCACGTAGAAAAAGAAAGTTTTAGACCCCAGTATGATAAAATTGCGTGGCGAAAAGTTAAATCAGAATTTGATCGTTGGAAAAGCGGCGAAACCGGTTACCCCATGGTTGATGCAGGTATGCGTGAACTTAATGAAACGGGGCATATGCATAATCGCGTTCGCATGGTGACGGCGTCGTTTTTAACAAAGCATCTTCTGCATTACTGGTATGAAGGTGAAAGATACTTTGCCGAAAAATTATTAGATTATGACTTAGCCGCCAATAATGGCAATTGGCAATGGGCTGCAGGCACGGGGTGTGATGCGGCTCCGTATTTTAGAATTTTTAACCCTGAATCTCAAATCGAACGTTTTGATCCAAAATTTGAATATGTAAAAAAATGGGTTCCTGAATATGGCACAGCAAAATACGTAACACCAATGGTTGAACACAAATTCGCACGTGAACGAGCATTGAGTGAATTTAAAAAAGGACTTGGAAAATGAAAATATTAATGACGGGCGCAACAGGTAACGTAGGTAATTATGTCGGACGCAGACTTGTCGAATTAGGTCACGAAGTGATCGTGGTTTCAAGGTCAAAAGAAAAAGCTCTTTCTTATTTAGAATTTCCGGCTGAAATTGTTGAGCATGATTTTTCGTTGCATCCACTGCCTGAAAAAAAGTTTCACGGCGCAGAAGCGATCGTGCATCTAATGGGTGAAACCATTGACGGCAGATGGACAGATAAGAAAAAAGATTTAATTTTAAAATCACGCGAACTTGGCAGTGAACATTTAGTTAAACATTTACCCGCAAGCGTTAAAGTGATCGTGTCAGCTTCAGCGCAAGGTATTTACGGTGATCATAAAGATCACGATGTGACCGAAAAATCTAAACTAGGCTCTGATTTTTTAGCCGATGTTTGTAAAAAATGGGAAGCTCCGTTTAAAAATTTAGATAAAGCTGTGCGTACGGTGCAATTGCGTATTGGTTTAGTTTTAGACCCGCAATCTGGCGTCTTAAGAAAGATGATTCCGTTATTTCAACGTGGTTTTGGTGGCACTCTCGGATCTGGTGATCAGTACATGAGTTGGATTGCCATTGAAGATTTAACAGAAGTTTTCGTTCAAGCTTTAATAAATGACAAATACCACGGGCCCATAAACTGTTCGACAGACGATCCCGTTACAAATAACGAGTGGACTAAGCTTTTAGGTAAAACTTTAAAGGCTATGCCATCGCCACCAGTGCCTTCATTTGCACTTCGTATTGCTATTGGTGAAATGGCAGGGGCCGTGTTGGCCTCAATTAAAATGTCGCCTGAAATATTAAAGAATAATCATTTCAAATTTAAATACCCGAAACTTAAAGAGTACTTTGCGCAAAAACTTGAGCCCTATAAAGACGGGCAGTATTTTTATTCGGTGAAACAATTTGTGCCGCGTGAAATTGAGGGCGTCTTTAAATTTTTCGCCGAAGCAGCCAACTTAGAACAAATCACTCCGCCATTTTTGAATTTTCATGTCACAAAAATGTCGACCAAAACAATTCATGAAGGCACGTTGATTGATTATAAATTAAATTTAAAAGGGATTCCGATGAAATGGAAGACCCTGATTAAACAATGGAACCCGCCGCACAGTTTTGTCGATACGCAATTATCAGGGCCGTATCGTATGTGGCATCACACGCATCGTTTTGAAAAATTAGGAAACGGAACTTTGTTAAGTGATGAAGTTCGCTATAAAATTCCTTTGGGTTTCTTGGGGCAGGTAATGGCTTCCACCTTAGTCCAGAAGGATGTTGAAAAAATCTTTAAATTTCGTCGTGAAGTGATACACAAAATTAAATTTTAATTGCTGTGGGTTAGCAATCACGTCGATAATAGCTATATATGGTGTTTGCTGAAATTCCTTTTAAAGCTCGTATCGAGCTTAAAGATAATGTTGTCACAGTCAGAGGTTCAAAGGCTCTGCTGGATAAGGTTAATTTGTTAAAAGTAAACCATGGCAAAGACCCGCGTAAATGGCCTAAGCAAAGTGTGGCGACCGGTGAAGACATTTTAATTAATGAATTTATCTTAAAGGCTAATTCTGAATTTAAATTTTGTTACAATCACGAAGAACTTTGTCATTGCCGAAATGTGCCGACTGAAAAAGTTTTTACCTCAATTAAGAATGGCTGTTTTAAAACAGAAGACGTGTCACGCACAACGATGGCTGGCACGGGTTGTGGTGCCTGCCGCCAAGATATCGATCAATTAATCGAGCAATTTAATAAGCCTTAATTCAGTTTTGATTTTCTCTTCAAGCATTGTAAAACCATCAGCTTTCAACCATGTGCCCGAAGAGCTTTTATGGCCTCCGCCACCTAATTTGATTGCCACTTTATAAGCGTAATCATATCCGGCCGAACGAAAACTAATTTTGTATTCACTATCACTGGCTTGACGAATAAAGTAAGCAAACTTCACTGTCGGGATTAATGTGAACATATCAACGATGTCATTCACATCATCGCCTTCAAGTTTGTATTTTTCTAACTGTTTAAGGCTAACTGTTAAACCAACAATTGAATTGTTCGACATGTATTTAGCTGAATGAATTAGTTCAGATAAGAATAACATTTTATCAGGTGTCCAATGAGCAAAGAGCGCGCGCTGAATACCTTCAGTGTTGATTTTGTAGCCCGCTAATTCACCAGCAATAAAGTGTGAACGTGAAGAATTTTTTACTAATTTAAAAGCCTGTGTATCAAACGTTAAGCTTGAATATAAAGCCGCCGCGATAAAGTCATTCATCGGCACATTCATTTTTTTAATCACATCAAAAACAATTTCACCAGTTGAAGCGGCTTCAAGTTTCACGATGCGAAAAACAAGCGGGTGGGGTTTGCTGTCATCAACATGATGATCGATAAATAAAACTTTGCAGTTTTGCGAGATGCAATTTTTGTAAAGGGGATTACAAAGTTCGCCTTGATTGGTGTCTAAGATAATCAAAAGATCAGGTTTGATCTCGTCAGGGTTTAAACAGGTATCAACATTTTCAAGCATGTACGAATAGCGCTTGGGCACTTCATCAACGGGCGCGAACCACACTTGTTTGTTCAAGTTTTTCAAGGCGCCGTACAGGGCCGCCAGGCTTCCGATGCCATCGCCATCTGAATTTCTGTGAGTAGAGAGGAGTATTTTTTGGGCTTTTAAGATGACATCTATTTGGGAATCTATTGGCATAGCGTTTATGATAATATGACGCAACGTAGCCTGTCCCCTGTAGTTTGTTAAACTCAAACATTTTTGGTATAAAATAAGACTTTCGAATGGGATCCCCTTTAGAAGCTTAACAGCTAAGCAGGTATTAATATGGCAGATGCAGCATTACCGATGACAGTACGTGGAAAACAATTGCTTGAAGCAGAGCTTAAAAGACTTATCTTTGAAGAGCGCCCAACAGTGATTAAAGCTATTGAAGAAGCTCGTGCTCATGGCGATATCTCTGAAAATGCTGAATATGAATCTGCAAAAGAGCGCCAAGGTATGATTGAAGGTCGCATTGGCGATATTCAAGGTAAAATTGCCGGAGCTGAAGTGATTGACCCTTCATCTATTAAATCTGACCGCGTGGTTTTCGGAGCTACCGTTAATATTATCGATCAAGAAACTGAAGAAAAACACACGTACCAAATCGTCGGTCTAGATGAAGCTGATGTAAAAAACGGCATGATTTCTGTTTTGTCTCCAATTGCGCGCGCTATGATCGGTAAAAAAGCCGGTGATGCGTTTACAGTACAATCTCCTAAGGGCGATAAAGATTACGAAATTGTTTCTTTCAAATTCGTTTAAACTAGTTACAATTATTAAATGAGAAGAGCGGTTGTCGATCAAGCGGGATTAAGAGTCGTCATGATAGGTGTCATCCTATCACTTTTTATCGGCCTGATCTTTAAGTCACAAATTCGTTCTTCAGTTGTTAAAGCAAGACTTCAGCAAGTCATCGTCAAATTACAAAAAGATGTAAATATCGATTTTGAATCTGTAGAGGTTCGTTTAAGTGAATGGGGTATACCTCGCCCGGTGATCGAAATTCGTGGAGTGCGCATTAGCCCTCTGAAAGCGAATTGCCAAGAAAATCAAATCTACATCGATAACTTGTCGTTTCCGCTGAGTTTTAATTTGTTATTTTCGCCTGATAAAGTGATTTCGACAGTTCGTATTTCATTGTTAGAAGTCAGAGCTAAAAACACGCGCCAATGTTTTTCGAAAAACACTCATGATGATAGCACCATGGCCAATCGCGAAGTTTTAGCCGCATTACCTTCAGCGAAGACAAAAGCTGAAACTGCTACAGCAGCTGCAGCAGCAGAAATGCCAAAACGTGAAAGCACTAAAGAGGCTCTCGAAAAATTAAGAAATTTTAAATCGCATCTTAACGAGGTTAAGATTGATCGTTTGCGTGTTATTGCTGTTGATAAGATGAATACCGCCGTTGATTTTAATGCGGTTCAACTGATGTTTAAATACGAGCAAGAAAAACTGAGTGAACTGACATTGCAATCTCAGTTATCGGCATTTAAAGAATCTGATAAAAGTTATTATCTTTTTAAATCAGATCTTAAAATTAATTTACGATTAGATGAAAAACCAACTTTGAATGCCGAAGTAAAAGGTTTAGTTGTCGATCGCCCTTTTCATTTAAAGTTTAAAAATGACCTGCAAAAAAATAGTATTCAATTTTTAGGTGAACTGAATGGCATTTCGCTTAAAGCCATTAATTACATTGTTAAAGTTGAGCGCCCACAGACTGAAATTTTTGATTTTTTAAGTGGTTCGTCGATGACAGGTTATTTAACGGGTGAATACTACGTTGATGATCGTAAATATGAAGCTAACTTAAAAGATATCAAAATTATACTGGGCGGAGGCATTGCCGAGATCAATGATATTTTCGTCATCGGTAAAGCTGATGAAAAAGCTCAAGTGAAACCCTTTGATGTGCAGTTATCACATATTGAATTAACTAAAATCTTATCACATCGTGTGTTTGATAACATTAGACCCAGTATTCAAAATGCGGGTTACATTTCTGGCTTAATTCAGTTTATGGATGTAAATCAGTTTAAAGTTAAATCTTTAATCGAAAAAACAAGTTTCGTGTTTTCAAATAAAGGCGAACGTGTGCCACAGATTTTTGATAGTTTTAACCTGCATGCCAGTGTTGACCCACAAAAAATTAATTTAAATATTAATGATTTCATTTTGGATTCACAAAAAATTCACGGCACACTTAAATACAGCCACCAAACTGAAACTGGTGATAAAAGCCTATCTGTTGATCTTGAAGGACATTTGCTAAAACCAGATACGGTTAAACTTTTCACAGGTAAAGCCAGTGATCCAGAAATCAAATTGCTTTTTACCTCAGATTTGAAAAACAATCTTAAAGGCACGGCCAGCATCGATAAAATCAGCATCAATCAATTTGATATCACTAAGCTAGCTTTAGAGTACGAAAAAAATCTTTTGCTGAAGAGCGAGTTTTACAACGTTAAAACAGGTGGTTTAACAGTTGCTGTTTCTGATCGGGCGCAATCAAGTCAACTGAATGTTCTATTTGATCAGATTCTGCCAAAACCAGCAGTGAGCTTTACGCAAAGTAAATTACAGATTCAAAGAGATGGTTTAGGAAAACTAAATTTTAATTTAAAAGGCGAACTGAAAAATAAAACTGATTTATTAGTTGTCGGTGAGTACGCCCCATCGATCGCACAGTTGTCGACTAAAGGTAATTTTAAAAATCAAAATTTCAACATCATTGGCCCATTAGATAAGCTCGTGGCCACGCCGATTAAATGAGAAAAATTTTAAAATACTTTTATAATCTAAAAGAAACTTCGTTTGTTCCGCCAAAAATTCAGTGCCATCGTGGTTTTTGGGTCGGTGGTTTAGTGCAAAATTCATTGGCGTCGCTACAAAAGGCCTATGAGCTTGGCTATAAAATGTCTGAGTTTGATATTCGCATCACTAAAGACTTAGAAGTTATTTTATTTCACGATGATTTTATTGGATCAAATAAAGTATCAAATATGACTTTAGCTGAAGTGAATGCGCATCATAAAGTGGATACTTTTGAAGAGGCGCTGAAGTGGTTTTCAAAGCTAGAACCTAAAAGTTATTATTTAAATATTGAAGTTAAATCTAAATTTGTGCGTAACCGTAAGTTAGAGGCCAAAGTTTTAGAATTGATTTTAAAATATAAAGTTCAAAGCAGAGTTTTAATTTCAAGTTTTAATCCGATGAGTTTGGCTTTTTTTAGAAAAAACCAACCAGCGATCACCCGCGCTTTATTGCTAACCTACAATGATGAACACGGTAATAATTTTGTCGTGAAAAGTCAGGTCTTAAATATGCTGGCACAGCCGCATTTTTTACATTTAGATGAAAAATACTGGTCACAAAAGCGCTATAAAAATCTGTTGAAATGGGGAGTTCCCATTGTCTTATGGACGTGTAATGACCTTGAAAAAGTGAAAAAATACATTTCACAAGGTGTTTTTGGTGTCATTAGCGATAGCCTGAAACCACATGACCTAGATTTTCTTGATTAGTGTTTCAGCCTGAGACAATCACTTGGTTTAGCCCGATCTAAAGTCTTAATAAAATTAGGTTTTTGCCGATAAGTAAGAGGGGGAACTTTACTTAATGGCGAAACCATTGCGTGATCTATTTCTTAAATCAAATAAAGGATTTACCTTAGTTGAAACTATGGTTTCGGTTGGCATTATGTCGGTTGTACTTGCAGGCCTTGCTACGGCCGTTGTTAGAACTGTGCAAGATGGTGAAACACAAGCTAAAGATTCAATGAACTCGATGGAAGATCTGATGGTGCAAACCGCACAGCAAGATTATCTGATTCGCGCAGCTCCTTCATATTATTTTTTACATGTTCCAATTCGTTCTGCTTGTTCAGGCGGTGAAAAAGTTCCGTGTCTTCGCCATATTGATCCTGCGACAGGTGCATTAACACCATTAGCCCCGGGTGCGGGAATTCCAGCTACGATTGATTTTTACAAAGACGTCAGCGGCGAATTAAAAAATGTAAAACTATCGGGTATGTCAGCTGCGGGTGATATTAGCGATCAGGTTCACATGATGAGCGCTGATGTGGTTGATGTCAGTAAACTCACTTCGCAAAAAAATAATTCATATGTATATGCAAGTTGGCCTTTGTATGATGATTCATCAGATGCCTTACCAATTTTAGTTCGTAAAAAAGGCGCTGCTATCTTAACTCATATTAAACAATTGGGCTCTTCTTATGAAAACGCAGCCCCTACAGGAATATCTTTATTTAATGTGGCTCTAACTCCTGATAAAGCACAGATCTTAGCTGCTGATTTAAAAGATTCATTAGCTGTAATTTATAATATTAATCGTCCATCACAATTCGTCGTTCAAAAAATTGCTTCTGCGACGAACTGCCCATTCGATGCGACATCAAAAGGTTTTTGTAAAACTACGGGCAATAGTATTTCTACGATGGCCACCACGCAGCTAGAAGCTGCTGGCTTTGCAAATATTATGGCTTTAAAAATTGATAACGTCCTGGTATCCAGTGGGTTTGATGAAAATGGTCCTGTAGGTACAAGAACGCATTTAAGTTCTAAATATATTCCCACTTCAAAAGCGGTGAGTGTGCAAGGATCTTGGTTTGGCGCTAACGGATCAACTGATTATTTATTTCCAAGAAATTCATTTGGATTGTTTGATGAACGTCCAGGTTATCAAGGTGACTTAAGTTATTCACCGGTTGATGTTAAACGTATTCAACATTATTTAAATGCGAATAATTCAGATACATCACTTGTGGTGTTGCCGGTAGATTTAGGTTACATCAAATTAAAACAGAGTGTGCAGTATGTAGATAAATATGATCTGGTTGTTACTTCTGCCAGTCATGAAGAAATTATTTTGGTTCCATCTATTAAATTAAAAACTGATACTGAGTCTTATGTCTACGTGAACCGTAGATTAGGAACTGGTATTATAGAAGTATTTATTAAGTGAGGATGCTATGAAAAATAAAATTATGAATCTTTTCATGCTCGTAAGCTTTCTGCCAGTGGCTTTATTTGCGGCTGACAAAATTAAGAAGAACTCTAAAGTTATCTTAAGCGGTAACTTACTCGCTAATCCGCAAGTTGTGCCAGTGGGCGGGCAAGCTAAAACCGTTATGGCTTCTGGGGCAGGAAAAATTCGTTTCTCAAGCACTCGATTTTGCGGTGACGGAGATGTGGCCGATTATCATGATGGTCATCCAGCAACGAAATTCTATGATGCCAGTCGACCGGATACAAATATTGTCGTTGGTTACTGGGTAAGCCCTGAAGGCGCTCTTGATACTTCTGCTGGAAAGTTTTTTTCAGTGGGTTATGCAACAAGTTCAAAAATTGACTCTGATGTGACTGAAAAATTACTAACACCTCATTTCTCTGATCAGCCAACGCGTCAGACTTTTGAAATTATCAAAGATGCCATGAAAGATATGGCTAATGTGGCTGAAGCGACAAAATTTGCAACGGTCGCAGGTAACTTAACGACTAAATACAACATGAAGTTTGTGGCCATGGTTTGTCCGCAAATTCAAAATGATGTCGGTGTTAATTCAACGACGGGCATGAGCAGTTTAAAAATTAATCGCCAATTTATTAACGGAACTAATTTGGTTGGAATGACTAATTTAAAAGAATACATGCATGACAACATCCTTGATGGCAATGGTTCAATTAGTAAAACACGTGTTAATGTGAACAGTGCTGGCTCAGGAAACTATGCTAAATCAATTGATCTTCAATTTTCAAATGGTGGCGGCGGACAAAGTTTATCTTACGAACTAACAAGTTTAGTCAATGATCTCGCGAACACACCAAAACCTTCAGTCACTTCGGTGTCGATCACTTTAGGTGTTTCGCCAACGATTAGCTGTTCTTGTGATAAATTAAGTTATCACGATGATATGAGCTCAATTCGTTCACGCATTGACGCTATCAAATCAAGAATAGACCAAGCTAAAAACGATAAAAATATTTGTGATGTCAGCTCAACAATTCGTTTTGATAGCAATGATTACCCATGGGAAGTATTTCGCACAAATGCCGCTTGTCAGATGTATCATAAAATGATCGCAGAAGAGTTAAGTGCTTTAGAAAATGCTTACGCCTCTTTATTTGATGATCCGGCTTTAAATAAAAATACTTGTTCATCTGTGAATATGTCGATTCCTTACACAAGCTGTCCGGTATCAGCGTTGAATTTAAATAACATCAGTGATTCTGAATTTCGTCAGCGTAAGGTTGATTTAAATAAAAAGATTATGAAGATTGTTGGAACACCAAATGCAATTCAAGTGGCGCAAGAGCATTTGAAAACACAGATTGCTTCAAAGAGTCCTAATTTTGCTTTAAATAAAACGGCCTGTTTTCCAGAAACGGCAGGGAACGGCCAATACATTGAATCTATTGCATCGTCAGTAGGAATTCAAATAGCTCCGAATCCTGCGCTGCCTGGCTCGATGATCTTAAGTATTGATAAATCATCAGTGGTTCATCCCGAGGGTAATTTTGCGATCGGTGGTTATGCTTCGTATGCAGGTGATGCTGGAAATAAGTTAGCTTTGTTTAATAATACAGGTGGTGATCCAAAACTTGATTCATCATTTAAAGTCGAAATGGGTATGAGCAGTTTTATCACCGTCACTACAGGGGTCGCGAATGTGATGTTTCATATTCGATCGATCGGCTGTTCACAGAATTTATATTGTTTGAATGATAAATAGAAGTTCGTCATCCCGCATTTTAGCTAACGAGCGTGGCTCGATGGTCGTCATGATGATGATGGGCGTAATTGTTATGATGTCAGTTGCTGGGATGATGTACTATGTGAAAAATGCGACTGATTCTTTGTCTTTTATCATTTCAAAAGGCTCAACGCGCGAAATCACCGAAGATATTATTGGTAGCGTATTAAATGTTTATTCTCAACCCTTAGAAGGGTCATCGTGTGATTCCGAACTTATTGCAAGTGCGCTTTCTTTTCGTGATTTAACAAAAGAAAACCCAGTGACTTTTACTTGGGAGACAAATCCCTCGAATTCAAGTCCAGGCCCAATCGTGTCGGCACGAAATTGTTTAATTTCAAATCTGCAAGCGGCTCAGCTTGAGCGAGCTACAATAATTATTACTCCACTTCCGACTTCAGATGATTTATCTGGAACTCGTCGTGAGTTGCGTATTGAAGTGCGCCTGCAAAAGAAAAAAGCGATTGCTTCGCAAGCGGTTATTCGCCATTACGCTTTAAGTTTATTAAGTCTAGATCGATACGGCACCGTTTTTAATTCAAGTATAGCCACAACATTTGATGTTGATTTGAGTAGTCGATTAATCTTTGATACTCAGGTTTTACACACCAATCGTTCTGCGCCCTTAAATATGAACAATTTGGTGAATTACCCAGGAACTTCGCCCGTTGTTGTTTTTAAACAGCCATTTTTCACTTTAGCTTCGCAAGTGAATGCCGGAAATACTTTAAGCCTTTCAAAATTTAATCAAGTTTTTGAAAAAGGCATTGTAACAAGTCATTTACCTAACGTTAAGTTTATTCCTACAACCTATGCACCCTATTCATGGACAGAACCCGTGGATTATCATTTTGTGTATTCTAATTCAGGCGGAGTACAAGATCTAAGCCCGCTTCCGCGTTTATCAGGCGGTAAGGTTTCAACAAACAGTGACGGGCATAGATTTAATGCAGCCTTAGCCGACGTAACTAGTTTTCCGAATGCAGCGGTGTTAACAAAACTTGCTCACACCTGTGAAGTCGGAACATCAGGTAGTGCGATTAGTAAAATCATGGTGCTTTACCGCAGTGATGCTGAAGTGACTTTAGATTTTTCAAGCGATGCAGATCCATTAAAGTTTTGTGCCTTAATGAAAGTTAAAAAACTCACGGTCAAATTACAGAATGGCAAACATCATTATATTTTCGGAAAAATTTATTTTGATGAAATCAAAGTGAGCGGCGGTGGGATTTTACATATCGTTGACCCTGAGTTAGATACAGTTTTAAGCCAAAATTACGATGGCTTGGTTAATATGACTGAACTTCGCCGTGAATTTAAAACGCTTGAAGTTTATATCGGTAATCCATTTTATCAGCCCATTAATAGTGATCTTACAAAGTTACATGCTAATTACGGTCATAAAATGCCATCAGACTGGTTTTCGGGAGCCGATCAAAAGGATTTAGCGGGTACAACAATCGCGCCAGGCAGTGAAGCCTGTGATGCAGGTTTTGCTTCTGATTTTTGCTGGCCTAATTACATGCGCAGTTATCGCAGACATGTCGAAGCCAGTGGCTTACCAAATATCAGCGTTTTATTTAATGCAACCCAACCTTTTAGTCGCACCTTAATTTTTAATGTATCGAGGACTCTGTGAAGATCATTAAAAATAATAAAGGTTTTACGTTAATGGAATCAATGATGATGGGAGCTTTAGGCTTTCTGATCATCGGTGCCGCGGTGTCAGGTATTAGTTGGGTTAAAAATAGTTTTAATCGTTTATCAAAACGAACGATAGCGATTGAAATCGTAAGCTCGTTTACGCAAAATCTACAAGAACAATTTATTCGTTATCCAAATATCACCATCGGTGGAAACCCCGCTACGTATGTACTTTGTTTTGACACCTCAATTAGGCCCGCAAAAAACTCGGCTGGTGGGATGGATCCGATTGTTAAAGTGTTCAACGCTTCGAATATCAAAAAAAATAGCGGTGATTGCGTAACTATAGGATACGAAGTTCATTTAACATCTGCAAGTAACAACCCCAACCAATTTCGATTATTAGTTATTGGTGTAAACAATGACTTAGGGCCGCTGTATGACGAAACAATTACAATTTTTAAACAGTAAAAGTTTAGTTCATATTTTGATGTTTGGTTTACTGTCGATCATCGTCTTATCTAGTTTGTATCTATTTAATTTTGCAAATTTTGGTTATCAGATTAAATCTTCTGAAAAAGATGTTAAATGGTTATTGATTTTATTTTCATACCCGCATTTTATCGCAAGCTACTTTTGGTTTTATAAAAACGAAAATTTAAGACAAGAAAACCGTTTCGTCGGAAAACTTCTTCCGCTCATGATCGTAGGTATTTTAGTTTTAATATTTACACTACAAGTTTCATATTTACTGCAAGCGATGCTCATTGCGGCCTGGATATTATTATTCTGGCATTTTGCAAAACAAAGCTATGGCTGTTCGGTGTTTTTGGCAGAAAAAAATCTAACCCATAATTCGAAAGCCTATTTGCTTTACAGTTATTTAAGTTTAGCCGGCTTTGGTTTTTTAAATATTCAAAGACATGAATCTAAAGTGTTGCTGTTTAAATCATATGTTCGCGTATTCAATGTGCCAGAAGGCTTTGCTTTAAGCTTATTAGCCTTAAGTTGGATTCTTTTTATCATGTTCATCGTAAGTTCGATAAAAGCCAATCAAGAGCAATCTAAAGCCGATAAATTAAAATCAATTCTAGTTACAAGTATTCCGTGGATCGCAAATTTAATGTGGTTTTCATGGTGGGCTATTGAAGGCTTCTTTGTGTTGATTCCGGTATTTCATGCTATTCAATATGCGCCATTTATTTTACAAGGCGTTTACAAACTGCAAGCAGATACAAAAAAGTTCGTAAAATCAGTTCTAGCGATCTTTATGTTTTCAGTTTTATTTTTTGTGGGATTACCATTCGCAGTAAATCAAACATTACCACAAATCAGCGAAGCGCTAGTGACTTCGATATTTATCTTTTTTAACTTACATCACTTCTTCATAGATTCAGTAGGGTGGAAGCTCAGTAAAGAATCCATTAGAAAAATCTTATTCGCTTAGAAATAAAAAAAGACGAGTTGTGCTCGCCTTTTTTTGGAAATCAAATTTAAATCTTAAAGACTAAGAGTTGTTTTGACCTTGTTTGTCTTTTTGTGTTTGTGTTTGGTTCGCAGCTTGTTGATTTTGATTCAACTGCTGCGGAGGAGACACGTCTTTTGATTCAGTGTCGATTTCGTTAAGACCTTGTTTGAAGCCTTTGATCGCTTTTCCTAATGATTGGCCTAAAGCTGGTAAACGGCTTGGTCCAAAGAAGATCAATAAGATTAAAGATAAAATCAAAATATGTGAAAGGCTAAACTCACCCACGAAAAGGCTCCTTGTTAGAAAGTGCTATGTATATAGGAGCTCAGATTACTCTTGTTCAGCTGGTATTTCAACAATTTCAACCGATGATGCGTCAGTATTGTTACTAAGGTCATTTTTAGGCTGGTCTTTAGGCATAGACTCGCGCAACCCGCTGTTCGTTGGTAATTCACGAGCTCCACTAGAACGCTTAATATAGCCAGCGTTAGAAGGTTTATTGTTTTGTACTGGAATATTATCATCAGAGCTTTGAGGCGCTACAGACTGAATGGGTGCCGCTTGCGTAGGTGCTTCTGACTTAGCTGATTCGCCTTTAGAGATCTTTTTCAATTTGTTTTCAAAACGATTTTTTACCGCAGCTAATTCTTGTTCATACTCTTTACGAACTTCTTTAATTTGTGTCTGTTTGTTTTCAGTCACACAGTTTTTATATGTTTCAGTAGCGATTTCTTTAGCACGACTTCGGCACATCAGTTCAAAAGAACCTCCGCCAACAGCTGCCATTGATGAAATAGAAATGCTTAAAATTGCCAACGCAAATACGCTTTTTAATACTGTGTTTTTCATAAGAATTAACCCCATTAGTTTTATTTCAACTATGAAGTATTACAATCCACAGGCCAGATAATGAGTAATTAAAAGGGCTTAGACAAAGCTCTTAAGGAAAATTATACAGAGTTGTAACGAAGAACGACAGCGATAGCTGTCGCTTTAGAAAAAGGTCTGCCGAAGGCAGATCAAAATAGCTTATCTTCTAACGGTCTTAGGATCGATCGCGTCTTGAAGACCATCTCCTAAGAAGTTGAAACTAACAACAACCAAGAAGATAAGAATACCTGGTAAAACCGCCAAGAAAGGCGCTTGGTAAATTAACTCTTGAGCGTTGAATAACATATTACCCCATGAAGGCATCGGTGGTTGAATACCTAAACCTAAATAAGATAAAGCCGCTTCAAACAAGATCGAATCGCCCACGCCTAATGTCACAGACACTAAAAGCGGAGCCACAACGTTTGGAAACATATGGCGCACGATGATCGTGTAATCAGTCGCACCTAATGTTTTAGAAGCTAAGATAAATTCACGTTCACGTAATGATAAAATAGCGCCGCGAATAAGGCGGGCTACCGTCATCCATGAAAATAAACAAAGGATAAATACAAGTTTGTAGATTGATTCTTTACCGCCAGAGAAAATGTTATTCACAAATTCTTGCGCTAAATTACCGCCCGCATCGCCAAATAGATTTTGTGAGACGGCGACTAAACCACCTAAAACCTTTTTAAGATCGATGGCCGCAATAACAACTAAGACTGGTAAAATCGGAAGTGATAACAACGAATCTGTTACGCGCATTAATACAGTATCAATGATCCCGCCGTAGTAACCAGCAAGGGCTCCGATAATTAAACCAATCACCGCAGATGCGATCGCAACTAATACACCCACACCGATTGAAACGCGTGTGCCGTAAACTAAACGCATTAAAACGTCGCGGCCTAATTCGTCGGTTCCGAATAAATGAAAGCTTTGAAAGTTATTAATCATTTTGATTAATTCAGCTTTTTTGCTGGTATCAATTGTTTGAATCGTTTCAAGTGCTTTAGATTTTTCTAAATTAACCCAGTCATAGAGGGCGTCTTCAGGGCGAACGGGTTGAACTAAGTTTTTCGCTAAAAGTGCAGTTTGAATTTTAGTCGCCTCTTCAGGATTAGTGCGAATAAAAGTTTGAATCGCATTTTCACGCACATCTTGCGGGGCCACAACTGTTGTAAATGGTGGTTTATAACGATTAAAAACATTTTGTGAATCTGAATCAGTGCCTGTCGCCCATTCAATCGCTGGAGCAAGGATCGCCACCAACATAAAAAACACGATCAGGTAAGCGCCAATAACAGCGGCGGTGTGTTCTTTGAATTGTGAATAAACAATTTGAAAAAACGTTTGTGACGTTTCAATACTTTTTAAATCTGTAGCCGATGGCGGCGTATTTACTGTTTCGCTCATATATCCTCTTACTTGTACGAGATTCTTGGATCTGCAGCGCCGTACAACAAGTCAGCGACTAAGTTCATAATTAAAACCATAGCGATAGAAATAATAAAACTAATCATGGCCACGTTAAAATCGTTACCAATAATTGAAGTGTAAATTAAACGGCCAACACCAGGGTATGCGAATAATGATTCAGTGATCAGTGCACCAGAGAATACTGAAGAGAAACTGATCGCAACGATTGTGATTAAAGGAATTAAAGCATTTCTAAAGCCGTGTTTCCAGATAACAACTTGTTCAGACATCCCTTTAGCGCGAGCGGTACGGATGAAATCATTTCTCATCGCTTCAACCATTGCAGATCTTGAGAAGCGAGAAAAGCGGCCAATTGATTGAACTGATAATGAGATGATTGGTAAAATTAAATATTTGGCTTTATCTAAAAGTTCGATGAATAAGTTATCGTATTGCATACCTGTTGTTTGGTAACCACCAGCGGGTAACCAGCCAAGAACTACAGAGAAAATAATAATTAAAACGATACCTAAAAAGAATGAAGGAATAGAGATTCCTCCGAAATTAAAAATATTAACGATATAGTCCACTTTTGAATTAGGTTTTAAGGCACAATAAATGCCAAGCGGAATACCGACGAGAATTGAAAAAATAAGTGAACCCATTGAAAGAACAAAAGTCGCCTGTAATGAGGGGCCCATCATCTCAGTTACGGGAATACGGTAAGTACGTGAATAACCTAAATCGCCTTTAGCGATTTCGCCTACCCAGTTAAAATAACGAACATAAGTCGGTTGATCTAAACCATAGAAAGCTCTTAAGCGAATAACATCTTCTTGAGTAATTTTAGGATTAGCAGAAATCATCAACTCAACCGGATCACCAGGCATAAGAGTCATTAAGCTAAAGCAAACGTAAGACAAAATAACGATTACCATTAAAGTCTGTACAATGCGGCGAAGAATATACGTAGTCATTTATAAGTTCCTATAAAGTCAAAAAACAAAAACATCTTACTAGTACAAAAGGAGCGCGAGAAGCGCTCCCTTTAGAATAAGGTCACCCGGAGGCTAGCCGCCCGCGGCTGATCAAAACAAGAAGCTTAAAGGCTTATTATTCTAAGTTCCAATTCTCAACAACGTTAGTCTCTGGGAATTGGTGACCAGTTAAACGGTAACCTTTAAGCTGCGTAGGGATAACTGCAACGTCTGAACGGTAGTATAAAGGTAAAACTGGCACTTCATCAGTGTAAGCTTTAAGAACTTCGTGAACCATCTCGATACGTTTTTCTGGTTTCATTTCAGTGTCTAAAGCTTCTAAAGTTTTATCAACTTGTGGATTTGACCAACCCATGTAGTTTTGGCCAGACCAACCGTTTTTAGCAGTAGGAATGTTTTTAGATGTGAAAGTTGATTTAGGAGTATTTTCTGGAGAAGAAACCCAAGCAAATAACGCCATAGAATCAAACGCACGTTTCTTAGTTGTTTCACCGAAGAATACGCGAGCTGGTTCATTTTTAGCGTTCACTTCGATACCAACTTGTTTCCATTGGTTTTGTAAGTAAACCTGAACTAATTCACGAGTTTTGTTGCCTGCAGTTGTCATCACTGTGAAAGATAAACGTTTACCATCTTTCATACGGATGCCATCAGCTCCAACTTTCCAGCCAGCTTCGTCTAATAAACGTTCAGCTTCGCGTTTGTTGTATTTGTATACAGTAACTTTAGCTGGATCAGCAGTAAACCATGGATCACGTGGAGTGATAGAGTGGATTGCTGGTTGTTGTTTGCCTTCGAATAAAGCGTTAACAAGGTCTTCTTTGTTGATCGCGTAATTTAAAGCTTTACGAACGCGAACATCTTTTAAGAATGGGTTGTCTAAGTTTAAATCGATGTGTTCGTAAACAGTCGAAGGTTGGAATAACACTTCGTAACCTAATTTTTCTGATTTAACTTTTTTGTCGAAAGCTAAAGCTTGGTCTAAGGCTAAACCTAAAGAAGAAATTAGATCGATTGTTCCAGAGCGTAAATTCGCCTCAAGTGTTCCTGTGTTAGGAATTAACTTAACGATGATTTTTTTGATGTGTGGTTGTACGCCGTAGAACTTAGGGTTCGGTGTAAAAGTCACATGATCACCTAACTGCATCTCAGAGATGACATAAGGACCATTGAAAAGACCAACATTTGTTGGGTCTTTAGAGTATAGAGAATTTTTCTCGTACCCTTCTTTTTGCGCGCCGAATTTTTTAAATACAGCTTCTTCTAATTGCTTAGGAAGCGGGTAGAAGTTACCTAATTGGTAGAAATCCCATTTAGCTTTTTCGTATGTGAATAAGCATTTTTTAGGGTTTTTATCTACTGATTCGATTTTTTCAACCTGAGTGAAAGATTCTTTTTCGCCAACACCAACGTTTGGAGAAGAAGCAACTTTAACTGATAAAGCGAAATCTTCACAAGTGATTGGAGTGCCGTCACCCCAAACTGCATTGTCTAAGATTTCCCAAGTAGCTTGTAATTTTTCTTTGCCGCCAAGTTTTACAACTTTAGCGCCGCCGTTTTCAAGCGTAGGGATAGATTTCGCTAATTGCGGAACCCATTTGCCGTCAGCATCGATAACAACTAAAGTTCTGTTAACCATACGCTGCATGTATGTTGTCGCAACCATTGATGCGATTAATGGATTAAAATTTTCGAACTCTTGCGAGATACCGATTTTTAATTCGTTGTTTGTTAACTTTGTGCCAGTCGTGCTTTGAGCTTGAACGTCAGCTGTTTGACCAGCCTCTTTTTTTGTACAAGCAACAACTAACGTTACCGCTAGTAAAATACCCGTTAAATTTTTCATGACAACTCCTTTTGTGTCGTTGAATTTAGTTTATAATGGCAAGCAGCTTGGTGACCGGGTTCGCCGGTAAGTTCTGGACGTTCTGTTACGCACTTGTCTTGTTTGTAAGGACAACGTGGGTGAAACGAACAACCCGATGGCGGATTAATCGGAGATGGAATTTCTCCAGTTAAAATTTTCGTCATTTTCTTTTTACCAGTACCGATTGAAGGGATTGATCCCAGCAATGCGTGAGTGTACGGGTGGTGTGGGTTTTTAAATAATTCTTCACGCGAAGTCACTTCAACGATACGACCTAAGTACATCACCGCTACGCGGTCACAGACGTGTTCGATCACTGATAAATCGTGCGAAATAAAAATATAAGTTAATTGTAAACGCTCTTGTAAATCTTTAAGTAGATTTAAAATCTGCGCCTGAATTGATACGTCTAATGCTGAAACGGGTTCATCACAGATAATTAATTTTGGATCAAGTGCAATCGCGCGAGCAATTGAAATACGCTGACGTTGACCACCAGAGAATTCATGCGGGTAGCGATTGATGTGCGACGGGCGTAAACCAACAAGTTCTAATAATTGTTGAACACGTGCTTTACGTTCAGCAGGGCCTAAGATGTTGTGGATCACAAACGGTTGTTCGATGATTTGGCCCACAGTCATACGAGGATCAAGTGAAGCATAAGGATCTTGAAAGATCATTTGAATATCTTTACGAGCCGCACGTAACTCTGAACCTGAAGCATCTAAGAAATTCTTGTGTTCAAATTCAATTTGGCCAGATGTTGGTTCATACAAACGAATTAACGTTCGGCCTAATGTTGATTTTCCGCAGCCTGATTCGCCAACTAAACCTAAAGTTTCACCTTTACGAACGGTTAAACTGACATCATCAACGGCTTTCACATCACCCACGTGACGTAAGAAAAAACCTTTGTGAATTGGAAAATATTTTTTAATATTTTTTGCGACTAAAATGTTTTCAGAGACAGCTAAATTGTCAGGGCGTTCACTCATCTTAGTCTCCTTTAAGCTGGCACTGGGTTAAAGCAAGCCACAGATTGTTCGCGGCCTGATGAATTTGTAAATGAAGTCATTGGTGGCTTGTTTGTCCAGCATTCAGTTTTTACACGCGCACAACGAGTTGCGAACGGGCATCCGATCGGAAGTTCGTGTGGAGCTGGAACAGAGCCTTCAATAGTTTTTAAACGTTTAGAGTGAACACCAATACGCGGACGTGAATCGATCAACGCGGCTGTATACGGGTGACGTGGCGAAGTTAATACATCTTGTGTATTTCCTTTTTCGCACATTTGGCCACCATACATAACAAGTACGTTATCAGACACTTCAGAAATAACACCCAAATCATGAGTGATAAATTGAACTGACATGTTCATTTTTTCTTGAAGACCTTGGAATAATTCTAAAATTTGCGCTTGAATAGTTACATCAAGGGCCGTCGTTGGTTCATCGGCAATCAACATAATTGGATTGCATGATAAAGCCATAGCGATCATAGCGCGTTGGCGCATACCACCTGATAAATGATGAGGGTATGAAGCGTAACGTTCAGCCGCAGAAGGAATGCCCACTAATTGAAGCATTTCAATCGCGCGATCACGAGAGTCTTTAGCGTTATATTTTAAATGTTTTTGGATTTGCTCATCCATTTGGTAACCGATTGTTAAAACAGGGTTTAACGCTGTCATCGGTTCTTGAAAGATCATGGCCATTTTTCCGCCACGAATACTTTCCATTTGAGTTGGTGTTTGTTGTACTAAATCAACGCTGCCCATGCCAGGTGCAGTTAAAATAGCAGATCCATGAGTGATTTTTCCAGGTGTTGCAACTAATTGCATTAATGAGAAAGACGTCACTGATTTTCCGCAACCAGATTCGCCAACGATACCTAAAGTTTCACCTTTACCAATATCATAAGAAATACGGTTAACCGCGCGGAATGGACCGGTTTTTAAGAAAAATGTAGTCTCTAAATCACGTACTTTTAAAACGGGTTCCAATGCACTATTCCCTCAATGGTTAAATAAAGTCCCGATGAGGGGCTTTCTCGCAGTGTGTGTTTAGTACATGAATACCTATAATAAATAAAGGAACCATGTACTTGATGCGTAGCGATATTAGTTGTTTCCGATTTCTAGGTTTTGTTTTTTTGTTCCTAATTCACGCACTAGTTTGTCGATTGTTAAAGAAACACTTTTACTTAAGGCGCCTGAAATCTTGTCAGATAGGGTTGGTTTTTTCTCGCAAGAAACTTTTAAAACATTATGAGTTTTAGTTTTGTTCAAAATATAATCATCACTTGTTTGAATTTTATCGACTAAATTAAGCTCTAAAGCCGTTTCGCCGTACCAGTATTCGCCTGTGGCCACTTTTTCCATGTTCAATTGTGGGCGGTAACGGCCCACGAAACCTTTAAATAAAAGGTGAGTCACTTCAAGTTGTTCGCGAAATTTAGCTTCACCTTTTTCAGTGATTTCGCCAAAAATACTGACTGTGCGTTTGTAATCTCCCGCTGTGTACTCTTTGTATTCAACATCGTGTTTTTTAAGTAATTTATTAAAGTTTGGAACCTGCGCTACAACACCGATTGAACCGATGATCGCAAAAGGTGAAGCGATAATTTTATGAGCCACGCAAGACATCAAGTATCCACCGCTGGCAGCCACTTTATCAACGCACACAGTAACTTGAAGGCCGGCTTCGCGAAGACGTAAAATTTGAGCTGCGGCTAAGCCGTAACCATGCACAACGCCGCCTGGGCTTTCGATGCGTAAGATCACTTCGTCATCTTTTTTAGCCACAGTTAAAACAGCATTAATTTCTTCTTTTAAATGATCAACAGCCGAAGCCTCGACGTCGCCTTTAAGAAAATCAATTAAGTAACTGAATTTTTTTGGATTTTTATTTTCATCTTTGGCTTCTTTTTTAAGACGCTTTTTTTCTTTTTTAAAATCGTCTTCAGTCATAATGATTGAATTTAAAGCTTCTTTTTGTTCGTCGATTTTATCGTTGATAATTTCAACTTCAAAAGCTTTTCCCATTTTGTTTTTTAATGTCGCTGAAGCTATTGTTAAAATAATAGCTACGATAGCTAAAACAATAATCAGTGTTTGTCCGAAAAATAAACCGAGTTGCTGAAGAGTTTCCATGAAGTTCCTTTTCGCGTCGTTGTCGCTGGCCTGAAAAGCTACTGTAAAACTGAGTCAAGATAAAGACAAAAGTCGGGAAATGGGCTGTTTTTTTGATCTGAATGACGCCAAGTTTTAGTAAATATGAGATAAAAGAGGTGTGAGATATTTGCTCTTACTTCTTTTATCAATAAAATGCTTTGCTTACGATCAGGAATTAGCTGACCGTTTGAAAGAAGAACTCACTCATGAAGCCAATCGTAGACGCGCCTACACTCAATTCGAAGAAGAAAAAAAGTTATCTGAAAAAGAACAAAATAAAGGTTTAGCACTTTGGCTTGAAGAACAAGAGCAATGGGATCAAGCCCGCGAAAAAGCCGTTTCTGAAGTGAAAAAAAACCGACCTCGTGCGCGTAAGGCAATTGTAGATTCTCAAGGGCAGGCGCAAGAAGTTTCTAAAGAATACTACGATGACTTAGAAGAAAAACAAAAAGCACTTCGTGTGGTTGAAGACGGACGTAAGCAACATGTTCAAATTAAAAAAGAAATTATCGCCCAATACGCACCGACAGATGTAACAAGTGAAGAGCAAGAATTAAATATTTACACAAAACGCCCTCGTTATGATTTGCGTAAACGTGGTCGTAATAAATGGTCTAAATCAGGTGCAGCTGGCAATCCGGGTGGTCCATCAGGAGCAGTTAATAACGGAGGATTTCAAAATGATAATTTTGATTTTCCGCCACCGCCGCCTCCAGCTGATTACAATAGTGTTCCGCAAGATAATTTTGATGATTTCCCGCCACCACCGCCGCCAGTGCAAGATTTTGGTAATGCACCAGGAACTTACGATTCAGGCTTTGGTGATGCACCAATTCCGCCACCGCCGCCTCCTCCACCAGAAGGTGGCTGGGATTTTTAGGCTTTGGCTTCCGGCTTAGCTTTTTTCTCTTCAATAAATAAATCGTTTGTGGCTAGGCCTGTTAGGGCTGTCATCTTTTTGAAAGTGTAAAATAGAATGGCGCCTAAAAAGATAATCGATGGCACTAAGATCACGGCTAATGAATACACCGTCATTTGACCGAGCTGTTGATTTAAGATCTCTTGTTTTTGCTCTGTTGTAATGTTCTCAGCCAGTGGTGTGAAGATTCTTAAAGCTAAGAAGAAATTTAAAAAAGCACTCATTAGAAATGACAGCGATAAAAGCTGTGTCGATTTTTTCATAAGGTTTTTAAAGTTGTCTTGATTGTTTGTCTCGTTGATTTTGGCATTGATTTTATCAACATCAAAAGCGGCAGGGTTTAAGAATAAAGATTCAAAAAATGGAGCTTTACCAAAACTAGAAAATAAAACAAATGTGCCGATCAGCAGAGGAAAAAGCGCTTCTTTCATCGCAAACCAGATTCCGCCTAAAGCCATTAATGATAAGGTTCCAGAGATTAAAATATTCATTAAACCTAACAAAGAAATGAAATCCATTTTTTTGTTTTTAAAAATTGAATACACACCCGAAAATAAAGGCAGAGCCAAAGCTAAGACTAAGGCGTTGGTTGGGGTTAATCCCCATTTAGTTCCTTTATTTAAAATATACACCGGTAAGATGATATTAATTAAAATATGAGAGAAACCTGTGTTGGTATTTGTCTTAGCGTTTATCTTAGCGTTTGCCATAGGAATCAGATTGTCGACCGGAGATAGATTTAAGGTCAACGACTTAAAATAAATGTGCTTTTATTTTAAGCTTTACGCGCTACATGATTGCAATGCGTGAGGCTGCAGGATTCAATAATCTGATAGGAGAGTCTTTCATCATGAAAAAAACATTTAACGTATCTATTTTAGTATCTATCTTAATTGCGACGAGCTCGTGCGCTATGATTCAAAAATTAACTTGCAATGCAAACACTGCAAAAAGCACAGGCGCTCGCGATGCAACTAGCGGTAGCATCAATATGCCCGGTTTAAACAGTGGCAACTCTTGCGAAGGTGAATACACAAACACACAATACCAAGCTGATTACCGCCAAGGTTTTGAAGAAAAGAAAAATCAAATTTGCCAAGTGAGCGAAATTACAAAGATGACTCAAGTTTCAGTTGATGCAGGTCTTACGAAAGCTGACGTTGAAAAAAAAATGGGAGCTTGTGTAACGATGTCTTCGTACTCGTCGTTAAAATCGACGATGGAGCGCACTTATATGGCGGGTTTTTGTTCAACTACACGCGCTGAAAGCATGGGTTACAAACACGGATCAGATTTAGCTAATAAGGCTTTCGAACAAAACTTCGCAGGTTGTGAAGCTAAATGGAGTTCATTAAAATCAGCTTACGATCAAGCTTACAATAAAGCTTCAACACAAGCTCACAAAAACAAACAAGATCTATTTGTTAAAAGCACAGGAACTTCAACATTCATGTTAGATCAAAAAAATCTTTCAGCAAGTTGCCAAATTCCTGCAGATCAATCTTTAGTGCAAGTGACTGTGAATAATCCAAATCCATCACAAACTTTAGTTCAAGGCCAATGGAACTATCAGTACTTTGATAAAGACTTTGCTAAAATTGCTGATGATTCAGGTGTAGATGCGGTTTTACTTTCTCCGCAATCAAATAAGTCTTTTACAAAAATGACTTTACCAAGAAATGCTAGCTTTTGCAGAGCTGAATTTGCAGGAGTAGCAACAGGATCAAATATTAAATAGCATCATTTTTATTTGAAATTCTCAGGGTGAGACAGTAAAAGGTCGTCAACACGAAAGTGTTGGCGATTTTTTTTTAGACCCAGACCCCTAAATTAGATTTGGCCGAAGTTGAAGCGTAAATGTTTAGCCTAATAAATCCGATAAGTTAGGTGTGAATATGGGACGTAAACAGAGTAAAAATCTGAATTTTTTCAGCTTAGTTTTATTTGTATTTATTTTTGTAAATACGATGTCTTCTTTTGCGGGTCCGAACAGAACAACTTATCAAGCAAAAATTATTAAACCAAATGGTCAGCCTTTAGAATCATCGAGTGTAAATTTTAAATTCACCGTTTTAAATTCTGATGCAGATTGTATTTTGTATTCTGAAACTTATTCTGCGGTGAATATGAGTTCGACGGGTGGATTAATTTCTTTCTCGTTAGGTTCAGGCATAAAATCATACCCCACATCAGCAACAACTTTTGAAAATGTTTTTTCAAATATTTCAGGCGCCTTAGCTTGCCAATCGGGGCCACTTACGTTTACGCCAGGCTCATCCGACACGCGTAAAGTTGTGATGCAATTTCATGATGGCAACGGCTGGCAAACATTGCCGCCGATGACAATCAATGCGGTTCCGTATGCGATGTACGCCAACGATTCTGAAAAATTAGGCGGTGTAAGCGCTACCGCGTATGTTCGCTATTCAACAATACCAACATGTACGGCCAGTGAAGCGATTCAATACACTGGGTCTGCGTTTACATGTATTCCTGTTGGTGGTTCAGGTTCGGCGTCTGTAACTTCGGGATCCGTGATTACAGCGTTAGGTTATACTCCGGCTGATGGAGCGAGTGTGACGGCTTTAACTTCGAATGTGACATCGGTTTCTTCAACGGTGTATTCAGTGTCGTCGACAGTTTCAAGTTTATCAGCTTCAACGACGGCGCTTTTAAGTTCTGTATCTTCACTCACGACTTCGATGACTACTTTATCTGGTTCGTTAACATCATTATCGAATTCAGTAGCTGCATCTTTTGCGGCGATCACTGGTGTGACTTCATCATCGATTGCAACAGCGCTTGGTTATACTCCGGCGAATAGTGCGACGGTAACAACTCTTAGTTCAAATATTTCAACGGTATCATCAACAGTAAACTCAGTATCTGGTTCGCTAACTTCGTTATCTAATTCAGTCGCTGCATCTTTTGCGGCGATCACTGGTGTGACTTCATCATCGATTGCAACAGCGCTTGGTTATACTCCGGCGAATAGTGCAACAGTAACAACGTTGAGTTCTAATATTTCAACGGTATCATCAACTGTAAATTCAGTTTCATCGACTGTTACTACTTTATCAGGTTCGTTAACTTCACTAACTAATTCAGTTGCCGCGTCCTTTGCTGCGATCACGGGAGTAACTTCATCTTCGATTGCAACAGCTCTTGGTTACACTCCAGCAAACAGCGCAACTGTGACTTCATTATCGAATTCTGTTGCAGCCTCTTTTGCTGCGATCACAGGTGTAACTTCTTCGACGATTGCGACAGCGCTTGGTTATACTCCGGCAAACAGCGCAACGGTTACAACGCTTAATTCAAACATTTCAACGGTGTCTTCAACAGTGAATTCAGTTTCATCGACTGTTGCAAGTCTTTCAAATGCTGTTGCAAGTTTAACTGCGACTGTTTCTGGTTTGCCAGTATCACAATGGACAACTTCTGGTTCGACGGTGAATTATTCTGGTAACGTGGGAATTGGTACAACAAACCCAAATTATAAATTAACAGTTTCAGGTAACGCTAATGTGAACGGAGCCGTTGTTTTAGGTAACACGCCTCCGGTGGCTGGAACTTTTGATTTTGGCCCTCTTGTTGGAGCAAATGCCACATACAAGGCCGCAGTGTTGTTACAAGATACAATAACTGATTTTTCTAATGACTATACAGCGGGCCAAATTTCTTCAGTTAAATTAAATGCTCCGACAAATACTTCGAGCTTAGCTGTGGGAAGCATTCGTTACACTCAAAATGTAGCTTCAAGCCCAGCAAATTATGGCGCCGGGATTTATGGCTCTTACGAGATCTTAGAAAATAATGGTTCAGGTACAGTTGGTGCTTTGACGGGCGTTTCACCTCTAGTTATGCAAAATAGTCCGGGCGTTGTAACAACAGCGTACGGAATTAATTCTCGTGTTTATAATTATCAAGGCACTATAAATAGTTCTTTTGGTGGAGTTTTTGCCTCTGGAAATTTAGGCGGAACTATTGCAAATAATTATGGGATTATGATTGATACTGTAGGTGGTAATGTAGGCACTAACTACGGATTATTTATTACAGATCAATCTGCAATGACAGCGTCACAAACTTACAATATGTATTCTGCAGGTTTTAATTCTAAGAATATTTTTATGGGTACTATTGGTCTTGGTGTAAGTCAGCCCACGGCTAAGTTACAAATGGCAGCAGGGTCTGCATCGATTGCTCCCATGAAATTCACATCAGGAACACTGCTGACATCTCCGCAATCGGGAAGTATCGAGTACGACGGTAATAATCTATATTATACAGATGGCACAAACACACGTCGCACAGTTGCAAATACGACGACAAGTGCGGTGACTTCGTCTTCAATTGCAACAGCACTTGGTTATACTCCGGCAAATAGTGCAACGGTTGCAGCTATTACTTCATCGCAGTGGTCAACAAGCAGTACGACGATTAATTATTTAGCGGGTAATATTGGTATCGGCACAACGAATCCTTCATATCTATTAGAGGTGAGTGGTTCAGCTAAAGTAAATAAACTTTATGCGAGTGATGGTGCGTTTAATTCTCCGTCGATTACTTTTGCAAATAGTCCAACGACAGGGTTTTACAATGCAGGTGGATACATTGGTTTTTCAATTGGTGGAGCGCTTAAAGGAACATGGTCTTCTTCATCTTTAGCTTTTAATGCAGGTGGCGCAGGTCCACAAATTTATTTTACAGGCGGCGATGCGGCTAATCCTTCGTATGCTTTTAATTCTGATCCAGATACAGGAATGTTTAATCCCAATTCAAGTGGTGGCAGTAACGAATTAGGTTTTTCAACTTCAGGTGTTGAGCGTATGCGTATCGCCAGCACCGGCGCAGTGGGTATCGGAACATCAAGCCCTGCGGGTGTGCTTGATATCGCTTGGGGCGGTGCCAGTGGTTTAACAGGTGGTGCAGATATTTCTGCATCAACTCGTACTAATAATACAAACAAATGGTTTCGCTATGCTCAAGTGGCTTACGCCAATTCTGTAGCTCCGTTTTTAGCGATTATGACAGGAGCCACAAGCACAGAAAATGGCGTCTACATTGGTGGTGGTTCAGCACTTCAACCAAATGCTACGGCGATTCGTATGTACACAGGAACAAGTCAGTCAACAAACGGAGCGGCCCTTGAGCGTATGACAATTCTTCCAAGTGGTAACGTAGGTGTTGGCACTATAACTCCAACAGCTAAGTTTCAGGTGACTGGGCAATCTTCTTCAACGGCCGCCTTAAAAATTACAAGTGGAACACTTTTAACTTCGCCTCAACCAGGTTCCATTGAAAATGATGGAAGCAATTTATATTTCACAGATAATAATAGCGCTCGTTACATGTTAGCAGGAACAGCCGTTCCTGGTTATTACGATTCAATTAATACGATAGCGAATGCTTCAGGAAATATCGCGCTTTATCCAAGTTTAGGTGCAGGCACGGTGACTGTTTCGAGTACTTTAGCGAGCAGCAGCCCAAGCACTGGGGCTTTAGTTGTAAAAGGCGGGATGGGCGTTGCTGGCGATATTTACACTTCGGGAGCTGCGCAATTTCAATCGGGTGTAGCGAGTGCGGCCAACGTTACAAATTACAATTTACGTTTATCATCGAACAACACGGGCAGTGCTGCTTATTACGGTGTTGGCACGGGAATGACATTTGATAGTTTCACAAATAACAATGGTTCAAAACCTATCGGCCAAATGGCGAGTTATTTAATTTCTGGCGGTTCAGGTGGCGCTGCTACTGATGAATCGGGTGGATTAAAATTTTTAACTAAACGCGCCTCATCGGCCACATTACAAACGGCTATGGTGATTGATGATCTGGGTAATGTTGGTATTGGCACAACGGTGCCAATTGCGGCCTTAGAAGTGAGTGGTGCTATCACAGCCAATGCAGGGGCAGTGGCAGGCGCATTAAATTTAAAAGCTGGCACGTTTCAAGATCACACTTACATGCAATTTTTTGCAAGAAGTGCGGCTTCATCAACTCGTAGTGGATATTTTGGTTATCCAGCACCAGCCACGTTGCAAATGAATATTATGAATGAACTTCCTGGAGGTTTAGCTTTAGGAGCCAGCGGTTCAGTTCGTGCTTTTATTCATCCGAACGGAAATGTAGGTATCGGTACGATTTCTCCATTAGCGATTTTACATGCAGAGGCTGCAGCAGCGATTGTTGCAGTCAGAACAACAACAGATGCCAATAGCGCAATAGCCATGAAAAACAATGTCACTAATAATGGTTGGAATTTGTATAATCTTGGATCTACTGACCCCACTCCAAATGGATTTTTAATAGAGCAGAATACCAGTGGTACAAGTGCAAGAAGATTCACAATAAATCAATCCGGCAGTGTCGGTATCGGTACATCAGCCCCAACATCAACACTTAGTGTTCTTTCAACGAATAACATTAACACAGGTTCTAACTTAGCAAATGGTATTGGAGCACTTAGAATTCAAGATGGAACCTCGATCGGTTTATTGTTCGATTCAAATCAGATTGAACAAATGGAGCCGGCAAATAGTTTGTATTTAAATTATAACTCATCAGCCTCTACGATTGTAAACTATGGTGGCGGTAATGTCGGCATCGGATTACTAACTCCGTCGACAAGATTAGATATTAGTGCTTCAGGTAGTACAATGATTACCACTGGTGGAGGGGCTGTATTTAGAATCTCAAACCCATCTTCTGCGAATTCAGATTATTTTCAAATTGGTTGGCTCAGTGAAGATAACTGGGGAATCATGTCAGCGGATTCAGCGACACATAAAAACTTAGTTGTGGTACCATTCGGTGGAAATTTTGGGGTAGGTGTGACAAGTCCTACTTATAAATTAGATGTCGCTGGTGATATTCGTATTACAGGAACTCCGTACCGTGCCAGTGGTGATATCGCGTGGACTGTGCCATCGGATGCGCGTTTAAAAGATGTGATTTCAAAATACAACCGCGGTCTTCGTGAAATTGCGAACATCGATACGATCGTGTATAAATATAAAAAAGATAATCCTAAGCAAGCTGATTCAACTAAAGAATACACAGGTGTTTTAGCGCAACAAGTGCAAACACAAATTCCAGAAGCTGTTAACGTTGATAAAGATGGATACTTATCTTTAAACACGACTCCAATTTTTTGGGCGATGATTAATGCGATTAAAGAAGTTTACACAGAGGTCTTAGGAGTCAAGGCCGAGAACACTCAATTAAAAGCGCAGGCTGAAGTTCAATCGCGCAAAATACAAAGTCTTGAAGAAGAAAACGCGGCTGTTAAGGCGCGTTTAGAGCGCATTGAAAAAGCATTAGAAAATCAAAATAAATAATCGTTTGAGGTATGGCCTTTGCTGCTTTTGATAACTAGTTATTAGTTGAATCGAAAGGGGGCATTATGACTATTGCCGACAACAGAGAAACAACGTATTCAACCTCACGGCCCCATGGTTTTTTTCATACCATGTTAAATGATGTGCGAAAATCTTTGCGCGGTGAGGCTCATACGATGACTGAAATTCGAGAGCAGATGAATCAGGCCTTGCATAAACAAGCGAAGCTTGTGGATGTGCTTGTGCAGCATCATAATTACATTAAAGAATCAGTCGCCGTTTGTTTAGATCGTGATGTGCAAGATAGCGAAAAACAAATTCATCTGACAAGATTACTTAAACTTTTAGAAATGCATTCTAAAGCTGAAGAGCAAACTCTGTATAAATTATTAATTGCAAGTTCAGAAAAGTGGCCACGCATCGAAGGGTGTCTTGCGCAGGATGAGCATGATCTGCTCTATCAATTAACGGATGATCTTCGAGACATGCACTTTGAAGCTTTATGGACCGAAGATGTCGAAGCTAAGTGCTTGGTGCTTTGCGAACTCGTAGTGAATCACTTCAAAAAAGAAGAAACAGAGATTTTTTCTTTAGCTAAAGAATGTATTAACTCAGGCCAGTTAAATGACACAGCATCAGATTATATAGATCTGTGTGAAAATCATTTAGCTATGAGTGAGATTCGCGCTAAGGGGATATTTCTTTAGTTGTGATTTTCTAAGTTTAAAGATCGCTTGTGGAATCAGATCAATCACTTCGCTGGCCATTAAACTTAAGTAGTCATTTTTTTTCACCCACTCATCAGCAATATAGCCATGAAGGCCGCAACCTAATACGCAAGCTTTCGTTGGGCTTAAGCCTTGCGATAGAAAGCCTGCGATCATGCCGCATAGTACATCTCCTGTGCCGGCTTTGGCCAAGGCTTTGTTTCCTGTCGTGATTTCGAAAATATTTTTACTGTTCGCAATTAAAGTGTGTGGACCCTTTAAAATAACAATTCCACCAAATGTTTTTTGTGCTAATTGCACGGCTTGAAATCGATCAGCCCGAATTTTATCTGCTGTTGAATTTAACAGTCTTGCGAGTTCAGCTTCATGTGGTGTCATGATCCAATACTCTGGTATTTTTTTTATAAGTTTTAAAGCGCCGGCATCAACGATTACTGGGCCTTTGAATTTTTTTAATAAACTTTCATAAACTTTGCGCAAGTCAGATGTTGCAATTGATCCTGGTCCGATCGCAATCGCTGCAAATGGTTCAAAATTAGTTTTCACAGAAATTTTCATCGAAACAAAATCAGGATGCAAAATTAAATCTTTTGTTTTTTCGGGTAAATAAACATAACCAGCGCCTACGCGGTACGCGGCCTTTGCGCATAGAATGCTGGCGCCCCAAAGGCCAGGGCTTCCGGCAATAATTAAACACTTACCCCCATTTTGTTTATGGACGGTTTTAGTTCTTTTTGGTAAAAGAGCAGGCAAATTTTTTTTTGAAATGCGAATTACAGTGGGCATCATAACCCAAACCTTTGCAGATTGAATGCCATGTGCTACCAAAGAGTCATGTCGAATCAGGTATTGCTTAAAACGGCCTTGTTAATTTCATTTGTAGCCACTAGCGGAAGTCTATTTTTCAGTGAAGTGATGAGTCTTCCTCCGTGTGTGCTGTGTTGGTATCAAAGAATTTTAATGTACCCATTGATTCTGATTTTCTCTGTGGGACTTTTTCGTAACATTAAAGAGTCATTTATCTACGGTCTGACTTTAAGTGTGTTTGGTCTTGTGATCGCAAGTTACCATAATCTTTTGTATTATCATTTGATTCCCGAAAGTATCACCCCGTGCACTTCGGGTGTTTCGTGCACATCACGCCAGATTGAATGGTTTGGTTTTGTGACGATTCCGTTGTTATCATTGATCGCGTTTATCTTAATCACAGGTCTTGGAATTTTAGTTTTAAAAAATAAGGAAAATAAATAATGAAAAAAAATATTATTTTTTTAGCGGTTGTCGTATTAGTTGTGGGCGGCGCTTTTGCTTTTATGCGTTCGCAGTATCGTGGCCAACAGCAAGAAACAGTGAATACCAATGCATCAGAGCATTTAATTCGTGATAATCATGCAACCATTGGCGACCCATCAGCAAAAGTCACATTGGTCGAATTTTTAGATCCTGAATGTGAAGCTTGTGCCGCTGTTGATCCGACAGTGAAAGGTCTTGTTAAAGAATTCGAAGGCAAAGTTTATTTTGTGGTTCGTTATATGCCACTTCATAAAAATTCGTTCTTAGCAGCTTCAGCTCTTGAAGAGGCCAAATCTTCTGGAAAATATTTTCAAGCGCTTTCAACTTTATTTTATTCACAACCTGAATGGGCTTCGCACCAAGCTCCGCGTCCAGAATTGATCGCAGTTATTTTAAAGAAATTAGATATTGATATTATGAATATCAAACCTTCAGACTTGATCGAAAAACATCGCGCGCATATTGAACGCGATCAAGCTGATGGCAAAGCCTTAGGTGTTATGGGAACGCCAACATTATTTATCAACGGTCAGATCGTTGATGATATGAGTTACCAGTCATTAAAAGCACGTATTCAAGGTCTTCTGTAAAATGCCTGAATTACCAGAGGTTGAAATCGTCGTCAGACAATTAAACGATATCGTGGTCGGTAAAAAACTGATCGATAAAAAACTTTGGCGTAAAGACATTCGTTTTCCGCTGCCTGAAAAGATCTTTCAAAAAATCATTGAGGGCGAAAATAAGCTTATAGATATTCACCGCCGAGCGAAATTTATAGTTATTGAATTTGCTGAATATTTAATCATCTCTCATTTGGGGATGACCGGGTCGTGGACCACGCACCAGGGGCTGTTGTCCCAGTATTCCCCAAAAAAACATGATCATTTGGCGTTTGGTTTTACGGATAATAAAGCTAAAGATAAATCAAAGCCGTTGTGGCTTATTTACAACGATCCACGCCGATTTGGTTTTGTACATGCGATACGTAAACAAGATTTGAAGTCTTATTTTTCTGATTACGGTGTTGAGCCGTTAGAAATGAATGATCAGCAAATCGACGAGCTTTTTACTTTAGCGCAAAAGTCAAAATCCCCAGTGAAATCCTTTATTATGAACCAAAAAAATATCGTCGGTGTGGGTAATATTTACGCCTGCGAAGCTTTGTTTTTAGCGGGAATTGATCCGTTTAAATTAACTTCTAAGGTTAAAAAAACATCATTTGTAAAGTTGATTTCTGAGATCAAAAAAAACTTGTCACAAGCAATTTTAAAGGGCGGATCAAGTATTAAAAACTACAGAAATGTGAATGATGAAGCGGGTAGTTTTCAAAAATCTCATTTAGTTTACGGCAAAGAAAAGACAAAATGCCCACGCTGTAAATCAGGTTTAATTGTTCGCAAAGTTCAAGCGGGCAGATCAACTTTTTTTTGTAACGCTTGCCAAAGCTAACCAATTATGGTTATTTTATTTTAACACAAATTTTATAACAACAACCGTTACAGGTTTTAACAAAAGGACTTTCAATGAAAGCATTATTAGTAACAGCTTTATTAGCATTATCATTCACTACAGGTTTTACTTGTTCTAAAAACGCTCCTGAAGCGGCTACAACAACTACTACTGAGACTACAACTCAAACTACAGCTGAAACTCCAGCAGTAGCTCCTACTGAAGCAACTGCAGCTCCAACTGAAGGCGCAGCAGCAACAGCAGCTCCTACAGAAACTCCAGCAGCACCAGCTACTGAAACTAAGTAATTAGTTTTAACTAGTTTGCACTATACAAAAGCCAGCACCTTAACCGGGCTGGCTTTTTTTTTTGGCTTTTTCCCTAGACCATGTTTTTCTCTATGTAGATCTCTACAAATCTTGTTTAGTTCGTAGAGTTTTCACTCAAAATCCCGATATAGCCCACGCCACCTTTCAATAAAGTTAACTTTCAAGTTAATCAATTTTTACCTCGAGATTATCGAAGAGCTATCACTCTAGATAAAGTCACTTGTCAGATAGCAAGTTAGGTGCTGAAATTGAGTATATATTTACATCATTTATGCTGAAGGCATAAAACTTTAAGGAGACTTTCGTGGAAGCACTATTAACCTACCAAGGATTTTTAACGAGCCTTGCCCCAATGTGGGCGCTCATCATTGGTTCAATCATTGTTCTACTTTTCGTCGGCTTTTTTGATCTGCCACTGTTTGTATGGGCTATCGTTTCAGTCGGTGCATTGTTCGGCTTAGGTGCTCCTAGCGGGGCAACTGCGGTGATTGCTGGGTTATTTGTTTTATTCTTAATTAAGCCTCTCAGAACGGTTTTAATCTCTGCTCAATTAATGAAAGCGATGAAAGGCATCATGCCTAACATCTCTCAAACTGAACGTACAGCTTTAGAGGCGGGTGTTGTTTGGATTGAAAAAGACTTGTTCTCAGGTAAGCCTGATTTTAAAAAAATTCTTGCTGAGCCGTACGGAAAACTAACGGCTGAAGAAAAAGCCTTCATGGATGGTCCAGTTGAAGAGCTTTGCCAAATGGCCAATCCTTGGAAAATCTGGCGCAACCGCGAAATGCCGCAAGAAATGTGGCAATTCGTAAAAGACAAAGGTTTCTTAGGGATGATCATTCCTAAAGAATACGGTGGTCTAGGTTTTTCGAATATGGCGCACTCTGAAGTGGTCATGAAATTATCGACTCGTTCAATTTCAGCTTCAATCTCTGTGATGGTTCCGAACTCTTTAGGGCCTGCAGAATTATTAATTCACTACGGAACTGAAGCACAAAAAAATCACTGGTTACCTCGTTTAGCTAAAGGCTTAGAGATTCCATGCTTCGGTTTAACTGAACCTCTTGCTGGTTCTGATGCAGGTTCAATCACTTCTTCTGGTGTTGTGTTTAAAGACACTGACGGAAAATTAAAAATCAGAATGAACTGGAACAAACGTTGGATCACATTAGCGTCTGTTTCTACAGTGATCGGTATGGCTTTTAGATTACGCGATCCAGAAAATTTATTAGGTAAAGGCGAAGACTTAGGTATCACGTGTGCTTTAGTTCCTTCATCGACTCCTGGTGTTGTGCATGATCGTCGTCATGATCCATTATCGATTCCATTTCATAACTGCCCAACACAAGGTAAAGACGTTGTCGTAACTGTTGAAGACGCTGTTGTCGGCGGCGCTGAAGGTTGCGGTAAAGGTTGGGGAATGTTGATGGAGTGTTTAGCTGCAGGTCGCGGCGTATCACTTCCAGCACAATCAACTGGTGGAGCAAAACTTTGCATGCGTACAGCTTCTTCGCATGCATTCATTCGTAAACAATTCGGTTTATCAATTGGTAAATTTGAAGGTGTTGAAGAACCAATGGCTCGTATCGGATCTAAAGCTTACGCCTTAGATGCTGCTCGTCGATTTACATTAGGTGCTTTAGATAAAGGAATTAAACCTCCAGTAGTGACTGCGATGATGAAATACCACGCGACAGAAATGTCTCGTTCAGCTGTGAATGATTGTATGGATATCATGGGTGGAGCAGGTATTTCTTTAGGTCACAGAAATTTGATCGCTGAAGGTTACGTTGCAATGCCAATTGGTATTACGGTTGAAGGTGCGAATATCATGACAAGAACTTTGATCATCTTTGGTCAAGGGGCTTTACGTTGTCATCCTTTCGCCTTTGACGAAGTTCGCGCTGTTGATGCCAATGACGCAAAAGCATTTGATACGGCTTTCTGGGGTCACACGGGTCACGTCGCATCGAATATGTGCCGCTCAATCTTATTATCAGTATCTCGTGGTTACTTAGCATGCGCACCATCAGGTGTTCATCCTAAAACAAAAATCCACTATCGCCGTTTACAATGGGCTTCTGCAACTTTCGCTATTTTAGCAGACGTTGCAATGGGTACATTAGGTGGACAATTAAAGTTAAAAGAAAAAATCACAGGCCGCTTTGCTGATATTTTCTCGCACATGTATTTATCAACTGCGGTATTACGTCGTTTCGAAGAAGAAGGACAACGTGAAGAAGATCTTCCTTATGTTCAGTACTTCTTAAAAGATCAAATGGCGCAAATCCAAAAATCTTTTGATGGATTATTTGATAACTTAAAATTAGATGTTCCGGTTGTTGGTGGTATCTACCGTTTTGTAATGAAAGATATCTTAGGCGCATGGTCTCGCATTAATTCAATCGGTTCACAAGGTACTGATGGTTGGTCTCACTTAATCACAGCTTCTATGATGAAAGCTGGCGAACAACGTGACCGTATCACTGATGGTATTTACTGGGTGGGTGAAAAATCTCACGGTGCTGCAGAGGTGATTTCACGTTTATCTAAAGGTGATCAAACAGCTCGTTTAGAAAATGCTTTTAACGTGGTAACGCGCGCTGAAGCGGCTGAAAAGAAAATTCGTGCAGCTATTAAGGCCGGATCAATTCCTAAGAAAAAAGGCCAAGCTTCATGGGATGATGCTTTATCTAAAAAGATCATTTCACAAGACGAATACAAATTATTATCTGAAGCAGATAAAGTTCGTTTCGATGCCATCTTAGTCGATGATTTCTCTGAGAGCGAATATCAAAACAAACTTCCATAGGTAGGCCGTCCCTTTTTCGGGAGCAGCGTATCACAAAATAAAAAAGCGACTAGAGATAGTCGCTTTTTTATTTTACTGTTTTGATCTGCCTTCGGCAGACCTTATTCTGAAGGGTTAGAATTTTACTAAGCCTGTTCCTAAAGCTAATGTCGTCTCGGCTCTAGTTGTAAATACGTAATATGTAACGGCTGCGTTGTTTTTGTTCTGATCGGTAATGCTTTTTTCTGTTAGCATTTGGCTTGGATCAATTGTGAATTCGAAATCACCGGTTTTGATTTCAGTTTTTAAATATAAATACCCAACATACGGATTAATATAAGCGCCTACTTTTTCATAATCGAACGGAGCTTTCGCTGGCAATTGAATCGGCTCATTCATATTTAAAGACGCATATAAATTTTGGTTGCCGACGAATTTAGTGGCGTCATTAATGCAAGTTTCATTCTCTGATTGAATTGAAGTGCTAGCAAATACGGGTTTAGCTGTTGTGAATGACCAGCCAGTTTTTACATCTGTTAAAGTTAATAACATTTGGCCAATTTCAAAACTAACTGTTGATACGCAGTAAACTTGGTTTTCAATACGTTGCGAAGAATAAGTTAAACCACTGAAAGACTTTGTTGTTTTTGGTTTGAATGAAACATTCATTTCATAAACACCAGCATTTGTGTTGCCGTAAAGATTTGTAAAATCTAATTCAGTTTTTTGTGTGAAGGCATGTGCGTTGATTGAAATGAATAAGGATATTACTGCTAATAAGTTTTTCATTATTGAACCTCAAGTTAGTTTTTGTTGGCGTTTACTAGGTAGTGAGTCAATCCCACTATAATTGCTGATGGTAAGCCAATTAGGCCAAGCCAGTACACAGGCTTAAAGAAAAAATCGATAAAATTAGCTTGAAATGACTGGTGCGGAACTGAGTTCATTAAGTTTAAAAGCGATCCCGTAATCACACCCACCGAAAAGATAAATACCGGAATAATTATTCCTTTATAGATCACATTTTTAGATTGAACTGTTTTATCGCACCAGCGAGCGATAATTAAAGCTGTCCAGGCTCCAGCGGTAATTGGAATAAAGCCACCTTTGAAATTCGAGAATGAAGAAATCATATTGGTAAAAGTATGACCCATAATTGAATAAGCCGTAATGGCAGCGATAATTAAACCAATTAAGCTTCCATAAAAGTAATAGTGTTTTTTCATCATAAATAATCCTTAAGTGAAGATGATCTTTTTGCCGATGGGCGCTAGCGAAATTTTCGCTAATTTAAAATGCTGTAATCCCCAAGGAAGCCCTATGATGGTGATGCAAAATAATAAACCCCAAAAAATATGAAGGGCCGCAAGCCACCAGCCGCAGAAAACAAACCAAATAATATTGCCGATAAAGCCAAGCGAGCCTGTTCCAATATCATTACTTGTGCGGGTGCGAACGCTTGAACCAAAAGGCCATAGATTTAATAGAGCGATATTAAATGCGGCTCTGGCCCAGGGGATTCCAACAATTGAGATCACCATAAATAGGCTTGATGCAAACCACGAAAGAGCCGTTGTCCAGCCGCCTAAGAATAGCCACAATAAGTTCATTAAAAAATTAATCATTTATATTTTCATCTTCTTTACAGTTGTTGATTGATCAGTACGAAATTTTTCTAGTTTCTTTGCAATCGCTTGATTTTCGATACCTAACATTTGCAAAGCTAATAACCCAGCGTTTGCGGAATTGCCAATTGAAACCGTGGCCACAGGCACACCCTTTGGCATTTGCACGATTGAAAGTAGGCTATCCATGCCATCTAAAGATTTTGATTTGACCGGAACACCGATCACCGGAAGTGTCGTGTAACTGGCCGTCATTCCAGGTAAGTGCGCAGCACCGCCTGCACCTGCAATAATAACTTTGATTCCGTTATCACGCGCGTTCATTGCGAAATCACGCATATCATCTGGAGTTCTGTGGGCTGATAAGACTTTTTTCTCAAAGGGGATTTTAAAATCTGTTAAAATTTCGCAAGCCGCTTTCATGGTTTCCCAATCAGATTGGCTTCCCATGATGACTGCGACTTGAGCTTTTGTTTTTTTTGCTGTCATAAAGAATAAATTTCCTTTAATTTTTTAGCCTGTGAGAAGATTTCATCTTTGTTGTTTCCACAAATTGTAAAATGGCCCATCTTGCGACCAGGTTTAGAATTTGTTTTACCATAAAGATGTAAATGGCCATTTTTAACTTTTAAAAATTCTTCGATTGGTTCTAATTGGGTGATTTGATTTTTAGTGCCCAGTAAATTAAGCATCACGGCGTATTTTGTGGTTAAAGTTGTTTCGCCTAACGGTAAACCCATCACGCTGCGCACATGATTGTGAAATTGTGAAGTGATACAAGCATTCATACTGTAGTGGCCTGAATTATGTGGGCGCGGAGCTGATTCGTTGAGGTAGACTTCATCATTGTTTGTTAGAAAAAATTCGAAGGCATATAAACCACGCGCTTGAATCGCAGTTAAAGCTTTTTCTGTGTACTCTTTAATTTTAGCTTCTACCTGCGCGGTCATATCTGCAGGAATCGCTACATAATGACAAATATGATTTTCTTGAATAGTTTCAGCGATCGGGTAGTAAACTGTTCCACTTTCATTGCGAGCAGCCATGATGGCGATTTCTTTTTTATACGGTACAAACGCTTCAACTAATTTCAGCCCTTTTAATTTTACTAAGGCCTCGTCAATCATATCTTCTGTTTTAATAGTTACATTGCCGTAACCATCGTAGCCACCTTTGGCTGACTTCATGACTACGGGTAAGCCGTGCGCTTTGATAAAAGATAAAACATCTTCTTTTGTTTTTACTTCTTGATACGGGCAGACTTTAATTCCGGCATTTGCGAAAGTATTTTTCTCGGTGATTTTATCTGCGATATATTTAAAAGTTTCAGCCGACGGATAAAGCTTTCCAGGTTTAGCCATTTCAATGGCTTGAAGAATTTCTTGATCAATAAATTCATTTTCTAAGGTGATGTAATCACACTGATCGATGAAATCCAGAATTTTATGTAAATTGTTAAAGTCTGATTTTGTAGTGAAGTTCGCAACTTGTGAAGCAGGGCTGATGTTGTCTTGTGGTTCGTTACAAAGGATATGTGTTTTGATTCCAAGGTCGTGAGCGGCCAGAGCTGTCATACGAGACAACTGTCCGCTTCCTAAAATTCCTAAGACCGTATTTGCATTCATACGAGATCCTTTAACCCTGTGGCTTCGAATATACGGGTGACGGCCTAAATATTCAATGAGATTATCTATGTATGGGTTCACCAAAAATTAGAGTTAAAGCACAGGTTTTGATTAAGCATGACGATAAGGTGCTCGTATATCGAGTTAGAGATATAAAAAGTAATACACATATATATAGACTGATTGGCGGACGAGTTGAGTTTGGAGAATTGTCTGAAAAAGCAGCTGTTCGTGAATTTTATGAAGAAACTCAAATTGAAGTTCATAACGCAAAACATGTGGGATGTTTTGAAAGCATCTATATAATTAACGAAAAAGAAAAACATGAGTTCGTGCAAATTTATGCCTGCGAGTTTGTAGATCAAACTTGTTACAGTAAAAAAAGTATTCGCGTGATCGAAGGCGATGAAGTTCAAAATGACGCAGAATGGGTTGATGCTAAATTCTTAAGTTTGAAGTCGACGCCATTTTATCCAGAAAAGTTAAAAGAGATTTTAACTGACAAATTTCTTGAAAACAAAAAAATCTAATCCTATAGTGTGATCACAACACTTAACCATCCATGCGTTCAGTAGACTAGTAATACATGCGATGTTTTTATATAGGAGTACCCATGTGCGGTGTAATTGGAGTTTTTGGAACTCCGTATTCATCTCAAGAGGTCCAACAAGGTTTGCAACTCTTGCAACACCGTGGACAAGACGCAGCCGGCATCCTATCTTTTAATTCCCAAACAAAAAATTTCTCGCTCTATAAAGATGTCGGTTTAGTTTCTAAAGTTTTCGATGATACGAAAACATATGGCATTAGCGGTGATATCAGTATCGGTCATACAAGGTACGCCACCGTCGGGCCCAAGACCGTGATCGACGCCAAAAGAGATTTGCAACCCATGATGGTGAATTATCCTTTCGGTATTGGAATGGTTCATAACGGTAATATAGTTAATTATTACGAACTGAAGAAAACGTTAAAAGAAACCAAGAATAGAATTCTTTTTACGCAAAATGACTTAGAAGCTTTATTAAATATTCTCTCGAACAATCTCTTAGAAAAAAATAACTTAAATTTCTCATTCGATGAATTTCAAGCCGCAGTTAAATCCCTCTTTGATCAAGCCAAAGGGGGATTTTCAGTTTTGGGCGTCATCGCTGAAAAAGGCTTTTTTGCCTTTCGCGATCCGCACGGCATACGCCCACTTATTTTAGGTCGTAGAGCCTTAACTGAAGACGAGAAAAAAGAAAATCCAAATCATTTCGGCCATAGTTATTGCGCAAGCTCTGAAACAAACGCGATGAACTTTTTAGGCTACGAGCCGATTCGCGATTTAAGTCCTGGCGAAATTATTTTTATCGATCATACGGGCGAAGTTTATTCTTCATCGAATTACTCAACACAAAGAAATATTCCAGCAAAAACATGCATGTTTGAATATGTTTATTTCTCTAATCCAGAATCAAAATTAGAAAATGTCAGCATTTATGGGGCTCGCTTAAATTTTGGTAAATATCTCGCCGAAGAAATTCGCGGTAAAATTGATTCAGGTGTGATTAAGCCTGATATTATTGTGCCAATTCCTGAAACCTCACGTGTAGCTGCTATCAGCATGAGTGAAACATTAGGTATTCCGTACCGCGAAGTTTTAATTAAAAACAGATACATTCAACGCAGCTTTATTTTAAATACGCAAGAATCACGCAAACGTGCGGTGCAATTAAAATTAACCGCGATTGCCTCTGAAATTAAAGGCAAAAATGTGATGTTAGTCGACGATTCTGTAGTTCGCGGAACGACATCTAAAAAAATCATCGATATGGTTCGCGAAGCTGGTGCCAATGAAGTTTATTTAGCTTCAACGTGTCCACCAATTCGTCACCCTTGTTTTTACGGCGTTGATTTTCCAGATCCGAATGAGTTGGTTGCGCATGGAAAAACTGAACCCGAAGTAGCTAAAATGTTAGGAGCCGATCATTTATTTTATTTAACTGTTGAGGGTCTTAAAAAAAGTATCGGCTCAGAGAAATTATGTATGGCTTGTATCAATGGTAAATACCCTGTTGAAACTTCAAACAAAGCTTTTAGCGAAATGCGCCAGGCGCACAGGGAGGTCTAAGTGAACACACTTCCTCCAGTTCTTTACCAAGGTTCGGTAAAAAATGTTCGTGGTTTAGCAAATGATCCTTCATTAGTTTTTGAATACTCTGATCGTTATTCAGTTTTTGATTGGGGCGAGATGCCAGATCAAATCACAGGTAAGGGTGCAGCTCTTAATTTAATGGGTTATGCGTTTTTTCAATACTTAGAAAAACAAATTGGTTTAAAACATCATATGTTAGGTTTAGTGGGGTCGGGTGTAACGAACACTTGCGAAGTTAAAAACGTAAAAGTAGTTCGTCCTGAAAAAATGGGTGCTACGTATAATTACCAGCCTTATCAAGATCGTTTAACAAATGCTTTGGTTCCGTTAGAAGTCATTTTTCGTTTAGGTCTGGCTCAAGGCAATTCACTTTCAAAAAGATTTAAATCAAATCCTGATTTAGCCAAACAGTTCGGTTTAACTTCAGTTCCTGAAGAAGGAATGATGTTAGAAAAACCGCTTATCGATTTTTCAACTAAACTAGAAGCCGGTGATCGTTACGTTACTTATTCTGAAGCAAAATCTTTATCTGGAATGAGTGAAACTGAATTTCAAAAATTAATCGCAAAAACCACAGAGATTGCCCTAAGTTTAAAAGATTTTCATCAAAAGATGGGTTTAGAGCTTTGGGATGGAAAAGTTGAATTCGCTTTCGTTCAAGGCGTGACGCAAGACCGTGATTTTATGTTGGTCGATTCAATCGGTATCGATGAATTACGTTTGATCTCAGAAGGTAAAAGTTTATCCAAAGAATTTCTTCGCGAAGTCTATAAAGACACGCAATGGTATAACGCTTTAAATGCTTCGAAAGAAGAAGCTCATGCGACCAATGGTGATTTTAAAGAAATTTGTAAGAATAAGTACCAGCAAATTCCTCCAAATCTCTCAAACCTAAATAAACAAAAAGCTCAGGATCTATATCAAGCGTATTGCAATTCAGTTTACGCGCAGATGAATTTACCACTTCCGTTTAACCCAGAATTAAACGTTAAAAATTACGAAGGTAAATATCTATGAGAGTTTTAATCGTTGGCAGTGGTGGACGCGAACATGCTTTGGCTTGGAAAATTTCGCAGTCTGCGATGGCTTCGCAAATTTTCATCGCGCCGGGTAATGCAGGAATGTTTGATAAACTTCCAAATCTGACAGCAGTTGATATCAAAGCTACTGATGTTGAAGCATTAGCTGCATTTGCACTTAAAGAAAAAATTGATCTAACCGTTGTAGGTCCCGAGAATGTTTTAGAAAAAGGCCTAAAAGATGTTTTTTCTAAAAAGGGTTTAAAAGTTTTTGGCCCATCAAAGGCTGCTAGCCAATTAGAGTCTTCAAAGACTTTTGCCAAAGAAATTATGCAAGCCGCAAAAGTTCCAACAGCTGAATATCAAACTTTTAAAACTTTCAACGCAGCCGTTGATTTTATTGAACGAACGAGTTGGACGCAGATGGTAGTAAAAGCCGATGGCTTGGCCGCGGGTAAAGGTGTTGTTGTTTGCGCTAATAAAGCTGAAGCATTTTCAGCCGTAAAAAGTTTTATGGTCGATGATATTTTGGGTTTTAAAGTAAATGATTTATTAATCGAAGAATTTTTAGTTGGACCAGAAGTTTCAGTTTTCGCGCTAAGTGACGGAAACAATGTCACTTTCTTAGGTTCAGCCAGTGATCACAAAAGATTACGCGATAATGATCTAGGTCCTAACACAGGTGGCATGGGAGTCATCGCTCCGTCACCTTATTTTGAAATTGGCGATGCTGATTTAGTGATGAATCAAGTGATGAAGCCAGTCATTCAAGAAATGAAAAACCGTGGCACTCCTTTTGCGGGAGTATTGTTTGCGGGCTTAATGAAAACTTTTTCTGGTTATAAAACTCTTGAATTTAACGTGCGTTTTGGTGATCCCGAAACTCAGGCGTTAATGCCGTTAATCGATGAAGATATACTTCCGTTGTTTTTAGCGTGTTCCGAAGATGCGTTACATAATACTTCTGTTGCGATGAAGTCTAAAAAAGCGATTCATGTTGTGATGGCGGCTAGTGGGTATCCAGGCACTGAAGGAATTCCAGTTCGATCGGGTGATGAAATAACTTTACCGCGTGAAATGAATGGGCAGTTGTTTTTTGCAGGTGTTGCAAAAGAGAGCGGTGTTTTAAAAACAGCGGGTGGGCGAGTGCTTGGCGTAACTGCGGTGAGCGAAAGTTACGGGCAGGCGAGAAGTGCTGCTTATGCTGATATCGCTCAAATTAAATTCGCAGACGCGCAATTTAGAACTGATATCGGAGGAAGCCATGATTAAAATTGTTGTTTTAGCATCGGGGAGTGGATCAAATGCCGAAGCGATTATTCGCTACGCGCATCAACACAAATCTTTTGAAGTCGCAGCTGTGATCTCTGATAGGCCCGAAGCTTTAGTTTTACAGCGCGCAAAAAATTTCAGGATAGAAGCTCATGTTGTTGAAAAAAGTGAAACTGAAACAAAAATTTCGTTCGAACAAAGGCTATTGATTGAAATTAGAAAACATCAGCCTGACTGGATTGTACTTGCCGGTTTTATGAAGTTACTTTCAGCTGAGTTTTTACAAAATTTTTATGATCCTAAAATTAAACACTTTAAAGTGGTCAACATTCATCCTTCGTTATTGCCCTTGCATCCGGGAAAAGGGGCCTACGAACAAGCTTATAAAGCCCAAGCCAGCGAATATGGCTGCACCATTCACTTTGTCGATGAAGGCATGGATACCGGAAAGATCATTTTTCAAGAGCGTTTAAAGTCTATTGAAAACGAAAGTTTTGAATCTTTCAAAGAGCGTGGCCTAGATACTGAGAACAGAATTTACCCAATCATTTTAGATAAACTATTTAAGGAGTATTCATTGTGAAAACGACTTACCGCTTTGAGATTTACCCGAATCAACATCAATCAACCGAGATGAGTCTTTCTGAAATGAAAATGACAGAGTGGTTTTTTAAATACTGTAACATAAAATTTGATAAGTTATTCAAGGTGAATTACTTTTTATTAGAGTCAAATGAACCGATTGCTGGCATTGATGATTTTGCAAAAACGATTTTAACTGATTCAGTGACTGAAGTTTTATTTTCGTCAGAGTCAAAAAATATGGATCTAGTTTCTTACTTAGCAAAACGTGGATTCACAGAGCCTGTCTTATGCGACATCAGCTTTAAACCCGGTGTAACAGATAATTCAGCGCATGCCGTTTTAGAAGCCTTTAAATTAATTCCAGATCTTAAAAAATATGAATTAAACGTAGCTTCTGGTGAATGTTACTTTATGCAAAGTGCTGACAGTTTAACAGATCAAGCTTTTGAAAAAGTAAGTTATGAAAAAATCGCGAATCAACTTTTACAAAAAGTAACGATTCAGCGTCGCGAGGCTTTAGCTACAAATTTACGTATGCAAGCACCTAAGATTATCGAAGTCGTATCAACGCCTGATGAGTCGACAACAATTGATTTAAACATCGATAATTCTTCGCTTTTAAAATTAAACACAGATAATTGCTGGGCCTTAAGTTTAGATGAAATTCATTTCGTGCGTGAATATTTTAAAACTCTAGATCGTAGTCCAACAGATGTTGAGATGGAAATCATCGCGCAAAGCTGGTCAGAACACTGTAAACATAAAATCTTTGCAAGTCACATTGAATACAGTGAAGGCGAATTACCAAGTCATATGAAAAAACTTGGTAATTTCGAAGTTAAAAGTTTATTTAAAACTTACATTCGCGGAGCTACTGAGAAAATCAAAGCTGATCGCAATCTTCAATGGTTGATTTCAATTTTTCACGATAACGCAGGTATCGTGCGTTTTGATAAAAATGTCGATGTCTGTATTAAAGTAGAAACACATAATTCACCTTCGGCTTTAGATCCTTACGGCGGAGCCTTAACGGGTATCTTAGGCGTTAACCGTGATATCTTAGGTTGCGGTCAAGGCGCAAAGCCTATCGCAAATACAAATGTATTTTGCTTAGCTGAAGATTCATTCTTTAAAGAAAATAATATTAAATTACACCCAAAATTAAAAAATCCAGATCGTATTGCTGAAGGCGTTCATTTAGGCGTTCAAGATGGCGGTAATAAATCAGGAGTTCCAACAGTTAACGGTGCTTTTGTATTTGATAAAGACTACGTCGGAAAGCCATTAGTATTTTGCGGCACAATCGGTGTTTTGCCACAAACAGAACATAATTCTTCGACGGCTGAAAAAAGACAACAACCGGGTGATTACATCGTTATGTCTGGTGGAAAAATCGGTAAAGACGGTATTCACGGCGCAACTTTTAGCTCGATGGAATTAAACGAAAATGCTCCAGCATCAGTAGTTCAAATCGGTGATCCTATCACGCAAAAACGTCTAGGTGATTTTTTAATCGAAGCGCGTAAATTAAATTTATTTTCAAGTGTCACTGATAACGGTGCTGGTGGATTAAGTTCATCAGTTGGCGAAATGGCGGGTTTAACAAACGGAGCCATTGTTGATTTAGAGCGCGCTCCAACTAAATATCCAGGTCTTTCACCTTTTGAATTAATGGTCAGCGAATCGCAAGAACGTATGACATTCTCAGTACCAAAAGAAAAAATTCATCAGTTTTTACAGCTCTCAGAAAAACGAAGTGTTTTATCATCAGTGATCGGTGAATTTACAAACCAAGGTCAGTTGCTAGTTCGCTACAATGGTAAAGTCGTGGCCGATCTGAATTTACATTTTTTGCATGAGTCACTTCGCCCGATGCAATTAAAAGCTCACATTGATCAAACAAGTGTTGAGCAATCTAAAAAATCTCACTGGTTAAATGGTAAAGTTAAAGATGCCTCGGCTTCAAAAGATGCTAAAGCTCAATTATTAGAATTAATGGCTTCGCCAAATGTTAGATCACATGAACATTTAGTTCGTAGATATGATCACGAAGTAAAAGCCGCAACATTAGTTAAACCATTTACTGGCAGCGAAAAAATCGGTCGTCATGCACCAACAGATGCCGGCGTAATTTGGTTATACCCTCACGGTGGTGAGCGCGATAATGCAATTTCTGTATCGTGCGGCATTGCTCCACAAATTTCACAGCACGATGCTTACGAGATGGCTGTTTGGGCTTTAGATGAAGCGGTTAGAAATAGCGTATGCGTTGGAGCTGATCCTGCTGAAATGGTTTTAATTGATAATTACTGTTGGCCAGACCCAATCACTTCAACGAAAAATCCCGACGGTGCACATAAGCTTGCGCAATTGGTTCGTGCTTCAAAAGCGATCTATGATCTGAGTGTTGATTACGGTATGCCATTCGTGAGTGGTAAAGACTCAATGAAAAATGATTTCATGGCAGACGACGTAAAGATTTCGGTTCAACCGACTTTACTAGTTACTGCAATGGGCAGAGTTAGAAGTTTAAATCATATTACAACTAGCGAAGCAAAAACGGCTGGTGATTTAGTGTATATGATCGGACCTGATCAATTAACAGATTTCAAAAAACAATTAGGTCTGTATAAACAATTACATCAAGCGATTTCAAAAGGATTCGTCAACAGCGCGCACGATGTTTCAGAAGGCGGCTTAGCGGTTAGCTTAACAGAAAAAATTATGTCGACGACTTTAGGTCTTGAGATTGAAACAAACTTAGATCTTTTCAAAGAAAGCGCTGGCCGTATTGTTGTAACAATCAATCCTAATCAGCAAAAAGAATTCACAAGTTTATTTGCAACTGATTGCACTTTTTTAGGTAAAGTTACTGATAAGGCTCAATTAACTATTAAAAATCAATTCAGCGTAAGTAATACTGAAACATTAGCCGCTTACCGTATTAAATCAGCAGGAGCGATATAATGAGTAAAAAAGTTCAAGCCTTAATCTTAACAGGTGATGGTATTAACTGTGAAAACGAAACTGCGCTAGCATTTTCAGAACACGGTTGTGAAACTAAAATCATGCACGTTCAAGATTTAATCGATCAACCAGGTTTATTAAATCAATTTCAAATCTTAGCTTTACCTGGTGGATTTTCATTCGGTGATGAAATTGGTTCAGGCCAAATTTTAGCTTTAAAATTAAAATACTCATTAGGTGTGGCGCTCACAGAATTTATCAATAAGAAAAAATTAATTATCGGCATCTGTAACGGTTTTCAAGTTTTAGTGCGTTTAGGGTTGCTGCCAAAACCATTCACTGAAAGACAGATGACTTTATCGCATAATCGCCAAGGTCATTTCATTAATAAATGGGTAAACTTAACAGTGCCAAAATCAAATTGCATTTGGACTAAATCATTACAAGGTAAAGAAATCGCCTTACCGATCAGACACGGTGAAGGAAAAATCACTTTCGCTGGTGATCAAGCCACGCAACATAATACTTTTCAGTCGCTAGTTAACAATGGTCAAATCGCACTTTCATACACTGAAGATGTTAATGGCTCGTATCAACAGATCGCCGGAGTTACTGATCCGACAGGATGTATTTTAGGTTTAATGCCGCATCCTGAAGCGGCTACAAGCAATTGGTTACTTCCAGACGGCACTGCTAAGAAGACTGGGCAGGCGTTCGGACAACACTTTTTTATCAACGCAATTAAACACTGCGAGGAGATGTTATAATATGAAACAAGAAAATCTAGGAATTAAAAGAGCTTTAATTAGTGTTTCAGATAAAACCGGAATCGATAAGATCGCAAAGTTTTTATTCGAATACAAAGTTGAATTAATCTCAACTGGCGGAACAAAAAAATACTTAGAAGAATTAGGCCTGCCAGTTACAAGCGTTGAATCGTTAACAGGAAATCCAGAAGCGTTCGGTGGCAGAATGAAATCGATCAGCTTTCAAGTCTCATCGGGATTATTATTTCGCAGATATGTTGATCAAGATCAAAAAGAATCAAAAGCTTTAAATATCAACCCGATCGATTTAGTGATCTGTAATTTATATCCATTTGAAAAATACATGAATCAAAACTCTACTGAAGATGTATTAATTGAAAATATTGATATCGGTGGCCCGTTAATGCTTAGAGCAGCGGCTAAAAACTACGAATCAGTAACTGTATTATCAGGAACACATGAGTATATGAATTTCATGACTCACTTTATGGAAAATAAAGCGAATACAAGTTTTGAATTCAGACGTGCTCAAGCCGTTAAGACTTTTGTACGCATCGCCGAATACGATCAAGCTATTGCGCAAGAATTAACTAAGAATTACTTACCAGAGATGAATCAAACTTTACGCTACGGTGAAAACCCACACCAAACAGCATCATTAAGATTAACGAACAACACAGATTCACAAATCACCTTAGCAAAAGCCCAATTTATCCAAGGCAAAGAATTATCATACAATAACTGGATGGATGCCGACAGCGCTTGGCGCGTGATGAGTGATATCGCTCATACAAATAAAGATAAATTCGTTACAGCTGTTATCAAACATGCAAACCCATGCGGCCTAGCTGCAACAAACGATAGCCATGATTCGTTATTAGAAGCCTGGAATGGCGACAATATTTCAGCGTTCGGCGGAATCATTGCTTGTTCATACACAGTAGAAGCAAAACACGCTGAATTTCTAACTCAGAATTTTATCGAAGTTTTAATTGCTCCAGACTTTACTCAAGAAGCTTTAGAGTTATTCGCAAAAAAGAAAAACGTGCGTTTATTGAAAACGCCACTTCGTGAATATAATCAAAAAGAAACGATGATGCGCAGTATTTCTGGCGGTATGTTAATTCAAGATGAAGATGAAAGATCTTTAAAATCTGAAGAAGCAAAAACGGTCACTAAAATTCCATTATCGCAACATCACCAATCCTTAGTTGATTTCGGTGTGATCGCTTGTAAACATTTAAAAAGTAACGGCATAGCACTTGTCGCAAAAACCACAAATGGCTTTTCGTTAGTGGGCACAGGCATGGGCCAACCAAACCGATTAGATTCATTACGTCTATTAGCTGTTCATCGCGCAAAAATGAAAAACATTGCAATGAATGAAGTCTTAATGATTTCAGATGCATTTTTTCCATTCGCAGATTCTGTCGACGTATGTAATGAAGTAGGTATTAAAGCTATCGTTCAACCGGGCGGAAGCATTCGTGATAATGAAGTGATTGCAGCCTGTGATAAATACGGTATTTCAATGTTAATGACGGGCGTACGTCACTTTAGGCACTAGGAGTTCTATAATGGCTATTTCATATAAAGACAGTGGTGTAGATATCGATAAGGCTGATGTGTTTGTGAATAAAATTTCACAAATGGTGAAGTCAACTTACAATCAAAATGTGCAAAGTGGGGTAGGGGGCTTTTGTGCTCTTTACAAAATGGATCAAGAAAGATTCTTAGCTTCAAGCACCGATGGGGTAGGGACTAAGTTAAAATTAGCGATTGAATTAGATAAACACGACACAATCGGTATTGATTTGGTGGCAATGTGTGTAAACGATTTAATTTGCTCTGGTGCAAGACCATTATTTTTCTTAGATTATTTTGCCAGTTCAAAACTAGAATTAAACACCTCAGAAAAAATCATTGAAGGCATCGTTGAAGGCTGCTTACAATCAAAAATGGTTTTAATCGGTGGTGAAACAGCAGAAATGCCAGGAATGTATCAACCTAAAGATTACGATTTAGCCGGGTTTTCAGTAGGCGAAGTGTTCACACATAATTTAGTCGACGGAACAAAGCTAAAAGATGGCGATACGTTAGTTGCGATTAAAAGCTCTGGTTTTCATTCAAACGGCTATTCATTAGTACGTAAAATTATAACTGATGTGGCAGCTCAAAAATTACAGCCAACAGAGTTAGAGCAACTTAAAAAAGATTGTCTAACACCAACAAGAATTTACGTGAATCCTATTTTAAATTTATTAACAAAGTTTAAAGACAATATTAAAGGGCTAGCGAATATCACAGGTTCTGGATTTTTAAATATTCCGCGCATGAATGAAAAATTTGATTACTACTGTACTGAAACAACAAGCTTACCCGCTTTTATGCAAACAGTTTGTCAGATGAGTGGTTTATCAGAATTAGAACTGCATAAAACATTTAACATGGGTGTAGGCTTTGTGATCGCCACTGATAAGCCTGAGCAGGTGATGCATGGCTTGCATGAATACGGCGAGCAATCTTACGTGTTAGGTAAAGTTAAATCAGGCGGCACAGGTAAAGTGTATTTAAAAGGACAAGAAATTATCTAGTATTCAGCGCAAAGTTCTTTAACTTGATCTAAGAAACATTCCCATTCTTGAGTGTAAGTGGGGTCTCCGGTTTGATCGAAATAAGTGACATATCCGGATTGAGAAGGCGAATCGTTTTCGGCGTGAAAACTAAACAAGAAGTTTTCACCTAGCTCAGTCGTTGAATAAATTTTCACAGATGTTTTTGTCTCATCGCAAACAGCTTTATTGATCTTGTATCCCATCGGACGAATGCCATAGGGAATATGACGATCCATGATAATTAAAGACGCTTTTGGGTCTACATTCAGACGTAAGTAAGTTTGAAAAATATCGTACGAATACCAGCGACGGCACAAGTTGATTTGGCCTGCGTGAACGAGTGAAGTGAATGTAGTTAAGATTAAAACAAAAACGATATTTTTCATGGTTGGTCTTTCAATTAGTTAAATTTGAAAGACTTGTCATGCAAAATGTATTCTTAAGGCTTTCGGGGCGGTATACCCCGAGTAAAGATTATCTACGGTTATGATTGTGATTGTCACGTCCGCCACCGCGATCATTTTGGTGACCTTGGCGTGATTCAGACACGATCGTTTCACGAACAACAACTACTTTGATTTGGCCTGGGTACTGCATTTCTTCTTCGATGGTCTTTGCGATCTTTTCAGCGATTTGTAATGCGCCTAAATCATCAACCTGACGCGAGTTAACTAAAACTCTACATTCACGGCCACCATTTAAAACAAACACATCTGTAACGCCTTGAAAGCGTTTTGAGATCTCTTGAAGACCTGTCACTTTTTGCGTGTAAGTTTCCATTGTTGAACGACGTGCGCCTGGACGACCACCTGAAATCGCATCGGCTGCGATGACTAAAAAGTCCATATCCGCTTCGGGTTGCACATCATAGTGATGGGCGCGAACGGCATGAACCACTTCAGGATCTTCACCACGAGCTTCAATAAAATCAGCCCCAATCACCGCATGTGAACCATCAAATTGATGATCTAAGGCTTTACCTAAATCATGAAGTAAGCCTGCACGTTTTGATTTTTTAATATCAGCGCGAATCTCTGCAGCTAACAACGACGCAAACCAACCCACTTCAGCACAGTGAAAATATTGATTTTGTGTGTATGAATAACGGTAACGTAAAGAACCCATCACTTGGCGAATTTCAGGATGGATGTTTTGCATCGCTAATTCTTTAGCTTGAAGATCGCCATCTTTTTTTATCTGACGTAATAATTCAGCTTTTAAATTCTCGCCTGTTTTGCGAATGTGTTCTGCAGGTAAGGGTTTGTTTTGTTTTTCGATATCTTTGAATAGTTTTTCAAATAATCTACGTGTTAATTCACGACGAACTGGATCATAACCAATGACTTGAATGTTTAACATTCTTTCTGGATCTGGTTGTTCATCAATGTAGATATCACAACCTGTAACTTCTTCAACAGCAGCCACGTTATCTTTTAAAGCGTGGCAAAAATGGCTGCGCACTTTTTCGTCTGGAAAATAAGTCGAAGAAATATTTCTTTCAGTGCTCATTTCTTTTGTGAAACGATCAATACATAAACCTAAGATGCGTTTAGCTTTAGCTTCAGCAAATTCTTTATGTTCTTCTTCAGCGAAGTTAATATAATTTTCAAAGTCTTGGTTGGCTTCAGTGATTAGCTGAGACGTGATATCTTGAATGACTTCTTCTTCTTTAAGCTGAGTTTTAGTGTGCAATTGATTTTGGTAACCTTGCTTAATTTGAATAAGCTGATCAACGAATACTTGAAATGATTTTTGCTGGTCTGTTAAACGCATTGATAATTCACGTAAATCAGTTTCCATTTTAAATAAACCACCACGATTAGTTTTGTCTGTTTCTTCGTGAGATTTTTTACGCTCAGCGATTTGCTGTTCTAAATCAGTGCAGCGGCCTTCCATTAAAAGGTGCGCTTCTTCAACTTTACCCCAGGCTGTTAATTCAATTTCTTGAATGACTTCATTACGTTCATCTTCTTCAAGTTGAAATTGCTCTTGGGCTTCTTTTAAAATATCTGCAGCTTCTTCTTTAGCTTCTTTTAAAACTAAACGTTCAACGGCTTTTTTGATCGCGTAAATAACTGCGCCGCCTAATAAAAGGCCAACGATAAAATTCATAACTGTTGCTAAACTCATAATTAATAATGTCCTTAAATTTGACCTTGAACTTCGGCCTCTATCATTGCTTCTTCATCAGTCGCAGTAGGCTGGTCTAAATATTTCAATTTTTGTAAAATCACTAACGTAAATAATCCTGTGCCGATCGCCATGTAACCCACCGCTGGGTAATTCAAAAGCCGACCGTCTACAGGGTCAATTGTAACCATAAGCCCTGCTATGTAAGCGCCGGCGGCCATTGCCATCGATTGCAAACAACTGAGTAAACTCATAAAAGCTCCGCGCTGCTGCGATGACACTGCGCCAGAAACTAAAGCCTGTGCTGGAATCATGCGCGATCCGGCAGAGATAAAAAATAATCCCGCCACAAGTAAAACCACCCAAAGGCTATCTTTACCTTGGTGTGTAACTAAGAAAATCGGAACGATCGAAAATAAAATCGAGTACATGTAGATTTTAGCTTTGCCATAACGATCAGAAAATCTTCCCACCATCGGAGCACTGAAGAATGAACAGATACCACCGATAAGATAAATTAAAGTCAGCTGACTTTCGCTTAAGCCGGCATTCACAACCTGTGATGTGGCGATAAAAGGAATAATACTAAAGTGCGAAAACATCACGAAAAACATAAAGATCAATGACATTCTTTGAACTGGTGATTGTAAAACAGAAATCGCTGGCTGCCAAAACGGAACTTTCGGAACATGTTTCATTTCAGGTTCAACTTTTAAATGGCTGCTGATGCTTGGAACATAATGGTAAATGCCCACTAAAATAACCAAACACAAAATAGCTAAGAAAATAAATGGAGCATACCAACTTAAAGATTGTGAAAGAAAAATCGAAAACGGAACACCTAAGATCGACGCTGCTGAAAACGCTGTGGCTAAAAATCCCATCGCCATTCCACGGCGTTTATAATCAATCAAATCACTAGTGATAGATAAAATAATTGAATTCATCACACCACCAAAAAAGCCTGTCATCGAACGGGCAATTAAAAGTGTGTGGTAATCGCGAGCTAAGCCGCAAAAAATTGTCGCTAAAGTAAAACCGGTAAATAAAACGAGTAAGCTTTTTTTGCGATCAAAACGATCCATATAAAACGACGCTAGAAATCCTGAAACGCCTGCAAAAAAAGTATAACTTGAAACTAATAAGCTAAATTGTTGAGCTTCGATCGAAAAAAGTCGCATCAATTGCGTACCCATCGGCATGATGATCATGAAATCAACGATGTGATTGAATTGAACAAAGGCCAAGACAGTGAGGATTTTTTTCTCTAAAGATGTAAACACAATGACTTAAGTCTATCTTTAGGGTGAGTCGTCTTAAAGGTTTTCTTTTGTGAACGTCCTGCGTTATGTGATACAAGAATCGAATGTGGCCAAAAATACTTTCAGTAACAAAAACAGCGTTTATTAGTTTTTTAATTTTCTTCTTCTTATTTTGGATTTTTATCTGGAATTTTTCTTTTGTTTTTAAACAAAAAGTCGTCGGCGAAGTGCAAAAAATCGAGCACGTTGGCGCTCAAGCTGTAATTACAAACAACATGCCGATAAATCCGCAGGTGTTTTCGTTTTCAGTAGCCATTAAAGATTTAAAAACGAATGAAATTCACATGGCTTCAAGCGAAGATCGCAAATGGGGAGCCGTACAACCAGGCAACTGTGTCGTGGCTGCATTCTTTCCTTACGAACCATGGAAACTAAGCAAAGGAATGACCGATCGTAATGCAAGACTTCTACAAAATTTCGTAAATTGCGCCGACGTACCAAGAGAAGAAGGTTTCTTCTCTTGGTTAAAATTCTTTTTCCTAGTTTATTAAGAAATTCTAATGATTGAAACGAAGAGGACGACCAAAAGGTCGGCCCTTTAGAATAAGGTCTGCCGAAGGCAGATCAAAACAAGAGCGCAATTCTGCGCGAACTACTTAAAAATTGAAGTCACGAAAGTCTGAGCACGAAGCCCAGATACAGGGTAACCATTGCGCGTTTGGTTCATTTTTTGGTGAATCATGTACGTGAGTGTTAACGCCATAAATACGATGAACCAATTTCTCATTTGCATGTAATGAAGCATAAATAAACCTTTTAAGACTTTTTCTCGTCTAAATAGAGTTTGAAGTAATCCCAACCGCTGATAAGGCTTAATAAAACACTGAACCACAGAAGTCCATAACCTATCTTTAAGTTAGGAAAGTAGGGATGTATTTCGTTCACCATCATGAAAGGAACGGATATCATTTGTAAAGCCGCCTTCCATTTGCCCGTAGTTTGTGCAGGAATCACAAGGCCATCAGCTGATGCGGCAGCTCTGATTCCGCCCACTAATGTGTCGCGAAAAATAAATAAAATAACCATCCAAGGATCGATCTTTTGCTGATGAAGTAAGATGACTAGAATAGCCATAACTAAAATCTTATCAGCCACCGGATCTAAAAATTTGCCAAGATTAGAGACTGCATTGTATTTGCGGGCAAGATGACCATCATAATAATCAGTGATTGAAGCTGCGTAAAAAAGAACTACGGCGATCCAATCAAAATAATATCCAGGAAAATCTTTGCCATAAAGTAAGAGCAAAGCCACCGGAACCGTCGCGAAAATTCGCCCAACGGTAAGAGTCATAGGAAGTTTTTGTTTCGAGAATATACTCATATCGCTTTGATCTTGAGTTAGGCCATCCCCCTATGTCAAGATATGTCGATGTTCACAATTACACGCACTGTTCACGTTTATGAAACGGATTTGATGGCGATTGTTCACCATACAAATTATCTTCGTTATTGCGAAGAAGCTCGCGTTGCATGGTGTAAGGCTTTCGTTGCTCATGCTGAAAGTGATAAAGTTTTTGAACATCAAAATGTTTTCGATTTAACGGTCGTTGAAACACGCGTGAAACATAAAGCTCCTATCAAATATACAGACAATGTTCGCATTGAAATGCAGGCAAAGATTGATGGAATCATTTTATGTTTTCAGTATAAAGTTTTAAATGACACAAACATTTGTGCCATTGTTGAAACGACCCATTGTAGTGTAAATGAGAAATTAAAACCAAAGCGTCTGGCAGCAAAATATATCGACGCAGTAAAAAAGGACACCCCATGGACAGAAACCTGGCTTTAGAATTTGTACGTATTACCGAAGCAGCAGCAATAGCATCGGCAAAATGGATTGGCTCTGGACAAGAAAAAGCAGCTGATCAAGCTGCCGTTGATGCCATGAGAAAAGCGTTTGATTCTGTTCGTATGGATGGCACTGTCGTGATCGGTGAAGGTGAGCGCGATGAAGCTCCAATGCTTTACATCGGTGAAAAAGTTGGAAACAAAAAAGATGCGGACGCGCCACAAATCGATATCGCACTTGATCCTTTAGAAGGAACAACAATTTGTGCAACAGGCGGCGTTGGTTCAATCTCTGTGATGGCGATGGCTGAAAAAGGTGGATTTTTACATGCACCAGATACTTACATGGATAAAATTGCCGTAGGTCCAATGGCTAAAGGCTGTATCGATATCGATAAATCAGCGACTGAAAATTTAAACCGTATTTCTGAAGCTTTAAAAAAACCAGTGAATGAAATCACAGCGGTTATTTTAGATCGCCCTCGTCACAAAGATTTAATTGCTGAAGTTCGCAAAGCGGGCGCTCGTATTCACCTCATCGGTGATGGCGATGTGTCGGCGGCAGTCGCAGCAGCATGGCCTGATTCAGGTGTTGATGTGTTGTTCGGTATTGGTGGTGCTCCTGAAGGCGTAATTTCTGCAGCAGCTATGCGTTGTTTAGGCGGAGACTTTCAAGGTCGTCTTAAATTTAGAAACGAAGAAGAAAAAGAACGTGCGCTTCGCATGGGCATAAAAGATTTAAATAAAAAATACTCAATCGACGAATTAGCGTCGGGAAAAGTCATGTTTTGCGCAACTGGCGTTACTGACGGGCCTTTTTTAAAAGGTGTTAAAGTTTACCCGGGCCGTAAAGCCAGAACTCATTCAGTGGTCATGCGTTCACAAACCGGAACTATTAGAAACGTAGAAACGTTTCATGATTTTTCTGTAAAAGCTGAGGTTTAGTTTTTTGGAACTGATTTGTTTTCGCTGCCAGAAAGGCAATCAGGTAGATAAGGTCGGGTACCGTGAAGAGTGTTTTCACTGTAAACAGGATCTGCATGTCTGCAAGAATTGTAACTTCTATGATGTGAAAGCTTACAACGAATGTCGTGAACCATCGGCAGATGTGGTTCGTGATAAAGAAAAATTTAATTTCTGCGATTTTTTTCAGCCCTCAGGCAAAGGCCCTGCTCAAGACGAGAAGGCCAAGTTAAAAGCAGCGGCAGACGCGTTATTTAAAAAAAGTTAGCGAATACAAATAGGAGATAAAGGATTATGGCTACAGCACAAACATCGGAAGTTTTTAACTGCACTCCAGAAGAGTTTTTCAAAGTCGTTGCTGATTTTGAAAAATACCCAGAATTTTTACCTGAAGTTAAATCAGTTAAAATTCTTAAAAACGAAGGTCATACAAAAGAAATGGAATACAGCGTTTCTTTAGTTAAAACTTTTAAATACAAATTAAAATCGACTGAAAAAGCCCCAACAAACGTTGATTTCGTTTTCGTTGAAGGTGACGTGTTTAAATCAATGAAGGGCAGTTGGCAAATTGCCCCAGAAGGAACCGATAAATGTAAGGTCAACTACACAGTTGAAGCTACATTCGGAATGTTTGTGCCGGGCCCCATGGCTAACACGCTGGTCAGTGTAAATTTACCGATTATGATCCAGAATTTTAAAAACCGAATCAAAAAAGTTTACGGGAAGTAATCAGTGGCAAACGAAGATAAAAAAGATCCCAAAATAACTGATGGAATCACCGATGCGATTAAAAAAATTATCACAGCGGGTGGCCCTTCGGATATTTCAAAAGAGCTTTTAACCACGGTGGTAGGTCAGGCTTTAAAAGCTAAAGACGACATCACCTTAAAAGCAACGAATGAAATGATTTCTTTGATTCAAAAAATTGATTTTGTAAAAGAATTTTCAAAATTTGCAGAAAATCACAAATTTAAAGTTTCTGCAGAAATTGAAATCCTAAAAAAAGAGGATACGAAGTCTTAAGTCCGCGAATGCGGAGGATGCGAAGCTCGACTATGGCGACTAGCTATAAAACATTCAATCCTGTATCAGGAGCCTTTTTAGATGAATATCCGTTTGCGACAGCTGCGGATGTTTCGCGTAGTCTTGAAGGCCTGCAGTTAGGTTTTCTACAATGGAGCAAACTCACTTTTTCTGAGCGACAAAAAATGTTGCGTCCAGCAGTGGGCTTATTTCGTCTTGGTAAAGAAGAGCTCGCAAAAGCCATCACTGATGAAATGGGTAAACCCTATTTTCAAGCGTTAGCAGAAATTGATAAATCTCTCGATTCTATCGAATACATGTGCACGGCTCCTTACCCAGAGCTTGATGTTAAAGCCATTAAAACATTTAGCGATACAGATAAAACAAGCCATCAGGTTTATCATAAACCAAAAGGCATTATCTTAGGCGTGATGCCGTGGAATTACCCTTTCTGGCAAGCTGTGCGTATGGTTTTTCCAGCGCTTTTAGCAGGCAATACGGTTTTATTAAAACATTCAGAAGTAACACCTTCGACCGGAAACTTTATGAAAAAAATATTTTCTAAAGTGGATGTGAAACATATTTTCGATCATTTAATTTTTGACCACACATTAACTGAAACCGTTATCGCCGATCGCCGTGTTCATGGCGTAAGCCTTACGGGTTCAGTTAAAGCCGGGTATTTACTATCTGAATATGCGGGTAAGCACTTGAAACGCGGTGTTTTTGAACTTGGCGGAAGTGATGCGCACTTAGTGTTAGCTGATGCACAAATTGAAAAAACAGCAGCAGCCATTGCTAAATCAAGATTACAAAATACCGGTCAAAGTTGTATCGCGGCCAAGCGTGTAGTTGTTGATCATAAAGTTTCACAAAGCCTGATTGATCAGCTCGTAGTTCAATTTGATAAATATGTTTACGGCAATGTGTTTGATCGTAAAACCACTCTTGGATCACTGGCGCATTATCGTTTTAAACCAGAAGATGAAGCGCGCTTTAATTTCGCGAAAACATTTTGTGATGTGGTTTATGAACGCAGCCCTGATGCGGGTTTAATTAAATCTTTAGCCGAAGAGCCTTCACGCCAAGCTTTTGTGCCGTTAAGAATTTTAAAAGTTAAAAAAATGAATGATGAATTTTTAAAATTTATTAAAACCAATGAATTTTTCTCTCCCACATTATTAGTGTTTGAATATGCAACATTGGATGAGGGTTTAAAGTTAGTTAACGGAACAAATTTTGGTCTTGGCGGATCGGTTTATTCTGAAAATTTAACTCACGCGCATGAAGTGGCTGCTCAATTTGAATCTGGAATGGTTGCGATTAACGACGCCGTTGCTTCGCATGTGATGCTGCCATTTGGTGGCGTTAAATCTTCTGGAATTGGCCGCGAGATGGGGCTTCAAGGTTTTACCGAGTTTACTGATATTCAAGTTATAACGACGAATCGCCTAAACTAAAACATGTCGTGGAATGATTTCGAACACTCAATTTGGAAACAATTAAAAAGCGAATCTTTAACCGATCGTTCAGAGTATATTTTGGCGATTTCGGGTGGTTTAGATTCGATGGCGTTAGTTCATGCAATGCGTATTCTAAAGCCTCAGGCGCAGTTGATCGTCGTCCATTTTCATCATGGTGAAAGTGATAAGAATGAAATTAACACTTTCCGTGATCAAGCCCTTCAAATAGTTAAATCATACTGTGAAACTCACTCTTTAAAGTTTAAGACGGCTCAATCACAGCAAAAGTTAACTACCGAAGCTGAATTTCGCGAAGCGCGGTTCGAGTTTTTTTCGCAAGTTCAGACTGAATTTCCAAACGCTATTTTAGTAACGGCTCATCATAAAGATGATTTGTTAGAAACTTGGCTTTTAAAAATGATTCGCGGAACGGGTGCTGAAGGCTTAGAAAATTTTAAATTCTGGAACAAACAGGTGCTTCGCCCGCTGATTCTATTTACTAAAGCCGAGATTTTGTCGTACGCACAAGCTGCAGGGGTAGTGTGGGTTGAAGATCCGACGAATAAGCAATCCGACTATCTGCGCAATTGGCTTCGCAATGAATGGCTGCGCGATTTATCTGATAAAATTCCAGGTTCGATTGAAAACTTAACGAATTCTCTTCAGCGATTAATTAGCGAAGTTAAAGTAAATGATGAGGTTTTAGTTATTAGCTTCGAGAGCCAGACTAAGGCCGTGTTCGATCGCACAGAGTTTCTACAATTGAGTCATTCTGATCAGCTTAAAATATTAGCTCGTGCCCTAAAAGGCATCGGTCAAAGAGAGTTTTCTCAAGGTCAACTAGAAGAAATTATTAAGCGCCTCGACAAAAATCAAAAAGACATCATATTTTCTGTAGCAGGCGTTAATTGGTTTATTAACGCGCAGCAAGTTATGCTAGTATTAGAGTAACTTGTAGATTCATAAAGAAGGAACTTTTAGATGAAGGCAAATCAAAAAACATTAGCGCTATGGTTTTTTATCTTAATCATGTCGATCTTCGTTTTCCAAGCTTGGGAAATTAAACGACAAAAAACAATAGTCGATTTCGATTATCCGAAATTTTTAAAATCGGTTGAGCTTAAAGAAGTTAAAGACGATTCAATTATTTTCATGCCGGATGCAAAAGTTATCCGCGGTGAAATTAAACCTGAATTTGAAAAGCGTTATGCTGGTCATCGTTTTGAATTTTCTGGCGATACAGATAAAGCTTACGAAGAAATCAAAAAATTTGGTTACATTCCAAAATATGAAAACGCACAATCTGATAGTTTTCTATCGTCGTTTTTTATTAACTGGTTACCGTTATTACTTATCGTAGGTATGTTCATCTTTATCATGCGCCAAATTCAATCTGGTGGCGGTAAAGCGATGTCATTTGGTAAATCGCGCGCTCGCCTTGTTGAAAATAAAAATCGCGTGATGTTTAAAGACGTTGCCGGTGTTGATGAAGCTAAAGATGATTTACAAGAAATCGTTCACTTCTTAAAAGACCCGAAAAAATTCACAAAACTTGGTGGTCGTATTCCTAAAGGTGTTTTATTAGTTGGTCCTCCGGGAACAGGTAAAACATTACTTGCTCGTGCCGTAGCTGGTGAAGCCGGTGCGCCATTCTTTACTATTTCTGGTTCTGACTTCGTTGAAATGTTCGTGGGCGTCGGCGCAAGTCGCGTACGTGATTTATTTGAACAAGGTAAGAAAAATGCTCCATGCTTAATCTTCATCGATGAGATCGATGCCGTAGGTCGCCATCGTGGTGCTGGTATGGGTGGTGGTCATGATGAACGTGAGCAAACTCTAAATCAGTTATTAGTTGAGATGGATGGTTTTGAATCTACTGAAGGCGTAATTTTAATTGCAGCTACAAATAGACCAGATGTTTTAGATCCAGCATTACTTCGCCCAGGTCGTTTCGATCGCCGTGTAGTGGTGGGTAAACCAGATCTTAAAGGTCGTGAGCATATTTTAACTGTTCACATGAAAAAAACTCCATTAGGCCCTGATGTTGATGTCACTAAAATCGCACGTGGGACTCCAGGTTTTTCTGGAGCTGACTTAGAAAATTTAGTGAATGAAGCTGCTCTTGTGGCCGCTCGTTCTGATAAGAAATATTTAGAAATGGAAGACTTTGAAAAAGCAAAAGACAAAGTCATCATGGGTGCAGAACGTAAATCTATGGTTATCTCTGAAGAAGACCGTAAAAATACCGCGTACCATGAAGCAGGGCATACTCTTGTGGGTATCGCACTTCCAGGTTTAGATCCTATTCATAAAGTGACTATTATTCCTCGTGGTATGGCATTAGGTTTAACACAAACGTTACCTGAAAAAGATGCTGTGTCGTTTTCTAAACGCCAAGCTGAAAACTGGATCGCGTTTGCGTTCGGTGGTCGTGCAGCTGAAGAATTAATTTTTACAGATTATACAACGGGTGCTGCAAACGATATCGAGCGCGCAACGGGTATGGCTCGTAAAATGGTGACTGAGTGGGGTATGTCTCCTTTGGGCCCAATTGGTTATGAATCAAATAATAATCCGGTTTTCTTAGGAATGGGTCACGGAAATCAGCAAAAAAATTACTCTGAAGCGAAAGCTCAAGAGATCGATGCTGAAATTTCAAGAATCATTAACACAGGTTATGAAACCGCTGTTAAAGTTTTAAGAGACAACCGCGAAGCTTTAGAAAAAATCACACAAGCCTTATTAGAATTTGAAACTATCGACGGAGCTGAAGTAGACATGCTTTACAAAGGCGCTGCAGTTTCAGAAATTCATAAAGTTCGTGCGAATAAAAAAGAATCTAACTCATCATCAAACAGCGGTGGCAATCAGGGTGTAATTATTGATCCTGATAACACGTCACCAATTCCAACAGGCAAAAAACCTGTTCCTGTATCGTAAAGTATGCAGAGTTGATGAATAGATGAGTTACTTTCAAACATTTTGGGAAAATTTAGTCTTTATCAGTTCACACCTGAGAGCGCAGGATGTCTTTGACATCTTGCTGGTGTGGCTTGTTATTTATCGTGTATTAATGATTATTCGCCGTACAGGCACGGTTCAAATCTTATCAGGATTAGGAATCCTTGCGATCACCTACATCATGACAATTTGGTTTGAATTGTTCACGATGAATTGGCTTTTAGATAAGTTTTTCTCAAACTTGTTTGTAATTATCGTTGTGTTATTCCAGGCCGAGATTCGCAGAGCTTTAGCTCAAATCGGAAGTCATCCGCTATTTTCAGATGTCTCAGCCGTAATGGAAACACATATGGTTGAAGAGATTGCAAAAGGTGTAATTACTGCAGCTGAAAAGGGTTACGGGGCCTTGTTAGTGATCGAAAAAGATATCATGGTTGATTATCATATTGAAGTGGGAACAGAGATGGATTCTCGTGTTTCGGCTGAATTAATTTTATCGATTTTTCATCCGCAAGCTCCGATGCATGATGGAGCTGTGTTAATTCGCTCAGGTAAAATTGCCTATGCCGGATGTTTTTTACCTTTAAGTAAAAATCCAGCCTTAGATAAAAACTTAGGAACACGTCACAGAGCTGCGATTGGTTTAACTGAAGAAACGGATGCGGTTGTGTTGGTTGTCTCAGAAGAAACTAAATCAATCAGTATCGTGATCGGCGGGCATATGCGTCCGAATGTTGAGTTGATTGATGTTCGTATGGCGTTGTATGATGCTTTTGGTTTAAAATATAAAGTTCATCATGTAGAGAGTGCTACCTAATGCCACAACATCAAGTAGATAAATTTCGTCTTTTTAAATCTTTTTTCTCTGATAACTTAAGTTATAAAGTCGTTTCATTATTTGTGGCTCTGATTTTATGGATTTCTATTCTAGGTCGTCGTGATTTCGTGACGACAAAAGAGATGGAAGTGTCGTTTGTGTTGCCTCCGGGCTACATGGTCGCAGCTCAAAGTCATGATCGTTTACGTGTTAAGATTTCTGGTTCACAGCCAGTGCTTAAAAAGTACAAAGACAGCTTCAAGAGCGTCGCCTTTGATCTTTCAGAAAGCGGCGAAGGTTTAGTTGAAATTGATGTTCCCAATAATCGCATCGAAGTTCCTGAGGGGATTAAGGTTTTAAACGTAAAGCCTAATGTGATTCGTGTTGAAATAGTCAAAATTAAAAACTAAACTGACGTTATTATGTCAGAAAAAAATGTTACAAAATTATTCGGTACAGATGGTATTCGTGGTACGGCAAATCAGTTTCCAATGGTGCCTGATGTCGTCGTAAAAATTGGCCAAGCGATCGGTTATTTAATTCGCACAGGTCGCATCACTTCAACTTCAAAATCTAAAAAAGTCGTTATCGGAAAAGACACGCGTCTATCTGGCTATATGATCGAACAAGCGCTTGCGAGTGGATTAAACTCAATGGGCATTCAAGTTCAGTTAGTCGGTCCACTTCCAACACCTGCGATTGGTTATTTAACTAAAACTATGCGCGCGATTGCAGGTATTGTTATTTCAGCTTCACATAATGCCTACCAAGATAACGGGATTAAAATCTTTGGACCAGATGGTTTTAAACTCGATGATTCATTAGAAAAAGAAATCGAACGTTTAGTCAGCGAAGATCAATTAACAAGTTTACTTCCTAAATCAAGCGAAGTGGGCCGCACTCGTCGTATCGAAGATGCCCAAGGTCGTTATATCGTTCACGCCAAAAGCACATTTCCTTTAGAGTACACTCTAGAAGGTATGCGCATTGTTTTAGACACAGCTCATGGTGCTGCTTACCGCGTAAGCCCTGCGATCTTTGAAGAATTAGGTGCTGAAGTTATTCATTTAGGTTCGCAACCAAACGGCACAAACATCAATGATAAATCAGGAGCGCTTCATCCTTCACAAATCGCCCAAGCTGTTGTTCAGTACCGCGCTGATGTGGGTATTGGCCTTGATGGTGATGCTGATCGTGTTGTGATGGTTGATGATGAAGGTAAAATCATGAATGGCGATAAAGTTATTGCGATTTGTGCTCTTCATATGAAACAAAAAAATCAGTTAAAAAATAACACTGTTGTCGTTACGCAAATGTCTAATTTTGCCTTAGAAAAAAAGATGCAAGAGCTAGGCATTAAAACAATCAAGACAAACGTTGGCGATAAGCACGTGGTCGATGAAATGCGTAAGAATGGTTACAACCTGGGTGGAGAACAGTCAGGTCATATTATTTTCTTAGATTCAACAACAACGGGTGATGGCACGGTGGCTGCGCTTAACGTTTTATCAGTGATGAAAGAATCAGGTAAAAAATTAAGTCAGTTAGCGACTATTTTTGAAGACATGCCTCAGGTGTTAATTAACTGCCGCGTAAAAACGCGTAAGCCTTTAGATGAAATCAAAGGTTACAAAGAATTAATCGCTAAAAAAGAAAAAGAATTAAACAACGAAGGTCGTTTGTTTATTCGCTTTTCAGGAACTGAGCCTTTAATTCGTATTTTAGCCGAAGGCCCAAGCAAAGAAAAAATCTCAGCTATCGCAGAAGAGATCGCTTCATTTTTAGAGAAAGAATTATCTTAAATGAAAAACAAAGTTCGCTTAGGCGTAAACATCGACCACGCAGCTACTTTAAGACAAGTGCGTGGGGCAACGACAAGTTATCCTGATATGTTAGAAATGGTTAAGCTGGCAAAAGCTGGTGGAGCTAAGCAAATCACGATTCATCTTCGCGAAGATCGTCGTCATATTCAAGATCACGACGTGATCAGTTTATGCAAAAAATCCCCTCTAGAAATCAATCTTGAGATGGGTGCAACGAATGAAATGTTAAAAATCGCTTTAAAGAATAAACCCACTTGGGTGTGCATGGTTCCTGAAAAAAGAGCTGAGCTTACAACTGAAGGCGGATTAAATATCGTTAAAGGTTTTAAAAATCTTGAGACAATGACTCACAAGTTAGCGAAAGCAAAAATTAAAGTTTCATTTTTTATTGAGCCTTCTTTAGCACAAGTTGAAGCATCAGCCTTAGCTGGTGCACACGCTGTTGAATTTCACACAGGTCACTGGGTTTTATTGTCTGGTGCAAAAAAGAAAGCTGAATACAATAGACTCGTGTTAGCCGCCAAAGAAGCGCACCGTTTAGGTTTGCGCGTTCATGTGGGGCACGGTTTAGATTACGCTCACGCAAAATTAATTAAAAGTTTACCTCATTTAGTTGAAGCTAATATCGGTCACAGCTTAATTTGTTATGCATTAACTGACGGCCTAAAGTTATCAGTTAAAAAAATGGTGAAAGCTTTAAATTAAGTGGCACGTGAACTTTTCTTCGTTCATTCGATGGCCGATTGGAATAAAGTCATCGATTTTATTACGCCAAAATTGAAAGATAAAAGTTTATTTTTACTTGAAGGTGATCTTGGAGCCGGCAAAACGACGTTAGTTAGTCTTGTCGCTAAAAAACTAAATATCCAACTTGTAAGTTCACCGACATTTTCAATAATTTCTCAGCATAAGAACCTAACTCACGTTGATCTTTACCGCTTAGAAACGATGGAAGAAATTGATGCCACAGGTTTTTGGGAAATTTTCGAAGAAAATAAGAATATCGTTTTCGTTGAATGGTCACAAAAAATATCTGACGATCTATGGCCGCTGGATTGGGATATAACAAAAATAGTTATTAACAAAAAATCAGATTCAGAACGCGAAGTTATAATTAGCGAAGCGTAGTTTAGACTGCTTTTTCAGAGATAGATTCTAAAGTCGTAATATCATCTTGTGAAAGGTGAGTGGTCTTAAAGCCCACTAAAAATCCAACAACTTTTGGTCCAAGTTTGATGGCAGAAATACAAGCGTATTTAAAATCTAAGATTTTTAAACCTAATTGATTGATATTAAAAGTCTCAGTGAAATGATTTTTAAAAACATTTGTGAATGGATTCTCAGCTGTTAAATCATAAGAAAAAATAGCGTTGTCTAATTCTTCTTTTTCTAAGTCTTCATCCATTTTATAAAGTTCAGTCGTATTTTTACCAGTCACACGTAAAACAACATAAGCATCAAATTTTTTACGGGCAATGTCTGAAAAACTACCATGATTTGTATCTAAATTTTGCCAAACTTGATTGTTGTTAAGTCCATTTTCAGCAACAGCGCTCGGCTGAGAGACACCAGGTTGTAAAGAGCCGGGCTTAAGTGCTGTGCCTGGTGATGTATTTTGTTGAAGCACGGCAGATACAATAACGGGATCAAGTGGCTCTAAAACTTTGCGTAACGGAGTATTTGAAATATACGCTAAATTTTCGATAGAGCATAAAAAGAAAACCGCTTGTGGCAATGATTTAATTTTATCAGTCGGTTCAATGCCTGCGACTAAAAGTTGACCATCCCAAGACTGCAAAGGAATTAATTCAGAATTAAAAGCCGGGTACTGAGAATAACCTTCAACGCATTCAAGATGTCGTTTGCGTAAAGTTGAAATTGTATTTTCATTTAATTTTTCTAAAACAGGTACGCCGTAAAAGCTACTCGCCCAAGTTTTATAATCATTCCAATTTAAGTAATGATTTTCGAGCGCAATTTTTAATTTTGATTTGTTATTGAGCGTAGGATCGCCTGAAGCTAATAATTCTTCGACTGATAAAATGGCATCAGGAAAAAAATGTTCCCAGTTTTGCTCTGCACTCATAGTTTTTATATCGGACTATGGCCCTGTGATATTTAGTTAAAACTGAAAACTAGTTCCACAATGGGTAATTTCTACAAAAATGTCGATATTGTTGACGATCAGGTTAACCCCGCCCTTTGCGTATCGTGTCTAACAGGTAGTTTCAGGAGGAAACTATATGGCAGGTGGAGCAACAACAGTTATTCAATGGTTTTCGGTGGCAAGTTTCATAGGATTAATGGCCTTTATCGTGGTGTCAAACCGTGAAGTCCAATATAACGAGTATAAAGCTCCTGTCGTCGAAGACAAACCATCAAAGTCTGAACCTAGACCTGTTTATCCTCCGCTAAAGAAAAAGCCTTACACTCGCTCAACAAGAATGGCTTAAACGTCATTTTTACATAGATAATCTTTATTGAGATAGCGCTTATCCTTTTCAATTTTTTCATTCTCGTGTAGAAGTCTTTAGCCATGCTAAAGATTCCAATTTACTTAGACTTTAATGCGACAGCACCGCTCTCGCAAAAAGTGATTACCTCCCTGCCACAGTTGTTGCAACTATGGGGTAATCCGTCGTCGATCCATTTAGCATCACGTGGTCCAAAAACAGTCTTACGCGAAACCAAAAAAAAATTAGCTGAATACTTAAAAGTTTCATCGTTAGAAATTATTTTTAATTCAGGCGCATCAGAAGGTAACAACACAGTGTTAAAATCTGTGTGGAATACTTACCGCCCAGGTAATCACTTTGGCCAAGCTGTTAAAAATGAATTTTTGATCTCAGCTGTAGAACATCCAAGTATCACAAAGACCGCTCAGTTTTTAGAAACTGAAGGAGCTATCGTGCACTGGATTCCGGTATCTCTTGATGGCGAGCTAGATTTAAATTTTATCAAAGAAAAATTAAACGAGCGCACAGCTTTAGTGAGTGTGATGTTTGCAAACAACGAAACAGGCACTGTGTTTCCAATTAAAGACATCGTAGCGTTAGCGAAAACTAAAAACGTACTTGTTCACTCTGATTGCGTACAGGCGTTTGGTAAAACTGATTTTAATCTATCTGACCTTGGCGTTGATTACGCAACGATCTCAGCCCACAAATTCTATGCACTCAAAGGCTGCGGCGTTTTATTTGCACGTAAGAATGCTCCGTATATCAATTTAGTTCACGGTGGCGGCCAAGAGCGCTCTCGTCGTGGCGGCACAGAAAATATTCTCGGTATCGCCACATTAGGCGAAATGGTTGATGAGTTATCTCAAGTTCCAACTAAAGAATCTGAAATTAAAAAATTACGTGATTATTTTGAAACAGAAATAAAAGCACAAATTCCTGAAGTGAGTATCACTTGTGAAAAATCAATTCGTTTAGCTAATACATCTAGTTTAGTTATCGCAGGTGTTGATGGCGAAACGCTGTTAGTTAGTCTTGATCTTAAAGGTTTTGCGGTTAGCACAGGAGCCGCCTGTTCAAGTGGTAACCCTGAACCAAGTCCGGTGTTGTTAGCTGTAGGCTTAACTCGCCAAGAAGCGCAGAATTCTTTGCGCGTAAGTCTTGGTTGGACAACAACCCAAAGCGATATCGATTTGTTTATTCACCAGTTAGTAGAAGTAGTACAACATCTTCGCGCAATCAACGAGGCCCAATCCAATGTCTGAATTAGTTAAAAAGAAAAAAGTTTTAGTAGCTATGAGCGGAGGAGTCGATTCTTCTGTGGCAGCAGCACTTTTAAAAGAGCAAGGCTACGACGTGGTCGGTGCGACAATGCAAGTTTGGGATTACACCAACTGCGACATCACTGAAGGCAGCGGTACGTGTTGTTCATCACTTGATGTGGATGATGCAAGATCTGTAGCTGATAAACTTGATATTCCATTTTATGTTTTAAACTGCGAAGCTAAATTTAAAGCTTCGGTGATTGATCCATTCATTAACGCATATCTTCAAGGTCAAACACCGCTTCCATGTGTGAACTGCAACACGTATTTAAAATTCGACCATCTTGTTAAAAAGATGAAAGAGCTTGAGTGTGATTACTTAGCGACGGGTCACTACGCTCAGATTATTCAAAGCGAGAGCGGTGAATACCAAATCAGAACTTCTGAAGATGACTGGAAAGATCAAACTTATTTCTTATTCACAATCGATCCAGCTATTGTTCCGAAATTATTATTTCCTGTTGGCCATTTAAAAAAGCCTGAAGTTAGAAAGCTAGCTGAAGCTCAAGGTTTAGTTGTAGCTAAGAAAAAAGACTCTCAAGGAATCTGTTTTGTCGGCAACATGGGCTACGATAATTTTATTAAAGGCCAAGTCTCTAAAACAATTTTAGATACTAAAAAAGGCTTGATCAAACGTTACCCTTCAAATGAAGTCATGGCTCCGCATGAGGGTATTCATCATTATACAATCGGGCAAAGTAAAGGCTTAGGTATGACTTATCATGAAAAGCTTTTTGTTCTTAAAATTGACGCTCAAGACAACACAGTTTGGGTGGGTGAAGAAAAATACTTATTCCATGATGAAGTTGATGTGATCGAACCTCATATCATTAGCCAATTTGAAGATGGCGAAGAATTATCAGTTAAAATTCGTTATCAACATAAAGGCTCAATGGCTAAAGTTATTAAATCTGAAACTGGTTATAAATTAAAATTTCATGAACCTCAGCGCGCCATCACTCCAGGGCAAGCGGCTGTGTTTTATTCAAAAGAAAAAGTATTATTAGGGGGCGGATGGATCAAGTTGTAGTCGCTGCTCCTCCAGCATCAGATCAATTCGTGGTTCACACGTTCGGTTGTAAGGTAAACACTTACGACGGTGGTCTTATTCAAAAGAATATGACCAACAACGGTTTTAAATTAAACGCGGGTCGTTTAAGTATCGAAACTTTAGATAAAGCTAAAACTCAAATCCATATTTTAAATACCTGTGCCGTAACTGCTGAAGCTACAAAAGAAGCCGTTAAAACAATTCGTAAGATCAAAGCCCAACAGCCATTTTCAACAATCGTTGTAACCGGGTGTGCAGCACAAGTTGATACGGGTGCGTTTGAAAGTCTACCAGGGGCTGATCTGGTGATTGCAAACTCGCACAAAGGTTTACTTCCTGATTTATTAAAAAAACACTTTCGTGGTGAACTTCAGCAAAAAACATTCAAATCTAATATCTTTAAAAAAGATGATCTTGAAGCCGATGGTGGCGAAGAAGCCGCTCACACAAGAACATTTTTAAAAATTCAAGATGGCTGTAATTCATTTTGCTCTTTTTGTATTATTCCGTATGCGCGTGGTAAGAGCCGTTCAATTTCAATTGCTCATATCGTTGATAAAGTGAATCAAGTTGTACGCGATGGCAAAAAAGAAGTTGTTCTAACGGGCGTTCATATTGGTGATTATGAAGACAACGGTAAAAACATGGATGATCTCGTTGAGGCGGTTTTAAATCGCACAACGATTTCACGTATTCGTTTGTCATCGTTAGAACCAATTGAAATTTCTGATCGCTTATTAGCGATGTATGATAACCCAAGATTATGCGCGCACTTTCATATGAGTATTCAATCTGCTGATACTGAAACGTTAAAACAAATGAAGCGTAATTATTCTGAAGAGCAAGTTGAGCTTGCGTTACATAACATTTCAAAAGTTAAAGATGTGTTTGTCGGCATGGATGTGATCGCGGGATTTCCATCAGAAACCGAAGAGCAATTCGAAAACACTTACAAACGCTTAGCCGAAACTCCATGGACAAGACTTCATGTGTTTCCTTATAGCGAACGCTCGGGCACTCGTGCTGCGATTATGGATCAAGTTCCCCACCACGTTCGTAAAGAGCGCGCGGCGCGCTTACGTGATTTAAGTCTTCACCGTTTTCAAGCTGAAGCTTTAAAGCAAGTGGGTAACACTCACCAAACTTTAATTTTAAACAAAGCTTCTAAAAAAGCTGAAGGTTTAACACGTAATTACTGGCCAGTAAGACTTAACTTATCTGAAGAACAACTTAAAACCTTAGCAGGACAAGAAGTTGTCGTTAAAATCACAGCGGTTAATTTTGAAACTGGCGAAGGTCAGCTTGAAGGGGTGATCCTATGAGCCCTCAAAGTTTAGAGCAAAACTTGAATTATAAATTTAAAGACCGTGATTTGTTGCTAGAGGCTTTAACACACAAAAGTTACTGCATTAATGAAAGAAAAAAACTTTCACACAATGAGCGTCTTGAGTATTTAGGCGATTCGATCATAGGGTTTGTTTTAGCAGAACATCTGATGCAGTTATTTCCGCAAGATAACGAAGGTCTGTTGTCAAAAAAACGCGCAAGCCTTGTGAATCAAGACGTGCTTGCGCAAAAAGCATTAAATCTTAAATTAGACACATTATTAATTTTGGGTCCCGGTGAAAAAGAACAGGAATCACATCTAAAGCCAAGAATTTTATGTTCGGCTTTTGAGGCTATTCTTGGAGCCATTTATCTAGACTCAGATTTTGCAAATATCAAAGCGTGGATTCAGCAAGAATTTAACGCCGATATTGCCAAAATTAAACCAGATCTTGAATTTGAGAGGGATTATAAAACAAGACTCCAAGAGCTTACGCAGAAATTAAAACTAGGTATGCCTGATTATCAACTTATTGAGACTTCAGGCCCATCTCATAACCCAGAATTTTTAGTCGGAGTTTATTTGACTGAAAATGGACAACCTGTCGAAAAGTTTCGTGCGGCGGGTAAAAGCAAAAAAGCGGCAGAACAGTCTGCAGCACAACTATTAATGAATTTATTAGAAACAGATTACAAAAGGAAAATGTAGAGTGGAAAACACAACAACAAAACCGTCATATAAAGCAGGGTTCTTAGGTCTAATCGGCCAACCCAACGCTGGTAAAAGCTCTTTATTAAATTTTTTAGTAAAAGAAAAAGTATCAATCGTTACTAACAAGCCGCAAACAACACGTCGTCGTATTACAGGACTTCATTCAGCTAAAACGGGGCAAATCGTTTTTATCGATGCACCAGGTTTAGTTAAATCAACATCGGGTTTAAATACATTCTTAGAAAAAGAAGCGCATGATGTGATCAGAAGTTCTGATGCTTTAGTTGCAGTTCTTTCTGTCGATGAAGATTCAGCTGAACGTAATGAAGAGATTTTAACTTTAGTGACTAAATCTAAAAAACCTTGGATCGCAGTTATCACAAAAGTTGATCTTAAAGACACGTCTCACCGTGTGATGATTCTTAAAGGGATCGTTGAAAAATTCGGTGGTAAATCGATCGCAGTTTCGAACACGAAATTTAAAGATGACGAGCGCAGCGAAATCTTAGCTAAGCTTATTCAAATTCTTCCAGATGCTGAGCGTCCATTATATGATCCTGAATTATACACGACTGAAAATGTACGTGGCTTAACAGAAGAAATTATTCGTGAAAAATGTTTCGAAGTTTTAAATCACGAAATCCCGTACCAATTAGCTGTGCAAATCAGAAAATTTGATGAAGAAGCAAAACCATGCCCTAAGATCTATGCTGATATCATGGTGTCTCGTGATTCTCATAAGCCAATCGTTGTTGGTAAAGGCGCAAGCGTAATTAAAGAAATCGGCCAACAATCGCGTAAAGAAATCGAAGCGATGATGGGCGAAAAAGTTTATTTAGAATTAAATGTAACAGTTAAAGAAAATTGGTTTGAAAATAAACAGACCCTGAAAGAGTTAAAATATGTCGTCGATTCAGAGTAATACAGGTTCAGGGTATATTGATGCACCAAAGGTCGCAATCATTGGTCGCCCGAACGTAGGTAAATCTACGTTATTTAATATTTTAACGGATTCACGTAAAGCAGTTGTTAAAAATCAACCGGGCGTTACGCGTGATATTCTTATTCAGCCGGTTGATATCTGGGGTAAGAAATTTGATATTATCGATACGGGCGGGGTTACTGAAGCCAGAGATCTATTTTCAAAATTGATCAAAGAGCAAGTGACTGAGTTTTTATTCTCAGTTGATTATATCGTAGCTGTTATGGATGGTCGTGCCGGTCTTTTACCAGAAGATCGTGACATTATCAAAATCGCCAAACAAACGGGTAAGCCTATGTTACTTGTGGTGAATAAAATCGATAGCCCGCATGAAGAAGATCTTCTGTTGTCTGAGTTTTATGAATTTGGTGTAGAAGTTAAGGGTACCAGCTTTGAGCAACGTCGCGGTGTCGGTGATGTTTTAGAGTGGATTGTTAAAATGGTTCCAGAAATTCCACAGGATTTAGGAACATCACTTCGTATTGCTATGGTTGGTAAACCAAACGTAGGTAAGAGCTCTCTGTGTAATTGTTTATTAAAACAAAACCGCATGTTAGTGAGCGAAGTGGCCGGAACTACAATCGATTCGGTTGATGCTCCGTTTATGTATAACGATCACCAGTACACACTCGTTGATACAGCTGGTCTTCGTCGTCAGTCTAAACGTGAAGATGATTTAGAAATCATCTCGGCTTACAAGTCGGCTGAATCTATTCGTCGTGCCGATGTTGTATTGTTGGTTGTTGATGGCGTTGAAGGACCTTCTGAGCAAGATGCTAAAATCATGCAAGCCATTTTAGATGACCACAAAGGTGTTGTTTTAGTTGCGAATAAATCTGACTTAGGTCAGGAAGAGATCGAAAAATACCGTGAAGTTTTCCGTGCACAAGTGGCGCGTATTTTTCACTTCTTTGTCGATGTGCCGATCGTATTTACTTCAGCTTTAAAATCGCAAGGTATTAAAGATCTATTTGATGAAATCGAGCGCGTGGCTGAAAAACGCAGTCTTCAGATTAAGACTTCAGAGCTTAATGATTTCTTCTTTGAAACTATCCGTAAAGCACCAGCTCCGGTTTGGGGTCAAACAAACGTTAAGTTTTATTACTTAACTCAGACTTATCAAAAACCACCGGCATTTATCGCATTTTGTAATCACCCAGATGGCGTTGATAACTCATATCGCCGTTTCTTGGTGAAGAATATGAAAGAGAAATTTGATTTACACGGAATTCCTATCAGAATTTACTGTATGAAATCTCGTCGTGGTGGAGCAAGTAATCTGTAATGCCAAATAATAAATTCACCGGAAAAATTTTATGGCGTAATCGCTTTGCGTTTTATCTTTTGGCCGTGGGCTCTGCCTGCGGTCTGGGTAATATCTGGCGATTTCCGTATGTAGCCGGTGAAAATGGAGGAGGAGCTTTTATCCTTCTTTATTTATTATTAGCTTTTACCGCAGGCGTTTCGATTCTTGTTGCTGAGTTAATGCTTGGTAAAAAATCAGAAGCCAGTCTTTTGAAAATCACTCAACGTGTTTCAATGACGCACAAAAAGCCTTACTTTTGGATTTCGCGTTTAACGTTATTAATCACCGTTGTTATTTTATCGTATTATTCGGTGATCAGCGGTTGGGTTCTTCACTATATCACACAGTTTATCGTAGGTTTCTTTCGTGGCGATACGCTGGATTATATTTCATCACTGAATATGAAAGTTTTAACTGATAACGGTTGGTTGCAGTTTGCTTTAGCTTCAGTGCATTTGATCGTAGCTGGTCTTATCGTTGGTCAAAGAATCACAAATCGTTTCGAAAGAATTCTTACGACATTTATCATTCCTGTGTTTGTCTTCTTATTTGCAATGTTACTTGTAAGGTCGTTATCACTAGATTCAGCGCCTGAAGTGCTGCGTTTTATCTTTTATCCTGATTTCTCAAAGCTTAATTTACGTTCTTTAGGTCATGCCATTGGTCACGTATTTTTCACTTTATCGATTGGTGTAGGGGCGCTGGTTACGTTTGGATCCTACTTTAAAGATGAAGATCATCTTCCTCGTGTGGGTTTTCGCGTGATGATGGTCGATGTTATGATTTCTCTTTTTTCGGTGTTATTAGTATTTCCGATCGCCTTTACCATTGGTGAAAAGCCGATCACTGATCCAAGTTTACTTTTTGAATCTTTACCTAGGCTTTTTACGAAAATTCAATTCGGCGCTATATTTGGTTTAGGATTTTTTATCTGTTTATGGGCGGCAGCTCTAAATGCCAGTGTGGGTTTACTTGAAACACTTTCTTCGAATTACTCAGAAAGATATTTAAAATCTGATCGTAAGTCGTCGATTTGGTTAATTATTTTAATTACCTTAGGTTTTACTGTGATTCCGGCTTTTTCGGGGTCTGGGTTAAAAAATATCAAACTCTTTGATCAAACTTTATTAGAAAACATCGATTCGTTTTTGATTAATTATCTATTGCCGATTTCAGGCCTGGGGATGATTATTTTATTCTTTAAAGCTTTGCCACTGGCTGATCAGAAAGACTTATTTTTAGACGAGAAAACTGAATCAAGCTATGCGCTGATTAATTACTGGCAAATTATGTTAAAGTATATAGCGCCGATGTTGATCGCGGCGGGGATTATTATGCAAATCGTGGCTCTTTTTAGAGGTTGATATTTGCTTTCAGCAAACTAAAAGTTAGTTCCAAGAATCAAATTTACTTCGTAAATATCACCATCTAAGTGAGGATCAATCGCTTGTAAGCTGGGCGTACCAGAGCCACCCTCGTCGATAAAATAATTGCTCTCATCGGGAAATTGCACATAATTGTAAATCGCTTGGGCGCCGAAATAAAATCGGCGTTGCACTAAAGGAATTTCAATACCTGCACCTAAACGAAAACCCACAACTTTATCTGGGTCATTCGCGAAGCTTTCATTTAAATTATAAGTTCTAACGAACATGCCTGTGCCGACTAACATGTAAGGATTTAGATCAGCTAAACCTTTAGTGACGTTATCGGTGTTTAAATAATATTTAATGTGAATATCAAAAATTTGAATATTCACAGTGCCTGTGTAGGCGCTGCTTTGTTGAGTGAGTGCAGGTGTCGTATAACTTCGAAACGCTACGTTATGATCGCCTGTTGTGTAACTTAAGGCTGCGGCTAAATTTAAATCGAAAAAGTAACTAAACTGCACTCCGTAATTGAGTCCACCCTCGTAACCTTCGGCAAAACCTTTTGTGAAACCGCGGTAACCTAACAGTAAACCTAAAGTTAAATAGCGGCCATTGCGTAAAAAATGGATATCAGCTTCTTCATCAGTTTCTTGGTCGAACTCGTTGTAATCAGAAAATGGATCAAAAGAATCATCAGCCTCAGGAGTTGTCGTCTGAGCTTTCGCAGGAATTGCTGTAAAAGTCGCAGCGCTGACTAAAACAATTGCAAATGTAAGTCGTAAAATAGAGCTCAAAAGCTGGTTTTTCATGTTCACCTTTAGTATAGGGTCAACCCAAAGGGTTGATCAACATAGAATTAGGGTCAATCCGAAGGATTGATCAACACAGATCAGCATTCTGCGTTAGAGAAAGTAAATCTTTAGATTGAGCTTAGCTCGTAGAGTTGGTTTAATTTTTACTATGCTCAGCTCATTGGTGATTTCATCTAGTTCAAATGCCGTAAAATATAGCGCGCTCTTCAGATCCCTCGGTGTTGAGGTTTCTTTTATTATTCTTGATCACAGTAAAAATACAAATTTTATGCCTTTTGATCAACACCGGATGTTTCATCAAGGTGTGGTTCATTATTTAAACCCGCAAGATAATACGATTTTAGCTCACCAAGAAAATTATCAGCAGACTGAAGCTTTTTGTCAGCACTTAAAAGAGTATTTTCTAAGTGATTTGAATTTTAAAAAAGCTCAAGCTGCAAGTCTTACTGTTGCAAGCTCAACTGAGCCGATTGAATTTTTTGAAAAATCAGATGTGATTGATTTAAAATACAATAAGAACCTTAAAAATATTCAGTTAGAGATTAAAAATAAAGGCCTAGTTAGCTTTGATCATATGTTTGTTGAGCAAACTGATTCATGCCTAGAGTTTGTAAAATCGAAATCGCCAAATTTGGTGAAACCTTGGAGCAAATCAGATTTAATCTGGGCGGCTTACAATTTTAAAATGTCAGCAAGTCTTGCCAATGAAGATTTCTGGTTTTTAGAAAATAAAAATTACCAATCTATTTTTGATAATTGTTTGTATCTTCAACCTAAAGGTAAAGAGCTTACAGCTTGGTGTTTGATACCTGAACATCAATTTTTAAACCAACAATTTCATGCTGATTTTCAAGATCGAATTCGCCGTAAAATCGAAGCTAAATTTGGTTTTGTCAGTCTTTCGTATTTAGATGTGTCAGAGCAAACATTGCATTTGATGAATAGCCAAAAAGAAGCCGTTGTAGAAAATAACCGCGTTTCTGGTTTTCCATGTTTTAGCTTTTATTCAAACGAAAATGTCTATGACTGGTTTAATAATTATTTAAAAGTATTTAATAAAAAACACAAAATTAAAAATTCTCTTAAAGAGGCTTCATTATGATTAGTCGTTACCAAACAGAAGAGATGAAAAACGTTTTTTTAGAAGAAAATAGATTTCATTACATGTTGCAAGTTGAAACTGTTGTGGCCGAAGTGCAAAGTCAAAAAGGTCTAATTCCAGTTAAAGCTTATCAAGACATTAAGAAAAAAAGTCGAATTGATTTAAAACGTATTTTAGAAATAGAAAAAACCACAAAACATGATGTGATTGCCTTCGTTAGCCAAGTGGCTGAAACCGTGGGGCCAAGTGGTCGTTTTATTCATTTTGGCCTAACCAGTTCAGATGTGCTTGATACAGCTTTAAGTTTACAAATGTCTGAGGCTTTTAAAGTTTTAGAAGCCGAAATTAAAATTTTAAAAACAACTTTAAAAAAATTAATTAAAAAACATGATAAAACAGTTTGTCCTGGACGCACTCATGGAATTTTTGCCGAGATCACTACGTTTGGTTTTAAATTAGCGGGTTTTTATTCAGAAATTTCACGCGCTGAAGAACGCATTCAAAAAGCGCATGCGCAGTTTAAAATCTGTAAATTATCAGGAGCTGTCGGCACATCAGCCTCTTTTGATATGGATATCGAATCTCAAGTGGCTAAAAAACTAGGCCTTACGGTTGAGCCTTTTGCAACCCAAGTTATTCCTCGTGATCGTCATGCTGAAGTGTTTATGTCACTTGCTTACATGGCCGCAAGCTTAGAGCGTTTAGCGATTGAGCTTCGTCATTTACAGCGCAGTGAAGTTTCAGAAGTGATCGAAGGTTTTACTCCTGGGCAAAAAGGCTCTTCAGCGATGCCTCATAAGAAAAATCCTATTAGCGCAGAGAATATCACAGGTCTTGCACGTTTAATTAAAGGTTATGCTTGGACGGCTTTTGAAAATATTCCGCTTTGGCATGAGCGTGATATTTCGCACTCATCGAACGAACGCGTGATCTTTGGTGATAGCTTTACGGCTTGTCATTACATCGTTCGCCGTATGAATTCACTTTTAGCAGGATTGTATGTGAACACCGATAAGATGCTTGAAAACTCGCATTTATTGGGCGGCGTTTTATACAGTTCGCATTTGTTATTACATTTAGTTGAGAAACATAATTTTTCTCGTGAAGACGCCTATGCGGTGATTCAAAAATTAGCTCACGGTTTAAAAGACGGGGCGCATCTTAAAGAGGCTATTAACAAAGACAAATCAGTTAAGAAATACTTTACTGATAAGGATTTAAAAACGTTATTTTCAGGTGATCGCTACACGGATGCCATTCAGCAAAGATTAAAGAAATATGAAAAAGTTATCAGCTAAGTCATCAAAATCAGACGCTTTCTATCTTAAAAGAGGTGATATCATAGATATCGTTGCGCCGGCGTCTGCGTGTTCAGAAGAGAATCTAAAGCTTGGCGTTAAGTGGATTGAAAGCCTTGGTTTTAAACCGCGTTATTCTCCGCATATTTTGCAGCCTGATTTGTATTTATCAAACTCAGACGAGTTTCGATTTCAAGATTTGAAAAAAGCCCTTTACGCCAAAGATTCAAAAGCTATTTGGTGTTTACGTGGCGGGTACGGCAGTTTCAGATTATGGCCACAGATGTTAAAACTCACTAAAAAAGCTCCACCAAAACTTATGATTGGCCTTAGTGACATCACGAGTATGCATCAGTTTTTAAATCAAAAATGGCAGTGGCCATCACTGCATGCATCGCTTTTAGATCGCGTGGGTCAAAACAAATTGCCTGCGGCCAATGAAAAAGAATTAGTCGACGTGATCACGGGTCAAATTGATGCGGTTGAGTTTTTAAATTTAACACCGATGAATGATTTAGCCTTAAAGAAAAAAGTCATTAAAGGCACTGTTCAGGGCGGAAATTTATGCACTTATATGGTTTCAGTCGGGACAAAACTTCAGCCTAAATATAAGAAAAAAGACAAAACGATTTTGTTTTTCGAAGATATCGGTGAGCGTGGCTATAAAGTTGATCGCTTTTTACAGCACTTAAATCAAGCAGGCGTGTTCGATCAAGTGGCTGCGATCGTGTTTGGTGATTTTGTTGATGGTCTAGAAGTGAGCGGACAAAGTTTAGTTCACGAAACGCTGGCTCGTTTTGCCAAGCAGTGTAAAATACCTGTGTTCTCGGGTGTTGAGACTGGTCATGGGGTAATTCAGCGCCCTTTATTTTTTAATACGACTGCCATGCTTGCTTGTGGCAAAAACCCTAACATGATAGTGTATTCAGCGTATGCGCCATAATAGTATTGAACGAGCCCTTATTGAAAAACTACAAACAGCTATTCAGGATGTAACTCCTGGAGTGGTTGTCCGTGCTTATCACCACGGAAGAATGATCTGCGATATCCAAGTAGGGCAAACATTTCCTATTTATGATTTAGCTTCATTAACTAAAGTGATCTTTACTCAGCAAAGTATTATGCGAGCTTACGATCAGGGGCTTTGGAATTTAGAAACCAAAGTTAAAGATCTAATTCCTGATTTTGCCTTTGCAGATATTAAAGTGACTGAGCTCTTAACTCACACATCAGGTCTTGAGTGGTGGAAGCCGTTTTATAAAGATATCAATTTATCAGATACTTGGCAGAATAAACGCCTATGGCTTTTTAAAGAAATAAATAAAACAGAATTAAAACAAACCGGCAAATCTGTTTATTCAGATCTTGGGTTTATGACTTTAGGTTTTGTTTTAGAAGCACTTTATAAAAAAGATTTATTACAAGTTTGGCAAGATGCTAAAGATGATTTTTATCCAACAACGTCACTTGATTTTCATGTGAATAATGTTCCGTTGAATGATATCGCTCAATACGCTCCGACTGAAGAGTGTCCGTTTCGTAAAAAAGTAATGCGCGGAGAAGTGCATGATGAAAATACTTGGGCTTTAGGTGGCGTGTCTTCGCATGCTGGCCTTTTTGGTTCGATCGATGACGTGGCAGCGTTTGGTTTAAATTTACGTTCGCAACTTCATGGTATTGCGAGATATAAAATTAAACAAAAAACAGCACAGTTATTTGCGGCCCGTGCGATTGATCAAGAAGTTGGTGACTGGGCTTTAGGATATATGATGCCATCGATTGAAAATGCGAGCTGTGGCCCTCATTTTTCGATTCATTCAATTGGGCACACAGGTTTTACCGGAACATCATTCTGGTATGATCCACGTCAAGATTTATTAGTTTTAGCTTTAAGTAATCGTGTGAATTACGGCCGTGAAAACAGAGGCTATGTTAGTCTTCGTCCGCAAATCCATTCGTGGATTTACGAGGCGATCAAGCGCACGATTTAAAAAAATTACTTCAACATCTAAAAGGATTTAGATATGTCACAAAGCAGTTTAAAAAATATCAAAACAGGATCTCACGTTCATTTGATGGGGATCTGCGGAACAGCAATGGCCTCTCTTGCTGGATTATTAAAAGATAAAGGTTATAAGGTCACCGGCAGTGATTCAAACCCATACCCGCCGATGTCGACACAGCTTGAAAGCTTAGGCATTCAAATTCAAAAGCCCTACAGTAAAAACAATCTAAACCCAAAACCAGATTTTGTGATCGTGGGTAACGTTATTTCTGCTAGCAATGAAGAAGCGCGAGAAATGGTTCGTTTAGAAATTCCTTACTGTTCATTGCCGCAAGCGATGGGTGAATTTATTATTGATGATCGTATATCGTATGTCATTTCAGGAACTCACGGTAAAACAACAACGACATCCTTGATGTCTTGGGTTTTAGATCAAGCTGGTTTTGATCCTGGATTTCTAATCGGTGGTATTGCGAAAAATTTCTCGCAAAGCTTTCGTAATCCTAAGCAAAATGTATTTGTGATTGAAGGTGATGAGTACGACACCGCTTACTTTGATAAGGTTCCGAAATTTATTCACTACCGACCAAAGAATGTCATTTTAACTTCGGTTGAATTTGATCACGCTGATATTTATAAAGATTTCGCAGCGGTAAAGGCTGCATTTATCACTTTAATGAAATTGATTCCTGAGAATGGAAATTTCGTTTATTGGGGTGATGATGCCAATGTTTGCGAAGTAGCAACACACTGTAAAATTAAAAATAAATTTTCTTATGGTTTTGAAAGCAAAAATGATTTCGTTTGTAAAATCGTTGAAGAAACTGAAGGCTATACAAAATTTTCGATATACCACAACAGCGAAAAATTAGCTGATTTCGTAACTACAATGACGGGTCGTTATAATATTTTAAATGCTTCAGCCGTCGTCGCTCAAGCGTTTGCAAATAAACTTCCGTTAGATGGCGTGATGAAAGGTTTATCTACTTTTGCAGGCGTTAAACGTCGTCAAGATATTCTAGGTGAGCCTGGAGGCATTTTGGTGATTGAAGATTTCGCCCATCACCCAACGGCGGTTAAAGAAACTGTTTTAGCTATTCAAAATAAATATAAATCACGCAAAGTGTTTTCAGTGTTCGAACCTAGATCTGCGACATCTCGTCGTAAAGTTTTTCAAAAAGATTACGTCGATGCTTTTAGTGAAGGTCACGAAGTCATTATCGCGGAAGCTTTTGATCAGGGTAAAATTTCTGAAGAAGATCGTTTTTCATCAGCTGAATTAGTTGCTGATTTAAAGAAAAAAAATAAAACCGCGCACGTTATGGCAAGTGCCGATGAAATCGTTAAATACTTAAAAGAAACTGCTAAGCCAAAAGATGTGATTTTAATTATGTCGAATGGTGGCTTTGATGGTATTTATCAAAAGTTATTTACGGCGTTAGAGTAATCGAATATGGCGATCATCTATACGCCATTAAATATCAATGATGAAACAGAACTTCGTTCTGCGGCTTATATTCATGAATCGACGCCGCAGAATTGGGACCCAACTTACAAGGTCACTGATGAGCGCATTCTTTTTTGGGTTGATTACTTAAAAAATATTTTAACTAATGAGAAAAGTTTTGTTCTTTTGGCTAAAGATGAATCTTCAGTTGTAGGGCTTCATTGGTTAAAGATGACAGAAAAATATGGGAAGCCTTGTGCGTATATTGAATCACTTTGGGTGCATGAGGACGTTCGTAAATTAGGCGTGGGTTCTGAGTTAAAACGTCAGGGCGAAGAATGGGCTAAAGCTCAAGGTGCTAAAGTCATCACCACAAGTGTTCATTATGCCAACAAAAATATGATCGAATTTAACCTGAAAAAAGGCTTTGAAGCTTTGCAGGTAGAAATGATCAAATCGCTTAAATAATGTGCTGCAAAATTAGCGGTTTAAAATTGATACTCTCAGAGCGATTTTCTACACCTATCGTATGGCTAAAAAAGACGGCGAACTGACTCCATTGATGAAACAATTTTGGGATATCAAATCACTCCACCTGGATAAGATTTTACTTTTCAGAATGGGCGACTTTTTTGAAATGTTTTATGATGATGCCACTAAAGCGGCACCTATTCTTGGAATTACATTAACTCAAAGAAATAAAAAATCTGAAGATCAAACGCCAATGTGTGGTGTGCCTCATCATTCAATTGGTGGGCAGATCAATAAACTTTTAGCCGCAGGATTAAAAATTGCGATCTGTGATCAAGTTGAAGATCCAAAATTAGCTAAGGGTTTAGTTAAACGTGCGGTGACAAGAATTCTTACGCCAGGAATGGTTTATGATTCTGACACATTAGAATCTACGCAAAGTCATTTTATTACGGCATTAGATAAATCTTCTGTGAGCTTTACTGATACGACAACGGGAGAGTCTTTTTACTTTCTAGTTGATGGCTATGCACAAGCTTTAAAATTAATTCAGATTTTACCAGTGGCTGAACTTGTTTTAGATGAAACTGTTTGGACTGTCACTGAATTGGAAATTATCAAAAAATCTTTACCAATCGTAACTCATCATAAAGTTGAAAAAGCTCTATTGGCTGACATTCCAGCTTCGGCAGACCTATTAAGACAATACATCTTAAGTCTTGCTGATGAGAAAATTCAAAATGTTCTACAGCCATTCGTTAAACGCGAAACTGAACACAGATTAAATTTATCAACACAAACTCTTCGTCACTTAGAGATTTTCTCGACCTATAAAGGTGACGAGCAGGGGTCTTTATTTCAAGCGATCAATAGAACTAAAACATCTTCAGGTGCTCGTTTGCTTCGTCAGTGGATTTTGTTTCCGTTACGTAATAAGCAAAGTATTGAAAAACGTTTTGATTTAATTCACTTCTTTCGTGAAGACATGTACTTACTTAAAAAGCTTCGCGAGATTTTATCTGGTATGGGCGATATCGAACGTCGTATGTCTAAGATTGCGCAGCCGCAATGTAATGCGCGTGATTTAACTAGTCTTGCGGCTTCAGTTGATTACGCACTAGATGCTTTAGATAAATCACAAAATATTTTAAAATCTCAGATCAACACTGAAGTTTTATCTGACTTAGTTAATGAAATTAAAAAAACTGTTTTAGAAGATGCTCCGCTAACTTTAAAGCAAGGCTTTATCATTCAAAAAGGTGTATCGTCTGAATTAGATGAATTAATTGAACTTTCAACGAATGCTCAATCGCACGTTGAAAAAATGGAAGCTCAAGAAAAAGAAGCTACCGGAATTAATTCTTTAAAAATTCGTTACAATAATGTTTTCGGTTTTTATATCGAGATCACTCATCTTCATAAAGATAAAGTGCCGAAGCATTATCAACGTAAACAGACATTAGCTAATGCAGAACGTTTTTGTACTGATGAATTAATCGAACTCGAGAAAAAAGTATTATCAGCTCAAACTAAACGTAACGATTTAGAATACGCGATCTTTGATGCTTTGAGATCTAAAGTTCTAAACACAGCCAGCGAGTTATTAAAACTAGCTAGCTACTGCGCTGAGCTTGATGTGTTAGCTGGTCTATCTTGGTTATCTCTTGAAGAAAGTTACTGTCGTCCGGCATTTGCAACTTCTGGCGAATTAAAACTAACTCAATCACGTCATCCAGTCGTAGAACAATTCCAACGCGGAAAATTTGTTGCGAACAACATCGAACTTGATAAAAACGATTGTTATTTAATTACGGGCCCGAATATGGCTGGTAAATCGACTCTTATGCGCCAAGTGGCCTTAACAGCACTACTTGCACAAATGGGTTCATACGTTCCAGCCACTGAAGCTGTGCTTCCGTTGTATGATTCAATCTTTACTCGTATTGGTGCAAGTGATCAGTTAAGCGAAGGTCTATCAACTTTCATGGTCGAGATGACTGAAACAGCTACGATGTTAAAACAAGCCACAGCTAATTCATTATTAATTTTAGATGAAGTAGGTCGTGGGACTGCAACGTTTGATGGTCTTTGTTTAGCGCAAAGTATTTTAGAACATATTTTAAACGACGTTAAAGCTCAGGTCTTCTTTGCAACTCATTACCATGAGTTAACTTCAATGGATCAAGTTTTCACACAAGTTAAAAACGTTCACATGAAAATCCACGATCATAATGGAATCATTGAGTTTCTACATATTTTAAATTTTGGTCCAGCCGGACAAAGTTACGGTGTTCAAGTGGCTGAACTTGCAGGACTTCCGAAATCAATCACAGAACGAGCTAAACTACTTCTTCATGATTTAGAAAACAAAAAGTCATCTGTGCAAGTCGTAGAAAAAGTAATTGAGAAGGTTGTTGAAAAAACAGTACCTGCAGTTAAAGCCACAAACCAGCTGTCGTTGTTTGATAAGCCTGCCGTTGATCCCAAAGCTGAAGCTTTGATGGAAGAGCTTAGAAAACTTTCGATTACGAATACGTCGCCATTACAAGCGTTAAACCAAATCGCAAAATGGCAAGATTCGTTGAATTAGTGTTTGTTCAAATTAACCCTACAGAAATGAGCAAAGCTTTCTAAATACGAACCAAACTGGTTTCATTGGATTGAGATTAATTCAGAGCGAGTCGGGTATGTTTGTTTTTATGAAACTGCCAAAGAGTTGCATGTTTCTTTGTTGATTGTTCTAGAGTCTTTTCGTAACAAATCCATTGGCCAGATGGTTATGGATAAACTTCAGCAGCAAGCCATTGAGAAATCATTGAGTGTGACTCTATCAACTTTTAAAGCCAATGACGGCGCTATTCGATTTTATAAAAAAATGGGGTATGTGATTACCTCAGAAGACGACTATTTTTACGACATGAAAAGGTAGGCCGTACCTTTTTGGGGAGCAGTGTGCCGACGGTCAACTTCCGGCACAAGAAGCAGCTCGTACATAAGCTTCAATTAACTTGTGACTTTTTTCAAAACGGGCTGATCGCTCTGGTTGAAAAGCTGTTGCGATAAAAAACGGGTGACCCAAAAGTTCGAAACCTTGTGCCTGCTTTTCTTCGTTGAAGGCGACAAACTTAAGGTTGCTGTTCGCAAAGAGTGGTTGGTATTTGCGATTCATACCAAATCCACATTGGTATTCTTCTTCAATAATTTCTGCATTAAGCCATTTGGTCATTTGAGATTCTGGGTGCAGGTGAATTTTTTTGCGTTCGCTATTTAATCGACGGCTTAAAGCAGAAATCAAAGGCATTGAAGTGTTAGGATTTTCTTCTTCAAGATCTGCCTCGGTAAGTTCTAATTCGTTCTTTGCAAATTCTAAAATGGCATGTTGATAGCCCCCACAAGTTCCAATGTAGGGAATATTATTAAGTCTTGCGAACTTAATCGCCTCGAGTACGCCATTACGATTTTTATAAGGGCTTCCTGGAGTGACCCAGATGCCGTTAAATTTTTCAAGAAGGTGATTCACATCAACAAGATCTTTGGTTTCAATCCATGTCATTTGTGTTTCGATTAATAGTTTATTTCCAGCAAGGCGAAGAGCATTTGAAATACATTGATGTGAAATACTTGTTTCGTCGTAGTCACCAAGAACTGCAATGTTAAGTTTTGTGTTCATGAGGCGGACCTTAGCATAAGACACCAAATAAAAAAAGAGCAGCTTTAGGGGCTGCTCTTTTTAGTTTAAAATTTAAAATTAAATTACTTAGATTTTTGGTTTTGGCTGTTTGGTCCGCCGGCTTTTGTGCCTGCGTGAGTGCGCCAGTTGTATTCGTCACCTTTGATGTAACGATTAGCCCAGTCATCCCATTTACGTTTTGGAAGTTTGTGAACTACGTTGCCTTTGTCGTCGAAAATGTCTGGATCTTTACCAAATAATACATCGCCAATTGTTTTTAAAATTCCCATAATTTTATATGTGCGTGTCTGCGACACGACATCTCCAATACGGATATCCTACTTACATTTTCGGGTTGGCGCAAACATCAATATAATCCAGACCTTTTTCTTCGCCTGGGTATTCGCCATTAGTTAACTTTTGAAAGCAGGCTTTTGACGCCACTTTAAAAGCTTCTTGTCTTGAATCTGCCTGCATTGTAAGCGTGAATGAATCTTTTGCTTTAGGTTTGTATGTGAATGTGTAAGCTTTTGGAGCTGCCATAACTGTCGTACCTAGGATTGAAACTAGCGCGAAAGATAAGATAGATGTTTTCATAGGGAACTCCTTTTAGTTTAAAGCTTGTCGTATACAGAATATGTATCCAATCGGTGTGCCAATAGACTGATTCAGGTTGATCCAGTTTGGGCGAATAGGGTGGATTTGACCGCGATAGGGGTGTTAGTTTAATAACAGTGTAGGACTGAGGCTAACACCTGTCTCAGAATAAGAAATGTCATTTAAACAAGTTTTACCTGCGGTCTATCAAAATTTTTTAGATCGTAAAATTCTAAATCTAGATATCAGTGAAACGAAAGCCACTTGTGATAACTGCTTACGTGCCCGTGATAAGCGTTTTCCGTACACGTACGAGGCGAATTTAAAATGTTGTACGTTTGTACCATTTATACCCAATTTCGCAGTGGGTGGCATTTTAAAGCAGAAATTAGATGGTCATAAAGTGATTGAGCAAATGATCACTGATCGCAGGTTTGCTTTACCGTTAGGGATTTTTCCAGATTTTGATTATCAATACCGCTTTAATCATAAAAAACAAAAAGACTTCGGTAATCGTGAAGATTTACTTTGTCATTATTATGATCAAGAAAAAAACCGCTGCAGCATTTGGGAATTTCGCGGCGTGGTTTGCACGACATTTTTCTGCCGCAGCGACTACGGAAAATCAGGGCAAAATCTTTGGACTGAAATGAAGGATTATTTAAGTTATGTCGAAATGTGTTTGGCTGAAGACTGTTTAGTGATGAAGGATTTTTCTCCTCGAGATATCTCGGATCAGCTCGTATTTTTGAATAAAAAAGACTTCACGAAGACTGAAAAAACATTAAAAAGCTTAACGGCTGCAGAGCTAAAACCATTCTGGAATGGCTATAAAGACCCGATTGAATTTTATCTTTCTTGCTATGAGTTAGTTCAAAAGCAAAATCGCACAACGTTTAAAGAGATTATCGGCGAACAAGGGTTGAATTTAGAAAAAAGAGTGTTACAAGGGTACGCATGTCTATCGAAGTAAAAGCCCAAGAAATGGTCGCCTTATTTGCAAAAGTTTCTGATTGGGAGCAAAAGTACGAAAAATTAATCGAGCTTGGAAAAGCTTGGCCCGGCATTCCAGAAGAATTAAAAAATGAAGATTTAAAAGTTAAAGGCTGCCAATCACAAGTGTGGATTAAAGCTGAATTAAAAGACGGAAAAGTTTTTTTTATTGGTGATAGTGATGCGATCATTGTGCGTGGGTTAGTTGCTCTAGTTTTATCTGTGTATTCGGGTCAAACGCCTTCCGATATTATGAAATATGATGCCAGTTTTCTAAAGGATATTGGTCTGGACTCAGGACTGTCTCCATCTCGTACAAATGGGCTATATTCGATGATAAAGCAGATAAAATACTACGCGACGGCTTTTGCCTATTTACTTTCAAAACAATAGACCCTAAAATTAAAGAATGAATACAAAACTATTGCTACGGACAGCGATTTTATTCTCTATTGTGTGCGGAACATTATCAGCTGAAGCTGGTCGCATTCGCTTAAGAAAAGTACCTATTGCCCCTAAAGTTTGCGCCAATATGGATGAAGACAAACTTTTATCACGTAATGGTAAACGCATTTTCGGAACCTTAAGAAGCAGCGTTATTATCGAACAAGATATTTCATTAGTTGATGATTTAGGTAAGAAAATTTGCTCATGGCCTACGAACAAATGGCAAACTTACGGTGATCCTACGAAATTTAATTTTTATATCGATGAACAAAGAAATGCGCTTTATCCATATATGAAATCAGATTCAAATTACCAAGTGATGAAAATCTCTTTAGACGATTGCTCTATGGGAGAACTTCAAACAACTGATAAACTTGAGCTTCCAAAATGTGAAGGCAAAAAGAAAATCCTTCGTTCAAGATCTAAACGCAAAGTCGCAAGTCACCGCGTAAACTCTTAAGCTTTAATCAGCTTTCGTTACACTTAATGTGCCGTCAGCCTCTAAGATGGCGGTCTTAATTTCGTTTAAATTATGCATTCCTTGTTTGCGTAATAAAATATGAAGTTCACTTTCATTCATACGTTCACTGTGTAAATTTTTATAAATGATTTTACCTTGATGGATTAAAAGCGTGGGTGTGCCCTCGAACATCGAACTAAAAAATTTACTTTTATAAGTTAAGTACGAAATCAGCGCACTTAAAATAATTAAAACAACAGCTGAAAGTAAGCCTCCGGCTAAAGAGACATCTCCGCCATTCATCGCATTTTGTACGGCATTGCTGATTAATAGAACCGCGACAAATTCAGTGGCGCTCATTTGGCCCATTTGTCTTTTGCCTGATAGTCGCAATAAAATTAAAACTGAAAGATAAACGATGATCGAGCGAAAAACTAAATTAAAAGGATCAACACTAAAGCTGGTAAAATTTTGCCACATGCGATTAGCGTCGTCTTATGTCGTTGACTCGTCAAGATGGCGCCGGGATAGAATTAAATAACAACTGATTTTGACGCGTCGTTTCGATGCGCTTGGTTGTGACCTTTTGCGAAATTGCCGTCATGTTGAATAAATCATGATTCAAATACTTCAAAAAAAATTCTTACAACAATTACCGTTTTGGCTAGCTGCAGGATTAACTGCACTTCTAGCAGTTGGCTATGCAAAAATATTTGCTCTCTGTGAAGAGTGGGCTCTTACACGTGATGTGACCACCACTTACTGGGCAGCACCCTTAGGTATTATCATTTCGTTCTTGATTGGATACTTTATTTCCAAAGAATCTATTGGCAGCGGAATTCCGCAAATCCTTGCGTCTGCAGAACTTGCGGAAAAGCAAAATCCAATATTGAAAAAGATTTTAAGTTTAAAAATGATCGTCGTAAAAATTATTGGTTCGTGTATTTGTGTCATCGGCGGAGGCTCAACCGGCCGTGAAGGCCCTACGCTTCAAATATCTGCAGCGATATTTTATCAGTTGAATCGGTTCTGGCCGAAAAAACTTTCGCGTCCACCAGATAATCTGATGGTGATTGCGGGTGGTGCTGCAGGTTTAGCCGCAGCTTTTAATACTCCTTTGGGTGGAGTTGTATTTGCGATTGAAGAGATTTCTAAAACACATATCAGCCATATTCGAACAACAGTATTTCAAGCGGTGATTATTGCAGGTGTCATTTCGCAAATGGTAATGGGAAATTACCTCTATATTGGAAAAAGCACATTAGACACTTCAGCAGCAGGTCTAATGTTATATACAGTTTTATTTTCAATTATTATCGGACTCACGGGCGCAGCTTTTGCCGAAAGTCTATATCGCATTGGTCGTTGGAGAAAAAACACAACATTTACCAAACAATTCGTTTTAACTTTATTTTCAGCCGCGGCCTTTGTGGGCATATTTTATTTTTGCGGAGCAGGAACATTAGGTGCCGGCAAAGGTGTTATGCAAAAAATATTGCAAGGCGAATCAACCTCGGCATTTTCAAGTGAGCTTTGGGTAGGGCGTTTGTTCGGAAACTTTTTTACTTACATCGCTGGCGTTATTGGTGGAATCTTTGCGCCGGCTCTGGCCAGTGGTGCAACGCTTGCGCAATGGCTGACGGGTTTGTTAAACACCGGTAGTTCTCATGTTTTAATTCTTGTGGGGATGGTCGCATTTTTAACAGGCGTAACGCGTACACCGTTTACTTCATTTATTTTAGTTTTTGAAATGACGAGTTCGCATGAAGTGATTTTGTATTTAATGCTAGCAGGCTTAATATCCAATGTCGTAGCGAAACTTGTGAACCACGAGTCGTTTTATGAACAAGTGGCTCACGATATTAAAGGCACAGCTTAGACAGTATTATAAAATTGGACATTCCCAAGAAGTGCGAGTGTAACCTTCTCCGTCTGCATTTAAGCTATACTCAAGCATACAACCGAAGTTTTCGTCTTGATAGTTGCCATCTTGATAAACTATACGACGAGCAACGCCACAGGTAACCGAAAAATCGTTGCCTGAGTTTGATCTTTTGCAAGAAACGTCTGACAAAAGAGTAGCGCCGCGATGAGCAGCTGTTTCAGTAACCACTTTTGCGTCCTGATCAGGATTAGAAACTTGATCATTGCTAAGGTCTGCAGCCGAGGCATTGATAGAAAAAATGATTACAGCAGTTAACAATATATTTTTCATGGGGACTCCTTGTGTATGGCTGGTAAAGTAGCCGATTCTGTTTTTAAATTCCATTTTATTTATTATATTCTGACTTGAAAAACCCTTAGGAGTAGCGCCGCTTTTGCCTTTTTAGAGGTAAGTTCGCGATTCGCTTGAGTAATCTCCTTTGAGAAGGGGCTATGAGGGAGCGTCGATTTTTTCGACAATCCTGTAAAAAGTTGAACTAGAGCTGCAGTTAATGGGGCATAAAAACTTTTTGCAGTCGATTGGCTTTCTTTAGCTCTGTGACTGCCGTATTGATGTCAGAAATTTTCAAATCAGATTTTTTAGACGATGCACATTTGACGTTAATCGGGTCAATTTCAAATGGCGCTTCCTGTAAACTTGCATATTTTTTTCTATAATAATTAAACTCCAAATTATTCAAGATAATATATTGAACTCGTTCAGATTGAAGTTTTTCAATATTGGCCAATCCTGAAAGTGCATCTTCACGTTTAACGCTGCCATCTTTAAAATAGGGAATCAGCGCCGGATAGATAAAACCCAGAGCCGTGCCGAGGGTTTTTCCATTCAAGTCTTTCAAAGATTTTAGGTGAGCATCCTGCATATTTTTTATAAGGCCAACGACAAGATTAGTTTGTTTGAAAATAGGAATACTCCAATTGTAGTCTTTGGCATAACTTCCGGCCCAGGCTTCTGTGTTGTAACATACAAGTTCAATTTCACCGTTAGCAAGACCTGAATCTAACCTCTTTCGGGGTGATAACATAAAACGAATTGGTCGTTTAAGTTTTTTACCGACCTCAAGGCCCAAGTCGAAAAAAAGTCCACCCTCAATGATGGGGGTTTCTGCACTGTTATCTATCATTAAAAACGGTGGTGAGTTTGAATCATTCATCCCATAGGAAATCGGACGGGGTGTCGTATTTGGATTTGTGTATCGAGCAGTTATTTTTTGAAATTCATTTTTATTTTTCAGATGAGCTATCGTTTTGTTTAACTTCTTTAATGACAACGAAGACTTTTTAGAAAGCGAACAATGGATATTTGTTTTATCTGAAGTGAATGAACTTTTTTGTAACTGAGGGTAAGTTATCTTATATAAATTAAATTCAAGTTCATCCATGACGACGTAATCAAGCCGATTGTCGAGAAGTTTTTTAATGCTTTCAGCAACAGAAGGAGAATCATCTCTTTGTAAAACCTTACTCTTAAATTTAGCTTCTAACTCATGATAATAATATTTTTCAACGGTTCCAATTTTGGCGTTGATGACTTGTTCAAGATTTTTAAATTGAATCTCTTTTTTGCTCACTAAAATATTTACATGAGTATAAAGAGGATCGCTCCACAAAAGGTCATCCTTAGATTCGAGGTCCCACTCGGGGCTGATATGACAAACAAGATCAATATTGGCCAATCTTAAATCTCGAATCATTCTTGATTCTGGTAAAGATGAGATTGAGTAATCTTGGTTTAAATCTTCGGCGATGGCTACAGTGACTTCGTAAATGAATCCACCGGTTGCCAATGAGAAATTAGGATCTTCAAATTGGTATAAAAGAGGTGGAGAGCTGCTGGCATCAATTCCAAATTTAATGTGAGCCGCGTGTGCTTGCGAGGTTAAACATGGAGCAAGAACGTAGATTAAAATGCCGATAATTAAAATCTTTTTCATAGTGTGAATAGTAAGAGATATTGCTCGGCTTAGCTATTTTAACCTTTTATTTAAAATTCTTAAGGAAATTTGGAAAAGTAGCGGGGCAACTTGTCTTGTTAAAATTTCTTGATTTGAATTTCTTGCGACTGAAAAGGTTTTAGAATTGGTCGACATTTTTTAGTTAAGAAAGGTTGTTTTGCTAGTGCGCAATGGATGGGCACATAGCCCCAGCTCTTCAGTAATTTTACAGAATTTTAACCTAAAGGCCTTCTTCGGATTTTCGGCTTTTGTTTTTTAAACAATACATATTGATCCGAAGTAGCTAAATGACATAAAGTCATCCTTAGGTGATGACCATGATATCAAATGTTTCAGGAAAAATTTTAATTATAGAAGATGATAGCGATATCGCTTTTGTTTTAAAAACTATGATTGAGTTAGACGGTTATACCGCTGTGACAGCCGGAAATGGTCAAATCGCGCTTGATTTGATTCAGAGTGAAGGTCCGTTTCAGTTGATATTTCTTGATATGCAAATGCCTATTATGAATGGTTGGGTTTTTGCTGAAACTTTTTATAAATTGTATGGTCACACTGTTCCGATCGTTGTTATGACAGCTGCTGCAGACAGTAAGCATAGAGCTAAAGAAGTTGATGCCAATGATTGTCTAGCGAAGCCCTTTGAAATTCCTGAGTTTCAAGCGATGGTTCAAAAATATCTTTCCGTAAAATCTGTATGAAGATGGGTATTTCTAGATCGACAGTTTTTTACGTAAGTACTCTTCTTGTTGTGACGGTGACGTTAGCTCTTGGTGTATTCGGTTTTCTAAATTATACAGAAATAAGAAACAATCGAATTGATAATTTAAAAGCCAATCTTTCAATTCAAACCAGTCAGTTATCGATTGCGCTGGCGTTGCCTGGCTGGAATCTTGATAATTTTGGAGTCGAAAGAATTATTGATAGCTTTTTATTAGATCGTAACATCAGCGCTGTCGTTGCTGATGTAGGTGATAAAGAAAAGAGTATTCGAGTTCGAGACTCTAATTGGCAGGTCGTGACTAGTAAAACAATTCCCATATTAATTAATGATTTTACAGAAGAAAAAAGTATTATTTTTAAAAACGAAAAAATTGGTTCTGTGCAGGTCTATGTTACGCCAAAGTTTATTCAGCAAGAACTCTTAAGCATCGTTATTCGAATTGTGTTCTTTACGTTGGTTCTTGATTTGTTACTTGTTCTGCTTCTTTATTTTCTCTTAAGTCGTAATGTCTTAAAACCATTAACTGAGATTGAGCGCTATGCGGTGGCCGTAAGTTCTGCAGGAGCAGTTCCTAATTTGCAAATGGGTGGATATTTTTTAACTGAGTTTCGAAGTCTTACGGTCTCTATCGAGAACATGGTTGCACAGTTAATTAATGCCAAATCTAGCGCAGAGCAGACGGGTAATATCAAAAGTCAATTTCTGGATATAGCAGCTCATGAATTAAAAACACCCGTTACAGCACTGACCTTGTTGGTTGATATGGCCAATATTTATGTCAGCAAAGGTATGCCACTGGGTAAACCTGAAATAGAGAGAATTAAAAAGCAGACAAATCGTCTAAAAGGTCTTCTCGAAGATCTTTTAGATGTGTCGCGAATGGAAAGAGGCTTTCTTGTTTTGCGACCAGTTCGTACTGATATAGCCGCGTTAGTGAACGAAAGTGTTGATGACTACAGAAGCCAAGAGCCTGCTCGTGATTTTCATTTTACGAATCCAGGCGCTGAAGTTTTTATTGATTGCGACCCAGAAAAAATTAATCAAGTTCTTGGAAATCTTTTGAATAATGCTATTCACTATTCACCAGAAGGAAGCCCGATAGAGGTCTCTTTAACGGCAACGCCTGCAGTTGTCAGAGTATCTATCAAAGATTACGGGCCGGGGATTTCAAAAGCCCTTCAAGAGAAGTTGTTCACCAGATTTTTTAGAGTTATCTCAAACGAATCAGCAATTTATCCGGGACTTGGTTTGGGTCTGTACATCAGTCGCACAATCATTGAAAAACATGGTGGAACCATTGGCCTAAACAGCGAAGAGGGGCATGGAAGCACCTTTTATTTCGACTTACCACGTGCTGAAATCAAGGCGTGATGCCGTAGCGATCTGCCATAGATTTAAATTGGTGGGATAGTTTGAATTTGCCAAGCATGGTGTTAATCTCTTGCACTGAGGGGCGAACGCTTTTTCTTACAATCACTGAAAGAAAATAATCTTGATCAACTTTGTTCGACGTTAAAATCTGAGCACGAGCTTCAGGGTGGGTAATAAAGTACCAATGTAAAAAGGCATCTGATACGACGGCAATATCTCCGCGATCGTGAAGAATCATTTTAACACTGCCCTCGTTGCTGGTCGAAGCTTGCATGTTATATTTTTTGCGTAAGTAACGAGAATCTGCATTGAAGTTCGCAAAGCCATAGTGGTAACCCAACATACCAACCATAGACTTTCCTTTAAAATCATTAAAGTATTTTTCGGTGCGGCCTGGTTTCTTTTTGGCGATGTAGATTTCTTTTCCATGCATATAAACCGTCGAGGCATCTACTTCGGCTGGATTCCAACCCCATTTAAGATTGTCAAAAAAACCAACATCATAAGAGCCATTTTCAAAATCGCGAATTTTTCGCATGGCCGATGTTTGTACAGGTTCAAATTTATAGGTAGACTGTACGGCGTTCATGTAATCTAAGAACTCTACGATCATGCCGCCTGTATTTCCGTTGGGTTCAATTTCGATATAAGGTGGAAAATGAACCACACCGACTTTTACAATCAATGGTTTTTTATCAGTAGCGGTCGCGGCCCAAGTTAAACTTTGGTACACAGAAAAAAACAAACAAAAGAGAGCGGTAATTAGTAACTTCATTTTTTTGTGGATTCCTTCGACATAACTAAAGTAGCCCTTTAGTTATGAATTTGCAACCGCCTGGTGTTTTAGAATTTATAGGTGGCAACCAGATAGTGGCCAATTCCAGAAGTGTCTCCCGCAAAGCCTTTGTCTTTTAGTAGAGCCATGTCTTTATAATATTTAAGAGCATAACCTGCGGCATACCTTTGTGAATGCCAATAAAATCCATTGTACCATTCTATAGAATTGTCAGATCGATCAGTCGAGTCTGAGATCTTGTTTGCAGCAAAGGTATATTGAAAATAGCCCTGATAGACGAGTGTGTTGCTATTGGCAAAAGTGTAAAATGGTTTAAACCAATTTGTTGCAAGCAAGTAGCCATCCCATTTGCGTTCGTTGTCAGCTCCGAAGTTTTCTCGTACGTAGCGGGCCATCAGATTGGCGCCAACCTTGCCAAACCAAGGAATTTCGACGTCTGTTCCTAGGCCTAAAAATTGTTGAAATAAGGCCCGGTCACCGATGAAGGCGAGGGTTGAGATATACCATTCTTTAAAGGGTCCAACGGCCAACTTTTCTCCGGTCATCGCATCTAAAGAAAATCTCGGAGCGATTTTTAGAAAAAGATTATCGCCGTTATGATTGTCGCTATCATGACTGTCAAGGGCATCAAAGACGTCGACGAAACCATAGTAATCCAAGATGCCAGAGCGCCCGCCAAATTCCATTTCAACAAAGGTGTCTTTTTGTTTTCCGAAAGGAAGTTTATTGTTTGTCCCTTTGTATATATTGAATTGAAACCATTTAAAATCTGCTTTGTGAATATCGTCTGCAGCGAGATCATTTGCGGCCTTGACTTGATAACTTAAAAAAATACCGAAACTTAAAATAAGGACGATGAGTGTTTTCATATGACTATTTGGAAGATAAAACACGAAAGGGTCAAGTTACGTGCTGTGTAAGGGGATATTCGCTACAACGTAACCCAGTGGAACGTCTAATTTGACCCAGTGGAACGTCTGCGTACATCCAGTGGAAGGTCTTAAAAAGCTCAAGTGGAAAGTCTAAATTGTAAAAAGTTTTTTGTAGTTAATTACATAACGATCAAGTGTCACTTATTATTTTACGATGTATCAGCATCAAAAAGAAGGAGCGCAAATGTCTGCAGCTAAAAAATTAAAATTACAACCAATTGCAAAAAAAACAATTAATTACAATGAAACGATTCTTAAATCCGTTTATCATTCGCAATCTGTTACTGAATTTACTCCAGATGGTGTTGTGATTTCTGCAAATGAGATTTGTCTTAAGCAGATGGGATACTCGCTTGCAGAAGTGCAGGGTAAATCGGATAGCTATTTCTATGATGAAGCTTTTGCTCAAGGGCCATCGTTCTTACAACTTTGGGCTAAGTTACGTCGTGGAGAATCAGAAACGGGTGAATATAAGCAAGTCGGTAAAAACGGAAAAACTATCTGGTATGTCGCCTCTTATAATCCAATACTAGGTGATGATGGCCTAGTTCATAAAATTGTTAAATTTGCCACTGATGTCACATTAACTAAAACTGAACTTATAGTTCGTACTGATATCATGAATTTAACAAGTATCGTTTCTGAGGCCGATCTTAAAGGAGATATTCTTAACGTGAATGATAAGTTTGTCGAAGTTTCGAAATACACTCGCCAAGAGCTTATTGGTAAAGGTCATAACACAACTCGCCACCCTGACATGCCTAAAGAAGTTTTTAAAGAAATGTGGTCAACGATTGGCCGCGGTAATATTTTTCGCGGAATCGTAAAGAATAGAGCTAAAGATGGTAGCCCTTATTACGTTGATGCTGTGATTGCTCCCATATTAGGTGATAACGGAAAGCCACGAAAATATCTAGGTGTGCGTTATGATATCACTGAAAATGAAATTGAACGTCAAAATATGAAAGGTGTGCTTCGCGGTATCAATGCGTCTTTTGCCTATATCGAATTCGACACTGAAGGAAATGTTGTTTCGGCGAATAAAATATTTCAGGACTTCATGGGTTACACAGAGTCTGATTTAAAAGGAAGAAATCATCGCCAATTTTGTGATCCATCGCTTGTTAGATCACCTGAGTACTCGCAATTCTGGACAGACCTCAGAGCTGGAAAAAATAAACAGGATGTCTTTAAACGTTTTACTAAATCAGGCCAAGAAGTTTGGCTACAGGCTGTTTATTCTCCGGTGACGGATGAAGTCGGTCGTGTCATTAAAGTAGTTAAAATTGCCACAGATACCACAGAATTAATTAATGCTATAATTTCTTTGGATAAAATGGCAAATAAGTTAGCGTATTCTGCGAGTGGATTAACTGATCTTGCTACACAGATGTCGCAAAACACTGAAAAGACAAATCACGATGCTGAATTTGCAACGGGTCTTTCGCATGAAGTAGCAACGGGCGTACAAATCGTTGCGACGAACACCGAAGAAATGGTGGCTTCAATTAAAGAGATTTCACGTTCAGCCAATGAATCAGCAAATATGTCACGTCAGACTTTAAAAAGTGCTTTAGATACAAATGCTATAATTACTAAACTTGGAGTAAGTAGTCATGAAGTCGGTAATGTGATCAAGCTGATCAGTTCAATCGCGCAACAAACGAATCTTCTGGCCCTTAATGCAACGATTGAAGCAGCCCGCGCCGGAGATGCAGGTAGAGGTTTTGCTGTTGTAGCTAATGAAGTTAAAGAGTTGGCAAAGCAAACAGCTAAGGCGACTGAAGACATCACAACTAAAATTGGCGCTATTCAAAAAGACTCATCGGCTGCAGTTGATGCTATTTCAGAAATCTCATCATCTGTAGAAAAACTCAATGGACTTTCAGGAGCTATAGCTGCGTCAGTTGAAGAACAAACTGCGACAACAAATGAAGTGTCACGTGTCGTGGTGCAATCTTCAAAAGGTGTTGAAGATATTGCAAATCGAGTCAAGGCTGTTTCAAAGGCTTGTGAGTTGAATCTTACAACTTCAGCAGATACGTTGAATGCAGCTAAAGAGTTATCGCATGCAGCAGAAGATCTGCGCACTTTAATTAAAAAGATTCAGAAAGCGAATTAGGCAAGATAACACTTGATACCTAATTCGTGCTGCTGATATAAGCATACGCCTGAGGTATCTGTGAAAATAGCGTTCTCTTTTTTAATTATTACTCTTGTTGGTGTTGCTTCTTTTGCAAACGATCTGACGTTGTCTGAATATGCTTCGATTGCTAAAATCGAAGCCACTCAAGTCGAAGGCTTGAGTGCTCCGGGCGGCGCTGGAACTGGCTTTCTTATTGAAAAAACCAAGGGTTTAGTGCTAACAAACATTCACGTTATTGCAACATGCTTTGATGCCTTAGGTGAAGATCCATGGAAACCGTCAAATGCGGTGATTGGAAAAAGCTGTCCGCCGCAAACAATAAATATCACTTTTTTAAATGCTCAGGGCCAGCCAAGTACCCGCTCTGTAAAAATCTTAGCGATCGGAACACCAACACACCCCGAAAGCAGCATGCTTCACGATTGGGTTCTTCTGCAAATAGATGCAAATAAAGTTAAAAATATTCCAGCGCTTAAAGCTTCGGCTCGTACTTTAAAGCCCGGTGAATCTATTCGCTTTGCGGGATTTCCGGCAAGCCCTGTAGGAAAAAAATTATCACAAGTGCCAGGCTTATACACCAACACAGGCCAAATTTTAGCGACGCCTTTTGTGACAGAAGTTTGGTACACTATTTATGAATCTCTTAATTTGCCGGCCGAACAATTCAGTTCACTGACAAACTTTGGTCTAAAAAACTTTATGACTAATCCCAATATATTCTTTCACGATGCACTCATCATCGGAGGCTACAGTGGTAGCCCTGTTTTCGATGAAGCCGGCTATGTTGTAGGTCTTCTTTTTGGCAATGCCAGTGCGTGGAATTATAACTTTGGCGATTACCCAGAGGCCTTAGGTGCTGATGCCAGCAAACCAGATAAACTGGCCAACAAGCTTTCAATGGGAGTTTTATTTCAATCGATTTGCGAAACAGAAAGTTTTAAAGCCGTTTTAGACTGCTCTAAAACTTTTCTGCAATAAAAAATGGAGTTTGAATGTATAGTTCCGATAAGGAATTTTTAATACAGTTTGGTTGGGATGATTTTTTTGAAAGTCAGATTCTCGACTTATTGCCAAATACGTTTCCAGCCCGAGTTATTTGCGAAGAGCGAAATCTTTATCGTGTGCAAGTGGGTCTTAATCAAGTTTTCTTGGCCACTATTAGCGGCAAGATCCAACATAATGCTGTAACAAGAGTAGATTACCCCGCAGTGGGTGATTGGGTCATCGTAGAACCCTCAGGTCAGTCTGACCGGCTTGTGATTAATCAAGTCTTACCAAGAAAAACTATTGTTCAACGAAAGCAAGCGGGCTTAACATCCGATATGCAAATCCTTTCGACGAATGTGGATAATATTTTTATTACTTCGGCGGTGAATTATGATTTGAATTACCGTCGTATCGAACGCTACTTGGCCATAGCTCGAGATTCAGGTTCGACGCCGATTATTCTTTTAACAAAGGCCGACACCGCACAAGATATTGATCAAGTGATTGCCGGTGTACAAAATGAATTTCCAGGTGTGAGCGTTCATGCGCTTTCAAAAGAAAATTTTAAAAATGCAGAATTTTTTAAAGACTATCTTAAAAAAGGATCGACCTCTATAGTGATTGGCTCTTCAGGGGTTGGTAAATCGACACTGGTTAATTTTTTAATCGATAGCGATGAAATTAAAACTCAAACCGCTCGAGGAGACGACTACAAAGGACGCCACACAACAACATCGCGTAATTTGTATGTGAGCCGCTTCGGCGGGCTTATTGTCGACACACCAGGAATGCGCGAGCTTCAACTGTCTGATCATTCAGAAGGTATTAGTTCGCAGTTCTCAGATGTTGAAGAAATCATGGCGCGTTGTCGCTTCAGTGATTGTCTGCATGCGACTGAACCCGGTTGTGCCGTCATAAAAGGGTTAGCCGATGGGTCGTTACCCGCCGAAAGATGGCAGAACTATCAAAAGCTTCAGGCCGAAGTTCTTAATGGCCAACAAAAGAAAGACAAGTTGTTAGCGGCTGAAGAACGAAAGACGTGGAAAAAAAAGAGTGTCGATTCTCGAGAAAAAGATCGCACAAAAAAAAGATTTTAAGGCACAATCGTTTTATACTTATGCCCAGCAGGTAATTGCCCGGTGATGCCGTATTTATTCGCAAGGAAACCTTCGACCATAACTCTTTCTTCATCGCTAAGAGCGTAATCGACAACTATAACTTCCATGATGGCGCCAGCCCAGTAGTAATTGTTAACAGGAGGGCGGCCCACGTAGACGTCTGCGGCAGTAGTGTTTGGTGTGACAGCTGTTGTTGCGCTGGCGTTACCGTTCAAACTTCCGATCATTGTTTGCGACGTAAATGTACTGCTCATAAGACCGATGCCTGTAGACCAAACTCCTGCAGGTACATTTTGTTCTGTTCCGTATGTCGAAAGACGTCCGCCGTAGGTAAGGTCAGTCTTGCCGATATTTCGAGATTCATTTACTCCTACGCCACCATATCCTACTCCTATTTGCACAGGAGCACTTGCAGGAGCCGTAGTTGCACCCACCATAAAAATGGACGAGCCACCATTGCCAGTATTAATACTTGATGATGCAATATCATATAAATAAAGACTACCGCCGTTAAATAATAAAGCAGGCTTTCCTGTGGAATTATAATTTGTTGTCCATGTTGGATAATTGGCTGATGAAATAGTATTGATTAGATTATCAGCATAGGTAGATCTGTCAGCCCATTGACTCACACCTAACACGCTGATGGTTTGACTCGTATAATTCGTGGCTAAATTTGGCGTAACTGAAACTGTTGCAAGGATTCTTATATCATCAAGGGCTATACAAAAGTCTCCGGATCCTGAAGGCACGGTTTCAAACATGATATTATGATAACCTGGAGTTGGAATACTGATATTTAAAGTATTGTTATTCCAGGCCGCTGTCGATGTCGCAAGGTATGTTCCACTGACTGAGACGCCATCTAATTTAACCTGATAAGGATTTGGCGTATACGTAGGGCTTGAAGGGCGATTAATCGCTCGCCAAGTTAAAGTCACAACACCTGAAGAGGGAAAATTAATATTTTGTGCAACAGTGGCAGCACCTTGCATAGAAAGGCCCTGAACGCCCTGTGGTACATTGACGTAACCCCAGGCGCTTCCGTTTTTAAAAACAACAGCGCCTCCTGTAGCAATCCAACCGAAGTCGGATTGTTGAGTTGGTGTCATCCCTGAATAATAAATGAAACCGGGTCCGCTCACATCGGGCTCTTCAAATCCACCATTGAAATTTCCGGCACCTGATAAGCTTTGCGCGGTCACAGTATATTGTGTCGCATTTCCTGCGATCATAATTTTAGAGCCTATTGGGTAAGTCGGCGGAACCGATGAAGTAAAGTTGCTAGCCCCACTTGTGCCTGTTGCATACTGTGAAGTGGCGTTAAAACCAGAAGTTATCGAAGTCAGATCTAATGAACTCACATAGAGTTTCATCATCGAACCTAAGCAGTTTAAATTCCAAGTTGTTCCACTGACAACTACATCTGTTGGCGCATAGGAAGACGTATGTTGTGCATTTGCAACTCGATAAGTTATTCCATCTGTAATTGTTGCGCTTGTTCCAGCAGTCATTGAAGCTAAGAATGTATTTGATAGCGTCAAGCCTGTCGTCGTACATACGCCGGCTGCACAAAGGCAGACTGGAACGCCTATAAAATTAGGATCTTGTGCAGACACAAAACAGGAAGTCGCTACTCCTACTGGTGCAATGTTATTGTAAGGTAAAGTGATAGCTAATGTTCCGCTGACCGTTGTTGGGCATTCTACTGTTGTGGTGCTTGCAGTGTTTGAGATAAAAAGTTTGGGCCTAAAAAAAGCCATGGGAATAAAAAACTGGCTAAACGCGTATGTAGCAAAGAAAAGTAATGCAATTGCAAAAATTTTTCTGGTTCGCATGAATGTGATAATTTGATTTGCTATTCGTTTTTGGATCACTTGTTTAAGTACATCTATTTAAAGTATTAGATGCAACAAGAAATTGTTAATATAAATAATAAAGTATCTACGAAGGGCTCTAGAATGGCGTTAGCAGCAGCGAATACGGCTTGTGCTTGAAAAAAGGCCACTCGTTCGAAGTGACTTTTTAAAGAGTAGCATAAACTTAAGGAAGTTTGTTGCTGGAGGCATTTGAATTGCACTATTTCTCCTGCGTAAACAGGAGGTTTATATGATTCGTCGAATGTTATTTTTAACTTCAATATTATTCTTTACTGTCCCAGTTTTTGCGACTTGGTCAGCATGGACATCTTTAGGCGGCAGCGTCGTTGGTGACCCGGCAGCATGTACAGGTGCGGGGCAAACTTACGTTGTGGTGAAACGCGCCGACAACGGATTTTGGTTTCGCAAAAGAACTAACAGCACTGGTGTGTGGGATACGTGGCAGCGCATTCCGGGCACGATAAAATTTAGTGGTTCGCCATCGGTTTCATGTCGCATAAATCAGGGTCTTGGTTATTTCGTAGCTTACGGCGTTGGTAATGATGGGCTACTTTATATTTCATATCAAGGCGTCGTTGGTTTTGTTCCTTGGTACAAACAAAGTATTGCAGGAATTCCTTCGGGAAGATTATTAATTGGTTCAGGATTGTCAACTCCATCAATGCCTACTCAATCTTTTAATCCGCAACTTTTTGCGCATGCAAGTGACCGCAGTACATATTGGTCTTTGTGTCCGCAAGGAAGCAATGCTCCGCCTTGTTACGGCACATGGAAGCTTGTCACAGGCGTGGTGGCCTCGGATCCTGCTGTGACTTATCAATCGCCAGGTCGACTCGATATGGTTGTGCAGGGCCGTGATGGTTATCTGTATCACGCACTTCAAGATGGCTTAATTTGGGAACCATTTGTAAAACTCAGTGGAGACCCCGTGACTTCGGCGCCAGATATTGTGAGTCGTTATCAGGGTAACTTAGAACTTTTTGTTAAAGGACAATTTAAAAATATTTTACACAGAACATGGATCAATGGTGTGTGGGGTAACTGGGAAGATCTTGGAGCCGTTCTTACTTCAGGTCCAGGTGCCACAACTTACGCTGGTGGTATGATGGTTTTCGCTAGCGCAGGAAACGGAACACTTTGGTATCGCGCTTGGACTCCGTAATTAAAAAATAAAAAAAAAGCCACTCGATTGAAGTGGCTTTTTTTTATGAAATTGTGAAATGCATATTATAAAGTCGTGCGCCTTGCGCGCGCATTATAAAGTTGCGTAAACTTTATGAGTGTCGTCAAGATCATCTACAGCTTGTAGAAACTCTTGAACTTCTTTAACTTGTGTTTCGCTTAACGTCGCATGATCTTTAGCTTTGTAACCTAAAAACGCTGAAGTCACTGTCCAGCCGCGAGCTTTAAGAGCATCATTCACAGACATTAAACCATCTGCTGGAGTAATAAACTCGTATGATCCATCTTCATTTTTATAAGCATCGTCAGCACCAGCTTCAATCGCTTCTTCATCAATATCAAAACTTCCAGCTTTAGTGGCTTCAACAAAACCACAACGAATAAACATCCACGCCACAGATCCTGTTTCGCCAAGATTACCGTCGTGTTTTTTAAATACAGAACGCATTTCTGGAGCCGTTCTATGCTTGTTATCTGTTTGGCATTCAACGATTACGCCAACACCGTGTGGAGCGTAACCTTCGTATGTTAATTCTTCGATGATTTTTCCATCGTCTAATAGACCCGCACCTTTTTTGATGGCGCGATCAATTGTATCATTTGGACAAGAAATCTTTTTTGCCATATCAATCGCTAAACGAAGACGGGCATTCATATCAGGATTAGCTCCTCCTGCTTTTGCTGCTACGGCGATCTCTCTCGCAGCTTTTGTAAACATTTGCCCTTTTTTCTGAGCGTTTTCTGATTTACCGGCGGCTTTCCAACCTTTTCCCATATAAAAACTCCTGAAATTTAAAGTAATATGTTAAGACTTGTGCTAGGGGTTTGTCTAGGTCGTTATGTGGGCATTTGCTGAAAAAAACATCTTTAAGAAAATCGAAATGGTCAAGAATATGACCTCTTTCGATAATATCGTAGGTCTTTCTACAAAAGACTTAGCTCCTGCCCGTGATATTGCAGTTATGCCTTTACGTTTTCATCCTGATAAAAAGGGACTCTCTACGAACGAGGGGCAGGCTCGTATGCTTCATGATTTGGCTAACATTGAACTTCAAGCGATGGAGCTAGGGTTGCGATCGCTTTGTGATTTTCAAGATGCTCCAGAGGCTTTTAAAGAAGAACTTTACGCCGTTACAAAATCAGAAGCTGATCATTTAGAAATGTGTTTGATTGAAATCGAAAAGTTAGGTTTTAAGTGGGGCGATTGGCCAGCTCATACCGCTTTGTGGGATTGCACAGCGGCTTCAGATTCATTACTTGATCGTCTTCTAATTGTTCATCGTTATTTAGAAGGCTCAGGTCTTGATGCCGGCGATACTTTAATTCGCAGATTAAAAGGCGTTGATGCAAAGTCAGTCTTAATGGCGGTTGAAAGAATCAATAGAGAAGAAGTCGGGCACGTGCTTTTTGGTTCTGAATGGTATGTTAAAACCTGCGCTAAAGAAAAAATAGATCCAGAAATTGATTATCCAAAACGTATGCGCGATCTTCGCTGGTCATTGCCTAAACGTATGGAGCCTATCAATGTCGATATTCGTAAAAAAGCAGGCTTTACCGATTTAGAAATTAAATATTTACAAGACTTGCGCGAATCACATTTAGAAAAGCATAAAAGAGGTTAAGGCGGTCCAAGAAATGATCAAATTCTAATATCTCGGTACTCACTTAAAAAACTGTAAAAAATGTTAACAGTTCTGAACATAGTTCATTCATACGTCCCCGCCATTGGATAAATCTGCTGTAATAAAATTTGCTTATTGCGGTAAATAAAATCTTATTGTAATTTAATCGCATGAATGAGTTTTCTAACTTAGGCCAATATTTAAAGCAAAAACGTATGAGTTCTGACTTAACTCAAGGTGAACTGGCAGAAAAGCTAGGGGATGTTCACGTGCAGTTCGTTTCTAACTGGGAGCGCGGATTGTGTGCGCCGCCAAATCACTGTTTAGAAAAATTAATTCAAACACTTGATCTGAGCCGTGAAAAGCTGGTTAAGGTCATGCTTGAAGATTCAAAAATTATTATCACTGCTAAGATTTTTAAGAAATCTAATTCAGCTAAGCGGTCACTAGGATAAATAAATACCTCAAAGGATCGATTTTATGAACTCATTATCAAATGTAGCGGTTGAAAGTGCATCTTCACAATCTAAAGCCTTAGATTATGCTGCTGTTGAATTGTTAGAAAAATTGGCATTAATGAGTTTGGCGCGCGGGTGTCCGGTAAAGGCGTATACGCAAAAAGCTTTGTCGACATTGGCGACGCTGCCTTTAGATAAAAAAGAAAATTTAATCAAAAAATTAGAAACCACGATAAAAATTGTCGTTGCAGGAACTGAAATCGAAAAAAACAATCCACCTAGCGGTTATGCTGAACGTAGTTTTGTAGAGCAGGCTCTTGAAATTTACGGGTACGAGCTTAAAGACGAAGAATTTTGGAATACAGTTAGAAAAGACGAGCTTGTCGAAATTTATAATACCGATAACATTCAGATATTCAGAACTTTTAATTTCTTTACGACATCTTCATATTCTATTTTAGATTTATTGATTAACGAATGGTACAGCCTTTGGGAGAGACCAAATGGCACTCTTGATAATATGTTTAAAGTCGTAGGTGCTCTTTTTTCAGGTGAGACCAAAGGTATTGTTTCGGCCGGAGTGCGTGAACACGTGATCAGCGAAATTTTTAATGCTGAAGATCAAGAGCACTTTGCTTCGCGCGCTTCGCTTTGCAAGTTTGGTGTTATTTGTCCGATTTATAGTAAATTGGATGGCCAGATTGCCGGCCTACTTGTCACAGCTCGAGTGACCCCAGTAGCGGTCGGTGAGCAAGCAAAAAGCATTTCTTTTATTTAATATTTCAATTTATGCAGCCTGCTTTTTGTTGTCTTCTTCGTTATCGCTATGAAGATCAGGCCGCAAAAACTGGGCAAATGTTTTATGTCTTTGTTGGGCCAACCAGCCCGCTTTAATAAAATGAAATTCATCGTTATGGGGTTTTAAGGACTTAATTGCTTCATGAGCCCCAGGAAGTTCATGCCACGGAAGATCAGGCATCATGTGGTGCTCAGTATGAAAATTAAAATTAAGAACTAAATGTTCGATAAGATCAGGGTAGCGGCATGATCGGACGACAGAGTGCTGATCCCATATTCCTTTTCTATCATTAGGGTCGTACGAATACACACCAACGTGATGGGGTAAATTAATAAAATCAAAAAGCAGTGAATAAAGAAAAATTCCAAGCCCAACCACTGCAAGTTGCGAAAAACTGAGGGCGTAGGCAAGGCCACCCCATAACACCAAGGGGCAGACTAAGCTGACCCATAAATCAAGATCACGACGATTCTTAGATAGTCTGGCCACAGAATGAGCCCAGAACACAATGTACTGAAAAAACGCCATTAAGGGAAATCGAGTGCGCCACATCACTGTAAAAACAGTTTTCATTAAAGGTGAGCTGTTAGGGTATCTTTTTACGACTTCTAAGGCAGGATCTTTGTCAAAATTTCCTGTCCAATAATGATGTTCGATATGAATGGATTTCCATAAAGAAAATGGCAAGAAACAAATAGCCCCTGCGAATAAGCCAAAGCCATAATTTAATTTATGATGAGGGGCTGCAAGTCCATGAACTGCTTCATGCATAAAAGCAAAGTTTCGAAACATCAAAAGAGCAAACGGCAAAGAAGCTATCCAAGATAAGCTAAGAGATTGGTTAAGAAAATAAAATACAGAGGTCCACAGAATAATATCTTCAAATACATATAAAGAAAACTTCGACCATTGGTGCTTGAAATGCAATTGGCTTCGAATTTTTTTATAAAGCTCTCGATTCATGTATGACCTTTCAGTATATTTAATTTTGCTTTAGATAAAGCCAGTTTGGAATAAATATTTCATTATTTACTCTTTTGATTTGCTCCTGTTAAGAAGTTGTAAATAACGTGTTATTTAGCGTCACTCAAGGAACTATTTTGGTACAAAAAATTCTCATTTTAATATTTTTTAAATATCTAAAGTAAATGTTCAATAAAATGTATATCTTTTATTCATGAGGTGATTATGACGAACAACTTTAAGCTGGTTATTTTAGATTACGCAGTGGCACATCTAAATAACCAAGCAACTCAGAAGGCACTTAACGATATCATTATTAGTAAACAAAAAAACTTTGCTAGAACTGATCCAAATTACGTCGTTATGGATAAGCACGATATGATTGGGACGCACTATCTGATCTACGATGTGAGTGAGATGTTTGATCCGAAACTAATTTTAGCGATTCGTACCACTTTTGAAGATAGAGCCCAGCAACATCATTTAAAAACTCCGATCCAAGAGCTGATTCCTCAACTTGGCTCTGAGTCTCAGAAACACTATCAAAATTTTAAAAATGAAAAAAAGCATTTGGCTGATTGTAATTCGTGGTTTGTTGATATGGAGTACACGCAAAAAAAATCAGGATTAAAGCTGTCTGATATTGGTTACGCCATGGTCTATGCGCATGTGACTCGAATGGGATTTGACCACATACTTGGGTGCACTAACGAAAAATACAAAGCTTCAAGGTGGCTAGAGAACATCGGCTACTTTGACAAATCACACACTTTTATTCATCCCGTTGTTCCAGATCCACATATGTTCATTATTGTTGAAAAGTTTAATGAAATTTATTTGAATTCTATCTATCAGGAATATAGCGAGCTGTTCGACAACCTACAGGAAATTTTACCGCCTGATTTTAAACATCAGAAGTGGGCCGAAGCCAGAACGTTGTTTTTTAAAAATGTTCTGCCTTTTCGTAAGGCTGGCTAGTCAGTATGTAGATAATGGCTACCGTTAGCGGGCCTCATTGTCGATAACCTATACACCGCGCGCAGCCTAACTTCACCTCAAGCCTTTTAAACTTGTTCTAAAATGGCACAGGCGTTGCTCCAGTTTCACTGATGAACATTGGAGCTCTCATGAAATTACGCCCACTTGCGATTTTCGCCATTTTGATTTTAACTCAAGTACAGAGCTTTGCCGTTGAAGACTGCGCGTCTGTTGATGTGCGTGATAGTTTACCAGCTGATGTAAAAACATTTATGACAACCCCATCTGATCAGGGTGATATCGGTTGGTGCTTTGGTTGGGCTGCGACTGATCTGTTAAGCCAAGCTGTTGGCGCACCCGTATCAGCTCTGCATACTTCTAATTACTTCTCAAGCCGTGTCAGTGCTCTTGGTAAATTCGGGCGCAAATTTATGGGTTATCAAAAAGTTCCTGAAGGTGGCGACATCGCATCGGCACTTAAAGAGATGAAATCTTTAGGCTATGTTTGTCATGAAAAAGATATTCCTTCGCAAGGTACTCATAAAATTGCACTTAATGGCACTGCTTACACTTACGGTGGTATGAATCGCCTTTTTGAACGCCTTAAAGCTTACAGAGAAAACACCTGCAACGATATTTGTCAGGTTGCACTCAATAGCTTGATCGAGGCATTTGTTCCCGCAAGTAGTAATACTGAAGATTTAAAAAGATATGTGAAAAAATATCCGAAGGTTCCGCTTGAGGATGTGCTTCATTATTTTCTTAACTTGAGTTGCTTATACGACAAAATTACGTTGAACGATTTTTCATATGGAACTGCCACCAATCGCTTGAATTTAAGTCGTCTAACAGACTCAATTGATAAAGTTTTAAATCAAAATCGCCTGATTGGATTAGAGTACGATGCTTCACAAATTACAGCCGTTGGCGGAATTTTCGGAGGCGGTCACGCATCGACGATCGTTGCACGTAAAAAAATAGCTAATCAATGTTACTATTTGGTTAGAAACTCGTGGGGCACTTCGTGTGATTATCGTCCTGGGGTGATTTGCGAAAAAGAACAAGGCTCTTACTGGGTTAAAAAAGATGTCATGGAAAAAATGGCAACGAAAATTGTCTGGATCAAATAAAATCACAAACTAAATTTAACTGCTTTTTTCTTATTGATTTCAAAAACTTCGCCTGAACCCATAAAGTTTTCAACTTGGATGCCGATTTTTTTCTTTTCTTTAAGTTTATCAGCTTGTTCGCCCATGGCTTTTAAAACATAAAATGGAATACCAGTCTCAGATACAGCTGTTCCTGAAGTGCCAGCTAACCCTGTTGGAATTACTGACTCTTTAATATTTTTAACCGACCATTGAGTGATTTTAACTAACGACCATTTTTTATCTGTTTGAATTAAAGCTACTGCAAATTGATTTTTTGAATCACTTCCCAGTAACACGATATCTTTTTGGCCATTGCCATCTAAGTCTTCGATAAAGGCCATTGGAACTGGCTTATCAGTTTGGTTTTCGCCAAGGTCTTTAAATAATTCTAAAACTGATTTGCTGTAATCAGCTTGGTTAAAAATTTTAAAATCAGCGTTCCATTTTGTAAGAACTTGAAGTGCTGCTTCAGGAAGTTGAACTTCAGCATCATTATTCACAGTCTTAATTTCTAAAGTGTTACCCTCAGATTTTACGATTGTCGATGCGTAAGAAACAGAAGTAAATAAAAAACATAAAGTCATTAACTTAATCATCGAGAACCTCCGTCAGATGAGCGTGGAGCATTGTCTTCTTCTTTTTGCGAACTGCTGTGTTCAGGATTTGAGCCTAAGCTTTTCGGACACTTTTTACCGTGTGGTACTAGAAAAATATGACGACCGACTTTACCACAAGACTTAACACGTTTAGCCCAGGCAGGTGATACAGCGCGCGGGTTGTAAAAGAAAATAAGTCCGTTGGGGCCTTCGTCGATCGCTTTATCAACGGCGGCACGACAATCTTTTAGACTGCGATTATCAATAAAACTTTTTGCATTAATGTTGTCGCTATGGCGATCGCGTGTCCAGCTGAATTGCCAAGGTTGGTAAACCACTTTACAAACAGTACCCGGAAATGATTTTGATTCTGCACGAGAAAGTACAGTTTTTGCAACCGCGATTTTACCTTCTTGAGATTCGCCGCGTGTTTCGTGATAGCAGTTACAAACCATGCAATCAAAAGATGATTGTCTGGCGTTGCACGACATCGATTCGGCATTTGCGCTTTGGTTTAATAAACAAAAAACCGACGTCATTATTAATAATATTGTGTGCATATTTTTTTGATTCATTTAAAGCTTTATAAAGCAATCTATGCGCCATGGCTTAAAGCGCTCACAATGCATACTTAAATATACAATAGAATATAAGTTGGTCGCAATCAGTTCACGTTTATTAGCTAAGCTTGCAAATTCACTCAGGGTTTATGATTAAGTCATGGACTATACAAGTGTTAGGATTTAACTCATGTCTCAATTTTAGAAGATCAGCACCTGATAAAAAAAGCCTCCTGATCTTAGGAGGCTTTCTATTTTAATGTTTACAATGATTACTTCGCAAATCCCGTAATCATATCCCAGTAAGGCTTCGGTTTGTTGATATTATAAAACATACCAAAGTGAGCTTCTACGCCACTATTAATTGGTTCATCAATAAGTTCATACATTGTGATCTCTTGAACGATATCTTTGTAGTTTGTATTTAGCTCTGTCAGTAACTGCTTCACGCTATCATAACAAGCCTTGTCGCCTGCGAATCCACCAGTTGTGTTTCCATGATAGATATCGGCACAGTTTAGTTCATTATAGAAAATTTTTGTATTGTATTTCGTAGCCATAGCTCGCATCTGGCTAACAAGATACATATTATAGTAGTAACCTATGTCACTTAAGAAGGCGTAATAATGGAAACTAATATAGTCAAAGTTAAAGCCCGAAGCTTTGGCCATATCTAAGAACCACATTGCGCCATTTTTATCATTTGGACAGCGCGCAGTTGCAGAAGTGTCGTCAGTATTACAAGCCATAACATTGATCGTTGTTTTAAGACCGGCTTTCATTTCATCAGAAGCCTGCTTAACCCCTTTATACATAGCTGCCATGTTATTGATACGCGCTTGAGCACCGGCACGATCGTAATCTTGTTCGTTACCGATCTCCCAGATTTTAATATCTGCCGCGTAACGTTTTGCCATTTGATAAGCCACGTCTTTAAGTTGAGCGGCGTCCGATGAAATAGGGTAGACCATTGGGCGAATCGCCACATTGTACTTCTTAGATAAGACCACCATCATATCTAAAAGCTCGAAGTTTCTTGGATCTACGTCGAAACGATAAGTGCGCATATTTTTAGAATCTAATAATTTAAAGACCGTCTCTGATTGAGATGTTGGATAGACCGAGCCTGGACGGCCATCGTGTCCATTCACACCTAATACAATATTAGATGAAGGCGCTGGGGCTGGGGCCGGAGCTGGCGCTACCACCACTGGAGGCGCTGCTGACACTGGTGCAGGTGCAGGCGCTGGTACTGGGGCCGGAGCAGGGGCTGGTGCGCTCACGACCTTTTTAGTTACAGAAACATAAACAGTCGGATTATTTCTACGACTGATATTTTGATAAGCTTTAATTCTTAAAGAACCTACTTTTAAATCGCTCACTTTAAGTGGGGTTGCAAAAAATCCATCTCCTTGACATGCAGTCCAAAGAGTTTCAGTTGTCAGGCTATTAGAGTCAGTGGCATTGACTCGAACTGGAACGCCCAGTTGGCATCGTCCATCCACTTCAATCATTGCTGAATTACTGTCTATAACAGCATTTGCCTTTGGCAGAGTAATCGTGATGGCTGCAGCTCCTACTGAGTTTAGTAGCACGAGAGCAACTAATCCATTTCGATAGTTTTTTATAGTCATTTCTACTCCTAAATAATTTATCTATACATATCAAATGTAGAGATTAGTCTAGATAGCTTTCGACCAAAAATAAAAAAAATTTGGAACAGTATCAAATTAGTTCGGGCGAAAAATAGAATGATTTCAAGTTCTTAACGAGTCCTTAACTTGTGTCTATAGAATCAACAAAAAACCCAACATTCGATTAATGTAGATATTCGCAATAAAGCAGGCTTTACTGATCACGATTAAATATCAGCAAGAGGTTATATGGATAAAGAAGGTCTTGGAAATCATATTCTGCCAACATCGGCTAATCTTTTAGGGATTTGTTTTTTGATTTTTAGTCTAGCGCAATTTCAATCGCAATTAGCCGCTACACTTCTTGATGAGTTTTCAGCTGTAGCGATAGTTTTCTTTTTAGTTTCGTGCTTTTTTTCATACTTTAGCTTGCGCGCTAAAAATAGTGTTCGGTTTGAGCGAATCGCTGATAATAGTTTTTTATGTGGCTTATTATTGATGGCTGTTCCTGTAATTATGCTTGCCTTCACTTATTTTAAATAATTAGATCTCTACTTTGTCTTTAGATGTGTATGCATTTAAAACTTTTAAGAGGTGACCTTTGTCACTTAGTTTAGCTTCCCATCCAGTCGCTTAAAGCAAAAAACACAATCGTTCTTAAAACCCAGTGAGCACCAAGTTTTAATCGGTAGACTAATTTAATTTGTTTTTCAATATCAGTAGGTTTGATGCCGATTTTTCTTAAGAGCTGATTAATTTTATGAATTCTTCTCACCTGAATATCTTCGGCTGTTGTGTATGTAATCGAAAGCGAAATAGAAAATTCATCAGTTCCATTTTCGACCATATGGGGAGCCGTATATGGAAAGAATACGCCCATCGAAGGCCCGAGATCATAGCGAGAAGCCTTTTTAAATTTTTCTTCAGTGTAAAGAGTTTTAGCAAGACTGTGAACACCGTGAAAGTATTCATTCTCTTCTTGCGAAACAACGTCTTTATCTTTGGGGTCCCATAAAAATAGAGTCTTCTTTCCTTTAATGTGAAAGTAGTGATTGGTTTCGAAATCTCTGTGATACGGAGTCACCCCACCAGGTGAAGTAATAAAAATCCACGCTTGAACTCTTGAGATGCTTTTATGAAATTTCGAAGTGTCTTTTTGAATCTCTTTATAGATTTCTTGAACTAGGGGAGCGTAGATCGGATCTTTTTGAATCTCTTTGATATAAACGAACGAACCTGAGACTTCGATGTTATCTAAGGTCTCTTGTAACGTAAGTCCTGTGATATGCTCTTCGCGGACTTTATCAAATCGATGTGTGCGTTCGAGTTTAGCGCTGTGAAAACGAACTTGTGGGTTTCTTAGAGCAAGCTTAGTCAATTCATCAAATTGCATTAATGGATGGTTGTGAAGTGTGTGGCGAAATTGATGTTGTAGATCTGGATTAAATTCATCGAGCTGTCTTTCTAAGTAAGCCATAAATATCTCCTCGCGAAAGTTACATCAAATAATTAGCTCCCATAAAAGGATAAAATCAACTCAATCGCAGGATAATTACAGTGTGGGGCATTTTTTTCAGCTTTGTTGTTAATTTTTTTTAACAGCTCAAATCACTGAAGTTTATTCACAAAACGGATGGTTTTTGAGACGAGATTGACCTTGAAAACTCCTCGTGGTCCATAGGGAAATGCGTTTATCTTTACGTTTATCTTTGCTTCTGGCCATTATGCTTTCGGTTATCGTGGGTTGCGCTAGCCGCTACGAACCTTCGGAATCTTATAACGAGGTTGTGACTCATAGCCCGCACAGACAAAAATCCAAACAAACCGTGGTCTTTTTTTTAATTGATGGTCTTTCAGTTTCAGTTCTTAATAAACAATTAAATAAAAATCTTTTGCCTGAAATTAAAAACCATTTTAAAACCTCACCCCTAATTTTAGCGCATTCGGTTTTTCCATCGCTAACTTTTCCAAATATTTCAAGCATCCTTCGTGAAAATTCGGTCGATCAAACGGGTGCTATCGGAAATTCAATATTTTATAATAAAAAATTAATTCGTTTTGAAGAACCTGCAGATCGTTTTTATTTTAGTGAATACATGCGTGGTAACAACATTTTTACTCGGCTTAAAAGCCAACAGCAAAAAACTGTTAGCTTAGATTACGGATTAGGTTTTGATGCGGATGTTAAAGCTAATTTTGATTTAAACTCAGCATTAGCTACAGGTTTTCAGAACTATTCCTATTTAGATCAGAAAAAAATTGAATCTTTAAATTTACTTCTCAAAGATCAAGACGTTGATCAGTGGCCCGAATTTATTTTTATTCATATCGTAGGCCTTGATTTTATCAGTCATAGCCAAGGGGCACATTCGGTAGCTGCGTATAAATATTTAGAAACATTAGATCGCGATTTGAAACCTTTATTTGAAACCTTAAGAGCTGGCGAAAGAAAAGGCCATTTAACAGTTTCTATGCTGAGTGCAGATCATGGATTTATCAGCGGGCTTAATAACTATGTTCCTATTGAAAATAAGATTCAGCAGCTTGACCCTGAAATAAAAATTATCAATGAAGGCCGCTTCGCCGCACTTTATACGCCGACAGGCTATTCCTCTGCAAAACTTGAACAGCTATCAAACGATCTTTTAAAAACTAAAGGAATTGAACTGGTCGCCTTCAAAAAGGATAATCAAGTAAAGGTTCACTCACTCAAAGAATTTTCTTATCCCTTTTTTCTAGAAAACCTGAATTTCTATTTTAATGCTCCAAAGGCTCCAGACCTTGTCGTCATAGCTGATCGTCGCGCGGTGTTTTTACCGGGCTCTGGCAGTTCGCATGGCGGGCCTACGGCAGAAGAAACAATCGTGCCTCTTCTTCTTAGAAATGCCACAATGGCTGATCCAGAAAAAGTCATGCCTCTTTGGCAGGTTTTTAAATTTTTGTAACTCTAAAATAAGCGTTCTAAGAGCGTAGTAAACAATTTCGACTTCAGAGTCTCAATTTTAGAAGTAATTTGACCGATAAGTTGCTGTTATGTGTAAGTTGGCTCGCTTCATAATTTTGATCACTTCCTTGTTTTTGCTATCGTGCAAAGGAAGTACGTTTACAGTGAACCCATCTTTGATTGCCGCAACTCCGACGCCGACACCAGCAGTAACAACGTTTGCGAAGACTATAGTTTCAAGTGGTACTTTCGTAGACGCGGCTGCAATCACGCGTAGTTATGATTTGCTCAAAGTAAAAACGGGCAACGGTGAATATACTTATATTCAGTGGATTCCTAACTTGACCAACACCAATGCGGGAGTAGTCCTATTGTATTTTCCTTATGAAGGCATCGATTGGACGGGCTTAGCATTAGATACGACCTGGGCCGCGCGTGGTAACGGAGCATTCAATGATGACGCTGGCCCTTACTACAATGCCGCAACTTCATCGCAGATCGCATATACTTATATAAGCCCTGCTACTGCTGGCGGAGAAGGCTTTGTCTATTCTTACAATGGTCTTCATGTGGCGATCGTCTATGGTCGTTACTATGCAGGCTCAAGCGTGAAAGACGATGTCGAAAATGTAAAAAATGGTCTTAAGTTTTTGCACTCTGAAGCAACGCTCGTCGACACCAGTCGCATCGGACTTTATAGCGGTTCATGGGGAGGTCTCGGTGTTCTTTATGGAACAGCGGCATCAACACTTACTCCAGCACCGAAAGCTCTATCGATTCTTTATCCAGCGAGTGATGTTAAAAAATTACAAACTTATATTGGCACCGATGTTCCCGCACAAACTTCCAATACCACGGTGATTGGTGCGTATAATACTTTCTTTGATCCTTACTTGCGCCGTATCGATAAGGCCACCGACGATATGGTTGGTCAAGCTACGCGCTATGATACTTACTCTCATCCAAGCTTAGCTGGCATTACTTCTGATGTTTTTATAGCTCATGATGATTGGGATACTTTAATTCCAGTTTCAAATACAGTGAGTTTACTCTCGACGCTGACTCTGTCTGTCAAAACAAAATATTTTCATCGCCATAACAGCAATATCGTTCGTGATACTTTTGCTTTGGGTCACACCCAGGGCACCGATACTATGGGTCGCAGTGCTTTGATGGGTTGGACTTATGTTTATCTTCTGAATGAGTTGATTCCAAATACGACCGGGCGCCATGCGTTTTATAACTCGACCGATCTTGTGACTCAGTTTAATCACGTCAAAGCCATGTACGATCTTGGTAAAGATACTTCATTTTACAATGGGGTCTTAGCGCAGCTCTGCGCTGCGAATTTAGGAATGGTCGACACATCCGGAGGGCAACCCACTGTCGACGGAGCATCGATTCTTGTGGCCTTGATGAATAATCTCTATCAAGGCGCCTGGGCCACCAATGGACCAGCTGCTTGCGCTAAGCTCACGACAAATCCGCCTTTTTAAAAATTTCTATTATTTTAATTTATCTCTAAATAAAAACGTATTTTATTGTAGAATCGTTTTGATTCAATTTAGTTAATTAATATAAATATTTGCGGCAAAAGTTTAATATAAGTTATGAACGAGAGTCAGAGACATCTACTTATAGCAAAAGTGAATGTAATCACCGAGGCAAAAAAGCTGACCACTTTTTCAGATACCTTTTCATACCATGATATGAAACTTAGATTTCCATTAGCTCAAGAGTACTTAAATCAAAAAAATCCGATCATCTTTCAGATTGTTTATACGAGTGAAGTAAGAACCTATATTTTTAACGTCTACGGAACTGTAAGTTCAAACGCTCCAATGATTGTCGTATTTACTAAAGCATCTCATAATGTGATATTTCAGTTTCTCACAGATGTGCTTAAGAAAAAGAAAATTGTTTAGTCGAGTGTGACTATATCTCTTCTTTATCAGTTACAAAGCGCCATTGGCCTTCAGGCAGATCGCCCAGTTTTAATTGACCTGTGCGAACGCGTTTTAAACCGTTAACTTTTAAGCCAACAAGTTCACACATTCTTCTGATTTGGCGTTTTTTGCCTTCTTTAAGAATGAAACGTAATTGATCTTCATTGATCCATTCAACTTTAGCTGGCTTTAATTTTTCACCATCAAGTTCGAGACCGAAATTTAAAAGTTTAAGTTTCTCTTTAGGCAGAGTTTGTTCAGGGCCTAAGTATTTCACGCGAACTAGATATTCTTTTTCGATATCTGAATTTTCGCCAATTACTTTTTTAGCAAGACGACCATCTTGTGTGAAAATTAAAATACCTTGTGAGTCGATATCTAAACGGCCGATCACTGCGATGTTTTTTAAATCACCCATTTTTAACTGTTGTCTATAAGTAGGGTGATCTCTGAATTGGTTTTCATCAGTGATTAATCTGATTGCTGGTTCATAACCAGGTTCAGGTTGTGAAGAAACATAACCAATTGGTTTGTTTAACATAATAGTTATTAGGTTTTTCTGCTGAGTCATCGCTTCTGCAGATAACGTGATTTTAACATCAGGTAAAACCTTCGTTCCAAGCTCTGAAACAACTTGTCCATTAACAGAAACATAACCTTTAGCGATATAAACATCGGCTTCTCTGCGTGAGCAGATTCCGCGTTCCGACATTAATTTAGAAAGTCTTATTGGATCAGCCATTATTTTATATTTATCCCGCCATCGACATTGTGAACGGCACCTGTCGTCCAAGTTGATTGTTCAGAACCAAGAAAGAAAATACTTTCGGCAATATATTCAGGGCGCCCGATTTTTTTAAGGAGTTGCATATCAGTAATACCAGCATGAATTTTATCTTTTTCATTCGCCTTAGCGTTATAGAAATTATGAAGTGGAGTTTCTACGATGCCAGGGCACACCACGTTAGCGCGAATATTAAATTCTCCGCCTTCTTGCGCTAAGCAAGTTGTCCAGTTCACGACCGCGGCCTTTGACGCTGAGTACGCTGATGTATTTGGCGTAGGTTTTAAAGCTGTGGTCGATGCGACATTGACGATTGAACCTTTTTGGTTGGCCTTAAAAATCGGCCATAAGCTTTGTGTAATTTTAACTGAACCAAAAAGATTTACTTCAAACATATCTTTCCAAATATCTAATGAAGTATCGTCTGGTTTATTTTGTGTATAAACACCAGCACTATTCACTAAGATCGTAGGTTTAGAAAGTTTTGCAAGCTTTGCTTGAAGTTTTGTAGCGTCGAAATCTTTAAGATCCATCGCTAGAGTTTCAATTTTAATATTGATATTACGAGCTTGGGCTTGGGTTTTAACTTTTTCTAATTTTTCAGTTGATCTGCCAATTAAAAGTAAGTCAAAGCCTTCGCTTGCAAATTTATAAGCTGTAGCTTCGCCAATTCCTGAACTTGCACCAGTGATAACTACAGCTTCTTGCATCTACGCGCGATCCATCTCAATTTTTGCAATCGTTTGTAATTGCATATTTGAAGTGCCTTCGTAGATCTGACCGATTTTAGCATCGCGCCAGAATTTTTCGACAGGGTATTCTTTAGTAAATCCGTTACCACCGAATAAATCGATCGCCATTGAAGTCACTTTTTCTGCAACTTTTGAAGAGTAATATTTTGCCATAGCTGCTGATTCAATAAAATCTTGACCAGCATCTTTTAAACGAGCGGCATTGTAAACCATAAGACGAGCTGCTTCTAATTCAATACGCATTTGGGCTAATTGAAATTGAACACCTTGAAATTGACCAATCGCTTTACCGAATTGTTCGCGGCCTTTGATATAATTTAATGTTGCATCGAAAGCACCTTGAGTAATACCAACCATTTGTGCGCCGATACCGATACGACCTTCGTTTAAAGTTTCGATCGCAATTTTATAACCTTTGCCAACTTCGCCTAAAACATTTTCTTCAGGCACTTCGCAGTTTTCAAAAACTAATTCGCAAGTAGATGATGCGCGAATTCCAAGTTTGTCTTCTTTTTTACCAACTGTGAAGCCTTTGAAACCTTTTTCAACGATAAACGCTGTGATGCCTTTGTAACCTTTAGAGATATCCATGTTTGCAAACACGATAAAGAAAGAAGCTTCTTTGCCGTTTGTGATCCAAAGTTTGTGGCCGTTTAAAATCCATTTGCCATCTTTTTTTTCTGCACGGCATTTTAAAGCAAACGCATCAGAACCAGATGATGATTCAGATAGGCAATAAGCGCCAACCCATTCACGAGCTAATTTTGGTAAATATTTTTCTTTTAAACCAGGAGATCCGTAACGAATAATTGCATTTGTAACTAATGTATTTTGTACGTCACATAATACAGAAACTGAACCATCAACACGGCCTAATTCTTCGATTGCGATACAAGCCATAGTCATTGAAGAGCCTGCTCCGCCGAATTGTTCAGGAGATTCGATACCCATTAAACCCATTTCAAAAAGTTTAGAAACGATTTCTGGTTTCATTTGGGCTTGTTCATCCATGTGAGTTACATGAGGTTTGATTTCTGTTTCAGCAAAAGATCTTACAGCTTCGCGAAAAGCGACTTCATCTTCTGACCACATAGTTAAAGCGGGACGTGCATTTTCAATCATGATGTTCTCCTTACATTTTTTTGCGTGCCGAAGGCGCGACTAGTAATTCGCTCATTAAATTAATGTCTATATGGTGCAGATGCAAGTAACACTTTGTGTCAGATGGTGTTTTTTAAACGGGTAAAGCGGACGATAGATTTTATGGATTCCAACGTTGTTCAAAGATTAGTAGTTTTTTTTGGTCCTTTATTGTTTGCTCTTTGTTTTCATGAATTTGCGCATGGCCTAGTGGCCAAATGGCGCGGTGATAACACAGCCGAGCGAATGGGGCGCTTAACCCTAAACCCATTGGCCCATGCCGATATGATGGGAACAGTGATTTTTCCGATTATGTCTATTCTTATTGGTAGCCCGTTTATCTTTGGCTGGGCGAAACCAGTTCCCGTAGATTCAAGAAATTTAAAAAATGTTCGCTCTGATATGTTCTGGATTGCGCTAGCAGGCCCGCTTTCAAATATTTTCTTAGCTATTGTGACGACTATTCTTTGGGCTCTGGTTATAAAATTTCAGCTTTTAGCTAATTATTCAGAAGGTATAAATACTTTTGCGCAAACTTTCATCGGTATCAATATTTTGTTAGCCGTATTTAACATGGTTCCGCTTCATCCGCTAGATGGCGGTAAGGTTTTAGCGCGCTTCTTGCCTGCGCGAATTAACTATAAACTTGAGCAGCATGAGCAGCTTTCTGGAATCGTTCTGATGGGATTATTATTTTTAGGCATTCTGATGCCGATCTTGATTATTCCAGTGCAATTCATTTATCGCGTGATGGTTTCTTCTATTATGGGGATTTTGTAAGCAACATCTAAGAAAGTTGTTGAATAACCCAAAAACGCTTGCTTCAATTATCAGTGCTGGATGCGCGAGTGGCTTGTAGGATGCGAGCAATAAGTTTTTAAAACCAATGATAGGGTTAATGCAGCATGAGTATACGCGTTCAGCTTCAGCAATTTGAAGGGCCACTAGATTTATTATTATATCTAATTCGTAAAGACGAAATGGATATCTTTAATATCAACGTGACCGAAATCACAAAGCAATATCTTGAATTTATCAAATTGATGAAAGAGTTCGATATCGAAGTTGCTGGTGATTTTATCGCCATGGCTTCAACATTGATTCAAATTAAATCTCGCATGCTGTTACCACAGTATGATGAAAACGGCGAAATCGTCGAAACAGAAGATCCACGTAAAGAATTAGTTCAAAAATTATTAGAGTACGAAAAATTCAAAGAAGCTGCTAAGGCGCTTTATGAGCGTCCCTTATTAAATCGTGATCAGTGGGCTCGTGGCTTACGCGAAAAAATGGATGTTGTTGATGATGAAATCGAATTAGAAGATAACGCTTTATTTTCTCTTATTGGTTCATACCGTAAAATGATCAAAGCTTCTCTTAAGCGCGTTCATAAAGTAACGGTTAAGCTTCAATCAATCGGTAACCGCATTTTAGAAATGAAAGATCTGTTGATTCCTGGTCGTCAGATTACAATGCAAGAGCTTTATAACCATTCAATCGTTGATTTAAAAGAACGCTCACGCAATGTTTTAATTACGTTTTTGTCTTTATTAGAACTTGGTAAAATGGGTTATGTAGGACTTTATCAAACTGAAACTTACGGCGATGTGTATGTAAATCCAAAAAAGCCAGTTGAGGGTGATGTTTTATCGCACGTTGAAGAGTACGGTAATATTAACGCTGATGAAGTGGCTGAAAATTTATTTCATAAATCAAATATCTTAACTGAAGAAGAAATCGAAAATATCGACGCTGAACCTTCTAGCTTCGTGTTACAAGATGGTGGTGCAAATGCACAAACTGAGCAGCTATCATTTGAACAAACTTTTGCATCAAATCTTATTGATGGCGATAACTTATCATTATCTGAAGACTTAGCTTCTGATGAAGAAATTTTAGCTGCTGAAATGGAAATTGATTCATCAGATATCAATTTAGATTTAAGTGTTATTAAAGATTTTAATGAAGACATCATGGAGACTCCTGCAATTGCCGAAGCTATTTTAGATCCGACAATCGAAGAAGAGCCTGTGATCACAGAAGAAATGTTAGCTTCAATAGAAGAGTTAAATCCTATCATTGAAGGGCACGTTGAAACAGTTTTAGAACCAACGACTCCTGATCTAGAAGCTAAAGAAGAATTATCATTTGAAGAATCAGTCATAGCAGTTACAGAGTTCATCGAAGATGAAGAAGCTGTTATTGAAAATGAATCAAGCTTTGAAGCGGCGGATTCAGAAGTTCCAACAATTAACGAAGACTACGCAATTCACCATGCAGTTGATAAATCGGTTGAAGATGCTATTTCTGCAGCTAAAAGAGCTGTAAGTGCATTTGATGACGATATTGAAATCAACATTGAACATCATTCAGACCGCAAAGCCGAACCAGAGGGGCAAGTTTAATTATGGCTAAAAAGACAAAAAATTCTAAACCATCTAAGAAATCAAAAAAAGCCGAAGCAGCTGAAAACCCTGTTGAAGAGTTAGAAATCACTGAAGAAATGACAGCTCAATTAGACGAAGAGCTTGGTGGCGACATCGAAATTTCTGCCGATTTATTTGAATCAGACGAAGCAGAAAGCATCGGTTTTTTACCAGAAGCTTCAGATGATGAAACTGAAGAAGAAGTTGAAGAGCTATTAGCAACTGCAGCTGATGTTGATTTAGAAGGTTCTGAACTTGATGGTTTTGAATCAGCTCAAATCGATGAATTAGAATTCGTTGAAGACGAACAAGCTCACAGTATCGTTGAAAGTATTTTATTCGCCTCTGATCGCCCAGTGAGTCTTGCTTCAATTAAAGAAGTATTTAAAGGCACTAATATCCGCAAAGATAAAATTAAACGTATCTTAGATACATTAGCAGTTGATTACGCAAGTGGATCTCGTGGTGTGACTTTAGAAGAAATTACTGGTGGATACCAAATACGTACTAAAATTGATAATATGAATTTCATCAAGCGCACGATCAAAGCGCGCGCGTTTAAATTATCTGGTCCGGCTTTAGAAACTTTATCAATCGTGGCCTATAAGCAACCCGTTGTTAAAAATGAAATCGATCAAATTCGTGGCGTTGAATCAGGTCACTTATTACGCGCATTAATGGAAAAAGGTCTTTGTAATTTCGAGGGTAAAGCTGAAAACTTACCAGGCCGTCCTATGCAGTACGGAACAACTCGTCGTTTCTTAGAAATCTTTGGTTTACGTAACTTAAAAGAACTACCTACTTTATCACAAATCGATGAATTATTACCTGAAGGTATCGGCGATGACGAAGAAGAGAAAAAACCAACTCTTTCAAGCGTTACTGATGCTATGTCAGCTGATGTTAAAGAGGTGAGTTATTCACAAGGTGAAGAAGAATTAGGTTTAATTGAAGCTGATCTTCAAACAATCACGACATCTTCAGATTTCTTTGAACAAGAAAAAGTTCGCCAAAAACAGAAACGCGACGCTGAAAAAGCTCAAGATATTCGCGACGCTTTAACGATGGGTGAAGAAGTTCCTCGTCGTGATAAGAACTGGCTTAAAAAATACGAAGAAGGTTTAGCGTTAGCTGAACAAGGCTTAACAGTGCCAGCAAACTTCGTTGAAGATGCGCAAAACACTGAAGAGCTTCAAGCTTCTGAAAAAAATATCGAACAAATCGAAAACGGTGAAGAAGTTGAAGAGTCTGAAGAGGAGTTAGAATTCTCTGAAGATGCTGAAGGTCATAAAAACTACAGCACTGATACTTATGAATTAAGCGATGACGAAGATGAAGAATCTCCAATAGACGGAGAACTTTCATAAGTCGCATAATCCTTACCGGAATTTTTGCCTACTTTGTTTCTATGATGATTGTCATGGGAAACGGGTCTTCTTTTTTAGGTCGTTATTTAGGTCAATATTATTTTGCTGTGGCCAATACTGTGGGCGTCAACACGACCTGGAATTTTTTTAGTCCAGATCCAGCCCACATTATGTATATCCATTACATCATTCATTTTGATGATGAGTACGGAAACCCTACGCAAGAATCAAAAGAGTTTTTCTATCCTGAACAAAAAGATGGTTCTGATTTTTCAATGAACGTGCGCAGACACAACTACATGATGCGCTTTATTGCAATTGATCCAGCCCGTGTGAATCAGTTTTTTGTGCCCTGGGTTTGTAAACAAAATCCCGGAGCTACAAAGGTTCAATTTGGTTTAATTTTAAATCGTATTCCAAGTCTTGATAAAGTTATCACCTTGCAGGGTACGCCTTACAGCGATCTTTTAACCACCGAAGAGTTGAATCCAAATGTTTTTAATTGCCCAAGATAGTTTAAAAAAATTAAAAAACATGATCTCTGATTTTCTATTTGGCGAAGGCCACTTTGAACGTCTTGGTGTTTTTAGGTTTCTCATTTTTGGTGTGATGTTTTACATCGCTTGTTATCGCCAAATGAATGTAGATCAGTACGGTCCTGATGCCTTAATTCCAGGTTCGCAGGCCTTTGATGTTTTCAGTGATTTTTATAGGCCCTACGTTAAATTATTTTTCTGGCCTGATCAACTCGCCTCAACTGTGCATATTGCTTACATAGCCCTCTTAGCGTTAGCCACAGTGGGTTTATCAAATCGACCGCTGATGATATTTACCTGGGTTATTGCTCAGGGTTTTATTCAAAGAAATTTTTCGATTCTTTTTGGCGCTGATGTGATCGGCACGTTATTTATGTTTTATTTAGCTTTCACACGCTGTAACGAATACTTTTCACTGCGCAGAATGATCAGTAAAAAAAGAGTCACGTTTAATCCAAAATTATGGAGCGATCAGCTCAGCACTATGTTTTTTAGATTACTGCAAATTCAACTTTTTACGATCTATGCCTACACTGGATTTGAAAAACTAAAAGGCAGCACTTGGTGGGATGGCACGGCTCTTTGGACAGTGTTAGTGAATCCGCAGTTTACTTCTTTTGATTTATTATTTTTAAAAGACTTTCCGATCTTTTTTGCGGTCGGAACATTTGTAACTATTATTTTTGAAGTTTATTTTTGGGTGATGGTTTCAAACAAAAAGACTCGTCCACTTTGGCTGGTCATGGGAGTGGGTTTTCACTTGATGATTGGTGTGCTTTTAGGACTTATGTCGTTCTCACTTGTCATGATCTCGACCTACGTTTTATTCGTTTATCGTTCTAATCTGAGACAGTGCATGGAAAAAGTACTTCCAAAGAACTTACAAAGGCTTATAAGCCTTTAGAACCTTTAAGAAATACTTAAAAACAACCGATAAATTAAGTGATGTTATTACGTCTTTCATGGCTATTATTGGTGTTTATTATTACTGGTTGCACAGGTGCGACCAACTCAACTTTATTATCTGAATTCAAACCCTGTAAAGAAAATTGCAGCACAAGTGTTTCGGGAACAATCAGTGGTGAATTAGCAATATTGCCAGATGATGGAGAAATTTATTCTTCGCCCGAAGGTTCTGATTTAGTTGAAGTGACTGGAAGCTGTAAAGATTTAGGTCGTAAATCAAATCGCATTTTAGTTCAAGTTTTTGAGGGCGAAGATGATTCTATAAGTCCCATCATTGATAATTCGATTGGTATCACTTGTCAGGATAATATACATACGACGTCGCTGACTTCAACAGGTGGCACAAAAACGTGTTTATTAATTTCTCAAGGTATCGGTATGGCCGATTCTGGAAGTTCGACTTCACAGTTTCCGCAATGTTTTAATGGTCGTTTTAGTTTTCAACTTCGTATGGGTCGCATTATTCGTAATGATCCAGTCTCAGCTACTCTCAGCGATGACACAAATCCTCGCGCGCGGTATTTAGTAAAATTAAAATTACGTACAACTGAAGGCATCACTGCTGATTCTGGCGCCAGCACTCTGGTTGTAAATCGTGCGCTGACGACGCCTACATTTTCTGTGACTAAAAATAAAGAAAACGATCGCTGTGAAATTAATTTTACGCCATCGAAATTTCGCGATATCAGATACACGCTTTTTACGACATGGACAGGTCCATCATATGCAGCCGCGGGCGCAATGACGAACACTATTTCAGGAACAGTGTATGTTGATAAACAAGCCACGTTTCCGCCTCTAGGTGATGGAACAACGGTTGAAAAGTTTTATCACTTTGGCGAACCCATTCAGACACCTGGAACTATTGGCTTAATGCCTGGTGTGACTTACACCTACAGAATGCAATCTGGTGATTACTCATTTTTAAATACGACAACACCGTCATTAACGGATTATGAAGTTATATTTGGCGCGGGTAATGTTGAACGAAGTGCCATGTCTGGAAATGTAAGTTGTGTGATGGATCCAGCATATGTCAGTAATCGCACCGAACAAAATCAAGGAACGGGTACGCCGAATTCCTGCTTACTTCAATTAGCAGGTTATAATACGCGTGGGTACAATATTGAATGGCGCGTTTCAAGTTCGTCGCCAAGTTGGATGATTACGAATCCAACGGCAGGATTTTTAGTGAGTGTCGGTGGTGATGCGACGACGAACTGTCGTGCCTTACCTACATGTTTTGTTCACGGTGATCGTAATCCTGCAGGCTTTGCGGGCTCTTCATCGGCAACAACATATATTGATGGCGCAGGTGTCGTACAACGTTTTCAACCGAATGTTCCGTATTACTTTGCAGCTCGTCACTATAGAGATACAAACGGCAATAGTCAGTACGATCCAGGTATTGATCAAATCGTAGGGGATTGGTCTCCACCTACGAATGTGACAAATTCAGCAGACTACAATCATCGTTGTACTTTTAATTCATTTCCAGTTCAGTAATTAGAACGTTTCGTCGAAAGCAACTTGTCCTGTTACACCATGTTGGTATGCAGACACGCGACGTTCAAAGAAGTTTGCAAGCTCTTGCATGTCTTGTAATTCCATGAAAGAGAACGGGTTCTTAGCGTTGTAACGCTTAGGAATGCTTAACATCTCTAAACGTTGATCAGCGATATATTCTAAGTACTGGCGCATATCTACGATAGATAAGCCTGCAATACCGTGAGTTAAAAGATCTTCAGCGAAAGTCATTTCGCACTCAATTGCGTCTTCTAACATTTGAACAACCATTTCTTGCATTTGTTCATTGAATAAAGTCGGCTCTTCTTTTCTAACTGTATTGATCACTTCCATCGCAAAAGCCATGTGCATACTTTCGTCACGGAAAACCCAGTTAGTTCCAGAAGCAAGTCCCGCTAATAAACCTTTAGAACGTAAGAAATAAACGTAAGCAAAAGCTGCGAAGAAAAATAAACCTTCGATGCAAGTTGCGAAACAGATTAAATTCATTACGAATTTTCTACGGTCTTCAACAGTTTCTAATTTGTCTAAATCATTGATTGAATCAATCCATTTATAAGCAAATTCAGCTTTCTTTTTAATAGATGGAATGTTTTCAACCGCAGAGAATGCTTTTGCGCGCTCATCCGGATGTGGAATGTAATTATCTAAAAGAGTTAGATAAAACTGAACGTGTAATGCTTCTTCATAAAGCTGACGAGATAAATATAAACGCGCTTCTGGCGAGTTGATATGTTTGTAAAGGTTTAACACGAGGTTGTTACCAACGATAGAATCACCAGTTGCAAAGAAAGCCACTAATCTGTGGATTAAATGCTTTTCTGAAACTGTCATTTTCGAGTGTAAATCAACTAAGTCAGTTGAAAAATCGACTTCCTCAACTGTCCATGTGTTTTTAATACCGTTTTTATACATTTCGTAGAAAAGCGGGTATTTCATCGGGCGTAATGTTAAATCAAATCCTGGATTTAAAATCATAATCTATCTCTTCTTTCGCCAATTATTGGCAAGCTTCACATGCTTCAGGGTTTTCGATACTGCAAGCGATCACTTCTGAATCTGAGTATTCTTTTTTAGCTTGAACCGGAGCAGCAGCTGCATCCATAGCTGGGATTTCAGTTTTTACAGAATTCATACCAGACGACTTAGTTGTTGTCGTTTTTGCGATTGAAGTCGCTGGACGAGAACGTAAGTAGTAAGTTGTTTTGATTCCGCGTTTCCATGCGTACATGTACATTGAAGATAATTTTCCGATTGTTGGAGATTCAGAGAATAAATTCAATGATTGAGATTGATCGATGAAAGCTCCTCGATCAGCACCCATATCAATTAATGCCTTCATCGGAACTTCCCAAACTGTGCGGTAAAGTTCTTGAACGTCAGCAGGAATCGTCGTTAAACCTTGGATCGAACCTTCGCTTAATTTAATTTCATTACGTAAATCTTCATTCCAAAGACCGCGCTCTTTTAAATCAACAACTAAGTATTTGTTCACTTGCATGAATTCACCAGAAAGTGTTTCACGTTTAAATAAATTAGATACTTGTGGCTCAGTTGCTTCGTAACAACCAACAATTGAAGCGATAGTTGCAGTTGGTGCGATCGCGATCATTAATGAGTTACGAAGACCTGTTTTTTTGATTTTAGCTTTAAGGTTATTCCAACGAGTTTCGTCAGTTGGTTTAACATTCCAAAGATCAAACTGTAAAATGCCTTGAGCCGCTTTTGTATCAGCAAAGGCGCCATGAGGACCATGTTTTTCAGATAAGTCAGCGCTTGAAGTTAAAGCGTTGAAATAAATCTCTTCTTGAATGCGAGCTGATAGTTTTTGCGCTTCAGCTGAATCAAACGGAAGTTTTAATAAGAAGAAAGCATCTTGTAAACCCATGATGCCAAGACCTACTGGGCGCCATTTGTGATTTGAATCCTGAGCTGTTTGGATCGGGTAGAAGTTAATATCGATAACGCGATCTAAGTATTTAACAGCAGCTTTTACAGTTTTAGCTAATTTATCGAAATCAAATTGGCCATTTGTAATGTGGCGGCTTAAGTTCACAGAACCTAAGTTACAAACCGCAGTTTCTTTATTTGAAGTCACTTCTAAGATCTCTGTGCAAAGATTTGATAAGTGAATCACGTTTTCTGGTTTGCCAGTTTGATTCGCCTTCATGTTAGAAGCATCTTTAAATGTCATCCAACCATTGCCAGTTTGAGCCAAAGTTTTCATCATGCGAGCGTATAAATCGCGCGCTTTTAATTGTTTTGCAAAAAGGTTTTTCGCTTCTGCTTCAGCGTAAGCTGTTTCGAAAGCTGGACCATAAAGATCAACGAAGTGCGGAACAACACGTGGGTCAAATAAAGACCACATGCCATCAGCTTCTACGCGTTTCATGAATAAATCTGGAACCCAGTTCGCCATGTTTAAGTTGTGAGTACGTTTTTGATCATCACCCGTGTTGTCACGTAATTCCAAAAATTCTTCAACGTCAGCATGCCATGTTTCTAAGTAAACACACGCAGCACCCTTACGCTTACCGCCTTGGTTAACCGCAGCTACAGAAGAATCCATAGTTTTTAACCATGGGATGATTCCGTTAGAGTGGCCGTTTGTTCCTTTAATTAAAGAACCACGAGAACGAACGCGTGAGTAAGCTACGCCGATACCGCCAGCAAATTTAGATAATAAAGCGATATCACGGTATTTGTCGTAAATTGCGTTAAGATCATCGTCTGGAGAATCTAATAAGTAACAAGAACTCATTTGAGGGCGTAAAGTTCCAGAGTTAAATAAAGTTGGAGTTGAAGGCATGTAATCATGCGAAGAGATTAATTTGTAAAATTCAATCGCTTCAGTAGGGTTTGTCGAAAGACCACAAGCCACGCGCATGAAAAAATATTGAGGAGTTTCAAAAACTTGGCGTGAAGTTGGGTTTTTTAATAAATAACGATCATAAACAGTACGTAATCCGAAGTACTCAAAACGATCTGTTTTGTAGTGTTCGATCGCCGCACATAATTCAGCTTTGTGAGCCATTACGAATTTGTACGTGTCTTCAGATAATAAACCATTTGAAAAACCAAATTGCACAGAATCAGCAAAAGAGCCAATTTTTTGCGATTTAACTTCTTCATCAATATATGTAGATAATAAACGAGCAGCTAGGCGAGAGTACTCAGGGTCTTCACCAATAAGTAAAGAAGCAGTTTGAATACATAAGTTATCTAACTCTTTAGTTGTAGCGCCGTCATAAAGGCCGCTAATAGCCTTCGTAGCTACGCGAAGCGGATCAATCTGTTGTAAGCCTTGAGCATTGCGGTTAACGCGCTCAACGATCTTTGTTACGTCAACAGGCTCTAAAGTGCCGTCACGTTTTTTTACGCGCATCTGGTGTGAGCTGCCGGCGTAGCCAGACTGTGAGTTGCCGTTATTGTTCATTCCTGCGTTCATTGTGTTTGTTGTCGTCATGACAATTCCCCTCGGTTTTCAAACCGTAAAATACACCCTTTGTTTTTCCCCCTCGGAAAAACAACGATTAAATAAGTCTAGTTAATATGTTTCAAGAAAATATTTAGTTGACCGTCCTGATCAACTCCGCGAGGCCCTTTGTCTGTAGCTTTAAGTTAACTCTGACATACTGTCAGAGCACTACATCTAGTGGTGCGAATACCAGCCCCATCCTATGGGCCGTGTTTGTTCTTAAAATAATGTTGTTTGAAATTAATCAAACAAGCAAACATTTTTCTTATCTTTTTTAAATTATTTCCAAAGGTCCTGCTTTAACTATGAGCATACGCAATGCGATAAATGAATTAAATTAAAACCTTGGTCTGGTCGTTTTCTCTCTCGAGAAATCGTGTCAATCGCAAAATTTCAGATATTTTTGGGAGGTTGTGTAACGATAAAATTTAAGATTCTGACATGATTTAAATTCGTTCAACCCGCATCCGCATATTTTCAAATAAAATGTTGTCAGATTCAATCTGATTACTCAAAAGGCAACCCTGATAGATTTTAGACTCACGAAATCGGTCAATAATGTACTGATGTGTCCCCATTTTGTCCGATGTCCATTTGGGAGCGATCAATTCATCCCAACGAGAAGCAAAAGCAGCTAATCGATGAACCGCAATGCGCGGGTGAAGGTACGACATAAATAATTTCACGCGTTCAGTGTACTGTTCGCGTTCAATCGGCGTGAAATTCCCAGCAGCATGCCATTTCGCAAGCTCAGTGTTTGTTAACACGTGTAAATTATGAAGCTTTACGTTCGTGATCGGTAGGTCATTACAGATTAAAGCTTGCTGTTTGATTTCATCTTCAGTTTCATTCGGAGAACCAATAATTAAATGAATCCCTAAATCAACCGCAGTTGTTTTTGAAATCTTATCAATGGCTTTCAGTGAGTCTGCGGCGGTGTGCCCACGTTGCATGAACTCTAAATGCGGATCAAAAAAACTTTGAACACCTAATTCGACAGCCACAAAAGATTTTTGGTAATACTCTTGCCACAAATTAAGAACGGCCGGAGACAGGCAATCTGGGCGGGTGCCCACAACAAAGCCTTTAACGAACGGGTATGATAAAGCTGTGTCGAAATTTTCTCGCAAAGCTGAAACTTTAGTAAAAGTGTTCGTGTAGGCCTGAAAATAAACTAAGAATTTTTTAGAATTATACTCTTCGCCGATTTGAACTTGGTATTTTTCAATCTGTTCGCGAAGGCCCATGGTAAAAGACTCTTCACGCGCGGCTGATCCCCAGACATCACAAAAGCTGCAGGTTTTCATGCCTTTTAAGCCCATACGATTAGGGCAGTCATCAACGACAGTCACAGGTATCTTGTAAACCTTCTCTCCGAAGATTCTTTTGTAGTGCTCAGCAATACTGTGATAGGGTAATCCCCGCCAGCCTTTTTCCATAGGGGATGTATAGTGGATCTAAAATCTTTTGTCATTGAATTAACAGGTGATGGAAGTCCTACATTACGACTTAAAAACGCAAATTCACTGTATCCAGACAAAAAGCCCGAATCCATGCATCATTCTGGCGGAGCGGCCGCCGAAACTCTGTATATCTACGCTGAACCGTTTAAAAACACCTTATCAGTGGCACATAAGCTGAATAAAAAAGATCTCTCTCTTGGCGTTGTCGGCCTTGGCTTAGGGTACATCGAATTAGTCATCTTAGAAAATCTGAATGCAAATTCTGCCATATCTGCAGATTTAACAAGTTTTGAAAAAGAACAAGAGTTAGTTGAGAGTTTTACTTCATGGATTCAAAGCTTAAAAAATGAAACCTATGATTTAATCTGTGAAAAGTTAGGCGTAAGTAAAAGAAATGCCTTAGAAAAGTTAAAAACACTTAACTGGGATATTCAGGGCGAATTAACAGCGCAAACTCAAATCAAACACCCATTTAACTTTGTGGCCTACGATGCTTTTAGCCAGATGACCGACGGCCCCTTGTGGACAGATGAATTTCTAGATTTTTTTCTAACTGATTTGTGCGCCAGCGATTGTGTGTTTGCGACCTATGCTTGCACAGGCCTACTTAAGCGCGCACTGATTCGAAATAACTTTGTTTTTATTAAACGCCGTGGCTTTAACGAAAAGCGCGATGCCACGTTAGCTTTACGCGGAGACTTTACGTCTCATCAACATCTTTTCCAAAACGTTTAATATAATCCATAACTAGCGCTTGCATCTCGTCGCTTAATTTTACAAATTTTAAACCCACATAACCATCAAGGCCTGAGTAAGTCACTTCAGCCGTTAGTGTTAACGGAGAATAAAAATGCGGGCTGGCTAATTGCCCTTGGATAGTTTCACCTAATTTTAATTCGAAATTATCAGTCACGCCCATGCCGGCATGGCTGATTGTGATGACGCGAGAATTTATTTTTGCACCTGTGTTTATGATGACTCCGCTAAATTGCGCTAAGATAGGAACACGTTGGTTTTCTCGGCGTGAGATACCTAAACGTTGAACAATTTCTGGCACTGAATAGATCTCTTTCCAAATTTTATCTTTTTTATCAAAGATTAAAATTTTCGACACATCTTCTTGCTTAGCGGTGAAGGTCGTCAGTTCTTCTTTTGTCATTTCGCCTTTATCGACTAAATCATATTGTACACGAAACTTTTCAACGATGTGAGATTTAATATCTTCAAGCACATCAGCTTTTGAGACACGACCTGGTTTTTCAAAAATATTTTTTTGAGGCGTTGGAGGAGGGGAAGAAGCTTCAGTCGATGAAGCCATTTGTGCAGATGCATTGGCTTGGTTAAAATTTTGCGATCCAGCGCTGGATTCAGGATTCCATTTATCAGCGCGAATCCATTCAGAGTGTCCTCTTGACCATAAAAAAGTTGTTTGCATTTGGTCGCTGAAATTATTCATCTGATCTTTAATTTCTTCAGTCGAAAAAGGCCCTTTGATAGAGTTATTATTGTTAACGAACCATTTAGTCATGAACTTCCTCGTTTAAGAAATTTAAAATCTCATTTTTTTGTCTTAAGCAATCGCTGTGCCCCATGGTGATTAAGCTTTTACAAAAATCAGCATCAAATAAAAGATAGCTTAGTAATTCGCTCGCTTCATTCAAATCACCAAAAGCATTAATCGTCATACGTAAAATACGCGGCACATGGTGCGCTTTAAGACGCGCAATTTCACCGATATCTTGACTTGGCGAAATGCAAATGGCCGGAATTCTTTTAAGCTTAGTGGCTTTAAAATTCGAGTTGCTGGCGATGGCTTCATCGTGAAGTTCATTTAATCTTTGAATGCGTTGAACATCTTGTTCAACAGAATCAAGCATCACCGCATTTAAAAGTGTATTTAAAATACGAACCATAGAAGCTTCATGAATTTCTTTAGAGTCTTCTCTTAAAGGCGTATCAGAGTTTGTCGATCTAACCCCAATCACTAATAATTTATTAGCGCCCATGCGAATCGAAGGGCTGCACGGTGTGCTGTTGCGAACGCAACCATCGCCATAAGGCTCACCATTAAGCTGAATAGGCGGAAACAACATCGGAATCGCTGATGAAGCTAAAATGTGATCTGACTTCATTTGGGTGTGAACGGCGCGTCTGCGCACTTCTTTCCATTTCAGCATAGTTTCATTTACGCGCGAGGCCGTTTGAATAAAACTCACAGCGCTATTTCTAGAGTAGTTATTCGCCGTGATAATGACCGAATCAAATAATCCTTTTTCAAGATTAGGTTGAATTAAAGAAAAATCACAATTTTTTTCAATCAGGTTTTTTAATGGAGCCGTGTCGAGTAAAGAATTAAATTTCTTTTGGGTACCTAAAAAAGATCCAAGACCAAAAGTATTCATCGACAAGATATCAGCTTTAAACACTTGATCAGTTTTAATGTTGGTCCAAATTTTTATAAGATCATTCACAGCCGAGTGAAAATCTTCAGTTGTTGAAGCTAATTTAGCTGTGTTAATTGCACCAGCACTTGTGCCAGATAAAATACGAAAAGGGGGCTTAATTTTTTCTTTTTTTAAAATTTCTGAAAGTCCTTGAAGAACTCCGACTTGGTAAGCACCGCGGGCTCCGCCACCTGATAAAACTAAGGCTGTGTTGTTACTCATATAGCATTAGTGTGCGCGAGGCTTAGATTAAAGTCAGTAGAGCTATAGGGTGACTAGACTTCCGACCCGTATGCCTAAGGATGTCACTGTCTCATTATCAGACGTAAAAATCGTCGTATTTGCATCAGCCTGATACAGAAAATGTCTCATTTTTAGAGGGTTTGCTGGCATCTTTGTTGTATCTACATCAAGTAATGAAAAAGCGAGGTTTTATGAAAAACTTAAACGTAAACAAAACTGTATTATTTATTTTATTAGCAAGCTTTGCTTTTTCAGGTTTGTCTTGCGCAAAAAAACAATCAAAAATTCGCGGCGCAAAAACAACTCAGCAAGTGTTAAATCCGCAAGTCACAGCAAACTCAATCCAGGCGGGCGATACGCAAGATATTAGCTATATGTTAAAATCAGTTTCAGTTCCTGAGCAAAACGATGATGGATCAAGTTCAGTGACTTCTGAAATTTTAAGTCGTCAAAGTACTTATATTCCGTTCAATACAACTCACAAACTAAACGAAGATGCGTATGGTGTTTATGACGACGCTTCTCAAGGCACTAAATTAGATATTCGCTCGCGTTGCCTTGGTGCAGAGTGCGCTAAATATGTTATTTTAATCACTGTGGTTAAGAATGGATATGCTTATCACCAGATGGCTGCCATCTCTAATAAAGACGATGATTTTTTCTGGGTCGAACAACGAAATTATAAAGTGGTAACAATGTTTAAAAGTGTTGATGAAGTCTTAGCGCAGTACCCTAACTTATAGTCTTAAATTAATTGTTCTTGGTCTAATAAATCTATAAACTTATGGAATGTCTGAACTCATACATTCCATTTTGCATCTTGATCAAACTCTAAATCTTTGGCTCCAGCTCTATGGAGCCGGTGTGTATCTGGTTTTATTCTTAATTATTTTTGCAGAGACGGGTTTGGTGGTAACGCCTTTTTTACCTGGAGATTCTTTGTTGTTTGCAGCGGGTGCGCTGTGTTCGATTAATCCCGTTGAGCTACGTATTGAGTTTATAATTCCACTTCTGATTTTAGCTTCACTTTGCGGAGATAGTTTAAATTACTATATGGGTTTCAAGTATGGTCGTAAGTTGTTTGAAACTCAGCACAAATTAAGTTTTCTATTTTCACCCAAGTACTTACAAGCCACTGAAGAGTTCTATGTTAATAAAGGTTTGTGGGCTGTTTCGATGGCGCGCTTTTTTCCGATCATCAGAACCTTTGCTCCTTTTGTAGCAGGTCTTACAAGAATGCCTTATAAATCGTTTATTAGAATGTCTATAATAGGATCAATTGCTTGGGTTTGCCTTTTTGCCACCGCTGGATACCTATTTGGTCAGATTCCGTTCGTACAAAAGAACTTCACAGCCTTAGTTATGGCGGTTGTTGGGCTGTCATTGGCACCATTTATAGTGGGTGTGATTAAGCGAACATACGTGAAAAGTTTATAAACTAAGCACAATTTATGTTTTTTTCACTAAATTAGGGTTGAATTGACTCCAAATGATGGCACTATGTTTGCGATCAGACAGGTCTAAAGGCTTGGTCTTTAAATTTTAGAAAACAATAAATACTTAAGGGGGAATTAAGTGAAACTAAATATCATCGCGGCATTATTATTATGCGCATCTGTAGCAACGGCTGCATCAGAAACAACAACAACGGCTACTACTACAACTGCTCCAGCAACAACTGCAGCTCCTGTAAAAAAAGCTAAAAAAGCTAAGAAAAAAGCAGCTAAAAAAGATGGCGCTCAAGTAGCTCCAGCAGCAGTTGCTCCAGTAGCAGCAGCGGCTACAACTGACGTTGCTCCAGCAACTGCAGCAGCAACGTCTACAGCAGCAGTACCTGCAGCAGCAGCTCCAACTAAAAAATGGGGTGTAACTTTACTTAACGAAATCGACGGCGACTATGCAGCTGGTAAAGATTTGAAAAATGCTACTTTACCTACAATCAATTACGTAGGTGCTTCTTACAAAATCACAGCAACTGAAAAAGTTGGCTTACGTCAATATTATACATATGACTACAATCCACACCCAGGAAAAGATTTTGAATCTTCTGATATCAAACAATCTTTTACAGTAGCGACTATCACTACTAAAACAAAAGGTATCTTAGGATCTGATGATATCTCTCCAATGTTCTGGTACTACATGCCAGGTCACGATGCTGAAGTGAATAACTTCAAAAAAGACATGGATAACTTTGCTGGTATCTTACGTGCTGACGTAGAGATCAACTGGACATTAAATCCAAAATGGTCTGCTTCTTACTACTTAAATCCACGTCAAACTTTAGGTGCTAAAGACGACGAAGCTGGATTTGCAGCAACTACTCGTTTAATCCACTACGCAAACTTATACTACAATGTATCTGATGATACTCAATTGTACGTAAATGCTGGTTTTGACCACAAAATGACTTCTGAAAACTTAACATCAACTTCTGATACATACTTATCAGCTGCTGGTGCTTCTTTCGGTTTCTTCGGTGGTAAATTAAATATCAATCCAGAAGTTAGCGTTGCAACTCCTTTAAAATCTAAAGGTGCAGCTGCTAAATCTCAAGATTTATACAATAAAGAAAACATCGGTTACGCTTTCGTAACTGCAATTTCTTTATAATCTAATTTTTTAAATTTTAGATAAACGAAAAGCCGGTTGAAAAACCGGCTTTTTGCGTTTTAGATATACTCTATGCGCATACGACAAATGGGATTCTCATCTAAGCTTAAAGCCCATAAGCATCTTTTAACTTTAGAAACTTTAAAATTTATCTCTGAATTTATGGAAGACGGTAACGCCAGGGGCGCGGCTTTGCGAATCGGCATTCCTGAAACCTATGCTGGCAGATACGGCCAGTGGTTAAAGAAGCATAGCTTTGTAAAGCAATCAATGGAGTCAGAATTAGACGATCGCGATCGATTAAGACTTCGTAAAGCCCTAACTGAAATCGATCGCCAAATGCAAATCTGTAAAGACATCTTAAATCTAGAAGAGATTGAATAGCGCGGAAGTTCTAATACTCTTCGGCGCCGTTATCTACGTCATTAGTTAAAGCTTCACCTGCTGGCAGGTAAGGGAGCGGATCAATCGGTCCATCAGCTTTTCTAATTTCAAAATGCAGATGCGGTCCAGAAGATCTTCCTGTGTTGCCTAGGGCGCCAATCACATCGCCTTGTTTTACGCGCTGGCCTTCGTACACGATGATTTTATCTAAGTGACCGTACAGCGTTGCCCAGCCATCTTTTTCGATCATGATCATTTTGCCGTAGCCTTTAAATTCTTTACCCGTATAGATCACCATGCCATCGTGCGAGGCCATAACAGCTGTTCCGCGCGCGGCTGCTAAATCAATCCCTTTGTGTGGGCGTTTACGCTTGCGTGTGATCTTAGGTAAAAAACCGCGCGACATGCGCGCTTCAACCACGGGCCAGTCAAAGAAAGGTTTTTCTTTTAAATGTGCGGCTTTACTTTTTTTAAATGAATTTGTGCCTTTATCAATTTCGACTTTGACGTCGTCGTTAGCAGCTACTTCATGTTTAACTGGCGTACTTGTACAGCCTGTTTCTAATAGAATAACTAGAGTTGTGATTGATAGAATTAATAAATTGGAAAACTTTTGCATAGTTCTTTCACTTGGTTGTGTATTCTTTGATGTAAATCTGTGTTTTCTGGATTTTTTAAAACTTGAGAAATCCAACCAGCGATTGTTTTCATCTCTGATTCTTTCATTCCACGCGTTGTTAGTGCAGGTGTTCCGATGCGGATCCCACTTGTTACAAACGGAGAACGTGTTTCGTTGGGAACAGTGTTTTTATTCACAGTGATGCCGGCTAAATCTAAAATACCTTCAGCTACTTTGCCAGTCACCGTATCAGCGACTTGTGATTGTTTTAAATCAACTAAGATTAAGTGATTGTCAGTTCCGCCGGTGACAAGATTGAAACCTTGAGATTTCATTTCTTCAGCTAGAACTCTTGCATTTTTGATCACGTGATCAATGTAGGTTTTAAATTCAGGTTGAAGTGCTTCGCCGAACGCGACAGCTTTAGCGGCAATCACGTGTTCTAATGGACCACCTTGAATGCCTGGAAAAATTCTTGAATTTAATGTTTTAGCTTTTTCTTCAGAGTTTGTAAGAATCAAACCCCCACGAGGGCCGCGTAATGTTTTATGCGTTGTTGAAGTTACAAAGTCTGCAAACTCAACAGGGGATTGATGATGACCGCTGGCAACCAATCCTGCGAAGTGAGCCATATCAACTAATAAATCAGCGCCAACTTCAGTCGCGATCTCGCGAAATTTAGCAAAATCTAAATGACGAGAATACGCTGAGTAGCCTGCGATAATCATTTTTGGTTTTACTTCACGAGCTGTTGCGCGAATGGTGTCGTAATTAATTAGTCCAGTTGTTGGATCAAGTTTGTAACTAGCTGCCTTAAATAACATACCCGAAAAATTAACTGGTGATCCGTGAGTTAAATGCCCACCGTGAGATAAATCCATTCCTAAGATTGTGTCGCCCGCTTTACAGGCTGCTAAGTACACAGCCATATTAGCTTGTGATCCAGCATGGGGTTGAACGTTGGCAAATTTTGATCCGAAAAGTTTTTTAGCGCGCTCAATGGCGATGGTTTCAACGCCATCAACGAACTGGCAACCGCCGTAATAACGTTTTCCTGGATAACCTTCAGCGTACTTGTTAGTCAGAATTGATCCTTGAGCTTTCATAACTTGCGGAGATGTATAATTTTCTGAAGCAATCATCTCTAAACCAAATTTTTGGCGCTCTGATTCTTGCTCGATTAAGTTAAAAACTTCTGAATCGTTAAAATTAGGAAAAACGTTTGTGCTCATTAGGAGTGACCTCGAAAGTATTTTTTGTATTAACAGTATGACGGATTTTCGCTAATCTTTGCAACTCGCAACGTGTGACGACCTTCGCTGAATTTGGCTTCCATAAATAATTTGATCCATTTGTTGGCTTGCTCAGCAGTTGTGAATCTAGAGCCCATGCAAATAACATTGGCATTGTTGTGTTCTTTGGCTAATTTAGCAATTTCATCTGAATGTAAAAGAGCTGCGCGAATGTGTTTAAATTTATTTGCTCTCATCGCCATACCTTGGCCAGAACCACAAACTAAAATACCAAAGGTATCTGGTTCGTTAGATGTATCATCTGGTTTAATTTTTTCACAAACTTTGTTGGCAAAATCAGGGTAGTCCACTGACTCAGTCGTAAAAGGACCAAAGTCTTCTATAGTGAAGCCATCAGCTTTTAATTGAGTAACAATAGCGGCTTTTAGGTCGATCGCTGCATGATCGCCTGCAATTAAGATATGTTTCATAATTTGTACCTCTGTTTGGCTTCGCCATAACAATGGTACGTTATTTTTCGAATTTTGAGAAAACTAAACAGCTGTTTGTCCCACCGAATCCAAAAGAATTATTCATTACGTGATTGATAGAGCCCTTGCGCGCCGTGTTCGGTACGTAATCAAGGTCACAATCAGGGCTGACATTGTCTAGATTGATCGTTGGAGCAACTGTTTGACTAACAATAGACTGAATGCAAAACGCTGATTCTAAAGCTCCTGCTGCCCCTAATAAGTGGCCTGTCATAGATTTCGTTGAAGAAACCCAAACTTTTTTAGCATGATCGCCAAGAACAGTTTTAACTGCGTTTGATTCAATAGGATCACCCATCGGAGTCGAAGTTCCGTGAGCATTAATATAATTTACTTTATCTTTAGAGATACCAGCATCTGTTAAGGCATTATTCATCGCTAATACAAAGCCCGAACCATTAGGTTCTGGCGAAGTGATATGATAAGCGTCTGAAGAAGCACCGTAACCAGAGATTTCACATAAAATATTCGCACCACGTTTTAGCGCTGACTCTAAAGACTCAACAACAAAAATAGCACAACCTTCACCAAGAACAAAACCATCACGGTCTTTATCCCAAGGGCGAGATGCTTTTGTTGGATCATCATTACGAGTAGATAACGCGCGCATATTCCCAAATCCCGCGACCGCAAGTGGACAGATTGTAGATTCTGTTCCGCCAGCGACCATGGCATCAGCCATACCAAAGCGAATGTAATTGTAAGCTTCACCTAATGAATGAACTCCTGAAGCGCAAGCAGAAGCAATACTAAAGCTTGGACCTTTTAAGTTGTGATTCATTGAAATCCAGCCTGCAGATAAATTTGTAATTGCAGCCGGAATAAAAAATGGAGTTACGCGCGAAGGGCCACGCTCCATGACCTTAACTTTTTGTTCTTCGATAATTGGTAGGCCACCAATACCGCAACCGATGATGGCACCAGCACGTGGAGCCATTTCATCTGAAACGACTAATCCTGATTGTTGAAACGCCATTTTGGCACAAGCAATCGCGTACTGGATAAAAGTATCCATTTTCTTTTGCTCTTTTTTTTCAATGTAAAGATCAGGATTGAAGTTTTTAACTTCACCGCCAAAACGAACATCAAACGCACTCGCATCAAAACGAGTGATGTTTGCGATACCAGAAACACCGTTAATTGCGTTGTTCCATGTATCATCAAGCGAAATACCAAGCGGGGAGACGACTCCCATGCCTGTGACTACTACTCTTTGCTGTCCGCTTTTGCGTGTGAAAGAAATAGACATAATAAAATGACTACGCTTTACCTTTAGAAACTAGGTAGCTTTGTACGTCATTAACTGTTTTTAATTTTTCAGCGTCTTCATCTGGAATTTCGATGTCGAATTCTTCTTCCATCGCCATAACTAATTCAACGATATCTAAGCTGTCAGCGCCTAAGTCTTCAATGAATTTTGATTCAAGTTTAACTTTTTCAGGGTCTACGCCTAATTGATCAACGATGATATCTTTTACTTTAGCTTGTACTGCCATGTGTTCTCCTTGTAGTTCCATTTGTCTTATACCTCTTTAAATTCTTGAATTTAAAATTCAAATTTATGTTTTAGTTTAAATAAAGTCCACCATTTACGTGTAACGTCTGGCCAGTGATGTATGATGAGGCATCACTTAATAAAAACGCTACCGTTTGGGCAACTTCTGCTGGCTCGCCAGCGCGACCTAACGGAATTTTTTCTGAGAAATATTTAAGCTGATCTTCGCTTAAAGCTTCAGTCATATCTGATTTGATATAGCCCGGCGCCACAGCGTTAATGCGAATATTTCTTGAACCTAATTCTAAAGCTAATGAGCGTGTAAAACCCTCTAGACCTGCCTTAGATGCCGCATAGTTTGATTGACCCGCATTGCCTGCAGAACCAATCACTGAAGAGATATTTACAACTGATGCGTTTCTAGTTTTTAACAGATTTTTTGCAAAGGCTTTGCTGACGTAAAAAGTGCCGTAAAGATTGGCTTTTAAAACAGCATCGAAGTCTTCATCTTTCATGCGAAGTAATAATTGATCTTTAGTAATACCAGCATTGTTCACAACACCATGAATATCACCAAACGCTTCAATCACTTTTGCCGAGCCTGAATCAACTTCTTCTTTGTTTGTCACATTCATCTTTAAAGTCATGTGACCAGTGCCAGGTAATGAGCTTAAAACGGCCTGTGCTTGCGCTTCTGCGCTTGAATAAGTAAACGCAACGCGCGCACCAAGTTCGGCGCATTTTTTCACAATCGCGGCACCGATTCCACGGCTTCCACCTGTGATAAAAATATTTTTACCTTTTAAGTCCACATTAACTCCCAATGTTTATAACCTGAACGAACTAGAGCTATTGCTCAAGGTTTTTCTGCGATTACTTTTGCGCTGCTTCAATAAGCTTTAAATCGTCTAAATTTTGTGTAGATAACACTTCAAATTCAGCGTCTATTTTTTTAAGCAGACCTTTTAAGACCGTATTATGTCCACATTCAATAAAGCGACGATGACCGGCTTGTTTCATCGCAAGTAGGCTTTGGGTCCATTTGACTGAGCCAGAAACTTGTTTGATTAGGTTTTCTTTTAACACTGAAGCCTCTGTTTCAGCTTTAGCATGAAAATTTTGAAAAATAGGTAAACTAGAGTTTTGAAACTGAATACCATTTAAAAACGCGCGCATTTTTTCTTCGGCAGGCTTCATTAAGTCACAGTGAAACGGCGCTGATACAGTTAATGGAATTAATTTCGCACGACGAGGTTCAGGTAATCCATTTTGCGCAAAGATTTCTGATTTAAAATTATCTTTTAACCAGTTTAAGGCCTTAAGACTTCCGCTGATAACGATTTGTCCGTCGCAGTTAAAGTTCGCAGGATTTACTGGTTTGAAACCAGAGTTTTTTTCTGTCCATTTACATAAGAACTCAGCTTGCGCTTCATCTAATCCTAGCGTCGCTGTCATTCCGCCTTCACCAACGGGAACAGCTGATTGCATGTATTGACCGCGACTACGAACGGCGCGAACGGCGTCTTGAAAACCGAAAACACTTCCTTCAACAAATGAAGAGTATTCTCCGATTGAATGCCCCGCAGTTGCTGTTGGTTTGATTCCGAATGTTGTTTTTAAAACGCGAGCTGTGGCAACAGAAGTCGTAAGCAGTGCTGGCTGAGTATTTTCTGTTAATGCTAAATCTTGTTCTGAGCCTTCAAAACAAAGTTTTTTCATATTGATAGATAAAGCGTCGCTAGCTTCTTCGTATGTGTTGCGCGCGATTGCGAATTCGTCGAATAAAAATTTTCCCATTCCTGGGGCTTGGCTTCCTTGTCCTGGAAAAATAAAAGAAAAAGACATAACAAAATCTCCTTGTTATTAAATCTTAAAAAATCAAAATTTAATTTTTAGAAACGTAAAAGTACTGATCCAGACGTTAAACCAGAACCGAAGGCGGTGAGTAGTATTAACTGTCCGCGTTTAAGACGGCCGTCACGATAGGCCATATCAAAGGCAATCGGTACACTAGCTGCAGATGTGTTTCCAGTTTCATGAACTGAAGAAACGATTTTATCCATTGGAAAATCAAATTGATTCGCAACAGCTTCAGTGATGCGAAGATTAGCTTGATGTGGAACGATCCAATCAAGATCTGCTGGAGTTTTACCTGCAGCATCCAGTGCTTCATGGCAAGCTGTAGCCATTGTGCGTGTGGCGTGTTTAAAGATTTCTTTACCCTTCATTTTCATGAAGTGTAGTCCAGAATCTAAGACCTCTTGTGAGAATGGAGTTTTTGTACCACCGGCTTCAAACCATAAAAGTTCAGCGTGTGAACCTTCGGCGTGGCAGTGGCTTGTGATAATTGTGTTTTCGTCAGTGTTGCTTGCGCGTGATACGATCATCGCACCGGCTCCATCACCAAATAAAATACAAGTTTCGCGGTCTTTGTAATTAACAAGACGAGACAAAGTCTCGGCACCTGCGATTAGAATGTTTTTGTAGGTTCCATTTTTAATAAACTGATCGGCGATATGGATAGCATACACAAAACCTGTGCAAGCTGCGCTAATATCAAAAGCCATTACGTTCTTAGCACCTAGCTTAGTTTGCACAATGCAAGCTGTGCCAGGCATACGGTAATCACCAGAAACTGTAGCTACGATAATTAGATCAATATCTTGAGCGGTAAGACCAGCGTCTTTAAGGGCGTTTTGTGCCGCTTTAACAACTAAATCAGATGTAGCCTCATTATCTGCGGCCACATGACGATGAACTATACCTGTTCTTTGTAAGACCCAGTCATGTGAAGTCTCGACCAATTTTTCAAGGTCGTAATTAGTTAAAACTTTTTCGGGTAGGTATGATCCTACCCCTGCGATTCTGGTTTTAAACTGACTGGTAATAGACATAGTGAGTGTTTAAACTACTACTTTTTAGCTTTAGCAGCGCTGATTTGTTTACCTTTGTAGTAAAGGGCTCCGTCAGCAGCTTTGAAAGCGCGGTGAGGGCGTACTAGCTCTCCAGATTTTTTATCAATTGCCATAGCTGGTAATTCTAATCCATCGTGCGATCTTCTCATGTCACGAACTGATTTCGACGTTTTCTTCTTCGGTGTAGGCATACTAAACTCCTAATAAATCATTAATTTTGCTGCAAGCAAATTCACTCGCATATTAAATGAAGGTTTTAATTTATGTTTGAATTTGCATTAAAAGGCAAGCGATAAGGCCAATTAATTTAGTTTCAAACCTTTGAGTACATTAAAGGCATTGTTCTTTTTCTCTTGCTCTTCAGCGTTGCCCATTTTTTCGTCATAAACAAAAAGATCGGCCGCTTCACTTTTAAAGCTAGTTTTGCAAGCAGGGTCGCCTTTATCATGACGTGGGTTGAACGGAATCGAAAAAGCCAAAGCTTCATGTAAAAACTCACCAACATCAAATTGGTCAGCAAAGTATTCAGATACGCCTGGGCCATCTTGATTTAATTCAGATACATGGTTTGATTTAGAAAACTGACTGTTTTTGATTTCTTCAGCGCCAGGAATTAAAATCTCGTGAAAAGAGGCCTGGGCTTTAAAGTTAAAGTTTTCACCGCAGTGAGAGCAAAGCTCTTGAGTTTCGCTCTTAATAGAGCCTTTAACATCGTAATTCTTCGTATTTAAAGGACGAATGTATAATTGCGCTGTGTATTCGGCTTTTTCGATAAGATCTTCTAAAACAGTGTTTAGTTCGCCTGTTTTGCGGTTAAAGATATAGTCGCGGCCGTCTTCTGGAATTTCGTGTAATTTAATTTTCATAATATTTAGATCCTTATAATCAATGTTTAATCTTTTTTCCAGCCATAATTAAAACTCACGCTAATTCGTGGTTCGGCTGTCGTGTTTTGTGGAACTTCATGGCGCAACCAACTTTCAAACATAACCACGTCACCCTCATCAGGTTTAAGGGTTATAAAGCGTTGATTCGTAATTTTGGCTTTTAACTTAGGCTGAGGAGCATTCATAAATAGGCCTAAGCGAGGGTCTTCGAATTTAATTGGGCTTGAACCCTTAGGAAGCTGTAAATAAACCGTTCCGCTAATGACTGAAAGCGGATGAATATGGGCTGTGTGTTGAGCGCCTTCTGGCATAACATTGACCCAGCATTGGCTCATGTAAAGATCTTTGGGCTTGATCTCATATTCTAATGAATTAAGGTAATTTTTCAGATGAATTTCAAGGGTTTGCTCTAATTTTTTAAAGCTATCAAACACACGGTTTAACTTATCAACCGACCCATAACTTGTGTACCCTGAAACATAATTTTTCTGAGACCATTGATGGCCGACTTCGTCCGAGGCTAATAGATTTTCGATGTCTTCTAACAGCCGGTCTCCTAAAGAACGTAAATTCTTAGGCGAGCTTAAGGGCTGATTGTAAATTTGGGTCACGAAGGCTTGTATCATAGAAGCACATCTCTACGGTATAACCCCTTAATAAGTAAGCCCTTTTCGGCCTATGTAAAATTATTTTACACCTCACAAAAATTCTCGACGGCTTTTAACCGATCTGAGGCCTTACTTTGTCTTAAGTTGAGACTGCAAAGTAGGTCTAACCGTTGCATTAACTATCTGTAACTAAGGAGTTTATATGAAATCATTATCATTAGCTTTAATCACGATGTTGGCTTTAAGTCTTCAGGCTTACGCTGCCGAAGCCGTAGATTTTGATGCAATCATTAAGCAAAACTCACAAGCTCAAAATGACTTACATAAACAAATCAAAGAAACTGTTGAATCAAGCCGTATCGCTGCTCAAGAGCCTGAGACAGGTTCGCAAGTGATCGCCGATAACGCTCAAACAGTTCATGTTAAAACTAAAAAAGACATGTTAACTTTTGCTAAAGAAAAAAAGCAAAGTGCAGCTTCGCAACAGCAAAACGATAAAAGACTTGCTCAAGAGTTCCAAAACTTAGAATAATATAAGGGTGCAAACCCTAAAATCAGTCTTTCTTATTTCATTCATCCTAACTGCAGCGCCTTTGACTTTAGCTGCAGGCAAAAAAAAATTGCAAATGTCAGTACAGCCAGTGACCCTGGCTGTTTCTTTTGAAACTTATGATAAAAACAAACAGCTTTTAAATACCTTCTCATTTGATGGCGAACAAAAATCGATCATCGTTGGCGATGTTAAAAATACCGGAAATTTTAAATGTGAATGTTCTGGGCAATTTGAAATTGTCCCGATTAATGGTCAAAAATACGTGGCTTCTTTTTTTACTTTCAATTGCGGTGAAAACGATCAGAAAACCAAATCTCAAGTTGGTCGTTTGTTAATTCCAGTCAAAGATTATCAGAGCTTTTCTAAGACGATCTTTCTTCATAAAAACCAACCCGAGGTTGTGCTTAAAATTAAAGAACTCAGTCTTTAATTGGCGCTAAGCAATAAAGCTATCGCGATTATCGGTTGTCATTTGAATCAAATATGACAAAACTATCTCACATTATTATAGAGCTAAAAGACTATTACTAACTAGGAGATACGCTTGGGTACTTTTGAAATGATCGCAAAGCACGGAGATCACGAAGAGATTTTATTTTGTCACGATAAAGATGTTGGCCTTAAAGCCATCATTGCCATCCACAATACGGCATTAGGCCCGGCTCTTGGCGGAACTCGCATGTGGAACTATAAAACAGAAGACGAAGCCTTAACAGACGTTCTACGTTTATCAAAAGGTATGACTTACAAAGCTTCTGCAGCTGGCCTTAACTTAGGTGGCGGTAAAGCTGTCATCATCGGCGATCCTAAAACTCAAAAGACCGAGGGCTTATTTCGCGCTTTCGGACATTTTGTGAATTCATTAAATGGAAAATACATCACTGCTGAAGACGTTGGTACGGCTGAAAAAGATATGGAATACATCTACATGGAAACTCCATGGGTCACTGGTATTCCAAAAGATTTCGGTGGTTCAGGCGATCCATCTCCATATACAGCTCACGGTGTATTAATGGGTATTAAAGCTTCTGCTTCTGAGAAGTTCGGCACTGATTCATTAAAAGGTATGCGCGTTGCGGTTCAAGGTTTAGGAAACGTTGGATCTAACTTAGTTAAATACTTAACTGAAGAAGGCGCAATCATCACTGTTGCTGATATCGACCAAGCTCGCGTTGCTAAAATCGTTAATCAATTCGGTGTTAAAGCTGTCAGTGTTGATGAAATCTTAGGTGTAGATTGCGATATTCAAGCTCCTTGTGCAATGGGTGCTATCGTTAATGATGAAACAATCTCTAAATTTAAATGTAAAGTGATCGCTGGCGGAGCAAATAATCAGTTAGCTGAAGCTCGTCACGGTGATCATTTACGTGAACTAGGTATTTTATATGCTCCAGATTACGTTGTTAATGCTGGTGGTTTAATGAATGTGTTTGTTGAATTAGAAGGTTACTCTCCTGACCGTGCGTTTGAAAAAACTCGCAAGGTTTATGATAACGTTAAAAAAGTATTCGAGATCGCTAAACGCGACAATATCGGCACTCACACAGCCGCTGATCGCATGGCTCAAGAGCGCATCAACACGATTGGTAAACTTAAACAGCGTCATCCAGGTAAATCTGATCGCGCGTTCTCAACTTTAAAAGAAATTAAAAACAGATAGTTTTGATATACTGATCAAAAAGGAAAAAAATGGAATTTTTAGAAAAAAATATTAAGGGAATTTTAGGCTTAGCAGGTTTAGTTATTGTTGCAGGTCTAATTGGTACATTAGTTACAGCAAATTCAGTTAAAAAAGAAAAACAAATTCAAGAAAAATTCTTTGCGATTGATGCTAAAGTTAAAAAGTACAAAGAAGATAAATTCAAAGCGTCTAACAAGGCTACTGATAAAGCCGCTGATAAAAAAGACGAAGTTGTTTCTGTACCTGTTGATTTAAATCAATTAAAAACAGAATTAGAAGCTTTCCTTTCTGAAAATACAGGCTCTGTTGCAGCTCAAATTGCGGGTCTTGAATTAGCAGATATTTATTCAGAAGAAAACAAATCAGCTGAAGCTTTAGCGTTACTTCAAAAAGTTGAAACTAAAACTGACTTATTATCTAACGTTTTAGTTCGTATGAAGATTGCTCAAAGCCTAGCTGACCAAGATAAATGTTCTGATGCTTTAATTATTTGGGGTAAAGTGTTAGCTACAAAAGCCACGTCTTACTTACATGCTGAAGCAAAAATCAACCAAGCGCTTTGCTATAAAAAAATGAATGATCTAGCTAAAGCTGAAGACATTTTAAACGCAGTTAAAAATGATAAAGCTGATGAGACTGGCCAATCTAATAAAGAAGCTGAACGTATCTTACGCTTAATTCAATTTAACAAATCTTTTGGAACATAATATTTCTATGTCTAAATTTACACTTATCTTTTTAGCTTTTGGTTTTATCGGATGCCAACATATTGAAAAAAACAGCGGTGAAAAAAAAGATCTAAAGGTAAGTGCCTTCTGGGTTCAAGATACTTTAAAAGAACCTAATGTTGGTTACCGTAAAGTTAATCGGTTTGCACCGGTTCTTTATAAAGACCTGATTGTTGTAGCTAATGGCCTTGAAGGCTTAGTGGCTTACGATGTTTTAGATAAAACTAAAAAATGGTCTATTCCTATCGAAAAGGGGATTGAATCTGCGGGTGCCGTGATTAATTCTCGTCTTTTTGTGGGTGGTTTAAACGGAATTTTTTATTCGATCGATTTAGACACAGCTAAAATCGTTTGGGAATTTGATACCCGTTCAGAAGTTGTTGCAGAACCTTTAATTGCAGATGGTTTTGTGTACTTTTTAAGTGGTTCAAATATTTTGTACTGCTTAGATGCTACAAACGGCCGTCAAATTTGGGTTTACAATCGTCAAGACACATCAGCACAAATGACTGTTCGAGGTGGAGCAAAACCTTCTATTTCTGCAGGCCAAATTTATCAAGGTTTTAGCGATGGCTCTTTAGTTTCGTTAAACGCAAAAACCGGAACTCCTAATTGGGAAGTTCTATTAAATCGCAATACGAAATTTAAAGATATCGATGCCAGCGCTGTGATTGATGGGGATACAATCTATATCAATAGTTATGATGACAAGCTTTATGCCGTTTCAAAATCATCAGGAACTATTTTATGGAAGTCTGACTTCGGCGGAGCGACTCCTCCGTTAATTTTTTCTGATCGTTTAGTTTATTCATCGTCTAAGGGTCATTTAATGGTTGTGACTAAAAAGTCGGGCGAACTGATTTGGAAAGTTTCAAACTTAAAAGGTATTGCCACTGAACCGATCTCAATTAGAAATCTAATTGCGGTGGGCGAATCTCAAGGGGCCGTTTTGTTTTACGATATTTCATCAGGACAATTGATGGGTAATTTCGATCCAGGTCGTGGTGTTTTAGGTCGCTTAACTACAGATAAAAATAAACGTGTTTATTTTATTTCTGGCGAAGCCAATATTTATGGTGTTTTAGTTGAACCCACAAATAAAAATTCAAATTTTTCATTCTTAGAATAAAGTTAATTTGTCTGCGACAAAAAGGAATATTTTATGAAGCTTCTTTTAGTATTAATGATGGTTGTGTCTGTATTTTCATGTTCAACAAGAACTTGCAAACCTAATGAGACAATCGCACAAAATCAAGCGGCTTCAGCTCAACCTCAACCCGTCGCAGGCGAGACGAAAATTTCACCAACCACAACTATGACAAACACTCTGAAAAAAATTAAAATTTATAAACCAGATGGCTCTGTTCAATGCGAACAAGGCACGGGGACTCCAGCACCTGAAATGGCTAAGCAATTAGGTGATATTAAAGTCTATTCGTCTGAAAATAAACACGATGGTTTAATTCGTACTCAAGTTTGCGGCAATGCTACAGGTCACTGTAATGTGTATGAAATCAATGAATCTGACTTTGCCAAAGCTGAAAAGCTTGGGTTTAAAAAGTGGAAGAATAATTAATTTACCAGTAAAAATTATATTCTTGTAAATCACGCACACATCGAAAAGCAGCTGTAAACCACTCAAACGTCTATAGTGCTGGCCTAGTTTTAGCTAATACCGATTAGTTCAAACTAGGAGAAAACATGCAATATTCACGAATCGTAAAGGCTTTAACCTTTTCTTTAACCCTTATCGCGGCATCAAATTCATTTGCCGGCGCAGTGGATTTATTAAATCAAGATTTGCAAAAAGGGATTAAGTCATTACCTCGTGAAACACGTATGTATAGTTATTACGGTGGTGGTTCAGCCCAAGGTATACTGAGCAATGGAAAAAGTTTTTGGGATTTAAATAACCATTCAACAAAGCTATCTAACGCAGGATTAGGTGTTTACATGGCTGTGGATCCCTATGTTTCGTCACCAGACAACGGCGCAGATACAGGCATGCCGGGTGGTTACGGATCATCTATGGTTGAAGTCACTTTCAATCCAGGCACTCGTTATTTAGATTTAGTAAAAGCCATTAAATTGAGTCCTGCTACTTTGGCAGCTATCAGAGCTGAAACAGGAATGACTCCAACAGACGAAAAACAATTATTTGAAGCAGAAGAAACAGGCTTTTGGCGCGATACTTTAAGATATATGGTTGAAGATAAACAGGTGCATAAACTCGTTCGAAATATTGTTAACGAAGTTTTCAGAAGAAATTCTATCACATTAACTGAATATCGCTGGTATTCAGCTGTTTCGGGTTTTTGCAGCGTAACGAGTGGTAAAGAACAAAAAATGTTCTCGGCTTTAGTTTATATCGGAAAAGATAATAGCTCTATCAAGAAGGCTATTTCTTTTTCGACGAGTGGCTCACAACTTAGATCTGGTGATTCACAAGCTGACGTTCGTGTTAATAAACTTCGTGACGTATTAGCAGAACTTAAACCTATGGAAAAATCATATATATCTGGCAATCAGAACGCAGCCTTAGCTAAAATGAAATCTAAGGTTTTTGAGAAGTATCCGAATTCAGCTGAAGTTAATGATATCCGCTCAGCAACATTAGATTGCGTTAAGTAATCTTAGGCGAACAGCCTGAAACGTATCACTGTAAAACATTTTGACACTTTTAATTTCTAATAACCAATAGGTCACACTTCAGTGTGGCCTTGGTCTCGCTAGTAATCCATACGGATGAAGCGTTTTTTTATCACTTTAATTTTATCTCTAGCCGCAAGTTCTGCGGCTTTTTCTTGTGATCAAGCGATTGAAAAATTCGCGCGGGATTGCTCATTACAAGACCGCTTATCCGCGATTCGTAAGACCTATGCAGCCCAAGGTATTAATGTTGATGAAATAGGGGAGTACAAAGCTTTACGTTTTATCGATAGAAATTCATGGGAAAAATCTAAACGTCTTAGTATCACTCCCCTAAATATTTATGATCCTGCCCCGATCACATGGAAAATTTGGGAAGGCGGAATAGATTCTATTCTTAAATCTCCTCCTGAATTAAACAAAGAGACTTTTGCTAAGATCAACACTGTTTTATTAACTGATGGTACGACAAGTATTAAAGATAAAATCACAGATCAATCTAAAATGCCGGGTGAATTTCGCGCTAAAGGCGATAAAACCGTGGGTTTTTGCGTTGATTTCGGTCGCACAGATATGTACCGCACGATGATTCGTAATTCTGAAATCTCGATGGAGCGTTATTTAACTCATTGGGAAACTGAAACGGGTGTGCGTTTTTCTGATGTCGTTAAAAAAGAAAATGGTCCAGACCCCCGCGATGCGAATATGAATGCTGAAATCCGAATGACCAGAGATTCATGCGGCAATGGCTCAGGAATGTCGGTCTATTATAGTCCATCAAAAGATGTTAAAGATCAGATTGAATGGATTCGCATCTTTATTAAGACTAACTTAGAAGCCTTCCAACAAAATAACGCTAAAATTGCACCGGTTGAATTAGCTGCTGTTGTACAAAAATGGTTTGTTAGCATTCACCCGTTCGCCGATGGCAATGGACGTACGTCACGTGCAGTTCAAGATCTAATTATGCATAATTTCGCTCTACCATTTGTACCTGGTGGTGATTTACAAAATGATGCTACCGAAGAAGTCGAAATATATATCGAAAACACGTATAAATCGCTTGAGCTGATGTTATCTGTTCTTGAACAGTGTGTAGACCAACGCAGCCAAGTATCGATTCCAAGAGCTTGTAGAACCATTAGCGAGTTAAACTCAGGCTTTAAAGACTTTCATGAAATTGAGAACGAACAATATCAGCCTAGACCGTAGTATTGTGATACATACCATGTGCAACATAATATAACTTATCAGAAGTTTGTTATGCCTTTGTTCAATGTTTAAATTTCTCCATATATCAACTGTTTCTGCGTAGTTTTTAATTACATTTGTTATCTAAATGTCAGGATTGAGTTAGTTCTATTTACGCAGGCCTTCTTAATGAAACCCTAACGTGAGCTTTTAAAATTGTTTAGCTAAACGTCTAGTTAAACATTTTACCCCAAAGGGAGTTTCAATCCATGAAAACACTAATTTCATTAGCTGTATTTTTCTTAGCGATCAACGTTAACGCACAAAAAGTTAATATCTCTGGTTCTGATACATTAGGTGGAGTTATGACTGACGCAATTATTGCTGCAGGTCTTAACCAAAAAATCTCTTACATTGGTGGCGGTTCAGGCGTTGGCGAAAAAGCTTTAGCTAACGGCGAAATCACTGTAACTGCAATGTCTCGTGAATTTAAACCTGAAGTTTTAGATCAAGCAAAAGTTAACGGAATTATTCCTGTAGCTACAGTTATTGCTTTAGATGGTATTTCTATCTTAGTTAATACAGCGAATCCAACAGCTTCTATGGATTTTCAAACTTTAGTAAAAATCTATACTTGCGAAATCACTTCATGGAATCAAGTTCCAGGATCAAACAAAAACGGACCCATCAAAGCTTACCGTCGTGATGATAAATCAGGTACAACTGATACTTTCAAACACTTAACTGGTTTAAAAGCTTTCGGTGCTTGCGTAACTGTATTAGCAGAAACTGCTGATATCGCTGATCGCACATCAACTGAATCTGAAGCCGTTGGTTACGCTGGTTTATCTGGTCAAAAACAAGGAAATCGTGCTTTAGCTATCGCTGCAAAAGCAGGATCAACTCCGATCGAACCAAACACTCAAACAATCAGAAGCCAAGCTTACCCGTTATCTCGTAAATTATATATCTACGAAGCCTCTGGTTCAAAATCTCCTGCTGGCGCTGAGCAAGAATTATTAGACTATGTTTTAGATCGTTCTTTCTTAGATCCAATCGTTCAAGATCACGATTTTATCACTATCGACTAATCTTCGAGATTTAAAAAACATGTTTAACTTCTTGTTAAACTTATTTCAAAAATCCCCAAAAGCAAGCTTAAGTTATCTTAAGCTTGCTTTTGCTTTTTTATTTTTAGTTCTTTTAGGTTGCGGTAATAAGTACGCTCCCAAAGAAGATGTCACTGTTAAAAATTTATTATGTAAGAAATCTGAAAAAGTTTTTTCTTACGACGAAGTTGTTTATCGCGGCGAAAAAGGTGGCGGAAATCTTAATTTTTCTGATATCCGCGAAGGTATTTATTCAGCCTGCATGAACTGTCACATGGCTCCAAGTAATTCTGGTGGGTTCACATTTATTGATTCCTACCAAGGTAGTGTTAAAACGATCGCCGGCAAAACCGATTTCTTTCCTGGATATTTTGAAATCGCCGAAAAAGTTCAACAGTATTTATCTCATCCCGACGAAAAATTACGTATGCCCCCGAAAGAACGTCGAGATAAAAATCCTGCCCTATTTATTAAATTAACAAATCAAGTTTCTGGATGGATTCAATCCGGAAAACCTAATGGCGCATTTACAATTAACACTGATAATTCTAATAACTCCCCGTCTGCTGAGCCGATTAAACCGCCAATGGTCCGTAGTAGCGAGCTAGGTGAGTGCACTCCAGACGAAAAAATTATTGGTTTTGATTATAAATTAGATCGTATGTTTGAAAACTCTAAAGAACTTCCAAAAGATTTATCTGAAACAGATATGTTTACTTTTGATTCTTACGAGTTAGCCAAAAAAGGAACCTTATCTTATAACGTTGAATATCCTTTATGGGCTGATAATAACAATAAAGGCCGCTGGATCCATTTACCGGTTAAAAAAGGTGTCTGGGGTTATAAAAAACAATCTGTAAATTATAATTCAACGACAAAACAATTTGAGATTCCTGATAACACGCGTTTTTATAAAAACTTTTATAAAAAAGTAAAACAACGCAACGGCAATATTCGTTATCGTCGTGTCGAAACCAGAATTATCGTAGCTCGCACTCCGTGGACAAATTCTTTATACGGAACCTATAAATGGGACGAAGCTGAACAAACAGCAACTCTAGTCGATACTCCGTACCGCGATGGTTCTGGCTTTAAAGATATTTTAATGAAGTTAGAAGTCGATGAATCGACCGGAGCCCAACGTGATTACGCCATACCCGGAAAACAACGCTGTATAGAATGCCACATGGGTTCAAGTGGTAAAAACGGAATCTTAGGTTTTACGCCGTTACAATTAAATCGCCGCAATTTTGGTGAATACGAAAAACAAGAATGGATCTCTGAAGCTGAACGCACACAGGTGCAAAGATTTTTAGATTACGGTCTTATTGAAAATGCTCCGGTAGCGGCTGACTGGCCAAAATTAGAAACTATTTCTTCTGTTGCACCAAGCAATGTTCATGAATACCGCGCGCAAGGGTATTTAACTGGAAACTGTGCTCATTGCCATAATCCAGATGGTTTTGCTTTTACTAAAGAAAATGGAATTACTTTAGAATTAACTCCAGGTTCAATATTTCAATTTAATACAAAAACCCATTCGACGCAGATTCCAACACGCTTGATCGTGCATCAAAATGGTGATTTAGATCAAAGTCATATCTATAGAAAAATTTCTGATTCAACAGCGCAACTTGGTATGACAAGCCAAATGCCGATGAATACTCCAGGCAGCCCCGATTGCAAAGCTTTACGTCTTATTGGTAAATGGATTCGAAGTTTTGAAAGCGTTCAAGCGGCCGATCTTTGGGAGCCTGAATGCAAAAAAGAAAATGAATTTAAATGGATCGATCAAGATTTTACAATTGCTGATGATCCAAAAAATTATGTTCCTCGTAGACCAGATTGGAAAGATGTTTTAGCGGGAATGCCCGAGAAATTTCGCAATCTTTCAATCACTCCTGAATTAGAATCAGCCTTTAAGTCAACTTATGCTGTAGGCTATTGGAGCAAAAAACCAGAATGTAAATTTCCGGATAAAACTTTAACACCTGCCGAGACTCGTCCGTGGATGATGAAGGGCGATAAACCTAAACGCCCGTTCGGCGAATTGTATTATACAACACCAGGGTCTTGGTATTACCGCACTTCATGTATGAAATGCCATGGGCCTGATGCTAATGGTGATTCATCGTTAGCGCGCGGTATTTTAATGTGGTCTGGTGGCAGTATTCGCGTAGCAAATTTTATGGATGGAATGTTTGGTAATAAAAATGCCAACATCGATAAATTCTTAGATGGTAACAAAAACTACGCAGCTAATTACATGGTCTGGATGGCGATGGAAGGAACTCGAGTTCAATTTCCGCCAGAGCTTTCGAGTTTCTTAGGTAAGCATGGCGGCCAAATGTTAAATCAAATGCGCGATAAGTGTATCAATCAGGTATCCCCGGCTAAACCATCGTCTGCGCAGTTTATGGATCATGAGATTTTTGAAAAAGTTTGTTTTGTAAATAATCTTTATAAAGATCATCCCGATTTAAAATTTGATGCAGCTACGGGTAAGCCGTTAAATCCTGAAGCTTTTGAAGCCTGGGCCGATCGCGCAGCTTATAATATTGGTTTTTCAATTTTTGATTTCTTAAAAGAAAAAAGCAGTGGCGCTGTACGCCCGGGGAACGAACAATGCGAAGTTATCTACAAGTAACCGGCATAGCCGGGCAAACAATAAGTCTTATTTTTTGTGTGATGGGTTTAGTTGCGTGTAATTACTCGAATAGAAATTCTGAGATGCCTGCTGCGTTGACTGAAGAGCGCATTAATCAGTTAGCCTTAGAAAGTAATTACGAAAGCGTAAGTGCCAAAGTCATTACAGGCCAATGTCTGCAATGCCATTCGGCAGCCGGTGGCAACAAAGGTGATTTGAATTTAGAAACCTATCAAAACGTAAGAGCGAATTTAAATCAGATTATGTACCGTGTACTAGAAGCTAAAGATATGCCTCGTGGCGGTTTATCGGGCGATGACTACGCGCTGTTAGAAATGTGGCTTTCGTCTGGTGCGCCAGAGAAAAATACACTGACGGGGCCGGTGTCTGTTTTAAAAGGGCCGTTTAATTGGTTAGCGATTAAAGATCAGATATTAAAACGCAATTGTTTAGATTGTCATTCAAGTGTTACTCCTGAAGCCGGACTCGACTTATCAGATTACGATCAGTTTAAAAATAACTACGCTAAAATTTTTGATCGCACTTTTGTTAAACAAGATATGCCTCCTGAACCTTACGATGGTTTAAATGCTAGCGAGAAACAAGCTCTGCTTAAATGGATCTCACAAGGGTTTCCGAAATAATGTTAAAGTATTTAATTCTTTTATTAGTTCCTAGTTTTACGTTCGCGTATCCAGAACTCGTATCGAAGAATTGTTTAAGTTGTCATAGCGAAGCCAGCGGTTTTGGAATTTTAACCGCTGAAGGCAAAGCGAGTGTTCAAAACTGGTCCGATAAAAAATCAGAGAGTTATTATGAAGTTAAAACTCCTGAGTGGCTCATGTTAGGTTTAAAAGCTGATTTGAATCAGACGTTTACAAAATCTCCTTATGAAAAAACCGGAAGTTTTAAAGCCACCCGTTTTGAAGGTCAAATTGGTCTAGTGCATAATGTGTCTAAGTATTTAAACGTACAAGCTCAAGGATCTTTAAACCGCGTTGAACCAAAAACAAAAAGTGATTCAATTACTGATTTTATCTATTCACCCTACCACTTTGTAGAACTTAATTACCATGATCCAACAGATTCTGTTATTTCGCTAAAGCATGGATATTACAGAAATGAATGGCAAAATGATCTGTCATTATTTTCTGATAGTTTTAAGCAAAGTGAATTAATTTATCTAATGAATCGTCATCAGGTGAGTCTAGGTCACAGAACTCGAAGTAAAACATATAATGCCTCGGTTGAAGATGACACTAGTTTTATTACTTATAAATATTTTACTGAAAACCAAATCGATTTAATTCTCGGTCACGAGCGCAAAACCGATGATCAACTTTCGAGTTTAGGTTTGGTTTATGTTAAAAATGAAAACTTAACGTTTAAGACATTGTTAGCTCAAACGATAAACTCTGGGGTTAAAGGCCTCAAAGCGCGGTTCATGCCATTTTACCAGACAAGCCCTTTTTTAAAATTTTATGCAGTAACTGAATACGGCAATACAAATATTGAAACGGCCAAACCTCGAACGATAATCTATGGACTTGGAGCAGATTATTTGTGGCTTTCGCAGGGACTGCTCAGCGTAATCTATACGAAAACAGATGATTCAGTGGTAATTAATAATCCAGTTGAAAAATTAGAGCTAAATTTTCACTTATACATGTAAAGGGGTTCTTTTATGCAACGTCAGTCAGTTCTTATCCCAGCGATCAAACTTACTTTAATAACAACTTTATTTGTAGCCATTTGCATTTCATCGCAAGCGCAAACTTTACCCCCAGTTTCAGAAACTACGACTGTATCGCAAACCGCCGTTGTGAGTGCATCAACTACGGCTGCAGAGTTTGTTCCAACCAGTAAGTTCAGCGGAGATTTTAGATACCGTCATCAGGCTTTAAAAGATAACCAAAAAGAAGAACGTCGCATTCACCGTCTCATGTTACGTATTGGTCAGACTTTTCAGATTCAATCAGATTTAAAATTTACTTACCGTTTAATGACAGGTACCGCAGCAAATAGCGGAAACACGACAATCGGCGATAAATCTTCGAACACTCAGGGTTCGCCTCGTTATAGCATCGGGCTAGATCAAGCTTTCGTGGCTTACACGGCTGATACGGGTCTGGATTTGTTTATTGGTAAAATGCCGCAATTCTTTTACTCGGCCGGTAAGAATCAAATTATTTTAGATCGTGACATCACACCTGAAGGATTAGCATTACAGTATAAGTATGTATTTATTGATAAGAAATTAGATGCGACATTTAACTTAGCAAGCCTTTGGGTTAGAGAAAGATACGATGATAGTTTTGGTGAAGATCAAACAGATTCATTTTTAAATGTAGGCCAAGTATTAGTGAATTATAAACTTCCGTATGATTTATCATTAGTTGCTGGGTATGGAATGTACAGTTTCACAAACATTAAAGACAGCAAACCCAATGAAATTTTTGTTCAATCAACAGCAGATTTCAAAGGCAATACGTCTGATTTACTTTCGAACTATCTATATAACTACGAGATGACTCAAACTTTGTTAGAAGTAAAATGGACGAAGAAACCTTATGAAGTGACTGTATTTGCTGAGTTAATTAAAAATACGGCTGCAGATACAAACAACAGAGCACAAGCTACAGGCGTAAGTCTTGGTTATGATAAGTTTAGCATAAGCTATATCGATCAAGTTATTGAAAACGATTCAGTTTTAGCAGTTTACACAAATTCAGATTTCGCCGGCGGCCAAACTGACAGCCGCGGAAACATCTTACAACTAGGTTACAAGATGAATAAAAACGCTGCGCTAAATTACTCAGTTTATAAAGCTGAAAGAGCTGTAAGTACGCTTCCGGTTGATATTCAGTTATCGCAGTTAGATTTAACGATTAGTTTTTAAAGTTATTCGTTTTTTAAAAGTTGATGAGTGGCGATCAGACCAAGCTCATGCGAAGTCTCGGCACTCTTACCGTATTTCGGAAAAATCAATAATCCATTAGCAGGGGATTTTAATTCTGTGCCGTTAGCTGTGTAACCAAGGATCTCCCCGTCACTCACCGGCTGAAGATTTTCTAGACCAGGCAGCAGTTCAACGTCTTGAGTTTGTTTGGTTAACTGCTTAGTAATTTTATAATAAACAGTTTGCGGCTTTGGTTGAAGCGTCGTCAATTTTTCAAAGTTAATATAAAACAATTTCTCGCACATTAAGCGCGCCAAGCTTTGATCAAATCCGTTTTGGCTGATCTCTATCACTAATACCGGAATCTTTTCATTACGGGCAAATTCTGAAAGCGTATGGCCATCACGAGAGAACCCACGCGCATCAAAACAAATGATAGGCCAGTCTGGGTTTAATGCATGTGCCATTGAAATTAAGCGACCATCTTCAGGCGCTACAAAAAATGGAGATGTCGTAGGTGCTGATGTTTGATGAAGGTCGATGATAAGTTTCGGTTTTAGTTTACGAATAACGATCTCGATTTCACGAGCTCTTGCGTATTCGTAGGTTTTTGTGATCTCTACATTGATAATACCGGTTGGTTTTTGAGACACATGAAAACTGCGGTTTAAATCTTTATCGATAAAGCGCACGTTTTTCTCATAGGCTTTGATGTTGTTTAACATTACTGCGAATGTGAATGGTGCACTGATATTTGATTTAATTACTTTTTCTAGAAATAGATTTATCGATTGTAGGCCTATGACTTCATTACCGTGTGTGATCGCCGTGAATAAGATGTCTGGTGTTGGCGATGTTGTAAAGCCGTAGGTGTCGACTTGTGCGTAGCCCTGCAGTATTTTGAACTGGTTGTGCAGGGTTTGGAATTTAGTTAGCTCGTCTTGGATTGAGGACATAAAGTATTATACAGCTTCTTTATTTACCAGGTCATGAACATTTGCGTTTTTTTGAATTAGTTCTGCAATATGCTCATCCGTAACTTGGTCACTCGCCTTTAAATAAATCTTAGTTAAACTCTTTTGGCCTTTAAGCTGAAAATTACCCAAGTCTTTAACTTGTGGAAGTTTACCGGCTAGCGCATTAGAAAAAGACTCAGAAATAGCCACATTAGATCCAGGCAACTGATGCGTGAAGCTTTCTAAGCGATGAACTAAATCAACGTCTGACGATGTCGAGTCAAATGATTTTTGCTTGATAGTTCCGCGAAGCGTTTGTATTTCAATTTCATGTAAATTAATTGAAACATCTTGTGCCAAATGAAGACCAATACCACATTCAATTTTCAAACCATGTTTCAAATTAAGTGCGCGCAAGAAACTTCTAAATTCTGTTGCAGTAGCTAGAGCCGACTCAACAGGATTTAACGTTGAATCTAACATCCCGAAATGGGCATATGCCGAATCTCCAGCGTGTGACTCGCGCCATCCGCCTTGCCTTAAAACCGACTCTGAAAAACCTTTAAGAACTATAGAGCGAATTGATGTATCACCGATAAAAATATCATGAGTATCCGATGAGTTAATAATATCAAAACAAATTAAAGCTAAATCTCGCTTCAATGGAAATTTTAAAGAATTATTTTGCATTGCTGACAATACGAACGGAGGAGCCCAAGCTTCTAATTCTTTTCTTGCCTGTTCTTCAACGGTTTTAGCAACCCTTAAATCCTCAGTAATTTTTTGCAACTCTGCATTTTGCTTTTGAAGAAGACCATTTTTTTCGTATAATTCTTTTTCTAAATTATACGTATCCATTACTGATTTCAATCTGTGAATTAAATCTTCAACATCCCAAGGTTTGCGGATATAATCATGAACCCCCGCTTTACGAATCGAATCTACAACTAGGTCCTCCTCAGAGTATCCAGTCACAATTACGCGTTTAGCAGATGGATGTGTTCTTTTGACTATTTCTAAAAAATTTACTCCTACCATTCCAGGCATTTTTTGATCTGAAACAACGATACAAGGGTTTAAATTTGTTAATGCATCTAGCGCTTGAAGCGGACTTTCAAATACTTGAATTTCCCACTCTTCTGGCATTGCAGCTTCGAAGACCGTTAAATTTATAGGCTCATCGTCGACGTAGATAACCAATGGTTTCATGCCGCCTCCCTTATCTGGTTCATATCAATTAATGCTGGTAGAGTAATTAAAAATTCAGTTCCAACATTTTTAGTAGAGATAACTTTAATTTTACCTTTGTGCTTTTCGATTTCTTTAGAAACGATATGCAGACCAAGTCCAGTACCTTTGCCAACATCTTTTGTCGTAAAAAATGGATCGAAAATTCGGCCTACGATTTCTGCATCTATGCCAATACCATTGTCTTTAATCGAAATAACGATATTATCGTTTTCTTTGTAACCTTTGATATGAATTTGTTTTTCGCTCTTATTCAATGCATCTAAACTATTGGTAATTAAATTCATAAAAACCTGATTTAAACCCACTAAATTACCATGAGTTACGCAATCTGCGCTGATTTCACATTTAAAATCAATACCACGAAGTTTGCTCTTTAGAATTGTCTGAATAGAATTCACAGACTCACTTACTACGACTTCTTTAAACTCAGCCTGATTCAATCCGGTAAAAGTTCTTAAACTTTTCACGATATCAACAGTTAGAGACGTGCCTTCCTTCATCGCGGCAAATAGCTTTTCGATCATTCTTCTGTCTGCCGTCTCAGGAATTAGTGCGTATACTTTTTTCTCAAGTGGTATAATAGCACCGCTTATGTAGTTAATGGAGTTATTAATCTCATGTGCGATACCAGCACTTACAGTACCCAGAGAGGCTAACTTAGCTGATTGCACTAGTTCTGCTTGTGTAGATTTTAAAGAACTTAGCGTTTCTTCTAAGTGCTTAGTTTTTTCGACAACCTTTTTTTCTAAATTAACCAATAAACCATCACGTTCATTGTATGTTGACTCAATGTTCTGATTGACCGCAGCGGCTAAAAAGAAAACTCCGGCAACTGAGCCTAGAGGCATAATCATGTATGAATAAATTAACCCCGTGATGTGCAATAAATCATTCGAAGCAGCTAGCACAAAGATTGAAATAGAAAAAATTCCTAATTTGATATTTCTGTTAAATCCAACTTTAAATCCTTCATTAACTGAATGAATCAAAAATGAAGATAAGCCAACGAACGCAAAAGGAATTGGTATGGTTGTACCTAATTGAACAATATCAGGACTGCCTCCAAATATAATTAATGATTCGCCAACTAAAAATGCGCCAATAAACGAGCGAAATTCAATTTTACCAAGATAACCATACTGTCTAAAGAAATAAATATAACAAAGAGATCCAATCCAAACAAAAACGTCAGCAAACTTATGCGCAACTATCATCTTAACATTAAAGTCAAAAATATTAGCCGTAGTTAGCATTGAGTATAGTGCAAATGAAACCGACCCTATAAAAAGACTTAACACGTATTTATTTTCAACTCGTTTATAAAAAATGAAAATTGAGAAAATAGCCAGAATCAACAAACACCCTGCTGATAAAATATTTAGAATTACATCAAAAAAGTAATATTTAGCGGAAGTGTTTTCAACTTTTGGAAAATTATTAATTCTTGAAAAATACTTAGAGTAGGTTACAACGTGCCAATCGATTTTAGCATCTTTTTTAATATACTTACAATCAACAACAGCTCTGGCGTAAAATGCTGAGGTTTTAGCAAAAGTGTTATCACCAGTTTGCAAAAACAACTCATTATTAATATAGATAGTATGAATACCATGCACGACCTGCGGAAACACCAAAGTCTTTCCTTCATCACACTGACTAGCAATACTAGTACTGGATGCTGAAAATTCCCAAGCATCACCTATCTGGTTCCAGGATTTTTCAACGTTCCACCCATTGGTATTCCCGGGGATTGTTTGAATCCCCAGAAAAGTAGAAAACGTTAATAAAATAGAAACCAAAAAATCATGCATGCCTAAGCTGCTTTTTTCTTAATTTCGTCTTTTTCTAATTCAGGAAACGAAAACCCAGCTTTTAGCATAGCTTTTTCAAGACAAGCTGTTGCGTAATCTAAGTCGGATTTTGAATGCGTCGCCATTACTGTAAATCTGAAACGGCAATTTTTTCTACTCACAGCTGGGTAAACGATAGGAATACATAATACACCGTCATCTAAAAGACTTTGATACATTTCACCAAGTTTTTTCTCGTCACCAACAACAACTGGGATAACAGCACTTTCATGCTGCTCTTTAAACTTATAACCAATAGATTCTAAATTTTTAACAAAGTGTTGAATGTTTGAGTGTAATTTTTTAAGTATTTCTTTATCATTTACAAATATGTCTAACGATTTACTAACTGCAGCCACAGTAGATGGTGGTAAGCTTACTGAAAAAACTTGCGCTCTACTAAATGCACGAAGCCATTCAATCAATTCTGTTGAGCCAGTAATAAACCCACCGATGCCACCACAAATTTTAGAGAAAGTGCCCATGATAATATCGGTTTCTTTGAGTAAGTTAAACTTTTCGCAGATACCAAAACCATTAGGACCTACAACACCAAAGCAATGAGCTTGATCGACCATAATTCTACAGTTGTATTTTCTTGCAATATAAAAAATTTCATCTAATTTTGCCGTATCACCGTCCATAGAGAAAACGCCTTCAGTAATAACTAAACAACCATTATAGTTGTGTCTGTCTCTTTGAAGAATCGACTCTAAGTGAGCTACATCATTGTGTTTAAAAAAGCGTGAAGTGGCTTTTGACATTTGCATCGCATCTTGAATTGAGGCATGGCAAAGCATGTCGGCTACGATCAAATCGTTTTGCGCTGTTACAGCAGGGATTAAACCAATATTTGCGGCATAACCAGAGTTATATAAAATAGCCGCTTCTTTTTTGTGGATTTTAGCAATTTTTTCGCAAAGCTCTAAGTGTAGATCTGTTGTACCAGTTGTTACTGGCGAACCTGTAGAACCAAAACCATAGTCATTCATTGCATTTTGCGCAGCTTTAACTACTTCTGGGTGTGAACCTAACCCTAAATAGTCATTCGATCCCATAACGATATAATCTTTACGGTTTCCTTTGCGAATACGGGATAAGTTAACTCTTTCACCTTTTGAAGCTTCTCTTACAGTTTTATATCCATACTTTTTATTGCGTTCCCACTCTGTACGAAATATATCAAACTTGCGCATGCGATCAAATAAATCTACATTTGAATATTCAGTTTCAACGAAGTGTGCCAATGAAAATTTGTCAGAACTTAGTTCTTCATTTTTACCATCATCTTGATCTTCTAAACGGATATCTAAAACTTTAGAAACCTGAGAATTTACTGGAACTTTAATATCAATTGTTGAAAATGCTACTGTGCAGCCACCATCTGCCTGCTGAATACGGCGAACAACCATTCGGCCCAATGCAAACTCTTTTGAATCCCACATCAATTTTGATGCTGAAACTATTTGTCCAAAACTATTTTTATCATCTTCAGAAAATGCATATGTCGTATGACACTTTAAACCAGTTTGTGAACATTCTAAAACAGAAAATTCAATCTGATCTCCATTTAAATAATCCACCATTAATTTTAATGACGAACCATTTTTAACTTTATAACGACGCGAACGAATTTGCTTATCTAGACTACTCATAAGATGCACCTCTAGATATTGTTTTCGACAGCTATCGGCATACAATCAACTAGACGCGCGTCCAGTAATCTTAACTTACTAGTAATCACTAAAATTAATGTAACGTAATTATATGTGAGACAGTTTTTTTTAAACTGTTATTTAACTAAACCGCTCAACGTACTGACACTTCTGGCAAAGCTCTTCTAAAAGCTCACCGCGCTCAAAACCAGTTTTTATTTTCTGAGCCCGATCAGATTTCATAATGTCTTTCAAAGAAGAACCATCAGCCACAGAGCCAAGTTTCAACAAGGCCTCTTTATCTAAGCAGCAAGGCACCACGTCACCATTAGCATGAATGGCTAACTGTTTTCTCATACCGTAACAAGTGCCCTTTGTAGATAGCACTTCGCGCTTAAGCGTAGGCCATTCGAATTCAGTATCGAAGTGAAGATACAATTTATCTTTTACCTTTTTCGATTTTTGAACACGTACATCTACGTTTTCGTTTAACGAAACATTAAAACGTTTTTCGACTAAATCATAAACTTGTAAGTTTTGATCTAACTGCGCGTTTACTGAAGCTAAATTCCAAAGACGTAGATTAATATAATAAGAATTTTTTCGTTCTAATGATTGTTCGCAGAAATCTAAAATCGGCGAAAGATACTGCTCTAAAGTCTGGCGTGTTGTATTTGCAAAATATGAGTGAACTGAAAAATTAATTTGTTCTAAATGTTTCCAGTTTAAAATTGTATCGATGTGGCGTTTAACTAGTGTGCCATTTGTCGTTAAGAATATTTTTAATTCTAATTCATCACACACTTTAACTATTTCTGCGAACTCTACGTGACCTAAAGGTTCTCCCATTAAGTGCAGGCAAATTTGTTTAGCTAGTGGCTTTGCTTGAATTGCGTATTCGCGAAATTTTTCGACAGAAATCACTTTTTTTTCGCGCACGACCTCAGGGCAGAAGTTGCACTGCAGATTACAGATATTACTGATTTCGATATAAATACGTTCGAACATTTCGTTTGCGAAAGTAGCCTTTTTTTCCAGGTTTTTCTATTTAAATTCTATCTTTTTAGAAACCAGATTCGATTTTCGCCTCAATTGCCATTAAACCGGCTCTGAGCTGGCGGCGAACTTGTAATATCTCCGATCGTGCGCAACTGCACGGATAGGAAACAGTATGCAAATGTTTAGCGATTGGTTAGCGATACTCCTTTCGATGTTTATCGTCAGAAGTTGTACGGCGATTACACCGACTCCGAAAAATATGCAGGCGCCTTCGCTTGAGGCTATCGATACAAACGCGAATGGGCTGTGGGATGACGTCGAACAAAAGATCGAACAGAAATGGTCAACTGAACACCCGAATATGAAGAAAGCAGCCAAAGAAATGGCCTTAGCCTTACAAGGCTCATTAGATGCCTCTGTTGATATTTTAGTTCGCGATCAACGCATGACCGAAGCCACGGCCTGCATGCTTGCTACCGAAAGAATTCATCACCCCGACTTAGAAATCAGCAACTACACTTTAGAAGTGCGTGACATAGTTATTTCAAATCCAGCACGACACAAACTTTATATAAAATATAACTCAGCCCTTAGCGGAAAAATGATTCCTATCCCGTCTTCAAGTTTATTTTATTGCAAATACAACAATCAAAAAGAGAGCTTATGAAATCAGTACTACTTATTTTTTCAATTTTAATTTCGCAAGTTGTATTTGCTTCGTGCGGCAACCCTGAGAATGTTTTAACTTACGCGAACGGAATGTTTAACGAAAAAGTTGAAGCGCAAAGTAATTTAAATGATTACCGTGCGATGTATGTTAAAAAATATCCGCAGCGACCAATTCATTTATCACACTTAGCTTACAATACGAATGAAGCTCTTTTAGTTCAGCTTTACGAAGTTTACACGCAATTCATTTCATCTACAGGCGAAGCGTTTTGGTCGAAGATGGCTAAAGTTTATCCTTATGCGAATGAAAATCTTAAATCGAGTATCGCCGATCAAGCTGTTCGTGATGAAAATTTATCTGAGCAAATTGAAGCGTATCAAAGCTTTGTTGAAAAGCGATACACTGTCGTGACCGTAGCTCATTCGCAAGGAAATTTTTATACCTTGTCAGCTTTTAGATATATCAATTCATCCTCAACAAAAATGATTTCAGTGGCAACGCCTGCGCATGAAGTTTACGATCAAGGTCCTTATTTTACGTTTAAAACTGATCCTATTGGCGAGCTTGTTCCATTGGCGCTTATTCCGAATCTTGATAAAGCAATACCTAGTTTATTTGATCACGGATTTGCGACTCATTATTTACAAGATGAAAATGCGAAATCAAAGATTTTAGAGGCGACCTTTAAGGCCTTCGCAATGCCGCCGGATAATTTTTTAAATTTATCTTACGACGAGCATGATGGCCACTTTAACAGTGACATGCGAAACGTACTTCGTTGGTTTCAAAAAGAATCAGCTTCAAATGATTCAGGACCAACTGAAACAGTGCTTGCTGCCGCAATAAATGAGCTGGCGCAAAATTCAAATTTGAATTGCGAATCGAGAAGTTATACTGAACTAACAAATCTATTAAAACAGACCAGCCTTTTACAGCCAGATTTAAAGCCTCAAATTACGCAGGCTTTAGTAATTCTAAAGTCACTTCAGTTTAAATGATTAAACTCTGTATCTGCGACTAAGAGTTTAACACACACTTTATTTAGATACTCCTTGAAACCCCATCAGCTCGGATACACCCTTATCTGAGTCTGATGGGGTGGCCTTTTACGTGCATTAAAAATCGTAGAGGTATCACATGCATAAGCGTATCACTATGAGACACTACATCTTAATCTTAGCGATCTTTTTAACTGCAGGATTAAACGCATTTGCTTAAACCTTCTTCAAATAACTTGCATTACTCTTCACTGGGCGCGATTTTAAATACTGCCCGGTTGTAGCTAGAGACGCATGTCCTAAAGTCGTTTGTACCACATGTATATCAGCGCCATTCTCTAAAGCATGAATTGCTGAAGTATGTCTGAACCAATGGGGTGATGGGGTCTTATCACCAGGCACTTTGATTCCCGCAGTGATTGTAGCTTTTTTAATAATCTTAAATATCGTTATTCTTGATAGCGGAGCGCCTTCGAAATTAAAGATATAATCATTGGGCTCTAGACCTGTTTTTTTGATGTATTTTTTGATCTCTTTCCATAAGTAAGCTCCAGTTAAAACAGTACGGATTTTACTGCCCTTACCGATCACTGTTAAATAAGCGCCCTGTGTATTTCGTTTTTGCGTCGACACAGCAAAGTCTTTTACTTTAATTGTTGAAACTTCACTTACACGAAGACCAGTGAAATAAAGCACCTGCAAAATTAATCGATCTCTGGGGTTTTGTACCTTTTGAGTCATACGTTTAATTTGCTCGATCGATAAAACTTTATAATGAAAGCTTTCAAGAACCTTTTCTTGCTTCACAACCTTCACTGGACTTCTTGCGATGTAACCCACGTTTTCTAAATACTGAAATAACGAAGACAAACAGTTACGGTGAAGATTTCTTGTAGAAGCTGCGACTTTATCTTTCTTACGAAGATATAAGGTCACAAGTGCTGGAGTAATCTGCTTTAAACCTAAATGCCAATTAAACTGTAAGAAATCACGAATGATTCGAACGTAGGTTTTTTTCGTTTTATCTGCGAAGTGTCCTTGATTAAGCCAGGCCCAAATCTGAATTGATTCTTCACTTTGTATATGTGTCGATAACTGCGTTTTATCAGAGAAGAAATTATTGTCGTTTAAAACGACTAAGCCTGGGCGATTCATTCGTTATCCTTTCCTGCTCCGATGAAATCCATTTCAAAAGATAGAACTTGGTAATTAACTTCTGGTTTAACGCGGTTGCGCCCGTCGGTTTTTGACTTACTCAAGGAGATCAATCCTTTTTCGGCGAGAAAATTGACCTCTTTTTGGATGTACGGCTGTGATTTTTGAAGTGCATTTGCGAGCTCATAAACTGACCCCGGGCGTAGGCTTTTAATCTGCCAAAGTAGCTCTAGGCGCTGCTTTGAAAGCCCCGCGAATAAATCGATGAAATCCTGCATTTTTTTAACTTTAATCAACATTTTCTTCATATACTTTATTCTGTCATATATTACTAAAATAGCAATAGGTTAACAAAACTAAACTTATGTTAACTCGAATGTTTTTGAATTTTTTATTTTCGACTTGATTTAAAGCTGGGAGTTTTGGAAGATTAGGCCTATGAAAAATAACATCACTGATTTTACATATCCAATCATCTTCAAGCATATCCATGGTTTTTTAACAGTTTCGGTTCCAGATCTGGGAATCGATGCGAAGGTGGCTTTACCGAACGATTTTTTTAAGAGCCAGAAACTTGAAGAAAATAAAGAAATTATTTGGCAGATTTTTACTAACGTTATGAAAGAGTCTGTTTCACATCTTGAAACCAAGAAATGGATCCCCAACGCGTCGCAAATTAAAACTCAGCTAAAAGCCGCCGAGAAAGACTACAGTCTTCCTGAGTTTTGTCGCGCGGTTCAAAAACACATAACAGTGAGCGAGAACACTCTGCGCCGTGAAATCGCCAAAGGTAAGATTATTTGCTACACTACAGATGGTGGACACAGAAGAATTCCAGAATCAGAATTACAACGCTATATCAAAAGTTCACAGGCCGCTTCGAGCACTAACAACCAAGAACAGGATAATAACGTATGAAAACCCTAGGTAAAATATCAAAAATCGCTTTAGTCGCTTTCTTTTCACTACAAACATTTAGTATGGCAGCTTTGGCAGAAACTACGTACTTAGGTGGCGGTTGTTTCTGGGGCGTTCAAGATCTTATCCGCAAACAACCCGGAGTCACAGCTACAGAAGTTGGTTACATGGGCGGAGATGAAGCGAAAGCAAATTATGAATTAGTTCATACCGGAACTACAAAATTCGCAGAGACTGTGAAGATTGATTTTGATCCGAAAAAAACTTCGTTTGAGAAAATACTTTTATACTTCTTTAAAATTCATGATCCGACAACGATGAATCAACAAGGTAATGACAAGGGCCCACAGTACCGCAGTGTGATTTTCTACACTTCTGACAAACAACGCGTAATTGCACAAGATATGATTGCTCGTGTGAACAAATCTAAAGCCTGGAAAAAACCAGTCGTGACCGAAGTCACTCCAAGTTCAAAATGGATTAAGGCTGAAGATTATCATCAAGATTATTTAGTGAAAAATCCGAATGGATATACTTGTCACTTTGAGAGAAAAATTGATCTTTAAAACGTTCAATTTCAAAAACTAAAAAGCCTCGTTTTTGTAACTAGGCTTTTTTGATAAATAGTTGAGACTTAAGCTAGATTTTTATTTAGATGGGACATCCGGAAAATAGTTTGCGCGATTAACTGGCGACGCTGTGCTGTACGGACCCACTAATCCCACAAAATCGTCTGCATCTCTGTTTGTATTACAATTCTCACCCGACAAACCTGGGCAAGCTCCTGGAGCTTTTCCTGGCTCATCAGCGGTACCAGTATCTGTCCCGTAAACAGGAGTTCCTGAAGTTCCATTTGCGATATATGAAGACAATGCAGCTTCGGTATCCCACTCTTGAATCATAACTCGAATACGTTGATTGACTTCAAATGCTTCATCCATACAATCAAAAGTATAAAAAGGATTCGCACGCTCCATATACGATCCAGAACGATCGCTTATTGGATCCATGTAATATGGATAAATCGAAGTTGTACCTGACATCGCTCCATAGCCAACATGATTATGAAGTCCAGGTGTAAAATAGTTGGCGATCGAAATATTTTCAGCGGCACCACTTGTATCAATCGGCGCCGAAGCTTTCATAATTTTCGTGCGGCTTTTGCCAGTTTCCATTTTTTGAATATCCCAAAGTGGCACACCATCAGCGCTCTTATTTGTCCAATCTGTCTTGCCCGGGCCGGCAATGCAAGATGACAGAACCCCTCCCCATTCTTTTTTACTTGGGGTTGTTACTGGCACACCATCAACAATCATTTTTATAGTTGAATTATATTTTCCTAAACAGCAATTTTGGCCACCAGATATAGTGTTGTCGTACACACATTCAGCTGAAGCTGCAGATTCAGTGATCACCCAATTTATATCGTTCCATTCAGTAGTTGGTGGCGCACCATTGCAATTTGCGATAGTGCCACTGTTGACCTGGCATTTTTGCGAAACAACAGTCCCTGAAATTACAGTGACTGTCGCAGAAATACTAGATGGCCCATAACCTGTTTCGTGATTATAGAACCAGTAAGGTTTTGTCTCAAAATAATCGCATTTATTAGCAGGTATATTAAACTGAAGCTTAATTCCTTCATGATAAATTGCTAACTCACCAACATTAACTACACAGGTAATATCATTAACAATTGAGGCTGAAGTAAATGTACATTTTTGTCCCCAATTTGAGTAAATAGAAGTGAATCTCGTGTAATCCATAGTATCAGCTACTGCCACAAATAAATTCGAAGCATCGTATCCTGCAGGAATCGTCGCATTTTTTTCTTCATCTTCTATCGTTGAAGCTCCCGAAGATGAGCCCGTATTACCACCCGTTGTCGTGCCCGAAGCTGTCGTGCTAGATAAAGTAGTCTGTGAACCACCGCAGGAAGTAAACATGGCTCCAACGAGAGTTAAAAAAACCATTGCTTGCACGAATTTTAAAGATCCATTCATAGATCCTCCAACCATTATTTGATTACGGACAGGTGATGCTTTATGCACACCTATATATCGTAACAATAATGACCAGAGGCGTCCCCTAGACCCGAATCATTCTAGACCTTAGTCTTTCAACGCGGGAGTGATATCAAAAGAATCTATTTTACCATTACGCAATACTAAAATCTGGGTCTTTACATCAGGCTTAACTGATTGAAGTGTATAGACGTAATCATAAATGTTTTCAATTTTAGTTTTATCAAATTCCGTGATCACATCACCTGAAGCAAGACCCGCTTTTTCAGCTGGAGAATTTTTCGCAACGCCTGTGATGCGAACCCCTTTAACGCCCTCTTGGGTGTAATCAGGAATTGTACCTAAGAAAATTCTAAAGCTTCGGCCTTCTAAATGTTTACCCGAATTACTTTCAACTTTTTCATACTTTAAAATGTCTTTGTCGGTTTTTGCTAAACGATCTGCAAAGTACTGAACCACATTAATTGTATTCTTTAAACCCTCGTAATTTAACGTCTCTGGCTTATCAAGTGGCGTGTGATATTCGCTATGCGCACCTGTGAAAAAAGAAATCGAAGGCACTCCCGCCAAGTAAATCGACATTGAATCAGTTGGTAAATACGGATCTGAAGTTAAGTTTAACGGCACACCTATTTTAATCGCCGCCGCTTCGGCGATATTTCTAAAACCTTCAGCAGAGCCTACGCCTTGAATATTTAAACTCTCGCGCAAGCGGCCGATCATATCCATATTTAATCCAGCAACGAACACATCGCTTAGTTTTTTATATTGATTCACGAAATGATGTGAACCTAAAACACCGATCTCTTCGCCTGACCAAACTGCGAAGTAAATCGGGCGCTTAAGATCTTTTCTTTGAGTGGGTTGTGAATAAAAATGGGCTAACTCTAAAACCCCAGCAACACCTGAAGCATTGTCATCAGCGCCGTAATGAATTTTATCTTTATTTGCGCCTGTTGCTAATGATGAACCCGCAAGGCCTAAACCTAAATGATCACCATGAGCACCAATTAAAATAGCTTTGGCCTTTTTTGAGGCTTTTGTGTCTAAACGCGCAATCACATTTCGGCCGATAGATTTTTTAGTCATCAAATCAATATTTGCTGAAAAATACTGAGACGTTAAATTAAAACCTGGTACAGAACTGTAAGAATCGTATTTTGATTTTACTTGATCATAAGTAGTTAAGTCTTTGATATCGGCTGAATTTTTTAAAAGTTTTTCAAAAACAGATATCGTGATTTTTACAATCGGAAGTTGCGAATCAGAAAGACTACCGGCAAATTTTAGATCGTTAATTTTCGTTTTATCTTTTGTTTCTTCAACTAAGATCACACCAAAAGCACCATTATTTTTGGCCACCGTAATCTTATGTTGCATCCGCGAGAACGATAAAAGGTAAGTGTGTTTAGAGAATTCTTTCTGTGAAGGTTTCGGGGCTTCATCTAAAATAACTACCCATTTACCTTTTACATCTAAATCTTTGTACGAATCAAAACCAGAAAACTCACTGTGTGCCGGAGCTTTAATACCAAAACCTGCAAACACAACCGGTGCCGCATTAAAGGCTCCCGCTTTAGAGTATGAAATTAGCTGGTAATCTTCACCCAGTTTTAAATTAAGATCTAAGCGACCTTTAAACTCAGCTTTATTCTTTTCGCCAGCAGTAACCCCTGATACAAACTCAAAAGTTTGAATAAAGTTTTTACCATCAGCCGGAACTAATCCCCATGATTTGAATAAATCAGAGATTTTTTGCGTGTAGATTTTTTCTTCTTCAGAGCCTGTAAAACGCCCTTTAAATTCTTCGCTGGCCAAGTAAGACACGATTGATTTTGCATCTTCAACGCGAATTTCAGGTTTTAAATCGGCTAAATTTGGGCTTTGAACTTTTTCTGGTAAACCTAAGAGCTTACGCGCTTTTGCGTCATCCCAATCAGCAATATAAATTTGGCTTTCGCCTTTTTCGTTTTTATGCGACCACGTGATTTTTTTAGCATCCGGTGAAAACGTCGCTAAGCCATCAAAGCCTTCAGCATAGGTCACACGTTTTGGTTCTTTTAAACCTTCGCTATCAACGATGAACAATTCAAAATTCGAATACCCGCCCACAGTTGTGTTAAAGATAATGTAGTCTCCGCTGGGGTGAAAAAATGGAGCCCAAGACATTGAATTTAAATGCGTGATTTGTTTTTGGTTTTTACCATCAACATCCATCGTGTAAATTTCTGCAGACGCGCCACTTTCTGAGAATCTGCGCCAAGTGATCTTTTTACCATCGGCAGAAAAAAATGGGCCGCCATCATAACCCGTGCTATTAGTTAATCGTTTTACATCAGTGCCATCGGCTTTCATGATGTAGATTTCCATAAAGTAAGATGGATCTTGTTTAAACTTTTTTTCTTCGTCAGGCGTTAACTTGTGATCATAGGCAATACGATTTGAAGCAAAGGCAATGTAATTACCATCAGGAGAATAAGACCCCTCAGCGTCGTAACCTAATTCTTTAGTTAAACGTTTTAAATGTTTACCTTCTAAGTCTGATTCGAAAATATCAAAATTTTCATCAAAGCTCCATGAATAGCGACCCTTAACAGGGTTTGCACGAATGGCTAATTCTTCTTTTACTTTGGCTGGAATATTTTTATCTAAGTGAGTTGAAGACCACATCACTTTTTTCATGCTCGGATGAATCCAGCCACACGTTGTTTTACCTTGGCCCGATGATAACCTTTGTACATTGCCAGATTCTAAATCCAGGATGAACATTTGATAAAATGGGTTGTTCGGCTCGCGCTCGGATTGAAACACCATTTTTTTGCCATCTGCGCTGAAATAGCCTTCGCCAGATTTTGCGCCTACAAACGTGATCTGTTTTGCGTTTTGAATCAACTTTGGGTCTTCGCTCAACAGGTCTGCACCTAAATAAACAACGGCAACCAATGGCAAAATAGAGATTCTGATTAATTTTTTTAAATTTTTCATATAAGCTGTAATCCTATGAAACGTATTTTGCTTTGTCTTTCATTTTTTGTCGTGAGTTGCCAAAATCAACCACTTTTGCCAAATAAGAAACCTGCTTCAGTTAAAAGCTATGTCTCGCTTGATCTTGAGTATCCTGAGTATCAACAAACTCTCAATAAGCTTGATGCATTTTTAGGCACAAAGTTAATCAATAGAAGCGAAGCCCATATCACTGTACTGACTCCACCAGAACTTAAAAACATCACCGCAAACACAAGCCCCGAAACCATTCACCAAGAATGGGAAGAATGGAAAACTAAATCTTTCAAGAAAGTTTGTTTAGGCGAAGGTAGCATAACTGAAAAAAATAAAGTTTTAAAAACTTATTACATCGTTGTCGACGCGCCAGAAATTTTAGCTTTTCGAAAATATATAAAAACAAAATACGCAGTGAAAAACTTCGATGCTGATATTTTTTATCCACACATTACTCTTGGCTTTACCGAAAGAGATCTGCATTACGAACAAGGCGTGATTAAAGATCCAAAATCATGCCCTGAGAAATTGCAGCACCTTTTATAATGAAAGTCTGCGCATTAGCCACAACATGTCCGGGATGTTCACTCTGGGGTATCGCCTATAACGAACAATTAGCGCAAAAAACTAAGCGCTTAAAAGATCTATTCACTACGCACCTTGATTCTATAGAAGTTAAAACTCATTCAGCGGGCGAACATTCAATGCGCGAGCGCTTTGATTTTATCATTAAAGATAGAAAAATAGGGCTTATCGATAAAGATAGAAACTTTATTCCGATACGTGAATGTTTACAATTAACTCCGAAACTGCAAGAGGCCTTTGATCTTTTGTCGCAAGCTGATTTTAATATTCGTATTGGCACAATTAGATTACGCGCTTCAAGCCGTAACCAAATTAAAAAATATGGTTTATGGTTAGATTTTGCCAATAATGATATTAAAAATCTTCTGATCGAAAAAAATATTTTAAAAAAACTATCTGAAAACTTTTTTATTGAAGTTGGCCAAAAAAAGAAGTGTCTTGATGAATCAACTTTTGAAGCTGAACAAATCAAATTAAAAGACCCTAAGATGCAGCCGTGGTTTCACACTTATAATTACAAAACCCATACGCCAATTGATTTAAATTGCGCGGTCAGTAGCTTTACTCAACCTTCTGCTAAAACCGCAAAGCTTATGACTGATATCATTGCTAGCTGGCTACAAAACACTGAACTTAAAGTTTGGGAATTCGGTTGTGGTATCGGACAATACACATTTTCGCTATTAAGCTCAGGACATAAAGTTGAAGTTTTTGAAAATGATGAATTTGCTTTAGCTTGCGTTAAAGAAACTGCGATACATAATCATTTACTAGAAAAATTAACGATTCATGCGGGTGATTTTCAAAGACCGCAAAATTTAGAAATGAACGAAAAACCAGATGTGGTTTTAGTTAATCCACCAAAATCTGGATTAAAAAACTTCACTCAAAATGTGATCGCTGCGAATACGAAAAAAATCATTTATGTTTCTTGTTATCCAGAATCATTGCGCACTGATAGCGAAATTTTCTTACAACATAACTATAAAATCACCAACGCTCATGTTGTTGATCAATTTCCGCAGACAAATCATTTCGAAGTCGTGATGTTATTTGAGAGAGTAGATATTTAAGCCTGTAATACGGCCTACGATGTCTTTTTTAACCAAAAGAGATAGTAAAGGCAAAGTCACAATGCCTGTCAGTAAAGTCATTGTCGTGCGAATAATCACGCGCGGTAAGTAAGATCTTTTTACACGCTCATGGGGCTGACCTAAACGTAAAGCACATGTGTGCTCACCGATCGAAGCTCCTGTTAATGTGCGGCTAGCAATAAAATACATCCAACCACAAAAAATAAAGAAAACTAAAAATGTCATCAGGGCATTATCACGCATGAGTGTAAAACCTAATGTTTGTTTTAAACCATGTTTGATCATCACAGATAAGCACAGCATAAAAAAACAACTTAAAGCCGCGATCACTAAAGTATCAATCGTAGCCGCAAGCCACATCCAAATTGATAATTTAAAACCGGTTCTTTTTTGCGGGCCGCCTAAAAATCCAAGATCAAAATCAGCAACAAGATCGCGATTACGAAACAGAGGAGACTTTTTTAAATCTCCTCCAATTCCACGTCCAGAGTCCTTTTTAGGAACTCTGATTTTTTCGATCTCAGTTTGATTTTGCTCTTTATCGATATTCATTATCTAGATGTGCCCGTTTTAGTTGATGTACCAGTACCCGTGCCTGTTCCCGTCGCTGGTTGTTCAGGGCAACTAATTGCTGATGGTTGTGTAGATCCATCCCAACAAGTATAACTAGCTGTTGAAGGGCAATTCGCCAATGCAGTCACTGTTGTTACGCCATCGGCACAAACATATTGTGTTGTTGACACCGTCGTATTTTCACAGAGACATGAAGAAGCATTTGTCATCGTTTGACCTGGAGGACACGCTGGGCATCCGCAAGTTCCACTCGATAACATAGCTTGAGGGGCTGCGCATGTTTGACCGCACGGTGGAACATTTCCATTCGGGCAGGCATCTGCTGCAGGATTTAATTTTGGTTTTTTAACTTGGAAAAAGATTTTCCAAGCGGCATAAAGCGCAACGCCGCCAATTACCCAAGGAGCCACTTTTTTAACGCCTGACCATAATTTTGAGAAAAATCCTGGTTTGTTATCATCTTTATCTCCACCTGGAGCTTTACATTCCCAAACTTCAGCGCCGTCACTATCACCTGCAGTTTTTTGGCAAATTTCTTTACCAGAACATGAAGGATCACACTGACCACCACTGCTTGGAGCAGGAGGAGGAGTTACTGCTGTCTCAGAAGAACCACCCGGAGTTGGCGTTGGTGCTGGAGTCGGAGCCGCAGCACAAGCTGAACCTGGAGCTACACCCGGACCAGCAGGACAAGCACAAGTTAATGTGCCTTCATCAACTTTACCGCCACCTTTACAGCCTGGGTTTTTTTCTAAATAAGCTGCAACGAATAAGAAACGTTTATGTAATTGATCACAAGCGCCCCAGAATTCGCGGTCATACTGAGTTTCGCCAGCGGCCGCAGCACAATCATTACGAGCTGCTGTGATTGTTGAATCAAATTGTGATTGAATTTCTTGAAGCTTTGCTAATAACGCTGCGGTGATGTTTCCTTTTTGAAAAGCATCTTTTAAATCAGGCGTTCCGTTTAACATACTGTCTAAGTATTTTTTTGTATTAGCCATTGCTGAAGGGTCTTTTAAAGCTTGTGCTTTATTCGCTTCTAAAATTCCTTGGTAACGACTTGCATCTTTACCTGAAGCTTTTGCAGGAAGTGATAGTTCAACTGAAGTTAAAGGCATTTTCGCATCACAACCTTTGTTGTAATGAGTTGCCGTTTGTAATTCAGAAGAGCTACCTAAACAAAATTGTTTTCCTGAAGAATCAAAACCGTAAATCGTTGGATTACATGGAAAACTACAGCCAGCTACTTTTGCACCTTCTGGGTAATTACAACGTTTACCAGCTCCGTATGAACCGATATAACCTGCCACAACACACTTAGTGTCTGAGGCATTCGCTTCATCTAACATAGAGAAAAACATATTCCATTTTTGTAAGGGCGAAGCCGTTCCACCTTCAAGTGACGAAGTTTTTTTACCTTTTTTACCAGTAGCTTTTGCATCGATAACGTCTTGAGCGCCCGACCATAACATTCTCATGTTCATCATAAACTGAGCGCGTTGCATCGGTGTCATTTTCTTCCACATGTCTTGTGTGATTTTTGGCATGCCCGCAAACGTTGTCGGAGCTACTGTTTTAGCAGTAGTTTTTGAAATTGTTTTTGGTGAAGTTAACGGATTACCTTCGTAACCTTTTCTATGAGACGCGTCTCCCATATAAAGTTTAGCAAACATATCATCAAAGTTGGCGATATCTTCTTGAGTTAAATTTGTATTATCAAATTTTGCGAATTTCGCAGGCTCACCTAAGAATTGGATATTGCTTAATTGATCTTTACCGTTAACTCGTAAAGTAGCAACTGTTTCACCTTGTGAATTTTGTGTTGAACCCACAACAAACTGTGGCATTGGTTCATCTTTAAATTTAGAAACTAATTGCTCAACCATTTTTTGAACACGTGGTGGGTAATACCCTTTGTTCTTTGCGTAGAACTCACCAAACGTCATTGATTTATTCAGCCCCAGCGTTTGCACGATTTGCTCTAATTGAGCTTTCGACATCTGTTCTTGATTTGCTTGCGCTTGTTTACCAAGGGCTACGGGTGAAAAAACCATCGTAGCTAGTGACATCGTCACTAGCATCGCGTTTATTTTTTTTAAAATCATGTTCATCATAAATTATCCTTTTAAAATTCTAGTTAGCAGATGGAACGCCGCCGCTGCAATCGCCACTTGGACAGTTATTTCCACTGCCACCTTCTGTAACTGGTGGGCAAGTTGCTGGTGGATAAACTTGAGATCCATTTTGACAAACTGTAGGAGCCGGGCATGAAGAAGGCCCAGGAGGTGTATAATAAGGACTTACGCCATCAGCACAAACACTGGCTTGAACAACAGTGTCACACTGACAAGTACTTAAGTTATAAACTTGTTGTCCTGGAGTACATGCATTCGTCGTTGGGCATCCGCAAACGCCACCGTTTAGCATTTGTGGTGCAGTACATGTTGGTTGTTGCACGATAGGATCACACGAACATGTTGTAGGATTTTGTGTCGTGTTCGCAGCACAAACATTTTGACAACCTGTTGGCGGAGTAACAACCGGAGGAGGAGGTACTGGCTTGTCAGGTTTGTCTTTTTTCTTTTTCTTGAATAAGAAATATAATAAAGCCGCACCACCGATAACACCGGCACCGATTAACCATGGTTTCCAGTTAAAACCAGATCCACATTTTTTATCATCATCTTTACCAGATGGCTCTTTACCATCTTCACAAACACACGAACCTTCTTTTTCAACAGTACCGTTTGTACATTGTAATGAAGATGATGAACCTACTGGTTCACTTACAGCTGGAGTTGATACTGCCGGAGGAAGTACAGCCACACATTGTGCGCCTGGATTTGCTTCACCGCCACCATCACATGGACATTTTAAAGTTTCAGCGTTCACTGATTTGTTATCAGGGCAACCTGGTTTTTTAGTTAAAAACTCAGCTACGAATAGGAAACGTTTGTGTAATTGATCACAAGCGCCCCAAAAGTTTTTATCGTATTGATCTTTTTCGACAGCTGCGGCCGCACAATCTTGGCGAGCAGCAGAGATTGTAGAATCAAATTGTGATTGAATTTCTTGAAGTTTCTTTAATAAATCATCAGTGATGTTACCTTTTTCAAACGCTTCTTTTAAATCTGGCGTTCCGATTAACATACTGTCTAAATATTTTTTAGTATTTGTCATAGCAGCTTCATCTCTTAAAGCTCTACGTTTATTTTCTTCTAATACATTATCGTAACGACTAGCATCTTTTTTTGCATTTTTAGCAGGTAATGGTAATTCAACTGAAGTTAAAGGCATTTTAGCATCACAACCTTTGTTGTAATGAGTTGCCGTTTGTAATTCAGATTCGTTACCTAAACAAAATTGTTTACCGCCATTATCAAAACCGTAAATCGTTGGATTACACGGAAAATTACATCCACCAGCTTTAACGTTGAATGGGTATTTACATTTCTTATCAGAACCGTAAGTACCAATGTAGCCCGCAACAACGCACTTAGTACCTGCGGCCGCATCGGCTTCAGCTTCATCATTTAACATCGCAAAAAACATATTCCATTTTTCTAAAGACGAAGTTTTTTTACCCTTAGACGGAGCTGCTGGTTTTTTTGCATCAATTGCAGATTTAGCATCGATAACATCTTGCGCGCCAGAATATAACAATCTCATATTCATCATGAACTGGGCATGCTCCATCGGAGTCATTTTTTTCCACATTTCACGCGTGATTTTAGGAGTGCTTGCGAATTTATTTGTATTCGCTTTAGTTAATTTACGATCATGTTCTTTTTTGATTTTAATATCACTCGCCATCAAACGTTTCATCGCTGGCGTGATTAACATCATGTCGTTTTCAGTTAAAATTACATTATTAAATTTAGCAAACTTAGCTTTTTCGCCAAAAATTTGCATCGTGTGTGATTTTCCGTTTTCACTAATAGTTAAAGTCGGAATTTTATCACCCGTAGAACTTAAAGATTCTTTAAGACTGAACTCAGGCATTAATTCATTCGGTGAAGACGTTAAATAACGTTCAACATCTTTATAAACTTGGCCAGAATAGAGGTGTTTAGTTTTATTCCAAAACTCTTGGTATGTGATACGCTTATTTAATTGCGTCTCTGACATGAAAGCTTCGATTTGTTTTTGTAATGTGTCTTCAGATTGAACCCCTAAAGCCACTGGTGAAAAAATCATTGTTAGAACAGAGCCTGTTGCGGCCGCAAATCTAATAACATTTTTCATAAATCCTGCGTTCATGATGTCTCCTATTTAATCCCTAAAAAGTATCTCAAAAAAGTCCGTTTTATATTCAATACAAATACAGTCCCTTATCGGTGTCTCATTTTAAAAACTTAAATCATTATGTTACGCTCAAAATGAGACACTTTTAGACTATTTTTTACGACGTTCAGAATCGCGATCTTCAGTTCTTCGGTCTGGGTTGGTATCAGATGATGTCCACATCATACGGCGATCGATGTATGGAAATCTGAAGTAAAATGCGATAACCAAAACCCCTAAAGTCGTTACGACAGACAAAATAGAGAAAATTTTCAGAAAATTAGGGTCAATCGAGTTCGTGTCAGCCTGAAAAAGTCTAAAGGCATTGATTCCCAAGACCAAGACTAACGTCACAATAGCCACAGTCCATGAAAGCTTGTGTTGTTTGAATAATAAAAGTCCAGTAATCACCAAAAGGCCAAGCCAAACCCAGTCAAATGTTGAAATAGTTTTTAACAGCGCTAAAAAAATCGCAGGCTCGTACCAGTTGGCCAAACCTGATCCTAGAAAGCTAATTAGGATATTTCCTAACGGAGCTAAGATGAACAAAAGGGCCATGGCGTAAACGCCTAATGGTTTTTTAAGACCGGCTTGATTCATTTCAGATGTATTATTCATGCTTATAGCATAAACATTAACTCTTTTTTTGAGTACCAGAATGTATAAAAGGTCTAGTTTCTGACAGGCAATTAGGCTATAAAAAAGCTATGCCTACTCAGACTTTCCCCACATCGCTATATAACCTTTTGGATGTCGAACTTTACGTGGTTCTTGGCATTCTATGTTTTGGTACTTTTTTATTTTATAAATCGTTTTTAAAGCGCGCCTCACAGGAGCGTCACCAAAACATCCAAAACTACTTAAGAGTGATCAACCGCGATTTCTTTATTTTAACTTTTTTGTTCGTGACGTATCTTTTGCTGAGCGAACAACTTGAAACTTCAATGATTATTAAAAGAATCACTCCTTATGTGGGGATGATCAGTTACTTTGTAGGCGTTCAACTTTTTGTTCGCGTTTGTCGTTTAAATGTTTTGATGTATTTATTTTTAGGATCAATGACTGCGGGCGTACCCGTTTTATTGGTTAATATCTTTTCGTTACTTTTATTTATTTCGATTGGTCTATGGTCAGCTTCATCCCTTTTCGGAGTTCAAGTCGCTCCGCTGATTGCCACGTCAGCCGCTGTTTCTGTGATTCTGGGTTTGGCGCTTCAAGATACTTTAGGAAATTTATTTGCCGGCATCTCTATGCAGATCGACAGAACTTTTGAAATTGGCGACTGGTTAGAAATTCAAAACGGACCCAACAAGGTTGTAGGACAAGTGAAAGAACTTACTTGGCGCGCAACTGTTTTAACGGGCCTATCTGATGAAGTTATCTATTTACCCAATAAAGTTGTAGCTCTTTCGCAAATTTCTAATTTCTCGCCTCCGGGCATTCCAATTTTACGCAGTCAAATTTTTCGCATTCCGCATGATCAAGACGCTGTAAAAGCTAAAGATCTCTTAGAACTTGCGATTTCACAAATTGCTGACATCAGAGCGATTCCGTCGCCATTAGCTTATGTTTCTGAACTTAACGAAAATTGGATTGGCGTTAAGATTGTTTATTTTATTGATAGTTACGGAAGACAATTTTTAATTGGCGACAAAGTTTTCTCTCTTGGACAAAAAGCCCTTGAGCGAAATGGATTCACAATCGCCCACCAAGTCTTAGAGGTTAAAAATGAAACTCGTCAACCGTGATCACCCGCTAGCTGTCAAAATCAGAAAACAAATTACCCAAGCCCTTAGCGATTACAAAATGATTGCTGATGGCGACAAAGTGATGGTTTGCGTGTCAGGCGGAAAAGATTCTTCGATCTTAACTATCTTATTAGAAGAAATCAGAAAACGCGCGGAAATTGATTTTACAATTAACGCTGTTATCTTAGATCAAAAACAACCGGGCTTTGATGTTTTAAATTTTAAAACCTGGCTTGAATCTGAAGGCATTGCTTTTCACATGATCGAAAAAGACACTTACTCAGTCGTGAAAGAAAAAGTCACAACGGGTGTTTATTGTTCTTTATGTTCTAAAATGCGCAGAGCGATTTTGTATGATTATGCCTTTGCAAATCAGTATCAAAAAATGGCCTTAGGTCATCACCGCACAGATTTAATTGAAACAACAATGTTAAATATGTTTTACACAGGCAATGTTTCGACGATGCCGGCTAAATTAAGATCAGACGATGGCCGAAATATCGTGATTCGCCCGATGATGTATGTGGCAGAATCTGACTTGATTCAATTAGCGACTGACTGGGGCTTTCCGGTGATTCCTTGCAATCTTTGCGGCTCGCAAGAAGGCATGAAACGCCAAAAGATGAAAAGCTTAATTACTGAATTAGAAAAAGATATTCCGAATTTAAGTGCTAGTTTTATTACGGCCTTGCAAAATATAAAACCTAGTCATCTGTTAGATAAAAATTTATACAACTTTGAGGACCTTCCATGATCAGTAAAACTTTTTTAGAACTTAAGTCTAGAGCGTTACATAATAAATCTTTGGACATATCTTCGCGAATTGCGAATCTAAAAAAGCTACTTACTTGGATCGAAAAAAACGACGCCGAAATAAAAAAAGCATTGCATCTTGATTTTCAAAAATCAGAATTTGAAACTCAAACTTCAGAAATTGGCATTGTTAAATCTGAAATTAAATATTTTATTAAAAATTTAAAATGCTGGGCAAAGCCAAAATGTGTGCAAACGCCGCTCACATTGTTTGGCCACATCAGTAAAATTCACTACGAGCCAAAGGGTGTTGTTTTAATTATTGCTCCCTGGAACTACCCGTTTCAATTAACGATCAACCCTTTGATACCCGCAATAGCTGCAGGAAACACAGTCGTTATTAAACCTAGTGAACTGACTCCCCACACCAGTAAATTAATTCACCAAATGGTGACCGAAGTATTTTCAAATAACGAAGTTGTTTGCGAACTAGGTGGTCGAGAAAAGACTGAAGAATTATTAGGTTACGATTTTGATCATGTGTTTTTTACGGGTTCTACCCAAGTTGGTCGCATTATCGCAGAAGCTTGCGCTAAAAAATTAACTCCTTACACCTTAGAACTTGGCGGAAAATCTCCGACAATCATTGATGAAACGGCTGATATTGATGATGCAGCAGAAAAAGTTTATTGGGGTAAGTTTTTAAATCGCGGTCAAACTTGCGTAGCTCCAGATTATGTTTTAATTCATCGATCTAAAAAAGATGCTTTCATTAAAAAATTTAACGAACTAGAAAAAGCCAATGTTGAAACGCCGACGGGCTTTGTAAATACACAAAACCAACAACGCGTAACCAAGCTTGGCGGCAATGGCACTGATTTTCACACAACTCGTTGTGAATTAATTGATTCACCTGCTTTAGATTCTGAGATTATGAAACAAGAAATCTTTGGGCCAGTCGCTCCGGTGATTGCTTTTGATATCTTAGATGACGCTTATAAAATTATGGCTCTTAATCCGCATCCGTTAGCGTTGTACATTTTTTCGAAATCGAAAAACAACATCCAAGATATTTTAAATAAAACTCAATCTGGCGGAGTTGCGATTAATAACGTGATCGTACACTTAGCAAATCATTACTTACCCTTCGGCGGTATTCGCACAAGCGGTATTGGTACATACCACGGGCATTTCGGATTTTTAGAATTTTCACACCGACGTTCGGTGATTGAACAAAAGTTTTTATTTAAAACGATGCGTTTAATTTTTCCGCCGTACACAGATTTTAAAAAGAAATTACTCGCTAAACTTTAAAATTTTTCTGAGCGCATTTTTTTGATATTTGATTTTTTAGTCTTACTATCAAGGCGTTTTCTGACTGAAGAGCGCGTGGGCTTAGTGTCTACACGCTTCTTAGGAACATAAAGGGCTTTTTCTAAAAGGGCTGATAAATTTTCAATGGCTGTGTCTTTATTAGATTTCTGATCGCGCTGCTCTTCACTACGCACACTGATAAACTGACCTTGAACTAAGCGATAAGCTAAGTTTTTAAATAACAGAGATTTTTTTGTATCTGGAATTTTTAATTGTAAAAGATCAAGCTTCGCAATCACTGCTGAATTGGTTTTATTGACGTGCTGACCACCAGCTCCCGATGACCTAGTCACCGAGAATTCAACCGCTTCTAAGATAGTTTCTATGCTAATTTGAGGCATCTAGCTTATAGTATGAGAATGCGGCATTAAAATTTCAACCACATAAACCATTAACGACAATAAAAGTAACATAATTCCAATGATTAACTTTTCATTATTTTCTAACCAATGAAGTTTAATCTTGGCTGAACCAAAATACACAAGAGTCATAAAGATGGTCATGGCTAAAAGAGTGCCCACACCTAATACGACTGATAACACACCAAACCCTACCCACCCCAGTGGCCAAGCCGATACGTAAACAGGTAAGAAAGATTCACAAGGCGAAAATGTTAAAAGTGATAGTAAACTTAGAACAGCCCAACCATCGTTCGCCGTTTTTTTGTAGTCGTGATGATGCGGGTTTGTATGATCACAGTGCGAATGTTTATGCCCACGAAAATGTTGAATGATGTTATAGGCACCGAATACAAATACAGCAGTAGCTGCGATAAAAATAAAAGTCTTTTCAGCGCTTTGGCTAATTTTAACACCAAACCAAACAACCAGGGCACCCAGTAAGGTTGTCGTGATCACGTGACCAAGACCTGCGATCATGAGAATTGAAAATGTCTTTTTATAGCTCCATTTTTGTGTACGAGATGCGAGCACAAATGGCAGCCAGTGCGTAGGTAATGATGCATGAAGCACAGCCACAGTAAGGCCCGTTAGAATTGCCGGTAAATACTCAAATGAAAGCATAGGGTTAAGGTGATACCTTATGGCTCTTGCATCAAGCAAGCTGGGACTTGACCTGAACTCTAAAAAGGTTAATATTTACACGAATCTATAAGCAGACTTAGCTCAGTTGGTAGAGTACTTGCATGACATGCAAGGTGTCACAGGTTCAAGTCCTGTAGTCTGCACCATTTTTTTCTTAATTAGTGTCTTTTAATAAAATCTAAAACTGCCATATCAACCTGATCAGCCGCTTGGCTCACTGAAGGCAACATCAGTTGGTGTGGAATATGACCTGGGCGAAAATAAGTTCTAATTTCTAAATTAGAAAAGTTTTTCTTAAGAACCGCCGCTTGCGTATCAGGAAATGAAACCCAGTCTCCCATAGAAATCAACGCATTGGCTGGCACTGTGGATTGAACTGGTAATTTGCGATCCGCATTAGCTTTACCAAGATCTACAACTTCAAACATGGATTTAATCGGAGCGGTTTGAAGATATGTTTCTGGCGTATCAATAATCACTCGCGCATCAGAAACTGGAACTTGCTGAAAAACCCATTTTAATTCAACTTCACGAACTCCTGAAGTTTTTGCAACCTGCATAGCCCCAGCAAATTCAGGGCGGTAATTAAAAAACGCAGATAAAAAAGTCACAGAGGCGATATTTTTATCATCGGGGTTTGTCGTCACATAATCATGAAAAATAGTTCCACCCGTTGAAAAACCAATAAGATGAATTTTTGAAAAACATTTTTCAGCACGTTTAATTTCACGCGTACTCCAACGAAGCCATTCTTCTTTAGAATAACGATTGGCAACTTGTGCTGTGGCCCCGTAACCAGGAATTAATCCTGAATAAATGGGATAGCCTTCTTTATTCATCATTTCTGCTATTGATCTTAATTCATTCGGGCTACCCAAAAAACCATGAATCAACATAACTAATTCATTTTTTGTACCATCCATTGTGTAGGCTTTTCCTTGCGCAGGAATGTGAACAAAACCAATATCTTGTACTCTGTATTGGTACTCACGTGACACCATAAGTTGGCTAGTGTGTTGTTTGAAATTTTCCCAACAAGTATCGGCGTGAGCCGTGATGGATAAGAAAAGCGTGGTAAACAGAATAAAATTTTTCATGCAGGTGTTATGTTACCCACAAAGTGTTTAGTTTTTCAAACTCGACATGGTGTAGTCTTGATGATATTGTAACTGCCTATGATTAAGGCTGACTTACTTCACGCAAAACCTTTTACTTTATCTTTAAGCTCTGGATTTTTTGGCTTTTTTGCCCACGCGGGCTTTATAAAAGCCTTAGAAGAAAAAAACTTAAAACCTAAACTTATCGTCGGCAGTAGCGCAGGTGCATTAACTGCTGCCTGTTATGCAAGCGGTTTAACCGCAAATGATATGTCCAAAGAATTTACCCAAATCAAAAAGACTGATTTTTGGGATGTCGGCTTAGGATTTGGTCTAGTTCGCGGTGAAAAATTAGAAAAGTTATTTGATCGCTTTATGTCGCCAGATTTTTCAAAATTATCGACGCCTTTGCAAATTTCTGCCTTTGATCTTTTCGCTTTAAAAACTAAAACGCTTAATTCAGGATCAGTTGCAAAAGCCGCTCGCGCTTCATGCGCAGTTCCGGGGCTTTTTCATCCTGTTCGCATTGATAAACGCACATATCTTGATGGTGGAGTGGCTGATAAAATGGGCTTATCAAGTGTTGATCGCTCTGACTTTGTTTTATGTCACAGCTTAGGCAGCACAAATGGTTTTGAATCTAAACGTGTGAATCGCAAAAATTTTAAAAATTTGATGCAATTAGAATTAAAAAACATTTCTCGTTCAGGTCCTGATCATTTACATGTTGGGCCTGAAATTATTAATCAAGTTCACGTGCAAACCAAAGCGTGGCTTGAATCCCCTGTGTAGCATCACAACACAATTATAATTTGACTCTGTTATTGCGTACGACTTCAATTGGGGCATGAAAAAAATATTTTCGTGCTTACTCTTAAGTTTGTCGATTTCTGCTTTTGCTAAAGCAAAAGATGAAGTTAAACCTTTAATTATTGGCCACCGTGGCGCCTGCGGCTATCGCCCAGAGCACACTCTAGCTTCATACCAATTAGCTATTGATATGGGAGCCGATTACATCGAGCCCGATCTTGTCAGCACTAAAGACGGAGTTTTAATTGCTCGTCATGAAAATGATATTTCTGAAACAACAGATGTTGCGACAAAATTTCCAGATCGCAAAACGACCAAAACAATTGATGGAAAATCTGTAACAGGCTGGTTTACAGAAGATTTTACTTTAAAAGAAATTAAAACTTTACGCGCTAAAGAGCGTTTAGCTTTTCGTGATCAATCTTTTAACGGTCAATTTGAAGTTCCGACATTTAAAGAAATTATCGAGCTCGCAAAAACTCAAGGTAAAAAACTAAAAAGAACTATTGGTTTATACCCTGAAACAAAACACCCGACTTATTTTCAAAGTATTAAACTTTCTTTAGAAGAACCACTCGCTAAAGAATTAAAAACCGCAGGGTTAAACAAAAATTCTTCAGCCGTGTTTATTCAGTCTTTTGAATTAGGCAGTCTTAAAAAGCTAAAAACTTTAACTAAAAACAAATTGATCTTTTTAATCGACGATCCCGAAGTTGTACCAGCTGATTTTCAAGCCAGTGGTGATAAGCGCACTTACCTTCAGTTAATGACTCCAGAGGGTTTAAAAGAAATTGCAAAAACGGCTGATGGCATTGGCCCTTATAAACGTTATATCTTAATGACAAAAATCACGACTGATAAAAAAGGCGAAAAAACCGAAGAAAGAATCGGTGTAAGCCCTTTAGTTAAATTAGCGCATGCAAACGGTCTATTGGTTCACCCTTACACTTTTAGAAGCGAAGAGAAGTATTTACTTAAAGATTACAATAAAGACCCACAGGCTGAATATTTAGAGTTTTTTGCCTTAGGTGTTGATGGCGTATTTTCTGACTTCGCAGATCAAGCCGTAAAAGCTCGCGAAACTTATTTAAAATCATTAACAAAAAAAGAAACGAGATAATTATGAAAAGAATTATGTTACTAGCTGTTATGGCCTTACTTCCTTTTTCTTGCACAAAGAAAGAAGAAAAAACAAAAGTATGGATTTATACTTCTTTGTATAAAGACACGATCGCTGATATCCAACCAAAACTTGCGACTGCGTTTCCAGATGTTGATGTTCAGTTTTATCAAGCGGGCTCTGAAGAAGTTGCGGCTAAAGTACAAGCTGAAAACTTAAGTGGTAAAATTCAAGCTGATATTTTAATTTCATCAGATCGTTTTTGGTATGAAGACATGGCTTCTCAAAGCAAATTAACAGCTTACAAACCAGCGGGTTCTGAAAAAGTTGAAGATTTTTTTAAACACCCAGATAACTTTTATGCAGCCCTTAGTTTTCCTGTAATGGTTATTGCTTACAACTCTGAAGCCGTCGCAGAAAAAGACGCTCCTAAATCTTTTAAAGAACTCGGTGACAGCAAATGGAAAGATAAAGTTTCTACAGGCAGTCCTTTAGCGTCTGGAACTAATTTTACGACTGTAGCTTTCTTAGCTAAAAAATACGGTTGGGATTTTTTCTCGCAATTACGTAAAAATAACGTGATCTCTGAAGGTGGTAACTCTGGCGTTGTTCGTCGTTTACAATCTAAAGAACGTCCTGTTGGCGTTGTGCTTTTAGAAAATGTATTACGTTTAACGGCAACTGATGCACGTATTAAATGGGTTATTCCAACTGATGGTGCTGTAATTCAAACAAATGTATTAGCGATTGTTAAAAAAGATGGCGACCAAGCTAAAACTAAAAAAATCGTTGATTGGATGTTTGGGCCTGAAGGCCAAGCGGCTATGGCTAGATCATTCATGTACCCATCTGTTCCAGGTAACGCTGCTCCTGTGGGCGCGCCTACATTTGCTGAATTAGAAAAAACAGCTCTTCCTTGGACACGTGAATTCATCGCTGAAACTATGAAAACACGCGAAGAGATCAAAGATAAATTTGCGAAAATCATTTTCTAATTGTGATTAAAAAAATAGTTTACGGATTATGTTTGGTATTTCTTGCGGCGCTTTTTTTAAGCCCGCAAGTTTATCTATACCTTATCCCAAAACTTTCTGATTTTTCATCGGTACTGTTAAATGAAAATACACTTAAAGCGATTACAAATACTTTATTTGTGTCATTAACAGTGGCGGCTTGCTGTTTACTGATCGGTTTACCTTTAGCTTGGTTACTGACGCGAACAAATTTACCTTATAAGAGTTTTTTTCGTTCTGGGTTTTGTTTACCTTATGCCATCCCTCCTTTTGTAGGAGCGATCGGTTGGATTATTTTAGCTAATCCTACAAGTGGCGTTTTAAACCAATGGCTTGGTTTACATTTAAATATTTACTCTTACGCTGGCTTAATTTGGGTTGAAACCAGTTTTCTTTTTACCTTTGTATTGCTGACGGCACTGACTGTGTTAGACCAAATGGATTCTTCACTTGAAGAGGCCGCAAGACTTTCGGGGGCAAATGGCTTACGGGTCTTTATTGATATTGCACTTCCGTTATTAAAGCCCGCGATCTTAAGTGGATTTTTACTTTCTTTTTTAGCCACAGCTGCAAGCTTTGGTGTACCTGCCTTAATCGGTGGGCCTGCGCGTATTTATTTAATGACGACGCAGATTTACACGTATCAACGCATGGGCACCGCTAACGGGCTACAAATGAGTATCGCAGTTTCTGTTATTCTGGGTATTGCGACTTTAGTTTTACTTTACGGAACACAATTATTTTTTAGCAGCAGCAAAAACTATACTGTAGGCGGCAAAACTTCTAGGCCATCACTGGTTCCATTAAATGGCTGGAAAAAACCGGTCACTGTTTTTTTATCAATATTATTATTTATTATTTTTATACTTCCGTTATGTGGAGTTTTACTTTCAGCTTTAAGTGCTGTTCAAGGTTCATGGACACTATCGGGTTTAACTTTAGATAATTTTGACCGCGTGGTTTTTGAAACCGAAGAAACGGCGCGCGCCTTAAGACAGTCTTTATTTTTAGGTTTAGGAAGTGCTTTAATTTGCACAGCGTTTGCTTTTATCTTTAATTATTTTATTTATCGAACAAAATGGTTCGGTAGAACTTTTGCGAGCGTTATTGCCAGTATGCCGTTTTCAACTCCGGGCACTGTTTTAGCATTAGCTTTTATTTTATCTTTCAGCCGAGGTTTTTTCGGCATCGGGCCGTCGTTATACAATACTTTATTTCTGATCTTACTGGCCTACATTGTTAAATATATGAGTTTAAGTATCAAAACTGTGGGCGATGGCTATCAGCAGATTCACCCGTCTTTAGAAGAAGCCGCTCGCATCTCTGGTGCTGACTGGTGGACGATCATGAAGACGATCTACTTACCTCTTTTAAAAACAGCCCTGATTGCTTCGATGTTCTTAGTTTTTATGCCAGTCATTAGTGAACTGACAATGACAATCCTTCTTACAGGCCCTGGTTTAGAAACGATTGGAACACTGATTTTTTCACTGCAAGAGTATTCTGATATGAGTGGCGGCGGAGCTTCGGTGTTATCGATCATTGTTGTTATGTTTATTTTAATTCTGAATTTTAGTTTAAAGTTTTTATCAAAGGGTCGGTACGGTCTATGAGTAAAGTCGTTTTTGAAAAAGTCGGCAAAAAGTATTTAAGCACCTGGGCTGTTAAAGATATTGATCTTACAATCGAAAATGGTGAATTCGTCAGTTTCTTAGGGCCCTCTGGTTGTGGTAAAACCACGACTTTAAGAATGATCGCAGGCTTAGAAGAAAACTCGCACGGTAAAATTTATTTTGATTCTGATGTGGTTTCTGATCCGTTAATTAAAAGTTTTATGTTACCCGAAAAAAGAAATGTCGGAATGGTCTTTCAATCTTATGCCGTTTGGCCGCATATGAATGTTTTTGATAACATTGCCTACCCGTTAAAACTTAAAAAATTAAAAAAAGAACAAATCAAAGCTGACGTCGAAAAAATGATGTCTATCGTTGAGTTGTCAGGTTTAGAGTTACGCAAATCAAGCGAGCTTTCTGGTGGCCAACAACAACGCGTAGCCTTAGCGCGTGGTTTAGTGATGAAGCCCCGTATTTTATTATTAGATGAACCGCTTTCAAATTTAGATGCTAAACTGCGTGAAAAAATGCGCAAAGATATCAGAAAAATCCAACAGGATTTAAAATTAACGATGGTGTATGTCACGCATGATCAAAAAGAAGCTTTTCAAATGAGTGATAAAGTCGTTGTGATGAATCAAGGCCGCATAGAACAAATCGGCGCGCCAGCTGATATCCAAAAAAGCCCCATTTCAGAATTTGTGGCTGATTTTATTCGCTCTGGAGAATAGTCTAACCCAAAGGAGTTTCTATGAAATATATACTAGCCAGTCTGTTCCTATTTTCAACAGCCTACGCCGGCGTTAACGACGACATTTACGCTTATAATTATTGGGGTCGAGAGATCATAAAAGATTATGCCGCCGAAATCTATGCATCTCCTTTTAATGTTTTACCTGATGCAAGTGATACCAATAAGTGCATGCCCGTTTACAACAACGCTATCAAAAATGGCGTAATGGATATTCGCTATGCCTTAGGATATTTCGATGACTCACAAGGTATAGACATTATCTGGAATGGAAAAAACTGGGGCCTATCGCCAAGTATCGAAATTGGAATGTTTAATTCTATTCGCGGCAAATTATCAGAGCCTTGTAAAAAACGCGAACAGTTAAATCTATGTGGCTTTACTGAAAGCGGAGACCCAAGCTTAGGAAAAGTTCTCTTACAAAAACGAATTACTCTTTTAAAGAATAGCGTTTTAGTTAAAATCGAATTAACTCAAGCCTCAGCTTCAGAATCATTTGTTGCAAATCAAAGTTCACTGAAAGAACGCCAAGCTTTTTTAACGGCACAGTCTGAAGAAAGTTACTTTGGTGGTATCGGCAAAGCTGACATCGTTATTTACAATGGTCATTCAAGAAATGGTGGTGGCCCAGATTTTAACCCACCTGTTTTAAATAAAGATTTGCATGTGGACTACAGTGGCTACTATCAGAAAAAGCGCATTGGAATTTCACGCGTTTTGAAATTGATCAAAGCGTCTGATAAAAAAGATGGTATTTTAACGTTCTTTTCTTGTTACTCAAAAAAACATTTTTACAATGACATCATGCTAGCTAATCCGAAGCAAAAATTAGTTTTATCTGCCGACACGATCAATTATTTTGATTCACTCAAGGCTTCAATGGGCTATCTTGAAGGCTTTTTGCGCGGAGCTTGCGGGCAAGATCTAGCTGACATTGCCAAACAAGGTGAACATATTAAATCAGGATTTTTAGGATCACAAATTCAATAGAACTAAATAATTATTGCGGCGGTTGTGGTTTATTAAAACCCGAGCGCTGCATTTGCCCCCAGGCTTTTTTACCTTGCCAATAATCAATCAAACCTTGAATGCGCCACCACATATTCATTTGGCGATAACCAAACGCTTCGATAAAACTAATTCCAATGAGACTCAAAAACTGAGTCACTTTCGGGTATTTTGAAAAGTAAACTTCGCCTAAAATAACCGACGCAATACTCATAATTACGCCGTACAAAACGCCGGCGATAAAAAATAACATAAATGTTTCTTGATCAAGAAATTGAAAAGTAAAACCTACGATCAATGCAACATAAGAGAAGACCTCAACAACGGGCCCTAATAATTCTACGAAAATATAATAAGGAATAGCGAAAAAGCCTAAAAATCCAAACTTAGGATTAAAAAACATATCTTTATTTTTCATTAACGTATCTGCAAGACCACGCTGCCAGCGGTTACGTTGACGCTGTAACACTGAAACCGTTTCTGGAGCTTCTGTCCAACACACAGGATCAGGAACAAACACCACACGATACGGCTCTTTTAAAAGACGATAATAACGGTGAATACGAACAACAAGCTCCATGTCTTCGCCGATTGATCCCTCAAGGTAGCCGCCAATTTTTTTAACAGCGTCGCGTGAAAATAATCCAAACGCCCCAGAAACCACAAGTGTCGCATTAAATACATTCCACCCAATACGACCACATAAAAAGGCGCGTGTGTATTCGATCACCTGCATAAGCGGTAAATATTTTTCTGGCAGCTGCGCATCGATAACTCGCCCATGTTTGATCGTTGAACCGTTCGCGATACGAATTGTTCCGCCACTGGCGATTGTTCTTTTCGGGTCTTCAATAAATGGAACTACGATTCTTAATAAGGCATCAGATTCTAAAACTGAATCAGAATCAACGGCACAAAAAACATCCATTTGTGAAAAACCAATTCCCATATTAAGAGCATCTGCTTTTCCGCCATTTTCTTTATCAATAACAATTAAATTAGGATGTAATTTAGATCTATAGGTTCCGCGAATTTTTGTTTTTGAAAGTAGATCATCATAAAACATTTCTTCAGGTTCTAACATAAATGTTTCTTTAAGTTTCGCTAGCGTTTGATCTTTTGAACCATCATTGATCACGATCACTTCGTATTTTGGATAATCAAGCATCATGAATGATTTAATAGATTCACTGATTGTGGCTTCTTCGTTATAGGCTGGTGCCAATACCGAAATACTGGGCGCAAAAACTGAAAAGCGCTCTTTCATACTTTCAATCAGTTGACGAGTGCGCAGCTGTTTTTTAATCGATAAAATCGCTAACACTAATAAAATAAAATAAATCGTATTCACCGTGAAAAAATAATAAATTGAAAACTTAAAATACGTGAGTGTCGCGCCAATTAGCCATTCTTTCATATTTTAGGCTGCACTTTTCTGGATTTTTCGAATAACCCTTTGCACTTCAACTTCATGATCTGTTTTTTTGAAGTTTTCTAAAATTTCAGAAAGTTTTTCATCACCTAAAATCGACAAGGTGTAAATCGCATGCGCGCGCACTTTGGCAGACCCATGCGAAAGCAAAGGATGAATTGCATTGATCACCGCTGGATCTGAAATTAACGCAATGGCCTCTAAAATCTTAACTAAATACGCTTCTGAGTATTCGTTTGGTTTTTTTAAAATAACTTCTAACTGCGGAATAACTTGATAACCCTGAAGGGTTCCTAATACCTGAACACAGGCCATAGCCATTTCTTCGTTTTTAGAAATTTTCAAATAATCACAAATAGCTTCGACTGAATAATTTTGTCCGATATTGCTAATCACTTCTAAAAGAGCTGTTTGCCGTCTTAAGCTGACGCGTTCAAGAGAAGTAAATAACATAGCAGCGCTTACGTTTTGCGGTAAGCGACTTAAGGCGCGCGTAGCTTCAAGAGCAACAAGTGAATTTGTATCTTCAATAGCCTTTAAAAAAATTGAACGCGAATTTGGCAGTGCCAATACATCAATTCTAATTAAAGCGCGAAGTCTGCGCCACCAGTAGCGTGATTTAACATGAATACAATCTTGCGCGAAGAAATTCATCTCTACATAATGACGAACCATCGTATCACGCTCAGGCCCTGTTAAGACTTTAATTTGGCTTAATAAAACTTCGCGATAAATAGCTTGATCCCACCAAAACAAAACTGTTTTTCTTTTGGCACTTGGTTCTGCAAATAAAATACCGATCACTCTGTCGGTAAATTGATCAACTTTTTTGGCTTCGTATTTTCGCCAAAATTTTCTAAGAATTAAATAGGCAATGGTTGTAACCATACCTGCGTGTAACATCACAGTCTGAAAGATGACGACTTGGCCAATGAATGTTTCAGTCAACGCAGCCCATAGCATTTTATGCGGCCTTTTGATTAAACACTAGCTTTACGTGAGCTAACACGACAGAAGGCGAAAATGGTTTTTTGATATAATATAAAGCGCCCGATTCAATTCCACGCAAAACATCTTCATCATTTTGAACGCCCGTAAGCACAATCGTTGGAGGCAAAATATTTTCATTTTTTAAACGTGTGAGTAATTCAAAGCCTGACATTCCTGGCATCATCACATCAGTAATAAGTAGATCATACTTAACTCCTGATTTAATGGCCTCATAAGCTTTTACACCATCTGTGACCCAATGGAGCTTATATCCAGCACGTCCAAGCGTAGCTTGTAAAATACGTGCATGAACTTCACCGTCTTCTGCTAATAAAATATGTTTTTCTGACACTGAAAAACTCCTGTTCGCTGACCTCTAATTATCGGTAATTTCAGGTCATTTCTCAAGACAGAGAATACTAAAATCTTTTATCGATTCCCATTGAGTAACTCGTGCGATTTCGGAAAACATCATCACGAATTTCCTCTCTTTCTAGACCTAGGCCTAGACTTAATACCCATGTAGGTTTTACTTCAAAATGTGAATCTATTGATATTCTTTTTGAATCAAGGGCCACGACATCACTTGATGTGCCCAACTGAGACAACGAACGACCACTGCCAATTAAAATCGATACATAATCTTCATCACCAAAATATCTACGCACCTGAAGATTTGCTGATCCTGAATTACCTAGCTCATCAGGCACACTGTTTAAACGAAGAAGGTAATAATAGTTACCTGAATATTTTCCGACTGAGCCTGTATAAATATTTACATGTGAAGAATAGTTTAAACGTCTAAAACCCAATGAGGCTTCCCAAGACTGCGGTAGGCTTTGATAAATCTCTGCACCGTAACGTTGATTCGGAAATAAATCTTCGTTTGACCAACCCACGTTGACATACATATACGTGCCATCACGTAATCTTGGATACGCATCGATTTCAAATTGTTTGCCGTTATTACCAAAGCGCGCCGCATGATTAACTCTTGCTATCATTGAACCAAAAGAAAATTTTCTACCGATTGAAATAGAAGATGCATTCCAATCATCATAACCTTGATCAAACGTATCTTTAGAAGCCCCAACAGAAACCGTATTTAAAGTTTCATCAGCCGCAAAAACATTACAAACGAAGGCCGTACAAATTATATAAATCCAAAAGTTTTTCACGAATAAGTTTTTCATTTTCAGTTTTTTCATTTGGAGTTACCCCCAAATTAGTTGCTCCTTTATCGTTCATTTCATACAAGTAATCATTAAAATTTACACCATCAGAAATATAAATGCGCTGCCCGTTTTCAGAAATAATTCCGGCAACAGGGCCGTAACTAGACATCACAAAATATTCATTCTCTAAACGCTCAACCGGAGCCGCACCCTTCGGAAAAAACAAACTCACACCCTCACTCCAGTGTTTAGGTTTACTTTCGCGAGCCAGTAACGCTTCTAAACTCGGAGCAATATCAATCGAAAAAGAAGTGCGATCGGTTTGCACTTCAAATTTGTCTTTTAAATATTTAGGAATATGCATGATCAACGGAATGCGCATAATTTCAGGAAAGATCGTGTAAGCATGGCCGTAGCGACCCTCTTCACCTAAAGAATCTCCGTGATCGGCCGTTAAAATAACGATACTTTTTTCTAACAGTTTTTGTTTTTCAAGATTTTTAATAAACTTACCAAAACACTGATCTATATTTTTAACCCCATCGCCATAAGATTTATTACCACGCGATAAAACCGAAACGTGAATATTTTGCGATTGTGAATATACAAGAACTGGTTCTTGTTTTGGATTTTTTTCTAGACGAGAAATGATTTCATTGCTGGTTTTACAAAAATCTAAATCTTGTGTACCTACACCTTGATCAAGATCATCAGGCCCCGCTGGTGATTTTAAAATTTCTTTTAAAATTGAATCACGGCTGATCCATAATTTGTAATTTTCTGTATCAGCTAATTTTTCTAACTTGTTGAATTCAAAAAAGTTTTTTGGATACATCTGATGCGGTATAACTCGCCCTGCCCAGATTGAAGGCTCTGATAATCCCGTAGCCCCAAAGCGCGTAAAAGCGTTTGAAAACACAAGATTGTCTTTAGCAAAATTTTCGATTTCAGGAGTTCCACCACGATCACTGTTATAAGGCGTTAAATAATCCCGGCGCAAACTATCGATCACGAAAATGAAAATATGTGGACGCTCAACATCAGCTAACTTTGCATCTTTTTGACCTAAAGAAATACTTCGAATTTGTAATTTAATAGATTCAGCTAAATTGCTATGTTGCTGAATAAACTGATAAAACTCAGTCGATAGATGAGTCGGAATCAACGTACTTTTAGCATAATTAAATAAGGGATTAAGACTTGTCAGCTGACGGTAATCTTCAGCTCTTACAAAAAACACGGCAAAAACGACCGTAACTAGTCCGACAGTAATCCATTGTAAAATGCGGTTTATTTCTATTTTAATTAAGTGGTGATCTAAAATAAAGAAAATATTAAAAAATGCGAGCGCTAGCAATAAGCCCGCTAACAACTGCTGAACTAATCCATTCCAATCCATGAGTGGAACCTGCGTAGCCACTACATAAACTAAAGCAAACCATAAAACCCAAAGTAAAAATGCTAACTTTGGATTTTGTCTAAACGGGTTTAAACCCCAGGCTAATAAAAACAAACTGCTTTTATCAGGCGAGACATTTTTACTTTCAATATAAACTTGCGCTGAAATACCCGCTAAAGCTAAACCTAAACAGACTCCGAAAGCTAAACTCCAAAAAACCGCGCCTGATCCAAAAAATCCAATGGCCGAACAAACTTTTTGCCATAGAAAAAAACCTATAAAACATCCAATGAGCATGCCGTAACCAGTAAATTTATCTTCGACTGTAAAATCAAATCGCACAAAAATTTGCTCACATAACGCAAACAAAGCGCCCATGATTAAAGACATCACAACAACTGTTGTAGAAAGGGCCGGATCTGGATTTGCGCTATAGAAATAATTTAAACTTAATGTCGTAATCACGGCAGCTAGAATACTTGAAAATATAACGATCCAAGACTTTGCGGCGTAAGTTTCGCCCCGCTTGGCCGAGCGTAAATCATAAAATGATAACCAAAAACTTGGTATCATCGTCGCAAAGCTCCAACCTAAAGATGTCCAATCATTCACTAAATGAATCGGCAAGCGCCAAAAACTAAGAAGAACTGTCACCACCATCATAGCGATCATTTCGCGTTTATCTTCTGGCGAGGGGTCTTCAACGGGATTTTCAACAAGAAAAATTGAAAACAATAAAGCAAAAGTCACCACTGTCGACAAGACAGGTTGAATCCACATTAAATAATTTAACGCAGGTATAAGGTTGATTCCTAAAACCTGGCGATACGTAAATGGCACATAAGCTAATAATCCAAGAAACGCAGTGAACAACCAAGTGAAGTGAAATAAAGGGCGCAAAAGGCGCGAAAATAAAATCATCATTTAATACGCTCCTTTAATTCTTTTAACTCTTCGTAATTCGGATGATCATCAACTGCTTGATTTAAAATTTCTAAAGCTTGTTCTTTTTTATTTAAAGCTAAGAGTGCTTTGGCTGCGACGATCTGTGCATCAGCTAAATGCGGACGCTCTTTTAAAATAGGTTCAATTTTTCTCCAAGCTTGCTCGACTTTATCTTGCGCTAACCAAATACGAGCTACACCAATTGAAAAATCGATGTATCCCGGATAATTAACATCACCGTGTTCATAAATTTTGAGCGCACTCTCTAAATCACCGGTTCGTTCTAACGACAGCGCCATTTCAAATTGAAAATCAGAATTTTTAGGTTCTAAAGCCAAACATCTTTTAGCTGCATCAAGCATGGCCTTTTGATTTTTCAACGCGCGATAAGCGTGTGGTAATCTGGGACAAGCTTCACCGGGGTCAGCCGCCGTCACTAAAAACTTTTCAAGCATAGCGGCTTCGTTGGCTGAATCACCTAAGTGATTATACAAAATAGCGGCTTGATCGATATAAACATGATTTTTCGGAAACGTGTGGGTCAGCTTAAGAGTGTACTCGAGAGATTTTTGATATTGGCCTGTGCGCAATAATGAACGCGACTCTGTGACCCATAAACTTGGATTTTCAACATTAGATTGTTGCCACTGCAAGAAAACCGCAAAAGCAATTAAAATACCCAGTGGCAATAGAAGATCAAACCAACCTTCTTTTGCTGCGACTTCTGGTGATGCTGCTTGCGTGTTATTGAGTCCCAAGCCTTAATGGTTACAAAGGCCTGGGTTTGTGTCAATTGATCGGATATGAATTATTCGCCACACTTAACTTTTTCTTCGTCGCACTCGAAACCAAAACGAATAACCTCACTGCACTTTTGCATAACTTCAGCTTTTGCTTGCGTCTGAGATTTCTGCGTTGAGCTAAAAATGCCTTTGCTATTTGTTTTGATGTAGCAAGTGAACTTCTTCACATTAGGGTCTTCTTTTTTAAGATCATCATTTTCAGTTTCAAGATCAAACACGCGATCTTGCAATTGACGAACAGCTTGTTCTAAACGGTAAATTCTTTTTTCAAGATCGCGACGAGATGATCTTGATTCAGAGCCTGCTTCGATAATGATAACTTTATCGCGACTGAAACGATCGCTGGCTTTTGCTCCTAAGCCCGTTAAGGTCATTAATACAGTAGCTGCACATACGATTTTTTTGAACATGGGGTTATTCTCCTGTTAGCTTATGCTACACGTTTTGGATTGAGAGCCCATGAAAAAGATCTAAATTATTATTAATCTTAGGTGTTACAAGATGTGTTAGAAAGCTTTACGCCTGATTCAAGATTAAAATGCTTTAACCAAATTTTATAAAAATCCTGAGGCGAATAAGTCACACCATGCTTAGCTACAGAATCGATTTTTGGACCACTCACGCCGCAAGATTGTATGCCCGCAAAAAGTGAAATGTCGTTAGAAATATTAATACTTAAACCATGTAACGTAATACCGTTTTTAATTTGTAAACCGCAGAAAGCAATTTTACCTTTTGAAGTGTACACACCTGGCTGATCACAAAGATCAATTGTTGATTCGATACCCAGCTCACTTAATGTTTTTTGCGTAGCTAAAAATAATGATTCAACAAAGCCTTTAACTGAAAGCCCCTGCTTTTTTAAATTCACAATTGGATAAACAACGAGTTGCCCCGGATTATGAATAGTAGCAAGGCCACCACGAGAAATTTTATGAACAGGATAGTCAATTGGTAGCGAACAGATATCACTCAATGCAAGCTTGTGAGCGCGTAATCCCAAGGTCATCACCGTGGGATGTTCTAATCCCAAAATGTAAGATTTATTTTCAAGACTGACTTGCGCGTGATATTGATGTTGAAGCTCTAAAGCTTTATCAAATTCGATTAAACCTAAATACTGAGATTCAACATTATTTGCAGACACTTTATTGAAATACCTCAACACGGTCACTTTCTTTAAAGCCAGCACCCGAGTGAATTACACCCACAGCTCCGTCGTTGCCAAAATAACTAATAATTTCTAATGTGCCTTTTGATCGGCCTTGCACTTTACCTAAATTATAACCCACTTCAGGATCAAAAACCTCAGTTGAGTCTTCGACAACTTTTAATAAATCACCAACTTGTACGCCTGAAATACGGCCCACATTTAAATAAATTTTATCACCACGAATAGCCGCGATACGGCCCTCCCAAGTGACATCATCCATAGCTGCTTGAATTTGCGGAGAGAAATCTAAAAAAGCATCTTTAATTAAAATTTCGACTAACTCAGGATTTTTCAAAAAAACTTGATCTTCAGAAGCACGTTCAGCCACGCGCGTATTTTTTTCTTCAAGAGTTACTGTTTTTACGGTGTGGTAAATCTCTTGGCCTGTGCGAATGTTTTGAATTCTTAAACGCACAACCACTTCATAAACAGCATCTAAACTTCTGACTAAACCGATTTGATCGGCTTTTTTCTTTAAGCGCACATCAATAATCTGACCTTCAACAATTGAAGTGATGCCTGATTTTTGCGAATCTTGCGCTAGGCGATTTAAATCATACTGATCATCTTTAATATAATTTTCAGGATTTACAGTGAGCTGTTCAGAATCCATCACAATAAATTTTTCGCTGGCATTTAAATCATTGATAAATGCTTCACGCGCATGTGTACGCGCAATTTCAGGGCGTTTCATCGCGTCTTTATCTAAAAATGGAAGTACAACAAGACGTTTTTTCATCGATTTATCTTGAGTGTTTGTACGATAATCGACATCTTTAATTTTACGGCGAATAGCAACAGGCTCGTTCACTTTTGTTTCTTCAGTGGCTGGCGCAAATACGGCACAGCCAGAAAAAGCAAACGCCGATAAAATCGATAAACTTAAAACACTTAAAATAGATAGATTTATTGTTTTCATATTACTTAAATCTTACCTTAAAATTAGATCTCGATAAAGTCTGTACGACCAAAAACCTGATGAACTTCTTCAAAAAATGCATCCGATATCTGAATGCGTTTAGGCGCTTCGGGCTGCATCTCGACGATCTTCTCATTCAGACTTAAGACCAGGCGTACATTCGTTTCACCCTGAAAAGCATCAAAGATTGTATCTAATTTTTCAAAATCGCTTGTTTCAAGCTTATCTAGTCTAAACGACACGCGCTTAGTTTTTTTCATAATATCATCAAACGGCGCAATGTTATCGACGATAATTTTTGCAGCCCCTTCGTTAATTTCTAAACCACCACCAATTAAAAGTGGTCTTTCATCTTTTAAATAACTGCCGCATTTTTCAAATGTATCTGGAAAAATCACTAGTTCGGCCGTGCCGGTTAAATCTTCTAATTTTGCAAAGGCCATACGTGTGCCTTTTTTAGTGATCATCTCGCGATTTTCAATAATAAGACCCGCAACGATCACACGCTTTTTTGCATCTTTTTGAAAGCGGTTCCATTTGCCACTTTCTTTTTTAGCAGCTTCGGCGGCTTTTTCTTCAGGCGACATATCATGTTTATGCAGATCAACGATTTCACACGTTGTCCAAACCTTAGCTAATTTTTCAAAACCACGTAAGGGATGATCACTTAAATAAAAACCTAAAACTTCTTTTTCATAAGATAAAGATTGTGTGCGCGACCACTGTCTTAAATCTTCTAAGACAATAGATTGTTTTTCACCACCCATATCAAAAAGACTTACTTGTCCCACATCTTTATCTTTTTGCGCGCCCACAGCGTAATCTAAATATTTAGAATAGCCGGCAAATAACTGCGCACGATGCAGACCGAAACCATCAAAGGCCCCGGCTTTAATCATACATTCGATTACTTTTTTATTTACACGACGCAAATCTACATTTTCAAAGAAATCATCAAGGCTTGCAAATAATTTATTTGGCTGACGATCACGCGCTTCGATGATGGCTTCAACAGCTGCTGACCCCACACCTTTAATACCGCCAAGACCGAAATAAATAATTTCGCCTTTTACCGAGAATAAATAATCAGAAAAATTCACGTGCGGAGCTTTAACTTCTAGCCCACGTTTTTGCGCATCTTTAACGTACTTAACAACTTTATCCGTGTCCCCTACCTCAGTTGATAATAACGCTGCGAAAAATTCTGCTGGGTAATAATGTTTAACCCACGCTGTTTGCGCTGTAATGACCGAGTAAGCTGCGGCATGCGATTTATTAAAACCGTAATCGGCAAACTTATACATTAATTCAAAAAGCTCGTCAGACTTCTGCTTATCGTGTCCGCGCTCAGCCGCCCCTTTTAAGAAACGCTGACGGTGCTGTTCCATTTCTTCTTTAATCTTTTTACCCATCGCACGACGAAGCATATCGGCTTCACCGAGTGAGTATCCGGCGATAATAGAAGCAATACCCATAACTTGCTCTTGGTAAACCATGATTCCGTAGGTTTCTTCCAAGACTTGTTTGGTTTCTGGTAATAAATATTCAACAGGCGCTTCACCATGTTTACGCTTCGTAAACTCGGGAATATTCGCCATCGGACCCGGACGATATAACGAAGTGATCGCTGTGATATCAGCAAAGCTTGTCGGTTTAATTCGACGAGTGGCATCGGTAATACCTTCACCCTCGAACTGAAACACCCCAGCCGTATCACCACGAGATAATAATTCATAAATTTTAGAATCATTGATTGGAATATTTTTTTCTAAAACATCTAATCCGCGATTTTGTTTAACTAATTTTAAAGCATGATGAATATGAGTTAAAGTTTTAAGACCTAAGAAGTCGAATTTAATTAATCCGATTTTCTCGGCATGCTTCATATCGTACTGAACAACGTTTTCGTCATCAGCACCTCTATACATCGGTGCATGCTTAACTAAGCTGCCATCGGCAATGATAACGCCTGCGGCATGAATACCCGCGTGACGAACTAAACCTTCAACTCTTAATGCCAGTTCAACAAGTGTTTGAACTGTAGGATTCATTTCCATCGCTTCGCGAATACGCGGTTCGGCTGCTAATGAATCTGTTAAATTAATTCCTAATTTATCAGGAATTAATTTTGAAACCACATCCACTTCGGCAAAAGTCATACCTAATACGCGGCCCACATCTTTAAGAGCTGCGCGTGTTTGTAGTTTTCCGTAAGTGATAATTTGCGAAACCGAAGCGGCTCCGTATTTTTCAGTTACATATTGAATAACTTCTTGCCTGCGATCCTGACAGAAATCGATATCGAAATCGGGCATCGATACACGTTCTGGATTTAAGAAACGCTCAAACAGTAGAAAATTTGGAATCGGATCAAGATCGGTAATACGTAAACTGTAAGCGACTAATGAACCGGCTCCCGATCCACGGCCTGGGCCTACGGGAATGTCGCGATTTTTCGCCCAGTTAATGAAATCCATAACGATCAAAAAGTAACCGTTAAAACCCATGCGATCGATAATTGATAATTCAAAATTCAAACGAGCAAAATACTCAGGTTGTTTTTCTTCAGGAACTTCTTGGTCAACAGCTTTAAGTTCTTCAAAACGAACTTTCAAACCTTCAGTGGCATGATGAAGAATCTCTTCTTTAACTGTACGACCTTCAGATGTCGGAAAGCTTGGTAAATGGTAAATCGCTTTTCCGGCCTCATCTTTAAGTTTAAATTTAACGTTACAACGATCTGAAATTACCTGCGTATTAGAAATAGCTTCAGGCAAATCAGAAAAAAGTTTCGTCATGCTTTCAGTCGATTTAAAATAAAAATCAGAGCTTCCTAATTTATAACGAGACTCATCGGCTAAAGTTTTATTTGAACCGATACAAACTAAAACTTCTTGCGCAATTTGATCGTCTTGCGTGATGTAATGCACATCATTCGAAGCCACAATTGGAACACTACAAATTTTAGAGGCTTCTAAAATAAAACTATTAATTTGTTTTTGCAGATCACTGCCTTGCGGAAGTGTTCGCGATAACTCTAAATAAAAGCGGTCATCAAAAATTTCTTTTAATTTACGAACTTTATTTAAGGCGGCTTCTGGACCTTCTTTTAAAAGAGTGCCAATCACTTCACCACGCTGTGTGCCACTTAGACAAATTAGATTAGAGCTGTTTTCTTTTAAAACATCGTAATCGATACGAGGCTTCCAATAAAAACCCTCTTGGTAACCCACTGTCGAAAGTTTACAAAGATTTTGATACCCTTCTAAGTTTTGCGCTAAGAAAACTAAACGCTGCGGACCGAGTGCGATCTCAGAATATTTTTGATTGGGATCTTGTTTTTTATCTAAACGTGAATTGGGCGCGATGTACGCTTCAAGACCAATCAATGGCTTTACGTTTTTTTCTTGGCAGGCAAAATAAAACTCAATCGCACCGAACATGTTTCCATAATCAGTTAAGGCCACTGCAGGTTGTTGGTATTCAGCGGCTTTTTTAGCAATAGCTTTTACGCGGCACGAAGCCTCTAAAAGCGAGTACTCAGAATGAACATGTAAGTGCGAAAATGACATACGGTTATCATACGTTAACCAAGAGTTATGTTTCAAAAAAACAATTCAGTTTTACTCAATTTTTTGAGTGTCAGCGCGGCGTATAAACTTGCAGAAAAACAAAAGCAAAATTAATTGCTAAACAAAGTGCCAAAAGCAGCCAAAATTGACTCTGAAATAGCCTTATTTTAAACAAAATTTTCAAGAATAAAGCTCTCACTAGAAATTCAATCAGCCCATACACAAAGGCCTGAGTGCCTCTAAAGGCAAAGCTATTAGAAACTTGGGGCCAAACCAGCGGCGCATTAAAAACTAAAGTGTAAATAATAAGCCCAGAAATGATCGAAATCACAAGCCAGATCCAAAGAGCCCGCCACGTTGATAGCTTTAAGACTCCTTTAAAAACTACAAAATCAGCGGCATAAAGAGTGAGAAATATAATTTCTTTCAAACAAAATTACTCCCACTCAATTGTTGCTGGCGGTTTTGACGTAATATCATAAACCACGCGATTAATTCCTTTAACTTTATTTGTGATTTCATTTGAAACTTTTTTCAAAAAACCTTGTGGAAAATCATACCAATCAGCCGTCATTCCATCGATCGATGTCACTGCACGAAGCGCTAAAACTGAATCGTATGTTCTGCCATCGCCCATAACACCCACTGTTTGCACCGGAAGAATCACACAGAAGGCTTGCCAGATTTGATCATAGATCCCATCACGGCGCAGAGCTGAAATATAAACATCATCAGCTTTTTTTAAAATTTCTAATTTTTCTTTTGTCACTTCACCAATACAACGAATACTTAAACCCGGGCCTGGAAAAGGATGACGACCAATCATCTCTTGCGGAAGACCTAACTCTAAACCAAGCTTACGCACTTCATCTTTAAATAAATATCTAACAGGCTCTACAAGCTTAAGATTCATTTTATCAGGCAAGCCACCCACATTGTGATGCGACTTGATAGTCACGCTGCCACCAACGCTTGAAACACTTTCAATCACGTCTGGGTAAAGTGTTCCTTGTGCTAAAAATTTAATTTTACCTTGTGTGTGCTTAAGTTCATTAGCAATCACCTGATCAAAAACATCGATAAAGGCTTTGCCAATTGCTTTACGTTTTTTTTCTGGATCTGTCAGACCTTTTAACGCGGATAAAAATTCATTTTCTTTATCAACACCGTGAACATTTAAACCAAATTTTTTGTATTGATTTAAAACATTTTGAAATTCATTTAAGCGAAGTAATCCGTTATTGATAAATACACAGTGTACGCGCTCGGCACCTAATACTTTTGTAAGTAATGTGGCCACAACACTTGAATCGACTCCGCCCGATAGAGCACATAAAACGTGATCATCAGGGCCAACCGTTTTCAAAACCATATCTGTACATTCACTCACTAATGATTTTGCATTCCAGTCAGCTTTAACTTTAAATTCTTGTAAAAACGCTTGCAGAATTTCAGTGCCGAATTCAGAGTGCGAAACTTCAGGATGATATTGCAAAGCCCAATATCTGTCAGAGTAAAAACCCGCGATATGATCTTCAGTTGTACATAACAACTGCGCACCCGACGGAATTTTTGTAACAACGTCGCCGTGACTCATCCAAACATTAACTGTATTTGGAATATTGTTAAAAGTTTTTTTGAACGAAACAGGTTTGTGCCCGTATTCACGATGTTTAGCTGACTCAACCGCTCCACCCATTTGGTGAGCTAAAAGCTGCATGCCATAACAAATTCCTAAGACTGGCGCCACTTCTAAAACCTGTTTAATATCTTTAGTCGGAGACTCTGATTCATAAACTGAAAACGGACCACCACTTAAGATAATCGCATCAGGTTTAAAATTTCTGATTTCTGAAATATCAGTCTTATAACTTTTAATTTCACTGTAATACCCAAGCTCACGCAAACGACGCGCAATAAGCATTGTCACTTGAGAGCCAAAATCTAATATCAATACTTTTGAATGCTGTAACATAATGTAATTCTATTCCAATCTGTAATTCGGAGCTTCTTTAGTGATACTCACGTCGTGAACATGAGATTCTTTTAATCCCGATGAAGTGATTTGTACGAATTGAGCTTTTTGTTGTAATTCTTCAATATTACGAGCGCCTAAGTAACCCATACCTGATTTTAATCCACCCACTAATTGATGAATGATACCGCTGGCATTTCCTTTATATGGAACTTTTCCTTCAATACCTTCTGGCACTAATTTATCTTCATCAGCTGTGTCCATTTGACCGTAACGATCTTTAGAACCCTGAGCCATGGCACCTAATGAACCCATGCCACGATAAACTTTATAAGTACGACCTTGATATAAAACTGTTTCACCCGGAGATTCTTCAGCGCCAGCTAAAAGATTTCCGATCATCACAGAGTTTGCCCCTAAAGCTAACGCTTTAGTGACATCACCCGAGTATTTAATTCCGCCATCAGCGATAATTGTTTTACCTAATTTTTTTGCTACGCTCGAGCACTTCATCACCGCAGAAATTTGTGGCATACCAACACCGGCTACAACACGTGTTGTGCAAATACTTCCAGGGCCTACGCCGACCTTAACAACATCAGCTCCATTTTCGATAAGCATTTTTGTGCCTTCTTCAGTCACCACATTACCAGCAATGATCACAACGTCTTTGTACTTGCTGCGCGCATACTTAACCATTTCAATCACGTTTTTAGAATGCCCGTGAGCTGTATCAATACATAAAACATCAACATGATTCGCAACAAGCGCATCAATACGATCAGTGCTTCCTTGTCCAACGCCGACAGCGGCTCCTGCGATCAAACGGCCGCGGTTATCTTTAGTCGACTGCGGAAATGCTCTAGATTTTTCGATATCCTTGATCGTGATCAAGCCTTTTAACATCATCTGTGAATTAACGACGAGTAATTTTTCAATACGATGTTTTTGTAAAATATTTTTAGCTTGATCTAAAGTGGTGCCTTCAGGAGCTGTGACGAGATTTTCTTTAGTCATAATATTACGAATTGGTTGATTCACGTTTGTTTCAAAACGCAAATCGCGATTCGTTAGAATTCCTACAAGTTTACCTTGTGATGTGATCGGCACACCCGAGATTGAATACTTGGCCATCACTTGCAAAGCTTCACTGACGTAATGATCAGGAGATAGTGTAATCGGATCTTGAATCATCCCTGATTCATATTTTTTTACTTTTTCAACTTGAAAGGCTTGGTCTTCAATCGACATATTTTTATGAATGATTCCAAGCCCTCCATTTTGCGCCATGATGCGCGCAATACGATGTTCAGTCACTGTATCCATGGCTGCTGAAATCACCGGAGCATTTAAATAAATATCTTTAGCAAAAAAACTTTTTGGCACAACATCAGTTGGAACCACTTCAGAGTATTGAGGCACTAGCAAAATATCATCAAACGTGAGTGCCATAGTAAAATCTTTATTAGACATAAAATCCCCTTATTGCTTCGAAATTCACTCATAAAGTGTAATCTTTTATAGTGAAGACATCATGGTTTTTATCCAACTGAGCTAGACCTTGATATATGACTTTACAGGTCATATATCAAATTGATTATTTATATGATTATGATATCTTTAATGTATGAACAATTTAGACCTAAACTACCTCAAGTACTTTTATTATGTTACGCGCGAAGGCGGTTTTACGAAAGCCGCAGAAATCTTACATGTGCAGCAACCTGTCATCAGTCGTGCTGTTAAACTTCTTGAACAGCAATTAGGATTTAAACTTTTAGAAAGACAAAAAAAGCAGATCATTCTCACAACTGAAGGTCGCGAAATTTATAACTTAGCGCAAAAAATATTTCACAATACCGATCAAATCACAGCTTTTGCCAAAGATCGCAAAGAACAAACCGCAGGTGATCTTTGTTTTGCGACGTCAGATTCTTTATCACCTGAAACATTAGGCCCTTTGCTTGTTCAAATAAAAAAACAATACCCACAAATTCGCCCGATTCACCATGCGGGGCCAGCCACTTTTTTATTAGATCAAATTCGCGAAGGTAAAATTGAATTCGGATTATTTTTCAATGTTCCTGATCTAACGCCAGATTTAGATAAAACAAAACTAGCTCAAATTCCTTTTGTATTTGTGATTGCTAAAACCCAAGCCAAAAACAAAACTATTTTAGAATCTTTTATCGCGTCTCGCGAACAAGGCAGTTTTGATAGTTTTAGGCTGCCGTTATTTGAAAAATATAAACAGCAGCACAAAAACACTCAGATCACCGCGGTTTCAAGCAGTTCGATCGCCAGAAAAGATATGGCGCTGAATGGTTTGGGCGTGACTGTGCTTCCGCATTTTTTAATTCAAACTGAACTTAAAAACGGAGTTTTAAAATCGCTAAGTGATGACGAACATTTTTTACCATTGTATTTAGTCGAAAGAAAAAGCTCGTACAGATCAAAATTAAAAAATTCAGTACTCAGCGAGATTAAAAAGATTGTAGAGAAATAATTAGTACCAAGATTTATAAAGCAAATAATTATCAGCAGACTGATCTAAGAACTTAATTTCTTCCTCTGTCAGCTTACGTTTAAAGACCGCAGGACGACCGACAATAAGTGAATAAGGTTCAAATTTTTTACCTTCAGTCACTAGGCTTCCAGCGCCAACTACGCAGTGTTCACCGATCTCAGCGCCATCCATAACGATAGAACCCATACCGATTAAACATTTACGACCAATTGTACAGCCATGAAGAATTACATTATGACCAATCGTCACACGTTCTGCGATTTGACATTGAAATTTGCCATAAGTGCCGTGAAGAACAGAACCATCTTGAATGTTAGTTTCTGCGCCGATCGTGATCGGCATAACATCACCACGAATAGTTACGTTATACCAAATCGAAGCGTGATTACCGACAAGCACATCACCAATGATGCGCGCATTATCTGCGATAAAAACTTCTTCACCGATGATTGGCTTTTTGCCGCGCGCTTCAACTAACATTAGTGTAACAATTCTTTCTTAACAGCCACATTACGTTGGTTCATCACGATATGTGCTGTTTCATCCATTGATGTCGTCGACATCACTTTTGATTTTTGGATATAACTTTTTGTCGCAAAAAATGGAACTTTCAAATGCAAACATAAACTCATCGCCTCATCAGCGCGAAGTTTTAAACTTTGGTATTTACTGTGACCCGACATAAAAATACGAACGTACTGGTGATTACCTGTGATTTCGATAAACACACAACGTTCAATACGAATATCTAAGCCTGATAATAATTTTTCTAAGAAAGCATGTGGGCTTGTCGAAATTTGCGTGGGGCTTGATTGAGATAACGCCACACCCGCTTCGATTTGCGTCACAGCTACAGGCAATGTGTGTTCACCTAAGGCGTCTTTTAAAATCAAGAATGGACGAGATGTATCGTTATTTAAACTCAACCCGTAAGGTTTCAATTCGACCAAATCATCATCGTCGAAATTAAACTTTTCGTCTTGTTGGGCGTTAAATAAAAAATCAGGTTTCATTGACTCAACGACCATTACATCACCAACGCTGCAGCCGAACCTACAAGTTCTCCGCGTAAAACATTTGGCGTAGCTGTTAAGATTTTAACTGGAACAGTTTTACCGATAAGTTCTTTGCCACCTAAAAAGTAAACTGACTTATTCTGCGTACTGCGACCAAAAGCTTTACCTTGCTCGTTTACACTTTCAACAAGCACGTTTAAAACTTGGCCTGTGTATCTGGCAACTAATTCGAAAGCTAATTTATCATGAACATCAAATAAATGATTTAAACGACGATTTTTAACTTCTTCAGGTAAATGATCTTCAAATTTAGCCGCTTTAGTAAATGGACGAGGAGAATACATAAACGCGAAAATCGTCTCGTACCCAATTTCTTCAACCATAGTGACTGTGTCGTTAAATTCTTCTTCAGTTTCACCTGGAAAACCCACGATGATATCTGTTGATAAAACCAGATTAGGAATAATTTTTTTCATCTGGTTGATTTTTGCGATGTACTCTTCACGCGTGTAATTGCGGTTCATGCGATCTAAAATACGCGTGTTACCACTTTGAAATGGCAAGTGAACGTATTCACAGATTTTATCTTGGTGATCAGCCATCACGTGCATTAATTTTTCATTGAAATCTTTAGGGTGCGAAGTCGTGTAACGAATTCTTTCGATATCCGTTTCAAGCGCTACCTTCTTAAGGAGGTCAGCAAAGTCATGACCATCTTCAGACGTGTATGAATTCACATTCTGACCTAGTAATGTGACTTCTTTAACACCACGTTGAATTAATGTTCTGACATCCATCAAGATATGTGACAGTGGGCGAGATTTCTCGCGGCCACGTGTGTAAGGAACAATACAGAACGTACAGAAATTATCGCAGCCTTTAGTGATGTTTACGAAAGTCGAAACACCTGGATTACGAACTAACGTCTCAACATGGTAAGGTGCTCTATGTTCAAATTTCGCATTAACAGCTTTTGTGTTTGATTCAAAAACTTGAGTCACTAAATTAGGAAGATTATCGATATTGTCTGTACCGAATACGAAATCGATCAACGGTTGGTTTTTAATTAAATTTTCTTTTTCTTGTTGGCCTACGCAGCCACCAACGCCGATTTTAAGATTTGGATTTTTCTTTTTTAAAACCTTAAACGTACCGACTTCTGAATAAACTTTATGAACTGGTTTTTCACGAACCGAACACGCATTGATAATAATTAAATCGGCTTCTTCAGCTGTTTGCACCGGAGAAAAATTCGCCATTTCTAAAAGTGAGTGCATACGTTCAGTATCATTCACATTCATTTGGCAGCCGTAAGTTGAAATATAAACACCGCGCCCTAAGCCCACATCGCTATTAAGGTAATTTTTAGAAATTTCGGGATTAGAATTTACTGGAGGGATGACATTAAGATCCGTCATTGCGTTTACATCCTTTAACTTGATAATTTCAATTGAGAAATATGAACCCCCGAGATATAAAAAACCCCTCTGTAACAGTCAATGAATACTCTCTAAACCGTGTATTAAAAATACTATTTACAAGAATAGGATTCGGATATGAAGCCACGTTATAAAATTAGCCAAAAATGGACAGCGTTTCCCGCAGAGTTCAGCGAACAAATTAGATTAGTTTTTGTGCAAAATTTCGAAAAAGAGCTTGGAAAGACCATGAGTCTGTCAGTTGATGGCCGTATTTTTCAAAAAGAAATAACGCTTCGCATCGGCATTCATTCAAAGGGCCAACTTAAGCACTTTAACTTTGAAGCCTCAATCGACCTTCCACCAAATCCTGCCAACGACGAAAATAAAATTTTTGAAACCATCTCTGTAGCCGTTGATGCCCTTGCCAGTTTAGTGGCTGAATACTTTGAAAACGACTGCGAAATTGAAATGCCGTTCACATGGACTGAATCAAAAGTTGATGGCAAATCAGTTTGGATCCAACACTCAACTGAAAACCCGGACCTAGAAGCAGAAGCCAATAGATTATTGGGTCTAGAAGATGATGAAGGTGTTCTGAAAGACGCCGACGAAGAAAGATCTGACGACATCCTTGATGCAACTGAAGAAGAATTCGACGAGTTTGCAGAGAATCTTTCAAGCGAACCGCAAATGTTCAAAAAAAAGAAAAAGGATGATTTACACTAGCAAAAAAATCAGCCAACATTAAGCATGGCTGAAGTTAGAGAAATTCCCGCAGGTACTATTCTGTTCTACGAGGGAGAAATCCCCGACAACATGTACGTCGTCAAAAAAGGCGGCTTCGACATTCTCAAAAAAATCGACGGCAACGAAATTAAAGTGAGCGAAGCTAAAGAAGGCCAACTCATCGGCGAAATGGCGTTGTTTGATTTAAAACCAAGATCAGCAACAATCAAATCAAATCAAGATTCATCAGTCGTAGTTTTACCCTACGTAAACCTATTAGATCAGTTAGAAAAACTACCAGCCTGGGTAAAAATCGTAATGCGAACACTGTCAGACAATTTACGAAAAACCACAGAACAAATGATGAAAAAATAAAAAAAAGGAAGCCAAAAGCTTCCTTTTTTTTATCCAAAATTTAAAACAAACCGAAACTCTAAACTCTGACGCCACGACGGCGTCAGAAAGGCCAGGCAAGAAGCCGAGCCAGCGCAGCGGCGCGAAACTCATATTCGAGTTTCACATCCTGCGAACTCTGTTCGCCTAGTAATCCCCGTCATCATCCATGCTAGGAGCTTCGCCAATACCACGAATCTCATCCGAGAAGCTTTGTGCTTCATCATCATTTCCATCAAGCTCATTCAACGCTGATTCATCAATCTCAAGCTCTTGAATCGCAGATAAGAAATCTTTTTCATTTTTAAGATCTTTACGAATCATCTCTAAGAATTTATCTGGATAACGAGAAGTTAAATCTTCAACGTATTTTTCTAATTTGCCATCAATAAGGATAGCTTTACGAACTTGGATTTTTTTCCAAAGTAATAAGTAGTGAAAACGGCAGTAACCTTCAACAGTTGAAACTTGATCGCAATCACGAACGCGGCAAAGTCTACGACCTTCAGAATCTGTAAGATAAATCTCTTCATCTTTTTGCTCTTCTTCTTCGTCGTCTGTTAAATCAAGATTTTCTTCTTCATCAGCTTCTTCAACGTCTTTTAAATCGTCTTCATAATCTGAAATTTCTGAATCGCCGAAATTATCATCAAAAGAAAAGTCATCATCTTCATCAGTTGTTTTCTTTTCAGTCTTTTTAGATTTTGATTTAAGCTTAGCGTCAGCCTTCGGAGCCTTAACGCTCTCGGGCATAACTGCCTTAATTTCAACTTTTTTTGGAGCTTCAGCTTTCTTTAAAACAGGCTTTGCCTCTTTCTTAAGAACAACTTTTGCTTTAGGAGCGGGCTTAGCAACAGGCTTAACTGCTACTTTTGCCTGAACTTTAGCTTTAACCGCAGGCTTTGCTGCTGGTTTTGCCTTAGCAACAGGCTTTGCAGTCGCTTTTGTAACAACTTTTGCTTTAATTTTAGACGCAATCTTTTTAGCCATCGAAACTCCTGGAGTAATATACAAAATAGCGTTGCGGCAAATTGCAAATACTGTCAACGGGTTTTATTTTATTTTTTCGCAATGAGTGTGATAAAATTCTAGAGCTTTTATTTTATTAAAAAATTGAACAAAGGAATTGTATGGAAAAAATCGTAATTGTCTCAGCACAAAGAACTCCTGTTGGAAGCTTTCAAGGTCAACTATCTACACTACCCGCTCCTCGTTTAGGTGCGATCGCAATCAAAGCCGCTTTAGAAAAAGCGAATGTTAAAAACACTGAAGTCGATGAAGTGATCATGGGCCAAGTATTAACTGCTGGTGTTGGACAAGCTCCTGCACGTCAAGCAGCGATCTACGCTGGCATTGCAAACTCTGCCGTTTGTATGACGATCAATAAAGTTTGTGGCTCTGGTTTAAAAGCTGTGATGTTAGCCGCAGATTCATTACGTTTAGGTCACACAACTATTGCTGTAGCTGGCGGACAAGAAAATATGTCATTAGCTCCGCACTTATTAGAAAATTCTCGTAACGGTTACCGTATGGGTTCAGTACAAATGATCGACTCAATGGTTAAAGATGGTTTATGGGATCCATACAATAATTTTCACATGGGAAATGCTGCTGAGATTTGTTCTCGCGAATTTTCATTCACACGCGAAGCTCAAGATGCATTCGCTATTGATTCATACAAAAAAGCGCAAGCAGCTACTGCTGCTGGAAATTTCAAAAATGAAATCGCTGATGTAACTATCGAAGGCAAAAAAGGTAACGTAACTATTAATATCGATGAAGAACCTACTAAAGCGATGTTTGATAAAATGCCAGGTTTAAAACCTGCGTTTGAAAAAGAAGGTACAATCACTGCAGCTAATGCTTCAAAAATTAATGATGGTGCTGCCGCTGTTGTTTTAATGACTGAATCTGAAGCTAAAAAACGTGGTTTAAAACCTTTAGCAACAATCATTTCTCAAGCGACATTTGCTCAAGAGCCTAAGTACTTCACAACAGCACCTGTTGGCGCGATCAAAAAATCTCTGAAAGAAGCTTCATTAAATGTTAACGATATCGATTTATTTGAAATCAACGAAGCGTTTGCAAACGTAACTATGGCTGCAATGAAATCTTTAGAAATCCCTGCAGATAAAGTTAACGTATTCGGTGGAGCTATCGCTATCGGTCACCCGATCGGTGGATCTGGCGCTCGTATCTTAACTACGCTTGTACACTCTCTTCACACTCGCAATGCAAAACGTGGCCTAGCTACATTATGCATCGGTGGTGGTGAAGCTGTTTCTGTGATTATCGAAAAATACAACTAGAGGATATTATGTCTAATAAAGTATATGCCAATGCAAAAGAAGCCTTAAAGGGCGTAGCCGATAACATGACTTACCTTGTAGGTGGTTTTGGTCTTTGCGGAATTCCAGAAAACTGTATCGAAGCTTTGCGCGATTCAGGTGTAAAAAACATCACGTGCGTTTCGAACAACGCCGGTGTTGATGATTTCGGTTTAGGCTTATTATTACAAACTCGTCAGATTAAAAAAATGATGTCTTCATACGTTGGCGAAAATGCGACCTTTGAAAAACAATTTATGTCTGGCGAATTAGAATTAGAATTCTGCCCTCAAGGCACATTAGCTGAACGTTTACGTGCCGGTGGCGCAGGAATCCCTGCATTCTACACTCCAACAGGTGTGGGCACTAAAATCGCTGAAGGAAAAGAAATACGCAAATTCGATGGCCGTGATTTCGTTTTAGAAAAAGGCATCGTTGGCGATTTCGCATTTGTTAAAGCTTGGAAAGGCGACAAATTCGGAAATCTAGTTTTCAGAAAAACCGCACGTAATTTTAATCCAATGGTTGCGACTGCTGGTAAAATCACAATCGCTGAAGTTGAAGAGTTAGTTGAAATCGGCGAATTAGAACCAGATCAAGTTCACACTCCAGGTGTTTACGTGCAAAGAATTTTCAAAGCCACGAATCAGCAAAAACGCATCGAACAACGTACTGTAAGAAAAGGATAATCCGATGCCATTAAATAAAGAACAAATCGCACAACGTATCGCTCAAGAAGTTCAAGATGGTTACACTGTTAATTTAGGAATCGGAATTCCTACATTAGTTGTGAATTATATTCCGCCAACAAAAACTGTTATGTTTCAGAGCGAAAACGGATTATTAGGCATGGGCCCTTTCCCGATGGAAGGCAATGAAGACGCAGATCTTATCAATGCTGGAAAACAAACTGTAACAGCATTAAAAGGCTCAAGTTTTTTTTCAAGCGCTGATAGCTTTGCGATGATTCGCGGTGGTCACATTGATTTAACTGTACTTGGTGCGATGGAAGTCGACGAACAGGGAAGCATCGCTAATTGGATGGTTCCAGGTAAAATGGTTAAAGGCATGGGCGGCGCAATGGATTTAGTTGCGGGTGCTAAAAATGTAATCGTAGCTATGCAACACGTAGATAAAGAAGGTAATTCAAAACTTCGCACGAAATGTACGCTTCCATTAACAGGTGTAAATTGTATTAAAAAAATCGTTTCTGATTACGGCGTGATCGACGTGACTGAAAATGGTTTTATCTTACGTGAATACGCTCCCGATCTAACTGCAGAAGCTGTTGTTAAAGCCACAGAAGGCAAAATGACAATTGCTCCTGATTGCAAACCGATGACGTTTTAATGGGAGACATTTCAATCTCCTCATTGGCTGCAGGTTTTGTTTTCGGTGTGATTGGCTTTTGGCTCTTTAAAGAAGGCCGTCGTCGTGGAGAGGTGCGAATTGCACTCGTGGGAGTAACTATGATGGGTTACTCTTACTTCACCGCAAACCCCGCTGCTGACTGGGGAATTGGCTTAGCCTTATGCGGACTTGCCTATATGTGGTGGGTTTGATTTAAGCACCTTTTAGAATATTCACTTCAGTATATTTTTCACACGTGTTCCAATTTTGTGCTAGGGCCGAAGCGATACTGTTCCAATTGGCCCCGTGATTGCTTTAGTGGTTTCCCGAACACTTAACAGGGATTAAAAAATGAAAACCACACTTATCGCTCTTACAGTATTATTATCAACTCAAGCCTTCGCTCTAACGCCGCCATCAGCAGCAGTTACAAGCGTACAAATCGATGGATCTGGCTGTGATGCTGGTTCTGCAAATGCCATTGTTACTTCAGACTTAAACTACTTAAGCGTATTATATGATCGCTTCTCTGTAGAACTTGGAAAAGGCACTGCAAATCCAGGTGATTCAAACGACGAAAAAAATTGCACGATCGTAGTCAATGTTAACGTTCCACATGGTTGGGCTTTTGATTTCGACCAAGTTGATTACCGTGGTTATGTTGAAGTTTCAAACGCAGGTGCTTTAGGTTACCAATTTGTTAAAGCTGAAATCAGCGGCGGAGCTTCTTTTGGATTTGAACAAAAATTATTCAAAGGACCTATTAGACAGAATTACGTAATTACTGCTAAAAACCAAGCTCCTGGTATCTTAGGTAGCCTTGGTGGTATCGGTAAAATCGGAGCTGCTGCAGCTTGCTTATCTGGTGACCAAAACATCCGCGTGAAAATCAAATCTCAAATCGGTGTTAAAAGCTTAATTAAATTCTTAAAACCAACAGCACGTCTTGTGATCGATTCAACCGACGCTTCTTTTGGTCCAAGATTAAAATTCAACTGGAAACGCTGCGGAATCTAGTTTGATCTGCCTCCGGCAGACCTTATTCTAAAGGGCCGACCTCGCGGTCGTCCTCGCTTCGAAAGAGATTGGCCTACCTAGCTGATCTCTTTTACAGAGGAAAATCTTAAAGGCAGCTGTGAATCGGCTGCCTTTTTAAATTCTTCGCCACCTAAAGTGTGCACGTGTAAAGAATTTGTTTTTCCTTTTTCTGCTAATGGCTGACCTAGAGTGAAAATAATTTTATCACCCGTCTTGCCTAAACCATTTTCAATCAGCATCTGTTCAATCTGCGCGATAATATCTTTTAAATTTGTATACGGCTTAAGAGCTAAAGTTTGCAAACCCCATAAAATTTCTAAACGATTTAAAACTTCAATTTCAGTTGTCACCGCCACAATTTGGGCTTTCGGACGAAAACTTGAAATAATTTGCGCAGTTTTTCCTGAAGTCGTTAAACACACAATAGCTGACGCATTTAATTTTAAAGCTGATAAAGCAGAACTTGCTGCAATCGCAGCAGGTGTTGATAACAATTCATTCTCTAAAGAAATTTTGTAGTAATTTTCTTCGTTCTTTTCAACTTCAAGAATAATTTCATGCATCGTGCGAATTGCTTTGAACGGGTATTTACCGCTCGCTGATTCAGCAGATAACATCACCGCATCTGTTCCATCTAACACGGCGTTGGCCACATCTGTGATTTCAGCACGTGTTGGACGAGGATTTTCAACCATTGAATCCAGCATTTGAGTTGCCGTGATCACTGGTTTTCCTAATTGATTACAAAGTTTGATAATTCTTTTCTGCGAACTTGGTAAACGACTTTGACCGACTTCAACAGCCAGGTCTCCACGAGCCACCATCACCACATCTGATAAGCGCACGATCTCTTCTAAATTTTCAAGAGCTTCTAACATTTCGATTTTTGCAACAATACGAGCGGGAGATTTATGAGAATCAATAATTTCGCGAAGCTGTCTGATATCTTTTCCGAAACGAACGAAACTTAATGCGATAAAATCGACACCATTTTTTAAACCGAAATCTAAATCTTTTAAATCTTTTTCAGTCATGGCTTCGACCGGAAGCAAAATGCCCGGTAAGTTCATCCCTTTACGGTTTTTTAAAATTCCGCCATAGATGACTTTAGCTTCTAAAGCTTTTTCGCCGACTTTCAAAACTTCAAGTTCGATCAAACCATCATCAATTAAAATTTTATTGCCAGGTTTAGCCGCTTTACAAAGCTCTTTAAAATCACTTGGAATCAAACCCTCTTTGCCTAACACATCTTCGATCGTCACGGTGACAATTTGATTCTGTTCAAGAGTGATTGAGCCTTTTTCAAATAGACCCACACGAACTTTAGGGCCTTGTAAATCTTGTAAGATCGTTACTGGTGCTTTAAGTTCAATCGACTTTGCACGAACGGCGTGAATGACCTTCAAATGATCTTCATGAGTGCCATGGCTGAAATTTAGCCTTGCTACATTCATTCCGGCGCGGATGGCCTTTTCGATATTTTCAGGGGCTTGAGTTGCGGGTCCAATTGTGGCTACGATTTTTGCTCTACGGTGTGCTAACATTGAACCAGAGTAACGACTTACTGAACGAAAGTCCTCTTAAAAAAAGTTTCTTTATTTTTACGTTGTTGTTCACGAATGCGTCTTGCGCGTTCTGCTTCTTGCTTTTTTTGTTCTTCGACCGAAGCAATACCACGGCTTAAGATTCGTTTATGTACGGCCACATCTTGCTTGAAGCTTTTATTGTAAATAGGCGAAATGTTTTTGTATTCAGCCTTTAATTGATCTGCATTGTTATAAAAGCCCGCAAGTTTTTTGATAAACGGCTCACGATCTAAAAGATATCTTTCAGTCTCACCTTCGTTAAATTTAAAGATAAAATAATCTTTTCCATCAACGACTTCAATCTGGTCTTTAGTAATATCAGCAAAAGATGGAAATTTAGTCAAAGGCACACCCTTAACGCTCACTTTACCTTTTGTGCTATTCACAATAAAACCACCGATGATCGGCTCAAGATTTAAATTGGCAAAGTCTGTGATTTTAACCACAGCGTTTTTTAGAAAAACGAATTCTGTCTTATTCATCACAGATTTGTGACGAGAAATCGATTTAAAAGTACATGGCAAAGTTTGTTTAAGATAACAATCAGCCGGCTGGCTGACGATTTGGTCGTCATTTAAGTTAGTCACTGTAGGATCTGCATGCTGCACAATTTCTTTAGCGGCAGGCTCTTCATGATGTTCTGGTGCCGCAGCTTCATCGTGGCCGTTGGCAAAAACATTAAACGCAGCAAAGACTAAAAGCATGACAACGATTTTTTTCATTTTATTCTACTTTCAACCCACCAAAATCACTTTTGATGATACCGTCGATTTTATGCGAGTCTTCTTTTCTATTTAAAACAGAGTAAGATTTTGATAACCACTGAAGACCACGTCCCGTCCAATTTGATTCAGGGTACTGCAAAACCATATTATCTAAGATATCGATACAAACTTCAGACAATTTTAAATTCGAACACTGTAGCGCAATTGATTCATAATCAGCACGTGCTAAGTATTCATCATTGGCCGTTGATTTTTTAATTTTATCTAACATAACCAAAGCTTCTTTGATTTTTTTCTTTTGTTTCAATTCTTTCACGCGCATGAAATAAAACTCAGACAGATCAACATCTTTATGTTTTATTTTGCTTAATGATTTTTGCACGTCTTCATCAACTGAAGCGATGTTGCGGCTTTTTGAATTACTTGAACCATCTAGCTGAACTAATTGAATTTCTAGCTTTTTTTGTTCTAGTGATTGTGATAGAAATTGAATGCGCTTTTTATCGAATTCTGAGCCTTCCATATAAATGTCAAAACAAATATAAAATGACGACAGGCCAAAAAGTAGAAATAAGCTTAAAAATAGATATTGATAGCTTCTGCTCATGTCTCACATTTCGGCAGTTGTTAGACCAAAGTTAAGAAAATCCTTAATGTTCTGCAGAAAAAGATGACTGAAAACCCTTATATCATTAGCTTCATGGTTCGCTATTACAGTGTTTGGGGAATGAATGAACAAGGCAGAGTTAGTTACAGCAGTTTCAGATAAAACTAAACTTTCAAAGTCTCAAGTTGAGACAATGATCAACACCACATTAGAAGTTATCCAAAAAACTGTTTCTAAAGGCGAAGAGGTCAAAATCGTAGGCTTTGGTTCGTTTCAAGTTCAAGATCGCAAAGCCAAAACGGGACGCAATCCAAAAACAGGCGAAACGCACAAAATCCCTGAGTGCTCGATCCCCCGCTTTAAACCCGGCAAAGAGTTCAAAACTCTTGTTGGCAAAAAGAAGAATTAATTAAAACTTATCAAACTTAGATTTAAATGACGAAGGCCACGAGTCGATAATTTCGACTGTTTCGTAATAGGCTTGTGTAAAAAGCTTACCCTGAAGATCTTTTAATAACAGCTGTTTATGCTGAGGTAACTTCAAAATCTTCTTTTGAAAAGCGGTGTAAACTTTTTCGCCCATAATGCCACCTAAAATTTGCGCGGCTGTTATGTAACTTTTTTTATTTTTTGAGCTCGATTTTTTCTTGTTCACAAACGACAGATCTTGAAATGTCGCAAAGCGAACTTCATTTAATTTCTGCTCTAAAGCCAACACTAAGGCTTCTTTACCTTTATCTGAAAACTGCTCTGAACGTAAGGCCTGGCGAATATCATCAAAGGTGTCTGACTTTTTCTTTGGATTAATGATTTTAGTTAAGAAGTACGTCAGCATTTCAAGCCAGATATTTTTTAAAAAATCTTTTTTGCCATCGATAATCGATTTTTTATAAACACCTAGTTTATAAAGTACAAATAAAGCCGCCACTTTTGATATTTGATTTAACGAAGGCCTTGCCACAAACCCCATCTGCTGTTCAGGACAATAAAAAGACTGCCCCGACATCAATAGCTCTTTATAGTAAGCTTTTTCTGGTGTTGGTAATTTCTGAATTTTATTAAATAAGACTTCGTCGTTCACAGAGTAAACACTTAAATCATCCACTTTGATGTGAATATTTAAAATTTTATTTAAAACTTCGACAGCCTGAGAAACGTGGTCCGTTAAATCGTAGTCTTCAACTTTAATTTTCTTATCATGTCCGGTTTCTAAATATAATAAATAATCCTGCCATTTTACCCAGGGCAATACTGACATCAAAGCCCAGCGATTCGTTGATAATTTAACGAAATCAGCTGCTGAAGGATCTTTATATTTTTTAAGTAATTTAAAAAATAAATTCTCAGGACTTTGAAGCAAAACAACTTCTGAAACTTTTTTATTAATTTTACGAACTTCGGCCGGCAAATGTTTGCTGGCTAAATGAAAATCACCGTATTGCACTAGCATCTTACGGTTTGGATGAGCTTTAATCGCCACATTGATCAAACCCGCTGTATAGTGGTCTTGATCAGAGAACTTTCGCTTGGTCATCGAATTTAGCGCAACGATGGGCACTTTATGCTGGCTGGCCCACTTCATTAATGGACGCGTGTATTCCCAAGGAAATCCCCAGGTTTTCTTCCATTCAATTTTTTTTAAAAATTCACGTTCGCTTAAATGCCCATGAAGATACGTATTAATGATTTTTTGATGTTCTTCGAAAAAGCATTCCAAACCTAAGCACACATTTTGAGCGCCCAGCTTGCGCGCGATTCTTAAGACGGCTCTGGTAGATTGAGATTGCGCATGAAAATCACCGATATAAACAATCTGGCTTTTATCCATCTGTTTAAACAGTTCTTGTTTACGCCCGATCTCCCAAGGAGAGCGATTTAATTCAAGCTCGTAAGCTTGTTGATACTTTTGGATAGAGCGCGTACGGAAGCCAATGAGGTCTTCAACCTTGTTGCGGATTCTCATGTAGTAGTCGTACTTTACTTTAACTAAAGTCATTTCACTCCTGTAACCAAAGTCATTGCACTATGTTAATAAATGATTGCTTGATTTCAACCTTTAATCGTCAAAAGATAACATTTAATTCTAAGGAATAGTCATATGAGTAAAAAATTAAACTTCTTGCTTTTAAGTTTCATCGCATCAGCGGGCGTTTTTGCCTATCTTTCATACCACCATTACATGGTGAAATTAGGAATGAGTGGACCAAGCCTTTGCCAAGTGAACGAAGTCATCAACTGCGACGTTGCAGCTCTTAGCAAATACGCTGAAATCTTTAATATGCCAATCGCCGTGATCGGACTTAGCTATTCAGTGATTATGTTTGGTATGTTTCTTTTTGCCAAATTCGGTTGGTTTGAAGAAAGCGCTGGTTACAAAAATATCGTTAAAGGCTTAACAGCTCTTTCAGCAGTTTTTTCAGTTTGCCTACTTTTAATTTCGATCATTCAACTTAGAGCCTTCTGCCCGTTTTGTATCGCAGGTTACATTTTATCATTCATCATCGTTTATTTAACTTGGTCTCTTTATGCAGACAGTAAATTTAAATTAGATTTTTCAGCTATTGCCGCTGAAAAAGGAGTTTTAGGAACATTAATAGCCATTCCATTATTAGCTTGGTTTATTTCTGGATCTATTCGCGACAATTATGGTTTAGATCAACTGCAAAAAGTTGTTCCTGAAAAAATCGCAGCTTGGCAAAGATCTCCTGCCGTTTCTTTTGATCAAAGCTTAGGTTTAATCAAAGGCAGCACAGAAGCTACAGCTCCTGTTATTATTGAATTTGCAGATTTTAAATGCCCACACTGTAAAGCAGCGGCAGGCACAATCAAAAATTTCTTAGCCGCTAATAAAAATGTAAAAATGATTTTTAAACCTTACCCGCTTGATGGTGTTTGTAACCCTCATATGGGTCAAAAAAGTGATGGTTCGCGCTGTGAATTAGCCGGCTGGGCCCTTTGTGGTGAAAAGTTATTTGCTAAAGGTTGGGACATCCATTACTGGATTTTCGATCACCAAGAAGAGATGATGCACGATGCAGATTTAACGTCGCACTTGAACGCTATGGGTAAAGATCTTGGCATCGACACGGCTCAATTAAAAACGTGTGCGACATCAGCCGAGACTTACGACATCATCAGAAGAAGCGCTGATGAAGGCGAAACTGCAAAAGTGACAGGAACACCTTCGATTTATGTTAATGGTAAAAAATTAGAATACGGGCAATTTATTGATGTGCTTCGTGGAGCAATTAATTCTTTATAAGTTATTGAATATTAAAAAATTTGAAAACGACCTCTAAGGACTTGTTAAGATAATCATCGAACACGATGAAAAAAGTCTGACCAAGTCCTTGGAAGATTTCGATCACTACCGCAGAAATCACAACAATCACCGTAGAAAACCAAACTGATTTTACAAGCATCGTTGTTGATTTAATATCTGATAAACGCAATTCTTCCTGACAAGTTTCTACTTTACGCATCACCGATTTTAGCTCTTGAAAATGGTCACGGTATCTTTCGCGCAATTCATTTTGTTTTGATTTCGTGAGCAAACTTAAACCCGGAAAATTTCTTTTCGTACGAATGGCAAAAATTAAATCAATGGCGTGATTGATATAACGATCGATGCGATCTTTAAAGTTTGGATAATCAGAATCACGTTCTAAAAAATCTTTTAAATAGGTAATGGCACGGTCATATTCTTCATTCACTACAAACGTTAAAACGTTGTAACGAACGGTATCCGGCACCCCTAGATCACTAATATCTAGATCGTTTACGGCCCGTTTTTCTTTAAATGACATTGCACCCATGAGGCTTTTATCGGCATTTGAGACGATAAACTGCAGCAAAAAGTCGGGTTTTGGGGAGGATTTTGGTCCAGTTTTATGGGTTAAAGGCCTGTTACTATTTAAGGCTAGGTCTGGCTATGCGACAATTAAGACTGAGAAACTTCAGGAGGAAGTTATGGATTTTGAACTTAAGCATTTAGAGATGGTTCAAGGTGATACTCAGTCTGGACGCGCACAGGATGTGACTCGTACGATTGGTTCTTCATCACAAGTCTTAGAAGACTTAACCCAACAAATCGAAGAACTTCAGAGCAAACTTAAAGTAAGTTATCGCAAATTATTACTTTATGAAACTGAAAATCAAAAATTAATTCAGGAAAAAAATTCGTTCTTTTTCGAGAACAAAGTTTTTGCTGAACACAATTCTATTTTGACAGAGAAAAACAAAGTTTTACAAAGCGTTCACGATGAGATGGCAACGTCGATTGAAAAGAAAACTTTGAAAATCGAAATCGCTGAAAAATTGATTGAAGCGCAAAAAACCGATCTCGGACGCTTATCTAAATTTCACGAAAAAGTAAAAAATATTATTAAACCGTTTGTTGAAAATTTAAAACAACAGGTCGTAGCTTTAACTGCTGAAAATGCTCAGAAAACGCGCCTAATAACTCAACTTGAAGCTTACCAAGCCGACTTATTGGCTAATATCGCTATTCAAGAAGAAACTATTGAGACAAATACGAATCGCGCTAAAGCTGAGAAAAAATCAATGATTCAAAGTTATGAAGAGCAAATTCACTTTTTATCAAAAGAAATCGTTGATCAACAACAAAGAACGCTAGATGCGAATAACGAAAATTTACGTCTGAAAAAACAAGTCGAAACGAAACACTTCGTTGAAAATGAACTTGTTAAATACAAACGCGTTCAAGATGAAAACATTCAAACTGTGAATGCCTTACGCTTGAAAGAAAACGATTTACAACGTCAATTAACTGAAAGTCATGTGTCTGAATCTAATCACAAAAATCAAATGATTAGCATGGCTGCAGAGATGGAGCGCCAACGCGAATTGCTTGACGCTACAAGAAAACAATTAAGTCACAAAATCACAGAAGTTGAAGATCTGACTTTGCGACAAAAAATGTTAGAAAAGTTAAATTCTAATCTTTCTTTAAATTTAAAAGATCATCAGACTTAATAGCGTCTGATAATGTCGAATAGGTCTTCATATTGATACCCTTAAGCTCTAAAAGGCGATAGAAATCATGTTGAAGACCAACAACCTTTGCTTCAGGAATCACGTTAATTGATTCAAAAAACGTCGTAATATTTGCTGACGCAGTGAAGTTTAACCCATCAAGGCAAAATACGACCTTGCGGCCCTTAAGCTTGTTCTCGCAAACATCTCTAAATGGTTTATTTTGATCTGGCTCAATTCGGCCTTTAATTTCAACAACAGTAACAGTGCCTACTTCATAGAACTTTGCTTGCATATTCACCCGCCTGTTAGCCTTATCGTTAGAACATAAAAATAGTGAATAGCCTTAAGTCTTGAAGTGACAAATAAATATTCTGTTCTTAGACTTTTACTCAGTGAATTACATCTGGATCAGACTTCTTTTATTAATATGCTTGGGTTTTACCACCAACGCGCTTGCTCAGACGACAAACCAGACGGGACCCACGTCTCAGCCGACCGCGTCTTTATATCCCGTTTCTGCACCGGTGACGACAAATTCACAACTCATTACTTCAAAAATTTCAGGTTTTACGATCACAGCTGAAAATCTGTATCGTGATTTAGAAAAAGACTTAGTGCAAATTTCTGGCAGCGTACAAATCATTTATCAAAACCAGCACTTCAGCGCCGATTTTGTCGAAATTAATTTAAAGAAAAAACACGCTTACTTTCGCGGTCACGTAAATATTCAAACTATCGAATACAATATTGGTGGCGATGAAATCAGCCTTGATTATTATTCAAGCCAGGCGTTGATCGTTAATGGCTACGTGCAATCGAATAATATCACCTTTAAAGGTAAACTGATCGAACAGCGCGGCCCTAAAACATTTTTTATTGCAGATGCTGACTACACAACTTGTACAAACTGCCCCGCGACCTGGAGCTTTCAAGGCAGTCAAATTCGTGCCGAACTTGGTGGTTATGCATTTTTAAAAAATGCATTTTTAAAAGTCAGTGATATTCCTATCTTCTGGCTCCCGTACCTCGTCTTACCTTTAAAAAACGAACGCCAATCAGGTTTTCTATTTCCTGAATTTGGTTACATTCGAAATCGCGGATTATTTTTCTCAGAAAGTTTTTTCTGGGCCGCTTCAAGATCACAGGATTTAACATTTACATTAAAAAATTATGAAATCGGTGGATTAAAAGAATTAGTCGAATATCGCTATTCTTTAAGTGAATTCAGCGGCGGCCAATTCAATTTCGCGCATTTCAACGATAGCTTGTTCTCGTCTGAACTGATTAAAACAGGCCAGCTCACCGAGGGCACCCGATTTCGTCGCTGGGCTATACAAGGTTACTCACAGCAAGAAATCAATCACGTGGCACAAGCCCGTGTTAAAATTAACCAGATCAGTGATTTACAATATCCAAAAGATTTCTATGAAGAATTTAAAACCTATGCTGAAGGCGGCTTAGAAAATCGTTTAAATATTTCAGGCAGATCTGATCATTCGTTAACACAATTTGATTCGATCTATTACAAACATTTACTTGAAAGTGATCCTTTACAAGTCAACAGTTCGGCAGTTCATATTTTGCCTGAGCTAAAATTTGATTTCACGACAACTCAAATTGCCCAATCGCCGCTATATTTTAGATTTAATGCTCAATACGATTCTTTTTATCGTAAAAACAAATGGGACGACATCTCGACAGTGGCAGACCAAAAATATGCCAGCAACACATCTAATGATCCGGCGTGTTCGCATGATAACACCACAGGTTGTTCGCCAACTTATGATGGCACTTTTAATCAAGGCACTGATTTACTTCGCACAGGTCAGCGCGTATTTTACAAGGCTTCGTTACTGACGCAAAGTTTTACTCCGGCTGATTTTGTGAATGTTTCACCTGAAGTTTCTTACAACGAAGCTCACTATTTTTTTCCTGAAGGCACCGATCGTTACAATGTCAGAAGATTTGCGCAAATTGATATTAATTCACGCAGTCGTTTATACCGCATTTATGAATCTGACAACCCTGACACTAAATACAAACATGAATTAATTCCTGAACTTTCATACACTTATATTCCGTTTGTTGAACAACACGCACATCCATTTTTTGGCAATATTTCAAATGGAGAATATGCATTTTCATCACGTAATAACTTATCTGACTCAGATTTAAATACACCGTACGGCATTCAATATGATTATCATGATCGTATCTATGACCGCCACTTAGTGACTTTAACTTTTTTAAATCGCGTTATTAAAAAGCGATTATCAGATAGATCTTATAAAAATATTTTAGATTTTCGCCTGTCGCAGTCGTATGATCTTTATCAAATTCAAAATAAATACAGTCAAACTAACCAACCGCTTTCTGATTTATCAGGAACGCTTAATTTAAATTTAGATGAATTTACTTTTTCAAATCAATTTAACTATTACCCGTATTTATCAGCGACCAATTCAACGACTTCTCTTTCGTACTTAAACGCCCAGCAACAGTATTTTAAAATTGGTTACAATTCAAACCGCGCTGAAGGGCCTCGCGTCGATGACGTGGTTTTAGCCCTAGGGTTTGTTACAAAATATATTAACGTGTTATCAGGATTTATCGTCGACACCAGCGAAAATCGCGACAGTGATTCACGCTTGAAAAAGTTTTCATTAATCACGCAATTAAAACCGCCCGGCGAATGTTGGGGAGTTAACTTTTACCGCGAACAACAAGTCGGTCTAGAAGCTGAATGGCGTGTACGTTTTGACTTCTCGTTTGATGGAAAACCACCAAAAATTATCCCGCCTGACGAATTAAAAATTAAATAATTTGAACTATTCGCTTTGAGTTAAAATGCAGCCTTGTTTTTTGCCGCGGTATTCGGCCATCGCCACGCTTCCGAAAATATCAAACAGGATTTGGGCTTTAACAAGGCGGCCTTCAATTTTTAACTCAGGTATAACTTTAAAAAGCCCACTCACATCGTCTTTACAAATATCTTCAGAGCGACCCGTTACAAACACGCAAGAGCAAAACTCTTTAGCTGCGTAAGCACGTAACAATTGCGGAAAGCTTACAATCGGACGATCATTAGGTTCACTGCCAAATAACCAATTGCTCACAGCTGGCGCACCATCAACCGTTTCATACGGAAGGCCTTTATCTAAGATAAACTTCTTCACGCCGGCATAAAACGTAAGGCGGTCCATATCTCGCTCATCCATCGCAAGTCTTACGACCACTAATTTTTGAGACGGGCTTGCAACAATGATCTGCCCTTGAAAGCCATACATAATCAAGGCATCTAACGGAAGATCGTTATACGCCGAAGGCTGATTGCGCCCAGCGATCGGAAGGTTTGTAACCGCTAAAACTGAATAGGCTTTATTTTCAAGATTTCCTTTTTGAACTTTAATTTGCACACCAGGAGCCACGATATTCATGAGTTCAAAATACTTTGCTGGTATAATTTGTCGGCCGTTCCATTCACCTTTATTCATGATCAACTGGCCCACTTTTAAAAAATCAAGCGGGCTCATATAAATGTAAGAAGCGCCAACAAAAGTGCCTTTGATGTCTTGCTCAAAAGTAGCATTGATCCCTAACGGATTAAAAAGTTTAGCCCAAGGGTAGTTATTATAAACTTTTTGATTACCGATCGCTTTTTGCAAAATACCCATTAACAAATCAACATCACCACTTGAATAATTATAGTATTCACCCGGCGCGCCTGTTTCAGACAACGGGTTATTTAACATATAGCTGACATACCCTTGCGGCTGCCCTGCTAAATACATCATGTTTGTTAAATCTAAATTAAAAGGCAAACCTTCAAAAACTTCTTTAAAGCTAATGCCTGAAGACATTTGTAAAAGATCAATTACACGCGCACTCGTTTTTATTGTCGGAAAATACTTTTGTACGGGATCATTTATTGAAATTAACCCTTCTGAGTCAGCGATTCCAATTAAAATTCCTGTCATCGTTTTTGCGGCCGACCAAGAAAGATGTTTTGTGTTCGGTGTATATTCACGGTCGTAATATTCGTAAATCATTTTGCCGTCTTTATAAATGAGTACGGCATCAGTTTTAGTTTTAGCAGTGTCTTTTAAAAGCGCGGTCAATTCTTCCTCAGGCGTGTTTGCATAAGAAAAAGAAGTCAGAAATAAAACTGATAATAAAATAATAAATGAGCGCATAGAAGAAACATCCTCCAAACCCCACTCTAGAGCCAGTAATATCGCACACTGTCGGCAAATTTCTTAAACTCAGGGGCTAAATGACCTCGTCGAGTGAAATAAAGTGAAGCTTTTCGTTTACCAGAACAAACACTACGTAGCCTTCAACTTTTATGTTACGCGCCCGTTTGCGCATTCCTAAAAGAACATATTTCAATCGCTGAATTTGCTTCGTGCCTACCCGTTCGAACGCGCGCCAAGAATTATCTAAGTGTTTAACTTCTAACAGTACTCGGCGGTTATCTTTTTCAACGATAAGATCAACCTCAACACCATCAAACTTTGTACGCATCGATGAAACACTCCACCCGCGGCAAAGAAAATAACTTTGCACGATGGCTTCGGCGTCGACTCCCCGTTTGTGAAATTTATAAGTGTTCTTTAACTCCACCGAAGGTTTTACGGTGATGGATTGTGGGCTTAAAGTTTTCGATGGCAACGCGGTGGATTTCAGTCGCGTAGCCTTTGTGTTTTTCGAATCCATAAACTGGGAATTCCTTTGCAAGCTCTGCCATTAGCTGATCACGCGCAACCTTTGCGATGATTGAAGCTGCAGAGATGCAACGCATGTGCTGATCCCCTTTGATAATTGGAAACTGATTGTACTCTTTAAGTTCCGAAACACGGTCACGTCCGTCGATCAACAGAGTGCCGCTTTTCATATTGAGCTGATCTTTAATTTTATTTTCTAACGATCGTACAGCGCGTGACATCGCTAAAAATGTGGCCTGACGAATATTGATCTCATCAACTTCTTCAACCGAAGCCCAACCCAACGCCCAGTGATGATGAGCGCGAATTTCTAAAGCTAGAGCTTCACGTTTTTCTTCAGTGAGAGTTTTTGAATCGAGAAAATGTTTAACTGGGAATTTATCGTTTAAAATGACAACGCCGGCACACACTGGGCCGGCGAGGCATCCACGTCCCACTTCATCGATGCCGATAAATGGGACTGGAAGATCTTTTAACTTTTTAGGGTTAAAAGTATTATTTTTTTGAGTCATTAGATGAAATAACTAACTCAGACTCGATACGAGCTGCTTTACCATCTAAATCACGTAAGTAATAAAGTTTAGCACGACGTACTTTACCAGTTGCAACTAACTCAACTGAATCAATAGCTGGTGAGTTGAACGGGAAAGTTCTCTCAACGCCTACACCCGCAGAAATTTTACGAACTGTAAAAGATTTGTGAGCATGACCTTGAATTTTAGTTACAACGCCTTTGTATAACTGAACGCGCTCTTTTTCACCTTCGATAATTTTAACGTATACGTTAACAGTATCACCTGGAGCAAAAGTTGCGATTTTTGCATTTTTAGTCGATTTTTGAGTCATGCGCTTTACGAAATTAGTTTCAGTTCCTTTTGCTGGAGCTGCTTTTTTCATTTTTTTAGAAGTCGCTTTTTTTGCTGCTGCTTTTGCCATAAATAGTCCTTACTTATTTGGACATTTACGTCCAATCAATATCCTCGGTTCACCGAAAAGAAGTATTGTGTTACCATGACCCTAAGAGTCGGTCAAGACAGATACTTACGGCGGCTCTAACACAAAGATGCCTGTAATCGTCTTTTGAATCTCCCTTGATGGGGTCTAAAACGGCATGGCAGTTTCGCATAAAATCTTGGGTTAAACCAAAACCTGTTCCAAAAACAAGCATATATGGGTCGTCATCTTGTTCTAAAACGTTTTTAAAGCGTTCAAAGGTAAATTTCTCCTGACCTGGCAGGTTTCGGGCGTGGGTTGCAACGATACGGGCATTAGGGTGACCCCAATCAGCCATCGCATCTTGAACATTACTTGCGGTTCTAACATCCGTTAAAGCGGTTTTACGCATTGGATTTAATCTAGAGCCCTCGCCTGTTCTCCAGTGATCTAAAACTCGTCCAACAAACATCTGTTGTTCTTGGGCTGGATGAACCAGGTAATATCTTTCAACACCATAAACACGACAGCTTCTGGCAATATCGTGAATATCAAAATTAGTAATATTTGTGGCGCACAGATCACCTTGGCGATCAACGATCGGATAATGAAGCAAGGCTACAGCTAAAGGGGCTTTACGTTTCATAAACTTTTAATCTCATTCATATGTTGATCTAAATCTTGGCGGGTTAAATCTACGGCTTTTAATGTTTCATCAGAGATCTCAGATAAAAATTTCAAATGATTTTTAAGCTGAGTACTGACCAATTCTTTTTGGGCTTTTAAAAATAGATCATGGCGCTTTTTCCAAGTGATAAGAATAGCCATGTGGTGTTTCCAGATTGCGATTTTTTCATGATGTCCTGAAAGTAAAACTTCGGGCACTTTATCATCGCCCCATAAAGATGGTTTGGTAAATTGAGGCGCCTCTAATAAACCATTATGAAATGAATCTGCGATCACTGATTGATCGTGACCTAAAACACCAGGAATAAAACGCGAAACACTTTCTGTTAGCGCAAGTGCTGCTAATTCGCCGCCACTTAATACGAAATCACCCAATGAAATTTCTAAATCGATATGATGATTAATCACTCTTTGATCAACACCACCATAACGACCGCTTAATAAAACTAAGTGGTCGTATTTAAGAAGTTTATGAATGGTTGATTGCTCTAGTTTTTCACCTTGCGGTGATAGATAAATTCTTAATGTAGATTCAGGCTTATAATCTGCTGATTTATAAATATCATTAAAACAGCTGTCAGCGATTTCTGGGCGAAGCAACATGCCATCACCACCACCGTAAGCCGTGTCGTCGATTGAATTATATTTGTTGTCTGAGTATTTACGTAAATTAACCACGTTGAATTCTAAAAGTTTTTTATCTGCGGCTTTTTTTAAAAGTGCATCTGATAAATAATTTTCTATAAGTTCTGGAAAAAGAGTTAGATACGTGAATTTCATACTCAAGCGTTCAGATCCAAAAGGCCTTCTGGCAAATCCATTTGAATCGTTTTGTTTTCATGATCTATTTCAACAACGAAGGCATCAACGAAGGGAATTTCAAAAACTTGTCCTGTGGTTGATGTGACGACTAAAAGATCTTGTGCTGTATTTGAAGAAAAACCCGTGATGATTCCGACTTCGCCGGCCGTTTTATCAATGACTTTAAATTTTTCGATTTCGCTTAGAAACATTCCGTCTTCTTCTTTATCTTGTGTGAAAAAGAAATCGGCTGGTAAATAAATTTGTTTTCCGATCAGGGCTTCTGATTGATTACGATCTGTTACGCCTTTAAGTTGCACTTTAAGACCGTCTTTATGTTCAGCGGCCTTAATCACTTCATAGGGCGTTTCTTCGATGTAAACTTCATCGATTAAATCAATCCATGAGTAATCTTTTGAGAAAAAAATAATAAAGACATCGCCACGTAAACCGTGGGCATCTTTGATCTTACCGATAAGTCGCATTTCTTGATTTGCCATTGATAGTTGTCTTCTACAGGAGCTGAGAGCAAAAAAAAAGGAGTCTTTGTAAAGACTCCTTTTTAAATTCGAATATATGTTTTAATTACTCAACGATATCTAAGTGATAACGTTTATTAAGCTTAGTACCAGCTGCGCGAATGATTGTTCTCATTGCGGCTGCTGTTTTACCTTGTTTGCCGATAACTTTTCCAAGATCTTCTTTATCTACTTTTAGAGCTAGAAGAGTTGTTTGCTGTCCTGGAATCTCATCAACTTCAACATTCTCAGGCTTATCAACTAAAGACTTAGCCATATGCTCAACAAGTTCTTTTAAGTTATCCATAGTTCCCCCCAGAGAGCTATTACAAGTTTGACAAAATATTTAGCAGACCTCAAGTAATTTTACAGTTCTTTAACCGAAACGACCCATAACGAGATCTACTCTATATTATTGTTTCAATTACGCTTCTTTTTTAGCGTTCTTGTTTTTTGTTTTAGCTGGAGATTTTTTACGAGCTGGTAAAGTGATTCCACCTAATTTAAGAACGTGTCTTGCAGTTTCAGAAGGTTGAGCACCTTTTGTTAACCACTCTTGAGCTTTAGTTGTGTTTAAAACAACTTTAGTTTGCTTACCTTTAGGAGTTGGAATGTATGTACCTAATACTTCGATAAATTTGCCAGTTACATAACGGCGAGAATCAGCAACAGTGATTCTGTATTTAGGATCATGCTTAGCACCAACGCGAGCTAGACGAATAACAACCATTTGAAATACCTCTCATATGAAGAAAAATAGAGCCCTATAGGCTCTATTTAATAAAAGCTTACAGCTTTATAAAGACTAAGTTTTTATATCTTATATTGTTCAAGATCAAGCGAATTAACACGGAAATCAAAACGGAAAGCCCGGGCCTTTACCGCCCATACCACCGAATGGATTGCCTTTTCCTTTACCACCAAAGCCCATTTTCATCATTCCACTCATCATTTTTTTCGCTTCTTCAAACTGTTTCACCAGTTTATTGATGTCTTGAACCTGAGTTCCAGAGCCAGTTGCGATTCTTTGACGCCTTGAGCCATTAAGGATGCGGTGATCTTCGCGCTCCGAAATGGTCATTGAACGAATAATAGCTTCAATTTTTTTGATCTCATTATCTGGCGGAGTCATATTTTTCATCTGCTTAGAAATCTCGCCCATACCAGGTAGAAATTTCAGCATGCTCTCAAAACCGCCTAATTTTTTAAGCTGTTGAATCTGCGCTAAGAAATCTTCTAGCGTGAATTCATTGTTCATCATGCGTTTAGCAGAGCGTTCAGCTTCTTTAGTATCAATCACGTCTTGAGCGCGTTCTACTAATGAAAGAACGTCTCCCATATCTAAGATTCTTCCAGCTAAACGATCGGGGTGAAATACTTCAAGCGCGGAAACTTTTTCACCTACGCCTAAAAATTTAATCGGAATCCCCGTCACTTCACGAATTGATAAGGCAGCCCCACCACGCGCATCGCCGTCTACTTTTGTTAAAACTAAACCTGTTAGATTTAATTTTTGATGAAATGTTTCAGCCACATTCACTGATTGCTGACCTAACATCGCATCGGCGACTAATAAAATTTCAGTCGGAGTGATAACTTTTTTTAGATCAGATAACTCATTCATTAACTCTTCATCGATTTGCAAACGCCCTGCTGTATCGACTAATAACACATCAATTAATTCGCCTTCGGCCCATTTAATTGCGTTTGTTAAAATATCTGCGGGTTTATCGCCGACTTTAGAGGGGTAACATGAAAAATTATTTTGTTTCGCTAAAGTCTGCAACTGATCAATGGCTGCCGGACGATAAACGTCGACGGGTACAAAACCAACTTTTTTACCTAATTTTTGACGAATATATAAACCAAGTTTTGCAGTCGATGTGGTTTTACCCGCCCCTTGAAGACCCACCATCATAATGACTGATAGTTTTTCGCGAACGTTGATATCAACTTTTTCGCCACCTAATGTTTGCACCAATTCATCGTGCACGATTTTAGTGAACATTTGGCCAGGGTTTATGTTAGCAATAACTTCGGCACCCAGTGCTTTTACTTTTACACGATCAATAAAGTTTTTTACGACTTTAAAGTGAACGTCTGCTTCTAATAAACTTAGACGAATCTCTTTGATCACTTCTTCAATGTTAGTCTCAGAGATCTTGTGCTGACCTTTAAGTTTTTTCATTGAACCTAAAATTTTATCCGATAAGCCTTCAAACATAATAGTCTACCATCTAGCGAATGACCCTTTTACAAGGGAATACATCGCCATTAAATAAGTTACGACCGCAGCTAATAAACACACAACCACAGTTGTTGTAAGATCAACGTCACTTACTCCAACCATCGAATAGCGATAGCCATTAATTAAATAAAATACTGGATTTAAGTGACACACCTTTTGCCAAAAAGGATGTAACCCTTGAATCGTCATGAATACTCCGCCTAAATATGTGAGCGGAATTAAAATAAATGTTGAGAATGCACTGAGCTGGTCGAATGTTTTTGCGATGAAAGCGATAAAGATTCCGCAAAACGAAAAAATTAAACCACAAAGAACAGTGAACATGGCAAATAAAAGTGGATGTTTAATCGGTAAGAAATCGCCCACCATAAAGTAGTGAAAGATCATTCCGACAACACCTGTGATAAAGGCGACGACTGTTCCGCGGATGATTCCACCGATACCCATGGCCCAGATAATCTGATGATTTGTAATCGGAGCTACACGAATATCTTCAAGATCGCCCGAAAATTTAGATGTCACGATTGAAGATGATGAATTTTGAAATGAATTATTAATTAAACCCATAACCATCAAGCCCGGAATTAAAAATGTGATGTAAGGTAAACCATTCGGAAGATTAACTTGTGAGCCTAATGACACGCCAAAGATCAATAAATATAAGCTTGAACTGACGATCGGGCTCACTACCGTTTGAATCATCACTTTCATGAAACGTTTAATTTCACGACGAATTAAAGTTAAAAATGGAATCCAGTTGTTAATCGTTTTTTCCATTATTGAGCTGCTCCATGAGCTTCGCGTCCAGCGATAACTACTTTTGTGAAAGCTTCTTCTAATTTGCCTTCAGTCATTTGAATATCAACTATATCAGCGAGAGAAATCTTATGTTGCGCGAGCACGTTGTTTAAACTTTCTGCTGCAGACGTTAGAATTTCTTTCGTATCACCGTTAGTTAATTTGATATGAATTTTTTTCGTCGAGTATTTTTGAATCACTTCTTTAGGACTTCCGCAGTAGTTTACTTCGCCTTTGTTAATAATCGCGATGCGATTACAAAGATTTTCTGCTTCTTCAAGATAATGCGTAGTTAATAAAATCGACATTCCAGATTTTTGCAGTTCTGCTACAAACTTCCATAGTGATTCACGTAATTCTACGTCTACACCCGCTGTTGGCTCATCAAGTAATAATAATTTTGGCGAATGCACTAAAGCTTTTGCGATCATCAAGCGACGTTTCATACCACCTGATAATTGTTTTACTTTTTTATGCGCGTGAGGCTTTAATGCTAAACGATCTAATAAAAATTGAATACGATCGCCGTTATTTAAAATGCCGTAATAGCCTGATTGAAATTCTAAAATTTCAGTCACATTGAAGTATCCTGTGTTAATCACTTCTTGATGAACGACGCCAACGTTTTGTTTGATCGTGCGCGCGTTCTTTACAACGTCTAAGCCGAAAACATTTAATTCGCCTGATGTTGGTTTTTCTAAAGTGGTGATTGTAGAAATAAGAGTGGTTTTACCCGCTCCGTTTGGCCCTAGTAAGCCAAAGATTTCACCTTCGTTAATATCAAAGCTAACTCCACGAAGTGCATGCACTGACCTTGAAGCATCTTTTACATCGACGTAGACTTTTTTAAGGTTTTTAACTTCTAAGGCTTTCATCTATCTCGCTCTCGAAATTGATGTGGCAAATTCTACATCTGGGTTTTCTTTTTTAGCCCAGTTAAGATCCCACTCTTGATTTAATAAAAGCACCGGTTGATCAATCATATCTCTGAATAAAGTAAAATTACCTTTCAGTTCATTCACAGCTTTACCGTCAGCATTACGAGGCCAACGGGCTACCATGAATGGTAAGCGGTTTAATTTAACTTCAAGATTGTACTCATCCATTAATCTGTGAACTAAAACTTCGAATTGAAGTTCACCGACCGCACCGATTAAATATTCTTGCGGGCCATAAACTGGATCAATAAATAATTGAATCGCACCTTCTTCAGATAAATGATTTAAGGCCTGTTGAAGTTTTGTTCTACGTAACGCATCTTTCACAGTTAATTTTGCAAATAACTCTGGCGCAAATTTTGGAATATCTTCGAATCTAACTTTACCATTACTTGAAATACTATCGCCGATGGCGAAGTTTCCTGTATCGCCGACACCAACGATGTCACCAGCGTAAGCTACATCAACTGTTTCTTTATCAGCGGCTACGAATTGGCTTGAGTAAGATAAGCGTAATTCACGTTGTAAACGCGCATGGTTTACCTTCATGCCGCGTTCGAATTTACCTGAGCAAATACGAACAAAAGCAATACGGTCACGGTGACGTTTATCCATGTTGGCTTGAATTTTAAATACGAACCCTGAAAAGTTGTCTGATAACGGATCAACATCTCCCACAGTTTTTGACGGGCGAGGTTTCGGGCCTGGTGCAAATTCAGTAAAGAATTTTAAGAAAGTATCCACACCGAAATTTTGCTTAGCTGAACCGAAAGTCACCGGAGAAATTTTTCCGGTTAAAAATTCGTTCACATCAAATGGTGGCAGTGCCGATTCGATTAATTCTAATTCATCACGCACTTGCGCGCATGTTTCAGGATCTAAATATTTATCTAAGATCGGATCTTGTGGGCCTGATAAATCGTGTTCAGTGAACTCATCACCTTCACGGCGTTGATCATAAAAATAAACTTTTTTATTTAAGCGATTGTAAATCCCTTTAAAACGCTGACCGATGCCTAAAGGCCATGTCACGGGGTAACATTGCATGTTTAGGGTACGTTCAATTTCGTCGATCAAAGTTAAAGGATCTTTTCCTTCACGATCTAATTTATTTACGAAAGTAAAAATCGGAATATCACGCAAGCGACAAACATCGTAAAGTTTTTTAGTACGATCTTCTACGCCTTTGGCGACGTCGATTAGCATACAGGCTGATTCAACGGCCATTAATACGCGGTACGTATCTTCAGAGAAATCTTTATGGCCGGGAGTATCGAGCAAGTTCACGCGAAGATCTGCGTAATCAAAAGTCATTACAGATGAAGTGATAGAAATACCTTTTTGTTTTTCTAATTCCATCCAATCAGACGTGGCTGATTTTGTTCCAGACTTACCTTTAACTTCGCCGGTTTCATGGATAACTCCGCCGTGATATAAAAGTTTTTCGGTCAACGTGGTTTTACCCGCATCTGGATGTGAAATAATGGCAAACGTACGACGACGTAGAATCTCTTTTTGGTCTGAAACTGGTAATGACATAAGCTAATGGTTATAGACATTTTTTAGGGTTGATTCAAACAGTTTGACCCCTGCCGACAGGTGCATTAGAAGTAAAAACCTGATTTTGATGACCAAAAATCAACTCATGGTGGTTTGGAGCCACCGTCTGACAACTGAAAGAGGTTCATATGTCTACAAATGCGGCAAACAGCCCTGATAGTGCAGCTCAATTTTTTATCACTACCTTCTATAAGTTTATCCCAATTACTGATGTTGAAGCGACTAAAACTTGGTTCAATAATTTAGCTGAAAAGCACGACATCAAAGGCTTAATTATTTTAGCACCAGAAGGTTTTAACTCGACAGTTTCGGCGCAATCAAAACAGAATTTAGAAAATTTTAAAAAAGATTTATTAACGAACTTCAAATTAACTGAACTTAATTTTAAAGATTCAGAATCGCACAAATCCCCGTTTCGCCGTTTTATTGTAAAACTTCGCCCTGAAATCGTAACTTTAGGAACTCCAGATCTTGTTCCACCAGAGGGTGTAAACCGTCATTTAACGCCGACTGAGTGGAATGATGTTTTAAAAAATGAAAAACCAATCATCATTGATACTCGTAATTGGTATGAACATAAAATTGGAACTTTTAAAGGATCATTAAACCCCAACACTGAAAAATTCACTGAGTTTCCGCAATATATGGATTCACAAAATATTTCTAAAGATCAAAAAGTTTTAATTTTTTGCACCGGCGGCATTCGCTGCGAAAAAGGAATTTTAGAATTAACTGAAAAAGGTTACAGCAATGTTTACCAACTTGATGGTGGAATTTTAAATTATCTTAAAGAATATCCGAACGATGAATACGAAGGTGAATGTTTTGTTTTCGATCACCGCGTGGCTGTGACTCAAGATTTAAAGCCCACCGATAAATATTATCTTTGCCCTCACTGCGGCCAACCTGGCAACACAGCCATTGATTGCAAACGTTGCGATACACATGATCATATTTGTGAAGACTGCGCGCAAATTGAATGGAAGAAAGACACATGTTCGAAAGACTGTGCTTACCATTATAAACTTCATCCAGATCGCAAGGCTCCGCGCCAACCTCGTTCTTATTAATGCTTTTATTTCTTCGAAGAAGAATTTATTTTTCAGATTCGAAACGAATTTTAAATAAAATGGCACTGGCCACAGGTTTATTATTAACCATGGCTGGTTTAAATTTAGATTCTTGCGCCACACGAAGGGCCACGTCATCTAATCCATATGGAAGCGAGTTAATAAGTTTAACTTTCTTCACTGACCCGTCTGATCCAATCACCATTTCAACTTTTGATATACCTGAATAATCGGCTTTACGAGCAGCTTCGGTGCGATTGGCTTTAATTTTGTTAAGTAAAACGGCGGCTGATGTGATTTCAGAATCTTGAGCTAACGTTTCGGTGGCAGCTGTTTCTGATGCGTCACTAGGTTTTACAGCGATAGCTTCGGTGGGTTCTATTGATTTTTCGCTTTTTGTTTTTTCGTGTTTGATTTGTTTTTCGGGGGGCGAAACTTCTACGCTCGACCGAAGTGTGGGCGTAACATAAGAAGTGACTTCAATATTTTCGTAAACTTTTTCATTCGTATTCGCTAAATATCCAATAGTTACCACCACAGCTAAATGAATAGCGGCTGATAAGGCTAAGAATATGTAACGACGCGAAACTGACATCATATTATTTATATCTAGATTCGCGCTGAATATCTAGCGTTATTGCAGTATCTAATCCATGCCTACTGCATGAGATTTGATGGTCTATAATCGCGATTGCGTTCTTCTTCGATAGCTTCTTCTTCTTCTATCGTTAAGTTTTCTTCGCGGCGATAATGTTCTTTTAATTCTAAGTATTGTTTGCCGATTAATATGCGATCTTCAACATCACTCTCTTTTTTAAAATCAGGTAAAATATGAGCTTCTTCTTCTTTAATATGATGTTCAACTAATTCGGCTAAAACTTTACAGCGCGCTGACCACAGTTCTGCATCTTCAGACATTTTTACGGCTTCAATCATTTGTTCGGCTAGAGCATGCTCAACCTCACCCTCAATGCCATCAAAGCGCAGTTCTTTATTTTCATCTTTAAAAAATGTGTATAAACTTTCTTGTTCAGATTTTGCATGCACTAATAAAAGTGGTGCAAACTGTTCGAAAATTCTGCGACGAGTTCTGATTGGTGTATTGAGATCTTTTAAAGTTGCAATCAATCTTTTTAAAGGTTCGTGGTCTGCAGTAATCAATTTAATGATATCTTCCTTAGACGTCTGTGCTGAACTTTTTTTTGTTTTCTTTGCAGTTGATTGTCCCATAAAAAACTCCTTTGTTTAAGGTAGACTAGGATTTAAGAGCAACACCAGTGCCACTAGGGTGTGGGTATTTTTGTCTCAGCTGGTGGCATTCTTGAATTCTTTGAATGATCGTGTTGGATAAATCGTCGTGATAAAAACCATAGGATTCAATATATAGACCTTTAACATCATCTTCGATCAGTGATCTGATCGCATACATAATTGATTGATCATCAGGATCAGATGTATTTTCAAAACGCAAAACCTGATCAAAGAATATGTCATTCGGATAAAGCTGTAGTTTACCTTCATCACAGGTAAAATGATCAAAGTGTGGAACAAGGTTATACGTATAGCCTTGTTTTTTAAGGGTGTCGATCGCTTCGCAAAGCCCGTACATTTCGCCAGTGCCCGCGCAACTCATGTCTTTTGGTAGTACTGTAGTCGTATGTTGCATATTATCTATTCGTTTTCTTATGTCGACCACCAGGCTGTCTCTGATTTATTATTGCATCATGAGAAGTTTGGTTTGGGCCAGCACTTGTTGCCGCACTCGCAGTTTGATTATCGCCTGGTTGTCTAACTAAATGACCTTGTTGACGATGACCAGTGTGCTTATTTGGGTTTGATATCTTAGTAATTTCTTTCATGAAGAAACTCCTGTTTCACATATCCTTTTCGTTTATAAAAAAGAGCCTTATCTTGCGATAAGACTCTTCCAACCATTACCTTGTTAGGATAACGATTTGATTCGGATGTATGTGTGTGTGTCTGTCTTTTACTTTTTTCAAGTAAAAATTATTTGTTAGTTCTATTTTGATTTTGCTGGCGATCAGACTGTCCCCGATCATGTTGTGAATCGCGAGATGTTTGATTTGCGCCTGAGCTTCTATCTACATTTGGTTTTTGACCAGATTGTTGATTCATATCGCCCTGTTGACGTTGATTAGTATTTTGATTTTTTTCATTTTCTTTCATGAGATACTCCTTTAATTTAGTTTTGTCGAAACACGTTAAAGGTAAATACAAGTTCTGTTCCAGTTTTTAGAGCCGTTATTTTCGAGATGAAAGCAAATGCTGCGGCTTGTTCCCCATGAGCGACCCAGAAAAGGCTTGTCGTTATGTTACAGAACGCGAAATAAAAAAAGAGCCTTATCTTGCGATAAGACTCTTCCAACCATTACTTTTTCAGTGTAATGATTTAAATTAAATCGAAAAGTTATTTATCAGTTCTTTGCTGTGGGCGATTAGCTTGCGATTGGTCAAATTGCGAGTCACGAGATGTACTGCCCGCGCCTGTTTCGGTGCGAGATGTGCTAGATCCTGTGCTTGAGCTTGGTGTTTGACCTGCTCTGTTAGCTTGTCCGCCTTGTTGGTTTTGATTAGCGTTTTGATTTTTATTTGAAAAATTATTATTTTCTTTCATCTGGTACTCCTTTGTTTAAGAAACTGTTAAACCCTTAATACAAATCCTGTTCCAAATTTTAAGACCAATAAATTTGATCTGAAGCGATTATACAGCCGCTAGTTTCGTATAAATTGCCCCATTTAGGGTTTTAATTTCTTGAAACAATGTGTAGAGTTTAATTATGAAAACACTTAATGATTGGCTACTAGCTTACGGTGAAACTCATCAAAATAAATTAAATCGCAAAATTCACACGATCTGTGTGCCGGCAATTTTGTTCAGTGTCATCGGAATGTTATGGTGTATTCCTTATGGATTTCTTTTACAAATTCCTGCATTAATTTTTTATGCGCGTTTAGGTTTAAAACCTTTTTTATTAATGTTAACTACGTTTATTGCGATGAACGCAGCGATGTTTTTGATTCAATCAAACACCTCTCACTTATTAGTAATTAATTTAGCGATTTTTGTTTTAGCTTGGATTGGTCAATTTTACGGTCATCACGTTGAAGGAAAAAAACCTTCGTTCTTTCAAGATCTACAATTTTTATTGATCGGCCCTTTGTGGGTCTACTATCACTAATTTGTTTTGCAATGTCGCATTAGGCGTTTAATTAGGCAGTTTTATCAAAACTAATGCGTGACTTTATAGACCCCTCGCCTTATCTTAACTCCACAAATGACAGCAAGTCAGTCAGTCGCGGGGTGGAGCAGCCCGGTAGCTCGTCGGGCTCATAACCCGAAGGTCGTAGGTTCAAATCCTGCCCCCGCAACCAATTTCTTGCTGTAACACCTTAAAAAATCACCAAAATTTAAATAGATAAAAAGCTTAACTGCAAACTGCTGAATTTACTTATATCGAATCGCTATAGCGCAAGACGCTTAGTCTTAACTAAAATCTTCAACACCAAAATCGCTAACATCGGCACGACTAAAAACAAGAAATACAAATTACCCGCAACTCGTGGCGCGTAGCTCGCGAAAAAGATAAACCACAAATAGTACATGCCAATCGTATGCAAAGTTCTCCAGCGTTTAATTCCTAATTTTTGAATCGAAAAATTATTCGATGTCATAGCCATGGCCAAAATAAAAACATAACCAAGTCCGCCAAAAATTATAGTCGTAGGTTTGGCGACTTGATAAAACAACTCAGGATCAACTGTGTATAGTGTGGCAAAAAGAATTCCATGAATAAGATGCGAAAAAGCAAAGCTTAATCCGACAGTGCGACGATTCTTCATCCAAAAGCTAAATTTATTTTTTAAAGTAAATCTTAAAGACGAAGTGATGAATGCGATTGAAAATAAAATTAAAGAAATTCGAGCTGTGACTCGTATACCTAAGCGCACAGCTTCTTGCAGAGTGAAATCAGTCAGCACCGTAAGACCGACTAGTTACCTTTACGAGGACCCCATGAAGGGCCTACATTAGAATTATTTAAGTTACGTGGTTTACCAGCTATAAATTTACCGAAAGACTCAGAAGTCGCTCCAGCTTTTTGAGCTTCTTTTTTACGGTTCATTAATTCGACAAGAGGATTAGTTTTTACTGGAGTCTTTTTCATGAGCGTATGAGTAGCATAAAATAGTAATTACGGAACCAGAATTTATTTCTGCCCGTTATTTAGGCAGCAAATCGGTTAAATTTTATAGGAAAAGGAAACTGATCGGATAAATATTAGGGCTTATAACAAGTATATAGCCCTAATAAAGTTCAGTTTAACTTACAATTTAATATCTAGCTCTTTAATGAACTGAGCACGAACTTCAACATCAAATAAAGTTAATGCCCCAAGCACTGCCGCCGGAAGTGCAAAACTTGGAATAGAAAATAAAAAGATTGAGATCGCTGCAATCCAGGCCCACGTTTTTTGCTCACGCAAATTTTGAGCCGTCACCACAGATAAAATAGCCATCCCGAGGCCAAAGAAAAGTGTTGAAGCAATAATACTAAAATCAACACTTGTTGAAAGATCTAAACTTAAATCTTTCAGTGATCTTGAAAGACTCGATAACGTAAGTAACGCATAAATTGTGGTTGCTGTCTTAATCGCGGCCACTGCGTATAAACATTTAACTGCGCGGTCTAATTTTTTTTCGTTCATAATTTCTCCTGTGTTTTAAAAAAATGAAGTTGGGATTACTATTTTTTATTACAAAAAATGGGCCTACTTTGTTTTGAAGTTTAAATGGCTTATACAAAAATTATTCTCAAATCCTGGAAATCAGTATTTTTTTCGCGGAATAATTTAGAAAAATTTCGCTCTACTCAAATATAGTCGCCCACATTTTGGTTCTAGGCTTGCTTTAGCCAGTAATGGGTTTTCATAAACCACAACAAATATTCGGAGGAACCATGAAGAAAAAATTAATTATGGCTGCAATTATGACTGCAGCCGCAACCGCGGGCGCAACCCCTACACCCTACCCGCTTGATCCATCTTTATTATTCGCAGTGACTAACTCGACAACGTCGGGATTAATCGCCGATGATACTGATTCAAGAAAAGTTTATGTCTTACCACCAACGGTAGCCGAGGCCTCTGTAAACGGCTTACATACCCTTTCAGCAAACATTGGCTTTTGTAAAGAAATGGGAATGCTTCAATCATATAGTCGCAATACAGCGGCGCAAATTAGCGAACTTTCAAATCAGCAAGTCGCTAACAAAAAGAATTTAGATAAAATTCAGCAACAATTAGAAGAAGCTCGCATTGAAGCTGCAGAAATCGTGGCCGACAAGCGCTTGCAAGCCTTAGTTGATTTAGACACTCGTATTGAAAGTATGGAAGCCCGTCTCAGTGAATTATACGCCTTAGAAGAAAAATGCGATAAATTCTGTGATCAAGTTTTAACAGAAATTAAAGACACTGAGGTCGAAAAAAAGAAATTCGTTAAAGATCGTAGAGCTCTAGCCTTAGAAAATGCCGAAGCTGTAAAAGCTTACCAAAAGAAAAAAGATGTCGCTGACGCCTTACAAACAAATTTCAATGATGCAAATTCAACATTCATTAAACAAAGAGCCGAACTTCTAGCTATTCGCAGTGAATTTAATGAGATGTACAAAACTTTTGCCAAAATGGAAGGTGGCCGTGCCGCTTTAAATTATGAAAGCAACTGGGATAGCAACTTAGATAAACTTCGCAATGAAAACCCAGCATTTCAGTTTGAAAAAATTCAAACAAATAATGCGAAGCTTTTTACAAGCATTAATAGCGTAAGTGATATTCCAACTGATCTTGCTGTTGTTGGTTATGAAATTGCGGGAATTCAAAAAGAAAATTATCTTGAATTACCAGCTGGATTTCCAGGAGCTATCAGCGGAAATATTCGCCTAAGCCTAGTAGGCGCTTGCCCGATGATTCATCCTGAATACTTTGACATCGAAAAAGGTTACGGCGCAGACAAAATGGCCTACGGATTAACTTTTACTTACGACTTCCCCGCAGCTTACCATTTAAAAGCGACAGCGAAATACAACATGTACAAGCTGTACACTAAGACAGTTTCTAGCGGCAGCAGTGGTGGTTTTTTTAGCTCGCACTCATGGACAAATGTTGAAGAACGCACATTTTTTCGAGATGGGTTTAGCGTAGACTGGATCAGTCAAGATCCACAAAATGACATCTCTGATGATCGTCGTATGGAAACAGAACGTGAAATGAGACAACACATCATGGAAAGAATTGGCTCGTTAGCATTGCCTACATCACCTAATCAAGGTCAAATGGTTGCGCCGGGAGCACCTCCTCAGCGTGGAGCAACTGTTGTTGCTGGTTCATTAATGCAAGCCTGCCCAGGAAACGCTTACTGTGCTGCGGGCTCATTGATTCTATACAGCCTTGATGCAATCTTTGGATCAAGTTCTGCCAGTGCAAGTTATCTTCAATCACAAAACTTTGAAGCTACTGAAACATGGACTCAATCAAAAGTGATCATGAAACCTTGGGTGACTACTTTTATTCCACACAATAAAAACAAAAAATAATTACTGCAAAGAGCCATTTCATCTGAGGTGGCTCTTTTACATGAGGCAAATATGAAAAAAATTTCAATTATTGTTATTACACTCTTTGTACAAAATTCTTTTGCAGAATTAAAATGGGTACGTGGTCCTTTTTGGAAGACAGTCTATGAAAATAGTTTTACTGCTCAATTAGTTAATTCAGACAAAGAAATTATAAAAGAATGCGCTGAATTTGAAAATATGGTTTGGGATAAATACGGCAAACCCACAGGTATTGATGCCGAACTTTTTAGTTCGATAGACACGATGACTCTTGCAAACGATATGATGAATGAAAGTTTTCAGCTTGATTTTAAGGTGGCACTAGCTCCGAATCTAACCGTTGCAACACAGCTTCAAACTAGACCAGACATTTTAGCTATGGTGAACACAGAAGCTCAATTAGATGTTTTACCAAACTACACGCAATTGCCTTCTGAAATTAAATTATTGCCACAAACATTTAAAAACTTACCGAATATTATCACTAGCAATTCTCAAAGTTTATCTAATGCGGCTATTCGCCTTCACACGGCCTTAAAGCCGATTCAAGTGATTCACACAGGTGCCGAAGTTTATGTGCGTGTTCAAAGCAAAGCCTTAGCCTGTGATTTGTTAAATGATAAGGCTCTTATACAACTTAATGCGCTGGCAGAGGTTAAGATTTCTGGAGACTCAGAAGTTAAACTTCAAACTAGCTATAATGAAATTAAATCAACATCGTTAAATTTAATTAACTTCACTGTGAACCCCATTTTAAGAGCTGCCCTATTTGGTTTTCGCATTGGCGCGATTTTAGAAAAAAGCGGTAAATACGACAATGAAGAAACTGAAAAGCGAATGCTGGCTTTACTGAACCATCTATTTGATGCAAAAAATATGAATCTAAGCCCGGTTTGGGTTGATGGTTTAAATCAAACTAAGACTCTTCCAATTGATGGAGTTTCAAAGCCTGTTGATGCAACTTTAATTATTCGTGGATCAAACCAATAGGAGCATTTATGTCGAAATCAAAAAAATTATTATTTTTAGCTCCTGTTATTATTTTAGCTCTGACTGCGGCTTATATGCTGAATGAAAAACCGAAGCATGCAGACGCTGTCTCGGCTGAAAGTGCAAATGAAGAATCTATCGCGCTATCACCAAGTGAAAACAAGATTGTGCTAGAAAATAAAAAAGAAGCTCTTGAAGAATTAAAGCAATCTGTTCATGCCTACAAAATGCCTGAAGGGCTAAATATTGCTGATTTCGAACATCAATATTTAGATGCCACTGAAAAAGAGATTGAACAAAGAATTCATATATTACAAAACAATCCTACTTTACAAAAATTAATTCAAAAGGGAAACGTAAGCTCGTTAACCGTAGTTGAAGTGAAATTACTCGCAGAAAACATGCGCGAAACAGCCGCCTTACATAAAATATTACTTGATAGAAAAATTAAAGAGCTGCAGGAGAAAATATGATTTCTAGTTTAATTTGTATTGGTACATTATGTGCTCAATTAGGTGAAATTCCTAATGCTGAAATTCGTGGTCAGCGCCTGGCCATGGAACAACAAACTGAGATTTCATTATCTCACGAGTGCGAGCAGATGAATTCAAATGGACAGATTAAAACTCTTCTTGATGATTTAGAAAAAAATGCCGTTCAACTTGCTAATATTAACTTTAAAAAACCAGGCGGCCAACTTAAAGAAGTAGCTGAGTTAGAAACTAAAATTAGTCAAATCAATGGCGCTTTAAAATTAATTCTTTCTCAAGAATGGACAGAAAGTAAATACCCTTATAGTGCTAGCTGGAATATTCAATCAGAAAATTTAGCAGGGCTTCCCAAAGAGCTGAATGAAACTTTTAAGTTTTCAGAATTTGAAATTACTTCTGTTAAACTTTCTGGTATCGAACGCTCAGATTTGTATCCTTTATTTGATGTGAGTTTTGATAAGTCAAAAATTAATATCTTACTTAATAAAACTGCAAGCACTTTAGAGCTTTGCCAACTTCAGCCTACTTTAGTAGTTACTGGCTTTGCTACATTTTGGTATCAGAACAAAAAATATGTTGTTCATACGACATTACAGCTTAAGCGCGGGGCTTTTTACAAACCTCATCCACTTCCGCAACAACCTATTGAATGGCCAACACCTTCAACTCCAACAATTAATATTCCCGAAGAAATTAGATGTAAGTTGATGAAACAATGTAATGATTTTCCACCGATTGATTTTGGGCCGTTTCCACCGATTCCGGTTGATCCATTTCTGCCTGGAGATTTAAGATGAAAATTCTTTTATTAGTATTAGGCGCTCTCTTTTTGTATGGCTGCGGAAGTTCGAAGAACTCGCCACAGGGTGATCACGGCAATATAAATACTCCCGTTGATGTAAGTTCATGCTCTTTGCAACTGCAAAACAGCTCTAATCCCAGTGAAGTTGCGGTGCTCTTTAATAAATGGCGTACAGAGTGTAAACCAACCGAAATGCAGTTTACGGCTGAACTTAAAAAACTAGAGGGATCAAACTAACTCAGTAAGGCTAGCTACAAAAAAGCGTATACTGTCAAAAGTATGATCAACCTTGGCTTGCGTGGGCTTACTTAACTGCCTTGGTGGTGGAACAGTTTTTCCATAGCAGTTAAGCATGAAAACTATCATTGCTTTAGTCACATTGAGTTTAGCTGTTTTAACCTCTGCCCAAGCCATGGCTACCCCGTTGGTTTGTGCTTACAAAGATATTAAGCTAGATGAGCAGATCAACAAAACAGAGGCGAAAGCCTATTACAAAAAGCTTGAGAAAGAATGTGATTACACAAAGGCTATGGGTCGCATTGCCAGCGATCTAGCGGCTATCAAAAAGCCGATGAACACCCTGAATTACTATCAAGGATTACGCTACGTTGACCGCTATGCCTATGAAAAAGCGCGTAAAGATAATATCCCACTGAATGTTGTCTTTCAGATTAAAAAAGAAGACTACGACGTGCCAGTTGCTCAGCGCAGCCACTTAGTTTGGAACAACTGGACAGCTGGAATTAACACGATTCCACAATACAAACAGGCTTTACTTTCGGGTGAAGCTTTCACGGTAGATATGTTTTTATCAATTCATAAAACATTTTACACACAAGATGAATCTGGCGAATACGGACAAGTTTATAGTCCAGGAAAATTAAAAAATCCGAACACTCCAGAAATCAGCTGGCCGATTAAAGACCATGCAAGTGATATCAAAGCCAATCTTGATATCGTAAATCAAATGTATTTAGAACTTGGGTTGCAACCTGCGATTTCAAAAGATGGAGTTGGTTTTAATCAAATTATTATGGCGACTGAGACTGACTTAAAACCAAGTCACCCGGCTTACATCAGAACACATTTAAAAATATTAGCTAACCTTGTTGAAAACATGGTTCAAAATATTCGCGATCACAGACCCTTAATTTGGAATGGCCATGTATTTACTCCGATTGAATTTGCCTTATTTGCCCAGCAAACTGTGGTGCGTATTCATGGTTTTTATGATGGCAACGGTCGCATGAGCCGCTATTTACAAGACTTAATTTTAGATATGTTTGATATGCCTTTTATAGCTTCTGGTGACCTTTATGCTGATGATATGACTTCGCCTTTAGAAGATTATTATGAAAAGGCGATGAAATCTAACAGCCAGCAAATTGATGCTTTAGAATCATGTCGAAATAACAGTTCAAATTTTAATTGTGAAACGATTCACTAACTAGATTTGGCTATCTAGTCTTACTTGCGTTTGATCAACTTGCAAATCTAAACTCATTGGAGATTTTTGAAATCTCCAAGTGATATCACCTGCGAAATGCGGAACACCTTGCTGATCGATTCTTACCGATGAGTCGATTTTTTTAACTTTTGATAACTTACAAGCAGCGTACAACACGCCTAAATACTCTTGTGGATTTTTAGAGAGATAAATTTTATTTAAATTTAAACGATCAACGAAGTTATGCTCTAGCAAATAACTTTCAATTTTAGGCAGCGTGGGCCAAACGTATGAAAAGTTTTTTTCTTCGACAATAACGGGCTCAGGACGTAAGACTTCTAATCTTAGCATTCTGGCTAAATGAGAAAATATTTCTGTCGACGAAGGATGTACTGAGAAATTAATCCAACGATTATCAGTCACTGGTAATTCCATTAATACAGACGCAATACCAATTAATTCAGAAGCTTGGTGATGACAAATCTGTAAAGCTTCAATCTTTGCCGTTTCACGATTAAATTTATACCACAATGAACCCGGTTGTGAGTGTACGGCTGTCCAACCTAAATTATTAAAACTGAGCTCTTTCCAATCCCTATTAAATAATGAATTGTACCCGCCAGCCGAAGCCCATGAGCTTTGGCCGTGAAATCTTAACGGCAACTGGCTTAAAGCGCGTTGATCTATTTCTTTGCCTGTTAACATAGATTCTACAAGCTGTGTGGCTTGAAATTCAGCTTCAGTGGCACTTAAGCCACCCGCTTTATCGCCTGCAAAATAAATGTTTTGGTGATCTGTTAAATTTAAATAATTTAAGTTTAAATCTAAAACGCCTTTGGCTTTGCCATCGACTTTTAGAATTTCAGAAACACTTGAATCTAAATTAATCAAATAATCAAATTCGCGCTCAACACCTTTACCTTGATGCCCAAATGACATTGATTGATCATTTTGTCTTAGGTTATAAGCCTTTTCAAAACACGCGATACCTTGATTAAGAATACTTTGTTTGTAAAATTTAAAAGAGGGTAAATGGTTTAAAGAAAAACTTTTCTCTGTAACGATGTAAACTTCGTGACCTAATCTTTTTGCTAATTCTGCCACCGCCAATGCATTTGGTTCATCACTGGCCCAGATACAAACGCGACCTGGCTTTAAACCCCAGATTTTTTCTGGAGCTATCGATGGCCCCTGATGTTGTGCTGTCATTCCGGTTGTTAAAATTAATTTATCAAAGGCTAAGCGTTGGCCACTTTTTAAAATTAATTTCTGATCACGAACTTCGATAGCTTCATCAAAAGTGATATCATAACCTGCGCTTGCGAACTGCTGTTCAACTGATTTACGTAAACCTGAAGTGAAATCTAAAGTTTTTTGCAAACGCTGGGGGTCTTGTTGATCTAACTGAAATAAATATTCAATTGGCATACAGCCAAAATTTACACATTTGCCACCGTAGAATTTATCACGAGCAACGACTTTGACATTTTTAAAACCTAAAGATTTCAAGCTGTTAACAACCGTAAAAGCTGCGACACCAATACCCACGACAACGATTTGGTCATTGGGATTTAACTTTGTTCCTACTTTGCCTGAACCAGAAAAATTTAATAACGAGAAAAGACTTTTTTTAGTTGTTAAGACATGGCGGATTTTAAAAGCTAAATTAACGAATGACATTGTTATTGCCCTACCATCACAACGGCAGACGCATAGGCATCGGTGTGCGTGATACTGACCTTGATTGGTCGGCTATTTAAATGCTCAAGACCTAACACTCTAATAAAAGGTTTACCGTTTGTGTGATGATCAATTTCTAATTGGCTAAACGGAATCGTCGAAAAATCATCGTGTGATTTTCTTAATGCTTCTTTAGCGCAAAATATTCCGCAAAGGCTTGCTAACGGATTCGGTTTTAGTAATGCGCCCGTCAGTTCTAAATCTGTGAATGTTTCTTTGTAAAACAAATCAGATCTTACTTTATCAAGGCTTGGCATATTTTTAATTTCTTCTAGATCAATGCCGATATCCCAGTCAGAGGCTGCTGATGTAGATCGAGGTTGCGATTTAACTTCTGAAGTTTGCATTGACGGTTTTACTTCAACACGCAGCGGAGCTTGTGTGCCGTGTGCGATTTGATAAACATCGGCTAAACTTAAATCCCATCTTAGACCTGGAATATCTTTGCCATAAAGTTCTTTAATTCGTTTTTCTAAAATCGCAAGACCAAGTGATGCGCTTAAACCCAATTCGCGAAGAGTTGTTTTTTCACTGAGCTTTGAAGCCGAACGATTTGAAATTTTAGCAACTAAGGCAATTAACTTATCCATTAAAATCCTTGCGCACAGGTGTGACACAATAGATTTAATTCACCCGAAGCGTTCATTATAACTTGCATCGCAGCAAAACGTTTAAACTGCTCTTGGTATGATTCATTATCAATACCACATCTTGAACAGCTTTTTTCAAGAGCGAGAAAGCTTTCTTGCGGAATTAAATCGACTTTTCCGTAACTGTATAACCGTTCGATCAAAGTTGTCATAAACACACCGATATCACGGCCTGATAATACTCGGTGATCAAATGTGACTGAGAAAGTCATAGGCGCGCCTGGGGCTTTACCCGTAGCACCGATGCCGATAATCACCGACTGTTTGCCATTGATTAATGGCGTGAAAGTTTCAACACCGTAAGTTGATAAATCAGTGACCGTGATTGTAGATCCCATCAGGTGATCCATCTCTAATGTGTTTTCTAAATATCGCATCGAGAAATCGACAACTTTTGAATAAATATCTTGTGGTAAAAGTTGATCAGCCCCTGCTAAGTTGACAACTTTTAAGCCTTTACCCATATCCATCGCTAAGCCTAAGTTAACTTTGTCATAGTGATAGATTTTGTTATCTTCAAAAAATGAAGTAAACAAAGGGTGCTCTGGTAATAACTTTCCCAGTTCAAAAAGAATAATTGGTAAAATGATTCCGTCGAATAGGTTTTCGCGTTTAACTCTCTGGCGTAAAGCGTGTGATAAGAATGTGAAATTTAAAGTGCAATTGATTTGCCCTTCAGTTCCCGTAGTTAAAGCGTCGATCTCGGCTTTTTTTAAACCGCTGACATTTGTACTTCTGAAGTTTGGGGCCATCGCTGTTTTTTTAGGTGCAGCACCTGGTTTGCAATTGTCGGATTTTTTAGATTTTAATTGCGGATTTAAAGTTTCTTGAACCATATCTGTTGTCACTAAACCCATGCCTTGAAATAAAGACTTATCAATTTTATTTTCTGAAATGTATTTTTCAGCGTCTGCTGAAAATTTTAAAAATCCAAATTTGCCTTCTGATTTGACTGAAGCTGTTGTGCTAGTTTCAACAGCTGGTGCTGCCGCACTTATTTGTGCTAACGCTTCAGCTTGTGTTTTGTGATAACTAACTAATGTCTGGCCTACGGGTAAGTATTCTCCGACGACACCTTTTTGGCTGATAAAACCTGTGTGTTCAGCTTGAATTGAAACGACAGCTTTTGCTGTGCCTAATTCAACTAATTCAGCACCTGCTTCAACATGGCCACCATTTTCAATAAGCCATTTAACAACTTCGACCTGACGGTCATTGGTATTAATATTAGGAACTTTACTTTCCATGACGAACCAATCCTTCACATTTATCTACGATATGTTGCACATCAGGTAACATTTTATTTTCTAGCGCACCGCTGGCCGGAATACTTGAATACTCTGGGTACAAACGTTTTACACCTGCGAATGCCGAACCCAATGTTTCTTGAATGCTGGCTAAGACTTCAGATGAGAATCCCGAATAACCAACGCCTTCTTCGACTGTTAGAATGTATTCTGAATTTAATAAAATATCTTTGTAATGAATCGCTTCAAAACCAGAAATATCCGTCGGAGCTAAAACTTGCACAATGATGTCGTATTTTTCGAAAAGCTCAATCGCTGCCAACACCATGATTTCAGTCATGCCGCCGTACCCGATTAAAGTGCAATGAACTTTTTGACTTAAAGGCTTCATTAAAAATGCCGGAAACTTTTCATCAGATTTTAAATATTCAAAACCTTCGACTTTAGGTAAAGTTAATGGTTTTGCGTACATCACTTTATTTTCGATCACTAAACTTGGGCCGGCATTTTCGGTGGTTAAATTTTTATACACATCAGATGGTTCGATAAAAGAATTTAAGGCTACAACTTGAAGACCAGGCATTCCTAAGAAATGTTTTTCTAACGATTGACTGTGTGTCGGGCCGTAACCACGACGACCACCCATTGGAGTTCTGATCACTAAGTTCACATTCACTTGATCGTTGTACATATCGTTAAATTTTGAAGCGTGATTAAAAACCTGATCAAACGCTAAACCTAAAAAATCACCAAACATGATTTCAACCATTGGCTTATAACCTAACATGCCAAGGCCTGTGCCCATACCCACAATACAAGATTCTGAAATAGGAGTGTTGAATACACGATTTGTATCGATGTCTGATAAACCTTGCGTGATTTTAAAAGCACCGCCGTAAGGCGAACGAATATCTTCGCCAATAAAGATCACTTTTTTATCGTTTTTAAATAAATCAGTGAAGTGATCATTAATAGCTTTTACGGTGCGACGATTTGATAATTCGTTTTTCTTCCACGTAAAAACTTCTTTGCTTTTTGGTTTTTTATGCAGAACTTCTCCCACCGGAGAAGCTTTGGCAAGTTCTACAGCTTTATTTACACGCTGATCGATGTCTTGCATTTTCTTAGTGTGTTCGGCTTCATTGGCCTTGATCCAAAGATTTAACGGATCGATATCAAAATATTTTTTTACAAATTCAGCTGGGCGATTGTCATCCCCTTTTGAATGGGCTTTTAATCTGAAAGTTTTTACAACTAATAAACCGGGGCGACTTTCTTCACGAACTTTTGCAATAAATTTTCCGCTCTTTTCGTGAAACGTTTGCCAATCCCAAGTGTCTACGTTTTCGCTCATCATATCAAAAGCAGCAGCACGAGCCGTGATTGATCCTGCTAATGTTTCTTCTTGCGCTGTTGATTGAGAAAAACCGTTGTCTTCTAAAACAACAAGCAATGGCAAGTTCCATTTAGAAGCCACATTGAACGCTTCGTAAATAGCGCCTTCACCTAATGTACCATCTCCGATGAAGGCCACGGCGATATTTTTTGATTGATTGAATTTATGACCTAATGCTAAACCTGCAGATACTGGTAAAAATCCGCCTTGGATTCCGCTTGAGAAAAAACCATCTTTGTAAAGATGCTGACTTCCGCCACGGCCGCCGCACACGCCGCTGGATTTACCCATAAGTTCGGCGATTAAACCGTTTACATCATCAGTGATTGATAAAAAATGACCATGACAACGGTGATTTGAAAAAATAGTATCGTTCTTAATTAAGAACTCGCTAATGACAGCACCTGATAATTCTTGGCCGATACAGGTGTGAACTGTTCCAGAGAGCAAACCTTCGTTAAAAAGGTTTAATAATTTTTCTTCAACAGCACGAGACAAAAGAGCTTTGTACAAAATTTTATTCTGCGTTTCTTGATTCATTCCAAATATTCTGTCGCCTTCTGTCAAACTGCGCAAAATATATATTGTCAGAATATGACAATGCGCAACTCAGTATACATATTTGCCCCGCATGCCAAATACTTGCGCATTAAAATTAAGACTACTAAGTGTTATGTTACGCACTCAAAAGCTTGAACGACTTAGAAAAGAAATAGACGATGAAGAGATGAAAACAATTCTGATTTTAAACGGCAGCCCCAACGGATCTAAGGGTAACTGCAACAAGCTGATTCAAATTATTCAACAGACTTTTTCAAAATCAGTCGCAATTAAAGTTGTTCATCTTGCTGAATCAAAAAAACAAAATTCTTTAGTGAAAAATATCAAGGATGCAGATGGATTTGTTTTTGTCACCGGCACCTACTGGGATTCTTGGGGAAGCCCTCTGCAAAAATTTTTAGAAGATGCCACTGATCTTGAAGGCACAAAAGCTTTTATAGGTAAACCGTGTGCGGTGTTTGTACTTAATCATTCAGTTGGCGGCAAGGCCGTGCTTTCGAGACTTCAAGGTGTGTTATCAACTTTTGGCTGTCTGATTCCTCCAATGAGCGGAATGGTTTATTCTTTAGTGACTCAACTTGCGCTTAAAAATTCTAAATCTGTTCACAAAGATGACCTGTGGACTTTAGATGATATCGAAATGATCGTTCAAAACTTAATGTTATCTCTAGAAATCACAATAGCGTGGAAAATTTGGCCTGTTGATCGAAAAAACTTTCGTAAAAACTGGATATAACTTGATTGCATATAACTTTTAAACATATCGTTTTGATATTCAAGGAGTCCTATGAAATCACTTATCGTAATTACCCTATTAGCCTTATCTAGCGCAGCTTTTGCAAAACCTTTAACTTGCGTCGTATCCCTTATGCAAGCCGAGCATGTTCGCGATTTTACAATGCCAAGTTCTGACAAAGGCACATTCACTCAATATGGCATTACTAACCTTGAAGGTATTTCTTATTTTGCCAATCAAGAAAAAACAGATGGATCACTTCATTTAATGATTATCGAGAATGGCAAAACTCATTTGTCGACTTCTTCTGGCCCGCGCCATGGTAAAATGGATTGTTTAACAATCGATTTTGGTAAAAACGAAGCCGCGGAAGAAATCAAAGTGGCGATTTCCTGCAAAGGGTAGATTTAAAACAAATCCCAAACTTTTGACAACCACCCTAACGCTTCAGGGTTTTTACAAACGAGCTTAATTGATTGCTGGCAATTAAAACTACAGCCCGTGATCTGAAGCGGAACTAAATCCTCATCAGCGAAATAATAATCTGGTAGATACGCGAACGCGCGCCCAGAGCGCACGTAGTTTTCCATCACTTTCAAACTTTGAACCTGGTAGGCGTGAATTCTTGGAAATTTATCTTCGCGCCACCCGTCAAGTGATCCGTGCTCGGTGATTTTACCTAAGAGTGCTTCGCTTGGAACCACAAACCCGTGTTTTAAAACTTCTTGAATATCAAAAACGTGATTTTTCTTATGACCGTTAAAGATCGGGTGATTTTTTGCAGCCCAAGTTTTAAAAATCACTTTATTGATTGTTTTTGCTTTTAAATCTTTCGGAACATCTGTCGAAATTAACGCTAAATGAATTTCGCCGTCAGTTAATTTTTTAAGATTTGATTTGTCATCACCGATGGAAAGATGCAATGCCGCTTTTGAAAAAAGCTTGCGCATTTTTGCTGTAACTTCAACACCGATAAACGATTGTAAAATCTCGTCAGCCCCAAAATGGATATTTATTTTTTCTTTATCACCGCTAATCAAATAACGAGTGTCTTCTTCTAATTGCAGAATTGAATGGGCGCGCAGTTTTAAAGCCTGACCCTGCGACGTCAATTTAATGTTACGGCCTTCGTTATAAAAAAGATTTACGCCTAATTCAGCTTCTAAGCGCGAGATCGCTTTACTGACCGAGGCCGGAGAGACATTTACGTCTAAACTGCCCTTGTGGATGTTTTCGTTATTGGCTGCGGCTAAAAAGTACTTTAATTCAAATATTTCCATAATCGAAACAATTTGTACTTTATTGTTTCTTTTAAAGCAATTAAATTGTGCGTATATGTCTTTGAAACACAGTCTAGGAGACTTTATGAAAACCTTATTAACGACTACTTTTTTACTTTTAATTTCTGTTATAGCCCATGCACAGGCTGAAGTTTGTTATTCTTTATATATGCAACCTTCAAGCGACGACCCAGGCAAGGCTTGCATAGTTTTCTCTGAAGAAGGCCAAGCTCAAGTTTTAAATCTCTACATGACAAATAGAGAACTTAAAGAATCAATTCAGTTAAACAGCACTGAACAAGCCATAGCTTACAAGGGCCATTTAGCTTTGCACTACAATACGATTACTGGCGTTGGTCAGTTTCACACAGTGAACGCCAGCCAAGCTTTTGGAACATATAAATTAAATAGTTTACGTGTTTATTCAACAGTCGATGGCCATTTACAACAAACTGTTGAATTTAATCCTCCGGCAAAACCTAATACAGGCTGTGTTCCGGGCAGACGTTGCATCTAGTCGGGTTTCTTGCCCCGATTCATAAGGCATTAAACTTGTAGAGTTAATGCCTTATGAGCTTAGAAAAGTATTTTTTAAATTTAATAAACAAAGTTGAAGCTTCAGACGAAATTGACAACGCTGGTAAAGACGATAATGGGTTTTACAAACCCCGAAAAACGATTGTGCTTCGCAATTTACGACTGATGTTAGATTTACACCAAAAACCACGCGCTAAAGAAATGGTGCGCGTGGCTTGGGGCGCGATCATGCGCGAACTTCCGCCCGAGTGGTTAGTTTTAAATGATGAAGATAAATCTGAATTAAAAAAAATATTAACGTAAATTAGATACTGGAAAAATTCTTTTGAATTCTTGCTGAGTCACCAAAGTAGGTGTCGCTGTTTGAAAATCAAAAACAATACGGATATCTTCGCGATCAAGTTGCTTACGCACTTGTTCTTTTTTCTTATCAAGACTGATCTCTTGAGCGCCGTAATCAGTGCCTTCACGCAAAACGAATTCTTCAATCAGCGCATCAATAATTTCATCAGAGAGCTTATCACGAGGAATCTCGATGGGTGGTAGAACTTCGTTTTGTTTTTCTGTATCCATGATTTGATCCTTGCATGAGGCTTGAAAGCCGTCAAATTCTACGTCTGAATGCCTCAGATAATGCTAATCTGTAAGTCGCCCGACTTTTATTCATTTACCGCAACGCAATAGTGTTCACCAAAGCCAGTTTATTAGCTAAATTAAACAGCTTAGAGGTTTAATTATGTCACAAGATCAAAAACCACAATTCGTTCAACCGACTGATGTAAAATCGGTTTTAGCTCAGTTTAAAAAACCAAAAAAAGTGGTTGTGACTGCAGGTATGCCTTACGCCAATGGCCCCTTACATTTAGGTCACTTAGCCGGAGCCCATGTACCTGCTGATATTTACGCCCGTTGGATGCGAATGCTTATTGGCGCTGAGAATGTTTTATTCGTGAACGGCAATGATGATCATGGTTCAACTTCTGAGGTTGCGGCAAACAAAGCTGGTAAAACGATTCGTGAATTTATTGATACCATTCATGATCAACAAAAATTAACTTTAAAAAATTATTCAATTCAAACAGATGTGTTCACAGGAACTTCACGTCCTGAGACTTACCCGCTTCATGAAAAGTACTCGCAAGATTTCATGCGTCGTTTATTTAAAAACGATATGTTAGAAAAACGAATTACTAAACAATGGTTTGATCCAAAAGCGAATCGCTTTTTACAAGATCGTTTTGTTCGCGGCACTTGCCCGAATTGTCAAAGCACTGAAGCCTACTCTGATGAATGTGATGCATGCGGAGCTAAGTTTAATCCGAGTGAATTAAAAGATCCACGCAGTCAGTTAACTGATGCAACACCAGAATTAAAAGACACCGCTCACTGGTGGCTGAACATGTGGAAAGTCGCTGATCCGTTAAAGGCTTGGATTGATACCAAACAAAAAGCTTGGCGCACAGGTGTTGTTCAAGAAGTGACAAATACGGTTTTAATCGGCTGTCGTTTTGAAAATACGCACGAACCAAAATACAAAGAAATTAAAGACACTTTACCAAAACACAAATCTCGTTACGTGCCGGGTAAAAAAGTTGAATGTTTATTTGATAACAAGGCTGATCTTGCAACTGCGCAATCAACTCTTGAAGCTTCTGGAATTCCATCAACGATCACAGATCATTGGGGCCACCGCCCAATTACGCGTGACGTATCAAACGGAATTCCTGTACCACCAGAATTAGATTCTGAAATGAAAGGCAAAACACTTTACGTGTGGCCTGATTCCTTGATCGCACCGATTGTGTTTTCACAAGTGGCCTTAAAACAATCTGGTCGTGATCCTGAATCATACAAAGATTTCTGGTGTGATCCTGAAGCCACTGTTGTGCAGTTCTTAGGACAAGATAACGTTTTCTTTTATGTGATCATGCAAGGCTCTATGTGGTTAGGCCAACAAGGCAACACACAAGTCGCTCCTGCCAAAGGTGATTTACAAATGACCGAGATCTTAAGCGTATTTCACTTAATGGTGAATGGCGAAAAGATGAGTAAATCAACTGGCAATTTCTATTCTGGCGATCAACTGTTAGAGATGGGTTATTCATCTGAACAAGTTCGATATTACCTAGCGATGTTATCATTACCTGTGAAAGCTTCGAATTTTGATTTTGCTCACTTTGCAGAACGTAATAAATTTTTAGCGGGCCCGTTAAACGCTGCCTTAGAAAAACCAGTTTCAGCCTGTAATGGCAAATTCGGCGGAGTTGTTCCTGAGGGTAAGCTTATCGGCAAAGCTGAAGCTGAAACGATGAAGCTTGTGCAAATGTACTTACGCTCAATGCAAAAAGGTGATTATTCGACTTTACTTGGCCAAATTGAAAACTACGCGCGCCAAATTAATTCTTTATTCACACAATTTAAACCGCACGATGATCGTGGTGTTGAAGCTGATCGTAAAGATGCTTTGTTCACATGTTTTTATGTTTTAAAAAATTTAATGATCATGCTTGCGCCATTTGCGCCTGAGACAATGAACGAAGTTCGTAAAACATTAAACTTACCTGAGAGTGTGATGGTCGCTTCAGAACTTGGTACTGGTATAGCTGCAGGTCACAAGATCGGTGAGAAGCGCACTTACTTTCCGGCAGTGGCTGGTGCGGAAACTGCTGCTGAGTAAACACAAAGATTAGAGTTTAACAGCTCTTTTCCATGTTAATTTTGAGCAAATTGATCCGTCAGGGCTTGTTACCTCAAGAACCATCGTTTCATTATCTAATGATAATATTTTTCTAGAAATTGAAGTTCCGACCCATTCTTTAACAACACAAGAAGTGAGCTGAACAATTAACTGGTCATCTTTAAGATCGAACTTGCCGGTGTAAGCCATAACTCCCTGTGGAGTTCCACTCACCGTTGAGATTTGACCGTCTCGTCTAAAAGTAACCATGCCTACAGCTGCACTTTCAGTGACAGGTCCGTTATTTACTGTTGTTTCTGATTTGACTGAATCAAATATTCCGTAGAGCAATTCTTTATTGATCATGAGCAGACTCCTCAAATAATTTTTTTAAATTCTTATGACGATGTTCGAAGAATTTCTTAATGATGTAAACTGAAATTTTTGTGAACCTGCGCGGCTCAAACGTAAGCTCGTCGACGATCGAAACTTGTGATGCACTCAGCTGAGTAAGTTTTCGTTCATGACGCCAGTAGTTCATTGAAGCCATATTTGATTCTTCAATAAAGCCTTTATGCACAGTTAAACTTTTTAGATGAAGATCTGTGGTATCGATCGGAAAAACTCCAAACAATAAAACATAGCTCTTGATATCTTTTTGTCTTGGATAAATATCTGAAAGATTTTTAAAACCCTTAGGCGCAGTTAAACGCATCAAGGGCATCATCTCGGATGTTAAGCCCTGTAATGACGTAATACTTTGCCAGACTTGATCTATCGAAGCATTAACTGTGGATTCAAATCTAAGTTGAGTCATTTCATTATTATGATTAGAAAGTCGCTCTTGCGCAAACGCCTTTATCAGCCTTAAACTAAATCTATGCATATTTTAAATATTCTTAAAGAATCACTTAAACCCGCTGGTCGCCAAAATTACAAAGGCGGCGTCTTAGAATTAGCTGAAAAATTTGGAGCAAAAAATTTAGGTTTTCACGTAGAAACTTTAGACCCCAAGAATTTTTCTTGCCCGTATCATTACCACGAAAAAGAAGAAGAACTGTTTTTAGTTCTTGAAGGCGAAGCCATCGTTCGAAAAAATAACGAGTTTCGCAAAGTCGGCCCTGGCGATATTATTTTTTATGAAGTCGGCAGTACGTCAGCGCACAATATGTATAACCACACAGATCTTCCTTTTAAGATTTTATGTGTTTCAAATAATAGCGACACAGATGTTTGCCACTACCCTGATTCAAATAAAATTAATCAGTCTGGCAAAGTGACCCAAAACGGTGTTGCTGTTGAGTACTTTCATGATGAAGAAGATCCTGCGAAGTATTGGCCAGCCCACGCCTTGCGTGGTGAAGTATAACTTAAAGTGTTGAACGTGTTACTTTTGTGCTATTCAAACTCCGGTCCGTACCTATAACCCCGCTTGCCATACGGCTATACTAAAAGCATCCACACGGAGGGTTTTATGAGCGACACTGTATTTACTGTTTTTACTGGTGGCATAGCTGTATTTTTTGCAGCTTCTTTGGTTTATGTGATTCTTTTAGTCTTCTTACCTGAATGGGTTGGCGTTACAGGCAAGGTCGCACTCGATGCCGAAAAAGCTCACGCTAAAGGCTCTGAAGTCAAAGAAACTGGATTCGGAAAACATCTTAACTAATTAATTTTACTTTAATGATTTAACTTTATCGCGAAAGTTTGATGGCGATACTTTCGCAGCCTTCGTGAAAAATCGGGTAAAGTAATTAGCATCTTCAAACCCAAGTTCATACCCGACTTCAGCAACACTCATATCTGAATACGATAATAATCTTTTCGCTTCTAAGATAAACCTGTCTTGAATCACAGTCTTAGGCGCTTTTTTTAAAGCACGACTGACTTGCATCGTTAATGCTTTCGGAGTCATATTCATTTTCTTGGCGTAGAATCCTACTAAGTGCTGCGTCTTGAAATTCTCGTCGACCAACTTTTGAAATTTATCAATAATCGAAGAAGAAGTATTATGTTGCGCGACCTTATCAGAAACACGAATCAATTGAACTAATAAATTCTGCAGCAAACCCTCAAGACAAACTTCATATTGTGTAGATCTCAAAGAATATTCTTTAATCATCAGCTCGCAGATGATTTGAAAATCTTTCCATTGTGATTCTTTTTTAAAACTTAATGCATCACTGACCATCGCCATTTGTTTTAATAAAAATAACGACTTAGAAGACAATGATGGTAAAGATTCTCGGGTGAATTCAATCACAAAACCATCTGCGCCGCGAGCAAATACCCAAGAATGCACTTGGCCGGGCTTCATGAAAAAAATCTGACGGCCGTTAATTTTGTGCTTTGCAAAATCAATCTCGTGCCAGCCTTTGCCTTTTGTCACAAACGTCAATTGATAGAAATCATGACGATGCGGAAAATCGACTTTGGGTTTTAATCTGTCGCTTAAAGTCTCGACACGGATTTCTCCGGCGATAGCATGCTCTACACCTAACGCTTCGATAGGGTGTAAAATTTTAATATTATTCATTCTTAACATAATGCCCGACCCATGTCGTGTTGACCAGATTTATGACTGCTCGTTATAATTAAATCTATGTCAGAAACACCTAGTGAAGCCAAAAATATTGAGATCGCAATTTGCTCAAGCTGCATGGTCAAACATGTGCCTTCTGTCTCTGCTGGCACACCTGGCCCTGGCCGCTTTGATAATTTTGTTTCTGAAGTTCGTGCCCAACTTGAAGCGCAGCGCCCTGATGTGACTTGGAAAATCAGAACACAATCCTGTTTTCGCTTTTGCCCCGACAATAGAATCACTGTTAGCGTATCTCGTAAAACCACGATGTCTGGCGAAGCCACTGTAGATAGCGTTGTAAAAGAGATTCTCTCTCACCCCAGTACGCAAAAAACTCCTTAAATTTTTAGTTTTTGCTTAAAAAATCAACTCTCGCTAGTTGTGAAATCTTAAATTCACGACTACATTATTTGTTATGGCAAAAAAGACAATCTTAAGCGGAAGCACAGTCACAGGCGATCTAACTCTTGGTAATTATATCGGAGCTATTAACACATGGGCCAAATTACAAGACGAATACGACTGTCTTTATTTTTTAGCTGATTTACATGCGTTGACAGTGCAACAAGACCCCAAAGTTTTACGCGAACGCACTTACAGCTTTTTAGCACAGTACGTAGCTTTAGGATTAGACCCACAAAAAAATATTATTTTTGCGCAATCGCAAGTTCCACAGCACACAGAACTTTCATGGATTTTAACGTGTTTAACTCCGATGGGAAATTTAAACCGTATGACTCAGTTTAAAGAAAAAGCTGAGAAACATACGTCAAACATTAATGCGGGGTTATTTACTTACCCTGTTTTAATGGCCGCTGATATTTTATTATATAATCCTGATTTTGTTCCTGTTGGCGATGATCAAAAACAACATATCGAATTATGTCGTGATCTAGTGACTTATTTTGAAAACCGTTACGGTAAAGGTATTTTTAAAATGCCTGCACCCATGATTGGAAAAACTGGCGCTCGCATTATGTCATTACAAGACCCGACTAAAAAAATGTCGAAGTCTGATGAAAATGTAAAAAACTTTGTATCTATCATTGATGACGCAAAAACAATTGAAAAGAAAATCAAATCTGCAGCAACAGATTCTGACACTGTGATCAAATATGATGTTGAAAACAAAGCTGGCGTTTCAAACTTACTGACTATTTATTCTGTATTAAGTGGTAAATCGATTGAACAATTAGAAAATGATTACGTCGGTAAAATGTATGGTCATTTAAAAGTAGATCTAGCTGAAGTTGTTATGCAAACCTTGGCTCCGGTTCGCGCTAAGTACGATGATCTAATGAAAAATCGTGATCACTTAGATCAGTTATTAATTTCTGGTGCTGAGCGCGCTTCAGTGCGCGCTGAAGAAACGACTAAAAAAGTTTTTGAAGCCGTTGGCCTTGTTAGACGCAGATAAATTAAATGCTTAAGATTTCGCGAATTTTACATGCGGGGTACTTGTTTGAAACTCCGCAGGCGCAAATCTTATTCGACCCTATTTTTGAAAATCCATTTAGCCGCAACTGCCACGCCTACCCGTCTGTTGAATTTGATATTGAAAAAATCAAACAGCTTAAGCCTACTGCCATTTTTATTTCACATCACCACGACGATCACTGCTCTTTTGACAGTTTAAAGTTAATAAATCGCGATGTGCCAATTTATATGTTCTGTGTTCATGATGAAATGTTTTCTTTAATTCGAAAACTTGGCTTTAAGCACGTGCATTCGCTTAAATTAAACGAAGCTATCAAATTGGCAGATTTAGAAGTTATTGCACGTAAAGCTTTAGATGCAGATGTTGATTCGTTGTTTCAAATTAAATCTCAAGGTTTAAATATTTTAAATGTTGTTGATTCATGGATTGATGATGAAACATTCGATTTACTTCTAAAACAGCCGCCTTGGGATTTAATCATGTGGCCGTTTCAAACTATGCGTGAAGTTGAAGTCTTATCACCAAAGCGTTTCAAAACAGAACCACAGACATTACCTGATGAGTGGTTAGAACAATTAGCAAAATTAAAGCCTAAGAATCTTATTCCGAGTTCATGTCAGTTTCGTATGGAGGATTGGTCTTGGTATAACGAAGCGTTTTTTCCGATCAGCTATGAACAGTTTAATCGCGAAGTTAAAGTCGTCTTACCAGAAACACACATCGTGCGCTTAAACCCTGGAAAAACGATTTCCTTGAATGAAAATGTTGTAACTGAAGATGGACCGCTGGAATGGATTACCCCTCTGAGCGACCAAAACGTTGATTACAAATATAATCTGTCTGTTATTCCGCAAGCGACTGGTGAAATTTCTAAGCATTTTTCTGCATTGACTGAATTAGAAAAAAATCGAGTGCGTAAGTTTTGCGAAAATTTAATTCTTAATAAATTTGAATCGTTGGGGCCTTCAGAAGACCCCTATTTTATTAAAACTAGATATTGGCAATTATCGTTATTTGATCACACGGGTTCGCAGCAAAATCACTATTACCAGCTTAAAGAAGAAAATATTATTTTACTAAGTGATGCTCCGAAATCGATTGATTGGATCACTGAAGTTTCTGAGTTTAAACTCTTAGCCGCTCTTGAAAATGGAGAGTCTTTAACTTCGATGTATTTGCGCGTGATTTGTGAAAATGAAGACGTTGATATCTTACAAGACCCGTTGATTCGTACTTTGTTCAGCGAAGGCTTTGCTGAATATCAAAAAGCTCAATTAAAAAATATAATCTAGTAATGTGGTGGTTTTTCGTGCGGGCGAATTTCATTATCGCCGCTTTGTACGGCGTGAGCTTGGGCTTTAAAAAGCGCGAATGATTCTTCAAGCTGATCGATTTGCTTTTGTTGGCCAATAACAACTGTGTTCAAGTCTTCAATAATTTGATCTTGAAAGGCAATTTTAGTTTCTAAATCAACTAGTCTTTGTTCTGAATCCATAGGGTCGATATAAAACAAGATTGCGACAAAAGATCAATCATTAATCTTTTGTCGCTTCAAAATTACTCTAATTTTAGAAACTTGGCGTGGTCTGGTTCTGCTCTATGGGCTCAAACGGCTCTGTTGTGGCTGATGTCGCTCGCGTCGCTCGACGCTGACGACGCTGGTTTAACATCTCAGAATCGGTAGATCTTCGAGGATCATTAATAGGATCCATTGGATTTACCGTTGTGATCTGATCTGGAGCTGTTTGTTGAAGTGTCGAATTTCCATTTGTTCCATTTGTAGGATTTTTTGCATCTTCTGGCATTGTGTTGGTCGTAGAGCGGGTTGCACTTACTGATCCCGCACCAGTTCCTACACCATAGGGTTGCGCTTGTTGGGCGTCAGCCCATACTGTATAGGTTATTGTTAAAAATAACGTAAGAATTTTAATTTCACGTCTTAGTCGAATCATAACTCCTCCTATTTAACTAAAGATTGAACTTCTTTTGCATGAGCTAAATGCACTGTGATTGCATCACGTGTTTTTTCAAGATGCGCCTTGTAGGCTGCATTTTGCGCGCTTGAAATTAAAGTATTCACTGTGTCTAAAGCTTTTTGGTGCATATCCACTTGCGTATCCATATAGGTACGATCGAAATCCTCTTTAGCTGTTTTTTTCAATGTTTTTTCCATGTCTTCGGCTTGCGCTTCAAGGGATTTGCTCATATCAGTTTTTTTAAAATTGAGATCTTGTTTGCTGGCGACACTCTTTGTGTCTTTTTCATTTTGCTTGTGTTGATCAACCATCATTTTCGCAAAGTCTTTAACCTGCTTATTGCTAGCTTTACGTTTTGCTAATTGACCGAGATCAATTTCACCTTCATTTAAAGTTACCATGACCTTTGCACTTTCTCCGTCAGAAAGCGTAGGCATCGCTGTTGACGGCGCTTCAGCGGCAGTTGCCATGTCATCGGCGTTGGCCTGCGGAATGTAAGCAATAGAAAAGTATATGAGTGTTAACAGTGATAAAATTATTTTTGTCATTCGAGTCTCCTTTTTGAATTATTTGTTATGACTATTTGTTTTGCTGCATAACCCAACATAGAAGTGCAAGCAATCAGCCAAAAATCGCGGGGTGAATTACCACGAAATGCAAAATTTAATTTGGTTTATAACACACAACAGTGTTACGCTTTTGCTATGAATTCATGGGTTAGTTTTCTTCCAGCAATCTTAGGCGTAGTCGTTGTTTTACAAGCAGGGCTTAATAAAAAAATCTCAGCTCAATGGGGCATCTCATCAGCGGTTTTATTAAACGCACTTGTATTTGCAGTGATCGCTGCCGTGTTTTATTTTGTAAGCTTAGGGCGTGGTGATTTATTCGCAGCCAACATGAAGCCTAATGTCGATTTAAAAACATTTTCTTGGTGGTACTTAGTTCCAGGAGCGCTTGGGTGCGTTTTAGTTTTCGGCGGACCAATGGCCATCATGCGTTGGGGTGCTGTTCATACTTTTATTTTAATTATTTCTGCTCAATTACTTGCAAGTCTACTTTGGGACTATCAAGTTGAAGGTCTTCCTGTATCTGGAATGCGTATCGCTGGTATTTCATTGGCTTGGATTGGCGCTGTTCTGGTATGCAAGGCCTAATTAGTTACTACGCCACACTTCAATCACTGGTTGAAGTTGGCTTAGGCAGTTTTTTACACGCCTTTCATGTTCCGTTTTCAGGCCATGTACTTTCATTAAACCAAGGCCTTATTTTAACTCAAGCCTGCCAAAAAACAAATACCCGCAAAGAAACCGTCACCGCAGTTAATAGCATCTCAATCATCACAGCCATTTTAAAATCACTTTCGCCCATTGGAAAACGCCTGACTCCGATGTTAGCTATCACGATGCAGGGTTTTTTATTTTCGATCGGCGTTTTTATTTTCGGCAACAACATCGTTGGAATGCTTTTAGGTATAAGCCTTTTATCGCTCTGGAGTTTTTGTCAGCCTTTATTGTTTGCCTATTTATTTTTTGGCGAAAAACTATTTATCGCAGCCGAAAAACTTTGGTTAGAAATCGCCGAAAAATTAGCTTTACCTGTTGAGTATGGTTTAAATATTTTAATTGGCTTTGTGATTTTAAAAATAATTTTATCTTGCGGCGTCGCCGTTTTAGGATGGAAGTACCCAACCTGGATCACTGAAAAGTATTTCGCAAAAATCATGAAATACAAAGATATCACTCTCAAATCTCTTCAAAATAAAAAACCAAAAAATGCCACCCAGGGCGCTTTAAAAGATTTACTCAACCCTTGGATGATTTTATCTTTAGCTTTAACTATCACGTTTATGGTTCTGACAGAAAAATCTGATTATTTTCAAATTTTTATTTATAGCTTACGAGTTATAGCCGTGGCTTATTTAGTATTTTTTATTCTAAGAGCTTTTCCGCAAAGTTGGATTAAAAAAGCTCTTAAGTCGTTTCCCACTTTGGCAAAGACTGTGGATCAAATATACGATCGCGCTCCTGAATCAACTGAGCCGAAACACTAACTGCAATTTCATAAGGATGGTTTTTTCCTAACGGAATGCCAATCGGACAGTGAAAGTCTTTTAACACTTCTTCTTTAATACCGAATTCTATTAATTCTTTGCGCAGCTTTAAACCCTTAACAACGCTTCCAATATTTCCAACAAACGCCGCGTCTGGAAAACGCGTGTAGAGCTGTTTTAAAATCGGTAAATCCATCGCATGACCTTGGGTCATGATCACAAAAAAACAATTTTTATGTAACGTTTCGACCAGCAATGAGGGATCTTCAGCGTGAAATTTTTTAAGATTAAAAGCATCTGGAAGTTTATCTAACCATTCAGTGCGCGAATCTACACAAGTCACTTGGCAATTTAAATTAATCAGCAATCTAATCAACGCTTGTGAAACGTGGCCTGCGCCAAAAACAACGATGGGCCACGTGCTGTAACGATGCACTTCAAATAAATAAGTGATCTCGCCGCCGCAACTCATGCCGATATCACGTTGTAAATTCCAAGTGAACAGTTCAGGTTCTGCTTTATTTTGTTTTAAGATTTCTTGGCCATGCAAAATCGCGCGGGCTTCAACTTTGCCACCGCCCACGGTTCCCCAATGAAGTCCAGACTCGACGATGATGGCTTTAGCTCCCGCATCTTGCGGGGCCGAGCCACGAGAACCAATCACTGTTACGACAACGAATGACTGTGCCGTGTTCTGTAATTCAAAGGCAACATCCCAGTAGGTTTTCATTATGGCAACTGAGCCCATTTTTTATAACGTTCAGGATTTACCGCGCGTAGAATTTCTTCGTTGGTCGCAGGCAGTTCCATCATCGGGTATTTCAGTTTATACGGAGATAAAGTTTTAAGCGCATCGTGAATCGCTGTCCAAACACTAAGACATAACAATAATGGAGGCTCACCAGCAGCTTTTGTACCGCGCACATTAGGTTTGTTTTCATTATTATTTAATAACCGCACATTAAAAGTTCTTGGCGTATCTTGAATATTCGGAATTTTATAAGTACTTGGCGCATGCGATAATAAATAACCATTTTTATAAAATAGTTTTTCAGTTGTGACCCAACCCATACCTTGAATAAAAGCGCCCGTCACTTGACCGATATCAAGAGCTTCATTAATCGGGCGACCTAGATCCATAATGATATCAACACGAGTCACTTTAGCTTCGCCGGTATCGCGATCAATGCTGACTTCAGAACACGCAGCACCTTGAGTGAAATATAAAAAAGCTGTGCCTTTACCTGTTAATTTATTAAATGATAACCCTGGAAATCGATAATGCGCATATTCACTTAATGAAACGCGGTTATGATAAGCTTCAACAATTAATGAATGAAAACTCATGCGCTTTGAAGGATCTTGAGTTGCAAAAACTTGCCCGTCTTTAAAAGTTACACCAAAGTATTCAGCGATTCCTGAATTCCATTCAGCGCCTTCGTTAGGGTCATTCGTTAGCTTTGCTTCATTCACTTCAACTTCTGGTTGAGTGCCAAGACCTGCTGTGTGTCTGGCCCATTGGCTTTCAGGAATATCAAAAAGTTTTAAAGCTAATTCACTTAAGCGTTGTTTGATTCTTCGAACACCAATAATAGCTGCAGCACCGTTAAGATCTGTTCCACTTGAAGCGGCCGTTGGTGATGTGTTTGCATTTTTATCTGTTGATGTCGGCATCATACGGATATCAGAGCGCTGCAAACCTAGCTCTGAGGCCACTAATTCAGAAATACGCGCATTTACACCCTGACCCATTTCAGTGGCACCTGTTGAAACCTGAAGGGTTCCATCACGATGAATGATTACAAGGGCATTGGCTTGATTTAAAAACCGCGTTGTAAATGAAATACCAAATTTAACCGGAGTTAAAGACAAACCCTTCATCGGAAGTGATAAATCATTTAAAGCTCTTTGATTATGAGCTTCGATGTCTTTACGACGAGTTAAATAATCACTTTCTTTTTCTAAATCAGATAAAAGTTTTGGCAGACAATTATTTTCAACGACTTGATCGTAATGGGTCATGTTTCGTCCATCACGGTCTTCGTAACAATTTAATTTTCTAATTTCTAAAGGATCTTTTCCTAAGTAGTGCGCGACTTCTTCGATGATTTTTTCAATCATCGCTACACCTTTTGGCCCACCAAATCCACGAAACGCAGTGTGTGGGTGATAATTCGTGCGACAAACTTGACCCGTGACTCGCATATGCGGAATAAAATACGCATTGTCCGAATGAAGCATGGCGCGTTCCATGATCGATGTCGAAAGATCGGCGTAAGCTCCGCCATCTGAATAAAGTTTGGCATCAAGGGCCGTGATCATTCCGTTATTTTCAAAACCCACTTGATAAAAAACTTCAAACGGATTTCTTTTACCCGTCATGATCATGTCGTCATCTTTTGTTAAATTAATGCGAGCAGCACAATTTAATTTATGCGCCACAAGCGCGGCATAAGCTGCAATCGGAGCTGCTTGAGATTCTTTACCGCCGAATCCCCCACCCATACGTTTTACGATACACGTCACATCTTTTGAACCAAGGCCTAACCCGTGTGAAACCACATGCTGAACTTCGGTTGGATGTTGAGATGACGAATGAATTTCAATCTGCCCGTCTTCTTTAGGGTAAGCAATGGCGACATTACTTTCTAAATAAAAATGATCAGCACCGCGAATAACTAAAGTGTTTTCAATTTTATGAGTTGCGTTTTTAATCGCAAGGTCTGCATCGCCGCGTTCGATTTTTCGAGAGCCTGCGATAAATGATTCAAATGAAATGGCATCTTGAATTGAAAGTACAGCAGGTTTAATTTCATAACTGATTTCAATCAAAGCTTTGGCTTCGCAAGCGGCATCAACAGTAGTTGCCGCGATTAAAGCAATCGCTTCGCCAGCAAAATTAACTTCAGTATCGGCTAATAACGGTTGATCGCGAAAAATTGTTCCCCAAAGATTTTCATGAAAGTCTTTACCTAAAAACACACCTTTAACTCCTGGGTGTTTAAGTGCTTTTTCGATATTTATTTTTTTAATTTTAGCTTTAGCATGCGGGCTAAATAACACTTCAACAAAAACTTCGTTTGATAACTTTGCGCGGTCATCAACAAATTCACTGCGACCTGTAACATGTGTGTGCGCTGAATCGTGAGGTAAACTATTCATCTTACTTTACCCCTTGTTCGCGAAAAAATTTATTAAACAGATTTTCTGTCACCACATGACGAAATGTACTTGTGGCGCGTAAATCGCTTAACGGCGTAATTTCAGCGTGAAGCTGCTCAAGAGCTTTTTCAAGTCTTGCTTGATCTAACTTTTCGTTAGTTAGGCTTTTTTCTGTTTTATACAAACGTAATGTGGTTGCGGCGACTCCGCCGACAGCAATTTTAATATCTTTGATTTTTGTTTTTTCTTTATCAGCCCAAGAAACACGGGCCGCAAAGTTAACTGCTGAAATATCTAAATCTTTACGTTGAGAGATTTTATAAAGAGCTAAAGATTCATTTTTATTTGGAATATCAAAATGTAAAGCCACAATCATTTCTTTCGAGCTTAGATTAATTTTACGGTAATCTAAAAAGAAAGACTCAAGTTTAACGAAGCGTTTTTTACCTGGGCCGTGAATTTCAACTTCAGTGTTCATCGTCAGTAAAAATGGCGGTGTATCTGCAATGGGTGAAGCATTAGCCACGTTACCCACAAGCGTGGCTAAGTTTTTAATTTGTGGTGATGCAAAGAGATCTAAAAACTTAGCAAATTCAGGGATCAGATCTTTAACGTACAAACGTAAATCACTGAGTGTAACTCGAGCCCCTACAGACAATCTTGTTTTCGAAGTTTTTTCGATTTCGTACAACTCAGGCACAAGATGTAAGCTTAATGTCTGATTTAATCGCGATTTTCGTTTATTATGAACAACACCCAAATCAGTGGCCGCTGCAATAATTCGAAGCGATTTGTTTTTATTTAAATAACCTAAAGCATCTTTAATTTTTACCGGAGCATAGAAAGAAAATTTTTCGCCAGTTAACGCAATCGGAATTTTTAAGTGCGCTGCCACATCTTTTTGCGAAGCTGCACTTGAAAATCTTTTAGCTACAGATTCAGATTCGCTGATTGAAATGTTTTTAGCTGCATCAATGATCGGCTGATAACCTGTGCAACGACATAAATTTCCTGTTGTTGCATTTTTAGCATCACACGAAGTGATTTCTGTTTGTTTTTGACAAAGTTTTTTCTCGACAAGCCCCGTTAAAGCCATAACAAAGCCAGGTGTACAAAATCCGCACTGACTGCCATGGCAATTCATCATCGCTTTTTGCACAGGTGTATGATCAGGATTCGCAAGTGCATCAACACTGACCAAATGTGAGCCATCCATTTGTGCGATCGTTGTCACGCACGAGTTAATGGGTAGAAAAATATTTTTCTTTTTTCCTGATTGGTACGGAAAAAAGCGCAAAACAGAGCAAGCTCCGCAATCACCTTCGGCACAGACGATTTTTGTGCCTGTGAGGTTTTTATGATAGCGAAGGTAATCAGAAAGCATGACTCCGGCCTGATCGCCTGAAATTTGATGTCGCTCGCCGTTGAGATAAAATAGGATGTAATTACGTGTTTTCATCAAATTGCATTGTTCCATTGAAAGACGCTTGATCTAAAGATTTTTCTTTTGTAACGTAGTTCGTCATGACAAACGAATATATGAAAAGAGCCATCGAGCTTTCAAAAAATAATATCTCTCACGGCGGCGGCCCTTTTGGCGCTGTCATTGTAAAAGATGGCAAAATCATTGGTGAAGGCTTTAACAAAGTCACAGCTAATAATGACCCCACTGCGCATGCTGAAGTTGAAGCGATTCGCGAAGCTTGCAAAAATATCAGTAATTTTGATTTATCAGGTGCCGAAATTTACACCAGCTGTGAACCATGCCCTATGTGTTTATCAGCTATTTACTGGGCTCGTCTGGGCAAAGTTTATTACGCGAACACAAAAAAAGACGCAGCTGCTATTGAATTTGATGATGATTTTATCTACACAGAAATTCCTAAACCACTTGAGCAACGCAAAATCTCAATGGTGCAAATGATGCGCCCTGAGGCTTTAGAAGTTTTCAAAGCTTGGCAAACATCAGCCGTTAAAATTAAGTACTAGTCGCGTCACGCACAGCTAGTGTGCCCCTTTATTCTATTCAGAATTCTCAATTTCATTTTAAAAATGGCAACCTCCTTGCATTTTAAATCACCGCTAATCTATCGACCAAAACTTATACCAATAAATCCCCCAAGGAGGCTTTATGGAACAAAACAAAACAGGTAGCAGTGTTGAAACTCGCACTGCACCAGTGATCGCAAGAACTGGCGCCGAAGGTGAAATTCGTCAACTTTTAGAAGAGTATGCTGACTCAATTCGCAGCGGAAAAATCGAAGACATCATGTCTTTCTATGATCCAAATCTTATCGCATTTGATGTCGCCCCTCCCCTACGCTTCAGCAGTGCTAATGACTACAGAAAAAATTGGGAAACTCTGTTTACGACAGCTTTGAAATTTCCTGTCTCTTATGAATGGAGCGAAGAAAATCTCATCGCCAGTGGTGATGTTGGAATTTTTAATTGCCTAGTTCATACAGCAGGCACATTGATTCACCCTTCAGAAGGTCAAGACAGCAAAATGGATTGCTGGGGCCGCTATACATGCGCTTTGAAAAAAGTGAATAACCGTTGGCGCATTGTTCACGAACACTTTTCAGTGCCCGTGAATGAAGATGGCAAAGCTTTAATGGATTTAAAACCAGGTAGCCAAGCGCACTAACAGGCGCACTAAGCTGTTTTTTTATTTTTTAATTGGTCAAGGCTCAGTCTACGGCCTGAGCCTTCGCCTGGATATTTTTTGTGGTTAGCGCCTGGATACGAATAACCATTAATTAAAACTCGGCGCGGAGTTGAAGAAATATTTTTCGTGCTCGCATGAATGACATACGGGTGAAATAAAACAATATCACCTGGCTGCATTAATAATGTTTCAGCTGTTTCAATATCAACGACTGATGAAATATCAGCGATATTATTTAAACCTAAATGATTTAGTTTATTAGAGCCTGCGATAAATTTCACAGGGCCTTTATCAGCTGTCACTTCATCAATCGCAATCAGAGTTTGCACGTAACTGCCAGTTCCGTTCACGTCTGACCAATCAGCTGTGCCATAACCACGGTGCTGACTATCTTGATGCCATTCAAATTCGATATCATCACCTGGCATTTTAAAATGAATTTGATTTATTAATTGATCCATTTCTTTAGAACCCAAAAGTTCACTGACAGGTTCGACAATGCGAAGATCTGATCCAAAATCTAAAAGATTCTGTTCGTGTGCACCAGCCCACACCACACGATGCAAAGCTTGGTTTTCAAAAACAAACTGTGAACCGTTATAAAGTTGTGATGTTAAATTTAATTTTTTACTGGATTTAAGCAAACCCTCAGTGGCCTGAATCATTTGATTCAGATCCTGACGGCTAAAAACTTTCGGAAGTACAAGAAAGCCACGTTCATAAAATTCTGTAATCTGCGCCTGAGATAGTATTGCCATGTGTTTATTTTCACAATTCTCATGTGTTACAGAAAGTCTTGTTTGATAAAACCATACGTTGGCCCACGTCCATGTCAGCCAACATCATTTATATTTCACTGCATATTTCGACCAGCACGTGAAGAGGGCGTACTTTGAGAAATACGACTCACTGCAGACTCAAACTGCTCAGCGGCTAATTCAGCTTGTGATAAGTCTCCTAAAGACAATACACCAACTAATCGTTTATCTCTGTTTAAAACTGGAAGCCTACGAACTTGATTATCACCCAAGTTTCGCGTTACTTCTTCTAGAGTTTGATCTTCATAACAGTATAAAACTTTTTTCGACATCACCTCGTAAACTTTGGTTGTGTCAGGCGATAAACCTGCAGCCACAGCACGTATTGTGATATCACGATCTGTCAGAGTACCAATCAAGCGATCATTTTCTTGAATGGGTAAAAAACCATAATCCCCGTCACGCATCAAACATGAAACTTCTTTTAAAGTCATATCTGGGCGACCGAGCTCTACATAATTTGACATGCATTCATGCACTAACATAAAATTCTCCTTTTAAGTTGTAACCACTTTGCCAACTTTTGTTTGTTCTTGCTCAACAAGTGCATAGCCGTGATAACTGGCCACAACTGTTAAACTAAAACCTAATCCTGTAATTAGCACATTTAAAATTTGTGGAACCACTTCGGCGTTGTAACTGCCCCAAATTAAATATAAATTTGTCGCAAATAAAAGTAATGAAGTTACATTCAAAACCGCGTGTAAGTACCCGCGTTTCTTAGCTTGTGTGTGGCTTGGCACACCTGCATATAAATCAATTGAACCAGGAATCGCCGCAAGTACGGCGGCACAAACACCAGCAACATTTGCAATATACGCCACGCGAAACCAAAATAAATTATCTGTATTTTGAAATACGCAAAAGCAAGCGAACGCTGCGGTATAAAATACTATGGGAAAACTGACCAACATTGGGTGAACCGGGTGCCCCAAAACTTTGACTTTGCTATACATAATAATGTCCTTTCATTTAAGGCTTAATACAGATTTATACGAGCAAGTTTAAGGCCCGCATCAAGATTACAATTGCTGCCTTATCCCAAAGTGAAACGGTTTACTTATATTATAATTTAAAGATCGCAGGCCTTAGGTCCGATACCTAGACTATATGCCAGATCAATACCTGCACCGCATTTTACCTCATATTAAAGATACCTTTTCTGATGCAGAAATATCTATTACGGCAAATCACGCAGTTGTTGAAAAATTAAATCATAATTTTACGCTGATCTTAGAAGATAATAAAATTCATAATGATGATTCGTTTGGCTTTGTAAAACTTAAAGTTCCTCTAGATAGCCAGGGGTTAAATTACGAACAGCTGAATCAATTTGTAGCGCAAATGAATCACTGTCACCGCGGATGTCACTGGGCCATAGATACCGTATCAAACACGCTGCCTAATGATGAAGTTGGATTGTATCTGTACGCCACCATGATCACTGAACTTGGACGCCGAGTTGATGATAAAGATCAAATCGTAATGGAAATTTTAAATCTACAAAAAATGAAATACTATACAGATCAGTATTTAACTGAGATGAAATCTAACCCGTTATGGTTAAAAAGTTTTTCATTAACATATGGTAAAAATATTATCCCCTGCCTTGCTCCAGAGAATTTTTTAAATCCTGAAGACAGCGCCATTTACAAACGCACTTTAAAACACATTGAAAAATTAAATTACCGCGTTGAACAGATCAATGGATCTTGTTTTAAAATCACCAATGATAAATTAACGATTTCAATTCTGACTTTCATTGGCCCCGAGCTGATGAGTATCTATTCTGTTGTGACTGAAGAAAATAAAACCGTCATAAATCTTAAAAAGCTTTTAAACGAACGCAATCAAGATTTAATCATGGGCCACTATGAAATATCACCTATTGCGCAAATTGTTGGATACACTAACTACCTGCGTTTAGCCGATGGCATGCGTGATATTAAGCTACGTTTGTTTTTAGACTCGCCAGATATTGCGAAATTGATTTATTTTGACAACCAATCTATAGCCGCCTAAGTTTTTTTCTTCTATGAAAAATCAATCCAAATACTTTATGCATTATAAAAACAAACCCTATCGCTATATAGGCGTTGCGAAACACTCTGAAGAACTCATAGACTATGTGATCTATGAATGTCTTTATCCGAATGACTTAGGTACACTTTGGATTCGCCCGAAAGATATGTTTTTTGAAGTGGCTGACTTTCAAGGCCGCACGAAACCCCGTTTTACCCAGGTGCCTTTTGAAATTAAAAAGTTTTCTGCGCTAACTCCTGAATTATCTCAAGGCTTACTTAAACTTTGTCATGAAACGTTGATTGATTTTAATGAAGAGTCTTTTTTAGCAAAATTTAAAAATCAGAAAAATATGACTGTGTTTTGTTTTTACTATGAACAAACATTAGTGGGCTTCAAAGCTGGTTACGAATTAGATGAAACTAAATATTACAGTTGGTTAGGTGCCGTTTCAAAAACGCATCGCCGCTTAGGTGTAGCGAAAGCTTTAATGCACGAACAACATGCCTGGGCCAAATCTCAGAATTACATGTTAATGCAAACTAAGTCTGATAACCGCCATAAAGAAATGATGCAATTAAATCTGAACGAAGGCTTCAATATCGTGGGCACCGAACAAACAGCACTTAGCCCCGCCTTAAAAATTCTTTTCGAAAAAAAGCTATAAAACAAGCAAACTTGTCTTATTCGTGTTTACGCCTCGTGCTAATTATTAGGCATAACACCCCGATGTTATTAAGATTGTGTTATTACGCACATCTACCATCAATTTTTTTTTGCAACTTCAGCGATTTCATAGGGAAATAGCCTCACATCTTTGAGTGATTACCACATGTGAGAGGGGTTTCCATGAAGTTATCTCAGTTATTATTTGTTCTTTTGTTTTTTAGCTTAACAGCTCAAGCCTATACACCAAAAGCTGGCTGGTTAACTCAGTTAAAATCAATCGATGATTTACAACTTGTTGCAACCCCTGAACAAGATCACACTCCACTTTATGAGGCTTTCGCAAAAGCTCAAAAAACACTTCGCATTGGCATCTTTGGAATCTCTTCACAAGAGATGGCCGATCAAATCGAAAAACAAATCAAGCGCGGTATCGCTGTTACAATCATTTGCGACAAGTACTGCACTAACAATGACAAACGCAAAGCCATCTTTGATCAATTACAAAAAGCTGGCGCAAATATTATGGTCGCAACAAAAGGTTTTACGATCAGCCACTGGAAGATGTTTGTTGTCGACGAATCTTTAGCTTTTGTTTCAACAATGAATTTTATCAGCCGATCTAACCAAATGCGCGATGTGGGTGTATTTACCTCTGAGCCTTCAGTGATTAAAGAAATGATCACGGTCTTTGATCAAGATGTTAAAAACTCTGCAGACCAAAGCAGTATTACTCCTGACTTAACAAGCTCAAACTTAGTCTGGAGCCCGAACAATTCAGAAACTAAATTAATTGATCTGATCAATTCAGCAGATAAAACAATTGAAATTTGGATTGAAAATATGGGTCACCCGAATATTCACGCGGCTTTAGAAGAAGCTGTAAAACGCAAAGTGAGTGTACGTGTACTGACAAGCATTTGTGGTTTAGGCATGCCGGCTGATGCGGCCTTTAAAAATCTTTTTGATCTCAAAAAACGTGGCGTTGTTGTTAAAGGTACACCTTTTCCAGCAACTGACGTGATCCCTTACATCCATGCTAAAACGATCAATGTTGATCACCAAACTGTGTTTTTAGGCTCTGAAAACTTCTCTGGAAACTCGCTTAACAAAGCTCGTGAATTAGGGATTGTTTTTAAAGATGTTACGGTTGAACAGAAATTAGCGGCTCTTTATGAAAAAGATTGGGCTCAAGCCGTTGATATTCCTGAAGTAGCTCCAGAAAAATGTAGCTCTTTGACTACAAATACTGAAGAATAGTCATGTGACTATTCTTCACTTACTGTCTCAAAACCAACTGACTGGCGCAGAAGTCTATGCCAGCCAACTGATCGATACGCAAATGGCCGCTGGCCATAAAGTCTTTCAAGTCTCAAACGGGTTCTTTTACCCGACAAAAGCTGAAAAAATAGAACTCAAAGTTGAAACGAAATCATTTTTTGAATTTCGAAACAGCGTAAAACAACTGCGTGAACTGATTCAAAAACATGGTATTCAAGTTGTTCACGCCCATTCGCGAGCAGCCTCAAAGCTAGCTCATAAGGCCACGTGCAAAACCAAAACAGGTTATGTAAGCACGGTCCATGGCCGTCAGCATTTATCATTTTCAAAACGCTGGAAGAATATTTACGGAAGTCATCAAATTGCCGTTTGTGAAAATATCAAAGCCCAACTGACAGATGAATTTGGTTACACTGAAAATCACATCAAAGTTATTCGTAACGGAATTAACACTGATTTGTTTTTTCCAAAACGTGTCAACTCAGCAAAAAGCAAAACTGAAACTTTAAAAATTGCGATTATTGGCCGCGCCACGGGCCCTAAAAAAACTAGAACTGAAAACACGATCAAGTATTTTACAGATATATTTTCAAAACAAAATATGTCGTGTGAAATTCATCTGATTGGCGCCATAGATCAAGATATTGATTCAAACTTACATTCTAAGAACCTTTATTTTCACCCGCCACAAAATTTAAACCAAGGCATCTACGCCCAATTTGATTTAATCGTGGGTGCTGGGCGCGTTTGCATGGAAAGCCTCATGAGTGGAGTTCCGACGATTGCTTTTGGTGAAGCGAAATACTTAGGTTTAGTGAAAAAAGAAAATATCACTGAATTTATGCAATCTAATTTTGGTGATATCGAAAAAGCCTCTTGGGGCACTCCTGAAATTAATTTGAGCCAATTAAACGCAGATCTTGAAAGTTATTATAAATTAAATATTCAAGAAATTATGGACTTAGCTAAAGTGACTAAATCGCACTTTGCCTTGAAGACTGTATCCGACCAAGTTCAAAAAGTTTACGAAGCTAGCTACTTTGAAAAAAATCACAAACACTGGATTCCGGTTTTGATGTACCATAAAATTCCAGATGCGGTTTTAGATTCTCCACATAAAATTTTTGTGACTAAAGACAACTTTGAAAAACATCTTCAGTTTTATAAAAACCATGGCTTTCAAACTGTGACTTTCTCTGAGTTAAAACAATTCAAGAATGGCACCCGCCCCTTTAGCGAATTTCCTAAGAAGCCGTTAGTTTTAACTTTCGATGATGGCTACTGGGATAATTTAAATAACGCTGATCCCTTACTTAAAAAATATAATTTCAAAGCGCAGATCTTTTTACTGGCGAACAGCGACATCTCACACAATCAATGGGATGAAGCTAACGTTGATAAAGCAGATAAAATAGTTTCAGGTGCTGATCGTAAATTATGGTTAAAATCAAATTTCGAAATCGGCTCACATGGTTTTAGCCATAAACGCATCACTCAGATGACAAAAGATGCCGCTTTGGCAGAATTGGCAGAATCTCGCCGTGCATTAGAAAAAGAGACCAATCAAGAAATCTGTGTTTATGCATATACCTATGGTGATACCAACGCCGCCTGCGCGAGCCTTGCAGAGGCTGCTGGTTACGACTTCGCAGTCAACACCGACACTGGTGGCCTTAAGATGTTCGATGATCCATATCAGATCTTTAGAGTGAATATATTTCCTGATGAAACGAAGTTCTCATTATGGAAGAAAACTTCGACCTGGTACCGTGCTAGTTACTTTCGCAAACGCGGAAAGTGATTACGTTATCCATGCCCGCGGCAATAAGACATAGGCTATCATTAGCAGTACCAGTACGACTGTAATAGAAATTGTCGTAGCAAAACGATGAGAAAACCATTTAACAAATTTTTCGTGTTTGAAGATTGTGAATACAAAAATTGCTATTGCTAGAATGGTAAAAATTAAAGAAATGATCCAAGAGTACTGACCATACTTCGCTCTTAAAGGCAGCAACGCTGCCATCACTCCACCAATTACGACTAGAAACATCATTATTTCAACAGCAAACATTATTTTTTCTTACCCAATACACAAAGCTTATTTACACACTTAGAAACTATGTTAGCGCGATCCGATAATGGAAGAAAGTTTGCGTACCGCGCATTACAATTTTTATTTTCTGATGAATAAAAAAGATTGTCTTGCTGAGAATAATTATACTGCTTGCTGGCTGTCGCAATAGTTTTATTCGAAGGCACTATTACATTGCAGATAGAAATCATCACACAATCCGCATCAACTTTACAAGAAGGCAAAGTTGAGTCAGTAAATCCGAAACTACAAAGAAAAATTAATGCAAAAAATATTCTCATAGATAGATTCAATTTTATTCTTACAGGTCGAAGCCTTACTACTAAAATCAGCTAAAATACCCGTATAAAAGTCTAGAAAAACCCAACTCTAGTCAAGTCATACATTCGTAAGTCCGATCTGGTTTACATGAAGAACCATCAATACCATCAGACTTTAAACCTGACTCTTGCGGTACTTATTTTAGTGGCGACATCAACAGCCTCTAGCGAAGTCTTTCGCTGGCCAAAGCTTTGCGTGAATCAAACGGTCAGCATCGAAAATAAATCAAGCAAAGACCAAACCGTGTGGCTTCAAGAGTGGGAAAAAACCATCGTTGATGAAACAGATCACGTTGTTCCGGCCAAAAGCAAAATCTTCTTACAACTTTCACACGACCCTTCAATCTCACAACAAGATTATTCATTACTGGCGTTAGATAACCCCAAAGAATTAGCGATTGAAACACACTGTAACTTACGCGACATCGTAGCTGGTGATTCACTTGAAGGCGGAGTGGTTTATTACAAAATTAATCCAAATGCCGTGAATGAAGTTCAACTTAAAAATTTATTTCCGGGTCGCAACACTTTTTACATCGAAGATTTAAGCGCAACTCAAAAAGCTGCTCCCCTAGAAATCGATGTTGAGGGCCGTGATTTATTTAAATTCACCTTAAAACCTGAACCCACATCGACTTGGGTTAAAATCACAGCGCGCGAACGTTTTCGCTCGAGCGTTAACACCTCATCAACAGTTTTAAAACCTGCTTACACTGAACCACAAAGATCAATTGCCTCAACAGAAGATACATATTTTCTGATGGGAGCCTCTGATAATACAGGTGATCAGTTTATCGTAAAAATTAAAGACCCGGCGATGGTGCAAAAAGCTCGTGATCAAATCACGAATCCTAAATTGCAAAAAATTGTTTTCGCAAAAATAGCTTTAGGCAGCCAAGGTTACAATCGCAATATGACGAAAAAAGAAAAAAGCTTTTGGTCATGGTCAGTCACTGAAGTTACAAATATTTCTGACTTCGGAAGCACAGCCTGTAATGGTTTTCCGCAAATGTTAGAAGACCAAGCCGAAACTTGGGTAAATGGTTTAGGTAAAATTTGTTTTTGGTCTTATCGAATCAAAAAAGAATTAACTTACGACGAAGTGACGAATCCGAAATAATTACTTAATTGTCGTTGCGGCTGATTGGCCGCGCGTTTCTTCAACTTCGACAGTTAATTCTGTTACGCCGTATTTTTTAAATTCTTTACTGAACTCTTCTGCTAAAATCGAAGATAGTTGTTCAACGCTCGTATTTGAAATATCTAACCAAATCACTTCTGTTTTTGGTAATGAGTAAAAACGATCGCGAAATGTGATTTCATAATTTTTGTTATCAGCTGAACTTTTAGATTTCATATCAGGGTGATTTTTAGGTAAAAGTACATGTTCATCCCAAATATCTAAGCGCGCTTTGATGAACTTTTTTAGAATATTAAAATCAACCATATAGCCCATTTTACCTTGAGCATCTGAGCTATTACCCACATCTGGCGCAAGCACTGTGACCACCACTTGGTAATTATGGCCATGAAGCATTTCTGCAGATGTCTGGTCAAAAATTAAAAAATGCGCCGAAGAGAACTTAAAATTTTGCTTAGCTAGGCGTAAAGAAGTGGTTTTCATGCTGACAGTATAGGCCTTTTGAGGCTATATAACAAGTCGAGGTGTAACCTCGCTAAGGACAATAAATGAGTCAGAACTTTGAACTAAAGACCCAATATCAAATCGAATCAGCCCGCTTTTTACCTCACTTACCTGAGGGCCATCCCTGCAAACGCATACATGGTCATAGCTTTAAAATCATTTTAACTTTACGTGGCCCCTTACTACCGCACGTGGGTTGGGTGCAAGACTACCACGAAATTGATCAAACGATGAAGCCGCTTTTAGCTGCGCTTGATCACCGTTTATTAAACGAAGTTGAAGGCCTAGAAAATCCAACATCAGAGCTATTAGCTCAATGGATTTTTGATCATGCGAAAGCAAAACTTCCATTACTTAAGTCGGTAACCGTAATGGAAACACCTACAACAGAGTGCACATATCCCGTTTAATTTTTTTAATTTGCGAAATCTGAATTTACTTTAACTGGCTTATTGTGAAATTGCTCAAGCTGAGAGTTTTGCAAACCAAGAACGCCTTTTTGATAAAGCATTACAATCGTTGAACCCATTCTAAACATTCCAAGTTCGTCGCCTTTTTGCACTTCTAAATTTTTATACTCTTTAACTAAAGGTTTAAAAACTTTGAACTGATTACCACGAATTTCTGGATCAAAACTTAAAGCAATATCACCCACATTAGTGGCTGCCACAAACACAACACCCACAAGACCACGATCTGTTTTAATCTCAACATACACGCGTTCGTTGATTGAAAATAACTCGTGGATGTTAGAGGTTGACCAATCATTCACCGGCCACAAGGCACCCGGAATATGAATCACTCTTTGAATAGTTCCTTCAACCGGAGAATGCACACGGTGATAATCTGTCGGGCATAAATAGTAAGTTAAAAACTGACCATCGCTATAGATATCTAAGGCTTTATCAAAACCTGCGAAATCTTTTACGTTATACGTTTTGCCTTTGGCTTGGATAAGTTTGCCATCGGCCATGATTGCAGCCTGTGTAATCACTGAATCTGCGGGGTGCACAGCCCATGTACGACCGATCGGACGACGACCTGATTTAAGCTTTCGTATAAAAAATTCACCTAAGCTTGGGTACTGATCGACTGTTTTTTCAGCCTCTTCGAGGTTAATATTGTAAGCTTTTGCAAAAATTCTAATGATGGGAGTCCATATAAAGCGTGGAAAGTGCAAATGAACCAATTTACCAACGATATAGCTTAAGTGATTTTTCGGTAAGAACCTTGTGATTGCTGCCATGGGTTGATTCTGCTATAGATTCTGTTCCATGTCGAAGATTTTCAAAGATATTAAACTCAAAATTGATGATGACCTAGAAGCCCATTTAGAATGGCTTATGCCTAAGCATGGCGAATACCGCATTCTTAGAAAATCTGTCGATGCACGTCAAAAACACTCTCCCCACTTTGTTTACACAATCGAAGTGGCTGATGAGGGCGAAACGTTATCACTAGAAAAATTCGAACTTGAAAAATTAAACTCTGAAAAAAAATTCGATCGCCCGATCGTGGTCGGCACAGGGCCTGCGGGGTTGTTTGCGGCTATTCGTTTAGTTGAACGCGGAATTCCGTGTTTATTATTTGAGCGCGGTTCTGAATCTGCTGAACGTATCAAGGGCATTAATAAATACTGGCGTTATGGCCAATTAGATCCAAAAAATAATGTCTGCTATGGTGAAGGCGGAGCCGGTCTTTATTCAGATGGAAAACTAATCACGCGTATTAAATCTCCGCATATTCCTTATGTGTTAAATCGTTTAGTACAATTCGGCGCACCGGCTGAAATTCAATGGTTATCTAATCCGCATGTAGGATCTGATAAAATTCGTCGCGTGATTCCTAAAGTTCGTGATTTTTTACGCGCAAATGGCTGTGAGATTCATTTTGATTCTAAAGTTGAAAAATTAATTTATGGCGATAAATCTATTCAAGGTGTTGTGATCAAAGACGACGCTGGCAAATTAACTGAATACAAATCAGATAATGTGATTTTAGCCACAGGCCATTCAGCTGAAGACATGCTGAACCACCTTTTAGAATCTGGTGTTCACATTGAAGGTAAATCTTTTGCCATGGGTTTACGTATTGAACATCCACAAAAATTAATTAACGAAATTCAATTTCGTCAATTTGCAGAACATCCTAAATTAGGTTCTGCGAATTATAAACTGGTTCACCATGATGATAAATCAGGAGTCGGCGTTTACAGTTTTTGTATGTGTCCGGGCGGTTACGTTTTATCAAGTGGAACTGAAAAAGATGGCGTCGTTGTGAACGGCATGAGTAACTTCAACCGTAACTCTGAATTCGCTAATGCGGCGATCGTTGTCAGTATTCAGCATGAAAAACTATTTGGTAATGATTTATTGGGCGGCATGAAACTTCGTCGAGAATTAGAGACGAATGCCTTTAATGCGATTCAAGATCAAAAAGGCACAAAAGAATTACCAGCTCAGAATTTAATTTCGTTTTTAAATCGATCGAACAAAAATCCTTTACGCAAATCATCTTCACCGTCTGGTATCTTACCGATTCGTTTAGATGAGTTACTGCCAAAATTTATGTATCAAAAAATTTCTGAGGGTTTAAATAATTTTAACACGAATATGCGTGGCTATATCTCTGAACAATCGCAACTTTACGGCGTTGAATCACGCACATCTTGCCCGTTACGTGTAACTCGTGATGATGAATCACTAGAGAGTCTTTCACACAAAGGTTTATACCCTTGTGGCGAAGGCGCAGGTTACGCTGGTGGAATCACATCAGCCGCAGTCGATGGTATTCGCTGCGCTGATAAAATTTTTGATAAATTAAAATAATTACTGCATACAAGAAATTGATGCTGTCGCCACAACTTCGCAAACGTTATTGTTATTAACTGTTTGCACATCCCATTTTGAATTATAGAAAAAACTGTAAAAGCACGATTGTGAAGCGTAGGTTACGCCTTTAGAAATCGCTTCTTTCTCAGCTAGTTTTGGATCATCTTGATTGCAAAGTGCTTTGCCGTAAGCGGTCTTAACTGAACAGCCTTCCATACAACCATTATGTGGATTGCACGAAGATGGTGGGCATAAAGCTGCCGAAAATGCCGAGAGTGAAAATACTAAAGTTAAAAGAAATAAGAAATTCTTCATAAATGGGTTCTCCTTGATAAACTTACTAGATCGTAATTGACCCTGCTTGTATAAAAAATTATACAAAAGGTCATAACTTGACCCAAAACACAGGAAATCAGGCCATGGACTACGAATGTAAGAAAATTCAAAGAACTTTAAAGACCTTAATGAAGTCACAAAAAGCTACTTACGAGAGTATGGCTAAAGCACTTAAAACTTCACCGGCAACGATCAAACGCAGGCTTAATGGTGATGATTTAACTTTGCAGCAGTTAAAAGATTTAGCGAGTGCCTTGTCTGTTTCATTTTACGAAATTATAGAACTATCAAAAGTTGTAAAACGCGAAGCCCATCTTTTCACAGTAGAGCAAGAAAAACTTCTGGCTTCAAACTTCAATATTAAAATGCTTTTTCGCCGCATTCTTGCCGGAGAGAAATTTTCAAAAATTAAAACTGATTTAAACTTATCCGAAAAAGAAATGCGTAGCTATTCGCGCGGATTAGAAAATGTAGGCTTAATTCAACTTTTACCCGGTGATCGATTTACCTTATTAGTTCACTACCCGTTTCGCTGGCAGCCTAATGGAGCACTTCATAAAACTTACGGCGATATGGTGTTAAAAAATATTTTTACCCGAATTGAAAATGATAATGGCAAAGCTGGATTTAATAAAAAATATGAGCTGCTTTTAAACGAAGAAGCGTACTTGAAATACTGTGAAGAGATTCAGGAAGTTTATACTAAGTATTTAAATCTTTCTGAGATTCATATGGAAACGCAGCCCAATCTGGACCGCGTTGTTTCTGGAATATTTTTTATAGATCGCTTTTCAGTCTGGGAGAATCCAAAGACTCAAAGGCTGACAAACACTTAAACTTCACGTTACAGATTACGACGGTACTGCCCGCCGACTTCATACAACGCTTGTGACATTTGATATAGCGTACAATATCTTGCCGCCGTCATTAACGCTTCAAAAATATTATGACCACTTAAACAAGCTGCTTTTAAATTTTTAATTTCAATATCAGCTTGCGTATGATTGGCTTTTTGTACGATTTCAATTTGTTTTAACTGATGATTTTTTTCTTCAGTCGAAGCACGAGCTAATTCAATTTTTGGTGGCTCGTAGCCTTTTTCTAAAGTTTTGGGATCGATAAAGGTATTCACACCAATGATCGGTAATTCACCTGAATGCTTTAAGTGTTCATAGTACATTGATTCTTCTTGAATCTTAGAGCGTTGGTATTGAGTCTCCATCGCACCTAATACTCCGCCACGTTCACTGATACGTTTAAATTCAGCAAGAACAGCTTCTTCAACTAAGTCAGTTAATTCTTCGACGAAGAAACTACCTTGGTTTTGATTTTCATTTTTCGAAGCGCCGAATTCACGGTTGATGATCATTTGAATGGCCATCGCACGACGAACTGATTCTTGCGTCGGAGTTGTGATCGCTTCATCGTAAGCGTTCGTGTGTAACGAATTACAGTTATCGTTTAAGGCGATTAAAGCTTGTAACGTTGTGCGAATGTCATTGAAGTCGATCTCTTGCGCATGCAGTGATCTGCCAGATGTTTGAATATGGTATTTTAATTTTTGCGAACGATCATTACCCTTGTACAGGTCACGCATCGCTACAGCCCAGATACGACGAGCTACACGGCCTAAAACCGTGTACTCAGGATCAAGACCATTTGAAAAGAAGAAACTTAAATTCGGTGCGAAATCATCGATCTTCATACCGCGAGACAAGTAATATTCTGCAAAAGTAAAACCATTAGATAAAGTAAAGGCTAATTGTGAAATCGGATTCGCTCCGGCTTCAGCAATATGGTAACCAGAAATTGATACCGAATAGAAATTACGAATATTTTTATCGATAAAGAATTGCTGAATATCGCCCATCATTTTTAAAGCGAAGTTAATTGAGAAGATACACGTGTTCTGACCTTGATCTTCTTTTAAAATATCAGCCTGAACCGTACCGCGCACTTGCGACATCGTAGCCGTTGCTAATTGTTTCCATTCAACGTCAGTTAATTTACGACCTAGTTCAGTTTCTTTTTTTACAACCTGTTGGTCGATCGCTGTATTAAAATAAAATGCTAAGATCATTGGCGCAGGGCCATTGATTGTCATTGAAACTGAAGTGTTTAGATTTACTAAATCAAATCCTTCATACAATTTTTTCATGTCATCAAGGCAGCAAATGCTTACGCCTGACTCGCCCACTTTACCATAAATATCCGGACGTAAATCAGGATCTTGACCGTAAAGAGTTACTGAATCAAAGGCTGTTGATAAACGATGAGCTTTTTCGCCCTTACATAAATAGTGAAAACGACGATTTGTACGTTCTGGAGTGCCTTCGCCCGCGAACATGCGTTTTGGATCTTCATCAGCACGTTTTAATTGAAATACGCCTGCAGTGTATGGAAATTCTCCCGCTACGTTTTCCATTTTTAGAAAAGTAAAACGATCGCCCCAGTCTTTGTAACTAGGTAAAACGATTTTACGAATTTTTGTGCCGCTTAATGATTTAGTCACCATCGATTGGCGAATTTCTTTATCACGCACTTTAAAAACTAATTCGTCTTGCGAGTAGATGCGTTTTAATTCATCCCATTTTTCTAAAGATTGTAATTCTTCTGTTGTGAAGCCTTCAGAGAATTCATTACGTTTTTTAGTCACCACTTCTGGAGATAATCCAAGATCTGTTTTTAAATTTTCTAAAGCTCCGATTTTTGAAGCTTTCTCAGACATTGTTTTAACACGATCTTTGTACTTGTGAATTGTCGATACGATTTCAGCTAAGTAATTTTGGCGATCTGGTGGAATCACCGTGTGTTCATCAGCTGATAACACTGTTTCGCGGTAAGCCTTTGGAACTTGAGGTAATGATTTTAATTCATGAAGCTTATCAGCCACAGAGAAAAATAAATTATTAACGCCGCCGTCATTAAACTGCGAAGCTTGTGTTAAAAATACTGGAACATGAACTTTGTCATCCCAGATTTTACGTGAGCGTTTGTACTGTTTAGTCACATCGCGTACAGCATCAAGTGCGCCGCGACGATCGGCTTTATTCACGGCTACGAAATCAGCGAAATCGATCATGTCGATTTTTTCTAATTGCGATTGCGCCCCAAAATCAGACGTCATCACATACATTGATAAATCAGAAACATCAGTGATCGCCATGTTACCTTGGCCGATACCTGAAGTTTCAGCGATGATAAAATCAAAATCACATTTTTTTAAGAAATTTAAAATATCTGGTAATGATCCTGCGATCTCTTTACCAGAACCACGCGATGCCACTGAACGCATAAAGATATGCGGACGTGATAACGAGTTCATACGAATACGATCGCCTAATAATGAGCCGCCTGTTTTTCTTTTTGATGGATCTACGCAGACAATTGCAATTTTTTGTTCTGGGTAAGCATTTAAGAAACGTTGAGATAATTCATCAATTAATGATGATTTACCGGCGCCGCCTGTTCCTGTGATACCTAGAATTTTTGGAGCATCACCTTTACGAATAAAATTCTTTAAACCAAAATCTTCTGGTTTAACGTCTTTTTGCCCGTTTTCGATAGCCGTTAGTGCAATTCCTAATTCTGTTGACGGAATATTATCACCAGCAAAAATATTTTTTGATTCTGCAGCAAGCTTACTTGGCATCGCGAAGTCACAACCTTCAACGATCATTTTGATCATGCCCTCTAAGCCAAGTCTTCGCCCATCATCGGGATGAAAAATTTGTGAAATGCCGTAAGCTTCAAGTTCACGCTTTTCATCGTAAACAATAACTCCGCCGCCACCGCCGTAAATTTTTACGTGTGAGGCTCCGGCTTGATTTAATAAATCACGAAGGTATTTAAAGTATTCCATGTGGCCGCCCTGATATGAGCTGATACACACGCCTTGTGCGCCTTCTTGTAAAACGGCTTTCACAACATCGTTCACTGAACGGTTGTGGCCTAAATGAATAACTTCGGCGCCAAACTCTTGAAGCATACGACGAATGATATTGATCGAAGCGTCGTGGCCATCAAAAAGTGAAGCTGCAGTAACAATGCGCACAGGATTTTTTGTCATCGGATTAAATACCTTTAAAAACTGGTTTTCTTTTTTCAGTAAATGCTTTTGTGCCTTCAGTTGTATCGAACGAACCGAATAAACCACCGAACACTTGAGCTTCATTTTTTAATGCCGCTTCTGTTTCTAAATCAAAAGCTTGATTGATTGAAAGCTTCGCTTTGCCAATCGCTAACGGAGATTTAGTTAAAATCATTTCTAATTTTTTATTCACGGCTTGCATTAATTCAGATTGCGGAACGACTTGCGAAACTAATCCTAATTTTAAGGCCTCGTCAGCTTTGATCATCTCGCCTGTGAAAGTTAATTCACGTGCTTTACGAATACCTACAGCGCGAGTTAAACGAACTGTTCCGCCAAAACCTGGAATTAACCCTAGAGATACTTCTGGTAAACCAAATTTTGCATTATCGCTGGCGATCATAAAATCACAACCAAGTGCTAATTCTAATCCACCACCTAAGGCAAAACCATTCACAGCGGCAATCACAGGAATTTTTAATAAATTTAATTCGTGAAATACGCTTTGGCCTTTTTCAGCAAACGCCACGGCTTGTTCGTTTGATAAATCTTGCATTTCTTTAATGTCAGCACCCGCAACGAAGGCTTTTTCGCCAGCACCTGTGATTACTAATGCTTTTGCTGTTTCGTAATCAAGTTCTGAAATTTGGCGAAGTGTTTCAGCCATCTCGTTTAACACTTGTGCATTTAAAGCATTTAAACTTTCAGGGCGATTGATTGTTAAAATCCAAACGCCGTTGTCTTTTTGTTCAAGTTTAATAGTTTGAAAATCTAAATTCATTTTTATCTCTTTCCTTGGCTGCGCCAAGAGTCCTTATTTCGCGTAGTTGTAAAAACCGCGACCAGATTTGCGACCTAACCAACCAGCTTCAACATATTTTACTAATAAGGGGCTTGGGCGGTATTTTGAATCACCTAAGCCGTCATGAAGAACATTCATGATCGCAAGGCAAGTGTCTAACCCGATAAAGTCAGCTAAAGTTAACGGACCCATTGGTTGATTTGTTCCAAGTTTCATCGCGTTGTCGATCGATTCAACTGACGCAATACCTTCATGAAGTGTGTATACAGCTTCGTTGATCATCGGCATTAAAATACGATTAACGATAAAGCCTGGCATGTCTTTCACAGATTCTACGAAAACTTTTCCTAATTTTTCAGATAAAGCTTTTGTTGTTGAGAAAGTCTCATCCGAAGTTTGTAAACCTTTGATGCCTTCAACTAATTGCATCAACGGAACTGGATTCATAAAGTGCATGCCTACGACCTTATCAGGACGCGATGTACACGCGGCAATTTTAGTAATTGAAATTGAAGATGTGTTTGTTGCTAAGATCGAACCAGCTTTGACTGTTTGATCTAAGTCTTTGAAAATTTTAAGTTTTAAATCAATGCTCTCAGTTGCCGCTTCAACAACGAAATCGCAATCTTTAAGATCTGATAATGTTGTTGTGGCTTTAACTTTTCCAAGTAAAGCTTTTTTAACATCTTCAGTCATCGTTCCTTTTTTAATTAAACGATCGCAGCTACCAGCAATAGTAGATAGACCTTTGTCGAGAGCTCCGTTGTTCACATCGAACATGACAACTTCATATCCATTTGCTGCTGCAACTTGAGTGATACCGTTGCCCATTTGACCCGCGCCAACAACGCCGATTTTTTTGATGTTTTGAACCATGTTTTGTCTCCCGTTTTTCTTGAAAAATAAGCCTCAGTTATAGCAAAGAACTGGTCTTGTTTGAAACGACTAAGATCAGTGACAATGATTAGATGCTGTTTGTCATAGGGTTTTTGAGCGTAATTTTGACTAGTTTTTCTGCTAATTCTGCAGTCAATGCCACTGGGCCCAAACAAGCTCCAATATTAAGCGAACAATTCGCCGGTCGTAAGGTTAAAGAGATCCCCTTTTTTAAGTCAAAACAGAGCATTTTTCCATCAGGGCATGCCAGCTTTGATAAGCTAAATGAACAACTTATTTCATCAGAAACGAGCGAAGCTTTTTACTTAGCCAAAGATGAAAAGAAAATTTCACCGACACTGATCCCTCACATCACGGCTTTTCATCTTTCACGCGTGTGGATTGAGAAGTACACAAAACGTCGTGTAAAACCAAACAACACAGCTGATCTTGCGACAGTTTTATTAAATTACGACACTGATCCTTACGATCGGGGTTTAGTCTTAACCTTGAACGACACAAAACTGCGCGCCACTGCTGATATTAAAGCTGCGGCCTTAAAATCGATTCCTAAATTAAATTATTTTATTCCGATCAGTTTTGAAAAAGGATTTATTAAAATTCTTTTTAGTGGTCAGTTCGGGTTTATCGATATCAACGATTGCATTTCAAAATACGATTTTGCAAAATTTGCATTTTCATTCAAATCAAAAACCAACACATGGGAAGTCATTAATCACCGCGAATTTGATTCGTTAATCACGGATAAAAACGAAAGTCTGCAGCTGGGTGAAATCAAAGGTTTAGTGGTTGATCAAAAGCTGGCCTACGCTTTTAAAGAAAATGACCACTACCCTAAATGGACAAGTTTTAAATTAATTAAAGAAAAAACAAAGCCTTGGATTCAAAGTGAAATGAAAGGCCACGGTCAAATTTGGTGGCAACGCCCAGATACAGAAATTTTATCGCAAAATACAATTTCAATTGATGATTTAATTAAAAAAGAAATCTATTCAGTTTCATTTCAAGAAGATAATCCTAAAAAAGGTTTAGCTTCGGCTCATGGTGTTTTTATCACTGAAGATGGCCAAAACTGGAATGAAATTCCGCAATTTAAAGACTATTCAGGCCCCGTTTATTATTTCAGTAACAGCTTAATGTACGTCGGAAATTACCGCAGTATCGACGGTGGTAAAACGTTTGAATCTTTTATTCAAATCGACAAAGTTTCATCGGCGATTACAAAATCAACGGGAGTTATTCCTAAGAAAATTCAGATCACTAAGATTAAGGTGCAAAAACCTTACAGTGTAGTTATTGATGTTCAGACCGGTACTAAAAAAATTCGCCTTAAATCGCCGATCTTTTCCCAGGATTGGGTACAAGCTAAGTACTAATAAATAAAATTAGCTATCTTCTAAATAAGCTTTTAATTCTTGAAGGTGATCGTTCCAGCCCAATTTAAAATCAAGCATCAGTTGTTTGCTTTGATCTTTAGAAAACTGATCCCAACCTTCGTGGTTTACACTCACATCGCAAAAAGCACCGTCTTTTATAATTTTTATTGTACAAACAGTCACTGATTTTTGCGGCCAATCCTGCTCTTTCCAGGTAAATTGAATTTCTTCATTCACTTTAAAACTTTTCACGCTACCGGTGGCTAATTGTTTAGTTCGTTTGTTATCTTCCCACGGTTCGCGAAACACTCCATTTTTTTGGGCCTGCAGCCGTACGCCTTCGCCCCACCAGTTTTCAAGCTCATCTGAATCTGTCAAAGCTTCCCAAATATCTGCAGGAGAGGCTTTAATTTTAACGGTCAATTCGATTTTTAACGGGGAAGTGGCTTGGGTCATAGAGCATCCTTGTTTGCTGATCATTAAAACATAGAAGATACCTTAACGTCGATATAGAATTTTTTATTCGCGCACCACGGCCCTGTTTAGAAGCGACCGACTCTTCATCCCAGGTGTTAGTTTTCTAACACCTGATCATCTATTTGCCAGGCCGGATCCCGAATAAAACGACTAAAACCCATAAAACTAAGCTGATCGCGTACACTTTTTGAATCATTTCGAAACGTTAGTCTTTAACAATCCCATTTATAAGGAGTTTCCATGAACGCAAATACTAAAAGAATCGCTCTATCGCTGGCCGTTTTAATCGCTGCTAATAGCACTGCTTTTGCGGCTACAGACAGAGACAAACAATTAGCTGGTGTTGTTGATGAAGCCTTACTTGAAATCAGCTCTGAAACGTCATCGGCGCAAATGCAGCAATCTATCACACAAGTTGAAGCGTTAATTAAAAATATTAAAGGCCTTAGCAACGACAGCATGAGCAATAAAGACCAAGCCTTTATTAACACAGCTCGTTTGTTAATTAGTATGTTAGGTATTTCTGCTGGAGTTGTGCATTTTAAAAATAAAGATGCTGAATCTGTTGCCGCTATCGTGACGGCCGTGGGCGCAGGTGTTTTATCTTCAGCGCTTGATGCGTATTCACAACACAGAAAATTAGATTTAGGTGATTTAAAAAACTTATTAGCTCAGAACCAACAAGTTTTAGCTGATAACTTAAAAAATATTAGCCCAGAAGCTACTGAGCAAGGCGAACAAATCGTTCAAGCCATTACTCAAATCGCTGATTTAAATAACAAGTTAAATGAAAATTCTGGAGCTTTACAACAAATGATCGATAACGGCCAAGTGGCTTCTGCTGTTGTTGCAGTAGGTACGATTGTTTTAAATCACACAGGTTCATTAGTGCCGAAAAAAATCAAAGATGGTCTATTAGCTAAGTTGCCAGAAATTTTAGAAAAAACTAAAAGTGCCGCGCAAGCTGGTAAAAAAGCCGGCGTAAATACTTTAGCTTCTACGAACGGAATGACTTTACTTTCAACTTTAGCAGGTCTTACTGGCCCAGATGCGCAAAATCAAGTGAACACGATTTTAGCTAATCTTGAAGTGGCTCGTGCTAAATTGATTCAAGCTTCTAAACAGTAATTTTCACTTAAGGTACAAATGAAATTTATTTTAGCTGCATTACTTTTAATAACAACCCTAAGCGCTGAGGCTTCGTTTCAGTGCTTAGACCTTTTTAAAAAACCTGCGGCTGAAATTTTAGAAGATATTAATAACGAAAACTCTAACTTTTTATACCAAGAAAATATTTCTGATAACTTTGCGCAGTCTAGCCTGATCAAACAAAAGTATAATCTGTATAAATTAAAAAAAATGTTTAAAGAGCTTGATAAACAAGGGCAAAAGTTTGACCAGCACGACTTAGCTATTTTTGTTTATGAACTTGATAAATTAGCGTTTGCCAATTCAATTTCTGACAAATCTGAATTAAATAAAAAATTAACTTACTCCGATAAAAAAACTCTGTCTGATGTTCGTCGCAGACTTTTAATGGACGGGATTTCAAAATACCTCCCGATTCCAAAATCAAACACTGGTTTTTGGCGTAAATTTTTCTATTATTTTTCTGAAGCTTTTAGCGTTAAATATTTGCGTTGGACAACGGCGCAGCTTTGGATGCCTAAACTTTATGGCCCACAAATTCCATTAGAACTAGCGAAAAAAATTGCTCTTGACGGATTAGAAGCGCACCAAAAAGAAGTTGAAAAATATATTCCTTCGGTTAACAGAAAAGCGTATTTCAATGCTTTTTCAAAAACCTACAATATTTTAATCGTGACGTCTTTGTTTACGGTTCTGCCTTACTTAACTCACGACTTTTATGTTGAACAAATGAAAATTGGTGAACAAGCTGCAGTTCAAATGTTAAACCCAATTGTTGAATCAACTCGAGAAATGGCCAATACAGATTACATTTTACAAAAAGAAGAAATGACTTTAGAGATTTACGCCCAAAAATTTACCGAAAAACATGGCAGAGCACCCACTGACCAAGAATTAAATTTAGTGCGCGAACGTCTTCATAATAAATAAATTATAACCCAAAATGATCAAAAATTCGTAGAGCTACGACGAATTCTTCCTCTAAATCAAGAGGATCGGCTGGTAAGTAGAACGTATCAGCCTTATCACCCGCCTGAATTTTTTGAAGCTTTTGCTGCCCCGATTTCCAGAAAATATTTTGCCAGCCAGGGTTCGTCACACGCGCGAAAAGTTCGCTTAAAGTTAATCCGCGTTTCACGGCCTTACGGTTTAAAGCTTTTTGCCCAGGTAAAACGTAATCAACAGCTGCAGCCACATCGTCGTGGTGCATAGTTTCAAGCGCATAGTAAGTGGTCGCCAAGATACCTAATAAGTACTTGCGGTACTCAGCTTTAGAACTTTTCGCTGGGCTATCTTTAGCGCCAGGGTGATAGATCACCTTCATGCGTTCAAAAGCCGTTGAAAGTTTTAAACCTAACTGATCACCCAATGCCATATCAAGCGTTACGACCAGGCTTTCGGCAAAGTTTAAATAGCGTTGCACATCTTCTTTTTCTTCAGGCACGGGCGGAAGTTCGCGCCAAATAATACGGTGATTCTGCTCGTGAAAAACTGAAATTTCGGTAAACTGCAAGAGCGAATAAATATGATCGTCCGCACCGTTGACTTGATACCCAAGCTCACACATCCATTTTAATTCAGACAATGCCGGAGTGTATTCAATTTCGTTTTTAAATAAATCCTGTGTGCTTAACCCGCGCATGGTTGAACAAAGCTTTGGTGAAAACACGCCACCTAGTTTTAAATAAAGCTTACGACTATGACGATACAAAGAACTTAAATTTAACAGCTGCACATCAAACGGAAGTTCGCTGACTACAAGCTTGGGAAATTTTTGACTGATGGGAACTTTAAAAAGGAGGTTCGCATCCTCGATGAAGTTTTTAACTTCTTTATTTATCTTTTGTTTTGTCGAAATCATTTTAGCCATGGCGCAAGCTAACATAAAAAACCGAAGAGTACTGCATAAAAAGTAGGTTCTTAGGGATTCATAGGCGCTGTATAAACAGGCGCGAAAGTAGCGCTATCCACATGCTTATTGATTTTTAACGTGGTCATCACAGGAATCATAGTTCCAGAGGCCACAACACAGCCAGGTCCGAGCTGAGCCTGCGCGCCAACAAAAACACCATCACCGATTTTAACTTTTTTAACATAACATGTAAGCGTTCCAAGTTTGTTTGGATAAATCACGTGGCTTATCGTTTTACTCATATGCCCGAAGATAACCCCGTTACCAACTTCGAGAAGACTTCGATCTTCAACGGTAACTAACGGACCCCAAAAAACATTTTTACCGATCTTTGCCCCCCAGAGACGAAGCCATAAACTATAAGCTCCGGGAGTTAGGCGTAAGCCCACTTCTAAAAATGGTAACCAATAGTAGATCAATTGAATAAAATGGCCACCCCACCAAGCTGCGTAGCGATTCGGGTCGCTGAAATCTTTTTGCAAACCTTCTTTCAAGGAAAAAATAAAATTGTGAATACGAAAAGCTAAAAGCGGAAGACCGTAGGCCGCAGCAAAAATCAAAGCTAACTTAGCAGCGCTTGGATGTTTCGCAAAGCTAATCACTAGCCCCAGCAATGTAAGCATCATAGTGATAGGAAAGAACATGATCACGCGGCCAAACAATGTCATGCTTGGAGTTCCTTTGAAATATGATGCATATTTTGGAAAGAGTAAGTTTTGAAATAACCATCAGTTTCAAGCCTATCGACTAAACTAGAAGCTTTTGCAGAAATCATAATCTTTTTAAAATCATCAAGATAATCTTGCACCATTATTTCTGAATCTAGTTCTTGAAATAACTGAATTCGTTGAGCATCAGTTAATCCTTCACTGTATTTTTCGACTGTTTTAACAATGCGCACGGGTCCCACTTGAAACATATTTAAAAAACCTTTTAGCGGGGTTATTGTTTTTACATCAGTTAAATCCCAAGGCGTATGACTGTCTTGTTGATCTTTAAAAGTAATCAAACCAGTACCGTGGTGACGAGCTTCATCTTGAATAATCATATTAAGCGCTGCTTGTAGATCTTCTGACCGGCAAAATTGTTTTAATCTTCGTAAGTGGTTTAGTGAAAAACCTTCAAGAACCACTTGTAAGGTGAAGGTAATTGCCGTTCTATTTTTACTATACATAATCTGACCGATCAGATCGACTAAACGGTTGGCATCACTTTTAATGGCCTCAGGGTTAGCAAAACTTGCGAGCGACATATAGTGATTTACTTCTTCACCAGAAATCATCGCATAGATAAGATGTTCGTTATCATCTGTGGCATTTTCACTCATACAACGAGAAAGATCAGTACCGATACGTTCAATACGTAAGAGTTCGACTAAGGTGTTTTGATTAAGACTTTTTAAAATCTGGTTTTGTCGATCGACAGACAACGAGTTATACAAACTGGATTTGTTTAAATTGTAAACTTCTGCACCCCAATGAATCGTATCAAGCGCTGAAGTCTCGCGTGTAGGAACTGCTTTTTGTTTTAGCCCTGTATGTAAAAGTAAATTATGGTTATTCATAAATGCCCCCTCATTGAAATTTCGCCCCACTCAAGTCCCAGTATTTCATAGGGGATTGCGGTGTTTTGTTCACAGAGCAAGAACTAGTCCAGCATGATGACCCATTACTTTTCCTCTAGATGAAAAGAGAAATCCCTTTCGAGTTACTCGGATAAAATTGCTGATATCCAAGGTGGTGCTTAACTTTGGTCGAGAGATTGATTCAATACCAGTTATCGAAATAAAAAAACAGTATATACTTTAGAAATGAATAAAACCATTTTTTCGATTTTAGTAATTTTCATTGCGTTTGCTCCGCTATTTGCGAATGCCCAAAAAGACAAAAAAGACATTCTTAAACAACTCGGTTTTACCGAGGGCCAGTATGTAGTTATAGTTCCTAGCAGTAAAGCGGCTTCGTTTTGTGAAGACGAAATCGTATCTCTTGAAATGCTTGAAGATAAAGGCGATGTCACCTTAGTGATAGGAGCTAATTTAATTTTTTCGCAAATTAATAAAGCAACGACGAGTTACGAGTCTAATGTTAATTGTAAAACGACTCAAGTCAGCCAAATTGAAAATAATAAATTAACCATCACGCAAGTTGAAAAATGCGCCGGTGCTAAAAAGAAACCGACGAGCAAAAAAACTCAAATTGATTTTAAAAATGATCTGGCCGAACTCTCAATTAAAGAGGGCCCGCACATTACAAATTGCCAGTATAAAATAGCCAAACTCAATTCAAAGGATAAATAAAGCTATGAAAAAATTAAAATTTTTATATTCCTTTTTACTAGCGACAGTTGTTTACACATCAAGTTCATTGGCCCAACAAGATCCCAATTTGAATAAACAAATTCAACAAGGTGGCGCAGCGATACAGGACTGCAAAGACTGTAAGTCGAACAAAAGTTCGGATATCCTAGCACAAACAAATGAGTTGGCAGCGGTGCTCAATAAGCCTTTTGAGTGCGCACCAGGTGATGATCCGCAAAGTTGTTTGCTGATCGATTGGTTGAAATGGAAACATCAAAACTACAATAAAAACTGTCAGGGTTTTTTTCTGGATGGCAAAGGGCAAGTGGGTCCGTTTTCTAAAGTTCTTGCTGAGTTAATGACTACTGACATCAAGAAAAATAAAGAAAAATCACTTTTTGTAAATGACAATGAACAATTCCAAAAACTTTGCCCTGGCTTTGACAAATTTTCTTTAAATCAAAAATTAGCTTTTCATGGATGGATATTTGAACTTACGGCGTTTCCAGAAAACGTGTGTACGAATGCAAACAGTATTGTCAAAGGTGTGAATTCGTCAGCGGCCTGTATGCTGCAATTAAACTATCCGACAAATATGCGTAGCTTCTATAGCAGTGGCGCAAAAAATGCCGATGGCACGAGCGAAAAGCACTGCCAGATTAGTCCGAAAGAACTATTAACTGACCGTGGATGTTTAAGCTGCGGATTTGATGTTTATAAATGGCACATGACCAAATACGATGGAAATCCTTTTGGTGAGATCGCCAACGGAAAAAAAATAAACGGTTCTTACTGGGCTTCACAAAATCCGCTACCAAGTGCCGCTGAAAGCTGTTTTGAGAAATATTTAGATGCGAAGAGCGACGTGAAAAAAGATCCAAAAACAGGTAAGCCTTTGTTTTTGACGCAGTGTAAATCTTTGGGCGCTAACTGGGAATGGACGCCGAGATATAAATTTTTTAAACGCATTCAAAGATTTCCACTGTGCAATACAGAGATCGCTAAGCGAGAAGTGACTGAGCTGAAAAAATATCTCGATTCAAAAAAATAGGCTAATTCATTGGAGCGATATAAACAGCGTTCATCGCTTTATAGATCTTATCTTGCAGCACGGTGCGATCTTTTGTTGTGAAGCCTTCTGTCGATACAGGCTCAAGCACGTGCACTTCGATAGTGCGCTTCCAGCGATCAGAATTAGCTAACATTTTACCTTTAGGCCAAACTTCATAAGCACCTTTGATCACGACAGGAATCAGTGGCACTTGTGAATTAATTCCGAACACGAATGGCCCAGCTTTAAATGGCAAAAGTTGTTCGGCATGAAAACGCCCGCCCTCTGGCGAAAGCGCAAAACGTTCGCCTCTGGCGAAGCGAATTTTTGCTTCTTCATACACTTTAAAAACTTCTTCTCTGTTGCCACGAGAAATTGGCAAAGTACCAAATCGGCGCATGCAAGCACCGAACACTGGGATTTTAAATAATTCGATCTTTGCTCCGAAGCGCACGTTGTACAAAGCTCCGCAAATGGCTAAAATATCCATAAAGCTTGCGTGGTTAAATAATAAAACCGCACCCTGCCCGCGCTTTAAATTTTCAGCTCCGTAAGTTTTTAATTCGACATTAAAAATTTTGCACGAAAGATTACCCCACGTCGTCATAATCCAATTATCTAAACGACGGCGATTGAACAAAATGTTCATCGTCACACCTAAAGCCGATAAGAAAGCGGTAGCTATAATAAATAAGCAAGTCGTAACAACTGCTCTTAGCTGTAAAATCACCTTAAGAACTAATTTCATGTCGAGAGGATCCTTTTTCTGGCCGCTTTAATCTGACGATTTTTATAAGCTTCGTGATCGGTGTCTCCGGTTTGCATTTTTTCATAGGCATGCTGATCCATGATCTGCACTTCAAAAGGATAGAAAAACGAAAATTCTTTTGAATTTTGTCCACCTGTTGAATTTAAGCCTGGAGCAATTTTAATAAGCTTACGACAAATAAATTTAATATATCGAAAGTCTATCGATGAGTACGGATTTTCTTTTCTAAATAATTTTAACAGCGGATTTGTACTTACTTTCAATTGCTGACGCAGCAAACGATCAACTTTAAAAGAATCCATCATAAATTCTTTACCATGTTTTTTTTCAAGATGATCCATCACCTGCAAAAATTCTTCGACCGGGTACATATTGTTCGAAGACTGATCAGGCATGATATGTGGGTAACTAATTAAATTGGCATCAACTAAGTATCTAATCACTTGAAACGAATCAAAGATCGTAGGTGTTACAATTCGCACACCTAATTTATCAAACACTTTTACAGCTAGCGCATCAGGCTTTGCTAAAAGCTTAATAACCGTTGAAGTCGAAGTTTTAAAAGGCTTGGTTTGAAATTTATGAAGTTCAATTTTAGTCGTATCATCTTTATGAAGTGGTCTAAAATAAAGTTTATCTTCATGAACCACAGCATTTTCAAACGGAATTAAAATCTGACGTTGAATTTCTTCAGCGAAATGTGAAAACAGATCTGTTTCTGAATGCACGAACACGTGAATACAGCGAAGCATCGCACAGGCCCACTTTTGAATTTTTGCATCATCATGGTGTGTTGCCCATACCAATAGATTACGCATATCTTTTAAGTGCTCTGGGTTTTTAATTTCAACAGGAATTTCATCAATATTAAATTTGAGTTTTTCGGTCATTAACACCAGTGACCTGCGGTGAAAGTACCAAAGACGTTTTAGATCTTCATCTAATGAATAATCAAAGCCATAGCTTTTTACAAAAGCATCAGCCTGATGAATATTTTTAATGTAGAGTTTTGATTGATCTAACGTCGAAGCTCCACCTGCGATAACAGATAGAGCTGTGGGGTCGAACTTAAAATGCGGGTGGCTATGATGGCCTTTGTCTGGATGCATTCACGGATCAGACTATTTAATAATCCCGCAGCGAGCAACATAGAATTGGCCTAACACACCAGAAGCTGCTGAACCACCAGTCACATTTGCTTTGTTCACAAAGCTAACTTGGCCTGATAAGTAGTCACCGCTTAAATTACCATCAAATCTAACGTCGCCGTACTGGTCACTGAAGATCACGTAGCCAGAACCAGTTTGCATATTAAATTGACCAGATGCAGCCGAAGTAAATTCGATTGGAATTGGTTGATACTGATTTGAACCGTCAGAAGCCGATTGTAAAACAAAGCTATCGTAAACTTTAATTAAGATTTTAGTTTGTTGTAAGTTAACAGTTCCGTTTGATTCAACCTTAATAGTTCCTTGAAAGCGAACACCTGTTTGATCATTTGCTGAAGAAGAAATTTGTCCAATTTCATTTGGATCAATCGTTGCTGATAATAAGCCTTTAACGCGTGATTCGAAATTTCCAGATGAATATAAAGATTGCGAAGTACCTTGATCGTAGATTGTACCGATTGAAGATAAATTATTTCCGCAGTAACTTTGCGAGAATGTTCCGTTTGTTACGCCTGAGATATTCGCAGAGCGAATAGCTGAAGTACGTTTTGCTGATGAATCCTGTTTAGGGTTACAGCCAACGAATGTTAAAGCGATAGTTGTGAGTAATATTACGTTTTTTATAACATTTTTCATATAAGACTCCTACAACCCTATAGTACAAACGGGATGCCAGGTATTGCGTCTCACTATGAGATTTGCCTAAGGCTATATTAGAGCTTAGGCTTGCGTGACGTTAAATGCGCCTAAGCTTAGACAACTGTCAGGTTTCTAACAGCTGATTTACTTACAAGTTTTCGTGACGTATTTTTTGAATTCAGGCAGGTTCTCGTGGCTATCTGTTGGCCAAACCCATTTGAAGTCGCTGCAGTTTTTAAAAGTCGGAAAGCTAATCGCCTTAAGCACCTGAAGAAAACTATAACGAATACTTAAAATATAAGGCACCGTGTGCTCATAAACCCAGTTAGCAGAATCAGCTGATAGCAAAGCTTTCATATTCAAATCTAGAGCTATTTCTACCGACGTCGCATAGCCAATCTGACCAGGATAAAGGGTTTTACCCGCCTCGTCTTCGTCATGACTAGAATACAATTGATGGATATAAATCAAATTTTTGATGCCTTGTTCGTTAAGCTCTTTACGAGCTTGTTCGTAAACATTCACATCATTTTCACCATTATCGCCGACCATAATCACAAGTGTTGGCTGAATCTCAGCTACTAGCTTTCGAATCGATTTGTTTTTATGTTCAGAATCAAAAATAACATCACGTAATACAAGTTTACCTTCAGGAAAGTTATTGCTCTTTAAAAAAGTCTGATGCGAATTTTGAAGGTACTCAACGCCCGTCTCAGCCGAGGGAGCATTACTTAAATAGGCCACTTGGTTTACACCAGGATTTTCATTTAAAATTAACTGATAAAGCGAAGCCATTCCAGCAAAGGGAGTCGTTGTATCCCAAGTGCGAAAAAGAACGATTGGATTAAAGGATTTATAACTGATGACATGACTTACTTTAATCGTGTCGTCAATATCGCTAATAATAAGGATTTTTTCTTTGGTTTGAGCCCAAAGGTTCACAGAAAACAGAAATGCGAATAAAAATATTTTTGTCATAGCAAGCTTACTTGCGATCCACATACCAAAGTGAAACACATTTTAAACTGACTTCACAGCTTTACGTTGTCTGATTACTTTACACTATTTCGTTTTAGGGCTGACAGTTCGGCTTAGCCGACACTATGTTGGTGCATATTTATGCGTTCGCGAATCATGCCAAAGATGGCAATAAAAAAACCTAAAACAATCGCCATATCGGCCACATTAAAAACACCCGTACGTGCAAATGGCGCAAATTGAAAATCCATAAACATAAAATCTATCACATGACCATTTGTATGCGACAAACGATCGATCACATTGCCAATACCACCTGCTAGAATAAATGAATAAGCTAATAGATCACTTAAATTCATTTTGTTTTTTACTAACGACCAAAGCATGACAACTAAGCCTAATAAAACAAATAAACCAAAAATCACAAAGCGCATTGATTGCGGAAGCTCGCCGCCCATACCTAAAAAAGCCCCTGGATTTTCTGCGTAAATGAATTGAAAAAGTCCACCGAAATACATGATCGGAGCTTTGCCAGCTAAGTGTTGTACCGCTAACACCTTAGTCCACTGATCAACGGCCACAACGGTGATTAAAATTAGAAATAATATGAAAAGTCTGTGGCTCGTTTTTAAATTATCCATACTGCCATCTTGCTAAATTGCCTCAGCTTCCGCAACTGAAAAAGTCTTAATCCGCAATCTTCACAATAATTTTACCGCGCGCACGGCCAGCCATCGAATGCTCAAGGCCTTTTTGAATATCTGCTAACTGAAAAACTGAATCAATCACCGGTCGAATTTTACCTTGCTCGACAAGAATACGTATTTGATTCAGTTGTTGAGCCTCAGGTTTCATAAAAAGAAATTTATAATGAATGCCCCTGGCCATTGCTAAAAGATTTGCTTTAAGCCCTACAACTCCAAGCACAAAAGTTTTCATGGCTCCAAGCTCCATATCTCTTGCTGTCTTTTGATCAGGAGATCCTGAAATTGAAACAATCCATCCTCCTTTTTTAACAACAGGATAAATTTTGTAAAGATCGTCTCCACCTAAAGTATCAAAAACCAAATCCATGCCTTTTAAGACATCCCAAACTTTTTCTTTTTTGTAATTGATCACATGGTCTGCGCCCAGCGACTTTACAAAGTCGATATTTTTTTCGCTGGTTGTCGTCCAAACTTCAGCACCGCGAACTTTGGCTAATTGAATGGCGAAAGATCCGACCCCACCGGCTCCGGCCTGAATTAAAACTCTTTGCCCTGCGTGAAGATTCGCACTTTCAAAAGCCTGCCATGCTGTTAAACCCACTAACGGAAGGCTTGCGGCCTCTTCAAAAGAAATGTTTGCAGGCTTAAGCGCAACTTCATCTTCACTGACTGCAATGTATTCTGCAAAAGTGCCTGTGCTACTTGGGCGTGTGAAAACCAAGTCACCTTTTTTAAACTTTGTAACTTGATCACCGATTTTTACGATTTCGCCTGAAAGATCGTGACCTAAAATTAAAGGAAAAGAATTTTTTCTTAAAAATTTAAGCAATCCCGCTTTAATTTTAAAATCGATGGGATTAATGCTTGCCGCTTTAATTTGAATTAAGACATCGTGTGGCCCCACCTGCGGTTTCGGCAAATCACCTACATGCATGACTTCATCATTGCCGTATTTTTTAATAAAAGCTGCTTTCATAGATCACCTCATAAAAAAAACCCACACCTTAGGTAAGATGTGGGTTTTAAAATTTAAAACTTAAATTAAGTTCTTAATTATAAAATTTCTTACCTGAACTTGCGCGCTCTGCTAATTTAACACTTGGTGATAAACGCGCTTTTGCATTACGAGCAGCTGCATAGTGAGTTAAACGCTCAGCTACGTATTTTGCACCGATACTGTCAGCGTATTTTAATAATCCGCCTCTGAACGGTGGAAAACCTGTACCCATAATCATCGCAAGATCGACTTCATGTGGAGTCTCAACAATGCGATCAGCATCAAGTGCTAAACAGCATTCGTTAATCATCGCAAACACACCACGCTCAACGCACTCTTGTGCATCGTAGGGCTTCGTGCGAGCTCCTAAATTAAGTTCAGCATAAACCGTTTGATCAACTTCAGTTTTACGACCGCTGTGATCATATTTGTAAAAACCTAAGTTAGTTTTTTGACCTAAACGAGTTTTGTTCGCTTCTAGTTTTTCCATGATCGGAGAAACTTCTACGCGATCAGGGTAAGCTTTACGAAAGATCTTTAAAACTTTTGCACAAACATCTAATCCCACTGAATCCATTAATTCAAATGGACCCATCGGCATACCGAATTTAACGTAAGCTTTATCAACCGTTTCAATATCCATGCCTTCTGTTAATAAGAAAGCAGCCTCTGCCATATACGGCAATAATAAACGATTTACTAAAAAGCCCGGGCCATCTTTAACAACCACTGGCATTTTACCCATTTTTTTCGATAATTCGAAAACTGTAGAAATCGTTTCATCCGAAGTTTTTGGTCCTCGAATAACTTCAACTAAAGGCATTTTATGAACTGGAGAGAAGAAATGCATACCAGCGAAATACTCAGGGCGCGGATGACCTTCAGACATTTCAGTCACAGATAACGAGCTGGTGTTTGTTACGATGATAGCATCGTCACGCATATTTTTAGCCGTTTCTGCGATCACTTTTTTCTTGATGTCCATATTTTCAACGATCGCCTCAACGACGACGTCTAAAGTTTTGAAACCAGAATAATCAACAGTTGTCGAAACCAATGAACTTTTTTGTGAGAATTGGTAATTATCAATTACTTTTTTCTTCACTAATTTTTTCCATAAATCGTAAGCGTGTTTTAACGCTTTCGCATTGGCTTCATTTGAAATATCTTTTACGCGTACGCCAATACCTTTATCTGCAGCTACGTAGGCAATACCGCCACCCATAGTTCCCGCGCCTAAAACACCAATATTTTTAACAGTTCTTGGTTTTACGTTTTTATCAGCAACACCCGATGACTTTTTAACCATTTCAGTTAAGTAAAATACATGAATTAAGTTTTTAGAAATATCAGTTAAAGCACAACGAACAAAGTGATCTTTTTCGATTTCTAAAGCTTTTGCACGATCAGACATTTTGTAAGATTTTTTAATAACTTCTAAAGCCTCTAACGGAGCTGGGTATTGACCCTTTGTCGCTTTTAAAGTGGCTTTTTTTGCTTGTGAAAACACAACGCCTTTTAATGGCCCCTCTAATAAACCAGCTACGAAACCGCGAGGTTGAAAAGTTTTACGGCGTTTACCTTTGCCAGAGCTTAAAATCTTTTGGATTTCTTTTTCAGCAAATGATTCTAATAAATTCGGGTGAACCATGTAATCGACTAGGCCAATTTTTAAAGCTTTTTTAGCATTTAATAATTTACCAGCTAAAATCACATCTAATGCCGCTTGAATACCAACAACTCGTGGTAAACGAACGCAACCGCCAAAACCTGGTAAAATACCAAGTTGTGTTTCAGGAAGACCAATACGTGTTGATGAATCATCAGAAGCGATACGGTAATCACAGGCTAAAATAAATTCACAGCCACCACCAGCGCAAGCGCCGTTGATTAAAGCCATTGTTGGCATTGGCAGATCTTCAACCATGTTCATGATGGCTTGACCCTCACCAACAGCAGCGCGAACGCCCGCTTCAGTGCTTAACGCTTTGATTTCTTCGATATCCGCGCCTGCAATAAAGATTTTTGATTTTGCAGATCTAAAAACAACGAATTTGTAATTTGAAGTTTTTAATTTCGCTAATAAGGCTTTGAATTCATTCATCACAGGCGTTGAAAATTTATTAACTCTTTCACCTGGTAAATCAAAAGTGACTGTGGCAATTCCATTTTTTTCTGCGACTGAAAATGCGTTTCCAGATGTATTAGATTGTGTGGTTTTTTCTAATTCCATGATCTCATTACCCTTCATTCTCAATAACCATGGCTCCACCTTGGCCGCCACCGATACATAAAGTTGCTAATCCGAATTGTTTATTCGAACGTTTTAATTCTTTAGCTAAAGTTAATACTAAACGTGAACCCGTTGCTCCCACTGGATGACCCAATGCGATTGCTCCGCCATTGACGTTTAAGATGTCATCAGAAACTGCTCCTACTTTTGCAGATAAGCCTAATTTTTCTTGGGCAAATTTGTCTGAATCAAAAGCTTTTTGACAAGCCATAACTTGAGCTGCGAAAGCTTCATTTAATTCAACACGGTTCATGTCTTTCATTGTAAGACCCGAACGTTGTAACGCGATTGGTGTTGCGTACACAGGACCTAAACCCATTCTTTCAGGTTCACAACCAGCAAACGCATAACCGCGAATTTTAGCAATTGGCTTGTAACCTAAGCTTTGTGCTTTTTCACGCGACATAATTAACAACATCGCAGCGCCATCAGTGATCGGGCATGCATTACCTGCAGTGATTGTTCCCGTTACTTTATCGATCATTGGTTTTAATTTTCCAAGAGCTTGCATCGTTTGTTCAGCACGTGGGCCGATATCTTCAGTTACAACATCTTTAAAATCAGGTTCAACATAATATGGAGTTAATTCTTCTGCGAACTTTGCTTTAGCACCCGCAGCTTTTAAATGCGAAGCTAACGCGAAAGCATCTTGAGCTTCACGAGTTAAGCCCCACTCTTTAGCTAAAATTTCTGCTGTGCCCATCATGTTGATGCCAACAAAAGGATCTGTAAGGCCTTCAACGATTGAAATGATTGGTTTGTATTTTGTTTTCATCATCGGAGGTGTTGTCACCATCTCTTTGATTTGCGAAAGATCAGCTTTGAACCACGCCCATAAAGCCGCCATACGTTGGCCAGGAGTTTTTGCTGAGCCTAATTTTTCTAAAATAGAAGTGATCGATGGAGGCATGATCAGTGGCATTTGCGACATGTTTTCAGTACCGCCCACTAATAATGTATCCATTGTTCCCGATTTGATTTTTTCAAATCCCATCGAGATACTTTCTAAAGCTGACGCGCAATTTCTATGAACAGTTACCGCTGAAGTTTTTTGCGGCAAACCTGCATTTAACGCCACAACACGCGCGATATTTACGGCGTCTGAAGGCGAACCTGTATTGCCGATGATAACTTCATCAACAATATTCACATCTAAATTAGTGCGAGCTATCAATTCTTTCATAGCCGACTGGCCAAGTTTTGCAGCATGCACAGTTTTTAATTTTGTTCCTGCTTTTGCAAACGGAGTACGCACTCCTTCGACAATCACAACATCTCTGTTCGACATACATTACCTCTCTCAACTGGTATCACTTTTAAAAAACTAACCTATAAAGCGTAAACCCAATTTGAGAGTAAAGCAAATGACGCCTATCAATATAGGACGTATGTATCATTGACCCTTTTTACATGAGAAACTTAGAATGAAAACTCTAGGAGTGGATCGGCCAGTAGGCCGACCAAAGGATCAATTTGAAAACTTCCGAAAATAAACCGACCGCATCTGCCTCAACTGATAAAAATACCGAGCGTACAGCTTTTGAAAAACAAGCCTTAGACTTTCACCAAATGGGAAAGCCTGGCAAGATCGAAGTGATCTCAACAAAACCGTGTAACACCGAGAAAGCATTAGCATTAGCTTATTCTCCTGGTGTGGCTGTTCCCTGCAAAGTGATCGCTAAAAATCCTGATGCTGTTTATGACTACACCTCTAAAGGAAACCTTGTTGCTGTAATTTCTGACGGAACCGCAGTGCTTGGTCTAGGCAATATCGGCCCCTTAGCTTCTAAGCCCGTGATGGAAGGTAAAGGGATTTTGTTTAAAAATTTCGCTGGTATCGATGTGTTCGATATCGAAGTTAAATCTTCATCAGCGGCTGAATTTATTGCTGCAGTTAGAACTTTAGAGCCAACTTTTGGTGGAATTAATTTAGAAGATATTAAAGCCCCTGAATGTTTTGAAATTGAAGAAACTCTAAAAAAAGAAATGAACATTCCTGTATTTCATGATGATCAACATGGAACTGCGATTGTATCTGGTGCCGCATTAATTAACGCCTGCCAAATCGTAAATAAAAAACTCGGTGAAATTAAATTAGTTGTTAACGGCGCTGGCGCATCTGCGATTGCTTGTACAAAAATCTTTGTAAGTCTTGGTGTTAAAAAAGAAAACATCATCATGTGCGATACGACAGGTGTAATTTATAAAGGCCGAACTTCAGGCATGAATAAATACAAAGAAGAATTTGCTAATTCGACGACAAAACGCACTCTAACTGAATCTTTAGAAGGCGCTGATGTGTTTGTTGGTTTATCTGCAGCCGGCGCAGTCACAGGCGACATGTTAAAAACCATGGCGAAAGATCCGATTATTTTTGCGATGGCCAATCCAGATCCTGAAATTACTCCAGATGCTGCCCGTGCTGCCCGCCCTGATGCGATTATTGCCACAGGCCGTTCAGATTTTCCGAACCAAGTAAATAACGTGTTAGGCTTTCCGTCTATTTTTCGTGGAGCTTTAGATACACGTTCGACACAAATTAATGAAGAAATGAAATTAGCGGCTGTTCACAGTCTAGCAAAACTTGCTCGTGAAGAAGTACCTGACACAGTTTCTGCAAGCTACGGCGGACAAAAATTTAATTTTGGCCGCGAATACTTAATTCCAAAACCATTCGATACACGCGTATTGCTGTGGGTTGCCCCAGCTGTTGCAAAAGCAGCTATGGATTCTGGCGTGGCTCGTATTAAAATCACTGACTGGAACAAGTACCGCGATAAATTAGAAGCGATTCAAGGACCACAAAAAGTTTTTATCCGCTCGGCCATCCATCAAGTGCATGCGAACAGTGAACGTCATGGTGCTTTACCACGTATTGTTTTTCCTGAAGGTTCAAGTTCTAAAATTTTAAAATCAATTCGTTCGTTGATCGACGAAAAAATCTGCCACCCGATCGTGATCGGTAACCCTGATGTGATTCGTGAAAAAGCTAAAAAGCACAGCGTTTCAATGGATGGTATCGAAATTTTAAATGTTCAAGGGCATCCAAAATTTCAAAGCTACACGCAAGAACTTTACAAACGCCGCCAACGTAAGGGTGTAAATACTAAAGAAGCTGAACGCTTAATGAATGACCCAAGCTACTTTGCCGCAATGATGATTGATCAAGGTGATGCTGATGGCATGGTGAACGGCGCTACGACGAATTACTCTGAAGCTGTAAAACCTATTTTACACACGATTGGTTTAGCTAAAGATCATGTTCCTGCAGGTTTAAATATTTTAATTTCTGATGACAGATTTTTATTCTTATCTGATACGACGGTGAATTTAAACCCGACGGCCGAACAATTAGCTCAAATTGCGATTCAAACAGCTTTAATTGCAGAACACTTTGGCCAAAAACCAAAAATTGCAATGTTAAGCTTTTCAAATTTCAGTGGCGCTGACGGCACTCCGGCTAAAATGAAAAAAGCCGCAGAGCTTGTTCGCAAACTTCGCCCAGATTTAAGCGTGGAAGGCGACATGCAAGCTGATACGGCGGTGAATTCAGAAATTCAAAACCGCATCTTCCCGTTTTCTCAATTAGGTGGCGAAGCGAATATTCTGATTTTTCCAAATTTAGAAAGTGCAAATATTTCCTACAAACTTTTACAACAACTTGGTAAAGTAGAAGTGATTGGACCTTTCTTGATGGGAGTACGTCGCGCAGCCAATGTGTTACAACGTACAACAACAGAAGATACAATTTTTAGTTCAGTTGTTTTAACTGCACTTGAAGCTCAAATTATTAAAGATCGTAGGACGGTAAAACACTGATGGTACTAACGTAAGTGACAGATTTACGAATTAAAGATAAAGACAAAGTCATCGTTGTGGGTGTGGGTTTAAAAACTGAACCCATTTCTGAAATCAAAGAAAACCTTTGTGAACTTGAAGAGCTCGTTTCAGCCGCCGGTGGCGATGTGATTGCCTCAACAGTTCAAGTCTTACCTTCGTGGAATCCCAGCACTTTAATCGGCTCTGGAAAAGTGACCGAAATCAAAGAGATGGTTCAAGAATCTGGTGCTCAGGTCGTTGTGATCGATCATCAACTGTCAGGTATTCAATCGCGAAATTTACAAACTGAAATTGGCGTTCGCATTATTGATCGTACGCAATTAATTCTAGATATCTTCGCTCAGCGCGCTCGTACATATGAAGGTAAACTTCAAGTTGAACTTGCGCAGCTGTTAGATCAAATGCCTCGCATGATCGGCGCATGGAATGATTCGCTATCACGCTTAGGTGGTGGTATTGGTACTCGCGGACCCGGTGAAACGGCATTAGAAAATGATCGCCGTCGTGCTAAAGAAAAAGTGGCGCTAATTAAAAAGAAATTAGACGAAGTTTCACAACAGCGCGCTCAGCATAGACAATCCAGAAGACGTAATGAAGTTCCAAGTTTTGCTTTGATTGGTTATACCAATTCTGGAAAAAGCTCTTTATTAAATCGTTTAACAGGTTCACAAGTGATGGCCAAAGACATGCTGTTTGCGACACTTGACCCAACAACAAGAAAAGTATTTTTAGATGAAGGCCCACCAGCGGTTGTGACCGACACCGTAGGATTTATCAGAAAATTACCCACACAATTAATCGAAGCGTTCAAGGCAACTCTTGAAGAATCAGCCGAAGCCGACATATTGCTTCACGTGATTGATTTATCGTCTCCGAATATGGAGCGCCAAATTGAAGTCGTGGATGGCCTGATTAAAGAGTTCGGCTGGGATAAGCAAAAGGTCATTCATATTTTTAATAAATGCGATGTCGCAACGCCTGATCGTCAATTTCGCGTCAAACAATTTCCTCGTCTTTTCGTAAGTGCTTTAACTGGTCAAGGCTTTGAACAGATGAAAAAAATGATGGCCGATTCGATCAACGAAATGCAAACCGAAGTTGAGTTGTATTTTGCTCACACGCAAGAATTTAAGATCTACGACCTTAGTCGAGAAGCTAAAATCACGCGCAAAGAGCCTGCGACTGAGGGCACTGTGTGTTACGCTTTAATGACCCCGACCTTAATCAACAAGTGGCGCGATTTTCTCGTAAAGTAATCAAAATATTTGCTACAATTTAACAATGAATAAAATCAAATCTTATGTTGTGAGTGCACTCGTATTTTCTCTACTTCCCTTAGGTGCGCAGGCCTCTGGCTCAACTGGCTTAGGCGAACAATGTTTGTCTGGCACTCAAGGCAACAACCACTTACTGACACAACTTGCTAAAGTTAAAACCACAAGTCCTATCAGCAGCGCGCTGACAAAAAAATACAATCTAGAACCTTCTGCTACCGATCCAGCCGGAGCAGTTTGTGCCGCCTGCCAACAGGGCCCAGGAACAGAACCACTGAGCACTGGCAACAAAGCCACAGCCGAAATTCTTCGCCAAGCGGCCCCCGATGCACGATTACTAATGCGTACAGAGTGTTTAAATGTGTCAGGTAAAGTTGACACATCGACTTCAGAATTAAAATGTCCTGAAGGTAAACTTTCAGCCAAGCATAATTTTTGTTTCGATTCAAATTTGATGCGCTATCAAAATGCAGTCATCACTGATTTTTACAAATGTATTAAAAAATTAACGAACTTACCTTTAACTCCGGCCGGATTATTCGAAATGTATTCTTTAGAGTCTGGCTTTAAACCTCACTATGCCTATTCTGGCGGTGTCGGCGTTGGTCAATTAACTGGAATTTTCGTTGATGATATCAATCAAAAACATCGCGGTCTTAGCATTCTAAAAAAAGTAGCAAATACAAGTGATGCTGATTGCGATATCGCTAAAAAAATTGCAGAGAAAGATATTAAGACTCCTGTTCGTTTAAATAACAATCGTTGTAAATTTGTCGAATACGGCGAAGGCATGGAGCGAAATGTACTTTACACAATGGTTGGCATGGCCAATACCTGGAGTAAAGATCTAGAGCCCTTGTTAGAAAACTACATGAAGAAAAATAACGGAAACCCGGCGATGCCACGTGCGATGGAACTTGCGCTTCTGAATGGCTACGGCCCCGGTGGACGCGCCGCTGCCCGCGCAGCTGTTCGTCGCTTAACTAAATTATCACCTACTGAATTTGTGAATCGCATGAATAAACCGATGGCTGGCACAAAAGGTGGAAACCTAAATTCATACATCGGTAAAATGCAAAAACGCCAAAAACAATTGTTAACAGATATGTCACCTGAATTACGCACTGAGTACACAGCACAAGGAGCTCGCGCATGTATCAACAACTAGGATTAATCACCACAGCTTTATTGATTTCTGTTTCGGCTTTGGCGACAACGCCAACATCGCTTTCGCCTGAGTTAAGAAAAGACTATGACGAATTTCAAAAATCATACGAAGACATTGTCACAATGTCTGAAGATAAAGCGAAATTCTTAAAAGAATTTAAAACCATCGAAAATAAACTGCAAAAAAAATATAAAACTTTTGATAAAAAAGAAGGCCAAGCTCTTTCTAACGAAGGCAACCAAATGGCCTTAGATATCGAAATGCTTGAACCATTAAAAATTATTGCTGAAGGCAATGCCTCTAAAGAGAGTTGTTCAAACGCAGAATTTATTAACGAATTAAATAACCAATCTGATGCTAAAACTTACGAAAAGTTAAAAATTCAGATCGCAAAACTTTGTAAATAACTAGCCAAAACACACCAATAGAGCAGGTACTATAAATACCATAAATAAAAACACCTGCTCTTGTTTTTCAACACTTCTTCTTCTACTCGCAATCGCGATACTACCTTTTGATAAATTCATAGACACCCCTTAACCCCTTAAAGATTTATAAAGCAATCTGGGCGCCACAACTCATGGCTATTACAACGGCCTTCTGCAAAGACCAGCGAATAAAAAATAGTCGAATAAGTTTTAAGGGATTTTGTTAAATACGTAAATTCACTTAGAGTTTCGCGAATAAGTCATGAACCTCTACAAGTGTTAGGATTTAAATCATGTCGCAATTTGAGAATTAAGGCAAAATGTTGCCAGACTCTAATTGAGTCTATAAATTTACATTATGAAGAATTTTATTTGTATAACTGTGTTAGCCGTTTTTTTACAAAGTTGTGCCGCGAAGGAAGTTATGACTGACAATACTAACAATATCGCACCATTTAAGTATGCTGGAAGATATATGATTAAAATTCCTGTAACGTTAAATAAATTAGATAAGACTTTTTTTATTTTTGACACAGGCATCGGTGTAAATATCCTTTCAAAAAAATTATGTGATCAATATGGCTGTAAAATCACTAGCCACCACAGTGGAAAAAGAATGTCAGGCCAACAATTAGAAATTCCGATGAGTACTCTGTCTTCTCTGACGTTTGCCGGAAAAGAAATGAAAGACATTCCTGTCGCTATCTGGGAGATGAATGGCTTTTTACCTAATTATGATGACTGTAAAGACATCGAGGGATTTTTATCACTTGGCTTTTTTCGCGATAAAGCCTTCACAATGGATTATAAAAAAGGTGAATTCATTCTTGAAACACCTGAAGGGCTTAACGCTCGCGCCAAATCAGGTCACGTGATTCCGATTACAATTAATGAAGACGGCCCTGCGATCACTATCTTTATGCCGTTAACACTCCCCGACGGCACAAAGATAAAAGTTGAGATCGATCTTGGCGGAGACATTCTGACTTTAAATGAAAAATATATGGACCTGCTTAAAGTCGACCGTAAAGCAAAAAATGTCAGAGCTGAAAAACAAAATGATGAAACAGGCCACCCTTACGTGCGCTATTATACTGATATCGCCGGCCCGATCGCGCCTACGGCTGCACCAATGCTTAAACAATCAAATTTAAGTCTGATGTTTCAAAAAATTATCTATGACGGTTTGATCGCCAACGATTATATGAAACATTTTACTGTGACATATGATCTGGCGAATTCTCGAATTATTTTAAATAACTAAGAAGGTTATTCTGGTTTTAAACTCTGAAATGAGCCATCAGGAAAAATAACTTTGATTTGCGGATAAGCCATATTATTCATTTGCGAAGGCTTTGTAAAAATTAATAACGAGCCAGGATTTGCACCCGCCTCTGGAGCCATACCGTTATCAATTTTAACTAAACGTCCTCCGGCTTTCGCTGCCGATCGACCTTGAATTCCAAAAGCGCTTGGTTGATGACCGAACACAGTTCCATAAATTTCATTTTTACTCATACGACTGATCACTGGTGCTAAAGTTGCATTCCTTTTCTCCCAGTCTTTCGCTTCTAGAATAGAGCTACTTCCAATTAAAAATGAATCACTATAATCTTGAGCTGCTAAGACTTGTTTTGCTTGATCTGAAAAATCAGCCCAACTTAAATCAGGATAAAAACCCGAGTGGCAAAATAACCAGCGCCCTACACGAGCAGCTACGGGTTCGCTGTGTATGAAAATTCCGCGCGGAGTATTAGCTTCTGTTAAATCACTTAAGGGTACATTTTGAGCTTTCATCTCGGCGATAAGCTCGGCAGCTTTACTGTTTTTAGGATTCGCTAAAAACTCGGCCTCATGGTTTCCTAAAACATGAATCAGATCTCCGCCAGCTGTTACCGCTTGGCTTTGTAATTTAATCCACAAATTTAAGATCTCTAAACTCTTAGGCCCTTTATCGATTGAATCTCCGGTTACGATTAAAAGCGAATTGCCGGCCATCCAATTGTTTTGGCTATCGACAATCTTACCTGCGCGCAAGAGAGTTATAACTTGGTCAAACATACCATGCACATCACTGATCACGATGACTTGCGAATACAAAGAAGCATCGCTGATATTTACAACTCCAGGATTTGAAACATTCGCCTGAGGAATTCTTTCAGAAGCATTATTAGTCGTAACCTGAGTGCTACACCCTGCTAACAATAAGAAAGACAAAATACTTATAACTATACTGTTTTTCATTTTAAGGATTATCTAACTTACGTTGTTGAATACGTTGTTCGCGGCGTTTTCGGCCCGCTTCAAAACGACGTTTTTCGGTGTCAGTTTCTAAAACTAAACCAGGAACTTTTGTTGCTCGGCCATCTGAACCCAGAGCAACGAATGTTAAGTACGAAGAAGCGGTGTGAAAAATCTCACCCGTCTTAGGATTTTCAGCATCTACACGAACGCCGATTTCCATCGAAGTATTTGAAACGAAATTGACAGAAGCTTTTAGGTTTACAACCCAGCCTCTTCTGATTGGAGCGATAAAATCTAATTTATCAATCGAAGCCGTAACGACTTCACGCCCTGAATGTCTTTGCGCTGCAATTGCGCCACAAATATCAATCCATGACATAACGGTTCCACCAAACACGGTATCAAGTGCGTTCGTGTGCGTAGGTAAAACTAATTGGGTCATTATAACTTGTGAGCGAGCGACAGGTTTTGAAGCGTCTTGCATGATGTAGTCTCCAGAGATATTTTAGAGCATAACACAAAAAAAAACGGGGCATCAATTAAGATGTCCCGTTTTATGATTTAACTAAATAAACCTGTTAGGTATTAAACACCTAAATCAGAGTTACCATTGTTACGGCCGATGCCGCCACCTGGTAAAGTGATTGTTGTGTTTCCAGCAGGGATTGTCGCCGTTGTAGCTTGCGTATTAAAAGCAGTTGCTCCAGCAGGTTGAGACGCTTCCATACGGGCTTCACTTTCAACAAAACCTAAGTGCGGTAAGCACCATACGATTAATTGTGCGCGTGATTTAACATTCATTTTTTTATAAATGTTTGTTAAGTGAAATTTTACAGTTTTTTCTGTAACGAAAAGTTGGTTCGCAACTTCTTTATTCGAAAGTCCCTTAGAAACTAGTTCAGCGACTTCTGCTTCACGATTTGAAAGACCCTTTTGAATTAAAACATCTCTGAGCATCCTTGCTCCTCCTGCTTAATTGTTTTTTGTTTAACTACAGCTAATTTTTTTGCGCCATCCTGAGACTAGTCTTGATTTCCTTATCTCGACTTTGTTTCGGGTGAACAACAACAACCTGAATTTAAGTCTGACAGACTTTTGATAGAACGCAATACCTTTGGCTTTATTTTTTTTTAAAACTAGACCGACCTCGTCAAAACCAGCCGCAAACTATATAAAAATAAGGAAATTATGTAGAAAACACCATAAGAAATACAATCCATTAACCGATAGGTTATCGGTGAGGTGTCTACATGTTTAGTCCAAATACAAAGTACTTAATCGTCGATGATTTTGCAACAATGCGCAAGGTAGTAAAGAAGGTTCTTACAGAACTTGGCTACAGCGATATATCAGAAGCCGAAGACGGAAAACAAGCGTTACAATTAATTCAAGAAGCAGCTGCTAACGGAACACCGTTTCAATGTATCGTGTCTGATTGGAACATGCCTAATATGACAGGCTTAGAGCTTTTAAAAGCCTGCAAGGCTGATCCCAAGCTTAAAGACATTCCATTTATGTTAGTTACTGCTGAGAGCGAAAAAGAACAGATCATCGAAGCTGCTAAAGCTGGCGTATCTGAGTATGTTGTTAAACCGTTCAATGCGGCCACATTAAAAGAAAAACTAACACGCGTTTACAATAAACATAATCCTGCAGCGAAGGCGGCGTAACGTGTCTACGGCTTTAAAGATCTCTACCCTGAAACACCCGCTCTTTGAAAAAATTGTTGTCGATAATATTTGTGCCGGCATCCGCGGAACATTAGACCAACTTGGCACATTTAAAACTGAATTTCAGCCGCACTTTTTTGCTTCTGAATGGACAGTGCCTACTCCAATTTCAGTGGTTTTAAATTTAAAACAAAATGATCACCCACTTCAAGTGCGCTTTCATTTTGATCCGAAACCAGTGATCGAAATTTTAGAAGGCATGATCGGTGATAAAGTTGATCCCGAATCACAAGACATCTTAGATGGTGTTGGCGAAATCAGTAATATGATTTACGGCTTAATTAAAACTAAAGCCAGCGGTTCAGGCTTTCAATTCGGCATGAGCCGTCCTGAAGCTTGTTTTACTAAAAACTTACCACCAAGCCTTCACCCTAACGGCCAAAGCTTAGTGATTCCGTTTTCAGTTAACGGTGGCATCTGTCACTTTGAATTTATTGTTTTTCAATAGTCTGTTCTAGTTAATTAAATTTTGATCTTGTAGAAAAATAAGGGCTTCAGATGAAGTCCTTATTTTTTTTTCGAATTGGGCTTTTCGAACCGTTTGCAACAACACCGCAATTTGCACAGGCTCACATCTATTTTTTAAATCAGCCCCACTCATTAATGGTTTCGGAAATTCGTTAAAATAAGCCATCACACTATCGCTGAGTGAACTCGGGCATTCGCCACAGGCTGCATAGAACTGCAATAACAACAGCGACTCTTCGCGCGCTCGGTCTTTATCTAAATGCAGCGCCAATGCTAAGGCTTCAGGTTTTTTTGAAAGTTCATGTTTTAGATCAACAGCTTTTTTAGCAAAGCCAGCTTCGTCTTTCGAACATTTTAAACGCGCCTTTAAAAAATCTATGGCCTCAGGCGCGTGATTCCATAAGATCACAACATTCATCACAAACTGCTGCTCAACACTAAAGGCAAAGTTTTTTAAAGCTGGAAGCCAAACTAAATTTTTTGAATTAAACTCTGCGCCTAAGGCTTGCCATAATTTAGCCGTCAGCTCTTGGCCCCAGAAAAGGCTTTCAGAACGGCTTTTAATAACTTTTAATATCTCATCATAAATACGTTCGCCACTGACCGAACGAATAAGTTCAACATTTGCACTGGCGGCTTTAAGATCAGCCTCAGGAATTGTAAAACCAAACTGTGCCTTGAAACGCGTTAATCTTAACAAGCGCAAATGATCTTCTTTAAGTCTGCGATCAGCATCGCCCACACAGCGAAGAATTTTATTTTCTAAATCAGAAATTCCACCGACGTAATCTAAGACCTGGTGTTTTTCTAAATCGTAAAATAAGGCATTCACGGTAAAATCGCGGCGCTGAGCATCCGCCAGTGGGCCTGCGCGTTTAATACTTTGCGGTCTGCGCCCATCAACGTATTCGTCTTCTTCACGAAACACTGTCAGATCAATTATTATGTTTCTATCTTTGATAAAAAACGGAAGCTTATAAACACCAAATTTCTGGCCAACCAAAATGGCTTTGGGAAAAAGCTCTGCGATTTCTTCATCGCTGGCATCAGTGACTAAATCGATGTCAACCGGTGTGCGGCCAAGCCACATATCACGAACAGCCCCGCCAGAAACCCAGCACAGGCGCTTTTTCTGCGTCAAAGCCTTAGAAACCGTATAAATAAAGCTCGCTGAATCCAATAAATTCAGCTGATTGCTAAAATCGATTTCATAAACGGCGTGACTCATATATACATCATTCATGGTTTCAGAGCCGGGCACAATAAAAAATTTATTTAAAGACCCTTTGGATTTAATGTTAGATCTAAATCTGAAATCCCATTTGCAACACATCAAATCAGCGCAAAATTTTGACTTAATCAGTGCCACTTCTTTAAATAAGCCGCTGACGATTGAGTTCTACAAAACTTGGATTGCCAATAACCAACATGGCGACATGAATTATTTAGAAAGCCATTTGCCTTTAAAAGAAGACCCGACAAAAATTCACGAAAGCTTAAAATCAGCGATCACGATTGCTTTTCACTACTTTCCCGAAATTAAACCCTACGAACAACATGTTCCGGCTAGATCTGCTCTGTATGCACAAAATGAAGATTATCACTATTGGCTTAAAGAAAAACTGACGGCCAGCATTACCTATCTTCAAAGCCACTTTCCCGAAGAACATTTTTTTCCGTATGTGGATTCGGGCCCGGTGCTTGAACGCGATCTGGCTTACCAAGCCGGTCTTGGGTGGTTTGGCAAAAACACATGTATTATTCATTCACAAAAAGGCAGTCTCTTTTTCTTAGCTGAAATTTTAACTTCACTTGAAGTAAAAGAAAAAATTCCGCTGCACGAAGATTTATGCAAAACGTGCACTAAGTGCATCGACATCTGCCCCACTGGCGCTTTATCTGGCGACAAACAATTAAATGCGAGCAAATGCATTTCGTATTTAACGATCGAATCCAAAACTGTAGCCCCTGTCGAGTTGCGCGCAAAAATCGGCGATTGGTTTTTTGGCTGTGATATGTGCCAAACAGTTTGCCCGTGGAATCAGAAAAAATTAAACGTGTTACTACCTGATGACAATAAAAAATCGCAAGACCTTGTCACGACACTTACGCCAGAAAAAGAACAAGACCTTGAAGAATTTTTTAAAACGATTTTAGATTCATCAAATAAAAAAATTCAAAAAATGTTTTTTGGCACTCCGATGTTACGCTCAGGTGGTTTTGGCTTAAAACGCAATGCTATGGTGGTTATTGCCAACCGCCAAATGCGTTCGCTTAAACCTTATGTTGAAAAATACCTAGATGACGTAAAACTTTCTGAATTAGCCCAGTGGACTTTAACTCAGCTTAACTGATACCGATCGCCGTTTTCCACTCAGGTGTTGGTAAAATAATTTTTCGTGTTTTTAAATCAAAGAAAGCGATGACAACAATCAGCTCGGCGCAAACTTCGCCTTTTTCATTCAGCATTTCTTGCTTAAGTTTTCCGATTTTACCGTTGTACTCGGTGCATTCGACAGAAATTTTAATTTTATCTCGCTGTTTTAATTCTTTTAAAAAACGCAAATGCGCTTCTAAAATCACTGGCCCTTGGCCAACTTCTTGAATTTTTTTAAGACTAAAACCACGCTGAGTAATCAAATCCCAACGAGCTTGCTCGAAGACTTCTAAATAGCGAGCGTTGTTCATGTGACCAAAAATATCAAGATGCGTTTCTTGCACCATGGTTTCAAAAAAATACATACAACCTACTTAGTTAATTAAAAAACCTAATGAGATAGCTGGGTAAGTTTCTTTAGCCGTGTACTCTTGATAAGAAACAATCGTGTCATTTTCCTTGTAAGCCACTTGACGATGAGAAATTAAAGCTCCGATATAAAAATTTGATGCAAAGCTGACTTTGTATTCTAGATCGGCTTGAAAACCACTGCCTTTGCGGTATTCACCGTAAGTTTCATTAAATCTGTAGAAGGCGCGAAAATTAAAGTTATTACGAAAAAAATACCCAAAACCAACAGCACCGGTTTTGCCATTTGTTGTGCCCGCTAATGTTGAATAATTTTTAACAGAGTACAAGCCACCTAAATACCAATTGTCGTCATTGATATACCCAAGCTTAATATCGTAAACAGATGTGTTGTTTTTAAAATCTTGTGTTGCCGGATTTCCGACAGCTTCTGATTGGCCGTAATGAACGCCAAAGTCTAAAAGTGCACCCGACTTACCGGTTACGTAAACGGAGCGCGAACTTCCGCCACCACCACCGCCGCGAGTTTGAGCATATGAAAATTCAGCGAAATTTATTGCTAAGAAGGTCACAAATAAAACAACTGATAAAAATGACTTAGGTATAAATTTAATCAAGTTAACGATTCCTTGTTTTATATTGTGAAAAATTTATAAAAAATGTTCAATAACACATTTCTAACGCAAGGCAGAAGTTTCTGCGTAACACTTTCTTGATGACTTCAATTTTAGCCTATGGTTTTTCACATGTATGCGAAGAATCAAATCTGGATTCAAATTCCTAGTTCTACTTACCAACATGATCTTGTGCTTCGCTTTTACATCAACGGCAGCAGCTGATAGCATCAAAGGCCGTATCAAAAAAGTTGATAACACTTTCCTCTTAGTGACTAAGACACAGATTGCCTACACTCTTGATTTTACAAATAGCGTCTCTGAACAACAAATCAAACGTTTAACAAACGGAGACTTCGCTTCTGTAACTGCTAACTTTAGCAGCATTTCGCCAACTTTAATTTATGTCTCTTCAGTTGATTACGTTGGCTTAAACATGCTTACAGGAATCTGGAAGAGTGATTCTGACCTTTGCTACGAATTCTCAACTTTTACGCGCATGTATGTTTACGGCTTAGATGAAGCTGGCCACTGCGTACGTGGCGATGATCCGAATGATTTTGGTAAATACACATATTTCATCAACCCAGATGTTGATGAATGGAATATGTTAATTTCTTCAAACAACAGCGAATACGTTGGTAATCTTAATATTATCACCGATGACCACATCACAATAGAGTTGTTTGATTCTAGAACTGACGCTACCCTAGGAACAATAGTTCTTAGGAGATAAAAAAATTGTTTCTACCGGTTACATCTGAAATCTTTTTTACAAAAAATGATCCTGAAGATATTCGCCTAGGCGATTTAGCGCGCCCTGCGAGTTTTGACGAGCTTAAAGCCAACGATTACGTTGTCTTTGGTTATCCCGATGATGACGGCATCAAACTCAATGGTGGCCGTACAGGCGCCGCTGAAGCCCCTAAACTTATTCGCCAATTTCTTTACAAAATGACTCCCTCTTATAAAAAGGCGATCGTTAAAAATAATATCCATGATTACGGAGACCTTGCTTTAACGACAGGTGATATTGCTGTTCGCCACGACATGGCTCGCAAACATCTGGTTAAATGTTTACTTAAAGACGCTAAAGTTATCTGCTTAGGCGGAGGCCATGATTACGGCTTTGCTGATGCCGCAGCTTTTGTTGATCGCTATCAAGCGACAACGAAAAAAAAACCAATCATTATAAATTTTGATGCTCACATGGATGTTCGCCCACCTAAAAACGGCCCCAACAGCGGAACACCATTTTATAGATTATATGAAGAACACCAAAATCGTTTTCACCTGATCGAACTTGGAATTCAAAATCAATGCAACTCTCCCCATCATATTCGTTGGGCTAAAGAGCGCGGCATTGAAATTGTTGATATGGACACACTATTAACAACAGGCTGGGGCGCTGTTTGGACACAAACCGTTCTTAAAGATTTAGACGCCGATCAACCTGTGTTTATTAGTTTTGATATTGATGCCTTAACCGCAGCTGAAGCTGGTGGCTGTAGCCAAGCTTGGGCTACGGGTTTAAAGATTGATGATTGTTTAAGATTTTTAACTCAGCTTTACACAAAGTGCAAAGTGCGTGGCTTTGGTGTTTACGAAGTTTCACCACCGCTTGATCGTGATTTTCAAACTTCAAAAACTGCAGCGTTATTGCTGCATCATTTTATTTTCAACAGCTAGGACATTTTATGCGTGGATTTGGTAGCGACAATCACTCCGGCGTTCACCCTGAAATTCTTCAAGCCTTAAGCGGAGCAAATATTGATCATGCTCCCAGTTACGGCACTGACCCGTTAACAGAAAAATGCCAAGAGATGTTTAAAACTTTTTTCGGCAAAACATGTGAAGCCTATTTTGTTTTTAACGGCACAGCCTCAAATGTTTTATCATTAAAAGCCATGATGAAAAGTCATGAGTCATGTTTAGTGTCTGACATTAGTCATATGAATCTAGATGAATGTGGCGCCCCTGAATTTTTCGCCGGAAAACTTATTCCGGTGAAATCTGTTGAGGGAAAACTCACACTCCCTGAACTAGAAAAACATTTGATTCGTTTAGGCGATCAACACTACACCCAACCTCGTGTCGTAAGTCTTACTCAGCCTACTGAAGTTGGTACTTTATATTCACTAGAAGAAATTAAAACTATTTCAACATGGGCTAAAAAACATAATCTTTTAGTTCATATGGATGGCGCACGGTTTACGAATGCGGTTTATAAATTAAATTGCAGCATGCAAGCTATGACCACTGATTTAGGCATTGATGTGCTTTCTTTTGGCGGCACAAAAAATGGTTTAATGTTTGGCGAAGCTGTTGTGATTTTAAATCCGGCTTTAGGTAAAGATTTTAAATATATTCGCAAACAAGCGGCGCAATTGCCTTCAAAAACTAGGTTTATCGCAGCACAGTTCTTGGCGTTTTTTAGCAATGAACTTTATTTAAAAATAGCGAAACATTCTTGTGATATGGCTCAGTATTTTTTCGAAACCTTATCTGGAAAACTTAAAATTAATTATCCGGTGCAAAGCAATGCGCTGTTTGCAGTTATTCCGCAGCCACTAGTTAAAAAACTAAAACAAAAATATTTTTTCTATGTTTGGAATGAGACAATATTTGAGTGCCGTTTGATGACCAGTTGGGACACTCAAAAATCAGACATCGAAGGCTTTTGCCAAGCCCTCGACGAAATTCTTTAAGACTGTTTAATCACTTCTAACATTAAAGCCGCGTGACCTTCGGCTTTAACTTTGCGGTACTCACCGATGATTTTAGCATTTTCATCAATGATAAAAGTTGAACGTTCAACGCCCATGACTGTTTTACCGTACATGTTTTTTTCTTTAATCACGTCGAAAAACTGACAAAGTTTCTCATCCGTGTCGGCTAACAATTCAAATTTAAAATTACATTGCTGAATAAATTTATCATGTGATTTTAAATTATCGCGTGAAATTCCGTAAATAACTGTATTCAGTTTTTCAAATTCTTTTAAAAAAGAATTAAATTCGTTACCTTGAATTGTGCAACCTGGTGTGTTGTCTTTCGGGTAAAAATAAAGAATCGTTTTATGACCTTTTAAATCTTTAAGATTAACAGATTTTCCCGATGAAGATTCGACTGTTAAATCAGGCAAAGTTTTACCTAACATCTTAACGTCCGTACGGCTGACTAGGATTTGGTCCACTAGGTGGGATTGAGAGACCTTCGGGCTGACCTTCTTCGTTTTGTTCTTGGGTTTGGACTGTGCCTGAGGTTTGGTTTTGGCTTTGCCCTTGGCTTTCGCCTTCACCGATGTACTCGGGCTCGGCGGTGTGCGCTTTTTCTTCGACGGTACCTGAGACTTCACTGGTACCACTTTGCGTTTTAGAGTTTTCTTCTTTTTCGCCATTTTTAACTTCCTCTTTTTTTTCTTCAAGCCCTAAAAGTTTATTTTGCATATCCGTGAAGTCGTCTTTTACTTTTAATTCTTTTTCTATAATTGAAATTTTACCTGTCATCGGCACAGTCATATTAATTTTTTTAACTTCTAACATGTCTTTAAACTGCCCGCCTTCAACGACTAACTCATCAGCCTGATTACGGTTAAATGAATACTTCTTAATTTTTAACTCATAAAGATTAATATCTAAATCTGTTATGCGCGGCGAGAACACAGTATCTTGGCAATCCATCGACTGCACCTTGTTATCTTTTAAAGTAAATTGACAGACACGATCAGGATTTATTCCTGCGGCGTTACCTAAAATCACTTTCCAGTTTGACGTTAAAAAGATCACCGTCAGTTTATTTTTATTTGTTAGATCTTCGCTAATTTCGGCCAGTTTTTTTGCAGGCTTCGTGCATTCACTGTAAATTTCAAATTTTTTAGCACCTGCGCGCACCGCAATTTTTTGACAGCCAAAACCCGACAAAAAACCCGTCTTAGCACCATTGAACTTATCAAAACCATAGCCTAAAACTTCAAACTGATTTATTTCAGGCGCTTTATTTTCAAGGATAAGTTTAAGCACTTCTTTTTCTAAACTTGCGATAAATTTAAGATTACTTGTTAAGAGCTTTGCAAAAGCTAATTCTTCATTCAGAGTTTGTGAAGCTATCGGAGCAGAAACTGTCGTCACAGGCACAGCTGTAGTGCTTTCTGTGTTTTCTGCACTATGCACTGCCGGAAGTTCTTTTTTTGTGCAACTAAAGAGCAAGCTCAGTGTGATACATGTCGTTATGAATATCAGTTTCATATGAGTATTATGCTGTTTGTTGTTTTCATTTTACAAGTTTTAGTTGAAGATATTTTTCACGCGACAAGGAAAAGTAAATGGAAAAAATTTGGCTTAAAAAATACCCAAAAGTTGTACCTCACGTTATCGAAACTGACGAGTATTCAAATATCCTAGAAGTCTTCGATGAATCAGTGCGAAAATTTCGTAACAAAACGGCTTTTAAAAATTTCGGCACAAGTTTAACTTTTCATGATCTTGATGTGCTATCAGGTCAATTTGCATCTTACTTGCAAAATGATTTAGGTTTGAAAAAAGGCGACAAAATCGCTATTCAAATGCCGAATGTTTTACAATTTCCGGTGGCTTTATTTGGCGCGATGCGCGCAGGCCTAGTGATTGTAAATACAAATCCACTTTACACAGCCACAGAAATGAAACACCAGTTCTCAGACTCAGGCGCTACGACATTAGTGATCTTAGCTCAGTTTGCTCACCTGTATGAACAAATCCATGGTCAAACTCCGATCAAAAATGTGATCGTCACCGAAGTGGGCGATCTTTTAGGATTTCCAAAAAAATTATTAATCAACTTCGTTTTAAAAAATGTTAAAAAAATGGTTCCTGCTTATAACTTTAAGCACACAACATTTGCTGGCGCTCTTGATTCTGGATCTTTAAAAACTTATATCCAGCCCCCACTTGCTGCTAAAGACACGGCGTTTTTACAATACACTGGTGGAACAACTGGCGTTTCTAAAGGTGCAGTTTTATCACACGAAAATATTATCGCAAATATGTTACAGATCTGCGCTTGGATGCGTCCGAAATTAATCGAAGGCCAAGAGATTTGTTTAACACCACTTCCGATGTATCATATTTTTTCTTTAACAGTGAATTGTTTGGCGTTTATGCGCTACGGAGCTATGAATATTTTAATCACGAATCCGCGTGATATTCCTGGCTTTATCAAAACCATGAAAAAAGAAAAATTCACAATCATGACTGGAGTAAATACGCTTTACAATGCGCTAGCTTCACACCCTGATATTAAAACTGTAGATTTTTCTCATATGAAAGTTTCTGTAGCTGGGGCGATGGCCTTACAAGGTGCTGTGAAAGAGCGTTGGAAACAGGCCACCGGCACTGACGTGATCGAAGGCTACGGCTTAACTGAAACTTCTCCAGTAGCTTGCGTAAATCCAATTGATGGAACAGATAAAGTAGGCACAATTGGTTTACCAGTTCCAAACACAGATATTTGTCTTATTGATGATGATGGCAACGATGTAACAGCTTCAGGAAAACCTGGCGAGTTATGCGTTAAAGGGCCTCAGGTTATGCAAGGGTATTACAATCGCCCTGAAGAAACAGCTAACGTGATTAAAAATGGCTGGCTTTACACAGGCGATATCGCTGTGATGGATAGCGAAGGCTTTTTTAAGATCGTTGATCGTAAAAAAGATATGATCTTAGTTTCAGGTTTTAACGTTTACCCGAATGAAGTTGAAGATGTGATCGTAAAACACCCTAAAGTTTTAGAAGTGGCGGCGATTGGTATTCCGGATACACATTCAGGCGAAGTGGTTAAAGTATTTATTGTTAAAAAAGATGAAACTTTAACTGCTGAAGAAGTCATTGCCCACGCAAAAATTTCAATGACAAATTACAAAGTGCCAAAGCATGTTGAATTCAGAACTGAACTTCCGAAAACAAACGTCGGCAAAGTGTTACGCCGATCACTTCGCGATGAAGAATTAGCTAAATTAAAAAATAAATAATAATTAAAAGGAGATTACCGTTATGAAAAAATTAGTATTCGTTATGACATTAGCATTAGCCACTTCGGCTTTTGCCCAACCAAAAACAAAAAAGGCACCTCCTCCGCCACCACCACCGCAACCAGTTCACGCGCAAGTTTACTCTTCTGCTCCTAGCACAAAAGTTTTCGGAGCTAACTTCGGTGCGCGCCAAGGCGCTTTTAATCTAGGTGTAGCTATTGATTCTGGATCTAACACGGGTGATCTTGGTGGATCTTTCTTTTTACAAACAGAGAAAAAAGAAGACAGTGTAATAATTGTTAACCAAGTGATGTCATTCGGCGCACACGTTGTGCTTAATATTTTTGATAACAACGGTTGGGTTGTTGATTTACGTCCGGGCGTTAACATCACGATGATTAATGATGTAGCTAAAGCTGGCGGCGGCAAAGACGACAAAACAGTTTTTGGTCCTTCTTTACGTTGGAGCGCCTCGCACCGTTTAGCCTCAGGCAGCGAAATTGGTATTGAACGTTTAGAAGTTTGGAACTGGTTTGAAAAAGGCGTAACAGAGCAAGAAGCTTACACGACTTTAGTTTTCAGAACTCGTTTCTAATTTTTAAAGTAATTTAAAGTATAAAGGCCTAACTGAAGAATATTTAGTTAGGCCTTTTTTTATTCAGCTAAGATTTTATCAACTTCGTGAATGATGTCTTTCAGACGCTTTTGAAAAAATGTTTTTTGCTCTGGTGAGCGCAGCTTCCACATTTCTAGGATAAAGTTTTTTAAATCATTTTCAAAGATTTCACGCTGTTTGATATAGGTATCAGTGCGAATGCTGTTATCACCCGAATAGTACGCCAAACTTAAATCAATCATCTTATCTTTTTGTGGGTATAGCTTTATTAATTCAGCATTAAAATTTTTACGCATCTGAATTTGCTCTGTGTAAAAATTTAAATGGTCATCAAAAAACTTTTCAGTTAGCTTTTGTTGGTCTTTTGATAAATCATCTAAAAAAAACTCTGCAATACGAACTATGTTAGCGAGCTTCTTCTTTTTGAAGGCTTTTTTATCTGCGGCTTCTTCTTCTTTTTCGGTAATCTGCTCTGACGAATACTCTTTAAAAACTTTCATCTCGGCATCGTTAACTTCGCGAAGCACTTTATCAAAGCTTGGCTTAAATAATAGAATCATTTCTTTTTGAAAGTTTGCCGCGTCTTTATGAAGCTCTTCACCCTCAGCAGGAGTGATCTGATCTTTGGCTGTTATCGCTTCAACCTTATGAAGTTGTTCTTTAAGTTTAACAAAAAAGACTTTTTTATTTTTAGCAAATTCGGCCGATAAAAATTTGTCGACCTCTTTACTTTTAGATCGTGGTGAAAAATCAAAAGCGTCATCGACTTTGCTTTTAATCTGACGGGTGCCTAAACTATACCCCACCCCTACTTTTGAACATGCAAATAAGAGAACTAGAAGTATTAAGGCACCTAATATTTTCATAATGTCAGCTCCGGAAAGCGTTTAGCTTTTTCAGCTTCAATTGCAGGGGCATAATAATTTTGATTATAAACACGCGCACTTTCAGCCGCATTTAAAATATTACCTAAATAGGTGATCGAGAACACAACTCCACTGGCTAAAGCCGCTGCATGCAGATCATGGTCTACTAAATCTAATGTCGCTGATAAAAACAAAGCGTTTAAAACAAAGGCCATTGCACCTGATTGCCATGATCCCGTGTAAGCTTGGCCCGCACCAGGAATAAAGGCACTCAGAGTGCCAGCCACGGTTGGTGATTTTTTAAGAGGTAAATTGTTTTTCCATTCAGTGAAAGATTCAACACGGCCTGATTCGGCTGTGCCATCAGCTTTTGGAAAATAATAACTTTGATATAATTTTAGTTTTTGTTGATTACCTAATGAAAATTTCCGCGGATAAACTTTATGCGATAAATGAAACATCTCGTTTTTTTCACCAAGCTCGGTCACGGCTAACAAATAACCCCACTGCGCTTGCTCTAAGGTTTCACTGCAATCAAATTTTTCGGCGATTGAAAATTCTTGTAAGCTTAATAAATACTGCCCGCGACCATAAAGTTCACGCGCACTTTCTAAAGCTAAATTTGAAGATTTACAAAATGAGTTTTTTGCATCGACAGCTAATGCAGGCTGCGCAAGAGTGATTAGTGCAAAAAAAACGGCAAAGCTCATCGCAATGATTTTACAAGTCACAAGATTCGGGCGGTAAATCGATGAAGCTAATTCCATGGTTATTAATTACCATAGGTAATCCTAATTGACCAGCATCAGGCTCTCGCAAAAAACGATCAAATGTTTTAAATAAAGAAGGCAAAGTGCCACAGCGTTTTGCTAAACTTTGTGAATACACACTGTCGCTTGGATAATAATCGCAACGAGAAAATAAACTAGGGCGTAATACCTTCTGATACACACTGACTGTGGCACTTTCAGATTCGATTTTGACGCGGTTTATTTTATTAAATTTATAAGTTGAATCAATAGAACTGACATTAGCTGGCGTAAGATTGGCACAACCAGCTAATGCTAGAGATAGAAAAAGAAAACTATTTCTTTTTAGCAGTTGAAACACAGTTGTATTCGTATGTTCTTTCAGCTTTGTATTTTTGGATCCATAAGAATGGAACTAATAAAAACACACCACCAGCACATGCTCCTGCATCGAATTCTTCGCTGCGAGAAAATGTGTAGTAAGCTGGTTCACAACCTGGTTTTTCAATACGAACTGAATTTGTTGAACCCACGATTTTTGTATCAGTGTGAGTTGCAGTACCAGTTCCTTTTAATTCACCATCAATGTAAATTTTTGCTTGAGGATCAGTTGTTCTGATCATTGTAGTTGATGAGCATGATGCAAAAATTGCAGCACTTAATACGATCGCGATAGCTTTTTTCATTGTGGTAATTCCCCTGTTGTTTTTTCGTTGTTCTAAAAATAAAAAATGGATGTTTTTAAAACACCCATTTATTTAATAAAATATTTGTGATTTATGCTAGCGTTAATTAAGCTTTTTTAGCCCAAGAACTGCACCAGCCTTCAGCAGAAACCATTTTTCCACCGGCAAATGGCATCTGACAAGGAGCTGCTTTTTTACCAGCGGCACTTGTTTCTTTGTCGTGTTGGTAAAATGCACAAGCTTTACACTTTTGATCTTTAAACTGAACGCCACTGCGTGGGTTCTGCAAAGCTTTGTCTTTAAGTGTTGTGTTTAACTCAACGTAATTAACTGAAAGCGCTTGGCGATCTTTAGGATCTACAAGTTGCGGACCTGCGGCTGCAGCAGTACTGCCTCCACGGCGGCCTTCTGCACGACCTACTACAGGTAATAATGCAATAGCTCCGATTAACGTTCCCACTGATTGAAAAAATGATCTTCTATTCATATGATAAAACCTCTCGAAATTTCTTGATGAATAGTTCAATCATAACTATTTTCATTTAGTTTTCAATAGCAATTTAAAGGTGTAACACAAGACCGCAATGACTGATCAAACAATTCCAATATATAATTTAGGCAATGATTTTTACGACGAAGTGGCTCCTGCTCAATTTCCAGATAAAAAATTACGCTATCTTAATCCGAATTTGAAATTGAATCTCATTGCTGATTTCACTCCTGAACACCTTTGGCACTTTCAACCTTTAAACAACAACATATTAAAACCCTTAGCACTTCGCTATCACGGGCATCAGTTTCGTCATTACAATCCTGATCTGGGCGATGGCCGCGGCTTTCTTTACGCGCAAATTCTTCAAGGCAATCAATGGTATGACTTAGGAACTAAAGGTTCTGGCACAACTCCTTGGTCGCGCAGTGGTGACGGACGTTTAACTTTAAAAGGCGCCGTTCGCGAAGCACTTGCTACAGAAACTTTAGAATCTTACGGCGTAAATACCAGCAAAACGGCCTGCATCTTTGAAACTGGCGAAAGCCTAGTGCGTGGAGATGAACCAAGCCCTACAAGGTCTGCGGTGCTTACAAGATTTAGTTTAGGGCATATTCGCATCGGAACATTTCAGCGTTTGTTATTTTTAAATGAATTAGAAAATATTAAAAAATTAACGAAGTACGTTTTAAAATATTACTACCAAGATGATATTAAAAATTTAGATTTTGAAAATGACCTCGAAGTCTCTACCCGCTTCTTACAGTGCGTGGGCGATCGTTTAGCAAAATTATCAGCGCAAGTGATGATGGCGGGATTTGTTCACGGCGTTTTAAATTCAGATAATATTAATGTGTCTGGAGAATTATTTGATTACGGGCCTTATCGTTTTCTGCCCGATTATGACCCTCAATTTACAGCGGCTTATTTCGACCAACAGGGTTTGTATAGTTTTTCAGAGCAGCCGAATAATTTTTTATGGAATTTTGCTCAGCTTACACATTGTCTTGTAAAAGCTTACCCTGAAGTGCCCGGGCAGTTGATCTTAGAAAATTTTCAAGAGCAGTTTAATGATCATCTTTACCAAGCTTTTCAAAATAAATTAAATGTGCGATTTAACGATGATGCAACTACAACAGAAGCTATTTCACTATTCTTTCAAACTGTGACTGATGCGCCCGGCGGAGGGAAGAGTATAAATTATGAAGAAGCTTTATTTACTTTTCATTCAAGCCACATTGGTCGTGAATTACCAGCAAGTATTAAAGATATGGCTTCAGCTCAAATTCTGAAAAAGCTCATTGCAGCTGCGACGGTCATTGATGAAAAAGCGAATCAACATGATTATTTTAAAAAAGAAAAACCAGAGATGTTATTAATTGATGAGATAGAAGCGATCTGGAAAGAGATCGCAGATAATGACGACTGGACTTTATTTAATAATAAAATCCAGTCGCTCAGATTATTTAGAGGCGTCTACAGTCTCTGAGTGACCGTTGCTTGTAATTAAAACGTCTTTCACAAGCTCGGGATTTCCCTGAACTTTACGAACAATTCTTGTCGACCAGCTACGGAAACCTTCAATGTAACCAAACGCTGCAGGTACAACTAAAAGTGTTAATAATGTCGAAGACAAGATACCACTGATAATTGCCACACCCATCGATTGACGTTGCGTTCCTAACTCAGTCACGCCAATCGCAATCGGAATCATACCCGCAATTAATGCAAGCGATGTCATCACGATTGGACGTAGACGAGTGCGCGAAGCTTTAACAATCGCTTTATTCATCTCAAGACCGTCGTTCATTAAGTGTTTCGTGTAATCCACAAGTAAGATCGAGTTCTTCGCAACCACACCCATTAATAAGATCAAACCAATGATCGAGAAAATATCGATTGATAAATTAAAGATCACTAAACCTACGAAGGCTCCAGAAATACCCAGCGGTAACGCTAGTAAAATCGTAAATGGAGTCACAAAACTTTCGTACAATGAAGCTAACACTAGGTAAATAAATAAAACCCCTAAGCCCATCGCAACTAACATGTTACCAATAAGATCTTTAAAATCTTGCGCTTGGCCTTCAAATTTATAACTCATCCCTAATGGTGGTTTCATTTCATTCGCTAATAATCTTTCGATTTCAGTCGTAATTGTACCTAACTGACCGCCCGGGCCTAAGTTCGCCGTGATCGCAATGAAACGTCCTTTGTTTTGACGATTGATTTGCGAATACCCTAAAGCATCTTCAGCTTTAGCCACACGATTTAAAGGAATCATATTAAAATTTGAATTCGGAACAAACGTCGAACCAAACTCCTGTTTTAAATTCATTTCTGAATCAGGAAATTTCAAACGAATATCATATTCAATTCCGTTTTGACGATACACTGCAGGTAAAGCCCCTTCAGTGCGGTAACGAAGTTCCGCACCCGCTGTTACAGTTGAAATACCTAACGCTTCAGAACGTTCACGGTTAAACACCACATGAAATTCAGGTTTACCACCACGAAAGTTTGTATCCACATCCACTAAACCTGGAATCGCTTGAATTTTCTTTTGTAATTCTAAAGTGTATTTCGAAAGTTCATCTAAGTTATCACCCACGATATAAAGATTAAGTGGTTTTTGTCCACCGCCACCGATATCGTAGTCACCCACGGCAATGATCGCGTCTTTTTTGTAAGGCTCTGTTAATTTACGAACGATTTCTTTTACATCAGTCGTTGAATAACCCTTACGTTCTTTGGCCGGTTTTAACGACACGTAAAAATCTGCTTTATTTGATTCATATGAAGTCGAACCCACTGTTAAAGCCACAACTCGCACTTGTGGAAGCGCTTTGATTTCAGCTTCCATTTTTTTAGCAAATGTTAAGGTTCCGTTTAATGAAGTTCCAACAGGAGCTTCGATTGAAACCGTAAACTCACCGGTATCAGCGGCTGGTAAGAATGTTTTTTTAACAAACGCTCCACCACCAATTGTTGCCACTAAGAAAAATGAAACAGCAATACCTAAAACAGTTTTACGGTGACCTAAAGTCCAATGTAAAGCGGCTTCGTAAACGTCTTCAAGCTTAGTTTGAAAACGATCAAACGCGGCAAGCATGCGATTAACGAAGTTATCTTTTTTCTTTTCATGATCTTTTTTAGTCACCATGTAAGCTGAAAGCATTGGAGCTACCGTGAACGCATCCCACAATGAAATGATCATTGTAAATACAACAGTTAAACCGAACTGTTTAAAGAACTGTCCAATAATCCCCGGAACAAAAGCAATCGGACCAAACACCGCGATAACAACTAATGTTGTCGCCACTACAGCTAAGGCCACTTCTTTTGTACCTTCGATAGCTGCTGTTTTTGGATCTTTACCCATTTCTAAATGGCGAAAGATATTTTCGCGCACAACGATGGCATCATCGATGAGTAGCCCCACCGCAAGTGACAAGGCGATTAACGTCATGATGTTTAACGAAAAACCCATCGCATACATTAAGATGAATCCACCTAATAATGAATTCGGTAATGCCAGACCGGTAATAAAAGTTGATTTTGCTGAACCTAAGAAGAAGAACACCACTAAGATACAAAGTGCAATACCGATAAAAATAGTTTCTTTAACATCGGCCACGTTTAAACGAATCGGAACAGCTCCGTCACGTACCACTTTGGCTTCTGCATCGATCTTTTTTTCTTTTAAGAATGTATTTACATAGGCCACTTGCTCTTTCACAAGATCAGCAACTGCTACGGTATTTGCACCTGATTGTTTATACACTTGTAAGAATAAAGCATTTTTACCATCAATTGATGAAAAGCGTTGGGCTTTTGCTAAACTTTCTTTAACTTGCGCCACTTCACCTAATTTAACCGGACGATCTGAACCGATAAAGTTAACTGAAACATCACGAATCTGTTCTAAACTTCCAAATTCACCCACGGTACGATAAACAGTTTCATTTTTGTCTGTTTCATATTTACCAATTGGAATATCTTTCGACGTGTCTTCGATACGTTTTGCAATTTGCACCATCGATAACTGACGATCTTGCAGTTTGTTTTTATCAACCAGAATTTGAATTTCTTTTTTACGACCGCCGACAATACTAACTAAACCCACATCTTTTAAACGTTCAAATAAAGGTTTAATTTGTTCATTGGCAATATCATATAAAGTTGCTGGATCTAACTCTGAATTCACCGCAATCATAACGATTGGCTGATCGGCCGGATCAAAACGACGAATAATAGGTTCTTGCACATCATCAGGAAGTTTATTGCGGATATTGGCAATACGATTTCTAACTTGTTGCTCTGATTCTTTGATATCGACACCAAGTTTGAATTTGATGATGATTGTTCCTAAAGAATCATAGTTATATGAAGATACAGTTTCTAAACCAGGCAGCGACGACACTTCATCTTCAATTGGTTTTGAAATCGAGCGCTCAACATCCACAGGTGATGCACCTGGGTACATAACAGTCACTGCTACAACCGGAAACGTGACATCAGGAAATTGATCCACCGGCATTTTCTTGTACGACATTAAGCCTAATACGATCATCAAGATCACTAGGCAAGAAATGAAAATCGGACGTTTAATTGATAGTTCTGCTAAATTCATATTCTACTCCGCGCCTTGCGTGTCTATAAAAAATAAACTTGAGGCTTCAAGTTTTCTTAATGACGATTTTGTTCTTAATAAATTAATTTCAGCTTCGGCAGCATCAGTTTCGGCTAACACCACATTAGCCGTAACCGTACGGCCTTTTGAAAGCTTATCTTGTTCGGCTTTTGCGCGTTCACGTTGGTAGCTAGCAACTTTTTCTAACGTGTTTACTGATGATTTTAAAACATCATATTTACGCACTAATTCTGCCCAAGAAGTTTTACCTTCTGAACGTTTTTTATCAGCGCGAAATTGCGAAGCTAAAGCATCTTTTTTAGCTGAATCACGCGTTGCAGACTTGGCACTAGTATCAAGAATCCATGTGAAGTTAACGCCGATGGCATTTTTCGGATAATCATCTTTAGCTATATCGCTGACAGCTTGCTGATGATCACGATCATATGAAGTTGTAGTGTAATTACCAAATACTGATAAGTCAGGGCGTAAGCCATCAACTGTTTCATCAGCAACAAGCGCACGAGCTTCAGCTTCTAACGAAGCAATGCGAGATTCAATTTTTTCAACATTTTTCATTTTGATTAAATTGATTAAGTACGGGCGCGCAGTTCCTAAATCACCATTAATTTTAGGAGTTGGGTCATTTTCAGCAAGTTGTAAATTATCACGAAGTCTAGCTTCTTGAGTTTTTAATTCTTCTTCAGCGGCAATAAATTGAGCTTCACGAAGAGCCATCAAAGCTTTAGCATTCATTAAATCAGCACGATCAGAAATGCCGTTGCCGACACGATTCGATGTCCATTTTTCAATTTTTTGTGAACGTTCTAAATTTTCTTTCTTTAAACGGTAATCTTCTTGCGCTAAGGCGTAATCCCAGTAATTAGATTCAACATCATATAAAGCTAAACGTGATTGCAATTCAGAACCTAGTTTTTCAACTTCAGCTAATTTTTCTAAGCGAGAAATTTTAGTTCTTGTGCCGTAACCAAAAGAATCTTTCCATAGTGATTGCTGGATCGTTATGCCTAATGTTCCCGTGCTGTATTGATCAAACCCTGGCGGAGCGCTGGTATTGTTAAATTCACCAGATGAAGCATCTAATTTAACTAATGTTCCCGTAAAAAACTTTTTAGCAATTCCTAATGAATACATCTCTGCTTCACGCGATGTGCCCAATTGGCTGGGGCGAGATTTATCATTTGATTTAACATAGCTGCTTGTTAAGACCGGAGCTAAATCAATTTCAGCAGCTTTTACTCGCGCATCGGCAGCTTCTAAACTGTATTGATACGATTTTAAAAGTGGATTTTTTTCTTTTGCTAACCCGATATATTCATCAATCGATAGCGCTTGTGCATTTTGAATAAACAACGCAAGCGTTGCTGTCATCACGATGGCTAAGAATTTACATTGTTGTTTGACGTTTGCTGTTCTCACACTAGAACTCCTGTTAAAAATATATCGACGACTTGATCTTTAAAAGCTTGGCGGTCTTGAATTAAATCTTCGCAATCTTTTCTGATCGAAGTATTGCAATCCATCATTTCATAAAAACCCATAATGCCCTCTGAAAGCATAATAAAAAATACCGCAGGGTTAAGGCCTGCGCGCACAATGTTTTTAGCTTGCGCGGCCGTGACCATATTATAAAAGTTTTTAATCAGAGGATAAAAAACCTCTTCGTGCACATCACGAGACAAAGGCATACCTTCGATTTTTTCACGCGAAAGAATAATAGAAATTTCGGGATGTGCTATGCGCATTTCGACAATGTTATTCACCATCGTTTTTACTTCTTTGACGAATAATTCTTTAGTCATTGGCTTGTCTTGAAATTCACGAATGATCGGATCAACTTCGGCCTGCACTTTTTCAGCGAACTCGCGAATCACTTCGCGGTACAAACCCTCTTTACCACCAAAGTGATAAGAGATTAGAGAAATATTAGCGTGTGAATCTTTTGAAATATCGCGAGTTGATGTTTTGTCTAAGCCGCATTTAGAAAATAATTTAGCTGCAGCTTCCAAAATACATTTCTTCGCATCTTGTTTTGAATTTATTTTTGCAGACATAAAACCCTCATTTACTTAAGTTAACAATAGATCGGTCAAAAAGCAGTAAAAATTTAATCAATCGTTTGATTTTTACATAAGCATATGAATTTACTAACTATTTAGTGTCTCGCCGCGCTAATCCATAGTGAGTTTACTCTATATTTAAGGGGCTTTGGGCATAAAAAAAGCCCTAAGGCTTTGAAGCTCTTAGGGCTTTAAATTAGAACTTAAATTTGAACGTAAGGCTTAAGAACCTTTAGCGCACTCAGCACAAGGAGCTGATTTTTTTTCGTCTTTTTTAGCAGTGCCGTGATCTTCACATGAACATGCAGCACCCGCTTTTTCACAACCACAAGAAGCTGCACCACCGTCATGTTTGTGTGAACCGTACATATGGCCGCAACCAGAAGCAGTGACAAAAAGTGTAAATAAAATTGACGTAGCTAGGATTTTTTTCATGGAATCTCCGTGGTTATGTTGAGTTTCGAAAGAAATAATCAGTTAAATTAGATTAATCTCTTCACCTTTGTTATTTTTGCTCAAGTTTCAGTTAAAAACAACTGGACCAAGGCTCATGTTATTTATTGGGGGATCTATGAATTCGTCTCTAAAAAAGTCTTTAACTAGTGTTGTCGTAGCTATTACGCTTTTAAGCCAGATAGCCTCAGCACAGATCGAACAAAGCCCTGAATCAACAGGCTTAACAGAAGTTCAAGTTGGCCCAGCTCCCACTGAATTACCTGAAAAAGTTATTGAGATGTTTAGCCCAAGAACAGATGTTTACTATATTAAAATTCACAAAATCGCAGATCAAATTATTTCAATCGTATCATCACTTAAAATGTTTTCTTTAGACAATTTAATCGCGAAAAAAAATGAAGCGATGTCTTTATTAAATTTCGAATACCACGACAATCCAGCAGTTACTGCCGAAGCCTACGAGCGCGTTCATCACTTTGGTGGCTGGGTTAAAAACAAAAAAAGCGGCGATTGTTTTAATACGCGCAACAAAGTTTTAGTGCGCGATAACAAAGGCACAATAACTTTAAAAGAAGATAACAAATGCTCAGTTGCAACTGGCGAATGGGTTGATGCTTACACAGGCAGTACACTGACAGATGCCCAAGCTGAAATACAAATCGATCATATGGTTCCACTTCACGAGGCCTATATTTCTGGGGCTTATAAATGGACATTCAAAGAGCGTTGTCTTTACGGCAATTACTTAGGTTATAAAAACCATTTGGTTTCAGTCAGCGGCGAAGCAAATAACGAAAAAAGCTCTAAGACACCTGAAGAGTACATGCCTTCAAATCCAAACTATCAATGTGAATACTTAAAAGACTGGTTAAAGATTAAATCTTTCTGGGGCTTAAGCTTAGTGTCTGAAGAAATGAAAGCGATTCTTCAACTTGTCGAAGATAATCATTGCGACAAGTCTACACTTGTTGTGACAAGACAAGAACTTGAAGAGCAAGAAGCGTTCTTTAAAGAAAATGTTGATCTGTGCAAAGCCTTCGAACAAGATCAACATCAAGATAAAGCCAAATAATTAAAAATATTAGTTTAAATTCTTTTTAAAGAATTCAATCATGTGACCAATTTCTAAGACTTGATTTTCTTTCTTGCTAGAACCGTGGCCTTCATCAGCAAACACGATCAGCTGTGATGCGATTTTTTTCTTTTGTAGCGTTTCTTGAATTTGAACCGCCTCACCCACTGGCACACGTGGATCATTAGCACCTTGAATAATCATCAATGGATCACGCACTTGATTAACATAAGTGATTGGCGAAAGTTTAATTAACGCTTCTTTGTCTTTCACCGGATCACCATATTCAGTGATTCGTAAAATACGACGGTACGGAGCTGTGTTATTTAAGAATGAAACTAAATCACTCATCCCTACTAAGGCCACACCCGCATTGTAAGCGCCTGCAAAGCGGCTCATTGCCATTTGCGTTGAATATCCACCGTAACTCCAGCCCATCACACCAATTTTTGGTGTCACACCATTACGCGCCCAATTTTTTTTCATCCAAATTGAAGCATCTTCGATATCAGTGATGACGTTTTCACGTTTTGGGCCGTTATCCATATCGATCCACTCTTTACCGTAACCATCGCTTCCACGAACATTGGGTTCAGCAAAAATAAATCCTTCATCAATAAACGCTTGGGCCATGGGGCTAAAGCCCGCTTCAGATTGACCTTCAGGGCCACCATGAAAATGAACTACAATCGGACATGGGCGGACGGCTGAGTCCTTTTCTTTACAGCCTTTTGGAAAACGCACAAACATCGGAATTTTAACACCGTCACGAGTTTCATAACTCATTAACTCTGCCACAGCGAAAGATTTTAAATCAACTTCTGGAGCTGAAGGTAAAACCCATTGAGTCATTTGTTTTGTTGCCCAGTTGTAACTGTAACTGATACGCGGAGATTGAGACGAGATCACTCCCAACATCGTCACAGCCCCATCACGTGTTGATTTACCTGCAAACACATGGTCTGCATTTTTAAATTTAGGTAACGTGATCGGTTTATAAGTTCTGGCATCCATTGCAAATAACTCAGTGTAACCATCGCGATTTACGTTATAAACAATTCGTGTTCTTTTTTCGTCGATCGTAAAACTAGATACGTCATATTTTAAGGCTTTATCTGTAAGAGGTTTTAAGTCTTTAGATTTTGCCGGCACATAAAGATATAATTTTTTAAAATTTTCTTTCGGAGTTAAAACAAGGTATTCACCTTTTTTAGCACTGAATGAAACTTCGTACTCGTCTTTTTTATCTACACCAATAACGGGCTCTAACTTTTTAGTCGCTTGATCAAAGGTATAGAACTCAGCTGTTTTTGATCCTGTAGCTTTATAAAATAATAATTCTTTACCATTATCTTTTTGATCGGCGATACCCCAGTTACCATCGCCTTCATAGATCAATGTTTTTTCACCCGTAGCTAAATCCATTTTATAAATGTTGTATGAATCCGGTTTTACATCATTAGCTGTAAAATAAATCGTTTTTGAATCATCAGTGATAAAGTCAAAACGTGTTTGCACTTTAGCTTTACGGTAAAGTTCTGTGATTTGGCCATTACTTAAATCTAATTTAAAAACACCTGGGTTTTCTTCACCATTGCTGTCTTTAGAAATAATTAAGAATTTTCCGTTCGGAGCAATATCACTTAACGTGACAGCATCAGAACCTGAAGTTAACTGCACCGGAAATTTTTGCGGGCCATCGATTTTCCAGATGTGGCTGATGCCTGTTACTCTCCAAGTAAAGAATAACGTTTTTTTATCCGGCGAAAGCATTCCCATACCAGGAGCTGTTACGTCGAACATTTTTTTAAGTTTATTTGTCATCACCGGATTTAAAGCAGGGGGTGCGTATTTTTTTAAAGTATCGGCACTGATTGATTCAGCACCAAGCCCCTTATACTGAGCCATTACATTGATCGCTAACAACGAAGTTAAAGCAAAAGACATTAGTTTCATATATTCCCTCATATTGATTACCTCATAAGCATAAAACTAAGTGTTCCAAAGTCATGAATTTTTTTAAGTTTGTTTAACCTTTTCTGCCCCGCCCCCAGTCTAAGCCTTTGTCAGACCCAATGGAGGGGTTAAACGAATGAAGAAAAAATGGAATTTTTTAAGCACCACGACGGTTGCGCTACTCTGTTCTACAGTTTTAACTGCAGGTTGTGCCAAAGAAGCACTAACAGGTTCCGCGCAAGATAACATTAACACTGAACTGACGGCGAACGTCATCTATGGGGTCGATGGCCGCCAAGATGTGTATCAAGCAAGTTCTGCCTTAAAGCTATTATCTGAATCAACAGTAGCTTTAATTAAAAATTCAGGCTTAACCCCACAAGGCGCAAACGTTTTGATCTCAGGGCAAAGTTTTGGTTCAAGTTATCAATTATGTTCGAGTGAAAAATTTCGTGAACAAAATACCACTGCGTTTTGTTCGGGTTCTTTAGTTGGACCCGATACAATTATCACCGCAGGACATTGTATTACCAATCAATCAGATTGCGGCAGTACAAGTTTTGTCTTTGGTTTTGCTGTTAAATCTGCCGGAGTATTACCGACTCAGGTAAGTTCAAGTGAAGTTTATCGTTGCCGTGAAATCGTAAGCCGCATTTTAGAAAATTCAGGCGTCGATTATGCGGTGATCAAACTAGATCGCCCAGTTACAAATCATGCGGTACTTAACGTACGTCGCAGTGGTGAAGTCTCTAACGGTGATCCACTGTTAGTGATCGGTCATCCCGTGGGTTTACCAACAAAGATCACGACAGGTGGTAAAGTTCGTTCAACTGCTAATAGTGGTTATTTAGTGACGAACTTAGACACTTACGGTGGTAATTCTGGTTCAGCCGTATTCAATGCGCAGACTTTAGAAATCGAAGGCATCTTAGTTCGTGGCGAACAAGATTTCGTGCAACAAGGCAGTTGTAACGTTTCAAAAGTTTGTAGCGAGGATTCGTGCCGCGGTGAAGATGTCACACGCATTTCAGCGTTACGTCAGTACATCCCGCAAACAAGCACTCCACAGCCGCCAACGCAGCCGGTGTCTTCAACCCCGCCTGTTGTGGCTGGCGATACATTCTCGTCAACACAAGTGCTTGCTATTCCAGACTATAGCAGTGCAGGTGTCACTAGTTCATTAGCAGTTAACTCAACCCCTCAGGGAAGAAAGGTGCTCATCAGTGTTAATGTTGTTCATCCTTATATTGGCGATTTGGTTTTAAAAGTCGTAGCCAGTGATGGCAAAACTGTAACGTTACATTCACGCTCTGGTGCAGGTGATGACAACATCGTAAAAACTTATGATGTAACAACCGCCCTAGGCAGTGTAACTACAGCCGGAACTTACAAATTTGTTATCCAAGATTTAGCCAAATACGATAGCGGAAGCTTGCAATCATGGTCAGTCAAATTTCAATAATTAATCAGGGCGCGGATACTTTTCCTTGGTAATACTTTAACTAAAAAAGCTCTTCTTATTTAGAAGGGCTTTTTTCTGTTTTAGGTTCACCTGTAAATGCGTCTTCGATCCACCCGCCTTGAAGGCGCATGCTTTTTTCATCACGTTTAAATTCGAACGTGGTTTTGTAATTTGGATCATAACCAATACTTTTTTGCTCGACGTTTAATTCAGACAACAATCTTTCAAAATTCTTTTTCTCTTGTTCAATGTTTACAGCTTGATCTGTGTTAAATGCATTTTCTGTGTCGTCACAGAATTTTTTTAGTCTTTCATCATTGGCTAATTCTGGTTTAGCAGCCACTGCTTTATTTAAATTATAAAACAAATAACTGCGATCTGAAATCGCTTCTAAATCAGATTTATGAGAGTGCATCGCTGCAAAAGCCGAAACAACCTTGGCATAGAATGAAGCTTTTTGCGTAAAGCTTTCTTCAGCCTCACCGCTTGCTGCTGCGGCATTCACTTCAGCGATTAAATCCTGAAATTGTGGAAGGCGAACAATATAGCGAAACAATGGTTTTAAAGCTTGAGCGCGTGGATCAGCGGTAGCTTCATTTAACGAAGCTTGAAACGCTCTGCCCGCTTCTTTATTGTTCATCGGCCCAGCTTTGGCATTTTTCAAAGATGAACAAAAATTACTTAAGGGTTTATTCGGATTAACTAAATCATCAAGTCCGACATTAGAATTAGACGTCGACTGTTCTTGAACCACTTGCGCCGTCGCCGAAACCGTTGGTGCTGTCGTCGGAGCTAAAACCGAAGGTGGTTCAGAAGTGTCTACTGGTTTCGCTGCTACTTGCGCTTTAACACCATGTTTTCCCTGATTGATAATCGCAGATGATAAAATATTTCTTGAAGGTAAATGATAAACAATAAACGCAATAAATCCTGCGACTGAAATAACTGCAACAGCCGCACAGATTAATAAAACTTTAAGAATCAGTTTTCCCTTAGCCGGGCGCCCCTTATGGGAAGTCGAATTACTTTTTGTTTCCATTTTTTGTCATTAATGCAGATAAGTTTCCGAAATTATTAGTCGCAAAACCAGAACCTGCTTTTTGCGTTCCACCAGCAGCGCTGTGTTCACGCCAAGTGTTGTCATCAGCTAAGCCTGGAATACCTAAAGAAATTCTTTTTAATTCAAATAAAACTTCATCCACAGAAACTGGGAATGTGTCGCCTTTTTTCTTATTTTCATAAGAAGCCGCTTCTGTTGAATCACGCCATTTAGCACGTGGTAATAAACCTGTGATACCCGGACCAATGCTGACGAATAAACCGTAAGCTTCTTTTTTCTCAACGATACCTGTGTGAACAGATCCCACTTTGAATTTTTCAGGAACCATATTCCAAGGGTCACCGTCGCCACCAGCTTGTTTAACTGATAAAGAAATTTTCACGCGGCCATCAGCTTCTTCAACTTTTAAAACTTTAACCTGAACAGTTTGACCTAAAGATAAAACTTCAGATGGGTCTTGAATACGTGACCAACCGATTTCAGAAATATGGCAAAGACCTTCTACGCCGCCACCAAGTTCAATGAACGCACCGAATTTTTCGAAACGTTTAACAGTTCCGTTAACGATATCACCTGGTTTAGTGTTCGAAAGAAATGTTCCTTCGTTTTCTGCTTTTTGTAGATCTAATAATTTACGACGAGATACCACTAAATTGCGCCCGCGCGGATCGAACTGAGTGATTAAGAAATCAAATTTCTGACCGATGTAAGAAGGTTGATCGATCACTTTGTAATCCATTTGGCTTAAAGGACAGAAAGCTGTTTTTTTCATGATCTCAACACGGAAGCCGCCGTTACAAACTTCTAAGACACGACCTTCAACAGGTAATTCCATATCGTGTGCATCTTCTAAAGAATCCATGTCTGGATTAGATTTTTTCTGGCCTGCGCGAGTTACGCGAATTTCAGGGCCACGAACAGAAGTTACAACAACGTCGATACGATCGCCGACTTTATATTTTAATTCTTTATTTTCATCTAAAAGATCATTACGCATAATCATCGCATCTTGATGAGATGGAGTAGATACGAAGGCTTCTTCCTTGCTGATTGATAAAATTTCAGCCGTATATGCAAGACCCGTAGATAATTTTTTACCGGGCGCGCCTACGCTTCCAACACTGTCTTCAAATAATGAAGCAAAATCCTGCGATTTCGTGTTGTTTGTTGTCGTTGTAATTTCATCACCAAAAACATCTTTTTTAGACATAGCAAATCCTTATCACTTTTTACATATCTGTCTTCGACAGAATAGAGGATTCACCTTACTTGAATAATTTAAATTACTTAAGATTTTTTCTTAACTCGGCGCTTAACTGATAGCGTCAACTCAAATTCTGCTACTCTTTCAGTCTGACTGACCTTCGGACAAATCGCATAGGCTTTCATCGTGCGGTTAATGCGCTCTTCAGAGGTTTTAGCCTCGTTGATTTGATCAACCACAACCTGGGCTTCATCACAGATAAAGTGAACATCCCCTTCAGCACGTTTAAGAAAGTTAGCCTTATAATCTTTAAATAAGAAATCAATTTTCTCGCCTGATTCTTGAATAAGTTTAACCGCAAGCATAGCGATACTTAGCTCAGACCCCACAGCCAAAGCCCCAAAGTACATAGCACCTAAATGATTTTTAGTTCTAAAATTTAACGGAACCTTAAGAACAGTTCTTTGATTATTCGCTTCTATAACCTTTGGGCCAACAAAACCAATTAACGGAATTTTTGACCAAGCGTACAAAGTCAGGAATAAGTTCTCTTTAAAGTTTTTCATCATATTGCTCCGCAATTATTTTACTCATTAAATTCTAGCTTCATCTCAATAAATAAGACAAACTTTTAATATGACTACACAATCCAGCGCACTTACAAAAATCGAAACTCCACTGACTAAGATGTTAGGTATTCGTTACCCGATCATCCAAGCCCCTATGTTTTTAGTTTCAAACGTCGATATGGTTGTCGCAGCCTCAGAAGCCGGAGCCATCGGAACATTTCCAGCCTTAAATTACCGCCCGGTCGAAAAATACATCGAGGCTTTAAAGGAAATGAAAGCCCGCACTAAAAAACCGATCGGTTTAAATATCATCGTAAATAAATCAAACACGCGCGCCAAAGAAGATTTAAAACATGCGCTCGATGCGGGAGTAAATTTATTTATCACCTCACTGGGTTCACCCAAAGAAGTGATCGCTGAAGCCCACAAAAATGGAGCAAAAGTTGTCTGCGATGTCGTAAATCTAGAACACGCCAAAAAAGTTCAAGATCTAGGAGCCGATGGCGTTATCGCCGTCGGAACCGGAGCCGGTGGTCACGCAGGCCCATTATCACCGATCGTTTTAGTAAACTGGTTAAAACATGAATTAGAAATTCCAATCATCGCAGCTGGCGGTATCGCCAACGGTGCAACAATGGCGTCGATGATGGCCGTAGGTGCCGCAGGCGTAAGTATCGGCACACGATTTATCGCAAGCACAGAAGCCAAAGTTGAACAGGCCTACAAAGATGCGATCGTTAACTCATCACCAGAAGACATCGTGATGACGACAAGAGTTTCAGGAACTCCTGCTGCGGTCATCAATACGCCCTATGTGCAAAAAATGGGATTAGAACTGCCCTGGTATTTCAAATTGGCCAAAGACCAAAAGACTTTAAAAAAATATATTGTTCCATTGATTCACTATTTAGGATCAAAATCCCTAGAACAAGCAGCCACAGGCCCAAGCTGGAAAACAGTTTGGTCAGCAGGCCAATCAGTAGGCTTAGTCGATGATATTATTTCTTGCGAACAAATCATTAAAAATATCGTGAACGAATACGAACAAACTTTAAGAGACCTACCAAAAGTACAGTAGTTAAAAATAAAAAAGCCGTTAACCAACTGGCTAACGGCTCATACCCCTCGAGAGATAACTTTAAAATTTAAAAGTATTATTTCATTAAACCAGTAACGTAGTCTTCAAGACCAGAACATTTAGTTAATTCTGTTTTGCACTCTTTCATTACACGAACTGCATCCATTTGTTGGATTTTGTCGGCTTCCATAGCTTGGAATAAAAGTAACTCTAATTTATCAGAGTAAGCGTAGACTGATTTATGTTGTGGCCAAAGATTTTCAACGTCATTTGATCCACCGATGCTTAATGGAATGAAGTGATCGATTTTGAAATCACCACGGTTCATTGAATCAATTTTGTAACCTAATTGTTTATCGTAATCAGCGATGATTGAGTTCTTTTCGCCAGAAGAAACATTACGTTCACAGTAAGTAATTTGCTGAGCGTAACGAGGTACGCCGTGTTCACATAATTTACCTGGAGTCATTTTTGCGTCTGGTCCAATTGGGTATTTAGCGTTTGGAGCTAAGCCTTGAGTTGGAGCTGATGGTGGAATTTGAAAATTAGGCTGAGATGACTGATTCGGCTGCTGAACAACAGGCTTATTTTTCTTTTCAGTGTAGTCTTGGCGAGCACCCTGAGTGTTAGATTCAGCTGCAATTGCGAATGAAGCTGTAAGAGTTAAAGAGATTGCGGCGATAAGGTTTAAAATAACCTTAGTGTTTAGTCCTTTAGAACAGTTCATAGATCCTCCATAGAAAAGCATTTCGGTGCTTTGTAGAAACGTCGGGCCGATATCCCCAACTTATACGTGGTTTTTGTTGTGGCTAGAGATAATCAAATTACCCCCAGCCGTGGCAACTGTTAAAAAACAATTATTTCGCAAGGCATTAAGGTGCCGAAGATTTAAGCCATGTTTGCGTACGGCCCAATAGGCTGAATCCTATAAAGCCTCTGACCTTTAATTTTTCGCCGTTATCTTGAAGCGAGATTTTAGCTTTGTAAGTTTTACCGTTTTTAGGATCTAAGATCTGGCCACCGTTCCATTCATCGCCGTCTTTTTTAAGATCCCAAATAATTTCTAAGCCAATGATAGGTTTATTTTTCTTATCACCTGAACATTCAACACATTCAGTTTTGTCGCCTTCTTTAGGAAATGTTTTAATGATGCTACCAAATAGCTTTCCATCAACTTCTTTAATTTCAACAATCGCGCGTGGTTCATGTGTAGAATCATCGATTGTTTTCCAAAAGCCTACAGGAGTTGCTGTCGCACTAACTGCCGCTGATTCTGCGCCAAATGCAGAAAAACTGATTAAAAGTGATAATGCTAAGAAAGCATAAAGATTTTGTTTCATGGTGAGACTCTCATTTCTAATAGAATTATTGTTGTTTACCTAGACCTTTAGATTGTCCATAGCGAAGGCTTGATGGTCAACCACTTCAAAACAAGGTATAATTTCAATATGGGACGTTATCTAGTTGTTGATATTGAAGATAAGTCTGTAGAGCAAATAATCGAGGCACTTCGTGCTGTCGACGCTCAGGCTCAGATCGAAAAATTTTCGACCTTGGAAGAGTTCGAAGCGCATGCCAACGCCATCACTCCAGAAAATATTGCCTCATTTTGGAATTTTGATTTAATGGTTTTGGATTACGGTCAGCATACACCGCAAGCGTGGCCTGAAAAAATCGCGAAATTCAAATCACAAAATTTAAAAGAATTTTCAATTGTTCTAACAAGTTACGAGAATAACTTCACACTCGCTAAATTCATTCGCCCGCTTGATATTTATAACTTTGTTTTTAAACCTTTTGATTCATTGATTTTAAAAGAGAGCTTAAACTTAGCTTTAAAGATTAAGAAAAAAGCAGCTCCTTTAGAAATGAAATCACAAAGTGCTACGGCCTTTATTGCTCTTTTAAAAGAGGTCGAACTGCAAACTGTCTCTGAATTAGGCTTTGTGACTTTAAGTGATTCACAAATTGATGCCGGCAGTATTTCTAAATATTTCTCGGCCATGTTCTTAAATGGCAAAAAACAAAGCGTTTGGGCGCAATGTTTAGTCAGTATTCCCCACCCGCAAAAAGCGGGTTACTTTATTAATAAATTTCAATTTTTCGGCGTTGATCAGCCCTTACTTACGACAGTGCGCAAGTACATTGCCGCCCATAAAAAAGATACGGCTTCAAGCGCTTTATGGAATTTAAATCCACCTAAAACTACGATCCCTTTAAAACTAGCTATCATCGGCTTAGATAACGATGAAAATAAAAGTTTAGCTCAGGAAATTCAATCTCGTTATAATAACGTGACCCCTGAAATCGTTAAACTTGATCCTTCAAAAAAATCAGCTGATCAGGCTATGTTTGATCATCACTTTTGCCTTAATACGACAGATATTAAACATGAAAACTTCAAAGAGATGTTTAAACCTGAGTGTATCCATTTATGGTATGCACCGAATATTCCTAAAGAAGATGATTTAAAAGTTCATGCCACTGAATACCGCGATTTATTCGTACGCCCGTTAGATCGTTCTTATTTTTATAAAAAATTAAAAATTCATTTAAATGCCTTAAGCGAAAAAGAACCAAGTCACCTGTCAAACATCACATCTCACGAAGTGATGAAAGTGGCTAACAAGGTTAAAATTTCTGAAATTTCTGAACTGTATGTGAACCTTGTTTACAGTCGCGAATTACACTTTAAAGAATTTCGTGAATTTGTATTTTTAAGTGATGACGAATCTCAAACTGTAGAGCTTCCGGCATTTTGTCATTACACCGAAAAATCAGCGAGCACTGGTAAAGATGACCCACCAGGCTTTTTACACCAATTTGTATTCTATGGAATGACCGATCATTTTTTAAAACAAATTCGTCTGTGGTTATTACACAATTATATCATTTCAAATCAAAAAGATTAATTTTGAACTTGTGATTGCACACCGTATTTTTCGCCAGCACCAACAATAGTTTTAGGAAGTACCGCAGAATTTGGCAGCACCGTTGCGCGCTCTTCAATAGTAACGCCGCCTAAAAGTTTAGCGCCTAAGCCGATCATGGCGCCTTTTTTCAGATGCAGTTTATCGATGATTAAAAACCCGTTCATTCCGTAATGGGCCATCATAAATACTGAACCACCGATGGTCACATGATCATCTAATTGAATCAGACATGGGTCAGAAATATTAGATGTATTAATCACCACGTTCTTGCCAATTTTCATGCCCATCATTTTAAAAAATAAAATGTTTAAGGGCGATGGAGTTAAAAATTCTAATATTGTATAGCGCACTAAATATGTTAAAGCGTTGTGGTAATACCACGGAATCGACTCTAACGAATACCAAGCCCCACGGTACGGACGCACAAATGGCAAAAGTGGTAAGTTAAAAATCGGAACCACAAAAACTAAAGTTAAAATAAACGAAATAAATCCAGCACCGGCACACATGCCATAACATAACGACTTCACAAAAAGTGAATACCCTTCAACCCAAAGGTTGGCTTGCTGAAAAAGGTAAATGGCTGGCGTAATTGAGAACCCCAAAATCAAAACATACAGAACAACCAGGGGTAATAAAAAAAGGATAAAAGCGATGGTTGAGAACTTACGGATCGTGTTTTCAAGCAGGGCCATGGCGCCCTTTTTAGTAGAACGTGTAGAATTTATATCGGCTTTAGCTGGTTTACTCGCCACTTTATCACTCATATATAAATGATCGGCTGATCCCTTGCATAAGTAAACACAAAAATGGTACCTATTCCCTCTATGAAAACAGGCGAAATTTCTGATTCTGAACAAACTCAAACAAATTCTGGTTGCTCTCATTGCGGTAAAGCTAAGGCTCCTTACCAATGTGGCTGTTGCAACGATACTCTATGTAAATCGTGCGTTCAGTTCATGCCAGACGAGGCATTTCAGTTTGTTACAAACCGTGCAAAAGAAATCAGTCATAACCACTACTGTAACCCATGCTTTGATCTGAACGTGGTTCCGGCTTTAGCAGAGTACGAAGAGATCGCAGAACGTGCGCGCGAGATTGCGGTTTTTGATGTGACTCAAGGTAAAGAAACTCGTTTTATCAAACGTTTAGAAAGACCTATGGTTCTCGAGTCAGGTGTGGATGCACAGGATATCACTATGCGCCTAGCCTACATGGCGGCTGAGAAAAACTATAACGCCATCGTTGATTTAGATATTAAGTCCTTTAAAGTACGCGATGGGGCTTACCAAACTACCGCTTACTCAGGAAAAGCTATTCCTGTGATTTTAGACACCCGTAAACTTATGAAAGATCGTTCACTCCGAACTAATTACTCTGACAATTAAACGTGAAAGTTTAATTGTTTTTTTACTTCAGCCGGAATTTTCGGTAGTCGTGAGCGCGGAATTAAATAAGTCGATAAATTAAATAAATCTGCAAATACACGGTTATTATCCGCGGCTTTTTTCAAGTACGTGTGACCTGATGATCCACCCGTTCCAATTTTTGAACCCAACATACGTTGTGCTAAAAGCATATGACGGTAACGCCAAGTTGTGAAATTTTCGTCGATATCCATTAAGATAGTCATCATTTGAAACGGCATTGAAAGCATCGGCTCGTCACGATAAAGCATAATGAATAAGGCGTTTAACATCGCTTTTTGCGAAAGCTTACGTTGACCATCAGCCACAACTTTTTTGTGTGCTTCTTCGTTAAATAAATTATCAAAAGAGCTTTGAGTTGATTTTAAATTTTCTAACTGACCTTGTTTATCTTTATCTGAAAGCCCAGCTGCGTTGGCTTCAATCGTGGCTTTATCTTCAGCTAACATTTTATTGATTGTGTTTTGGTACTCTGTCCAGAAGTTGAAATTCTCTTTATTTGTGAATGGAGTACGCTCTAACCACTTCTCTAAAAGACGTAACATTGAAGGCGCCGCCTCTAAACCAGATAGACGTGTACGGTCGGCTTCGTTTAAGCGGCCTAAGAAGAATTCACGATCGATACCTTCGCGGTCTACAGTATTAAGGCCTAACTTGATTTCAATTTCACGAAACTGTGTGCTTTGAAAACCAGAAGCCGGAGACAACAAACTACGAAATTCAAGAAAATCCATCGGTGTCATAGTTTCTAAAATTTCGAAGTTGTTCTGAAAGCCCGCTTGAATTTTGCGGATACGATCTAAACGTTGAATAATGTAACTAAATTCACTGTCTTCAACTGTAGGTTTTTTAAATGTTGTTAGAACTGCATCTAAATCATGAAGGATCTGTTTGAACCATAACTCATAAGCTTGGTGAACAACGATAAATAATGTTTCATCATGCGCTTCAGGATTTTCTTTAGTCGCAAATTTTTTGCTTAAAGGCTCTTGGCATGACAAGAATTTTTCTAACATTAAATAATCATTATAGTAAACCGGGCCTTGATTCTTGTGCATATGATTCCTCGTCTTTCAAAAAAGCTTAGGGTATTTCATTTAATAAGGCCATCTGAAACTTAGTGCGTCCTTTAAGCGCTGGGCTATAAACTGCCTGTTTAAAAAGACTTTCAAAGGCTAACTTGTAATTTGCTGGCTTTTTATCAGCCACGACGGCTGCTAAATGCCCTGTAACAAAGGCCGTCGCTTGCGAGGTGCCACTTAAAAAGCCGTAACGATTTTGAGGTAGTGTCGAATAAATTAATTTTCCAGGCGCCGCAATATCGACCGTGTTCTTTCCGTAATTACTAAAACTTGTGAGCCCTCCATCTTTAGAAAGCGCGGCTACTGAAATCATATTATCCAAACGATAACTGGCGGGGTAATATCTAACGACATCCGTGTCTTCCGTTTCGTTCCCCGCCGCAACGACCATCATGATTCCAAGTTTTCTTGCATTTTGTATAGCTTGTAATTCATAAAACTCAGGCATCGCACCACCTGCAGAATAATTGACGATTTGCGCTTTCATCATTGTCGCATAATGAATAGCTTTAATTGTGTTGATGATATTCATCTGATTGCTGAGTTTTGGACTATAATATTTTAACGCCATCAATTGCAAATCAGCACTGCCATGCTTTGTTTGTGTGAACTGCGTATTGATGATGCCGGCAATGTGAGTGCCATGACCCTCTTGGTCGCTCACTTGATTATTATTATCGACGAAATTCCACCCATTAACGTCGTCGACATAACCGTTTCCGTCATCATCAATACCATTTGTAGCTTTGTCACGGCCTTGCGAATCTTTCCCTGTTTCGCCAACATTGATCCAGATCGTTTTTTTTAAGTCTTTATGTTCAGTATCAATCCCCGTATCAATAACGGCGACGACAACTTTTTCATTCACTGCTTTGGCGCTGGTTGTGAGCAAACACACCATCATAAAACTTGCGCCCATGAAAACCGATTTTGAAAAGGCTGCGCCTTTTAGTGTTTTAGATAAAGCTCCGCCCGTAATGAATTTTGCGTTCATTAAATCCCCCTTGTACAATTTGTTTTGTTTATTCTGTGACTGTGTTTTTTTGACAGTCGTTCTGTATGAATAGAACAAAGCAATGTGGGGGCCATAGCGGCTATAGCTTATATAGGAGTTAACAACTGTCTAAGGTGTAACCTGTATATAAATCTTTAGACAGTGTTATGAATTGTACTGTTAGAAAGTTAACACCGTGGCGTGAAAGCCACGGCTATGGCTACGCTACGCGCTGAGGCTTTTGCGTTGAACTAGGGGCCACTGTGTATTGATTGCGGCCCGAGTTTTTAGACTTATATAAGGCTGTGTCTGAGCGTTTAACCCAGTCTGAGGCATTCTCATTAGGTAACAACTGAGCGATTCCCATAGACACGGTAAAGCTTACCGTTGAAGACCCATGAACGAACACTTCAGAACGAATGCGTTTTTGCACTTCTTCAGCGCGAATCAAGGCATGCTCAATCGCATGGTTTGGCAGAATCACGACGAATTCTTCACCACCGATACGAGACACCATTTCAGAGTCTTTATGAAAGACTGACTTTAAAATACGAACACATTCTTTTAAGACGAAATCACCAATATCGTGGCCATAGGTATCGTTGATTTTTTTGAAAAAATCGATATCCATAATGATCAGGCTGACTTGCATCGGGTTCATATTATTTAAATGAACGTACTTTTTCACAGTGTCATCAAAACTCTTACGGTTATGTGCCCCTGTTAAATGATCTAAATTTAATGATGAGTTAGCCTCTAACAGCTGCTTTTTCACTGTATCTAAATTCTTTTTCACCGACGTTAAACGTTTTTTACGCGTTTCGTTTTTAGCGTTTTGATGTTCAACATATAAATTAATAAACTGACGTGATTTTTTACGTAGCGTTTCTAGCGAATTCGACTCAACAGCTTCTTTTAAATCGCTTAAGTGAACAGATAACTGATCATCTTTAGCTGAGTCATCGTGAATGTCTTCTGATAACTGATCAGCTAGATCCCAAACGATACGTTTGAAATCATCAAATGTGTGTTGAATATAAGTTGATTCATCAACGCGGTAACTTGAAAAGAACAAACGAATCTCTGATAATGTCTTTTCAACATTTTTTGGATCAGAATCGACAAGACCTTTCGCCATCGAATCTAATTTTTCACGCACTTTTCTAACTGAATGTTTTTCCATATCGAAGAGATGTTTATTAAAGACATCCATGATATATAAAAGCGTCGCTTTTTCTTCTGTGATTACTGGCATTTTTCTTGTCGGTGCAGAATCAACGCTGATCGAATCTGAATCCGCAAAAGAGATATCTAATTGCTGCAATAATTTAACAACCCATTGTTTCAATGTAGCCTCCGCTATCAAATAACTCATCGGTTTTTTTACTCTGAATTTTTATGATTTTTTCAGTAATTACGCGTCTCATGTTGAGGCAAAGCGTAGCTTTAGTTGAGACCAACTAGACTTTTAAACAACAATTCACTATTAGTTAAACAATTGTCCGCAACTTAGTCCGCCCCCGCGCATCGTCGAGGCCTCGTTGATCAGATTTTCATATTTGCGTTGTTTACGGTAAAGAGTTTTCATAACGCTGTTGTTTTCTAACCACTCGATCACTTTGTTAGATTTAACTAACGCTAATAAGCCTACCGAACCGCTCGCAATAATAGCCACGATCGGAGAAAACCCATACACGCTAGGTTGTAACACCATACCCATGCTGGCTAATTGGCTCATCACGATATTTCTAACATCTGCAATACGTTTCAACGCATTTTTTGCGACAGGATTTTTTTCAGCATTGGCTGCGGCTAATAATTCTCCCCAGGCAAAACTAGCTAACGTAGTAATGGCAGCAACTTCTAATGACATTGTCCAGAAATGCATCGTTGATAATGTTGTTGTTAGATCATGCATTGAAATAATTGACTGACGTAAAAATTGAAAACCAACACTGAAAGTTAAATTTGCTAAAAACTGTGAAGCGATCACGCGACGTGCGGCTTCGTTTGAGTTTAATTCGCCTGATTTTAAAGACTTACCTGAAAGTTTATCAAACGCATCAATGATTTTATGGCGTATTGGCACAGTCATCTTTGCCCATAGATCACGATCAAGGCCAAAAGCCGCAGAAAATACAATATTCATCATCACCATCGCTGATTTTTGATAAACATCCATCGATGCTGAATGAATCCAAATAAATGAATCATAGCTTGTCGTGATCACAACAATTGATAAACCTAGTTTGTCGAACTGAAACGTGTTTGCCGCATTGGCTTTATAACTCGCCCAACCCGCTGCTAATTTTTCTTGAGCTGCTGCTAATTTTCCAATCGGAATAAAACGAAATTTACGATCAGATACTTTTTCATTTTCTTGAATTGCCGTAGCAACGGCTGTGTATGTCTCAGCATTATCAGTTGATAAAAGCACATCTGAATTTAAAGTTTCTTTGTTTTGTAAAAACGCATTGAGCTGGCTTGGGTCTTCTAACGGGATTTCTTTGTACGCAAACTGAGTGTCATTGTTAGCCCCACCCAGATTCAGGATCAGAGCCGGAGACTTTTCAGATTGGCCGTTCAGGTCATCAGATACGGGTGGGCCCGCCACAGCCGTAACCACTTGCACGAAGACCAAAATAAAGACCAGAAATGATTTCATCATCGATGTAGCTTAGTGCAGTAAAAGGACCGAATTTTAACAGCCATAAACCAACCTATTGCTTTAAAACCAAGTAAAATTAGTAAAAGCCCTAAATACGCCGTCTTTTTTTGGTCACCGTCAAATGTAACGACACCTCTACTTCCGCAATAAATTCGCAATAAAATTTATAACTTAAAAGAATGTCCCTAGCGCTTTAGCCAAAGCCTTGGTAGAACCCCTGCATCGGAGAGTATTTATGAAACAAACTTTAGTTATTTTATCGACGTTATTAGTATCAACTTTTGCCTTCGCAGCAGACACAGTTGAACAACCAGCTGAACAACAACAATACCAACCTGTTTGCCACAATGAAGCTGTTCAAGCGGCTCAAGTTCTTTTTTCTTTAAACAACAAAACAACTGTAGGTCTTGAATTAAAAGACGTACAAATTATCGATGCAGCTAACGCACCAGAAGGTGGCTACGAAGTTTATGATGTAGTTATCGCTCTTAACGGCGTTACTCACTCACCTTACCGTATTACGACAAGCCTTAAAGGTTGTACGATCCTTAGCTTCGAAATGCCTTTCGAAAACTAATTTATTTTTTAGATTAATAGCTCTAAATTTTTAGAGCTATTAATTTTTCTCGACTTTCTCTCTCGCCAATCTCAGACTTAATCTTATGGCGCACTCTTTAGAAATCCTTAAAACTACAAATACAGAATCCTTCAAATCCAAAAGCTTTCGCAGAGCTATGAATTGGTACCCCATGTTTTTTGCAACAGGGGCTAAAGTGTTATTCTGGTCTGGCGATTGGAGTGAAGTGCAACTGCGTCTGACTTTAAATATCTGGACACGTAATTACGTAAAAACAATTTTTGGCGGCAGTATGTTTTCAGCCACTGATCCCTTTAATGTGATTATGTTCATGCACATGTTAGGAAAAGACTTTGTTGTCTGGGATAAATCAGCGTCGATAAAATTCAAACGCCCGGGTAAAGATCCGCTCTATGCGCTTTTTAAAATCACGCCTGAAGTTTTAGAAAAAGTTAAAGCTGAAGTGCAAGCTTCTGGTGAAACAACCCATATCGCATCTATTCAATGGATTGATAAAGATAAAAATGTGTACGCTGAATTAGAGCGTCACATTTATATCGCTGACAAAAAATTCTATAAAGAAAAACTAGAGAAAAGAAAATTAACTAAGGGCACTTAATTAAAAGCCGCCCGCAAAATCCACGTTTGTTAAATCGATATTACAATCTGTCACATCGAGATAAAAGTATTTCTCATCGTACTTATCAGTTTGCGGGTTATAATTTTTTTTGAAACGACGTAAATAACCTTCGCCTGATTCACGATGCCATTTCATCATGCCCATACCGGCTTTACCATTACGGTATTTAAGCCATTGAATGCCTTCGTCTGACCAAGGCCAAATGTATGATCTTACAAAATCAATTTGCGATTCTGATTGCTCTGTGACGTGTTCGCAAGATTCATTGAAAAATTCAAAACTCATTAAACGATCATCCCCTTTTGTATTCAGGTTTTGATAAACGCTCACGATACCAGGTTGACCTGATTCTTGGCTCTGATAGCGGCAAGAACCTAAGTACTCATGAGTTGTTGGTGATTGTGAAAAGCATTGAAAAATAAGCGGTAATAAAATATTCATGCATCGAATTCTAGTACTGATTCTTTAACTTCCGCAGCTAAAAAATCTTTTCGATGAAGCGCATAATAAATTAAACCTGTGAGGATTCCCAAACCGTAACCGATTAAATGGCTGACGTAACTAACATCTTCTTTGTACGCTTCAGGAGCGAAAAGCACTAAGCTTGAGAATAAAACTACGGCAAATCTTTTGCGTAAACTTGATCTGCGATCAATCAGAAAAAAAAGTGTTAACCACAGTGAACCCATCCAGTTCACTAAACCAGAAATTCCTAAAAGTTCTGTTTGCAGCGGCATTGTTTGTAAGGCGATTGCATTAATAGCCCCGCCTATTAAAAACCCTAAACCCGGAAAAAGTGAAAAATTAAAATATCCCGTAAGCAATAAAGAAAACGGAACAAATAAAAATAAATTTCCGAATAAATGCCCGATGTCTCCGTGGGCAAAAAGAGCCGACCATAATCGCCAATATTGTTTTTGTGAAAAAACTAATTCACGCGAAGCCGACAAATTTATAGAAGCCGAACTCCAATCAAATAAACAAAGCCCTAAAATTAAAACCACCAACAAACCCGTGACCATAAAGCTTAGGCTTGAAACTTTATGGGTGTACCAGTTAGCTATAATGCGCGGACTCTCAAGCCGTTCGGCTGCGTTTTCCATATTACAAAGATGGGTCGCCTTACGCTCTTGGCAAGGCTTGTGACTTACATTATTTACCGGGCCAAGGCTTGACTAAATGGGCTTTCACAGGCCCCATAAGTTATGAGAGATTTTTATCAAAACGGACCAGAACTTTCGAATACATTTACCTCTGACAATTACTTAAAATCATTTTTTGAAAAAAATGTTCCTAAAGATTATCATAAAACTATTTTTGAACATTTAACTCATGTAGGTCACTTAGCTTCTAGCACTTGGCTTGACTGGGCGGCCGATGCCGAAAGCCACCCGCCAAAACACGTGCCTTATTCACCTTGGGGTAAACGCATTGACTTGATTGAAACTTCTGAAGGCTGGAAAAATCTAGAAAAAGCCGCAGCCACTGAAGGCATTGTTGCCACCGCATTTGAACGCAAACAAAAAGAATTTTCTCGCTATTATCAAATGGCTTTACTTTATCTTTACTCGCCATCAAGTGCGTTTTACTCGTGCCCGTTAGCAATGACCGACGGAGCTGCGCGGGCTTTAGAGATTTACGGCGAACCAGATTTAAAAGCTCATGCTTTTAAAAATTTAATTTCGCGTGATCCAAAAACTTTTTGGACTTCTGGCCAATGGATGACTGAACGTACGGGTGGGTCTGACGTAAGCATGACAAGCACCGTCGCCACAAAATCAGATGCGAAACACTATACTTTATCTGGAACAAAATGGTTCACATCAGCTACGACTTCACAAATGACTTTAACTTTAGCCAGACCTGAAGGCGCGGCTGAGGGCAATAAAGGTCTGTCGCTATTTTACTTAGAATTGCGCGATCAAAAAAATCAATTAAACAATATCGAAGTGCACAGACTTAAAGATAAACTAGGAACAAAAGCACTTCCAACTGCAGAACTTACTTTACACAACACGCCGGCTCGTCTTATCGGTGCCGAAGGTGATGGGGTTAAAAAAATCGCCAGTGTTTTAAATATCACGCGTGTTTATAACTCGATTTGTGCTTTAGGGCATTCACGCAGAGCTTTAGATTTAGCTTGGGATTACGCTAAAAAGCGCAAAGCCTTTGGCGCTAACATTATTGATCACCCGTTACATAAACTCACATTACAACGTTTAGAAGATGATTTTAAAAAATGTTTTGATTTAACATTTTTTGTGGTTGGCTTATTAGGTAAAGAAGAATGCGGCGCAGCCACTGAGCTTGATAAAAAATTATTACGCGCGCTGACGCCAATTCTTAAACTCTACACAGCTAAAAAATCTATTGTGATTTCAAGCGAAGTTTTAGAATCATTTGGGGGCGCTGGATACATCGAAGACACCGGGCTTCCGCGTTTATTACGCGACGCCCAAGTGTTCGCAATTTGGGAAGGCACAACTAACGTTTTGGCGATGGATTTCTTACGCGTTTGCGAAAAAGAAGATGGCGTTGCAGCACTGGGTGAATTTTTAAAGAAAAAAGGTTCAACTAAAATCGGACTTTTGATGGATCCTAAATGGAAAGACACTGCCAATGCACGTGACTTAGTTTTCTTAGTCGCAGAATTAGTCGCCGAAGTTTTATAATTTAGCTCGTATTTAACAGTAATTTGACTCTACGCTGTTAAAATTAAAACAAATTACCGACTGAGTAACCACAATCTAAGACGGTAATTTGACATTATAGCATTTGCGCCTATAGTGCGACTCGAATGCAAATGAAAGATATCGAATTTTTCAAACAAGCTCTCGAAGCCACTCACACAGGGGTTTGGGAGTGGAACATCCAAAAGAACACTCTTGTTTGGACGGATGCTGTACGTGAAATTTTTGATCTGCCACACGATACCAAAATCACAATGGATGTCTTTCAAAGTCTTATCCATCCTGACGATCGTGAAATGGTTCACCAAGCAATTAAAGAAGCTATGAACCCTGGCTTCACAGGTAAGTACCATGTGCGTCACAGAACCATTAATAAAACAAACCAACAGATTCACTGGATTGAAGGCTTCGGAAAAGTTTATTTCGATAAAAACGGCGCGCCTTCATTATTTACGGGCACAGTAAAAGATATTACTGAAAGTAAAAATTTTGAAATTGAAAAAGCAGAATTACTTCAACGCGAACAAAAAGCACGTGAAGAAGTGCAAAACGAAAAAGAAAAACTTGAAAAGCTATTTTTAAAATCTCCGATACCGATCGCTGTTTTACAAGGGCCACAGTTTAAATTTGTTTTAGCTAACGAACCTTACCGCAAAATGGTGGCCATGGATCGCGACCTCAAAGGCTTAACAATTGAAGAGGTTTTTCCTGTCAAAGATGAAAGAGCCTGGGCCGTCTTACAAGATGTGCTTATCACTGGAAAAAGATTTACCGCGACAGGAGATAAAATCGTCACTGACTGGTACAGAAATGGCCAAGTCGTTGAAAAATACTTTGATGTTATTTTTGAACAGTTTCCTGGTGATTCAATCGAAACAACACTTGTTATGATCATGGCTGTGGATGTCACCGAACAGGTCACACATCGTAAGCGCAGCGAAAAAAATGAAAAAGAATTACTTCAAGCCAAAGCTTACGCCGAAGAAGCGAGTATTGCTAAAAGTCGCTTCTTAGCAAATATGAGTCACGAAATTCGCACTCCGCTTGGCATCATTATGGGCTTTGCTGATTTAGCCTTAGAGCAGCCTCATTCACCCGAAGCTGTGCGAAATTATCTTTTAGGTATTCAACGAAATGGTCAAATGCTGAACCGCTTGATTGGTGAAATTTTAGATTTATCAAAAATTGAAGCGCGCAGGTTAGAGCTTGAAATCGTGAGCGTTTCGTTAAATGAATTGCTTGAAGAAGCTGTTTCATCATTGCAGGTCAGCGCTAAAGATAAAGGGATTTCACTTTTTCTCAAATTAGATTCTAACTTACCAGATATTATTGAAACTGACCCAACCCGCTTACGTCAGATTTTAAATAACCTGATTGGCAACGCCGTTAAATTTACTGATCAAGGGCATGTGACTGTAACTGCTAAATGGCTTGAAACAGGTTATCTGCAAATTCATGTTGAAGATACCGGCATTGGTATTACACCTGAACAAAAAACAAAACTTTTTAAAGCCTTCGCACAAGCTGACACAAGCACTACCCGCAGATTCGGTGGCACGGGCTTAGGTTTAATTTTAGCTAAAGAACTTTCACAAGCCTTAGGTGGCGACTTAACATTATTTGATAGCGCCTTACAAATTGGAAGTGTGTTTACTTGCACGATCAAACCTCAGTCTGCAGTTTGGGATGCTCAACGTTTACAAAAGCCCTCTGTGAATTTAAAGAAACTACAATCGAATGTGACTTTAGATAAAGCAAAAATTCTTGTGATCGATGATTCAGAAGACAATCGTTTTTTAATCACCAGCATTTTACATACAATGGGTGCCGAAACTTCAGAGGCTGACAATGGCGAAACCGGCGCACAAATGGCCTTAGCCAACGACTTTGATGTGATTCTAATGGATTTACAGATGCCCGTTATGGATGGTCGTGAAGCTACGGCTAAACTGCGCAGCCAAGGCCTTAAGACTCCTATTATTGCTTTAACTGCGCATGTTCTTAAAGATGAAAAAAACAAAGCCCTGCAAGAGGGCTTTACCGAGTATTTAACTAAACCGATTAACCGCGAAACGCTGGTTACAACAATCGATAAGTTTAGAAATCAATCCAAACTACAAAATACGGATCAATACGATCATCGACATAAGCAGGATTAATATCTACGTCGTTGAGCTTTGTGTATTTAAAAGTTTTTTTACTAAATTGTGGTGCAATAGAAATTTTATCCAATTGAAAGCGATAACCCAAATCGATTTGTGTTCCGGTACCTTTATAGCCACCCGTCAGTGATGGATTGATAAAGTAAGTCGCTAAAATAAAAAAACCTTGTGATTTACTTTTCATGTAACCAATTGTTGGTCCGATTCCTGTGCGATTTAAACTTTGAGTTGCCGTTTCGTCTTTTTCAGAACCGTACATTCCACCTAAAGTAAAACCATTACCAAATAAGTGACCCGCGCCAAAGTCGATCAATGTACGAGAGGTTTCTGTAGCTGATCCTTCAATACCTATTTTTTCAGTTAAATACATAATACCGATACGAGAATATCCACCGGCAAATACGTTAATTGGTAAAAAAAGCAAAACGATTGTAAGTAAATTTTTAAATGACATCTAAAAATTGTAAGCAATTTCATCTAATAAACAAGCTGTAAATAGCTCATCGCGTTTAGACTAAAATAGCTAATTAAATTAGCAGAAAAGGTTTTGGTGTGTAGATATATACATATCAGAGACCCCTGCCGTGCATTTATCTTCATAAATCATTATTATGTACTGACGTATGCAAGACACAAAAACCATACAACTCAATCAGTTTATTGAACAAAGTCCATATCCTGTTGTTATGGTTGATGCTGATTTAAATTATCTGCATTTTAGTGATGTGTGGTCAAAGTTGGCCGGAAAAAATCGCGAAGATCTTGTTTCAAAAAATCATTTTCAAATTTTTCCTGATAGTCAAAAACATAAAGATCTTTTTGATCGCGCCTTAAAAGGCGAAACCATTCATCACGCCAGCGAAAAATTTACGATCCAAACTAAAGAGTCATGGATTCGCAGTGATATGCACCCCTGGTTTGACCAGCAAGGCATTATTCGTGGTTTAGTAATTTACTATAAAGATATCACTGCACAAAAAGAACAAGATGATATTTTACGTAGCAACGAAGAACGTTATGCCGCTATTTTCGAAAATTCTCCCCTGCCGATTGCCTTTGTATCTTGGCCCGAAGTTAAATTTATCACTGTCAATGCAGCTTGGTTAAAACTTTTTGAGTTTACTTCAAAAGAAGAAGTCATTGGCAAAACTAGTCTTGAAGTAGGCATTCAGCATGACCTACCAGCGCGCGAAAAAGCCGTGCGTACATTTTCTGAAGTAGGCACTGTTTCAAATCTTGAAGTCATGGCCCTGACTAAATCAGGTAAAGAACTCACTCTTAACACAAATATTTCAACGGTTAATCTAGGTGGTAAGAAATATATTCTTTCAACTCAAGTCGATATCACTGATCGTAAAAAAGCAGAACAAGAACGTAAGGAATTAGAGATTCGCGAAAAATCAGCTCTCGAAGCTTCGCGCTTAAAATCAGAATTTTTAGCAAACATGAGTCATGAAATTAGAACACCCATCAATGGCGTTGTTGGCATGACCGGCCTCTTGCTTGATACAGCATTGAATCCTGAACAAAAAAACTATGCAGAAACTGTTAGAAGATCTGCCGATGCCCTTTTAGCTTTGATTAACGACATTTTAGATTTTTCTAAAGTTGAAGCCGATAAAATCGAACTTGAGACTGTTGATTTTGATCTACATCATTTAATTAACGATACCTATCAAACAGTTTTATTTGCGGCGCAGAAAAAACAATTATCAGTCAATGTATCTGGCAACACTCATTGGAAAAATAATTTTCAAGGAGATCCTGGCCGCTTACGCCAGGTTTTAAGTAATTTGCTCAACAATAGCATTAAGTTCACGTCACAAGGGCAAATCTCATTATTAATTCACGAATCAAATTCAAATGAAACTTCCTCAAAACTTCGTTTTGAAATTACAGACACTGGTATCGGAATTTCTAAAGAAGCCCTAGCTTTAATGTTTAAACCTTTTTCTCAAGCCGACTCGACAATCACCCGCCGCTTTGGTGGTACGGGGTTAGGCTTATCAATTTGTAAAAGATTAGTTGAACTTATGGGCGGCGAAATTGGCGTAACCAGTGAGGCTGGCCTTGGCTCAACATTTTGGTTTACTTTAGAATTTAAAAAAGGATCTTTAATTACCGATGCCAGTGACCCACTGGTTATCGAGCGTCGCAAAAAAGTGCGCGAAAACGGTTTACGCGTTCTTGTGGCGGAAGACAATGTGGTGAACCAAGTGGTCACCCTTAAACAACTTGAAAAACTAGGTTATAAATCAGAGGCCGTAGCCAATGGTAAAGAAGCTATCGAAGCCTTAAATAGTATACGCTATGACTTAGTCATGATGGATTGCCATATGCCTGATGTTGATGGTTATGAGGCCACCAGAATCATTCGTAATAATCAAAGCAGTTATCAAAATATTCCGATTATTGCCCTGACTGCGAATGCAATCGTTGGCGACCGCGAAAAATGCATTGCAGTTGGTATGAATGATTACTTAGCAAAACCTGTACGCATAGAAGATCTAGAAAAAATTCTAGCTAAATGGTCGGCAACAATTTCTAAAAAATAAATTTAGATATATCGTCCTGGCGCAATCACGCCTTGCGGATCTAGAGCTTGTTTTATTTTTCGCACAACTGTATTTAATGAATTGAGTTTTTCATTTCTTTCAGCCTGCTGATCAATGTTGATTCGGTATGGATAAAAGCCGCGACTCGAAAAAACTTTATTCATTGCATTTATGAAAGCATGTGCGTTTTTAGTTTCTACTTCACTTCGACGATCAAAATGTACACTGATGACGGCCTCAAGAACGCGGTCATTAATCATATTTTGAGTCATGGCATACTGAACATTATAGAATAGCGAACATTCTTGAGTTAATTTATAAAAACTTTCAGCACTTTCACCTGATAATGGCGCCAGTGGTGTACAAAGTAAAAATCCTTGCGCGTTCTGATCAACAATTTTATTTGTGTTATCTAATAAAAAGCGAATACCCGCATCTGAGGGTTTACCCTGATGAAAACCACGTAATTGCTCTGAGGCTTTAATCACAAATTGTTGTTCTTTACTGGCTAATACTTTTAAGAAAACATTTTCAATGTTCTTTTTCCAATTAGGTTGATCAAAATCATGTGTATAGATCTTTCCTAATTTTGAAACACGTTTTTTTAATTCGCGAATTTTATATTTTACGATTTCTTTTGAACCTGAAACGGATGTTGTGAGAACCCAGTCTGCATTGACAACTTTTTCAATCATGGTGCGGGCTTTACCTAGATCAATACCCACGTCGTCCATAACTAATGGCGCAAGTGTGGACAACATTCTCTCGCGATCTGCTAAGTGCGGAATGCCATGAATGACAACCTGTTTTTTAAGTTCAGCAATTTCATCAACAAAAACTTTTAGGTTCTTTTGTGAAATCGATACACTCACCGCTACAAGTTTTTCGGGGCGCAGTGAAAGTTGTAATTCGCCCTCTGTCACGATACCTAAATTAGATTGAAAGAACAGACCATCTAACGATGGCCCAAGGCCATAAGAGTACAACCCTGCTAAAACTGGGTTTTCGTAATCGCCAAAGCCTGTGCGTAAGGTTGATCCATCAGCTAGTACAACTTCGATACCCGCCAATTGCTGCACACGCAGACTGCCATAGGCGATTCCGCGCTCAAGAGCATTCCCTAATACACTGGTCTGTTTTCCTGAACCTGTGACATCTAAAAAATAACGACTTTTTCTTTTTTCAAGTTCATGCGCCAACTGGATTTGAGTTACGCCTGGTTCGATAGTCGCAACACCATGGGCTTCATTAATGGCAATGATGGTATTTAAGTTTGATAAATCTAAAAGTATCGCGCCATCATTGACCGGGAGCTTTGAACCATAACCCCAATTACACCCGCGAGAAAACGGATACAGTGAAATTTTAAATTCAGCGGCAAGGGTGACGATTTTTTCTACGTTATTTTTTTTAAAAACTTTTACTATGGCAGAAGCTTGGCGATCAAAACCCCCTACGTTTTCTAAACTCTCAGCTAAGCTTGCAGGATTCAGTTCAATTTCACCCAATTCACGACGCACAAATTCGCTGGCAAAAAGTAAAACGTTGTCATTAGACATGCAAAGCCTCGCCGATTAATCTTTGACTGATAGGCCAGGGTGAATATAAATCTTTGATCACTTTTTTTTGTTCAAGTGTGAGTGTCGCAATCGCTTCTTTCGCCATCGATAAAATTTGAATAAACTCTGAAGGCTGTCTTTGAGGTAAATAACGATCAAGCTCTTTAGCGTTCGGTAAAATAAATTGGGGTGGCGGCGGAAGCTTAAAGAATTCGAACATATTTAATTTTGAAGGTTTTTTTGCATAAGTTTTTTCATAAGATGCATCCGCATTATCAAAACTAAACATCATAGGCACAACCGGAGCCCCGTTTGCAAAATCATACTTTGTGATTGAAAGTTTCGGTATTTTGTTAAAAAGTAAAATGGCTTCATAAAGCGGAACCATTTTAGGATTCACACCGATCACTTCTGTGTTGGCTTGAAGTACTCCCACATTACAGTGGTACATATATTTTAATAGATTATATAAAATTTCGCCCTGTTGGCCACGCACTTTAGGATCAACTGCCAAGGCTGAAACTTCAATAACGCGACCTTTACCATCTAACAAAGAATTTAAGGTAAAAGAACTTTCTAGCGGCAAACCAAAGCGTGTGCGCGGCACCACAGAAATTGTAGCCAGCACTTGATTATCACGTTTCGCGACGATAACAACGGTTTCAGGTAACAAGTGATAAGGTGTAAGCCTTAAACCATTTGAGTTTTTTTCGGCATAGCCTTCACGTTCAAAGTTCTGCTGAACTAATTTAAGAGCTGCTAATAAATCATGAGCATTCGAGGCAATTTCAAAAGTGAGTTTTGAATTCGACTTCGGAAAAGCCAAATCCAATGACTGACGAATCCACCAGTAAGAGATAAATTTAGGTAAGATCGACAGTATTATATAACGTAAACGTTTTCGTGCAGTCTTGCTCATGAATAACTTTTAGGGTTTAACCAGTTTGATGTAAATGCCATTGCCTAAAGGCCCCTATATGGGTACTTTTAATCCTATGAAAAACAGTGAAAAGGCCCCTAACGACTATAAATTGGCGATTTCTAAATTAAAGGTCACCTTAAAACAAAGGGGCATGACTTACCGTGAATTAGGTCAAGCGATCGGCCTTTCTGAATCAGGCGTAAAAAAAATATTTTTAGCTGATGATGGTTCTTTTCTGCGCTTATCACAAATTGCAAAATTTCTGGGGCTATCGCTGACAGAACTTGTCAGCGATCAGCGTACGACCAATGTTGGTTTTTCTGATAAACAACAAAATGAATTTTTAAATAGCCCCATCCTATTTAAACTTTTTTGGTTATTAGTTTATGAAAGGTCTGACTTATCTTTCGCCAAAAAAGAACTGTCTTTATCAACTACTGAAGCCTTTAAGCTTGTGCGAAAATTAGATTTATTAGGCTTAGTAAAACTACTCCCCGGCGAGCGCATTATCGTGCCGTCGATTAAAGCCGTCAGCTGGAAGGGTTCAGGCAAGTTTGTTGAAAAACTTTACCGTGAATGGACTTCTCAGATGATGTCTCAAATTGCCAAACCTGAAAGCGAAGAGGGTGAACTTTTTATCTTTCGCTATGTGCAGATGAGCTCAAAAACTTACGCTGAATTTATTTCAGCCCAACGAGCTCTCGAGGCCGAGTTTTTACGTCGATCAATTCGTGAAATGCAGCTAATGCCCAGTGATTTAAAACACGTCAGATGGCTTGTGGCCTCAGACAACAAAAGTTTTGTGACTGGCAAGGCACTCGATCAACAGTAACCATTAGTTAAGTATCTATAACTTAAATGCAATTATTGTTGCTTGTGACATCTGCTAACTATGTCTAATGAGAACCATTGATCAGATCACTGAACAAACTTTAAAATATATCAATTCAGAAACGACTGAGAGTAATCACTCAGAATCAGTCAATCCCATCAGTTCTTATCTAGATCAAGCTCAGTTTATGTTCGAAAAAAATAAACTGTTTCGCAACTTTCCAATCCCCACGATTTCCGCTACTGAAATTCCGAACGCGAATGATTATGTAACGCGAACTATTTGCGAAGTGCCGCTGATTATCTATCGCAACCCGCAAAATGAAATCAAAGTGTTTTTAAATGTTTGTCGCCACCGTGGAGCAAAGCTTGCAACAGCAACGCATGTGCAAAATTGCAAAACTTTCACCTGCCCGTTTCACGGTTGGAAATACGACGAAGGTCAAAACCTAACCGAACTAAAATCTTATACATTTGCAGGTATAATTTGGGTTTTATTAGATCCAGAAACTCAAGTTTCACTACCTCAAGTATTTTCACAATTCGAACAGGAACTTAATCAACTCGAAGCAAAAACCGCGTACGCAATGCCAGACAATATTTTTCAGAAAAATTTTAACTGGAAGATCGGCGTTGAAGCTTTTTTAGAAGTTGATCACTTTCCCTTTGCGCATGCGCCCTACTTAGCCAATATTCAATACCCGGGATTAAGCCTAAGTGATCAAGTCGACAATAATTTTCGCATCGTTGTTCCGTTACAAAAACCAACGCCTGAGCAGTTTATTTTAAATTGGGCCCAGATCATGTATTTTATTTTTCCGAGCAGTTTTCTGCTCGTGTACAGTGATCATATCGCTTTATTAAGTTTAGTACCGACTGACATTGATAAAACTGAATTTCGTTACACTCCGCTTGTAAAAACTAAGGTTGATATAACTTCTGAAGTGATTCAAAAGAAAGTCGATTTTTTAAAAGTTATTTTACAGCAAGATTTCGATATTCTTGAAGACATTCAAAAAGGGCTTTATTCAGGCGCGAATAAAGAAATGACATTTACAAACACCGAGCATGTCTTAAATAGTTTTCATCGATTAATTTCAAAAGCGCGCGGGATCATAAACTTGCCGATTTAAATCAGACTGACCTAGCACAATTAAGTCACTCACTAATTGTCCCGTACCTAAGCCTGATTGCAGCCCTAACATTTGATGACCACAAGCCATCATAAGATTGCTATAATCTTTAGCCCATCCAATCAATGGCACCCCATCTGGAGTGCACGGGCGCAGTCCGCGCCAGGTCTCATGAATTTTTATACTTTCAGGAATATCTAAAAATTCTTTAGCTCCATCAAAAATGGCTTTAACCCTACGCTCGGTGATTGAAAAATCTTGGTTCACTAATTCTAATGTGCCAGCAATGCGCAGAGAATCTTGGCGCGGCGTGATCGCTATTTTACGATCTAAGATCATAATCGGAATTTTCGGTTGTGACTTCAGACGATCCACGATCAGCGCATAACCTTTACCACCTAGAATAGGCACATTCAAATTAAGTTCAGCCGCAATCGCTTGCGACCAGCTACCGGTCGCTAACACAAAAGCCTCAGCGAGTATTTCACCTTTAGAGGTTAGAATAGATTTAATTTTTTTGTTAGAGCCATCAGTCGTGATATTTGCTTTTTGAAACTCAGTGTGTTCTAAAATTTTTACTCCAAGTTTTAAAGCTTTTTTTGTGAGTGCTTGCACAACTTTTAAAGGCTCGGCGTGGGCTTCATTTGTAAAATAAACTCCACCTAAGAGATTTCCTTTTAAGGCCGGTTCTAATTCTTTGATTTGCTCGGCGTTTAAAATTTTACCTGGTACATTATATTTTTCGACGAGATTTAATTCTTGAACTGCCGCTTTAACACCTTCATTGGTGGCACTGACCATAAGTAAACCTTTTTGCTGCATTTCAATTTCAGGATATTCTTGAGCTAAAATTTTATAGTCGTTTAAACTTTTCATTGAAAGTGCGACTAAAGCTTCGATAGCGATTTGAGATTTTTTCTCGGTCATCGACAATAAGAATCTGGTTAACCACTGTGTTAATAAAACACTGGGCACAGGTTTAATATAAAGTGGCCCACTTGGGTTTAACATCCACTTCATTGATTTTAAAAGCATTCCAGGCATGGGTAAAGGCATCGAAAAACAAGGGGTCATCCAACCCGCGTTACCATATGAGCAGCCATAGCCCACTTGCTCTTTTTCAATCACGACAACATCAGCCCCGGCTTCTGCTAATTTCACAGCGCAAGATAAACCGATAATGCCACCACCGATAACTGTTATGCTTTTCTTCATAAGCTTATTTTGACGTTTGAAGCCTAATTTATCAAATGAAAACAATTTAGTTGTCGTTCAATGCTTTTTTGTCTATCTAAGATCTATGAAATTCATCTTCGCCCTCTTATTACCCTTACAGGTTTATGCTCTTACTTTTGAAGTGATCGGACCCTGTTCTGATCAACCGTTTTACGAAACATCGACGACTTTAAAACACACGAACTTAGGACACCTGACAGAATTTCTTTTAAATAAGGGATCTATCCCCTACACAGGTGATGCAACAGGTATTGGTTCAATTAATGGTTCGCCAGTAGGTGACGATGCTTTAGAGGTCTTATCAGATTCGACAATGCGCGCTTATGGTTGGTGCGTTGAAGTTGATGGCGTTCAGCCCGATGTGATGCCTGATAAAGTTATGATTAGTGAAAATGTAAAACACATTCGCTGGTTTTACGCTTTTTCATTATATGTCTCTGGTGAATGGACTCAGTACTGCACACCTGCGCACACGGTTAAGTCTGCGCAAATTTGTAAATAAATTTATTTAATACAACCAATGGCTACGTTGTTTCCAGCGTAGTCGACTAATCCGTATCCTGCGACTCCGCCTTGGGCTTTACACATCAGATCGGCGGCCGCACGGCAACTATCGCTTCCTGGCACAGCTTGCGAACACGCTGAGACTTTTTCAGTCAAGGCTGTGAATGTTGAACTGATTGAAAAACTGTTAGAAGCTTTTAAGCAAGTCACTGTTAAATTATTACCACCGGCCTCTTGAGGGCCATACCCGCCAGCATAACCTTTATTTTGACAGTAATGATAAACTGCCGACTGACAAGAACCCGTCGCTGTTGAAATTTGCGTACAGTCACTGTTGATGCTACTTAGTTCACTTAAATTTACATTTAATTGAGTTCCTGCACTTGAACCAACGCAAGCTACTGTCATGTTATCAATGTAATGTTGTAAGACTCCAGTTCCTGATAAATAACCTTGTGATTGGCAGTATCTTGAAGAGGCTGCATTACATGCAACATCATTTGATAAAGTGTAACCACAACTTCTGTGAAATAATTGAACCACTGTAAACGTTGCACTTAAAGTCAGAGCACTGACTGTTGGATTCGGTTTTGGATTATCTCCGTTGGCAGCCACAGTTTTTAAATTATTTAAATCAATAGAGTATTTTTGATATCCGGGAGCAATCACTGGCGTCACAGGATTTGAACCATTTAAGTTAGCCGTTGTGTGTTGCCCCATCATAAACTGCGATCCGTTAGGCATTTTAAAAAAACGTACATACTCCATCGGATTAAAAGGCAGCGCTGGTGAATTCACATAATTTTTATTAAAAATTTGAAAACCTAATGGAGTAGTTGAGCTTGCAATGCGTGTGCGATAACAAGCATAGATTGGGCTTAGTGGCGTAATACAACCAAAACCACCGACCGCTCCAACCGCATAAATCGTATCACCTTTAACATAAAAATCAAAAATGTCAGATACATGATTAGCAGTTACATCACCTGGTGTACCACCCCATACTTCAATACTTTTTGCAGCATCACCAGCATACATTGATACACCTGCAGAATCTTTGATCCACATTTTCTTTTGCGCCGATGAATCTTGTGCGACTTCTGCTCCGCGACTTGCGACTGAAAGTAACACAAGGCCGCCGTCTTTGTTCACGTCAAAATGACAAGCTGTCCAGTAGATATATAATTTATTTTTGAAAGCTAATAGTTTAGGAACGCTGGCTGAATACACTTCAGTTTTAGTTGCGTTATATGTTCCGCGCACGATGACGCTTAAACGATTAGTATCTAGGCCATTCGCAATTGTAAAAGGCGCGATACAAGACGAAGCCCCTATTCCGAAAGGTCCAGCACATTCAAAGGCCACCCACATTTCATTATTAAATTGAACGATATGCGGATCATAGGCACTTTCAATTTTATTTCCAGCAGCATCAGTCACATCGGGTTTAAAAACATATTTTACAAAAGATAACGTGTTTGTCTCCCACGTCATTTTAAAAAGAGCTAAACTCCAATTGGTGCCGTCACACGCACCCGGAGTGCTGCCGTTTAATATACGACCAATAAAATAATTTGAATCAGTTGGAACTTGAGTAAACGACACTGAATTACAAATGCCTTTACCATCTTTAACTATACTTACACCTTGTGGAACTCCAATTTTTGGAGCGGCTTGAGTGACTGCAGGAGTCTTTGCCGGAGCAACAGGAGTTTTTACGGGAGTTTTTGCAGGTGTGGTTGGAGCCTTAACTTGTGAGGTGCTTGCTGCTGCAGACGCAGTTGCTGTCTGACTCGAGCTTTGAGTGGACGCGGGAATTCTTTTAACAGATTTTGATTGATCAACGGCACTGATTGCATCTGAAGCATCAGTAGATGAATCAACTGCAGATAATGGCTGATTACCGGGCGCACAATTTTGAAATCCAAAAAGTGTAATCCCCAATAAAATGCCAATCGAAACGCGCACACGTATATTTCGCATATTATAGTTCCCCTACTATCGATTCTAATATTCACTAGAATAATTTCCAGGGTATAAACGAGTTCGTATCAGCGTGGACCAAAACTATGTCGAAGTTTTTTACGAAGAAATTTCGATCTGTCGAATAGATCTACGAATGAAAAAAATCTTAACAATCTCGATACGAGACATCCCTACCAATCGCAGATTAGAAGCCTGAGCAATTCACAGTCTCCTCAGCCGGAACAGCGATCGCAGAGGCCCAGTCTTTTTCAAAAATACCAGACATGGTTTTAATGGGTTCTATTTCTGAAAAGAGTATTCCTAATTCGCGAGCGTAGGTTGTTGAATTTTTAGAAAAATTAACAGAACCAATATATGAAACAACGCCATCAGCAATGACCATTTTAGAGTGCATATAAGGATGTTCAATACTTTCTGGAGTGGGCATGACTTTAGTTTGTACGCCACCTGCAGCTAATTCTTTTAAATACGGAAAATTTAACTTGGCGCTACCGCCTTTACTACACATCGGCACAAGAACTCTGACGATGATTCCTTTTTTTGCTGCGGCAATGAAAGCTGATTGAATTTGTGCGTGGCCAAGATTTTCAACTTGCACTGATAAAGACTTTTTAGCCGATGAAATTAAATTAACTAATTTCGCTAACGAATTAACAGGGCTCAACACCAGATGAAGTTCACTGACCTGAGGAGTAATCCCCTGCTGAGAACTCGCATTTTGCCAATCTTGTTCAAAAACATTGATCACTTCACCGATCACCGCCGTATCATGAACGATCAGGCCGAAGTCTCGTGTGATTTCAGTTAATTTCGTTAAATTAATCGCCGTGATAAAGGCTTCTGAGGTATTGATCACCATAGCTTTTGAATGTGTGATTGTAAAAGCTGAGGTGCTTGCGCGCACATCTACTCCAGCAGCTTTTAATTTTTCAAAAGCATAGTCAAAGGTTGGCAGATTTAAACTGATTCCGTCTAAAATAACTTTAACAGTCACACCACGATTTTGGGCTGAAACTAAAGCGTTGATTATATCTGTATCAGTTAAATGAAACATCTCCATTCGAATAATATCACCGCTCATCGTTTTATTAATACTGCGCAAGAACTCTGTATGACCATTTGGGTTTGGCGTTACAATTAATTGAACAGAGCCCTTCAGAAGCGCAACGGCCTCCATCCCATTCACAGTCGGCTGCGGCTCTGGCTGCGGCGTTGGAGTATTTTGCACAGGTGGATCTTCAGTTGTTGGAATAGACGATGGAGAATTCACACTTGAAGTTTCTGTTGTCGGGCTATTGGACTTCGTGCAATTGAAAAAAGAAAAACAAACAAATAAAAGTAAAAAATGATTTTTCATCTTTTAGTTGTAATTGGTTTTTTCAAAATTTCAAAGTTAAAGTCGCGTAAACAAGCGTCTTTATGGACCAATTTAAATTCGTACTGGTTTTAATTTAGCTAATTAAACAAGGCTTTGCACATACCCGTTGAGTAATACATATTATTAGAACCACGCGGCTTTTCTGGGCTGCCCCAGTCTTGGATTTTCGGATAGTTTTTATCAGCGTAATCTTTCCAAGGTACGTAGAACTTACTTTGGATATACGATTTATTCACAACAATTTTATTCATCACGTAAGGCATATAATCATCAACTTTTAAATCGAGGTCTTGAGCCATCTTATACAAGGCTTGATAAGCAAGGTCAGGATTTTTAACATAAGCTTCGTGATCGACGATTTCTACTTTACCTGTGATTGGAGCTGTTTCATTTAGAGCTTTATTTAAAAGGGCGCGCACAACTTTAATTTGAAAAGCAGCTTCAAGTTCATTGGCTGGAGCATCAAACAGACGCATTTCTAATTTAGTGTGTTTTGTGACGCGAAACTGCTGGGCCCAACCTTGACCACCAGTAAATCGAGCTTTAACCACATCAAAATCAGGCATAATAAATTGTTCAGGAATCACACGGCCCATAAAATTTGTTACATCAATATGTGTGTAACGCGTTTTACGATTGTGACGTTGGTTAAAATATTTTTCCTTGTACAGTAACGTTGCAAGCTCTTCGGCAGTGCCGTTAAAATTACGCAGCTTTAAATCTAAATTTTGACTGATCTCAACAGGCTCAGCACTGCGTAAACGATTCATATGTTGAAACATAAACGCGATAATTCCACGGTGTGAATGAAATAACGTTAAAAATCTGGCTAAGGCTGCAGGATTTTTTTCGAAAAGTGTGTAATCAATATTAATGTGCGAGCCACCCATTTTATAATCTGGAATCACGCCTTCTTTTTCCATGGCTGAATAAACGGCGCTAATATCTTCCATTGTGGGGTTGTATTTCGGAGAAACGATTTCAATGTGGCCACCACGGGCCGACCCTTCAACTAAATTACCCTCAGTGTCGTAGTTACGGCTAATGCCATCCCACTCTACGCGCCAAGTGCGGTTTTGAGCATCGTTAAAATTAAAAGCTATAGCTAATGAATGGCCATGAGCGATTGTATCAATCTTTGTAACACCTTCACGCGAACCCGTGAAATTTTCTTTAATCGATTCAGCCACGGCTTTAATTTTTTGTTCGCGAGATTCAGGCGTCATATCATAAACTGTTGAAGTCCAAACGCCGTTAGCATCATATTCTCCTTTGAGCTTAAGAGGCATACGCGCTGTGAATTCATTGCCCAGATCAATTTTGTTAACATCGATACCACCTTCTTTAACCTTAACCGTTAAAGGAGATGTCACTTGATCGAGTTGTTTTTGCGGAGTTAGATATTTTTCGATATCACGAATTAAATCTGATGAAGTCACCCATGCTGACAACAGCTCTGCCACATCGTTGTAAGTCGGATTATCTAATTCAGCTAACTTAACTATAAACTCGCGTGAAATACGTTTAAGGTCTTCAGCCTTTCCTTTTAAGAAAGGGGCGTTTTCCCATGGCCATAGAGGCATTAGATATTCGATTGGCAAATGTGTATCACGACCGTTATTGGTTTCGTGTTTTTGAATGTTTGTGAAGTTACTAATGGCTTTTTTTACAATTTTTGAACTTAAATCTAAACGTTGGGCTGTTAGATATTGATCATAATCAAAAACATCTCTCGTTAGAAGAGAATAGCTAGAAAGCGGAGCTATGTCAGACATGTCATTTCTAGATAAGCGAGAAATATAAATAGCCTGCACAAAGCGACGAACGACTTCGTCTTTCATACCCGCACGAAATTCAATACCAATCGAATTTTCATAAAAACGATTTCTCTCTAAGCGAATCGGCCCACGGCTTGTGCTTAAATTTAATAAATCACTATCATTATGTATGTCGCCATAACGAGCCCCTAATACACCCGTCTTACCTTTAAGGGCGCGCGCGATAATATACGTTTGAATCATTCTTGAAACTTCGGCAGCGCGGTCTTCGTAACGTTTATTTTCTTCAGGTAAGTGTTGTATTAATGGCATAACTACACGCTGATGCCCCGGCGCTTCGAATAAATTATTTTTACTGCCTAATAAAGTTCTAAACCAAGTTTGCATTTTTTCAAAAGCCGCATATGTTTTTTGCGGCTTAAAGATCACTTCCCAACCACCATTTAATTCGCGATGACCTAGTTCGATATAAAGTTCGGCTTCGCCAAGCAAGGGCTCCCAGGTATCATATTGCTTTAATCCTGTATAAAGCGCCCAATTTGACTTCGGACTTTTGTGTAGACTCGGAGCTTCGCCGGCCTGACGAAAAATATCCATACGTGTTTTGGCGTCAATAAATGAAAATGGACTTTTCGGAAAGGTCTCAATGAATTTTTTTAAGGCCGCTTCATAATCGACCTCTGAGAGTGTGCTCCATTCAAGATTACGCAATTCAGCGTTTAAAGGTAATAGCGATACAACTTCGCCTTCTGAATTCACTACGTTTTTTTGACGATGCTTACCGGCTATGAATTCTTGAATAAATTTATTGGCGAACTCGCGGTTTTCTTCATCTCTTAAAAAATTTTCAAAGAGTTCTTTGTTTGGAGACATTACTTTTAATATTTTTGCAGACGAGCCTTCTTTTTCTGCTCCGAACGTGACAGGAACTTCACGATTGGTTCCTAGAACTGGTATTTCAACCGCTTTTAGGTTAATCGATTGATCCATAATCATTTGAAAAATATCATATGATGAGTAGTCTACCCCAGGTGCCTTTTGAGCATGAGCTATCGAACTTAAGATCAATGCTAAACAAAATAAAATTCTAATGCTCATGAATCCTCCACGCAAACACCTGCGCTATAGAATTCATCGCAAACAATGTGCCCTTCTGAAAGTCGTCTCATCTTGAGACAGACAACTCTGGCTATGCTTTAAAACGAAGATTATTTTACATTTTTCGAAAGTTATCTCATAGAGCAATTTTTTCGCCTGTTATTGTCTAGCAATTAACGGCTCATTTTACTTGTTTAAATTCTCAAACAGCGACGCCATACGGTGATAAAGTTGCGCAATATTTTTTTCAGGGCTTTTACCTGCGCGCGCACTGGCCTCTTCGATTTTTTCTATGCAGCGCAAATCATGACAAAGAAAATATCCTAAACTAACATTGGCATCGACATGCAACGATAGCATTCCGATATCTTCTGAAGACCCGTAGGCATTACACCAACTGCATAAGCCCCCAGTGGGCTCACCATTTGAAGCAAATCGTTTAAAGACAACTCCACGGGGCATATCCCAATTGGGTGTTTTAAAAAGTAAATACGTGTAAACGGCGTTTGACTCTTGCCATGTGAAATAAGACCTCACGTTGAATGGATAAATTAACCCTTGAGGTAGTACTAATTTTTTTTGATCACGCAGACGAAATGAATTTATTAATTCGTCTTCACTGTTGATTGAAAAATAAGTTTCTGTTTGAAAATGCTGACTTAAATTAGGCATGTTAGATTTTAGGCATGCGCTGCGGATCACGTCAAAGTATTCGCGCTATAAACGGGGTATTTTTACTCTTAATCCGTTTTTTATGACTGGGCTGTAAATTGCAGTTTAAACTGAGCCAAGTTAAACAAAAAACAAAGGAGATTCAGATGGTACGTGCAGCAATTGCGTTTTTTATTATCGCGTTAGTAGCGTTCTTACTGGGAGCAGGCGGAGTAGCAGGTATGTCTATGGACATCGGTAAAACACTACTTATGGTGTTTTTAGTCTTAGCCGTTATTTCTTTCGTAATCTCTTTAGTGACAGGTAAATCACCGAAAAATATACTCTAATTTTTAGATTATAAATTATTGTTCTTTAGAAAAGCGGTTTGAAAAAACCGCTTTTTTTATTTTCTATTTCGATTTTTCAATAAAAAGATAAAACTGAGATTCCATATATCTTTGCATAAAGAAATACGGCGCTGATGATTTTAGTTTTTTTCTAATTTCGCGAACACTAACTGGGCGAATACATTTAAGTTCAAGAATTTTTTCGTTCTCACAAATATCAGAGACCGCTTCATCGCGATCAAAGTACTCCACAAAAATTTCGACACTGGGTTCGGTTTTTATTTTTTGGGCGATCGCTTCAGGTAACGGTGTATTCACCGTCTGCACATACCAGCAATGTTCAGTGCAATTTGTTTGTGGCGATTGATGTAGGTCATAAAATTCAGGCTTGTTGTTCGATTGCAAATTATTAAGTGTGCTTAAAGGAATATGATTTAACGCTTCGTCATTGTTATCTAAATACCAAATTACATTTTTAGAAGTTTGAAATTCAGGAAAAAGCCGATTGGCTATCGATTGACCGATCAGTTCTGGTTTAGAACCGATCTCTGAAGCTGCGATAACACCGGCAGGTCTTAATGCAGCCCCATTTTTTACGAGATAAAACATGACACCAGAACTAATGAGTATGGCCGCTGCCAATATCGATACAACAATTTTCATACTCACTAGCTTAGTCTTATTTTTAAATAAAATCGATCACTATTACTTGCTAACAGTGCAAGTTAAAATAGAACCATCATGACCTAAGTAAAATGCTTTACCTGCAGTCGCGTTAAAAGCAGAGCTACTGCCTACTGAAGCATATTTTTTGTCAGACACAGAAAGATTTGTCATTAAACCATTTTCTTCAACAGTCACTAAGATGTTGTTGCCTTTGCTGTCTCTTAAACCTACTTGAATTTTACATTGATCAGGTGCGATGCTTGGCTCATCTTGATTAGTTCCATCAAAAGCTACATTGCTAACTTGATCTACTAATGTACGAGGCGCGCCGTACGGTGCAGTCTCTAATTTACAAGATAAAGTGTTTTGCGGACACGCACGAACGGCCATATCAGCAGATGCACTAAGACCAGCTAATAATACTAAACTAGATACGATAATTGATTTCATAAAAGTCTCCTTATGATTAAAATTACAGATATGCAATGTAACAGAGATCAGTGAAATTTTGTGTCAGGAATTTACGAGGGTGTACTATTTTTCAGAGTGTCAAAAAGATAAACATCAAACAAAGAGCGCCATAGATAAAGCATCATCGTAGGTGCCGTCATCATGTTTAATACAACGAACTTGACGGCCTTCAATTGTAAAACCCAACTTTTCATAAAGAGCGACAGCTGGAGTATTGGTCGCGTGAACTTCTAAACGCAAAGTCTCGACGCGCGGGTTTAAGCGAGCCCAGCTAATCAATTCATTCATCAATAATCGGCCTAAACCAAGACCCACAAACTCAGGCAGAAACGATAACCCTAACAGCCCTTGGTGAGCCACCCTTCGGCGTGAACTGACTTTAAAATCGGTCATGCCGACAATTTTACCACCAACTTTTGCAAGTAACAAAAGCCCATCTGGGTGTTCGGTAAAATCACGGATTCGTTTTTCTTGCATTTCAACGGTGAATTTAAATTCATCGCCTTGTGTTAATAGATGTTTGCTTTCATTCATAATTCGACGGGCCACCTCTAACAATTCAGCAGCGTCGTTGACTTTGGCAGATGCTATAATTACTTCTACACCGTTTTTTGCTGCTTTATGAATCGTTGGATGAATGGCCATACCTAAATCTACTAAAATATGGCGCTACTTGCTATGTAAAAACTCACTAAGTTCAGCGAACACAGCTGACATCTTATCATCGTTAGATTATCTTAACCACTTATGGATAACAGACTCAGCACAGAACTAGCGAAATTTGAGGCCGTTTTTTACGGTTCTGAAGCTCCGTTAGTTATCTTCATGGGGCCTGATATGATCTATGAAATGCTGAATGACAGCTATCAGGCCATTTACCCCGGGCGCGAACTTATCGGAAAATCAATTTTCGAAGTGATTCCTGAACTGGCGCATTCGGCTTTTCCGGCCATCTTAAAAAAAGTTTATGACACCGGTATAAATTACGTTTCACATGAAGGCCTTGCTCATATTAAAAATAAAAATGGCCAAATTGAAGAGCGCTACTTCGACACCACATTTTCACGCATTGATTATGGTAACGGAGAAATGTTTCGTATCCTGGCTAACCCCAAAGAAGTCACAGATAAAGTTCTTTCTCGTAAAAAACTTGAACAAAGTTTAGCCGAATTAGAAGCTGAAAAAGAATTACGCGAAAAATTTGTTTCAGCCCTTACCCACGATTTACGAACACCGCTGACTGCAATTAACCTTTGCGCAGGAATGCTAAAAACAAAATCCAATGACCCCGAGATCGTCGATAAATGCGTTAATCGCATATTGAATAGCTCTGAACGAGCTGATCGCATGATTCATGATCTGCTCGATGCAAATCGTTTGAAGGCCAATCAAGAATTACCGGTATCTTTAGAACAACATGAGCTTGAAGACATCTTAGCGCGCACAATGCAAGATCTAGAGGGACTTTATAAAAAAAGATTTGTCGTTGAAAACTCAGTTGGTAAAATCAGTGTGCACTGGGACAACATGGCTATACAACGCCTTATTGAAAACTTGGCTATCAATGCCATCAAGTACGGATCAGAAAACACACCCGTCACTATCTCTATTAAACGTGATGGCGATTGGCTTGAAGTCAGAGTTCACAATTTAGGAAATCCCATTGCTATCGAAGATCAGCAATTACTTTTTCAGCCTTACAAAAGAAGTGCCTCCGCTCAGGCCAGCAAACAAAAAGGCTGGGGCATTGGTCTTTCGCTTGTTCAGGGCTTAGCGCGCGCTCACAACGGCAATGTCTCGCTTGAAAGTGACTCTAACCACGGAACAACTTTCACCGCTCGCCTTCCGATCGATGCGCGCCTTGGCCAAGATTTTACATAACACGGCTAAGTTAGAGACTTCAAAACTTTATCGACTTGAGGACCAACTCGTTCACAAAGACGCATTAGTTCTTTAGCTAAATGAGTTTCAAATTTTTCATCTGTAGCATCTAAAAACTTAGTAAAAGGCTGCTGGCCGTATTTGCCCGTTCTAAATTCATAACCTTCCCACGAAGCAACTTCATCATGAATTTGATCAACTAACGGCTTAGCAAATTCTTTGCGTGAGATTTTGGTTCCAGGAATTTCATCAGCATGCAGGGCATGTAAAGTAACATACGTCTTTTTTTGTTTTTTAGGATTTAAATCAAAATAAGATTCAAAGTGAATACCCTGGCGTTCGTCATTGAACCAATTCTTTTTAAAAACTTGTAACGTTACGCCTTCTGGGCTTTTTGGCGGAAATGGATGAACTGAAACAATCCATTTTTCATTTTTAAACCAAGGCTTAGCTTCAAGTAACTTTTCGACTTTTTTAAAACGCGAGATAAGATCATCAATTTTCATGCGGTTGTTATCTATGAGATTTGGCTGTTTTGCTAGAAAAAAGCGGTTTCTTCAGTAGTTATTAATTTTATTTATCATAGAACGATATATTATTAATTATATTTATTCTACGTAGCGTTGTATTTCCTGTCTCAGGTCTTAGCCTAACAAAAAAAAGGAAATACAAATGAAAACACTTTTAGTTATTTTAACAGGAGCACTTTTAACGCTTCCCTTAACTGGTCATTCATCTGAATTGGCCCCATCGAAAACAATTACTCTAACTACTAAACCTGTTGATCTATCGATTAACAATCCATCAGCTCACTTCGTCGTTAATTATCCGGGTTTAGGCACAATGGCTGTCTGCGCTTTAGATCTTAAGCTAAGTCTAGCTAATTTTGCGAGAGCTCAGGATCTTAATGATGTTTTAATTGTTGAAGAAACATTTGATCATGAGATTGTGCCGCTAGAGCCGCTTGATTCTAAAATTGCGACCATTGAATTAAAACGCGGATTGTATGTCACAGGCATTTCAATTTCAACACGCGACGGACGTAATTTGCGTGAAGCCTTACGCGATATGGGCATTTTCAAAGGTAACTTACAACTTGCAGGACGCGGCTGTCCTTAATGATGATCGTAATTGAAAAGTTTAGAGTCTATGTCGTCGACGAAAGTAATCTGGGATCCTAAAGTTCGAATTTCAACAACTTGGCAAAAGCGATCACCGTATAACCTAGAAGCCGTAACTCAAAAAATTAAACAACTGCTGTTGGATGATGACGATATCATTCAGCAATGGCTTGAAAAAGAAGAAATAGAAATCCTCTTAAACAAAGCCAATTCTTTTGAAAAAATGGCCAAAATTATTAGAATCACTTGTGGCGAGCATGAAGAGAATAAAGATTTACAGAAATTTTTGACTGATGCTATTCCAGACTTCTTCAAGAAGCGCGAAGAAGAATAAAACTAGAGCTTAATATCCTCTTTGAGGAAATTGAGCTCATTTTCAAGAGCCTGAAAAGTCTCATTTGGTTTATTTAAAATATAAAACTGATTTTTTTGAATAGCTGAAACAACAAGCTTACCCATTGATTCACCCGACTCTAAGACTCGATGTGCGGGTTGTCTTCCCGTCGTATCATCGAAATCAACTTTTAAAAAATTAGCTTTTGAACGCGCTGATGTTGTTGCAAGCTTACCTTCAACACCCGAAGGGCAAAGTAGTGACACTCCAACATCGAATTTTTTAAGTTCATTTCTTAATGATTTAGCAAAACCCGTCAAGGCATGTTTCATCGTTGAATAAAGGCCAATGTGCATGTCTGGTGGTGGCGCAAAAAGCCCTCCGCCTGAACCTGTAAGAACAATGTGAGATTTTATATTTTGTTTAAGATGGGGAACAAAAACTTTCGCAGCACGAACATTTGCCATAAGATTCATTTCGAACATCCACTGCCACTCTTGATCAGAGGCTGCATCGATGTGTTTCTCTAAGATGGCTCCCACTGTACTTACAAGAATGTGAATCGATCCAAAGGCCTTGATAGTCTCGTTAGCTAAGTTAGTCAGAGACTCGATTTGCGTCGCATCGACTTTTATAGCTACCGCGCTATGACCTTGAAGAATAATTTCATCTTTTACCGCCATTGCTGAGGCTATATCTACATCAGCGACTACAACATTTACCTTTTCTGCAGCTAAACTAATGGCAATGCCCCGACCAACGCCATTTCCACCGCCGATAATAACTGCTGTCTTGTCTTTGAAATTAATTATGCTCATAGATATTAAATGTACTCTAACTATTTTAAAAATTCAAGAATCCTATGAGTGCTGCAGCCAGAATCAACCATGCGGAATTCAGCTTGTATCTAATTAATAAAAATAAACTTACGATCAAAGCAATAATAAAATAATATGAAAATTCACTCGAGCTAAATAATAAAAACGAAGCTCCAAGCATAAGACTTAAAGACGAAACATTTAAGCCATCCAGAATATACGAAATCCGTTTTGATTTTCTAAGGCGCGGTATAAACGGAGCACTTAGAGCTACAAAAATAAATGCTGGTAAAAATATTCCCACGGTAGCCGTTATCGCCCCGATATTTCCGGCAATGAGGTATCCAATAAAGGTTGCTGTCGTAAATACGGGTCCGGGAGTAAATTGGCCAACAGCAATGGCATCGATAAGTTGCTGCTGCGTGATCCATTGATATTTGTGAACTAAATCGTTCTGTAAAAAAGCCACCAACACATAGCCGCTGCCAAAAAGAACTGATCCAACTTTAGCAAAATATAAACCGAGCTGATTAACAGTTGGGTTAGCAACAGCGGCAAAGGCACTCAGACCTGTGAAGCTTCTTTTTTCACGCCACAATAAATTCAGCAACGCTGCAGCAAAAAGAATTAATAATTCATTTACGCCAAACAAGTATGCAGCTAACGAAAGTGCTGCAAGCGTGTAATGAGTGATATTTTTAACTGCAGATTTTGAAAGACTATAAACCGCCTGAAAAATCACGGCGATGATCACAGGAATAGTCGCGGTGAAAATCGCTTTAAAAGCCGGAAGCGAACCAAATTTTATATAGAACCAAGCTATAGCCCAAACAATTAAAAAGGCTGGCAGAATAAAACATATGCCAGCAACAATAAGCCCCGTCCACCCTGCTTTTTTATGCCCGATATGAATTGCTAATTCCGTCGAGTTTGGCCCTGGTATCAGGTTCGTTGCTGCAAGCAAATCTAGAAACTCTTCTTTAGTAAGCCACTGCTTTTTATCAACAAGATCACGCTCCATCATGGCAATATGAGCTGCTGGGCCACCAAACGCAGTTGTTCCTAGTTTTAAAAAACTAAGAGCAATTTCTTGAAGTGAAACCTGATTATTTAAATTATTCATTTAATATCACTTAATATAAGAAGCTTTATACTTATGGCCCTTGATTTTACTCGTCGTTAATTTTTGCAAAGCCTTACCTGCGACCGCGAAAGAAACTGCAACATACGTAAATGTATCGTGCAGTTCGATTTTACCGATATCAGTGGCTGCGATGGCATTCGGTTGCGAAGTCAGGGTACCGATAACATCACCTGGGCGAAGTTTATCTTTACGACCACCAGAAATGTAAATCATTTTCATTTTGGGTTGCTGTAATGTTTTTGCGATAACGGCTTTGCCTTTTAAATTCAGCTCAAAACGATTAAATGGTTTACCCATGACCCGTTCAAGTTCTTCGACTTTTGTCGCTTCAAAAGCATCTGCAATTGAAACTGCGACACCTTTTTTACCAGCGCGACCTGTGCGCCCAATGCGGTGAAGATAAATATCTGTCGTCGATGGCAAATCAAAATTAATAACTAATTCTAAATGATCAATATCAATACCACGGGCGGCAACATCCGTTGCAACCAGTACGCGCAAACTGCCACTGCGAAATCGAGCCATTGTCTGATCACGTTGCACTTGCTCAAGGTCACCGTGTAAAGCGCTGGTTGCAACTTTAGCTTCAAGCAAGAGTTCATTGATTTCAGCAACAGAAGCTTTCGTGCGACAAAAAATCAGAACACTGTTTGCGGGATGCTGCTGAAGAATTCGCATAAGGGTATCAATTTTTTCTGGTTTTTCTGCGATATAAAGAAATTGCTCAATCATCGGAGCCGATGTCTTTTCTTGCAACACACTGACTGTCTTAGGATTTTTTTGATATTTCAGACTCAGCTGTTCAATACTTTCAGGGAATGTGGCAGAAAAAAAGACGGTCTGTCTTTTCGTAGGTAAAAGTTCAATAATTTGTGTGACCTCTTCAGTGAAGCCTTCGTCTAACATACGATCGGCTTCGTCTAAGACCAAAGTTTTTAAATCATCGACTTCAACTAATCTAGCTCTAAGAAACTCTAAAGTACGCCCCGGAGTACCAACAATAATTTGCGCACCCATTTCTAAAGATTTAATTTGGGCTGACGATGATTGACCACCAACTAAAGCCATCACTTGAATATTTTTAAGCCCTTTAGAAAATTTACGAATCTCTTGCAGAATTTGCTCACACAGTTCTCGCGTAGGAGCCAAAATTAATGCCTGAGGAGTTTTATCTGCTTTATGTATTTTTTGTAAAATCGGAAGTGCAAAAGCTGCTGTCTTTCCGCTTCCTGTTTGTGATCTTCCAACTAGGTCATGACCTTCTAACAATAGAGGAATACTAGCCGCTTGAATAGGGGTCATTTTCGAATAACCCAAATTTTGGATCGCTGCTAAAATTTCAGGGGATAACTTTAAAAGTTTGAAGCTAGAATCCATCTTATTAATGTAGTTCAAATAACTCTTTCCATCAAACATGTTCTGCAATAATTTGATATGAATGGTCAGTCGCTGCATTTGCATGATGACAAATAGCGTGAAATCAGTAATTTTTATTAAATGACTTCACAAGATCGCTCAAAGAAACTCATCGCCCCACTACTCCTGTGTTTGCTATGGGCTTTTCTGCGTTTCTTTTTAATGATGAAAATTCGCCGATTCATTTTTCAGAATGTAGAGCTCGGCGAAGCAGAGAAAATTTTATGCAATCACGCCTTAATTGTTCTTGAAGCTGCAATACTATTTTTACCGTTTCTACTTTTCAAAAGACTTAAATGGGTACAAGGTTTTCCTTTATCAGGAAATATAGGCCATTCGGCACGACAAGGTTTGATCTACGGCCTTTTAATATTTCTTACTATTATTCCCGTCGCTTTTTATTTCGGAATGAAGTTCTCTCCTCAGTTTTCTATTCCTGATGCTGTTGGAAATTTATTCTCAAATGGTGCTGAAGAAATAATTTATCGTGGCATCTTGTTTTCTGCTGCACTTTCTCTATTTAAGAAACCTTGGTTTGCTTTAATTGCTTCAGCAGCCTCTTTTGGATTTGGCCATTGGGATCTGCCGTTTCTGTTTCAGATATATATTGTCTTTGTTGGTCTTATTTTGGGAGTGCTTTGCCTTCGTACCAAGAGCCTATTAGCGCCTTACATTGCCCATATGATTGCCGACTTACTTGCAGACTCATTTTTTCATTAATTAACACTGGCAGGAGCTTCAAATGAAATTTATAATGTTTTTTTTAAGTATTGTTTTTCTGAGTGCCTGTGCCTCTGAAAAATCTAATCTCATAACTAAAGATGATCCACATTATGGTTGGTTTTTGAAAATTCAAAAAAAGATTCAGCCGATCTGGGAAGACAAAGTTAAATCACAGGTGTCAGCTCTGTACGACAAAGGCTATAGTCTTGCTAAGACTAACGAATCTAGCAGTAGAGTAAAATTACTTGTACATGTAAATTCAGTGGGTGAAGTTCAAGATGTTTCTATTTTAGAATCAAGCCACCTTGAACTTTTGGATAATACGGCTATAGAAGCCTTTAAATCTAACAGCCCATTGCCAGCACCACCTCAGGAGTTAATCAAAAACGGTATCGCGGCCCTTCGCTGGGATTTCGTGCTGGATAAATAAAACCATTACCTAATCTTCACGCGCACGTAATGTGACGAGTGTTTTGAGATGCAACAGACCCTGACTTAAAAAATCTTTGGTGTTCGCGAAATCGGTTGCGACAAGCACACAAAAGATTCTGTCGATTGAATTTCACCAATTCCTTGAAGCTTATCCATCAGAAAAAGTTGGAATTTCTGCATATCTAGACAAGAAACTTTTATTATAAGTGCATATGACCCCGTCGTGTAATACGCCTCTAAAACTTCTGGCATTTTATTTAGTTTTTCTAAAACCAATTGGCTGTCTTTAGCATTCTTAAGATAAATACCGATCAGCGAACTGACTGTGAACCCCATTTTAACTTCATCGATCAATGGAACAAAGCCCTTTAGTATTCCGTGCAACCTTAGTTTGTTCACCCGTTGATGAATCGTCGCATTTGAAACTGTCAGTTTTTTTGCGATATCCACATAAGAGGCTCTCGCATCTTTAAAAAGTTCTTTAATAATTTTACGATCCAAGTCATCAATTTGATATTCATGTTCACTCATAAGACAGAATTATTGTCATTATGACATTTTTTATTCAAGTTAAATATCATTATTACTTAAATAAGCTAACACAAATGTTAATATTTACATGATGCGTGTTTGAGAATATTTTTTCAAAAAAGGAGATCTGAAAATGAAAACATTAATTTTAACATTGTCGCTTATGGGAACCTCAGTTTCGTACGCAGCAGACTGCACGTTGGATCAAACGCAAGAAAAGGTGTTACGCGCAGTCATTGCCATTGAATCGCTTAATGGAGGCGGAAAACCCTTAACGACAGAGCTTCACTCTTACTCTAGCAAAGCTAGCACTTGGGGCGTTGTTTTGTCTTATTCAGGCGTTCAAAATATTTGGACTGTTATAACTAGCGAAGATGGTTGCCAGATTAAGGCTGTGTATAGATGCTATGCGAATTAATTGCTGTTTCAATACCAGTGTCTGAAAAAAAGTAAGACAACGTCAAAAACTTATCATTTTAAAAGACTTCTAAATTACTAGATTGTATTTCTACAGGGCATATCAGTTGCATAGTTTTAAACTAAACAACAAAAGGAAGAAATATGAAAATCACAATCTCAACAGTTTTCGCGGGTCTTACATTAATAGCTAGCATCAGCAATGCCGCCACTTTAACAATTTCTGACAAAGGACCTTTTAGGATTTATCAAGCCAGAACCTTTTTCTCAGACACTATAAACAACGAAGTTTTAGAACTAAGTGCTGTCGACGGATCAGTTTGTACTGTGACTATCGATGCAGTTAAAAAAGCTGGTTTTGAAGTTAGTTCTTTAATTACTCTTTTAACTTCATCGACAAGTGTAAGTGTTCGTTGTTTTCCAGAAACAAAATTGATGCCTGCTGATTTCGGCATTATGGCCTACTTTAAGTAACCGATTTTTGATTCTAATTAGGTTCTTTATCGAAACGCACTGACTTAAAAAACCAGTGCGTTTTTTATTTTACAATTCATTACATATCCCAACAGAAAGATGACTTCTGTAAATGAGGTTGTTATACTTTATCATTTTTGTTAAGTATTATTTTTTTAGCGCATGAGCCACATAAGTGCAGGGAGAATATAAATGTTTTTTGATCACGTTGAATATCAAGTGAGCGACTACGCAAAATCTTTCAAGTTTTATTCTGCATGCCTGCTTCCGTTAGGCTTTAAGCTGACCACTCATAATGAGAATAGAGGCATTTTTGGTTTTGGCCTAAGCACAGATAAATCAGACGATCTTTTATTAACAGCTGGCGCGCCGACAAAGCCCGCCATGCATATTTGTTTTAGTGCAAAATCTACGTTGCAAGTCGACGAGTTCTACCAGCAGGCGATCTTAGCCGGTGGCATTTGCAATGGCCCACCCGGGCTAAGACAGCCTGGCTACTATGCCGCCTTCGTCTATGATCCCGATGGTCACAATATTGAAGCTGTATTTCGGTAACAGAAAAACATGCTCATGATCGGAATGTGTCACTTAAACCACTTACGAAGTTCTTTCAAGAGCAAGACTATTCGAGGATCACTAACTATCAAAACGCACTGACATAAAAACCAGTGCGTTTTTTGTTTTGTGTCTAACTAGACATACTCGAACCTAAAACATTTGATTAATGACTGCCCTATTCATCGCGTAGTAAAAATAAGATATGAAACACTTTATCTCTGAAAAACAAAAATTATTATTCAAACAGCTCGAAGCTGAAGGTGAATTAGTCTTTGCTGTTGGACCAAGAGGTGCCGTTGCAAATCTCGTTGGCAGGTTTGTAGTCAGAAGAAACCATCATGATGAAGACCAGTTAGATGTAGGCGATGGAACATGCCATGTTCATCTAGATTGGTCTCGAATTAAAAAATTTGAAGCCAGCGATTTTCATGGCGAGGGCCTGTTAACCTTCTTCGATGGAGATGCGATTCTTTTTCGATTATATCGAATGGAAGGTCCTTACTCGCAGATCGTGGTATCGATGGCAGGCCAACTCATTGATTAGTTTCCCTTTAGTTTTTCATGTGCATTTATTCGTATCGCAAAGCTTCGATCGGATTTAAAGCCGAAGCTTGCTTGGCCGGATAAACGCCGAACAAAATTCCAATCAGCGCTGAAAAGAAAAATGAAATTAGAACAGAGTTTAAAGATATGGATGTGCTCCATCCTAAAGCTCCGGATATAGCTAATGTGGCAAGCCAACCTAAAATGATTCCCATCACTCCACCGATGACACTGATCACAACTGACTCTGATAAAAATTGAATCAAAATGTCATTGCGACGGGCACCGATCGATTTTCTTAAACCTATCTCTTTGGTTCTTTCTGTTACTGAGACCAACATAATATTCATGATACCGATACCGCCAACCAATAAAGAAATAGCTGCGATAGAGGCTAACAACGTCGACATCGTTTGACTGCTCTGCTGAAGAGCCGCTTGGATATCGGCCATGTTCGTAATATTAAAAGCATCTTCTTGTTGCGATAAGGGAACTTTATGCTGAGTTGACATCACATTAACAATAGCATCTTGAGCGCTATCTATATTTTCTGGCTTATCGATTTCGATTTCAAAATTATCGACATATTCTTTACCCATTAAACGGTACATACCTGTCAAAATAGGAATGATAATGACATCATCTTGATTTCTCCAACCACTGGCCCCTTTTTCAGGAAGCACACCAATCACTTGAAAATTTACTTTATCAATTTTAATCATTTCACCGATACAGCTACTATCGCCAAAAAGTGTTTTTCTAACAACTTCTCCGATGACAGCCACACGCGCACGTTTTGTGTTTTCGTCTTCAGTGAAAAATCGGCCTGAAACCGGTTTTGAATTATGAATGTCAGTCCATGAAGTTGATACGGCCTGCACTTGCGTATTCCAGTTTTGCCCGTTCGCTGTCGCCTGATTACGGCTTTGCACCAAACCTGAAATGGCTTTAATTGACCCCACCCGCGATTTCATTATTTGCATATCATCGTAAGATAAACGATTCGCCGCGCCACCTTCTTGCGTTACTCCAGCGACACGTACTGATCCTGCTCGCACTGTTAAAAGATTTGAACCTAAAGAAGATAACTGTTCTTCGATGGCTTTCTGAGCCCCGCGCCCCAAGGCTAACATCGCAACGACGGCTGCTACCCCAATTAAAATTCCAAGCATTGAAAGAGCTGTTCTAACTTTATTTGCGGCTAATGTTTTATAACCTTGTTTAAAATAATCTAAAAAATCCCAGTAGGCTGATTGCTGAGGCGACTCTTTCTTGGCAGATAATGGTTCGGTTTTTTTAAAATCGCTCAGTCTTTCATCGGAATAAATTACGCCGTCACGCATACGGATTAATCTTTTGGCTTGCGCTCCGATTTCTTCTTCGTGAGTGACGATCACAACCGTAATGCCAGAATCATTCAGCGATTTTAAGGCGGCCATAATATCTTTTTCACTGACCGAATCTAAATTACCCGTCGGCTCATCGGCCAAAATCATTTTCGGTCGATTAACTAAAGACCTTGCAATCGCCACCCGCTGCTGCTGTCCACCGGATAATTCGTTAGGTCTATGATGTGTTCTTGTGCCTAAACCAACTTGCTCAAGTAAGGCCACAGCACCGGCTTCACCTTTTTCTTTTTTTGAATACAATAAAGGTAAGGCTACATTTTCAAGGGCCGACATACGTGGCAAAAGATTAAATTGCTGGAAAATAAATCCAATTTCGTCGCGGCGAAATACCGCGAGCTCATCTTCAGAAAATTTAGAAATTTCTTTTCCATTAAATTGATACGATCCCGTCGAAGGCACATCCAGCAAACCTAAAATATTCATCAGCGTCGACTTACCTGAACCCGAAGGCCCCATGATCGCTACAAAATCTCCGTCTTCAATCTTAAGGTTTACGCCCTTAAGAACTTCGAGAGTGTTGTCACCCATTGTATAGACTTTGCGAATATCTTTAATTTCCAACATATAAAAACTCTATTTTCCGCCACGACGAGGTGATCGACCCATTGGAGAAAAAGGACTTGAAGCTTTGGCCTCTTTAGATTTAATTTCTAGAACAACTGTTTGTTTTTCATCTACGCCTGATAAAACTTCAGACACTTTACCATCAGACACACCGAGCTTTAATTCGCGACTTACAGGTTCATTTTTTTCATCTTCAACCAAAATATTCGCACGGCCATTGTCATATTTAATAAATTCATTCGGAACTAATAAAATATCTTTTTTAGCATCCACAGTAAAAACAACATTCGCGGTCATTCCACTGCGCATGAAGTCTGGCGTATTATTTGGTAGCACGGTAATAACGTATGTCGTTACATTACTGACTGTTTTCGCCTCGTAGGCGATCTGTTCAACCCGCCCCTCAATCATTTGATCAGGATACGCATCTAGACGAATTTCAACAGTTTGTTTAAGTTTAATCTGCGCTAAGTCTGTTTCATCGACCTGAGCCTTTACCGTCAGTCGGTTTGACATCACCATAACAGCGTCTGATGTTGTAAAAGTTTGTCCCGCTTCAACGTTACGTAAAATAATTTGTCCATCAATGGGCGCCACAATCGGTGATGGTTTGTACAAAGCTTGCCAACGTTTAACTTCTTGCGGCCCCTGCGCGCGAGCCGCATCAATAAGCGCTGCCCGTTCAGTAGAACTAATCCAAGCTAAAATTTGTCCTTTTTTAACAGTTTTTCCGATATCAACTAAGATTTCTTCGATACGTCCTGCAATCGGAGGTTTAATTTCTAAACGATTCTGAGGTTGAACTGTGCCCGTAGAAAGAATTCGAACTTCAAGGTCTCCCTTAGTTAAAACATGTTTTTTATAATTTACTTTTGCACCTGAAAAACTCTTTGAAGCAAAAAAACCGGCGACGGCAACAACAATAACTGCAGCTAAGATGATGTATTTATTTTTCATTGAATAACTCCGATTCCTTGAATGAGTTCCCAGTTGGCTTCACTGATCACGCTGGCTCGTGCGCTGCTAAGACTTGCTTTTTGTCGACTAATCAAATCATTTTCAACAACATCCCAATCATCAAATGTCATCAGGCCATTATTGTATTTACTGCGAGCGATCTCAGCGCGAACTTCTGCTGCGCTTCGAAAAGTCATATCCACTTTAGCTTTCTCTGCGGTTTCAACATAATCAGAATAGGCGTCACGCAGTCGAACTTTCATTTGTAGAAGTAAACTTTCTCGAGTTTTACTAGCTGCGGCCCATTTTGCGGCGGCACTTTTGACAGAAGCGTAATCGCGACCTCCATCAAATAAAGGCAATGTAAAAGTTAAACCTAAACTCCAACGATCATTTTCTTCGGGAAAGAAAACGTTATCTGTTTTTCCGTAAGAGCCGGTAAAATCTAAACTCGGGTAAAAATTAGCCTTCGCTGTATCACGAGCAAGATCAGCTGATTGTTCTTGAAGTTCTGCAAGTAAGTAATCAGGAGTAAGCGTTGCCATATCAGCCACCTGAGACTCAGACAGTTTTACAGCATTTACCCGAGTCAAACTTGATTTAGCTTCAAGCAACTGCAATTCAGTATTAGCTGGTAAACCTAAAACACGGCTTAAGGTTTCACGGGCTGACGCTAAGGCATTCTCAGCCTGCAGGTTCTCATACTCCGCCTGTGCGGAGTAGGCTTTTGACAACAACACTGATCCTTTATTTTCACGTCCGCTATTAAAGCGAAGCTGAACATTCTGCAAATCACTTTGACGACGTTTAAGAATGTCTTGGGTTAATAAAATAAAAGATTGCCCGTACAACAGACTCTCATACGCTTGTTTTAAATCAGCGCTTAATTTCGCCTTAGCGATTTTCAAATTCATCTGTGCGATCTTCAAACTGACATTGCTCTGTTTGGTTTTATAAAAATCAGCAAATCCTGCAAAAATATTTTGTGAAAATCCTAGCGTTGCCGAATATGAATTCGTGACAGACTTATTTAGACTGGTTTGATTTCCGGTTGCCGTCGCAAAAACATGAGGAAGAAATCCGCTTCGCGCCACTGTCGTGTTTTCATCAGCGGACGTAACATTATCCTGAGCAATTTGTAATTCTAAATTATTTTGCTGCGCCAGCTGAATACAATCGGCCCAGCTTAATTTTTTAATTAATTTATTTTCAGACTGAGCCTGTGCCTGTAATGACAAAAGCAATACAACAAAAAATGATCTCATAAAGACGATCCTTACTTTGTATAAATATCTCCTCAAGTTCTGGTTTAGACAAGTGATTAAATACCGCGATCACGACATGAAGCGTTTAACCGCGTCGGAGACACTCTAGCGATTTAGAGCAAAAAAATCAGCACATAAAATGTATGCTGTTTCTTCAGGTGACTTGGTCGCAACAGAAGTCACTTCGGCAATCGCTCCAGCTAAGATTTCTTTTATCTTAAATACATCTCGTTCGCTCAAACTCAAAGCTCCTGAGTAGTGCATATCAGTACGTGGGTTTTCTCTAATTTTTTCTATGGATTTCAAACGCCAATTTAAATGATGATTCACAATCAACGGCGATTGCGGTGGCAAATGAACGTGTCGTGTGCCAGGCCCCAACTGATTATTTTTTTCTTGAAGCACACCAAGAGATAATAAAAAATCGACTGCACGTGAAATTTCATGCTCGGGTTTTCCAAGAGCCTCAGCAATTTTTTGGATACTCGAATAGGCTGGTATCGAAGAAAGCACATGTATAGCTGCAAATATGTACGAAGAATAAAATCTTTCCTGATCCTGTTCTGAAATGGTTTTGTCTTTAGCTACGCGATGAGATATTTCAAGACGTTTCTTTCGAGCTTCGTGTATCTGCTTTTGGATTCTTTGCGAAAGCAAAACTGAACCTGCTCGCGCCTTTAGGACTAATAAAATAAAGTAGAAAGATTCATCTTCATTGTGACCAAAAAACTTATTGAACTTTTCTGCTTGTTCAAGTGATAGCTCGCAACTCCCGTTTAAAATTTGCGGAAGAAGTGAAGTATGAACTCCAACTGATGACGCAGCTTTTGTTTTAGAGCCCGATTTGGCCGCTTTGAAATAGGCTTGTAGATACTCTCGGTAGTCAGTAGTTGAGTACAATGATTCTGACATTAGGGCCTCCGGCTGGACTTTAGTATTTTATAAAGTTTTTATTTAAAATCTTATAAAATTAATCTTTTGTTTTCAACAAACAAAGTCGATTCTGGTACAAAGAAAGGGAGGGGTTATGAAAGCATTAGCATTTACCGTTACATTTATTTTTATATTAGGTTGTAAGGCTGGCTCATCGCCAAGCGAAAACAAAAGAGAAGGATTTTCGCAAGCATCTGATGGAGTCGTCAACGGTGGCGGAGGCAAAGGCATTCGCTGCGGAAACAAGGTAAGAACTTTAGATTTATATGAAGGCGAGCTTAAAGGCTATCCAACACCGGTGACTTCAGGAGACTTTGAAACAGATTTTAAAAACAATTTGCAAAAAGTTTCACGTCAAGTATCTGCTCCAAATGTAAATCCAGACGATCCCGCTTATCAAGAAAATGATTTAGCGGTAGCACATAAAATGTTAAGCGAAGTTATAGATATTCCTAATGGCCAAAGATTAGATTTTACCGCAGATGCCACACTGCCTGCATTGCCCGCAGGATGTAGCTTTGTTCAAATTGCTGTGAATGTTGTAAGTGAACAAATCGACGCTGCTCCGTTCAAAATATATCGCGATAAAGAGTTATGGAATATGATGTCTCCTGTAGACCAAGTTGCACTATCAATGCATGAATATATTTATGCGACTGTAAGAGTGATGGATGCCGAACCAAGCTCTGATGATACACGTGCCTTGATTGCCAGAATGTTTTCAGACTTAGAAACGTATGAATTGTATTCTCCTATTAGAGGCAAAAGTTCGATTGCAGAATGTATCTTTATTGATTTTGATCAAACATCTGGAAATTATGCGTACTCACAATTTTATGCAGCCCAAGAGACTATTAATGGGATTACTGGCTTAGGTATCTATTTTGCGGCTATCAACAAAAAACTTTTTTCTAGTCGAACAAAAGCATTTATACCAGGCTTAAGAATTGAGGCTCTCATTAACAAGAGCGGCGTCAATGCCCAATTTGTAGCGAAGAATTTTTTGATTAACAAAGATTGGCAAGTGGATCTAAAATCTAATAGTCAGAATGAATCTTTACTGATGAAAACCTCTGAGACAAATCAAAACGAACCAAGTAAGTATGTCGAAGGGTCTTGTAATTATCTTGAATAATTTATTCGAGTAGAAAGCGATGCGCACCTGATTTCAGCCAATATGCGCTGAGACTTTTTCACCCGTCCAAGGCTTTCCAAGACAATTAAGTTGACACGTGTTTTTTTGATTTCTATAAATTTGGCATGAATAAATATATAGTTTCAATTTTGATTATGTTGATCGGCAGTTGGGCCTTTGCTACAGGGGAATGCTCACTCGAAGGCGCTGGCGAATTTAACCTATCTTGCGAAAATAAAGACGCTGATTTGAAGCTCAGCATATATGGAGAAGATGCCGCAGACATCGATCAAATTTTTTTAAATTACAAAACATACAGTTATAAGTTTGAAAGAGGTCCTCAACTACCCGAAGGAAATCGAACATCATTTGAGAGAGTGGACGAAGGGGTACTTGCTATTCAATTTTATACGGATGATGTTTATTTTAATGTCATGGGCATTCCCCGTACTTTTAAAATAAAGACAGCAATGTCGCCTGTAGTTCCAAATGCTTTGAATATCTCGGGCACCTTTACGGCAACAGCTCAGGGCCAAATGAACGCCAACAATCCAAATAACGAAGATGCTGCTATCGACACGACGATGACTTGCAGCTTCTCTCTATTGCAGTGTCCAAGGAAAAAACTGAAGTAAGAGATTACAACACTTGGTCTAATAAAAATCTTTATCAAAACGCACTGACGTAAAAACCAGTGCGTTTTTTATTTTACACATTTCTAATTTCAAACAAAAAAATCCCAAGCTTTTAGACTTGGGATTTAAGATTCAATTTAAAGGTGCCCCTGCTAAATGATTATCGAACGGCAATTCTTGAGATCTGCGCGTAAAATTGAGCTGGGCACGTCAACACTCAATTTCTACTTTTTAAAATCAAACCACTCAGATATTTATTTAAATCGCGGAAATCTTTAATTGTCCAAGGATATGGCGATAGCTTTACACCATTTTCTCGCAAAGTTTTTGGAATCAAATCTTTATTTGGACGAAGTATGACTGATGATACAATAACGCCAGGATAATCACTAAGTCGTTTCTTAAAAACAGATGTCGTAAGATCTGGCGTAGGAGGATTGCTTTTATTAGCCAATGACCCTGTTCCTTTGGCATCTGTTCCGTGGCACATGGCACATCTCTGTATAAAAATCTTTTTTCCATTACCGCTATCATCAAGGGATGGTGGTAGGCCAGTTGCGTAGGACGTTAAAGCCCATGACATCATACCTAAAAAAGCGATGACTATCTTTTTCATTTTTTATCTCCAATAATCTATTATGCTAGATAATTGCATCATAATTTAACCTTTCAGTTAAGTAAAAAGGTCGACTTTTCCCGCAAGCTCTAGCCGGTGTTGGTTAAGTGTGTGTGTCATGGTCTTCTCTTTGCTCCTCTAAAATATGGTGTGCAGACGTGCTCTTGAGCGCAGGATAAAATCGTCCTGAAGGCTTAGGACTGTCGACGTTTTTTACACTGAGGAGCATTTTATGAAATCAGCTTTTTTAACATCATCGGTTCTACTTGTGTCATTGGCGCTGTTATCAGCTTGTGGTGAACAGACTACTTTTGCTGCCGCTAAAGAAAAAGCTGCCAAAGAATTACTTGCAAAAGAAGTAGCTGTAAAATCTCTGTCTCAAGATTTGCGCAATGGTGGCACTCCGGGTGAGGTCTCTTTAAGTGGTGTACTTGTCAAAGCTGATGGAACATTAGATTCTCATATCACCCTTGATCAGCGTCAAGGAAGCTCAAAAGAAAATGCTCTATTACCTGCGCTTCAAAATTTAATAACTAAAGCAGATCTGAAACGTCCTAAAAACTATCAGCCGTTAAAAGACAATACATACATCAATTTGGGTTGTGATTTAAAAAATGATTCGCGCATCGAGGGCTTGAAGCAGGTTGAATCCCCTCTTGCGGATGTAGTTAATAAAATTAAAGTTGCGACCTTAACTGCAGATAAAATTTTTATCTGTGGTGAGCAAATTATTTCTGAAGATTATGTGACTTTTAAAGCTAGCGAAATTTACTTACAAACAGCAAAAATCAGTAAAAAGGGCAATGTCGCCGAAGTCGAGTTTACGTCTGATATTTTTGCTGTTGAAGGTGAAAATGTGCTGTTAAGCCTTGGCGTAGATAGTGAGTTGCCAGGTATGTTATCAGCTCCACGATTGAAGTTTGAAATTTACGAAAAAATATCGGGCGCAGGAACTTTAGCGATTAAAGCGATCGGCTCAAGCTATAAAGCTCAAACCGTAAATTAAACTGAGGAATTAGTCTTGGTTTTTCAGGTGCACGAGCTAGGCACACTCGAACTATTCACAACGTTATCCATGGTTAACAAATCACTGCAAAACTATTCACTGAAAAGTTAAAAAACATTTGGTTTTTTTTCGAAGTTCAACAGGTAGTATTTCTCGGTTAAAAAAAACTGACGAGAATTTCAATATCAGATTAGATTGTGTTGACATTAAAGGGCGTTCAGTTTGAATAAAGGCACTTTAACCAACACAAACTTGCGTAAGGAAATCCCTATGTTGAATCGTTTATTACCCATTTTGATTGTCAATCTTATCGTTATAAGTGGCTATGCCAACAATGAGTGTAATACATTGCCGGAGTGTCAGCAGCTAAGAACACAGCTCGTAAATTCTTTGGCAGCCGTTGATGCAAGAATCCAGGTGCTTCAACCGAGCCCACAGTTTGGTAACATTGTTACCACTGGAGATTTGAACAACAAATACTACATAATGACCCAAGCTGAAGCCATTCGCTACTGTAAAGACTCGAAAAAAGTGCAGCAGCCAGCACATCTACCCAGCGCAAGAGAACTAGCTCAGTTCGCTTCGCGACAATGTACATTTGATATCTTAGGTAAAGAACCTTGCGGAGCTGCTGGAATTTCAGAAACAATGAAAGAAGGGTATTCTTTAGTACATGCTAAAAACGCGGATGGTAAAGTTGATAGTTTTTATTTCAGTTATGCGGGCTACAATCGTCCATTTGGTATATTCAATTACCCTGCGATTTGGTCGTCGTCGGGCTACGTATTTAATCCCGAATTCCAACCGTTCAGGTTCAATGGCAAACTCGGTGAGATCGAATACATTGACGATTTCAAAAGTATCTACGGTATAGTTCTGTGTGTGCTGGGCCAGTAGTTCAGCGCTGTGCCACGGATGACTAAATTAGCGTCGAACAAATAACCTTAGTTTAAATTCGATTTTTTATCAAAACGCACTGACTTAAAAACCAGTGCGTTTTTTATTTTACGCTCACCTGATTTCACCCCTAGCCGGACAAACTCGAATCATAACAATAAAATAACTTTTCATTGGTCTCAAGTGCTAATAAAATTAGAGCATGACTAAAAAACTTGTTTCAGAATTTCTTGGCACTACTTTTCTATTAGCTCTAGTTGTGGGCTCTGGAATCATGGGAGACCGACTTGCCTCTGGTAACGTCGCGATTGCCCTATTAGCTAATTCTATCGCTACAGGGCTTGGGCTTATTGTTTTAATCTCAGTGTTTGGACCAATAAGTGGCGCACATTTTAACCCCATTGTAACAATCATTAGCTACTTTCAAGGCCATCACTCTAAAAAAGAAGTTAGTCTTTATTTTGCGCTTCAACTTTTGGGCGCATTTGTCGGCGTCTTTTCCGCACATCTCATGTTTGGCGAACCTGTATTTCAAATTTCACCAAAGGATCGCGGTGGCATTAATCTCATGTTCAGTGAGTTCATAGCTACCTTTGGCTTAATTATGACAATCAGAGGTATTGCTCACCACCACAAAGACAAAATAGCTGTTGCTGTTGGTTCATATATCGCTGCAGCTTATTGGTTTACCTCATCGACTTCATTTGCAAATCCTGTTGTCACTATAGCCAGAGCATTCACGGCAACTTTTGCAGGAATAAATCCAAGTAATGTTTTAGGATTTATTTTAGCGCAAATACTGGGAGCATTAGCCGCTGAAGTTATTTTTCGTTGGCTTTTATCTGATAAGGAAATCGCTTAATGGACAAAGTTATATTTGCTTGCGTTCACAATGCCGGAAGATCACAAATGGCCGCTGCATTTTTTAATAAGTTTGCAGACCCATCCAAGGCGACCGCAATCTCGGCAGGTACTGAGCCTGCTAGTAAAGTGCATCCTGAAGTTTTAGAAGTTATGAAAGAAGTTGGTATTGATCTCTCAAACGCTTACCCGACTCTTTTAACTCAGGAGCTAGCTAGCAACGTGCAACTATTAGTAACTATGGGTTGCGGCGAAAAATGCCCTTATGTTCCTGGGCTTCAAATAAAAGATTGGTTGCTTGAAGATCCTAAAGGTAAGTCTATAGAGCAAGTTAGATCGACGAGAGATAAAATTAAATTATTAATTCAAGATTTAATCAAAGATCGTAAGTGGTAATGGGCACAACCAAAAAAAATCCCAAGCTTTTAGACTTGGGATTAAATAAGAAAAAAAATGGTGCCTCTTGCTAAACAATTATCGAACCGCGATTCTTGAGATCTGCGCGTAAAATTAAACTGAGGAATTAGTCTTGGTTTTTCAGGTGCACGAGCTAGGCATACTCGAACTATTCATAATATTATCATGGTCAACAAGTCACTGCGAAACTATTCACCCTATGACTAAAAAATATTCCTTAAATGGACAGAATGATTTAGAAGAGGTTAAATAAACTATGCGAATTAGAAACATCGACAAAAACATTTCGGATGATCTTCTACAAGTTTATAAAGTCTTTAGGGCTGCATATGCCGTCGAAGCCGAAATACTTGATGTGCCACCCACTTCCTTCTTTCCGCTCACGCTTACGTTGGAAGACCTCGAAAAGTCGGAAGACGAAATATTCGGGATTGAGGTCGATGGAACTTTGGCTGGTGCAATTTTTCTTGAAAAGTCCAATCATACAATCACGATTAGTAGCCTTGTCGTTGATCCCAAATATTTCCGTAAGGGGCTCGGCAAATCACTTATTAATTATGTGCTTCAAAAATATCGGACCATGAATTTCTTGGCAGGGACCGGTTCTAAAAATATTCCCGCAATTAAGCTCTATGAGAAATTTGGCTTCCAAGCCACTAGCGAAGAAACTGTGGAGCCAAGTATCCGAAGAGTTAATCTAAAGCGTTTAGCTCGTGATCATTAATCACTTGTTTCTAATTTAACTATTTATCGAAAACGCACTAACTTAAAACCAGTGCGTTTTTTATTTTACGAATAACGAATTCCAGACAAAAAAAATCCAAGCTTTTAGACTTGGGATTTAAATAAGAAAAAAAATGGTGCCCCTTGCTGGGCGATTATCGAACGGCAATTCTCGAGCTTTGTGCGTAAAGTTGAGCTGAGTTTTTGATGCTGACTTTTACGACACCCCTAGCTAGGCACACTCGAACTTAAAAGCTAAAGTTCATTCCCTTCGTGACCAATACAACGAAGTATTGCAGGATAAAATAATTCCTGAGGTATAAGAAATGAAACTAAATTTACGTACAATCGCTATGTATGGCACCCTTCTCGCGGTCGTCGGTTGTATTAGCACAGGGACTTTAAATTCATCCGACTTTAATTTTAATTTGGATCTTGTACGACCTCATAGTGAATCCATATACAAAGAACGTGATCTTGATCCTCCCTATGTGGCTCGATTTCAAAAGAACAATAAGACTCTCATTTATATCGCCGCAGTTCATGAACCTAGCGTGAAATTTCCAAATCTTTTGGATTCTCCAACATTTTTGACAATAACTAAAGCATTTAAAGAAAATGCAATTGATGCTGTCATAGTTGAAGGTATCACTTCCTGGGATGGAGCACTTCCAGACAAAATAAACTCTCACATCGATCAATGTCATTCGACGGGCTACCAAACAAATTGCGGAGAGCCTTGGTATACGATGCATTTAGCTAAAGAGCGGAATATCTCTATGATCTCAGGCGAGCCGAAAGAAAGTGAAATCTTGAAGTTTCTCGAATCCAAAGGGTTCGAAAGAAGCGATCTGCTTGGATTTTACGTCACTCGCCAAATTCCAGAATGGAAGCGAACAGGTCAGCATCAAAAAAACAAAATGAAAATACTCATTTCCAACCTCTTGTCGGTCTATGAAAAAAATCTCGGAGGCCAGCAAAAATTTGGCTATGAAGAGTTTCGTGCTTGGTATGCATCTCATGTTAAAACTCCCTCGAACTACCTTAACATTGAAACGAGCGATGTTGGACCCTACTGGCGCAATGAAGCAAGCTATCTACAAAAGATTTCAGGCTTAGTGAGAATTGTCAGAGACAGGGTCATCGTGCAGCGGACAGCTGACATGTTAAAAACTCATTCAACGGTTCTGGTTGTTTACGGAGCAAGCCATCTCCTGACACAACTTCCGGCCTTCGAACAGAAGATGAGCAAGGCGATCAATACTAAATGGTATTAAACCCCTTGTTTCTAATTTAATTATTTATCGAAACGCGCTGACTTAAAAACCAGTGCGTTTTCTACCGCAACTTACCCGCGGCCCAATTATAAACAATTTTACCAAGCTGGATCGCGGCTTCGATGTCCTTCTTTTCAATAATTTCGTCACCTTCGGTATAGCGTTTAACCGTGGCAAACAAAGTCAGTTCACTAATAGATTCAGGAAATATTTTCTGATCTGCTTCTGCCAGCTCTGAAATTAACAATTCTAAACTATGAGTTAATGGCACTGCCTTTTCTTCGAAAACCAAAACCGCTTTCAATGATTTTTCGATCGCCTGTTGAACTTGATAAAGAATAAGTTCTGGACGGCACTTCGGGGCTGTGAATAAAACCTCTGCCGCATACAGATCATTTTCAGCGATTCTTATCTGTTTAAATGCAGATTCTTTTTTAAATTTTTGATACTTAGGTTTATTAACCATTAAAACTTCCAGTTCGGATAGACTTCGACCATGGCTTCAGAAACTGTTTGATCAAATAACGACTCTGGATTTTCAAACTGGGCTTCTGTTTGAAAAACTAAGTCAGTTTCAAAATGCAGTTTCGTTTTCGTAGAAAAAAACTTTCTTCTAATTTCTTTTATATCGGCTGTGTTCGGAAATAAAAACAAAATATCCAAATCCGAATCTTCGGTTGAAGTTTTGTTAGCCACTGAACCAAAGACATAGGCTTTAAAGTCTGGAGTTACGCGCACTAAATCATCAACTAGGATTTTGATGTACTCAAAGTACTCGCTAGGTTGCGTAGGATTATTTGTACGGAGTAAGTTCTCGGAAAAGCTCATACTGAATATCGTATACCCTTACCGAATTTTAGACAAAAAAAATCCCAAGCTTTGAAACTTGGGATTAAATAAGAAAAAAATGGTGCCTCGGGCCGGACTTGAACCGGCACGCCCCATTCCTGGAAGCTCAGGATTTTAAGTCCTGTGTGTCTACCAATTTCACCACCGAGGCACTGTAGAAAAGTGAAGTTTGAAGTTAAATAGTAACTAAAGCTTTGTCACGCCTTTTCATAAAATATTTCGACAGGCTTTTCGTTGACTCGAAAGACCAACACGCCAATGATGAATCATGTTGTGTCTAATGAACAAAATTTAAGAACATTCAACATCTTCACCACGCTAAAAATAGCTTTTTTGCCGATTTTTTTAGCGTTATTGATCTCAAGCAGCCTCGATCAGTTCATTAATTCTAAAATTGAAGCAATTTTAAGATCTCCCGCTGGCCTATCGCAGTCGATTTGGATTTACGGCGCAGTCTCTATTTTTTCATCACTTTTCTTTCCGCTGATCATTACTTTTTTTGCAAGTTTTGCCTTAGCCCGCTCAATACAAGATGTTGAGTACAGCCGGTTTATTCCGAAAACCTTAGACGGATTTTTCAAAGAAAACTTTGAACTTTCATTCTTAGAAACGATCCGCTCATGGGGAAAAACTTTTCTATGGACGTTTCTATTTATCATTCCAGGTATAATTAAATTCTTCTTATATATGCCTGTTCCGTTTGTGGTGTTTTTCTCGAAGCGCTATCAGGCTGGCGAAGTTGATGCTTTAAAACTAGCGCAAAAGATTTCAAAAAAGCACTGGTTCTGGCTTTTGATCTACATGACGATGTTTACCTTCGTTTTACCGATGACCCTTTCGCTGGGAATGGATCAATACCGCGTATTTCGTGAGTACTTTGTTTACGCAACACTACTAACTGCAATTGATGCGGTGGTCGTTATTGTTTTTCACTACTATATTTTAAAATTAATTCTAAAATTTATTAAAGACGACGATTCGGTCAACTCGATAGAGATAAAGGAAGCACATGGGCTTAATGTTTAACTGGAAAGATATCAAAAATCGCGATCACGGCTTAACGTTTGATGACGTTCTTATCATGCCAAAAAAATCTGAAATGAAATCGCGTAAAGATCCGTCTTTAAAATCACGCATCACTAAAACCAAGTATCTAGAGACTCCGATTATTTCTGCCAACATGGATATGGTGACTGAAGCCCGCATGGCGATTGCTATGCACCAATTCGGTGGCTTAGGTATTTTACACAGATTCATGGACACTGATAAACAAGTGGCGATGATCACTGAAGTTAAAAATGCTGGAGCGCAAATTATTTCTGCTTCAATCGGCGTGAACGCTGATTTTAAAGAGCGCGCTCATGCAATTGTAAAAGCTGGTGTGAATTTAATGACGATTGATATCGCTCATGGTCACTCGGTTTCAATGATGGATACATTAAAATGGTTAAAAGATACTTTTCCAGGATTAGAAGTGATCGCTGGTAACTTAGCTACGCCCGATGCAGCGATTGATTTGATCGAAGCTGGTGCTGATGCGATTAAAGTCGGTATCGGCCCAGGCTCAATGTGTACAACTCGTATCATCACGGGTTGCGGCGTTCCGCAATTAACAGCGATCGCACTTTGCGCTGAAGCTGCTGAAAGTTACGGAGTTCCTGTGATCGCTGATGGTGGTATCAGAACTTCTGGTGACATGGTGAAAGCATTCGGTGCTGGAGCTTCTGTGATTATGTTAGGTTCGATGTTATCAGGAACTATTGAAACACCGGGCGATATCGTGAATGGTAAAAAACAATACCGTGGTATGGCTTCGAAAAAAGCGCAAGTTTCTTGGCGCGGTGATATGCCAAAAGGCATGGCTCCCGAAGGTGAATCAACTTTTGTAACTGTTAAGGGTCACGTTGAAGATGTACTTCATGAACTTTGTGGTGGTATCAGATCTGGTATGACTTATATGAACGCGCAAACAATTTCTGAAATGCGTGATAAAACTCACTTTATGGAAATGTCTTCAAACGGAATTTCTGAATCACGCGCTCACGGAGTGAAAAACTAATAATGTCGCATGACACACGCCCTATCGGAGTTTTTGATTCAGGAATCGGAGGACTAACTGTTCTTCGTGAACTCTTAAAAAACTTTCCGGAAGAAAATTTTATTTATCTTGGTGATACCGCTCGCCTGCCTTACGGAAGTAAATCAGCTGCGACGGTTCGTAAATACACCGAGCAAAATATGAATTTTCTAAAACATCGCGATGTAAAAGCAATCGTTGTCGCTTGTAATACAGCATCTACACAAGTTTTTGAAACTGAGTATGAAGGTTTACCCGTTTATAATGTGATTGATCCAGGTTCTGAATTAGCAGCTCGTATCACAGAGAATAATCGCGTGGCCGTCATTGCGACTCGCGCAACTATTAAGGCTGAAACTTACACTAAAAAAATTAAAAATCATAAACCAGATATTGAAGTGTTTAGCACGGCTTGTCCGTTGTTTGTGCCTTTAGCTGAAGAAGGCTGGCACGATGATCCGATCACAAACTTAATTGCTTTTCGTTATCTTCAAGGTCTAAAAGCTCAAGATGTAGATACTGTAGTTCTTGGCTGCACTCACTACCCGTTATTAAAAACAGCGATTCAAAAAGTGTTTGGCAATCATGTGCATCTTGTCGATTCAGGCGAAGCCATTGCTAGACAACTAGGCGAAGATATGAAAAATGATCGTCTACACCCTAATAATCAAACGGCCGATCACTTGTTAATTTGCCTGACTGATTCAGGGGCTCAATTTGAAAAATTAGCGTTATCACTGCTGGGTGATCACACCGAACAAAAAATAGTTTTCGAAACAGTTTCTGTCATTTGACGAACCTTTTTACAGTCTAATGACTTGTAACTGTGTTTGAGTATTTCTAAGCTTGGCCTGATCTTCGCTGTATTTTCATTCGCATGAAAACTTCAGGTACTTTACTTTTAATAATTCTATCAACTCTGATCATGGCTTTATCTGCCTGTCATACGCAATCAGGATCAAGCAATCTTGTTAGAGGTAATGATATTGTTATTGAACCAAAAGAAGTGACTGAACCAGTTACTGAGCCCACTTTAAAAACCGGCGATATTATTTTTCAAAAAAGTCAGTCTAAACAAGCTAACGCTATTCACGAAGCGTCTGAATCAGAGTGGTCTCACGTTGGAATTTTAGTCTCTAAAAATGATGAGTGGTATGTGGCTGAAGCTATCGGCCCTGTTGTCGCAACAAAGCTTGAGGATTTCATCAACCGCGGTAAAGACAAAGAGTATAAGATCTATCGTTTTAAATATTTTGACTCTGAAAAGATGCAAGCCGCATTGATAAAAGCCATCAAAAAACAAAATAAATCCTATGACATTTACTTCGAACTTTCAGACGATAAAACTTATTGTTCTGAGTTAGTCTACAAGGTCATGCTTGCTGTGACGGGCCACGAGCTAGGCCACATGCAACAGTTCAAAGATTTAAAGCTAGATGGCCCGTTTGTGAAGGATCTTATTCAGCGCAGACTCACTGATCAAGGCCGCGAACTAGATACTGAAGAGCCAATTATTACTCCTATTTCACAGATGCAAGACCCGAATTTAACTCTAATTAAAGATTAGTTTTGAAACAGTTTCTGTCATCTGACGAAGTTTTTTACACCCAATTCAGCGCTATCTCTGTTTAATTACTGTTAAGACCTGGCTCAGACTCTGCTTAGTTTTCTTATTAACGTAAGGAATCTGCACGTATGAAAAATCCTACTTCAAAAATCTCTACCATCTTGATAAGCCTGGTTATGGCTTTATCGGCCTGTGCGCCCAGTTCTAAGCGCACAATTAACGATGGTAAAGGTCAACAAGCTATTACCAATAACGACGATGATGCAGATCTACCACCAGAAGTAGAGCAAGACTTAGTTTCTACCGAAGATAGCATACAAAAATCAATCGAAGAAAAAGGCACAAAAGCTGAAGACTATGTGATCGAAAGCCAAAATATTAAAAATGGCGATGACATCATGTACGTGGGTTACACAAAGCTTAAAAACATTAAATCAATTTACAATCGCAATACAAAAGAATTAGAAGTTTCAGGTCTTGCTGAAATCATGAATGCCGATAAAAAAACTTTACGCGCAAGTCAGAAATTTCAAATTAAAGGTATTTTCAATGCTGAAGATAGCTCGTTTGAATTACGCCCTGTTACTGAAGAAACAGATGCAAACGCGGTACAAGTTCGTGCCGTAGTTGATTGCCGTCAAAATTCATTAGAAGGAAAAACTGACTGCGCCCATGCAGTTATCGACGTTATTTTAAAACACCAAGCTAACTACTACACAGAGCAGTTAGAAGCGACATCATTAGCGAAACCAAAAATTATTGGTGGCACAGATACTCAGAAAAAATCTGCGCCGAACGCTCCTGAAGTTAAAATTGAAATCACTGAGCCTGAAATTCAAAATGAAGTGAAAAACACTCCAGATCAACCTGCACAACCCGAACAAAAAAAACCGGTTATTGATACAAACATTATTATCACACCTGCAGCTTCTGCTACGACACCTGCAGCGCCTGCAAAACCAAAAGCCGTGATCGACGAATCAAAAGATGGAATCAATGAAGCAGCTCTTGCTGAAATCGCAGAAGGTGACGACGATTCAATCGCAGGTCGTTACGAAGGTAAAGCCGCTTTAGTTAAATTAGTGAACTTATTCTTATCGCCAAAAGACATTGCTGAGTTAGATGCCAGTGATGCAAAAGATAAAGCCACCGCTGCTACTAAAAAAGATGCTCATGCGATTACTCCGGAAGTTAAAAAAGACACAAGAGGTCGTTTGATGTTAACTAACCAAGCTGTCGGAAGCCCTGATGAAGGTCGCCTGCGCAATGCTTCGTTTTTAAAAACTCATTTAGATACTTATAAATTAAATGATCGTATCGTGATGGCGAACACGACGTCTAAGAATTATTATGGTACACAAGAGATGATGAATGTTTTAGAAGCTACAGGCGATAAAGCTTTTTCATATGAACAAAATAAAATTTATATCAGCCGTATATCTGCAAAAAATGGTGGGTTATTGCCTCCATCGAAAAGTCATCAAAACGGAATGGACGCAGATATTGGTTACCCGACTGTTCAAGGTAAAATTAGCTTTCCGGTTGTGGCCTCTGGTGGATCACTTCAAAGTTCTGATTTTTCAGCAGCTAAAACTTTAGAGTTATTTAAATTTTTATTCACGCAAAACGTATCACCTGTAGATCGTTTATTCGTCGATCAAGCGATTATTAACAAATTATGTGGCGTAGCTAAAGAACAAGGTAAATTTCGCGGTTCTGAAAAAGCAACGTTTGTTAGAATTTTTGAAAACATACAGCACGTAGAAGGTCACGGAAACCATTACCACTTGCGTTTACGTTGTACGCCAAATCAACCTGATTGCCGTTACAAAATTTATAAAAAAATGAATAACTGTGCAGCTGGCTAGATAAACACTTCGGGTGCGATATTTTTTAGATTGTAATTACTCGCCATACTGCGGACGTAGGCTCCGCAATCAGCCATCACTAATAAATCCATTTCTTGAGTTTCAAACAAATTAAAATTTTTATGAAACACGTCTGATGATTCACAGATGGGCCCAACCAATGAATAATTTGTTTGCGTCTCGGAACGCTTTTTTAAATTATAAAAATGGTGATGCGCTTGATACAATGACGGGCGTAAATTATTATTCATCCCAAGATCAAGCACTAGCATATTTTTATTTTTAATATATTGAACCTGACAAATAAACACCGCAGATCGAGCCACTATGAAGCGACCCAGCTCAGATAACACGTCAGCATTGAAATCTTTTAAAGATTCATCGTAGGCTGATTTTAGCGAATTCCAGCGATCAAAATCTAACGTTAGATCATGATTCTTATAATCAATACCTAACCCTCCGCCCACATCAAAACGATCTAGGTTTGAAAATTGTTTTTTTAAATCTAAGAAATAGACTTTCATCTTTTCAACAGATTCTTTAAACACCAAAGGATCAAGAATTTGCGAACCGATATGAAAAGATAAACATTTAAATTCAACCAGCGGATTTTTTCTAATCACATCTAAACATTCAGGCACATCATTTAAATCAATTCCGAATTTAGAATCTTTAAGAGCTGTTGAAATATACGGATGCGTGGGCGTTTCAATTAAAGGATTAACTCTTAAACCGATGCTAATTTTTTTATTTTTGCGGGTCGCAATTTCGCTGATGCGGCGAAGTTCTGCCGCTGATTCAACGTTGATTTGATAAATTTGTTGATCAATCGCAAATTCAATCTCAGCGATCGTTTTACCAACTCCAGAAAAAATAAAATCTTTCGGGCTAAAGCCACACTCTAGACCGTGTTTGATTTCGCCAAGACTTACCACGTCTAATCCACAGCCTGCGTTTTTAAATAATTTTAAAATTTCAGGATGGTAATTAGATTTCATCGCAAAATGCAGCTGTTTAAGCTTTGCCCAAGATTTAACCCAAGCGATGCGTTCACTGATCATCGATTTTTGATACACCAGGACAGGCTCTTGGTAGTTCGATACGACTGATAAATCGCTTAATCGGCTTCCGGCAAAGTGTAATTCGTTATTCTGATAATTGAATAGATTTCGTGACATTTCAGTCATCCTAGCTAATGATCGATGGAATGAAAATGATTAATTTAGGTTACACAAAATTAGGTCTTCCGCTTCATGGATATCATTTTACTCCGGCCACAGGTAAAGCCAAAAACCGCGCTCTTGTTATTGGCGGCATTCACGGCGATGAACCTGAAGGTGTTGTGGCCACACGCGGCTTACTGGATGCTTTTCTTAAAAGTTACACTCTTGATTTAGAATTAGTGCTTGTTCCAGAAATGAACCCAGAAGGCGTTTTACTTAAAACACGCGGAAATTCTAACAAAGTAGATCTGAATCGCAATATGTCGACTAAAGATTGGTCTCCTGTGGCGGCCAGTGAACGCTATCACCCAGGCCCAAGCCCGATGAGCGAACTTGAAAATCAGTTATTAGCAAAATTCATCGAAGACTTTAAGCCCACAGTTATTTTTTCAATGCACTCATGGAAGCCGATGTTAAACACAAATGGTGTTTTACCAGAAGCTGATGCGATTGCAAAAATCACAGGTTATGAAATTCATCCAGATATCGGTTACCCGACTCCAGGATCACTGGGTACATGGGCCGGCTTTGAAAGAAATATTCCAACGCTTACGTATGAAGTTGAACGCGATATTTCATTTAGACCCATTATTGATATTCACGTTCCAGCCATTATTGAAGGCTTAAAAGTTACAGCACAAAGATAAGTGAGAGCACAATGAAAAACGAAATCTTAAATTTACACCAAACATTAGCCGACAACAAAGACTACCAAATCACATCAAGCGATAAAGATTTAATCTTAGCAGCAATGAACGATTTAGATTCTGGTAAAGTTCGTGTCTCTGAAAAAATAGACGGCAAATGGATCACGAATGAATGGGTTAAAAAATCTATTTTATTATATTTTCGTATCACCACGAATAAAGTAATCAACTCAGGTGATTTATCTTACTTCGATAAAATTCCCGTAAAAAAATTCGACGAGAAAAATGGCGTACGCGTTGTTCCGCAAGCGATCGCGCGTTTTGGTTCATTCATCGAAGCAGGCGCTATCTTAATGCCTTCTTATGTAAACATCGGCGCTTATGTTGGCGCTGGTACAATGGTTGATACCTGGGCCACTGTAGGCTCATGTGCACAAGTCGGAAAAAACGTTCACTTATCAGGTGGCGTTGGTCTTGGCGGAGTTTTAGAACCCGCACAAGCGCAACCCGTCATTGTTGAAGATGATTGTTTCGTTGGAAGTCGCTGCATCGTGGTTGAAGGTGTTCATCTTGAACCAGGTGTTGTGTTAGGTGCTGGTGTTACTATTACCGCTTCGACAAAAATTATCGATGTGACTCAAAAAGATGTGGTTTACAAAGGCCGCGTTCCTGCAAATTCTGTGGTGATTCCAGGTGTTGAGATGAAAACTTACCCTGCTGGCACTTACGGAGTTCCTGCTGCATTGATCATTGGTTTAAGAAAAGAATCGACGAACAAAAAAACATCGTTAAACGATGCGCTTCGTGATTTTAACGTTAGTGTTTAGATTTTAGTAAAATTGCCGGTTCGATCTTAAGTGAAGCGCGAGCCGGAATATAACAGCCCACAATCGCAAGGGCTGTAACGCCCAAAACCACCCAAAATGTGAATACAGGGTTTACCAAAGCCGGAATCGAAGAGTCATAATACACGGCTGGTAAAATATTTAATGGATAATACTGTAAATAATAACCCACAGCCACGCCAATAAATGTTCCTAAAAATAATCCTGATAATGAAATCCATAAGCCCATCATCAAAAATAACAACAATGTGTTTTTTGATGAATACCCTAGCGTTTTAATAATCGCGATATCTAATTTTTTCTGCGACATAACGAGAGCTAAAACTGTTAGAATTGAAGACGATGCAATTAAACCCGCAAGACCTAGAAAAATACCGATCATGGTTTTTTCCATAAACAGAGCAAAAAACAAATCAGAATTTTTTTGCTGCCATGATTCGACATGCTCAAAACCTTTTGCTTCTAAACTTGCGCGCAGAGGCTCCATCTGATTGATATCTTTTAACCAAATATGATAGCCACTGGTTTTAGACGGACTTTGACGAAGCGATTTAATCGAGAGGTCTTTATTAAAGAACAAAAGCTTTGAATCAAGATCATAAAGATCAGTTGTTACAATTCGGCGGATCGTGGCTTTTTCAAAAACCGGCGCCTCCATTGAACTTAAAAGTAAACTCTCAGCCGGAATCAGCGTAACCACATCGCCCTCTAACAAACCAAGAGATCTGGCTAAATCGATACCGACCGCAATTTCATTGGCCTGAAGTTCAAGGTCGACATCCAGTGAGGGATCATAAAACACAAAACGCGAATCTTGGTTATTAACTTTTAAATCTTTAAGCTGTTTAAACCAAAAACTAATACCTGCCTGGTCATATCCCACAGCGCTTGTGCCCCGAAATTGGCCATCCACAGTTCGAAGCATCAAATCATAACTCTCGTAAGGAATCACCGACATGTCGTTTGTTGAAGGCAGATCGTCTAAGGCTTTTTCTTTTTTGATGATATTTAAATGCGGGTCTAGGGCTAAGATGCGATTTTTAATGTTGTGGTTCATCCCGTTCATCACGAACAGAACCAGAAAGAAAATCGCCACACTTAAAGTGATTGCGATAAAAGACAATAACGAGATTCTACGAATCAACGAAGCTGATCGATTAGAAATAATCAATTTTTTTAAAAAGAAATAACTTAAGGAATCTCGCAACATACGAGCTTAGTTTCACTTGAAATTTATCAAGGCGCAAGGAGGAAGGCCTACTAAAAGTAGGTCGACGACGCAGCAACGCAGAGAAATTAGAAATGAGCGACTTTTTTCGTGGGAGCTGATTCGTCGAAGTAGATAATACCCTCTTCAAGAAATAGCTTGTTATGACCTAAATGATTCATCGCCGTTGGATGATGATTTGTCATAAAAATATGGCGTAAGTGACCTGCGCGTTGTTTGTACGCAATTAAATCTAAAAAGTTTAACCACTGCGGCTCTGTTAGGCCCGATGCAGGGTCTTCTAATAATAAAATCTGCGGATCTTTAGCAATAGCTTGAGTCATAAACACGAGCTTTTGTACGCTATAGCTAAGCTTGCCTAAGTCGTTATTTAAATAAGGCGTTAGATCTAACTGTTCACAAATAGCTTTAAGTTCTTCTGGCGTTGTAAATTGATCTAAGAACGCTTTAACCGAGATATTTAAATGGTGGCGGCCACCTTCAAAATAAACTCCCATAACTGTGCGCGGATCGACTTCATTTTCACCCGCAAAGATATCCTGACCGTTCCATAAAATGCGGCCCGATGTGCACGGACGCGAACCCGATAGAAATTGTAAAAACTGAATTGAGCTATTTGGATTTGATGACTCGATCACCACTGTTTGATCTGTTGGCAATTCAAAATCTACGCTCTGAAGAACAGGATCTGTTCCAGGTTGAAGAAGCGTCACGTTTTCTAATACGACTTGATTAAGATCAAATAAGTTTGCCATCAAAACTTTATCGGCTTAAAGGCCGACAAAGTTAACTAGACCGAAGACTGTATAGAACACTGATTTTACTAATTCTAAAGCGAAGTCAAAAATCGACTGCTCTGATCTAGAATTAGCTAAGGTTAACTTCTTAATCTCGATGGTATTTGGAAAAACATCACGAAAGATCGAATACGCTCTGGCCATGTGCAATTGTGATGTCACTAACAAAACATCTTGGCATTTAAGTGATTCAACTAAGACCACAGATTGATGGGCATTACCAAAAGTTGTTTGTGACCTTTTTTCTAAAATCACATCATCAGGATTAATTTCATTATAATACGGCCAGTACGGAAAAACCTCGGTGTAAGTGGCCTCTTTAAAAACCCCCGACACGATTAGTTTTTTAATGCGCTTTTGTTGAAGTAATTCAAAGCCTTCACGAATTCGACCCGGCGCCCCTGTAAGCACAACAGCGCAGTCAGCTTCTGTAGCTTGAGACCAAACGTTGATCGGCTCTTCTTTGATTTTTTTGGCGTGAATAAATAAAATACTCAGGCCAATAACAAAAAATATATAGAAGATCAGCGCTTTAGGTCTAAACGACAAAAAGGGATACATTTAAAATTAGGCTTGTTTGTGGGCGATCACTTCGATTTCAACATTCACACCTTTTGGTAAACCCGCAACTGCAACAGTTGAACGAGCCGGTGGATTTTGTGGAAAGCGAGTCGCATAAACTTCATTAACAGCCGCAAAGTCATTCATGCTTGTTAAAAAAATTGTTGTTTTGATCACGTTTGAAAATTTAAGATCAGCTTTGGCTAAAACCGCTTCGATATTTTTCAAAACCATTTCAGTTTGTTGTTTTACATCACCCGTGAAAACTTCTTGAGTTTGTGGGTTGATAGAAATTTGACCTGAACAGAATAAAAAATCTCCCATTTGCACAGCTTGCGAATAAGGGCCTACTGCTTTTGGGGCGTGGTCAGTGTGAAGAATTGTTTTAGACATAAGCTTCTCCTTGAGAGTCGTGATTAAAAGTAAAAAATAATACCAGCACGTGTTGGGCTATCAGCAAATGTGCGGATACGCGTATCTTTAACTGACGATAATCCTAAACCGCCCTCAATCGAAAAACCAATGTTTTCTAAACCTGTTAAGAAAAACTCAACACCCATTAAAATATTAGCTTCAAAGCCATTTTCTTTGCCAGAAGTTGGATCTTCGAATGTCACTAAACCAAGCTGACCACCAGCGTAATAATGCAATTGGTTTTCATGAAAGATCACGTGTCTTACGCCCACATTCAGCTGAAATTTAGAATTATCTTTTTTAGTATCAACGCCGATACCACCCGTTACGGCTGTTAAGCCATTCAGATGATAAATAGCCGCTAGAGAAGGAAGACTTTCAGACGTGTTGTCTTTGATACCAATACCTAAGCGTTGTGGCATTTCTTTAGCAAAAACAAATGATGAAAATAACGACACAATTGCAACGGCAAGGATTTTTTTATGTAACTTCATGATAGCCTCCATCCCCTATAGGTTGACACTCTACCAACGGCTTGTCAGCATATTTTGATGGAGACACGTATGAAAAAAAATATGACCCTTGCGATAACTTTCGCAATCACTGCATTTTCTTTAAATTTATCTGCTCAAACTTTGACGACAAATGTTGGCGATAAAAAATATGAAACTTATGCTTTAGCTCAATCAGCTGAATTAAAAGTTGATAAAGACACCTTCAATTTAAAACCCGTATCACACGGAATCAGAAGAAAAAAACTTTTCGCACTTATCCCTGTAAAAGTTTATTACGCCGAATTATTAGCCGCGAAACCAGAAGCTTTAGTTAAAACTGAACACGAAATCTTAGGTTCGTTAAAAGCCGCAGGACCTGTGCAATTGCGTTTAACGATGTTACGTGATTTAGCCGCTAAAAAGATTTCTGATTCTTTTATTGAAGCTTTAAAAGCCAATGATGTGACCGTTGATTCAGGTGAAATGAAAACAGTGATTGAACATATCTCAACAATGACTGAATTCAAACAAGGCGAGATCTTTTCAATCGTTGGCCAAACTAAAGACGACAAAGGTTCTTTGTTCTTACAAAAACCAAATGGCGAAATCATCACTGTGACTGGATCAGCAAAACTTGTAGAACAAATGTTTAGCATTTGGTTTGGCAAACCGGTTGATGACAAATTAGCAGAACTTAAAAAAGAATTAATTAAATAGTGCGTAAGTTTTTTGTATTTTTAATTTTTTCGATGTATTCAGCCTGTGTTTTTGCACAGGCTTTTTCTATAGGTCAATTTTCAATCGGTAAAGCCGCAGTTGATCTAGATGTTGATGATTTTAATATCGAAAAAGCGCATTCTGATATTGAAGCCGGTTTTATCGGCGATTCGATTCAATGGCTTCGCCCCGAGAACAATTTATTAACTCCGCGGGTTTTATTAAACATCAGAGTTCCGAAAAAATACCAACCGGTTTATTTTAAAATTGCAGATCATGTTATTTTTCCATCTAACAATGGGTTAGATCTTTCATCACAGGTTTATATCAATTTATTCAACCCTGAAACGATTCAAATTTTTCAAGGTGATAAGGTTTTAGATACTATTCAAATCAGCACAAAAGCCGTAGCCAAGTCTAAATTAAAACAATGGATCGACTACACATGTCTGCCTTACAACATAGTTATTACAGGTATAGAACAGCAATACACCTCAACAGGGTGTAAGTTAAATCGCATTGGCTCATTTGGTAAAGAAACTCCCCGCTTAGAAGTGGCTTTCTCATCACCTAATCTAACGACACTTGCAGGCGATCATTCTCCATTCTTATTTAATTTAACTGACAACTCACCGGTCGAAACTGTTCTTATTAATAAAACGACAAAAGAAAAAGTAAATGTCACTGTGGCCGCAAAATTGCCTGCGCGGCTGAATCGTTTAAAAATGGCTGGTGGCCTTGGCCCGTATTTTTTCACGAACACTTATAAAAAAGAAACTAAAGGCCCTGACACGGCTCCTTCATATATGCTGTACGGAAAATACGAAATATCTGAAACATCATCATTAAAAGCTTTTGATGCTTTAGTTTATAATAATAAATCACTTTTTAATAATTCGGGTTTGTATTTCTCTTATGACTTAGCTCAGGTACTTGATGGCCAAGTTATTCTAGGGGCCCTGATCGGCTTTCAAGGTTTAAATTACCGTTACGACACGGGTTACCCGAATAAGTTTGAAATGATTTATCCGCAAGGGTTTGAACTGACTTACAATCACCCGTTTGGTGTACAAAATTATTATTTAAGTTACGGTATGTTTTTATCAACGACCCAAGAATTATACCGCAACATGTGGCTTCGCTTTGGCAACCAAGTGTTTTACGAATTAAATTATATCACCTGGGGCAATGACATTGCTGAAATTGATATGTGGGGCCTATCAGTGGGCTTTCCGTTATTTAAAGCTTTTTAAATCTACTGCTGAGAAAACTTAAGCTGAAATAAATCTGGTCTAACGATTAAATTAAACTGACCCGTATCATCGGTGATATTTATATCTGAGCCATCTTCATTGGGATAAAATTGATTAAACATGTCACGCGCTTGGCTGCCGGTGTACTTGATAAATGCGGATCTAAATCCGATTTTACCAAAAGCTGAATTAAAAATTAAAATTGAACACTGATACGTGTTTTCTGCTTTTTTGTTACAGATAAAAGTCATTTCTTTTTGTGAAACGACTAAAACCTTACCGGGCCCAAGCATGCTGTTTTGCTCAGACACGTTCATCTGACCATAAATTCTTGCCGGTGTGTGATCGAAGGTTCCATCAAATGAATTTGAAACTAGATTGATCATGTACTGCTGGCCCAGAAACCGCCCCTCGGTTCGGGCCTGCAAATTTAGACTCAATAAAATTAAACTCAAAAATAATAACTTCATTAAAAAAGGCTAGCGCAAAGATCTGAAATTCACAAAAACTTTTTTTCCGGCCTTAATTTCTATGACTTGTGAAGGCAAAGCATCTGCCGTTGGGGCATTACCGCTATCTAACCCTAAAACCTTTAAGTCATATTTACCCGGCTTTAAGAAAATACGCGCCATCTGAATTTTAGATGGCAATGTTGACCACTGACGAAGATCGGCGCGATCAGCTATGTTCATCGCAATCCAAGCGACTCCACCTAAAAGTTCGTTTTTTTGTCTGATCTGATCAGACATTACAGCTTTTGCAGCGACGCCTCCAATTCGGCGCGCCACAAGCGAAGAGTAATCTTTATCTAAGGTAATCATCGCCATACGATCAATATCATAGACCACACGTGATTTACTGACTTGGGTTTTACCATTCGAAGAATCTAGCGGAGTGATTTCAACTTGCGCCACACTGGTATTTAAAAATTCTGTTTTTAAAGTCGGAAACCTTGGCTCATCCGAGCGCGGAACTTTTTTGGCGCCAAAGCCCTGTTGAAAAATCACAACCACTTCACCATTTTTACGGCCATTCGATTCTTCATCTAAAGCTTCACGATCAGATTTAAATGTTTTTTTCCATTTATCTAAAGTTTGATCACGACCCGCTAACCGCGCTGTGCGAATTAAATCTCCGCCAATACCTGCAATCGATGGATCTAGTTTGTAGGCTGATTCATATTCAATGTAAGCATCATCGTATTTATTTTGCGATTCCCAGATAATACCTGATAGATAACTTGCGAAAGGCGAAAGTTCGTAAGCGTCGCGGCCTTCCATTTTAAATGTTGAGATTTTGCTGTTAATTCTGCGACATTCAACTAAGGCTGCATCAAAATCACCTAACATTAAATAATTAATCGCGTTCATGCTGTTTAATAAAAACTTTTCGTACGATTCACCCTTGTACTGAATCATTTCTTCAGCGCCCAACGTAGACCCTACGATTTGACTGATCGAGTGATAATCTTTTTGCTCTAACAGAGAATCCGCTTTAATAAAAGTGGTTGCCGAATTTTTGTAATCGCCAGCAATTTGCAAAGCCATCGCGTAATCTAATGTGTACATCAGTTGATCTTTGCCTTCAGAGTCTGACTTTTCTTTAAGATCTTTTAACGCTTGGGTCATTTGTCCCTGACGAAGTAAACTTTTAGTTTCTTCGGACTGCGATAAAAACGAAGCGCAACCAGCAATTGTTGCTGCGCTGACTATAACAAGTAAAAAACGAATATTTAAAAACGATTTGATTGAGGCTGGCATCTTTATAAGTATGAGTTATTACTTGATTAGCCGCAATAGCAAACGATAGCCTATTGTTCTATGATGCACCTTCCAGAACTGATCCAGGATCTAGGTTTTATTTTAATGACTGCCGCCGTAGTCACACTGATCTTTAAAAAACTTAATCAACCCGTTGTTTTAGGCTACTTGATCGCAGGCTTTCTAGTCAGTTCGCATGTGCCGTATTTTCCGAATGTTAAAGATGTGGCTTCAATTAAGATCTGGGCCGAAATCGGAATCATCGTTTTATTATTTGGCTTAGGTCTAGAGTTCAGTTTTAAAAAATTAGCACAAACCGGAAGATCGGCTTCAATCACTGCAGTCTTTGAAGTTCTTTTTATGTTGGTTGCGGGTTTTGTGTTTGGCCAAATCATGGGTTGGAATCAAATCGATAGTTTGTACTTAGGCGGAATTCTATCGATCTCATCAACAACGATTATTATTCGTGCCTTTGATGAATTAGGTTTAAAGGGCCAGAAATTTGTTTCATTAGTTTTTGGCGTACTTGTTGTTGAAGATATTGTGGCGATCTTACTCTTAGTGGCTTTATCGACAGTCGCTGTTACACGTGAACTCTCAGGCCAAGAACTGATTATTTCTGGTTTTCGTTTAGGTTTCTTTTTAATTTTATGGTTTATCATCGGTATTTATGTACTGCCTACCTTAATCAAAAAACTTAAGCCCTTTTTAAATAACGAATTCACTTTAATTATGTCTTTAGGGCTTTGCCTTGGCATGGTGAGTGTTGCAACCTACGCAGGCTTTTCACCGGCGTTAGGTGCTTTCGTGATGGGCTCAATTTTGGCTGAAACTCACGAAGGCCCGCGCATTGAAAAATTAATTCATCCGATTAAAGATTTATTCGCGGCTGTGTTTTTTGTATCTGTGGGTATGATGATTGATCCAGCTATTTTAGCTCAGTATGGTTGGCAAATTTTATTAATCACCATGATCACGATTTTTGGTAAAGTGATTAGCACAACTATGGGCGCTTTATTATCTGGAGTTAGCTTTAGACACTCGGTTCAAGCCGGCATGAGTTTAGCGCAAATTGGCGAGTTCTCGTTTATCATTGCAACTCTTGGTCTTACACTTAAAGTCACCAGTGATTTTTTATACCCGATTGCTGTTTCAGTTTCAGCTATTACTACGTTTGCAACCCCTTATCTGATTAAAAATGCAGATCGGCTGCAGGGCGTATTACGCGAAAAATTGCCAGAAAGATTTTTCGTGCGCATTGAAAAATACCAAAGTGCTTTTTTAGCTGAACAAACTGAATCAGGTATCGTTAAAATTTTATGGCGCGCCTATGGTTGGAAAACTTTAATCAATGGCGTGATCGTTTTAGCAATTATTTCTACAGGTGTTTTTCTAAGCCCGCGTTTTGGCAATTACATGGCCTTTGGCTTAGCAGGGCTTACATCGTTTCCATTTTTTTGGGCGATGTGTTTTAGTAAACCTTCAAAATTTTTAACTCACTCTGAATTAGCGCGTTTACACCGATTAGATATCGGCGTTTTTATCGGCCGCAATATCTTAGGATTTTTTGTCGCGCTCTATGCCGTTAGTAGCTTTATGTCTTTAAATTCATTGAATGGCATTCTTGCGCTCATCGTTTTAACGTTGTTGGTTTTCTTCGGTGGTTTAACCCAAGGACTTTATCAAAAAATTGAAACTAAGTTTATGAATAACTTGGTTTACGAAAGCCCGACCAGAAAACCCAAGTTAGCTCCGTGGGATGCAAGCCTTGCCACATTTACGATAAATGCAAATTCTAAATACGTGGGTTTAACTTTATTAGAATCAAAGATTAAAGAAAAACATAACGTGACGATTGCATTGGTTGAACGTGGCGAAAGTAAACATCTAGCCCCTGACCGTGGCTTAATACTCATGCCTTTTGATAAATTATATCTGATCGGCACAGATGAACAGGTTCAAGCTGTAGGAATAGAACTTGAAACATCTTCATTTAAAAATGGTGAAAACCTAGCTGAATCTTACAAATTACGTTCGTTAAAAGTGGCTGAGGGATCACCTTTCATCAATAAATCAATTCGCGAAAGCACAATCCGCGAAAAAACCTCAGGATTAATCGTTGGTATTGAACGCAATGGCGAACGGATAATTAGCCCCGACTCTTCGATGGAAATTCGAGTCAACGACATACTTTGGATTGTGGGCGATTACGATAAAATTAACCGACTGCGTTCATAACTAAAACTTAGCTTTTATTTTGCATTAAAATCTCCAAATAGCTTTTCATTGGAGATTTTATCATGCTTAAAACTATTAACATCTTTTTAATTACAGCCTTAGTTATAAGTTTTTCTTTTGCTGGTCCGATCGTAAATAAATTAGGACAAAATCCATTTAACACTCAAATCGCGGCCCTTGTTGAATCAGCTTTAGGTGTTTGGTCACAATCGGATTCATTAAATCCATCGGTGGCGTTCTATGACACTTTTCCTGCGCACTCAATGTTACCTCTTGATGACGTATCGTTTGTTCCTCGATCAAATGATACAGACTCAGTTGTATTAACTGATTACACCGCAATCGGTGCGCAATCAGCTGATGGTTATGCTATCGGATTACGAATGGCGCTTGCGCCACAAGAATCGCGTCTTAAAGCTGCGCAATCGATGGCTGAAAGTGGATTAATCAAAACCGGAGATATCATCGTATCAACCCGCCCGTTGTTTGCGAACTCGTTACAGTACTTAGCTCTGCAATTATTAAACACACATAATTCTGTAGCCGTTGTTGTTACTGAAAACGGGAAGAAGTTATTTTATAATATCGATATGCCGATGGATGAAGACATGTTAGGTGGAGCAGCTTTAGGCTTTGGTAAGTCAGTGATCGATTCTCCGCACTTCACAAAAGATAATAAAAATATGATCATGCACATCTTAAGGCCGCGTTTAAATTCAAACCAAAAAGCGAACTTGCAAAAATGGTTAGAAAAATCTTTAATCAAAGCGCGCGCGAAAACAATTTATCCAGAATTTGTGTCATTTAATAAAGACTATAATGATCCAACTTATAAATCTAACGGTGATCTTTCTTTCGTCGCTGATGTCGCTCGTCTGCTCTTAAGTCAAAAAATGCAGGTTTATAAAAATATCAAAATGTACTGCTCTGAATTTTCTTGGGTTATGTTATCGTTAATCGATTGTAACCCTGATACAACGGCCGATGATTTCAAAAAATCAAAAACCCCTGCTTGCATAAAAGAATTTTTCAAACCCGTACAAATGTTTGGGTCTGCATTCAGTGGTGGCCAAGCTTCAGATCTAGATTTATATGGCATGAATGATGGAATACCCTTTTTAATCACGCAAACGGGGGCATTGCCCCAAACAGGCATGGATCTGGTCGACTTCGCTTTACCGGGTGTTGATCACGATGCCGAGGGCTTATCCAGTGGCCACAAAGCTATGGCGGCCGAGATGGCTCCCCTGATTAAAAAAGCCAATGGCTACTTCAAATTAATTTTAGCTGAAAACCACTCACAAATTGATGAGGCTAGAGCTAAATTAAATCCATCTTCTCCTCGTAATTATTCACCAACTGCTTTTTCAGTTTTAGCGGCGATTCCCGACACCTTGAAGGGCGAAAAAATTGCGCAAAAAAAATTAGATTATGTAACCACGATAAAGTACTTACCTAAGGCTAAATTAAAAGACTTACAGTCTAAATAATTAGATTTCCCACCTCGGGGGCATTGCCCCGGCGTCGTCTCATTTTGAGAAACACTCAATGGATTTTGGAACACATGATTTGACGACTAGTTAGACAACGTAGCTCGCAATTATTGTCCTTCACTGTTTATTAATAGCCCTAAACAATTTTAAAGCGTTTACAACCGCTAGTTTCGGGCACTTTTCTTGAACCTATGTACTTCGTTGAGTTTTTTAAAACGGTTATTACTTATAATAAAACGGAGAAACATATGAACATGAAAAAAGCTATTAGCGCCTTTTTAAGTACAGCATTACTAGTAGGTACTGCTACTGCTGCCCCGATCGTAAATAAAATGGGAAAAAATGCGTTTAACACACAAATTTCTGCAGGTATTGAACAAGTATTAGGTAAATACACTCAATCTGCGATGTTAAATCCTTCAGTAGCGTACTATGAAACTTACGCCGCAAAAACTTTCTTACCTATTAATGATGTTTCAACTGTTAGTAAATCTGATGATTCAAACTCTGTTGTATTAACTGATTACATTTCATTAAATGCTCAATCTGCTAACGGTTCAGCTTTAGGTTTACGTATGGCTTTAGCTCCTCAAGAATCACGTCTTGAAGCAGCTCGCACAATGGCTGAAAGCGGATTAATCAAAACTGGCGATATCTTAATTTCAACTCGCCCACAATTTGCTAATTCATTACAATACTTAGCTTTACAATTACTAAACACTCACATTTCAACTGCAGTAGTTGTTACTGAAGGTGGCCGTAAAGTTGTTTACAACATCGATATGCCAATGGATTCAGACATGTTAGGTGGAGTTGCAGTTGGTTTCGGTAAATCAGTAATGGATTCAGTTCACTTTACTGAAGAGAATGAAAACTTAATGTTACAAGTTTTACGTCCACGTTTAACTTCAGCTCAAAGAGCTAACATGCAAGTTTGGTTAGAAAAAGCTTTAAAAGCTGCTCAAGCTAAAACAATGTACCCGGGTTCAATCTCTTTCAACACTGATTACAACAGCCCAACTTTCCGTGATAACGGTGATTTATCTTTCGTACAAGATACAGCTCGTTTAATCTTAGGTCAAAAAATGAAAGACCACGATCACATGCAAATGTTCTGTTCTGAGTTTGCTTGGGTGATGTTATCTTTACGTGACTGTAATCCAGATGGATCTAACTTAAAATCTTGCGTGTCTGAATTTTTCAGACCTATGCAAATGTTAGGTACTGCGTTCTCTGGTGGTAAAGGTTCTGATCAATCATTATATGGTATGACTGATGGTATCCCAATGTTAATCGGTCAAACTGGTGCTAGCCCACAATTAGCGATGAGTTTAATTGACTTCGCTTTACCAGGTGTTGAAAAAGAAGCTAAAGGTTTATCTAACGGTCACAAAGGTGTAGCTGCTGCGATGGCTCCGTTAATCAAGCAAATGAATGGTTACTTCAAATTAACTTTATCGCAAAATGCGCAACAAATCGATGGAGCACGTGCACAGTTAAACCCGGCTTCTCCTCGTAACTACTCGCCAACTGGTTTCGGTGTTCACGCGGCAATGCCTAACGAAATCAACGGTCAAACAGTTACTCAGAAGAAATTAGACTACGTAGTAACAATTAAATACGTACCTAAAGCTAAACTTAAAGATCTTCAATCTAAATAATTAAAGCGAAAGAAAACGAGAAATATATGAAAAAACAAATTTTATTTACACTAGTGACTACTGCATTTACTTTGTTAACAGTATCTTCAGCTTTCGCTGAATCTGAAGTGACGAAACTACAACGCGTAAAAACTGAATCTTGCGCGACTTCTGAATTAGCAAAAGCCATCACGGCAACTGCTGATAACGTTCTTTACTCTGAGAAAAAAGTAACTGTTCTTGAAGACAGTTTAGGTATCACAACTTCTGAAAAAGAAGCTGGAACTACAGCTAAAATTTTAGGTTCTTACCCACGTTCAGGTGTAGTTGCTCACAATAAAACCGTAGCTCGCGCTGAAGCTGACGCAGCCGCTGGTAAAGTCGGCGTTACAACTCCTGCATTATTTGATGTTGTTTACGCTGTTCAAGATGCTCGTGGCGCACAAATCGGAAATAAAGGCCGCGTTTCTATCTCGGTTACTTGCCGTGTAGAAAAAATCGGTAATTCAATTGCTCATAACGCTTCACTTTTATCTTTCGATGTAAAAGCTAAAGGCGCTAAGTAATTCTAATTTATTGCTAACCAAGACCCAATATTAAGCCCGGACACTTTATCAAAGTCCGGGCTTTTTTTTATTTCTGGCACTTGATCCAGTCTCTCGAATCATAACTTCAGCCGATAAATTCGGTATGAAAAACATCAAACAAACAATTAAATTCGTATTTGCTTTATTTGCGTTAACGATCTCAACTAAAGCAGCAGCTCAAACTTTACAAGTGGGCGACATCATCTTTCACAAAAGCCAATCTACACAATCTAAGGCGATTACTGAAGCATCGGGTTCTGAATGGACTCATGTGGGAATGTTAGTTGTGAACAAAGGTAAATGGTTTGTGGCCGAAGCTGTTGGTCCGGTGAAATCGACTCCATTACAAGATTTTATCAACCGTGGTAAAAATAAAGAGTACAAAATCTTTCGCTATTCAAACTTTGATCCAAAAACGATGACAAGCGCACTCTACACAGCGATCAAAAGACAGAATAAACCTTATGACATCTATTTTGAAATGTCTGACGAAAGAACTTATTGTTCTGAACTGGTTTACAAAGCCATGCTTGAAGTTACAGGCCGCGGTGCTGGTACTTTGCAAAAGTTTAAAGATTTACGCCTAGATGGCCCTTACGTGAAAGCCTTAATTAAAAAACGCTTAACTGATACTGGTCGCGAATTAAATCCTGAAGAGCCCATCATCACACCGATCCAACAAATGCGTGATGTGAATTTAACATTAGTTAAACAGTACGTAAAATCTCGCTAATCCCGACTCCCTTCGAAAAACCGTTTACCTGGGCATTGCCCCGAACGGTTTTTTTATTTTTAGGCAACGGATCTGATCCGATCTTCGTCGCTCTCGTGTATCAACGGGGGCATTGCCCCGATTCTTCGATTGCATGTAGTTGTGAATGCAACAAAGTCGCTTTTTCAAAAACAAAAAAATAGAACATGGCGGAGATCTTTCTATACGTCGCCGTAAATCAAAACGTTTGCTTTCGGTACGAAATCCGTTTCACGTGACTCTAAGAAGCGAGCTCGCTACGAAGAAACGTTCTCTGCTTAAACACAAGAACATGATTTATAAAGTTCTTAACAAAGCCTCTCGTCGCTTCGGCATTAAAATTTATCAGCAAGCTATCTGTGGTAACCACATTCACTTGTTGGTGCGCGGTCGCCAACGATTTGCGATACAGAATTTCTTTCGTGTGGTCGCAGGGCATATAGCCCAAAAGATCCTCGAGCTTCACCCTCTTCAGCGTAATGAACTCTCGCGGGGCAATGCCCACGTAGTCGCGCAAACGAAGTACAAGCGGAAGTTTTGGGGAGCCTTGATCTATTCTCGCATGGTGCATTGGGGTCGCGATTATTCGAACGTGATGAATTACATCGAAAGAAATACCCTGGAAGCGATCGGCTGGATTCCGTATGTTCGAACAAAATGGCGCTACTCAGATAAAAACGGGGCAATGCCCCCACCGACACGAAAAAACAGATATAGGCGAATAGTTCTGGCGTGATGAAAATAAAAAAGCGGCGTTATTTTATTAACGCCGCTTTTGGAATTTACCTTTTTTACAGATTAATTAGCGAACTACTTGGCGAACTAATTCGTTCCAACCAGTGATTTTGCTAAATTCTAAATTATCATAACGGTTCAACTCAGATGATGTGTAAGTTGGTAACCAGATTGATAAACCAGAAGCGCCTTTATAAGTTGATCCGTTATCAGTTGATAACACAACTTGTTTTAAAGCCGTTTGAGTTTGTGATAAACCGTTAATACCACGAGAAAAATCTAACGATTGAGTTTTAGATAAGAAATCACCTAAATCTACATAGTCAGAGTAATAAAAGTTGATCGAGTTATTGATCGCAGTTTTTACTTGAGCAAATTGCGCTGTATCTAAACCACGTAAACTATTTTGTAATGTAGTTAACGAAGCATATAATGCAGGTAATTTACTTAAATCAGTTGCAGAGAATGTTGTACCTGGTTTGTTACCATATACTCCACCAGCATAAGCTTTTTGATATTCTTTAGATAATAAAACGCCAACTTCAGCAGAAGTCATAGTTGGTTTTGCCACCCATTGTTTAATGAATGGAGCGTACGGCCAACCTTCACCTGGTTCAGTTTCTTGCGAACCCACCATGATATCAACTGAACCTTTAAATTCAGATGCAACTTCTACCATTTGCATTAAACATGCATCTGATCCGTAGATATCTACGTTGTGACCAATAATTTTAGCAGACTCTTGCATTGCTAAACCTAATTGCTCAGTAGAAATGGAGTTTCCAGTGTTATCATCAAAAGAGATATCACGAGCAGAAACTGGTAAACTTGATCTGTGCCAGCCTGAACCGTGATTCCAAACAGCTACGAAGTAATGTTTTGCTGGGTAAGTTTTTACACCCCAGTTAACGAAGTCGACTAAATTTCTGTAATCACCCATATCGTGATTTGGCATTTCCATCACTGATGGAGATGTTACTTTACTTGGATTAGTAGATTTTAAGACTAATAAACGTTTAGTCATTTTTGAAGATGTAGATCCCCATTCAACAACAACATTTACTTTATCTGACGATCCTGTTTTTTCCATATCCTTAATGTTCATATCAGCAAACGAACTTAAGTTGTTATGCCCGTTGATGAATACTAAGAATGTCCATTCTTTTAATTCTGTTGCTTGAGCGAATGACGATGCGAAGATCGCTAATGCGATCACTAGTGTGGTTTTTAGTTTAAACAAGTTTCAGCCCTCCATGGCTTTTGGTGTTTATAAACAAATGCTTAAGTATTAGACTGAACGTAATACCAGAAATGAAAAGCCCAGTTCAGAAGTTCCAACTTGAAACTGGGCCTTGGTCTTAGAATTTTGTTGAGAATGTTTTTGAAATTTAATTACAAATAGCTGCGAATAACTGACGAGATCCAACCGGAGATTGGTTTTGCAGTAAATCCAAGTGAACTAACTAGACTAAGGTTCATGAACCAATCTTCGGGCAAACCATACGGAGATTTTTCATCTGCTGAATTTGGTTCTGATCTGACAACAGCTTTTTTATCCACTGTGTTTTCAATCGCTGACACAATATCTTTTAATCGAATGGGGTTTACTGAAGCTAAATTAACGGGACCGGTGAAATCACTATGCCCTAAAAACAATAAGCCTTCGGCGGCATCGTCTGAATGAATTAATGAAATTTGTGATTCAATATTTGGAAAATAAACCGACTCACCGTTTTTAATTTTATCGACATAAAATTTTAAACGTTCAGTGTAATCATCAGGTCCTACCACCATGGGTAAGCGAACAGCAGTTACAGGCATATTATTTTGATTAAAGAACACGGCTTCGCACTGGCGTTTCGCTTCACCGTAATTTTCATCGCGTGATAATATTTTATCGTATTTATGTTTTTGAGGATTAAAAACACTTTCAGATAAATTTTGACCGTACGGATAAACTGACTGTGTAGATGTGAAAATATATTTCTTGGTGATACTAGAGAAAATATCGCAAGCCGCTTGGGCTTGGTGAGCATCGAAACAAACTTGATCATAGACGATATCCCAAGTTTTATGTTGCACAGATTTTTTTAACTTTTCAATATCATCGCGGTCACAGTTAATTCGTGTCACCCGATCTCCGAAACCATCATCAAGGTGTCCGCGGTTTAACACCGTCACCTGATCACCCTGCTTAAGTAATTTCTCGATAAGGCGTTTACCAAAAAAACGATTGCCACCGATAACTAAAATTTGACGTGCTTTTTTCATCTTCGCTATTCAAGCAAAGAAATACTAGTTTTTCAAACGTTCTTCTTGGCAAGGCCTCGCATCGAGCGGAATTTTGACAGTAAAAGTTGTACCTTCGCTAGCTGAGCTTTCAATAGTGATCGTGCCGCAATGAGCTTCAGTGATACCTTTAACGATGGTAAGACCTATCCCCCAGCCCAGCTTACCGCTGGATTGAGCAGAGCGAGTTCTTGAAAACTGTTGAAAAATAGTCGACAAGTTTTCTTTAGGAATTGGTTCACCTTTATTTTGAACCGCAATACTGACATCTACTGATGTTTGTAAAACATGAATCACCACAGGCAGCTCTTTAGCGCCATACTTAATGGCATTGCTGCAAAGATTTTCTAATAACCTGCGCATTCCACTTTCACTGAAATAACCTTTAATAGGTGCGGTATTTCCCGAAACTATAAAACGATCGCCATGCAAACTTGTTAATGTTTCAACGACATCATGAATAACCTGAGATAGGTCGCAGGGTGCAAGATCTAAAGCAAGCCCAAAACCTGAACGAATACGACTTGTATCTAATAAATCTTGAATCATACGATCACCACGACTTGCATTAGCAGCAATGCGCTCGATCAATTTTTCGACCATCACCGGATCATCTTTCTTTAGACTCAGAAGTTCTGTCGCCATAGTGATCACCGAAAGCGGCGTACGCAGATCATGAGTCAGCGTATTGATAAACTGATCTTTCAAAATTTCAATTTGTTTTTTTTCAGTGATATCAAAAATTGTTGCGATGATTCGTTGCGGTTGATTTATCGATGCCGGAAACAGAGCACCTGAAACTAAGGCCCATAAAGGTGTTCCATCTTTTTGGAGATACCTTTTTTCGACTGTCCATACTTTACCTTCTAACGAGTCAGAAGGATTCACAATAAGAGGTTTGTTCACAACGAGATGAGCATCTTCTGGATGCGTAATTTCTGTGGTCGTTTTTTCTAAAAGTTCTTTTTCAGTGTAACCCAGCATATCGCAAAAGCGTTTATTCACTTGCATGAATTTTCCGGTCGACTGATCAACGATGGCTTTTCCTGCAGCCGCCAACTCAAAGATTGTTCTGAAAACGGCATCTTTTTCACGAATAAGTTCACGCGCAGAAAGCTCTTTTTTAATCGACAATTCAGCAAATTCACGTGTGGCATTTGTTAGCGCTGTTTGAATAACTTCAACAATAAGTTCTCGTGGTACTCTATCTAAAGTCGTATCATTTTCTAAAGTTTCTAAAATCACTTTTCGCAATAAATGATATTCACGAACAATATGTCCGATCGTAAATTCAGTGCTTTCAACCCGATCTTCGGCATGTTCTTCTGAAACTTTCTGAACTTTTTGAAAATCTTTTTCAGAAATTTCACCCTTAGCTAAGATATCAATTAAATGATCTAAAAATGATGGCAAAGAATCGATCAGCTGCGGTTTTTCTTCGTGCTCGGCCTCTGTAAATTCGCTACGAACTAGCTTCTCCCAACGTTCGATAATTTCGTTTTTAGAATGTAAAATGCGCTTTGCTGCATCAGCGGATGGTAGATTTTTCACCCCTAATTGAATAGCAAGAAGCAGGCTGGGGCATAGGGCCCCTTGTCTTAAGAATTGTTAAATCTCTTCTTTGTAAACCAAAGACCTGTGCTATATTTCGGCCCATGAAAAACATTATCGCTTTATTATCAATCCTTGTGATTTTCGCTTCTATAAACGCTCAAGCTCAATACACTTTTGATGCTGAACCAGCACCTGAACAATTCATTATTTCTGGTGGAACAATCACTGAATACCAAAGCACTGTGATCTTCACGATCAGTGGTTATGAGATTGAATCTTTAGAGCATTTAAATTCTTACTTAGCTCAAGCTTTACGTTTACCAGCTAATTACCCAACTACATTTGAAGCTTTACTTGAAGCGCTAACAAATTCATCTATCGTTGCAAGACGTATTGATGTGGGCATTATCGGTGGCGAACATTTAAAACAAACTATTGGTGAAGAAAATCACGATAGGCTTTTAGAAGTTTTGAATAAGGCGCAAGACGCTGATCCTATGCACTTAAGTTTGATCTACTGGCAGTAACTAAGGCGATTAAATATAATAATATTTTATTTACAGCAAATGCTATCAATTTTTAGTTAGAATGTTAAGAAAGGGTTTCACCCTTGTATCTAGATTAGTCAGATATAAATGAGAAAAAAAATGGGGCGACCAACGGGGCTTGAACCCGCGACAACCGGAATCACAATCCGGTGCTCTACCAACTGAGCTATGGCCGCCACTGACGAAATAGAACCAAATTTATAATTAACTTTGATCCAAATGGCAAGAATTTGGATTCAAAACCTTTAAAACGTTGTTTCGAGTGGCAAAATGTCTAAATTTTCAGCCTTTTTAGGGTAATACGCCCGTTTGACGATCTCCATTTAAGTGCTAGGCTTTATGTCATATGAAAACTTTATTTACTACCCTGCTAGTTACCCTATGTGTTTCATCGGCATTCGCCCAAAGAGCAAAGACAATGGTCAGACAAGGGTTCCCTACGCCACCGACTTCACCAACGACAACTACGGAGACAAAAAAAGTGGAAAAATATAATCCAGAAACATGCGCCTTTCCAAAAGATGATGATGCTTTAAAAAAATTATTAACACCTGAACAGTACGCGATCACAAAAAAGAACGGCACAGAACGTCCGTTTGAAAATTCATACTGGAATAATCATCACCCAGGAATTTACGTTGATGTGATTTCAAAAGAACCTTTATTTTCTTCAAAAGATAAATTTGAATCTGGATCTGGTTGGCCAAGTTTTACAAAACCCATCAATAAAGATGTGGTTGTTGAAAAAGCTGATTCAGCTCACGGTATGGACCGCGTAGAAATCCGCTCTAAGCGCGCTGATTCGCACTTAGGTCACGTTTTTACTGACGGGCCTAAAGATCAAGGTGGATTACGTTACTGCATGAATTCAGCTTCGTTAAGATTTGTGCCTTTAGAAAAACTAAAAGAAGAAGGCTATGAAGATTATATGAAATTATTCACAGCTAAAGAAATCACAGACGCCAAAGCGAACCCGTATAAACAATAAAGTTACTTAGATAAAGTAAATTCTTTAAAAGGCTCACCGTGAAGACTTTCTTCATGGCGAAGCATTTCTCTCATGGCATTGGCCACTTCGTCAGCTGGCGTATCATTGGTGAATGTCACAGACTTACTCGCATAATGCAGAGTCATCTTTTGCATTGCTCCGCTAGCATCTTTTGTAGTTTCAAAATTCTGTTTAATAAATTCGTTTTGAATTTGTAACCGCTTGATAGCTCCACCCACAAAATGACTTAATACTTTTTGCTGTGTTTTATTAAAGATCGGGCTCGTCGCTGCGTGTTTCTGCAACGCTTGCAACTGCAACACTGTTTTTTCAGGATTACCAATTAACATCTCATAGGGAAGCTGAAGCCCCGTGTTGGGAGGAATACCAATACCACGAAGTGCTGATTTTTGATTATCCGCCAACATCGTCCCGCCGAGTTCATAAAAGATCTTATCAACACCACCGCGCGAGCCTTGGCTTAAACGATCAAACACCGCATGCACGACGGCCGCTGTCGATTGTGGCAGCGGATAGTTAGGCACCACCACTCCGTTTTCTATTTTTTCACTCGCATAAATTGTATCGGCAAATAAAATTTTTGCTTTTGGATGCTTAGCTTTAGCTAGCGCAGCTGGAACAACCGTGTTTGATAAATAACTCCAGTAACCTTCATTCGGACCATTATGACCAAGATTAACTAAGAATCTTTCGCGAAACTGATCTTTAGTGATATTTTTTGTATTGTAATCACGAATCGCAAACTGCATTCCCGGCATCTCGTGTAAATAACCACGAAGTACCGGCAACTCAGCAATGATTTCTCTGATTTCTTGATTTGTTAAATTTGGATTTAATAAATTTGGGTATGCAAAACCTTGGTGTTTTAAAATGGCTTTAATTTCATTTGCAGCTGGCGTATTCACGACTCCGCGCAAGCTATCAAACAACTCTTCTGATTCTTTAGTTGGTTTTAAAAGTAGGAGCTCTTGAAATTTTGCTATTTTACCCACATCAGTATCAAGCATACCAAATTTTAAACCTTGAAAATCAACCGAAGCTTTTTTCATAACTTCAATAACGACCGCATTACGAGTGGCTGCAATCAAGTCTTCTTGGTGAAAAATAGATTTAATTTCTTTTGGAGCTAAACCACTGGACTTAAGAGCCTCAATGTATTGATCAACTTGGGCTTCTAATTCTGGCGTCGTTTTACAGGTTCTGCGCTTGCTGGCTTTAAGTTCAACAGGCAGTGCTGAACCAAAAGCTGCGGCATGCACAGAGGCCGCCGGCTGAGCCGTTGCTTGCAATGAAAATACCATTAGAATCAGAAGGGGTGGTTTTATTTTAATCATGTGCCCGCTGGTATTCTTTTGGTTTTTTTAAATTTTTCTGGATCAATAATCTGTTTTGGATTTTTAATCAGATCATCGACGGTCAGATCAGCTTGATCGTCTATTTTTTCAAAATTTTCTTTGCCGATAGATTGTTCGAGATCTTTTGTAAGACCGTATTTTTTAGCAATGTGTTGCTGCTGTTTACGAATAACCAAAAGCTCTAGTTCTTTATTTTTATTACCGTAACGTTTTACTCCGTATAAAATACGATCATACTCATAACCTAAATTATGAAATTGATCGAGAGCCACTTTTTTAACTTCTTCAACGTCATTTGTTTTTAATTTAGCTAAAACTGATTTTTGTGTCGCCATTTGCGCTAGTTCTTGGTTGTCAGCTAAAAATCCGGCCTTAATCGCAGCTTTTGTGTTGTCTTCATTTGACCAGAAAGATTTAGCGGTCGTGCCTAAATGATTTTCGATCGTTTCAGCCGACACCTTGTAATACGGCAGAGCTAAATCAACATCACCTGATTTTACAAAATCGTTGGCCACATTTGTAGAAATGCGGGCAAAATTTTCTGGTTGTAAATCACGATCAGCATGATTTAAACGATTTACAATTTGGCGTTGTTTATCAATCACTGGTGTTAACGGATGGCTTGATGTTAATTCTGAAGTATTACGTAACCCGACCGCGCGGCCACGAATACCAATAACACTTTCTAACTCTTCGACTAATGTTTGTGTCGCTTTATTTGTATCAGAAATCGCTTGCGCTTTTACACCGACTGAAGCTAAATTTCTTGGTACACCTTTTTCAGCGACTTGAAATATACTCGGGCCGTTTAAAGGCTCTGCAGGTTTAGGTACGCCCACTTTAGTGCGCAATTCAGTTAAATACATTTTATCATAATCGAGACGAGCTTGTTGATTTAATAATTTCAATTTTTCAGCACGTGAATATTCGCGTAACTGCATCATCGCTTCGTTACGTGATGTATTTACCGGAGTTACAAATGAAATATAAACTGGAGCCGATTCTTTACCCTCTACATTTTTTAATCGAATGTGCCATAAACTCACGTTATGATCGTTTTTAGTCAAATCACTTTTTGTCATCGTGATTGTTGCTAATGATTCATCAACTTTATCTAAAGCATTTCGAGCATCGTTAATAAAACCTTGCCTACGATCAACACTGCTTTGCATACTTGCGATTTCACGTTTAACAGTTAAATTTGCAATTCCTGGTTTGCCAGCTTTACTTTGCGCAATCACCGTTTGTTTATCAGCTGCAAAGTTAATTGTCGCCGCCTTGATTTCATCAAGACTAAATTTTGAACCATACCCTTGCGGAGTTAAATGATTTTTCAAAGATTGTACAGATAAATCACCTTGAGCCACATCAGTTTTAGTGTGTGAAACTTCATGCAAGAGTGTTGAAAAGCGTTGGTCAGCATCACGATCAAGATTTATATAAATTTGGCCATCATGATTTGCGGCTCCCGCGCGACCGACTAAGTACGGATGACTTTCATCGTCGTAAGTCACTTTATTTTTAGCTTCAATTTTTTCGCGTGATTTTTCACGAAGATCTGTTAATTCGTTCACTTTACGACTGTTTTTAAAATCTTCTTCGATTGTTGCTTGAATGTCTTTGCCACGAGTTTTTTCAATTTTAAGACCCACGAGCTCAGGATTAACATCACCTAATTCACGATCAGTCATTTTGATAACACTGTATTTTTGTTCACTCACTTTAACTGCGACAGAGTAAATCACTTCGCCATTAACTTTTTCACGGTATGTCACTAAGCCTTGCGTCTCTTTGCCAACGGCTTTTGGTAATTTAATCACATCACCAACACCCGCAACAACGACGAAGTCGCCCGTTTTAACTTCGGCTAATGGTTTTATTGGCACGTCAGGAATTACAGCCGCCGTTGATGGCGCTGCTTTAATAACTTTTTGTGCTTGAGCTAAATTTTCTAAACCTTTAACACCACCGCGACGGTAAGCTTCAAAAACTGCATTTGAAGTCACTGCATTACGACGAGCTAATTCAGATAATGCTGATTGTGTTTCTGCACTTAAATCAGGTTTATCCACTGAGCGGCCTTTGCCTACGGCATCTTTGGCTGCGCGGTTACCTTCATCTAACATTTGATGTAATTCTTGATCTGATTTACTTTGATATTGAAGACTGCGCGCGCGATCGGCTTTAACTTTTTTAAGAGCCTCAGCCGTATTAGCTGCTAACAATTCATCTTGTGTTAAATGCACTTGGCTAGTCACACCCACTTCATCAATATACTCAACAACATAGGCTTTAGCTAAGCCGGGTTTAGCTTCAACTTGTGATATCACGCGCCCTTGACGTAATTCGCCATTTCCTAATGGAACGGCAATATCAGGATTCATTTTTTTATCTTTTGAAACTAATAACGCAGAATCTGGCGCATTATCAATAGCTAACACAGATTCATTTTTAGCCTTCGGAATTTTTTCACCCGATGTACGCGTGATTTTAGCATTGCCAACTTCTTCTAAGTCAGTTTTGTAAACTGTGAATTCGCGGCCGCTAACTTCACGTAGTAAAAAACCACCGGTTTTCTTAGGCCCTAAAATAACGCCTTCTAGTTCTCCGGTACCATCAAAATTATTGATGATGACCTTATCACCTGCGCGCAGATCTTTGGGTTCAATTGAAACCGATTGTTTAGGCGCAACCTTAACAATCGGAGTGCGCTCTAAAGAAAGATCTTCAGCTGCAGCAATCATTCGCGAATTTGGATTACGCGTGATTTGTGAATTTGCTAAATCTTCGATATCAGATTTATACAGAATAGTTTCTGTACCATTAGCTTCACGCACGAGTAATCCACCATTATTAGCAGGGCCAACGATTTGGCCTTTTAATTCACCCGTGCCATTAAACTCACGAATAATAATTTGATCACCTACTCGAACATCACTTGGTGTAACTTTGATTAAATTAGAAATTTCTATCGGGCTATTACCTGTGATTCCTTTGCGCACTAACAATGTAGCTTCAGTATTTGAAAAGCCTGATTTACGTAGAATCTGCGTCTTTTCTTTTAATTCTTTAGCCGTGTAATCAAAATACCCACGACCTTCACCGCCCACATTGTGTGAACTGATGACGGCTTTTTTCTGAACGTCTGATAACGGACGTTTAACATACTCTTCAGCGGCTTTTACACGAGCTGGGTTATCTAAGCTTCCGTTAACTTTTAATTCGGCTGTTAAACCACGATAATATTTTGAATCTGCTGTGGCTTGCGCATCTAAATTAAATTCTTTTCCGTCTGAATCTTTAACACGAATTGTGCCGTCAGAATTTTTTCTAACAAACTTAGCATTTAAATCCGTTGGTGTTGCACCCTCAACGGCTTTAAAATCTTTAACTAAAACCTGATCTCCAGCACGAGCCACTTCTGGTTTAATATTAACTTGCGCTACAACTTCATCACCACGCGCCGCAAAAGTAGAAACTTTAGTGTTCGTAATACGCGGAGGCACAACAGCTTCTAAACTTTGACGAGTAATTGTGGCAGTTTCAGGGTTAACTTGACGTGCATATAACGGAGCACGATCTGTAAATTTATTTAATATACGACGCTCTGATAATGACAATGTCGAACCATCAACCTCAGCTTTTTTAACCGCATTCACAAACTTTTCAGCATTTGCAAATTCTGCATTGCCGATATATCCACCACGTGGATTAAAGCTCATACTTTGACGTAACATTTCAGGATCAAATTCTTTTTGGCCCGGAAATATTTTTTCAAACAATTCACTGGCTTCTTTTTTTGTGGCGACAGTGCCATAATCAAGAGCTGCTGTTTTATCTTCGCTGTATATTCCAAGCTCGCGCGCGGCACTTTGGCGTTGCCGCTCATTGAAACGTGAACCGTTTAAACGATCTTGTTGGGCTAAATAATCTAATTTATTTCTAGCATCACCTGCTACTTCAATAGGGTCGATCACTTTTTCTTTGGGAGCATTAAATTCAGAGATATATGTTTTGGCTGAAGTATTCACTTCAACATTTTGACGCGGCAATAAAGCCACATCAGGATTACTTTGACGTGCATAGAGTGGCGCACGATCAGTGTATTTATTTAATAAACGACGCTCAGCTAATGAAAGTTTAGCTCCACTGAGATCAGCTTTTTTAGCGGCTTCAACAAATTTTTCAGCATTAGCAAATTCAGCATTACCGATATATCCACCACGTGGATTAAAGCTCATACTTTGACGTAACATTTCAGGATCAAATTCTTTTTTACCCGGAAATACTTTTTCAAATAATTCGCGTGTTTCTTTGCGCGCAGCTACGGCTTGATAATCCATACCTGCAATTCTATTATCATCAGTCACGCCTAATTCACGCGCGATGTTTTCGCGTTGTTTTGAATTAAGACGAGTTCCTTTTAAACCATCGCGTTCAGCTAAATAATCTAACTCATTGCGAGCGCCACCGGCCTGCGATGAATTAAAAGCATCTGCTTGCGATATTCCATCTTCAGTTTTTATAGCCGCCTTTTGAGCCGCGAAAGCATCAGGCGTAGATTTACGCGCAAGCTTGGCTTCTTCATAAAGGGCATTCACGTCTTTATTTTGACGTTTAGCTAATTCTTCAAGAGCCCGTTGCCCTTCGATATCAATCTTTTTATCGCGGCCCCCATGTAATTCAGATTGGCGAAGGCTATCATCTAAAATTTGTTCAAGCTCTGCTGATGAACGATCTGCAAAACTAGAGCGTCTAGCTTCACGAATTTGAGCTTGGCGTAAAGCTTGTGGCGTATTTGCTTTTTTAAGTTCAGTACCATCTATGCGAACTACTGTCGCAGGTTTTCCTGGTGGAAATATTTCAACCTCAAATTGACCTTTGGCATTGGGCCCACTGATCACTTTACCTGGATAAGAAACATCTTTGCCAACGACAGGCACATTAATCATAGGGTTTGCGCCCCTAGGTTGCTCAGAAACAATACGTACATTGTCTATGCCTGTACTGCCTGTAACACCTTTACGTAATAAAAGACTGGCTTCATCTTCACTTAAACCTGCATCACGTAAAACTTTTGTTTTTTGTCTTAAATCTGTTTTACTTAATGCAAAGATATCTTTTTCTTCGGCAATTTTATGTGATTTAAGAACGGCTTGTTGTTGAGCTTCGGTTAAAGGTTTTTGTAAATACCCCTCTGCAGCCTTAATACGTCCAACTTCATCACCGATTTCTAAATTTTGTTTAACTTCGGCCGTTAAACCACGTGTAAATTCAGCGTCTTTAACTTCAGTTTTAACAAGATCAAATTCTTTACCGGCTTCGTCTTTAACACGAACGGTGCCATCAGTGTTTTTTCTAACAACATTGGCATTCAGGTCTGAACCACCTTCAAAGTTTTTAACATTCACTTTGTCGCCTGGGCGAATAAATTCATCTTTGACTTTAACTTGCTCAACGATTTCATTAGTCCAAGTTTTTATCTTTGCAGACCCAGTAGCCGCCACGGCTGAAGGTGCATTGCCTGCATTTAAATTTAAGCGCTCGGCTGTTTTAACTTCTTCACGAAGTAAATCAAATTCTTTACCGCTGCTATCGCTAACACGCAATAAGCCATTATCTAATTTTTGCACGACTTTAAATTCAGCGTCTTTGCCACCATCAAAATTAGAAACTTTGATTTGTTCACCTTCGACAAAACGAACATTATCCGTTTTATCAACATATGTTGTTGGTGTATTATCAACTTTTGAACTTGCTCGGGCTTGCGAACCATCAGCACTGCTTGTTTTAAATACTGAAACTGGGTCAGCTTTAACCTTACCAAAAGTCACTGCTGGTGCCGCAGCACCTACATTACTTCTATTTAAGGCTTGAACTAATTCATCTTCAGCTAATTGACTCGATTGAGCCTGCGGCGTTGCATAACCTTGCGATGCTGGCGCACGACTTGAACTGCGCTCTACACTGGCCACTGGGCCAGCACTTCCAAAGTTTTGCGCCTCGGGTTGAATGTTTACAACTTGATTACGCTGAACAGCAGCTGCTTGGTAAATCGGAGCTTGTATAGCATCTGCCTGACGACTCGGAGCTGCAGCTACGGCCATCGCACTGTTCGTGCTGTTACCACTACGCATATCAAGTGCTGCTGATTTTGGAGCCGCTTCAAAAGTTTGAGTCGCCACTGTTGTTTGCGGTGCACGATCAGAACCCATTTTTCGGCCGCCGCTCAGCAGTGAATAAAACTGATTATCAAGCTGCTCTTTAATTTTAGGATTTGTTTGAAAAAATTCTTGCGCTAAAATTTTACGAGAAGACATACTTCCGTTAGGATTTTGGTATGCGACTTCAACCATTTTTCCATTTGCAGTGTCATGAACCGCAACGGCATTTCCTTTAACGACTTCACCATCAATTTGCAATTGAGCTGGTTTACCTGATACACCTGTACTCATTTGCTCTGTATTTAATTTATTAGTTAAAGAGTGATTCGTCGCAACTTCAGCAGTCTCTTTTTTCGCATTTTTAGTTGGCGAAGTAAACGTCTTCATTAAATCATTTTGTGCCGTAGTTAAATTAGAGCTTGGCTTTGCCGCCTCTAATTCATGAGCTGCTGTTGAGGTCTCTTCAGCACCAATTCTTTTAGCCGTTACAACAACAGGCTCAATCGTTTCAGTTTTCGGTGAATCCGATGATTTATCTGCAGATAACGTAGGGATTTCTTCAGTTGCTTTGGGTTTAGTATCATCAGCAGAAACTGGACCTTCACTTATTTTTGCTTTTATTTTTGCTACAGGTTTTTCTACTACTTTTGCAGCTACATTTTCTTTTACTTTTGGTTTTTCGACAGCAGCTACTTTTTCTGCTTTTTCTACCTTAGCAACTACTTTCGCATCAGCTTTTGCACCACTGGCGATAGCCTCTGCTGCAGCTTTTGCTTCAGGAGCAGCTACTGGTGCTACTGATTTTAAACTCCGCGCCAACAATGGTGCCGCGGCCCCCATGAATGGCAATAAATCAGCTCCCGCGAGTAATGTATCGACCATACATGAACTATTTGTTTCACGGGCAACGCTAACTTGTGATTTAGCATTATCGCAGACCATGTTTTTTTGTTTTTGTTGAACTGATAAGCTATCTAAAACGGATGTCGTTTTTTGTGTACATGATTTAAAAGCTTCACGCGAACTGCCTTGAGCAAAGTAAGCATCAACAGCGACTGATCCAGCAAAGGCTCCGCGACGAGCCGCAATCGCAGTTTTACTTAAACCACCGATGACTTTTGCACCAACAGCGACTGAACCTAAACCAGCTGTAACTATTGTTAAACCTGCATCAACGGCTGAATTATCAACAATCGTTTTTGTGCTTGCGCGATCTTCGCCGCGATCTAATAAACAGCTTTCAGCATCGAAGTAAGTTTTAAATTCCATGTTTGCACGACGATCTTGCAATTGCGGAACTGTTGGCGAATCAAGTTTAGCTAATTCAGTTCTTACTTTAGCAAAATCACATTTTTCGCCTTTATCGCTCGTGTCGTAAATTAAACATCTAAAATTTTGTAAGTTATCTTTGTAAGCTGTCGCTAGAGCCGTGCGATTAGCTTTTAACTGATCGCGCATACCTTCTTTAATTTTATCGCGACTTAAATAATTCCTAACTAAAGATCTAGGTTTAGCTTTTTCACGCGCGATTTTATCAAAAATTTCGCCACGAATCCATGGAACTTCATCTTTTAAAATTTCAATAGCTTTACCAATGTTTTCACATTTTTTTTCTGCAGCTAATTTTGATGTCTTTGTAAAACCACCACGCATTGGGCAATCTTGTGTGCCACCCGCGCATTTAACCATCGAAGCCATTTCGCATTTGTCTTTAGCGTCTTTAAGCGCTTCGATTTTAGCAATGTTATCCATTGTCTTTTGAACTTGCTCTTCAAAACGTTGAGCTGTTTCACCCTTACACTTACTGCCTTCAGCACGTAAGTTTTCACAATTCTTTTTTAGATCTGGCATAAGTGGTGTACACTCAACACCTTCTAAAACGGCAGAGCCTTCGGTGATCGAATCGATAAATGCTAATTCATCAACAGCTGATTTATTAAATTTCTCAACACGTGTTGCCGCAGCATAAAAACGAGTTTGCGCAACTTTTGCTTGTTCAGGTGTAAGATCAGGAGACGAATTACAACCATCTAGTGTGCGCGACATGTTTGGTGAAATCGTTGTTGCAAATTGTTTGCTTAATTCTGCACTCAACGCATCCGGAGTTTGGTAGCTTGTTTGTACACCTTTACCACTCATGTAATTTTGGTAAGCTGATACGGATGTGTTACAAGTTTTTGCTTCTGAATTAAATTTAAAAACCATTAACGTTGATTTATCTTTGTAATCATCAAGAACAGATTCTTTAAGTGGTGTCGGACAAGTTCCTTTTTTTAATTGAACTGAAGGTTGCGCATATGTTGAAGCAGATTTTTTAGTGTTCGCTGATGTCGAAGATTTTCCACCACCAACTGTTTCAGCAGCGAAAGAAAAATGAGAATTAAAAATCAGTGAAAATGTGACGAGAAAATGTATAGCGCGCATAGCAATTTATCGGCAAAATCCTTGAATTTATTAAGGATTTCGGGGCGCGAACAAGGTCTAGATTGTGTGATTATTTTTAACTAACCAGCGATTTTTTCTTTAACGATTTGCATTGGTAATTTCATGAACAAATCCATAGGAAGTGCTTTTGAATATAACCAACCCTGAGCAAAGTACGCACCTAACTGCAATAAAGCTTCACGTTCATCAATTGTTTCAACGCCTTCAGCAATAATATCCATACCTAAAGCTTGCGCCATGAAGACCATAGACTTCACAACAGCCAAAGTTTTTGGATCAGCGTTAATTTTTGATACAAATGACTTATCAATTTTTAGATAACTGACTGGCATTTGTGATAAATATTGTAAACTTGAATATCCCGTACCAAAATCATCGATTGAAATATGAAAACCTTTGTTTTTACATTGGTCTAAAATTTCGATCGCCACGACACCGTTCATCATGACTCGCTCAGTAACTTCTAATTTAATATTCTTAGGGGCTACTTTGTGTTTCCAAGTTAATTTTTCTAGATCAATTAAAAAATCAGGATGAGCAAACTGACGTCCGCTCACGTTGATACTCATAATAAAATCATCACCGAAAACTGTTTTAATTTTTTGAAAATCTTGAAAGCAACGTTCGAAAATCCACTGCCCAACAGAGACCATTAATGATGAATTTTCTAAGAAATCGATAAATTTATCGGGCTGAATATAACCAATCACTGGATCTTTCCAGCGAATTAAAGCTTCACAACCTACAATCATACTATTTTGCATATTAATGATCGGTTGATAGAACATTTCAAATTCTTGATTATTTAAAGCTTCTTGCAAGCGATTTTCAAATTTTAAATTTTCAAAACCATCTAACATCGCATCGTCATGCCCTGCCATGTCTTCTAAACCTTGGCTAGCTTGACTCAGTGATGAATTGTTTTTACGTACACGATTCATCATCACTTTTAATAATAATTGAACTAATTGATCAGACCCATGAAATCTTTCGATTAATTGATCTTTTGTGACAACATTAAGAACTGTGTCTTCTGTGGCTTTAACCGAAGCTGAACGTGGTAAAGAATCAATTAATGACATCTCACCAAAGATCTCACCCTTTTTAATTTGGGCGATAGGAACCACTTTTTGATCGATTTCTAGATAGACGAGCACTCTTCCGCTTTCGACAACATATGCACAATCGCCAGCTTCACCCTGTTTAAATAAAACAGTGTCCTTTGCAATTGAAATTTGTTTCTTTGACGTACTCATTGAGCTTCCTCGCAAATTACCTATCGTCAGCGATGACGCAGTAATTTACTGGACCGGGGTCCAGTTCTTGGTCTAGGTGTATGCTAAAACCCTACCAATACGAGATAGTTTAAATATTTTTAGTCAGGTTTTTATTTAATCCCAATGTTTTACACATCAGGTAGTCATAAATTTTTAACGGAAATAATTTTGGCAAATACCAATTTTGAAATTTTCGAGGCACCGGAGCATATCTAAATTTGGGCTTCGCATTTGTAAGCGCATGATGAATATCTTGAACCACGATTTCTACAGGCAAAGCATGCTCAATTTCAGCATTCACAAACGCAATAAATTTAGCGAATGAATTTTTGTATTCAGTTGAATCAAAAGCGTTGGCTACGACATTAATACCCTTGTTCCAAATCGGCGTGTTCACTGAACCCGGGCCCACTATTGAAACTTTCATTCCATATAAATTAAGTTCTCGACGAAGAGTTTCAGAAAAACCTTCGATCGCGTGTTTACTGGCGCAGTATACACCTAAAAAGGGAGTGCCATTTTTACCTGAAACCGAAGAAATATTCACGATGCGACCCTGCTCGGCTTTTTTTAATAACGGCAATATCACTTGTGTCATCTTAATCACGGCAACAACATTCACCTGCAACATGCTTTGTATTTCAGAAAACTTTTGATACTCAAGCGGCCCTGCTAAGGCCACACCAGCATTATTCACTAAGCCATCGACATGATTGATACCGTGCTTTTTTAAAATTTCAGGAATCTGATCTACTTTCGTAAAGTCAGTCACATCGATTTGTAGACCTATAAAATTTTGCGCGTATTTTTCGCGAAAAAAATCACCATCTTTTTCGCGGTGATACAGACCGATGACCTTACAGCCTTGTTGCAGATAAAAATCAGCAGTGGCAAAACCTATTCCACTGCTTACACCGGTAATTAAGATAATTTTGTTGTTCATAAGAGTAAGATTACTCTAAGAATACTCTTTTGGGAGCGCGTGAATCACAGCGTCCAGAAAAATCATGCAGAGCTACGCGTTTTTTAGGGGCATTTTCTAAGAAACGACGCAAACCTGGGGTATTTACGTCCACCATATTTTTAATCGCTGTGTTATCTGGGCTGTGTGAAAAGCCTAATTCAAATAATAAAGACCAAATACCGTGTTTCCAGTAAGTATAATCTTCGAAAGTTCCGTCAGCGGGATACAACACTTGTGTGTTATTGCCTGTTTGGTAATTACTTTCTTTTGTCGCATCAGCCACTAACTTTTTATAAGTGTCTTCATACGGCGTTGTTAAATCAGTTGTTGAAATACCCCAAGGGTAAACGACAGCTGGCCAGTAAGTGTGAAGTGTTGCCGAGATTTGAATATTTTTTTCATCAATAAATGTAGCCAGCGCGTTTGTTGATTTTAAACGATACGCTTTATCTGTCTTACATGGACTTGGATAATCGCGATTCGCATCAATTGAAGTTTCTAAGTTATTTTCGTAACGACTATTGCGGTTGTAACCTGTCACATTTAAAACCGGAACAATGTAAACTGTTTGTCCTTGAATAGGATTCGCTGCGATGCTGGCTGCAAAACCTAAGGCTACGGCTGTTGATCCGTATTCGTTACCATGGTGAGTGGCTACAACCAATGAAGCTGTCTCACCGTTTCCAACTTTTAAAGCTTTGATGGGAGTTCCTTGATCGTTCGTTCCGATAGTGATCACTTGGGCTTGCGCGGGGTTGCTTGCTGCGATCTCGTTAAGTTTATTAACGGCATTATCGTAGTTATTCGCTGCTGGGGCTTGCATTAAAAATAGCGCCAGGATTGATTCTAACATTTGGAACTCCATTTCCTAATTGTTGAATGTAACTTTAGACTTCATGTCTGTCTTGTTTAATATCGTCTTTGGATTTTCGTTATTTGTTAAGTAATTTTTAACTAACAATGATTGAATTTTTAGAATTTCAGCTTTCGGATAGTAATGCGTCAAAATATCCATGTAAGTTCGGCCCTTTTTAGCCATATATAAACTGCCCCACTGACATAATCCAACACCGTGTCCAAAGCCGCGTCCACTAAAGGTTACAGAGCCATCACTCACTTCAATTTTTTCTGGTGAAGAGCGAATTTTTGAATAGCCGAACAGCTGTCGAAGCTTTTGAATTCCCCATTCGTCAAAACGAATAATTTTATTTTTAAAATAACCCATTTCAAATACATCTTTGTTTTGAAACTCACTGGCAGGAACTGAAAAACTCCACTGGTTACTGAAACGCGCCTGACACCAAGGGTCTTGCGTCGTTCCTAAATCAACGGCGCCTTCCCAAACCTTATCAGCTGGCAACGTTTGCCCGCCGCAGTCAGAGTGGTAAAAAGTTTTTACGATTTTTTTATTCGCTGATAGCACGATATCTTCAGTGGCATTTACAACTTGATAGGCTTTTGTAGAATTAGTCCATTCAAAAACTTGATCCATTTGATCTGCATCAACGTGAAATATTTTTTCACGACGTTCATTCATGCGCGAAAATAAATATGAACGTGCAACTACAGCCTGAGCTTTTAACGCTTCAAGCGGCCAAGCTAACGGCATCTCTTTCGAAACCACACCGGCCAAGTAATGTTTAAGCGGCACGACCTCAACCACATCATACTTATTATTATCTTTAATGATCACTTCATAGTGGCGCGTGTATGAACCAAAGCGCGCCGTTAAATTTTTAGGATATTGAGTAAGATCTTTTTCGATACGTACGCGAACCTTTGCGTATTCGTTTTCTTGAACCACTGAGGCTGGCTGCGCACGAGCATTAGTGGCTGCTAACAACGCGGCCGCGAGTGTAACAATAAAATAAGAGCGAACCCAAACCATGACCTATTTGATCGAGACTCTGTCTAAACGACTAGGAAATTATAGCCTTAAGGCCTAAGAGTTGGTCTTGTGTCTAGTCTAGGGGCGCTTAAGAAAGGGTTTTGTACTGCTGCATGATTGTCTGAAGAAACGCCCAGACAGTGCTTTTAAGATTTTTATTTAAATGAATCGCTTGCGGAGAATGTGTTTGCGTACCTGAAAGATCAGGATTCATCACTAAGTCGAAATGAAGCGGCGATGCCTCTAAGTTTTTCTGTGCTAAATCAAAAACAACCATATCCCCTGCCGGAATTTTCATAGCCGCTAACATATTATTTAAAAGTGTATGATCAGCTTCTGAAAATTGACCGTAGTTCTCAACCCAAACTGAAATTGTGTGGGCACTTACAGTCGCTGTTGCCACAGAAGCAGGTGCTGATTCATCTCTAAGAATCTGGCTTACACCTAAGACATTTTTTAAATATTTGATATAATCTTGCACCACAGGGGTAAGGTATAAAACGCAATTGTCATTTTTTCAAAGACTCTTTTCGGCACTCAATTCAAATATATCAGCCAAAGCCTCTATAAGAGCCTAAACCGTCAACTTTTTTGACAGGATTTTTTTTCAGAGTCAAAAATCATAACATCTATTTAATTTAAGCAGCTATCTGTAGATTTCTATAAACGATAAGGAGTTCCCCCTATGAAACTACAATCTCTTTTATTAGCCAGCGCATTGATTCTATCCGTAAGCGCTCACGCATTGTCTGCAGCTGAGTACGATAAATACACAGACATATTAATGCCGACATATTTAGAAGAATTCGCTCAAGCGGTGAACTACGATCAATTATCTAGCGACGTTGCTTACAAACTATCAACAACTGAAGTTGATGATAGATGCGTGGCCCTGATGGATGGCAAAATGATCTCAGGAGATGTGGGCAAAGTCCTTTCGCAAATCTTTTTAGATAACAAAGAGAAATTAGGTAACTTAGTTGTTGGTGGTTCGGTAAAGTCAAAATACTGCCCTCGCTACGGCAACATGACTGAAAAAGAAAAATCAATCGTATGGGTTTTTATCTTAACAGCCATGTCGCACTTTGAAAGTAGCTGCAATCGCACAGCATCGGCTACAGGACCCAACGGAACAGCTTACGGATATTACCAATTACATCGCAATCACGAACAAGATTATGATGGCGATAAAGGTATGTGCCAAAAAGGTGATGCGGGCAAACCAGTTGCAGCAAGTAAATGTACATTAGGTATGTTAGATAAACAGTTTGAAAACCGCAAAGGCGAATTATTTTCAAGTCTATCTTACTGGGATGTTTTACGCCCTTCAGGGGCTTCAAAAAAGTGGTCTGTAATTAAAAGAGCTTTAATGCAGTCAAGCCTTTGCAACCCTAGATCGATCTAAGAACTAATCCTCACTTACAATTTCATCATCCTGAGAGTCAGCACCGTCAAGGTCTGACTCTTCGGCGTTTAAGTGAATTAAAATACGTTCAGCTAAAACGCGATTAAAAGTTTTAAGTGCTGCAATCGTTTCGACATCTGATTCTTTAATCGCTTCAACATGCGGAAACGCTTTCAGTAAAATCATCTTACGCTTTTCACCTAAGCCAGAAATAGCATCAAGCTCGCTCGATAGACTTCGCTCTTCACGACGTTTACGGTGAAATGTGATGGCAAAGCGATGGGCCTCATCACGAATGCCTGTTAAAATATGTAAGGCTTCAGAATTTGATTTAAACGTCACAGGATTAGCTCGCCCTGGTAGAAAAAATCTTTCTTCAGTTGATTCAACTTCTTCAGCTTTAAAATCAGCCAGTGTACGGGCTTTGGCTAAACCCACAACAGGAATATTCGTTTTACCCAGCTCTTGCAAAATACGAACGGCTTGCGAAAGTTGCCCCTTACCACCATCGACAACTAATAAATCGGGGTCTTCATACTCTGTGTGTTTAAATCGGCGCGCTAAAACTTCATACATTGATTTAAAGTCATCAATACCTTCAACAGTTTTAATAATGTATCTGCGGTAATGATCTTTACTTGGGCGGCCCTCTTCAAAAACCACTTGGCTGGCCACGGTTTCAACACCTTGGAAGTGAGAAATATCAAAACACTCAATACGATTTGGAATTCTAGCTAAGTGAAGTTTAGATTTAATTTCGTTGAGGCCTTTTAGTTTTTCTTCTTCTTTAGAAACTAGTTTTTCAAAATGCGCTTTTGCATTCTGATCAGCCATTTCAATTAATTTTTGCGAATTTGGATCATGGCCAAAGCGAACTATCACATCTTTACCTGAACGTGTAAGTAACACATCATGCAACAATTTATTTAAATCCCCGCCCAGATCCATCGACGTTAAAACTTCATCCGGAATAAAATTATCTTCGTAATACTGATTTAAAAACGAAGTAAACCATTCAAGCACAGACTCGTCAGGCGATGTGATATCTAATCCGCCAAGATAATGCGGCCTTGCCCCGATCACGCGACCTGAACGCACGTGAAGCGTTTCAACAACCACCCCACGATGATCACCATGAAAGGTCACAACATCTTGATCTGTTTCAGATGAATCATTGATCACGGCTTGTTTTTCAAGAATATTTTTAACTGACCACATTGAATCACGCAGTTTAGCGGCGACTTCAAATTTTTCTTCATCAGCTGCGGCCATCATACGCACTTCGATATCTTTAATAACTTTTTTACTGCGACCTTTTAAAAAGTCTTTAGCGCCAACAACTTCATCACGGTAATCATCTTTAGTGATGTATTTCACACACGGCGCTGTGCAACGGCCAATCTGATAAGTCATACACGGGCGAGTTCGCGAACGAAACATATGATCCGTGCAATCACGAATTTTAAAAACACGATTTAAAAACCTGATTGTGCCAAACACCGCTCCACCCGAGGTAAATGGACCAAAATACATGGCACCATCTTTGTGAACTTTGCGGGCTAAATAAAGCCTTGGATAATCATCTGCCCAAGAAAGTTTAATATACGGGTATGATTTATCATCTTTAAGACGAATGTTATATTTAGGACGATGTTTTTTTATAAGCGAAGCTTCAAGTAAAAAGGCTTCGACTTCAGTCTTTGTTAAGATGTAATCGATCTTTTCAATATTATGAACTAACGCCTTAGTTTTTGCCGAATGATCAGATGAATTTGTGAGATAACTTTTAACACGGTTACGAAGATTTTTAGCTTTACCGACGTAAATAATTTTATCTACGTTGGGATCAGCGCTTACAGCCTTCATCAAATACACACCAGACTGGGTCGGAAATTCCTTCACCAGAACTTTGAGTGCTTCAATTTTTAAAAGGCCTTCTTCAAACTTACTCATTATTTATCATCACCCGACTGACCTAGATGAGCATCACGCACTTGCAACTCTAAAATTTGTAAACGTTTAATTTCGTCACGCACTTTTGCGGCTTCTTCAAATTCAAGTTCTGCTGAAAGTTTTTTCATTTTATCTTTTAATTTTTTAATCTCGTCTTGAATTTTATTGGGCTTAGTCGAAAACTTTGCCATTTTTTCAGCGGTTTTATCTTTTTCGCCTTTAAGTTTGTACGCACTCACCGAGCCATCAAACAAATCGCCCAAGCCTTCTTTGATTCTTTTCTTAATCGTGGTTGGCGTAATACCATGCTCTTTGTTGTAAGCATCTTGAATGCCGCGGCGACGATAGGTTTCGGCGATGGCTTTTTTCATCGAATCAGTTTCACGATCTGCATACAAGATCACTTGCCCGTTGGCATTACGAGCCGCGCGGCCAATCGTTTGAATCAGTGATCTTTCAGAACGTAAAAAACCCTCTTTATCTGCATCGGTGATTCCCACAAGCGATACTTCTGGAATATCTAAACCCTCACGCAGTAAGTTGATACCGACAAGCACATCAAATACGCCTAAACGTAAATCACGAATAATTTCAGTGCGCTCTAAAGTTTCAATCTCGCTATGTAAATATTTAATTTTAATACCCAGAGATTCATAATACTCAGTTAAATCTTCTGAAGAGCGTTTAGTTAATGTCGTAATCAACACGCGCTCATTTTTGGCGATACGAACACGAATCTCTTTAAGCAAATCATCAATTTGAGTTTTCACCGGACGAATTTCAATCGGCGGATCAATCAATCCTGTCGGACGAATAATTTGTTCAATGATCAGACCTTCAGATTTTTCTAATTCATAAGCTGCAGGCGTTGCCGAGACATACACGACTTTATCCATCAGCTTTTCAAATTCTTGAAAGTTTAACGGTCTATTATCTAAAGCCGAAGGCAAACGAAAACCATGCTCAACTAATGTCGTCTTACGAGCTCTGTCACCACGATACATTCCCCCGATTTGAGGAACCGTGATATGCGACTCATCAATAATAGTGATGAATTCTTTCGGAAAATATTCAATTAAAGTTGGAGGCGGCTCGCCAGGCCCGCGCCCTGTCATATGTCTTGAGTAATTTTCAATACCCGAACAAAAACCAATTTGCTCCATCATTTCAATATCGTAATAGGTACGCTGTTCTAAGCGCTGGGCTTCTAAAAATTTAATATTCGCTTTTAATTCATTAAGCCTTTGTCCGAGCTCTTCTTGAATGGTCACAATCGCTTTTTTTAACGAGCCATCACCTGTGGCGTAATGCGATCCGGGATAAATTCCAATTTGATCCATCTCTTCAAACACTTCGCCAGTTAAGGGATCAATCCAAGAAATTTTTTCGACAAAGTCTCCGAAGAATTCAATACGAACAACTCGTTCTTCTTCATAGGGAGGAAAAACTTCAACGATATCGCCACGAACCCGAATAGTTCCGCGCGAAAAATCCACGTTATTGCGCGAATACTGAATGCGAATCAATTCACGCAATAAATCATCACGTTTAAGTTTTTGTTCAACAACAACATGAACCATCATGCCTTCATAGGCCTCGGGCGAACCTAAACCGTAAATGCACGACACACTCGATACAATAATCACATCACGACGATCAAACAGCGAACGCGTGGCACTGTGGCGCATACGATCGATCTGTTCATTGATGGCCGAATCTTTTTCAATAAAGGTGTCTGATGAAGGCACATAAGCCTCGGGCTGATAGTAATCGTAATACGAGACAAAGTACTCCACCGCATTTTCGGGAAAAAGTTCTTTCATTTCTGAATACAACTGTGCAGCTAAGGTTTTATTCGGAGCCAAGATTAAAGCTGGCTGATTCAACTGCGCAATCGTGTGCGCCATGGTAAAAGTCTTACCCGAACCGGTAACCCCTAAAAGGGTTTGGTGTTTTACACCATTTTTAAAATTAGAAACGATCGTTTCAATCGCTTTCGGCTGATCACCTGCGGGTTGAAACGGAGAAACCAATTTGAAGTTCTTTTTAAAAGGACTTTTCTTGGCTGATGTACCTTTAGTATTTAATTTGTCTTTTCCAGTACTGCTCACAAAATTAACCTCTAAGTTAATTTATAATTATAGTTTGCAAAAAAACTAAAGCAAATCAAAATGCCACTTTATGCGCTAGCCAATCCGTCACTGCAAATATAAGCTAAGTCATGACTTCAAGAAATAAACGTATTCTAGTAATAATGGCTTTGAAGTAATTACGGCAACGAATTTAGATTCTGATCCAGATTTAGATATCTGGATCATTAATGAAAATAAAGAAATAGAGCATGTCTTTGATGACCTTGCTCCAAAAAACTAAATTATTTATTCACTTCCCAGAAGCTGCCATCTGGAGTGTCACTGACTAAAATGTTCATTTGGGTCAATTTAGCGCGGATTTCATCTGATTTTGCATAATCTTTTGTTTGACGAGCTAACGAGCGCGCCAGTACCAGAGATTCAACATCATGTTCATCAATGCCTGCTTTAGTTAATAACTTTTGATCTAAAGCACGTAAGAATTTTTCGGCAGGCATTTGAAATAACGCTAACAACTTACCAAATTGCATAACAAACGATTTGAATTGCTGAGCGCGCCCAGAAAGAGTGGCATTTGTTTTTGCCCCACGTTTAAACTGGCCGTTAAACTTACGAATTTGATCAAACATCACAGCAAAAGCCTGCGGCGTTGAGAAATCATCGTTGATATGTTCAATAATTTTCTCCCAAGCGGCATCAAGCTCAACTTGGTATTTCGCATCTTCTTGCGCTTCATCATTAATAAAACTATCGGCTAAAGCTAACGCCGAATACACACGTGCAAGACCTGATACAGCGAGATCAATAGTTGCATCACTGAATTCACCAACACTTCTGTAATGGCTTGATAACATCATCCATTTATAAATTTCTGGGTGATGCTCTTCTAAGAACGTGCGCATATTAATGATATTGCCTAATGACTTAGACATCTTACTGCCACCAAAATTTAATAAATTCCAGTGCATCCAATAATTAACGTAATGCTTACCCGTGCAACCTTCAGATTGTGCGATTTCATTTTCATGATGCGGAAACACTAAATCTAATCCACCACCGTGAATGTCGATTTGATCTCCGTATAAACCATGCACCATCGCTGAACACTCGATGTGCCAACCTGGACGACCTTCACCCCAAGGTGATGGCCAACTTGAGCCCTGTAAGGTCTCATTCGGTTTTTTAGACTTCCATAAAGCAAAGTCTAAGGGATGATTTTTTTTATCATTAGCTTCAATACGTACACCCACTTGCATATCTTCAAGTTTACGGCCCGACAACTGTCCGTAATTTGCAAATTTATCAACAGCGTAATTCACGTCACCGTTTAAGGCATAAGCTTTGTCATTTTCAATCAGCTTACCGATAAATTCGATAATCTGTGGCATGTACTCAGATACTTTAGGGTTATGATCATGTGCACGAAGTCCTAAATCAGAAAAATCTTTTTTATATTCTTTAATGTAGTGTTCAGAAATTTCTTTGGCAGACTTTCCTTCTTCTGTCGCGCGATCGATAATTTTATCGTCAACATCAGTGAAGTTTAAAGCGTAATCAACTTTATAACCTAAATATTCAAACCAATTTCTAACAAAGTTAAAAAACACAGGTCCACGAAAATTTCCCACATGTAAATACGAATAAACCGTTGGTCCGCAGACATAGATACTTACATGCCCCGGCTTCATCGGTTTAAATTCTTCAGTCTTTTTTGTAAGTGTACTATAAATCTTCAACATAATTATCCTAGTTTAGCTAAAACTTTATTTACGCGCGCAAGTAAACTTTGTTTGCTCATCAACGGCACTAATAATTTCACTTCTGTTCCGTGAGGTTTCCCGATGACGGCCACACGAATTGGCATGAATAGATTTTTACCTTTTACATTTGCCCCCGTCTTAACAGCATTTTCAATCGCTACGAAATCAGCTTCAGAAAAAGTATCTGCCGCATGATTTTCGATTTGCGTTTTCCAAACTGTTAATACGTTTTTCGTCGGTTCCCAACCAAGGGCTTCATTGCTTTCATCACTGATTTCAAATTTAGAATCATCTAATGACTGATACAACGCCACAGCGTCAGCTAAAATTTCTAATTTAGACTTAAACGTCTCAACTGATTTCATTTGCCATTCAACTGACGATGAATCTTTTGGTAATTGAATACCCGCTGCGACCAAAAATGGATTTACTTGTTTCCAGATCGTTTGGTTATCTTGCGCACGTAAGTATTGTGAGTTCATCCATTTTAATTTCACACGGTCAAACACCGCACCTGAAGCATTCACGCGATCAAGCGTAAATAGTTTAATCATCTCATCCATCGAGAAAACTTCTTTACCTTCAGGGTGTGACCAACCAAGTAAAGCCATAAAATTATTTAAAGCTTCTGGCAAATAGCCATCTTTCATAAACTGATCACACGCAACTGCGCCTTTACGTTTAGAAAGTTTTTGACGATCGTCATCTAACACTAAAGAAATATGACCAAATTGAGGCGTTGGCCAAGCCATCGCTTCATAGATCATTAATTGGCGTAATGTATTTGGTAAATGCTCTTCAGCACGTAACACGTGCGAGATCTTCATTTGATAATCATCAACCACACAACAGAAGTTATAAACCGGCATACCATCTGAACGAAGTAATACGAAATCTCCGACCATATCTGATGGAAAGCGAACTTCACCTCGAATTAAATCTGGTAATAAATAATCTTTACGTAAATGTTTTGTTCTAAAACGCACAACCGCTGTCTTACCCGTGGCAAGTTCAGCTTTAGCTTGATCAAGTGTCCAAGTTTCATAAGGTGATTCGACATGCGCATTCATATTAATCGCTTTTACGCGCGCACGTTCAGCCTCTAGCTCTTCATCAGTCATAAAGCAGTAGTAGGCCTTGCCTGTAGCAATTAATTCGTCTGCGACCTTTTTATAAATGTCTAAGCGTTGCGATTGGCGGTACGGAGCACATGGGCCCATATCTTTTAATGTGATAGGATCAACACCCTCATCCCAGTTAAGACCAAGCCACACCATATCTTGAACCATCATTTTTAAAGACTCTTCTGTTGAACGAGCTTGATCAGTGTCTTCGATACGTAAAATGAATTTACCGTTATTGTGTTTTGCGAATAATAAATTAAATAAAGCAGAACGAGCGCCGCCCACGTGCAAATAGCCTGTAGGGCTAGGCGCGAAACGCGTACGAACTTCAGTAAAACCAGGATTCAGGGTAACAGACATGTATCTCTCCAAACGAAAAAAGCCTAAGATGTTCGTCTTAGGCTTTCTATTCTGGCTCAGAATTTATATCGAGTAAACGATTACTACTTAGAGTCTAAGATAGTTCTTACTTCTTGATCTTGGTTCATCACGTCTTTAACGTCAGCAGCTAAATTAAGCTCTTTTAGTAAGTAGCTTTTTGCTTTTTCTAACATTTTCTTTTCGCCAAAGCTTAATTCTTTGTCGACTTTAAGTAAGTATAAATCACGTAAAACAGCAGCGATCTCGAAAACCGATCCTGTATTGATTTTATCAGTGTATTCGCGGTAACGGCGATTCCACGTTTGAGTATCAACTTTTACGTTTTTGTCTTTTAAGATACCCACCACTTTGATGGCTTCATCTTTAGAAATAAGAGCTCTAAGACCAACTGATTTGATATTAGCTGCAGGAATCATGACTTTCATGCCGGTCTCTAAAATGATCACCGAGAAGAACTCATGTTTTGAGCCCAAGATCTCTTTAACTTCGATCTTGTCGATGCGACCTACCCCGTAACCTGGGTATACTGCATGATCTCCAACTTTAAACTGTGTCATCGAACCACCTTCGCAGCCATGAGTTAAAATAAAATCCACTCATGACGTCTGGTAGTTCTAACACTTTTGACACTAGTCATCAATGAAATGATTAAAAAAAGAACAAGAATATTGTGGAGTGTAAAAACTACCGCAATGAATCGACTAGTCTGTTTACGATCTGACGTTTAACGTCACTCTTAGAGGGGATTACCCCACTCCAGCAAGGGCTTGCGGGCCATAGCTTTTTAAGAGCTCTTCGCGAATAAGCTTATTTTCCATAAGCTTTAATTTAGGATCTTTTTCTAAAAGTTCAAACGCAGCATCCCGAGCTTTTTTAAGCAGATCAAAATCGCGTACTAAATTAGCGATTTTAAAGCCTGGCAATCCTGATTGTTTAGCTCCCATGAATTCACCGGGGCCACGAATTTCTAAGTCGTATTCGGCAATCTTAAAACCATCGTTGGTTTTTTCCATGAACGTCACGCGATCTCTGGTTTCTTCGCTGACGGCATAGCCCATAATCATCACACAGAAAGATTTGTATTCGCCACGGCCCACGCGACCACGCAATTGATGCAACTGCGATAAGCCAAAACGCTCGGCATGTTCGATAATCATCAAATTAGCATTCGCTACATCGACGCCGACTTCGATCACCGTTGTTGAAACCAGCACGTCAATTTCGTGTTTACGAAACTGGGTCATGATCTCGTCTTTTTCGACAGGTTTCATTTTACCGTGCAGTAACCCAAAGCGTATTTTTGGGTATTGGTGTTTAAGTTTTTCAAATTCTTCGGTGGCATTTTTTAAATCGATCTTTTCGCTTTCTTCAACCAGCGGATAAACCACGTAACACTGACGACCTTTGCCGATTTGCTCAGCCATAAAATCCATGGCGTTATTGCGTTTTGATTCAGTCACTACGCGTGTTTGAATCGGCGATCTGCCGGCTGGCATTTCATCGATGATTGACACATCTAAATCACCATACACAGTCATCGCCAAAGTTCTTGGGATGGGGGTCGCTGTCATCACTAAAAAGTGCGGCGATTGACCTTTTGATTTAAGATGCCCTCGTTGGGCTACGCCAAAGCGATGTTGTTCGTCGATAATCACTAAAGCTAGTGCTTTAAACTGAACCCAGTCTTCGATAAGGGCGTGGGTTCCGATCAGAAAATGAATTTCTCCGGCAATTAATTTTTCTAATAATTCTTTGCGCTCTTTAGTTTTGGTTTTTCCAGTGAGTAAACCGATTTTCAAACCTAAAGGTTCAAGGCGTTTTACGGCGTTTTGATAATGTTGCTCGGCTAAAATTTCAGTCGGCGCCATCATACACGTTTGATAGCCGCTCTCAAAAGCGTAAACCGCGGCCATGAAGCTGACCATGGTTTTGCCGGCGCCCACATCGCCTTGAACAAGACGGTTCATGGGCTTTCCTGAAATCATATCTTTTTTAACTTCTTCAAATGATTTTCTTTGTGCGCCGGTTAAAGCAAAAGGAAGAGATTCAATCAATTTTAAATTCATCGTGTCTTTATTAACGACAGCTATACCTTGTTCGCTTTTCAAACCGAATTTTTTACTGGCTAAATAAAGTTCTAACCAAAAAAACTCTTCAAAAATAATACGCTCGTGCGCCTTCGAAGTTAAATTAGTTAAACCTTCGGCGTTTTCAATTTCAGGAAAATGAATTTCTTTAAGGGCTTGCTTACGCGAGATTAATTTATTTTTCTGTAATATACTTGGCGACAGAACTTCGACTGGCCAATCTTTAATTTGCTCGTAGGCTGATTGAATCAATTTTTGCATTTTTACAGAGCTAAAACCTTCGATCTCAACGTAAATCGGCAGCAATTGATCAGTGAGCTCTTCTTCAGGAACGATATCTTTTAAGTCAGGATGATGAAATTCTAATTTGCCACGATAATTTGTGACTTTGCCGATCACGCGCACTTCTTGACCGGTTTTGAATCTTTCAAAATAGCCCTTATACGGTGTGCGAAAAAATTTGCAGCGAATATTTCCTGAGCTATCACGAATTAACACGTCATAAATCTTACGCGCTGATCTTCCCATGGCGTAAGAACTTACGCTCATTACTGTCGCTTTTAGTGATACTAAATCATTCTCTTTTAAACTTGCAATATTGCGCGCGGCCCGTCTGTCTTCGAAGGCTCGGGGGTAATTTTCAAGAAGGTCCTGGATATTTTTTATCCCATTTCGAGACATTAGGCCACCGAGCTTGGGCCCGACTCCTTTTAAATACTGAATTTCTGTCTCTAAATTTATAGGCATGCATATATCCTATTTAGGAATGAAGTTTTGTCAAAGTTTACCTTAAACTTTTCCGATAAGTTATCCATGAGCACCAAAGATTTTTTCAGAATTCGTTTAAGTACAATTCGTCCTTCTGAGGACATTCCTTTTGCTATTTACGTTTACGTTGATAGCAAAATGGTTGAGTACGTCAAACTGGGTGATAAATTAGCCGCAGCAAAAATTGCAAGTCTGCATGGCAGAGACACCGGTGAATCATTTTTTGTTGATAACATCAACAAACCTCTTTACCGCGATTATGTGAAAAGCTCGATGAACTCATCTTTAATCAGCAACGATCAAAAAGCCAACATTCTGCGCGAAAGCTCAATCGCGATCTTAGAAGATCTTTTTGAAACTCCAGATGTGGGTCAAGCGATCGAAGACACTAAGCCCGTGGTTAAAGATCTTTTAGAGTTTATGCAAAACGCGCCCGAATCAGTGGGAAGCCTAATTAGCTTATCAGGTCATGATTTTTACACTTACAATCACTCTTTCGATGTCAGCATTTATTCTTTAGGTTTAGGTTCAGCATTGGGTTTTGATAAAGCCACAATGGAAGACTTAGGCTTAGGCAGTCTATTTCACGATGTAGGCAAACGTAATGTGGCTCTTGATATTTTATGTAAGCGTGGCCCATTAGATGACGCTGAATGGGTGCAAATGAAAATGCATCCGCAATTTGGTCTTAAAATTTTAAATGAATCAGCCACCGTTTCTGACGGCATCAAAGCCGCTTGTTACGAACACCACGAATCGTGGAAAGGTGGCGGCTATCCCCAAGACCTTCATGGCCAAGAGATTCACCCGTTCGCCCGTATCGTGTCGTTAACCGACACCTACGATGCGATGACAACCCAACGTTCATATAATGTTCCTATGCGCCCAACAGAGGCCTTAAACATGATGAAAGAAAAGGTTTCGCAGAAGTTTGACCCTGAAATGTTACGAGCGATGTATTCTGTGCTTTTCAAGATGGACGCGGCTTAAAAAGGTAGGCCGTACCTTTTTGGGGAGCGACGCAACAAGAATCTTGCCCCTGAGGGCTTCTAACAATTGACAGATTAACCAAGCCTTTCTAGCGTGAGGACTCATTCATAAGGAGTTCTCTCATGAAAACTATTTTGGCTTCGCTTTTTGTTTCTATTTTATCATTAACTGCTTTTGCATCTAATGAACACCACCCGCACCCATTGCCTCCACCACAGCCACAACCTGCTCCGATCATGTTAGGTATTTGGCATTCAGACCAACCTACTTTTCAAAATGGTATCTGGATTCACTCAGAATTTAATTTCTCTGAATATCAAATGACAATGCATGCAATCTGCGAATTCAGAAATCCGACCGTGCACTTAACTGTAGGTGTTGCCTCTCGCGCAGCCTACAACCAAAACTTAATTTACGTTTATGATAACGCTGATGCGACAGTTAACGATGGTTACCGTTTTTGCCGTGCTACGTTTGCACCTTCAACTTGGGAGTTTTACTTTCAATCAGCTGACATGAATCACGCAGTGATTTTTGCACCGATTCCATCGCAACTTCGTATTCCTGTAACTCGTATTCCGAATTACTAATTTTTTATTATAAGCAGACTTTAGCTTCCCACTTGATAAAACAATGGGGAGCTTTTTTAGCGACCAGATCTTTTTGAAAATCTTCACTTGTTAAAAGCTTCCAAGGTTTTTGTGCTTCTGGCTTAGCGAAACGATTGTTCTGACCTTTGGCTGATTTTTTAAAATCATTTAGACTTTTTACTTCGATATTTTCGATTTCTAAATAACTCAAAAGCCATTTCCATTTTTTATTCTCAATGGCATCGGCTTTATCATTAATTAAAATTATAGTTTTATCAGGATGAATCCCACGACTGGCCAGACGCTCAACTGTTTGAGCTAAATCTGGATCAAGCATTCTAGTTTTTTTCTTTGGATTCGTTAAAACCAAAAAATCTTCAGACCAAAGATTTTGCGACCCTTCAATATGAAAAGATTCATATTCAAACGGATTACGCGTATCAATCAATACAGCTTTTTTTTCAAAAACGTTTGCCGATTCATCTAAAACCTTAGTGGGCTTTTGTTGGCAAGCCCACAGAGTCATTAATACTAAAACAGTTGATAAAATCTTCATCGATTACTTATTAACAATCTTCATTGTCGGAAAAAATAAAATATCACGAATCGATGCGCAATTTGTTAAAAGCATCACAACACGCTCAATACCGATACCTACACCACCCGTTGGCGGCATACCTGTTTCGATGGCGTGTAAGAAATCTTCATCCATTGGATGAGCTTCATCATCGTGACCACGCATAGCTTCTTGCTCTTTAAGACGTGAACGTTGCTCTTCAGGATCGTTTAACTCAGAGTATGAGTTGCCGATTTCCATACAAGCTGCAAACGGTTCAAAACGCTCAACGAGTTTGTTATTATCACGGTGAATTTTAGTTAACGGAGAAATTTCAACCGGATGATCCATAACGAAAGTTGGCTGCCATAAATGCGGCTCAGCGGCCACTTCGAACACTTTCATTTGAAGTTCGCCTAAAGATAATTTATCCATCTGCATTTTTTTAAGTTTTTGCGGCTCTTCGTTGTTTTTTAAGTAATCTACTAAAGCTTCGCGATTTTGCGGATCAACTTTAGCGTGTTTTTCAATACCACCAAGAACTGTGATCTTAGCCCACGGCGGAGTAAAATCGACTTCTTTATCTTGGTACATAACTTTCATCGAACCAGTCACTTCTTTGCAAACAGATGAGACTAATTCTTCGAATTGTGTCATTTGGTAATTGTAATCAGTGTACGCTTCGTAGAATTCAAGCATTGTAAATTCAGGATTATGTGTGCGATCGATGCCTTCATTACGAAAGTTCTTACCCACTTCATAAACTTTTTCAAATCCACCAACGATTAAACGTTTTAAATAAAGCTCAGGAGAAATTTTCATAAAAAGCTTCATATCTAAAGCTTTGTGATGAGTTGTAAACGGAGTCGCTGCAGCACCGCCGTATAAAGGCTGAAGTGTTGGTGTTTCAACTTCCATAAAACCACGGTCATCTAAGAATTTCTTGATCGCTTTGATGATTTTAGAACGGGCTACGAAAACTTTTCTAGAATCTGGATCAGAGATTAAATCTAAATGTCTGTGACGGTACTTAATTTCAACGTCTTGAATCCCGTGAAATTTTTCTGGAAGTGGTTCAAGCGTCTTAGTTAAGATTTGAAACTTTTTAACATAAAGTGATAACTCACCTTTTTGTGATTTGAAGATATAACCTTCAAGACCCACGATATCACCAAGATCGATCAAATCAAAACTTGTGCGGTCAGCTTCAGATTGCTCTTCAACTTTGATGTAACACTGTAATGATCCTGTTTGATCTTGGATATTGAAAAAGCTGGCTTTTCCCATCGCACGTAAAGTCATCAAACGACCTGCGATACGAAAAACAGTTTCTGTTTTCTTTTCGCCAGCCACTAGATCTGAATAATCCTTCACTAATTGTTCGATGTGAATGTTCTTATCAAATGAATAAGGAAAAGGGTTGATGCCCTTTTCTCTTAATGCATGAAGTTTTTTTCTTTTCTCGGCCTTGACTGGATTATCGTGAACAGAATCAGACATAGTAGTTATCCTTAACTAATTTCTTTTGTTTGAATTATTTATTTAAAGTTTTGCCAGCAAAAGCTTCCATCACGTTATGTAATAACTCGATAGATTCTTTTTTCGGACGTTGGAATGCATTACGGCCCATGATCGAACCAAACGCTCCACCTTGTGCTAACTCTTTTACTTCAGCTAATAACTCAGGAGTTCCTTTAGCTTCACCACCAGAGAAAATCACAACGCGTTTACCGTTGTAGCAAGATTGAACCACGTGACGAATACGATCAGAAAGCGCAGATACTTTGATACCTTGAGCTTCGTAAACTTTTTTCGCTTCAGCTTGTTCAATGTGAGCTGTTGGAGGTTTTACTTTAATGATGTTCGCACCAAGTTGTGCAGCAATGTGAGCCGAGTAAGCGATAACATCGATACCAGTTTCGCCTTCTTTAGAAATCTGCTCACCACGCGCGTATGACCAGATCACTACAGCAAGACCGGCTTTTTTAGCTTGAGCAGCTGCTTCAGCGATCTCTTCATACATTTGTTTACGCAATGATGACCCTGGGTAGATTGTAAAACCGATACCCGCGCAACCTAAACGTAAAGCATCATCTACAGAAGATGTTAAAGCAGAGATTGGATTTTTTGATCCGTAAAGAACATCTGAATTATTAATTTTTAAGATTAATGGAATTTCGCCAGCGTAATCACGAGCACATGCAGATAAAGCGCCTAATGGTGCTGCGTAAGCATTACAACCAGATTCGATAGCTAAATCAAAGTGGTATGAAGGATCATAAGCATCAGGATTTTTTGCAAATGTACGAGCCGGGCCATGTTCAAAACCTTGGTCAACTGGAAGGATAACTAATTTACCTGTTCCTGCTAACTTACCTGTATTCATCATACGAGCCATGTTTGTTAATACACCGATGTTTTCGTCACCATACCAGCTTAAAATCTCACGTACACGTGGGGTCATCTAATACTCCTCTAGAATTGTTTGTTTAGACGCATAAAATCTATCGAAAAAAGCTATCAGAGGCAAAGTATTACAAGTAAACTTTGAACTTATCTAACACACCTGATAAACATATTCTGATGAAATCAGATGCAGGAGCAGTCATGCAAGTCACATACGAAAACACGCCAAATCCTTCGACTCTTAAATTTAATTTTACAGCTCAAATCGCTGATGCGTCTCACGACTTCCCTAACGTGGAATCAACAGATACGTCTCCTCTAGCTGCTAAAATTTTCGGCTTTCCGTGGGTTTCTAGCGTATTTATTGGCCAAGATTTCATGACAATCACCAAGCAAGACTGGGTTGACTGGTCTGTGATCGCTAATCCGCTATCAGGGCTATTATCAGAGCACATCTCTAGCGGACAACCCGTGTTTGTTAAAAAGACTGTTGATCCAGATGTGAATGAAAATGATTCGCCAATTGTTAAACAAATCAAAAAAGTATTAAAAGAAGAAATTCGCCCTGTTGTTGCAATGGATGGCGGAGACGTTGTGTTCAGTAAATACGAAGACAACATTTTATATATTCAAATGAAGGGCGCATGTAACGGCTGCCCGTCGTCTCAAGCTACACTTAAAGATGGCATTCAGGTTCGTTTGATTGAAGCGATTCCCGAAATTAAAGCTGTCGAAGCGATCTAGTGTTCGCCTTAATCGTCGCACTGTAAAAACTTTTGACAGGAATAATTTACCAAAATCATTCTACAACATCTGATCGAGGCTCAATTTTTGTAAAACACTACCGTGAGGTATTGTTTGAAGTTAAATCAAGTTGCTCACTATTTTGTAGTTCTAATGCTGTCGGTTGCGGCTGCGGGACTCTATTTTGCGCCAAAGACGCCAGCTAAACAGGTCAACGCTGTAAGCCTACCTTCATTAATTAGTCTCAATTTGAATCAACAAACATTTTTAACTAAAACTTATGAAAAACCAGAGTTTAGCGAAATCGCTGAAGCCTTAATTCGCGAACAGCAAATCGACTTTAAAACTCGCTTATCTCCTGTGTATGCAGGGCTTAACACTTATTTAATGACGTTTTTCGAAACGACTAAATCAACAGCTAGCTCTCCTGATATTCAATTCGTTATCTTTAAAAAATTTCAAGATCACTACCGTATCGTAGCCACTCTAAAAGTGACTGGTCTTGAAGAGACAAGCATTAAGCTTTCTTACGGTTCGATTGATTTCTTAGATCAAGAAACATTTAACTTAAGCACTTTAAAATTAGCACAAACTTTAGAATTAGAAGAAAACTTTTAGGAGCATTGAGATGAAAAAATTAATCCTTATTCTTATCGCAATGTTAGCTGCTCAATCGGTTTTCGCTGATAAAGTTGTTTTATTAGAAGGCAATAATGAATCTATCGACGCTCGTAAAGATTTAATTTCATCGGCGCAAACTGAAGTTCGCGCTCAATATTATACAATCGAAAATGACGAAGTAGCTAACGGTGGTTTAGCTATTTTACGTAATTTAGCCATTAAAAAACCAAATGTTAAAGTTAGAATTATCATCGATTCTTTAAATAATTTAATGTTACGCGAAACTATGGCAGCTTTTTTATCTGACAACCAAGGTCACTCTTTACCGAATGTTGAAATCAGAGAATACAACACATTTAAAATTTATGCTCCGTGGAGATATACAAAACGCATGCACGATAAAGGTTTAATTATCGACAGTGACGTTTTAATTTCTGGTGGTCGCAATATCGCTAACGGTTATTTTGGTAAATACGACTCAGAAAATCCAAAACACCCTGTTCTTGAAGACACTGATATTTTAGTTTTAAATAGCCAAGCTATTGGTGAGGCAGCTTCATATTTTGACAACTTATGGTCTTCAAAATTCGTTAAAACAATTAACCTTGGCAAAATGTCTCCAAACCAATTAAAGCCAGGTTCGTGTGAAGCCAGACAAACAACTGATGCCTCTGAGCGCGAAGCTGATGCCTGCGAATACACTCGTAAGCGCAACGAACAATTAGTTACTAAACAAAGAGCCGAATTAATTCAGTTAGCGATCAAATACACTTCTCACTTAACTCAATCAGAAGCCTTAAATAAATGGTCTTCAAATAAAAATGCTTTAACTGTTGGTCCGGTTGATTATTTATTTGATAACCCAGTTGGACAAAAAAGCTCTCTTAAAAAGCCTGAAGCTTTTGAAAACAATATCGCCAAACAACTTTATGCTGCTGTAAAAACCGCACAAAAATCTGTAGTCATCATTACGCCTTACTTCGTAGTTACTCCAGAGCAAGAAGCCTTATTTACTGAGTTACGTTCAAGACATGTAAAAATTCGTGTTTTCACAAATGGTTCGCACTCTAATGATGTGCCGGCTTCTCATATCGGTTATTTAAAAACTCGCGAAATAGCTCTTAAACTTGGTGTTCAAATATGGGAATACAACGGACCAGATACATTGCATGCTAAAATGGTCTTAATCGATCGTAACAAAATGTTTATCGGTTCATTCAACTGGGATTTCAGATCGCAAAATTTAAACCGTGAAGTTGGAATCGTTGCTCGCTTAGAAGAAGGCAACTCTGTGAATGTTGATGAAACTGATGTCTTTGCAAAAGTAGCTCGTATTTATGAGCGCTCGACTCGCCTTGGTAGCCACAGTCATTTAAATGGTGATATCGGCGACGATGGTCAATTTAGCCAAGATGAATTAGATGTTTTAGCTGACGAAATCAAAGAAGGTAATCAACGTAACCTTTTTTGGAAAATCACTTACCCTTTAATTAAAAAGCAACTGTAATAACTGAAAGCCTACTGGAGCCATACCGATGAAAAAACTTTTATTACTTCTTATTACAGTTTTAGCTGCAAGCACGGCCTTAGCAGATAAGATCGTATTTTTAGATGATCCAGATGATTCAATTCGTGCGCGTGTTCATTTTATTTTAACTGCTGAACGCGAAATTCGCGCTCAATATTTTACAATCGAAGACGACGAAGTTTCTGCTTCGGGTTTAAGTTTATTAGGTAAGGCTGCTGAACGCGGTGTTAAAGTTCGTATTATCGTAGATGCTATGCACAACTTGATGTCTGACGAAAAAATGGCGGCTCTTTTACTTAATCCGAATGTAGAAATTCGTGAATACAATAATTTTAAACTCTATGCTCCATGGCGCTATTCAAAACGTATGCATGACAAAGCCCTTATTATTGATCGTCATGCTTTAATCGCTGGTGGCAGAAACGTGGCTAATGGTTATTTTGGTAAAGCCTCTGATGACGACGAAGTTACAAAACCAGTCTTAGAAGACACTGATGCTTTGGTTTTAGATAGCAGCGCTATTGATGAAGCGGCTAACTATTTTGACAACTTATGGTTTTCAAGATTCGTAAAGCCTGTTGATTTAAGCTATAAAGATAAAAAACAATTAGCCGAAGGCGCATGCGACAGCAAAAGATTTCAAAGCGAACGCGGTGATAATGAATACGATGACTGTGAATACCGCAGAAAAAACAACATTAAAAAAGTTCAAGCCGCAATGTTATCTTTAAATCAAGCTTACCAAAAAACAATTGCTGAAAACGGCAATCCAACTAGCAAAGAAGGCGTTTTAATGGCTTGGGATTTATTAGCTGTTAAAACTGGTAATATCGATTACATTTATGATAATCCGGTAGGTCAAAAAAGCAATTTAGAAAAACCAGAAGCCTTACAAAATAATATCGCGAAACAACTTTACGCAGCAGTTGGTCGCGCCCAAAATCATGTTGTGATTGTGACTCCGTATTTCGTGGTCACACCTGAACAAGTTGAATTGTTTAAAATGTTACGCGAGCGTGGTGTTAAAGTTGAAGTTTTCACTAATGGTAAAAATTCAAATGATGTTTCTGCAGCTCATGTGGGTTACGAAAACACGGTTCACTTGGCTGAACAGCAAGGCGTACGCGTTTGGTTATATAATGGACCAGACACCTTACACGCTAAAATGGTTTTAATTGATGATTCGATTTTATTCGTTGGTTCATTTAACTGGGATTTTAGATCGCAAAACCTAAACCGTGAAGTGGGCATCATCGCTGACATCACTGCTGTTGAACAAGTAAATCACTTGCAAACTGATATTCAAGATAAATTGGCGCGTATCATGTCTCGCTCACACCCTCGTGGTGATGGTGACAATTCAAATTCAAAAATTGGCCATTTAGATGAAAATCAAATCAGAAAACTGGCAACGATGATTCGCAGTTCACATTCAAGAACTTGGCTATGGGATTTATTATTTCCATTAATTAAAGGACAACTGTAAAAACAAATTCACTCGCCATGGGCCATTCATAATCATCGCTTGAATGGTATCCGCGCAGCCAATGAATATTATCTAGCCTTCGTACATAAAAACCATTCGGAGAATTCTCTCCCTGCGAGACATTTTTAGAGGCTATGGTGAAGCTTCACCTAAGGTCAATGTTTTGAAAATTCTAAATTTACTCATCACAATGACCTCTTTAATAAAAAAAGGCAGCCCTACAGCTGCCTTTTTCATTTAACTTAAATTAGTTAAAACTTACTGACCTAATACGTACGCAAACATTAATGGTGCGCAGATAGATGCATCAGATTCAACGATGAACTTAGGTGTTTCAACACCTAGTTTACCCCAAGTGATTTTCTCATTAGGAACCGCACCAGAGTACGAACCGTATGAAGTTGTAGAATCACTGATTTGGCAGAAGTAGCTCCATAAAGGAACGTTCTCTTGCTCTAAATCTTGATCTAACATGGGAACAACACAAATTGGGAAGTCACCAGCGATACCGCCACCGATTTGAAAGAAACCGACGTCTTGTTTTTTTGCAGCTAAGCTCATGTACCATTCAGCCCAATAAGTCATGTACTGGATTCCACCTTTTACAGTGTGAACATTTTTAATGTTACCCTTCATCACATGCCCTGCGAAAATGTTACCCGTTGTTGAATCTTCCCAACCTGGAACAACCATCGGAAGATTTTTTTCTGCCGCTGCTAATAACCAAGAATTTTTTGGATCGATTTGGTAATGCTCTTTTAATTTACCGCTTAATAAAATTTTGTACATGTACTCATGTGGAAAATAAGCTTTACCTTCTTTGTCAGCAGCAGCCCATTCTTCATAAACTACTTTTTCGATACGACGAATAGCTTCTTCTTCAGGAATACAAGTGTCAGTCACACGGTTTAAGTGACGATCTAATAATTCTTGTTCTTGCTCTGGAGTTAAATCACGGTAGTTCGGGATACGAACGTAGTGATCATGCGCCACTAGATTGTAGATATCTTCTTCTAAGTTTGCGCCTGTGCAAGAAATCGCGTGAACTTTTCCTTGGCGGATCATTTCAGCTAAAGATAAGCCGATTTCTGCCGAACTCATTGCACCGGCAAGAGTTACTAACATTTGGCCACCACGGTTGATGTGGGTTTTGTAACTAACAGCTGCGTCTCTTAAAGCTGCAGCATTGAAATGTCTAAAGTGATGATCGATAAAATTTGTAATAGTCATTTAAAACTCCATTTAAATTTATAAAGAGGTTGAACGTTACTTTAAGTCTTTCCACGAAGGAAGATCTTTTTTTTCTTTTTTAAGTTGATACCATTGGTAAAGTGTCACACCAACAACGGCAAGACCCGCTAAGAAAACCATGGCTGAGAATCCAAAGAAAATAACTAAGCTCATTAGTTAATGCTCCCGGCCGAGGGCACTTCAGTTGGTGCTTGTGCCACAAGATTTTGCGTCATGATATCGCGAACAACCCATGAGGCCATCACTAAACCAAAAGAGCCCGTTACGAAACTTGCTGTTCCGTAAATAACACTTCTGTGTAAACAAGAGTGTGGATCGAATTCGCCTTGTGGACAAACGCATTTAAAGCCTTGGCCGTTATCATAATTTAATTCAATTGAAGGCATTGGTAATTCATCAGAGTAAACACACGGAATACCAAAAGCACCGCGACCACGTGGAAAGTTATACTCTTGACGTAAAATTTTACGTAATGAATGCGCTAACGGATCAACTTCAGTTTTTGCAAGATCAGCGATCTTAACACGAGTTGGATCCATTTTCGCCGAAGCACCACAACTTGTGATCACTTTTAAATTTTGCGTACGGCATTCATTTAAAAGAAAAGTTTTTGCAGTGATGTTATCAATACAATCTAAAATATAATCTGGTTTTGCAGATAAAATTTCTGCAGATGTGTCTTTGTTGTAAAAAATAGGTTTCGCAATCACTTCAGCTTGTGGATTAATTTTGCGAACACGTTCAGCCATGATCTCGGCTTTTTTCTTACCAACAAGACCTTGAAGTGCGTGTAACTGACGATTTGCATTTGTAATACAAATCTCGTCGTGATCGATCAATGTGATTTTACCTACACCTGATCTAGCTAAAGATTCTGCAGCCCAAGAACCCACACCACCGAGACCTAAAATCATCACGTGCGTGTTAAAAAGAGTCTTCATGTTTTTATCACCGACTAAGCGACCCATGCGGTCGAAACGACGATGCAAAACGTAATTAGTTTCTTGAATTTCGAAAGGCTTGTTTTCCAGAGTTTCCATAGGGCGTTAGAAGTACCAAATAACTAGATAAGTTTAAAGTCTTAAGTGAAAAGTTTGCGGAAGTTTTCTGAGGTTTTTTCTAAGACGGTTTCGATGCTGATTTGTTTAATGCCTGCCACTGTTTTAGCCACGCTTAGCACAGATAATGGGCTATTTTGCTCGTCAGCCCAGCCCTCAGGCGCTTGATCAGGGCAATCGCTCTCTAAAAGCAGCTTTTCCAAAGGGATAGCTGCAACCGCTTCACGCAACTTTTTATTTTTTTCAAAAGTCACAGCCCCACCGACTGAGATCAAAAAGTTCATTTTTAAATACTGTTCTGCAATTTCAAGCGAAGAATTAAACGCGTGAACCATTCCTCCGACAGTGTCAGCTTCCCAAACCATCAGTACTCGTAGCGCTTCGTTATGGGCGCGAACCACGTGAAGCACTAATGGTTTTGAACTGGCTTTGGCTAACTGAACTTGATTTTCAAAAAAAACAATTTGTCTGTCTGTGGCCCCATTTTGCGTGTACTGCTCGCGAAAATCTAAGCCCGTTTCGCCAAGGCCAGAAGCTGAATGCAAGATGTGCGAAAGTTCGTTCATCGCTTCATCGCAAGTGGCTTCGTCATTTTCAGCCACAAAGTACGGATGCAAACCAAAAGCATTTTTAAAATTTTTTGGATATTGTTTTTGTAATAAAATTTGGCGCTGCCATCCTTCGGGATTTACGCCGGCTTCCATAAATAAATTTAAATTATTTTTTAAAGAGTCTTCTAACCACTGAGTGCGTTGCTCTTCTGTAACTCGCGGGTCTGTCCAGTGACCATGACAGTCGCAATACATATATTTAAAATCCTAATTTTTTCATAAGATCATCGATTTCACTTTGAGCTTTCATTGAACTTTGTTTACTAAACTGTTCTGAAATCCAGCGTAAACGTTCAATGAAGTTTGGGCTAATGACCTGTTTTAATTCAGCCATCGGAAGTTCGATTTTCTTAATAAGTATATTCAAGGCCTCAACCGCGTCTAACAATAAAGCCACTGTAACATCGTAAAGTTTAGCGTTCGTATCGATTTCAGCCGCTTTATAAGCCACCATCTTGCAAAGTGAGGTGTAATCCGTCACTAAATTCAAACCATGGTCTGGTTCTGCCATCATCGCGATACTTGCAGAAGCCCCCATAATACGATCAATTTTGTTTCCAAAAACTTTAAGATTTTGTTTTTGCGAAAAATCGCCTTCCATCTCTTCGAGTAACTCAATAGACTCATTGATGATGATGTTGGACTCTTGATAAAAATCATTTAGAATATCTGCATCTAGTGACATACTAAATTAGTCTACCAAAAGAGAAAAGAATGGCAAAGGATTACGTATCAATCAGAGTTAGCACCCTGCGAGGCGATCAAAAAATCGACTTTGATGCGTATTTGAAAATTGATGAGAAGTGGATTTTATACCTTCGCCAGGGCGATTCTTTTGAAGGCACCCGCCTAGATCGCCTAAAAGCTAAAAAACTAAAAAAGATGTATATCGCAACCGACGACGAAAATAAGTATCGCGATTACATGCAAAAAAATATCGACATGGCCTATGATGATAAATCTGGAAAAGACATCAAAACTCGCTCTGAAATCATTCAAGGAGCCCAGCAAAATAACGCTGAAGATGTTTTCGAAAAACCAGAAAGCGCTGAAGCGTACGGCGCAGCCAAAGAGGCCTCAACAAAGTACGTGGATTTCTTAATTAAAAATAATGATGCGGTAAAGTCTATCATCGCACTTCCAAATCTTGATCAAAGCATCGCTCATCACGGCGTGACCGTATCAACGTTATCAGTCGCCTTGGCTGAACAGTTAAAAATGTTCGATCCTAAACAACGCCAATTGTTAGCTTTGGGTGGTTTGCTTCACGATTTCGGCCACTTTGATTCTCCTCTGAAAATTGCCCGTCCGATGAAAGATTTTTCTAAAGAAGATTTAGAAATTTACAAAAGACATCCGATTGAAGGCGCCCAAAAAGTTAAAGATAAAAATCATATGGATTTAGCCGTGACCACAATCATCCATCAGCACGAAGAAAAATGCGATGGTTCTGGCCCGTTAGGCTTCTTAGAACCACAAATTGACCCGATGGCGCTTGTGACTGGCGCTTGCAATGCGATTGATCGCTCGATGACTTACGAAGGCAACAGCCGCGAACAAGTTGTTAAGAAAATGATGGTCGAAGAACTGGGTAAATTTCCTCTGCAATATATCCAAACCCTGGGTAACATTCTCAAAACCATTTAGATTCGCCTCCGGCGAACCTTATTCTAAAGGGTCGGCTATCGCCTCCTTAATTCCTAGACCTAAGTCATATCATTCGCCTGACTGAAAAGGCCGATAACTACTTGTGATTTATTAATATTTTACGGGAGTATTTTCGCATGAAAACTAAATCCTCATTAGTTATGGGTTTTGAAATTAAAACTGTTCGCGGCCCGGTGTTAAAACCAGTCAGCCTAGAAATGTGGGATCAAAAATCTCGCTTCGCTGAATTCACACCCCATGCACCCTTAAAATTTATGAACGATTCTTTAGTGGGTTTACAATTTCATAAGCTGACTAATTTTTTAAATGCTGCTGATCAAAAGCCATTTATCAACCAAGCCATCGAAGAATTATGCCCTTATTCAACATTATTTTATTCATGCGCTGACCGCTTATTTCCAATTCAAAAGCAGCTTAAACCGGTTGATGAAAAGTTAGTTCAAACTTTCGAAAAAAACTGGTTTGCATACTGGGATGCTCAAGATTTTTCTAAAGGAATCAACTTTAATAAACTTGATCAAGCCTTTGATATGCTTTCAGAATTTGAATCTCAAATGAAAGCTCCGTTAATGTATAATTTCACATTACAATTTTCTAAAAAATTCAACGATCACTTGTTAGCGATGTATTCTTTCTTGTTTCACTTACGTTCTTTAATCGCTTTAGATCACAATATTCATATCGATGATTCATCATTTGAATCAGTCAAATGTGATTCGATTTCTGACTACTTACCACGTGCTGATTTCACAACAAATGACGCTTTAGTTTACTGGCAATTCAAAAAACTAGCGACACCATTTGTGGGTCAAAAAGACAAAGACATTCGCGTAGAAAAGCTTTTTGTTGAGCCTATGCAACGCGCTTTTGACCAGTACAATCACAATGCATGTGCCTTGATTGACCAATTGCCACAGGATTTACTATCTAGCAAACCAAACACTGAATTAGAACAGCACCTGCACCAGATTCAAATGGACTGGTTATTAGGTTCATCAGCGGGTTTATTATTTCGCGTACGTGAAGAACTATTTGGCCTACACCATGGATATGACAAAGTATTTTGGACAGAAGCTTCTAACCAAAAAACTAAAAAACCTACGCAATTTAAAGTTTGTTTTGAATTAACTGAACAACACGTGGGCGCAAAAAAAGCTGCCTAAACCGCAGCCTTTTTCGAATCACGCCATTTCGTATAAAGATAAACTAAGATCGCAATCGAGATCAGGCCTAACACCACAAATTTAAATTTGCGAAGGCCTCCTAAGATATCTTCTCCATAATGAGCTAAAATTAAAATCTGGGTCGGCACCGAAATAAGTGCTGCGATTCCATCTACCAAAGCAAACTTCCACGGCGAAAACTTCACCATGCCGCAAGCCAAGTGACCTGGAAAGCGAATGCCCGGCGTAAAACGAAAAATACCGCAAGCCAGCGAGCCATACTTGTGCGTCCACTTTTCAATTCTTTTACGACCTTCACTAGAAATAATTCGCTTCACAGGGCTCCACTCAAAAACGCGTGAACCAAAATAGCGACCTATTCCATAAATTAAAAAGTCAGAACAAAACACCGCAAGAAATGCTACAAGTGCTGCGGTTGTTGGATGAACATGGGGTGCCCCAGGAAATGGTGGCGGATACTTATCGGGATTAGCACCCATGTAAGCAAGAATACCCACAGACACCAACGTCACTTCTTCTGGAAGCGGAAGACCAACGGCAGATAACAACATCATCGCAACTAAGAAAAAATAAACCCACCCCGGCTCATAAGCATAAGGGGTTAAGCATGTTAATTTGTCTGCGTTATCAAACAGACATTGCATGGTTTCTTGAATCATCTAGATATAATGAATCTAAAAGCATTCAAAGTTAAGGCCTTGAGTTAAATATATACAGTGTGCTATCTAAAAGCCCATGCTTAAAAAAGAAACGCAAATCCACTCTCAAGGCTTCGAATATGGTGTTAAGCATTTTAACAGTCCAAAGTCCGGCGATTTAAGCGAAATTATTACCGATGTGCTAACACTTCCAACAGCAGATGTAGATTTCTTAATCCAATTAGGAAGTGTTTATGTAAGTGGCAAACGCGCAGAAGTTGGCCAACAAGTCTTAGAAAATACGCACATTCGCGTTCACACAAAACCCAGAAGATATAATGTGAATTACGATTGGAAGTCGCGCATCGTTTTCGAACACCAAGATTTCGTAGTACTCAACAAACCAAACAACATCCCCAGCCACCCGTCTGTTGATAATCAAATCGAAAATTCATTAACACAATTATCATTAGCGATCGGCAAAAAACTTTTCATCACACATAGATTAGACACATTAACCGAAGGCCTCATCGTCTACGGAAAAAACTCAGAATTCGTGAACGGCTTCAACATTCAATTACAAAAAAAATTAATCACAAAAAAATATGTCGCTTTAGTCGAAACCACTGAAAAGCTACCAAATCATTTAGTGCACTACATGGAACCCTCACCAAGAGCTCCAAAAAAAGTATCACAAGTAGCCACTGAGGGTTGGGATTTCTGCGAACTAAAAATCGAACAGCAAAAAATTCTAGATCGCTACAGCTGGATCAAAATAAATTTATTAACAGGCCGAACTCATCAAATCAGATCACAAGTCAGCGAAGTCGGCGCGCCGATAGTGGGCGACAAACAATACGGCAGCCAAATATTAGAAGATGAAAACAAAATAGCCCTAAGAGCCCAAGAAATCGAATTCCAATGGCAAAACCAAAGTCATCACATAAAAATCTCAGAAGATTTCGAATAAAAAAAAGCTAGCAAAGAGCTAGCTTACAAAAAAATAAAAATATTTAAAACACAGACTCTAGAACAGAGTCCCGCCAGTAAGTAAAGAATACGACATCTCATCATCTTTCTTAGCTAACAAATCCTGTTCACGTTGAAGACCAAGAGTAAAACTTAAATCTTTAATCGCGCGAATCTCTAAACCTATACGATAATCAAGAGCCGAACTTCTAAAAGTGGCTTGGTTATTCGCGCTAGAAGAATTCGACCAGCTCTCGATAAAGTTTAACGCAGGCTTAACAGCAAACATTTTAGATAAAGAGTATGACAATTCAGCGCCATGCTCAGAATCAGCTAATTTTGAAGTACGTATTTTGCCAGAAGAATTTAAGTAAGTCGTCGTACGTTGAAAGTAATATGCCGGTTTAGCATAGAACGTAACATCAGAGTATTGACCAAAAGCCCAACGTAAAGATTGCTCCATACGAAGACGTGCAATCATACCTTCTTCTTTTGAACCATCAGAAGTTGGTAAGTATAAACGTGGAGCTAATTTGTAGCTCATTGAAGCCGGAAGTGATTCTTGAAATAAATTAGAAAAACCAGCTACAAAAGAAAAGTCGCGAACGCGAGATCTGTCGTTGGTTTCTTTGCCTACGTTCGTTGTACCTTGCAAAGCATAACCAAAAGCTGGACGAGCCGAGATTTTGAAATCTTCAGAAATTTTATAGTTGAATGAAAGATATGAATCGAAAACATCAAAAGAAGAAAGCTGATCAGTTTGGTTACTTAAAGTTTGGCCACCAATGAAGTACCAAGTTACACCGAAGTTATTTCTTACTGGCTTGTCTTTTTCAACAACAGCTGTGTTTGTTCCCGCAGTTTCAGTGCCTTGAGATGCTAAAACCGGAGCGGCTACAGGCGCCTCCACTTTGATTTTCTTTTTAGAGCTTTGTGCATGAGCAATGCCCGTTACAAAAACAAGAGCTACGATAAATAAGCCGTTTAACTTCATATTTCCCCCAAAGTCTTCATGGAACAAGTTGCTGCACATATATCACACTGCAGTAAAACTTGTCTAAACTACCTTTAAAATCACGGGTCGATTAATGTCATAACATGGAAAAAATACAAACAATTTTTAAGATTCAATCAAGACTAACTATTATCGCTTTTATCTCTGTTTTAGCAGCTTTTGCTGGCTGTAAGAGCACAGAGACAAAAAGCACCGAAGCCCCTGCTGCAGCCAGTTCGGATATTATCCCGCAAGATCGCCTAGCTAAGGGCGCTGACGAGATTTCAGTGATGACTTTTAATGTTGAGAACATGTTCGACAATGTTCACGACAAGGGCACAGAAGACTACCCTTATTTACCACGTGCGCAAAAAGGCACGGCTGAAGTGGCCGAATATTGCAAAACTGTTAAATCTAAATTTTACCGCGACGAGTGTAATTTCAAAGACTGGAACGATGACTTTGTTAAATTCAAACTTTCGCAAGTTGGAAAAACTATTAAATATCTTGAGCACGGCAACGGCCCTGACATTATCTTTATGGCTGAAGTTGAGAACATAAATATTTTAAATCAATTAGTTGATACACAATTGCAAGGCTTAGGCTATCAAACTCGCGTACTTATCGAGGGCCCCGACTTACGCGGCATCGACCCTGCGATTCTTTCTAAATTTCCGTTAAAAGGAAAACCCATTCTTCATATTATTCCGTACCATGACGACGATGCTGAACAATTAAAATACGCGAAACGTTCTCGTGGCGTTATCGAGGCGACTGTGATTTTACCGAATAAAAAAGAATTAACAGTTATGGCTGTACACTTTCCATCACAAGCTAATCCAACAGCTTGGAGAAAACAGGCTGTTGAATTCGTAAAAAACAAAATGGTTGAATACGAGAAAAAAGGTCGCGCTGTTATTGCTGGTGGCGACATGAACACGACGTCAACTGAAGAAGGCCGCAGTGGTTACTTTTCTAAAATCTTAAGCCAAGCAGGGCCGGTTTCTCACTTAGTGGGCTGCGATCACTGCAAAGGGTCTCATTACTATAAAGGTGAATGGTCATATTTAGATGTTATTGTGTATGGAAACGGAATTTCTAAAGCCGGCTTAACGTTGATTCCTGAATCTATCCAAACTGTGATCACACCTGATAACAGTTATCATGGTTCGCCGCTTCGTTTTGACGACGAAAAAAAAGAGGGAGTTTCTGATCACTTCCCTCTTTACTCAAGACTTAAAATTTCGGCTGGTACTAAGAAAAAATAAATAGCAACTTACTATCGTAAGTATCTAGTTAAATCTACACGAGGGCGCACGTTACATGCCTGCGCCTTCGAAGAAACGCCATCCATCGTTAATGATGAATCATCAAGTGTAACAATCGTTACAGGCAATTCAGCCGGCTGTTCGCCGATTTTAGTTTTGTTATCTTTTACGATTTTTAATTCGCCCGTAGCGCTAATACAAGCATCTAATTTCACTTCAAGTGCTGATGAAATATCTTTTAAAGTGATCGCTCCAGAGCGAGCTCCAAGCATGCGAGCATTGATTCTTACAGCTGTTACTTTCACAGCTTGGTCTAACATTTCTTTAGAACCATCCCATGAAAACTCTAATTTAATTTGAGTGTTTGCATAAGCTGTCGTGTTTTTTGCTAAACCTAATTCTTCAGTTTTTTCGATTGTTAAAATATATGATTTTTCGCGAACACCTTTAGTGATAACTAAGCGGTCGTTCATGTTATTTGAAGAAACAAACGCACCTTTTGCAGTGGCATCAGTGAAATGTTTTGTTTCAAGTTTTGTGTTTTCAGATTTCAACACTAATAAAGTCAATTTACCGTCTTGATTTAATTCTTGTTTTTCAATCGTGTAACTTACACGACTTGAAAATTGACCGGTTTGTGTGCCTTCTAGATGCTTGCCTGTAGTTACATCTAAAATGTCAGTTTCGAATTGATCATCATTTGTTGCTAAGTTTTGAACTTTTGCATAATCAGCATTAATCACTGCTTTAACTAAAGCTAAGCCTTCAAAGGCGCGATCTAAACTGACAGCTAAGAATCTTGCTGATTCTTTTTTATCGCTTTCGATATTTACTGATTGAGCTGTTACTAATGCGTTGGCTGCAGACTGAATTTTATCGTCTTTAGGCGCACACGAAAATAACGATGCGGAAATGATTACAGTTGAAAGAGCTAAAACAAATTGATTTTTCATAAGCCTAATCCCCCAAAAACGATTGCGGTTAAAGCTATACCGCAGTTCGAAAAAAAGGTCATAAGAATATATGTATTAACAGTTTCTTAAAGAAACCTTGAAAAAAGTACCCAAAATCAGGCTAAGAATGAAGCTCACGACTTGTGCTGATCTCGTTCCAAAACCAATTTAAATGGGGGTCTTGTGATATGAACTCATTGATTGGCTTAGAGTTTAATTTAAGACGTAAACGCAAGAAACTCTCTAAATCATCAAAACCCGGACCGATTGTTACTACGTTTAAAGTATCGATCGTAGATAGCTTTTGAAAAACTTGAGTAAGTTCATTGAAGTGACAGTAGTCTTTACGTTTTAAAATTAAATCAGGCTCAATACCGTTTTTCATCCAACGACGAAACAACGCGTTTTGTAAAATTGATTTTAAATGAGCCTTTTGATGATAATTTAAGGCGCGGTAGGCCGAAGTTTCATTCATCGCCATAAACAAGTCGCAGCTGATAAATTCGTCGCTTGATTTTCTTAATGACTCAATAACTTCTGGGATCCGAAGAAGTGATCTTCGAATCAAACAATCGTCAATGAGTGCTCCATCCGTGAAGTAGATGACCGTCATAGTCCTCGCTCGCTAGATCTTAGGTTAGAGTACCAAAGTCTAAATTGCTAGCCCTTGATCTTAAATCACAACCTAGGTCTAGAGTTAATCTTATACTCGTTAATCACTTACGTCGAGAGTTCTTATGTTGATATGCTGAACACTGGAAATCGACTATGAAAAAATTGAACGCGCAACAACGAAACGTCATTCAAAAATGGGCTCTTTACGGGCTATTACTTTTCATTGGCTTCACTGCAGCCGATTTGGGAATCATTTATGTGCGAGAATATTTTATTCCGCAATCTGCTCCTCCTAAAAAAGCTCCTAAACAACAAGCGTCAGGATATGTCGACCGTAGTCAATATTCTGCAATTACAAATAGAAATTTATTTTCGTCATCAGGCACAATTCCTGATGCGCTTGCTCAGGTCAATGCTGTGCAAGATGGTCAAAAACACGAAGATGTTCCTGTACAATCAAATTTACCTTTAGTGTTAGTCGGCACACTTGTTCACACTGATCCTTCTAAATCGGTAGCGGCCATTGAAGTCAAATCAAAAAATATGTCTGGCTCATATATGGTGGGCGCAGAAATTGAAAACATGGCTAAGGTTGAAAAAGTTGAACGTGGCATTGTGTATTTCAGAAATTTAAATAACGGCGCTTTAGAATACATCGAATTAAATCGCGGCAATTCTAAAGTAAGCTTCGATTCGCAAAAAGCAGCGGCTGGCCCAGTTAAGGCTGGCGGTAAAGAAATTCAATCTGTTGGTAATAATACATTTCGCGTTAAACGTGCTGACCTTAATAAATACTTAAATGATTTATCTGGCTTATTGATGCAAGCGCGCGCTCTTCCTAACCGTGACAAAGACACTGGCGAAATTAATGGTTACCGTTTAGTTGATTACCAACCAGGTTCGATCTTTGAACAAATGGGCTTACCACGCGGCACTTTAATTAAGTCTGCTGGTGGCGAACCTGTGAATAGCATTCAAAGTGCTATGGAAATGTTTAATAAATTAAAAAAAGAAAGCAAAGTTAAATTAGGTGTTGAGGTCAATGGATCAGACACTGAGTATAACTATGAAATTCAATAAAGAGGTATATGATGGCCTTTAGAAGAAGTCTGTTAACAACAGCTGTTCTTACAAGTTTTTTAGCTTCACAATTAACAGGAAGTTATTGTTTTGCTCAGTTTGAGGATTTTCCTCCTCCACCGCCTATTGATGATTTCGCGGCTCCGAGTGTTGGTGATATTCCGCCTCCTCCACCGCCAACAAATAATACAGCTCCGCCTCCAGTAAATAATTTTGGTGGCACTCCTCGTGGTAACAACGCGGGTTCTGCAAAAACGGGCACTGCAAACGCAGGTGTCGCAAATTCTGCTCCGGCTAAAGTGATTACGGCTAAAGGAACTAAATCAACAGTCTTATCTGATAAACAGCGTGAGAAATTTTCTAAAGCAGGCCCAGAAGATATTACTTCTGAAAACTTTCCTGAAACGATTGAATCTTTCGATTTTCCAAACGTTGATATCACAGACATTATTAAAGCGATTTCTGAATTAACCGGAAAAAACTTTATTATCGATTCAACTGTTCGTGGTAAAATCACGATCATCGCGCCTTCTAAAATTACAGTTGCTGAAGCTTACAAAGCTTTCTTATCATCATTAGCGATCAATGGTTTTACGATTGTTCCTTCTGGTGGTTTCTTAAAAATTAGAAATGCAAGATCAGCCCAACGTGATGGTATCGATATCTATTCTGGTTCGTACTACCCGAACGCCGATCAAATGATTACTAAAGTTGTGCATTTAAAACATATTTCTGCTGAGACTTTAAAACAGCAATTGGGTCGCTTATTAAATTCATCTTACGGTGAGATTGAAGCCTACCCGCAAACAAATTCAATGATCATTTCAGATTTCGGATCATCTATCGACCGTATCATGAAGATCATTAATCAATTAGATGTTCCGGGGTTTGAAGAGCAATTAGAAGTTGTTGGTATTAAATACGCAAAATCTAAAGACATCGCTGATCTTATCGATAAAATTGTAAATAAAGGCCAAAAGCCTGCGAACACGGGTGGATTTAATGCGGGCGTTCCCCGTTTTAGTTCAAACTCTGGTTCAGGCGGAAAATCTGGCGGAGCCGCTTCGTTTTTAGTTTTTCCTGATGATAGAACAAATTCTTTAATCATCGTTGGTAACCGTCCGGGTATCGCGCGTGTTAAAAGATTAGTTGCGCAATTAGATTTTAAAGTTCGCGCCGAAGATCAAGGCGGAGTTTATGTTTATTATGTAAAGCATGGAAATGCTGAAGATATCGCAAAAACTTTATCTGAAGTTGCTAAAGAATCTGCGCCGAAAGCTGCTCCATCTGGAGGTTTCGGTTTTCAAGCGCAAGGCCAAGCTGCTGTTCGCGAAGGTTTATTTGGCGGCGAAGTTTCAATTAAGTCAGATAAAAATACAAATTCATTAGTTGTAAGTGCTAGCAAGCAAGATTACGAAAAAGTTTTATCAATTTTAAATAAATTAGATATTCCACGTGATCAAGTTTTCGTTGAAGCGATCATTATGGAGATGAATTTAACTGACGGTATGGAATCTGGCGGTGGTTTAGTTCAATTCGGTAAAGATGGTGGCAAAGCCGGCTTTGCATCGAGTGATGCTGACTTATCGGCTGTGTTGAATCCACTATCTGGTGCAGGCTCTGCGATCTTAGGCTTCTCATCGGGTAAAGTGACTGTTCCAAAAGATATCACGAACCCGACTGGTGGAAGCATCGAGATCCCTTCATTACTTGGTTACTTAAAATTCGTAAAACAATTTGGTAAAACAAATATCTTATCTACTCCACAAATTATTGCGACAGATGCACAAACTGCAACTATCGAAGTGGGCGATAAAGTTGTAACTCGTAATATCGTAACTCCAGGAACAAATGGTGCGCCTTCGCAATCATCTCCTGAGTTTGGTGATGCGACGATCAAAATGGAAATCAAACCGTTTATCTCTCCAACATCGAATTCAATTCGTATGGAATTTAAACAAACAATCAATCAATTATCGAGTGTACAAGTTCCTGCGAACTTTGCCGGATCGGTTCAACCACTTGCGACGCGCTCTATTAATACTAATGTAGTATTAAACAATGGGGACACTGCGGTAATTGGTGGATTGATGAAAGATGAAGATTCAGAAGAAGTGAGAAAGGTTCCTATTTTAGGAGACTTACCTATCTTAGGATGGTTCTTCAAATCTAAAAAATCAACTAAACGTAAAGTGAATATGTTGGTGTTCTTATCACCAAAAATTATTCGTAGTCCGCAAGACTCGCAAAATCTGTTAACCTACAAAACAGATGAACGCTTACGCTTCTTAAAACAAAATGGTGGTAAAGATCCTTATGGATCAACTATCGATAAAGTTTTAAAACGCGACCGTGTTCCGCAATCAGTTGGCACAGCTCAACCTGTACAGCCCGTGATTAAGAAATAAGGACTGCAATGGCTCAAATGGATATTCCTCTTTTATTAGGTAAATCGACGACCCTGACTCCAGATCAGGTTCGTTCGATTTTAAAAAATCCAGCCACTTCTCGCCCCGTGAGCGTTGGCGAAACTTTATCTGCCCGCGAATACGCAACAGCAGATGACCTTGTTGCTGATCTTTGCCGTGAATTAGGTTTAGATTTTATTAAAGATATCGCCGTCAGCGAAATTTCAGCAGACCTTGTTCGCGATATCCCGATCAATTACGCAAAGACTCAAGGTGTATTACCGTTTAAAGATGAACCTGATACTTTATCTGTCTTAACCTCGAACCCTGTTAACACAAAAGCTTTAGATGATTTACGTGCGCTGTTTAATAAACGTGTGCGCCCTATGGTGACAACATCACAACGTCTTCAAGAGGCCATTAACCGTGTGTATGAAAAATCAACTTCGAACATGTCTGGCATGGATGATATCGAAGATGATGAAATGGATTTAGAAGATCCAATCATCGATTTACTTGAAGCTGGCGAAGATGATGCGCCGGTGATTAAATTAGTGAATTCAGTTTTATTTCGCGCTGTAAAAGAAAAAGCTTCAGATATTCACATGGAGCCTTACGAAAAAGACATGGCCGTTCGTTACCGTATCGATGGTAATTTGTATGACGTGTTCAAACCACCAAAAAAGTTACAGAACGCGATCACTTCGCGTATTAAAGTTATGGCGAATTTAAATATCGCTGAAAAACGTTTACCTCAAGATGGTCGTATTCCGTTAAAAGTCGGTGGTAAAGATATCGATATTCGTCTTTCAACTGTACCGACAACTTTTGGTGAGCGCATTGTTATGCGTCTTCAAGATAAATCATCACAGGTGCGTGAGTTACAACATGCGGGTTTTTCGCAAGAGCTTTTAGATACTTTAGATAATATGATCGAAAGATCGTACGGAATTTTACTTGTCACCGGCCCGACCGGTTCTGGTAAATCAACTACGCTGTATGGTTGTGTTTCTAAATTAAATAAACCAGATATTAATATTTTAACGATCGAAGATCCGGTCGAGCAGCGTATTCACGGTGTCGGCCAAGTGCAAGTGAACTCTAAAATTGGATTAACATTTGCCGCTGGCTTAAGATCGTTTCTTCGTCAAGATCCAGACATCATCATGGTCGGAGAGATTCGTGACTTAGAAACCGCAGAGCTTGCGATCAATTCATCATTAACGGGTCACTTAGTGTTATCTACGATCCATGCCAATGATGCGGCTGGTGCGTTTCCGCGTTTAATGGATATCGGTGCCGAGCCATTCTTAATTGCCACTTCAATTCTTGGAATTTTAGCTCAACGTTTAGTGCGCGTACTTTGCCCGCACTGCAAACAGCCTCACGTCCCGTCTCCGTTTGAACTTGAATCATTAGGTATCGATGCTGCGCAAGCGCGTGGTGCAAATATCTGTAAAGCGATGGGTTGTGAACACTGCGGTCAAAAAGGCTATGTCGGTCGTACGATTATTGCTGAGTTATTACCAGTGACTGATGATATCAGATCTTTAGTGATGCAACGTAAAGATGGTAACACCATTAAAAAATTAGCGGTTTCAAAAGGCTTTAAAACCTTTCGTGACCATGGCATTCAAAAAGTTTTAGCTGGTATTACGACTATCGAAGAACTCTTGACCAACACTCAGATCGACATCTAGAGTTAGTCTATGCCTCTATTTGAATACAAAGGTTTAAGTCGCGACGGAAAAACAGTTAAAGGCACTCTTGATTCAGAAAATCTAAGAGCTGCCCGCACTAAACTTAAAAAAGATGGCATCTTCGTTGTCGACATCAAAGATAAGAAAAAATCTTCAGGCATAAAAAAATCATCGATTCGAACTACGGGCACTGTTCCGGTTAAAGATTTATCTTTAATGACTCGTCAGTTAGCCACTTTGATTAAAGCTAACATTCCCCTAGTTGATGCACTCACTGCCATTGCTGAACAAGTTGAAAATCCGATTTTATCAGAAGCGATTTCAGACTGTAAAAACATGGTGAACGAAGGGCAATCCCTTCATAAAGCTTTATCAAAATACCCAAATGTTTTTGATGTGATTTTTATTTCAATGGCTGAGGCCGGTGAAATGTCAGGTACACTTGATATTATCTTACTTCGCTTAGCCGAATTTACTGAAGCGCAAGCTGAGCTTCGCCAACGTGTCGTTTCGGCAATGACATACCCAATTATTATGTTGTGTGTGATCACATTAGTGATGTTTGGTTTGTTTACAAAAGTATTACCTGAAATCTTAGCTATTTTTGACTCGATGCCCGATATGACTTTACCAATTATGACTCAGTACATTGCGGCAATCAGTAAAGTGTTTGTTGAAAGCTGGTATTGGATCGCTGGTTTTATGATTATCACTGTTTTAGTTTTCTTAAACTGGAAAAACTCTAAAGAAGGCCGCAAATCTTGGGATGCGATCATTCTTAAAATTCCAGTGGTTGGCGACATCACGCGTATGGTGGCTATTTCGCGCTTTACCCGCACCCTAGCAACACTTCTTGCTGGTGGTGTACCAATGCTTAATGCAATGGATATCGTTCGTAACGTGGTTGATAATCACGTTTTAGCGATGGCTATTGATGAAGCTAAAAGCAATATCTCTGAGGGCGAATCGATCGCAGGCCCTTTAAAAAAATCAGGTCAATTTCCACCGATCGTAGTTCATATGGTGAACATCGGTGAAAAAACTGGCGATTTAGAGAACATGCTCTCTTTAGTTGCGGATGCTTATGATTTTCAAGTTAAATCAAAAGTTGATGGTTTAACAACATTGCTAAATCCGATCATGACTTTATTGATTGGTATTGTCATTTTTGTCATAGTAATATCTATTATTGTTCCGATGTTCGATATGACATCTAAATTAGGGGGATAATCCACACATGAAAAACTTATTTAAATCTCAAGACTCTTTATCTACAATTTCGACACCACTTAACAACACAAAAGGTTTCTCACTTGGAGAGATCATGATCGTTCTAGTTATCATCGGTGGCATTATGGCGATCGTATTACCAAAAATTCAAGATGGTCAGAAAAAATCTCAAGTTAACAATACAAAAATGAAAATGACTGAGATCACGACAAAAATTAGCGAATACTACGCTGAGTGCAGCAAATACCCGACAACTCTTGCCTTTATCACTGATGACGATGCTAGTTGTAAAAATTGGACATCAAATCCAAAACTTAAACATCTTTTAAAAGATGCTTGGGGATCTGATTTTCAATACGGAACTGCGGGCAACGGTTATAACTTATCATCTTTAGGCGCTGACAAAAAAGCTGGCGGAACTTCATTCGATAAAGATTTATACTCTGACGAATCTGTTGGTAGCGAAGAGTAATTTGAAAAACAATAGAGGATTCTCGCTTATAGAAATAATCATTGTGATTATGATTATTGGCGGAGTCCTTGCGGCTTCACTTTCAAGAATGTCATTCAAGAAAGTTGATAATCGCACTGTTTTTCGTGGAATCGTTATTGCCGTTAAAGAAGTGCGCAACCGCGCCAAGCTCTATGGAACAACTTATCGTTTAGCTTTTAAAATCGACGAAAAATCATCAAGTTACTGGTTAGAAAAATCAGTTTCACCAACGCTGATCGACAAAGAATTTCTAGCTAAACAACGCGAACGCGGCGACAAAAAAGATGACGACAAAGCTCCGCCATCGCCTTTTCAAGTTGATAGCAGCTATTCAAAAAAAGAAAAGCAATTAGAATCAGGTTACACCATCAAACAGCTTGAAAGCGGCCCACAGGATGCGGTTTTCACGGAAGGCACAGCTTACATCCATTTCTTTCCGACAGGCATGGTTGAACCGGTAGCTCTGCAAATTCAAGATCCCAAAAAAAACATCTGGACACTTGTCTTTAACCCGCTCACAGGTCAAGCTGATATTATAGATGGCGCTAAGTCTTTAAAAGATTTATCCCGTCAATAATAGTGCATGAAATTAAAGAATAAAAAAGCCTTTACCTTAATCGAAGTTGTTCTTGCTATGATGATCATGGCAACGGGTTTATTTATTTTAACTAACTCTTGGGCCGGCACTTACAGCCGTCTTAGAAAAACCCAAGTGCAAGTGCAACTTGCAGCGCTATTAGAACGTAAAATTGTTGAGCTTGAGCGCGAATTTAAAACACAAGCCCTTGATGCGATCAAAGAAGAAGACTCTGGCGATTTCGGATCTGAACTTGATAAATACACTTGGGAGATGAAATCTCAAAAAGTCGAATTTCCAGATTTATCAGGAATTATCGGTGGCGTTGGCGAAAATCAAAATCTAGATTTAATTTCGATCATGAAACTTTTTAGTGAACATCTTTCGAAATCTGTAAAAGAAGTCAAAGTCACCGTCACTTACAAGGATCTTAAAAAGCCAATCACGGTTGATGTTGTATTTTATGTGATTGATTATGACCGCCCTCTTCCATTACCAGGAGGCTCAGGTGGATCATAAACTGAATAAAAAAGCCTTCACGTTAATTGAAGTTGTTTTAGCGATTAGTATTTTAGCGACAATGTCAGTACTGGTTGCCATGTCATTAGGTAACGCCCTTAAAGCGCGAACAAAAATTCAAGCTGAATTGCAAGATGTCTCGGGGCTTCGTGATGCGATTAAAATTATGCGCGCTGATTTATACCAAGCGTACAATCATTACGATTTTGAAAAAGAAATTTTAGATGCGGCAAAAAAACCAACGCCTGGCCAACCCGTCAAGCCCACGCTGCCTCCGCCGTGGACTAATCCTGGCGATCCTCCCGCTCGTGAAAACAAACGTGAAGATCCAAAAACTGATTTCGTGGGCGACACAGAACAAGTTAATTTTGTGACATTAAATAACGGTCGCTTTTTAGCCAACGATATTCAAGCTGACTTTGTCGAAGTTGGTTATGCGCTGAAAGCTTGTAAAAATTTAACCAAAGACACTTCAAGTCAGTGTTTGTTTCGTCGCATACAAAAAATCGTCGACGCCGATGTCACCAAAGGTGGAACTGAATCAGTTTTACTTGAAAATGTAAAAGAATTTAAGCTGCGCTACACAGGCGAATCTAAAAAAGATTGGCAAAAAGATTGGAAAACTGTTGGCGGACAAGATGATTCAGTGAAAGGGATTTTTCCTGACGCTGTTGAAATCACTTTAGCTATCGAGCGCGAATTGAATGGCAAAAAACGCGAATACTCATTGCAATATGTTGTGCCACTTCACTTTCCGAACAATGGCACTAAAAAACCAGGTGGCGGAGCCAACGGCACAGCCCCGACTCCTACGGGAGGCCAATAATGTTAAAACTCGCAACATTAAAACAACGTTTAAAATTTAACCCTTTGGCGCGTCAGCAGAAATTTTCTAAAAAAGGTGTCGCCCTTTTGTTGGCGATGACGACATTAATTTTAATGATTTGGGTGGCCAGCGAAGTTTCAACCGATTCAACGATTGAATACGTTGTGAACTCGCAAGAAATTAATCGCATCAAAGCGTTTTACTCGGCCCGCAGTTCTTTAGATTTAGCCTTACTTCGCATTAAAGTTTACCAACAAGCTTCACGCATGCCACTGCCACCGGGCTTTGCTCAGCAGATTAATATGATCTGGAGCTTTCCGTTTGCATGGCCTTTGCCGATTGCGGCCGAGACTTCATTAGCAGCTAAAGATGATATCGAAGGGGCTGCCAAAGCTTCAATTTTTGACGGCCAATACACTCACACCATCACTGATGAAGGTTCTAAACTTGATATTAACGACTTAGCTTCTCCGTCAAAAACTCTTCGTGAAATCACCAAAAAACAAGTTTTAACTATTTTTGAAGGTAAACTGCAAAATGATGATAAATTTCGCGAAGTTTATGCTAATTATAATTTCACTGAACTTGTTAATCGCATCGCCGATTGGATGAGCGATAAAAATTCTTCTGAAAATGGCGGCGACAAGCGACAAGCCTTTCGCGAATTGGGCGAAAACTTTCCGCCCAATCGTGGGTTTAGAACTTTAGATGAAATGCGTTTAGTTCCTGGCATGACCGAAGAGTTTTTTAATCTGATGTCACCTTCAATTACCATTTACGGATCAAAAGCTATCAATCCAAATACGGCGGCTAAAGATGTTCTTAAATCACTAGACCCCAACATGACTGACGATGCCGCACGTGATGCCGTCGAGCGTCGCGACGACGAAGATAAAGGCGGCCAATACAAGGGCGCAAGTTCTGATGAATGCCGCACAGATTATAAAAATTTTATCGAAGGGCGCGGCGTAAGACTTAATCCTGATTTTGATAAAATTCCTTTTCAATGTGATACCGTTGTTAACTTTAAAATTGAAGCTATCGGCATGACTGGTTCAGGCAAAGGCGCCGTTCAGAAAAAAATTACGGCCTATGTGATGAACGTGCAAAAAGCAGCGGCCACGATCAAAAGTTATTTAGATAAAGAAAGAAAAGAAGCCGAAGCCGCTCAAGGCCAACCAGGTCAAAGACCTCCTCCGCAAACTGGACAAACGTCGCCCACAAAAACACAAGAAGCCCTTCCCAAAGGTCGACCTCGTATCGTATACTGGTCAGAACAATAGTAGGCCATGCCTACGTGCACAAAAAAGCTAATGGATTAGCTTGATGATTAACAGCTTCAGGGAAGGAACAACATGCGCGCATTGGGAATTGATATTGGCGAAGATTCCATAAAGATTGCCGAAGTTGTTCAAAACAAAAAATCAACTTACATTCAAGCTGTTTACGAAAAAAAACTTTCTCAACAAGTTTCTGCGCACGATCGTGAAATTGAAGCCATTGAATACATTCGTCAAATCGCACCCCAATTAGATTTCTCATCAGCTCGTGTTGTGATGGCGATTAAGCAAGACAAAGTCACTGTTAGAAAAAAACAATTTCCTTTTGCTGATCGTTCGAAAATTTTAAAAAGTTTATCTTTTGAAATGGAAGAAGATATTCCGTTTGATCCTGATCTTTGCCTTTTTGATGCGAAGGTTATTTCAACTGAAGGTTTATCTGCACACGTCTTAGCTATTGCTGCTCCGAAATCACATATCGAAAAATGTTTAAGTCTTGCCAAAGATTTTGGTGTTGAGCCTTACACTTTAACAGTGGATGGAATTTCATTTTCAAATTTATTAGAAGTTTGGGATAGCGCTCCCCCACAGTACGCAACAGCCACTGGCCCTTTAAGTTTTAATCCTGACGAAGAAACACCTGAGCTTGAAGAAACAAGTGGCGGCACTGTGACCGGAAGCCCTATTCAAGTCACTTTAAACATCGGCCACAAAAGAACTATCCTTTGTGCGCAAATTGAAGGTCGCTTAGTTTTCGTTCGCAGTTTAATGTGGGGCGCAGATCAAATTATTTCTGAATTCATGCGTAAGTTTCAACTTCCGTATCTTGAAGCACAACGTATGTTACAAAACGAAGCGGCTTTATTGTTAACAAAAGCAAATCAAGATTTTGAAACAGCTAACACAGCTTCAACAATTGAAAAATCAATGCGCGAATTAGTGCGTGATTTACAAATGTCGTTTTTAGAATTACAAAGTGAATTTCACGGCAACATTCAAAATGTTTATTTAACTGGTGGCCTATCACTTCTACCTAATGTGGGAGCTTTTTTAACTCAGCACCTCGAAGTTCCGTGTAATCCGGTTTCACTTTTAGAGCCTTATATCGACGCAACAACAATTCAAACGAATAATATTCCTTTAGATGCTGTGAAATCACGTTTTGCAACAGCTGTGGGTATTGCGATTGAAGCGTTTAAAAAACCTAAAAATCCTGCCTTACAATTTATGAAAGGCGAATTCGTTGCTGAAAACAATCGCCTTAAACAGTTTTGGTCTGATTGGGGCTTGATTGCCCAAACAGCTGCTGCCGCTGTGATCGTGTTTTTTATTTGGGGAAGCTTTCGCGAATCAATGACAACGACATTAGCTGAAAAAGGCGATGCGGCCTTAACAACTCAAGCTAAAAGTGTTGCTCGCTTACCCAAAAAGCAAGCCAACGAAAAAGGCGTGAAAAAATATATCACCGACAATAAAAAACGTGCGCAAGAGTTTAAACTTTTAAGCCAAGTGGCTGGTATGAATTCAGCATTAGACGTTTTGAAAAAAATCAGCGAAATCTCACCTGATAAAACACAAAGTAAAATCGATATCATGCAGTTGCAAATCACTGACGATAACGTAAAAATCGTGGGCTATGCGAATTCTCCGCGCGAAGTGACGTTAATGAATCAGCGTTTGACAACAATGGCTTTAAATAAAAAAGTAACTGAAGAAACTCCGCAATTGCCAAGTCAGCCTAACCGCGTGGCTTTTTCTTTAAGTTTAAAAACTGACAGAGGATTACTTAAATGAGTCGTCTTGAAGAATTAAAAGATCAGCTTAAATCCACCCTGCAATCCTCTTGGGAAAAAATCCAAGAATCTGAAGCGTATAATCAATTAAATGATAAATACCAAAGTTTAAGCCCTTCAGGACAAAAAGTAGCTCAAGCTGTAACTGCGCTTTTCATTGCGGGAATTGTTTTTTATTCTCCGATCAGCCAATTGCAAATTTCAAGTGAGTTATTAACTCAGTTTGAAGATAAGCGTTCGTTGATTCGTGATATGTTTAAAACTTACCGCGAATCTTCTGGCGGTCTGCAAATGGCTCCGGCTCCGCAAGCGACTGAATTAATTTCTACAATTCAAAGCTCACTTCAAGGCGCAAAGCTTATGCCTGAACAAATTGTATCTGTTGATATGTCACAAGCTGAAGGCCGCTTGATTCCGGCTAGTTTACAGCAAGGTGTAGTCATGGTTAAACTTGCGAAATTAAATTTACGCCAAGTGGTTGATATCGGATTACAATTAGCCAATATTTCACAAGCAGTTAAAGTTAAAGATATGCTAATGCAAGCCAACGCCGAGATGGCTGGCTATTTTGATGTAAGTTATAAACTTTACGCTCTTAAAGTGCCTGAAGCTTTACCAGAACCTCCTCCAGAACCAGTAAGCACTAAAAAGAAAAAAAATGCTGATGCAGCCAAGGGTGACGAATAATGATGGACATGATTATCAAAACATTTCGTTTTGTTTGGTCGCAGAAATTTAGAATTCTGTTCACCGTAGTATTTGCGTTAGTGTTTTTATTTATATTATTTCCGTTTAAAGATTTAAATGATTTTGTCTCGGGCCAAGTTTCAAACTTAACGCAAAATAGCGTTTACCTTCAATTTGAAGACATGCATATGAACCCGCTAACAACTTCGATCAGCTTAGATGGCGTGTTAGTTGAAACTTCGACGATTGATGGCTTAAATATAAATTCAATCTCTGCGTCTCCTTCGATTGCTGCCCTTTTTAAACGTCAACCTGGTGGCAAAATCGTCGCTGAAGGTTTTTTTGGTGGTCATGCTGAAGTGAAATTAACTCCGCTAGCGACTTTAGAAAGCGGCGCTTTAAAAGCCAACCTTGATGTGACAACTGAAAACATTTCTTTAAAAAGTTTACGTGACACTTTAAAAATTCAAATTCCGCTTTCAGGAGCTATGAATATCAACGCCAGCGTGACTGCAGATATGTCATTTAAAGAACAACCTGATGGTGATGTGGCGATCGTGATTGATAATTTTGAAATGCCAGGCACTTCAATTAATTCTCCAAATTTTGGCAGTATTGCTTTACCTGAAATCAAATTCAAACAGATCGACGTTAAAGGTAAATTAGCTGGTGGTAAGTTAGTGATCGAAAATGCAAAACTTGGTAATCCTGCAGATGATTTATCAGGTACATTAAAAGGCGACATCGCGATCAGCATTCAAAATATCGGTGGAACAGCAAGACCGATCTTAGGTGGATATAATTTTAATATCGATTTAATTGCTAAGCCTGCGTTTGTTCAACGCGCGCAATTTTTCTTAAGCTTTATTGATCAGTATAAAAAAGAAGAAAAAGGTTCAAGCCGCTACCGTTTGAAACTTCAAGCTGCTAGCACTGAATTACCTCCGTCAATTCTTCCTTTAAATTAAGCAATCGCTTTCAGCAATATTTAAGCAAATCCGACATCCGTTCGGTGCGATATTTCTAAACAGCTTTACGCGCCGCTTGCAATGGCCGCGCCTATGCTTCATCTCAGCACAAACAAACAATCAACATTTAAGCCATTGGGGTTTTAGTGTTGACTCATTTTAACTCCACTAGGAAATTGGAGGCCGGAGGGCATATGTCTGGAATTAACAAAGTAATTATTGTTGGCCGTTTAGGTCAAGACCCTGAGATGAAAGCTGTTGGCCAAGGTGCTACAGTAACCCGTCTTAACGTTGCTACAAGCGAATCTTGGACTGATAAAACAGGTAACAAGCAAGAGCGCACTGAATGGCACCGTATTACGGTATGGGGAAAATTAGCCGAACTTTGCGGTAAGTATTTAGCAAAAGGTCGCCAAGTTTATGTTGAAGGAAAACTTCAAACACGTTCTTGGGAAGACAATGGACAAAAGAAATACGCGACTGAAATCGTAGCTTCTACTGTTCAATTCTTAGGTGGCGGAGCATCAACTGGTGCAGGCGCTGGAGCTTCTAGCCAAAATGATTCATCAATGAATCAAGGTGGCGGAGACTTCAATTTTTCTGATTTCGGACCTGAACCATCGTTCAACCAATCAGAAGATATCCCGTTCTAATATTTACTTAAGCAGTTTAGTATTTAAGCCTTTTCTTTTTGAAAAAACCCCCTCAAACTTAGGGAGTGAACAAAATGAAAAGGCTTTTTTTATTTTTAATCTTACTTAGTTTCTCGGGCTTGATTTCGTCTTGCTCTATCTATAAGTCAGCTGATCGCAACAACTTCGAAACAGAATCTCCCACTTTAAAAATTAAAAGTTTACAAAAAATCGATTGTTCTGGCCAAAGTTTAGCGGCTCAAGCCACCGAAAGCCGATTGATTGCAAACATCGAAGATACTTTTTTATGGGAATACAAAATTAATCAAACTCCCCACTACGAATCTAACGATTTAAAAGGCACTTACTGCTTATATGACGTTACCTTCGAATAAGTTACTCATCACTATCGCACTTTTATTTTCATCTTTATCAGCCCAGGCTTATAAAGTTAAAGATATCACTGGCCAAAAAATTTTGATCGAACTCGAAAATGAAAAACTGTTTGTTGGCGACATTATTATCTCGATCGACAAAACGCCAAATGGCCCTGAGATCGCAGGGTCTGCTAAGGTTTTACAAGTTCGTGAAAAATTAGCTGTAGCTGTGATTTCGGATGGTAAATTTATTATTGGTAAAAAAGTGGCTCGTAAAGCCGCCGAAAAATCGGCCGTTGAAATTGCGGCTGAAAATGCAAAAGCACAAAAGACTAAACAAGCCGCAGTAAGAGCAGATCCCGAATATGCTGAAGACGAAGAGATCTACGAAACGTCAGAACAGCGTCGTGCGCGATTAAAATCTTCTGACGAAGACAACATCGTCTTTCGCCGCGATATGCTTAAGGTGTCGCTGATAGGCTCTTTTACGAACGATAATATCTCGGCCAAACAATCTGATGACACTTTACCGTTTGCCGTTGAAGAAACTGTGCCGATGTCAGGCACTGGCTCTGGTATTGGTCTAGCTTTTGACTACCCTTCACAATGGGGCGTTACTTTTCGCACAGTATTTTTATCAGAAAAATTATCTGTAGCGGGCACATCAACAAACGCTAACATGTGTAATGGTAAGACCTCGCGCACTTGTATAGTCAATGTCACTTACACCAGCGCTGGTGCGCATTTACGCTTTGATTACAATATCAGTCGATTTACTTTTTGGGCGGCTGGCGGTGCGGTCTTTAAAAATCCCACATCTCGCGAAACCACAGCCTTACGCCAAGCTGATTTAAAATTGTCGAATGCCCTTGTGGCCAGTGCGGGTTTAGATTTCTCGTTTAATAATCGCTTTTTTATGCCGATTGCAGCTGAATATCATTACTCGCTCAATCAATCGGAGTCGGTACCGATCATTGGTCACAATGCTTTTTTTGTGGGTTTTGGCGCTAAGTTTTAGTCCACCAGTTAACATCGTTCACCATCTTGGCAAAACCAGTAATCCAATTCGCGTTATCATTTAACGAAGGCACCATCATAAACTTCTGCCCGCCCCATTGCTGAAAACGGTGATGCAGCTCCATATTAATTTCTTCTAAGGTCTCTAGCCCATCTGTAACGAAGGCTGGGCAGGCCACCACTAGTGATTTAACACTTTTTTCTTTAACTAAAGCCTCTGTCGTTTTTTCTGTAGCAGGTTCTAACCATTTTTTAGGGCCGACTTTAGATTGAAAACTTAAAGTGTAACGATCCTGAGGTAAGTTTAATTTTTTTGCGATTAAGTTTACAGTTTGCTGGCATTGAGCATAGTAACAGCGTGAAATATCAGGGCGTTCGCAGCATTTTTGATTTAATTCACAGCCTGGATTTTTTTGAATTTGCGAAACTGGTAAACCGTGAAATGAAATTAATAAATGCTCGTTGTTTTGAACATAGGGTTTAATCTGATCAACCCATGAACTTAAAAAACTTTCGTTATTATAAAATGGTTTCAAAGTTTTTACATTTTCATGTTTGGGCCAAGCTTGTTCAATTGCTGGCAATAGCACATCTAATGATGAACCTGTTGTGGCCATCGCAAATTGGGGATACATGGGCGCAATTAAAATCTCGTCGTATTTTTTTGCCTTATAATCTTTAAGTGTAGCTTCAACTGATTTTTCGCCGTAGCGCCAATGAATAACCACATCTGTGTCTGGTAATTTCAGCGCCAGTAGCTTTGCAAACTTTGTGGTTTCAACAACGAGCGGCGAACCTTCAAGGGTCCAAATACTTTGATATTTTTCAGCCGAGGGTTTACTTCGGCGCGGAACAATACCGATATAAACCAAGATCGCACGAAAAAACCAGGGTATATCTAAAATGCGTTTATCCATTAGAAAACGCGCTAAGTACTGACCTGTAGCTCTTGCTGTCGGCGCCGACGGGCTTCCGATTTGACTTAAGATTAATAATTTACGCATATTTGGCTTTCAACTTTTCTGCTAATACAATATTTTGATCGTATATTTTAGCTAACCCGATTTTGCCTAAATAATTTCCTGCTAAATAAATGTTTTTATTCGCCAGTTTTTTTTCAGTAGTTTCTGTATAATTTAAAAGAAAATTTTCTAATTCTAAATTGTAAGCTGGAATTGCCTTTGGCCAACGTGTGATATGACATTCAAGCACGGCATTTGAAGTTTTAAATAATCTTTGGCGATCACTTAGAATCGATTGTTTAATTTGATCATCACTAAGGCCTGCTGGATCTTGACTCATAATCCAAGTTTCAGTGGGGTTAGGCCCGCGGCCTTCAAAAATACACCCGTTCACTAAAACTCCTGCGGCAAAGAAGCTTTCATTGGGAGGAAATAAACAACCAAAACCATTTAGCGTAGGTTCGTCTTTTGGCCAAACTAATGTCACTGATAAAAGTGGCACAGCTTCGATATTTTGCAAGTGAATATCTGGTAAAATTTTTGCTGCATCCCAAGCTGAAGTCGCAATAACAACTGCGTCTTTATCTGAAAGTTTCAGTTCATGTAATTGAGTAATTTCTGTTCTTGAAACCGATACTTTTTGCTGAAGGGCCGCCATCAACTGACCCATACCTAGTTTTGGCGCATAGGTTGTTGGTTTATATCTTTTAGCTTTTTTAAATTTTGTCACCGCAGAAAAAGAATCTAAAATAGCTTTCGCATTCAGTTTTGTTGCAGGTAAGGCGTATATTCCACGAACAGCGGCTGTTAACACGAAATCTGTAAATTTCTGTCCGAAATTTTTATATCCCCATTCACTGAGTGAAATTTTAGAGTCTACTTTGGTTTTAAATACGATTTTCTTAAAAATAAATTTTACTAAATTTGTTATTAAACAAAAAGTTTCAAATACATTTAAAGGCCAACGTTGGGGTTTGCCCTCACGAAAAATAAAACGTTTTTTTGAGGCTTGCTGCGAAGGTAAAAAATCAACCTGAAGTTCTTTTGCTAATTGTTCTAAACGTGGAGTCCATAGTAAACCATTTGCGGCACTTTCACGCAGGTGCGTTGGCGTGATTGTCGTTTGTAACAAACCGCCGATTTGATTTTTTTCATAGAGCTTTACACTGAGACCTGCTTTTTGCAGCTCCCAGGCTAGTGTTAAACCAGTAAAGCCCGCCCCGATGATATGAATCATAGAGACTGCGAAAAAATCTTTGTTTGCGGCTTATTGCGCTTAAGATGTTCGTCAAAGAAGATACAGATATTACGTAAAAAAGGCTTACCCTTTTCGCTGACTTGAATTAGATCGCCATGAATTGCTAATAACTGATCAGCAATCATTTCACGTAAAAATTCAGGAGCCTGCTTAACTTGCTCTGGGTTCATCTTTACTTGGTAACTTGTCATCAACGATAAAATTTGCTCACGACGAGAAACATCTTCTTCAGTTAAAATGTGCCCACGCGCTGTCGGAATAACACCTGAATTAATTAATTCTTCATATTTCGGAAGAATTTTTTCATTCTGATGAAAACTTTGCGGTGATTCAGAAATACTGCTGACACCAAGACCCAGCATTACTTGTGATTTTTGGTCTGTGTAACCCATAAAGTTGCGATGTAATTTATGATCAGTCATAGCTACAGCTAAAGCTTCGTCTTTTAAGGCAAAGTGATCCATGCCCACTTCAACATAACCAAAATTAAGTAATTCAGTGCGCGCGTATTCGTAAAGATCGCGTTTGTCTTTTCCAGTTGGAAGGTCTTCGTCTTTAAATAATCTTTGTGCAGGTTTAATCCACGGCACTAATGCAAAGCTGTATAAAGCAATACGATTTGGACGCAATTTTTTAGTTTGTGCAATCGTGTGTTCCATCGTTGCGCGCGTTTGTTTGGCTAAACCATAGATCAAATCGAAATTCACAGAATCAAACCCGATTTCGCGAGCTTGGCGTGTGATACTTTCAGTTTCTTCAAAAGACTGTAAACGATTTACTAATCTTTGAATTTCAGGATTAAAATCTTGCACACCTAAACTGATACGGCGAAAGCCTAATTTATATAATAATTGCAACTGTTCGCGGTTAGTTCTGCGCGGATCTACTTCAATTGAACCTTCAAAATGTTCACCACGATGAGTTTGTTCTAAAATAGGTGATAACATCTGACCTAAGTGATCAGCCGATAAGAATGTTGGCGTTCCGCCACCTAAGTGCAAACCCTGCAATTGTGACTTCGTAAATTCAGGCACTAACTGACGGTATAATTCCCACTCTTTTAAAATTAATTTTAAATACGGGTCTTCTTTTTTATGATCTTTCGTGATGATCGTGTTGCATCCGCAAAACGTACAAAGTGATTCACAAAAAGGAATATGAATATACATCGACCATTTATTACGACCACTGTCTAAACCTTGGCGTAAATGCGAAATCCACTGATCTTGCGTCGGTGCTACGCCCCAGTAAGGCACTGTAGGGTAACTTGTATAACGAGGTGCTGGCACATCGTATTTAGCAAATAAGGCTGAATCATTCATGAAAAACCTCGCGCGTGATTTGTACAAAGCGGCGAACGTTAGCTTCTGGTGTTTTTGGCAATACACCGTGGCCTAAACCACAAACCCAGTTGCTACGTTGTTCTGGAGTTAATTTTTTGTAGTCTTCTAAATATGTACGGTATGCTTTTTCAAACTCTTGCGCTGGTAAGAACAATAACGCTTGATCAAAGTTACCTTGCACAAAACCTGGAGTCGAAAGTTCAGTTTTATTTAAAATGTTTGGTAAGTTCCAACGGTGATCAAAACCCATCCCTGCCCATGGTAAACTTAAAAATTCTTTAGTGAAGAATGATCTTTGTGTGCCTTTTGAATAATAACCAAGTTTTCCAGGGTAAGCATTCGCAAGTTCGGCCATCAATGGCGCGATCCATTTTTGAAATAACGCTGGGCTAACTTCGCCAGCCGCCGTATCAAAAATCATGACGGCATTGGCTCCGCCTTCGAATTGGATGCGAATGTTTTCTTTTAATAACGGAAGCATGATTTGCGCAAATTTTTGAAATAAATCGTAATCGTTTTTACTTTGCACTAAAGATCCCGCGTGTGAACCTTCAACCGCGTAAACGAATAATGTCCAAAGACCGCCGATAAAGCCTGTGACATGTTTTTGTGCCGGAATTTTTTGACGAGTTAAAATCATCGCCTCTTTTTGAAAGTGTAATTTTGGTAAAGCATCTGTCCAAGGCACAAGTTTTTTGACTGTTTCTTGGTTTAATTGAAAACCTAAACGAGGGCCATGATCTGTGTATTCTAAGCCCATACCTAAAGCTTCTAACGGAAACAAAATATCAGAAAATAAAATTGAAACATCGAAATCAAAATCCTGCACTGGACCTAAAGCCACTTCAGAAGCTAGATCTGGATTTTTACAAAGCTCCATAAAAGAATGCTTCGCACGTAAATTTTGATAATGAGAATGGTATCGACCCGCTTGGCGCATCATCCATACTGGAGGAGCTTTTGTTTTAGTTTGAAAAATCATGGTTATTCTCCGTTTGCTTTAGCTTCATAGACATAGCCCACACCACGAACAGATCGAATCATCTCTTCATTGGTATCACCAATTAATTGGCGCAGGCGCGCAATCGCATTATCAATAGTGCGGTGACTGGTTTCGCTATCAGCGCCCCAGACGGCATTAATAATTTGATCACGGCTTACGGGTGAACCCGGTTGGCTTGTCAGGTGTTTTAAAATTTTAATATCGTTTACCGGCGGATATTCAATGCCGCCGTTTTGTTGATAAACTGCAAATGTAGCAAAGTTAATTTTAACTTTGCCGACTTCGACTTCGATTTGATTTTGTGGTGCTTCAAAAATACGACTTATACGAAGTAATAATTCTTTTAAATGAAAAGGTTTCGGTACAAATTCTTGAATGCCGATTTCGTAACCTTTAAGGCGTGTTTCTGGATCACCTTGCGCTGATAAGATTAATACCGGAGGTTTATACGATAAACTTTCAAGATTTTTAATTAGATCTAGGCCGTGGCCATCAGGTAATCCCAGATCTGCGATGAGCAAATCAAAAGTTTCACTTTTTAAAAACTGCGAAGCTTTTGCAAAAGTGTTGGCCCATTTCACATCATAGTCTTTACCAAGACTTGTTTGTAAGCCTTCACCTAATGTTGGATCATCTTCAACTAATAAAATACTTTTACGCAAAAGTGGCATTTAAGCTTTCTTTCCTTTGGGTAAAGTGACCGCAACAACTAATTGTAAAGCTGGGCTTAGAGTAAATTGAATACGCCCACCTAATTTTTCAACTAAGAAACGTGTAAGGTATAAACCTAAACCATTGCCATGCGAAGTTTTCGGCTGAATAAAGTTTCGGCCAAGTTCGGTGATGTTTCCGGTAAAAGCTTCGCCATTAGACTGAAATTGAATTTCAATATCTTGAGAATTTGGTTTAACTACTAACTGTAATTTAGAGGCTTTACCGTGAATAACGGCGTTTTGAATTAAATTACGAAAAACACTGCGCAGAGCTAACTCATCGCCATGCACTTGTGCATCAGCCGTCATTCCAAGTTCAAGCTCTGGCCATTCATTTCGAATTGCCGACATAATCTGAGAAATTTTTACGTCTTGATTGTGTAAGACTTGAGTTTCACCGCGCGCGACCCAAAGTGAATTATCTAATTGCAGATCTAACTGATTCACATTTTCACCAAATCGACTTAGCACCTGTTGATCGAAATTATCGCGCAACAAATCTGATTGTAGACGAACACGTGAAATAGACGTTTTTAAATCATGAGCGAAATTTCCAAAGAACATTCTGATTTGTTCATGGCGCTCTAAATCTTTTTTCGCGAGGATGATTAATCCCACCCCACCCGTGATCACGGCTAACACGAAGAATAAGCCTTCAGACATGATCATACGGTGCGAACGTGCGAACTCTTCAGCAGACATCAAACTCTGCATGGCCACTAGCTGACGCAGACTTAATAGCCACCACCATACCGTCAATGCCCCGATTAACACGAGCCAAATGATCGATAAGTAAAAGCGCAGTCTGCTTTGCGAGAGAGCCTTTAAATTCACGCTAAAGATTCTCCCATGATTTTCACTATGTCGTTAATCACTTCTTCAGTGTGAGCCATTGATAAAAATCCAACTTCGTAAGCGTTTGGTGCTAAGTAAAGACCACGGTCTAAAGAATTTAAGAATAATTTTTTAAATGTTTCTTTTTGACCAGCTGGAATTTGTTCAACCTGACGTAACGGCTTACCGTCAGCTGTTTTATTATGTAACCAGAATAAACTTCCGTAACGCACGAACGTTAATGGTAAATTTAAATTTTTAATTAAATCATTTACTTTATTTTCTAAAAGTTGGCCGCGAGATTCTAAAACTTTCCAGCCATCAACGCGCTCCATTTTTTCTAACGTTGCAAGACCTGCAACCATTCCTACAGGATTGGCGCTTAATGTACCGGCTTGGTAAACTTGGCCTAGTGGCGCGATTAAATCCATAAGATCACGACGACCGCCGTACATACCTACTGGAAAGCCTCCACCTAAAATTTTACCGTATGTTACTAGATCAGGTTTGATATTTAAAATTTCGGCCATACCGCCAACAGCTACGCGAAATCCTGAAATCACTTCGTCAAAAATAACTAGCGCACCGTTAGCTTTTGCAAGGTCGCAGGCTTTTTGAATAAATTCTTTACGTTGAATTAATAATCCGTAATTGGCCGGAAGTGGTTCCATAATTAAGGCTGCGATATTTTTACCTTCGCGCGCGAAAACTTCAGCTAGTGCATTTTCGTCATCTAACGAAACAGTTAATGTTTCGGCCGCAGTTTGCGCTGATACGCCAGCACTGCTTGACGCTGTTTCGCCCGCTAAGCCAGAACCTGCTTTAACAAGTAATGAATCAACGTGACCATGATAACAACCTTCGAATTTTAAAATTTTAGTACGACCTGTTGCTGCACGAGCCACGCGTAATGCACTCATCACCGCTTCTGTGCCTGAAGATACAAAACGTAATTTTTCAACCCATGGTACACGCGATTGAATCCACTCACCTAACATCAATGAGTAAGGTTCACAGGCACCGAATGTCCATGCGGTATCGATCATCTCCATCACTTTCGCTTGAACTTCTGGATCACGGTGACCCAAGATCAACGGACCAAAGCTTTGACAGCAGTCGATGTATTTTTTATTTTCAACCGATGTTAAGTACGCGCCTTGGGCTTTACTAAAAAAAACAGGTGAACGGCCAAGGCCTGCGAAAGATCTTACCGGTGAATGCACTCCACCCGGAGCAACGTTTTTGGCGCGTTCAAAATAATTTTCAGAAGTCATATTTGTCATAATTAAGATTTCCAATTCTCTTCATTTAAATAAATATATAAGTTTTCTTCAGAGGGTAAAACGTCTCTGATTGATTGCCATGTCTTACCCGGTCCGCAGGCATGAGCACAATTTAAAAAATGCGTCTTTTGACTGTCGTTTAATTGAGTTAAGACCGCTTGAAATTGGCTATGGCTTTTCCAGTAGAAAAAGTATTTTCTCAGAGCTAATACATCGCTCTTCAGCTTAGAAATTTCACCATCTGCTAATTGAATTTGCAAATCGTAGGTTCCAGCATTCGAAGCGAGTGTATGTGTTAATGTCACTTGCTCTGGATTTGCTTTACCAATCAGTTGATCAATACGGGGATTTTCTCCCTCTCCAAGGCCTTCGGCACAGCCGTTAACCCATACGCCTTTAGCTGCTAACTTTTGCCAAGTGCTGGTTCCGGCTGCCCAAACTACACCGCCGTAAGAATTTAAGTCGACTGAACCTGCTGCTTCACTGCGCGCAACCCAGACCACATCAGTTTTTGCTAATGAAATATCGGCTGTTTTATTTTCGCGGGTGATTGAAAAATTAAAAGTGTGTTTTACTAAATCTGTGGCTGGTTTTTTTGAAGATTGCAATTGGTGAGTATTTAAAACTTCACCTTTAGGTGATAAACCTTTAACGATTAAAATATCGCCGTAATGACGTTTTAAAACTGTGACACCGATTTTTTGATGGCAACCGCCACCATAACCAGAAAATACTTTGCGTTCATAGTTCACGCTATCAGCTGTGTCTTGGCAGTGAATTTTTGCAAAGATTTCTTTTAAGTCTTTGCGATCACTTTTAATTTCAATCGCCAATGCGCCTTGAGCCGCGGCATTTGGGTTTTCGCTTAATGGCGGAACCATCCATTTGCAATGAGCTAAATGCGCACGGATTTTTTCTTGCACAGGTTTAAATTCTGGATACGGATGTGCTAACAAACGATCAAGAGCTGCTTTGGCTAAAACTAAACCATCGATCGATTCGTCATCCATCAATTTTTGCATTCGTGTTGGAATATTTCCGCGCACGTTAGCGAATTCAATTTTATCTGTAGGCCAAGGTAAGTTTTTTGCTAAAAATGGAATTAAATTATATTCGCGTCGGGGTGATGAGGAAAAAATACGAACCTGTTTTTTATTTAGGCTAGACTTTTTAAATAAAACTAAATCGCGCTGATCAGCACGTGGCAGTGTCGCTACGATTTCTGTACCTGCCGTTGGTTCAACCGGAAGATCTTTCCATGAGTGCACGATGAAATCGAATTTGCCACTCATCAAGTCTTCATAGAAATCTTGTGTGAATACGCCTTTTTCAGGCATCTTCCATAAGGGATCCGTTAAATTTTTATCACCTAATGATTCGCGAAATGTGTAATTAACTTCATGACCTAGTGAAGTGAGAGCTTCTCCCACTAAGTAACCTTGCAGACGAGCTAGATCGCTCTGTCTGGCTCCTAAATTTAGTCGCATATGATTATCCGCACAAGTCTTCCCAACCAAAAGGTCGTACTGTTTGCTTGTCCATTTGAGCAATGCGCCACTCATCCACAGCGGCTAGTGCTTGTTGTTGTCTGACAGCTAACAAATCCTTTTGTTGGGTAAAAAACTCCATAACATCTTCTAAAGTAATCCAAGATTGAATCTTCGGATCGCGCAGCCCAAATTTTTGAGCATCACGGCGTAAATCAATCACATATTTCCATTTCTGTGTTGATCCAAAAATAATTTTTTCTAATTCTTCATGAGAAATTGGAGCTGCGATAATTAACACATCAGCTGGAGGTAATGGCGTCTCTAATAAGCTTAAAGATAAACTTCCACCCGCTTCGACGAAATGAGAAAAATGTTTCATTGTTTGAACTTGCGCTTTTTCTAAATTGCGCGCGAACACCGAAACGTTTTTAGTCACAAGCCAAGGAAGCACATCTTCAACCAGCGCGCCTGAACCGATGATTTGCACATCATTTTCATTTTGTAAAACACGGCGCAAATAACCGCCGTAGCTTTGCGAACCAAAATTATATAAATACTTTTCACGCACAACTTTGATTAATGAAAACCACACTTGCATGCGTGATTGCCATTGCTGCACCCAAGCATGTTTTGAATTGTTGTTAATGAATTGACGAAACTGACCTAAGATTTCTGTTTCACCAATCACTGGTGAATGCAGACCACATAAAACTTCTAATAAAAAAGTTTCAGCTTCTAGGCTATGTTTAAAGCCACGTCCGTCAGCTAGAAAACCTGTATCGTCTAAGTAAAAATAAATTTTACGACGACAAGTCTCCCAAACCAAAACAGAACTATTATCTACGATCATCGGAGATAAATATTGGTTCTCTAGTTCTATGGGCTGGTGCCAAAGCTTAAGCATTTTCATAAGATAGCATCGTTTTATCATTTGATTGTCACATGTTTGTCACGCCTAATAAAAAAAGTTGCTATTTACATTTTCGCTGTTAATTTAAGCCTTATGCATAGACCAAGACGATTAAGAGCTAATGAGAATATTCGTGAAATGACCAGCGAGACCCACCTTAGTGTGGCGAACCTAATTTACCCTGTCTTTATTTGCGACGGTACCGGTGTAGAACAACCGATTCGCACATTACCCGGGCAGTCTCGTCTAAGCGTTGATGTGTTAGTTGAAAAAATCAGCGTTTGGAAGAAGTTAGGCCTTAAAAACTATGCTCTTTTTCCAAAAATCGATGATGCGAAAAAAGACTCTGTGGCGACTGAAGCCTTGAATGATAACGGACTCCTTCCAACAGCGATCAAATTAATTAAGCAAAAACATCCAGACGTTTGTTTATTCACAGACATCGCGCTTGATCCTTACTCGTCAGATGGTCACGACGGCATCGTAAAAAACGGCGAAATCTTAAATGACGAGACCGTGCAAATTTTAGCTAAAATGGCTGTGAAACAAGCAAGCTGGGGTGCTGACTGGGTCTGCCCTTCGGACATGATGGATTTTCGCGTCGATGCAATTCGTGAAGCCTTAGACGACGCAGGCTTTACTAAAACAAGTATACTTTCTTACACCGCAAAATATGCTTCAAGTTTTTACGGACCATTTCGTGAAGCTTTAGATTCAGCCCCAAAAGCTGGAGATAAAAAAACTTATCAAATGGATTTTCGCAATCGCAAAGAAGCTTTGCGCGAAATGGATTTAGATATTTTAGAAGGCGCAGATATGGTCATGGTTAAACCAGGCTTACCATATCTAGATATCGTTGCTGATCTTAAAGCTCACTCTTCAGTGCCTGTTGCTGTTTATAACGTGAGTGGTGAATATGCGATGTTACACTTCGCAGCTCAAGCTGGCGCATTAGATTTAGAAAAAACAATGATGGAATGCATGTACGCATTTCGCAGAGCTGGTGCTGACGTAATTTTAACTTACTTCGCACCTGAAGTTGCAAAGTTTTTAAAGACCCTATAACTCAATCGAATCAAAAAGTTTTACCGTATCTGCCTCAGATAATTCATTTCCCGCAATCATCAAAACGATCATGTAGACTTTTTGTCCTGATTGCACGTAGGCAGCTCTAATCCAATAATTGCTCATCGTACTCGGTTTATAATTTGCAAAAATGCCGTGATATTTTTTATCTTTAATCGTACTGAACTGAGGCCCTGGTGATGGATCATTTAAGGTTTGAGCGTACTGTTGAATAGACGCCTTAGCAATACGATCTATGTGAATCTCGAACTTATCTACATAAGTTGTCATTGCGATTAATAAACCTACCTGTCCACTTTTGACAGACCTATACTGCTGGGTCTTTTTTACGACAGCCTGCTCACCCGGCGTAAGTTCTTGAGTATGATTTACGGGCGCAATGCTGTAGGGCGAATTAAAAGTAAGATCATCAACTTTTTCAATGTGCCAGCTAATTTCAGTTTTATGTCGCTGACTTAGCCTTTTATAAACACGATACCCGTTGATGAAAGCAAGAATAACAACAGAAACCAGAACTACTTTTTTCCAGGTGATATTATTCAGTGACACGTTTTACACCGATGATACCTTTGATTTTTTGCAAAGCTAAAATCGAGTTCGTTAACTGACTTAAATCTTTCACCGAGATTTCAAATACACACACCGCTTTTTTATCACGTGTCGTTCTGATTTGAGCTGATTCAATATTAATACCTTGAGCTGAAAAAGCCTCTGACATTAATTTTAATAAGCCTGGAACGTCTTGCCCGATAACTTCTAGGCGCACTTGGCGCTCTTGCCCGTCACCTGCAGATTTTGTTGTCCAGGCCACATCAACTCTACGCATTTGATCTAATTCAAAAACCTTATGACAATCACTACGATGAATCATGATGCCCTTACCGCGCGAAATAAATCCAGAGATTGGATCACCCGGAATCGGCGCACAGCATTTTGCAAAATGCACTAACACATCATCCATGCCATCAACTGAAACAAGAGAATTTGTTTTGCGTTTTTTACTTTTCGCAGATTTAACAACTTTTTCCATGAAAGAAACATCAGCTGCTTTTGCATCTGTTGTCTTTTCTGAATTTTCAGGAACTAAAGCATTCACAAGATGTTTTGGTTCTGTTTTGCCATAACCAACTTTTACGTAAAGATCTTCAACATCAACAACACCGCTATCACGGATGTACTTTTCAAAGTGCTCGCCCTTTAAATATTTCGAAGCGGCCATGCCGAATTTACGAAATTCTTTTTCGACAAGCTCTTTACCCATAGTTAAAGCATTACGACGTTGTTCTTCTTTAACGAACTGACGCACTTTCGCGCGCGCTTTATTGGTGATAACAAACTTTAACCAATCTTTCGACGGCGTTTGTGTTTTAAGAGTGATAATTTCAACACGATCACCATTTTGCAAAGCATGTTTTAACGGAACCATACGGCCATTGACGCGCGCGCCGGTGCAGGTATTTCCAAGATTCGTGTGAATCGCGTACGCTAAATCCACAGGCGTTGCGCCCTCAGGAAGTTCTTTCACATCTCCACGCGGAGTGAAAACGTAAATGTCTTTTTCCATCAAATCGGTTTTGACTGTTTCTAAAAACTCATCTGAAGAATCAGCTTGTTGATGTAATGATACTAATTCACGAAGCCAATTGGCTTGTTGTAATTTATCACCTGATAAACTTCCGCGCTCTTTGTAATTCCAGTGAGCCGCGATCCCTTTTTCGGCGATCAAATGCATTTCAGTTGTACGAATTTGAATCTCGATACGATCGCCACCAGGCCCGATTACTGTCGTATGCAGTGATTGGTAATTATTTGATTTTGGCATCGCGATGAAATCTTTAAAACGACCTGGAATCGGTTTCCAGATTGAATGGATATAACCTAAAACTTCATAACATTCGACCACGTTACCCACGATAATACGAAATGCTAAGACATCGTAAATCTGATCGTAATCTAAATTACGCGAAGTCATTTTTCTATAAACAGACCATAAATGCTTCGATCGACCATAGATTTTATATTGCTGAATATTTGATTTTGCTAAAACTTCACTGACGTTTCTTTTGACTTCTTCAATGTAGCGATCAGTGTCGCCTTCAGTTTTTTCGATTAACTGAACAAGCTCGTAATATTTATCTGGAAAAGAATAACGAAAACATAAATCTTCTAATTCAATTTTTAAAGCACTGATACCAATACGACCCGCTAACGGACAATAAATCTCTAACGTTTCTTGCGCGATACGCGATTGTTTTTCGTAAGGCATGTGATTGAGCGTTCTCATGTTATGAAGACGATCTGCAAGTTTAACTAAAACTACACGCACATCTTTACCCATCGACACGATCATCTTACGAATATTTTCGCCCTGTTTTTCAAAGCTGTTACGAAAATTCATTTTACCGATTTTAGTAACGCCATCGACTAAGTACGCAACCGTTTCGCCGAATTCGCGTTTGATATCATCTAAAGTAACTCCCGTGTCTTCAACAGTGTCATGCAGTAAGCCTGTCATGATCGTATCCACATCGAGTTTTAAATCAGCTAAGATGCCTGCAACGTTTAACGGATGAGAAATATAGGGTTCACCCGAACGACGAACTTGTCCTTCGTGGGCTTTTTCAGAAAACAGATAAGCTTTTTCAACAAGATCTAACGGAGCACCGGGATGGTAAGATTTAATTTTGGCCAATAGCTCTTCAACGGTTTTCACCGACTTTGAAGGTAAACGATCATCAAGATGGGCCATCGCGGCGATAGGATCAGACATTCATTTATTTTAAAGCAAAAATCCCGCCTTGTGAGCGGGATTTTAACAAATTTTAACAATTCAGACTTTAGACTAAGCTATTACTTATTTAAATCGCGAAGCATGTCTTCACGAGCTGTTTCAGCATCGATTTTAGTGTCGAATATTACGTTACCGATAGCTACTTCACGAAGTGAGTTAACGATGTATTTGTTATTACGGACTGCAACTGTGCACTCGCCGCCTTTTAACAACTGTTTAGCGCGTTTCGCGACTAATAGAACTAAAGCAAAACGATTTGGAACTTTATCTAGGCAATCTTCAACGGTTACACGAGCCATGGGGACCTCCGGTTATACAAGGTGTTAGTTTTAACCTTATGCTACACGATTTTCAAGGATTAAGCGAGCCAGGTATCAACGATTTTCTTAAATTCGGCAAATGAGCGTTCAAAGTCGTCATTAACGATCCTAACGTCAAATTCGTGCGCTTTAGCCATCTCTTTTTCGGCATTTTGCATGCGCACTTCAAGATCTGGCGGAGGATTACCATCACGCTTGATAACGCGACGTCTTAATTCATCCAAAGAAGGAGGCAAGATAAACACAGTTTTAGCATCTGGATATTTGCTTTTAAAAGTAGCTACACCCTGGATATCGATATCAAAAATAACGACTTTACCCTGCTCCCAAGCATTTTGTAGCTGCTCGTAAGAGGTGCCGTAGTGATTGGTGTGAACCTTAGCCCATTCGATAAAGAAGTTCTCTTTTTTCTTCTGTTCAAAGTCTTCGTGGGTAACAAAAAAGTAAGGCTTACCTTGGCTTTCACCAGTGCGCATGGTGCGCGTCGTGTAAGTCACAACATCATGAAGGCGAGAATCTTCTGCGGCCAACTTTTCGACGAAACTACTTTTGCCTGCACCGCTTGGCGCAGCCACAATAATCATTCGTGTTCTCGTTGGCTGTGAGTTACTCAATGTTCTGTACCTGTTCTCTGATTCGTTCAATAAGTGTTTTAGCTTCTACAACAGATTCAGTGATTCCTGCAACCTGACTTTTTGATCCGATGGTATTAACTTCACGCAATAATTCTTGTGTATAAAAATCAAGCTTTTTACCTTCAACGACAGCGCTTTCGATCAGCTTTTCAAAGTTTTTTAAGTGCTCTGTTAATCGAATAAGCTCTTCGTTGATATCAGCTTTCTCGAGCTGAATGACAATTTCTTGAGAAATACGTTGGGGATCAACCGACTGCCCTGATAATTCTTTTGGCAGGCGCGATTTGATTTTAGCTTCAAACTTTTCTTGTAAAAATTTGTTCGCATCATCACGCAATTTAGAAATTTTTAGAACGTGCTTTTGCAAGGCACTTAAATTTTTAGACAGGTCTTTTTTTAAAGCTCCGCCTTCGCGAATTTTTTCTTGCTCGAATTTTTTAAGAGCCACTTCGAAAGCTTTTTTTAATAAAACCACTTCTTGCTGATTTAAAGTATCAGTCTCTTCCATCACGATCACATCGTTCTGGCGCGAAATTAAATCAAAGCGAATGGCATCGTTTAATTTTAATTCTTTAGCTAATTTTTTAAATGATTTTAAATACTCTTGCGCCAATTTTGTATTGATCACAACTTTACCGGCACTGTGCGCTGTTTTTAATTTACGTGAAATGTAAATATCAACGGTGCCGCGCAAAGCGTATTCAGATAACTTTTTCTTTAAATCAGATTCAAACAAAAAATAGGGTTTTGGTAAATGGAAACGTGTTTCTAAAAATCGGCCATTCACTGCGCGAATGCTGATTTCAAGCGACACCTCATTGGTTTGTGCCCGGCAAAGGCCGTAGCCAGTCATGCTTTTCATGCATCTATTATCACGCTTGCATCAGTAAGGCGTCAAAACCTCAATCAAGAAAGTCCTGCACAGCGCGTTCAATAGTTTCATATTTAGGATTAAACACATCTGACCAAAGTACAGACTCATCCCGTTTGAACCAAGTCTTCTGCTTTTTGACAAGTTTCATCGTGGCTTGCGTGATGGCTGCGGGTAATTCTGCAAGGGCGATTTGCCCCTGTAAATAAGCTTTCGTTTCTAGGTAACCCACACTCGCTAGCGGAGCCCATGATTCAAAACCTTGGGTTAAAAAACCTTTGGTTTCATCAATGATACCTTCATCAATCATTTTCAAAGTTCTTTGATGAACTCGGTTCATAAATTTTTCTTTATCTTCAGCCTCAAACGTAAGACCGATTTTCATCGATGGGTACGGAAGTTTATTTTTGTTATCATTGGCTGAGTTTTTAAATTCAGACATTTTCAAATTAAATGCGCGCTTTACTTCTAAGGCGCGGCCCACGCGGTAATGATCATTCGGGTGAAGTTCAGTGTCGGGATCAAAACTTTTAAGTTCAGCATACATTTTTTCAGCACCGAAAGTTTCAAAATCAATCAACACTTCTTGTTTAATTTCTTCTGTGACCTCTGGCAAATCGTACATGCCTTTTTCTAACGCTTGAATGTAAAAACCCGTGCCACCAACGACAAAAATAGGTGAAGTCACTTTACCTGATTCAATCAGTTCATAAAAATCACGAATGTACTGCCCGGCTGTCATTTCAACAGGAGCTTTAACATAAGAAAATAAATAATGCGGCGCTTGTTTTTTTTCATCTTCAGTCGGAGCCGCTGAACCAATATTTAACCCTTGGTAAAACTGAACGCTGTCGATATTAACAATGCTGCCATTAAATTTTTTAGCTAATTGCAAAGCTAAATGGCTTTTGCCAGAAGCTGTGGGACCAACAACAAAAATAACTTTGGTTTGCGAACTCACAGGGTGCGACCGAACTGTTTTTCAATATCATTAAACATAAATTCAACAGACACCGGGCGTCCATGCGGGCAAAACGACGATAACGGAAATTCATCCATTGATTTAAGTAACTCAACCATTTCACTTTGGCTTAAGCTTTGCCCTGCGCGCACCACTGAATGGCAAGCCATCGTCGCAAAAAGATCAGAAATTGATTTTTCTAAAGAATAACTTCCGCCGTAATCAACTAAGTCTGTGGCCATCTTATCAAATATTTTTGGCAGTGCCGCTTCTTTGACAAAAAGTGGAGCTGATTTTACGCCCACAACAGATGGTCCTAAGGATTCAATTTCGATTCCCATTTTCGCGATGTCTTCAGATTTTGCTAAAATAGCTTCAGCTTTTTCCGGAGACATATCAATCGCTAGCGGAAATAAATAATCTTGCTGATCAATGTGCCCGCCCTTCCATTTACGCATCAGCTTTTCAAAAGCTACACGTTCATGGGCGGCATGTTGATCGACTAAAATCATACGATCGTTTTTTTGACAAACTAAGTAAGTTAAATTCAACTGCCCTAGCACTTGCAAGCTTGACCAGAAACCACCTGTCGACGTTGATTCAATAACTCGAGTTGAATCAACACGCAGTTGTGAAATCTGTTCGAGCATATTTAATTTAGTTTTAAATTGAGTATTACCAAGTGATGAACCTAAATCTGTAAAGCGCGTTTGATCTTGCACTTCCATACGTGGAGTAAATTCGCGTACAAAATTATAATTATGACTTTCTTGAGATGCCGCAGACTGTGAAGTTTGCGCAGGTTGACCTGCCACTTTCGGAATCCACGGGGCTAATTCTAAACCTTGCCTAACAGCACCGTGAACCGCGCGAAAAGCCTCTGATGCTTCTTGAAATTTAACTTGTGATTTTGTCGGGTGAATATTCACGTCGATTAAATCAGGCGCGCATTCTAAATCGATCACCACTTGCGGGTATTCGCCGTGCATTAATAAACTTCTGTACGCTTCAGTGATTGCGGCTTGTAAGCCACGATCTTGAATCCAACGTTTTTGCGCAAAGATCCAAATATTTTTTGAAGTTTTTTGTACATCATGCGGAGATGAAAAATACGCTTTAACAATGTATGACTTATAACGATTTTCTTGAACGTAAATACGATCTAAGCCTAAAACTTGCGACGCGCGCACTGAAATGTCGTTCGCATTGGGCTGCGCTTTAAAAAATAAATCTAACTTGCCATTTTCAATCAGTTTAAACTCAACATGCGGGTACGCTAACGACAAAGCACGAATGACATTTCTAATTTGCGCAAGCTCTGCCGAATCTGACTTTAAAAATTTTAAACGTGCTGGCACATTTTCAAAAAGCGCATCCACAGTTAACTGCGTACCTTGATCAATCGATGACGGCATCACCTCACTGATCAAACCAAAATCAGATTTAATTTGAAAACCTGATTTTGATTTTTTAGTTTTACTCATCAATGTTAACTTTGAAACTGCGGCCACACTGGCTAAAGCTTCGCCGCGAAATCCATAAGTTGATAACTTCCAAAGATCATTTGTTTCTGTGATTTTGCTGGTCGCATGTCGTTGCAGCGCTAAGGGCAGATCATCTTTATCAATACCATCACCGTTATCAGTGATTTTGATAAACTTACCGCCGAAGTTGACATCAATTTGAATTTGCGTCGAGTTTGCATCTAACGAATTTTCTAAAAGCTCTTTCACTAAATGTGAAGGACGTTCGACGACTTCGCCGGCGGCGATTTGATTGACTACATCTGGTGATAAAACTTGAATCGATGACATAGTCTTTTATAAAAAACTTAGAACAGAAAGCCAACTCCAAAACCGCCGTAGCCTTCTTTGTCCCAGAAATACCTTAAGCCTAAATCGATGGTCACATGACGACTGTGCAACATCACTCCGGCTTGAAAATCTAAGCCTGCGGTTAAGTCTTGAAGGTTATAGTTGCTCTGAGGCTTTAATGTCGCATTTTTGATTGTAAAATATGAGTAACGTAAAAAAGGCCCCGCACCATAACGAAGCGAAGTGTTTGAATTTAAGGCAGATACATTTGAAATTCCTGCGCTGCCCCAAAAAACTGCGCCAGAAGTTTGAGCTCCGGTCTTTTCAGCATAATAATCTGGAGGCTTTGTCGCCACCATCAAATCATAAGCTAAAGCTGATTGGTAATTGCCCTGCATTGGCTGAAAACGAAAACCGTACGCGGCAAGGTCTGCCACTTGGTTTCCACCCATGGTGTTTTCGTGAAAATTAATTATCGAAAAAGTTACACCTTTATAATTGATGTTTGGATTTTCTGTGTCGTCTTCAGCGTTTTCGTCTTCTTCTACTTTTTCACGCTTGGCGCGCTTAGCATTTTTTTTATCTAAGTCATCGCCCTTAAACGGTTGCTCTTTAACCGCGCCAACACCTTCGATAGTTAAATTAGTATCAGGAATGTAACCGATGGTTCCGTCTTTGAATTTAACTTTGTAAAATGGCCCGTAAGGTTTTTTTGAAACTAAAAATGATTCTTCAGGGTCAACTGTTCCGATCACGTTCGCATCAAAATCAGGAGTGCTATAGACATCGGTGTCGGGATCTAACACGCGAGCTTTGCTTTGCGCTAACGCAAATTGAAAACAAAAAATGAATGATAAAAAAATCAGTGAAGCTAATCGCATCACCGTAATTATTGAATCAACGGGTTAACCGCGCAAGGATAAATTTTCACCGTGGCGCTCAATTGCTGCTCCTTGCATAGATGATCGGCGCGTTGCTAAATTAAGAGCTGGTTTAAGCAGAAATTCGGGCTTCTCAGAACGAGTTTTCATAAAATCTTGAATTTTAACTGCCGCAAGCTGCGGGCTTTTCATATACAACACCGGATCAAATCCACAGTGCTGACACAATAAAGACTGTCTCCAACGAAGTTTGATAGAGATCTCACTCACCATTAAGAGCGCACCTAAAATCACAAGGCCACGCGCATCTGGCTGATGCCAAATCACATGGGTCATCACATAACTTAAAATCACCATACCAATAATACCCATCACACTCATATGCTTACTTGAGTAAACCTTACGAGAGTTTTTGCAAAAGGCGCAGAAGCAGGCTTTACGATTTTTAATCATTTGTGTTTCCTTGTATTTCTAGTTTGCCAAAGATTAGGTTTATTTTCTATTCTAGAGTCGAACACTACAAAGGATTAGCCTAAAGGCATGAAGCTTGAACTTAAACCAAACTGTTTATTGACTAAACGCCCTCTGAAACTGGTCTCTGGTCCTAAGAGTCTGTTTTTCTATAATAAGCCCTGGGGCGAACTGCCTGAAGTTCTCTATGAGCACGGTTATAAAGTTTCAGTCATGCTGCTTCCGTTTAACAACAAAGAATTGCGCCAAAAAGCCTTCGCTAACCGCTTAAGCGAACTTGATAATACACACATCATTATCGATGAAAAAACTCACCAAGAGTTTGCTGTGTTACTTCAGCAAGTCAAAAATTCGACGATCAATATTATCGGTGAATCGTTTAAGCCTGATTACAAAACATCATCGTTAAAGTACAAATTACACCAAGCTTGGTTAAAATATTTGGGCTTTGAAACCACAGAACCTCAGAATTTGTTTCTAAATGCTAAAATAACTACGTGGTATGCCTTTATTGATTACTGCGTGAGGTTAGCAGAACTTGATTTCCTTTCCGAATAAGAGATAATAATCACATGAGAGAAGTAAACCCAGAGATGGAACCTAAAAAAGCGAACGTCCGCGAGATTTTGAACTACTTAAAAGAGTTCGTTAAAAATCCAGTTCTAAAGATTACTGAAATTCCGTCATGGGATTGGATGTCTCTTTTAATCGTACAAATTACTTTTGCGGTGATTTCAGGGGTTTTAGCTGGCGCGATTAAATTAAATTTTTTACGCGCCCTTTCTGGAATTTTTTTAATGCCGATCGTATCAACGATTTCAAGCATGTTACTAACGACCTTTTTCTATTATTATTTTCAATTTTTTGAAAACCGCACAGAAAGCTACCGCAGACTTTTTGCGTTTGTGACTTTAGCTTCGATTCCCTTCTATATCTTTCAAATCGTTTCTGAATATTTTCCACCAGTGACATTAGTGGGTTTTGGTTTTACCAGCTTACTTTGTGTTGTGGGATTAACAGAAAACTTTAGAGTTGATCGCAAGCGCGCTTACCAAATCGCGGTGTTTTTATATCTTTTAGTTTTAGCCACTTGGTTGTTAAATAAAAATATTTAAAGGTGATGCTCATGAGCCGAATTAAAACCTATTCTGAATTTTGGTTTTTTTATCTGCAAGAGCATTCAAATTCAACAAACCGTAAATTGCATTTTATCGGCACTACTTTAGTTATCTTTTTTGCAATACTTGCACTAGTGACTGCGAATTACCTGTTATTTTGGTTCTGCCCGATAGCAGGTTATGCTTTTGCATGGGTTGGGCATTTCAGAATTGAACACAACCGCCCAGCCACATTTAAGTACCCGATCTGGAGTTTGTTTTCAGATTTTAAAATGTATTTTTATTTCTTAAGCGGCAAACTTGATCAAGAAATCGAAAAATCAAAAGCTTACAAGTTTAACCATTAACTATTTCTTATCAAAAAAAGCATTCACAGCTTTTTCATGATCTGGCGTTCGTTGCGCGATACCTTGAAACGCAGCTAACAAATCTAAATTCACTTGTAAATCATGACGATAAGCTGCTTTTAAGGCCTTCTTCGCCATCTGCACAGCCACAGAAGGTAAACTTGCAATCTTTGTTGCAAGAGCTGTTGTTTCTTTTTCAAGATCAGCCGTTTCAACAAAATAATTCATTAAACCAAAATCGAAAGCTTTTTTGCCTGTGATAATTTCAGCTGTCATGGTCATTTGCATGGCTTTCGAAAAACCCACAACGCGTGTTAAGAAAAATGTTCCGCCATCGCCCGGAACCAACCCCAGCTTAGCAAAAGTTTCACCAAAGCGAGACTCTTCACAACCAATACGCAAATCACACATCATCGCTAAGTCACAACCCGCACCCACAGCAGCGCCGTTAACCATGGCGATAATGGGTTTAGATAAATCTTCCATACATTTCGGAATTTTCTGAATGCCTTGCATATAGCGCATTCGTAATTCGTTAGAATCACCCTGAAACATGCCCGATTTATCTTTCATGGCTTGCACATCACCACCCGCAGAAAAAGCCTTATCAGCCCCGCGAATCACAATCACTTTCACATCAGGGTTCATCTCAGCCTTAAATAAAGTTGCAGTTAATGAATCAATCATTTCATAACTGATTGCATTCATTTTTTCTGGATGATTTAAAGTGATCCAAAGTTGATTTTGATTTTTAATTTCTGCATTTAAGTGAGGTAGATTTTGTGTCATGAACTTTTCTTCTTCCCTTTTAGATTAACGAAAACGATAAATAAAATACACCATCAGCTTTAGGCTTATTGGCTTCATTTTTAACTTTTTCATAAGCTTCGCTATATCTAGCATCGTTATTTGATAATGATTTTGCAAATTCTAAATTATTTAAAGCTTGAGTGCGGTCTTCTCGATTCCAAGCTGCCCACGCTAAATAGTAATAGCGAAGCGCTTGCAAACTAGGGTCTTCTTTTACATTCGGAAACACTTTTAATAATTTCACGTCACCATTTTCTGAATGGATAAGGCCGTACATATACATTTCACGAATTTCGATATCGTGCGGATTTAAACTATAAGCTTTTTCTATATAAGAAAATAAAACTCCACCCTCGGCATATACATTTGGTTTTTGACCAAAGCTTAAAGCTTTTACATAAAGTTTTAACGCTTCAAAGTCATTGGGGTACGACTGAACCAAGGCTTGCACCATGGCCAACATTAATTTGGGGTTGCTCACTTGTTTTAGAAGTTGCGCTTGAATTTTTCTTTGTAGGTCTACTTGAGTCAAACTATGAATATCAACATCATCAGGGTATAAAAAATCAGTCACATACGATTGGTAAACTTTTAAAAAAGCTTTACACATCACCGCTTCTGCAGCTTCGCTTTCTTTAGTTGTTTTTTTGGCGTCGCCGACTAAGCAGTTTTGCACTACGGTTTGATTACTTAAACCTTGAAAATTAAAACAGGCAATATCATATCTTTTAGGATTATTTTTACGAGCGGCCACCAGGGCTGCATGCGATTTTTCTTTAAGTAATTCATCGTGCTGACTTTTACAGTGAGCACTTCTTAAAAATGTTTCTTCAGGTGTTAATGTCTTAGAAGATACTGGTGCAGGCTGAGGAGGGTTTGCCGCTTCAACTTTAGCCGTATATTCTGCATTAGGCTTTAGAGTGCCCGAGAAATTATTCGAAAATCCGTACCAAATGACAACGGCTACAACAAGACCTACGGCAAAAAGTATATTCGCCGCAAAGTCTTTCACTAAGCTTTACCTGTTGATCCAAATCCGCCAGCACCACGTGCTGTATCAGTAAGTTCTTCAACGACATGAAAGCTCGCTTGAATGATCGGACAAATAACAAACTGGGCGCAACGTTCTTGATCGTTGATCACGATAGGTTCTTGGCCAAGATTAACTAAAATAACTTTAACTTCACCACGGTAATCCGCATCGATGGTTCCTGGCGTGTTTAATACAGATAAACCTTGTTTTGCTGCTAAACCACTGCGAGGACGAGCTTGAATTTCATAACCCACCGGAATTTCAAAAGTTAAACCCGTTGGCACCATCGCGCGCTCCATCGGTTTTAAAGTTAACGGTTGATCTAATTGCGCGCGCACATCAAAACCACTGGCACCATGAGATTGGTAAGCTGGTAATTCACCTTTAAAGTGCGGCCATTTTTTAATATTAACTTGCATCATACGTTGTCCTTTTACTTTTTAGAAAAGTCGATCGCGTTTACCCAAGGCTTCATTTTTGAAACTTCAGGGCCCATCAAAATCACAGATATTTTTTCTAAGTCGAAATGGTCTTTAAGATAAGCTTTGATTGATTTTTCATCGACGGCTTCAATTTCTTTAATCACGCGCTCAACAGAACGATAATCTTCAAAAACCATTTCATTCACACCTAACGATGTCATACGATTTTCGATATCATCCGATCCCATCAAGAGCTGACCACGAACTTGAGTTTTAAATAAATCTAAATCAGATTTTTTAAGGCCATCTTTTTTAATTTTTAATAATTCATCTTTAATAATAGAAAGAACTTTTTTAACTTTTGTCGGATCAGTGCCTGCATAAATCGTTATATTCCCTGAATCGACCTGTGTATTTAAAGACGAAAACACACTGTAAGCCAAGCCCTGCTTTTCACGCACAGCTTGGTAAAGTTTAGAAGTCATGCCCCCACCTAAGAGCGAATTAATGATAAAGGCTTCAAAACGAAATTTATCATGAAAACTCGTAGCTGGCAGACCTAATAAAATATGAACTTGTTCTGACTCATCGTCATAGAACTTACGAGCCGCTTTCCAGCGGGGCGCACGACGTACATTAGGCACATTAAATGTTTTACGAGTGCGAAACAGTTTTTGTGCTTCGATGACTAAGGCATCGTGCTCTAAAGGGCCTGCAACAGAAACAACTAAGTTACTGCCTTGATAGAATTTTTTATAAAAATCATTCACCTTTTTTTGTGTCATCTTAGCTAGCGTATCGCTTTTACCTAAGATTTGACGGCCTAAAGGATGATTCGCATAACAGTGTTCAAATAAATAATCATAAATAATTTCTTCAGGTGAATCATCGCTCATTTGAATCTCTTGCATGACGACTTTTTTTTCTAATTCAAAGTCTTTCTTAGCAATTTTCATATTACAAACAAGGTCAGATAAAACTTCTAAACCGATTTTCCAGTCTTCTTTTAAAACCGTACAATGGTAAGTCGTTTGTTCACGAGTTGTGAAAGCGTTAAGATCTCCGCCTAAGGATTCGAGTGATCTTGCGATTTGGTAAGCGTTACGTTTTTTTGTGCCCTTAAAAACTAAGTGCTCAACAAAATGTGAAATACCAATTTCTTCTGGGTTTTCGTCACGCGTACCGGTTAAAACCCATACGCCTAACGCCACAGACTTAGAGTGCGGATGATATTCACTCACCACACGCACTCCATTAGATAAAGTCGATTTTTTAAAATTAGACAAATCGACTCAACAACTACTGCATCAATGCTTTGCGAGAAAGTTTAATACGGCCAGAACGATCAACTTCTAATACTTTTACGTCAATCATTTCGCCCTCTTTAAGAACGTCAGTCACTTGGCGTACGCGCTCGTTAGCAAGCTCAGAGATATGTAATAAACCTTGTGTGTTCGGAAGGATTTCTACGAAAGCTCCGAATTCAGCAATTTTCATTACTTTACCTTTGTACACTTTGCCAACTTCAGCTTCAGCACAGATTGATTCGATGATCGCGATAGCTTTTTTAGTTGCTGCTGGATCAGATGAAGCGATGTTAATTGTACCGTCATCTTGGATTTCGATTTTAACGCCAGTTTGTTCAGTGATTGAACGGATAACTTTACCGCCCGAACCAATAACTTCACGGATTTTATCAACTTTAATTTTGATCGTTTCAATACGTGGAGCAAATTCAGACATTTGACCGCGTGGAGCTTTCATCACTTTTTCCATTTCGCCTAGGATGAATAAACGTCCGTCACGAGCTTGGTTAAGTGCTGTTTCCATAACTGCAAAAGAAACTGAATCGATTTTGATATCCATTTGTAAAGCTGTGATACCAGTCGAAGATCCTGCAACTTTGAAATCCATATCACCTAAATGATCTTCATCACCTAAGATATCAGAAAGAACCGCTACGCGGTCGCCTTCTTTAATTAAGCCCATCGCGATACCGGCGATGTTAGTTTTAACTTTAATACCAGCATCAAGCATCGCAAGAGTTGCAGCACATACTGAACCCATTGAGCTTGAACCGTTCGATTCTAAAACTTCTGATACGATACGGATTGTGTAAGGAAATTGCGCATGATCAGGAGCAACAGCTTTAACTGAACGCTCAGCTAAATTTCCGTGACCGATTTCACGACGACCTTGACCGCCAAAACGACCCACTTCACCCACAGAGTATGGAGGGAAGTTGTAGTGTAATGAAAATTTACGTTTAACAGTTCCGTTTAATGTCTCAACTGTTTGTTCGTCATCAGCTGTACCTAAAGTAACAGTCGCTAAACACTGAGTCTCACCACGTTGAAATAAACCAGAACCATGGGCACGTGGTAATAAACCAACTTCACACATGATTGGACGAACTGTTTTTAAATCACGACCATCAATACGAGAAGCTGTATCTAAAATTTGCGCGCGAGCTACTTTGTATTTAATGTCTTCAATAACTGTAGAAACTTCAGATTTACGTTGAGCTTGAAGTTTTTCATCAGTTAGAGTTTTTACTAGTTGAGTCACAGCAGCATCTTTAGCTGCATCAAATGCCGCGTAACGATCTTGTTTAATTTTTTGTGATAAGGCTTTTTGAATCATTGGTGTTAATAATGTTTCAGCTTGAGTTCTGAAATCAGCATCGATAGTTGCAGCTGTGAATTTACGTTTAGCCACTGATCCCGTTTTTTCGCGTAACTCTTCTTGCATTTGTAATAATGGCATTAAAGCTTGGTGACCGAATTTTAAAGCAGCTAAAGCATCTGCTTCAGAGATAAACTTCGTTTCGCCTTCAACCATTAATAAACCGTTTTTAGTTCCAGATACGATGATGTCCATATCACTTTGAGTTAATTGCTCAGGAGTAGGATTTGCGATGAATTGACCGTTTACGCGAGCAACTTGGCAAGTCGCTGTCGGACCAGCAAATGGAATATTAGAAATATGTAATGCCGCTGAAGCTCCTAAAGAAGCTAATACGTCCATAGAGAATGAACCGTCAGCAGAAAGGATTGTTGCAACAACTTGCGTGTCGTTTAAGTAACCTTCAGGAAAAAGTGGGCGGATCGGACGATCAACCATACGAGCACTTAGTACTGAATCATTTGAAGGTTTACCTTCACGTTTGAAATAACCACCCGGAATTTTTCCGATAGCGTAATATTTTTCGATGAACTCAACTGTTAAAGGGAAAAAGCTTTGTCCTGGTTTTGCTTCTTTAGATGAAACTGCAGTAACTAAAACTACGTTGTTGCCACATGTAACTAAAACTGAACCATCAGTTTGTTTAGCAAGGCGTCCTGTTTCGATTGTGATTTGCTTTCCTGCGATTGACGTTGTAACTGTGTTGACCATTTGGAGGTCTCCTTATTCTTTTTTTGGAATTCCCGTGCGAGTAAAAATAAGTGGGAAATTCCGATATATTTTTCTAGTTTTTACTTACGCATATTAAGACATAAATTTAAGATTTCGCCAATGAAAAAAGGCCCAGGCTGCTCACGATGAACGCACCTACTTCTCTGGTCATTTCGGGTTGCGTCACAACTGACTAAACTAGTATGCACATCGAGTCCAAAACGAAAAAAGCCAGATTTCGCAATCTGGCTTTCTTAAATCTTGAACTGTAAGGTTCGAAATTATTTACGGATTTCTAATGCTTTGATTAGTGTTTCGTAACGTGAAGTGCTTCTAGATTTTAAGTAATCTAAAAGTTGGCGACGTTGATTTACACATTGTAATAAACCACGACGGCTGTGGTTATCTTTTTTGTGAGTTGCGAAGTGACCAGTCATATCGTTGATACGTGCTGTAAGTAACGCAACTTGAACTTCTGGAGAACCAGTGTCTAATTCGCCAGTTTTGAATTTTTTTAAGATGTCTGCTTTTTGTTGTTTTGTAACTGCCATTAAATGCTCCTATGCATGTGGTAGGTTTTATTCCGCTCTCCGAATCATCGTCATGACTGACATAAGACCCCGATTTGTGCGATGGGATTTTTTAACAATTTCGATAGGTTAAGGCAAGGGTTTAATTCAGATTAGAACTAATATCTAAAGGCGTGAACGCCTAATATCTAAAGCAGCGTTTGATCTTAAAGCCCTGCTCAGGTTCAATCCCGATAATGGCTAAAACCTGCTTGGTGGCCTTTGATGAAGCGAAAACCCATTGGTCCTTATCAGGGTTAAAACCCACGATTAGCTTCGTTCTTAAGTCATGACTGATCTGCCCGTTGTTTAATAAAAGCTCATCATGGCCATCAATCTTAACGATACGAACCCCAGAGACTGCTTCTGTCATAGGCACAATTTTCTGCCCCATATCCAAAGTATTTGCCTCTTTTTCAGCCAAAAGATCATTTAAAGGTTGAGCTTGTAATATCCCAAAATCATGCGATTTCGTACGGCGTAACGCCGACATCGCAGCCCCACAACCTAACTGTTCGCCTAAAAGTTTAACCCATGAACGGATAAAACTGCCTTTTGAACACTGAAGATGAAAACTATAACGATGTTCTTTTTCTGCTTCTAAATTTTCAACGTAAGTCACATCCCAAAAAGTCATAGACTTAGAAGGAATCTCAACCGCCTCGCCTTCGCGCGCGTATTCATACAACTTTTTGCCATCGATTTTTTTAGCCGAATATAACGGAATCGGAAGCTGCATTTCACCCATTAACTTTAAGGCCGCGGCTACAACATCATCTTTTTTTAAATTTACCGGAGTCGTTTTTTCAACCTGCCCAGTGATATCTAAAGTGTCTGTTTCGATACCGAGTTGCAATTGCACTTCATAAGCTTTATCGCCTTCAGTCACAATTGAACTTAACTTTGTCGCTTCACCAATAAGAACTACCATTAAACCGCTGGCTAATGGATCAAGTGTTCCTGAATGTCCAACTTCTTTAGTGTTCGCAAGACGACGAACGCGCGACACAACGTCGTGCGAAGTCATACCTGAAGGCTTATCTACTAAAAGTAAGCCGTGCAAGTTTGTGCGGGGTTTTGGTGGCTTTGGCGTTTGCTGATTATTCACTGTCTTCGGTTTTTTTCGGATCTTTACTGAAACCAGAAATAATTCTTTCGATCTTTAAAATCTTTTCTGTTGATTCATCCGCGAAGAAAGTTAATTTCGGCAAGTACTTCATATCTAACTTGCTGCCGATTTCATCTTGAATATCCGGTGCCCAATGTTGCAAAATGCCGACGGCATTTTTTAACACTTTAGCTTCAGTTTCTTTTTGCAACTCTTCAGGATTAATCTGAAGTAAGCTTACAAAAACGCGCGCTTGGCGTAGATCAGCCGGAATTTGTACGCGAGTCACAGTAATTAAACCAGGAAGCTCGCGCTGCAAACGTTGAATAATAAATGTTGAAATAACTGATTGAACTTCACGTTCAACGCGCGCCACTCGGCGCCCGTCATTCATGTTTTTCATGTCGAAATCCTCTCGAGTCTTAAGCCGATCTTATAGAACAATATCTATTTAATCGGAGTAAGTTCTCTGGCAATTTCTTCCTTGAGGTAAGCTTCGATAACGTCGCCCACTTTTAAATCGTTAAAGTTCTCGATGCCAATACCGCATTCAAATCCTTCTTGAACGTCTTTAACATCGTCTTTGAAACGTTTAAGAGAAGAAACTTTACCTTCGTAAACAATCTTACCTTCACGCACCAAACGTAACATATTTGAACGCATAATTTTTCCAGTCGTTACGAAACAACCAGCAATCATGCCGATTTTCGGAACGGTGAAAGTATTTCTAACTTCAGCTGAACCAACTGCTTTTTCAACAATTTGTGGAGCCAATAGACCTTGCATCGCTTTTTTGATGTCATCCATCATTTCGTAAACAATCGTGTATGAACGAACGTCTACGCCAATTTGCTTAGCCTTTGCTTGCGCATTGCTATCTGGTCTAACGTTAAAACCAATCACAATACCTTTTGAAGTATGTGCCAGTAATACGTCGTTTTCATTTACTCCGCCTACGCCAGAGTGAATAACTTTAGTTTTAACTTCAAGTGAGTTTGCTTTTGCAAGCATACCTTGAATGGCTTCTAAAGAGCCTTGAACGTCAGCTTTTAAAACGATGTTAAGATCTTTAACATCACCTTGAGTTACACGAGAGAATAAATCTTCAAGAGTCATTTTCTTGTGGAATTCTTTTTCTTTTAAAGTTTTATCTTTTCTGATTTGGACAACTTCTTCAGCTGTTTTTTCATCTTTAACAACGTCGAAACGATCGCCCGCTGCCGGAACTCCATCAAGACCTAAAATCTCTGCTGGCATACCTGGTAACACTTCATCAATGCGCTCGCCTTTATCGTTGATTAACGATTTCACGCGGCCTTTCATTGATCCTGCTACGATGTATTGACCCACTTTAACGTGACCATCTTTTACTAAGATAGTGGCTACAGGGCCTTTGCCTTTTTCAACTTTAGCTTCAATAACTAAACCAGTACCTGAATTTTTAGGATTAGCTTTTAACTCAGCCACTTCGGCTAAGAGCTTAATATTTTCTAATAATTTATCGATACCCGTGTGTTTCAATGCAGAAACTTCAACAAAGATCGTGTTACCGCCCCATTCTTCAGGAACGATTTCAAGCTCTGTTAATTGCTGTTTGATACGATCTGGATTTGCACCTGGCTTATCCATTTTATTAACAGCAACGATCATTGGTACACCAGCAGCTTTAGCGTGATTAATTGCTTCAGCAGTTTGTGGCATCATACCATCATCTGCAGCAACAACGATAATCGCGATATCAGTTGCATTGGCACCACGTGCGCGCATTGCAGTGAACGCTTCATGGCCCGGAGTATCTAAGAAAGTAATAAGAGAACCATCTGGAGCTGTTACTGAGTAAGCGCCGATATGCTGAGTGATACCACCGGCTTCGCCAGCAGCTACTTTTGCAGAACGGATCGCATCAAGTAATGATGTTTTACCGTGATCGACGTGACCCATTACAGTCACAACTGGTGGACGAATAATAACATCGGCTTCATCGCCGCTGAATGCTTTTTCAACAACAACGTCTTCTGCAGATTTAAATACGTTTTGCGCTTCCCAACCGAAATCTCCTACAGTTAATGCCACTGTATCGAAATCAAGTTCAGTATTCACATTGGCCATTACGCCATTTTTCATTAACACTTTAACAAGCTGAGCGGCTTTTAAGCCCATCTCGCCGGCCATATCACCCAATTTAATTTTGCCGTTAACTTTTAAAACGCGTTTAGAAGCTTTCGGTTTCGTAATTTGAGTTTTTAAAGCCTCACGGTTTAACACCGCTGATTTTTTCTTAGGTTGGAAAACCATTTCACGCTTACGGAACTCAACAGCGTTAAAGCTTGATACAAGTGATTCTTGTTCTTTTTCTTTAGCTGAGATTCCAGTTGCTTGTGGGAAATTGCGCGATTTTTTATCGCGATCACGTCTTGAGTCTTCAGTAAAGTTTGGAGTTGGCGCGTCAGGAATTGTTTGCTGAGCTACGAAGCCCGGACGAATATTTCTTGTGCTTGCCGGACCACCAGGACGTGGAGTGAATCCGCCGCCACCACCGCCGCCACCTGGGCTGCGTTGGAATCCGCCTTGGCCTTGCGGACGATTGCCTTGGTATCCACCTGTGTTTGTTGCGCCCGGAGGAGCTTGAACACGAGATAAATCCATACGACCAATAATATTTCTTTTTGAAGCAACGGCTGTTGAACTCGCAACACCGCTATCACCGATAGCGACTTCTTTTTTGCGAGCCACTACAGGAGCTGCCGGAGCTGCGGGTGCAGCAGGCGCTACTGGTGCCGCTGGAGTAGGAGCTGCAACTGGTGTTGCTGCTGCGACTTCAACTTTAGGTTCAGGTTTAGCTACAGCCGCCACAGGTGTTGGCGCAATAACTGGAGCTGCTACTGGTGTTTCGACTTCAACAACTTCGACTTCTTCAGGTTTTGAAATCACGCGTGCTTTGATTTCAGGTGCTGGTTCAGCTTCTTTTGTTTTACGACGAATAACATTTGATTTCGGAGCTTCAGCAGCCGGAGCTTCTGGAGCAGGAGCCGCTTTTTTCGCAGCCGCTTTTGGCGCTGCTGCCGCTTTAGGAGCAGCGGCTTTTTTAGTCGCTGTCTTTTTTGGTTTATCATCTACCGCAGCTTCAGAAGGACCAGAAAGTTTAGCCTTTAATGTAGCTAATACTTCTGGCTCAAGTTCAGCCATGTGATTTTTAATCGGTAAATGCCACTCTTTGATTTTGTCCATCAAAGCTAAAGGGGTCATGCCGACTTCTTTTGCGAATTCAAAAACTTTTGGATTACTCACGCGTTCGTTACCTTTTTTTCTTCTAGCCGAGAACTAATTAGTTCTCGTCCGATTTAAGCTTAGATAATTCAGCTTTCAACTGATCTTCTGCTCTTTGTTTTACCGATGTTCCGGCTTCTTTAGCAGCTTGCGCTTGCGGAGAAGTTGGAACAGGTAAACCTTGCTCTTTGTACTTCGCAATTAAGGCTGCAGCATCAGAAATTAATTTCTGAGCTTTATCTTGGTCTTCGTAACCAGGGATTGTCATAATTTCTTCAGCAGTTGCTTTAGCTAAAGATTGGAAAGAACCAAAACCTGATTGCAAAATGTTTTGCGCCATAGTTTCGTTCATACCAGGTAATAACATTAAATTGAAAATCGACTCAGCCGTACGTGATTGTACAGATGTCGTAGAAATAATATCTAATTTCCAACCTGTTAATTTCGCAGCAAGACGGACATTTTGCCCTTTTTTACCAATCGCCAATGACAATTGCGAATCTGGTACCACGATTTCCATCTCTTTGTTTTCTTCGTCTAAGTAAACTTTAGCAATTTCAGCTGGAGCTAATGCATTACATGCAAAGCGTGTAACGTCTTCGTCCCATAAAACGATATCGATTTTTTCGCCACGTAACTCTTGAACGATATTTTGTACGCGCGAACCTTTCATACCAACACAAGCTCCTACTGGATCTACTGAGTTGTCATTTGAACGAACGGCGATTTTTGCACGTTGTCCTGGTTCACGAGCCGCAGACATAATCTCAACGATGTCGTCATAGATTTCTGGAACTTCCATTTCGAATAATTTTACTAAATAACGTTCATCAGCACGTGACATGATGATTTGTGGTCCACGTGTTGTTTGACGAACTTCAGCTAAGTAACCTTGAATGCGATCACCTGGTTTAAAAATTTCGCCAGGAATTTGTTCGCGTGGAGGAATATGAGCTTCAGTACGACCAAGATCTACAACGATCGCGCCTTTTTCAACACGACGTGCGATACCAGAAGCCACTTCACCTTTGCGTTCTTCGAATTCAGAGAAAATAATTTCGCGTTCAGCATCGCGAACTTTTTGTAAAATAATTTGTTTCGCTGTTTGCGCAGCAATACGACCTAAATCGCCAGATTCTAATTTAATACCGATTGAATCGTCTAATTGCGCACCTGGATCAAGTTTTAAAGCTTCATCTAAAGGAATTTCAACTTCTTCATCAATAAATTTTTCGCGTTCAACAACTTCTTTAAATTCGTAAAGTTCGACTTCACCAGTCTCTTCGTTGTATTGCGCTTCGATTTCACGGTAAGTACCGTATTTTTTTCTAGCAGCAACAAGCATCGCTTGTTTAACAGCATCAACGATAACAGCTTTATCGATACCTTTGTCTTTACCAACTTGATCGATAACTTTCGATAGATCGTTTATGTTTAATACATTATCTGCCATAGTATCCTCTCTCTGTTTGATCAACCTCCGGTTGACCCTATTCTTCCCTAAAGATCCGTTTTATTAAAACTTCTTCTTAGTTCCTTTAACATTCTCTTTAAAATCAAAAACTAATTTGGCCTTTTGAACTAAGTTCAGCGGCACTTTTAAAGTCTCCTGTCTGAAGTCGAAAACTAAATTTTCGCCATCAACAGCTTTTAAAACTTCTTCGAACTTTTTTGTTAACTGAATCGCTTTTTCTTGGGCTCCTAAAGAACCTAAGTTGGCGTCCATCTGAACAAAAATCTTTTTACCTACCACTTTTTCAAAGTGGTATTTGGTTTTTAACTGACGATCTAAACCCGGGCTTGAAACTTCTAAACTGTAAGCTCCGCCGGGAACGATTTCTGGTCCGCCTTCTACATCAAGCACTTCATTCAACGCACGAGCTACGTTCGAACAGTCTTCGATACCAACACCTGTTGTTACGGTGCCGTCTTCATGTGTAGTTGATGTTTGCTTATCAATAAAGATTCTTAAAACACGCGCGTTGCCAGTACCTGATACTTCGACATCATAAAGTTCACACCCTTGTTTTTGGGCGATGTCGCTCACTATAGTTTCTACTTTTTTTACCCAGGGCTCTGTTGAGCTTTTACCTGCGGCAATATTCTTTTGTTCCAACTAACGCATTCCTTTTACTTTAACTTTTCGACCCCTTAAAAACAAAAAAGACCTCAAAGGGTCTTTTCGTAACCATCCATTAAAGATGGCTGAGGCCAAAAAAAATTGGGCTTTAAGGGCCCAATTCAGACTCAAAGCTATCAAATGATTGTCAGATTGGCAATCTATATATGTTCTATGTATTGGAAAGTCAGAGCATCAGACCGATCAAGGTAGTAAGCTTTACGAATGCCTATTTGTTTAAAGCCTGATTTTTGATACAAGCTAATCGCAGAATGATTATGGCTGTGAACTTCTAGCAATAATGGTTTGGACGCCTTGCGACTATTGTCCTGCAATTCGCGCAAAAGTAAGCTCATAACGTTTTTACGACGAGCCCAGCGCGCTGTTCCCAAAGCCATGATCTCATAAACATCGTCATTATTACGATAAGCAATAAAACCACAGATGCGGTCATTCTCGTCACGGCAGATTAGAAATGCTGACATCACTAGCTCAATTTGGATGTTTTCCATGGGCCAATTAAATTCAGCCTTGTTAGGTACCGAGTCATAAACTTCAAAAAACAACTCAGTCAGCTCTTTATATTCCGAAGCGGATGCGACTTTTAAAGTCATTTGATTTCCACCCTAGCGAGTATTTGCGTTTCAAAACCACTAGCCAAGCAATGATGGCCGGGCGGTTTTGTAATTGGCGTTCTTTGATTGTTACAAGTTCAGCGACACGAAATAAAGTTTTGAGTTCATTTCTCATCGCTTCAGCTTTTTTAGAATTATCTGGAAATTTATACGATTGCAAAAAACGCTCAACTTTTTCAGGATCAGCTTGAATATCTAACTGATCAGCTTCACGCAAAGCCAAACAACTGAATAAATAAAACTCTTCGTTATTTTCAAAAGATTTTACCACAACCGATGAAAAATATTTCTCCATCGACTTAGAAACTTCTTCGAAAATTTTAAAATCGAAGTTAGTTCGGCCATCGCCGCCCATATCAAAAAGAAGTTCATCAACCGTAGTCACAACCCCTGCAGGTTTTTGCGCAGCTGTTGAAACTTGAAAACTAAACAAAATAGATAAAATTAAAAATAAACGAAATAACATACGACCATCTTAAATAAAAAAGGCCAGCTCTGTAAAGCTGGCAATTGGTCATTATTTAGTTTTTAATGCAAGACATCTTAAACGTAGCAAATGATTTTACTCCTGTAGGATTTGCAACTGTCAGTTCAGAGTTTTTTAAATCCATAAAGTAATGATCATAATTCTTAGGATTATTTGGGTATAATTTGGCGGTTGATGCGTCGTTCGTTTGAGTTAACCTCCAAGAATCATCGTTAACAGTTAGCTCTTGAGACCACATTCCAGAAATGGCTTGATTCGATTGTGGCAACTTTGAATCACCATTTGTCGCCCCTTTGCCTAGCTCTGTGCCACTGGAGTTTTTGCCATCAACACATAAAGCTTTATCGGATTCTTGCAGCCATACACTGTACTTTGCTGAAGCAATTTTGTCTTGCGGACGACCTTTAATTTCAGACGATATTATTTTTTCGCACGTGTAAACCACTTGCCCTTTTGTAGGCTGAGAGCACGGCTCCTTAGCCAAGACCTGTACTGAACATAATACGAATAACAAACTTAAAAACTTCATGAAATTTCTCCTTTAATCTGAGTACAATATATTTAAATTAAATTGTCATTCATCAAACATACCATAATTAAATCATTGATTTAAAGCAGTTAACATAAAAAACCCACATCTCGCAAAAGATGTGGGTCATCAGATTTCAGGAGTTTTTCTTTAGTAAATTAGAAATTAACGCGGGCGAATAAACCCGTCGTGAAGTATTGCAATTGCTCAACCGGAGTTGAACCCGCTGCAGTTTGTCCGCTGATTTTGCTAGACATGTTGTACATGTACTTAAGATCAAAACCTGCTGACGTTCTTGCGTTAAATTCTAAATCGATACCAGCGATTAAACCTAAGTCGATCGCATGTGAAGTTCCGAATTCAGTTCCTGCTGTACCGTAAGCTGTGTTGTTGTTCGCAACATATTGACGGTAAGAGTAAGAAATCAAACCACCAATAACCGGACGAACAAAGCCACCGATAAGTTGGTACTTAGTTGATAAGATACCTTGGTATTGGTTCATATCAAAGTTAGCTGCTTTAATTTGGTTGAATGAATCAACGTATTTAGCATCCATTGTGTAGTTAGAATATAAGAACGCGCCTTCAACTAAGAAATAGTCAAAGCGAGTACCAAAACCAGCACCTAATGCATAATTACCCTTGATCGAATCGATATCTGGGTATTGGCCAATCGCTGCTGTCGCTGTAAAATACTTTTGTTCTACAACAGGTACGATCGCATTATTATCTTCAGTTAATGCGGCACGAACTTCTTCACGAACTGCATCGCGAGTTAAAGTTTCGTTTTGATTAATGACGATCGGTTGAACTTGCGATGATGGAGCTGCTACTGGAGCAACTTGAACCGGCTGCTGTACTTGTTGTACTTGCATTGGTTGTGTTTGTTGATTTTGAAGAGTATCAAACTTATCACCGAATAAAATCGCAGCACGTTTTTTCTCGTCTTCTAAACGACTTTGCTCAAGCTTTTCAACAATCTTAGATTCAGTTCTTAATTCTTCTTCTTGGCGACCACGACGAATACCATCCGCACGTGAGTTGCTGAGTGGAGAACTTTCTACTGTTGTCTCTGGCTGTTTTTGCACTGAAGGCTGTTGTTGCTGAGGCACATAAACTGTTTGTGTGACCACAGAACCGTTAGCAGCTTTAGCTTCTGCTTTTGGTGCATTTTGGTTAGATGTATTTTGTTGCGAATACATCTGCTCGATTTCTGAATCAACTTCAGCGTTTAATTCGTTAGCTGCGGCTGACTGGGCCTTAACTGCTTCAGCAAACATTAAGTTTACTAAAATCGCTGCGGCGATGGTTAATGATAGTTTCATATATACTCCCCTGATACTTTTTTTTTAACTCTGTCTTTTTACTACAGAGAATCAAATTAGCAACTCAAATGCCAATAAATGTAGCAATTTCAAATTCGGTGACAAAACTTGTAACTGTCGATTTTGACTGGCTTTTCACTTGGGCCAATACAAATGACCTTAGATTCTGTTTATGAAGGAAGTTGTCGATCATTAGGCCAAGCTTGAAAAAAATACTTGAACAGCATGGTATGCTGCCATTAAGTTAGATCATCCTAATGTCTATATATTGTCGGTGGCTCGGTGATGAAATTGGTAGACTTGCTAGACTCAAAATCTTGTGGGAGCAATCCCGTGTCGGTTCGATTCCGACCCGAGCCACCAAATTTCTCTACCTATGTCTAAACCTGACATTTACTATTTCCGTACAGCCAAACACCCCTTAAACTTAGGGTATATGAAAAAACTTAATCAGATTCTTTGTGTTTTAAGCTTATTTGCGGTCGCTTGTTCATCTCAACCCAAAAGAACTACAGCTGCAGCCGATCAAGATGTGGATTGCAAAATCACTTCAGAAGAAATCACAATCTGGGAGTTACAAAAACTGGCTGGCTCTAGCGAAGGGCGCGAAAAGTTAAACTGTCTTTTTAAATATAAAAGTCTAAATATCACTTCACTTCCCGTTGGCTATAGCGCCGGAACTGGTGCTGATGTATTAAAAACTTCAGCCCTGAATCACCAGACTGGCGAAAACTGGAAAGGTAAAATATTTTTTCCATCGGATGACCCAACTATTTCTATGGGTCTTAACCGCATTAACAAAAGATCTGTGCTTGGTTTAATCGGCTTAGAACACTATGTGCCGATGGCAAGCTTTGTGACTAAAGTTGTCTACAACCACCCTTTATTGCAAGGTCACATCAGCCCAGAAAAACCTGTGGTCTTACTAAATTATACTGACCCAGTTTCAAGTGAACACGATGCCATTGAAAATCTTTTAAATAAAAATATTAAAGTTTACGATTTAATGGTTCCCGTTCTAGGTAAAGATGGCCACCAAGTTTACATTGGTAAAACTTGGAAAGGTGATTACAACAAACAAACAAAATTATTTACGGCAGAACACCCCGATCAATTAATCGCTTGGTATTTTCTTGATTTCAGTGCTGATGCTGTTACTGAACAGCGCGCAATTTACAAACAGAAAAAGCATAAAAACATGCACGAAGATATTTTAGATTACAATCTTCACCGCATGACTCTTGATAAAACTAATGCGCTAAGAGATTACCAGTACTAATTATTGTCACTCAATTGAATTTGAAAAAGCGTGAAGCTTATGACAATACGGCAAGAAGGCTCTTGTATTGATTTAAAATGTGCATACGAACCTCCTTGGTGATATACTTACTTTAGACCAATGCTTAAATAAGTGTCAACAAACAAACCCGGACTTGATTAATTTATTCATTAGTTTCACCCTAAAGATGAGGGCATCAATGACTGAACAAAACCTTAAAACTGCAAACCATAAAATTCTAGTTGTCGATGATGATGATGCTGTTCGTTTTGCTATGCAGACGGCTCTTGAGTTTGAAGGCTATGAGGTTTTTACTGCTGAAAACGGGCAAGCAGCACTTGATTTCTTACAACACGCCCCTCGCCCTTGCGTGATTCTATTAGATCTTATGATGCCCGTTATGGATGGCTGGACTTTCGCCCTACAACTTGAAAAAGACGAAAAGCTTGCAGATATCCCTATCGTTGTTGTCAGCGCTTTTGGTGATCAAGCACAAACGATCAATGCAAAAACTATTTTTAAAAAACCTGTTAATCTGAAAGAACTTTTTGCTACGGTTAAAAAATGGTGCGCCGACAACGGTGGCATTATTCATGGATAAATTTCAACTTCTATTTGAAAATGCTCCGCATGGCATGGCCACTTTAGATACTCAAGGTCATATTCTTGAATGGAATTTACAAGCCACTCAAATTTTTGGTTTAAGAAAAGACCAATGCTTAAACCAACCCTTTAATCAAACTTTACTGACTCAATCTGCACTTAAAACTTTTAAAACTGTGCTTGAAAATATTTTGAATTCTCACTTAGCAGCAACAACGAATCACCACTTAGAATTAATGGCCCTCAGACATGACGGCACTGAGTTTCCTTTAGAACTCACTCTAACACCGATTAAAGCTCATGGTGATTTTGTAATATATGCGACTATGCGCGATCTCAAAGAAGTTCGCAAAGAAACAGAACAAGCCGAACTCGAACTTCATAAAGCCAATATGTTTCTTAATGCCGTTGTCGAAAATATTCCTGACATGGTTTTTGTTAAAGAGGCTAAAGAATTAAGATTTACTCGCTTCAACAGAGCTGGGCTTGAGCTTTTAGGGTTTTCTCAACATGATCTTATTGGCAAAAATGATTACGATTTTTTTCCAAGAGCTGAAGCTGATTTTTTCACTAAAATGGATCGCAATGTGCTCGACTCGAAAAGCATGATTGATATTCCTGAAGAGCCGATTCAAACAAACTTCAAAGGCCAACGCTTTTTACACACTAAAAAAGTTCCAATCTACGATGAAAATGGAAACCCCGCTTACCTCTTAGGAATTTCTGAAGATATCACAGATCGTAAACTTGCCGAAGAAACTCAGCGCAACCTCTGGAAAGAGCAACAAGCCCGCCTTGATGCTGAAAAAGCCCTTCAATTACGCGATGATTTTATTTCAATTGCAGCCCACGAATTAAGAACTCCGCTGACGGCTTTAAGTTTACAAATTCAACTTTTAGAAAAATTTGAAACACAAATTAACCCAAATTATGCCGCCAAGTACTCAACGCTTGTGACAAGTTCTACAGAACAACTTGGGCGCTTTGAAAAGTTAGTTGAAAACTTATTAGATGTCTCGCGCGCGAGTGCCGGAATGTTAATTCTTGAAAAAAGCACCGAAGATTTGTCTGAACTTGTAAAACAAACACTTCAAGACAATCAAACACGCTTTTTAAAAGCAAACTGCACAGTTAATCTTAGCCTTGCTCCGTCCGTTATCGGCAGTTGGGATAAATTTCGTATCGAACAAGTGATCGTCAACTTAATCAGCAACGCTATTAAGTATGGAGCCGGCAAGCCCATTGAAATAACAACGCATATCAAAAATAAAAAAGCAGTTCTTACTATACGCGATCACGGCATTGGAATTAATCCTGAAGACCAAAAAAGAATTTTTAATCGTTTTGAACGAGCCGTCTCATTAAAAAAATACGGTGGCCTTGGTTTAGGCTTATTTATCAGCCAACAAATTATTCAAGCCCACGACGGCGAAATACGAGTGCAAAGCACTCCCCTAGAAGGTTCGACTTTTACAGTTGAACTTCCTGTTTAGATAATTACGTCTCTAAATCAAAGCTTCCGGTTTTGCGAAGTTTACCTACGACTTGATCCACTTCTAATTCTTTTTCAAATTCGACGACTAATGAGCCATCGATTAAAATTTTTGGATTAAGAGCTAATTTTAAAACCTCTTGATAAACGGGTTTTGCAGAAGGGTTTTTGCGAACATTTTTTAAATAAGTAATTACATTTGATACAACAATAAATGGGTAAAAAAACAAGAAAAAGAAAAACGCGGTCAATTTAAACTCTGAAAAATGAATGTGTTTAATTTTAAACCCAGTGAGCTTACCCATTAAGCGTAATTTTTGAATACCGATTAAAAACACATGCCCTAAATAAACTTCGTTATCTTTTACGTTTTGGTTTAACCAAATTGAATCAACTTCATTCGGCGCCATGTAACGGTTAAATCTTTCAGACTCAGTTAATAAATAACTTAATTTACCGACGATGTTTGAATAGTTAGGCGTGGTTACAATCAGTGTTCCACCCATTTTAAGAATTTGCGAAAAGTTTTTTAAACTTTTCAACTGATCAGAAAAATGCTCAATGCCCTCTTGGCATAAGATCATATCAACAGAATCTTTTTCTAATGGCAGCCCTGTCATCGCATCGGCTTTAGTGCACTTTAAACCTGAGTATTTAAAAAATTCAGGAAACAAATCAAAAGGTAAAACCTTAATGCCCCAGCCTTTTTCATTTAAATACTGTGAAATCACGCCCGACCCTGCCGGAAAATCCACAACAGTTTTACCCTTAAAGAGGGATTCGTTTTTATTTACATAGGCTTTGAAAATTTCTTTAAAATCTCTCATATATTCTTTTCTATAAAATCGCAGTACTTTTTACTTTGGCTTGTAAACGTGTGTTTAAATTTTTCGATTGATTTCTGCGTGATACTTTTCACTTCGCTTTTGTCTTTGGCCCATTGATTTAATTTTTTAACTAATGAATTTTCTGTGTAATACATCGCCCAGTCGTTAAATTCAGACTCGTCTGAATAAACTTCGTGAAGTAACAAAGGGCGCTCCATCATAATGGATAACGAATAGGTGCCTGAAATTTTGTATTTTTTGTAAAGATCAAAATATTGATTTTTTGGTCCAATTAAAGTCATTAACAAATCTGATGAATCAATTTGCTGATACATTTCTTGTAGTGGTACAAAATGATCATAAAAAGAAAAATTATTTTCTAAGCCAGCAGCTTTGGCTTTGACTATAAGCTCTTGGCCGTCTTTTTTGCCGGCGTTACCTAGAATTACAAATTTTATGTTACTGGCTAATTTTTCAGGGCCTTGGCTTAAATTTTCAACGAGTTCTAGATAATCGCGGCGATGAAATTCAACAAAACCTGGAATTGCTATTTTTAATTCGGCTGGGTTTTCGTTTTTCAAAAGTTTGTAATCAGTCAGACATGAATAAAATGAAGAGAACTTAAACTTATTAGAAACTTTACCGTTTAGATTTTTTAAAATGTATTCAGCCAGAACAAAGTATTTTTTAATTTTTAGATTAATCAAACTTTGCGTCAGGCTTCCGAAAATAAATTTATCGGCGTTATGATGAACTCCGATAAATTCAGTTCTTAAAAATAAACCTAAAAGTGATAACCACTTCACTGATTGCCCTTGGCCGTCATTCATAACGGCGTAATCAGCATCAATTGATTTAATTTGTTTAAAGGCTGTCCAGATGGCTTTAAATTTTGAGTCTTTTGGTAGAATGGTCGCTGATTTTATTAAGCCCGCAGCGATAAGATCTTTAGGTAAGCCGTTAACGACTTCTTTGGTTGAAATCACATGCAATTCAAAACGCTCTTTAGCCAAATAAAGCTGAGCAATCATCACATCGATTTGCAGAGGAGAAAAATCTATCCAGACCGTTTTTTTAGCTCTCATTCAAGCCATAAGGTCACTTAAAACATAAACCCTGTCAACGAGCGGATATATAAGCTTTTTGTGAGTATATTATCGGCAGGTTCCTGTTTTAGGATCGGCCTCAATTTGCATGAACAACTTTTGATTCATCTGAGGGCAAACATCTTGAAAATTACTGACGCCGATACTGACTGAAGGGTTTTTACGATCTGGTGATTTATTATTCGGGTAAATCGCCACGAATGTCTTTTGATTGGGATGCTGCAAAATCACGTTTGACGTATTACCGATCTGCTTTTGGGGATAACTTGCTAAATCCACAACGCAAGATTTTTTGCCATCTTGAGTTGCGTACTTAAAAGATACGACTTTATTATGCTCGATCTTGGCTTCAAGAGTGGCTGCAAAAGTTAGACGAATACCATCTGTTACGTCTCCACCAAAGCTGCACTTAATATCTGCGTTTAAATCTTCTTTCATTTGACCAGAAGCACTTGTTTTAATTGTGCCCTTGCCACTGACAGCACCGGCCAATAGTGTTGGCTGAGCCTCCGTTTTACACTCTAAACACTCGGCTACTTTTTGTGGATTTTTAATATCATTTAATTTAGATGTCGCTTGATTCATCGTGTTTAAAGCCTCACGACTTGGTTCACGGCGCTCTTCAGGATCTGGAGATCGAAAAGCTTGAATAGGCTCGCGCGCCTCCATACGTTCAGCGCGATCAGGAAATTTAGTCATCGTATTCATGGCTGAGAAAAAATTAAATAAAGGGTTTTGGGCATTGGCATTATAAGAGCTCCACATTGTTTGCCCCATGTTTGGCCCCGATTGTGGAACAAATTGCATCGCGTATTGTTGATTACCCATATTCACCGCTTGAAGAATTCGTAAGCGATCTGCAGGATTGATCGTCGCGGTTTGCAGCTGCTGTTGTTGCTGTTGCGCTAATTGCTGCGCATACATCTGTCGCATATATAAATCTAATTGCGGTGAAGGTTGAGCCTGCGAGAAGGCTTTTACAGAAATTAATAAAATTAAACTAATTATGTTTTTCACTTTATCTGTATCGACATAATACGAGGTGAAATCAATGCGACTTCAGTCTAGGCGCTAACGATACACAACTACGAACCCCAACCGCCAGAAATACTATAAGACTCTCCAGTGATTGTGCTTGCACTTGGCGAACATAAAAAGGACGTTAAGTCGGCCACCTGAGACGGTTGCGTCAGTTGCTTGATGTGTTGCGCTTTGAGAAATACATTTCTTAAAACGTCGTCTTCGCTCATGTTGTTTAATTCCATTTGTGCTTTAACTTGATTGCGCATTAACGGCGTATCAACAAAACCTGGGCAAATGTTGTTTACTGTAATGCCAAAGTCAGCGCCCTCAATAGCCATAACTTTACTTAAACCATGCACACCGTGCTTTGCTGCAACATACGCTGCCTTAAACGGGCTCGCTAGTTTTCCGTGAACAGAACTGATGTTGATAATTCGCCCTGATTTTTTTTCTTTCATATCTTTAAAGACTGCGCGCGAACAAAGAAATGTTCCAGTTAACAATACACCGATTAATAAATTCCATTTTTCTAAAGGATAATCTTCAATCGGACTCATAAATTGCAAACCACAATTATTCACTAAAATATCTGGTGCGCCGAATTGTTTTTTGACCTGTAAGTAAGCTTCATTCACTGCTAATTCATTACTTACGTCACATTTAATAATTGGAAATCCTAAATCTTGAGCTGGAATTGTTACATCCCAACCAACGGGTTGAATATTTTCGCTTAACATTTTCTTTGCAATAGCTAACCCAATACCACTCGAAGCCCCTGTAATTATTGCCACTTTTTTTAAACTCATGGTTATGCTCCTTAAGAAAATACTTTAAAATTCAGTGCTATTTATGACTTTGTCTAAAGCAGTTGTCTAGCTGTTGTCTGTTCGTGTTATTGGTTGTTTTATACATATTAGTCACCTAGTACTGATCCGGTAGATCCTCGAGGGGGAAATTCTATGTTTTATGCAATTCGCAAACTAGTTACTTTATTCTCGTTTTTTGCAGCTTCAATTTCTTTTTCACAAACAGTATCAGCTTACAACATTAATCCATCACAGATTTCGATGTCAGGAATTTCTGCCGGTGCTTTTTTCGCCAATCAAATGCACGTCGCCTATTCGCAAACACTGACTGGCGGCGTAGCGATGATCGCTGGCGGTATTTACAACTGTTCAAACGGAAATGTAAATACGGCTCTGAATACATGCATGAAAGGCACAACAACTTCGGCTGTTGTTGATCAAACTGTTAACGATATCAAATCTTTAAGTAAAACTGGCAAGGTTGATAATATTGATAATATCGCCAACTCAAAGGTTTTTTTAATTTCTGGAAAATTTGATGATGTTGTTTTAACTCCGGCCATGGATAGAGTTGAAGAACTTTATTTAAAACTTGGAGTTCCAGCTAAAAATATTAAATACAACAAATCAATTGAAATGGGTCATGCGTTCCCAACAGTAGATTATGGCAATACGTGTTCAACTCCGCGCTCTAAGCCATTTATCAGCAAATGTAATTATGATGGCGCTTACGAAATTCTTAATTATTTTCACGGCCCTTTAAAAAACAAAAAAGCTTTTGTTGAGAAAAATTTAATTTCTTACTCGCAAAATAAATTTTTCGAAAATAAAGCCACTGGCTTTACTTCTACTTTTTCAGGCTCATCAAACTCATTGGCTGAAACAGGCGCTGTTTATGTGCCGACGGCTTGCCAACAGGGCGAAGAATGTGCGCTTCACATTTCTTTTCACGGCTGCATGCAATCGCGTGATGATATTGGCGATGATTATTTAAAAAAATTAGGCCTTAACGAATGGGCTGAAGGCAACAACATCATCGTGTTTTACCCGCAAGCCGTTAAAAATTATATTTTAGGTAATCCAAATTCTTGCTTTGACTGGTGGGGATACACAGGGCCTGAATACCACACAAAAAATTCAGTTCAAATGAACATCGTTTACAAGATGATTAAGGATTTGATCAAAAAATAATGGAATTTCTAGTTCACGGCGAAATCACTGCAGACACAAAACGTGTCATTATTTTATTACATGGTTTTCCAGGTATTTCGACGAAACAAAATCGCGATCTGGCGCCGATACTTTTTGAAAAATTAGGAATTCCTACAGCCATTGTTTTTTATCCGGGTCTTTCAGTAAATCCTGGTAAATTTAAATACACGACAGCCTACAAATTAGTTTGTGATTTTTTAAATCAATGCTTAGCAAAAAATAAAAATATTAAATTTGAAATTTTCGGCCACAGTTTTGGTGGTTATATAAGTTTGCGCTTGGCTAAAGACTTTAACAGTCACATCGAAAAAATATTTCTTTTATCTCCCCTACTGCATGTGATCAGCGATCAACTTTTAGAAGAGCTTGTGACAAAACTTTACCGCGAGAACAGCCAACTTGAAAGGCACTCGCTTGAAGAATTTTATGAAGATCATAATTTATTTGTTCCAGGCTATCATCCCGACGAATTAAAAAAATATTTAGCAAATATTAAAGTTAAATTGCTGCAATCTAAGGATGACACCATCACACCGACGGCAGTGGCTAAAGAATTTGTTAAAGACACAACAATTAAATATGAAGAGTCTTGGCAAGAGCATGCTTTCACGAGTGATCGCCAAGAAGTCTTTGATAAAGTCGTCGAATTTTTTGCCTAAATTTCTTTTAGATTAGTCAGTGACATTCATAGTTTAGCTGACTATGTTTCCTCGAATGAACACTAAGATCACATTTAAAGATTTAAAAGAGGCCGTCAACTTAACCGTTATAGTCGCTGCCCTTGGGTATTTTGTAGATATGTTTGATATCACATTATTCGGTGTTGTTCGTAAGGCTTCGCTTCAAGCTATCGGCATAACAGAAGCCGCTGACTTATTAAAATATGGCGTTCAGCTTTATAATTACCAAATGATCGGTATGATGATCGGTGGAATTATCTGGGGTGTCTTAGCTGATAAAAAAGGTCGTACTAAAGTGATCTTTGCTTCGATCGCTCTTTATTCGGCAGGTAATATCGCCAATGCTTTTGTAACCAATATCGAAATGTATGCTTTATGTCGTTTGATTACAGGTATTGGCTTAGCTGGTGAATTAGGTGCAGCCATCACTCTTGTGGCCGAATCATTACCGATTCGCTTACGTGGTCTTGGTACAACGATTGTCGCAACCATGGGCTTAATGGGAAGCGTGGCCGCCGCTCTTTTCGGAAGTATGCTGACTTGGCACTTGGCTTATGTCGTTGGCGGTGTCGGTGGTATATTATTATTATTTATGCGTTACAAATTATCTGATTCAGCTCAATTTACAAATGTAGTTAAAGATAAAAACATTGAGCGCGGTAATATCTGGATGCTGTTTACTAAAGAACGTCTTCCTCGATATATTTTCTGTATCTTAGCCGGCATTCCGATTTATTTTATGACTGGGATTTTATTTACGTTCTCGCCTGAAATTTTACAGGGCCTTGGCTATACAAATCAGCTCTCTGCGGCAGAAGCTTTATTGTACGGAACTATCGGTTTAACTATCGGTGATTTATTGAGTGGTTTATTAAGTCAGAAATTACAAAGTCGTAAAAAGAGTATCGCGTTTTCTTTAGTTATGGCGATGATCTTGACGGTGTGTTTTATTTTCTATCCGCACACAGATAATTCGACGATTTTAGCTCTATGTTTTTTACTTGGAATTTGCGCGGGCTACTGGGCTGTTCTTATCACTACAGCGGCTGAGCAATTCGGCACAAACCTTCGAGGCACAGTGGCCTCGACAGTGCCAAACTTCGTGCGTGGGTCAGCTGTGGTTGCAACGACACTGTTCTTATTCTTAAAAACATCAATGGGGTTAACTTCAGTGTTAGCCGTTTCAACAGTTGGTTTTATCTGGTTTGCTTTAGCGTTGTTTAGCTTAACTAAACTTAAAGAGACGTTCACTCAAGATTTAAACTTTGTTGAAAAGTAAATTAACTATAAAGATTCGTGAACGAAAGTTAGATTTTCATCACTCAGAAGGCCGACCGGTGTAATGATCGGCTCTTCTGGATTAAGCTCGCGACCAATCGCTGTTAGGCGCTCTTCAATCAGTTTTTTAACAAAAGGTCCATCTAGCTTTAGATCTTTAATTTTTTGCAAGAGCCCAACCGGGCGCCCTGTCACTTCACGAAAAACTTTATAAACTAACTCGCTACAATAAATTCTTTCGTCAGAAAATTCGAAGAAAATATCGTATGGCTGATTGTACTTATATAAAGCCGCATACAATTTAGGGAGCATCTTTTGCGTAAACATCCCGTAGCGCATAACTTTATAGGCATTGTTTCGACTTCGGCCAATAAATGTTTTAATCGGAGTAATTTGTAACGGGCCGCGGGCTTCTGCCACATGCCACTCACCTGATTTTTTAATCACGATACCTACATGAGTCCATACAGAGTCGGTCGCTTCGGCAATGGCCGCTGCTTGTTCACTTTGGCTTTGTTGAAGTATAATATCACCTTCGGCTAAGACTTTATCTAAGGCATTGCTTGCTGCAAAGACCATGTTTGAAAAAAATAAAATCAAGACTAAAACAGTTTTCATACAGGGTAAGTATAGGCGCTCTTTTTTAAGCCAGGCAAACAATTAAAACTTAACGGCGGCGACTTATTGCACCGTCTTATCGTTTGTTTTTTGATAGAAAAACCAAGCCACGGCAGCAAAAATAGATGTGTTGGTATCACTTTTGTAAAGGGGCGAAGCTCTGTTTGCCGAGTCACCATAATAACTGTGGCTCGCGCCGAATATAAAGTTATACGCTTTATATTCATATAAGAAACTTTGCCCGATTGAAACTGAAGACAATCCGCCCCTTGCATCGTAGGCCTGGCGCTCGTTCGTTGCGTAGATATTTTCTACCTGATAGTAGTAATTTGCCACACGTTCACTGAATAGCTCGACCGCAACCGAAGTCGTTGCGGTTAAATTTGGAACTAGAAAGTTTAATTTTTGAAATCTAAGTTCAGGCTCAAACACAAAACCCAAAAAATCGGTTTTACGAAAATCTGTTTCAAATGTTAAGCGCAGCGGAATTTGTAACGTTAATAACGAAACTTTAGGATTTCTCCATAACTTGTAATTTAAGCTGGGCCCTGTTTCTAACATATAATTTAAATTCGGCATTCCAGCTCTAGTTTTATTATTATCACTGTCACTGTTAAAGCGCGCACCGAAGCTTAAATTAATTTCTAGTTCGGTCGATTTAAATAATTCAGCGCGAGTTCCTTCGTCTTGATCGGATTTTAGAACATCACCGCGATAAATAATTAATGGAATTGTTAAAAACTTATTTGAATACTCATTAGAAGCCGGATAATCCGCCACCGAGCCATAGGCATAACCAACGCCGAGTTCTAATTCAGAAACCGTGGGCTTTTTTTCTTTTTGCAGTTGTATGTTTTTTTCAACTTCAATCATATTGATCAGGTCGGGATCAATGCTTTGAGCCCGCAATTGCGGGCTCAAAAGTAGAATCGTTAAAATAAAGAATTTTTTAGTACTATTCATCGTCCATTTCATCATCACCCATTACGCCAAGAGAATATTTCTCTACACGGTAGCGCATTGAACGAAAGGAAATTTTTAATAATTTAGCAGCTTTTTTCTTCACGCCATTTGAAGCATGAATCGCTTTAATTAATAATTCTTTCTCGATCTGACCAACAACTTTATCTAGATCTAAACCATCATCACCAATTTCAATTTCGTTTGATGAGGCCATTTTACGACCTGAAGTTGTATTCACCATTGGCGGTAAAGATTCAGGCAAGATCGTAGAACCTGCTTCTAAAGCCACTGTGCGCTCGATCATATTTTCTAATTCACGCACATTACCTGGATAATTATATTTTTTAAGAATATCCATCGCTTCAACTGAAATCGTGTGAATTTGTTTATTCAGCTTGTCGTTGTATTTCTTTAAAAAGTGATTCGCTAATAAAGGAATATCTTCAGAACGATCACGCAACGGAGGTGATTTAATACCAATTACATTTAAACGGTAAAACAAATCTTGGCGAAATGTACTTTTAGAAACCATGTCTTCAAGATTTCTGTTCGTCGCAGCGATGATACGCACTTCAACTTTATTATCGTCTGTAGCACCTACACGGCGAATAATTCTTTCTTGAATCGCACGAAGTAGCTTCACCTGAATAGAAGCTGGTAATTCACCAACCTCATCTAAGAATAAAGTTCCGCCGTCAGCCACTTCAAAAAGACCCGCTTTATCAGCGATGGCTCCTGTGAATGAACCTTTTTTATGACCGAACATTTCTGATTCCATTAAGTTTTCAGGAATCGCTCCGCAGTTAACAGTTACAAAGGGTTTATCTTTTAAAGGCCCGTTGTAATGGATGGCTTTAGCGATAACCTCTTTACCCGTACCAGATTCACCGGTGATTAAAACATTCGTCGGCGCTTGCGATACACGTTGAATTAAATTAAATACGCTGTGCATGGCTTCTGAATTACCAATCATGTTTTGAAAAGAGTATTCTTTAACTAATTCTTTTTTAAGAACGCGCACTTCTGTTTCTAAGTTTTTAGATCTTAAAGCATTCGCGATGTTTAAACGCACTTCATCGATTTTAAATGGCTTAGTTAAATAATCATAGGCGCCAAGTTTCATGGCTTCAACCGCAGTTTCAGTTGTACCGAAAGCTGTGATGATCATAAACACTAGATCAGGATAACTTTCGCGCACATGGCGAAGTAATTCAATCCCCGTCACATTTGGCATTTGCATGTCAGAAATGACCATATCAAATGTTTTCTTTGTTAAAATTTCTTTAGCCTTAGCGCCATCTTCTGCAGTGGTCACTTCATAGCCTTCTTTTTTTAGCATGATCTCGAGAAACTCTCGGATTGATTCTTCGTCGTCTACTACTAAAATGCGTGATTTCATCTGTATCTCCTAGTTGTCTTTATGCTTTTTTAAACTTTAAAATAAATTCAGTGCCCACACCTAATTCACTATGAATTTGGATTTGGGTTTCGTGGGCTTCAAGCACTTTATGCGTGATTGCAAGTCCAAGACCAGTGCCTTTGGGTTTTGTGGTAAAAAACGGTTCGAAAATTCTTTTTTTAACTTCTTCAGGCATTCCGCTACCGTTATCTTTAATTGATAAAACCACTTCATCACCATAGGTCTCTAATTTAATTTCTAGAACTGGTTTTTCGCTATTTAACATCGCTTGAACCGCATTCATTGAAATATTTAAGAAGGCCTGTTTAAGCTTATCTGAAAAGCCAAATATTACACTAGAATTTACTTTAGTGATCAGTTCTAAAGTTTTTGGCGTATTCGGACTAGCCTTAATATTATTAATGACATCATTCATCACCAAAGCAAGATCGGTTTTTTGATCTGGTCTTGTTTCAGGTTTCGAATAATCTAAAAACTCAGTGATTAAATTATTAAGACGATCAATTTCTTTCATGATGATCTTCATTAACTTTTGATCATCAGGATTTTTTGCATCAGTAGACAACAACTGTATACTGCCGCTGATACCAGCTAATGGATTTCTAATTTCATGAGCAATACCTGCAGCCAATTGACCAATAGCTGCTAACTTTTCACGTTGGCGCATTTGATCTTGAAGGTGTTTAACTTCAGTGACATCTTTTAACATCATTAAGCTGACGTTTTCATTTAGAAATGTATCTTGATAAGACGCTTGATTGACTTCGTAAATCTTCTTTTCTTGAAGCTGCGTATTAAAATAAGTAAATTCGCTTTGTACGCGGTCTTGAGTTTGCGTAAAGATATTACGTAAGTCTTGCATCGACAAATTCAAGCGCTCTGTTAAATTTCTGTTCGCAAATAACAAGTCATGGCTTTGATTAAATGCCGTTAGGCCCGTCGGCATTTGCTGAATTAAGATTTCAGAAAATTCTTCTCGTGAGCGAAGTTTGCGGCTGACTGAACTTAGTTCAGAGTGTAAATCTTTAAGCTGCACACGAAATTGCTGCGAAATAATTGAAACCGTCACAAACGAGAAGTTAAATAACACTAATGTGAAGAGGTTTTGAATGCCTTCCCAACGAATAGACATCAAATTCACTAACGAAAGACTTAACGAACTAAATACCGTTAATAGCACTGAAGCGCTTTTAGGTAATTCAGAACCCGCAATAAATAATAAAATTAACAAAACAATAAGGTTAAAACTTGATAACACCGAATGCTGTGCCATTAGGTAAAATAAAATAGAAAAATCAAACATGTAAGACAGCACATGATTTTTACTATTGCTGTAGTACAACATCAAATGATGGCCAAAAAACAATAAGACGGCAGCGTAAAAATGAATTAAGAAATTAATTTGTAAAAAAGGCGCTTGCGTTAAAATCGCGACTTGAAAGAGCACACAGTATAAAAACAACGTCACAGCTCGCCAGTCGCGCGCTGTTAACGTAGTTAAATACTGTTCGATCTGAGCTCTATTGAACAACGGTGTCTCCCATTTGGAAAATTGGTAAGTACATCGCAACCAGAATGAAACCAATAGCTCCACCGAGAACGATCATTAATAAGGGTTCGATTAATGAAGTCATGGCACGAATTGAATTTTCAACTTCATCTTCATAGAAATCTGCAATTTTACCTAACATGGCATCTAAGGCCCCAGTTTGTTCACCGATGGCCACCATTTGCGAAACCATTTGTGGAATTTCTTTTTGTCTTGATAAAGGCAAATGAAACGGTCGACCTACAGAAATTGATTCTTTACAGCTTTTAAGGGCATTTTCGATCACGCAATTACCCGCTGTATTGGCCGCAATATCAATCGATTCAAGCATACTAATACCCGAAGATAAAAGCGTCGACATCGTACGCGATAAACGCGCCACACTTGATTTTTGCACAACATCGCCAATGATAGGTGCATTAATTAAAAACTTATCCAGAGCTTGACGGCCCTCTTTTGTCGCGAAGAATGTAACTATAAAATACGTTGCGACAGCCAAGACACCAAGAATACCTAACCAGTGAGTTCTTAAAAGATCAGAAAAATTAATTAATAACTGAGTTAAACCAGGAAGTGATTTACCACTTGATTTGTAAAGCTCTTGAAACTTCGGAATAATAAACACGATAATACCCGTAATAACGGCAATCGCAGCAAAGACGATCACGACAGGCATTGTCATGGCACTTTTAATCTGATTTTTGATCTTTTCATTTTTTTCAGAATATATTGAAAGACGATTTAAAATTACATCGATGATACCGGCTTCTTCACCTGCGCGAATCATATTACAGTAAAGATCATCAAATACACGAGGGTAAGCCTTCATTGAATCAGACAATCTTTTACCTGTTTCAATCGAAGCTTTAATCTGAAGAACCGCTTCTTTAATTAATTGATCAGAAGTTGATTCAGATAAAATCTTTAAAGCATCTACAATTGGAATACCTGAATTAATTAAAGTGGCAAACTGACGTGTAAAAATTTGCAAATCTTTAGTTTTAACTTTAGGAGCAAATATCGCACCTAGAGCACTAATTTCATGAGACCCGGTTTTTTTTGCACCAGGAGCATTCGCAACAAGTTTCAAAGTCATCGGCATTAATTGTTTAGCGCGCAGACGAACTTTTGCTTCAGGTTCATCTTTAGCATCAATATAACCTGTTTGAATTTTTCCGTTTAACGAACGAGCTTGGAACTGAAACTTAGCCACCTACAACCCCATTCTCTTTAATTGTGTGTCTAAATCATCAGGCGCTTCAGTTGTTGCAAAAGCTGATTTAACATCAATTCTTCGGCGCACAAGCGCTTGGATAATTGACTGATTTAAACTTTGAAAATATTTCTTGAACGCTTCGCCTTCGTGGTGTTTTTTAAATTCAGCAAATGACATTCTAAAAAGATCGTCTTTAAAAGCTTGTTGAGCGACAAAAAACTCATGCACGGCACCTTCTTTGATGCCGATCACTTTTTGATAACAAATGCTATTTAGCACTTGATAAAAACGACGCGCTAAATTGCTTTGAAAGCCAATTTGCGAAATAATTTGTTCTAAGCAATTTTCAACTGATAATCCCGAGATCGTTAAATAAACTGAACGACCTTCTTCACAAAGCTTAATCCATTTCTCCCAGTTTTTGATGTTGTTAAAATCAACTACGAATTGATCGATACCATCATAGATCGGGTGATGTGCTTCCCACGTTAAAGCTTCTTCAGATAAGTGAATTAAAGAATCGTTATTTAACATGGATAACGTTGAGAAATTTCCGTGAACTGCGATTAACTTTGGAGAATCTTTTTTAATTTCAGAAATAATATCTTTTAAAAGTGATGATTTACCCTGACCACGTTGGCCCGTTACGATAAATAAACCACTGCTTTTTTTCAAAGTATCCCAGTATACCGGAGATTGGATATACTGACTTAATTCAAAATTTGGAATAACGCTAAAGTATGCTTTTAAACAATCTTTGTGTTCAGTGAATGAAAACATCCACTGTTGATCCATAGATTTATAAACCCCACGCACGAAACCTTTAGTTTCTAAAGTCAGCTTGTCGTTATTTTGCAGGCATAAATCCTTAAGGTCTTCCCATTCAGAATAGCCTAAGCTTTCTTTATCAATTTCTAGCCATTCATTTTTTACTTTAGCGATCGTTTTGTGGCCAAGGCGAAATTGCACCTCTAAAGCTGAAGAATCTTTTACTTTCGTTAAAATCTTTTCAATCATAGCTGCATATCCCCTAGTCGTCTCTCACTGATGTATTTAAAACTTCGTCAATTGTAGTTTGGCCGCGGGCTAACTTTAAGAGACCCGAACGGCGAAGAGTGCGGTAACCCAAATCTTTGGTTAACCGACGCAACTCTTGAGCTGATGCATTTCGTAAAATCGCATCTTTGATTTTTTCAGTCAGTGGCATTAATTCGTAAATCGCAAGACGACCACGAATACCGGTGTTGTTGCAATACGTACAGCCTTTACCACGCGCTAATTGAAAGCGCGGAATATCGACTTTGCTAACACCTAAATTTAAAAGCGTAGCCTCTGGCACTTGCACTGGTTCTTTACACTGTTCGCAAATTTTACCCACTAGCCTTTGCGCCACAACTAAATTTACTGTCGAAGTAATTAGGTACGGTGGCACACCCATTTCAGTTAAACGCACGATTGTCGAAGCCGCGTCGTTTGTATGTAGAGTACTTAAAACTAAGTGACCCGTTGAGGCCGCTTTAAATGAAATTTCTGCGGTTTCTAAGTCGCGTATCTCCCCCACCATGATGATGTCTGGATCTTGACGTAAGAAAGCGCGTAAGGCGCTACCGAAATTTAAATCAATATCAGGATTCATTTGCACCTGATTGATACCTTGAAGATTGAACTCGATAGGATCTTCTGCCGTACTAATATTTACATCAGCTTGGTTTAATTCAGCTAAGGCAGAATAAATTGTCGTTGTTTTTCCAGAACCTGTTGGGCCTGTAATCAACACCATACCTTGCGGTAACTTCACACAGTTTTTGAATAATTTTAAATCATCATCTTCGAAACCAAGTTTGGTCATGTCGAGCTGAAGATTTGATTTATCTAATAAACGCATAACCACTTTTTCGCCCCACATTGTAGGAACGGTGTTCACACGAAAATCCATTTCTTTATTTTCTTTAGCGATATTAATTTTCAAACGACCATCTTGCGGACGACGTTTTTCAGCAATATCCATTTTCGACATAATTTTAATACGCGCAACGATAGCCGGACCTGAAGTCACATTGGGGGCTGCGATTTCAAGTAAAGATCCATCGATACGAAAACGTACGCGAAAAGTTTTTTCATAGGGCTCTAAATGGATATCTGAAGCGCGTCTGCGCATCGCTTCGATGAGGATTCCATTTACGAATTTTACGATTGGCGCCGAGCCAATTTTACTATCGGCTTCTTCACCAACTTCTGTTGAAGTTGTGCTGCCAGCCATGTCGATATCATCGACATCAGCTCCGCCTAAGGCTTCATCTTCGCTGAACTGTTGTTCGTTTTGCTTAAACGTGCCGTAAAATTTTTCAATCGCTTGGATAATTGATAAATCTGTAGCAAGTACCGGCTGAACTTTGCACTTAGTTAAAAAACGAATTTGATCGCGAATTTCGATATTCGCAGGGTCTGCAAAAGCCACAACTAAAGTGTTTCCAGCTTTAGAAATTGGTATCACCGTATTTTTATCGCAAAATTCTCGAGGGATTAATGACAGCGCACTTGATTCAATTTCTATTTGTGAAAGATCAACGCCTGGAATTCCATATTGTTTTTCTAAAGCGCGAAGAATTTGACTGTCTTTTAAAATGCCGGTGTTAACAATAACTGCGCCAAGTCGCGTTTTTGTCTTAGCAGCTTCTGCAATTGCAGTCTGCAACTGATCCGGGCGGATCAGACCTTGACGTGTTAGAATTTCCCCAAGCTTCGACATAGTATAAGTCTACTGATAGTGACGTTTTTTGTAACTGGACTTAGGAAGGGTTATTTGTGATTTTTTTGAAATAATCTGTATTTATGTAAGTGAAATTCTACAGAATCTAGTACCCGCAAAGAGGCCTTTTCTGCCTCTGAAGATAACGAGTCATTTAAAAAATTTTGCAGATCAAAAAAGATAGCCTTTTCTGCCACAAAATTAAAATAAGTTAAGGTCTCAACTAAGTCAGGATGCTCATTTAAATTAAAATCAATCGCTAATAAACTGGCTGTGTCTGCAATGTTTGCCATTTCATCTAAAGTCAACTGCCTCAGCTGCACATTAAACAAAAATTTCTGCACCGCTTGCAGTTGATTTTTATAATTAATGTTGTTTGGTGAAACTAAATAGATTTTCTTAAATCCTAATTTCGCGAGCGAAATCGCGTAAGTAATTAAAAACGAATAATCACCAATGAGCACCGCATACTTTGCAATGTCGACCGCAATTTGTTTAGATTGCAAAAAACTAACAAACGCTGTTGCACTTAAATGAATGGGCTTGAATTTATTTTTTTCGCGCACGAAAGCATCGACGGCACCTGTTGATTGAATCGGCCAATCCAATAAAGGCATCGTCGATAAAATAGCTTGGTTTTGCTTTTCTGAAAGCTCGATCAAATCAAAATCTGAGTGCAGTAATTCTTCGTCAGTCATTAATTCATAATGAATTTCAACATCTGTTTCATTGCTAAATTTTTCATTTAATTCTGCCGCACCAAGTTCGATCGATCGATATATTTTCATGAGCCAAAATACTTTCTAGCTTCATCAATATCGCTAAATATTTGATGCTTTAATGTATCAACACTAGAAAATTTCATTTCATCGCGGTGAAAATGTTGCAACTCAACTTTGATTTGTTCGCCGTAAATTTCTTGATTGAAATTAAAAATATGTGTCTCAACTTTTAAGTAAGAATTCGTACTTTCAAAAGTTGGATTATAACCGATATTCGTAATTGATTGATAAATTTGGTTGTTCCAATAAACTAATGAAAAATAAACGCCTTTACGTGGAACAAAATCAATATCAGGGCTTACATTTGCCGTTGGAACTCCCAATTGACGACCGCGCTTAAATCCGACGCGAACAGGGCCACGAATATAATACTTACGACCTAAAAACTTTTCGGCTTGTTCAAGGTTTCCGTGCTCTAAAAGTTTACGAATAACTGAACTAGATACCACCTGCCCGCTTTGTTCTAAAGCGCTCACAACCGTTAAACCGATTTGATTTTTATGACAGTATTCACGCAAGAATTCGATACCGCCTGAGCGATCTTTTCCAAAGTTAAAATCATATCCCACGACTAAATGTTTAGGCTTGAAGTAGCGCGTAATGTATAAATCCATGAACTCATCAGCCTGCATGAGTGAAAAATCCTTTGTAAATTTTTCCTCAATCAGAAAATCGATGCCTAAGGCCTCTATCTTTTCAGCTTGGTCTTTGTAATCAAAAAGACGCAGCACGGGAGTGCCCGGGTTTAACAAAACACGGGGATGTGGCTTAAAAGTCAGAACTACAGAGGGTAAATTGTACTCTTTACCTTGAAATATAAGCTCTTTCAGCAGCTTTTGATGCCCTAAGTGCACACCATCGAAGTTTCCAACGGTTAAAACCGATCCATTCAGATGGGGTAAAGATTGATCAACAGTACGAATCCATTTCATAGAGTAATTATATTCTACTCGACTGCTCTTCTCAACGTTGAAAATAGAGCGGAAATGGGTTAATTTTGCAACGCGTGAAAAATGATATCATCAATTGGATAAAGTGGACGAATAGCAAGAAAGGCTTCTGGAGTAGAGCCTTGCTTTGTTGGCTATTTTCTATCATCCTTTTGAAGTTTGATGAAATCGATCTTTACGATAGCCGCTTCAAAATCCGCGGGGTCCAGCCTGTCACAAGTGAAGTCGTTTTAGTGACCATCAAGCCCAGTGACTTTGTTAAAATCTACGATCTTAAAACCAATTCGTTAATTAATATGAACGAATCTCAAGATGTGACCGACAGCTTCTTTTGGGATCAAAAAACTTGGTATCAAATGCTTTCACAAATCTTAGCGCAAAAACCCAAAGGGATTGGCGTTACTTTATTTTTTGGTGAAAACATTGGCGTCACGCGTTTGAATTCTCAAGAAATTATCGTTTTCAAAGATCCAAAAATCACCTGGGCCACAAACACCAGTTTATTAGAAAATATGTCACTGCCGTTTGCGACACTGCCCGATCGATCTAACATTGCCCACGTTGAAGTTCTGCGCGATGAAGATGGTATCGTCAGACGTCTTCAAGATACGCGCGGCTTTTTACAAGATATCTCTCATGCTGTGATCGACAATGGTCGCATCAGTAAAGATTCTCTGTCGGTGATTAATTACCGTGGTCTTTCGCGATTTAAAAAAGTTGATTTACAAAAAGTTTTACGCGGCGATTTACCAAAAGATTATTTTCGCGACAAAATTGTTTATATCGGCACAGATCGAACAATTAATTCGCAAATTTTAACTCCGCTTGGAACCATGTCTAAACATGAGTACTGGGCCACAGTCAGTGATAACATTTTAGAAAAGCGCTTTATTAAAAAAGGCTCTACTTGGGCGAATTCGCTTTTACTTTTAATATTAACAATTGGCGCAGTGCTTGTGATTACTCATTTTCCGCAAGCTGTATCGTTATTTTTATTTTTCTGGATAGGCACCATCTGGGCGGCTTTTTCGATATGGGTGTTTGATACTTTTTATATTTGGATTCCCCTAGTAAGCCCGCTGGTTTTATTAATTCTAATCTGGGTGCTGTACATCGGTTACCACGCGCTTCGTATTGAAAAAGCGCATGCAGAGCTGCAGCAAGAACAACGTTATTTATCTGACCTTGAGCAATTGAAAAATAATTTCATCAGCTTAATCAGTCATGATTTAAAAACGCCGATCGCCAAAATTCAGGCTGTGATTGACCGCTTAGACGCTGAAAAAAATATTCCTGATCAAATGCATGAAGATTTCGGAAATTTAAAAATTTATTCTGAAGAGCTGAATAGATACATCCAGTCGATCTTAAAAGTTTTACGTGTTGAATCACGTGATTTTCAAATTTTAAAAGAAGTGGCTGACCTTAACGAAATTATTGAAACCGTTGTTGAGCGTTTAAAACCCGTCGCTAAAACTAAAAATGTAAATATCGATCTGACTTTAGAACCAATGTTTTTGATCGAGTTCGACGTGACCTTAATGACTGAAGTTTTCTTAAACTTAGTTGAAAACGCGATCAAGTACACACCGACAAATGGTCAGGTTTTTATTCGCACTAAAGAAACTGACACCGAAATTTTGATTGAAATTCAAGATACCGGCGAAGGAATTGCTGCTGAAGATCAAATGCACATCTGGAAAAAATTCGTGCGCGGCCGCAATCAAGATCAAAAATCCAAGGGCACAGGCCTTGGTTTATACTTAGTTAAATACTTTATTGAACTGCATGGCGGTAATATTACGTTAAACTCGGATGTGGGCGTTGGTACAACGTTTTATGTTCGACTGCCAATTGATCCGGTACTATAATCAGGAGATATGATGAAACTGAACACATTGATCGTAGATGATGAACAAGAGCTTAGAAAATCGGTAGCGAGTATTTTATTAAACTCAATGCCCGATGTGACATTCAATATCACTGAAGCCGCAAATGGTCGCGAAGCTGTTGAGTTAGCTAAAAAAGAATTCTGGGATTTAATTTTAATGGACGTTCGTATGCCTGAGATCGATGGCCTTGAGGCTTTACGTCAAATCAAAGAAATCGACCCACGCACTTTCGTAGTGATCATGACCGCGCATTCAAATTTAAATGACGCCATCATTGCGATCAAAGATGGCGCTTACGATTACGTTGAAAAACCAGTAAGCCCTGACAAACTATCAACAATCGTTCGTAAAAGTATCGAAGCTAACGAGATGATCACCGAGTTAACGGCGTCTAATCCAATTTTTGATGAAGACATCGAAAGTGAAATCGTTGGCCAAAACTCGAAAATGAAAGATGTCTTTAATCTGATCTACAAACTATGCAAAGTAGACACGACAGTTTTAATTCGTGGTGAAAACGGAACTGGTAAAGAATTAGTGGCTAAAGCGATTCACTTCAATTCACCTCGCAAATCTGGTGCTTTTGTCGCTATTAACTGCGGAGCTATTCCTGAACACTTGATGGAATCTGAATTATTCGGTCATGAAAAAGGCGCTTTTACCGGAGCTATCGAACGTAAGATTGGTAAGTTTCAAGCAGCTAACAACGGTACTTTATTTTTAGATGAAATTGCAGAACTTAAGCCTGAAATGCAGGTTAAGTTATTACGTGCCCTTCAAGAAAAGAAATTCACACCCGTGGGTTCTAATCGCGAAGTTAAAACAAACGCGCGCATTATCGCTGCCACAAATCGCAATTTAGAAAAAATGATGGAAGACCAAGAGTTTCGTGAAGATTTATTCTATCGTTTAAATGTAATGCCGATCTTCTTACCGCCATTACGTGATCGTTTTGATGATATTCCAGAACTTGCTGTTAATTTCTTAGAGAAGTTTTCAAAATCTCACGCTAAACAAATTCACTCGATTGCTCCTGATTGTTTAGAGCTGATGAAAAGTTATCGCTGGCCAGGAAATATTCGTGAATTAGAAAATGTGATCGAACGTGCGTTTATCGTTGAATCAAGCCAAATCATGACAATGGCAAGCTTGCCTGAAAATATTCGTAATCAAGCGACTAAACCGGCTTCTTCAACTGGGCCTGCGATAGCAGCCTCAGGTATGAAAGCTGAACCACCGGCACATGGCGCTTTAGATTTCGAAGTCTATAAAGAGCAAGCTGAAAAAGATTTTATCATCAGCGCTCTTAAAGCGAATAAAGGTAAAATTAACCAAACAGTGGCTCAGGCCAATATTCCGAAAAACACGTTGTTACGTAAAATTCGTAAGTACAATATTAATGTGAAAGACTTTTCTTAACAGAATGAAAGACGTTCTCTGGCAGAATGTCTTTCATGCACTTATGGTGCCCTAACGGACACTTATTATGGCCGTGCAATCCGCACGGTCGACACTTAAGATCTCTATTTTCAACAACCACACTTTGATCATTCCAGGGTCTAAAACCTAAATCTAAAGTCGTCGGTCCAAAAATCGCCATAACAGGTGTGCCAACGCTGGCTCCTAAATGCGAAGGCGATGAATCGTTACCGATAATCAAATCGCATGATTTTAAAAAATCGATCGAATCAACAAGCTTCATTTTTCCAGCCAAAACTTCGGCGGTGGGGTTTTTAGCTTTGATTTCTTCACACAACGACGCTTCTTCGGGGCCACCCATTAAAAACACCTGATATCCCTGCGTGATTAGTTTTTCACACAGTTCAGCGTAATAATTAACAGGCCATTTTTTAGTTTCCCAAACTGATCCTGGAAAGAGTGCGATCTTTTTAATTTGGTTTGTCGAATGAGATCCTGATTTCATTGAGAAAAATTCAGGAATTGGAGCAAATGACCCATCAGCTTCTGATTTATTTAAGTAACTCCAATTAGTTTCTTGGATTTTTTCATTCGTCTGCGGATCAATAGGAGCTAACAAGGCCATCTGGCGAATAGCATCTGGATATGACTTTAAATATTTAACCGTTTCAGAAAAGAATAAAAAATTTAAGCCCTGATCAAAGCCATATTTCTTTTTGGCCTTTAACTGCCACGTAAATAAAGCTGAACGTAATGAGCGGTGCAAACAAAATACATTGGCGACAGTGTGCGAGTTAATTTCTTTAATCGCCTCGCGGTAAGATGATTTATCACCTTTATTGACTGTGATCAGTTCATCGATGACTTGTAATTTTAGTAAATAATCAGCGACACCTTTTTTAGCCACAAAGATCACTTTGTCATTGGGATACAGGGCCTTAAGCCTTTTTAAAAAAGGGATCGATAAAAAAACATCACCGATAAAGGCCGTCTGCACGACCACGTGATAAGTCGACATTAGTGACCCGGATCGATCTCAGTCACTTCAGATACGAGAGTACCGATTTTAATTTTAGCTTCGATTCTTAAAATATATTTATGTTCATCATCTGAAATCCATAAAAAGATATCACCTGTTTGTGAAAGGGCTCCGCGGGTTACGATGCTAGCTTTAATCTTAATAGCATTAAATTCACCGGCTTCGGTGCTTAGCTTTTCTTTACCGATGGCCGTGCCGGTAAAAACGATATTTTTTTGATCTTCAGCGACACGAAAAGAAACTTGTTTGCCTTCTTTCCAGTTAAATACGCGCATGTAAAACAAACCGCTAAATGCATTTTGCGAAAATGGTAAAATATCCCAAGTGAATTTACGCTCTTCTTCGCCTGATTTTTCGGTGTATTTTTTCTCCCAAAAACTGGCTGTTAGATTTTCGTTGTTAAAGTAGGCCTGTGATTGAACTAATTTACCTGTTTCTTTGATGTTAATCTTTAAAACATGAGGGATTAAATTTTCGTAATCTAAAAATGTATTGACCGTGTCTTCAACAGAGTAAAAATTTGAAAACACACGGCTTGATTGCAGATCTACGACAAAGTTATAACTTTTGCGGTTATTGACCTGTGCAAATGGCTTTACTTGCATCGTTAAAGTGCCCGCTTTAGCTGAGAAATAACTGACTTCGTGAATGACTTTTTCGCCGACTTTAAAGGGGTCTACATTGGGTCTGCGCGAAATTCCTGTGAAACCTTCGTTGTCTTCGATTTCTGGCTGACGCTTAGTTGAAATTGCAGCTTCAGCTTTTTTAGCGTCTGCTTTTTTAGTTTTGGCTTTTTTGGGTTCTTTTTTTACCGCTACTTTTTTTGTTTCAGTAGATGCGGCTTGAGGTTTTTCTTCAACTTTAGCTGGCTCAGATTTAACTTCGACTTTAACAGGAGCTTCGCCTTTGTCATCGACTTCTTGGATTTTTACTTCGCGTTCGAATTCTTCGTTTTTAAAAAATTTATCTTGTTTTTCATACTTTAGAAATTTGCTCGAACAGCTCGATAGGGCTAAAAAGAAAACTAAACTTATAATTCTCATTCAAAATCCTTCCATCGGCGGTGAACCCACATCCATTGATCGGGATACTGCCTGATGATGTTTTCTAAAGTCGCATTAAAACGATTTGTAATAATACGCTGGGCTTCTAGTTTGTCAGAAGTATCAACATCGTCAATCAGGATCGGTTTACCCATCCCAACGTGCAGTCTCTTATTATCATCCCAATAAGTGTAAAGAGGCAACACCGGAGCCTTGGTCTTTAAAGCAAATAGCGCTAAGCCATAAGCTGTACCCGTTTTTTTACCAAAGAACTCAGTCTCAATGCCATAAGGTTTACCCATAAACTGATCGAGCACGAATATAACGGCGCGCTTTAAACGTAAGGCTTTTAAAATTTCAAAGGCGTTATTCTTACTGTGAGCATCAATAATTTGAGTTTTAGATTTTGTGCGTAAATAAAACCAAAATTCATCAACAAAGGTGTTTGTAAATCGTTTTGAAATTAAACTTAACGGAACAACTTTTTCGCTGGTCACGGCTGCGGCCAAATCTGCCCCACCCAAATGTAATGTTAAAAAGAAAAACCCTTGGTCTTTCGGAACATTTTCTAACCCATGAAAAATCACATTTTCATTGGCCCACTCATCAGTCACATAAGGCACTCGCCCTAAATCAACAGCTCCACGGCCTAAAACATAAATTGATTTTCGCATCCATTTTTTTTTGGTTTCTTCAGGCGTACCCGGAAAAGCGATATCGATATTAGCGTAAACAACTTTTTTTCTGATTTGCAAAGCATCGACCCATAACCAGGCAAAAAACCTAGCGAAATAGTCGTTAAAGGCCCAAGGCAATAAACTAACTATAAAGGCGTACGCATTACTGACTAATCTGGCGAAGCTTCGCATTGAGCAAATCCTTATCAATGTTAGAAAAATCGAGTTGAAGCGCAATGGGCTTTGTTTGGCTTTTAAGGTCTGTGTCTGTCACTTTAACTAAATCTTTTTCAGTCGCACACAATACGCTGTCAGAAAACTTTGAACGCCACTGAGTTAATATCTCACTTTGCTCTGATAATGAATAAGAGTGGTGATCAGGATAAACCAAATGTTCAACGACTTGAAAGCCGCTGTTTTCTAAATTTAATTTAAGCTGGCTTGGATTGCCGATGCCTGAATACAAAAATAATTTTTTATTTTCTGAATTCACAATAGACTTAGCAATTGATTCAAGCGTCGTCTTTTTATTTTTAACTAAATACTCACGAAAAAAATTCAGCGTTTCTGCTTGCGCGTTGTTAACTTTAGTTAAAATCACTAAATGCGCACGTAAAACCTGATCGATGTCTTCACGCAAATGCCCAAAGGGAATTAATTGATAATGTGAAAGTGGCTGCGAAACATCGATTAAGACGATATCTAAATCACGCTTTAACATACGGTGAGAAAAAGCATCATCGACAATCACGATATCAATCTTATGTTTTTTACTTGCAAGGCGTTCTAAGGCGATTTCAACAGTGTCGGTCTTATGCGGACCGCTCCAGACCGAAACATGCGGAGCTAATTTTTTGATTAAACACGGTTCATCACCGTAAATGCCCGTGTGTTTTAAATTTTCTAATGTCACTTCAGCAGGTTCTGGAAGGCTGGCCTTATAACTTTTTGAAACGACGAGTATCGACTTATCTTGTAATAAAGAAATAAGTTCTAACACGACAGGCGTTTTGCCTGTGCCTCCGGTTGTTAGATTACCGACCGAGATCACCGGCACAGAGAATTTTTCTGGCTTCAACCAGCCATTTTCATACATTAGATTTTTGGCTGAGATCACTAGACGATACGGATTTAAATATTTCATAAATGTTTAGCCAAAGCCTCGCCCACACGGGCTGTTGCTCCGACATCACCGAGCTGGTACTGAAGCTGTGCTAATTTTTTAATTGTAGCTTGCGCGTAGGCTTCGTCTTCGATGAATTTTTCTAATAATGGAATTAACTTGTCGCTGTCGGCTGCGCTTTGCAAACGTTCAGGTACGACTTCTTCATTCATAATTAAATTTACTAATCCAAAATATTTAATACCACGAACTAATATACGCCCGATCACGCCACTGATCCATTTCAGGCGGTACATGATCACCATTGGCTTTTGCAATAATCCCACCATCAACGTGGCTGTGCCCGAAGTGGCTAAAACATAATGCGCCAGTGAAATCATTTTATTCGGGTCATCTTGAATTAACATGTAAGGCATTTTGTAATCTAATTTTTCGACCACAAAGTCACTGATATATTCTTTAGATAACGTCGGCGCCACAAAAATCATAATACGTAAAAAATCGTATTTCTTAGCCAACGCGCGCGCGACTTCTAATTGAACACCGAAGTTTAATTGAATTTCGCTTTTACGCGAGCCCGGCATTAATGCTAAAATTCTTTCATTAGGGCCCACACCATATTTTTGGCGAGCTAACTCTTGTTGTTTTAAATCTAATAATTTTGGATCTAGATCTTCTAATAACGGATGACCCACGAATTCATAGGGCACGTTATGCTGATCATAGAATTTCTTTTCAAACGGAAATAACAAAAACACTTTATCGCAGTGTTTTTTAATATCAAAAATACGGCCTTTTCTCCACGCCCACACTTGCGGAGAAATATAATAAAACACTTTAATACCATGGGGCCCTAGTTTTTGTTTTAATGTTTTAGCCAGTTTTAAATTAAAATCTGGGTAATCCATTAATAATAAAAATTTAGGTTTAATTCTAATAGCTTCTTCGACGAGTTTATGAAAAACAGCTTTTAATTCGCTGTAGTGAGCAATGACTTCAGCCACACCAACGACGGCCATGTCTTCGGATTTACCGAAGCGGCGCATGCCGAAATCTTCCATGGCTTGTGAACCAACACCAGAAATATCAAGATCAAGACCTTGTTCTTTCCAGTATTTCATCAGCTTTAGGGCGTAGTACGCACTTGAAGCTTCTGCGGCCACGATCATAATCTGTGGCTTCTGATTTGGGATACTCAAGATTTGATCTCCGCTAAGATCTTTTCGATATTAGCTAAAGCAAGGCTGGCCTCTTCGCCTGTGATGGCTACTGGCACTTCTTTTTTAACTGCGCGAATAAAGTGATTAATTTCAAGATTTAAAGAATCTACTTTTTCGATGTTAAACTTTTCAGTTTTATAGAATGGATCGTTGGCCTCGCCTGTAAGGATTTCTCCTTCAAGAGTGGCTGTGTTCACATAAATTGTACGGTCATTTTGAACCGCACGATAATTACGAACAATCGTAGGATTTAAGCGCGAATTATTAATAGTCACTTGTACGCCAGACTTTAATTGCAGGCGCACAGACACATCATCGATCGTGTCTTTAATAAATTTGTGGCCATAGACCATAAATTTTTCGATGTCAGAATTAAATAAAAACTGCACTAAATCTAAATCATGAATCATCAGATCATGAAGCACACTGACGTCAGCCCCGCGAGCACGAAATGGAGCTAAACGATTAATTTCAAAGTATTTAGTTTTCGCAGCTGAATCTTTCACGATTTTATATGAAGGATTAAAACGTTCGATGTGGCCTACTGAAAAAACCACGTTATTAGCTTTAGCTAACGCAGCTAACTCGTAACCTTGTTGGCTTGTCGCTGCGATGGGTTTTTCAACTAGAACTGCGATTTTGTTTTTTAAAAAGAAAGCCGCTAATTCATAGTGAGCTTGAGTGGCTGCTGCGATAGTTACAAAATCAACCTGTGATGGAATTTCTTCTAAGGTTTTAAAAGCTTTTACACCCAGATCAGTGGCAATCTTATCAGCTTGCGGAGCGTACTGGTCAAAAACACCAACTAATGTGGCGTGTTCAGAACCTTTAACTTTTTGCGCGTGAAAATTACCTAAATAACCAACACCAATAACCGCACCACGAAGTTTGCTCATAAAAAATTAGTCTTCCATAGGTAACGAGGATGCATTCTGACGATGAATCGCAATTCCACGTTTAGATGATTTAACGAAGTGAACAAGCTGAGAAATGTTTTCTGAAACCGTACACTCGCTTTGAATACGAGCTAAAGCTTCATCAACTGTTCCGTTACCATAAATAATAATGCGAATGGCTTTATGAATATTGGCTACTTCTTCTTTAGAAAAACCTTTACGTAAAAGGCCAACCTTATTTGTCGCACGAACAACAGCGTAATTACCCTGAGCGCGTGAAAATGGTAGAATATCTTTATTTACAATGCTTGAACCCGCTACGAATGAATAACGGCCAATTTTTGAAAATTGGTTAAAGGCACAAACCCCACCAATCACCACATTGTCTTCAACTTCGCAGTGACCACCGAAATGTGAATTGTTGGCCACGATAACGTTGTTACCAATTTTACAATCATGACCCACATGTGAGTACGCCATAAAATAACAATTGTTACCAATCGAAGTTGTGGCATCACCTTTTGAAGTCGCTAAGTTGAACGTAGTGAATTCACGGATCACGTTATTATCACCGATAATTAACTTCGTAGGCTCTGATTTATAGCTGATATCTTGCGGAGGTCCGCCGATCACAGCACCTGGTAAAATATGATTATTCTTACCGATCTCTACGATACCGTAACGTGAACCGATCGAACAATGACCCTCGATAAAAGTGCCTTTGCCAATTGTTACGTGACCTTGAATATTACAGTAAGGTCCGATTTCAACATCTTCGTCTAATTTCACGTCAGCCGAAATGACTGACGATGGATGAATTTTCATAAAAAATCTCTACTGGTAACTGGTTTTTAAAACGACTATTTTTCTTTATCGAAAGCGCTTAATACATCAGAAGTAACGTTAACTTCAGTCGATGCATAAACAACGATTGGAGTTGCTTGGCTAGATTGGATAACCATAGAAAGACCTTTGTCTTTAGCAATTTTTTCGATAACTTTTTTGATTTTTTCAACAATCGGGGCAACAAGATCATTTTCTTTTTTAGCTAACTCAGTTTGTGCTTTTTGTGCACCTTGGTTGAATTTCATCATCTCTTCTTGTAATTCTTGAGCTTTTTTACCAAAAGCTTCTTCAGATAATACAGAACGTTTTTTCTCGATATCTTCACGCATTTTTTCGATATCAGCTTTTTTCTTTTCTAATTCTTTGTTCTTTTTTTCTTGGTCTTTTTTAAGATCTTCGAAAGCTTTTTTGCCAGCTTTAGAGTTTTTAATAACTTCTTGTACGTCAACGTAGCCCATTTTAAATTCAGCGTGTGCTGACATAGCTACCATCATTACTAAAGCTGTGATCATCGTTGTTAACATATTTCTTTTCATAAATACTCCCTTTAAAAGTTGTTTAAACCTGTTGTTAAAAAATTACTTAAATTAGAACGGAGGACCAATCGAGAACTCGAAGTTCACTGAATCGCCGTTGAATTCATCCGTTTGTAATGGCCATCCCCACTCGAAACGTAAAATACCTAATGGAGACTTCCATCTAAAACCAATACCCATGTCACTTAAGAATTTTGAAGACGTCACATCATCTTCGGCCTGACCGATATCGTAGAAACCAACACCGCTTAAGCCTGCTTCTTTAATTAACGGAAATTGCAATTCAGATTGGAATAAAACTTGTTTTGTACCACCCACGATTAAATTCGCGGCTTTTCGTGCATCAGCATCTGAAATACCTGCACGGTAAAATGGTGAAGTCGTATCATTTTTGATGGCATTGAAACGTAAATCCGAAAATACACGTTTACCCACACCTGATGAACCAAAACCGCGTAATGTGTATGGACCACCTAATTGATAAGTTTCAGAGAATGGAACTGTTCCACCCTTTTCGATAGGTTGAATGTTTGAGTAAGAAATATTATTTCTCCAAACGACATCCCAGAAAATATTATGGAAGAATTTAAAACGTGATGAGAACTCTTGGTATTTTAAGTCTCCGCCAAAACCTGTGCGTTCATAACTAATGTCAGTGTAAATACCTTTTGAAGGTTCACCACGGTCATTACGAGAATCGTACTCTAATGTGCCCTGCATAGCTGAAGTAATACCACGAGCTGTGTCTAACGGAAAAATCAAAGGATCAGTGTTTTGATTATCAAAAAGTTCAGTTTTATCTAAACGGTATCTTAAATACGCACGAGTGTAATCGCCGTAAACAGGATGACCAAATCTTAAATTACCGCCGACTTTACGAATATCATAATTTATGCGGGCTTTATTTTCGATAAAAAATAAATCAAAACCTGAAGACCATTTTGTGTCTAAGAAATAAGGGTCTGTTAAACCTAATTTATAATCTTGACGATTTTTAGAAGCATCAATACGGGCTTCTAAAGCCTGACCTAAACCACGAAAGTTGTTCTGCTGAATTGATCCACCTAAGCTAAAACCTTGGCTATTACCATAGGCTGCCGTTAATTGGATTTGTCCCGTGTTACGCTCTTTAACCACGATCTCGATATTTAATTGATCTGGTTTTTCTGGAGGCGTACTTGTTTTAAAATTAACTTCTTCAAAGAAACCTAAACGTTGAATGCTTTCTTGCGATAAACGTTTGCGCGTTTCATTGTAAAGTTCACCCTCTTCGATTTTTAATTCGCGGCGTACAACTTTATCACGAGTTTTTGTATTACCCGTAACAGTGATGTCGCCGAAGTAAACTTTGTTCCCTTTTTCAAACTCAAAAACTAAATCTACTTTTTTGTCTGAATCGCGAAAGTTATAACGTGGGATAACGTTGGCAAAGGCATAACCAAGATCACCGTACTTCGCTTGAAGATCAGTGATATCTTTACGCATAACTTCAACCGAGAAAATGCCGTTATCTTTGATTTTTACCGCATCATAAAGCTCAGATTTTGGAAATAATAAATCGCCAGAAAAATCAACTTCGCCAACACTGTACTGTTCACCCTCTGTGATGTGGTAAGTGATGTAGATTGATTTTTTATCGGGAGTTACCGTTACTAACGGGCGATCGATCTTAACTTGTAAGAAACCTTGGTTCCAGTAGATGTACTTTAAAACCTGTAAATCTTGATCAAAAGCTTCTTGTTTAAATGAACCCGAGTTAGACATACCCGAGAAAAAACCCGCTTCTTTAGTGAATAAGCGTTCTTTTAATTGGTTATCTTTTAAAATTTTATTACCGATAAAAGTCATTTTTTTAACTTTTACTTTATCATTTTCAGTGATCATGAATTTAACACGCACTGTTTCGCCAGCCGTGATGTCTTCAATCACAGGTTCGATTTTAACTAGGTAATAACCTTTTTCTTCATAGAATTTTAATAATTTTTCGACGGCTGATTGAATCTTTGCGTTGTTAACAACTTCAAAAGATTTTAATCCTGATTGTGTTTCTAAATCTTCAGTTTTAATTTCTGAGTGACCTTCAAAAACAATTTCAGCCACGATTGGTTTTTCAACGATTTTGTAAATTAATTTGATTCCGTTAGCTGTGTTTTCTTTTAACACTTCGACTTGGATAAAATAAGTCATCGCAAATAAGTTTTGGATGTCTTCTTTAACTGTTTGTGGATCAAATGGCGAACCGACTTTTGAAGCTAGTTTTGCTAAGACCGCATCTTTTTCGATTTTTTTAAGGCCTTGAATTTCGATTTCAGAAACAGACTGCTTGCTCTGTTTAGCTGTGAGCTTGGTTGCAGTTTTAGCTGTCGCTTTAGCTGCTGGTTTTTCGGTTTGTGCAGACGTCACCTGAACAGTAAAAATGCCCGTGGTGAAAATCGTGATGAAGAATAAAAAGTTCAGTTGTTTTAATAAGTTATTTAACACCAGAAAAGGCTACCTAGACCTTAGTTTGATGTCAAATAGCCATCTTTCATTCGATAGATTTTCGAAAACGCCTGCGCAAATTGCAGGTCATGAGTTACGACAATCAAAGTCAATCCGAGCTTTTTTTGCAACTCAAAGAACAGCCCTTGAATCTTCGCTGAGTTTTCAGAATCTAAATTACCTGTAGGCTCATCTGCTAACAAAATGCGCGGATTACGAATCAACGCCCTAGCAATCGCTACTCTTTGCAGCTCTCCACCACTTAATTGGTTCGGATAATGGTGCGCGCGCTCGGCTAAACCCATAAAGTCTAACCACTCTAGTGCTTTTTGTTTCGTTTCTTCTTTCGAAAGTTTTGCCAATAAGCCTGGCAACATGACGTTTTCTAAAGCACTTAATTCATGAATCAAATGATGAAATTGAAAGACAAATCCCATTGTCTCGTTGCGAAATAAAGCCAGCTGATCATCATTTTTTTCGAATAATGATGAACCTTCAAACAATACTTCACCTTCAGTGGGGCGATCTAAGGTTCCAAGAATTTGTAAAAGCGTTGATTTTCCGGCGCCTGATGAACCCAGTAAACAAACAGCTTCGCCCGCTTGAATATTTAAATCCACACCACGCAAAACCGATACGTGTGAACTTCCGGTAATGTAGTGTTTTCTTAAACCTTGAACTTGAATCATTAGTCCTCCCGTAAGCCTTCAACCACTGTTAATCGGCTGCCTTTACGTGCTGGCGGATATGTCGCAAGTAAACACGCAAACGTTGTCGCTATAAAAATTAAAAAGAAATCAACCCAACTTAACTGAATATCAATGCGGTCAATTTTATAAACCGAACCCGATATCAACGGGTACTGCGTTTGTAAAAACATAAAGCCTTGTGACAGCATATAGCCTGTGAAAAAACCGCACAGACATCCAAGCAGGGCCACTAATAAACCCTGCATCACGAAAATAATTTGAATATTGGCCTGTGTCGAACCCAAGGCTTTTAAAATCGCGATATCTTGATAACGCTGACGAATTAAAACATACAGTGTGCTTGAAATATTAAACGCCGCCACGATCACGATTAAAAATACGACGAAAAAGATCACAACACTTTCGTATTTTACGGCTTTGAATAAATTTTTATTCACTTCATACCAATTTAAGACGGCATAGCGTGGGCCTAGCTGATTTTCAATTATATGCGATAGCTCTGGCGCCTTATCAGAGTCTTGAATTTTAACAAAAGCCCCCGTATAGCGATCTCCGATTTGGGTGAGCTCTTGAAAGTCTGGCAAATGAGATAAAATTAATCTTTCATTCCAGTCGTTTTTTCCGAAATCTAAAATCGCTGAAACTTTAAAGGCATTGGCTTTACGTTTAAAATTATCTTCTTCAAATGGAGTCGCTAATGACACCGCTAAATAAACTTCGTCATTTATTTTTAAACCATAACGTTTAGCTAAACCCTGACCAATGGCAATTGTGCCCGCTGGAGAATTTAAACTGCCTTCACGAACACGTGAATTTAAATTTAAAATTTCGCCCACTTGTGCAAAGTCAAAACCTTGAATTAAAACGCCAGAAACTTTACCTTTTGAAGCTACAACAGCTTCAGTGTAAGCAAAGCGCGCTATTTTTTGAATACTTGGATCAATTTTTCGAATATCTGCGGCGAATTCATCCCAGCTTTCAATTAATTTACCTTTTTTGATAATTTGAATATCGCTGGTCACATCAATCATGGCTTGCTTCAGTGAATGTTCAAACCCACGCATCACTGACATACTTGCCACTAAGGCAGCTACGCCCAGAACTAATCCTAAGAATGATAAGGGCGCAGAACCACCGAATAAAATTTGTTTGTTAAATAATAATCGTCCGGATAACCAGAGTTTAAATTTAATATCTCTAAACATCGACATCACCGTCAGTGTTCTGCCCTAGAGTTCCGTGAATTTGTGCTTTTAAATACGCCATCACGAAATCAGAAAATTCACCATCCATGACTTTGTTCACTTGATTGGTGCTGTAGCCCGTGCGGTGATCTTTCACTAGTTGGTACGGGTGCATAACGTAAGATCTGATTTGTGATCCCCACTCGTTAGCTTTTTTTGTTGAATTTAAAGCGTCTTTTTCTTTGTTGCGCTTTTCGACTTCTTTTTCATAAAGAGCGGCTTTTAACATCTTCATCGCTTTTTCGCGATTTTGCACTTGTGAACGCTGTTGTTGAGACGCAACGACAATGCCTGAAGGTTTATGGCGAAGACGTACTGCTGAATCAGTTTTATTCACGTGCTGTCCGCCGGCGCCGCTTGAACGATACGTTTCAATTTCGATATCATCCATTTTAACTTCGATTTGAATATCGTCGTCGACTTCGGCCCACACAAACACAGAGGCAAACGAAGTGTGACGTCTGGCATTTGAATCAAACGGAGAAATACGCACTAAACGGTGTACTCCAGATTCAGCTTTTAAATACCCGTAGGCGTATTCACCCGAGATTAAAAGCGTACAAGATTTAATACCTGCGCCTTCACCTTCGGTCATATCTAGAATTTCACACTTATAACCCTGCTTTTCTGCATAGCGTGTGTACATGCGAAGAAGCATTTCGGCCCAATCGCAACTTTCGGTACCGCCTGCGCCAGAGTTAATTGATAAATACGTGCTATTTTGATCGAGCTCGCCGCTAAGAACTTTTTGTAATTCTAATTGCTCACCGATTTTTTGAACTTCGTTTAATTCGTTTTTAACTTCTTTGAATGTGCCTTCATCATTACCGTCGACAGCCATTTCTAAAAGAACTTTAGTGTCGGCAAAACGACTTGAGAACTGATTCCATTCGTTGAAAGCGCGCTCTAAATTTGATTTTTCTTTATTGTGTTTTTGCATTTCCGCAGGCTTGCTCCAGAGTTCTGGATTTTCTGCGGCCATAGCTAGTTCTTCTAAACGCTTTTTCTTACGATCAAGGTCAAAGATACCCCCGAAGCTCTACAGCAAACTGGTCAAGCTCAGCGATTTGTTTTTTTACTTCAGAAAGTTCTGTAACTATAGACATACGCTCTTGAGTCTAGAGTGATTTAGGCCGGGGTCAAGCTTTGGAACAACTGATCTTGAATCTTAAACATGAGCTTTTCTTCTTTGAGAGAAAGCTCATGATCGTATCCCAACAAATGTAAAATACCGTGAATGAGCATATATAAAAATTCGTTCTCTAAAGAATGACCTTGCTCTTTCGCTTGTTTTTTTAGCACATCAAGGCAGAAAATAAGTTCTCCCAATGAGCCTTCTTCCATCGAGGCAAAACTTAAAACATCAGTGGGCTTATTTTTTTTGCGAAATTGTTTGTTTATTTGCTTCATCTCTTTTGCATCTAAAAAAACTAAAGTGATTAATTTAGATTTTAAAAGCTTCTGATTGCGTACTTTTGTTAGGCTTAAACCACGCACTACAGCATCCAGCATAGCTTGAATTTTCTTTTGATGCGTTCGGCTTTTAGACTGATTGACAACTTGAGCTTCCATATTTTCAAATACAGCATGCCAATTCCTCCAAAAAATCTCAATGAATTTTCAAGTTTACTTCAACTTATGCGCGATTTACGCGGGCCCGATGGCTGCCCGTGGGATAAAGAGCAGACCCACTTGTCGCTTGCGCCCTATGCCATCGAAGAAACCTTTGAAATGGTTGAAGCCCTAGAAAAACAAGATGACGCTGAGTTTTGTGAAGAGTTAGGCGATGTGCTGTTTCAAGTGGTGTTACACGCCCAATTAGCGACTGAGCGCAAAGCCTTTGATATTACGGATGTGATTAAATCTATTTCTGAAAAACTGGTTCGCCGTCATCCGCATGTGTTTTCAGAAGTTATCGTGAGTGGCTCTGAAGAAGTTATTAAAAACTGGGATGCGATCAAAGCTAAAGAAAAAGCAGGCAAAGTTAAACCCGTATTTAACTTACCAAAAGGATTACCCGCTTTACCCACAGCCGAAAAAATCGGAAGCAAAACTGAAAAGTTAAAATTTGATTGGTCTGAAGCTAAACAAGTGCTTGCGCAATTAAAATCAGAAATTACTGAGCTTGAAGAAGAAATGAATCGCGCTGAATTAGACAACGGCGCCTTAGATCACGAGATGGGAGACGTCTTATTCTCGGCAGCCCAGCTAGCACGTCATCTTAAGATAGATGCGGAATCAGCTTTACGCCGCACGAACCTGCGTTTTCAAAAGAGATTTAATCATATGTTAGCGGCTTGTGATAATAACGTCGAAAAATTCACAGCCCTGCCTTCTGAACAAAAAGAAGAGCTGTGGAAAAAAGCTAAAAAAGTCTAAATTAAAATTCACGTCTCATTTTTAGATTACTGTGGGGCTCTATTTTGCATCATAGATCTATGTTGCTTCAACAGCAACAAGGGGGATTTGGATGGATAAGAAATATACACTTGTAAATGTTAAGTTTGCAGCTACCTTATCAATGACTGCAATCTTGTTTTTTAACTCTAGTATGGCGCAGGCCTACACTCTTTATCATATTCAAAATGCAGCTGATGGACTTTGCTTACCCGAGCAAGATTCTAGTCCCGAAGAAGTTCTTCACAGAAACGGAATTAAACAATCAGGTAATCCTACTCCAGAAGAGACTACAGCTTTAGCTAAAGGTTTGGCGCAAGTTGAGAATCTTAACGGATCTCCGATCCCACAATCTTGGAGACTAAATTTTAATTATATGACTGCAACTGGCGACTGGGATCAGAGCGAATCTCGCCTTAACGTCAAACGTCCTAAAGGTTCTGATGATGGTACAAACATTGGTCGCTTAATGCATGAACTTGGACACAAAGTCGGAGACTCTGGAGTTTATCAAAAATATGCAAGCTACACAGGCCACGCTCGCTGCGCCATCTCTGAATATGCGACATCAAAATTTAACGAAGAATTTGCTGAAGTTTTTTCAGCCTACATCGTTTATCCAGACCTCTTAGAAAAAAAATGCCCTCAAGCTTTCAGCTTTATGTCGACACAACTTTTTCCGCATACAAATGATAAAGTGGCTTTCTGTAAAGACAACATTGAATCATCAGAAAAAGTTTCGAAAGAAGATACTGTTACTTCAGAAAATGGTGACGAACAAGCAGATAACAACGATAAAGAAAAGGCTGATGACTCAAAAAAATCAAACATTGGAAAATACTTAGCGATTGCTGGTGTTGTTGGTGTTGCTGGTATCGCCGCTGTTATGGCTCTTTCAGGTGGCAAAGGTAAAAGTAGTAAAAAAGATAAAGAAGACAAAGAAGATAGAGCTCCAGCAAGTACGCCAGCGGCTGCAAGTTCAACAGTTGTGACTCCTAATGCGGTAGTTACTACAGCAGTAACTCCTAATGCATCTCCAGTTGTTTCAACATCGGCAACTGCAACAGTTTCTCCTGCTGTTTCTACTGCGGCAACTGGTACAGCTTCTCCTGCTGTTTCAACAGCGGAAACTCCTGCAGTCTCAGCGACGACACCCCAGGCGACTTCTGCGGCGATGCCTCATACAGTTTCTACGTTTGCAATTCCTGCAAATTCTACCGCTGCAGTTCCTGCTACCGTTTCAACTCAAGAGACTGAGGATGATCAAGTGAAAGCTGAGAAATCTGATAATTCAAATAATGTGGCAGACGAAAGCGTACCAACTGGTGATGATAACTAAGATGTCCTTAACGGCTCATTCTTTGATTGATCACACTTAAGTTATAAACTTCGCTGCGCTTACTTTGATTCGAAATAGTTTCGATTTTTTTAAATACTGTTTTTAAAAGTTTTTTTACCCGTGGAATATCTTCTTTATCTAACGGCACGACTAGGGTGCCGAATAAAGAATGTTCTTTTTCTAACTTTAAAAGCTCAGGCATGGCTTGCTGAAGATATCTTTGATATCTTTCAGCAATTCGTTTTGGATTTTTGCCTTTCTCATCGTATGTCAGGCCTTCAATTTTTTGAATGTAGCGATTTTTCGTATGCGCAATTACATTATGCTTTAATAAAGCTTGAATCGATAAGTCGACGACTGTTTTCGTTAAATTCAAACGACGGGCAATCCAAGCATGATCATCGGTGCTATTTTTTGTACGTAACAAGGCTAAAATAGTATGAGTTTCGATTGAATCTAGGTCTTCAGAAGAAAACTCATACAAATTAATTTGTGGTGCCACGGTTTCTTCACAAAAACCCATGTGTTCTTGTAAAGCGGCCGTGAAAAGTGCTTTTTCTTTTTCTTCCCAAACTGCGCTAGTTAGAATTTTTTTAATAAAACGATGCCCTGGTTCTTCTTTACCTGACAAAATCACTGAAAGACGACCCGGCGATAAATTCAAGTCACGCGCAAAAGCACGTAAAGAGTATTTACGATTTTTTTCAACTTTTCGTTTAAGAATAGATTTAAGCACTTCGACCGGAGTCATAGATTTTTTTGTCATGTAAAAACCCTAGCAGCTGTTAATTACGAATCAAGCAATTTTGTTAAGACGTTTCGGAACGAAATCAAAACGCTTTATTTAGCTTGCTCTGCGCAGTACAGCAAAGTCGCGCTGTTTGAAGGGTTTAAGATAATGACATACGAATTATTTATTTCTCCGAGATCAAACAATTCTGCCCAACCTGAAAAAAGATGCTTTGAATTCACAAATCGAGACACTCTAAATGAAGAGATGATCGAGTTATATTCTACAGTCGCCGTTTTATCTTCAAGGTGATATGTGACAGTATGACAATTCGTAAAATCATCACCTACTCCTCCATTACACTCTTCAGAGTCATAGTCTCTGTATTGGCTTTCAGCAGAAATAGTCAACACAGCTTGCTGCTGGTTATCTTTAGCTTTGCAGATGAGTTGCAAATCGGCATCAGCCCAAACGCTTACAGAACCTAATAATGTGACAAAACTAATAAGTAGATTTTTCATAAAGACCTCTTTCAAATGGTTTACAGCTGTATAGCAAAAACACTATTTTAATTAAAGTGACTAATAATATACATTTTGGTTAATATTATTTACTTATGAAATTAGAAAATCTTGACCTGTATGCCTTAAAGTACTTTTTCGACACTGTTGAAAGCCAAAGCTTAACTAAAGCTTCTGAAATCAATTTCGTCACTCGCTCTGCGATCAGCCAGTCGATTTTACGCCTTGAAGACTGGGCCGGCAAAAAGCTAACAACGCATGAGAAAAAGAATTTTCGTTTAACGACTGAGGGTGAAAGTTTTTATCGCCAGATGAAAGGCTCTTATGAGAGCTTTAAAAAAGCTGTCGCTACTCCGCTTGCGAATGCCCAGTCTTTGAAAGTGGGATGTTCTGCCAGTACAGCTGAAGCCTTAGTCTTACCGGCACTACAAAAAATTATGCCGCTTAAAAACTTACATCTTGTAACCGGAACGACGGCTCAGCTTAATCAGCGCCTTGTTGATGGTGATATTAATATCGCCATTTATATTGGTGATAAAAATCCAAATGATAAAAATGAATTTGTGATTGAATCTGGAAGTTTTATTTTGGCTTCTAAAACGGGAAGACTCACTTCACAAATTATAACTACTGAAATTCGACCTGAAGTCGCCAAACTTCACCGAGTGCTGTTAAAACATAAAATAGAAATGACTTCTGTGTTCACAGTTGAAAGTTGGTCACTTGTTACTCGCCTTGCTTTAGAACTTGGGCACACGTGTTTGATTCCGGATTTTTTATTGAGCACAAAATTAAAAAAAGTTTCGCTTAAAGGATTTAGTCATCCCTATCAAGCGATCGTCAGATTTAGATCTTTAGAAAAATTAACTGAAAGCGAAGCGCAGCTGGTTAAACAACTGCATCGATAATTATCTGCTTGTACCGAGATTTATGATCGGAAGGTTGTCACCCATTTCGCTAGCACCATCACCTAATGTATTTTGGTGACCTTGACCAAGTTGCCCCGAACCATTGTATCCCCAACACTTTAATGTCGAATTATCTAAGATAACACACGCCTGCTCGCCGCCAGCTTCAACACGCAAAGCTGTTCGACCTGTTCCTAAACTGATCGCGGGCAAACTATCACCCATTTCGCTGGCACCATCTCCCAAACTTGTTGTGTTTCCCTGACCGAGATCTCCACCACCATTTTCTCCCCAACATTTTACTGTTGAGTTATCTAACAATGCACATGTGCTATAACCAGAAGCTGCGATTTGCAATGCAGTTCGCCCTGTCCCTAAACTGATCGCGGGTAAACTATTACCCATCTCGCCTGCGCCATCTCCTAAACTATTTGTGTGACCCTGACCAAGTTGACCACTGCTATTTAGCCCCCAACATTTTACCGTAGCATTATCTAACAGGGCACAAGTATGATTTCCAGATGCAGAAATTTGCACAGCTGTTCTACCTGTTCCCAAATTAACTTCAGGCAAACTATCACCCATCTCGCCAGCCCCATCACCTAAACTATTCGTATGGCCCTGACCAAGTTCACCATCAGTGTTTTCTCCCCAACATTTTACCTGTGAATTATCTAACAATGCACAAGTGTGATTACGGCCTGATGAGATAGCTATAGCTGTGCGACTTGTTCCTAAGTTGATCGACGTTAAACTGGCCATCTCACCTGCGCCAACACCTTTAGTGGTTGAATTTCCCTGACCAAGTTGACCATAAAAATTATAGCCCCAACATTTCACTGTAGAATTATCTAACAAGGCGCAACTGTGCTGTTCACCTGTTGCTATGGCCGTTGCTGTACGACTTGCACCTAAATTAATTGCTGGCAAACTATCACCCATTTCACCAGCATCATCACCCAAATTGTTTGCGTGTTCTTGACCAAGTTGACCACTGCTATTTTTACCCCAGCATTTAACGGTCGCATTATCTAACAGAGCACAAGTATGTTTATCATAACTTACAGAAATCTGCGTGGCGGTGCGACCTGTTCCCAGATTTATCGCCGGCAAGTTATCACCCATCTCGCCAGCGCCATCACCTAAGCTATTTGTATGACCCTGACCAAGTTGCCCTTCTGTGTTGCGCCCCCAACACTTTACACTTCCATTATCAATAATGGCGCAGGTATGATACGCACCCATAGAGACAGGTTTGTATTTTTGTTTGATATTTTTATTTAAAACTTTCGTCAGCCGCGAAGTCGATGATCCCAGTTTTACTTTTAATAAAAAGTCTCCCATTTCATTTGCACCATCACCGTAATTTGTTCCATTACCGTAGCCTAACTGACCAAGCGAACCGCGCCCCCAACATTTCAACGTACTGTCATCTAAAATCGCGCAAGTTTGCACTTCGCCTGCTGATATGGCCACAGCAGTGCGACCAGTTCCTAAGTCAATCGCGGGTAAACTATCACCCATCTCACCAGATCCATCACCGAGTTTATTTACATGGCCTTGACCGAGTTGACCGTAAGTATTATCACCCCAACATTTCACAGTTGAATTATCTAACAACGCACAGGTATGAGTCAGCCCCGCAGTAATCTGAATTGCTTTACGATTTGTTCCTAAATCAATGACTGGCAAACTATCACCCATTTCACCAGAGGCATCACCTAAACTATTGGTGTGACCTTGACCAAGTTGGCCTGAAGTGTTTCCGCCCCAACATTTCACTGATGCATTATCTAAAAGCGCGCAGCTGTGCGTATTACCTATCGCAATAGCAACTGCTGTGCGACTTGCTCCCAAGCTTATCGCCGTTAAATTATTACCCATCTCACTTGCGCCCTTACCTAAACTATTTGCATGGCCTTGACCAAGTTGGCCCGAAGAGTTTAGCCCCCAACACTTAACAGTTGAATTATCTAACAACGCACAGGTATGACTGCCCCCTGCCTCGAGAGCGACGACCGTGCGACTTGCACCTAAATCAATGACAGGTAAACTATCACCCATTTCGCTGGCGCCATCACCAAGTGCATTCATATGCCCTTGACCAAGTTGACCTGAAGGATTGTTACCCCAACATTTCGCCGTTGAATTATCTAACAACGCACAACTATGAAAATTACCCACAGATACAGCCACTGCCGTACGACTTGTTCCTAAATTAATTGCCGACAAGCTATCACCCATTTCACTGGCGTCATCGCCTAAATTATTCGTATGACCCTGACCTAACTGGCCTGCATTATTATAACCCCAACATTTCACCGACGAATTATCTAACAACGCACAAACATGCGACTGCCGCATTGCAATTTGTTTAACTGTTCGCCCAGTACCTAGATTGATCGCAGGCAAGTTGTCACCCATTTCACCTGCACCATCACCTAAATTATTCGTATGCCCCTGGCCGAGCTGGCCATAGCCGTTGCCACCCCAACATTTCATTGTCGAATTATCTAAAATCGCACAAGTCGCATTCGTACCTGTCACAATCTGTTTTACTTTAAGCGAATTTTTCTGATTCATCATGCCCATTGGGCGAATCCCACCAGCTAGGGCATTGCGCCCGCCGATGAACAAGAATGAAAAAACAATTAATTTACTTATTAAGTTCATCTCATACCTACTGCATATCAGTGATGTAACTGATATAGCCGATTGTTCCTGCTTTTAAAATCGTGATGATCATATGACCCGAGCCATTCGTGAGTAAATTACCAGAACAAGCCGGCGCACATCGCCATGTCGAAACACCCGGTGCAGATAACGGGAAATTACCCGTGTTTTGCACGATCAATGTATAAGTTGTTCCATCACGTAAATTATTTAACACTAAAGTTGTTGCTGTTGTTGTTGTTGCAATTGTATTTGCGACTGAGAAATTAATTGTTCCTGATGTTGCTGTAGAGTATGCCGTCGTCAGTGTACCACTCACTTCAAGTGCTGTCGTTGGCGAACTGGTGCCAATACCCACGTTACCCGTCATATAATTAATCGTCGTACCTGATGTCGTCCACTGCGATGAACCACCAGTTGCGGGAGCCCAGTTAGTTCCATTATACGCAAGTACTTGGCCTGATGCAGGTGCGGTATTCGCACTCGCAATTAAACGCTCGCGTGTACCAGCTCCGTCGGTCACAAAATAATCAAAACCATTATATTCAATCGTGCCTGATTGTGGCGTTGTTAATAACGTACCCGATGTCAGTTTTAACGGTGCCTTTGATACTGTTCCTGCAGCTATATGCAACATGGCCGTTGGAGTTGTTGTTCCAATACCTAAATAACCTGAGGCATTTAAAGTCATTTGGTTCGAATTCATAGTCATGAAATTCATACTTCCTGTTGAACCCATATATGCTATGCCTGCTCTTACAGTCGCACTTGTTGCACCATTGTACGAATAGACAGCGCGGTCACCAGCAAAACTGATATCTCCGCCAACATCCATTTTAGTAAGGGCTAATATATATCCTGAACCTTTTGCTCCAAGAGCTAGATTTTCATTCGCAGCACTAGATAATGTTGATAATGTAACACCATTACCAGCTGCATCTGCAGTGATTCCAAGACCTGTTGCCGCACTTCCCGCGTTTGTATTTACACGCAGAGCAGGATTTGTATTTCCATTAACTCCAACAGCTAATGCATATGTTGAATTTGTATTTATGGTTAATGGTTTATACGATATCACATCTGTGTCTGTTGTTCTGAAAGACATTGAACCACCCGCAGAAAAACCAATATCATTTGTACCCACGCTATAGATACCAGTATCAAGATCGCCTAAAAAGCTGATTGATGGAGCACCTGCAGAACCAGCGATTGCTTTGATTTGTCCGGTCATTGAAACTGTACCATCAGCTTTAAAGTCTCCGCTGCCACCCGCCGTCGCTGGCGCCCACGCTGTGCCATTATATGCTAGCACTTGGCCTGAAGCCGGAGCTGTTGATAACACTGATCTACCTTGAAGGCCATCTACAGTCATTGTTGATGAACCAGCAGTTGTAATCACATCTCCGCTAAAAGCTGGTAGTCTTGCTGCAGCTAGTGTTCCCGAAGCTTGTGAACCAGATAAATCGACAAAGTTTAATGTTGATAAACTTCCTAATCCTAAATTAGTTCTTGCTACTGTTGCTGATGCTAAATCAGATAAATTATTTGCTTTTAAAACCACGGTCGCAGAATTTGCGGCAGTATAACCTAATACGGCCGCAAGACTTGCTGCAGATGATGTGATTTTACCCATGAATGTAGTGTAATCTGCGTTTGATAATAAACCTGCAGTTACAGAACCCGCAGAAGCCAACGGAAGATTAAACGTGTGTATGCCATTTGCTGATGAAACTCCTGGGGTTACACCAAATGTGCCGAACGCAAATGTTTGTGTTGCTGACGTTGAGCCATTTAATGATGTCATGCCTGCACCTGCAACACCAAACGCTGACCAACTTGTGCCGTTACAATATTCTACGTTGCCAGAATTATATCGCAATGTACCTGCATAACTTACTGCACATGATGCAGATTCCATACTGATACGCACACCACCTGATACATCTAATGTTGTAACTGGTGTCGTCTTACCAATACCAACATTACCTGTGTTATCAATGCGAACACGCTCTGCAGGAACAGATCCATTATTTCTTGTCCAAAAACCTAAATAGCCACTGTAATCACTGTCGACTGAATTTGTTTTTCCACTTTTAATTCCGGCAAGATCAGTTGTTGCTCCTGCTGTTGTGTACTTGGCTTGAAAAGCAAGACCAGCACCAACATTTGCCGTCATTGATGTGGCATCTCTTAACGATGTGACGCGCGAAAATGAATTTGAAGTTGTAGCTAATCCCACAACATGAAGTGGCGCATCTGGCGATGTCGTACCAATGGCAACAGAACCCTTATCTACGGCTAATGAAATATTATTATTATCCATTAGAATTGCCGTGTCTGCGCTGGTCATTTTTTGATTTCCAGTCGTGTAATCATAACCGCGCAAAATTCTAAAATAGTTTTGTGGCTGAATAAACATTTCGCTGGTATTGTAATTACCGATGGCACTGTAACTACCTGCTGTGTTTGTTGTAAAACGAATTCTATCGCTATTACCTGTTGTTTCGATATCAAGTGGCGCACCTGGCGCTGCAGATCCACCGATACCAACTTTTCCTGTGTTGTAATAAATATCACTCGCAAGCGTTGTCCACTGCGATGTGACTGAAGAACTTGCTGGAGCCCACGCTGTTCCGTTGTACGCAAGCACTTGTCCTGATGTCGGAGCTGTCGCTAACACTGATCTGCCTTGTAGACCATCTACAGTCACTGTTGATGAGCCCGCAGTTGTAATCACATCACCGCTAAAAGCTGGCAATCTTGCTGCAGCTAATGTTCCAGAAGCATCTGCTGTGCCTAAGTCTACAAATGCTTTCGTAGATAAGCCGCCTAATCCTAAATTAGTTCTTGCTACTGTTGCTGAGACTAAATCAGATAAATTATTTGCTTTTAAAACCACTGTCGCAGAATTTGCAGCAGTATAACCTAACACGGCTGCGATACTTGCTGCAGACGATGTGATTTTATTCATGAACGTTGTGTAATCTGCATTTGATAGTAAACCTGCCGTTACAGATCCTGCTGAAGCTAGCGGGATATTTAATGTGTGTACACCATTAGCTGTTGCAAATAATGGGGCGGTTCCTGTGGCTCCATTAGCAAAAGTTTGTGTGGCAGATGATGAACCATTTAATGTTGTGATACCAGCACTTGCTGCATTGGCCGGAGTAAATCCTAATGCCGTTGTTACATCACTTGATACTAATGAGGATCTAGTTGCATACGATCCCAAACCTAAATTGTTTCTTGCCACTGTCGCCGATACTAAATCTGATAAATTATTTACAGCTAATAATGTTCCAACTCCAGCTGAACCTGAAGCTGCCGGAATATAACCTAACACTTGCGCAACACTTGCTGCACTTGATGTGATTTTATTCATGAATGTTGAATAATCTGCGTTTGATAATAAACCTGCAGTCACTGATCCAGCTGAAGCTAGCGGAATATTTAATGTGTGTACACCATTAGCTGTTGCAAATAATGGGGCGGTGCCTGTTGCACCATTAGCAAAAGTTTGTGTGGCAGATGATGAACCATTTAATGTTGTCACCCCTGCACTCGCCGCGTTCGATGGTGTAAAACCCAACGCTGCGACTACATCTGCATTAGTTAACGCGGATGATGACGTTACACGGCCTTTATTATCTACTGTCATTTTTGTGTATGTTCCTGGAACTACACCAGTAGTGATCAAGGTTAATGAATTTGATCCTGATACTGAAGATACATCACCTGAGAAAGTTGGAAGTCTTGCAATCGCTAATGTGCCACTCGCTTGCGATGTAGATAAATCGACAAAGTTTAATTGTGCAAGCGATCCTAAACCTAAATTGTTTCTGGCTACTGTCGCCGAAACCACATCAGATAAATTATTTGCGGCTAATAAAGTTCCAACGCCTACCGAGCCCGATGCTGCTGGAATATAACCGAGAACTTGTGCAATTGAGACAGCCGATGATGTGATTTTACCTGAAAAACTTAAGTAATCTGCGTTTGATAATAAACCTGCAGTCACTGATCCAGCTGAAGCTAGCGGAATATTTAATGTGTGTACACCATTAGCTGTTGCAAATAATGGGGCGGTGCCTGTTGCACCATTAGTAAAAGTTTGTGTCGCTGATGATGAGCCATTTAATGTTGTGATTCCAGCGCTGGCAGCATTAGCTGGAGTAAAACCTAAAGCTGTCGTCACATCACTTGATACTAATGAGGATCTTGTTGCATACGATCCTAAACCTAAATTATTTCTAGCTGCTGTCGCCGATACTAAATCTGATAAATTATTTGCGGCTAATAAAGTTCCAACTCCAGCTGAACCTGAGGCTGCCGGAATATAACCTAACACTTGCGCAACACTTGCTGCACTTGATGTGATTTTATTCGTGAACACTGAATAATCTGCATTTGAAATTAAACCACCCGTTACTGAGGCCACTGATGCTAACGGGATATTTAAAGTGTGAACACCGTTTGCCGTATTAAATGCTGTTGTAGTTCCTGCTGTTCCATACGCATATGTTTGCGTTGCCGATGATGAACCATTTAATGTTGTGATCCCAGCACTTGCCGCATTGGCAGGAGTAAAGCCTAAAGCTGTTGTTACATCTGCACTCGCTAACTGCGCACCACTTGTTACACGACCTTTTGCATCTACAGTTAATTTGGTGTACGTCGCTGCCGACACACCCGAATTTGCTAATGTTAAAATGTTTGATCCAGAAACTGATGATATATCACCAGATAAACTTGGAAGTCTTGCAATGTTTAATGTGCCACTCGCTAGTGATGTAGATAAATCGACAAAATTTAATTGTGCTAATGATCCTAATCCTAAATTATTTCTAGCTACCGTAGAAGATGCAATGTCTGATAAATTATTTGTGGCTAATAATGCTCCAACACCTACGGCGCCTGAAGCTGCTGGTACATAACCTAACACCTGCGCGATACTTGCCGAGCTTGATGTCATTTTACCAGCGAAACTCACATAATCTGCATTTGATAACAGACCTCCAATGACTGAGCTTGATGCTGCTAACGGAATATTAAACGAATGAACTCCATTCAAACTTGAAATACTAAACACAGTACCGGCCACACCCGTGGCAAAAGTTTGTGTCGCCGATGATGAGCCATTTAATGTTGTGATCCCAGCACTTGCTGCATTCGCAGGAATAAATCCTAAAGCTGTTGTTACATCACTTGATGCTAACTGTGCACCACTTGTTACGCGTCCTTTGCCATCAACAGTAACTTTTGAATATTGTGTTCCACTCGTCACTTGAGAAAAAGTTTGCAATCTATTTTCTGAAATAATTCCAGTTGCAGAAGCACCACTTAGATCAATTGAACTTGCTGTAGCAAATGAACCTAATCCTAAATTATTTCTAGCTGCTGTTGCTGATGTTAAATCAGATAAATTATTTGCGGCTAATAATGCTCCAACCCCTACTGAGCCAGATGCTGCCGGAATATAACCTAACACCTGCGCGATACTTACAGCACTTGATGTCACTTTATTCATGAACGTTGCGTAATCTATGTTTGACAATAAACCTGCAGTAACAGATCCAGCTGAAGCTAGCGGAATATTTAACGTATGAATACCATTCACTGTTACAAACGCAGGGGCATTGCCCGCACTCGCATTGGCAAAATTTTGCGTGGCAGATGCTGAACCATTTAATGTTGTGATTCCTGCACTTGCTGCATTCGCCGGAGTATATCCTAATGCTGTAGTTACATCACTTGATGCAAGCGCAGAAGATGAAGTTACACGGCCCTTTGCATCCACTGTTAATTTTGTATAAGTTCCTGGAGCAACGCCCGAATTCGAAAGTACGATCGTATTCGACGCGGCCGCAATTGTTGCATCACCAACAAAACTTGGTAAACGTGCGATCGCTAATGTACCACTAACTTGCGCAGTAGATAAATCGACGAAGTTTAATTGCGCTAGTGATCCTAATCCTAAATTAGATCGTGCAGTTGCTGCAGAAACAACGTCAGATAAATTATTTACAGATAACAAGGCTCCAATACCTACGGCGCCCGAAGCTGCTGGCACATAACCTAACACTTCTGCGATACTTGCAGCAGATGATGCGATTTTATTTGTAAATGTTGAATAATCTGCGTTCGATAATAAACCAGCTGTTACAGATCCTGCTGATGCTAATGGAATATTCAACGTGTGAATACCATTCGCTGTTACAAACGCAGGGGCATTGCCCGCACTCGCATTTGCAAAAGTTTGTGTGGCTGATGACGAACCATTTAATGTCGTAATCCCAGCACTTGCTGCATTCGCCGGTGTGTATCCTAACGCTGTAGTCACATCACTTGATACGATCGATGATCTCGTTGATAACGAGCCTAAACCTAAATTATTTCTTGCGACTGTTGCTGATGCAATGTCTGATAAATTGTTCGCGGCTAATAAAGTTCCAACACCAGCGGCCCCAGAAACTGCGGGCACATAACCTAAAACTTGTGCGATTGATGCGGCACTTGAAGTGATCTTATTAGTAAAGTTTGTAAAATCTGAAGACGACAAATAACCATCAGCACTTAATGATGATGGCGAAATAGATAATATCGGATTTGCGCCCCCGGTACTGCTGATCGGGCCCGTTACAGATAAACTCGCAATTGTACCACTAGCACCCGCATCTGCCATACACGCATAAGCAGTTCCATTAAATGTTAAATACTGATTCAATCCGCAAGTCGGAATATTTCTATTCACAAAATCAGATCCATTAAATTGTAAAATATCATTCGCGCTTAAAGAAGTCAGCGTGACCGATACCCCCTTGATGCGATTAACAGTGATGTTGGCTAGAGTTCCAGACACATCGCCTAAAAAATTTGAGGTATTATTTAAAACGCTGATTGGTAAATCAGATAAAATTAAAGTCGTAGCCCCGCTTGTAATACGACCTTTACTGTCGGTAATAACTTTATAATATGTTCCCGCAGTTCCGACATCGACAAGACCCACGACGGCACTAGCACCGCCCGTTACTGCGATTTCACCGGCTGTGCCTGAAACATTTGTAACAGAACCTACACTTGGATTTGACCAAATTAATTGACCCAAACCATCAGTAGTTAATATTTGATTTGCGGTACCAGAAGTCGATGGAAGAGTTAACGCATAATTTGCACTCAAACTAGTTGGTGCTTGTAAGCGCACATTAAAAGCTGTGCCTGGTTTATAAATATCAGCGTAATTTAAATTGGCTGTGCCTGCGCTAATTCCCGCAGCTAAAATATTTCCGCCTGCATCTCGTTTAACTAGTACGCTGGCGACAGCATTTGATGATGCGGCCGAAGTTGCATCCACACTTGTGGCAACTTGTGATGCCGTCTTTCCGCCAACACTTGATACTATATTAGATGAAACATTACCCGTCACATCACCTGATAAAGTACTACTCGCGATTTGACTAGCGACTGCAGCACCGCTCACAGGTGTATAACCTAAAGTATTTACGATCTGCGTACTGCTGACTGAAAGTTTTGCTTTAAATTCGGCGTAATCTAACGAAGTTAAATAACCGTCAGATGACACTGATGCTGCCGTAATACTAATAACTGGCGCAGATGCTGTTCCGCCCGTGACTAATACCGAACCACTTGTAGTAACGCCCGTGATTCCACCACCACCGCTCACGCCTACCGGAATACACGAAAAACTAACGCCATTAAATTGAATAGCTTCATTGCTTGCACAACTTAATGCCGCCAAAGTCGAATACTCAACAAATGCCGTATCGGCTTTACTATTTAAAGTTTTAGCCTCGTTGGCTTTACTCGCATACATTGCATAGGGTACAGCATTAATCGCCATGGCAGGTAGTGTTTGCCACCCGTTGCCATCATTAAATTGCATAACAATTTTTCGAGTATCTTTTGATAACGGATTGTAGTTACCAGCCGATTGACATGAAAATGAAGTGACCGAATTATCAAAAGTGTTTTGAAATGTTGATAAGGTTCCACTGACGGGAAACGCTCTAACCCCAGCTCCTAATGAGAAACTGACTAAGCCACTGCTGCCTAACATATTAACCGCGGCATAATCTTCTATATATAGTATACAACTTGCAGATGGATCTAAAACCGTAAAACGAAAATTTACACTGACAGCGTTTAAAGGCTGTCCATCTGGCTTAATGATCTTAGCCTGATAAGTAGTCTTACCGTTCATGGCATAAGCTGATAATGACATCATTATCAGACTGATCACAGTTAATAGAATATTCGATATGGTTTTCATATAAAACCTATCGACTTAAACAAGTTTCGCTGAAGTATAGTAAAGACAATACCGTTTCGCAACGAAAGCGGAACTAAAAATATTTTTATTTACTCTTATCTATATATTTGAACTTTTTTTTTCGAAGACTAGTTTGTTGTTCTTCTGAGAGAGCGAAACAGAATGAGTTTTAAAGCCCTTCACTAAGTAATAATTAGACCGAATAATGAATTACATTCAAATAATCGCAATACCAATTGCGGCGTATTCACATTATGGGCTAAGTTCGAAAGAACTTAGCCCATTTTTCTTCTCGCTCTTAAAAACAGCCCAAATTTTTAATTCTAAATTTTCTGTCAAAAGTTTTTGCGATAAAAATAACTCTCAAAAATTGTTAAGATTTTGATGTGTATGATTCTACTTATACTGTCAAAGAAGTAGTCGAAGAAAAAAATATTTTTAAGTACGAAAAATATTTTTTTCAACGTATTCGCATACTTAGCGCGTCTCATTTTAGCTCGGCAGAAATTAATCACCAGACATAATCACTACTTACGCGCTCGTTCGCGGTTCGTTTATAGCCAAACTATTCTAATTTCACGGATTTAATATTTACTTATCACTGGACGATAATCTAGTAAGCAAACGAAGGAGAACAAAATGTTCTTAACAGAAACGAAACTGAAGATCGCACAAAAAATGATGTTAGCAACTTTAGCAATGACTGCTGTTGCATGTGATAAGGGCGCAGGCTCATTCTCAGTATTATCTGGTAACTCACAATTTCAACAATCCGTATCTTTTACTCCACGTAAATTAGACGTTCTATTTGTAGTTGATAATTCAGGATCAATGCAAACTTCTCAAAATAACTTAGCTAATAACTTTCCAGCCTTTATCGATAAGTTTGTATCTAAAGGTTATGACTTCCGTATTGCAGTAACTACGACTGATGCTTATTACGGAGATCAATTTACTGGATCAGGTTGTTCAATCTGTAATACACAACACACTAAATTTTTCTCTGGTGCTAACCCTCCTGTGTTTGTCATCGATCGTGCAGATTACGATTTAAGCCAACCTAGCGAAGCAGCTCGTTTAAAAAGCGATTTCGAAGCCAATGTTAAAGTTGGTGTAGTTGGTTCAGGTGATGAGCGCGCATTCTCAAGCTTTAAAGCAGCTTTATCATCTTCTTTAAATGTTAACTATCACAGAGCTGATGCTTTCTTAGCTGTAGTTATAGTTTCTGATGAAGATGATTTTTCTCAATCACAATACGCAATGAATGAAAGCTACTCTAACCCGAACGCTTTTTCAGTAGCTTCTTATAAAACATACTTAGATGGTTTTACTGGCGGTATCGCTGGTGAAGATTACTCGGTATCAGCAATTTCTGTTTCAGATATGACTTGCCGTGACCAATTAGGTGGTGGCGCTGGTCAAGGTGCTCAAAAAATTTCTCAACGTTACAATCAGTTAATTGATTTAACTGGTGGTACTAAGAATTCAATCTGTAATCCCTTTGACCAAACGTTAGATAATATCAGTTCACAAATCATGACTGAATCTAAACCAGTATTTACATTAAATAAAAAACCAATCATCGCTTCTATTCGCGTAGTTGTTGATGGTGTTACAGTTCCACAAAACAGCACTGATGGCTGGTCATACGATGCAACAGCTCGCACGATCACTATCAACGGCGCGGTTTACAAGCCTTCGGCTGGTTCTTCGATCTCGATCAACTTTGACCCAGACTTAACGTAATAACTAACTTAACTAAAGAATTTAAAAAGATAAACGTTCTGAAAGTATAAAAGGAAAAAGCAAAATGTCAGCAACAGAAAATAACTGGTATGTTTTAATGGGCGATCAAAAATACGGACCTTATGAATATAAGTCTGTAATTAATATGATTCAGACCAATCAGTTAATGGATTACAACTATGTATGGGCGCCCCACTTAGGACAATGGACTCAGATTCACCAATTAGAAGAGTTCAGCAAAGACCGTTTTCAAATTTTATTACAAAAAGAATCAGAATTACTTTCTGCATTCGTTAAACGTGAACATGCACGACAAGAAGTAAGTGTTCCGTTACTAGGTCACAATCACCAAAGATTTTTTGATGGTACAGTTGTATCAATTTCAGAAGTTGGTGCCCTTGTGATGCTCAACTCGCCTTTGATCCAGGTGGGTGACAAATTGAAAATTCATTTAAAGTCTAATGATGAGACAAAAGCATTCAATGTTGAGTGCGAAGTAATCAGAAAAAACTTTTCAAAACAGCGACTTAACTCAAAATCTGGCCTCTATTATGCGGTACGTTTTCACGATATACAACCAGTAGGAGTGCAAGTTATCCAGAATTGGATAAACGCACCAAAGGCCGCATAACATTTTTTTTTAACAAGAAACTAAAAAAAATCCCGGAGGATTTATGAACGAACTTTTACACTTTATTTCACAGTCAGGCGTAGTTGGATGGACAATCTTAGCTACAGGAGTTGCAGTTGGTGCCCTTGTGGTAGAACGCGCTCGCACACTTTACTTTCACTACGGTATGAACGTAGAAGCTTTCACAGGAAAAATTCATACATTAGTTTTATCAAAAAAAGTTGATGAAGCTATCGTAACTTGCGCACAAATGGAAGATAAACCATTAGCTCGCGCTTTTAAAACGATCTTAGAAAAAGCTGATCGTGATGATGAAACGATTTTTCAAGCTCAAGATATCGCGATGTCTGAAGTTGTACCTATGTACACTAAACGTTTACACTATTTATCAATGTTAGCCAACGTGGCTACTTTACTTGGTCTATTAGGTACGATCCACGGTCTTATCTTATCGTTCCAAGCGGTAGCACAAGCTGACCCTGCAACTAAACAAGCGTTATTAGCAAATGGTATCGCGGTATCAATGTATACTACTGCATTGGGCTTAGCGGTTGCGATTCCTGCCATGGTTCTTTACTCGTTCTTAGTATCTCGTCAAAACGAATTACTAGAGCAGTTACAAGAAAAATGCTCGAAATTAACTGAAACATTAACTAGCAGCTCAATCCCAGGTTTAAGCAAAAACCACGTTTATCCAGATGTGTCTACGGCTCCAACAACTGGTGCACAAGTTCCTCCATCGCATTCAACTAAAGCTTCTTAATTGAAGCTTTTGAATTAGGAGTTTCCAATGGGAAAACGTTTTAAACTACACATTGATCGCAACGCTGAGTTTGAATTAGACTTAGCGCCCCTGCTTGCGGTGATGGTAAAACTTGTGCCGGTTCTTTTGATATCATCTGCCTTCGTGCAAATGATGATTATCGAAACTGAACTTCCACAAGTTGTTCAAGAAGCAATTAAAAAACAAGAAGCAGATCCTGGTGCAGCTAAAATTTCAGTGGCCGTGACTAAAACAGAAGGTGTGAAAATCACATTAACTGAAAAAGGTCAGGCGCACATTGAAGTTGTTGGTTTAAACCAAGATAAAACAATTGATTACCCTGCTCTTCACGCAAAGTTTGTTGAACTTAAAAAGAGCCACCCGGCTGTTTTTAAAATCGATATTCAACCAGAATCAGACGTTGCCTATAAAGACATCGTTAAAGTTATGGATGAAGCGCGCAAAGCTCGTGAAGCAAATTTAAAATTTCCGGTCAAAGATGAAAAAACAGGAAAAGAAACTACTACTGAGTATATGTTTCCTGAAATCGTTTTTGGCAATACGATGGATGGATAGTTATGGCTAGAACAAGAGTAAAAGTTAATATTAAAAGAAGTCAAACATTTGGTCTGAACATTACCTCATTAACGGATATGTTTACGATCCTTCTGGTTTTCTTATTACAAAACTTTGCAGCTGGCGATGTGGTCATCGATCCCGTTGATGGCGTTCGTTTACCTTCATCAATGACAGATAAAAATCCTGTTGATGGTGCCAAGGTTTCTATTTCTGCCAAAGAAATCAAGTTTGAACAAAAAGTTGTAGCCGTGATTGCCAACAATAAAGTTGATGCCGCTTCACTTGATGCTCATGATGATCAATTTATCAAACCCCTATTTGACGAATTAAAAAAGTTAAATGTGGACAAGGAAAAATTAGCTAAAACAGGTAAAGTGTTATTACAAGCCGATGAAAATCTGCCGTATGATCTTTTACGTAAAGTGATGTATACAGCCTCAATGGCTGGATTTCCAAACCTAAAACTAGTAACTACTGTGAGCAGCAACTAATGATTTTAACAACTGTGACTCTAAATTCAAATATAAAGGATGAAGTAAATATGAACTCAGATGAGTAAACATTTATTAATTATCGCTCTCCTTTGCACAACTCAATTCGCGGCGCATTTCACCCATGCAGCCCAAGAAGAGGCTAAAGGCCTTTTACCTGAAGTAAAACTTAACTCTGAAAATGAAGAAGTTAATACTGAAAAAGCTTTCAAGTCTGAAGTGTTAATCACTAAGGCTGAAGGTAAAGCTATTGAGTCGTTAAAGAAAATTATCGCTAAGAAAAAAGGCGCTCCAGATGAAGCGGATTTAAATTACCGCCTAGCCGAGCTTTACATGCGTCGTGCTAAGTCTGGCCGTTTTTTCGATTTAAATGATGGCTCAACAAACAAACTTGATAAATTAGGCGTTCAAAGTCAAAAATCTATCGAGTCGTTAAAATTAGCTATCGAAATTTATAACAAAATTGAAAAGCAATTTCCTAATTACGCCCAATTAGATGAAGTTCTTTTTAATAATGCTTTAGCTCACTCGCAAACAAAACAAATCGAGCGTTCTAAAGACTTATATAATAAATTAACTCACCAATTTCCTAAATCAATGTTGATTCCTGATGCCCTATTAGAAGTGGGCGAATTATATTATAACCAACAGAATTTTACGGTGGCTTTAGAAAAATTTAAAGCGATTGAAAAATACACTAAATCTAAGGCTTACCCTTATGGTTTATATAAATCTGCTTGGGCTTTATATAATTTAAAACGCACTGACGAAGGTATCGTTCAGTTAGCGCAGGTTATTAAAATCAACCCTGCAGATGCTGCAGATGAAAAAAAGTACAACTTACGTAAAGAAGCTTTACGTGATTTAACTTTATTTGTTGGTGAAAATACTCCTCCAGATCAACTTTATGGATTCTTCAAAAAAATCTGTACTGAATCTGAATTAGGCGAAGTTGTTTTCAACTTAGCTAGTATCTATGAATCACATTCACGTTTTAAAGAGATCTCTATTTTTGCTAATGAGTATATCAATGAATACCCGTCTAGCGAACAGTCTTCAAAAGTTTATACTAAACTTATTGATGCTGAAGAGACTTTAAAAAATCGTCCGCAAGTTATTGCCCACTTAAAAAAATTCGGAGCTCACTGTGCGGCTTTAGTTGGTGACTCTGGCAAACCTTGTAAAGATGAATTTCGCAAAGTCAGCTTAGAAATTTCGAAAAAATGGTGGGATATCTGGCTTAAAAATAAAAGCCATGCTGAGTTCTCTAAATTAACTGAGCAATCTTTCGAGATCTTATTATCTCAAGAAGACGTGGCAAGCCCCGACTCTTCATCACGTTATGCTTACGCTGAATTACTATTTCAATTAGGAAAATTTGACCAAGCTCAAGCTAATTACTCGGCTGTGTCTAACCATAAAGGTATCGATAAAACAAGAGCTCATGACTCTGTTTACGGCGCTTTATTCAGTATTGAAAAACAATTAGAAAAAACTAAAGACGAAGCGCAAGTAGCTGCCTTAACAGCACAGCAAAAAGACTTAGCTCAGCGTTATGTTAAAGAGTTTCCGAATGGTGAACATTTCGAGAGCTTACAATTCAAACTTGGTTTTATCGCTTACCAACAAAAAGACTATGATAAATCTTTAGAAATTTTAATGCCGTTCACAGCTAAGTCTAAAAACGCGCAATTAAAATCAAAATCTGAAGATATCGTTTTAGATATTTATAACGTTAAAAAAGATTTTAAAAAAATCATGGCCTTTTCTGGTCAGGTTGAAAAATCAGCTACAGATGAAAAACGTAAAAAGTATTTAGGTCAAATCAACGAAGAAGCTAACTTTGCTCAGGTACAAGTAGATTCTGAGTCCTTAAAAGTAGATAAAAAAATCCAACTTTTAAAAGACTTTGCTTTAGCTCATAAAGATTCTAAATTAGGTCAAGATTCATTATGGCAGTGTGTATCGTTAGCGTTTGCTAACGGTCTTGATGTTATGGGTGCTGATTTATCATTAGATTATGTAAAAGCCTACCCGTCTGATAAAAAGAATTTAGATGCAGTTAAAGATGCGGCTAAGTCTTATGTTGAAGCTGGTCAATTAAAGAAAGCCATTTCAACATTTCGTGAATTAGCCCGTTTAGAGCCAACTAAAACATTAGCTCACTTAGAAACGTCTTGTGATTTATTGCGCGTAAATTCGCAATTACCAGAAGCGCGTGGTTGTTATAAAGCTTTATTTGAAAAAGCTGATAAAACTAAAAAAGTTGAACTTTTAACTAAAATGATGAAAGCTTTCGGCGACAAAAAAAATACAGCTGAACTTGAATCAATTGAAAATCAAATCTTACGTGACAACATTGAACCGTATGCCACGCAAGTGTTGATTTCAAAAGCTAAGGCTTTGTTAGTTAACAAAAAATACACAGAAGCTTTTAATCTTTCGATGAAAATTAACTCTCGCCCTGTTGATGCGGATGCTCGTGCAGAAGCACGTTTAATTCAAGCTGCGGTTTTAGAGCAAGAATTTATCACTCAAAGTGTTAAAGCTCGTGAAAACAAGTTTTCAATGGTACTTGCTATGAAAACTGAAAAGTTTGATAAAGCATTTACAGCTTATTCATCAACTATCAAAATGTCAAAAACTGACAGCATTCAAGCTGAAGCTTTACAAGGTATCGATCGTTTATACGCTAACTTTATTGAAGCGTTACAAACAATGCCTGTACCTCAAAGCTTAACTCCTGCTGAGCGCGATGGTTTAAAAGCAGAATTAGCTAAAATGTCAGTTCCGTTTCAAGAAAAACGTAAAGACAACTTAACTAAATTACGCCAAGTATCTAAGTTATCTGCATCGAACAGCGAATTAATCAACTGGGCTGATTACAGTATTGAAAAAACTGTTGAACCACGTTTGTTCTTTCCGGCTCATAATAAGTTAACTCACTACTTGCCTTCTAGCTTATCTGATTACAAAGAGTATTCTCGCCTACCGGCTTCGGATAAAAAATGTGATCTAGCTAAACCAGTAGCATCTTCAATCGGTGGATGTATCCAAATGAAGAAATATGCTGATGCAGAGAAGTTAGCTTTAAAATTAACTGAAACAAAAGAACAACGTGCCATTGGTTTATATTACTTAAGTGTAATTGCTGATGCGAATGATGAATCTGATAAAGCTTTATGGATGATCGAGAAAGCTCAAACGCTAGAACCTAGTGTTGCTTTCTTTCACTTTCAAAAAGGTAAAGTTCTATATTCTGTCGAAGGAATAAACAGTGCTTTACCGAATTTCGAAAAAGCTTTTGACATCAAAAAATCGTCTAAAGAAATCACTGTTATGAACGCTTTAAAGTCGTTCTCAGATAGAGATTTTATCACGGCCTCGGCAGAATTTTCACAACTGAACTCTGAAGACCTGTATAATTTTAATGTGGCTGTATTATACGTAGAATCGATTTTACAAAAAGGTGAAACGGCAGAAGCAGTAAGCCTAGTTCAAAGACTAGTCAATGCTCAGCCTAAAAATGTCGATATGCTTTTAGAGCAAGCTCGTATTTTTGAAGAGTTTGCGATGAAAAAAGAAGACGCGATTTCATCATACAATAAAGCGATGGGCGTAGCACAAAATGCAGATCAAAAAGATTGGCTTAAAAAGAAAGTCGAATTTTTGAAAACAAATAAAAACGGCCAGATTTCAGCCGTTAGTGTGGGTGGTTAATATGAAAACAAAATTTTTAGCATCTATAGCATTAGCATTCATCTTAACCTTTGTGCCGTTCTTAGTTTCTGCAAAAGGGGCTGGCAAAACAGCTTCAGTGTCGACTTCTACAGGCACAAAGAAAACTAAAACGCGCGACATTCAAGAAGTTAACTTTGGTGAAATGAATTTAAAAGGAACCATCAGAAATCCAGATGGAGCCTACCTTGTGCAGAAAAAAGGGATCAAGTTTATGCCACTGCACGATATCCAGAAAGACATGGATAAGAAAATTCGCGAAACTTCACTTTATATTGAATAGTTTTAACTAATTTACGAAAGAGATATATATGAGCATTTTAAAGATTACACAAACGACTCAAGACGGTCGAAAGAAAATCTGGAAAGTAGATACCAAAAAGTCTATGCTGACTTTTGGTGCCTCTCGTAAATCAGATTTCGGTTCGATTGACCGCCTGAGCACTCCATTTGATGCTGTTGTTGAAAACAGACCAGATGGCTGGCATTTTGTCAGCTTCGATATGAAGAACACATCGCCTGATTTAAAAATCAACGATAACACTTCATTCAAATTTGCTGAATCAACATTACATTTTAATATCGTTGAAAAAGAAGAATTCGTTCTTGCTGGCTTAGAAAACGTGAACCCCCAAATTACAACCAAGGCCATGAAGAAAAAAATTCTTATCGTTTCAAAAAACAATAAGGTTTTAAAAACCGAAGTTAAAGATGTGAATCACATTTTAACTTACTCTATCGGTGGAATTAGTCATACCCTACCCTTTAAAGGCAACGATTCATGGGAGCACCATGAAATCGAAGGATTTAACTTTAAATCTAAAATCGTAAACTTAAATGAAGTTTCTGAATTAGAAAAAAATCCGAATGAAGCCCTTATCGATAAAGAGGGTAAAAAAATGTTAATCCTAACTTTAGGATCTATGTTTTTATTCGTAGCTGTTGGTCTCTTTGCTCCGCAGTCTGAAAAAATCGAAGAAATTATCGTTCCGAAATCAACTTCAAGCTTAGTTGTAAAAATGGAAATGAAAAAACCAAAAGAAAGAGCTGCGGGTAACCCTTCTCCGGTTAAAAACACGCAAGCTGCTCCTTCGAATGCACAAAACAACCCGTCACCTGGTGGCGGAAAAGTAAGTGCCATGTTAAAAGGTGCTATTGGTGTTCGTATTTCTCAATTAATGGGTAAAGTTTCTGCCACTGAAGCTCGTACAGCTGAAGTTTTAGTAACTACTCGTGGTGTTAAAGCTGGTGAAGCCGATTCAGGTCGTGCATTAGCTGCAGTTGGTAAAACTGATTCATCAGGCCGTAACTGGAATGGTGAAGCGACGGCTACTGGCGGTGGTAAAGGTGTATCAACTGGTGGTGTTGGTGCCGGTAAAGGTGCTGGCGGAATGGGTTCTGGCTTAGCGGCTGGTAAAACTGGTTCTGGCGGTGTTGGTCTTATCGAAGAAGAATCTGAAGTTTCTGGCGGTTTAGATCGCGAAGTTATTGCTCAGTATATCAAATCACAATTAGGCCAAATTTTATATTGTTACGAACGTCAATTATCAGCTAATCCAGATTTATACGGTAAAGTGGCCGTAAAATTCACGATCGCTGGCACTGGCCAAGTCGAAACACAAGCGATCAATCAAACAACTTTAAAAAGTGTTCCGGTTGAAGGCTGTATCTTAAGTAAAATTGCGAAATGGAAATTTCCAGAGCCAAAAGGCGGAACGAAAGTGGTTGTGACCTACCCGTTCTTATTTAAGAGTACAAATTAATATAATTACTGTTTAGATTTAAATTAAATAACTTTAGGTAAAGGCCTAAGTAAAATAAACGAGGAAATGAAAAAGAATCAACTACTACTAGCTGTTACAACTTTGATGTTACTTACCGCTCAACACACATTCGCTCAATCTTCTGGAACTGTCAGAAGTTCTGATAAAGTCGATCTTAAAAAATTAGAAGACAAATACTGGTCTGCAAAAGATGAAGACTACGGTGTTATTCAAAATAGAACTTATTCAAAAGCAGGAAAATATTATGGTTCACTTGTGGCCGGTACATTAATCAATGACCCATTCGCACAAGCTAAACCAAAAGGCGCTATGCTTGGTTACTACTTTACTGAAGATTTCGGTCTAGAATTAAGTTATTTGAGCCACGATGCTAAAAGAAATGAAACGGTTGAAAAGTTAAATTCAATCGCCAATTCGATCAATCCAAATTACAACTTAGTCAAAAGCTCAACGACGGCTTCTGTAACGTTTACTCCATTCTATGCAAAGATGGCATTTATGAATATGTCGATTATGTATTTCGATATGGGTTTTACGGCAGGCGTTGGTATGACAACTTATAATCAAGTGACTCAACCAGGTGGCGCAAATACTCCAGATGTTTTTAGAAGTAAAACAGCTCCACATATGGAACTTGGCTTTATGCAACAGTTGTTCGTCACTAAAAACTTAGCGTTTCGTTTAGATTTAAAAAACACTTTCTATTCGCAAAAAGTTGTTCCTTACCAATCAAATTTTAATACAACGACTGGTGAAGAAACAAAATCAACGAACGACACTACAATGACTTTCGGGGTTACACTATTTACTAACTAAGAGTCACCAGACTAATAGGGTTTAATATGATTACGAATGTACACATTTCAATTCAAAAGGATGAAGTAAAAATGATTTTTCATGGCTCAAAATAAAATAATTCTGGCCGTTGCTTCTCTCACATTAGCAGCGACTGCTGTTAATGCTAAACAAGCTGCAAAGCCTGCAGCAAAACCTGTGGCTAGCGCTGCTAAAATAACAAACCTTTCTCGCGTTAGTGTTCCGAGCGAAAAAGCATTTCAACCAAATGATGTTAACGTAGCAATGCCTGCGGCTAAATCATTTGTACCTGTTAAATACCAAGCGGTTAAATCGCCTGAAGTCGTTGTTGCACCAACTTCGATTAAGCCGATGCCTGTGGTAGCCTCTGCAAAAACGGTTGTCAAACCTGAAGACGTCGCCCAAATCCCTATAGTTAAACCTATTGATTTAGGCTTAGACCCGGTCTTAGGCGAACCTAAAACTGATTTACAAAATCTGGTAGAAATTAAACCTGAAGAATACAAAATGATTCAGGCCTTAATTTTTATGGATTACAACAAACGCTATGATCTTGCGATGCCTTTATTTGTTGAATTGATGGATGTGCCACAGTACCAACAACAAGCTACATTTCACTATGCTGAAACGGCTTTAGCTTTAAAGTTATATTCTGAATTTCGCGAGAAAATGTTAACGATTACTAAAGAAGCCAAAGATCAGACTATTAAAAAAATGGCGATCGAATCTTTAGTTAAGAATATGCAATACTTGCAAATTTCAGATATCGAGTATGTTGATCCAGTAGCGAAACAATTCGATGTCGACACTGTTAACTTTCCTCAATACTTAATCAAAAAAGCTAAATACTTTTCTGAAAAAGGCGATTTAAAAGAATTTGAAAACGCTTTATTAATGATTCCAACAACGGCTCCTGAATACAAAGAAGGAACTTTATTAAAAGCAGTTTTAAACTATCGTCGTGGCAAATTAGACGAAGCTGTGACTGAATTAGAAGTTTTATGGCCTTTAGTTGAAGAAAACAAAAAAGACCAAATTAGAAATTTAGCGGCCTTAACTATGGCCCGTCTCTACTTTCAAAAAGGTGAATACAAATCAGCTTACAAATATTACCTGTTAGTTGATAAATCTTCAGGTCAATGGTTACAAAGCATGGTTGAACAAGCTTGGACGCAAATCTTAGCTGACGACAACGTGGGTGCTGCAGGTAACATGTTTACATTACACACTGAATTTTTCAGCAAAGCCTATGCTCCTGAAACATATGTTGTGCGTACTGTGGGTTACTTAAACCTTTGCCAATACGGTGATAGCGTTCACATCTTAGAAGATTTAAATAAACGTTATAAAGCCATTCATGAAGGTTTAGATACTTATCAAAAAACGAACACTCAAGGTATGACTTACTATGACCTAGTTAAATCTTTCTTGAAAAACACAAAACAAGAAAACTTTGACGGTGTACCACGTTCATTCGTAGTCGAATTAGCGCGCCACCCGTCTTACATGAACATTCAATCGCAAATCAATTCTTACGAAGATGAAAATTCTCGCTTTAACAAAGTGACTATTGATCTTATTCGTAAAGAGCGCGATGCGCGTTTAGAAATGTTAAAAGCTAAAAACGAATTTACAGCCGCACAACGTGAAGGCCGTAAAGGTGATAGCATCAAAAATTTAGAGAAAAAATACTTAGCCAGAGGTGTTGAGCATTTAATTTATACTCGTGCGCGCACAGGTATCAAAAAAATGCGCGAAGCTGCATTGGCTCGCTTAACTAAAGAAGAAAACATGTTACGCCTAAAAGCAGGCTCTAACTTACAAGTTCGCTTTGGTGAACTAACAGCAACTCTTGATCGTTTAATCGATCAACAAGAAGTTTTAAGTTATGAGATTTATTCTGGAGCTGGCGAGCACATCCGTTACCAAATGGCTGGCGGCGAAGCGAACAAAACAGATAAAGCACCGGCGTCTTTAACTCCTGATGATAAAGGCGACTATGCTTGGAAGCATAAAGGCGAAGTTTGGGATGATGAAATTGGTCACTACCGTTCATCGTTAAAAAATGTTTGCCCACAATCAGAAGAGCGCACACCAAGTTCTGAAAATGCAGCGACTGATTCTGGCGAAAAAGAAGAAAAACATAACTAATTTTTAATGAATAACTTTTTTTAGGTAAAGGCCTAAGTAAAATAAATGAGGAAATGAAAACGAATAAAAAAACAATTTTAGCTCTGAGTGCCCTAACTGCAATCACATTTTCTGCGGTATTAGCTTTTGCTGATCCCTATTCAGCACAACAAGGTTTAGATAAAATCAAAATCAATGTTGAAACTGCTAAAGCCAACAAAGGCGATTACGAAAAAAACTTAAGCGTCATCAATAGCAATATGTCTGAATTAGGCAAAGCCAAAGGCCAAGCCCAAAAACAAAAAGATTCAGTAAATTCTGAAATCGTAAATAACAACGAAGCTCTTAAAAAAGTTGTATTACAAGAAAAAGAATTACAAGCCCTGATCACAGCTGAAGAAACAAAGCGCACTGAAGAAGAAAAGCAATTAAAAGAGTTAGAAAGACTAACTACACAAATCGCTGAAAACCAAAAAAAACGCGAACAAATCATCGCTGATTACAAAAAGCAGATGGACATCGTAGCTGAAGAGAAAAAATCTTGGAAAGGCCGCGAAGGCGAATTACGTGCGCAAGAAACTAAAACAATCGATGCATTACGTGGTTTAGCTTCACAAGAAGTCGCATGGAATACGAAAAAGAAAACGTATGAAGGCGAAGCAAAAAAATGGTCAGCAGAGCTAGATAAACAAGAAAAAATCTCTGAAACATACCAAGGTTTAAAAGAGAATAAATAAAAGGTAGGCCGTACCTTTTTGACCGTAGTTACAATTGAAAAAGCCGCAGAATCTGCGGCTTTTTTATTGTTACAATTCTAAATAAATATTTATCTATTCCGATAAGCCAATATGATGGAATTCCAAACTTTATTAAATTTATATATCATTTTTCAAGCCTTCTTATGGCTATTTGATCAAACCTTGCTTGAGTTTTCTCATAAAAAAAAAGATGTAATTATACTTCGAGACGAACCAAACGTTGGGCACAATTTAAACCTACTGCAATGGGCATTTAAGTGGATTGAAATATCTATAGTAAATTTAATGGAATATGCCATTCTTTCCCGTTACTCAATCTGCGGATACAAGAATAATGTACGAAGTAATTTAAGAATAGTTTCTGCTATCTCACTCACCCTATTTATGAGTCTTTGCATTTCGGCAATTTGCCATCAGCTAGGCTCACCTATTGAACTCGTTAAAGCTGGCAAGCTAAGTATTGTTGATAGCTCGATACTTATAGCTATAACAGGTTTTTGCGTGTCAGCCTTTATTATTGAAAGAGGTCACCTTCATAAAAAATGGGAAATGCTTGCCGAGCAAAAAATCAAAGTACTTGAAACTGAACCAAGCCTAAAAAGAAATATACTAGAAGCTGAGTTCAACTTAAACTTAATTGAGATGGAAATGTGGGCTCACAATTCTTACAGAAAGGATTTTAGTTCGTTTTTAAAAATTGCACTTTATAACTTAAAAAAATCGCGGTCAGAAGTACCCGTAGCCTCAACTTGTTTTGAAATACACCAAATTGACAAAAAAGAGGCTTTAGATATTTGTAGAAAGTATCAACGAATATTAATCGATCATCAAAAATATGAAAATAAAGTAAACGATTTTTTAAAAAGTGCCTAACTTAAAAAATGCTATTTCTAGCTAGTGATTCACCGTTTGCAGAATTCGGTAAACACCGTCAGGCGAAAGCCCTGGCTGACCATTCATATCTTGATAGTGCTTAGGCCATGCATCCGAAAACACCATTGGCAAAGGCGACAAGCCCAAAAGCTTGCCGATCAATTCAGAGCAATAAATTTTATCATCGTCCCAACTGTAATCGTTATCAAAAGGTTTACCTAACATCGCATTTACTTTGGCTTCATCAAGTTCTTCAAGCCCCGCAACATCAACGAATTCTTTGATCTCGCCCATCTTGCGAATTTTTTCGATCGGCACTAATTCAACACCATGAAGTGGATGCGCTTGCAGCCATTGACCTTTATAAGAAATGGCAGAGTGAGCAAAACGACCACCCTGTTCTAGCTGAATAATTTGCCCGTAGTAATTACGCATTTCAATAAACGCGACAGTGACTTTAGCCTGCGCGAAGATTGAAAATAAAAAAGTGAATGTAAAAAGTTTCATCGCCTCTACTTAGCACGGTTACTTAGTATTTGGAAGATATCATCTGGCGATAAACCTAATTTTCCGTTAAGGGCTTTATATTGATCTGGCCAGAACGAGGCGTCGAATGACATAGGCGTAGGGCGTATATTTAATAACTTACCGACAAGTTCTGCACAGTAAATCGCGTCGTCAGTCCATGAGTAATTATTATCAAAGGGTTTACCTAAATACTGAGCCGCCTGCTGTTCTGAAATTTCTTCGACCTCTGGCAGTTCAATAGTTTCTTTTATTTGTCCGATTTTTTTTAGTTTTTCTTCGCTGACAACTTCGACGCCCTTTAAAGGATGCGCGTGTAACCATTGGCCTTTGTATGAAATAGCCATATGAGCAAAACGACCGCCTTGCTCTAACTGTATTAAATCACCATAATAATTGCGCAGTTCTAAAAATGCCACAGTGACCTTAGCTTGAAGTGAAAGAGCAAAAAAGAACGTGAGTATAAAAAGTTTCATGACTGACCTCCAAAAAAGTTATTTGTTTTTGTAACTAGCGTTGTCGCTAAAATATTTTTTAAAAAATCGCCGAATAGAAATGGATAAAGGCCTGCCACGAACAAACCTTCGTGCGGAATAAATAAAGATAAAATTAAAAGCCCGTAGCCGAAAACACAAACGCTTCCGATATAACTGACCAAAAAAGTTTTAATGAAAGATTTTGTGCAACCGCGATCACTTAATGTGCCCATGATCCATGTGCCAAGCAGCATGCCGACAAGATAACCCGTTGTTGGCCCACCTAGGCTCGACTTACCCGCTGCAAAAACCGGAAGCCCCGCTGCCCCTACTAAAAGATAAGCAAACACACTTGAGGTTCCTAGTTTACGCCCGAGCATCAAAGCTAAAAATGAAACCGCGAAGGTTTGTCCTGTGATCGGCACTGGCGTAAAAGGTAACGGAATCGACACCTGCGCCATCAAACTTAAGATCACAACAGCACAGCCAACAACAGTCACGTTTGTTAATAAACTATTACCGTGATCAAGAACATAACGCGAAATTAAAGCTTCATTTTTTTTCATAGGCCCGATCCTATAGATTAAAAATAAGACTTTCCACTAGAAAAAAGTAATTTTAGTTTTCAATTATTGAATTATTCAACTAATATTAAAACATGAAAATCACCAAATACCTTAATGCCAGCCCCGTGTTTGCCATTAATAGCGCTTATGAAGCTATTGTTTCAGATATTAATCGTTTTTTAAAAAGCGAAGACACTAACTTGTTACAAGGTTTAGTGCTTACGGCCCTGCTGTTTGAAGATAAAGACAATATCACACCTTCACAACTAGCAACGGTTTTTCAAACCAGTCGTGGCAACATCAGCCATATTGTTTCACATCTTGAATACAAAGGCTGGGTCAAACGCGAAGTCAGCCCGAAAGACGCCAGACAGTTTCAAATTATATTAAAACCCGAAGGCCGAAAAAAAGCTCTTAAGCTGATTAAGTACTATGATAAAATTCAAGATCTGTTTGAATCTGAATTAGGTGTGAATGTTTGTAAAAATACCGCTGAAAATATCACGGTGTTAAAAGAAACTTATTTAAAATCTATAGCTAAATAATTACTTTCGTAAAAAGCGGCCCATGACTTGTTTACCCAAACGACCAAACTCATTCGGAAACAAGCGCATCGCAATCGCAAAAAAGCTAGCTAGTACAACAGCAATAGTCACAGCTAAAGCCAAGTGACTTGGCATATGGTTTACCAGTATAAAATGAAGTTGTGCAACAAAGATAACTACTAAACCCACGCCAAAAAACTTAGCCAGGCTGAATAAAAATTTTAAATACGGAAAATCAAAAATCAGGAAGTTGTAAAATACTAACAGCATCACTAAGTTTACCGCAGCCGAAGTCGTTGTTGAAATCATCAAGCCTTCAACGCCCCACTTAGCCATAAACACCGGAGCTAAAAGAATATGAATCACAAGACAGCATGCAGCTAAAATAGCAGGAAACCACGTATTTTTAATCGCGTAATACGCCGGAGTTAATACACGCACTCCACTTGAGAAAACCATAATCCAGCAGTAAGTTTTTAAAATTAAGCTGGCTGTGTGAACGTCATTCGCTGTGAATCGACCGCGTCCAAATAATAAACCCATAATCGGTTCAGCTAAGACAAATAATCCACAAGCTGCCGCAATAGAAACAAATAAATTTAATTCTAAGTAATGTTTAGTTTGCGCGGCCATCTCTTGTTTTTTATCTTGTACCCAGTATTTAGATAATACCGGAAGCAACGCTGTACCAAGACTGACTGAAATTAACGATAATGGAAGTTCAATTAAACGATCGACATAATTAATATAAGAGATTGTTCCTTCTGCTAAAGAAGAAGCAAAACGCAGATTAACAATTGTTGTAAATTGCAATAACCCAAGGCCAATTAATCCAGGTCCCATGTTTTTAAAAACACGAAGCGTATCGCGGTTTCTAAAATCAAAAGAAAGTTTCGGAAAGTATCCCGCTTTACGAAGTGCAGGAATTAAAACCGCAACTTGTATGACTCCCCCGAAAAGAACACCCCATGCTAATTGGCTGCCATTTTTTTGCGAGGTCTCTGATAGCCAAGATTTCGGCCATAGAGTTGAAACCACCATCGCTAAATTCCAGAACGTTGGCGCTAAAGCTGGCCAGAAGAATTGGCCGAGGGCGTTTAAAATTCCCATGAAAAAAGCGAAGCTTGAAATAAAAAATACAAAGCCGAACATGATCTGAGCCATGGTTTTTGTGATCAAATATTTGTCGGTGTTGGCGATATATTCAGGGTCTAAAACTAAGTGCAATATCGGATCAGGCATCAAAACGCCTAAAACCGTGATCACCGAAAGCATCACTAATAAAAGTGTATATAACGAATTGACTAAATTTTGGGCTCTCTCGCGACTGTCATGATTAGCCTCAACAAAAATGGGGATAAAACTGACAGATAATGAGCCTTCGCCCAGAAGCCTGCGAAACATATTAGGAATACGAAAGGCCGCGGCCCAGGCGTCTGTAATAGGCTTATCAAATAAGGCAGCTAACAAACTTTCACGAACCAAACCCAATGCCCTGCTTGTCATTGTACCAAATGCCATCTTTAAAGCGTTTTTAAGAATACCTGCTTGCTTCGAGTTATCCGGTGTGTTAGCTATTTGTGTTCGTTCTGAAATGTCAGACATATTACTTGGAGGTTATAACTTGGCACAACATAAGTCAGCAGCTAAAAGAGCTCGTCAAGCCGTTAAGAAAAACGCTGTTAATACAGCTCGTAAATCTGTAGTTCGTACTGCTGAAAAAGCATTAGCTTCAGCATTAAAAAATAAAGACGTAAAAGCTGCGCAAACTTTATTATCTGCATATGTTTCTAAAATCATGAAAGCTGCCCAAAAAGGCGTTTTCACGAAACAAACAGCTGCACGTAAAGTTTCTCGCTTATCGACTCAAGTTACAAAATCTGCTAGCAAATAATTTTTAAACCCTTGGTTTAAAAATTAAGTTAACAGTTTTTGATCACTTAGATCGATAACTTAAATTTTTCTTGTTCATGACTAGTCCGAGCTACATAAGCTCGGATTTGTCGTTTTAGCGACAAGCTCACGTCTGTGAAGCTTAATCCATACACTGTATGCCCAGGCTTAGTGGTGTAACCGTCAACCGTGTTTTTCACGATCGCACGAAGACAAAAGAATCCCCCATTAGGGATATAAAAATTAACTACAATTGGACTGTTCATATCTAACGCCATTTCAGTTTGAAATGAGATACCACCTTCACCGATTTCGACTCCGCCAGTAACTTCTGAATAACCTCTGCATGTAAATGCCACGGGCTTTCTAAAGTGCGTTCGGGGATATTTTCTTTTAGGTGTATCTTGCGTGTTTTCCATACCCTCTTATCGGTAGCCTTTAGTCCAAACCCAACTAGACCTCGGTCTAGCCTTTTGGACCACTGCGGGTTTCCTTTTAGGTTTAATTCGATATGATTGATCTCATGAAAAAACACACTTTGATTTTGTCAGCTTTGATTTCAACAACGTTATTTTTTGGCTGCGCCAGTGGCCAATCGCTTTTAGCTAATGTCACCGGCAACACTTCAACGACTGTCGCTAAACCTAAAAGCCGCCCGATGGTGGATTCATCTAAAGAGGCGCAATTAAATATTCCGTATCGCAGTTTAGATACAAATAAAGATCTGACTTTAATTGGAATGGGCTCATGCGCTGATCAAAATCAACCTGAACCTATTTGGAAAACAATCAAAGAAGCTAACCCGCAACTATTTATCATGATGGGTGATAACGTTTACGCCTCTCAAAAAGAAAATAAACCGATCATCGATCAATATATTAAAATGAATCAGATCACAGAATATAAAGATTTACGTGAATCAATTCCGTTCTTAGCGACATGGGATGATCATGATTACGGTCAGAATGATGGCGGAGCTGATAACCCAGAAAAAGATGAAGCCCGTCGTGTGTTTTTAAATTACTGGAGCTATTTAAAATTCACAATGCCGAAAGAACAAAACGGCGTTTACCACAGCCGTATTATCGGAACAAAAAATCGCAAAGTTCAAATCATCCTGTTAGATACGCGCTGGGATCGCTCGCCGTTAACTAAAAATCCTGATTACAATGCTGAAACAAACACTGAACAGCCGCCAAAAATTTATTTACCGAACGAAGATAAAAACGCGCGCATGTTATCTGAAGACCAATGGAAATGGTTAGATCAAGAATTAGCAAAACCTGCCAACTTACGTTTAATTGTTTCATCTGTGCAATTAATTGCTAATGATCATTACTATGAAAAATGGGGCAACTACCCTAAAGAACGCGAAAGATTTTTTAACCTTCTTAAAAAACATAAAGCTAAAAACGCTGTGATTTTATCGGGCGATCGTCATTTAGCAGCGATTGCCAAAGAAGACGTTAAAGGTTTAGGACTTGTTTACGATGTCACATCAAGTTCTTTAAATAAACCCTCGCGCACAGTGGTTGCTGAAATTGATAAATCATACACAGCACCAAGTTTTTTAAAACCTAACTTTGGCCTCATCGCCATTGATTGGACGAAAAAAACTTTATCAGCCCAAATCATGGACGAAGATAAAAAAGTTCAACTCGAACAAGAAATAAAGTTTTGATTCCTTTAGAATAAGGTTCGCCGGAGGCGAATCAAAACAGAGAATGAGAATTACTTCCGGTAATTCTCATTGGTTTCGACGGGCGATAGCCAGCCCTTCATAGCGATGTAGATGAATAGCGCGATTGAAATGACTAACATCAATCCAATAGATATCCAAAATCCCCATTCATGCTGTAATCCGGGAATATGAACGAAGTTCATTCCAAAAACACCGGCGATAAAATTTAATGGTAAAAAGAAAATAGTTAAAACTGTTAATACACGCATGATTTCATTGGTGCGAAATGAAGCTTCATTTGTACGTTGCGAAGCAATTGATAAATGTAAGCCTAACAAACCTTGGGTATTTTCAAAAATATCATCCGCGTAAAATTGATAACGTTCTAATTTATCACGGCTATCTTGCCATAACTCTTTAGGGCCTAAGCGGCTTAAGGTATCAAGAGTGTATTTTAAAACTTTACGATAAGCTGAAGCTTTACGTTTAATGTAATACCCTTCTTGCAATAAAGCTTTTGAACGCTTGTGATTAAAAATATTTTCTTCGAATTTTTCCATCTGCGCTTCGAGTTGATTAATTGGATTTTCAAACGCCAAAGCGACCTGTTCAAAGAAAAGACCCAAAACAGTTAAAGCATTTACATCCTTAGCATACTCTTCTGATAAGGCGTTTACAGTGGTTGCCACTTCTTTAATGGCATGAAGATCAGTAATACGATGAATCGAAATAACATGATGATCGCGAATGAAAATAGCTATTTTTGTAGTCAATTCTTGAACGCTATCAGCATTTCCGTTTGAAACAGGCTCTGGAATACGCAAAATAACAAACCGAGTCGACCCATAAGTCTCAAGGTGAGGTAAGTAATCAGGGTTTAAACAGTTTTGAATTATGCTTTCTGGCAGTGCCAAAAGCTCTGATAACTCGTTATATTGAGTTTGGCTGGGCGCAGGCACATCGATCCATTGAATTTCTCTATTTGAAAATATATTTTTACCTAAAGACATACTCTTACTACCTTACTTAGATTATATCTACTTTAGGAGTCGCGCCTTGGGCGCGCAAGGAATATATACTATGAAACAAGATCAAAATTCTAACACACCTACCCGCATCTTTTTAACTGATTATAAAACTCCGGATTTCAATATTAAAGACATCCATCTTTATTTCAATTTGCATGAAACACAAACTGTCGTGACTGCAAAAATGAATTTCGTACGCACCAACACGGCCGCTAAAGATTTAGTTTTAGCCGGTGGCGAGCACGTCAAACTTTTATCATTAGCCATCAATGGCGAAAAATTACCAGCCACTCGTTATCAAGTTGAAGGTGAAACTTTAACAATTAAAGATGTGCCTTCTGAATTTTTATTGCAATCAGAAGTAGAAATTAATCCTGAAGCGAATAAATCTTGCGAAGGTTTATATTTATCAGGCGGCATTTTCTGCACTCAGTGTGAAGCTGAAAGTTTTAGAAAAATCACTTACTTCTTAGATCGCCCTGATGTGATGACAACATACACTGTTGAAATGGAAGCGGATGAAAAAAAATATCCACACCTTTTATCAAACGGCGATAACATTTCTAAAAAATCTTTAGGCAATGGTCGTCACCATGCGATGTGGAAAGACCCTTTTAAAAAGCCAAGTTATTTATTCGCCTTAGTTGCTGGCGACATGGGTGTCATCACTGACACTTTTAAAACTCAATCTGGCAAAACTGTAAAACTTGAAGTCTATGCTCCGCATGGCAAACAAGAGCGTTGCAAACATGCGATGGTGTCATTACAAAAATCAATGAAATGGGATGAAGAACGCTTTGGTTTAGAATATGACCTTGGCACTTACATGATCGTATCCATCGATGATTTCAATATGGGTGCTATGGAAAACAAAGGCTTAAACGTATTTAACTCACGTTTAGTTTTAGCTGATGTTAAATCGGCGACAGACACTGACTTTGAAATGATCGAATCAGTTGTTGGCCATGAATATTTTCATAACTGGACAGGCAACCGTGTGACTTGCAGAAACTGGTTTGAGTTATCTTTAAAAGAAGGCTTAACAGTATTTCGTGACCAAGAATTTTCTGCCGATATGAATTCTCGCTCTGTGCAAAGAATTAAAGATGTTGATTCATTACGTTCACGTCAGTTTTCTGAAGATACTGGGCCAAATGCTCACCCCGTTCGTCCTGAATCATGTTTAGCAGTTGATAACTTTTATACGGCAACGATTTACGAAAAAGGCGCAGAAGTTATTCGTATGATGCAAACTATTGTTGGTCGTGATGGTTTTAGAAAAGGTATGGATGAATACTTTAAACGTCATGATGGCCAAGCTGTGACGATTATTGATTTTGCTGAAGCGATTGCAGCTCCTAATAAGGCTGATTTTTCTCAGTTTAAACGTTGGTACTCACAAGCTGGTACGCCGAATGTGACTGTGACTGAAAACTACGATCAAGCGTCTGGCACTTTAACTTTAACTCTAGCTCAGTCTTGTGAATTAACTGTAACTGAAAAAGCCGAGAACAAAGAAAAATTACCATTTCATATTCCATTAAAATTCGGTTTGATTGATCAAGCTGGCAAAGAGTTGTCTACGCACAATCAAGTTTTACATTTAAAAGAATCATCACAAACTTGGACATTCACGGGCTTAAGCACACGCCCTGTGGTTTCACTTAATCGTGAGTTTTCAGCTCCTGTTAAATTAAAATGGAATCGTTCAAATGCTGACTTATTACATCTTATCAAATTTGATACAGACGCCTTTAACCGCCGTGAATCTTGCAGTAAAATGTTATTTGATGAAACAGCGAAATTAATTACGGCTTATCAAAATAAAACTGACTTACAACCTAATCCTGAAATTATTCAGGCTCTTGGTTATGTCTTAAATGATTCAGCGATCGATGCGCAGTTTAAAGCTTTAATTTTATCAATGCCTTCTGATAGCCAATTAGCCCAAGAACAAACGGTTCTTGATCCTGCGGCTTTGTTTAACGCTAAGCTTGCGATCAAAAAAGCTTTTGCTATCACTTTTAAAACAGATTTATTAGCAACGTATGAAAAACACCACGCTTTAAATACAATTGGTGATCGCGCTCTTAAAAATAGAATTTTAGGTTATGGTATTTCGACTGAAAGCACTGAGTGGACAGCTGTGGCTGATAAACAATATTGGTCTGCTAAAAACATGACTGATAAAATATCGGCGTTAAGTTGTTTAAGCGAAACTCACAGTGATGTGACTGATAAAGCTCTAAATGATTTTCATGCGACTTGGCACACAGACAGCGTTGTTTTTAACAAATGGTTATCAGTGCAAGCTGTAAGTTCGAATGAAAAAACTTTTGCGCGCGTTCAAGCGGCTACGCAAGCTAAGGGTTATGATTCAACAAATCCAAATAACTTGTACAGTCTTCATGGCGGCTTTGCTGGAAACTATTTACGTTTTCACACAGATTCGGCCGAGACTTATAAATGGTTTGCTGATGAGTTAATGCGAATTGATAAAGTAAACCCACAAGTGGGTGCACGTTTAGCACAAGCTTTTACATTTACTAAAAAGTTACCGACAAATCTTAAAACTTTAGCGCAAGCTCAAGTTCAAAGAATGTTAGCGAGTGAAACATTATCTAAAAATGCGCGCGAGTTATTAGAAAAAACATTAGGCTAGTGCCATAAAAAACCCACATCACAGAAAAGCAGTGATGTGGGTAAAACGAAACATTTCCTAGAGGACACTCGCACTTTATTTAGGGCGTTTGGCCTTTCGTGTACATTTCGTTCATTTTTTGTTTCATTAAATCTATAGGTACATCTTCGATATGAGTCGCGATTGACCAAATATGGCCAAACGGATCTTTAAAAACTCCGCTGCGGTCTCCGTAAAATTGATTTTCTACAGGGCGAAGGGTTTGTATACCAGCCGCCACCGCAGTTTTTGCAACTTTATCGACGTCATCAACATAGATCATAAAAGAAACCGGCGTTCCTTTAAGTGTTAATGGGCCTTTAGTCTTCATGGTCTCATCAGGTGAATCCATTTCAGTGGTCATCATTAATATAGAGTTACCAATTTTAATTTCAGCATGGGCCACTTGGCCATTGGGCATATCCATGCGCGAGAGCTGTTCGGCCCCGAAGGCGCGCTTATAAAATTCGATCGCCGTTGGAACATCGTTCAATACAAGATACGGCGTGACTGTGGCGTAACCTTTAGGGATTTTTTCAGTAGTAGCCATAAGAAATCTCCTTTTTTTGCTGTCTGAAATATTCAAACACAAAAAACAGGAGACGCAGATCGGCTTATGCCATTCGTTATTAAAATAATTTTAGCTTAGATTTGATTACGGCACTGCTTCAAGAATTCAGAGCGCGTATCACCGCTAACTTTGAATTCACCACGAAGATCAGTCGTCGTCGTTGAACTGTGAGAGTCTTGGATACCACGCGCAATCACGCAGTAATGTCTTGCGTTGATATGAACGGCGATATCTTCAGTTTCTAAAACGTAAGATAAACAATCTGCGATTTGCTTTGTTAATCTTTCTTGAACCTGAGGGCGACGCGAGAAAAATTCAACAATACGGTTAATCTTAGATAAACCAATCACTTTGTTTTTTGGAATATAAGCTACTGTTGCAAAACCATCGATCGGTTGAAAGTGATGTTCACACATCGACATCACTTCAATATTTTGCACACACACCATTTGGTCGTACTGCATTTTATTTTCAATCACAGTCATCGCCGGAAAGTTTTCAGCATGTAAGCCGCCAAATACTTCGTTCACGTACATTTTGGCCATACGTTTTGGCGTATCACGAAGACTGTCATCATTAAGATCAAGACCTAAAACATTCATAATCTGTGAAAAGTGAAATTTGATTTCTTCGATTTTTTCTTCATTAGACAAATGAGTTTCAATCGTTGGTGAAGCTAAAACATTCGCTAACACTTTGTGGGCCTGCGAGTTTTTACCTTTAACTGTACCATTCACTTTAGGTTTAGAAGCTTTTTTAACAGATTTTTTTGAAGTCTTTTTAGGTGCGCTCATAGACATAGATATAATATATCTCTGCTATATATCCAATTTAAAAAGCTGCACTTCTTGTTTAACTAGTTGTAACAGGCTTTCAATTGAAGAATTAGCTGCTAAAGTCATCGGCAACCTCGTGGTAGACACAAAAGACTCTGCGACGATACGTAGTTTTCCTGTCGGAAATGCAATTGAATACTTATCGATTTCTTGATCTGACCGCGAATCAAGGGCATCGATACCCCAATCTTTGCAGTTTTCAGCGTTTAACTTAAAATTAGGGTTGGTGTACTTATGCATGACCGCTTCAAGATGTTCGATAGGTCGCAAAGGGTGATCCATCGTCATTCTGAAGGTAAAAATCACCTGATCTTGCTTTTGACGAGCCGCAAACTGCGCTAATTGAATATTTGTCTGCTTGTAAAAGACCTGAGCCATAAGATCTTCGTTAATGCGATTGCCACGCTTAAAGACTCCATTCACTTGGTTGCTTGGAATCACCACACGAATGTTTGTCCAATTGCGCGCATGACTTAATTGATCAAGTATAGGTTTTACATCTTTAATATCATCTAAGTGACGTAATTTTAAAATCACGTTTTGAGGTAAGGCTAAAATAACTTTTCGTGCGAAAAATATTCTTTCGCGTGAACCCGTTTCAAAAGTTAATTGATAGCGCGAACCTAATTTACGAACTGAAACTAACTTGTGCTGCAGGCGAATTTGTTTTTCAGGGATTAACCCTTGAACAATATCAGAAAGTTCATTCACTAAGCTCGAAGCCCCCTGTTTAAAGGTCCATGTTTTAGAGTCTAAATCAGTTTTTTCTAAATTAAGCTCTTTAGCTAAAGAATTTAAAATCGTGTCACTTTTTGAAAATTCAAAAGCTCCCCATTCAGTTTTATCTAGGGTTTGAATTTTTCCGCCCAATCTTTGCGAGGCTTCGAAAATTTTAAACGGAACTCTATTTTTCTTAAGCTCATAAGCCGCATAGAGACCAGCGATGCCGCCACCAATAATGACCACTTCAGTATCAAAATCAAACTGATCTTCGATGAGATATTCATCTAATGTTGAACAAGATGGCAAAAGTGGTAACAGCGATAGGCCCGCCGCTCCCCACAATGCTGTGGTGAGAAACTCACGACGGTTAGTTCCTAAACGACTAGGTTTCGACATAAAATTATGCTAGCGTGAAAAAATGTTCTGCACAAATGATCTTGAACAATTAATGCAAAAAGTTGACGACTCTGGCTGGGGGATGACTTCATTAGATCCACAGTTAGCTCAACTTTTGCTTGAGCGATTCAACCAAGTGCAAGAACAAGGGCTTTTAACCTCTGCCGCGATCACGCAAAGTGTTGCCGCCGCTGATTCAGCTAAGACGATTCGTAATGATCTGACTTACTGGTTGGAAAAAGAGCATCACCCTAGCGAACAGCAAGTTTTAGAAAAGCTAGATGAAGTTTTAATAGCCTTTAAAAATTACTTTCGAATTTCGTTATCACATCTTGAGTGCCACTTTGCTTTTTACCCTCCTGGGCATTTTTATAAAAAGCATATTGATCAAACCGCTGACAACAACAAACGTTTTTTTTCATTTGTGATTTATTTAAATCCAAACTGGAAAGACAGCGATGGCGGTAAACTTGTAGGTTTTGATAACGAACAAAAGATTTTTGAAGTGATGCCTCACTTTGGTGACATGATCCTTTTTAAAAGCGACATTCCACACGAAGTTGAAATCAGTCACAATGAACGTAGATCAATAGCGGGATGGTTTCGCGTATGAAAAGTTTAAAATCACAAAAAGACGTCGTTTATTATATTTTATTTGATCGCCTGATTGTTCGTATCGGGATTATGTTTTTAGCTTTCTCGGCCACAATTGCAGGCTTATCGGTTCCGTACTTTCAACGTGATTTTATGCAGCACCTGGCTGCTAGCCCGTTGTTGATTTGTACTTTATTGGCCTTACTGTCGTTTGTCTTTTTACAAATGACGAATTACCTAGGGCAGCGCGAAGCTTTAATTACACAAAAATCAATCTCTGAAAAATTGTATCATCATATTCTAAAATTAAAGCCTTTAACAACAAGCCATAAAACCGTTGGCGAAATGGTGGCCCTTTACACGACTGATATTCCAAGCTGCACAATGTGGCTTGAACAAACTATCCCTTACGCCTTAACGACGGCTTTTCCGTTAATCCTTGCGCCGATTTTTTTAAATATCATTTATCATATTCCGTACGGCTTAACTTTATCACTTATTGCGGCTTTAGTTTCTGTGAATTTATTTTTAGCGCGCAGACAATCAGGATTTTTCTACTTTTTTAAAATTCTTGCGGGTCAACGTATGGGCTTAGTTAACGAATGGATTCAAAACATTCGCGGTCTAAAATCATTGAATTGGATTCAGGGTTTTGAAAATAAAATTATCAAAAAACGTATTGAAGAAACTAATAATCGCATCGCCATGGTTACAAATGGTCAGATTATGAATTCAATTTCATCAAGTGTAACTTTTTGGCTTAATTTAGCGATTTTATTTTATGTCACTTATTTTCATAACGAGCTGATCGGCCAAATTGATATTATTGCCATCATGTGGGTGATGGGTGTCTTTCTAGCCAAACCTATCCGCCAGCTTCCGTGGTTTTTCACGATGATGTTTGATGCGTGGACTTCAGTACGACGACTGGGAGAATTTTTCTCGTTAGTCAATCTTCAGTACCATATTGAAAACGAAAATGTAGCTTTAAAACCAGATGAAACATTGGTCGTTGAAGATTTGAATTTAGTGATCGAGGGCAGATCTGTTTTAAAAAATATCAATTTAACAGTTAAGAAAAAAGAAGTTGTTGCTGTGATCGGTCCGATTGGTTCTGGTAAATCAGTTTTATTTAAATCACTGATGCGCGAGACACCTTTTACAGCCAAGCGCCTAGATCAACTGCCGCACAGTTATTTGCCGCAAGAACCTTTTATTTTGAGTGCAACTTTAACTGAAAATATTATTTTAGATTATCATGAAGCTGAATCAGATGCGGATCAACATGCACCAAAGGCTCATGCGGCCCTTAAGCATGCACAGTTTGATATCGAACATGATCGCATCACCGAGGGCCTAAAAACGATGATTGGTGAACGTGGCTTAAATATATCGGGTGGGCAAAAACAACGTTTAAATTTGGCCAGACTTTTTTATAATCCGTTGCCATTATTTTTATTGGATGATCCTTTCAGCGCTGTTGATGTGGGCACCGAGAAAAAACTGATTGATTCTTTGTTTGTGTTAAAAGATCTGGGTCATAGCTTTTTAGTGATCACACAACGTTATGAATTTTTAAAACACTGTGATCGCGTGGTTTACCTTGAAAAAGGTGAAATAAAATTTAACGGGCCTTATTCTGAATTTATGAGCGAAGTTAAATATCAAAAATTTATCGCCGGCGATATTGGGTAACATATGACTAAACCAAAAAAAGCCTTTTCAAAAACTATCTTTGATACCCTACTGCAAGCTTACCGCCCGTTTATCATTCGTATTTTTACGGTGGTGATTTTAGGTTTTGCCGCCCGCTTATTGTTTTTATCAAATGCCCAGATGATTGCGCGCTTTTACGATGCTCATAAAGTTGTTGAGCGTGATGATTTAGTTTCTCTCACTTCAAGTTTATTAGTGGTATTGATCGTATCATTTTTATTAACTTTAATTTACCGCACCGTCTTTTCGCGCCTTTCAGCTTTGGCGGTATCGCGTATTTATGATGAAACGACTTACCGGGTTTCACGTTACCCGCTTTCTTATTTTGACAATAATCCCGTAGGCAAAATCACGACGCGATTTTCAAGCGATTACGGCAATATCTTTCGCTTGTTTGGCGGGCCATTGGCCGAATTTTTATCGATCATCTTTGATTTAGTCGGGATTTCGATTTTAATTATGCTGACGCATCCTTATTTTGTGGTGAATTTAATGATTGCTGGTCTTGGGTTTTATGTGATTTTAAAACGCAACCAAATGCGCTTACGCGGACATCGTCGCGAAGTTTCAGTTTTACGCGGACCTTCGGTGGCTCACTTTTCTGAAACCGTGCAAGGCAGTCTTTCGATCAGACAAAATTCAAAAGTTAGAACTTTTATTAATCGCTTTTTAAAACTAGATGATCTGTATATCACCAGCAAATTTCATATCATCAAAAGCATCATGCGTTTTTCGACTGAACTTAATATTATCTCAACAATCTTATTTTTAATGAATGGTTTACTTGGAATGTACTTGGTTCACGAAGGTCGCCTAGGCCCAGGACAAGTTGCGGTTGTTTTAGGTTTCACCATTTTAGCGACGAACACGTTACAAATGTTTTTTGAATGGTATTCACAATTTGAAGAAGCCTTAGTGGGTGTTGAACGACTTGATGAATTTATTCGTAACCCGATCGAAGACGGTGCTTTTTTGCCATCCTATGCTGATTTTAAAACTCACCATCCCAAAAAACAAAAGACTAAGTTAACAGCAGAACCTGTAGCCAAGCTACCCTCTGACTTTAAATTGAGTGTTGAAAATCTATCGCTGACTTACCCGAATCAAAGCCATCCGACTCTTTCAAATGTGTCGTTTAAATTAAAACCCTCAGAAAAATTGGGAATCATTGGCCGAACAGGTGCCGGCAAATCGACTTTAATTGCTGCTTTATTAAGACTATATCCTTTTAACCAAGGGGTGATCTTAATCGATAATGCTTTTAAAACAGATATCGAAGACCACCGCAAACAGTTTTCATTGATTTCACAGGATCAGTTTTTTATTAAGGGCACCATCAAAGATAATCTTGATTTGTTTAATCAATTCTCAAGTGATCAACTCAACGAGACACTTAAATTAGTGGGCCTGCCGCTGCAGTTGCATTTTATGCTAGATGAAAAGGGACAGAACCTTTCACAAGGCGAAAAGCAGCTCTTAAGTCTGGCTCGCGGGCTTTTACAAAATGCAGAGATTTTCATCTTTGATGAGGCTACGGCAAACATTGACCCACAGTCTGAAAAATTAATCGAATTAGCTCTGAAAAAGACTTTAGCCGATAAGACACAAATCCGAATAGCCCATAGACTGCAGACAGTTTTGGATTGTGATAAGATTTTATGGCTTGAACACGGACAAGTTAAAATGTTAGGTTCAACGACAGAAGTTTTAAAGGCATTCGAGGCATCTCGCTAACATAGGGCAAAAACCATGTCAGACGATAATAAACCAAAAAATCCTAACGACGAAAAAGCGTTGGATTTTATCGAAAATGAAAATGATAGCAACACTGTTGATGAAAACAGTGCTGATTTTCTACGTTTGCATTGGTCACAGCTTCCTCAAGGCCAGAGCCACGATGCATTCTTTCGCTTATCTCGCACAGATGCTGAAGAAGTTTTTTTAGGTTTAACAGCTCAAGATCAATTTCCATTAATTAAAGAATGTACTTCATTAGAAAAACGCTCTTGGATCAGATTACTTGCGCCCGATGATGCGGCCGATTTAATTCAAGAAGAAGAAACTGACCATCGTGAAGATTGGTTGGGCCTACTTGACCCGCAAACTAAACGCGAAGTGGGCGTGTTATTGGCTTATGCTGAAGACAACGCCGGTGGTATCATGTCATCGCGTTTCTTACGCTTACGTCCGCAAATGAACGTCGATGAAGCGATCAGCTACATCCGTTTACAGGCTAAAACTCAGGTTGAAACTATTTACTATGCTTACGTCCTAACGACAGATCAAAAGTTATTAGGTGTTGTCTCATTTCGAGAATTGTTTGCATCAGCTCCACAGAAAAAAGTGGATGAGATCATGCATACCGATATCGTTCGTGTACCGGTGGATATGGATCAAGAGCAAATCGGTCAGATCTTTAGCCAAAATAATTTAATGGCCCTACCCGTTGTTGATGCCGACGAAAAAATGATTGGTATCGTAACATTCGATGACGTGGCCGAAGTTATTCAAGAAGAAGCGACTGAAGATATTCATAAGTTAGCCGGTATGGAGAGCTTAGATGCTCCGTACTTACAAATTTCATTTGGCGACATGTTAAAAAAACGCGCTGGATGGTTAGTTGTCCTCTTAGTCGGTGAAATGTTCACCGCAACTGCGCTTGGATATTACGAAGATGAAATGAAACGTGCTGTTGTATTATCAATGTTCTTACCGTTAATTATTTCATCGGGTGGTAACTCGGGTTCGCAAGCTTCTACACTAGTTATTCGTGCAATGGCCTTAGGCGAAGTGCGTATCAAAGACTGGTGGCGCGTTCTAGTCCGCGAAGTTTCAACGGGCTTATGCTTAGGTGGAATTTTAGGTATTATTGCGTTAGTGCGTATTTATTTATGGCCGTGGCGCGAACAAATGTATGGTCCGCACTACGCTTACATCGCAGTGACTGTGGCTGCATCAATCATCGGTTGCGTTCTTTGGGGAACAATCTCTGGTTCGATGTTACCGTTTATTTTACGCAAATGTAAACTTGATCCCGCATCAGCTTCTGCGCCTGCAGTTGCTACGATCGTGGATGTGACAGGCTTAATTATTTATTTCACAATGGCGAACTTAATTCTTAAAGGCATCTTGCTGTAAATTTTATCAAAAACATTTTAGGTTCGCGGCCGGCTGAGGCTGGCATTACGAATGCTTAGTAGATGAGTGTGACTTCAGGGGATGACACACAGTTTTTTAGATCAACTAAGGGGATTTAAATGTTAACGAAACCACAAAATGCGGCCTCACAAGATAAAAATTACTTTTTAGCACTGTCACCAATCATCGTGGTCATGCTTATGGGCTGCAATACAAAATCTCATGCGATGTCGATGGGTCCTTATATAGATTTACAAAATCAAACATGGAGCTACAATGAATCAACAAGCGAAACTACTAAATCCGCTGAAGATAAAAAAATCGACGCCGGTAGTGATCAAGATCATCAAGACAATATTCGTGAAGCCATCCCGTTATGGGAGAGCAAGTCACTCAATAAAAAATCCTGGAGTGAGCACGTCTACAGAGAGTTACCAACACTAGGCCCTGATTTATTAACTGCACATCCAACGGATGCAAAAATTTTCTGTCCGAATTATAAAAATTTATCAGAATCAGAACGAAAACAATTTTGGGCTTTTTTTATTTCAAGCATGGTTAAATTCGAAAGTAATTTTGACCCGAATGAATCCTACACCGAAAGCTTTAAAGACAATCGCAATAAATATGTCGTTAGCCGTGGGTTATTACAAATATCGATTGAAAGCAGTAAAGCTTATCGTTGTGGTTTTACCAGCGAGCGCGAACTGCACAACCCGACTAAAAATCTAAGCTGTGGTATTAAAATATTAAATCACTGGATGAAAAAAGATCAGCGTATCGCAAGCCGTTTGGGATTAAGCTGGAAAGGTGGCGCAAGATACTGGTCGGTGCTTCGCCAAAGTCGTAAGACATCTTACCAATCAATTGTTAAGTGGTCTAACGACTTACCGTTTTGCAAATTGTAATATTATGAGGTGGGTACAAGGCCTCGAGTTAAGCCTTGTACTTGTGTTTTTAAATTATCAGTGATGTTTAAGAATTTCACACCGAAAGAATTAAGTTCGCTTGACCAAACAATTTCGCCTTCGACTTCTTCATGAACATCTGCAATTTTTAATTTAATTTTCTGACCTTTTTCAAACTGCTGTTCAGATTTAAATGACAATCCACCCACAGCTAATGTTTGTGAAGCGGCATTAACAACTTGATCACCAATTTGAATCATTACATCTTTAGCCACACTGAAACGTTCGTACTGACGTAATGAATGTGGTTTAACTTGTTTACGACGTAAACCAAACGCAATACCTAATGGCAATAACATCATCGCTCCAAACAATAAAGCTTGGCCCATTTGACCACCACTTGGCGGACCTTGATTAAATTCTTCACCTATGGCTTTAACCATACCACAACCACCAGGCGCAGCGGCTCCGCCACCTGAGGCTTGAGAACTTGAATCAGTTTTATAAACCGGAGAATAAGTTGGCGACCATGCCGAAGCCGACACTTGCGATTGGGCATTCTGCATAACTTTAAGAGCATTCACACGCCCGCCCGTTTGCGAATAACCACTTAGATCAGATGAAATATCGACCGAAGACATCAGAAGGCTTCTGATTTGATAAGCAGATAATTGCGGAGCTTCACGTATCGCAAGAGCTGCAATACCTGCAACGATCGGCGACGCCATTGAAGTGCCGCGCATTAAACGAATACAATAGTTATATAAATTATTTGCGTTAGCACATTGGCTGCCCGGAATCGTACTCATTGTATCTGTTCCTGGAGCAAAAATATTTACATATGTTGAACTGTAATTAGAAAAACTAGCACGACGATCAGAAGCTGTTGAAGCTCCTACAGTTAAATTACTTGGAGTATCGAAGTTTGCTGGATAAGTTGGTGAAGAATTTAAATTATCATTAGAGTTACCAGCTGCAGTCACTAAAACCACATCATGATCATAGGCATATTTATAAGCGTCTAATAATGCGCGTGAGTAACTTCCGCCACCCCATGAATTATTAATAACTTTTGCACCGTTGTTGACTGCATAGTAGATCGCATTAATTGCGTTAGCCGTTGAACCTGAACCAGATCCATTTAAAAATTTAAGCGGCATGATTCTAACTTTTGATTCTCTGACCGGAACCTGCCAAATATCTTGGCCAGTACCTAAGATTAAACCTGACACATGTGTACCATGATCAGCGTCATCATACATATTTGGTGAATTATCGACGAAATTCCAACCGTTCACATCATCGATGTAACCATTGCCATCATCATCAACGCCTGGAAGACCATTTAATTCAGCTAAATTTTGATAAACAGCATTTGAATCAGCAAAAACCGCATGGTGAATATCAAGACCCGTATCAACCACGGCAACAATAGTTTTAGTTGCAGATGCTGGAAGTTTTTCGATCGCCCATGATTCTGTAACTTGCATTGGCGCATACGACTGAGAATAAGTGTCTGTCGCAGAAGCCGGAGCCCCCATGGCGCCAACTGATTGTGAATTTTGTTGATAACCAGGATCTAAACTTAAAATGTAATTTGGTTCGATGTATTCAACTTCTGGATTTACTTTTAAAGCTTGAAGATTTGTCGGACTTACGTCGCTGATATGCAGCAACCCTGCAGCTTCAATTTTAACTTGAATATTAATACCTTTAAAAGCTGATAGAATGCGTTCACCTTTTAGGGCCGCTAATTTGTTGGCGGCAGCCATGCTCGCCACACCACTTTTACCTGATAAACGAACAGAAGCCGTTTGAGGTTTAAATTTAATGATATATTCACCAGAAATAGCCGCATCGTCTGCATGCACGACCTGCGATAAGAAAATGAATGCTAATGCTGTAAAAAGCCAACGTACTTTATTTAATACCAACATACTTAGATTATCGTCTGGTTAGACCTTAATCTAAAGTCTAAGGCGTTTAAGTCTCACTATAAGACAATAAAGTCGTTGTCGATCTAGGTGATATGTTTATAAAATAGAATTATATGTCTCGATTACAGAAAATCTTCATTAGTGGTTTGGTCGCTTTTTTACCCATAGCTTTATCGATTTATGTGCTCACTGTGGGTGTGGCTTTAATCGAAAATTTATTTGGCCAATTTTTACGTCGCGCCCTACCTGAAGGAACCTACATTCCGGGTTTTGGTTTTTTAGCGACATTAGGTTTTATTTTATTACTTGGATTTTTAGTTGATAACTTTTTAACGGCGGCCTTTTTTCGCCGCATTCAAGAAAAGCTGCGCGAAGTTCCGCTAATTAAAATTATTTATTCACCGCTTCGCGATTTAATGAATCTTTTTGCCAAAGGCCAATCACAACACACCATGAAAAAAGTGGTGCTCGTGCACTTTACGAATTCACATTCTGTTTTAGGTTTAGTGACGCGCGAATCATTTGAAGATTTAGATTTAAAAGTATCAGCTGATCGAATCGCTGTTTATATCCCGATGAGTTACGGCCTTGGTGGCTATACAGTTTTAGTGAATAAATCGGACGTTGAATCTGTTGATATGCCGATTGAAAAAGCGATGAGTTTAGCTTTAACAGGTTGGATTAAAACTGACCCTGACAATCATAAATAAGCTAAAGAAGAGGAAGCGTAAGTGAGCACACAAAGAACACAATCCATTTCTGAAAAAGCATTAGATATTAATTTAGATCCTGTCCGTTACGGTTCATTTGCTGAAATCGGCGCTGGCCAAGAAGTGGCCCGTCAGTTTTTTCAAGCTGGTAAAGCTTCACAAACGATTGCTTTAACAATCTCAGCTTATGATATGACCTTCAGTGATATCATTTACGGTAAAGAAAAATCAGGCCGTTATGTTTGCGAATCACGCGTTCATAAAATGTTAGACCGCGAATATGAAAAATTAGTTGAGCGCTTAGATTCTCGCGCTAAGAACACGGCCTTCTTTTCTTTTGCTGACACTGTGGCTACGGGTTCACAAGGTAAAAAGAATTCTCACGGCTGGATGGGTGTAAAGTTTCAACACAAACCAGGAGCACAGCCTTCTGAAGTTGTTTTACACATGCGTTTGCTTGATCGTCACCGTTTACAGCAGCAAGAAACGCTAAGCATGTTAGGTGTAAACTTAATGCACTCTGCATTTTATAAAACGACAAACTCGCAAGAGTTTATTCCGAGTTTATTTGATAATTTAAAATTAGGCTCTATCGCTGTTGATGCAGTTCATTTTGCTGGTGAAGCTTTTAAAAAGTTTGATGAAGTCGCCATTAATTTATCGATGGTTGAATTAGGTTGGTCTGATGCAATCTTTATTAATGCTGAAGGTAAAGTGCAAAACGCCAGTGATGCTTTATTCGGAAAAGATATTTTAGTTCAACGTGCATTTTATAATCCAGTCACGAACACTCACTTAGATGTGATGGATAAAGGCACTAAGCATTTTTCAAAAGAATTCGGAACAAAAGCTAGCGATGTGGTAAATATTTTTGAATTCACGATCAACAACCGCTTAAAGAACACAAAAATTTCGGTTGATGAAGCTCTTAAAAAAGTAAAAATGATTTCTTCTCTTAAAAAGCCAGTATTAGTGAGCAGCTTTTCATTGTTTTACAAATTGAAAGAGCACTTACGGGCTATGTCTGACAAGCCATTAGGTATTGTTATTGGTGCTACACACTTAGAGAAACTCTTTGATGAGAAGTTTTATTTTGATTTACCCGGCGGAATTTTAGAAGGCATGGGTAAATTAGTTGATGATAAAACTCACCTTTACATTTACCCACATAAAACAGAGTTAATGTGTCTTCAGGTTAAAAGCTTTCGCCCAAAACCTGCGATTAAACATATTTACTCTCACCTGCTTGAGAATAATCTTATTCAAGACATCGCTGGCTGCGATGATATTCAAGAGTTCGTGCATTCAGACGACATCTTAAATCTAGTAAAGAAAAAAGATAATCGCTGGAAAAAACTTGTTCCTGAATCTGTTCAGTCGATCTGGATGGAACAAGTTAAAACCGAAGCGCGCAAATAATTAAACTGATTCAAGCCACTCGATAACAGATTGCACCGGTTGACCCGTTGCTGATCCGCCCGAAAGCGCGCCAGTTGATTTATCTGTCCAGCAGTACACATCTAAATGCGCCCACTTTTTACCGTTGGCAAATTTTTGTAAGAATAACGCTGCAGTGATCGCTCCACCGAAACCGCCACCTGAATTTTTAAAATCAGCGAATTGAGAACCCAGATCGCCCCACATTTTTTGAATTAAAGGCATTCTCCAGTTTGGTTCACCCGAACGTTGACCGGCGGCTACAATTTGGTTTGCTAATTTATCATCGTTAGAAAATAAACCCGCGGTGTCACCACCCAGAGCCACTTTGATTGCGCCTGTTAAGGTCGCGATATCGATTAAATATTCTGGCTCATCGGCACCGGTTTTTTTAGCAGCGACATCCATCACATCTGATAATACTAAACGACCTTCAGCATCGGTGTTGTCGATTTCAACTAAAAACCCGGCGCGAGATTTATAAACATCACCTGGGCGCATTGAAAAACCATCCACTGAATTTTCAGCTAGCGCTAAATAGAAATCACAAGGTCTATCATAACCAGAACTATCAGCCCAAAATGCTAATGCAAATACAGCAGCTGCTCCGCCCATATCTTTTTTCATCATACGCATAGCTGCAGATGGTTTAATATCTAAACCGCCTGTATCGAAAGTAACACCTTTACCAACGAATGCGATTGGTTTTTTATTTTTTGCATTGGCCTTTGCTTTCGGACGATATTTAAAATGCACCATTCTTGGCGCCGTCGGAGAACCTGCACCAGTGGCTATAAGTAAGCCCATACCTTCGGCTTCACATTTTTTTTCATCCCACACGATGATTTCAGTATTATTTGAAAATGGTAAATCAAAAGCCAATTGTTCAACCGTTGCTGGGTTCACAATATTTGGCGGCAGATTTGTTAAATGACGAGCGATTTGCACAGCTGAAACTTTTTGTAGAGCTGCCGTTAAGTTTTCAGATTTAATATTTAATTGAACGTTTAACGGCTCAGCTTTAACAGCGCTTAATTTTAAATGATTGATAAACACATAACTTGCGAGTTCCATTCCCACAACGGCGCCTTCAGTTACTTCTGGCGTAGCCCCTTGAAAATAAATAGAAACACTTTTTAATTTTAAAGCGCGCACTTGATTTAAAACAGTTCCGAATTGATCACGCGCAAAAGCGTAACCTGATTCGTTTAAAATACCGCTATGGTCAGTGTTTGTTGGTGCTGATTCAAAAACAATCCACACTGGACCATTGCGACCAATAAAGTGGATATTTTTTTTGTCAGATTTTTTTAATTCATCGATTTGAAAGTCTAAAGCATGTGTTTCAACTAAAGCTTCGATATTTTTTTGCTTGTTTTTAGCTTCTTTTGCGCCAAAAAAATAAATGATGGCATCACATTCAGATAATTTGTTGAAATTAGCTACTGGACTGTAGTTAATCAGGGGCGCCAAGAGTGCGCTAAACGAGTTTTTGGTTTTTGGGGTAGTTTTTTTCATTCAATTCTCCGATAGCACTACACTTTACTCGCTCGTCTGTTAAAATCAATGCCAGATGCTTAATTCTGTGAATCTTAAATTTTGTTTATTCAACGTTGAAAACCTGTTTTTGCTTTTCGACCATCCCGTTCCGAAAAACTTCGAAAAGATGGAAGAAGCACAATGGCAAAAACTATCGACTTCGATATACGAGAACAAACCCCTTTTTAAATTGCAGCATTTAGCGCGCACAATTAAAGACGCAAACGCTGACATCGTTATGCTCTGTGAAGTGGGCGGTATCGAGTCTTTAAAGAACTTCAATACGCTGTTTTTAAATGGCGAGTATTCTCCGATTTTAATTGAAGGCAATTCAGACCGTAACATCGATGTTGGCTATTTAATTCGCAAAAATCAGAATTTTTACTTCGATCTTTTAACTCACAAAAATCGTGATCTGAATTTTTTATACCCTCACGAGATTAAATCTAAACACACCAATTACCCTGTGAAAGTCACTAGCCATAAGCTTTCTCGCGACTGCGCCGAGCTTAGATTGTTTACTCGTGAAATCGAAAAACCATTTTTGATCGTTTTACTGACACATTTAAAATCTCCTCTCGATCCTGAACGAATTGATCCTAACGGAACAGAGCGACGTACCGCAGAATTAAAGACATGTTTAGAAATTTACACAGAGCTCTCTCAGCAGTTTGCCGACTGCCCGATTATCTTCGCGGGAGACTTCAACGGACAAGCCAGCAGCACCAATACAGATCGTGAATTTGTGCACTTACATCAGACAACCAAGCTTAAAGATATATTCGAGCTCGCGAATGTAAGTAGCGAAAACCGCTACACTTTTTATCAAGTTCGCTCTGGATTACGCTCTGACGGACGTCAAATTGATTACTGCTTTATCGATGATAAATTTAAACATTTATTGAACACTTCAAGCGTTGCAGTTGCTGATTTTAAAGATGAATTCGGTAGCCCCCTAAAGAAGCCTGAGACCTTAGATCAAAAGATGTCACTGCCCTCAGATCATTACCCCATCGTTTTTACTCTTGATAACGTAAAACTTTAATGTGAGCATTAACTCTAAATACGGATTATATAGGGATCAGAGGGGATAATGAGCCTTAAAAAAATACCGCTTCACGCGAATTTTCAAGTTAGTGCTTTGAGTGTTTATGTTGCGAACGAATCGCAGCCAGATAAACGCTTACATCTATTTGCTTACAAAGTTTCAATTAAAAACACTGGATCTTCTCCCGCTCAATTAGTTTCACGTCATTGGACTATTACTGATGGCTTAGGCCACCAAGAAGAAGTTCGCGGACCAGGCGTTGTTGGTTTACAACCTCGCATTATGCCAGCTCAAGTTTTTGAATACGAAAGCGCATGCCCACTGACAACAAGTTCAGGCAGCATGAAAGGCACATTTCAATTTATGTCTGATGAAGGCGAACCGTTCAACGTAGAAATTCCTGAATTCTACTTAATCGCGCCACAGGCCGTACACTAATAATTTAAATTTAATAATTAAGAACGTAATCGTGCGAAGTTTACGATTTCGTTGGCTGTTTTTAGCATAAGATCGAAATCCATTTTGGGTTGCGATACTAAGCCCTGTTCTGGCAAAAACGGAACGTGAACAAATATCGATTGAATCAACGGATAGTTTTTTAAAACTTTAAAATACAAATTATTACAAACAAAAGTGCCAGCTGAAAACGAAGTTTCGGTTTTTAAACGGCGATCGGCTAAGAACGCCGATAAATCATCAACCGCAAAAGTCGACATCAATGCAAGTTCACCATCACCGATTCGGCCAACAGTCGGAACATATTTTGATTCATCGGCTGATTTAGTTTGGTTCCAATTCAACGCGATTTTTTCTAAACACACATTTGGTCGGCCACCCGCTTGGCCAAACATGATGATAAATTTTGGATTCACTTGTTCGATTGTTTTTTGCAATTCTAAGAACGCGCGTTCGAATTCTGTGGGTAAAATTTGAGTTACCAAGTCTTGAGAATCTACTTTAAGTTTTTCAACCAAGAGTTCACTCGGATTAATTTTTTCGCTTAAGAAAGGTTTAAAGCCTGTAACTAAGATCATGGAAATCTAAGCGAGGTCTTCCACTGGTATTCAGTAGCGTTTGTGATTTTATCTAATGAGTTTGTCGCCGTGTAAACATAACGTTCATGCAGACGACCGTTCTTACCAAACCAAAATTCGATCTCGCGCGGAATGATACGGTAGCCTCCCCAATGTGGAGGGCGAGGTACTTTTTGGCCTTCGAATTTTTTTGTAAACTCAGCCATACGTTGATGAAACTGATCAAAGTTTTGCATTTCAGAAGATTGAAGCGAGGCCCATGCGCCAAGTTGGCTTAATCGAGCACGAGTTGCAAAATATTGGTCAGATTCACTGTCTGTTAATTTATCGGTAAAACCAGAGATGCGCACTTGCTCATCGAGATGGGGCCAAAAAAAATTTGCACAGATGTTTGGATTTGTATCTAGATCGTGACCTTTGCGGCCATCGTAATTGGTATAAAAAGAAAACCCTCCGCGAATCAGTCCTTTAAAGTAGACAACTCGAACAGAGGGTTCATTTTTTTCGTTCACTGTCGCGATAGACATCGCTTGGTGTTCAGGTATGCCCTTCAACTGGGCCGTTTTTAGTGAGTTTTGAAAGTTCAGAAATGGATCTTTCTTAAAATCAAAACTCATTAAAATTACTTTTTACCTTTTTTTGCTGGAGCTGCAGGTTTAGCTGCTGCTGCGCCTGGAGCAGGAGCTGCGCCGGCTTTAACGATATCAAGTAATTCAACTTCAAATACTAAAGCTGAATTTGGTGGGATACCTGGGCGACCAGATGCACCGTATGCTAACTCAGCAGGGATGAAAAGTTTGTACTTAGAACCAACTTTCATCATTTGTAATGCTTCAGTCCAACCTGGAATAACGCCACCAACTGGAAATTCAGCTGGTTGACCACGATCGTATGAAGAATCGAATTGTTCGCCAGTAGTTAATGTACCTTTGTAGTGACATTTAACTGTGTCAGTTTTAGTTGGGATTGGGCCAGTACCTTCAGATACAACGATGTATTGTAATCCAGAAGCTGTTACTTTTACGCCTTCAGCCGTTTTGTTTTTTTCAAGAAACTCAGCTGATTTGCCTTTGTTTTTATCGGCTTCTTCAGTTTGTTTTTTCATAGCCATTTCTTGTAACTTCATCATAGCTTTTTGGATTTCATCTTCTTTTAATTCAGATTTTCCAGCCATAGCGTCTGTTAAAGAAGCTGCTAAAGTTTTTGCATCGATTTCGATGTTTTGAGCTTTTAAGTTACGGCCAATTTGTTGACCGATAGCGTAGCTCGCCTGACCTTTGTCAGATTTAAGATCTGGTTTGTTACAACCAACAAGTCCAATAACTGCAACTGCAGCTACTAACATGATTTTGTTCATAGATGTGTCTCCTTGAGTGTTTCGTTTTCGTTTACGTTTTTATAAAATTACGTTTACACTCAAAAGCATGATCGAATTCTTAAACATTTTCAATCACATAACATGCTGCACATAAGTCTTTATTTTTTAGCCTTAGTCTCACTCTCGACTTCGCCAAATTGGGCAAAACTTAATCATATGTCGTCAGCTACATTAGGTTTTTACCGTCTAGCTGGCGCTTCTTTACTGCTTTTTACTTACTTATTGCTCTCTAAGAAATTAAAAAAAATTAATTTCGACCGTAATTTCGTCTGGGCTCTGTGCTCTGGGTTTTTCTTTTTTCTTCATCTCTGGACCTACAAATACGCCTCTAAAAACACACTCGTTTCAAACACGATGATTTTATTTGCCACGAACCCAGTTTGGGCCACCTTAGGTGGTCAGGTGTTTTTCAAAGAGAGCATCAAGCCCCGCGTGTTATTCTCATATATGTTAGCCTTAATTGGCGTGTTTATGCTGGTCGCACAGAACCTGCAACTGACTCCTGAAAATCATCTTGGCAATGTGTCAGCGTTAGTGTCTGCGTTTTTCTATGCTCTCTATATGTTAACGAGCAAAAAAGCTCGTCTACATATGGATAATAGCGATTTTTCTCTGATTCAGTATTCAACCTGCGCATTGATGTTTGCGATCGCGTGTTTATCAACAAATTCGCAAATGACAGGCTTTGATGCGATCTCTTGGTGGTCGGTCTTGGGCTTAATCGTGTTTCCAACTTTTTTAGGTCATATGAGCTTTACCTATTTAGTTAAGCACATGAATCTAAGCTTAATGAGCTGCGGAAAACTGATTGAGCCTATTATTGCCACAATTATTGCCTATTTTATCTTTGGCGAGCAACTTGGAAGCTTGGCAATCTACGCCTTTCTTTTGACGGGTGTTTCCGTACTCATTTTATTCTGGCCAAGTATTAATAAACGCGCAAATATCTCCTCGTGAGAATTCTTGTCATCGAAGATCAAGCTAAAACCGCTCAGTTTTTAAAACGTGGGCTTAATGAAGTCGGCTATTCAGTAGATATTGCTGAAAGCGGTGCTGCTGGCGAAAGCTATATCGCAAGTTCAGAATACGATTTAATTATTTTAGATGTGATGTTGCCCGATCAAAATGGCATGGACACCGCAAGACACATTCGCAGAGACGGCTTTCAAGGCCCGATTCTGATGTTAACCGCGTTAGCGACAACTAAAGATAAAGTTCATGGTCTTGATGCCGGAGCCGATGATTATTTAACTAAGCCCTTTGCTTTTGATGAGCTTTTAGCCCGTGTGCGCGCCTTACTTCGCAGAAATTCTGCGGGCACAAGTGTAAATTCAGTTTTAAAATACTCAGACTTAGAAGTAGATCTTATTCACCGCCGCGTTTTACGCGAAGGTAAAGAAATCACACTGACAGCTAAAGAATTTTCGCTCTTAGAGTATTTTATTCGCAATCCTGAACGCCCGTTAGGTCGTGTTTCAATTGCTGAACATGTTTGGGATATTCATTTTGATTCTGAAAGTAATGTGATTGATGTGTATATCAATTTATTACGTAAAAAAGTGGATGCTCCGTTTTCTAAAAAATTAATTCAAACCGTGGTGGGCGTAGGATACGTCTTAAAAGATAGCCATGAAAAGACTTAGCCTTCGCGTACGCTTAACGGCTTTATTTGTTTTGATTTACGGATCAACAACGATTTTATTTTCTATTTTTTCTTATTATAAATTAAGCGAATCGCTGCTGCAAGATTTTGACAATGCTCTTTATAATTACTCGATCGATATTTCACAAACCATTGAATACGGCCCACAAATCGATTTAACACTTCCTCCATTAGTGATGGAAGAAGGCAAGATCTTTCCGTTTCCATCTGGTACGGCTTTGATTTTAGTGCGCCATATTTCGGGCGAGATTTTAAGTCGCAGTGGTAATTTTGGTTTATTCTTACCGCCCTTCCAAAGTGAAGTGAAAAAAATCCTGGCCGGCGCTGATTCAGCTTACGCCACTGTTAATGATGCTGCGATCATCCCCGATGCCGAGGCCAGCTCTTACCGGGTTATTACTTTTCCGTTAGATAGCGAAACGAACCCGACATTATTTTTACAAATTGCGGCTCCGCGTGTGACGTTAGAAACGCAAACACGTGAATTAAAAAATATTTTACGCTTTGGTTTACCTGCCGTTTTATTTATAGCAATTTTATCAGGTTTGTTTTTCGCTTCACGTGCACTGAGACCCGTGCAAGAAATGATTCAATTTACTAATCGTTTAAATGCCAATGATTTACATGAACGTATTCCGCTGCCAAATTCACGTGATGAAATCAGAAAATTAGCTGAAACCCTGAATGGAATGCTCGAGCGCATCGAAAGTGCCTTTAGCTCGCAAGAGCGTTTCGTGGCCGATGCCTCACATCAGTTATTAACGCCACTGACGATTTTAAAAGGCGAAATTGAAACCAATGCCAGATCAACTTCAGATAACGAACAACAAAAAATTTATAAAAGCTTACTTCAAGAAGTTGATAGCTTATCTAAAATTGTTACAGACATGTTGTTATTAGCCCGTATTGATGCTGGCGAAAATGCCCTGCAATTTAGTGAAGTTTACTTAGATGAAACTCTGATTGATGTTATTGCCCGTCTGCAAAAGCTAGCTAAGAACAAAAACATTCTTATCACTTTAGATTTCTTAAACCAAGATCAACGCCAACCTATTTCTGGCGATCCCGATTTATTAACCAATCTGATTATGAATTTAATTGAGAACTCGATTAAATATTCGCAAGAAAGCCAGCACATCCTGGTTAAACTTGATTGGCAAAATGACTTTAATAAATTGACCATCGAAGATTTCGGCAAAGGTATTCCTGAAAAACTATTACCGCAAATTTTTAATCGCTTTAGTCGAGCAGACACATCAAGCCAAACTAAAGGTTTTGGCTTAGGTTTAGCGATCGCCCAAAAAATTGCCGTGCTTCATAAATCCGAAATTAAATTTGTTCACAAAGACACACCAGGCACTTTAGTAGAATTAAATTTTTCGAACTCTTAGGTAGGCCGTCCCTTTTTCGGGAGCAGCGCTCCATTTCTCGATCTAGAAATTACCGAAGATCATGAAAAAACCAATAGCGATGACTGTTGGTACTAGCGCTGCCAAAAATAATTTCAAAGCGTTTAAACTTTTATCTGGAAATTTTTCTGACAAGATCGCAAAGCCTGCTGGATTTGGCGCGTTGGCTAGAATTGTTAAGCCTCCGCCGGTGATGGCTCCTGAAACTAAAGCCCATTTTGATGATTCAGTTAAGCCTTCGACTTGCGAACCTAAGTAAGTCAAAGCCGCGTTGTCTGTAACTGCAGTCAGCGCTGTGGCTATGAAGTATAATGTTTTTTCAGTCAGGGCTTGCAGAATGGGCGTGACCCACCACTTTTGCAAAGAACCAAAAACGATTAATCCGGCTAAGAAAAACGCAACTAAAAAGGCTTCTCTGAATTTTAAACCGTCTTGGTATTTTTTTGTGACTGTCGTTAAACCTATAAAAGCTAAAAATAAGCCGACAAAAATAATATCTTGATGGGCCGCTAAAACAATTCCAGTCATAAACAACAGATGAGTAACAGTTAACCAAACCGGCATTGGGTAATGCTCTGGTTCTAATTTTTGAATTTGGGCTTTAATTTTATTTTTAAAAATAAAACAAAACACCAAAGCATTCACTAAAGTGGTGCAGATGACGGCTTCACCGATCTGAACAAAAACATCTTTTAAACTCCACCCGAATTTGTGCGCGACAATTAAAATCGGCGGAGCCGCAAAATGAGTTAATCCCCCACCGATAGAAACATTCACGAATAACAAAGCCAATACGCCGTAAAGCAATTTTTCGTCGACCTTATCAAGCATACGATACAAAAGCAGAGCTAAAATTGTAATCGCTGCCGGTTCAGTGATTAACGAACCCAGTAAAGGCCCGACACCTAATAAGACAAACACTTGAATGACTTTTTCATCGACCGGAAGCAGACGACATAAAATTTTAACTAAGCCCAGCAGAATAGATCTTGCGATCGTAACCACAGGGCGCGACGAAGCTAATATCATGATACAAAAAACAAATAACGGTTCGGTCATTTGCAATGAACGTGCATAACTGAGCATCGGCATTGCGCCGTAACTGATCGACGAAATTGTTAAAAAGATGATCGCCCAAAAACCAAAGACCACTTCGACTTCAGACAACAAATGAAAAAAGGCTTCTAAACCTGAACCCTGTTTAAACTTTTTAGAAAATTGAGCAAAGACCGGTGTGATAAAGCTGTGAACTAAAGCCACAGCCAATAACACCGTTGATAGAACTTCTACTGACATAGGTTCTTGTTAACTTCCATGTACTGACGTTGTTCTTTAATTTCATTAGCTGAAACAGTTAAATCATCAGTGCTGCAGTGATTTTGTGTGATTTCTTCTTCAATGGCCGTGACTTCACGCGGAGTCATTTTTAGATCCCAGATATATTTAATTTCTAACCAATTACGTAAATATTCACACGTGAAAGCTTTTGATGGCGGAATATATTCTAAAGGTGACTTATCACTTTTACGAATATTTTCAGGGCCATTCACAGCTAAAAGATGAAATTTATTACCTAAGTAATTTGCGTACAAACAGCGTTTTGCTTTATCCCAAGTGTGTGCACCGGTCATGTAAGCATTTTTTAACGCCACAACGTGATCAATTTGAATATCATCAGCATTGTTGTAAGTTTGGTTTGTGTAAGGATCAAACCAGTTACCGGCAGTCACAGTGCATTTATCGTTAACAGTGATATCAACTGATGAATCGCGTTTTAAAACAACGCCACGTGTATTTAAACAGGTTGATTTAATCGGTCTGATCCATTCACCGAATTGGCTCGCGCGGTCGTAATCAACAGCCGGCAACGGAAACTCAGACGCCACGCGCTTAAAATCAGCTAAGTAAATGTGGTCTTCGGTGCTGTCTTCTTTGCTTTGAGTGAAAACAAAATAGTAAGTGTATTTGAAGGTTTCTTTTTGCGCGAGAGTTAGCTCGTGATAAGCCGAACTCTTTACAATCGAAGAATCATATGCGTTTGCAGTGACTGCAAAGAATAATAATCCTGTTAGAAAAAGATTTTTTAGCATCATCTTTCAACCCCTTCCTTGAAGTTTGAAATTAACGTGGGTACATTTCATTAAATTAACAGTGAGATTTCAAGACAATAATGAAAGATACTTTTAAACCTTTATTTTGTGCGCCATCTTTCTACACAGAATATCAAGATTCGTTCAGGATCATTGATGCAGCTGTGAATGATTTGCAATGGGATAAAACATCCGAAGTGATGTTGTGGACAGCATTACTTGCGATGCTTCGTCGACGCACAGATTGGTTTCAAGGCGTAAGTTCCAATGTGCCTCAAAGTTCGAATTCCATAGCACCTCATTATGAAGTTTATACTCTAGTTCAAAAATTAAATATCGATTGGCCCCATAAACTTTCAAAAGAAATTTCATTTGCTGAATTTTTGCGAACAGTGAAAATCAAACCGCTGCCTGCCGTTGCCCAAAAAGCGATGTATTTTATTTTCACCCAGAAATACCCCATCACGGTTTTAGATTACGAACCATCCCCGCGTGAGCTTTTACAAATTCAATGCGAAGGCCGCCGTATCATCACGTTTAAAAATGATTTTAGCCAATGGCCTACGCAAAAGTTTGGTAAACGTGACCCGTTAAGTTTTTGGTTACATGACTGTATTCATGCAGAGCATTTTTTTTCTCAACCTGAAATCTATCAAAGCCAATTAGGATTTTACAAATTCGTGTCTGATGCACATGCGGCTCAGTGCTGGCCTGATTTATCTGCAAACCCGCAGTTTGAAGGTGATTTTTCATACCTGATTTCAGACATGAACTCGCACCCGTTACACCTTTTTAAGACCCTAAAGGCGATCACTGATATTCACTTTAAAGAGCAATCTTTAAGCATCTGGGACAGAGTCATTACGAGTTGTTTAGGGTCAACTGAAGAGTTGAATGCTTTGCGTAAACTCAATACCGCTTATTTTGTCGATAACGATATTGACGCCTTGTTGCAAATGACAAAACGTCTGGGAGCACAGAGCTATACGACTTAGACCTAGGTTAACTTTGAGCCCCTTGGTATACTGCTTTGGTGACGAAAATCACACACAAGAAAGGAGGCAATATGGAAATTAACACTACGAAAAATGCAAATGCGAAGAATGATACACAAACTTCAGCCAACACTACTTCGGCAAATCATTCTGCGCCTCAACACGCAAAACCATTAGCTTTAAAAAAACGTAAACGTAAAGCCCCAGCTGGCTGGTAGCACTTCTCTGAAGGTGCTTCCGCCCAAGTCTCGGGCGTGATAGTTATTTAATCTATGAAATTATATTACGCGAATTTATCTCCCTACACCCGTAAGGTTATAGCGACGGCAATGATTACGGGTCTATTAGACAAACTAGAAATCATCGATCTGATGAGCACGGGAAAATATATTCCCACCCCTGAATTAAAAAAGGCCAACCCCTTAGGAAAGATTCCGGCTTTGCTGTTAGCTAACGGCGAAACTGTGGTCGATTCTCCGGTGATCTGTGAGTATTTAGATGCAAAATCAATTAAAGGTTCGATCTACCCTAAAGACGAAGACGCGTACTTCTTTCAACGAAAGCTTGAGGCTTTAGCTGACGGTTGTACGGATGCCACGTTACTTCGTCGTTACGAATCAGTGCGCCCGCCTGAATTACAAAGCGCTGAATGGGATGCAAAACAAAAAGAGAAAATGGCTCTGAGTTTTCAGTATTTTGACTCGGTCGCCTCGCGCTTAGGAACATCAGAATTCTACATTGGCGAGATTAGTATTGTGGCGATGATCGACTATGCTGACATTCGATTTCCACAAGAGAACTGGCTTTCAACCGCGCCCAATTTGAAAAAATGGTACGACCTGGTTAAGGTTTTACCGCTGTTTAGCGAAACAGCGCCTAAAAAATAGGTTTTTCAGAATAATTTCGGGCTGCTGTTTGACAACTTCGGGGTTCGACATTAAAACAATTGTTCACTTTTGAATATTTTTGACGGTGGTGGGGTAGCTCAGCTGGTTAGAGCAACGGAATCATAATCCGTAGGTCGGCGGTTCAAGTCCGCCTCTCACTACCAATTTTTTCTTTGTCGCAAGACAAACACATAGTACGACGGGTGCGCCTGAAGTAAGTCTTTCTGGAAATGAGCCTCTAGGGAAGATATTAAACCTGCAGAAATGTGGGTTTTTTAGTTTTTAAAATGCATCTAATTAACTATTTTTTCTTCCGGAATATTATGAAAAAAAAGAATAAGAAAAAAGCACCTGATAAAAATCTGCCAGTAGTATTTAAGACTCCTAAATGGGTCTATTTCATTGTAGCAATGTTTGGTTTTATTGCCAGCGTAGTAACGGTAATTGAATTTCACTCAGTACGATTAACTGTAACGCCATTGGCAGCCAAAAAAGGGCAAAATGAATTTTCTGTACCTATCGAAATTACAAATGATGGTGATCTAAATCTTTCTGATTTGAAATTTTATTTTTACATCAACAATTTTGCTTCTGCATCTTCACGCGTACCAGACGACTTAAAACCACCTTATAAATTTTTTCGAATTCAATTTTCAGGTCTAGCAGCAGGTGCTGAACGTCGTTTAATTAGCCTAGCCACTGGAGAGAAACAAACTATCTCATTACCCATTAAAGTGGATGAATTGCCAATGGAGGCAGATATCACCTTAGTAATTGATTGCCACCCAACTTGGTGGCCCCTAAATGACACTCGAGTTTACTTCAGGTTCGTGAACGAAGACGGACCTGGAGATTGGCGCTGGATAAAAAAGTCGTATCAAGATATTAAAAAGAAAATTGACAGTGAACTTAAGAATGTAAACGCCGACGCCCCTGTCGAAACCCGCACTTTTCTAATCCCAAAATATAAACTCTAATCCAAAGATATCAACTTTAAAGAGTAATTAAATTTTGTATTTTCAAAAATTTACATTGAGATAATCGGCCTTAATGCCGTCTCGTCACCCTTTTTTTAAAACAGTACTTTAGGTGCGCCTGAATCAACCTCTCTCAACAGACTTAAGTCGGACAGCTATAGATATTAATTTATTTACTATGGTACTATACTTAAGCAATGACTACCCTGAAAGTATATTTTTGTAGAGAAGAAGAAATCAAACCAGAATCTAATGGATTTAGCGTTCATCTATTTAGGACATCAGACAATTGGAATGATTATGGAATGCGGACTATTTTTGAAGTTAAAATTTATTCGAATGCAACGTTAGTTGCCGAAATAAAGGAATTTACAAAAATAGCGTTTTTGGATGAGTCGATTGAATCTCAAATTATCAAAATAGGACAAGTTAGAATTAGAGACTTGCCAGAAGATTTTTTGTCTCAATTAGCCGACGAAGAAAGTTATAATATAATACTAGGTGTTCTTGGTTTCAGCAAATCCATGAGACTGTTAATGTTACTAAGAGACTTTGCTACGCTTAAATCGCTTGGATATGATTTGAACTTCATATTTGAAAAGAATAAAGATGTTTATTATAAATCGCTAACAAGATATTCGAGCCCGTATTCTGCAGTGAATGGCTGTAGTTCTCTATTTCAAGTATCAGTTGAAAGTGTCGAACCTCAAATTAACTGTAGTTTTGAGTTGGAAGGGTTTGAAAATAGCCATAACCTAAATTTAAGTTTTGCCGAAAATCCCATTTTAAAAAACAGAGTTAATATATTAGTTGGAAAAAATGGCGTCGGGAAAAGTCAGTCTTTGAAGTATATTAGTTTGAAGGTAATCGAGGATATTATCGCAGGAGCTAGTACTCGTAATGCAAATTTTAATAGAGTCTTAGCTATTTCCAACATTTTGGAAGACGCTTTCCCCACAATCACAGATCTCCCTAAATTAGGCGGAGTGTTTTATAAGTACATTAATTTATTAGGTCGAGAGGGATCTCAATCTACAACAGCATCTGTCGTAGATATTTTAAGGCAAAGAAATGTACTAAAAGAATCCGATAAACTTAGTGTTCTTCATGCTTCTTTAAAGGGAGTATTGGATTATGATGACTTATGGTTGCCATTGAAAGCTGAGTCAGTGGAGTTTGCAACTCATTTAGTCGAAGACACAACATATTTTCCAGCTTCATCGTTTTCGTCTTTATCTGAAAGAAAGAGACTTCAACTTACAGCTACAGTAGATCACAACAAACCTGTACAAATTATTTTGAATGATAAATTCGTAAAACTGAGCACAGGTCAGCAATTCTTTCTTAACATTGCTTTAAAGGTAGTAAGTTATATTTCGCCTAGGTCATTGCTGCTTTTCGAAGAACCCGAAACTTATCTGCATCCAAATTTAGAGGTAGATTTTTTTCGGTTTGTAACATCGCTTTTAGATGTGGCTGATTCTTATGGAATTTTTAGCACTCATTCTGTTTACCTAGTTCGTGAGGTTATGAATTCTCAAGTTAGAGTTTTGGATAAACGCAACGATGTGATTAATGTTTATCAGCCATCTATACAAACCTTCGGGGCAAGCTTAGATACAATTTCTGACTATATTTTTGGAGATTTGTCGATTAATCCAGTGTTTAAAACTGAGCTTGATAAGCTTGGAGTACCAAGCGATGCGAGATTAAAGACGCTATCAAAATTTCTTGGCGAGGATGCTATATACTATCTTGTTAACCGTAAGCAGAAACTAAAATGAAAAATATTCGGCCTTTAGTTAATGATGACCTTGATAAGTTAGATGAAGTTATTCTTGATAGACAAGGTGGCAGAAATAGAGATCTTTTTAATAGGATAAAAAAAAGACTGAAAAAAGAATGGACTGAATATTTAGATTCACAAGCTGATATTTCCAAATTTCAAGTTTCTGATACATACTGGAAGAATGACAAAGATACATATATAAATCTATATACTCATGCTAGAGATCCAATAGCAAAATATAAAACAGATTTGAAAGCTAGCCACTTTGGGGGGCTCGAAACTTGCCCTTATTGCGGATTGCCTAATGTTAGCACGATCGATCATTTTTTCCCTAAATCAATTTTTCCACAATTTAGTTTTTTATTTAGAAATTTAGTGCCAAGTTGTTACGACTGCAATCGAATTAAAGATGATAAAGAACCTAAAAAAAATGAGCCCTTTTTTTTACATCCATATTTTAATTCTGAGTTGAGTCAAAATTTGCTCTTTTTTAATGTATCTATTCGTTGCGATACTGCCGTCTTTGAACTGTGTCCGATTTCGAGTTTGTCTATCGATCTTAAAAAAATTGTCGAGTTTCAAATCAAAGAATTAAAACTTTATGAAAGACTTAACGATGCTGCAAAAACTCCTTGGAATGGTTTAGTTAGAAATGCGAGAAACAGAACAACTCCATGGGATAAAGAGGATATTATTAAATTTGTATCCGATAGGGCTCAAGATAGTATTGATCAAACAGAAAGCTATAATAATATTAATTTTATCATTTACACAGGAATTGCAAAGAGCGTACACGCAATTGATTTTTTAGAAAGTATCTCAACAAAAAGATTGGGCTAGCCATATGACAGTCTATAGTTAAGATTTTAAATCAATCCGCCTGAAGTAAGTCTTTCTAGAAATGAGCCTATAGGGAAGATATTAAACCTGCAGAAATGTGGGTTTTTTAGTTTATAGATTAACGAGACTGCGACTTGATTACAGGCCATTTGTTACACCATCTAGACTTGGCATTTTCTCATATGTAATCGCAGCAGTTTTATAAGTTTTATTAATGGAAGAAAATGCCAGAGTTATCAAATCCTTATTTTTGATCCAAAACTTAGTACCCTTCTGCAACTCTGGTTCTTCCTTACCGTATTTTATCTTTAAAGCTGAGTAAAGCGTCTTAAAAATCTCTTCTGCTTCATCGTTTGAAGTTTGGGTAAATGTACTAGTTTTCAAATCAACTTTAGTACCTTGTTTCGGAAACAAGATCTGAACTGAACTTAATTCTGACTTAGTATTAAAAGAAAATGTTAGATATGCTGTTGAAAGACCCGCGACAGTTCGAATTACATCATAAGAAGGCTCTGAGTTTTGACCTTTTGATAAATTCCCACCTGGATACAACGATTGAATTTGCTTTGTCGACATTCCCCAACTTGTTTTTTCATACCCAGCATTCGAAATTGAACAAATGCATGCTAGAAAAACAATTGTGACTGCTTTTATACAAGTTGCTTTCATATTTACCTCGCCATCTAAATTATTTTGTATCCTTAGTCCATCCTCAAGACTATTATTTAACTCGAAAACATCATGCAGCGGTTCAATCCCGCCTCGCACCACTTAACTCGCCCCTTCTATTTACTTTCCATGAGTTATTCGAATTACTGACCTATCAACACTTGAGATCTCAGCTTCTGCAACTCCGCCCGAACATATATCGTGTGGCGGACAGTGAAGTGTACCTTTGACATACCAAGTATTTCGATCTTGTTTCGCACTGAATGGTCTCTGCTTCAATACTTGTTCACCATAAATTTCGACAAACTTCTTTTCGGCAAAATTAATGATTTTTTTTCACTCAGATCAACCAGCAAGGCTGCATCCTTTAATTTATTTTTCTGCATTTTGATAACCATATCTTTGGCTTGAATTAACGAATCTTGTGATTCGATGATCATCTGAAGCCCAGCGCGATTAGTGAGTAGACTTGTAAAAAGAAAAATCACCAAAATTAAATTCAAACATAATAGCCATTTTTTCCACACACCAACTTGATCTAATTCCTCTTTAGAAACAAATATTTCAAAAGGCGCTAAAAATGTGACTCTTATCCGATCTAGAGGTTTTTGACTGACTAATTTTTTAGTTACCTTGTCGCCTATGTACAAAGAGCCAATCATCCAAAGTAAAAGTAAGAATCCGTTCAGATATGACAGGTATAAAAACTGATCTATTTTCGAAATATTCATCAAAGGCTTCCTTGGCCTTAATCGTACCTGATGACCCGTTATATTTTAAATAAATAGTTATTTATGAATCGCACGGTCTAGCGACTCGAACGCATAGATTCCTATCCCCTTAGAACTGGGTTTGGGCCAAGCCCATTGAGGATAATTTTTTAAAAAAATAAGCATTTTCGAGCTGGAAATGCGTAACCCCTGTGTAGGCAGCTGGAAATGCCTTGATTTCACCCCAAAACCCATGGCATGGTACAGCAATTGGGTAGGCGGTGCAGTAATGCCTCTCACTACCAATTTTTTCTTTTGTCGCAAGACAAACACATAGTACGACGGGTGCGCCTGAAGTAAGTCTTTCTGGAAATGAGCCTCTAGGGAAGATATTAAACCTGCAGAAATGTGGGTTTTTTAGTTTTTAAGGAGCCTATGAGAGCCACTAATATGAGACCATCTAAAGTAGCCAATCTAATGAACCTAGCCGAAGTTGTCGCTCAGAGATCTCATGATGCCGAAACTCATGTCGGAGCTCTGCTTGTATCAAATAAAACCGGAGCCATTCTTGCGACGGGTTTCAATGGTTTCGTTCGCGGAGCAAATGACACTGAGCTGCCAAACACACGCCCCGATAAATACCCCTACATGGTTCATGCTGAACAAAACCTTATCGCCAACTGTGCCCGCCACGGAATTTCAATGGATGACTGTACAGTGGTTTGCACACATTCACCGTGCGTTGTCTGCATGAGATTATTATTTCAATGCGGTATTACCGAAGTTCTTTATAAGGTTTCATACACTGACTCTGATAAAGTCAAAGAGATGAAAGACATTAAGGTTATCGAAATAGAAACCGAAGAACCTGGTATCAAAAAATTAAGATACGAAGTTTAAAGTTCTGACTCAAAGCAGGTCGGCGGTTCAATTCCGCCTCTCACTACCAATTTTCTGTCTTCGGAAATCAAACAAATAACCTAAGTATGCGAAACCTCTCCTGAGTGTTTTCGCATACTTAAAACGGTTCAGAACATCCAAACATAACAAAACATAACCAGACATAACCGCAATGGGTGTGTTCTAGGTGTAATTTAGGTGGGAGTGATTTATTGAAATCAAATCTGATTTCAATAGGTTACAAGTTTGGAAAAATAAGTCATTTTTCAAACACCTAGGTGAACACCCAATTTATTAGGGTGAGTTCGCAAAAGTACCCGCCCTAACAATCACACACATTCCAAGCAGTTAAGGTCTGGTTCGTTCTGCTTATCTTCCTGACCACCCGCCCTCCACGAAGTTTCGGGCAGGTGGTCAGGAAGGCATAACTCACCAAACCAAAATCAAAATTTAAAAAGAATAAGGGCGGGTACTTTTGCGAACTCTAGGAAGAGAGAGCAGGGAACCAAATACAAAAACCTGAAGCAACTATGTTGATTCAGACAATTTAAAAGGAATTTTTATGCAGTTAGAATTAAATATTGAAGAAAAGCAACTTTCAGCAAAGAAAAGTAAACATAATGAAGTCATTTTATTAACCTCCAGGGATTACGAAATTATCTCTTTTGTTTGTGAAATGAAATTTGCTTCGATTGAAGATATATACGAAAAGTTTTTTAAAACGTTACGAGACGGCTCAGAAAGTAAATCTATGTGGTGGGCTCGCGAACGCATCACTGAAATTTATAAACGCGGTTACATAAACCGTATTTATTCATTCAACGAGCGTAAAGCCTATTACCTTGGAACTAAAAAAGGCTACTACGAACTTATTAAAAGCTACCCGACTGTTATTCCTACAAGACCAGTCGAATCAATTAATTTTAATACTTTTGAACACGATAAGTTACTTTTGTCTTTGCGGCTTAAAATGGAAAAACAGAATGAATGTTCTAAATGGATTTCTGATCGAACGCTTTCACAGTTTCCTGAATTATGCCCAAGCATAGATAAAAGTTATTTACCTGATGCGATCTACACAACGCCGACTGGCGAAAAGGTCGCCTTTGAGTTGGAAATTAGTCGTAAAGCCAAAAAACGCTATCACGAAAAAATCCAGAGCTATGTTAAATGTTTAAGATTGAACAAAGATAGCCTTTCAATTTTCAAAAAGGTGATTTTCATTGTTACACAAGAGTCTGTTAGAGATTTGCTCGATAATGAAATTAAGCTTTATAAGCAATACTTTGATGTTCGTTTTGATAACTCAATTTTATCAAATCAGGGAGTTTAATTTATGAACATAGCTAATCAAATTACATCCCTTGGTTTAATTTCTAAAGAAGATCGAATCGAACTTGGCAAAGTCTCGGGTTCAATTTGGAGGCGCGAAGAATTAACTGAAGGACAATTGAATCATCATGTTCACATTGTTGGGGCTAGTGGATTTGGAAAAACGGTTTTAATCAGTCATATTGTGAAAGATCGCATTTTAAAAAACAAAGGTTTACTGTTCATTGATCTTAAAGGTGACATTGATACGATAGATAAGTTTTTGGGCTTTGCTAAAGAAGTTAATCGTTTAAACGATGTCGAATTCTTTTCTTTAGCTGATATGGGCATGTCTACGGCCTACAATTTAATTCAGAATGGATCAGCAACGCAATTAAGAGATAAAATCATGTTATCCCTTAATTGGTCTGAAGAGTTCTATAAAAACCAGTCCGCTAGCTTTCTACTTAAGCTATTAATTGGCCTTTGTTGGTTACGAGATAATATCAATTTAACTGTAAGCCTAGGTACAATATTAAGTTGCACTCAAAGCGTGGACTTTATTGTTGCTTTGAATGAAAGGATACCTGACAACACTGGTATTATTAAAAGATCGTTTGAAGATTGTTTTCATTTTTTACAAAGCAATGACAACTTTAAATCACTGCAAGGTTTACGAACACAGTTAGAAAGTTTAATTCTGTCAGATTTTGGCGATCTAATCGCTCCGTCAAAAAATGGTATTAATCTTTTTGAAAGTATTAAGAAGCAAAAGCTAGTATTTATCTTTTTAGATTCTAGACGTTACGGAGAGACTGCGAAAACAGTTGGTAAATTCATCCTGCAGGATTTAAAAATGGTTTCAAGCCGCATAGATGCCGAGGTTCAAAAAGTTAACCGCATCCCCTTTTCTGTGATCATTGATGAATTTGCCGATTTAGCCCAAGAAGACTTTATCGGTTTTCTTGATCGCGCACGAAGTAGCAAAATGTCCATTGTAGTTGCGCATCAAGAAATCTGCGACTTGCAACGAATCAGTCCAGAGTTTGCAGGTCGGCTTATGGGTAATACCTCTACCCTATACGCTTTTCTCCAAAAACGACCAGAAAGCGCAGAGATTATTTCTAAAATGGGCGGCACCAAAAAAGCATGGAAAGAAACATTATCAGTTGAACGAACCTGGCTATTTGAACATCCTACTGGCGGAAAATCGTTACGAGAAGTGGAGGAATTTAATATCCATCCGAATCTTATTAAATCACTTGGTGTGGGTAAATGTGCAGTCGTTAAGAAATACCCTAAATCGAGAGCCTACTTAGTTAATGTTGCGTATGGAGAGCCAACATAAAGATTCTGCTATTCATTGCTGACTATGTCCGTTGTGATATAAATATTAATAAGGAAAATGACATGAGTATATGTTTACTAAAATCTTCAAATCTTAATTACAAAGCTCTCAAATCAAACATAATAGTGGGTTTTACCAAGTCTCATATATTCTACTTAGCTGAAAAATTGTGCTTTTTAGTTGATATATGCAATATATATGTTACATTTGTTACATATCGAACTAATAGAGTCCGATATGTCTTCTAAGGATACTTTTACGGCGGAAGTCCCAAAAGAAATTAAAGAAGATAGTTGTTACAACGATTGGGAAGAAAATTTAGATGGATCACTTCTTCCCAAAGTTGTAGCTGCACGAGAGAAAATTGCGAGTGACGGAGTCATCACCAGCGCAAAAGATTTAGGTGAAGGCTTATATGAAAAAAAATGGAATAGCGGACTTCGACTTTATTTTGCTGTTGTGATTGAAAGCGATGGAAATAAAACGTTATTACTTTTAGGCAGTGGTAAAGGCAGAGATCAAGACAAAGCTATTCAACAGTCTCGTGATAATTTGAAAAATTATTCGGTATTTAACGATAGTATTGTAAAAAAAGACTGAGGTAAAAAATGAGCCCAAATACAGCTTTAAAAATTAAAAATCCTACAGCTGCTGAAAAGCGATTAAGCTTGAAACAAAAATTCGGTCAGCCTCAATACGTTCTTGAGCAAATGGCAGAATATATGAAAGACGGAGACGTGGCCTCTGTGACTGATCTTATCGCTTCGTATATTTCAAATTCAGTTAAATATAAAAGCCAAGATCAATTCGCCGAAGCAATCGGAACTACCCGACAAACACTTCACCGAATGCTTTCACATAATGATAATGTTTCAATTAAAATATTTTTCAATGCGATTGAACAAATTCATCAAGATTCGCAGTAATTCTGCTAAATGCAAATAGTTATCTTTGCCTGTATTCATAACGCTGGTAGATCACAAATGGCAGCAGCATTTTTTAATAAATACGCTGATCCAACTAAAGCCAAAGCTATATCTGCAGGTACTCAGCCTGCTCCTCAAGTGCATCCTGAAGTAAAGGCCGTTATGAATGAGATTGAAATTTCGTTAGCTAATGCTTCACCAAAACTTTTAACAGTCGAATTGGCAACAGAAGCTTCGTATCTTATTACAATGGGTTGCAAAGAAAATTGCCCCTATATTCCTGACTTGAAAATCCTCGATTGGCCGTTTCAAGATCCAAAGGGTCAATCTTTGGAAAGTGTTCGCCTTACGAGAGACAGTATTAGAGAGCAGATCATGGACTTTCTCATGCAAAAAAAATGGCTTAAAGTTGAGATTTCTTAGGTTAAGAAAACCAGACTTGTTGCAGCTTTTGTTGAATGATAATCTGCTGTCATGGAAATAGAATTCACTGCGACTAATGATACGAAAACGTTTTTTAGAGAACAAGAAACTAGCCGAGTAAATTATAAATTAATTACTCAATGTATTTTAATCCAGTTAATTTGTTTAGTCGCATTTCTTACTTATCAAGCTTATGCTCGCAAATACGAAATCCCTCTGAATGTTGGGTGTGAAGGTCCTGCGCTTCCATTTGGAATGATCAATGGAATTTTATTGGCCTTGGTACTTCGATCGTCTAAATAGACTTAATTCACGTATATCTTGTCACTATCCATCTTATTCATACTGCAACCAAAAACGAATTTCACCTTTAGTTAATTTTTCAAGTTCAATTGTTACTGTCTCGCTTAATGGAAGATTGATTTCTTATTTAATAAAAAGAGTTGAGCGAATTATTTAGAAATTTTTAGGATCGCAAAAGCGCCACGACAGACGACGATTGCAATGATTAATCCTATAACTAAATCTGGATACGGCGACTTGGTAAAGTAAACCGCCGCCCCAGCGATAATTACGCCGACGTTTGCTATAACATCATTTGTTGAAAATATATAGCTCGCTTCCATATGAACAGTGCCAGTTCTTTGCTTTGAAATTAAAACTAAACACGTAACGTTTGCGATCAGCGCAACGACTGAAATGCCCATCATGTAAAGTGCTAAAGGTTCACTACCAAAATAAAAACGTCTGACGACTTCGATGAAAGCGAAGATAGCTAAACCCATCTGCATATACCCGCTGAGACGAGCCGATTTTTTTTGCAGTTGAATCGACTTTCCGACAGCGTATAAACTAATTCCATAAACTGTTGCGTCGGCAAACATATCCATTGCGTCGGCAATAAGACCCGTTGATTGTGCAATAAATCCTATTAGAATTTCAATAACAAACATCAACGCATTAATTACGAGCATTTGTTTTAACACTTTTGCTTCATTTGGATTGGCTTCAACGTCTTTTGCTATTTGAAGAACGTCATCGCTATCAAGTTCAATCTCTTCTGACTTTTCAAGCTTTGCGCCAAAGTTCAGGGGTTCAAGTTTAGAAAGAATTTCACCGGTGGAATTAATGTGGACCACAGATAATTTTCGGTTCTTGAGATCAAATTCTAAATTTTTAACTTCGTCCTGACCAACAAAGGCCATTCGAATTAATTTTTCTTCAGAAGGACAATCCATTTTTGGAACATCAAAAGTACTTTTCTTCATACTGCTTCCTGAGTTTGCACTGTTTGATATTGGGCACCCATTACGCAGCGCCCTTTATTTCGTAACTTTATTCTTTTTTTAAACCTCTTGAAATCAGACTTGTAAACTCCGTCTTGATCGGGAAGTTCAATCACTACCCGTTGTAGTAATTTTTGATAAGACTCATCTTCAACAAGACCATGGTAGACCCACTTCCCGTCTTTGACCGCCGTAATTAATCCAGCTGATTTTAAGATTTTAATATGTCTTGAAATTTTGTACTCAGGCTCGAGAAGACTATCAACGAGTTCACACGAACACATTTCATCCTTGGCCAGAGACAAAAGCCGAAGTATTCGAATGCGGGTCTGATCAGAAAACGCTTTAAATACGTCTGCAGGTGCGGGAGAAAATTTTTTCATCATTATTCATGTAACATACACTTGCTCACTTGCGCAAGTGTATGTCCAATACTTTTCATCTAAATTAAAAGTATTGACGACTTGAATATTTAGCAAAAGACTACCGGATGTTACCAAATGCTTTCTAACCAATGACAGTGATAAAAAAGATGAATAAAATAAAAATCATATGGATAAATTTAGTCGTTCTGGTCGGTTTAGATCAAATTTTTAAATATCTGGCAATTCAGTATTTAAAAGGTCAAGAATCCGTTTCGTGGCTTGGGGGATTTTTAACTTTAGTTTACGCTGAAAACACTGGTGCATTTTTGGGGTTTGGCGGCAACTGGGGACGAGAAATACGTATATTTTTTTTCGTAATGATAGTAATTCTTGGACTAGGTAGTTTGATTTGGTATTTATTAAAAAATGAAGTTTCTAAATTAAATCTTTATGCTTATTCATTTATATTAGCTGGCGGTGCTGGAAATTTAATTGACCGAATTTTTAGAAAAAATGGAGCCGTAGTCGATTTTCTGCTGTTTGATACTGGTAAAACTTTAGATCTTAGCATTATACAAATTCCGTTAAGAACCGGAGTTGTAAATAGTGCTGATGTAGTTATTGTTGCAGGCGTCGTTCTGGCCTTTGCTAACGAATATTATTCTAGGAAAATAATATTATCGCGATAACTATAATCCCATATATTTTATCGTTCTAAAAAAACACCTCGGAAAACGAAAAACTAAGCACCGATCAAACCTTCACTGCAGAGATTAAAAATCTACAAAAAATCATTAGTCAAAAGGTTCACCTGACGATGTTTCTCAACTAGCATCGCTCTGTTCTCCAAAGGTTCAAGACTGCGCATAGAGCCTGTACATCTGCCATTTGACCTTTTTAACGTTAATTTTTATATCTAGAAAGATCAGTTTTGCACGTTACGGGTAGAATTTTCAAACCATGAGGGCCCGCTTTACGCTTAGTTAAATATGAATTCACATGAGTTATCATTTGGTTTTCATTTGCAACTAACTTGCAAGTGGAGAAATCCTTTCCTTTTTATTCCTTTCTATTCCTTTTTAAGATATGGCTACCTAGTATTTTATTAAGGAGACTATTCATGAAAAAGCCATTATTTCACTACACTCTTATGGCAGCCATGCTTGCGTTTACTGCGACTTCAACATGCCTTGCAGCTACCGCAAAAAAATCAGTTTACAAAATCTCTGATTCTGAAGTGCAAGAAATTAAACAAAAGTATCAGCAACATGTCCTTAAAAATTACGAATTGGTTTTAAGCAGCAATCAGGATTTACTTTCTAAAGCTCGCGAATTAGTTAAACATCCAACGGAAGAAAATCTTCAGGCTGCGAAACAAGCCTGGAAAGCAGCTCGAATTGCGTATTCACCTACAGAATCTTTCCGATTCTATGGGGGGCCGATAGATGCAGCCGACAGCGGACCAGAAGGTTTACTAAATGCTTGGCCAATTGATGAACAATATATTGATTACATCAAAGAAAATAACAATTCAGGATTCGTTAACAACAAAAAGATTTTACCAACAATCACCAAACAATCTTTGATTGATCTTAATGAAAAAGATGGCGAACGAAATGTGTCAACTGGATATCACGCCATCGAATTTCTACTTTGGGGGCAAGATTTTTCAACCAAAAATTCAGGCGAACGCACAACTAAAGATTACTCAGGTGTTGGCGATATCGAAAAACGAAGAGGCCAAACTCTGATTGCACTTTGTGAATTACTGGTTGATCACTCAAATTCTTTAGTTAAAGCATGGCAACCAGATTCAACTTATGTGCAAGCATGGAACAAAGAACCAGCGCAAGAAATTTTACGTCGCATTTTAGTTGGAATCACTTCATTATCTGCTGATGAAATGGCTGGCGAACGTATCACAGTTGCTTTTGAAAAAAATGATCCAGAACACGAACAAGATTGCTTCAGCGATTTTAGTATCGAGGATCTAAAAGCCAACCAAAATGGAATCGTTAGTCTTTATAACGAAAGCGGGCTTAAAGAACTTTTTGAAAAAGCGGATAAAGTCCAAGCTCAAAAACTTTCAAAAGAATTCGATGCCGTCACTGTCGGTTTGTCAAAAGTAACGGGCTCTATGGATTCGGCTATTTTAGATAAAAAATCTAAAGATCGTAAACACCTTATGAACGTTGTTCTGCATTTACAAAAACAAGCGCAGATCATCAGTCGCATTGTTCAGCCTTGGTCAATTGAGCTTAATGTTCAGCATGAATAAACTAACACTCCTTTTTTTCAGTGCCCTGTTGATTCCGCTTTGCGGATTGGCTAACCCCAAAAAACCTGGCGGCGAAGGCTCTACTCGTTCCGAAACGATCGATGCATTTTCTTTACCAATGACGAATATTTCGGCTCAGGATCGCAAAGATTTTTTTGTGGGAAAATCTTTTTTTCGCCAAAACTGGATAGAACTTCCGGCCTCTGTAAAATCGCTTGAAGGCTTAGGGCCAACTTTTATCGCACGCAGTTGCGTTGCTTGCCATGATCGCGATGGACGAGGGCGTCCGCCAGAAGTGGGCGAAGAATTTCGATCACTCTTATTTAGAATAAGTAAACCTGGCGAAGGGCCCCACGGCGGCCCTAATCCCGTTGAAAATTATGGCGATCAGATTCAAAATTTTGGAATTTCAAACGTACCCGCCGAAGCCAAACCACAGATCAAATGGATTGAATCACACGGCACCTTCGATGACGGCACTCCTTACACTTTAGTAAAGCCAGAAATTACTTTTAAAGAATTAGCATTTGGCGAACTACCAAAAGACGTGATGATATCTCCCCGCGTGGCCCAAGCTATGTATGGCCTGGGTTTACTTGAAGCCATTTCAGATAAAGATATTTTGGCTAATGTAGATTCAAATGATTCGGATCAGGATGGAATCAAAGGCAAAGCTAATTATGTTTGGAACCAACGAGCAGAAAAAATGACAATAGGCCGCTTTGGTTGGAAAGCAAATCAGCCCACTCTTTTGCAACAAACTGCCGGAGCATTTTTAGGTGATATGGGAATTAACACTTCGATTTTCTCTGCAGTTAATTGCCCAAGTGTTCAGATCGCTTGCTTAAATGCACCTAAGAAAAAAACTGCCGAAATGTCAGATAAAGATTTGAACCGAGTTACTAAATACACCCAACTACTTTCTGTACCTGAGCGACGAATTGTTGCAGATGAAATTGAAATTCGCGGTCAACGCTTGGTGCAAGATTTAGCGTGTATCAAATGCCATGTTCCCCATTTTCGCACCGCTGACTTCTTTCCGATCAAAGAATTAAGAGGCCAAGAAATTTTTCCTTATACTGACTTATTGCTTCATGATATGGGCGAAGGCTTAGCTGATAACCGCCAGGATTTTCGAGCCAGTGGCCGCGAATGGCGTACTGCACCCTTATGGGGTATTGGACTGATAAAAAAAGTCAATAAACACACACGCTTCTTACATGATGGACGCGCGAGAAATTTAGAAGAAGCGATCCTTTGGCACGGTGGCGAAGCCGAAGTCGCAAAGAATAAATACAAAGGCCTAAGTGCCGATGACCGTAATAAACTAATTACTTATTTGGAGAGTTTATGAAACTTAGCTTAATGGTTATCCTAGCATTCGCTCTATGTCTGCCCGTTACAGGTTTTGCCGAAGAAGAATTACCACTTTACAAAACAACGATTAAAAACCACATATTCGAGCCTGCTATTATCAAAGTGAAAGCAGATCAAAAATTTCGCCTTGAAGTCAAAAATGAAGACGCTGGTTCCGAAGAATTCGAAAGCAGCACATTAAGTATTGAAAAAATAATGGGCCCTAAAAAAACCCTGAAACTAATACTGGGGCCTTTAAAAAAAGGCTCTTACCCTTTCATGGGTGAGTTTCACCAAAGCACCGCCAAAGGCGAAGTGATTGCAGAATAAAACTAGTTTAATTTGTCGGAGAATTTATGATCAATGCACTTATTGTTGTCTACCGTGAATCTTTTGAAGCTCTATTAATTGTAGGGCTTCTGTATTCTTTTTTAGTTCGTAGAAACGCTCACCCATACGCCTTTCGCGCTATCGGCGCTGGGGCCGTCGTGGGATTAGCCTTATCAGCGCTATTAGCTTTAGGCATTTATAAAATCGAAAGCGAAATCGGCGGATTTGCATTAGAAATGTTTCAATTTGCAATGATGGTTCTGGCTGTGGTGTTAATTACCCAAATGTGTATTTGGATGCGAATTCACGCTCGAAATTTAAAATCGGAACTTGAATCAGGGGCTTCAAAAGCGATCGACACAGGTCATCTTTTCAGTCTTGCATTACTAACCGCAATTGCTGTTGGGCGCGAGGGATCTGAAACAGTTATTTTTCTTTATGGAATGTTGTCTGAATCAGTTCAATCTGGCAAGCTTGGGACGTTCGTAATGATGTCTTGCGCAGGTTTAATGTTAGGAATCTTAACTTGGTTTGCTTTTCAAAAAGGATTTAGCTTCTTCAAACAAAAAACGTTTTTCACTTTTTCATCTATTTTACTTTTCATTACGGCCGGAAGCATGATGATAACTATTTCTTCTAAAATCATCGAATTCGACTGGATTCAATTAGGACGAGATCAAATGTGGGATTCATCTTGGTTGCTAACAGAAAAGTCCGCTATCGGATCTATTTTTCAAATTATAACAGGTTATAGAGCGCAGCCTTCACAGTTCACAGTATTCATGTACGCAAGTTATTGGATTGTTACTCTACTTTTATTTTACTGGGCAAGCCGATCGCCGAGAGTGCCCGCCTTCAGTCAGCAGAAATTGCGAAATTAAGTACTTTTCTTTTTGTAGTCAGCGCAGATAATGACTTGGCCTACGGTGTGTTTAAGTCTACAGGTGATAAAGTAATTTTAGTTCCAGATTCAATTTATAAGCGCAATTTAAAAAGTCTTAAATTTTGAAAAGTTAGCAGCGCATCTAAAAACTAATTAAGCCAAAGATGCTCTACTAAAAAATTAATTACTTTTTAAGTTCAGATCAGTGTTTGCTCTTCATTTGTTTCATCATCTTTTTACATTCAGCTTTACCCATTTTTTCTTGGCATTTTTCCATTGTCTGATGATTGCACATCTTGCTATCTTTATGCATTTCCATGCATTCATGCATCATTCCCTTCATGCCGTCCATATTCATAGAACCCATTTTTCCATGGTCCATCATTTTTCCATGGTCCATCATTTCACCTTCGCCCGCAGCCTTATGCTCTTCGTGCGACTGCGTAGTGGTTGTTTTATCCTCTGCATAAGCAGTCCCAAAAAATAGGAAGCTTGTTAATGCGATAGCTATCACCAGTGCATTTTGTTTACTTGTTTTCATAATTTTTCTCCTTGGTTGTGTTGATCGTTAGTTTTTTCATATAAGTTTAATATTAATGAGCTGATCCAGATTAGGCTTAACAATAAAAGCCACCACTTGAAGTCAGATCCTATTTTGAAATTAATGGCTGTCATAATGCCAATCGAAGTTATTCCAGCGAATAGTGCGGTAAACCAAGACCAAACTTCAAATTTTCGAAACGACTTAAAAGCTATAAAGATAAAGAGTACACCTGAAGTAATAATATATCCGCCAAGTACGCGAAACACTTGCTTCAACCACGGTGAGGCAAGATTCCTGAAGCTCTGATCCTGAACCTCATTTATGCCCATAAACCGAATGTCTTCAGGAAGTAATTGAGGGCGAAAAACTATAAAATAAATTCCAATACACGTAAGGATAAATCCAAAAAGACAAAGAAGATAAAATGAAAGATTGTATTTTGATTTCATAACTTCATCCAGCCCTGAATCAAATAAATCAGTAGTAACACTAGAGCGACCCAACAGCCCCAGTACAAAATATTTTCCCAAAGCTGAGGCTTAAAATTTTGTCTTTTCTCTATTTGATGTTTTAAATACATCCCGCTTCCATGAGAAATAATGCCGACCGATAAAACAACTCCTACATGCGATTTCAAAGCATCTTGAATTGAAATGGCGATTCCTGCGCCTAAAAAACCCGCGCCAACTGATGATAGAAGATCTGCCCGCTTAAGCAGTTCCATTAGCGACCTATTTCTATGAGATTGTTTTTACAACACTCAGGAATAAGGGACTGAATACACTTTGTTGCTAGCTGAAGTTTTGCGGTAAAGTCATCAGTACTTTCAATGACAAAATAATTTGAATGATTTTTCCAAATTTCATGAATATTTTCATCTATCTTAGCAGCTAGCTCGGCAGACTCCACACGAATTGGGTTTTGGTAATTGTATCCTTTTTCTAAAGTAGGTGATCGTAAATGAATTACTGCCTTATACTTTTTAAATTCCATTTCAAGATTTGTATTCAAAACATCATAAAATTCAGAATTCGCCTCTGGCCAATAAGCCAGGCCATCCAACGTTCCTCGGTCGCAAAGACCCATAGACCATTTTCTTTCTTCAAGGACTAGTCTCTGCATTTCTTCCTGAACATGGTAAATTGCTCTTTGCGCTGCCATCTTCCCTGAACGAGAATCTAATCGCCAGAATCCGCCGCCAAATAGTATAGATGCCGCTTCAGGCAGAATAGCAATATGCTCACAAAGGGCCTTGCGAACGAATTCAAGAACTGCCGTCTTACCTGCACCAGGTCCGCCCGTCAAAACGACGAACTGTGGAGTGATATGTTTTTCTTTGCAAAGACAGGGTCTCTCACAATTTTGAGGTGTACTCTGCATCGCTACTCCAGTCTTGCGATTTCATCTTGAACAGGCACAGCGCATGTCCAACCGAATTTTTCATTCAATCGGCGTCTGAACTCATCAGCTGCCGAAGATTCCCCGTGTGTGATAAATACTTTTTGAGGACTTATCTTAGATTCTGAAAACCATTGAATCATTTCTTCATAGTCTGCGTGCGCAGACATATTGGGTAAAACTTTAATTTGAGCTTTTACGGGAACGTACTCACCGTGAATCTTGATTTTTTCAGCCCCATTAACTAAAGCTTCGCCCCTTGTTCCTGCAGCCTGATAACCTGTCAGCAAGATGGTATTTTGAGAGTACGGAGCAAATGCTTTAAGGTGATGAAGGATGCGTCCTCCGGTTAGCATACCACTCGCAGAAATAATGAGCATTGGGCCCTTACGTTCATTCAATGCCTTTGATTCTTCAACTGTTTGTACGTACTTAACAACGTCACATGTTTCAGTGCACTCAGCTTCAGACAATCTGTGAAGTTTGTTGTACTTATGAAATATCTTACCGACGTTGGTAGCCATCGGACTATTGAGATACATTGGAAATTCGGGAATGATTTTTTGTTTTTTTAAAATCGACAAATCATGCAAGATGGCTTGAGCACGACCCACAGCAAAGGCTGGAATAATGATAACACCGTTTCTTTTATATGTTTCGTTAATGGCGTTAGCCAGTTCGTCTAATGTCTCTGTTTTGTTATGTAGACGATTGCCGTAGGTAGATTCGGTTACCAAATAATTAATTTGAGGCAGAGGCTCGGGAGGATAGAAAATTTTATCATTCATCCTGCCAATATCGCCAGTGAAAGCAACTTTTCGACCGTCGGCTTCGAAGATGATCGACGAAGCGCCTAAAATATGGCCGACATAATGAAATTCAAAACTAAAATTTGTGCCTAAAGATTTTCTTTCGTTGAATGGAATAGTCTCGAAATACTGCATAGAATCTTCGGCGTCTCGAACTGTGAAAAGCGGAAGTGCTGGTTCATGCTTTGTTTTCTTTTTCCTGTTCAAATATTCTGCCTCTTCTTCCATGAGATGACCTGAATCAGCCAGAAGAATGGCACATAAATCTTTTGTTGCAGGCGTACAATAAATTTTCCCTTTGAATCCTTCTTTAACGAGGCGAGGAATATACCCCGAATGATCGATATGCGCATGAGTGAGCAGAATTGAACTGATCTCAGCGGGATTTACCGGAAACTTTTCCCAGTTTTTCAACCTCAGTGCTTTAAGGCCTTGGAAAAGACCACAGTCGATGAGAATTCTTTGACCTTTATTTGTCAGCAAATACTTTGACCCCGTAACAGTTCCTGCCGCCCCTAAGAATTGTAGTTCCATTTTATCCTCACGATAAGTCTGTGACTTGTTTTGTTTTTCAATTTGTCCTCATGCTTTGCTGTGGGCTTGCGAAGATCCGGTTAACTTTCCTAGGCTCGGAAAAAATCTTGGAGTTTCGCTTGCGTACTTTCGATAGGAATCTCCCCACTCTTTTTCCATCTCGTTTTCTTCTCGTATTGAAAGGCGAATATAAGTCCATACTAGTATTGGGAACATGATAAGTGTCACTAGTGTCGGCCATTGGAATAGGAACCCAAGCATCACCAACACGAAAGCGACATACTGGGGGTGCCGAATATACTGATAGGGGCCTTCTACGGCGAGCTTCTTAAGTTGTTGAGCTTTATAAAGAACCTGCCAAGACATTGAAAGTAACAGAAATCCTGCGACAATTAGAAGTCCACTCAGAATATGAAGTACATCGAAATGTGGATCTCCCTTTAAGCCAAGTAAAGTATGCAGCAAATGACCACTGTCGTGAGTTAAAAAATCTACCTGCGGGAATTTTTGAGAAAGCCAACCAGATAGAAGATATATCGAAAGCGGAAAACCGTACATTTCTGCAAACAAGGCAAAAATAAAAGCTGAAAATGTGCCGAAGGTTCGCCAGTCTCTTTTTGTTTGTGGTTTAAAATAACTAAACGCAAAACAAATAAAAATTAGTGAGTTGATAATAGCAATACCCCAAAAGCCATACGCTGATTCTTCTGTATGATTCATGATTTTTTCTCCTGCTGCTCATGGTTTGCATCATCATGACGATGGTGATGACCACGATGCATAAACATATGCATTAGTGGACATGCTGCCAAAAACAGAAATGGAAGATATGCGATGACGTGTTGTCGATGTTCCGTAAATAAGTAATAGGCTATGGCCGTAAGGGCTGCATACCCGATCCAACGCTGCCTAGTTAACCATGAATCTTGATTTTGATTCGTCTCAATGTGTTCATGTACTGCCATTACTGACTCCTTGCACACTGTTAGTCTGACTTTCTATTTTAAGTTTCAAAGATTTTGCATTAAAGGCGACGATCACGGTGCTCAAAGACATGAAGACGGCACCAACTGCAGGACTTAAAAGAATTCCCATTTTATAAAGAACTCCCGCTGCCAAAGGTATTGCGATGACGTTGTAGCCCGTCGCCCACCAGAGGTTTTGAATCATTTTATTGTAAGTTGCTTTTGCAAGGCCGATTATGGCAACAACATCCATGGGATTGCTGCGTACAAGAATAATATCCGCAGTTTCGATTGCAACGTCAGCACCGGCACCAACAGCAATGCCAACATCAGATTGAGCGAGAGCTGGAGCATCGTTCACCCCGTCACCAGTCATTGCTACGGTCAGGCCTCGCGCCTGAACTTCTTTGATTTTAGCTGATTTTTGGTGTGGTAACACTTCGGCGAAATATTCATCAAGACCGATTTGCTCAGCGACCCATTTCGCAACAAATTTATTGTCTCCGGTGAGCATCATGCATTTGATACCTTGAGATTGCAAACTTGCGATGGCTTGTTTTGACTCTGGTCTGATAATATCAGCGAGTGCTACGGCACCAACAAGTTTACTATCAAATAGAACGTAAATAACAGTTTTTCCCTGAGTGGATAATTTATCTATTTCAGTTTGTTGACTTGATATCTGAATTTTATTTTCACGTAAATACCCAGGGCTTACGACAGCTACATTTCTATTCTGAACTTGTCCTTGTGCACCTTTTCCTGGAATGGACTTAAAATCAGATACGACCATTTTCGTTTTTGCCGATGAAACAATTCCTTTAGCTATTGGGTGCTCGGAGTGAGACTCTACGGCTGCGGCAAAATTGAGAAGAACGTCCTCGGTGACTTGTGCATCAAAGATCAAAACATCAGTAACTCCAAACTTTCCTTGAGTGAGAGTTCCGGTTTTGTCAAAAATGACCGCATCAATACTTCTAGATTTTTCAAACGCAGCTCGATCACGTATTAGTAGGCCATTCTTAGCAGCAATAGCTGTTGAAACGGCTACGACAAGCGGCACTGCAAGTCCCAAAGCGTGTGGGCAAGCAATCACCATCACTGTGACTGCTCGTTCGATTGCAAATGCAAAAGTCTGATCTGAAAAAAGCCATGCTGCTAAAGTTACAGCTCCACCGAAGATGGCAACAAAAGTCAAAATGACAGCAGCACGATTGGCAAGATCCTGAGTTTTAGATTTACTTTCTTGGGCTTCTCGAACCAGCTTGATGACCTGATTTAGATAGGAATCACCACCAGTTTTTTTAACTTCAATCGTCAATGAGCCTTCGCCATTGACGGCGCCACCGATCACCGTTGCTCCGGTAAGTTTTGAAACCGGCTTAGATTCACCAGTCAGCATGGATTCATCCACGGCAGATACGCCTTCGATAACCAAGCCATCTGCTGGAATTTTTTCACCTGGCCGAGTCAGAATTCGGTCGCCTTTAATCAATTGCTCAATTGGAATATCTTGAACATTTCCTTTGCTATCAATTTTATGTGCTATGGAAGGCATAAGTTTAGCTAACGCTTCAAGTGCTTGTGATGCACCCATGACAGACTTCATTTCGATCCAGTGACCGACCAGCATGATGTCTATAAGAGTTGCCAGCTCCCAGAAAAATCCCATTCCTGAAAGGCCAAAGACAACAGCTGACGAATAAATATAGGCGGTGCTAATCGCAATCGCGATCAAAGTCATCATGCCTGGTTTTTTATTTTTTAATTCTTGCGCAATTCCTTTTAAAAAAGGCCAACCACCATAAAAGAAAACTATAGAAGAAAAAGCCCACAGTAAATATTGATCTCTTGAGAATCGTAAACTTTCGCCAAGGCCAACAAACTCTTGAATCATAGGAGATAACATTAAAATTGGTACGGTCAGAACAAGTGATATCCAGAATCGTCTACGAAAATCTTCGACCATGTGAGCATGATGGTCATGATGTTGAGACGAGTTCTTCGTACTGCTTGTACTCGTTTTTTTTTCCATCTGAACAACATGATGATGCCGATGTTGCTGGCTCTGCTCTAAATCCATACTGACCCCTTTGGCTTGCAAAATGTCCCATTGCCGAGTCAAAACAGTCTCAGCCTCTGACTGAGTTGTTGCCGTCGCGAACTCACTTGGTAATAGCAGTGGCTATGCCATCTGGTGATGATTGAAATCAGAGGGCAACTAATTCGATTAGAATCTTGCCCGAAAAGGAGGCTATGGGACAGAAATGCGGGTTTTTTACTATTGGAGCCTCACATATTCTTGATTTAACTTTTTCTAAACCTAAATATATATTCGCAATATGACTTCACCAAAATACTTAGTTGAATTTGCAGGCTCTTTATTCTTAGCGATGATCGTTATTGGCTCTGGTATCATGGGCGAACAGCTTTCGAATGGAAACGTAGCCGTGGCACTTCTAGCAAATTCTCTAGCTACTGGGTTTGGACTTATCGTCATTATTTTAGCCTTTGGACCAATTTCAGGAGCACACTTCAACCCTGCTGTTACATTGGTGTCCTATTTCGATAAATCTCTAATAGCGAAAGAGGCCCTCAACTATATTATTTTTCAAATTCTTGGAATGTTAATTGGAGTTTGGATAACACATATCATGTTCGGTCATCAAATTTTTGAAATTTCCACTAAAGAGCGAAATCAATTCTCATTATACTTCAGTGAGTTTGTTGCTACTTTTGGTCTCATTACGACAATTCGATTCGTTAGTCATAGTCACAAAAACCTTACTCCTTTTGCAGTTGCAGCTTACATAGCATCTGCATATTGGTTTACGTCTTCAACTTCCTTCGCAAACCCTGCAATTACTATTGCAAGAACTTTTACAAACACTTTCGCTGGCATTAATTACTCAGCTACAATTCAGTTTATCATTTTTCAGTTAATAGGTACTGTGCTGGCAGAAGTATTTTATAGAAAAACAATTGGAGTAGCTCAATGCAAATAGTAATTTTTGCTTGTGTTCACAATGCCGGAAGATCACAGATGGCAGCGGCATTTTTTAATAAATATGCACATCCCACCAAAGCCAAAGCAATATCTGCTGGTACACAACCTGCTTTGCAAGTTCACCCTGAAGTAAAAACTGTGATGAGTGAAATTGAAATTTCATTGAATGAGGCGCATCCCAAATTATTAACTGCGGAACTAGCTAAAGATGCAGAATACCTTATCACCATGGGGTGCAAAGAAAATTGCCCTTATATACCGGGATTAAAAATTCTTGATTGGCCTTTTCAAGATCCGAAAGGCCAATCCTTACAGAACGTAAGAGAAACTAGAGATAAAATTAAAACCCAGGTTTTAAATTTTCTAGCACAAAATTTATGGCTGAAATAGCCTAACAGCCTTTAGTTGATTCATCTTTCTGGTAACAGTGCGGAGATTCTTGAACTGGTTGCTTAGAAACTTCCTTAGCTGCCTCACGTCTTGCAATTTGATTTTCGATAAAAAAACCTGCGTCTCTTGTCTCTTTAGAAAAAGCAGAAACAGATAACCCCAAAATTAAAGCGATAATTGTTTTTTTCATAGTTTGGCTGATACCATCTAGGTATCATCCCCTTTCTATAAGGTACTACGAGCGACAACTTCTTTTTGTGACAAATATTTACAGCAGCTATTTTTATTTTTTGAAAAAATTTTACCGAATGCATACTTAAGGCCAGCGATAGAGGCAACACCAGCCACAACAAAGATAAAAGCTATGAACAAATCCATTATTGAGCCCCCGCTTCGATCCACGCCCTAATTGCAGCCTTCTCATCATCCTTCAAAGCGGAATACCCGTCTTTTTCTGGTGGCATCCTTTTTTTATCTGTGCGCTCGACAGCTATCACTAATCCAGACTCATCAGGATTTCCTGGCAGAGCCAGTTCCAAAGGAGAATCTAACAATTCCTGGCGTGATAATAAAACCTGCCAAGCCGAATTACCCGCTGAATGGCAAGTTACACATTTCGGAATAAAAATATTCTTATTAATTGATTCATATGTTGCTTGAATTGGCTCTGGTGGTGGTGGTTCAGAACCAGGCTTTTGCGCGTTAAGTGGCGCTCCGATTTCTATCCAGTTCCAAAGCAATCTTTTTTGATCATCCGACAAGAGATCTTTCTTTGGCATTGTTTGCACCATAAAAACTGAACTTTTTATATCACGCAAATTCTTAATTATTTCAGGATATGATTCTAAATTAACACCGCCACTAGTTCCATGACAGCTTACACATTTTGGAATAAAAACGGATTGATTTAATAAATTAAAAGAAAGTTTTACTTTTTCTTCAGCCGGTAAGCTCATCTGCTCATTTAAATCTAAATTATTTGGAATAGTTACTCTTGAGTAACGGCATCCTGAAAAAAGTAGAAAGAAAATTACAAACAAGCTTAGCTTCATAATTATTTTATGATTTCTGAAGAAACGAATGATCCATCTAAATTAACATACACGTTAAGTGTTAATGCATTTTCAGAAGATTTCATTTGAGTACGTGCAATAGTTTTACCGTTTAACTGCCCTTTAGTTAAAGTGATCGTGGTCAAAGCGGTATAGAACGGTCTTACATTGGCGTCTTTTTCCCCGTTTTCTAAAACATAGTGAAGACCATTTTCCATTAAGGTTATAGCATCAACGCCCGTCCAACCTTCGTCGGGACCTGCACTGCCTCCAGGAAGTACTGTATATGATAAAGGTTTGCCATTGCCGTCATACACTACATCCATTTGTAATGCTTCGCCAGAAGCTGGCTGCGTTTGCGAAACACGAACTTTGTAATAAGCAGGTGCTTGATTTTGAACAACTGTGACTTCCATTTTTGCTGCTTTAGTTAAAAATGAACTGTCGATTTTATTCAAACTAACTAAACGATCTACTCTGTGCGCCGTCAATTCAGCTGCTTTTGCTTTAACGATTCCTGGTGCAGCTTCTTGAGCAAATGTCATTTGAGATGCAGCTAAAATTCCGATCGCTAACGCTAATAATTTTGATTTCATTTTTTCTCCGTTTATTGACAGTTATTTGATTTGAATGCTTCTGGGTCCATCGCCATTTGTGCATAGGTTATGCCAACCATTCGCATATCTTGTTCTAGAACTTTCGGCGAAGTTAAAATATCTGACACAATGTCATGCAACATGTGATTGTTATCAAACGATGCCGAAATTTTTGAAAACTTTTTGAAAAAAGTTGGCGCTTCAGTTTTTGTTTCAGGCATCATGTCAAAATAAGCTGAGTCTGGTAGATCGCTGATCAATTCCCAAAACTCCGCTGTGACTTGTTTAACTGCTGCATCTCTTTCTAATAATGAGGGCTTCATCAAAGCCTCGTATAATTTAATTTGAAACCAATGATAAGACCAGATTAGCAAATTAAAACTTGGAAACTTTCTTCTAAATTCTTTAGAAAAATAATGTCCATCCATAAATAACATAGTCTTACAAACATCGGTAATCGCAATACGTTTGTTGGCATTGTACTGAACGAAAAGTTCTTGAATACGAGCATCCATCGCTGGCCCACGGTTTTTTGACGAAGCCAATACGTCTAATACATATTGGTGTAACAAATGTGACCAATCAAATACATCCACCATCATTGGGAAAGTGAAAACATATTTTGGCGCAATTTCATCTTCATCAACTTTAACAGTTGGTGGATTTTTTAGAATTGCCATGACCTCTGCCAAGATTTGTTTTTCAAAAGCTTGCGGATCAGTTATCTTTCCTCTGTTATGAAGCAATCTCTCATAAACAAGGGCATGTCCATAATCGAAAGCAAAAAGTAAAGCCTGTTCATCTGGATACATTTCCCCAAATTTATAGGCTTCAACTGGTTGCGGATACCAAGTTGGACCTGCAACAGCTGTGTTAGTAAATACTAAGAAACTTAAACTAGCTAGAACACTAAGAATTGATTTCATTAATTACCTCGATCAACAAGAACCATATGGGTCTCATTCCAGCGATAGCGAATAATCGCATCTGTCGGAAGCATGATTGTCGGATCGCGAATTTCATAATAAATGTATGTATCCCAGTTTTGCTCTTTACCACCTGTAGTTGGCCAACCTGGCTTAATTGGGCCTTGGCAGCTAAAATCATTGGCTACGAAATAAATTTTTAAAACAAAATCAGGAAGTAACGGCGTTGGGTTGCCGCCAGCAAAGCGATTATCTTGGCCGTCAACAAAAACACAAGTTAGTGGAAGCTTTTCTCCATTGATCTCAATGTATGAACCAGCTTTAGTGAAAATACGATCATAAAACATTCTGTAGAAGTGTGGATCTTTATCTCCATTCCAATGATAATCACCTATCATTGGAATTTCGTAGGCAGGAGTATCCCAAGTTAAAGAATAGTTAACTGTCGACTTTACTCCAGGGAATGGGATTTCAAATTCTACTTTACTACGTATCTTATAAGTTAGATCGCGGTAAAAGTCTGGTCCCGGTGGTTTTTTTCCCGGAATTGGTAAGTGATCTGCCGATACCAGCAAAGGCAGTACAAACAAGATAGCTAACATTAATTTTTTCATTATCCTTGTCCTTTTAATAACTTCAGAATTTCTTCCATTTTTTCTTGAATAACATCATTGTTACGACTGGCTACAGCTGCTTTCACACAGTGCTTCATGTGCCCTTCGATAATTGAAATTTCAACACTCTTTAAGGCTGATCTAACGGCCTTTATTTGATGAACGATTTCCGGACAATATCTATGTTCGTTAATCATGCGTTCGATTCCTTCAACTTGTCCTTTAATACGACTTAAACGACGCAATTCACCTGAGTGATCATGCGCTCCATGGACGTGCGATTTCTTATTGTTGCTTTTTTCTTTGATGGTTTCCTGCACTATAGCCTCCGTGATTTAGACATAACTATACCCCTGTAGGGTATCTGTCAACTAGTCGATTAAGGCCTAAATTTAGCTATATACAAAGGTCTTTCAATACTCATGTGCGTCAAATTATTTACTTGCATACCCCCGTAGGGTATTTTAGATATAGGCTAATTCCAAACAGGAGAATCAAATGAACCCACTATTAAAATGCCTTACTGCAATTGCAGCTATCGCTACTATCTTTTCAACTAACGTAGGCTTTGCACATGGCGATGACCGCATCTCTATTGAAGCCGAAACACAAGGCGCCTTAACTGCTACTGAAAACACTGAATTTTCTTTTCAACTTTATGATGAAGACACAAAAAAATCTGTTGCTGATTTGGATCTTAACGAATCACATACAAAAAAATTGCACTTAGTTGTTTATGATGGATCATTAAATGAGTTCAATCATGTTCACCCAACATTTGATGGCCAAGTTTGGAAATCAGAATTAAATTTAACAACTAATGGCTCTTACTACATCTGGGCGCAAGGCATACTATTAGATGGAACAGAATTTTCAGCTTCTTACCGCGTTAGCGTTGTTGGTGGCAAACCAGCATTGCCGGTTGTAGCCTTAGGAAATCTTAGAAAAGCTAGCGTTGGCAACACAGTAGTAGAACTATCTAAAGAAAAACTAAAAGCAGGCAAGATGGCGATGCTAACTTACACTGTTAGTCGCAACGATGGCACTCAACCAGATGTAACACAATATCTTGGAGCTAACGCTCACATTATTGCAGTTTCGCCAGATGGTGATGATCTTATTCATGCTCACCCTATGGATGGAGCTAACAGCAATACAGGAATGATACACGTTACATTCCCAACAGAAGGCGACTATCGCATCTGGGTTCAAGTTATCGACGGTGGCGTTCTTAAAACTGTTCCGATGTCTGTAACCGTTTTAAAAAAATAATTATATTATTTGTCACAAAAGGCGATTTCAAATCGTAGTAGAAGAGAAGAAGGTAGTTCGAAATGTTAGATCGTATTATTAAGTTCTCTCTCTCTCATCGACTGTTAGTTATCGCCTTCGCGGCACTACTTGTATCTTATGGCGGCTGGATCGCCATGCATCTGCCAGTTGACGTTTTCCCAGACCTAAATAGACCAACAGTCACCGTGATGACCGAAGCTTCAGGTCTTGCGCCGGAAGAAGTCGAAACACTTGTCACCTTCCCTCTTGAAACTGCACTAAATGGATTACCAGGTGTTGAAAGAGTTCGGTCAAATTCAGGTGTAGGATTAAGTATTGTTTATATCGAGTTCGCATGGGGAACAGACATTTTTAGAAATCGCCAACTTGTTCAAGAAAAACTATCACTCGCACAAGAAAAACTTCCTAAAAACATAACTCCAATTATGGGACCAATTTCTTCTATCATGGGAGAAATTCAACTTATTGGGTTAACTTCGCAAGATCCAAATATGAAACCTATGGATCTTAGAACCCTAGCTGATTGGACAATAAGACCGCGTCTATTAAGTATTCCAGGAATTGCTCAAGTCATCTCGATCGGTGGCGGCGTTAGACAGTACCAAATATTGCTTTCAGCAGAAAAAATTCAAAAGCTACAACTTTCAATAGAAGACATTGAACGCAATCTTTCAAAAGTCAGCCTGAACTCGACAGGCGGCTTTATAAATATCGAAAAAAACGAATCTTTAATTCGTGTTATTGGAGCTATCCGCAACAAAGAAGAAATCTTAGATTCTGTTGTTGGTTTTCATCTAGGTCGTCCGGTGACCGTTCAAGATATTGGCGAAGTTCGTGAAGCCCCTCAAACAATGCGTGGCGAAGCCAGCGTAAATGCTAAAAGCGGCGTGATCATTAGCGTGCAGAAACAGCCTGGAGCTAGCACTATTGATCTTACTCACGAAATAGAAAAAGCTTTGGCAGAACTTGCTCCTTCTCTACCCGCCAAGGTTGAACTAAATGCGAATCTATTCAAGCAAGCTCATTTTATTGAATCCTCAATTGAGAATGTCAAAGAAGCTCTTCGTGACGGCGTCATATTAGTTTTAATTGTTTTATTTTTATTTTTAATGAATTTACGCACAACCGTCATTACGATGACCGCGATCCCTCTAAGCTTTGTTTTGACGGCTGTTGTGTTCCACTTTTTCGGACTCTCTGTAAACACGATGACCTTAGGGGGTCTTGCTATTGCCATTGGTGAACTAGTCGATGATGCAATTGTCGATGTTGAAAATGTATTTAGAAGACTACGCGAAAATAAGTTATCAGCAGCGCCTAAGAATACATTGAAAGTTATCTACCAAGCTTCTAGCGAAGTAAGAAACTCAATTGTTATTGCTACTATAATTGTTTGCCTGGTCTTTATCCCACTTTTCACAATGGGTGGAATCGAAGGTAAGTTATTTGTTCCATTAGGCATCGCATACATTGTTTCACTTTTAGCCTCTATGATCATTTCCTTAACTGTGACTCCAGCTCTTTGCTCTTACTTATTAAATAATAAAAGTTTACTTGAGCACAAAGAAGGCTGGTTAGTTACAAGTCTAAAAATTTTAGACACAAAGCTATTACATAAAGCTATGAAACACCCGCGAATTGTAATGGGAATTACGGCTTCTTTATTTTTGCTAGCTTTAGGTGTTGCAACACAAATGGGTCGAGACTTTTTACCTAAATTTAATGAAGGTACTGCGACCATCTCAATGATGGCACAACCTGGTATATCGTTAGATGAATCTAATAAACTCGGATTTAAAGCTGAAGAACTTATTTTAAAAACTCCAGAGGTAAAGTCTGTTTCGCGTCGTACTGGTCGCGCCGAGCAAGACGAACATGCTGAAGGTGTTCATTCTTCAGAAATTGACGTTGATTTTAAAGAAAACGGCAGACCTCGCGAAATCGTTCTTGAAGAAATCAGAAAGAATCTGGCTTCGATTGAAAATGTGTTTGTTAATATTGGCCAGCCGATTTCACATCGCCTAGATCATTTACTTTCTGGAGTACGTGCTCAAATTGCTATTAAAGTTTTTGGCCCCGATCTAACTATTTTACGTTCAAAATCATCCGAAATTCTAAAAGCACTAGAAGGTACGGCCGGGCTTACTGATCTTCAAATCGAGCAGCAAGTTCTAATTCCGCAAGTTAAAATCCAATTGTTGCGTGACGAAGCTTTAAAATATGGAATCGTGGTTGGAGAACTTTCAGAACTTTTAGAAAAAGCATTACAAGGCGAAGTTGTGGGACAAATTCTAGAAGGTCAAAAAAGTATAGATCTAATGATGAGATTTGATGAAAAATCACGAACTGATTTAGACCTAATTAAATCCACAGCTATTAAAACCATGCCTGATGGCACTAAAATCACGATTGAAAAAGTGGCCGATGTTTATGAATCGACAGGGCCAAATATTATTAATCGTGAAAATGCCCAACGACGAATAGTCGTACAAGCCAATTCATCAGGTCGTGACTTAGATAGCTTAGTTAAAGAAATTCAAACTAGAATAAAACAAAAAGTTGAACTTCCGGAAGCCTATTTCATTACTTACGGCGGACAATTCGAAAGTCAGCAAAAGGCTGCTAAGCTAATGATTGTCTTAGGATTGATTGCCATTGCAGGAATATTTTTAGTCCTATATGCACATTTTAAATCTACTTTTATTTCTATACAAGTTATGTTGAATATTCCAATGGCTTTTATTGGCGGGATTATCGGTATTTATTTAACGGATAAAACAATCTCAATCGCTAGCCTTGTAGCTTTCGTTACGCTGTGTGGAATCGCCTCGCGAAACGGCATCATGATGATTTCGCACTATCTTCACTTGCTGCAACATGAAAACGAAAAATTCACTAAAGAAATGGTTATTCGTGGCTCATTAGAACGGCTCGTTCCGGTTTTAATGACAGCTCTGACTGCAATTCTTGGATTAACACCACTTATATTTGCTGGTGGCGAGCCTGGAAAAGAAATTCTGCATCCAGTTGCAGTAGTTATTGTGGGTGGCCTTATAAGCTCAACCCTACTTGATATTTTTGTTACCCCTACCGTGTTTTTTCATTTCGGAAAAAAATCGGCAGAAAAAAGTTTAGAACGAATGAATCAAGGTGATTTATTCGAAGGAGAAAAACATGTTTAAAAAAATTATCTGTGCCACAATTTTATTTGCAACTTTAAATGCATTCGCCCATGAAGGTCATGACCAAACCCCAGGATCGCTTAAAGCTAATCATGGCGGCACTGTTAAGGCTGGAAAAGAATTCAATCTAGAGTATGTAGTGTCAGGAAACGAATTAAAGTTATACCCAGCAAGCCATGAAGGTTCTGATTTATTAGCAACAGAAGTTAAAATTTCTGGAACTGGAAAGCTACCTAAAGGCAAAGCCGAGAGTTTGAAAATTGAACTTAAGAACGGCATTTATACAGCTCCTATTGATTTTAAAAGCGGATACCGAATCGAAGTAATAGCAACAACTGAGTATAAAGGCAAAAAAGATTCTTTCAAATTCCAAGTTGAAAAATAGGAAACCAAATATGCACCTTTTGCGACACGCAAAGTTTATCACAACTTTAATTCTTTTAGCTGGGTCAATTTCAGCCCATGCCCAGACTCGCGCAGAATTAGAACAAAAACTAATTTCGTCGAATGAAGAATTAAAATCCTTAGAGAAAGAAATTTCCGCACAAGAAAGCTTAAAAAAATCTACTTATTCAGCTTTTTTACCGAGTCTAAATGCTGTGGGTGGATTAGCAAGAATCAAAACTGATGATGAAGTTGAAAAAGGCCAAGTTGGATACTTACAAGGATCTGCTAATCTATTTTCGGGTTTTAAAGATCGTGCAACTTTTGATATTCAAAATCAAAAGTTAGAGCTTTCGCGCATTACTTACGAATTAAAAATGCATACTGCAAAAGAAGAACTAACAGAAGTTTTAACGACCATGATTGGACTTCATCAAACAGAGAAGATTCTTGATGAAGAATTCTCAGTTACACAAAAGCAAAAGCAAATGGCAGCTCGTAAAGTTAACGCTGGTTTAACTAGCCCAGTCGACAACTACGAATTCAATTTGCGTGAAAGCGAAATAGAAATTCAAAGACGTAATATTGCTCGCGAACATGATGTGGCACACCAAAAGTTAAATGCTCTTTTTAATCAAGAAATTTTAGACAACGAGCTTGCGAACTTATCTTTCGCTTCTACTGGAAACTTAGCTAAAGATTTAAATCTAACCGACTACTCTAATCACCCTTTGGTTCGAAAAGCGAAAATTGAAGAAGAGATTGCTCAATCTGAAAAGTCAGCTGTAACAGCTGATTTTCTGCCTAGAGTTGATCTTAGTTATTCATTTGGCCGCTTAACGCCAACTGAAGATGAAGTTAAGTATAACGAATCAGAGGTTGCCCTACTTGTGACAATTCCTCTCTTTTCTGGATTTGACTCTTACCACAAAAGAAAAGCATCGGTGGCTACGCTAGCCAGCAAAGAGCATGAAAAGAATCAAATTGTTTTAAATATCAAATCACAATTTGAACAACTAAAATCTCGCGCAGGTGAACTGGTGGAACTTTACCAAATTGTAGACAAAAAACTATTGATTGCAGAAAAGTATTATAATTTAACACTAGATGAATATAAACGTGGCGTGAAAAATTCACCTGACCTCGTGGGCGCTACAGAACGATTTTTTGATTCGAAAAAGAAGAAAATTGAAATCCAAAAAGAACTCGAATTAGTTCAAGTACAACTTAATAACTACAAATAGGAATAAAAATGAAATCTATATTAACTTTATTATTACTAACAGCTTCTCTTAAAACTTTTGCTCATGGCGAGGACAAACTTGGTCCAAATGGTGGCTATTTGAAAATGCCCGCGGGGTTTCATACCGAAGTTGTACCTGAAAAAGACGGTAAACTTAAAGTTTACCTTTTAGATATTAAATTTAAAAATCCAACAGTTAAAAATTCTAAAGTCACAGCTTCACTTAACAATGGCAGCAAAAAAGATCTTAATTGTATAGCAAAGAGAGATCATTTCATCTGCGATTCAACTAAAGCTGAACTTACAAAAGGCACGTTGAATATTACTGCCGAAAGAAGCTCAGTCAAAGCATCAGAAGCAGTTTACGAACTACCGTTAGCTTTAGCGAAATCAGCAACTGAAATGAAAGGCGAAGATCATGGAAGCCATCACTAAAACTAATATTAAGAAAATCACTTCTATTTATAAAATCGAGGGCATGACATGCTCTTCATGCGTAGAAAAAATTACTCAGCGCTTAAAGGCAATTCCTGGAATTTCGTGGGTTAACGTAAGTCTCAGTGAAAAAAAAGCAGATATAATTTCTGACCGAATGATTACATTAAACGAGGTCAAAGTAGCGATTGCTGATTTACCTAAGTACAAAGCTGATTTTTATGATGATGTTGAAACCAGTTCTTCAATGACAGAGACGAAATCATTTTACCAAACCTACAAGCCGTTGCTTGTGGTATTTGCATACATTCTAATTTTCAGCGTCGCATATCAGATTCACCTTGGAAGTTTTTCAGCACATATGTTCATGAATCATTTGATGGCAGGTTTCTTTATTGGACTATCGTTCTTTAAATTTTTAGATTTAAAATCATTTGCGACTGCATTTGCTAACTATGACCCATTAGCAAAGAAGTGGAAGTCTTATGGGGCGATCTACCCTTTTATTGAACTTACGCTTGGCTTTTTGTTTATTGCAGACAAATTTTTGCTTTTCGCCAACACAATGACAATTCTTGTGCTTACGACTACCACAGTCGGAGTTTATCAAAAAATCAAAAGTAAGAGCCAATTTCAGTGTGCATGCTTAGGTGCTGGGTTTAATATACCCCTTTCAAATATTACAATATTTGAAAACTTGGCGATGGTTGTAATGGGCTCCATTGGAATTTTTGCTCCGCTTTAATAGTCATTTGCGGTCTAACTATTGCTCCTATGAACTTAGTAAATTTCAAATCAATTACGATTGAAAACTAAATTCCTAGGAGGAAAAATGACTCAGATAACTTCACCCGAATCACAAAGCACAAAAAAACAATCAAGCGCACAAGATGCTTCAATGCAAGAGTGCTTAGCTAACTGTTTAGAATGTGCCGAAATCTGTAATACGACTCTTAATCACTGCTTATCAATGGGTGGCAAACACGTTGAAAGTTCTCATCTAAAAACATTAATTGCTTGCGCAGATATTTGTGCTTTGAGTGCGCAATGGATGGGGCGAGAAATTCAATTTCATTCAGACCTTTGTCGTACTTGCGCAGAAGTATGTAATGCATGTGCTCAATCTTGTGGAAGTTTTGGACCAGACGATGAAGCCATGCAAGCCTGTGTGAAAGTTTGTCGAACTTGCACCGATAGCTGTTCTAAAATGGCTTCACACTAGATTGGCAATTATTGCGCGGTTTATCTTTCCAAATTACAATAGCTTTCGCTTTGAAACTGACAGAATTTGCCTATGCGCAAATGGACCATTCTTCGATGAATCATTAAAAACTTACTTAATGTAAATTTTTCCGCTGTCCATCATGTTCATGCCGCAGCCGAAGCGAATTTCGCCTTTTTCTAATTTGCCTAGATCAATCTTTACGGTTTTGTTTAACGGAAGATCTAGCTTGATGTTTTTACTGGGGATTTGAATTTGCTTTGAACAGGTTTCATCCGTTGTCCTAGTCACTTCGAGCACAGCAGGCACACCCGGTTCCACATTGATCGAGCTAGGCTCAAATCCTTTATCTGTCACCGAAATACTGATGACTTTTTGTATTTCTGTTGCTTTTGCAAATGCAAAATTTGAAAAAACTAACATTGCTGCAATTAATAATACTTTCATAAAATCTCCTAAAATATGGCTGGCGCAAGATATGCGAAAAAAAATCCGACCAAAAAAATTAAAACGCTAAAAATATAAATCCATTTACTAAATGCACGTCCACGAATACAGGCATCACGCAGTTTTGGATCTATAGGACAAGGCGCATTGCGGTTCATCCACATCATTGCGCCATTGAACGCTAACATTGCGCCGGCAAAAATAAAAACTTGCAATTTATGCTCAGAAATCCAAATTAGGCTTGGCCACTTGGATGCTAATCCCGCCAACACTGCTCCTAATCCTAAACTGACTAATAAAGCAGGCAATGCACAACAAATCAATATGCCCATTGAAGTAAAAAGCGTGAGATAACTTAATATACCCTCTTTTACTTTTATCATATACACCCACTATTCAAAAACGGCTTCGTAACCAGCTTCTTTTAATACTTCAGCGATTTTTTCTTTAGGTAATGATTGTCCGTCTTTAAATGTTAATTTGACGAATTTGTTTTCAAGGCTGACCTCAACTTTGGCGACTTCTTTTTGGCCTAGAAACTTCTTCTCAATACCTTGGGCACAAAAAGCACAAACCATACCTTTAACACCAACTTTTATTTGATTAACTGTGGTCACTGGCGATGAAGCCACAACTGATGTTACCATTGATTGAGCAACTGGTTTAGTGGCTTCTTTTTTCGCGTAAGCAATACTTGATACTAAGAATAGTGTCATAATTAATTTTTTCATACATCTTCCTTTTTATAAATGAACCATAAAGTTAAACTTAGTCGAACCATCAAATCCTGCTCCAACTTCCCACAATACATTTTTCATAAAAAAGCGTAGAAAGGGTGTAGCCTCAATTTGCTTTTCATCATTATGCTTTTCAAACTGCAGAATTGTCCAAACGTTTAAGTCATTATAATCAGCTAAAAACGGAGCGTATCCTAATCTTACTTTAGTGTGGTTATAACTTTGATTTGGCAACATAGGATTTGTGTCATTATCGCGCGATAAATTTAAATGTTCAAAGTATGTGTAATATCGGCGATCTTCCCAATCCGCGATGAATTCCGCTAATCGTACACCGTATTTTTTATCGTTAAATTTTTCACTACCAAGCCCACCACTCAGATAAATGTTTCCTTGCGAGTCTAGGTTATTCCAGCGTTTGATTAGATAGTTAAACCGAGGAATTGCAAATTCTGATTTGGAATCCCGCAAATAAGTTACTGCGGCTGCGTAATTGAAGTTAAATGAATACGTTACTAAAAGCTCGTTCATGTCAGGACTGTTGTAAGACATTATACCCGTAGCATCTTTATAAGATACTGGATGGGCCACTGCCCCAAAACTAAACAATAGTGCCATCGCTAATATAATAGATTTCATATGTGCCTCTTGATCATAATACGATTTAAAAAGCTGTTTTGTGACAATTTAAATATTTTTTTAATTATGTCACAATTCTCAAACGTGAATCGTATTAGTTATTGAGGGCTTTGATGAAGTTTAAGACCGATGAACAGCTTATGCTATTGTATCAAAACGGCGAGATCGCCGCTTTTGATGAATTGTTTAAAAGGCATTCAAGCAAGGTTTATGGTTTTTTGTTAAAACGAGTTCGTAATGATCAAACGGCAGCTGATCTGAGTCAGGAAGCATTTGTTAAATTACATAAATCTAAGCATTTGTATAATCCCTCGTTACCTGTGCCGCCTTGGATTTTCTCGGTGACTAATTCGGTGTTATTAGACTTTCTAAAAAAGCGGTCTGAAGTATTAACTGATGATGGTCAAATTGAAAGTTTAGTTGATGGCACACCTTTAGTTGCACTTTCGACGATAGAAGTTGAACCAATGATTGAACAACTTCCAAACCCACAACGAGAAGCTGTGCACATGAGATATATTGATGAACAATCATTTGAGGCAATTTCTGTTGCTTTAAAAACTTCGCCTGATAACGCTCGAAAAATTGTTAGCCGAGGAATTAAAAACTTAAAGAGTTTTTTAAATGGAGATGGACATGAAAAATAATAACATGGATTGGTTGCAAGAATATGAAGAGTTCTTAAACGCTGATAAAACGCCTATCCCCGAATCAGTAAACAGAAGAATCTTAGCAAACCTTTATAAACTTGTTAATCCAAGTCCAATCATCATTTTCTTTAAGATTTTAGGCATTCATTCTGTTATTAGCTTTTTATCGCTGTCAATTTGCCATCAGTTTGGCTTAAATCCATTCAACACTGAAAGATCATTAGATAGCTGGATGATGAGTGCTGGCGGTCATAATGCATGTATGGTTGGCTGTGGAGTTTTATTTGTTGGCGCAAGCTTATTCTTATCTGGATATTTTCTTTCAATTGAAGAAGTTACCGCTCTGAAAAGAACTAAAGTACTACAAACTATTTCACTTGCTGTGATTTCTTTAAGCTTGCTAATTGCAGCTGGAGCACAAGTCGCCCTTACTATTGGCCTACTTTGGTTTATAGGCGCTCTTATTGGCGGAATGATAGCCGTCGAGACTTCATTAATTCTGAAAAGAGTTTAATGGCGCAACAACTGACTTCATCACCAATTCCGAGTTTTGAGCTTTAGTTTGAGCTTTGAATTAGTTCCATATTTTCGTCAAGCATCTGGCTTACAGGCGTGATGATAGGTTCCTCTGGATTTAACTCTCGCCCTGTATCAGTTAAGCGTTTTTGAATAAGAGCTTGAACATAAGGGCCATCAAGACGCATTTCTTTCATTTTCTGCACACGACCCATTTCAAATCCGGTAATGTCTTTAAAAACATGGTATGTCAGTTCGCTGCAGTAAATTCGCTCTTCAGAAAATTCAAAATATATATCATATGGCTTATTGTATTTTGGTAAGGCCGCATACAAGGGCTTAAGCATAGTTGCTGGGTCAAAATGTTTATATCTATAAACTTTAAAAGCTTTATTCTTACTTCGATTAATAAAATCGTTTATTGGTGTGGTTTTTAAAGGCCCTATAGCCTCTGCAACGTGCCACTGTGAGTTTTTCTTAACCAAGATGCCTACATGAGTCCAAAGGGATTCAGTGGCCTCTCTTAGAGCAGCAGCTTGCTGCGTTTGACTTTGAATAAAAATGATATCGCCTTCTACGTATGACTCAGGAACAGGTCTGCCTCGTGACATTGCCGATGCTTGCTGAGAGTTTAGAGTTAAAAAAGCAGCGGCTACAATAAAGAATAATTTTTTGCTCATACTCTTAAGTTTAAAACTGATTAAATGTGTAGCAACTTATAAGAATGAAAACACAGCCTTAGGTTATACAAAAATAAGACTAGAAATAGTCTAGCGTTGAAGCTCAAAACAAGGTCTAGGAAAAAAAGACGCAGCTAAGAAACTTTAGCTGCGCCATAATCACTGTAAAAATCTATGAAGAATTGTTACAGCAATTTATAACTTACGGAAGCACCGACAGAAGAGTTCTTCTGTTCAGCTTTTAGCAAAGGAACTTCAACGTAAGGGGAAAAACTAAGTTTCTTTGTAAAATTAAAAGTCGCCCCTGGGTACGCGGGAAGATCATTGAAAGCAGTTTTCGCATTTCTTTTTTGTCTCCACTCCGGAGCTACACCTATATCAAGAGATGCGAAGTCTGATAAATTGTACGAAGCAGATAAGTAATGAACTTGAGAAAAAATCGTTTGCCCGTCTACTTTTTCTTTCCACATGTACAATCTTGGAATTAGCAAATATGACAAGCTCCATGCTGCAATATCTTTTGCAACAATAAATCTAGTCGTAATTGAACCATCTGATTTCTTTCCTTTAGAAGCTTCACTTGATGGCACGAAGTAGTTAAAGTTTCCTGTAACTTTTAAGCCATCTTGAGTTTCGTATAGTGTAGGATAATCAACGCGAAGGTAAGGATCAGCCATTACTGTTGTCTTTTCTTCACCATTTTGATGGTTTGTATCCGGTCTAAGCGTAAAAGAAGTTGCCCACTTATTTTTAAATTTATATTTCGTTGTGAAATAGTGGTTAATCGACATTCCATTTGCAGGCTCAGCTAATGCTGGCCCATTCAAATAATTAGAATAATTAATTGATAGCGCACTTGCAGCTGGAGTAGCACCTACGGTTGCGGTACTCGTATTTGCAGGAGCTTCAGCTACAGGTGCTGCTGCAACTGTTGTCGTGGTAGCTGGAGCAGTCGCTGTCGAAGTTTGAGCGTAAGCACTCACTTCACAGAACGCTACAAGTAGGACGATTGATAGTTTCATTGCTTTCATTTTTTTCTCTTTTATTTAGGTTGTTGTTTTAAATTGTAATTAATTGCGTTCTTTACCAACTCGACGCATATTGCTTGGTTTTCTTGGCGTCTCATTGATTTGTTGGTGAGGGATTTCTTCACTTGTCTCTTTAATTACATTGAAATTTTTAACAACAAGATTGCCGCCCCAAAATAAAAATTTAGATGTTTGAGCTACATCTGCTTGGATTAAATAGTTTTTGCCTGATTCATGAAGCTTAACTAATTCGGGACTGTCGACTATATTAAAAACTTGACCTGTTGCTTGGTCTGTAAATTTAAGTTCATGCTGATGTCTCGTATCATGCGTAGATTGATCATCAGTGATCTCACCTGTTAAAATTGCTCTTCCATTAGCATTTTTGCTAATGTTTGTTGATGCGCAGCTAAAAAAAGATAAAGCTATCGCTGTAAAGTAAATATACTTCATAAAGTATTCTCCTGTTATTCTGTTTTTTGTTGTTAGCGATCGAACTGCACAAACGCAGGCCGACCTATTTTTTAAAAAATATGATTATTTTGTGTTTAAGATAGATCTGTAATTAAGAAATTCGAGGTGGACGCTTAAGACCATCTAGATATGGGTTCAGCGGAATAGTAAATACACATGAGTTGTATTTACTTAATTTATTTAAATTTGGATTAAGAGATAATTGGCCTAGCGTCGATGTATGATGACAATGGCCTACGTGACAATTAGTGTCGGGACAAGAACCACCAGCTAAATCTGAACAATTATTTACTAACTGCTGAGTCTCTTTCTTTTCTACTTTATAAGATACACCATAATTAGCTTTTTCAGTCTCAGAATGCGAACTAAACACGCCCGCCTCAGCGACTATGCTAAAAAGATAAATTAAAAAAGTAAATAAGAAGAAAGTTTTTTTCATAGTTCGTTTACAATTTGATAGTTATATTTTTACGTTGTTATGACCAACAGTCAATATAGAAAACTTTTATAAGATGGGCTGCTTAAGATTCAAATTAAATTACGTCATTGGGGAATTAAGTCATACTTCTCCAACCTAAGCAGCCCCAATTTGTTGTAAAAATTTAATGTGCAACTTTACCTTTCATATGTTTTTCAAAACGCGCATACATAATCGGCAAAACAATGAGTGTTAAAATTGTTGAAGAAATAATTCCGCCGATAACAACCGATGCTAAAGGCTTTTGTACTTCTGCACCAATGCTTGTCGATAACATCATCGGAATAAATCCAAAGATGGCAACTAACGCCGTCATCAATACAGGTCGCAATCTAATTAAAGTTCCAGACAGTACTAAATCCTTGCCGGATTTCCCTTCTGCCTTAAGCTGATTAAAGAAATTCACCAGAACGACACCGTTCAATACAGCAATTCCCGAAAGTGCAATGAAGCCAATTCCCGCAGAAATACTGAAAGGCAATCCATTTAAGATTAACCCAATAACACCACCGACTAGGGCCATTGGAATACATCCAAAAATTAAAAGTGTTTGCGGGATACTACCAAACGCGGCATAGATCATCATAAGTACAAGAACTAATGCCACTGGAGCTAAGATTAACAATCTTGATCTAGCTTGTTCTAAGTTTTTGAAATTTCCGCCCCATTCAAAATAATATCCTTCTGGAAGCTTAACTTCATTTTCAACCGCAGCCTGCGCCTCTTTAACAAAAGACTCTGTATCTCGTCCGCGAAGGTTGATAAGTACTGCGGTTCTACGATTAGAGTTCTCGCGATTTACTGAGCTGTAAGTTTCCTTAAAGCCGATTTGAGCAAGCTGGCTTAATGGCACAGTTGTATTTGATCCAACACCCACTGGCAGTTCTTTAATGGCCTCAATATCTGAACGCAACTCATCTTGTAGTCTTACGATAATTGGAAATTTCTTTTCAAATTCGTAAAGAAAACCAGCTTCTTGGCCGCCAAGTGCAATTGAGATAGTTGATAACACATCACTCACTGAAGCATTATAAGCAGTGAGTTTCTTCTCGATAGGTTCAATTTTTAAAACTGGAGATGTTCCGGCTAGATCGACCTCTACATCCCCTGCCCCTTTAATTTTTTGAATAACCTCTTGAGTCTTTTTCGAATACTCGACTAATTTATCTAAATCAGGACCAAATATTTTAACAGCCACATCAGCACGAGTTCCCTCTAAAAGTTCATTGAAACGCATTTGAATGGGCTGTGACGCTAGATAAGTTTGACCTGGAAGTTCTTTTTCAAGTTTAGCAACAATAGCAGATGTTAATTCTTCAAAAGTTCGCTTAGCTCCAGAAACTTTAGGCCACGTCGATCTATCTTTTAACATGATATAGGTATCTGAAACATTCACACCCATTGGATCTGTAGCAACTTCACTTGTACCAATTCTTGAAAACACATGACTGACTTCTGGAAATGTTTTTAGTATTTGATCAGCTTTTTTCTGATACTCTACAGATTGGGTTAAACTTGTATTCACTGGGCGAATCATATGAAAAGCAAAAGACCCTTCACTCAACTGAGGTAAAAATTCAGAACCTCTTGTGCCTAAAAGAAAAATCCCTACAACTACTGAAATTGCAGCAATAGCCATTGTTAGGGTTTTGTATTTAAAAGCCCATTCAAATGATGGTAGATATAGTTTTCTAATCCAGTCCATCATCTTAGGTTCTTTATCTTTGATGTTTCCAGACAAGAATAAACTCGCCAATGCTGGTGCTGTTGTAAATGAAAGTACAAAGGCACCTAAGACTGCAATAGCAAAAGTTGAAGCCATCGGGATAAACATTTTACCTTCAACACCTGTTAAAGCGAATACTGGTAAAAAAACCATTACGATAATAAATTGACCAAAACCGGCTGCTTTACGAATTTCGACAGTTGATTCATAGACGGCTTCTTTAACTTCTTCTTTATTCAAATTTCTATTGAGCTTTTTGGCTCTGTCTTGAATGAAGCGAACACAATTATCTAAAACGATGACAGTTCCATCTACGATAACACCGAAATCTAGAGCTCCCAGACTCATTAGATTTCCTGAAATGCCTAATGGCTTCATAACTAAAAAGGTAATCAAAAGCGACAATGGGATTGTTACAGCTGTAATTAAGGCTGCGCGAATGTTGCCAAGTAAAATAAGTAAAATGATCGTAACAAGCAATGCACCCATAATTAAGTTATGTTCAACAGTGCCCAGTGTTGCATTTACCAAATCAGACCTATTGTACACAGTTGTTAGCTCAATACCTTGTGGTAAAGTTTTGCTGATTTCTAATATTTTTTCATGAACTCGTGTTGAAACAGTCCGGCTGTTTTCGCCTAACAACATCATAACTGTACCAAGTACAGCCTCATCACCATTATATGTTGCTGATCCTGTTCGAAGTTGTTTTCCTAAACTTACTTTTGCGATATCAGAAATTCTAATAATTTTAAAAGACTCTAAAGTTTTAACAGGTACTTGGCCAATCTCTTCTGGTGATTTGATAAGTCCAACACCTTGAACTAAAAATTGTTCAGCCGTTTGTTCTACGTAACCGCCACCAACATTTTTATTAACTTTCTCCAGTGCCTCTTTAATCTCATCGAAGTGAATACCAAAAGAAGCCATCTTTCTAGGATCAGGCTGTACGTGGTACTGCTTTTCAAATCCGCCTGAAGTATTGATTTCAGCAACACCTTCAACCGTAAGCAAACGAGGTTTAACGAACCAATCTTGTAGAGACTTCAATTCAATAAGTTGTTTTAACCGCTCATCTCCTTGTTTTTTCTCTTTAAAATCAATGACGAACTGATAAATTTCACCAAGACCCGTCGAGATTGGGCCTAACTCTGGTTGAGCAGCGGCAGGTAAATCACCGGACACACCTTGCAATCTTTCTGTAACAAGTTGTCTGGCTCTGTAAATATCAATTTGGTCTTTAAATACGACAGTCACTTGCGATAAACCAAATCGAGTTATACTTCTGACTTGCTCGACTCCCGCTATCCCGCGCATAGATGATTCAACGGGATAAGTGATAGTGCGTTCAATCTCTTCAGGAGCAAGACCTTCAATTGTTGTGTTGATCTGAACTTGGTTATTTGTAATGTCGGGAACAGCGTCGATGGGTAAGTGCTGAAAACTATAAATACCCGCTAACACCATTAGTAGTGTAAGCCCTAGCACAACGCCGCGATTGTAAATTGAAAAATGAATTATTCTGTTTAACATATGCTTCCTTATTCTCAATTAATGAGAATGACCTTCAGGCGCACCATCGAAAGCTGCGATCTCTGTTACTCTTAAATACCCCAGCCCGCTAACTGCAACTTCATCACCGACTTTTAGTTCTGGTGACTTAATAAATATTTTATTTTGATTTTTACTTAATTGAATAAAATCTATTCTTTTATAAAAGCCTTCTCTAAATCTGTAGACATTGACCTCCACAGTAGATGTAGCTATTGCAGTAAGAGGTAATTCGATTGAAGTACTTGTAACAATTTTAATTTTGTTAATTTGAAAATTCTTTTCTGCTTCCGGTGAAAGCTTAAATCCCTTTTCTTTGTCAGCTTCTAAAATTCCTTTGTCCGCACCAACTTGTGCATTAACTTCTGCTTCTTCTTTATGATCGCCGTGCTCATTCTTTTCACTTTCATGATGATCGTCGTGCTTCTTGTTTTCGGCGTGTTCTTTACTTTCATCGTGTTTATGGGCAGCCTCATTAGCTATGCTTTGGATACCGCTCGATAAAATTACAAATAAAACTAAACTGGTAAGTAGCTTCATCATAAAATAACCTCAGAAAATTTATTATCTAAAATAAGTATTTGCCCTAAAGAATCCAGAGCTTGTAATTCAGACTCATTTCTTTTTGATTCTAAATCAAAAAGCTGACGATGAGCTTCGATAATTAGCGAACTTGGCACGATGCCTTTAAAAAATTGTTGTTCAATTTTTTCGTGCTTTTCAGAAATTGATTTTGAATTCAAAGTAGAATTCAACGTCGTTGTTAAATTCGTATACTTATTCACCAATTGTTTGCGAAACGAAACGGTCTTACTTTTAATTAAATCGTAGCTCATTTGGGCTTCGACAAGTCGCTGCTTTGAATATTCACGGCCACCACCATTTACACTGAATACCGGCAATGGCATCGACAGACTCACACCTGTCAAAGTTTCAGATTCACCAGCAGCTTTATTAACTTGAATTTTAGGCCCAATTTTTAAATCTGGCCAAGATTCTGCTTCGGCCTGGCTTTTCAAACTTTTTGAAATATTAAGCTCGGACTGGGCGATTCTAAGTTGAGGAGAATCCGTAGCTTCTTCTGCTGATTCAATTTCTGGCCACTCATTATTTAATTTCGGTAAATTTTTTAAAACGATATTTTTGGGTAATCCTGTTGTAACCGTAATTTCTTCAGAGAGCTTTTCAAATTCTGCTTTTAACTGAACCAAACTTAATTGATGATCTGCTAATGCCATTTTAAAAACTGACAACGAAACATCCTGCTCAGGAGAAAGAGCAGCCCTACCTTGATACTGTTTAATGATTTTACTAAATGTAGCTACTGACTCTTCTTCAATTTTAATTTCAGTTTGTAAATGATTTATTTTGTGAAGTGCCAGCATTAAAGAAAGTCTGAAGTTCTGAATATCGAATTGACCAGTGGCGACTGATTTTTCATATTCGGCTCTAGCCTCAGAAATTTTAGCAGATCTCTTTCCACCCAAACTGACATTAAAATAGAGTGTTGCTGATTGCTCTATAGTGTCTGAATTTTTTGAAACAGACTCTAAATTCAATTCAGGATTTACCCATTGTTTAGCAACATCCTCTAAGTGACCGGCTATCTTTTCTTTCTGATACGTCATTCGAATATCAGCAGACTGACCTTGTGCACACTTAACAAGGTCTACGTAATTTTTGATTGAACAGTTTTTTAATTCATCTGGCTTAACTGTAAGATCTGCTTTTGCAGAACTAGTTTGGCTAAGACTTAATAAAAAAATACCTAACGTTAATGAAAAAAATCTCATTACACACGCCTCCAGCGTAAAATTTATTTTTGATAACAATTTTATAAGAATAATAGCGTAAATCTACTATACGGATGCAGCGATAGGCGGTCTGAATAAACCGTACTGATAATTAAATAAGTGAATCAAAGCCACTTTATGATTAAAAATTGGAGTTGATAGGAATGAAGCTACAGATACGCTATTCGTATTTAGATATGAACAATGACCAATGTGGCAGTTCAAACAATCTTTAGAGCTTTCTTCATGCGTAGCACTTTGGTCGCTACATTTAGTAGTCGTAAGTTTAGCTACTTTGGTAGATACGGAGTAAGAGTTAGATTTTAAGTCTGATTTTGAAATGAATTTAGTATTGCTGTGCGATACCGCACTCAACAAAACAAAAAACATATAAAAAAACAATACTAATTTTTTCAACATCTTCTCCAGATATAGTTACGTTATATAACTAAATGTTCACTGTCAATTCCGCTTTTTTTAGCGTCCTGAATGCTTCAATTAAACTATTCTTCATATTGCAATAGCCTTAAACTATTCATTACAACAAAAAGAGTTAGTCCAACGTCTGCCATAATTGCTAATACTAAATGACTTCTTCCGAATAATGCTAACAGTAAAAAGCTAAATTTGGTTATGACGGCAATTGCCGTATTGAACTTAATTGTTGAGAGGGTCTTCTGCCCCAGCTTTATCAGGAAAGGAATGGTTTCTAAGTTATCATTTAAAATAGCGACATTAGACGTTTCGATAGCTGCATCACTACCAGCTGCGCCCATTGAGATTCCTAACGAAGCTCTTGCTAGCGCCGGAGCATCATTAACACCATCCCCGACCATAGCCACGTGTCCGTATTTTTGTTTTAAATTCACAATCTCTTTAAGTTTATCTTGTGGCAACAAATTCGCTCTTACATCTTTAATATCTACTGTTTCAGATACTAATTTTGCAGCTTCTAAACTATCACCAGTAAGCATAGAAACATGAATATTCATTTCGATTAGTTTACGAATCGCAGCCTTAGACTCAGGCTTAACTTCATCAGATAGTAGTATTAATCCCTTTTCACCTTTAGAATCAGCAACAAGAACTGAAGTTAATCCACGCTTTGCATAGTCAGAAATATTTTTTTCAACAGCTCCTGATAATGCAGAGTTGTTTTTAATAAACTCTGTTTTACCGATAGAAATACTTTCATCACATACTTCACAATTGGCTTTAACACCTTGACCAACTATAGATTCGAATTTTGCAAAACTATGCATGTTTAAATTTCTAAGCTGGGCTTCATCAACGACACTCTTTGCAAGAGGATGTTCTGACAGCATCTCAAGACCAGCGGCACACGATAAAACATCACTTTCAGAAAAGTTTTTGAAAGGAATGATTTGATTAATCTTAGGCTTACCAAAAGTAATTGTTCGGGTTTTATCCAAAGCAACTGCCTTGATTTTTCCAATCAGCTCTAAGTACTTACCACCCTTCACCACGGCTCCTTTTTTCGAAGCGATGGCAATTCCGCAATAGATAGAAAGAGGCGTAGAGATTACCAAAGCACACGGACAAGCTATAACTAACAATGAGAGCGCTTCTTTAAACCATTTAATAAAGTTTTGATCAAAAAACAAAGGCGGTACTATTGTAATTAAAGCTGCACTTATTAAAATAATAGGCACATAAATTCTTGCAAATCTTTGCACAAACTCATGAACTTCTGCTTTTGTTTGATTCGCGGCTAAGGCTAGCTCGACGATTTTTGACAATGTAGATTCTTTTAATACTTTGAGAACTTTAACTTCTAAATAACCTGACTGATTTATTGTTCCAGCAAATACTAAATCATTTATATTTTTTTCTTTTGCTAGCGGTTCGCCAGTTATTGTTGATTCATCAATATACGAATGACCTTCGACAACCTGACCGTCTACGGGGATAATATCACCAGTTTTAATAATAAAAATTTGACCGACCACAAGACCATCTACTGGCACTGGAGCTTCTTGATCTTTCAACCGAACTACTTTTGGAGTTTTTTCGAGTAATGCGCTTAACGCTTTTTTAGAGCTATCAAAACCAAAATCTTCCAATCGCTCAGCTAATGAAAACAATACGATAACGACAGTTGCTTCTTCATAGTCGCCAAGAGCCATAGCGCCGATAGCGGCGACCGTCATAAGAAAATTAATACTTCTAATATTTAGTTTTAGTATCGCCTGAAAACCTTTTTTTAAAACGCTAAACCCTAAAGTAAAAATGATGAGTAAAGACATCGGCAAAGTTAACATCGTTGGCATACGATAGCCCAAAATAGAACACAGCTCTAAAGCCATTGCTACAACTACGCCAAGTAGTAACAGTTTAAATTTATCATCTTTTTTAATTGCAGAAGACAGTGACATAAATTATTTTCCAAGCTCTGAGTTGATTTTACTGATCAAAGCATCTAAATCCAGTTGTTCCATTATCACACCGTTAACAAAAAATGTCGGTGTGCCTTTTACGCCTGCTTGCTTACCTTCTGCTTCATCCTGCTTAAGTAAGTTTTCAATATTTTGATCAGCTAGGTCTTTTAAATATTTATTTTTGTTGATGCCATTGATTGATAAAATAATTTTATTGATTTCTTCATTCGTTGCTTCTTGCTTTTCGCCCCATACTTTTTGATGAACAAAAAGTTGCTCCATAGCTTCTAAAAACAAATTTTGCTTTCTAGCTGCCTCAAGCGCCGCGAGAGCCGCTTTTGAATTTCTATGATAAGGCATATAACGAAACACCCAGCGAACTTTTCCTTCATAAAATTTCATTTCTTTTTTAATATAAGGACTAACTGCTGCACATGATTCACATTCAGGATCAAAAAATTCAATAACTGTAACTTTTGCATCAGCGGGGCCATAGACAAAACTATGCGCAGCCACCAAATTTGATACTAACGGATATGAAGGATTTTCAGTTGTTTTTTGAATCGTCTTTTCATTCTCATTCGTAACAACTTTACTGCCAAATAATGTTAACACGCCAGCAAGTGCTAAGCCGCTAACAACTAAAGCTACGATCATTAAATATTTAATCTCTTTTTTCATAAACTCTTTCCTTAATTCCAATTAAAAATAGAACGGTAAAAGACACGAACGACATAACTGGAATACTTAAAAAATTGAACAGTTCGAATTGTTTAGTTTTGCAACTAAGGTCGGCTGTACATACTTTGAAAGTTTCAGAAATGATGTTGTGGTAAATTAAAGAGTGATAGCCAGCAACAATTAGTCCAAGGAAGCTAAACACTAATAAGTATGTACTTAGATTTTTATCTTTACCAACAATCGCAATCGGCAGAATTAAAACTAACGGATACATAAACACTCTTTGATACCAACATAACGAGCATGGTGGGTATTTTAAGACTTCGCTGAAAAACAAGCTCGTCACAGTAGCCAAAAGCGCTACTCCCCAAGCTAAGTAGATAGTTAAACCACCTAATTTTGGCATTTCCTGATTTTCATTATCACAGCAGCTTTCACCCATTATCTAACGCTCCATGTTTTTTATTAAACACTCTGGAGTAACTCTAGGGTCAAGTGCTATACCTAATTTTATGAAAATTGGTGAACTTGCTAAAAAAACAGGCCTGACAGTTGATTCAATTCGTTTTTACGAGAAATCTGGCCTAATTCGTGGCCCAGAGCGTACTGAAGGCGGATACCGCGAATTCAGTAAAGATGCGGTATCAACAGTAGTTTTTATATCACATTGTCGCGCATTGGATATTCCAATCGCCGAAATTAAGAAACTTCTATTTGTAAGATCTAGCTCTGCAAAGTCTTGCAGAGAAGCCGATGAAATTATTGAGAATCAATTATTAAAACTTCGTGAGCGAATTAAATCGATGAAGGCACTTGAGAAACAATTGGCGCAGCTGCAGTCGATTTGCCATCAAGAGCTTGATCCTAAAGATTGTCCGATTTTAAAAAGTCTTCAGGAAGAATAATTATTTGCTAGGTGGCGGTAAATTGACGAACTCGTTAGTATAAGACTCGTCATGGCTTTCTAGGATGTTCATAAATGCTTTGTTGCTCTTAACATAACCAGCAAAAGTGGCATAATCTTGATCTCTGCGACTAACTCTATCAAGAACTGTAGAACTATTCTGTTCATCTTTAACCATAGTATTAACTACAGTGTTTAGGACCGACATGCCTACCACATTCTTCATCGTCCGCATTAACAATTCTGCCGCAGCAAATTCGGACAACTTTACGAATAAATCTAAAGGGTTATTTAAATGGTCCTTTAAAAAATAGATTTCTTTTTGTCCGAATGCCTTCACGTATAGAGAGAACAAACTATCTACCTCACTAGAATTAATTTCCTGCTTTTCATAGATAGCATGAACTATTCTGTTTCTGATTTCGGCTATTCGTTTAAAATAATTAATAAAGTCTTTAGTCTGAAACTCTTCTAAAATCTTCATTTTTTGATTAAATTGCATTCTACTTAGGAACTCACTTGGAAAGTAAACATACTGAGAATGAATATATTTTTTAAGATAAGATTCAACTAGAAGAAATGAAGTCGTAACCCTACCAATCTGCAAGTTCTGGTCATTCGTGAAATCAAAGTATTCCTTTTTTAGTAAATCCGAATGGACATGCATGCGATAGGAAGCTTCATCTAAAAAATCAAAAATATCTTCACTAAATTTCTGACTATCGAGAAGGTCTTTAATTTCATCTGGGTCAGCTTCGGATACTAACGATTTCAACCAATTATCTAGATATAACGAATTCGATGCCATTGGAGACCTCAAAAAAAATGGAATTCGAACTCGAATTCCATTTAAAAATTTATTTATAACGTAACAAAATTCCAAACTACTTCAGCTGAACCCAGTCTTGAACAGTTTTTGAATCAACAAGCGCTTGCGAAAAATCAAAATCAACTTGCACAGCTTCTAATGGCGCAATGTGTTCAGAAACTTCCCATTGGCCTTTGATCAATCTTGCTTGGGCAAATTTTTGAAGGCCGTCTCTTGTACCCATATTAAAGATTAATTCTGATTTGTTGGTTTTAAGTGATCCGTTTTGAAGCTGCTCTTGAGCCGTCCTCATTGTACCAACGCTTCCACCTGCAAAAGCAAAATTTGAAGTAACTAAGATTAATAAAGTGATTAAATTTTTCATTATTGAACTCCCTTTGCGGCGTGTTCTGAAACAATAGCGAAACTGATTTCGCTAGCTACGACCTCGGTTAGACCTTTCTCAAGGCCTTCTTTATGCATTTGAGCATAGATTTTCATAATTTGTGGAGTGTATTTTGCGATTAACTCATCGTTCCCCAACATAAAGTACGTCGTAAACTTGCTAGATGCCTTTAATTTAGAAATGATTTGCGGCGCAAGTTTTGACTGAATCGAAAGCAATTCTTCTCTCGAAAATTCAGCAACCCCAATATGGTATTCAGATGTTAATGACTTATAGGTAGCACCATCACGCTTGATATAACCCAATCGCTCAAGACCTTCGAAAGCATCTACTGCTTTTTCGACGGTGATGTTCAGCCTTTGTGCTGCCCATTTTGGTGATGGATTAAAATCTGGTGATTCAACAAGACACTCGATTGCTCGCCAAATCCAATTTCCAGAATATTGATACAAATCAGCTTTTACAGTAGCCGACATTGTATTCGCACTTGTTGGTTCTACTGGAATATTATTTTCAATACTCATCCAGCCCCCTTAAATTAAATTCATTTCGTTTTTTATCTGAGCTTCAATTTTTTTAGGAAACGCATCACCCGAAGATAATTTCGCTGCCCAAAGCAATTGACTCAAATAAGTTTGTTTTCCTAATTCATCTAGTTCATCGAATAAAAAATTTAAAACTTCATGCGTTGATTTCGGATCTGCATGTTCAACTTCTGTTACAGATTTAAGTCGTTTAGTAATTTTGGCTTCAACGTCAAAACCCAGTTCTTTTAAAATTTCAATTAATGCTGAAGAATAAATATCACTGTGACCTTTAAAGAAACGATTGATCTGTGAAGGCGGAACGCCAACCTTATCAGCCAAAGCTGTTTGGCTAATACCAACAGTCTTTGAAAGCATCGAAAGCTTTTCACCGATATGTTTACGTTTTGACGACATGAGATCCCCTAAATATTTCCTTATTGACTACATTTTCCTCATAGCTCTTTCAATAACATTTTATCGAATTCGCTAATTTATTATTGAATTACATAAGTTTGTATCGCGTAAAGTATTGATATTGTTAAAGTTTTTGTATTTACAAAATCATTTTTGATCGCTATTTATAACAAATAACCGAAAAATTACTCTGTTTCTTCAGAGAAAATTATCGAATCCGATATTCGGATTTTTAAAAACATTTTAGGAGGTTTTAATGCGTTTTTTTAACGTAATGGCATTGCTTTATCCAAATTTTAGGAATGAATTTCACTCTGCAATTTTAGTCGGTGCAGCAATTATCGGCTTAAGCAGCTGCAGCGACAAGATGTTTACTCCCCCGCAACCAGCAACAGAAGCGGCTGTCGAGATACCTAAGGCTTCTGTCTTATCGCGAAACTTAATCGAAATAAGATACAAGCCGACTTCGTCGCCTAATCGTTACGATGCACAAATTAAGTGGCCATCCTATGACGGCTCAATCAGGTTTTTTGACGAAAAAAAAGTTTCTCTAAGTGATGAAGCGATCAAAACAAATGAATTCAACATCGAAGGGCTTGAAGGTGGCGTTGAACGCATTTTTATTTTAGAAACACAAAACAAAGACAAAACTATGCGAACGCAGATTGAGCTCTTATTGCTGCCACCGAAAGACTTAGTTCTTGGACAAAGTCTTAACGCTGACCAAGATCTAAATGTAACCGCTGGGCGCATATTCATATCTGATAATGTAACTATTTTCACTAATGATCATTGCCTGAGTTTCGAGTTCAACGAACTTATCGTCGGCAATAACGTTAAAATTTATAACTTCGAACCAAATACAAAAGCAGTCACAGAAAAAAATGGACGAAATGGTGGATGCTTTAAATTAAAAGGAAAAACCGCGAAAGGCTTTATTAAATTCTTTTCAAATTCAGAGCAAGGCGGAGACGGAGTGCCAGGCTTTCCTCGATGCCTAGGAACTCATGCTGCAGAAGTTTTTTATGACTGCTTTGGTACAAACGGTGGCAATTCTGGCAAGCGAGGTTCTTTTTTATTAGAACTAGAAAATTCTAGCAACTTTGACTTCGATTTTAAAATACTAGATGTCGCCGGAGGAGCTCGCGGAGAAAAAAATCCGTCACTTACCCCGCACGACCGAACAAAAATATGTCTCGCGTTTAAAGGCGATGGACGTCAGCGCTACCTTACATGCGATATCGAATCCATTAAAGGTAACGATGCAGCTGCTGGCAAAATGTGTTTCAAACTTAAAACTGGTGTGGACTATGAATGTATTGAAAAAAATTAGTCTTTCAATAATGGCATTAGCTTTATGTTCATGTGCAAGTACCCCTAAAAATAACCTCGTCACAAATGTTTTAATTGGAGTTGCTGCGGGATATGCAATCGGAAGTATGAACAAAAACAATAGTGCCGCATTCGGATTACTATATGGCGGAATGGGCGGAACCGCAGCCGCTCTTGGAACTGCTTATCTAACCGATTTTGACAGAGACAACAAACGTTTATCGTCTGAAAACGAAAAACTTCGCAAAGACTTAGAAGCAATAACTAGTCCGAAAACAGTTTATCAATCTCCTGCGATGTTTAATTCAAAAGTGCCAGATAAGTATAAACGGCTTATTCAGCCTGGCGAATGGCGTATCAGTGAAATTGATCAGTGGATTGAAGATTCTGAAAATCGAATCATACACCAAGACAAAATTATGGAATTGATTCCACCAAGTCTAAAAACAAATAACTAAAGGAAACGATCATGAGAACATTTTTAACCATTTTATTTATAATCTGCGTGCTAAGCCTTGCCACAGATCAAGTGTTCGCACGCGATCTAGTTGATGCAGCTCAAAGCGCGCAATCAGTTTTTAATCGAATTGGAATTGCGGCAATCAGTATTGGAATTACTCTTGGAGGAATTCTTTTCGCAGTCGGCGCTGCACAGGTTGGACGAATGCTTTTAATCAGCGGAGTAATCGGTGCCGTAGCAATATTAGGGGCTCCGGCAATAGTGAATTTATTAGGAAGAGTATTTGGGGCAAGTATATGACTAGAAAGCCTTCAAGAATTCTTAACGAACAAACAACCTTTCTGGGTCTAACTGTTTTAGATTTAGCCGGACTTGGCTACACACTTATCATTAGCCACTCGCTGCTGGCTAAACTTCAGTTAGAAATTTTATCGTTTGGGATTTCTGGTATTTTACTTTTTGCTTTGATCGGAATTCGAGCAAAGTATCGACCTAAAACAATTCGCGATTATTTAACTTATTCATTAACTAAAAGAATCTTTTTCAAATCTGGAGAAATTTTATGATTCCTGTCTTATCACATATTGAAAAAATTGATGACCTTGCTGTCTGGCATACAACTGATGGAAAAACAGGGATTGGGTTTGAAATTATCCCTTGTGATTTAGAGTGCGACAATCGCGAGGATTATCATCGCAAAGTTTTTGGTCTGATTAGATCACTTAATCCTAATATCTTAGGACGAATTAATCTTTCGGTAGAAAATTGCAGTCAAGTTGATGCATCTACTTCAAGAGCAGGCGCTATCAATGAGATTGGCTTTACAAAGAAATCTGTGCAGCTTTATTTAGAAACTAGTTCAGAGCCAGAAATTATTAAAAAAGCAAAAGCCTTATTTTCTAAAAACACAACAGACAAAGATGTAACTGCCTTGCTTGAAGTTTATGAAATCGTTAAAAAGTCAGGCTTTCAAATTAAACCCTTAAACGATGACTTTATACGGTCATTATTTTTAAATACAAAACTTATCTGGCAAAAGTGCTCGGCCTCAGTTTGTAACGGCTATGAACACACAGGGATAGTTAGAATGATTAAGCCCTCGAATGAGGCGGTCAACGAAGAACAGCTAGCTAAATTATATGAAAAACTTCCCAAGCCATTTAATGTTCATTTTTCATTTCAAAAAATTGATGCTGCAAAAATTAAGATAGAGCTTGAGCGCAAACTTAAACAATCGAATTCAGATCAATCATTAAATCCGACAAATGATTTGTTGAAATCATCAACCATTACTACGATTTCTGATGCCGTCAAAAATGGTTCGCAGTTTTTTAACTACGAGCTAATTTTTTCATTTGAACGATCTAGCGAAAAGCAATTATTTGAAGATTTAAAGTTAGGCTTTAATGTTTTAAACACTTTTGCTGAATTTCAAATTGAAACCTTTGGCGTTACTCCAAATTTTCTGGCGACAAAGGTAGGCAATTCCCAACACGTATCGCTTAAAGAAATTGACGACATTCTGCCGCTATTTATGCCCGTTTGTTTTTTTGGTGAATCATCTATTCATTCAAACAACCAAAGAAGTCTTATGTTACATAGGGCTGACCGTAGTCTTCACCACTTTGATTTATTCAACTCTAGTTTTAGTGTGTTTAATTCGCTGATAGTTGGCACAAGTGGAAAAGGTAAAAGCGTATTGACGGGAATGCTTACACAGTCACTTTTAAACGACCCCAACGTATCAGTTATTAAACTTGATGTCGGTGGATCGCACTCTAAAGAATGTGAATTATTTGGCGGCAAAGAGTTTGTATTACAGCTTAATACTCCATCAGGCATTAATCCTTTTTTAATTACCAAATACACTGAGCTTTCAGATTCGGAAAAAACTGGGATTCTATCTAGATTCTTAATGGTGCTTATTCAAGAACAGGGAGAAACACAGTTTTCAAAAGACTTAAGGTCACAAATCGAAGTATGCGTTCAAGTATATCTTTCAAGTGCGAAAAATCCAGGTTTACAAGAATTTTATGATCTGATGACAAACTTCCCGCGCAGAAATTTACTTCGTCGCTGGGTATCTGGTGGAATTTATGAAAAAGCGTTTGCCCCTGCGGGGAAAATCTTGCAAGAGCTAGACTGCACATCACCCCAACTTCGCTATTATAACTTTTCACAAGTATTTCAAGCCAGTGATCCAGAGTTTGCGCAAGCCGGTCTTGCAGCAGTACTGGCGCAATTCAATGTTGAAACCTTGATCAACAAAAACAAACGAATCGTTCTTATTTGTGATGAAACACCATTTTTCATTAAAGCCTGCTTTGATTTTTTTAAATTCTCAACAGCAAATGTTCGTAAATTCGGTCATGCTGTAATTCTAATAACGCAACTATCTTCTGATTTAATTGTAAATGGAGACACTGGCATTATTGAAAACTCGCCACAAAGGTTTTTGTTTTCAGCAGATGGAGACTTAACTGATTATCAAACCCGATTTAATCTGACTGATGTTCAACTTGCATCTATTAGAACACTTAGATCAATTCCAAAAGAGTTTTCAGAGGTATTTCTTCAAACTAGCGAGATTGGTCGAAAGCTAATTATTAAAATTACACAAAAAGAATACTGGACTTTGACAAGCTCAAAACAAGACCGTGAAAAGCTTGAAAAGTTGCGCTCACACATTCCCCAACTAAGTCTTTCGGAGGCAATCACATGCTTAAGTATCGCTTAGACTTAGTTTTACCTCTATTTGTGTTAATCACTGCTAAACGAAGTTTTGCGTTTGATCCTTATTCAGCGGCAATGGCTGCCGAATCCGCTTATTCGTTTATGAATAAAGCTGACGAAGCTGCTGATGTTGGATTTGCTTTGACAGACCTATTAGAAGAGCTAGGTCAAGATTCAGATGTTGAAGAAGAAATGATTCAATCATCAATGAATAGAATCGAAGGTGTTTATTCTAAAACTCGTGAACTGGGTTGGCTTGGCAGCGATCTATCAAATTCGATTAACTACGATTTGCGCCAAGGTAAATCTCTAACCAAAAAAATCAAAGCTTTGAAAAATACCATTCAGTCATCAAAAAAAATTGCAACTATTATGGGTTTTCGTCCAAAAGCAGGAGAAAAGGCTGCTCGTATTCAAGAAATTAAAATTAACTCTATGATGCTTGAAGAATTACAGGCCATCAGACGCGCGCAGTACCTGGCTTATTTAGAAAACCAAGAAGCCAAACATAAACGCGATCTTTTTCTTAAAGAAATTTTAGAATCTGGCAAAAGCAATAAGGGGAATTTACAGTGAATGCTTTCGTGCCCGTTTCAGCAGATGTTTTATCGAGTGGCCTAGATTTGTTTGCTAGAGTTTCAGCATTAGTCACGGGCTTTGTAGCAGTGGTATTTTTCATGCGAGTTTCGTTTTTGGTTGTGAAAATATCTTCAGCAGAAGAATATGGAAAACTGATTTTTGATGTTATTGTTTATTTCGGAACGCTAAGTCTATTTCCTATTTTAGTTAAACTGATAGTTTTTGGCATAGGAAGTCTTGCACAAAAAATATCTTACCTGCCACCTAATCAAGCCCAATCAGATTTAATTAGTTTTGCTGATCAATTGTTTTCAGCTAGTCCGATACTAATGATTTCAATTAAAACTAGTTTTCACTTTATACTGGCTATCGCCTATTCAGTTTACACTGCATTGATTGCCTTATTTATTGCTGCTGCACCTGTTTTTATTTTTATGGCTACGGTTCTAGAAATGCAAATTGGCCTGAAATCTTATTTTACAATGCTAATCAGTATAAGTTTATGGCCCGTCATGTGGAATATCTTAGGACAGCTGGCCTTAACGATCGGTGCACATATTCCAGAATCGCCAATTTCATCTGTATGCTTTTGGCTCGTAATTTTAACGCTTCAGCTACTTTCTCCGTTTTTTACACTTTCGTTATTTAAAAATATGTCTGCTGATCTGGGTACTTCAAAAGTTCTTAAGATAGCTACACTTGGAAAAAAGGTCTTTTAATATGTTTTTAAAATCAAAATTACTTAGAGAAGAAATTAAACATTGGCTACTGATTTTAAGCTTAGGTTTCTGGGCATTGCTAGCCTCACTGTTTGCTTTAAAGAACAATACCAAGACAATTTTAATTGGCATTGACGACAGCGGTAGCCGCTTAATCAGTGAAACTAATGATCGTATTCTACAAAATGAACTTAAAAATTTCATAAAATACTTTGTCGAACGATATTATATTTACGACGAGAAAACTTACGCTGATCAAATGAGTTTAGCTTCTGATTTAATGGCACCTGATCTTTGGGAAATGCAAAAACCAAAACTTTTAGAAATTAAAGAAAAAATTCAAAAACTTCCTTTAGTTCAACTAGCCGAAATCGAAAGCTTGGACAAAGTCGATAATGATAAAATCGAAGGTGTTTTGAATCTGATCATAAAATCTAAAATTACAGAACATAAAGTGAGGCTTAAAATCACTTTAAAAATTGCTAAGTCGCCTCGAACTGAACAAAACCCTTGGGGCTTTGAAATTGTGGAGTTATCAGATGTGGTTTTATAGTCTGTTATTCTTAACTGCTTTAGCTCAAACAGATCGAATTTCAACAGTCAGTCATGATTTGGCTAATGTTGATAAAATCTATATAGCCGCTGGTTTAGTCAGTGTTTTGGAGTTTCCACAAAATATTATTGAAGTTCGCGTCGGTGATTTATCAAGCGTTAAAGCTATTATTTCTCAAGTATCACCAAAAGAGCTCACCATTTACTTATCAAGTTCAGCATCTAAAGCGACTAATATTGTCGTGCGTGCAGAAAAGAAAATTTATGTTTTTGATATAGTTCCAAATAATAGCAACCATCAAGACTATGTGAAAATTCGCGGTACGTTTGGATCACCAAGTTTTAAAGGCAACTTTACCAACCAACAGTCTGTTAAAATTGAACCAACAGCAAAACATCCCCCCCTATATAAAATAATTTCGACAAATTTGGAAAAGGTATCCCCATGAAATCCTTAATTATACTTACACTATTAAGCCAGCCAGGTTTCGCTCAAGTCAGATCAACCTTATACAAAAAGCCAGGGCCTGCCGCTGAAGTTAGCGTAACCAAAAGCCCACAGGCACAAAACGCAGGCAATACGCACAAAAAATCTGCTCAAATCCAATTTCCCAATGGAAATCTACCAAGCTACCTTGTTGGCCGTGGACATTTCACAACTGAAAACTCTCCAGTAATCTTGCCAACACAAAAGCAAAATATCAAAAGTAAAGATTTACTATCTGGCGAAGTTGTATTTGCTGAAATCAAAGAAAGCTTAATCGCATTTAATGATGCAAAAGCCCCCGTTCGAGCAATTATCAAATCAGGAAAACTAAAAGATTCTATTTTAATCGGCGAAGCAACTTTAGAGAAAAATTCAAAACGTATTTTAATCGACTTTAAGAAACTTCGCGTAAATAGTAGTAACCAAAACTATGAAGTTACAGGTTACGCCTTAGATCAAAAAGGTATATTAGGAATCGAGGGCGAGTTAATATCTGACGAAAACAAATTCTTTGCAGCTGAGTTTTTATCAGCTGCGGCTGCCGGGCTTGCTGATGCTAGCATTGAACGTAATCAAAATGCTTGGGGTAATTATGTCGAAAAACCATCACCTGACACCTTAGGTAAAAAGGCATTAGTCAGCGCACTATCGACAACAACTAATCATTTCTCTGAAAAATTAAAGAAAGCTCCAGAGTATTCAATTCTTGAGGGTACTTTTGAAATTCAAATTTTAATTACAGAACAACCAACACTTATCAATTAAGGAGGATACAGTGGAAACACAACAAACTAATGACTCCTCATCTAAGAATCAGCATCAAGTAAAAAAAGTCAAAACCGAGAAAACGAGTGTCTTAAAGAAGTTAGACCCTGAAACAGGTAAAACTCTTAAACAACTTAAAGACAAAATCAACAAGAAGAGCTTTGGCCGCAGCATTAGAGATACCGAAATTATTTCGCTATCACTTGGTCTGATCAGTTCTGAGCATATTCAAAAGCTGCAAGAATCAACGCTTTCAGAGAAAGATCGACTACATATAGCGCATGAAGATTACGTCAAAGAAAATGGTAAAATCACACTAGATCAATTTATCGGGCTTTTGATTCGTGGCCAGATAAGCCAAACCAATAAAACTCTTGAAAAATAGGTCAAATGTATGGGAATTTTATTTAAGCGGTTCAATTCCGCAAACCTATTGTTCTTTGAAAATTTTGATGATGGTAATTTCGATTTAAAAAATAAATCGACGTTTCAAATGGTGGTGTTAGATGGCTACATCCAATAACGTACACGATTTCTTATCTGATTTTACAGGTCTTGATTGGCTTAATACTGAAGAGGCCGCAGTTTATCTGCGACTTCTAACTAAAAAAGGTCAGCCCTGCAAAGAAAGACTTAGAAATCTAGTTAATAAAAGAAGAGTCCCTTTTTACAAACCATTTGGGCGATTAATGTTTAGACGTTCTGAATTGCAAAAACTTATAGAAACTTCGAGACAAGGCACAACAAATGGCAATAGTAAAATACTTCGATAGTAAAGATCAACGCGAGTATTACAAAGTAAGAGTTGTTAGAAAAAGTCCGATCAACCCTACTCTCCGAGTAGATAAATTGACGAACAAGATCGCAACTCTGGTAGAAGCTCAAAAGATTGAAAAAAATTTAACACGCGAAGCCGACCGAGATATTTTCTCAAAAGAAACTGAAGGTGTTAAATGGAAAACTCTTTATGAGGACTGGAATGAAGCTGTTTTTAAAAAGGATATCTTTGCAAAAACACTCAGTATCACGGCCCAAGATGAGTATTATAAAATCTTAAGAAACTATACTAGCGAATGGAATAATCTTCGAATTGAAGAAATCGACAAGTCGAAAGCTTGGCTTTTACTTGATAAAGTTGATCGTGAAGTTTCAATAGCCCGACGAAAAAGATTAAGAACTGCAATTGATTCAGTTTATTCCTGGGCAATTTTGTCTTCTAGGATCAAAGGCATCTCGACTCCTTGCGAGGGGTACAAGAGCGCCAGAAAAGAAGATGAAAAAATCCCAGAGATTTTAACTTTAGAAGAAATTAAGCGTTTGCTTAAATCCGCTAAAGAATTAAATAGTCACTGGTATCCAATCTGGGCTTTGGCATTATTTACAGGGATGCGTTCAGGTGAGTTGTACGCCCTTCAGTGGGACGCAATTGATTTTGAAGGCTGCATGATTCAAGTTCACCGCAACTGGACAAACAAAACAGGGTTCGGTCCGACCAAGGGTCGATACTGGCGTTCATGTCCGATGGGTGAACAACTCATGGATTTCCTGAAAGAGCTTAAGCTTAAAACTGGTAATACCAAGTTTGTACTTCCAAGATTTCAATCATGGACTGATGGTGAGCAAGCCGACCGCTTAAGAAAGTTCTGCATTGGCGTAGGTCTTCCCTCTATTAAGTTTCACACGTTAAGAGCTTGTTTTGCTACGCAGCTAATTAAAGACAGCGTAGCACCGGCAATTGTGATGAAAATCTGCGGATGGAAAGACTTAAAGACCATGCAACGGTATATAAGACTTGCAGGGATTGAAGTCAGAGGGGCAACTAATTCGATTAGGATCTTGCCTGAAAAGGAGGCTATGGGACGCGTTCTAGAACTGTTCGGAAATAATTGATTACGATCACAGAATGTGGTTTAAGGTGTGAGTACGGTGATGCTTCGACCTAAACTGTTGAAAAGACTTAAGGTCCTACAGCACTACCATTTTTTTCTGTTTCTCAATTAGACATTAGTGTACTTCTAGTCTGGATTGAATAAAAAAGACTATTTAAAACTTTTCGAAGAATCCAACAAAACTGCTGCGACCAACTGCTGTGACCTATTGGAACTTGCTGCGCACTCACAAAAGCTTTCGTCATTGCTTTTATTTTTAGTACAAAATAGGCCTGCTCTAGAACTCGCAATTTCTAAAACAACTTCAGTTCATAAATTTATTTTTAATATTATCGCAGCTTCAGGCTCGCCAAATCCAGACATTCTTAAGATACAACACCCTTCAATAATTTTAAATATTGGAAACATGTTCAACACTCTAGCAGTAGTACTGACTGACAGTTTAGACCCAGATGTATCAGTTCAACTTGAATCGCAAGTCACCTTAAGCCTTAAAATTTTAGCTAAAAAATGGGTTGCAGCGTCCTGTCACCAAATCAACCCATTATCTCAAGCTCTTAATACAGTTTTAAATATTGCAAAAAGCTTTTCTGCCGGAGGAGCTAGGTTTTTAATTCTAGAATTACCGATAGGGAATACAATTCCCACGCGAGCGCTTGAATCGATTTTCGAGAAAGAAGGATTATTATTTGAACTTCTTCGCATTTCTCTAAATAGAAATGATAAATCCAATGTTGGCCTCACGAGAGCGGATATTCTCAAGGAAAAGCTTAATGAGTTTAAATTAGATAAAAATACTGTAATTATTTATATCGACGAATGGGTTACTGGATCGAATTTCAATACTATCACAAAAATACTTGAGAAATTTGCAACCGAAAAATCTGTCTTTTTAATTCCAGTTGCACTTCAAGTAAAAGATGCTGAACGAGAGGTACGCTATAACTCATATCAGAAATTTCATAATTCACTTACCAAAAAAATTGGACACTCCGGTGATCAGTTGAGAATAATTTTTCCCGCACTTGGCCCCGAAGAAGAAAATGATCAACGTTTTTTTTGGACTGAAAATGATCGTCTTGCCGGTTATCGCAAAATGCAGCATTTCGGCTCAGTTCTAAGTTCAATTGTCGAAGTTGTCGATGAGTTACTAGTAAATGATGATTCGCTGAAAACTGCACATTCAGAAATTATGAGACTTTTAGCAAATGAAGAAAATATTAATGACAAAGATTGGCTGACCCTTACACCAAAATCCTTTCGTGATGCCATACAAGAAAATTATTCTGCTTTCGTCGATTGGAAAAAAGAAGTAATTACATATAAATTCCAAAGCAACATGGGTGAATGTTCTGACACTTCTGATAGTATGAATGAGATTAATACTGCACTTTCTGAAAAAGCTGAAAACACAAAAGCAAAGTTGCCAGTCCTAGCTGCACTCGCGCTTATAAAAGTAAAAGAAGTAAATCCGCGTGATCAATATTACTTTAAGGACCATGTGCCTGTAGTTTCAGAGCTTAACAACGGATTAGAATTACTATCAGAAATTTTTATTTCAGAATTAACCCTGGATATAATTCATAGAATATTCCCAGAGTGACATCCAACTACTCACTAGATTCAATCTTAATAACCTAATTTAGGTAAATATCACCCTATATTAGGTTATATTAGAAATGGCAGTTTAAATGCAGAATTACCCACATCGACCTCCCAAAGCACAACTCAATTGAAAACCTAATGAGAAAGCTATCAAGTAGCTTTCATCTCCACTGCTGAAATGAGAATCATTTGCAATAAGAGCCCGGCTGCAGCAATTTGGCCATTCTTAGAGGAGAATTCATGTTTCAATCAAAAGCTATTATCCTACTTACTTCAGCATTAATCATTTCAGGCTGTTCAACACCAAAAGTAAAACCGACAGCTGTTAATTCAGAAAATAATTTCGGCCAAATTAATCTTGTCGCTAACCGTGCAGAGTTCAAACCGCAAATCGTTGATCCACAAATGCAAAATGCATGGGGCTTAGCTAACCGCCCTGCTGGTTTAGGTGGTCACTTTTGGATTACAGCACAAAAAGCTGGTTCATCTATTGAGTATGTTGGCGACGTTGGCCAACAAAAACTTTTTCAAGACGGTTTAAAAAATGTAGATTTAAGTCATAAAAAAGGAAAGTTAGACTCTCCGACGGGTGTTGTTTTTAATCCTTCAACAAACTTCGTGATTGAACAACCGAGCAAATCTGGAAAATTTACTTCTGAAAGTAAATTTATTTTCGCTTCTGATTCTGGCCGCATTTACGGCTGGGCTGAAAAGAAAAATGCTGATGGCACATTTAACCGCCCAACTGATGGTGTTGTTAAAGTTAACAACCAAAAACGTGGCGATCAGTATTTTGGTTTAGGCATTGATTCTAAAGGTGAAAAATTAATTGTTGCTGATTTCGGAACAAAACCACAAATCAGAATGTTTGATTCAAAATTTAAAGAAATCAAATTAGCTAAAGACCAATTTAAAAATCCATTCATCAAAGGCGCTTACACAAAAGCTGGTGAATATGGTCCTTACAATGTTCAGGTTTTAAACTTAGGTTCAACTGAGCATGTTTTCGTTGCCTATTCTGAAATTGAAAAACATCCAAAAACAGGAAAACTTGAAGCTGGCGAAGAACAAAAAGGCGAAGGTCTTGGCCGTGTTGTTGAGTACGACTTAGATGGCAAATTAGTTCGCGTATGGAACGACAAAGGTTTACTTAATGCTCCTTGGGGTTTTGCGGTGGCTCCTTCTGAAGGGTTCGGAAAATTTTCTGGCGCTTTATTAGTTGGTAACTTTGGCGATGGCACAATAGTAGCTTTTGATCCTAAAACTTTTGAAGCTATTGATTACTTAAAATCAAAAGGCAATAAAATCCAAATCGAAGGTCTATGGGGTATTATGTTTGGTAACGGCGCAAGCTTAGGTGAAAAAAATCACCTTTACTTCGCTGCTGGTCCGAACGATGAGACCGACGGTATCTTTGGTAAAATCAAATCTGAAACTTCTCAGGAGTAATTCATATGAAAAAAACTTTATTAACTATCGTAGCTTTATTTTCAGTTTGCACAGTGAGCATCGCTCACGCTTCTGATGACACAGTTCAAATTACATTAGTGGCTCAAGATGGTAAATTTACTCCAACTGAAATTAAAGTTCCTGCTGGAAAACGCGTTGAACTGACAGTTGAGAACAAAGGTACGTCTGCTGAAGAATTCGAAAGCAAAGAACTTAAACGTGAAAAAGTTGTTCCTGCTGGAAAAACTGTAAAAATCGTTTTAGGCACTTTAAAAAAAGGCACTTACAAATTTTTTGGTGATTATCACGCTGACACAGCTAAAGGCGTTATCATCGCTGAATAAGCATTGAGTTTTACTGAAGGAAAATTATTTTGGATTTAAGTTTTTTAACCAAAGCAACAGGTATAGTTTTTCGCGAGTCTTTCGAGGCTGTGTTAATCTATGGAATTATTGTCAGCTATTTTAAAAAACATGAATCTAATCACGCTGGTTTACGTTCGGCTAAAACTGGGCTTATCTTAGGAATTCTAGCCAGTGTTGTTCTGGGAATTGCTTTAGCCGGAGCTATTCCTGCTTTTTCTCCAGAAATATTTTCTTACTTTGAAATTTTCATCGTTTTAGGCGGAAGCTTAATGATGCTTTATATGGTGTTCTGGATGAGTGAACATTCAAAACATTTAAAGCACGATATTGAAACCGGCATCAAACAAGACAGCTCGAATTCAATTGTAGGTGCAGTTTTTGTGGCTATCTTCAGAGAAGGCATCGAAGCCGTTGTTTACCTTTACAGTTTAGCGTTTGAAAAGCCAACATTGGCGCACCAGTCTTCGGTGCTGTTAAGCCTTACCCTTGGAGTATTGTTGGCTGTTATCGTGTATCAACTGATGTTAAAGGGCTCAAAACATCTGTCGTTAAAAACTATTTTCAGAATTTCAGGAATTTGGTTGTTAATTTCATCGAGCTCTTTGATAGCTACGGGGCTTGATAAAGTTTATTCGGCAGGATTCTTAGAGAATTTTTCTGAGCCGCTCTTTAGTATCGACATCCCTGAGTTTTTTGCACGAGCCATGACAACTATTGAATCTATGGTTGGTATCAGAACTCAACCTACGATTGCGCATTTAGCTTTATTTATTTTATTTTGGTCATTCGTGATTTATAAAGATCCACTTAAATTTCGTCACAAAGAACAGGTCGCTAAGTAAGTGCCCTATGACCTGGAAATCTCTGCTCATTGTTTTTATTTTTTCATCAAGCCAGGCGATGGCCATCGCGAAAAAACAAATTTCGCAGAATGAATTCAATCAGCTTTACGAAGCTGAAATAAAACCCCTATTTGCAAAAAGCTGTTTTGAATGTCATAGCCAAAACAATGAACTACCGTGGTTTCATAATCTGCCCGTGATTAAAGAGATCATGGATGAACACATCGCCCAAGCGCAAAAACATTTAGACTTAACCCACGGGTTTAAGAACTACAAAGCCGACCAAATTCAGTTCAAGCTAGATTTAATTGCTCACACAGTTAGAAATGATTTAATGCCGCCCAAGAGCTATCGCCTGACTCATAGAGTAGCGTTAACCGAGCAGGATAAAGCCGCCATTGAAAACTGGATCGCCAAAAGCCGCTCTTTACTGACTCTTAATTAAGATTAAATAACTGACTGATGTGAACTTAATACGCGTGATATTTCTCCGACCATGGCATCTGGTTTTACGGGCTTAAAAATATTGCCGTCAAAACCAGACCGTAAAATTTTATCATACTGAAGACCAGCACTGTGAGCCGAAAAAGAAATAACCGGTAAGTTTTTCCCTAAAGCTTTTCGAACATCCGCGAGAAGTTGGAAACCGTTACCGTCAGGCATTTCAATATCTGTAATAATCAAATCCAACTGATTTTTTTGAATGATCTTTAACGCTTCATCTGCAGAGCTAGCCACTGAAATTTCAGCCCCCGCCCTTTCTAAAATCATTTTTACGAAAACTATATTATCTTCAGAATCATCAACGAGTAAGATGTGCGCCCCAAACAATGTGTTATGAGAAATAGAACTGGCTTGCGCTGGAGTTTTTTTCTTTGCTAATAATTGGTCAGTATTTGAGTAAGGAATAGTGAAGTAAAATGTCGTGCCTTTGCCAATTTCACTTTCTACCCAGATTTTTCCGTTATGAGCTACGACGATACCCTGCGCGATTGAAAGACCTAAACCGCTTCCAAGTTTTTTAGCTTTCTCAGATTGCCAAAATCTATCGAACACTTTTGGTAATTGTTCTGCCGAGATACCCGGCCCATTATCAGCCACACTAATTAATAAATTTTGTTCTAAATCCTTCATTGCCACAACAATTTCACTACCTATAGGCGAAAATTTAAGAGAATTTCCTATTAAATTTGATAGAACTTGAACAATTCGCCCACCATCACAAGCTACATTTTTTACAAGTGATGGCATATCAGCACGAATGGTAATCTTTTTTTGTTGGGCTAGGGTTTTAAAACTATCAACAACTTGTGAGATGATCTGTTTTAAATCTTCATCAACCAGCTCAACTGCAAAACTTGAAGATTCCATTTTCGCAAAATCTAACAAATCACTAATTAAATTTTGCATTTGTTTTACAGATCTACGAATACGTACTCCGCAGTCTCTGACAATCGCCCAGTCTAAGGCTTTACTTTGATCTAAGAAGTCGGCAGACAAACTTACGGCAGACAAAGGGTTTTTCAGATCATGAGAAACAATCGCTAAAACTTCTTCTCGAGTTTTAACTGCACGTTCGGCGCGGTCTTTCTGAGAAAGCGCTTCAAGCTCTGCTTCCTTAATTTCTGTGACATCAACTACGAGCACAAAAAAACCTGCGACCTTACCTTGAATGAAATCTGGAATATATAAGGCTTTCGTATGTCGAAGCTGTCCGGTGGATTTCATAGTCAAATCGCGGTCAAACTGCTGAACCTGTCCGTTTAAGGCCCCTTCGATAAAAGCTTTGTTTTTTTGGTAGAGCTGATCACCCAGTAAATCACGCATTAAAGTGCCAACTAGATTTTCAGGAGAAAAACCAAACCAATCAATATAACTTTTATTTGCAAATTGGCAAATTTCGTTTTTATCCCAGTAAGCAATTAATGACGGCAGACTGTTGGTTACGACTTCAGCCAAGCGTGAATACTGTTGTAGTCTAGCATTTTCAAGAACCACGGCACAGCGGCTTGCGATGATTTTAAAAAAATCAGCATCAGCTTTAGAAATTTTCGAATTTTTACTGTTTTTGATAAAGGCGATTGTACCCACGGCTCGCCCCTGAGAAATCAACGGTAAGACGGCGTAAGAGAAAGCTCCAAGCTGCAAAAGAGCTTTTTTGTTGGCTTGGTCAACTTCAGAATTTTCTGTAATTTCTTTTTCAGTATCTTCTACAATAACGGCTTCACCTGTTCTTAGAACATGTAACGAGCCAAAACTGCCTGGCATTAAAAACTTTTGTACATTATTCTTAAACTCTTCCGATTTTTCTTTTTGCTTCGTCGCCGAAGCTTTATAAACCAATTCACCCTGTTCAACGACTTTAATCACACAAGAATCCGCGTATTTTGTAACTAGCAGCTCAGCCAATTTTTCGAATTTTTCATCGTAGTCAAATGCTTCTTCAAGCACTCGCCCCATATCGGCTAAAAATTTTTGCTGATCTTCGAATTTTTTTCTTTCGGTAACATCACGGATGATAGCTGTTACCCGAAGGCCTTCATCCGTAAAAGTTGGGCTTAAGCTAATATCGACAGGAAATTCAGAGCCATCTTTTTTTAAACCAAAAAGGTCTAATCCAGCACCCATTGGTCGCGAATGCGCATGGGCTGAATAATTCATACGACGACCAACATGAAAAGCTCTGTAGCGTTCTGGAATCAAAACTTCAATGGGCTTTCCAATGAGCTCTTCTTCGCGATACCCAAATCTTTCACCAAGTTTTTTATTAATCATTGTTATGTAGCCATTTTCATCTGCAACAAGAATAGAATCGTAGGCGCCTTCAAAAACAGTCCTAAACTTTTTTTCTGAAGAGACTATGGCAAGGTCTGATTTTTTTCTTAATGAAATGTCTCTGACAAAAGCGACTATTCTGTTGCCTTTAACTGATCGCGCGCTTATTTCAACGGGCAATGAAGTGCCGTCTTTGCGTCGCAAATTCCATTCTAACTGAATAATATCGCTACTTGCTGCATGATGCTTTAAAACTACTTTAAGTTTTGCAGTATCTTCAGGAAATATAATATCCATGATCGTTTTGCCGATGAGTTCTGATTCATCATACTGAAGCATTCGACAACCACTTAAGTTAACACTTGTGTAAATTCCGTTTAAATCAGCTTCAAAAATGCCATCTGCGGCAAGTTCAACGGTTTCTCTAAATTTGAGCTCACTTTTTTGTAACTCTTCGGTACGAATTCGAACTCGCTCTTCAAGTTCGGTGTTTAGCTGTTCAAGCGACTTACGTTTTTCAGTCAGTCGAAGATCCATTGTATTCAAGCGGCGAGCATTCCACCAAATAAAAAATGAAAATAGAAATAAACTAAGTGTGACTACGATAACACCATCTATGCTAGCATCAATTTTATAATATTGAGTCATTTCTCTGACACAAAATCCAATCAGCATGAGGGTGAACATAGAAATCGGCAATAATTTTCGGCTAAGAAGACCACCACTTTGTTGAGCTAAGAAAGGTTGTAAAATCACAGAGTCTCTGGCCGAAAACAGTAAACTTAAATTCAGACACAGAAACGCAACTACTGTTTGGGGTGCTATTGTTTTATATGATAAAAATGAAAGTAAATTTGAAGCTCCGTAAAGATAACCCAACAGTGCTAAGACACTGATAAAAAGACATAATACCTGAATTAAACCTGCGATTGTGTGAAATAATTTTTTGTAAGATAAAAATATAGAAAACGAAGTTAGCGCAAGTACGGTAGCAGAAACAAAAGACATTCTTCCCGGCTTCAAATATGTAACTTCGATGTCTTTAAAAACAAGCTCGTCAATGCCGAAATTAAAACCTGCAAGGTATTCTATGATTGTCATTGAAGAAACAACAAATACGATTGCGGTTAGTGTTAAATTAAACCAGCGTTTTTGCTTTGGTGATTCTGACGAATACGCATAGCTAACAAGGCCAAGTAGAAAAATACAAAGTGCCGTGTTAAATTTAATTGTCACCAAATTCGGTATCACAGCTTTTAAATATCCGAGATCAAAAACCCACCCCAGCAAAGAAAGCGACCCAATAGCAATAGTAAGGACCGCAAATATTCTACTGAATGCATGATCACTGTTTAGAATTTTTTTTAATTCCATATTGTATTTTCCCACTCTAGACTTACTTATACTTTTCAAACTAAATTTCTGCATGTGAAGATATCAACACAACAAATTTTATTAAATCTTAACAGGTGTCGTTTTGTGTCTGGTCACTCAGCCGTTAAAAAATATTCAATCTGATCAGACCAGTATACAGTGCAATCACCCGTCGCGGCACTCTGGACAAACTGTTAACTCCAATTAACTATCAGCAGAGGTTATGCCAAGGGCTGCAGCAAATCATTTTCTGATTTGTATTAGACCAGATGATAATGAAATAAGACCCGTTATTAAAACAAAAGATAAAACAATTTTTTTAAATTTTTCTCGCGGAATTTTTTCTAACCATTTACGAGCCCACCAATTGGCAACAACGGCCACGATCATAAGCAAAGGAATATAAAAATAGTTCTCTTTTTGTAAATAACCTTTATCTATATAAACTTTCAGACGAAATATATCTCCGCCTAAATCAATCAAGGTCGAAGTTGCAGTAAATGCAAACGGTGTTAATTCAAAACCAGTTAATGCGAGCGAGCGCACAGCACCACCTGATCCTAATATTCCTGTTAGAAAACCAGATAGCCCACCCCCTAAGTAAGGTATAAAGCGCCCTTTAAATATTTTAGAATTTTTCTGTAACAGAAAAATCAGCGAAAGACTTATTAAAAAACAACCTAGTATAATTGCAAAAGTTGATTTAGATAAATGATCTGAATATATCGCACCTAACCCAGCAAGTAAAACAGATGGCCCGCCGAACTTAAGAGTTAGCGGCCAATTAATGTCTCGCCAATAAAGCATCAGTCTTATCGAATTTCCTAAAACATGTAGACAGGCTGTGAGCGCCAGAGTCAATTGCAGGCTTTCAAGCAAAACTCCGATTGGTACAAAAATCGTTGATGAACTAACTCCACTTAGAGTTCCGATAACTTCAGCAAAGAAAGCTAGAATTATAAAGTAAACTTCACGATTTTCCACACGCCAAATTAGCCGTCACAACTAAGGGCAAATAAGAATGGGCTTATTCACTGAGCGTATTAATTTTGTTGCGACCTTACCTAGTAATGGGTTTCTTCTGTTCTTATCTCGTGGCGAGAGTGCAACTATGTCGAATCCTTTAGATTTTTTTTCTACTTTATCTAAAATGTTTCCATGACTTCTTATCATTTTGAGGTCTGGATGAGTTTTTGAAAAATTCGAAAAATTTTTATTATCTTCGTCATTTATCTGTTTAACCATCTCTTTGTGCACTGTAAAATCCAACATAGGAATAGGGTTTGGTATGACATGATAAAGCTCTAAGCTAGGGTGCACACTGGATTCGAATGATTTAACTTGAGAAAGTGCACGATCAGTCTGCTCGGTAAGATCGGATGGAATTAGAATACGTTTTGGTAATAGTGCACGTCGACCGCGATGGATCCAAACTGGAAATGGAGAAAGAGTTGCCACTTTTTCAGCTGTGCTTCCTAAAAAGAAACGGGCCAATTTACTGTAGCCTTTATGACCGACAATAATTAATGGGGCTTGCTCTATTTTTTTTGCGATTTCAATGAGCTGTTCAGCAGGATCGCCCATTTGAACAATAATTTTAGGGTTTTCAGAAAGCTTATAGACTTTGCGAATCTGAAACTTCATTTTTAATACGAACTCATCTACTGTACCACCGAGCGTTTGAAAATATTCATACGCATAACAATAAGTTATTGGCACGTTCATTGTTTCAGAAAGTTTTTGCGCTTCTTTGACTACGATTTTCGAATACTTTGAAAAATCTATTCCTACTATGATGTGACCGATATCTTGATTTTGCATTTGAATCCCTTTTTGCCTCTTGAGAAATTTAATCTTAAGGGTTGCGAACGCCATGCCACGAGTCATTCGCGCAAAATCGCTAAAGCCGCGACACATCAGGTTGAACTAAGTCGAAACCGACAAAGTTTTATACGTTAATTAAAGATTCATAAATTCTAGCTCTGTTCGCACTATTCTCTGCTACAATTAAATATACGAAAGCCAAGAGGTAAGTATGACCCAAGTATTTATACCCATAGTTATTACACTACTGATTTCAATATCTTCGTATGCTCAAGAGAGCACCGCCACCGAAGAAGCTTTTAAAACAATAACCTTTGCACATTTAAATCCGAAAGATAGCAAAGTTAATTTTAAAATCAGCACAACCGCTTACAAGACACATGTTCAACTAGAGTTCGAGGCGATAAAACTTGAGGGCGGAAAATTCGCTGTCTACAAGACTCCAGACTGCGATAAGAAAAATTTCGCGGCAGCTAAACTTAAGAAGTTAGATCCTAAAGATCAATTTTTTGAATTCAGTACAAATTCAGGTAATATTTTTGAAGAGCGCAAAATAGATTTAGACGCCGCTGCAAAATTTAATATTGGACTCTCTTCTTTTGTACTTATTAAAATTGGAAAACAAAACACGGCCATTGCGTGTGCTTTAAAACAATAAGACTTACGGTTTTTTCATCACAGATGCATCATGGCGAATATATTTATCGTTAATGAATTTCATCATAAATACCGTGATCGTTACGGTACCGACTAAGACATAACCCAAAATATCAAAGTGCTCTAGAAAACCATCTGGTTTTTTTACGACGATATAACCTGCAATCACCGCAGCCACCCCGCCTGATATTTGTTGCATAGACGCATTAATAGCCATGAATGAGCCGCGATGTGCGGGTTCAGGTAAGGCCGACATCAAAGCTTGCGACGGAATCATACGCGAAAAAATGCCGATGAACATGATCGTATTAACGATCATCACTGTGATTAAAGGGCTTGGCCCCATGTTCGTGTAATAGACAACCATGACAGCAGACACAATCGCGCCAAAAATAAAAGTTCGTAGTTTTCCGAACGAGTCACTCATTTTACCAACCAGTGGCCCGATAAAAATAGTCGCAACACCCGTCACTAAATAAATTAACGGTAAATCAGTCATGCTAATTTTAAGATTATTCACCGTGAAGTCAGTGCCAAACGGCATCAGCATAAATCCACCGATTGACATTAAAGCCGTGGCCGCAAATCCATAGAGATATTTTTCATTCATAACTGTGGTTTTCATGTGATTAAAAGCATTGTGATTCACACGTTCAATTTTTAAATGGCCATCAATTGGTTTTAGATAAATCAAAATCACAACACCGGCAATAAGGCTTACGCCAACAATCATGAAAAAAGGCGCATGCCATCCCCAGACGTTTGAAATATAAAGCCCGACAGGAATTCCAAGAATTTGACTGGCAGCGAATGCGGTTTGAATAAACCCCATCACGCGACCTCTTTGTGACAGCGCAAATAAATCAGCCGTGATAGCTAAAACCACAGAGCCGATCACGCCACCAAAAAGTCCCGTTACGATTCTTGCGGCTAACATAAATTGATAGCTTGGTGCCATCGCGCAAAATAATGTTCCTAATAAAAATCCAGCGTAGAAAAAAAGGAGCATTTTTTTTCGATCATACCGATCAGCAAAACCCGAGGCTAAAAGCCCCGAAATACCTGCGCTAAACGCGTAAGCTGAAACGACAATGCCGAATTGCGACGGCCCCATTTTAAGCGCCGGCATCATCGCCGCCCCTAAGGGTGACATAATCATAAAATCTAGAATTATAGTAAATTGAAGAAAAGCCAAAAGCGCGACAACGAATTTTTGGTAACCTGTAAACGTAACATCATTTTTAGTAGTCATAGAATAATACTAGCCGTTAAAGGCATTGAGTCACTAAATAGTATCTTGTTGCAGCGATAAAAGTAGACCTTAGTTTTGTCCTTTTAATAACATTAAAATTTCTTCCATTTGATGAACAATATCGCTCGATGCCTTCAACTTGTGTCAAATTATTTAGTTGTATACCCCCCTAGGGTATTCTAGAACAAGGCAAATCCAAACGGGAGAACATATGTCAAAATTTTCTAATCTATTAACTGCTTTAACTGCTGCTGTTGTAATGTTCGGGCACTCAACTGGTTTTGCGCATGGTGAAGAGCGCGTATCTATTGAAGCCGTAACACAGGGAACACTTACAGCTTCAGATAAAATTGAATTCGTATTTAAACTTCAAGATGAAGTAGCAAAAAAATCTGTGGGCGAATTAGATCTTAAAGAATCGCACACTAAAAAATTGCACTTAGTTGTGTACGATGCCTCTCTTAATGAATTCAACCACGTTCATCCCACATTCGATGGCGAATTTTGGAAAGCTGAATTAAATCTTACAACTGACGGGTCATATTTCATCTGGGCACAAGGTACATTACTTGATGGCACTGAATTTTCGGCTTCTTATCAAGTTGGTGTTACCGATGGAAAACCTGCATTAACTGTTGTGTCACTTGGAAATATCAGAAAAGCTTCTGTTGGAAACACTGTCGTTGAATTATCAAAAGAAAAAGTTAGAGCCGGCAAAATGGCGATGATCATTTACACTGTTAGCCACATCGACGGAACTCAGCCAGATGTAACTCAATACCTTGGCGCAAACGCACATATCATTGCAGTTTCACCAGACGGCACTGATCTTATTCATGCTCACCCAATGGATGGCAATGACAATACGACGGGAATGATTCACGTTACATTTCCGACAGAAGGCGACTATCGCATTTGGGTTCAAGTTATAGATGCTGGCGTACTTAAAACAGTTCCACTTTCTGTAACAGTTTTAAAAAAATAATATGACTTACACCTACAAAATAGAAGGCATGACTTGCTCATCGTGCGTAGATAAAATTACTCAACGTTTAAAGGCTATACCTGGTGTAGCTTGGGTAAGTGTTAGTCTTGCAGATAAAAAAGCAGATATTAATGCTGATCGTGTAGTTTCATTACATGAAATTCAAAAAGCAATTTCTGATCTACCTAAATACAAGGCTGGCTTTTACGACGATGTTGAAATCAGCACGACGATTCCTGAGACTAAATCGTTTTACCAAACCTATAAGCCTTTGCTTGTGGTGTTTGCTTATATCTTAATTTTTAGTATCGCCTATCAAGTTCACCTTGAAAGTTTTTCGGCACACATGTTTATGAACCACATTATGGCTGGCTTTTTTATTGGGCTTTCGTTTTTTAAATTTTTAGATTTGAAATCCTTTGCTACAGCTTTTGCTAATTATGACCCGATTGCAAAAAAGTGGAAAACCTACGGGAGCATCTACCCGTTTATTGAGCTCACTCTTGGATTTTTATTTATTGCGGATAAATTTCTGCTTTTTGCGAATGTCATGACTATTGGCGTTCTTACAGCAACAACGATTGGCGTTTACGAAAAAATTAAAAGCAAAAGCCAATTTCAATGCGCTTGCCTAGGTGCAGGCTTTAATTTACCCCTGTCAAATGTGACAATATTCGAAAATTTGGCCATGGTTATAATGGCTTTAGTTAGTTTGAGCTAAAAAACAGAATTAAGTTTTGAATATTTCAGCAAATTTGTTAAGATTTGCTGACATGGCGACTGTTGATTTTCAAATTTTATTCGAAAACGTACCGGGTCTTTATTTGATTCTGGATCCACAATTTAAAATTGTGGCCGTAAATAAAGCCTACACGACGGCAACCCTGACAACGCGTGAGTATCTAATCGGTAAACATATTTTTGAAGCGTTTCCTGATAATCCTGATGATCCAAAGGCCACAGGCACTGCGAATTTAGGAGCATCTTTAAATCGGGCGCTCACTTTAAAAAAACCCGACACCATGGCCGTGCAAAAATATGATATTCGCAAAGCTAACGGAGAATACGAAGCTCGTTACTGGAGCCCCATCAATACGCCAATTGTAAATTCAAATGGTGAAGTAACTTATATCATTCACCAAGTTGAAGATGTGTCAGAGTTTGTAAATCTGCAAACATCGCGTAGCGAACTCATGTCGCGCGCTGATCAAATGCAGGCAGAAATTCTTCGCAGATCTCAAGAGATGCAAGATTCTAATAAACAGCTTCGACAGCTCAATGAAGAACTCTCGATCGCTAAAGAAGCGGCGTTAAGTATCTCACGTTTAAAATCTGATTTCTTAGCTAATATGTCTCATGAAATTAGAACTCCGATGAATGGTGTTTTAGGTATGACAGGGCTTTTATTAGATACTCCCCTGAATGCCGAACAAATGGATTTTACGCTTTCAGTTCGAAAATCAGCCGAGAGTTTACTAACGATTATTAATGATATTTTAGATTTTTCAAAAATTGAGGCCGGAAAATTAACTTTTGAAAATGTCGATTTTAATTTTTCAGACTGTCTGCATGAAATCAAAGATTCATTTTCTGTTGTGCTAGCTGAAAAATCATTAAGCCTAGTCAGTGTTATTGATGCGCAAGTGCCTGAAGTTCTCAATGGAGACTCTGGTCGCTTTCAGCAAATTTTACGAAATTTAGTTTCGAATGCCGTTAAATTTACTCCGCAAGGAGCCATTACGATAACGACAAAACTAAAAAATAAAACGGCTGAGGCCATTGAACTTTATGTTGAAGTTAAAGATTCTGGTATTGGTGTTGATCCGAAATTACATTCGACTTTATTTGAAAAATTCTCGCAATCTGATTCATCGAACTCGCGCAAATTCGGTGGCACAGGGCTTGGTCTATCGATTTGTAAAAATCTAGTTCAAATGATGGGTGGAAACATCGGCGTCATCAGCGAACAAGGCAAAGGTTCAACGTTTTGGTTTACTGTGAAATTGCATCACGCTAAATCACAGATAGCCCCTTTACATAACCAATCGATTCCTCAATTTACAAACGCAAAAATTTCTGGGCGTGTCTTAGTTGTTGAAGATAATCCTATTAATCAAAAAATTGCCCTTAAGCTTGTTGAAAAAATGGGTTGCCGTGCAGATGCTGTGGGTAATGGTCGCGAAGCCATCGATGCATTAGCTCAGGTGCCTTACGATTTAGTTTTAATGGATTGCCAGATGCCAGAGATGGATGGTTTTGAAGCCACTCTCATTATTCGTGAAATCGAAAAAGCCGCTGGTAAAAAAAGAATTCCGATTGTGGCCTTAACTGCTGCGGCGATGGGTTCAGATCAAAAACGATGTTTTGACGTAGGTATGGATGACTATTTAACTAAGCCAGTTGATTTTCAAAAGGTTTGGGTAGTTTTAGAAAAATGGCTTAAGAAGCAATAAAACGATCTGTCGAATAACCCTGTGCTTTCAACCACGGATTAAAATCTGTTTCTAACATCTGTTTTGCTTTGACCAAATCTACTTGATCAGGACTTGTTAACCCTTGAGATAACTGCTCAAGCATCACATTTTGTTTTAAACCGGCTTGTTGTGCGACCGCGTACGGAATCAGAGTGTACGTGATCATTCCATAGCGTGAACGGTATAAATCCGGAAAATTCTTTTCAACAACTGATTCGATTTTTTTTCTGAATTGAAATTTTTCGTCAGCGACTTTGTCGCGCATTTCAACGAAGTTTTCTAAAGCCATCTCGGCAATCGCGTCGGCATTTGGTTTTTGCTTAGCATTGTAAGTTTCAAAGATCTGCGACCAGTTTAAATCTTTCGTCTCATCAATCAGCTTAATTAACGTCGTGCAATCTTCAAAGCCGGCATTCATGCCCTGGCCAAAGAACGGAACAATCGCATGAGCTGCATCACCCATTAGCGCAATTTCGTCTTTGTAATTCCATTTGCTAAATTTGACTGTTCCTAATGTACCCACTGGGTGATTTAAAAAATCTTGTAAGTAATTCGGCATAAACGGAATCGCCGATTTAAATTCGTTTTGAAATAAACGTTCAACATCAGCAGCCGTTTTAATTTTTTCAAAACTGTACTCGTGATTTTTATGCGGAAGATACATTGTCATTGTGTAACTATGATCTAAGTTTTCTAAACCCATCATCATATGTGTACCACGAGCCCAGATATGTAATTCGCCAGATTCCATACCTTTATTAACTGGCATGAAAAGCTCTTTATAACCTGCATCTAACCAATCGACTGATTCTTGGTAAGTCTTTGCATCTAATTGCGCTAAAGCTTTGCGAACGATAGAACCTGCGCCATCAGTTGCAAATAGGCGCTCATAATTAACTTTTTTAGTGCCGAAAGATAAAGTCTTTTCTTTTACATCCATCGCATCTAAAGAATGTTCGAAATGAAACTTAACACCGATGTTTTTACATTCTTGAATTAAGGCTTTATTTAATTCCCAACGTGAAACTGAGTAATTGCATTCTGATTTATCGCGGCCATAAGGTTGAAAAATTTTATCGCCATTTTTTTGATGAATGCCACGACCATAAACAGGCATTGTTAACGGCAAAATCTTTTCTGTAAGGCCAGCCATCTGTAAACCGTTTAGGCCACGCGAAGTTAAAATTAAATTAATACTACGGCCGCCCTGCTCGGGTTGAAATTCAGGGTCTGGTCTTTTTTCATAAACAACAACATCGAAGTTTTTCTTCTTAAGTAAGTAAGCCCATAATGAACCTACTAATCCTGCCCCGATGATTGTTATCTGCTGTTTCATATTAACCTTTTGAAAATTCTTTCAATAGCATCACTAATTTAAAAACATCTTCGTAGTTATTGTATAACGGCACCGGTGTTGCGCGAATGATATACGGCTCACGAAAATCAACGATACATCCTGCGTGAATCATTTTATCAAACCACGCTTTAGGAGACGTTTTAAATTTCAAACATAACATCGACCCGCGACTTTTTGGTGTGACCACTTCAATTGTGTCGGCTAGGTTTTCTTTAAGTAGCCATTCAAAGTATCCAGTTAAGTGATCGCCTTTTTCACGTAAGTTTTTAATACCCGCTTCGTCGAATAATTCCATCGAAGCGCGCAGTGATGCTAATTGAAAAATAGGTGGATTTGATAACTGCCAAGCTTCTGCTGTTGGAAGTGGTTCAAAGTCAGGGCCCATTTTAAAGCGACTTTCTTTGTTGTGCCCCCACCAGCCTTCGAAACGTGGAATATCTTTTTTATTTAAATGTTTTTCGTTAACATAAGCTCCGGCTAGACCACCAGGGCCTGAATTTAAATATTTATATGAACACCACATCGCAAAATCGACGTTGTCATCATGAAGAGTTAAATGCAGATTACCCGCTCCGTGAGCTAAGTTAAATCCAACAACGGCTCCAACTTTGTGGCCGGCTTCGACGATTTTTTTCATATCGAATTTTTGGCCCGATAAATAATTGCAATCACCTAACATGATCACTGCTAATTCATCACCGTGCTGTTTGATCGTTTCTAAAATCGATTCTTCGCTAACAGTTAAGCCATCAACACCTGGTTTTAATTCAACGATGGCTTGTTTCGGATCAAAACCATGAAAACGAGCTTGCGAATCAACCGCGTACTTGTCAGAGGGAAAAGTATTATTTTCGATGAGAATTTTAAAACGTTTTTGCGTTGGGCGATAAAAACTAACAAGCATTAAGTGTAAGTTCACAGTTAACGTGTTCATTGCAATCACTTCAGATTTTTTAGCTCCCACTAAACGAGCGAAACTTTCTGTGATGAATTCATGATAATGAACCCAAGGGTGAGATCCTAAAAAGTGACCTTCAACACCGTATTTAGCCCAAGAGTTTAATTCTTGATTTACAAATGCATGAGCGCGTTTTGGCATTAAACCTAACGAGTGACCCGCAAAATATAATTGGTTTTCACCCTTTGCAGTTTGTGGAAAATGAAACTCATCTCTGAATTTTTTTAACGGATCCGCTTGATCCATTTTTTTTGCGAAATCTATAGTATTTGATTCAGCAGTAAATGGAGTTGAAAAAATATTTTGGCTCATAACTAGTTCTTTCTTAAGAAATATGGACTTCACACTTTGGTAAATGATCAACCGTTAGACTCACATGCATACCAGGTTCTAAAGCAACTGCCGCTGTGGCTGCTCCGGCTAAGACAAATGTACCCGCTTCGATTTGGCGACCACGTAAAGCTAATAAACGGCACTGTTCGATAATTGAAACGACAGGGTCACCTGAAATCTCGCTTGATAAACCTGATTGCACCACTTCATTGTTAATCGACATTTTCATATTTAAATTTTTTAGATCTAAGTTTTTAAAGTCTGATAACCACGGGCCTAAAATAAAATGTGATGATGATGAATTATCAGCAATCACGTCTTCCATCGAAAAATATTTAAATTGTTCGTATCTTGAATCTAAAATTTCTAAACAGGCACAAACTGAACTTGTGGCTTCAAGCACTTGTTCACGAGTCACTTCACCTTTAAGAGGTTTATGAAATAGAAACGCCACTTCGGGTTCAATTTTCGGATGAATTTGCGAGCTCATGTTAAACGTTTTAGCGTTTTCGATTTGCATTTTGTTGGTTAATTCTCCAAATAACGGAGAATCTAAATTCATCTGTTTACGCTTACCTTCAGAAGTTAAACCCATCTTAAGACCGATGCGTTTTTCGCCGGCTTGTTCGCGCAGTTTAAGACCCTGCTCTTGCACATCATAGGCCTGTGTGCGATTCAGCACGATGTCTTGTTTGCTTAATTGCGTGATCGATTGTTTATTCACGCGCGCTGTATGTAGAAGCTTGGCCACTTCAGTGGTGTTTTCACTCTGTTTTTCCATGACATATAACTTAAAACAGATGACACTTAGCTCACAACAAAATTCTAAGGATTGTACGAATGGCTGAATCTTCGAAGTTGTACTGGCAAACAAATAAAATTATCGATATCTCACCCGTGATATCTGCAAAAACAGCAGTTTTTCCAGGCGACACGCCGTTTGAAGCGGATTTTTTGCTTAAAATTAATAAAGGCCACAACATCGATCTTTCAACGATCAAAACTACGGTTCATATTGGTGCTCACACCGATGCGCCAAGCCATTATCATGCCTCTGGCGTAACAATGGATCAGCGTAAACTTCACTACTATCTGGGCCCGGCTCAAGTGATCGAAGTGAATGTAAAAAAAGGGGCTCGCATTTACCCTAAAGACCTTACGCAGGACGTAAAAGCGCCTCGTATTCTGTTTAAAACCAACTCTTTTCCTGATCCGAACAACTGGAGCTCTGACTTTAATTCGTTATCTCGTGAACTGATCGAAGAATTAGCTCATAAAAAAGTCATCTTAGTAGGCATCGATACACCTTCGGTAGATCCCGAGACGGATAAAGTTCTTGAAAGTCATACCGCGATTTTTAAAAATGATATGGCTATCTTAGAGGGAATTGTTTTAAATCAGGTGACTTCAGGGTTTTATGATTTAGTTTGTTTACCGCTTAAGATTGAAGGTGCTGATGCATCACCAGTTAGAGCCATTTTGTTAAAGCACGAGTAAAAATTATGGAAAAGACACATGGATAAAATACTAAATTACATTAACGGTGAATTCGTTGCGGGAAAACAAAATAAGTTTTTGGATAATATTAATCCAGCAACAGGCCAAGTTTATTCTTTGATTCCAGATTCAGATGCTAGCGATGTTGAAGCTGCGGTTAAGGCTGCAGAACTTGCGTTTCCAGCTTGGTCGAAATTAACGGCCGAAGAACGCGCAAATTATTTAAATTTAATTGCGGCAAAAATTATTGAGAACTTAGATGCTTTAGCCAAAGCTGAAAGTATCGATAACGGTAAACCGTTTAACTTAGCACAAACTGTAGATATCCCACGCTCAGCAAAAAACTTTAATTTTTTTGCCGATGCTATTTCTGCTTTGCACGGCGAAAGTTTTCGCACGAACAAAGACGTGATCAATTACACAGATTATTCTGCACTTGGAGTTGTGGCCTGTATCTCTCCGTGGAATTTACCTTTGTATTTATTAACTTGGAAAATTGCACCAGCTTTAGTTGCTGGTAACACGGTTGTTGCTAAACCTTCTGAAGTCACACCGATGACGGCTTACTTGCTGGCAAAGATTTGTGCTGAAGTGGGTTTACCTAAAGGTGTTCTAAATATCATTCACGGTCTTGGGCCAAGTGTGGGTTCACCTCTTGTCAGCCATAAAAAAGTTAAAGCCATCACTTTTACCGGAAGCACTCAAACCGGAAAAAGTATTGCGCAAGCAACAGCTGGCCAATTTAAAAAATTAGCTTTAGAAATGGGTGGCAAAAATGCCAACATCATTTTTGCTGATTGTGATTTTGAAAAAACATTAGAAACAACTTTAAGATCTACTTTTTCTAACCAAGGCCAAATTTGCCTCTGCGGGTCTCGCCTATTTATTGAAAAATCAATTTATGAAAAATTTAAAACTGCGCTTGTTGAAAAAACAAAACAGCTTAAACAAGGCGACCCTTTAAAATCTGACACTGATCAAGGCGCTTTAGTTTCTGAATTACACATGAATAAAGTTTTACAATGCATCAATCACGCAAAAGCTGAAGGCGGAACTATTCTTTGCGGTGGAAACCGCAAAGGCAACACGGGTTATTTCGTTGAGCCTACATTGATCGAAGGCGTTGCTTGGGATAGCAAAACAAACCAAGAAGAAATTTTTGGGCCAGTGGCGACACTAATTCCATTTACCACTGAAGAAGAATTATTACAGATGGTGAATTCAACAACGTACGGATTAGCTTGTTCAATCTGGACAAACAATATTCATAAAGCACAAAGGGTGGCTCACCTTGTTGAAACCGGCGTTGTCTGGATCAACACGTGGATGTTACGCGATTTACGCACACCGTTTGGTGGAGTTAAAGAATCAGGCTATGGTCGCGAAGGCGGCTTAGAAGCTTTGAAATTTTTTAGCGAAGTTAAAAATATTTGCATTCAAACTTTTAATGAGACTAGGAGTTAATTATGAACTCAGAATTTAATTCAAGCCGAGCCCCAGAGCCCGTAGGTCACTACCCCCATGCTCGTCGTGTTGGTAATTTATTATTTTTATCAGGCGTAGGCCCGCGCGAACGCGGCACTAAAAAAATTCCAGGCGTTGAATTAAATGCTGATGGCACCATTCAGTCTTATGATATCGCCACACAAACTCGCAGCGTTTTTAATAACGTAAAAGCTATTTTAGAAGATTCTGGTTTAAAATGGACTGATCTTGTCGATGTCACAGTTTATTTAACAAATATGAAAGCTGACTTTCCGGTTTATAATAAATTATGGGCTGAGTATTTCAGCGAAACCCCACCTTGCAGAACGACTTTAGAAATTAACTGTTTACCGACTCCTATTGCGATTGAATTAAAATGTATTGCCGTGGTTCCCCATGTTTGAAGCTTTTAATTTTAAACAATGGATCGCCGATAATCGCCACCTGCTAAAACCACCCGTTGGTAATAAATGTATTTGGCCACAACGTGATTTTATCGTGATGGCTGTTGGTGGCCCCAATGAACGTACTGATTTTCATGTAAACACTGGCGAAGAGTTTTTTTATCAAGTCGAAGGCAACATGATTTTAAAAATCATGTCTCCCGAAGGTCAAATTAAAGATATCGCCATCAATGAAGGCGATATTTATTTATTGCCAGCAAACACGCCCCATTCGCCACAACGCCAAGCTAACACTGTTGGATTAGTGATCGAAAAAAAACGCGGCGAAGGTTTAAAAGATGGTCTTCAATGGTACTGTGAAAAGTGTCATAATAAATTATACGAAGAGTATTTTGTTTTAACGAATATCGAAACGCAATTTCCAGAAGTGTTCGAACGTTATTATAATTCAGCCCACACGCTTTGTAAAAAATGTGGACATCAAAACGGCCGAAAGTGGACCAATGCTTAAGATTGATATTCACACACATATTTTACCGCCTGAAATTCCTGAATTTAAAAAAATGTTCGGCTATGGCGGCTTTATTGAACTTAAAAAAAACACTGGCTGCACACATTGCGATATGGTCAGCGACAGCGGACAATTTTTTCGCCGTGTCGAAGAAAACTGTATTAACCCTGATGTACGTTTAAAAGAGTATGACAAATTTCAAACCCAAGTTCAGGTACTATCAACAATTCCGGTGATGTTTTCATACTGGGCTAAACCTGAAGATGGTTTAACAGTTTCTAAACATTTAAATGATCACATTTCTGAAGTTGTAGCCAAAAACCCGAAACGTTTTGTTGGTCTTGGCACTTTACCGATGCAAGCCCCAGAACTTGCGGTTAAAGAAATTGAACGCTGTATGAAAGATTTAAATCTTAAAGGCTTTCAAATTGGTTCGAACATCAACGGCATGAATTTATCAGATGAAAAATTACACCCCGTTTATGCAGCTCTTGAAAAACACGATGCGTGTTTATTCGTGCACCCGTGGGATATGATGGGCCAAGAGAAAATGCAAAAGTACTGGCTTCCGTGGTTAGTGGGAATGCCCGCTGAAACAAGCCTTGCGATTTGTTCGATGATCTTTGGCGGAATTTTTGAAAAGTTTCCGAAATTACGTGTCGCATTTGCTCATGGTGGCGGAGCTTTTCCGTTTACTTTAGGTCGTATTCAACATGGTTTTGAAGCCCGCCCTGATTTATGCGCCATTGATACAAAAACTGATCCTAAAAAAATGATTGGCAAATTTTTTGTTGATAGTCTTGTGCATGATCAAAAATCATTAGAATTTTTAGTTTCAGTGATGGGTAAAGAAAATATTTGTCTAGGCACTGATTACCCGTTTCCGCTAGGTGAACTTGAACCTGGTAAATTAGTTCAAGAGAGTGCGCTAGATGCTGAAACTAAAAAATGGATCTATCACAAAGCTGCACTCAACTGGCTGAACATGTCTGAAGAATTTTTTAATTAAATAAGAAGGTTAATAATATGGATTTAAAACTAAATGGTAAAAAAGCTCTGGTATTTGGTTCTTCAACAGGTATCGGTCGCGCGATCGCTGAATCATTAATGACTGAAAAAGCAGATGTGCTTGTGAATTCACGTGATTCTGAAAGATTAGATAAAACAGTTTCTGAACTTAACGCTCACGGTGGCGTAACTGCCGATTTAACTTTAAAAGGTCACGCAGAAAAAGCCACTCGTGAAGCGATCGAAAAATTAGGTGGTTTAGACATTCTAGTTGTGAACACTGGTGGCCCGGCTAAAGGCGCTTTTGCAGATATTACGACTGAACAATGGGAAAAAGATTTTCAAAATTTATGGTTAAGTTTTGTTGATGCAGTGAAGGTGGCTTTACCTGTGATGAAAAAACAAGGTTACGGTCGCATTTTAGTTGTGACATCTTTAGCTGCGAAAGAACCACTTCCACTTCTTACAACATCAAATGGTCTTCGTTCTGGCTTAGCGGGGCTTTGTAAGTCTTTAGCTAACGAAGTTGCAGCCGATGGTATTACTGTTAATTTATTATTACCAGGTTATACAAACACAGATCGTTTAAAAGATTTAAAATTAAGCGAAGAAAAAGTGAAACAGATGGTTCCGGCTGGACGTTTAGGTGATCCTTGTGAATTAGCTGATTTAGCTACGTTCTTAGCTTCACCGAAAGCTGGTTATATCACGGGGCAATCAATTGCCGTTGATGGCGGAGTACTTCGCGGGTTTTAAGAAGCCCGCTTCGCATTAAATAATAAAAAGCAGGCGCACAAAAGGGCGCCGCTGGCGCCGTAGAAAAAAGTCCATGAAGAACCGACATGATCCCATAAAAAACCTGCCGCAGTGCTTGCGACAATAGTACATAGCCCGGTGACTGTACCTAGAATACCAACACCTGTGGCTTTAAGATTTTTTGGTGCAAGGTCAATGGCGAAAGCTTTACCAACTCCCTCCGTGGCCCCCATGTAAAGGCCATACAAAAGAAAAAGAACCCACAGTTGCCACGCTTCGGTTGCAAATCCAAAACCTAAATAAACTAAAATAAAAATAAGTAGCCCTGATAACATTAATTTTTTTCGGCCAATCACATCAGATAGTTTACCCAAATAAGGGCTTGAGATGGCGTAAAGTAAATTGTACGCGCAGTACATGATAATAACGGCTGACATTGATTGACCCGTTTGTTTGGCTTTCAACAACAGAAACACATCACTTGAATTCGTCAGTGAAAATAGGCCCCAAGAGAAAATATATTTTTTAAAAGCTGGATCAAACTGAGGCCAAAGCTTAAAGGGATTTTCAATTTTTTTTCGGCTTTCAGTGTGAGGCGGTTCTTTAATAAGAAAAATCACTAACACGGCTAAAAGCCCCGGAACTACGGCCCAATAAAAAAGTGGGCGTAAATTATCAGCGTAAGTAGAAAGTAAATATAAAGCAAACAACGGCCCAACAGCCGCACCCAATGTATCCATTCCGCGATGCCAACCAAAAGCAGCTCCCCGCAATTCGGGTGATACTGATTCAGCAAGAAGTGCATCTCTTGGGGCTGATCTGATGCCTTTTCCTGTTCGATCAAGAGCTCTTGCTGAAAGTACACCAAGCCACGAGGTCGATGCTCCTATCAGTGGTTTTGAAAGTGCCGCTAACAAATATCCGATAAGAATAAAAGGTTTTCTTTTTGATAGGCTGTCAGACCAGGCGCCTGAATAAGTTTTTAATAAACTTGCGATAGATTCAGCAACACCTTCAATGATTCCTACAGATGTTACTGAGGCTCCAAGAATTGTTGTTAAAAAAATCGGAGTAATGGGATAAAGCATTTCACTGGCAATATCTGCAAAAAAAGAAACCACGCCAAGCTTAACAACCGTGGGATTTAGAACTTCATTTTTTTCTTCGGTATTCATCATAAGTCTAAAGATCTACTTAACGTAGATCTTACCGCTATCCATCATATTCATGCCACAGCCAAAGCGAATTTCGCCTTTTACTAATTTACCCAGTTTGATTTTTACCGTTTTATTTAAAGGTAAATCCACTTTGATATTTTTACTGGGAATTTGAATTTGCTGCGCGCAAGTATCATCAGTTTTTCGAGTGACTTGCAGGACGACTGGCACACCAGGGGCAACATCAATAGCATTTGGTTCAAAACCTTTGCTAGTGACTGAAATTTCAACGTTCTTCGTTGCATCTGTTACTTTTGCAGATGCAAAAATCGAAAAACCTATCATTATCGCAATTAAAATCGTTTTCATAAAAACCCTCGTCACCCATACTACGATTTAAACATGCATTTTGTGACAATTATTTTTAGTTGATGGACGAATCAGTCCACATTAAGGACTGATTCGCTCAGAAAATAACTAGGCAGCTACTGCTACGACTTTGTTTTTTCGAAAATAGAACCACTGAATCGCTATCACTAACATTCCTAAAAGAATTAATGATGAATAGCCTGTTCCTAAATCAAATCCGCCTCTTTCGCGTGTTTTAGTTAACACGTCTCCGAAAGTAGCTCCGAAGGGACGAGTTAGAATAAAAGCCACCCAGAATAAAACGACTCTACTCATTTTCGTAAAGCGAGCGGCGGCTAATACAAGTAGAAGAATTCCTGTGATAAGTAACCAGCTTCCTAAAAAGCCCAGGCCCGAATCATCAGCTAAAAAATCACCTAAAGCTGTGCCTAAGGTGTTTGAAATTAAAATTGTGGCCCAATAGAAAAGTTCGGCTTTGCGCGTTTTAATGTTATCAACACTGACGTTTCCAACAGTTAGACGCCATAAAGCTAATAATGAAAGCAGTATAGTCACAAGAATGATTGCACCTTTAGTGTAACCAAGTTCTAAAGTTCGATCCATGTAGTCAGACAACGTTGTACCTGCAGTGCTTGTCGCGATAATCACTGTCCAATATAGAAATGGATGGTGTTTTTTAGACATAAGCTGCATACCGACAGAAACAGCGAATAAGGCAAAGAAAATTAATGTACTGACAAGATAGCCCATGTTCATAGTCATTGATAACCAGTCGCCACCCGTTTCACCTAATGTGGTTGCTGTGATTTTCATAATCCAAAATCCAGCTGTGATAAGTGGAAGCTTGTTAACAAAGTCTATTTGTTGGTCTTCGCCGTTGATCGTGTATTTCATATGTTGTTGTCCCCTCGTTGACATTTTTTTGCAGCATCCATCGAACTAAAATAACTGTAAAATGACATCGGGCGAATGACATATAGAAATTAACAGACATATATTCGTTATAGAGACCGCTCATCTAACATTTATACTACGAAAATCTTGTCGCAGCTGCTAAGAAACGAATTACTTTATTCCTGGAAAATTGGCTTTAAGCGATTTTAACTTTTCTTCGGCGGCTTTTTTAGTGATCGGATTTTTACTGAAAGCTTGCTGTGTGAGGTTATTATATTCGTTGTGAATCTCGTTGCTGAGTGCATTTTGATAACCTGGCTTATTTGAATAACTTTTTTTGATATCTAATTCAATCTTAGACCATTTTGCTTTTGTGATTTCATTTAATTGCTGCACTTGCCCTGAATTAGCCGCAGCGTCTTCAAGCGCACTGAGATCACGTTCTGATTTAAAAGCTAGACTTCTTTTTGCCGAATTTGCATCGGTCAGATCAATTTTATTTTCTTTAACGTAAGTCTTATAAGCTTTGTTATAAGCTTCGTTGGCCTCAGCGATTTTACCTTCACCCGCGGCAGCTTCTGCGTGTAAACGGTGATATTGTGAATAATCTTCTTGAGCCGCTTTTGCTGCATACGTTTCGCGAGCTGTGGCTTGTTGAACTTTCGCTAATGATCCGGTGATGCCGTTGCGAAGTCCGATTTTAGTTTCTTCACTGTTGAAAAAGGGTTTGCCTGTTTCAGGATTAATTTCAGATGCTAACTTTTGCTTAGCGTCGATGTCTTCTTTTGTATAAGTGCCAAAACCGCGGCCTTCTTTAGTGCCGACTTCGTGCATTTTTACCCATTGATCGGCTTCGGCTTTTGATAAAGGTTTGCCTCGCAATTTTTCTAAAGCCATGATGCGTTCTTCATTAGTTAAACTCGATGCACCTGCAAGAATTCGTTCTTTATCAGCAGCATTTGTTATGCGGCCCGAGGCTCCGCCAGTGGCACGTTCTGCAGTGTTGATGTCGGCAACAAAAGCATCAACTTTTTTACCAGATAATTTAGCCAGACGTTGCAAGCGCGCGACTCTTAAACCAGCAGCACCAGCTTTTGCTGCTCCCCATAATGTGGGAGCCACTTCTGCTAAGGCTTCACAGATCATCGCTTTTTGATATTTATTATTGTAGCAGTCATACTGAACACCCATTTTTTTTAACTGGGCTTTAGCCAATTCAATCACATTCGCATCTACTTTAGGTGTATTTACTTTTCTGGTCCAATCAACAAATTGCTGCTCTTCAACAGTGTACGTTGCGTTTTGATCATTTAACCGCGCGCGCACTTTGTTAAAAGCTCTCAAAGAAAGTGTTCTTTGTTCAAGTTTCAAATGCTGGTGAATGGCTTCACAAGTCATATCTTTGAGTCGTGATTCTGAAGGTTCATTGGTTTGCAAAAGATCTGGCATTCTTGAATTATAATCTTCAAAGAGCATTTTCTTTTGCTTGATGTCTTTATTACAAGCCGCAAGCTCATCAGCTCTGGCTTCGCGCTCTAACATAATTTGCGCTGCGGTTTCACCGATCGATTTACCAATGTTAATAAAATAATCGCCCACACCTATTAAACAACCTGTAACCCAGTCTGTAGATGTTGATAACCAGCTTTCGTTTTGTTCGCCGTTACAAACTAATGTGCGAGGTGCGGGATCATCACCGCTATCTTTAATATCTTGATACACTTTTTGACATTGAGCTGAAGTTTTTGTTTGTTCGCAACTAACTTTGACAAGATCTATCACTGATTCAGATTTTAAATCACAGACATCACCAGCAAAAGCTGAAATAACAAAAAATAATGATAGAAAAAAAGTTAAAATCGACGACGTCATATCAGGAAATTATCGGCCATTTTATAACCACACTTAACTCGAACTAGGCTTTAGTGCGGCTTAAAAATGAATGCCGTTCTCGAAATAATTCGATTTGGGCAGATCAAAAAACACAACCGCAATGTATTCTGACTTCGAACAAGTGCGTACAAGGTCAGTTACACGTTTTGCCACCGTTGATTTAACTTCAGGCCCACGGTCAAACCAATGAATTTCAATCATTGGATCACCCTCACCGTCAGGAACAACAACCCCAGCACGGTAAAAAACTGTCGGAAGCTTTTCAACGGTAAAGTTATCTTCTGGTGTGTTCATAATTTGTGAAAGTTCACCAGGCAAAACTTGGCTTAACTGTTTAACGTCTGAATCGCGCAGAGCGCGAATGCGAATGTGTGGCATAATTAGTAATTCCTTTCGCGGCCGATTTTTTCGAGCTGCTCGATGATATTTTTAAACCAAAAACGCGACAAGGATTCTTTTCGATAGATGACATAGAATTGAATTTCAGGAATCAACGATGTCGGAATCTGCACAACATCAACATTGCTCGCATTGCGTGTAAAAAAAGTAGGAATCAGTGTCCAACCTTCGCGGGCTTCAACCATTGACATTAAACGGCTCCAGTCTGGTAATATTTTTTTATAGTGCGGAGCTTGCTGAATATTAAATTTTTTAAAAATAGGACGTAGATTTTCAAATTCTGATTTATGCGCCACAAAAGGCAATTCTATTAATTTTTCAATAAGAGGCTGTGAAAGCTTTAGCGGCTTAAGCTTCCAGGCACTAGGAATTGCAAGGCTATAACCGTAATTAAATAATTTTTTGGCGTGAAGATCGCCCACCTTAGAAAGATCGTATGAAATAGCGATGTCATATTTTCGTTTAAGTAAGCCATCAACAGCATCTTCTGTTTTAATAGGACAAAGATGTAAGGTACCGACGAAATTTACTTTATCTGAGATAAAATTAATGATTTCACTAAGGCCAGCGATTTTGACATGATTTTTTTTAGGATCTTGAGCGCCTTCACTAATAAATTTTAAATCATGATCAAGATGTTCAAATTTTTTCTTAAGCAAAGCTCTGACTTCTTCACCAAAACTTGTAAGTACTTTTCTGCGGCCTTCAAATGTAAAAACTGGCTGCGGGAAATAACTTTCAAAAGATTTTAAGTGGCTGGTTAACGCTGGCTGCGAAATTTTCAATGACAGGGCCGCAGCTTGCATACTGCTAGCCTCTGTAAAGGCTAAAAACGAACCAATAAGAGCATAAGGAGGTGTATTCATTACATCAGTATAATGATATTATCTATCAAATACTATCTCTTTATTTATATAATGGTTTGTCTTATAAATTCTTTCATAGAAGAGGTTTTTATGAAAAATTTAGCACGAATGACTTTAGCGATCTGTACATTGTTTACTGTAAACGTGAATGCGGCCGATAGCACTTGGCTAGTCTGTAGCGATAAAACATTAGCCTTAAGTGTTTTTGAACACAGATCAGACGACGGCGAAAACAGAGAAACAAACCTGACCCTTATCAAAGGCATACACAACTTCTTTGAAACTTTACTGACTAATGATCCGTCTGATACTCCAGATGCAAATGGCTTTCAAAGCGTTTGGATTAGCGGAACACCTGAAAACTCAGAATTCTTTAGCGGCAAAATCAAAATTGATTACGTGACTAAAAAAGTAAGCTTAGTGGGTGATCTCTATTTTGACGGCAGTGACATCGCGACAAAAATAAAAACTGTTCTTAACTGCAAAGAAATGCAATAGGAGAATTTGTGATTACTAAATTTTTATCAGTTGCACTGGTTAGCTTATTTGCGCAGGTATCACTTGCTAACACCCAAACAATGAAGTCAGGTTTTATTTACAGCATGCCACGGTTTGACAGCTGCAGCGCGATGGTAACAACGTTTAATAACGATAAAGTCGTTTCGTTAAAATGGGTGAATAATCCTATTTCAGGCTACGCCTGCCCTAGTGATGTAACACAAACAGAAAATACTTTTAAATGCGAAGGTTCTCGCTGCGTTGCTCTTCAAGCTTTTTATGTAGGATCAAAAAATTATTATTACTTTGTTATTTCCGAAACTGGAAATTTTTATTTAAATACGATCGAGTGCACACCCGACAGTAATGGCTTACCCACTCAGTGTAAAAATCCAGGCACCGGACCTGAATACTATTCGGCTACAACATTTCAATCAGAAGTAACACCAACGCTCTTTCAAGGTTACTCTTACTATTTACCAGGAAATGATTTAGTGCCTGCACAGGATAGAAAATCGGCTATCGCCAAAGCTTCAGCACAAGCTCAATTTGACTGTGCTCGATTTTGGAATGTTTGCAAAAGAGACTTTAGTTTAGATCAATTCAGCCCGACTCCTATCGAAGGCGGCGAATATGTGACGATCTATTTTCGAGGAAGATAATAATTAGTTTTTAATATCTGGCATTTCGGTATCGACTTTACCGTTTTTTAAGTCTTCGCGAGCTCGAACGGCCATACTTACGTAATTATCACGGATGCGATCAATTTCAAATTCTTCTAATTCTTCTAAATCTAACAAGGCGTTGTGGGCGCCTTGGGTTGCACGAATTAATTCATCTAATTTAATTTGAATCGCCGCTGTATCGCGGTTTTGTGTGTTTTGAATTAAAAAAACCATCAAGAAAGTAATAATTGTCGTGCTGGTGTTAATGATTAATTGCCAAGTGTCGCTATAGTTAAATAGTGGACCTGTGATTAGCCAGGCTAAGATGATAAAAATTGCCAAACCAAAAGTAACTGGTTTACCCGAGAAGTTCGCTGCGGCTTTTGAAAATTTATTGAAGAATGTTTTCTTTTCCATTTAATTTCTCTCCCATAGCAGAAAACCTGACATGCGCTTTAACGGCTCGGCCCACTTCTTACCCATAACCCAAGCTAAAACTTTGAAAAATTTTGGAGTGGGTGTTGGTCTTCCTAACTTTTCGGCCACATCAGCAAAGTAAATCGCTTGATTGAGTCTCCAACCACGACTTTCAAAAAAATTCTTCCACTGAGTCGGAAAAAACTGAAAAGGTGCATTTTGCAAAACCTTCATCCGTTTTGGATCTCTTAAATAGGTGTAAGTTTTTTCTGAAAAGTATTCACCAATCCAATATTTGAAGGATTTTAAATTTAATAGATCTTCAGACAATTCTGAAACTTGCTCTTCAGTTAAATACGGCAGAACACCTTCTGTTAAAACGGCGATATTAGAATATTTTTCTGCAAGTTCAGCAAAGAGTTCAAACCTTAATTTTCTGTTTGATAAATCAAGACTAATGCTTTCTAACTTACAAGTTGGCGTAAAATCTTTCAGAGCTTTTACTTTGTGATCAATCACGTGCGAAAAATCGACTTCGATCCATTGAATATGGGGGCCAAGATTCATACGATAAGGGCGGCTATCAAGCCCGGCTCCGATATTGATAAATGTTGTCACACCTTTGGCGATAAGCTCTTGAATCATCTGGTCGATAATGTAAGTGCGCATCACCACTGTAAAACGAGTCCATCTGGTGGTTTGAGACTTTAATGTATCGATCTGGCTAGCGCGATCACCGACTAAAATTTTTGCGTACGGATCTTTAAAAATCGCGTCACCGCGTTCTGATTCAAGTGTTCTATAGTGGGCTACCCAAAATGAGGTGTCTGAAACATGCTTTATAACTTCGTTCATACTTTACTATGACCCGGATAAAATCATTAGAATACTATTTTCTTTAAATCTTCTACGATACGATGATGTAACTTCGTATAATACGGCCGTGCGTAATAGTAAAGATAGACAGGTATATCCAAACTGTTCTTTGTACCTACGTTGACGATATCTTTTTGCCCCTTGATTAAATGTCTTGGCAAGATGGCCCGCCCAAGCCCTGCTTTAACTCCAGAAATTAAACCGTACACATCATCTAAATAATGACGTTCAAATTTTTCGGGCTTGATTTTATATTTTTTAAAGTAAGCTAAGGTAACTTGGTCTTTTTCATCATGATCTAAATAAACATCTTCGTTTTTACAACGCGGGTTCTGCACTAAAAAATTGACCTCGTGTCCGAGTAAAATTCTTTCTAAGTTTTCTTTTTCAAAACGATCATCCAAAAGCATATAATCAATTTCACCCCGCGTAAGCATCGCAAAAAGATCATCAACCTCGCGAGTAAACGTTTGTATCTTAACTTTAGCGTGATCTTTTGCTAAGGGCACTAAAGCGGGCACAACTAATGAGGCCATCACAGACGAAAATCCACCGATACGCACTAATCCGGCCAGTTCATTTGAGTTTTGGCTTTTAAGAGAATGGATGAACTCATCTTCTAAGTTATTTTTGATTTTGCAGTAATGTAAAAGTTTAACGGCCGTCTCGGTTAGTTTTAAGCCCGAACGATCGCGAATGAATAACGTGGTCGCAAGCTCTTCTTCAAGATTTATAATTCTTTGCGATAGAGCTGATTGGGTAATATGTAGCACGTCTGCAGCCTTGGTAAAATTCAAGGTCTGCGATACGGCTAAAAAAGCCTCTAAATGTGATGAAACAAGTGCCATATATATAAGTTAAATCGATAGATCTATTAAATCAATTAATTTTACAGATGAAAGGCTGCCGCTTATAAGAGTTTCAACTTAAATAATTCATTTTTAACAAATAGGAGATTAAAATGAAAAAACAAATTGCTACTGTAACCTTAGGGTTAGCCCTTATCGCGGCAAGCTCAACCAGCTTTGCTAACACCATTAACCATGTGAAAGACCTTGCGATCGACTGCACGATTAAGGTTGAAGTCAAAGATGTGACTAACGCTAACTACGACCCAGGCGCACCAGCTCATCACAGATTTCCGGGCATTGAGCCAAGCTTAACAGCTCAGGGTTCAGCGAAAGTGATCGAACAATCGACTGGTTGTGAAGTCTTACAAAGTAAATACGCTGTCAATTTATCTGACCTGACATTTACGGCCTGGGTGAACCCGCCCGCACCGGTCAGCAAAAATGATAAGTTAGGCTTAGTAGGTCAAACTTATGAAATGAAACTTAAACAATACATCGGTTATCAAAATAACGAGGGTTACCTTCCCCTATTTTCGCTGGTGCATGCTGAGACTTTAAATTTCGAATTCAGTTCACCTACGTTAAACTTAGGGGCTGCTGTGAATTTTGATTTAAATGCAGTTTACGGCTTAACACCAGTTGAAAAAATGACTGACACTGAAAAGCTCACATTGGCTGAAAAAATTAAAACTTATGGATTAATGTTTAATTACGATTTTCATAACTTGTTTTTAACTTTAGAGCCAAATGCAACCGAACTTAAAAAGGCCTATGCTTTTTTAATCTGGGGTGGTTTTAACCAATACACACAAGCTAAGTATTACGATTCATTTATGCTCGAATTTCATGTCGGCGGGCCGGGTTCATATACAGGACAGCCTTTAGCTGTGAAATTAAATGAAATTAGCCATGTACCTAATTTATTTTCTTCAAATGAAATTGTGCAACTGATTACAGACTATCCAACATGGTTATTAGCTGGATACGGAAGCAACCAGTGCCTTAATTTCGCTGAAAAAGATTTAGAACTGGCTTTAGCAAACATTTTAGCCAAATTACCTGCCATGAACCCACAAGATAAATGGCTTTTACAAGATCCGATTAACTCGGTCGCTGGAAAAATTAATTTTCTTGGAAGCTCTTGCCTTGAAGGAAAAGTTTCAGAAAAAGCAAAAGATCTAGCTTTAGAAATCTCAAAGACATTTCAGTAATATCGATTTAACCCACATTACCTGATGATGTGGGTTTTTATATTAAGCGATATCCCACACCTGGTTCAGTCAATATATGCTTTGGTTCTGAAGGATTGGATTCAAGTTTTTTACGCAGTTGATTGACATAAATTCTTAAATAATGACTTTGATCTTCGGTGCTTGTGCGCCCCCATATTTGTTTCAGTAAAAACTTTTGCGTGACGACTTTACCTTGATCGCGCACCAAAACTGCAAGCAATTCATATTCAGTGGTTGTTAAACGAACTTCTTTAGCAGATACGAAAACTTTTTTATTTGTCAGATCTACTTCTAAATCGCCAGATTTAAAAACAGGAGTCGCTTCGATTAACCCTAAATGTCTTAACGTTACGCGCACTCGGGCAGATAATTCTTTTGAACTAAATGGTTTAGTTAAATAATCATCAGCCCCTGCATCAAGAAGACTTACTTTCGTTTGCTCGTCATCACTGACCGTTAAAATTATAATCGGCACCCGCGACCATTTACGAAGCTCTTTTAAAACTTCTAGCCCGTTAATATCTGGCAAGCCTAGATCTAGTAAAATTAAATGTGGGTGAAATTCTGAAATCAAAGCTATTCCGGATTTACCATTGATAGCTTCGGTGGTTTTATAACCTTCGGCTTCTAAATTCATCTTAAGCACGTTGCGCACAGCCGCCTCATCGTCGATGATTAAAATGCGTGTGTCTTGATTCATGATTCAGTTCCTTCAGGATAAATGGGTTGATCACCTAAAGGTAACGTAATTTGAAATTTAGCGCCATTGGGGTGATTATTTTCAACCTCAATAGATCCGTTATGAAGTTCGACAATACTTTTCACAATCGATAAACCAAGGCCCGTGCCTCCCGTAGGACTTCCGGGTACACGATAGAATTTATCAAATACTTTCGTGAGTGAACTCTCTGGAATTCCAGGCCCGTTATCTTCGATAGTAATGACAAATTCATCAGCTAATTTTTTTAAACCCACATTAATCAGTGTTCCAGCCGGTGTATACAATGCTGCATTTAAAATGATATTCGCTAAAGCATGCTCCATCAGACGAAAATCAATTTTAAGTAACACTACGTTTTCTAAGAATTGCACTTTAAGTTTATGTGCTGATAAGGGCTTTTCTAATTTTTTTACGACCACACTGAATAAGTCGTTTACATCGTGCCATTCAAGTTTAAGTGAAAGCACACCTGAATTTAACCGACTCATATCTAATAAATTTTCGATCACACGATTTAATCGATCTGCAGCAGCATGAAGCCCCGAGGCTACAGTTTTCACCTGATCAAAATCTTTTAATTGTTCTAGAGCAGAGGCTGCACCAAAAATAGCTGTTAGAGGTGTTCGCATTTCATGCGAGATCGAATTTAAAAGTGTTTGGTGTAATTTTTCTGAATCTTTTAAGCGCTGAGCTTCTTGAAGTCTGCGACTTAAAAAATGTCTTTGCACAGAGACACTTAGCTGACGAACGATTGATAAAAGAAGGTTTTCTTTTTCGATATCTAATTTTCGTAACTGACGTTTTGGCTTAAAGACAAATACGCCCACAATTTCAGAAGGCCCGCGTAAAGGTAAAAACAGGGCTTCAGACTGCGATAATGTTTCTGTCGACCAACCAGCTGGTTTGTTATTATCAAAACACCACTGTGCTACGGCGGCATCTTTTACGCTGAGTTCTGTAAAATAAGATTTTTCTTCGTCAAATTCTAAAACCCCTGTTGCAGACTTTAAAAGAACACCACAATCAGCATCAAGCATTTGACCTACACGCTGGGTAACTTTACTTAAAAATTCAGATTTTTCAGTGGCTCCAGAAATATCTTGTAAAATTTCATAGAGAATATTTGTGCGCTCTTCGCGTTCACGCATAAGTTTTTCGTGATACTTTAGACGATTGGTCAAAAAACCTGTAATTAAGGCCACGACGAAAAAAGCTACGCACATTAAAAAGTCTTCAGTATTAGTAATAGCGAAAGTAAATTTCGGGGGTATAAAAAAATAGTTCCAGGTAAAAGTACTTAATGTAGCTGCCAAAATCACTGCGCCGATCGAACCGAACGTACCTAAGATAATAACAGCTAAAAGAAAAATAAACCCAACAGCACGGTAACCGATAAAATTTTCTACCATTGTTCCGAAGACACTTACACTGATGATTGCAAGCAGCGTGTACCAGTATTTTGCCGGGCCTGATTTTGAACTGTAATAAGCTAATTCTTCAAATAAGCTTGGACGTTTTAAAGATGTGCCTTCTTGACGAATCACATGCACATCAACGTCTAAACTTTCTTGAATTAAACCTTCAAGCAAATTGCCGTTTTCTAAAAGATCTCTGAACCAGCGTCGTGTTGGACGCCCAACCACAACTTGAGTTACATTTTTTAAACGACAAACACGGCGCACGGCTGACGGCACATCTACTTCTGTCGTTGTGATCACTTCAGCTTTAAGTTCACGAGATAAATTTAAATTTTTGACTAATTGCGCTTGGTCTTTATCATTTAATACTAATCCAGTATCGACATGTAAAGCGATCCAAGGCGCTTCAAGATTATAAGCTAATCTTCGTGTAGCGCGAATTAATTTTTCAGAGTAAGGGCTATGACTGATCGCTACAAGCAATCGTTCATTCGTTTGCCAAGGGCTACCTGCGGCGCGAACACTGACTAGCTTTTGTAAATCTTGATCAACACGTTCAGCGGTCATGCGTAGTGCAATTTCTCGAAGCGCTGTGAGTTTATCTTCTTTAAAAAAGTTCTGCGCAGCACGTTCAGCTTTATCGCCTAAATAAACTTTTCCCTCTTTTAAACGTTTTAATAATTCTGAGGGCGCAATATCAACTAATTCAACTAAAGTTGCTTTTTCTAAAATACTATCAGGAACCGTTTCACGAATTTGAATGCCGGTGATGGCTTCAACAGCGTCTTTGCGACTTTCTAAATGCTGAACATTAAAGGCCGTGTAAACATCAATTCCTGCTTCTAATAATTCTAAAACATCTTGATATCTTTTTTCATGACGAGAACCTGGTGCATTGGTGTGAGCTAATTCATCAACAATAACTAATTCGGGTTTTCGTTTGATCACAGCATCAATATCTAACTCTTCAAGATCAGCGCCACGGTAATGGATTTTTTTTCTGTGAATATGAGGTAAGCCTTCAACAAGAGCTAAAGTCTCTTCGCGGCCATGCGTTTCAACGACCCCTACTGTGACATCAACACCTTCTTTAACGCGTTGGTGTGCAGCTCGAAGCATGGCGTAGGTTTTTCCGACGCCGGCTGACATACCTAAGAAAATACGTAGACGCCCCTCGTGCCTTCGCTTTTCTAATTCATCAACAGTTTTTAAAAGAGCATCCGGATCTGGACGCTGATCATCTGAATTCACGAATTACCATTTCTTTTCTTGGCTCATATTTATTTTTTATCTAGAGCCAAATTTAAGACTAATACATTCACTGTCTTTTCACCAAGAATACCAAGTTGGCGCGAAGCAGTCACCTCTTGTAATATTTTTTGGACCGCTGCTTTATCTATGTTTCTGGCAAGTGCCACACGCTGTAGCTGGTATTCAGCCGCTTCTACACTAATATGTGGATCTAAACCACTGGCTGAAGCAAATAATAAATCTTGAGGGGGCTCTTCTGTCGTATAAGGATGCGCGGCTTTTAATTTTGCACGTCTTTCATCGACAGCTTTTTTTAAAGCATCAGAAGCTTGACCTAAATTCGATCCGCCTGAAGGCTGTGGGTTATAACTAATCGCTGATGGGCGTGGCCAAAAGTATTCAGGCTTTTCAAAGTTTTGCCCGATTAATTTTGAGCCGACGATAATTCCATCGCGACTGATAAAATCACCGTTGGCTTGTGTCGGAAAAACCACCTGCGAAACACCCGTCATCATAAAGGGATAAATTAATCCCAAAAGAAGGGTCATAAAAATATTAAAACGTAAAGCTGGTATTAAGTATTTCATATAAAATCCTTTATCCTCTTAAATTAAACCTAAAGAGGTAATTAACACATCGATCGCTTTGATTCCAATAAACGGAACTATGATTCCGCCTAAACCGTATATCAACAAATTGCGTTTAAGCACTGCTGAAGAACCTTCTGCTCTGTAAGGCACTCCTTTTAAAGCTAAGGGAATTAAAGCCACAATCACTAAGGCATTAAAAATCACCGCACTTAAAATCGCACTTTGTGGCGAAGCTAAGCGCATAATATTTAATACGGCCAAGGGCCCCTCTTGAGTGCCTTTTACAAGATATAACGTACTAAAAAGCGCCGGAAGAATTGCAAAATATTTTGCGACATCATTCGCAATACTAAATGTTGTTAGCGATCCGCGCGTCATTAATAACTGTTTACCGATTTCAACAATTTCAATGAGCTTCGTTGGATTACTATCTAGATCAACCATGTTACCGGCTTCGCGCGCTGCTTGGGTTCCGGTATTCATTGCAACACCCACATCGGCTTGCGCTAAAGCAGGAGCATCATTTGTACCATCGCCCGTCATTGCCACCAAATGGCCTTTAGCTTGTTCTTCACGAATGCGTTTGAGTTTTGATTCAGGAGTCGCCTGCGCCATAAAATCATCAACACCGGCTTCAGCAGCAATCGCTGCAGCGGTTAATGGATTATCACCCGTGATCATCACGGTGCGAATACCCATTTTACGGAGTTCAGCAAAACGTTCGGCGATACCACCTTTAACGATATCTTTTAATTGCACCACGCCTAAAATTTCTTTGCCATCAACAACAGCTAAAGGTGTTCCACCTTTTTTAGAGATATCATCAATGATACCATCTAACTCTTTAGGAATTACTCCACCTAAACTTTTTGCGTACTCTTTTATTGAATCACCCGCGCCTTTGCGAATACTTCTTTTACCAGTTGAACTTTCAAAATCAATTCCGCTCATACGTGTGTTTGCTGAAAACGGTACGAACTGCGCTTGATGTGGTTGCAAAGTTTCTGCGCGCATCGAAAATTTTTCTTTAGCCAGAACTACAATCGACCGACCTTCAGGAGTTTCATCGGCCAATGAAGCTAACTGCGCCGCTTGGGCTAATGTTTCTGGTGTTACACCTTTAACGGGCCAAAAAGCTGTGGCCATACGATTGCCTAAAGTGATTGTTCCCGTTTTATCTAATAATAAAACATCAATATCACCAGCGGCTTCAACTGCGCGACCACTGGTTGCAATCACATTACGACGAATCAATCGATCCATACCACTAATACCAATCGCACTTAATAAACCACCAATCGTTGTTGGAATTAAACACACTAATAAAGCAATTAAGACCGGAACTGTAACAATCATAGATAAATCTTGGCCAGCAGCACTTGCGCTGTAATCGGCAAATGGTTTTAAAGTCATCACCGCTAAAACAAAAATTATTGTTAAACCTGCTAACACAATACTTAATGCAATTTCATTTGGAGTTTTTTGGCGTTTAGCGCCTTCAACTAAAGCGATCATGCGATCTAAGAAACTATTTCCTGGATCAGCTGTAATGCGAATCACGATACGATCACTGATCACACGTGTTCCACCCGTCACTGCACTGCGATCACCACCAGATTCACGAATCACCGGAGCTGATTCTCCGGTAATTGCTGATTCATCAACACTGGCAATACCTTCAACCACTTCACCATCACCCGGAATAATATCTCCGGTTTCACAAACGACGAGGTTTCCTTTTTTTAAGTCTGCGGCACTGATTTTAGTTTCATTCTTACCATTTAATAAGCGCGCAACTGTTAAGGTTCTAGACTTTTTTAAACTTTCTGCCTGAGCTTTACCGCGGCCTTCGGCGACGGCTTCAGCAAAGTTTGCAAATAGTACCGTAAACCATAACCATAATGAAATTTGAAATTCAAAAACCTTTGAACCTTGTCCGATGCCAAAGATGACATACGTCGTTGTAATCACAGCACCGATAAGGGTTACAAACATCACCGGATTTTTCATTTGTACACGCGGATCAAGTTTTAAAAAAGATTCTTTAATCGCAGGAATAACTAATTTTTTATCCATATTATAGTCCTTTAAAAAGTTTGGCCTTTAATCATCATGAGGTGTTCAACAATAGGCCCCAATGAAAGCGCTGGTAAGAATGTTAATGCGCCGACAATTAAAATAACGCCGATAAGTAACAACGCAAACAAAGTAGTGTCTGTTTCAAAAGTTCCTGAAGATGGCGGAGAATATTTTTTCTGCGCTAAACTTCCAGCCACAGCTAAAATGGGAATGACAATCGCAAAGCGACCGATAAACATCGCAACGGCCAACATTAAATTAAAAAATAATGTATTCGCATTTAAGCCAGCAAAGGCACTTCCGTTATTAGCGGCAGCTGATGTGTAAGCATATAATATTTCAGAAAATCCATGGGGCCCCTTATTCGCTAAACTTGATAAGGCCGCGGGTGAAATTGCAGAAATTCCGGTTCCAATTAAAATCGCAGCACACGGTGCAAGAATAGCTAGAATCACCATCATCATTTCTTTGGCTTCGATTTTTTTACCCAAGTACTCTGGTGTACGCCCGACCATCAGGCCTGCGATAAAGACCGTCATCAAAATAAAAAGCATCATCCCGTAAAAACCTGCGCCGACGCCGCCGAAAATAATTTCACCTAACATCATGTTCACCATCGCGACTGCACCGGATAAAGGAGATAGTGATGAGTGCATGGCATTCACAGCCCCGCAAGACGCTGATGTTGTGATTGAAGAAAAGAATACGCTGTTAAAAACTCCGAAGCGAGTTTCTTTGCCTTCCATAATGCCTGATTGGTGAAACACAGGATTTACTGTGTATTCAGAAGCTAATGAAATACTTGTGAATACGACAAATAAACTTAACATCGCCCCAAAGATCACCCAACCGTGTTTACGTGCTCCGGTCATTGAGCCATACATATAAGTTAAAGCGGCACCGATGGCGAATATCGAAAGCATTTGAATAAAATTTGATAACGCTGTTGGATTTTCAAAAGGATGAGTGGCATTAGCGTTAAAAAATCCACCGCCGTTTGTGCCCAACATTTTAATTGAAACTTGTGAGGCTGCAGGGCCAAGCGGAATTAATTGTTTTACGCCTTCAAGAGTCACAGCTTCAACATACGGAGCAAATGTTTGCACCACGCCTTGCCCCACTAAGAATAAAGTAAACAACACACAGATCGGTAAGAGCACATAAATAGTTGCGCGTGTTGTATCGACCCAGAAATTTCCGATAGCTTTTGATTGTCTGCGCGCAATACCGCGAGTTAAGGCCACAGCGATTGCAATACCACACGCCGCACTTAAAAAGTTTTGTACTGTTAGACCAACCATTTGCGTAAAGTTACTCATCGTCACTTCGCCTGAATAACCTTGCCAGTTCGTATTGGTTACAAAACTAACTGCCGTGTTAAAAGCTGAATGCCAAACCACATTTGGAAAATTTTGTGGATTTAACGGCAGCCAAGCTTGGTTCATCTGAATAAGCATTAAAATAAAAATGGCTAATAGATGAAATACCATAAAAGCTGCGGCATAACTCTTCCAGCTCATGTCTTCGGTGGGATTAATGCCCGATACTTTGTAAGTTAGATTTTCTAACCATCCCAAAGCTTTGTGCATAAAAGTTTTTTCACCCGTAAAAACTTTAGCCATAAAGCGACCCAATGGTGGTGTGATCGCGATGAGTAATACAACAAATATAATAAATTGAAGATAATCATTAATATGCATATGAGCCTCTAAAACTTTTCCGGATTTAAAAGGGCGTAAGTCAGATAAACTAGAACTGCGCCACCGATCAGCCCTGCAATAATATATTCCATAGAACAAACCTTTCAAAAAAAATGCCTTCGTTAATTTAAGACTACGCCTGTGCCGCGTAAAAAAGATGTAAAAATGGGGCTCAGGCCCTGTAAACAGCCACGGCATAGTTACTGCTTTGTTGAACTGAAAAACAACCGGAGGGTCCTTAAATGCCATCAAAGCATAACTTTATAATATTATTCGTGAGCTTTTTGTCTCTTACCGCACTGGGCGCAGAAACTTCGCCCCACTGTTATTGGTTCAAGCCCGGCAGCGTTGAAGCTGTTGAGCATGATGCCGATACCGATGTGCCAGATGCTGAAACCTGGTGTTACCAGCGTGTTGAATCACCGCAACCAGGAACATATATCTTTAATATAGATCAAGGTGTGGCAAAACCCGAGACCGCTTTATTTAAAGGTGATGATGGTTATCTAGTTCACTCTTCGTTACTTGCAGGTAAGATTACAACTCACAGAGTTAAAGCCACAGACTTTAACCCGTATTCGATTCCGTTAGAAGAACCAAACATCACACAGCTGACTTCAATTGTCTTAACTCCAAAAACGATTAGTGAAGCTAGAACTGTTCTTAGTAATTTACTGATTTCACCACGCGATGAAACAACTCCTGCGATTAAAGAAGGAACTTTCACTGCACAGGCTGACGTATTACCTTGGCGTGGTTATTGGTTTCCGCAACGTGGCCAACCCATTACTGTTTCGATGAAAAAATATGATCTGTTTGTAAAAGCTAGAACTGGCAAAAGCCCAAATTCAGCGGGCTATGAGCGTATTAAACATGCCTGGGGCGGCGAAGTTTGGGAAGGTCACTGTAACGGCTGGGCTGCCGCTTCTATTTTAAATGAAGAACCTGTTGCACCTCAAACTGATCCTTTATCTAAAACGACATTTTCAGTGTTAGATCAAAAAGCTTTAATGATTGAAAGAGATTTTTGTGTGACGCATGCTTTTTTTGGATCAAGATATAGAGGCCCAGGAGACAACGCCAGCGATATTCGCCCAGCCTTGTTTTACAAAACCCTAACTTATTATATCGGCCAATTAGGAAAACCCGTTGCGACTGATTACGATAGTCACGAAACTGTTAACAATGCCGTGATTTCTGGTTACACAATGACGATCACAAAAACTGCATCGAAAACTTTTCGTGTAAATTCGGTTGTGACTTTGCATCACTACGATAAAACTAAATCTGATGAACCAGGTGTGGCTCGTTCAGAGCAGAAAAAATATAATTTCTCTATTCGCGTGAACGACGCTGGCGAAATTATTGGTGGCAACTGGCTTACTGGCAATCCAGATTTTTTATGGGTACCACTCAGTCATTCAGCTTGTGGCAATAACAATAATAAAATCGAACCCATTTATATTGAACAAATTCTAAATTTGAGTTCAACACCAAATGGGCCAACACGGCCAACACATCCTTAATTCAAAAAAATATTTAATCTTAAGAGACGTCGACCCCCATCGACGTTTCTTTTTTTGTTAATTGCAAAAAACATTTTGAAGAAATCGTTTTCTCAAAAAAACATGTGAGCAAGCAAACGCGTTTTCTAAAAAAAACAGGGGCATTTTTGTAACGCGGAAATTAAAAATATTCAGGTTGATTGACGCCATTTTTTAGCGAACTTATAACTTTCGCAAATGGAGGTTTCTATGAAAACTGTTATCGTATTATTAGCCACTATGGCTTCTTTATCTGCATCTGCTATGTCTAGCACTTACGGAAAATTATCTTTCTCTGGTGGACAATACCACTGCACTGTTACTAACTCTGGTTCAGCAAAAACTTACAAATATGTAGTTTATGATATGGAACGTCGCGCTGGTAAAGATCGCGAAGTAACTGTTCAACAACGTATCGACTTAGCTGCTGCAGCTGGCGAAACTGTTACTGTTGGATCTGGTATTTCTGCTACTATGATCGGCCAATACTGCCGTTTCTTATCTAAATAATTTTATTTAAGTAAGACTTTAATAGAACGTCGGCTTCCTCCGGCGTTTCTATTTTTTATTTAACGACTACCAGCCCCACTTAGTGCAGACTGTTTTAGTTTTTAAATCTTCCGCAAATACCTGAGCAATAGCTTTTCGATCAAACTTCAACGGAATCAATTTTTTAGCTAAATCAAATTGTTCATCATCAGATAATTCTTTGCCCCAGATGGCTCTCGCATAGTAATTGAGTTTTTCTCTGAGCTCGCGTTGGCTAATCGCATCGAGTGCATAACGATCAGTACCTATTTTTTTAATAGCATCAATACAAGATAAGGCGCGCACTTCAGTTAACAATTTATATCCCGGCTCCATACCAATTAATGATCTGTAAAGATGACGAATTAAATAAACTGGTTTTTTCTTATCAGGCAGTGGATCCATCGCGATAAAACAGGCTCCGAAACGACAAGTTTTTGGATCTTTACAAACACATGTTCCACCTTTACGACACAACCCCTGCACATTATAGTTTTTCCAAAGAACTTTTTCGCAATCTAGTAAAGTATTATAACCATCAATATTTGTTAACCCGCGACCGTTTTTTGAAATAGCTTTTAAAAACTGATTTTGCTCACCCACATCAGTGATATCAGGAATTGCTTTAGTCATAACAACCGGCGCTGGCACAACCGCTGCAACTTGTGCTGCTGCCTGTGCTGGTGGAGCTTCACTGTGGGCTTGCACTTGCTCTTCAACCTTAACAGGTGCCGTAACCACAGCTTGAGGCACCGCTTTTTTTTGCGCGATAATAATAAAGGTCACAAGACCAATGATAATGACTAAACCAATAATTAGATTTTTTTTCGAATTCAACAAGTTGCTAACTCCTGTGTGCTAATCTGACCAGTGTGTTGAACAACTTCCGTATGTGTCACATAAAGTCGTCGGCGTACTGATGTTGTGTATGTTATTATATAAATCATAATTATGATTGTGTTCATCGATTTGCGCTTGTGAAAAAGACTCACCATTTTGCATACGATTTTCCATTGAAACACCAATGTTTCCGAATAACTGGTCAACGGTCATTCCGCCATTCATAAGACCTACCCAAAAATGGGCTCCACCGGCATCGGGATCACGACCTAGAATTGTTTGATACGCATTTCTAACGATCCACTCTGGCGAACTCGTATCAACAGGTGGCGAAGCCATACTTGGAGGAGCTGGCGGCGGAGGTGGTGGTGGCGGACTACAGTAACTTGTGTAAGCTCCGGTTGGGCAAAATGATCCACCTAACCAACCATAATTACCGCAACTATCACAACCCGGAAAGTTCACCACATTAGAAGCGATGAAAGCTGAATTTAAACTATTTAAACCCATATCAACAAACTGCGTTTCCATGCGCGCAGAACACGCCCATGGTAAATCAGAGTAATGCATATCAATCGTGCCATCAGCATTATATGAAAAAGTACTGGCGGCTTTACCGCATAAAGTAGCTAAGTGACAAGGTAGCCAATTCTGGCTTGCCGAAAAACCTGTGGCCGTGACTCCGCCCTGACAATTTTGACCACTGCCCGCTGCCGACATATCACGACAAAAAGGCACGATACCTTGCGCGCCCCAATTTGCTGGCGGAGTTACTTTTACATCACCCGCAAGCTGTGTCGCTTGGCACTGTGTTGGTGAAGGAATCGTAATGGCAATTGAACCTGAATTTAAATTCACATCATAAATTTTTGGATATTTAATCAGGGATTGTGACTGACAAATTTTATCTTCGTCTTGTGTGCCTTTGTATCTGATGAAAACTGTTGTTTGATAACCCAATTTAGTTTGCTTTGTTGGATCATCAGCAACGATTGATTTAGCGACGGCTTTTGCTGGTAATTCGCGCCCTGCTGGAAGTGGCAACACACTGGCGTCACAAGATAATGTGCCATTGTTTAAATCCATCAATTCAACTTTTAAGGTCACTTCAGCGTTTTTCATTTCACCTAAAGTTTTAGGGTCAATCGCAAACAAACTTGCTAATTCAGGATTTGCAGGAATACCACCGTACTGCGAACTGCAATAATTTCTATTTTGCGCATCAGCGCCAGTAACTAATAAACTTCGTAATGAATTAATTGAACCTTTAATGCGTTTATCTTGATTTAACTTTGGCGGGTTAGTGCTTAAATTTAAAATGCCCGAAAATGGGTTTTGACTGACTGATGTGATTTGTGAAAGTTCATTTTGTGAAAGCGGCGCAATTTCTTGAATCGTAGATTCAGATTGAATCGAATTATTAATTTGATCGGCCACTTCTTGGCAACGGCTTACACCGCGAATTTTAATCACTGAATCTTTTGGATCTTGAAAAGATTGAATGGCAATACCACCAATGATGACCAGTACGCCGACCGACACGAGAGTTCCTATGATTGTCGAGCCATTATTTTTTAAGATAATGTTTTTCATTAATCATCCTTTAGTTATTCATTCTCGGTTTGAAGAAATACGCACCACTTAAATAATCTGCTGATTTAATTACGTGATTTAGTTTGTTGTTTGAAAAGAATAACACAATTTCACGATGCACGTCTTTGCCGGCAACAACAGAACAGCCTGCGGTTTTGGCTTCGACATCAAATTGCGGACACCACATTTTAATTTGTGTGTCGGTAATACCTAATGGAATACGGTAACTGATATTCATTTTAATTGATTTAAGTTTTGCATTAATACTTTTTGGATCGCTAAAGCTAACTTCTGTTACGCCATCTAAAGTAAAATCACTGTCTTTAGGCGTAAGGGCTGCATTGCCGCTTGTTTGTGAACCCATGGTTAAATACAGCTTACCCGAAGTTGTTGGCGTTGGAGGTTTAAAAAAAAGTGCTGTAGGTCTCCAAGAACTTACATTATTTGCGTCAACAGAATTTGAAAGTTTAAATTCGCGCAGAAAATAAGCCAGCACTTGTGTATCGCTTGTTGTATCACTTAATTTTGAATAATGAAATGAACTGCGAAAATAACCTGTGCCGTTGGCTGAAGTTAAATTGCCAGGATTTAAATCGACATCTGAAAGTTTAACACCCAAACGCGCTGTCGTAGATAATATGTTTAAAAAATTTACGACATTGGTATCTGCTGACATTGTTTTTTTAGTCACTTGAAATTGGCTTTGGGTTAATTGTAAAATTCCCATCCCCATAATAACGGCAATAGCAAATAAGCCCGTTGAAACCATTAATTCAACTAAGCTGTATCCGTTGTTATTTAGCTGGGGCTTAAGTTGATTATACATTTTTATAAATTCAACTCTGATTTAGGTATTGGTAAAGCAAATGACTGAATAAAGCGATTGTCACCCGTGCAAGAGGCTTGACGAACTTTACACATAGGTATTGTCAAACACGTGACCTGCGGTGATGTGCAGCTCATACAATCAGGATCACCCGCCGGACAAAGCGGTACATTTAAATTCACTGTTGGCACAGCGGCATGAGCTTCTGGAATAACAATTCTTAATAATGAAAGATTCCACTGAAAACTTGAAGCATCAGAAGTTCGCAAACAAGGCGAAGCTTTTGTGGCATCATTATCACAAACGATATCTTGCGGAAAACAAAGCATCACACCATTGGCGTGAGTCCAGCGGCGTGTGCCGGCAGGACATGTTCCGCCTGTGGCTTTACTGACTTGCCCTAGATCAAAAGCAGAAATAATTAATGTATTTGTTTTTTCTAAATTTTCAATTTGCATAGATTCTGTTTTGCTGGTGCCTACTGATTTTGTAAGCCAATCAAAATCGACGAGTTGCTGCTGACGAAAAACTGCAATGACTGAAATCAAAATGACAATAAATACTATTTGCATGCCCGCATCCCCATAGTAACTTTTCGGAATTTTACGAATTTTCTGAATGAAAACACTCTGTTTTGCGAGTAAATATAATTATGGTTTCATTGTTAAAAACATGTTTAATTGACCGTACGAAATTCACTTTATTAAACAACAAAATCGCCTCAAAACAATACACGTCTGGGTTTGTTTTCACTCGACATAGGTTTTGAATTTGATGTTTCTAGTGTAAAACTAGATCTTGCGACAGTCTTTTTCAGAATGAAACCACCTACCATATTAGCTTATGGAGGTTTCATGACATCAAAACTTTTACTATCGGCACTTTTATTTTCAATCACTCCGATCACGGTATTTGCTCACAACAATGAAGCTCGTGAAGAAACAACACACGAGGTTGTGTTACCAAAATCAGTTCAAGATCGTTTAGACTTTAGAAAAAATGTAAAGAACACTTTAAAAGATATTACGGCTGAAGACACGGCTGCATTAAGTGGTAACTATGATTACGTCGACCCCAATCATTTTATTCCACAAAAATTGCGTGATGAAGCGTTAGCATATTTTGATGTGAATAAGAAAAATTTTGCCAATCAAAAATATTTATCGATCGTTGATTTTTCGACACATTCATCAAAGCCGCGCTTTTATTTAGTTGATATGACAACAGGTGCAGTTACGGCATTACACACTTCACATGGTAAGGGCTCTGATACAAATAATGATGGTTACGCTGAACGTTTTAGTAATACCTCAGGCAGTGAGATGTCTTCGTTAGGTTACTTTCGCGTGGCTGAAACTTACAATGGTAAACATGGTCTTTCAATTCGCTTAGACGGATTATCATCAACAAATTCAAATGCCCGCGCTCGCGCCGTAGTGGTGCATAGTGCAAGTTACGTCAGTGAAGCCAGTAAAACAGCAGGCCGCAGTTGGGGTTGTTTTGTTATAGATCCTAAGTATATCTCGACTGTCATTTCTAAGATTAAAAACGGAAGTTTACTTTACGCAAATCTTTCAAAGTAATTCGAGGGGGCCTTACCGATGGCCCTACTCTAATTCTTTGATCATGTCGTCGGCTTTAGCGATTGATTCATTCATATCTTTTATCAAAACATTGATATCTGTTTGAATTTTATCTGACTCAGTTTTTAATCCGGCGACCACTTTTGCGTTTAAATTATGTTTTAAAAAAAGTGTTTGATCTTTTAAACGCGCCAATACCGGAGCCATTTTTGCTTCTGATTTTTTAAGTGAATCGTGATAGGTATTATACTTTTTTTGTGTATTCAGTAAAGATTCAGAACTTTTCATTCTTAAATCACGTGATGAAATTTCTTTGATTTCTTTTTCCCATTCAGCAAATAAATCACCCGATAAAACTTCTAATTTGTTAATATGGTTTTGCACGTTTGCTACAGATTTTTCAGCATCTTTGTAAGATGAATCTAAAGACTTATAAGCTTTTTCTAATTTGCCACCATCAACATTATAGACAGCTTGCAAATGTTTAAGGGCATCACCGAAGTCCTCTTGCGTGTCTTGTTGACTGCTTTTTACATTCTTAACTTCTTTTTTAAAGAGATCTCTTTTTTCGATACCGATCATTTCATACGCTGAATATTTTGTGTCGCGCACTGCTTTGTCGATGGCACTTTGGCAACCTGTGTATACGGCCGCAATGAACACTATGATTAAGATAAATAAGAGTTTTGTCATAGAGAGTACGCTAACTCATGCCAACGGTTCGTGGTAGCTCTGACACCTTAAGGTCACAAGCCCTGCGGGTCATCTTGACTCGAAAAATGTAGATTTCTAGTACATAAAATTATTGTTAAATTTCAACTTCAGTGCGTAATGCACAAAACTTGCTCTGATAAAAAAGTGGGCGTAAAATTTATTTAAATCTACAAAGGAGCTGCAAATGGCAACAAACCCACCCAGCGGCGACGGCCACAGAAATGGCGCCGTCAGAAATCGTAGCCAATTTCAAAATCCACAAAGCGGAAGATGGATAGAGCGCGATTTATCGACAGGTCGTTTTATAAATCAAAAAGCTGACGACAAACCTTTTAAAGGCGTTCGAAAAGAAAAATAACATTTTTTCCGCAGTAGCAAAACCTACTGCGGTTTTATTTTACAGTTCACGCTAAAAAAATATTTACAACATTTAAATCCAGATAATTTTTAAGCATAAGTGAAAAATATCCCCACTTAATGCGCATTGATATTTTGTTTTCCACAGTCATCCACAAAAAGGTGAACTTAATTTCGTCACGCACTTATGAATAGAAATTTTTAATTGAACGTACACCCTTTTTAATAAAGCATGGGCACTCTTTAAAAAGGACTCCACTTGAATCTTCCTGAAATGACCGCCGATATTAATTCTCCTGTGATCAATTATCTTTTGAACTCTGTGAAGGTTGCAAATGTGAGTGAATCAACTGACTTTGTTAAAGTCGTATTTAACGTTGAAAGTTTAGTTGTTAAAGAAATGACTGAACGCCATTTGTTAAATCACCTTCACGACCAATATTCTAAATCTTATAATAAGCCGGCGATGTTTGAATTTATTGTAGAAAGCCGTCAGCAATCAATGCTGTTTGATTTTCCGCAAGAAATAGCTCAACAAAATGAAGGCCTAGAAATTCAGACAGAAAATGTTCCAGCTCCGATTTCATTTTTGAAATTTAAAAGCAAATATGAACTTTCGCGCCAGTTTACTTTTGAAAGTTTGATTCCCACTTTAGAAAATGCGTTTTCGATTCAAGCCTTACAAACGATGGTTCTTGATAAGTCGATCACGATGCCTTTTGCTTTAATTAAAGGGCCATCAGGTTCAGGCAAAAGTCATTTATTGCATGCGATTGGTTGGTTTGCTTTATCACAAGCTCCGCATTTAAAAATTAAAGTTGTGAGTGGTGACGAGTTTATTAATGATTTTCAAACAGCGCTATTTACAAAAACAATGGGTGCTTTTCGTGATAAGTATCGTTTAAAGACTGATTTTTTATTAATCGATGATATACAAGCCATTCAAAAAGCCAAAGGCACTCAATTAGAATTATTCAATTTAATGAATGATTACAGTCTTGCCGGCAAAAAAATATTTTTTACCTCTGATAGCGATTTAATGACAATCGATTCAATTGAAGAGCGTTTAAAATCGCGTTTTCAATCAGGCTTACAACTGAATATCGAATCCCCTTGTTATGATTCTAAATTAAAATACTTTTCAGCTAAGCTTTTTGAAAATGCTCTTGATGTGCCCCAAGATTTTATCGGACAAATGAGCCAACACTTTGGCAGTTGTTACCGCAGTGTTGAAGGCATCGTTAATCGATTAATTATGTTAAACAAAGTGACTGGCTTTTTAGATATGAACGCCATCGATAAGATGTTTCCGGTTCAGTCTAAAGAAGTTCTAAGAACTTTATCTGTTGATGCGATTATCGAAGAAACAGCGTTTAAACACAAAATTAAGGTCTCTGACATTAAAGGCAAGCTCCGCACAAAGTTGGTCTTTGCAGGCCGTAAAGAGGCTATTATGCGCATTAGAACTGAGCTTAATTTGTCGGTGACTGAAATCGCGCGTATCTTTCAAAAAGATCACACCTCGATTTTGAATGCTTTAAAATAAATTTGAATTCGTTTTCCTAGACCACCCTAACGTTTCTGGACTTCATAGTTTTGAGACGTGCGATATTCTATGTCTAGGAGTCTGTTCATGAAACTTATTATACTGATCGCTATTGCTTTAACTTCTACAGCCGCATTTGCTAAAAATAAAAAAACTAGAGGCCCTTCTAGCACTGAAGAGATTGGTCAATGCCAAGGCAGAGCTACTGAAGCTGTTATCGCAGCTATTAAAGCTTTAAGCGAAAAAGATATTTCGTTACATTCAGTCAAAAAAGACTATTCGGCTGGCAATCATGAGGTTTACAGAATAAAATTGAATAGCGATGAATCCGTTGCTGAAACTTCAGAAATCATTACGGTTAAAGTTTTTGATGTCGGCGATGCCTGCATATTAGATTCAATCGAAATGCCGATGAAAATTCGCTACCCTAGCAAGAAATAATAATTATTCTTCTAAAATAATATCTAAGCCATAAAGTAAAAGCGTAGCTTCTGGTAAAGAAAATTTAGCTTTACTGATTTTATTGCTATCTGGGCGAATCGAATAATTTTTGGCGTTACGCAGATCTGCTTTGGTTAAATTTGTTGAAGCAAATCTGGCCGAGGTAAAATCTGTTCCGCAAAGGTTGGCTTCGCTGAAATTTGTTTCGATCAGATCAGCCTCGATGGCTGAGCATTGAAACATTACACATTTTCTTAAATCTAATCCTGAAAAATTACCGTAATTTAAAATACATTCGTACCAACCTAAGTGCATCACTTGGGCTGCGTTTGTCCAGTTAACACCGACTAATTTTGAATTTTGAAATTTAACAGAACGTAAATCTGAATTTGTGATTTTAGCATTACTGAAATCACACATATCGAAAGTGCAATCTAGAAAACGACTGTTTTTTAAAACAGCACCGTTGAAATTACAGTTTTTAAAATGACAGGCGTCAAAACTGCAGTTTTCGATAGTTTGACTTCGTAAATCAAAATCATTAAATGGTTGTTCTACGAAATCTTTTTCTAAATCGAAATTCACTGTGTTATTCATGATTGCTTATCGTACACGAGTTCAGAAATAAAAAAAGCCTGAAGTCATAACTTCAGGCTCTAGTGCGATAACTTTTGGTTATCTAATTAGTTAATTTTAGACCAAGTGCAATATTTTGCGATCGCTGGTAAGCGAAAAGATAAAAGGTTTGTGCCTTTAACTCTTTCATCAGCCGTGCGTAATGACACCAACTGACCGCTAGCAGTTTTTTTGAATACAGTTTGATCGTTGTTCGCAAAGCAACCTTGAAAAGCCCAAGCTCCATTCACTTGACCATACTCACAGCCTCTTAAGATGGGCGCTGTTAAATCATCAGTCGTTTTTACATCAGATACTTTTAAAGTTAACGCTGATTGATCAGCTGATAAAGTTGCGTTGTAAACATAAGCGTAATCGCCGCCTTGGCCAACGTGGCCCACGTTATTATCAACGCCTGTAAAGCCTTTACGAACGAAAGTCGCTACGTCTTTGAGATTTTTAACATCGCCAGAAGCTAAGTGCTGTAATTTTTCAGGCAATTCGAAACCGCCGTAAAATTGCGAAGTCGCCATTGGTAAAACTTGTGTCTCGCCTTTGATATTTGTGAATGAGTTTACGTATAGAGCTTCATTTGATTCAACGTATTGATCAAAGCAAATACCCGTGTATTGACCAACTACAACTTGTGCACTGATCGTTTGATTAGCTGTTGTAAAATCAGAAACGATTTCGTTTTTTTGAGTTTCTGTTAACGCTAGCGAACGAAGACTCGTCAATGCCATCGCTAATACGATAAATTTTTTCATAAATTCTCCTTAAGGTTATTCTCTTGCGAGATGACCCTAATGGATTATTTACTGAAACGTCAAATTAATCATAGTAATAGTATTATAACTGAAATTCATAATTGGCATACAGCCAGATGAAGCGAGCAAAATCATAATCATTTACAAATTGGTGCTGCAGGGTCTTTAGCACATAGATAAGCCTTAAGATCTTTGATCTCTTTATCTTTAGCTGCGTTTTGTTCTTCTAGATTTGCGATACGACGAGTTTGTTTTGCAAGTTCAACATCGTGACCTACAACCTTCGCATAGAGCTCTTTAACGGCGTTAATCATTGTCCAGAACATTGGTGTTATATTCAGCGTTAAATACTCTTTGTCGCCATCTTTACGCACTTCTACAGCCTCTGGAATATTTTGTTGAACATTCTGTGCCGACACACCCACGTATTCGTGTGTTGGATCAGAACCCAGTGGATTATTCTTTTTATAATTAAATTTAATCACGTCGATATTTAAAATTTCAGACAGACCACGATCATACGAACCATGCACATCTTTGTATCTGATATCAGATAAAACATTGAATGTCGCAGTACCCGTATTTGTGTAAGCTTGACCAGTTACACGGAATGTTCCAGACACATCAAGTGTAGCTTGAGGTACATTCGTCGCAATACCTACGTAACCTTGATAGTTAATACGCATACGCTCAACGTTAGTACCTGGTCCACCGGCGCCTGCTGCCCAACTCGTTTTAAATACCATCTCATTCACGTCATCGGCTTGGCCACCAATTCTGGCCATACCAATTGAAGCCCACTCAACACCAGCTGAACCGAAAGCAAGTTTACCCTCACTTGAACCATCACCTGGATTTTGCTCGGCATCACTGATTAAAAGCGTAGGTGTTGAATTTAAAACACCTAATGCCGTGGTAGGAACCAAACCGATACCGACTAAACCACCAGATGTAATATTCAAACGTTCAACACTGTTCGTAATTAATGAGATGGCTCTATTAGAACTAATAAACATTTTATCATTGTACAATGCGGCCGCATTCCAGTTACCCCATCCAAATCCGCCGGTCAGCGATCCTGAACTTGAATAAGTATTAAAACCTGAAACACCATTCGGTGCCGAGTTGTAAAGTGTAACTAGATTTGCATTCACTGCATTTGCTGTAACAGTTAATCTTGAAATCGCAGCGATACCGCCAATGCCAACATCGCCATTGTCTTGAATATTCATTGTATTTGCACCAATGCTATTTGTGAATTGCACACCTGAAGCTGCACCATACATTTGCCCTACGAAATTATTTGTGCCTGTCACATACATGCCGTAACCATACGTTCCAATAGGACCAATTTGTCCAACACCTGGAATTCTGATAGCTCCGCTGACCTCTAATGCAACAGTTGGAGCACTTGTGCCGATACCAATGTTTCCGTTCGGATCAATACGCATTCTTTCGGCAAACCCGGTCACCGAATTATTCGTGGTCATAAATGAAAGTGCACCTGCAGGTGTAGACGTTTGATTCGTAAAAATACCAGAGATCTTAGCTCCAGGATATCCACCAGCACCCGTGAAGCGAATATCAACCGTATTACCACTGGTAGAATCTGTGTTCGTTAATCGCAGCGTTGTTGCTGCTGGAGTTAATACATTCGTGGATGTGCCTGAACTAGAAATCTCAAGTAAACTGCTTGGAGAACTGACTCCGATACCCACATATCCTGATTTTGCGATACGCATTCTTTCAGTCCAGCTGCCTGAACCGTTATTGAAAAATTGTAACGTGCCAGATGCCTGTTGGATAATGTTACTGTTGGTGTTGTCACTTTGATCATCAAATTGTAATGTTGAACCTTGACCAACGTTTGTTGATGTTCCAGTTCTGCGAATGATAATATCGGCACCGACATAAGCTGATGTATTTCCTGAAACGACGACACCGGCTTGAGTTGTTGGAATAATTTCTAATTTTCCGGTTGGCGTTACCGTACCTACACCGACATTTCCTGAAGCGGCTACTGTTAAAGTCGGTGATGTATTTTGAGTTCCGATATGAAATTTTTTGCCACTCGTAATCATTATACCGGCATCACCTTGAGCAGTTCCTGCCAGATATGAAGAAGCTCCACCAGCGACGAATTGAGTTAGGATACCTGAACCATTTGATAAAGCGACTGTTGGATTATCAGTAGCACCTGTTCGTGAAAACCATGCGACTTGATCAATACTCGGAGCAACTTGTAAAGCATAAGTCGGTGCACTTGTGCCAATACCTAAACGTTTTGCTGAATTATCCCAGAAGAAATTATTATTATCTTGGCTGACTTGACCATTGCTTTGCGCGAATAAAATACTTCCGCTTGTCATGGTTGTTAATTTAAAAGTGCCATCAATAGTTTCTGAACCGCTCACGTAATTATTGCCAGCAATATTTACTGAACCTTGAACTCCAAGACCACCTTTAACAACTAATGCACCAGTTCCTGAACTTGTACTTGCTGTTGTTGCTGATATAACAACACTACCTGCTCCACCATTTGGATACATAGTGATGTTGCCTGATGAATTTGAAATTAAACTTGCGCTATCGTAAGTTCCGACACCAGCAGTAGCTGCTAATGTGCGACGTGTGTTTGTTCCATCTGTGTAATATAAACTAGTGCCATCGTATTCGATCGCACCAGATGCTGGTGAAGCTAATAATGTGCCCGAAGTTAATTTCAACGGAGCCATCGAAGCAGAACCTGCAGCCAGATGTAAGAGACTTGTCGGAGCTGAAGTACCAATACCCACCGCACCACTACTTGCGATACGAACACGTTCAATACCTGAAGTAGAAAAACCTAATTCATTACTTCCACCGCTTGAATTTGGATTAAACATACCTGTATCTGAATCAACATTAAATGCGTACGAAGGAGTTGCGGCATTACCGCCTGTAAAATTAATTTGCGGGCCTGCGCCACCAGCATTAAAACTTAAAGATGATGAAGACCACGATCCTTTAAGAGCTCCTGCGATTGAAATTCCGATATATCCACCGCTATTGTAAAAACCTGTGTTCGTGTTATTCGCAAATGCAATTGATGGAGAATTAAATGCGCCATCACCCGCATAATATTTTGTAGCTTGCGCTGTACCGCTCACATCGAGTGTTTGAGTTGGATTAGAAGTGCCCACTCCCACATAACCACCCGAACGCATTAATAATAAATTACCATAGCCCGCAGCCACATTTCCAAGTTCTAAACCACTGAGTAAATTTGTACCGTTAAAGTAACCTATCGTCGTTTTTTGCGATGGAAGACCACTATTAATTAAACTTAAATTTCCATTCGAACTAAGTATAGAACCCGCAGGAACTTCGGCAAATCCGCCGTATTCGCCTGTTAAACGAATCACATTCGATGTTCCTAATGTTAACTGAGGCATTCCACCATTCGGTGCTATCACAAATTTTGAAACATTAGCTGAGTCTGTGAAGTTTACCCAAGGGGCAGACTGAGCCGCGACCGCTTTAAGAACAATCATACTTTGATCGCTGCTATTTACGATGTTCAAAGTTGAAGTTGGATTGCTTGTGCCAACCCCGATATTTCCTGTTAAATAATTTATTGTAGTTCCGCTAGTTGTCCATTGTGAAGCATTCACAGTGGCTAATGCGGCAGACACACTTGAAGCTGTTGCAATTGAACGACGTGTATTTGTACCATCTGTATAATATAAATTAGCGCCGTCGTATTCTACGCTGCCTGATTGTGGTGAAGTTATTAAAGTGCCTGAAGTTAATTTTAAGGGAGCAAATAAAGCGCCACCCGCTGCAATTTGTAAACGTGCATTTGGAGTAGCCGTACCAACACCTACCGCACCCATAAATATATTCATGGCCGATGGACCATCAGAATAAATATTATAAGTACTTGAAGCCGTTGCTGTTGATTGATCACCAATATGTAATCCGTAATTTACGCCGAAAGTACCTAATGCAGGTTCAATTTTTACGCCGTAGTTATTTGTAACTGATCCGGCACTATTTTGAGATCCAAACCAACCTGCGATAGAATTTGTCGAAGCGCCATTGTAAGTATCGACTCGTGAATTAATACCTATATTATAAGTCGCAGTTCCTGGGCCGTTTTGGAAAACCATTATTCCCATACCTGCAAGTTCACCAATATTACCACTGCCATTGGCTTCAGTAATATTATAACCACCATAAACTTGGCCGTAGTTCATAAAATTACCCGGAACAACATGCGTGTAATTCATCGCATTCATCGTATAATTACTAGAATTAGCAGATGAATCCAGTTTAAGAACCGAAGCCTTACCAAAAGTATAATTTGAAGTAAGATCTGTTACAGTTTCTTGTACAAAAAATGGAGAAGAATAAGTAGATGTTCCAAGTAACGGACCAAAATTAAAACTTGAACTTGCAGTTGGCGTGTTACCTAAAATCATCTGACCTGTAAAATTAGATGTGCCTGAAACTGTTAATTTAGAACCTGGGTTCGTAGTGCCAATACCCACATTACCTGTGTTGTAATTTACTGTTGTTCCACTTGTGATCCATTGCGATGAAGCTACTGCTGCAAAACTTGCTGCGACTGTATTTGCTAGACTAGATACGCTTGCTGACACAGCTGCCACTGTCGATGAAACGGCAGCTGCATTAGCTTGCGCAGAATTTGCGGTAGCTGAAACTGCATTAACTGTTGCGGCTAATGCTGAAACGCTTGATGAAACCGATGCTACCGTAGATGAAACAGATGCGATATCTGATTGAGCTGTAGTTAACGCCGAAGAAACTATATTAATAGTTGAAGCTAATGTTGTTAAACTCACAGCATCGGCTGGCACATAACCTAAAACTTGTGCGATAGATACCGCACTCGAAGTTATTTTATTCATGAATGTCGTGTAATCAGAATTTGAAATTACACCCGCTGTTGTTGTACCAACAGATGCGAAAGGAAAATTAAAAGTATGCACTGTTCCTGTTGAAGAAACATTGGGTGCTGTTCCGTTTGTACCTGTAGCAAAAGTTTGCGTACCAGAAGCTAATCCATTTAAACCCATAATCCCTGCGCCAGAAACACCAAAGGCTACCCATGATGTTCCGTTACAGTATTCAACAACTGTAGAATTATATCTTAATGTACCAGCTAATGTTGAAGAACACGTGTTACTTTCAATACCAATTTTTATTCCACCTGAGACATCAAGTGATGTAGCTGGAGCTGTTGTGCCGATACCAACAAAGCCAGTAGATAAAACATTTAACGTTGTCGCATTGTAACCAATCGCCACTGAATCAATAGCCGTGTTACTAACACCGTAACCTAAAATAACAACTGAATGGTTAGCTACGTTTCGACTACCGAATAAAAAACTACTATTGCTACCTGAACCTTGATTATCAATCGTGTTGTACGAACCAAATGAATAAGCTTCGTTTGATCCACCGCCACCAGATGTGTAAGTATTGTTGTTACCAAAAATCGAAGCTTTGTTTGAACTGTTATCAGAATCAATCGAATTTGATTCCCCTAAAGACACTTGACCATTCACTGTAAGTTTTGCTCCTGGCGTCGCTGATCCAATTCCCACATTTCCAGAATTGTAATAAACTGCTGATCCACTTGTGGCCCATTGTGATGATGTGATCGCAGCAAAAGAGGCTGCCACAGTTGACACTAAAGATGTGACTGTTGATGAAACCGAAAACACCGTTGAAGAAACAGAAGTGATATTTGCATTAGCTGACGTGATCGATGATGAAAGCGTCGTTACACTTACGCCATCAGCCGGAGTATAACCTAACGCTGTGATCACAGAGCCTGAAGTCACTGCTCCACCACCGCTGGCTGCTACACACGAAAAAGTTGTTCCGTTATAAAATAAAGCTTCACCAGCTGTACACGTAGGCATACCTGAAATCTTTTGCGCCTCATTGGCATACATCGCATAAGGTACTGCGTTGATGCTCATCGCAGGAAGAGTTTGCCAACCTGAACCATCATGAAATTGCATCACAACTTTTCGAGCATCAGCCGACGCCGGAGAATAAGTCGCAGGGCTTACGCCGTTACAAGATAATGTGGGTGTGATATTTGAAAATACTTGTTCAAAAGTTGTTGCTGACGCTGGATAATTTTTTACACCCGAACCCAGTGAAAAAGAAATTAATCCATTGCTAGAATTCATGTTGATGTTAGAAAAAGTTTCGGCGTAAAGAATACAATCTGCATTAGAATTTAAAATTGTAAATTTAAATTGAACTGGATTTGCTTCAAGTGGTTGACCATCTGGCTTAAGAATTTTTGCTTGATAAGTCGTATAAGCAGGGCCTGCAAATGAAGACACGCTGATAAAAATCAGAAATATTAGCGCTGTGATGCTGGTCAAAAACGTGCGATTCATCTAACTAACATGTCGGAATATTTACTGATTTTCGTGAGGGCAATGAGCGTAAAAATGTCTAGTAACGGGTCTAGTTCGTTATGGCTTTAACCAAGACTTAACAACTTTTAAAAAAATCTCATTTTGATACAAACAAATTTCTGCAAAAAATTTCCGTAAATATTAATTTTTACAAATATTTTATCGACCAAAGTGCTATTTTTAGTGACAGTTATTAAGCCACTAATATTTTTTAACTTTAAATTCACAAACGTTTACCGAACACACTCTTAGCGTACATTACGCGCGACGAAAATTCTTGTATGTGAAAATATTCACATGAACTTCTCAGTGAAGTAATGCAGAGTGAAACTTCAATGGAATCAACTTTACTAGCGACTGAACCAATCGAAGAATATTTAAAAATATTAACCGAAGAGTATCGAGTTCGTCGTGCTAAAAACAATAAATATTCTATTCGTGCCTTCGCGAAATATCTTGAAGTCAGCCATTCGATGCTTTCGCAGATTTTTTTAAATCAAAAAGGTATTTCTGAGCAAATGGCAGAAAAAATTTCTGACAAACTTCATTTAAGTGCCTTAGAAAAAAGTATTTTTATCAATAGCGTAGTTAAATGTTTTGCGCGCAGTCATACAGAAAAACAAAAAGCAGCGGCAACCTTAGAAAAATTAAAAATTTCATACCAAAACAGTAAGTTGCTTACCAAAGAAGGCCTAGCAAATATCAATCACTGGTCTTACATTGCAATCTTTGAATCTATCAGATTAAACAAAGCCAACACTGTAGATGCCATTGGTATTTACTTAAATTTACCAGCGAAAAATATCGAACGTGTGCTCAATGATCTTTTATATCTTAAGATTATTCAGATCGAAGCAGGTCAGATTAAGGTTTCAACGTCTATTCAGACGACAAGTGATATTTCAAATTTAGCTTTCAAAGAATATCATGTTTCGCTGACTGAAAAAATGAATGAAGCTTTAGAACAGCACTCTGCAAATGAACTTGAATTTCAAAATGCCATACTTTCATTTCGCGACGATCAAATGCTTGAGGCCAAAAAAATGATTCGTGAATTCGTTGACCAGTTCAACTCTCAATTTCACATAGAAAGCCCTGCTCCCCCGCTTTATTCATTGTCGGTGGGCTTATTCAAATTGAACCGAGACTAAACGACACGGCCACTTACGCGGCTTTTGAAAAAGAGCGCAAATATTCTGAACGACGTGAATTTTCTTGTTCTTCAAATCTTCTTAATTCTTCTAAGTAGTAAAAATCTTTGCTGTTAGACTTTAAGAAAGCTTGCTTTAAGATGGTGAACCATTTTTTCATACAATCTCCTTATAAAGTTATTATCGACAGGTTTGGTCTAGTTTTAAAGGCCGTGTTTTAAGGTATTACTTATTAATACCTTAAGTACTATAAATCAGTACTTCTGGTTGCTGGACGTCTCGGAATAGTGCAGAATCTTATTTATGGGATCAAACACATCTTTAATTATAGACAGCCTTAAATCACATCTTAAACTGCGCGGCCTTAGTTACACCGATCTGGCCAAAAACTGGAAGCTTTCAGTCTCAAGCACAAAACGCATTATGGCCTCTGAAGATATTAGTCTTTCAAAAATTGAATCAGCTTGCGAGCTGATGAATATTCCGGTGGGTGAATTTTTACAGCGCATACCTTTTGATAAAAGCTCGGTCATTTTTTATCTAACACCCGATCAAGAAAATAAATTAGTTAAAGACGCCGAAGCCCTTCATTATTTTTTATTAATTGTTGAAGGTTTTAATCCCACTGAAATTTTGCGCGATTACACGATTTCTGCCGAAAAAAATATTCGCATTTTAAATCAGCTTGAAAAATGGGGTTTACTTGAAGTTTTAACTAAAAGCCGCATTAAACGTAAGTTTGACGGCCAATTGCGCTTTCGCAAAGAAGGCCCCTTGGGTCGTCACTTAGAAAGTCTGATGAAGACAAAGTTTTTTGAAACTCCGTTTAACGAGAATGATGATTTTTTTACGTTTTTAAATTTAAATTTTGTTCCGGGTGGTACACAAAAATTAAAACAAAAACTTTTGCAAATCAGTAAAGAGCTGATGGCTGAATCGGACAGCCACAGAAATCACCCGAACGCGAAAGATTTTGGTTTAGTGATGGGTTTACGCCCTTGGGAATCGCCATTTACGAAAGCTTTTACAAGACGTAAGAAACAGACTTAAAGTTTTTAGTTTATGACGTGCAGAAAACCAGCCATGTGCTGATTTATCTTTTCGATCAGCGAAGCCATCTTAAAATCAGGATCTTTCGTAAAATCACAGTAAATTGAATAATTACTATTTGTTAAAACAGAAAAACGATTGATTTGCGCATTCGGAAATTCTAATTTTTCAATTTTTAAAACGGCTTTTTTAGTCGTTTTTATTTTTATATCCTGCAATTTGAAGTTTTCTAAAGCGCAGTAAGAACCACCCGCTTCTAATTCAGTGACATTTGCTGAGGCTCTTTTACCATTGCGAAAGCTGATAAATTTTTGTACTTTACTGACCTGCAAAGATTGAATGCGAGCTTTAGCATTTTTTAAATCTGACGGATTAAACATGGGTAATGTGTAAACCAAATCATTGCCCGTTACATTTTCGCGCGCCAAGCTTAAAGATAATTTTTTGGCTTTTTTGATGCTGCCTGCACGAGGGTAACATTCAAAAAATTCTTTTTGCGCCACACACAGAATTTCTTGTTTGGCTTGCCCGGGCCCTTCAGTTGAACCTGTAACATATGAATATCTAATTGTTGTTTTTTTAGTTTCAGAGTCTAACAAGAAAACATCAAACGAGCCGTCTTGATTAATTAAGACTTCGACTAAAAAGGCACCCGCTGATTTAAGATGACCATGATGCGGACCTAATTCATCTTCGGCAAAAGCTAATGATGAAAACAAACTGATGATAATAATACTCAGGCGTAAAATATTTGTCATAGACTTATTCCAAAGAAAAATCGGCTGCGAGTCAATATTTGTGCGGCACAAATACAAGATCTTTCATATTATAACCCTTATCTGTCATAGATTTGATAATTTCATCAATTTTGCTTCGTGAAATTGTATAATCACGCGCCATAATCCAAACATAATCCTGATCAGGCACCCCAATCACTGTCCAGCTATAGTCGCTGGCTAAATCAACGATCAGATAATCAAATTTTAAGGGCCAAAAAGGCGAAACCTTCCAATGTGAATTGGTTGTTGAATTATAAATCCACCCTTTCTGAGGGTAGGATTTCTGTTTTCCATCAAAGCTTTCTTTGTTGTAGGTAAAAGAAACATCGATTCGCTTTTCTTCAGTGTTCCAGGTGTAAGATTCGATGCCGTTATACACATCTTTTTCAAAAGGCGTAAACCGTCCTGCCATCACATACCACTTACCCATGAACTTATCGATATCGACATGATCGACTGTTTTTTCATAACGTGGACCCGATGCACAACCTAGCCAAAATAAAATACTGATTAAACTGAATAATTTCATGACTGCTATTCTGCCAATAATATTCACCGATTGTCAGCGGGCAAATTTCCCGTTAATTTTGACGATCTTTTTTACAGGACCGCACCTAGGTCTAGAAACTAGCGCAAAAAACTTAATATATTTCCAAATTTTGACTCTGAAAATGATCGCAAAATGACGATAAGTAAAGGTCATGACGAAGCTGTTTACGGCCTTATTAAAACGCCACTTTTATATTCTAGGATTAGCGAATTTTGCATTCTTCATGATGTTGGCTTTTTCATATCAATCAGGCTTAGCAAAAAACCTGACTTCGTTATTTATCGGCACCGAAACTCTGACTGAAGAAGAACAAGCGCTTTACGACAAAGTAAACTCTTGGCAAGAAAACATCGTGTCGCTTAAAAGCTACATTGATGGAGCTGAATACACAGCCGATCAAAAAGCCACAAGATCAAACAAGTACAATAATTTTTCAACGCGCAATAATTCATTAATGACCCAGGCCCTACTTTCGCCACAAGCCAAAAAAGCGGCGGTTCATAATGCGCTGGCGAAACGCTCGCTGAATTACGCCGATTACTTCGAAGCCGTTAAAACTTTTATCGCATCAGGTAAACCCGTTCAGGTGACCCTATTGGTTGAACCTATGGATCTTTTTAAAAAGAACGTGGGCGAAAGTAAATTCAACAACGATTCAATTTTCTTAAGTATCAGCTTAGCTTCTCTGACGTTAGCTATTCTGCACTTGTTAGTTCTTTACCGCGGCACGCGCAAAGAAAACATCACTTTAAATTCGCAAGTCGATACTTTCAAAAAAGTGATCAGCAATATGTCAGAAGGCGTGATCGTTACTGATAAGTATGGCTTTTTCACCTTCACCAACGAATCCGCTAAAAACATTATTGGTCCAGTTGTGAATGATATTTTTTATTCAAGCTCAATTGAAGTCATGGGTTTTCAAACTACAGACGGCCGCAAGTTAACTAAAGAAGAACTTCCGATGTTTACAGCCCTTAAAAAGGGAATGGTTAACGAACAAGAATTCGTGATCAAGAACCCACTCCACCCTGATGGAATTTTCGTCTCTTGTTCAAATGGGTATTACGTGGATGATCGAGGTTTAACTTCGGGTTCAGTTGTGGTTCTCAAAAATATCACGGCCAAAAAACAAATGGAGCAGTTTTGGAAGTCAGAACAAGAACGCGCCACAGAACACTCTAAATTAAAATCAGACTTTTTAGCTTCGATGTCGCATGAAATTCGCACTCCGATGAATGCGGTGTTGGGCCTTACGACTTTACTTAAAGAAACAAAGTTAAACACAGACCAAAAAGATTACGTGGTCACAATTCAACGTTCTGCTAAATCATTACTTACACTCATCAACGACATCTTAGATCATTCAAAAATCGAAGCTGGTAAGTTAGATATCACCAATTCGCCTTTTAGCTTAAAAGCCTTAGCCCATGAAATTGCTGATAACTTTAAACCGATGGTTATGGAAAAAAACATCGAGCTTAAACTTAATTTCAGTGAACTTAAGCAAGAGACCTTTAATTCTGATGCTAATCGTATTCGTCAAATTATGATTAACCTTATGGGTAATGCGATCAAATTTACCAAAGAAGGTTCAGTCGAGTTGCAGTTTATCACCGACAACAAGAACACTAAAATTATCGTTAAAGATACCGGCAGCGGAATGACTCCGGTTGAAGTGAGCCACCTGTTTCAAAAATACTTTCAAACTAAGAACGGTCAGACCGTGGGCGGCACGGGTCTAGGTCTGAATATCTGTAAACAGTTAGTCGATCTGTTAAAGGGCGAAATTGGCGTGACCAGCGAACTGGGTAAAGGCACACAATTTTGGTTTAGCCTTCCGCTTGAACATTGCAATATGGCAACGCCTGACGTTTCTGAAATGGATGCCGAATCACTTTTATTCACCAACCAATTTCAAGGTTTGGTTTTAGTGGCTGAAGATAGCACCGTAAATCAAAAGGTCATCACCAACTATTTATCTAAACTTGGGCTGCAATCAGTGATCGCAAATAACGGTGAAGAAGCCGTTAAAATGTATCAAAGTCACCACCCCGATTTGATCTTAATGGATTCAAATATGCCGGTGATGAATGGCCTTGAAGCGACGAAAAAAATTGTCGAATTACAGCATAAAAATCCCAACTTTAAAAAGACACCGATCGTTGGTTTGTCGGCTGATGTTCGCCAAACTAACTTTGATAATAATCTTCAAGCAGGTATGGCGGCCTTTTTAACAAAACCTATTGAATTAAACAAGTTAGTGGCATTACTTAAACAATATTTTACAGCTTCAATTGCGACCGCAAGCCAGATTGAAAAGATCAAACACCTAACAGTCGGCGATCAATTATTGATTGAAATTTTACTACAAGATTTTACGGCTCAAGCCCCTGCTCAAATCGCTGAAATGACCGAGCTGTTAGCGGCAAAAAATCTAAACGGATTGTTTCAAGTGGCCCATGGTTTAAAGTCAGCCGCAGCCGAACTTGATGCCCATGAATTGCATCAAATTTTAGGTCACATTGAACAACTGGCTGATGAAAATGATCCAAATAATTATGATTCATTATCTAATCTTATCGATAAAGCCCAACTGAGTTTTACATTAGCTATTGCGGGAATTGTTGAACGCATTGATGATATAAAAGCTAGTCAAAGGAAGGCCGCATGAAGACCGTTCTCATCGTAGATGATCAAAATAGTGTTTTGTTAACGCTACAAGCGATCTTAAAAAAAGAAGGCTTCACCGTGGTTTCGTGCACGAACTCATTAGACGCGTTTGAAAACATTCAACGCGAAAGATTCGATGTTGTGATCACTGATGCCGTTATGCCGATGGGAACAAGTGGCTTTAGTTTAATTTCAACGATTCGTTCACAGCCTTCGCCAAACACTAAAGTGCCCATTCTGATGTTAACCGGTAAGCGCGACCCTGCTGATGTTGAAAAAGCCATTTCAGTGGGAGCCAATGATTACATGATTAAACCCATCGATCCTGATGTGTTGATGCAAAAAATCAATAAGCTATTCACTCAAGCCGGCCCTCAAGAAGAGTTTGTGCATGCCTCTGTTCAAAAGCCAGCTACGATTCCAAATAAACTTACAATCGCTTCAACATCTGAGATTGGTTTAAAATTTACTTCAGATGTGGGGTTTATTCCTGGTCAGATTTATAAAATCAGTTCAGATTTTTTCAACCTGTTTGAAAAATCTGCTGTGTCTGTTCGTGTGAATACGTCTGAAGTTAAAAATGATTATTATGAAATAACGGCGAATTACATTGGCTTATCTGAAAAAGAATTATCGCACATCAGAACTTGGATTAGAAATAAACTTATCCAAGATAAAAAATAATAGATAAAAATTAATTACCCGGAAAAGTAACCACGTGAAAGCCGCGATTGTGTAAATCAGGCATCTTCCAGCTTACATTATCTAACGAATAATAATGATCTAAAATTGAATCGATCTTTTGGCAATACGGACCAAACCCATAAAGCTCTAAGCGCGCTCGAGTTTGAACAGCTTTTGCAATCATCGGTTGATCAGTATATTGGTAAACGCGATCAGCCTTACCGACTAAGTGTTCTTGTTCATTGGCAATTAATAATGAATTCGGAATGGGTTGACTGTGATTGGCATCAATCAAACAAGGGCCCGAGCAATCTTCGTTTTCAAACTTACAATTCATACCGAAATAATCATTTTCAAATTTCATGGGCATTTGCGATGAAAAGGCATTGGCGTAATCATTACGACCTGAAAGAATAAAAAATGGACCATTGGTAAATTTAAAAAGTCGACCATCAAAGATAGATGTGATTTGTTCGGCAATAACCGTGTCAGTTGAATCTGCTAAATAATAACGTGTGCTGGCTGCGCCTTGATTACCCGACCCCGCACCAGTACCTGCAGTTTCATCTTCTTTTTTTTTCGTACAACTTAGTACAACAAACAACACCATAGTTATTTGCAATGTCAGCGAAAGTAGAGTTTTCATACTTTACTTTTCGGAGACCTGCTCGACCAGCTGCACTAGACAAAGGCCTATTTAAGGCCTTTGTCCATGAAGTTCTCTACATAACTAATTCGCTGCTTGGCGATCAGTGGCGTTCATTTTTCTTTTCGCATTCGTCACCATTTGATCAACTTCACGACGAAACGTATTTTCATCAACAGCGACTCCATTTAAAATCGTACTCCAATTACGAACTGTAGCTGACATCAAAACAGCTTCTTTAAGTTCATCAGCTGTTGCACCGTTCGCTTTTGCCATTTCAGAATCGATATAAACACAGTGTGTGCAAGGCATTTGTGACCCCACAGCTAAACCGATTAAGCCTTTATATTTCATCGGAATCGCTGTCGTTTGGCTCATATGAAAATCACGTAAACCTTTCCATGCACCTGGAAGCGCTGGTTTGTAGTAATCGCTGATAAATCCTGGAACAAAACCATACATGTTTTGCACGTCTTTCATCGCCATATCAGCTGTTGTGATATTTGCTGCTTCTGTAGCTACAGGGCTTGGAGTAGATTTTTGAGCTGTAGCTTTTGCGCTACTTACTAATTTATCGACATCTTTTTTAAAAGCCTCTAAATCCATTTGCGAACCGTAAACATACGTACTCCATTTACGAACTGAACCTGCAACCGCGATAGCTTCATTAACTTCACGTTCAGTGGCTCCGTTGAGCATCGCAAATTTTTTGTGAAAATAAACGCAGTACTTACACGGAATTTGCGCCGCAACGGCAAGGCCGATCAATTCTTTGTATTTACCCGGAACCGCAGAAGCTGGATTCATCTGCACGGCTTTCATTTCTTCCCATGCAGCAGGAAGTGCTTCTTGCGGATATTGTTTAAACATCGTCGGCATAAAGCCAACTGCACTTCTGATATCATCTGTTGTTGCCGTATAAGCGGCTGATGGTTTCATCGCAGGAGCTTTTGCCATTTTGTCTGCGGCAAAAACGTTGCACGATAAAAATATAGTTAAAAGTGTGGCTAATTGTGACTTAAGTTTCATTGAAAATCTCCTTAGTGATTTTGACGTTTTATAACCCCTAGAAAATGCAAAGACTTCGCCAGTTGTTTTGCGAGGCAAAAAAGCGAACTAAATCATACCGACCCACTGCAGTAAGCCGTTTTTTAAGTGATTCTGTCATAATCATCTCGCTATGATTTTTTCTATGAAAAAATGTTATGCTACATTCTTAAGTTTATTATTGATCGCAAGTTTTTCGAAAGCTGAAAGCCCTTGGGATCAAGGCGTTGCGGTTCCTGCAGGTGGACGCGCAAATATTTATAATTATGCAAATCAAGATTTTTCAACTTACAGAGACAACGGTAAAATTCACGCACAAATGTATCCGGTCACGGTGACAGGCGCACTTCCGCCGTACCAACCCGTGGTTAACATCATTGAAGATGATTCAAATAATCCGATCAAAGTTGTTTTAAATAAAATTGTTCAAGGCATTTCAGGAATTTCTAGTTTTGATCAAGTCATGGAAAATTTAGCGCTACATCCGTACCCGCAAGTTTCTGATACGGGAGTTTATCAAGTTCCATACCCAGCAGGCGTTCGCCCCGAACATCGCATGGGTTTGGGATTCATCGAACGTAATGGCGCTAAAGGTTTTACTTTTTCGTGTGCCGCCTGTCACTCGAGTAATCTTTTTGGTAAAACTGTTTTGGGTATGACAAATCGTTTTCCGACAGCGAATGATTTTTTTGTGAAAGCTAAAAAATTAGCTCCGGCAGTTGATCTTTGGTTATTTAAAACAACTTCTGGTGCAACTGATGCCGAAGTGCAAATGATGAAAGAGTTAAAACAAAATATTCAACGTGTGGGCGCCAAAGAACCTGTGCAATTAGGTTTAGATACATCACTTGCGCAAGTGGCCCTGTCGTTAAATCGTCGCACACTTGATGCGTATGCGACACCTTCAAATTGGTTAGAGCTATTTCCACGTCGTGATGCTGTGTTAGATGATAAACCTGCCGATTCAAAACCCATGGTTTGGTGGAATGTGAAATATAAAAATCGTTGGTTATCTGATGGCAGTGTTGTCAGCGGAAATCCGATTTTCACAAATATTATCTGGAATGAAATCGGCCGTGGTGTTGATTTAAAAGTTTTAGAAAACTGGCTTAAAGACAATCAAAAAATTATTGATGAATTAACGACAGCTGTGTTTTCGTCTGAAGCACCTAAGTTCACAGATTTTTATCCTGCTGAATTAATTGATATCGATATCGCTAAACAAGGTGAAAAGATTTTTAATCAAACCTGTGCAAAGTGCCATGGCACTTACATTAAAGCCTGGAGCTTACCAACGGCTTCATCACTTTCTCACGCAGAACAGTTAGCGACGACGATGGTGATTCCAAAAGTTAAAACTCCGGTGATTGATGTCGGCACTGATCCCTACCGCCGCCAAGGTATGAAATCACTTGAGCAATTAAATGATTTATCCATTTCTAAAGCGAATAAAATTGTAGTTAAAGAACAAGAGGGTTACGTGCCGCCTCCACTTGTGGGTATTTGGGCGCGCTGGCCGTATTTTCATAATAACTCAGTACCATCTCTTTGTGCGGTGTTAACACCAGCTGCCCTTAGACCGATTTTTTACTATGCGGGCGAAGCCAATAACACAGCGACTGATTTTGATCCGGATTGCAATGGCTACCCGACGCTTGATCAAACACCAAACGCTTGGAAGCAACCGCTTTATTATTACGATACCACTCGCAAAGGCATGAGCAATGCTGGGCACGACGAAGAAATTTTTATTCAAGACGGTCAAGAAATCCTGACCGCATCAGATAAAAAAGCACTGATTAAATTCTTACAGACTCTTTAAGGGAGAGGCGTGTTTAATGTTTGTTTGTGCATGAGAAACTCATGCTCGGGCAAATTCCACCAGCACCATTTGATAATCTTTCGATGCGGTGATTGAAATCGCTTTTTACTTTATCTAAAACTTCTGAGTAGCTCACAGCTTTTTCATCAATGACGGCTTCAAATTGCAAACCGCGGATAAAAGTAACAGCGTTGAATTCTCCGAGATGTTTTTCAATTGAAAGACTGACTTTACATTCAGGAGTTGTATGTTGTTTGATGTAGTGAACTAATCGCTGAGCGGATTCGTCCATTTCCATACTTACCGAAAATTTACTATATGCGATATCTTCGAACATGATAACTCCTTTTATCATTCTTAATCTAATATGACGTCTTCACTTTTAGTGAGATTTATAAATTAAAAACTTTTTGAATGAAAGCATGGCTTTAATAGTTTCAACTGCCACAGCTTTTTTAATTGGTTTTTTCATAAAGAATGGAACGTAGTCATTTTCATACTTCTTAATGACAGTCGCAAATTCTTTAATCCCCATCGAACTCGTGAATAAAAATAACGAATCACTGAAACGATATTTCTCCCATAAATCAATGCCCGTTTTAAATCCTGATAAATAAATATCAGCGATCACTAAATCGAAATCTTGATCTTGTGTGATCTTTTGATTCATCAAAATCTCTGCACCCTCTTCAGATTTTGACCACTTTATTGATACATTCGGAGAAACATCTCTTAAGATACTTTCCCAAATTGGTTGCATCGCAAAATCATCTTCAACGATTAACACGCTGAGTTTTTGTTTATGCGGTGAAACGCTCATAAAGTTTTCATCGATTTTTTTGTTAAACGGTGCTCCGACCTCTAACATGGATTCATTATCAATATATTGAAGATAATCCAATTCCCCCATACAGCCCTCCTTGTATTTCTGAAATCTAGTGAAATTATTTGATCAGATGGTTTTTGCGATATTAAGGATTTGATTTAAAGAACTCGCAACATGTCGTTTTTTTTCACATTCACAAAATAAATTTGTGATTAATTAAAGAGCATCCCGTGAAATCCGCTCTGTTATTAAGAATAAAGGTCTAGTTTTAATTAGAATTTGTTGAAAATTTAATTTGCATGCTCAGTTGTGAATTTGCTGTTAAACTATTTCGATCGTGGCAACATTAATATCAGCATATCAGTTATCAAAATCTTTCGCGTCTAAAACTCTCTTCAAATCAATCTCATTTGCGATTGATACCGAACAAAAAATCGGATTAGTAGGGCCCAACGGCGCAGGTAAATCTACTCTCTTAAAAATTCTAAGCGGTGCTATGAAGCCAGACTCTGGCCAATTATCGACGTCGAACAGTTTACGTTTAGGTTACTTAGAACAAAAACCAGTTTTAGAAGCTGGTAAATCTATTTACGAAACTCTAGTTGAAGTGACTGATGATCCCTATGACGGAATCAATATCAGTTTAGCTTTTGAATTAATTAAAAAACTTTCGTTAGATGAAACTGCTGAAGCTGAAAATACAGATGTCGGCAAACTTTCTGGTGGCTGGCAAAAGCGCGTGGCCTTAGCGCGCGAATTAATGAAACAACCGACCCTATTACTTTTAGATGAGCCGACGAATCACTTAGATATTCAAAGTATCTTATGGCTTGAAGATTTTATCGCGACTCAAAATCAAATTTCATTTTTTATCGTCACCCATGACCGTGCGTTTTTACAAAACACGTGTACAGCGATTTTCGATTTAGATCCGCGCAATCCAGACGGAATCATTAAATCATTTGGTGACTATGGTCAGTTCTTAGAAACAAAACAAATGATTCTAGATAGCCAACGCCGTTTAGAAGAAAAAACGCGTAATACGATGTTGATCGAAAAAGCTTGGTTAGCCCGTGGCCCACAGGCGCGTTTGAAAAAACAACAAGCCCGTCAAAATCGCGCGCATGAATTAATCGATGCTGTTGATAAATTAGAAAATAAAAATACTTTACGTAAATCTGATTTCGATTTTTCGACGACAGGCAATTCTCCTAAAAAACTTGTCGAATTAACGAAAGCTGGCAAAAGCTTTGGCAGCCGTCATCTTTTTTCTAATTTATCAGGTATGATTCGCCCGAAAGCGCGCATTGGTTTACTTGGCACAAATGGTTGCGGTAAATCGACGTTGATTAAATTGATGTTAGGTATGGAACAACCAACGAGTGGTGAAGTTTTCGTTAATCCTGATATTTCGATTAATTACTTCGAACAAGGTAAAGAAACTCTTAATCAAAATGTTCCAGTTATTAAAATTGTGGCCCCTGAAGGCGATTACGTTCATCTTCAAGGAAGCCCCGTGTATGCGCGCAGTTACTTAAGCCGCTTTCATTTTAATAACTTTCAAATGGATATGCCCGTATCTAAACTTTCTGGTGGCGAACAAAGTCGTCTGTTGTTAGCGAAATTAATGTTAACTTCAGCGCACGTTCTTATTCTGGATGAGCCAACGAATGACTTAGACGTTGAAACACTTGATACGCTTTCTGAATGTTTAAATGACTTTCCGGGCGCTTTAATTCTGGTATCGCATGATCGTTTTTTCTTAGATCAAAACACGACTGAACTATGGGCTTTCACTGAAAATGCAGAAGGTGAAATTATCAAATTCGCCGATTATTACCAGTGGGAATCTTGGTACCGCAATGAAGGTATCGAAGCTAAAAAAGAAGGAATCGCTGCTGCTGAAGCCGCGGCAAAAGCTGCGGCCAGTGCCCCTGCTAAATCGGGTTCTTCGAATAAAAAGCTTTCAAATAAAGAGACCACTGAATACGAAAATATCGAGAAAAATATTGCTGTCAAAGAAGCTGAATTAACGAAGGTGCAAGCTGATTTAGATAAGTCAGAAAACCAAGTTAATCATGTTAAACTTCAGGAATTAAGCTCGTTATCTGCGTCTTTAGAGGGTGAAATCGCTAAGATGTATTCTCGTTGGCAAGAATTAGAAGCTAAAGTTAAAGGTTAGTCCTAGCGAAGCTGGGCCACGTTCTTGCCTTTGATCTAATAGCTCATATGTTGATTGGCACCTATTCTAGGTGTCAATATTCGTTACAGTTCAGAATGTTTTACTTGAGTTGCATTTTACCTCTGTGAGAACCCCAAATCTTTGATATTTTGAGCCTCTGAATGCGGGGGCATTATGTTATCATTCAAAAAAAATCCTCACTTAACAATGGTTGTTTACCTAGCGGTACACATCGTTGCTGCATCTTTAGTTTTCGGCTGCGAAGGTCGTAAATCTTTCTATGATAACAACCGCAATGATATCAATTTAGTTCCGATTCAAATGGAAAATCCTGACGACCCTATCACTGATGATATTGATGCTGTTAATGAAGATAAATCTGAAACCGAAACTAAAACAAAAAATGAAACTCAACTTGGTAAAACTCGTCGTAAATCACGCGTGGGCGAAGCGCCTCCACCAGCAAAACCAGGAACACCTATTCCTCAGCCACCGGCTGCTCCTGTAGAAGTTCCTCCAGTTGTTGAAACACCGCCAGTAACATCTTCTGGTGTTACGACTGAGGCTTCAAAATTTATTAAGACCGCTTTTTGGGTTGTGCAAAATGAAGCGCGCAAAATCGGTACACCATGCAACTTCTATGTTTCGCGTGTACTTGAATTATCGGGTTATAGCGATGATGGTTTTTTAGCGAACGACTTTGATGTTTATGCGAAAAAACATTTTTCGTCTTATAAAAATGAAATTTTCAATACAGCGAATATTGATTCTGAACGTATTCGTTTAAAACGTCATATTTGGAGCTATCCGGCGCGTACGCCATTTATTTTCCAGTGGGAGCGCTCAGCTCCTCAACCAGGTCATATTGCGATTGTAGAGCGTATTGGCGATCAATTAGTGGTGTACCAAGCCAGTCTTAACAAACATATCGCTCGTCGCGAACAAACAACGATTGACCGCCTGTTAAGCCACGCTCGCAGTGCTCGCATGACCGTGTACTCAGAATTCATAGCAAGATAATTTTTAGTAAATTCCAAATTTGCCTCAGTGATTACAGCCTTGTTTTCGCTGCGCGAGAAGACTTGTCTTGACCAAAGGCTTGGTATTAGCTGCAATAAGTTTTGTCGCTAAACAAACCAAGAAAGGTTTTTTATGAAACAAGGTTTATTTATTTCCGCTCTTGTATCAATCGTCACAGCTTTCGCTTTTATCGGCTGCGCAGAAAATCACGACTCATATTCTAGCGCGATCTACAGCACTACTGATTTTAAAATTTCTCGCCGCTTCGAATTGATTACTCCGCAAACGACGCCATCAATTCAAGTATTTAACCAAGCTAATCAAGTTGTGGCTAATGCCCAAGTACTGATCGGCTCGGCGGTCGGTGCTCCGTTTCGAGATAATTTAAAAATAACAGACAGCAATGGTTTTGTTGCTTTACCTGAATGGACTGAGACAACGCATATCACTGTGAATGCCCAAGGTTATATTCGCCAAACACTATTAAATCAAAAACCTGGAACGTTTCAAATTAAGTTAAATACAGCTTACATGACAACACGCCCGGTGATTAAAGGCCAAGTCACTGGATTGCCAGTTAAAAACGGCGATAAGATGACAGATTTTTCTTTAGTGCTTCCAACGATTGCTAAAGGTGATTTGATGACATTTGATTTAGATGCCATCGTGAGCCCGTTTGATGACACGGTAAATATCATCTTTGGTAAAACAGCTGATCTGCCAAGTAATGTTTCTTTACCAACACAAACTGAAAAATTTAATTTTTTAATTTCATTAACTTTATCAAAGCCTGAACACCGTGTTTATACGACGAACTATGGTCAAAAAACTTTTTACGCATTTTCTGGAAAATTTCCGTTCAAAGAAGTTATGGATCAACTTAATGCTGATAAACAGTTTTATGAAGTGATGAATTTATTCGAGTACACGAACGGCAGTATTCGCGAAGCCAATGTGAATAGCCCTACGACAGCTTTAAATATTCCTAGTGGTGAAATCAAGTTTGATGGCGCGACGGCTAATGTTAAAAGTGCTGCCATTGCTGCTGACGAAGTTGTGATGATGTTTGCCTTAAATGATTTATCTGGCGGAAGATTTGTTCCTTCAGATTTAAAACGTTTAGATGCAAATCAATCAGCTTCTTTAAAAACTATCGCAGGCAAACCTGTTCATATCGTAAGTTTATTAAAAAAAGCGATTGATTACGATTCAGCAACACGAGATTCAGCTAATCGCACAAGCGCTTCGATGGTGGCTTATAAAACAGGAATGCAATCAAGCTTACTTCCGCTATTACCTGCAGGCCCAACAGTGGTTGATCAAGGCGGAGCTTACAAAATCACTATTCCGCAAGCTTCTAATAGAACTTTAGATGCTCAAGCGATTAACCCGCTAGCAGTCTCTGTGTCGATTTCAAATATTAACAAAGTTCAAGATGGACAAGTTCAAGTGGATATCCTTGACCGCAAATGGGAAGTGCTTGGAACTGGCTGGCCAAATGAAATCACATTACCAGTTTGGCCGTTAGAAGATTCTGAAGATGCCACGGCTGTAAAACGTAAGTTTGAAGTTAATTTAATCGGCAGCGAAACATCTGCACAAACAGACCTAGGTGATGATTTAGTCAAAGCAGCTACTCACGTGACTAAAGGTTCTGTCGAGCTGTAAAATATAAGTGCAAACTTAATAGAAAATAAGTTTATACTTAACCGTATGAAGTTATTAAGTCTATTAATTACAGCTTTTTTATTATCAGGTTGTGGATCACAAACTCTACAATCTGAATCTCCTGAAGCGATTATCGAACGCGCCTCTCAGCAAAAAATATTTTATGCTCCCTATGACGAAGTCTGGAAAGCAGCCCACTCAATTATCAAATACACCATCGCCGCAGAAAACCAAGATTTCGGCGTCATCGAAACAGACTACATCAAAGCCGTAGATGGATGGTTACCCCCGTTTCGCACAAAACCCCAATATCCAAGCTCACGCTATAAATTAGTTATCAGCTTTGCTCGCGGTAAAAAAGGCGAAGTCCAAGAAACCGTGCGCGTAACAATCGAGAAAAAAATCGAAGTCTTCAAAGATTTCATCTCAGAAGTAAAAACCGTAAACAGTGACGGCTTCGAAGAAAAAACAATATTCTACAGAATAGAACGCGAACTAGTTATCGCCAAAGCCATCAAAAAAGCTTCGGAAAATCCAAACTAGTATAGGGTTAATTCGGAGTTCTTTAACTTTCCTTTCCTCTAAAAGCCTCAGACATGCTAAAAAATAAAAAAAGCAGCTGTTTAGCTGCTTTTTTTATTTTTCAGAACTCGTTTTTAGAGGAAAGGAAAGTTAAAGTCGTGAGTTAATCTAGAGCCATTTTTGTTCTTTTACGAATTTTTTCCATGAGTCTAAAGCTTTTTCTCCGTCGAAGTGCACTTGTGAGATTTTTTCTAAGGCTTTCATACTCATTAATGAAATTTCTTCGTCGTTATCGAATAATAATTTAGAGAAGTATTCTCTTTCTGATTGATATGGTTTTTTTACTAGGTTTTTCATGATTTGGGCGCGAATCCATAGACTTTTTTTGCCGACGAAGTTGTAGCTGCGATTTAATTCTTTGGCTAACAGGTTGCGCACTTCTTGGTTTTCTAGTCTTGTTAGAATATCTACGGCTGCAGAACGCACCACTAAGGCCTTATCAGAAAGTAAAACTTTGGCTTTATCGTAAACTAAATCGGTTCCCATTTTATCTAATGCAACTAAAAGGGCGTTACGCATGTACCAGTCTTTGCTTTTTGCAAATTCTAAAACTTGTTGGATCTGTTGACCGTCAGCAGCTTCTGCTGATTTGATCAGGGCGTCCCAACGTTGAGCCATTGGTAATGATTGATTCTTTGCGCGCGCAATCTGAGATGAGAAATTTTGTTCGTTTTCGTTTTGCACATAAGACCAAACATTCACAGAAAATAAGAACACTAAAATACTTAATGCTTTCATATTAATCTTCATCCTTCGCGAAATGTTTTTCAAATTCGTCTAATAATATTTTTTCTTCTTTATTTACGCCCTTAGAAACTTCGCGAGCTTCAGCGTTGTCTAAGTCTCTTGAAGCCGTGGCTTCAGGCATTTCTTCGTCTTCTGGTTCAGAATCAGCGATACTTGTTTCATCCATGATATCTTTAGCAACAGCAAAAAGATCTTCTGGAACATGAGGCTCTTCTTTTTTTGGCTCTTCAATAACTTCTTCAGGTTCTTCAGTCACTGCAGCCTCAACTACGGCAGCAGCTGCTGTCGCATCGGCGGCATCAAGCTCAGCTAATAAATCTTCTGCTGTTGGTTCTACTTCAACAATAGGTTCTGCTTTAACAACTGCTGCAGGAGCAGGTGTTGGCGCTTTTTCAGAGATTTCTGCCGACTCAACAGTTAATGTTTGCGTGGGCATGTTAGCTAATTGATTTTTAAGTTCTTGGTTTTCTTTTTTAAACTGTTGAAGATCTGCGATATCTTCAGCAATAATTTCGTAATCAGATAAACGACCTTTAAGAGCTTCGATTTCTTTTTCGTAATCTGTCATCTTGCCGCTTAAATCATTTAATTTTGCATCAGCTTGAGCGGTATTAATGCTTTTTTGTGCGGTCTCTTTAGCATCTAAAATTTCAACTTCTTTACGTTTTACAGAATCTTTTAAAGTTGTGATTTCAGCGCGCAAACGACTTAACTCGGCCGCTTGTTCGCCTGTGGCTGCACCGGCTGCTGCGGCAGTCGCTGCCACTGCGGCCGCGGCGGCTGGGTCACCAGATAAGGCTGCTAATGCATCGGCTCCCAAAATATCGCCTGTTGGTGCATCAGTGACTGCGGCTACAGAAAATTTCATCTGTGCTTGCTGTTCTAAAAGCTTATTTAATTTTTCTTCTAATTGAGCATAGGTAACGTTTTTAGCAGATGCGCTATCCGCATCATTTGACGTGAATAAAAGTCTAAAAATAAGAAATACGATAAGCAGCGCAACAATTCCCGCAAGTGACTGAATTACCAGTGTATTGTGCGATGCAAACCAGTCTAAAAAAATGGCCATATTTAGATCATCAAGTAAGCCGAATCACATTGCAATCAAGCCCATCAAAGCAGCGCCTAAATATGACTCTCGTCTAGCTAGACCCACGACCTGGGTTGGTGCTATAACCACCCTATGACATACGATCTAATTATCAAGAACGCCGAAGTTGTTACGTTTTCAGAAATCCAAAACCAAATGGTTCAAGAACGCACCGACATCGCGATCTTAAATGGAAAAATCGCAGCCCTTGGTTCAATGTCAAATCAGACGGCGAAAAAAACTATCGATGCCACTCACTTAACAGTGTTACCCGGAATCATCGATTCACAGGTGCATTTTCGCGAACCCGGTTTAACTCATAAAGAAGATATCGAATCAGGATCGCGCGCTGCAATTTTAGGTGGAGTCACAACTTACTTTGAAATGCCGAACACCAACCCTCCCACAACAACTAAAGAGTTGTTTGAAGATAAACTAAAAATTGCTGCAGAGAAATCTTCAGCCAATTACGCGTTTTTTATCGGCGGAGGTTCAGAGAACTTTGATAAACTGCATGAATTAGAAAATCTTCCGCACTGTTCGGGTATTAAAATTTTTATGGGATCATCTTTTGGCACCTTGTTAGTTGATCAAGATGAACTGTTAGAAAAAATTGTTAAAAACGGTAAACGTCGTTTAGTCATCCACGCCGAAGATGAAGCGCGCTTAAAAGAAAGAAAACAAATTGCAATTGATGCCGCTAATCCGAATGTGCATCATATCTGGCGCGACGAAGAAAGTGCGCTGATTGCAACTAAAAAAGTTGTGACCTTAGCTGAAAAACATAATCGTAAAATCCATGTTCTTCATATTTCATCAAGCGAAGAGATGGCTTTTCTGCGCGAGCATAAACGCTGCGCAACTGTTGAAATACTTCCGCAGTATTTAACACTTTCGGCTCCTGAATGTTACGAACGTTTGGGATCATTGTGGCAACAAAATCCACCGATTCGCGATAAACGTCACATGGAGTTTCTATGGAAAGCTTTATTAGATGGCACAGTTGATGTGATCGGTTCAGACCACGCTCCGCACACGCTCGAAGAAAAAGCCAAACCGTATCCAAATTCTCCGTCGGGTGTTCCTGGGGTTCAAACTTTGGTGCCATTAATGTTAGATCAAGTGCATCAGAAAAAACTTCCGTTAACTAAATTTGTTCAACTGGTGACAGAAAATCCGCGCAAAGTTTTTGATTTAAAAAACAAAGGCCGCATTCAAGTTGGATATGATGCCGATTTTACGATTGTTGATTTAAAGAAAACTCAAACTGTTGAAAAAAAATGGTTAGCTTCAAAAACAGGTTGGTCACCTTTTGAAGGAATCTCATTTACAGGTTGGCCAGTGATGACACTGTTAAAAGGTGAAGTGGTTGTCGAAGAACAAACTTTACTAAAACCACGCGCAGGAACTGCCTGCGAATTCTAAAAGGTAACGGCCTACCAAATAAAAAAACCCACTTATTTCTAAGTGGGTTTTTAGTTTCGAGGTTTAACTCTCTTTGCTTTTCAGCAAATTAGTTACAACGACGGAATTGGAAGTGGTATAACATACCAGCTGAGATGTCGATAGAATCAACAGTCATCATAGTTTGTTGCATAGCTGCGTTTGACATAGCTGTTGCTGAAGAGTTGATAGAGAAGATAACTTCTTTAGAACACTCAGACCAGATTAAGCTAGACGCGATTAAGTTATTTGTAACTGTGTAAGAATCAGCGCGAGGTCCGTTAAAACGTTGTTGGTAAACTGGGCCACGAGAACCAGCGTAGAAGTATTCATTACGTAATTCAGAGTAAGCGCCGCCACCTGGGATCGCATTGAAACCACGGTAATCAACACCAATTAAAGCTACTGAGTAACCGTTTGGAACACGAATTGGAACGCGTAAGTTACAAGATTTACGGTCAATACGACGACCTGTAGTGTTACCCGCTTCAGCTGAAAACTGATCGAATAATACAGACATTGTAGAACCATCTGGAGTTACTGTTACTGAAGCTGATCCAGCTGGACAACCGTTACCGCCGTATGCAGGTTGACCTACAGAGATACCAGCTTCTGCTGATACAGTGGCTGCAAGGATTGCTGATAATACTAGCAAAGATTTGAATGCGTTCATGTGTGTTCCCCTTTTGAAATCGCCGAGGCGATTGTTAGTGTTTTTATGGACGACAAATGTCATCGACGAAGAACACTAAAGCAATTGGTCTGCCAATATTACTGATGTCAAAAGGGCACTGAATTTTTTATATGAGGAAACCGCAACAATTATGTTACAGCGTAATGATTAGACGGTTTTCAATTAATTTTCGGTGAGTGACTGAATGTTTTATTCAAAAAAAATCTGAAATTTTATTTTCAGATTTTTTTCTATTACGGAATCACAGTCATCTGACCGTTAGAGCCGGTTTTAAGTGTGATCGCTGACGAATTAATTTCTGTACCCATTTGCAGCTGTAAATTTCCTGAAGCTGTCGAGATATACACACCTTCAACGTGAGCAAAGAATGTTGCTGCTGTAGCCGGAGTACCTGATGCAGTTACTGTATCACCACTTGACGTAATGTAACCCACATAAAGCGTATCAATACCATCTGTATTCGATGATGGAATACTGGCATTCGCCGAGATAGTACCGCCCGGAGTAGTTAAAGTGAACTTAGCACCAGTTGTTACGGCCGCGCTCGTGTACAAGATATTGAATTTAAATTTGTAAGTCACACCACTTGTCACAGCGAAAACCATATTCGTTGCATTCGCTACCGTTGTACTTGTGAAAGCTTGGTCAGCTGTTGCTCGAGTATAAGAATCAGGACTAGTAGTCGGAGTCCATGCAGAACCATTATAAACCATCAACTGACCCGTTGTCGGCGTTGTTGCAGCTACTGCAGATCCTTGAAGCTGTGTGACCGTAAGAGCGTTACTTCCAGCAGTTGACGTCACATCACCAGCCATTGCTGGTAAGCGCGCTGCCGCTAATGTTCCTGTTGCTGAAGCTGTTCCTAAATCAACACTATTTGCAGTGGCGAATGTACCTAAACCTAAATTCGTACGCGCCGTCGCTGCACTTGATAAATCAGATAAGTTATTTGTTTTAACTAAGATCGTTGCACTATTCGCCGGAGAAAAACCTAACACCTGTGTAATCGCAGCCGTTGCTGAAGTAATTTTATTATTAAATGTTGTCCAATCAGAATTACCTAAATAACCGCTTACAGAGCCCGTAGCTTGAGCCATTGATAATGTTGGCGTATTTCCACCCGTTGATTGTAATGGCGCTGTCACCGCCACGCTAGACACGATACCACCCGATGCTAAATCAGATGCACATGACCAAGTCGTGCCGTTAAAAGTTAAATACTGATTCGCAGAACATGTTGGAATTAAACGATTGATAATGTTTGTTCCGTTATATTGTAAAATATGATTTGAAGCTAATGAAGTGAAGCTTGCGCCTACGCCTTGGATTTTTACAACTGTCGTTGTTGAAGCGTTTCCAGTTACATCACCATTCATAACAATATTCTGGCAGGCAAATAATGAACTTACGCTATTCCAGTACATTGTTTGGCCAGTCGTACATGTCGCACCAGCTACGTAAGTATTAAAACTAGTTTGTGATAATGCTCCTACGATACGAGAATCATCACCTGCTGCTACTGTTGCTGCTGCTGTACCTACGTTTAATATCGCTGCTCCGCCTAAACCTAAATTCGTGCGAGCTACTGTTGCCGATGTTAAATCAGATAAGTTATTTGTTTTAACTAAATAATTTCCTGCTGCTGTTGCAGAGGCTGGAACATAACCTAACACTTCTGCAATTGATGCAGCACTTGATGTAATTTTACTAGTTGATAAGGCTGACACTGTCGCAGAATTTGCTGCTGTGTAACCTAATGCTGTATTTACATCTGACGCTGCTAATGAAGTACTGCTCGTCACGATACCTTTAGCATTAACAGTTAATTTTGAATATGTTCCAGGTGTCACAGTGCTATTTGCTAATGTTAAAACTGATGAAGCCGCTGTTGAAGTTACATCACCACTAAACGCTGGTAAGCGCGCTACTGCTAAAGTACCAGAAGCACTTGATGTACCTAAATCAATAAAATTTACTGTGGCTAAAGTTCCTAAACCTAAATTTGTACGAGCGACAGTTGCAGATGCTAAATCTGATAAGTTACTCGCAATTTTTAATGATGTAATATCAATTGCTGTTGCTCCGCTGGCCGCTGGCACATAACCTAATACCTGAGCAATAGATACTGCCGACGAAGTGATTTTTGTATTAACCGCTGTTGTAACTGTTGCAGAGTTCGCAGCGGTATAACCTAACACATCTGCAATTGATGCTGCAGATGATGTGATTTTATTATTTAGCGCTGTTGTTGTTGTTGCTGAATCGGCTGGTGTATAACTAAGTGCTGTCACAACATCTGAAGATACTAATGATGAACGAGTTGCAAAAGATCCTAAACCTAAATTCGTACGAGCCACTGTTGCTGAAGCTAAATCAGATAAGTTACTCGCAATTTTTAATGCTGTAACATCAATCGCTGTTGCTCCGCTGGCCGCTGGCACATAACCTAATACCTGAGCAATAGATACTGCCGACGAGGTGACTTTACCCGCTACCGTAGTTGATAATGCAGATACAGTTGCTGAGTTTGCCGCTGTATATCCTAACACTTCTGCGATCGATGCCGCTGAAGAGGTCACTTTATTTGAAGAGATTGCTGACACTGTTGCAGAATTCGCAGGAGTATATCCTAACACTTCAGTAATCGATACTGCACTTGATGTGACTTTACCTGAAACTGTAGTTGATAATGCAGACACAGTTGCTGAGTTTGCCGCTGTATATCCTAACACTTCTGCGATCGATGCTGCAGAAGATGTAACTTTATTCGAAACCGTAGTTGATAGTGCAGATACAGTCGCAGAGTTTGCTGGAGTATAACCAAGCACAGCTACGATTGATGCAGCACTTGAAGTAACTTTATTATTAAATGTTGTCCAATCAGCGTTTCCTAAATAACCGCTCACTGCACCAGTTGCTTGAGCCATTGATAACGTTGGATTTGATCCGCCCGTAGAAGCAATTGGAGCAGTTACGCTAAGACTTGCGATTGTACCGCCGCCACCAGCATCTGTAACGCATGACCAAACTGTTCCGTTGAAAGTTAAATACTCTCCACCAGCACATGCTGGGATTGCGCGGTTCACAAAATTGGACCCGTTATATTGCAAAATATTATTACTAGCTAAAGATGAAAAGCTTACGCCTATACCTTGAATTTTACCTACTGTTACGCTTGATGCAATTCCAGAAATATCACCTGACACTGAAATGTTTTGGCAGGCAAATAATGAACTTACACTGTTCCAATACATGGATTGACCTGAAGAACATGTTGCAGGTGCTACGTAAGTATTAAAACTAGTTTGTGATAAAGCACCTGTAATACGAGCATCATCACCCGCAGCTATTGTTCCTGCTGTAGTGCCAACACTTAATAAAGCCGCTGCGCCTAAACCTAAATTTGTGCGCGCTACTGTTGCTGAAGCTAAATCTGATAAGTTATTGGCTTTAAGAACCACTGTTGCGCTATCAGCTGGTGTGTAACCTAAAGCTGTAATAACGCCTGCACTAGTTACTGATCCTACGACATCAACAGAACATGAATAAACTGTTCCGTTAAAAGTTAGATATTCGCCAGCCGCACATGTTGGAATTGCTGATGATTGAACTGCGCCCGTAATTCTTGAATCATTACCCGCAGCTAATGTGCCTGCTGTTGTTCCTACATTTAATATCGCTGCTCCACCTAAACCTAAGTTTACGCGCGCAACTGTTGAAGAAACTAAATCACTTAAATTATTACTTTTAGTAAGAACTAACGCATTATCAGCTGGTGTAAAACCTAATGCTGTAATGACTGATGAACTTGTAACACTCGTGCTTGAAGCCCAACTTAAAACACCAGATCCGTTTGAACGTAAAACATCACCGTTGCTGCCCGCAGTCGTTGGTAATGTTAATGTGTAATTTGAAAATGAATTTGGAGCTATAACAGCCACGTAGTTTGTATTTGTGCCTTCGTAAAATCTTGTACTTTGTACGCGAGCTTCACCGGCATACATAATCGCTGCCGTTAAACCACCACTGCCATCACGTCTTGCGATTGTATTGGCCGTAGGAAGTGCAGTTGATGATAAAACATCAGTAACTACTGCAGAAATTGAAGCTGCATTTTTTCCGCCAACAGTTGAAACCACTGTCGCTGAAACGTTGCCCGTCACATCACCTAATAAAGCCGTAGCACTTGTTACTACGCCTGCAATATTCGCAGAGGTTAATACCACAGCTCCTGTTAAACCATTCACGCTGGCCACTGGCGCACTTGCCGTCATTGTCATCGGAATATATTGTGAACCATTATAACCTAACACTTGGCCTGAAACTGGCGTTGTCGCCGCGACATTTACACCACGAATGGCTGCAACAACTGTTGCTGATTGCGTTCCGGTAACATCACCTAATAAATTTGCAGTAAAATAAGTCGCTGCTCCTGCAGTTGTTGCTGTCGTTGCATTATCAGCAACACCGTTCACTGCGATATTTTGTAGTTTAGTAAAGCGCGTATTATTTGATAATAAAGTTTCTAAGTTAGACTGACTTAAAGCTGTTCCGGCATTTTGGATTAAAATGTCAGAAGCTACTTTTCCACCAACAGCTGCCGCTTGTAATGCGTACGGCGTTGCACGTTGAATAAAATCAGCCACCATAGGAGTTGCGTTGATCGTAGCTCTTACACGTAACACACGCGTGTCAGTTGATGTTGGATTGTACGATTGGCCCGTACTTAAAGTGACGTTATTATTATCGACACAAGTTAAATTATTTTTTATTAAAGAATTGTCATATGTTTGCAAAAGCGTTGATGCCGGCGTTGGATTAAGTGTTCCCGGAGAACCTGACCCTAAAGCTAACGAGATACTACCACTCACTACTGTTTGAGAATTGAAATCTTCTTCATAAACTACACAACCACCACTTGGTGATAAAATCTGAACGACGAAAGAAGCATTATTATCATCAGGATAAACACCTGCGGGAGTTTTAAATTTTAATTGAATCGGTACGCCCATTTCAAGCGCGTTAGAAAAACTTGAAAAAGTAAAAACAAGAACAAGACTTAACAGTTTATTCATACTTTACTTCTACATTCCAGCCGTTTGATAAGGTTTGTTGTTCAACTGGATCTGAGTTATCGTTTGAAACCTGCCACCCATTGCTTAGGGTTTTAGTTTCACCGTATTTAACTGAACTAGTTGCAGTTGTTGTCGGAGAACTCGCTGGCACTGTAACTATGGCTCCTGGCGCAAAACCAGAACTTGCACCGGGACCGGTACACGCGAAGAGAAATAAAATAGATGAAGCTAAGATTATTTTTACCATATTCAGCATTACGTCCTACTTACTATTCTAGCCGATCTTATTTACATTTTTAAATTCATTTCACATCGTCAGATTCAAAACTACTACGATAGTCAGGGTTTTTCATTTTGAAACATGGACCAAACGACCGTCTGGGAATATTTTGCAGTCTTAATATTACTATCTCACTCTGTGAATGATCATCGAGCGATATGTTGAAGTAGCTGTGCCCGTTGATGAGTTCCAACGAATCTCGATAGCTTGCGAACCATTCACAGTTACTTCACCAATGACTGACTGACTTAAAACACCAATATTATTACCACCCAAACCACTGTTCGTTGTGCGAGGTTGTGTTTGCGACTGTGAACCAGCAAGCTGAACACCACCGGCATAAATTGAAGCTGTAATAATTCCCGTGTTCGAGCCGTGGGTCATCGTTGAATTGAAATACACTTGGTATGTTCCGGCTGCTGGAGTCAGTGTCATACCTGAAATCAAAGCATCAGTTGTTGAAGCGATTGTTGTTGAACCTGCTGATGTTACATATGTTGATGCTGGATTAATAAGAGTATTCAACTGCGCTTGTAATTTACCAATTGCTACTAAGATTGAGTCAGCTGCAGTTACTGCAGAATTTGTAAATGCAAGACCAGGCAACACTGTAGCAATCACAGTTGAAGCAAAGTTTGTAACTTGCGAAGACGCAATCGTGATTGGATTTTCAGATACGGCAGTTACACGGCCTTGTGCATCTGTTGTCATAGTCATTGCCGTGCTTGAAGTTCCGTATGTTCCTGCAGTGCCTGTATTTTTTAATGTTAATTGACCCGTAGAAGCCATTGTTGCATCACCAGATACAACATTGCCACTTGTTACGCGACCTTTTGCATCTACAGTCACTGTTGCATATGTTCCGGCATTCACGCCAGAGTTAGCTAATGTTAAAGCCGAAGTACCAACAGTTGAAGTTGCATCACCAGTGAAAGCTGGTAAGCGCGCTGCTGCTAATGTACCTGTTGCTGAAGCTGATCCTAAATCTATTGAACTCGCTGTTGCCAAAGAGCCTAAACCTAAATTAGTTCTAGCTGTTGCTACAGAGGATAAATCAGATAAGTTATTTGTTTTAACTAAAATAGTCGCGCTGTTTGCAGCTGAAAAACCTAGAGCTGTATTCACATTTGAAGCTGTTAAAGCATTACCACTTGTTACGCGGCCTTTAGCATCAACAGTGACTGTTGCATATGTTCCAGCAATTACACCAGAGTTTGCTAATACAATTGAATTGTAAGTTCCAGAAATATCACCAGAATAATTTGTCGAAGTTGATAAACCTGCTGCACTGTCAGCTGGAGTATAACCTAACACTTCCGCAATTGATGCTGCACTTGAAGTTATTTTTCCTGAAACAGTAGTTGATAACGCAGCCACTGTTGCTGAATTTGCAGCTGTATAACCTAACACTTGCGCAATTGATACTGCAGATGAAGTTACTTTTCCTGAAACAGTAGTTGATAATGCTGAAACCGTTGCAGAATTTGCGGCTGTATAACCTAATACTTCTGCAATTGAAGCTGCAGATGAAGTTACTTTATTTGTAACTGTTGTTGAGTTAGCAGGAGTATAGCCTAACACTTCTGCAATTGATGCTGCAGACGATGTTACTTTATTTGTAACTGTCGTTGAATTTGCTGGAGTAAAACCTAATACTTCCGCAATTGAAGCTGCAGACGATGTTACTTTATTTGTAACTGTTGTTGAATTTGCTGGAGTAAAACCTAATACTTCCGCAATTGATGCTGCAGACGATGTTACTTTATTCGAAGTGATCGCTGACACTGTTGCAGAATTCGCTGGAGTATAACCTAATACTTCCGCAATTGAAGCTGCAGATGATGTTACTTTATTTGAAACAGTAGTTGATAACGCAGAAACCGTTGCTGAATTTGCAGCTGTATAACCTAACACTTCCGCAATCGATACTGAAGACGATGTTACTTTATTTGAAACTGAAGTTGAATTTGCAGGCGTATAACCTAATACTTCCGCAATCGATGCTGCAGATGATGTTACTTTATTCGAAGTGATCGCTGACACTGTTGCAGAATTCGCTGGAGTATAACCTAACACTTCCGCGATCGATACTGCAGATGAAGTTACTTTATTTGAAACCGTAGTTGAATTTGCAGGTGTATAACCCAACACTTCTGCGATCGATACTGAAGACGATGTAATTTTATTTGAAACTGAAGTTGAATTTGCTGGTGTATAACCTAATACTTCTGCAATTGATGCTGCAGACGATGTTACTTTATTTGAAACCGTAGTTGAATTTGCAGGTGTATAACCTAACACTTCTGCGATTGATGCTGCAGATGATGTTACTTTACCTGAAACTGTCGTTGATAATGCAGATACTGTTGCTGAATTTGCAGGAGTGTAACCTAAAGCCGTAACAATTGAAGCACTAGTTGCTGCGCCACCAACTAAATCAGTAGCACATACCCATGCAGTACCATTAAAAGATAAGTATTCGCCAGCAGAACAAGTAGGAATCGCAGAAGATTGTACTGCGCCTGTGATTCTTGAATCGTTACCAGCTGCTAATGTACCAGCTGTTGTTCCAAGATTCATAATTGCAGCTGCTGATAAACCTAAGTTTGTGCGAGCTACAGTTGCTGATGCTAAATCTGATAAGTTATTAGCTTTCGTTGGGTAATTTGCAAGAGCTGCATTATCAGCTGGTGTGTAACCTAACGCTGTAATGATAGCACCACTTGTTGCAGCTCCACCTACAGTATCAACTGCACATGACCAAGCTGAACCGTTATATGTTAAATATTCACCCGGAGCACATGATGCTAAAGCAGATGATTGTACAGCGCCTGTGATTCTTGAATCATTACCCGCTGCAACTGATCCTGCAGTTGTTCCTAAGTTTAACAAAGCGGCTGCGCCTAAACCTAAGTTTGCGCGAGCTACTGTTGCTGAAGCTAAATCAGATAAGTTGTTGGCTTTAGTTGGATAATTTGCAAGAGCTGCATTATCAGCTGGAGTGTAACCAATTGCAGACATAATTGTTCCACTCGTTACAGAAATATTTTGGCAAGAAAAAGTACTGCTTACACTGTTCCAATACATTGTTTCTGTTGCTGTGCAATTTGCAGAAGCTACATAAGCGTTAAATGCACTTTGAGATAACGCACCTGTGATTCTTGCATCATCACCTGCGGCCACTGTTCCTGCGCCAGTACCAACGTTTAAGATAGCTGCTCCGCCTAAACCTAAGTTCACGCGCGCTGCAGTTGCAGAAGCTAAATCTGATAAGTTATTAGCTTTTAAAGGATAATTTGCAAGAGCTGCATTATCCGCAGGTGTATAACCTAAAGCTGTAATGATGGCGCCACTTGTTGCCGCTCCACCAACTGTGTCTACTGCACAAACCCAAGCTGAACCATTATAAGTTAAATATTCTCCAGCAGCACACGTTGGAATTGCAGAAGATTGAACCGCGCCTGTAATTCTTGAATCATTACCAGCCGCTAATGTACCAGCTGTTGTACCAACATTCATAATGGCTGCTGCAGATAAACCTAAGTTTGTGCGAGCTACTGTTGCCGAAGCTAAATCTGATAAATTATTGGCTTTAAGTGCTACTGTTGCACTGTTTGCTGGAGTGTAACCTAATGCTGTAATAACGCCTGTACTTGTTACTGCGCCGTTTGAAACCCATGATAAAACACCGCTGCCATCAGTTTGTAAAACTTGGCCATTCGTGCCGGCGCCCGTTGGTAATGTTAAAGTATAATTTGAAAATGAATTTGGAGTTTTAATACGCGCATAGTTTGTACCAGTGGCTTCGTATAAATAAATATTTTGAAGTGAGCTATTTAATGCAGAAACTGTGTTCGCTGAAATGTTTCCTGAACTATCACGGCGAACTAACATATTTGCTGTTGCATTCGCTGTTGCTGAATTCACATCATTAACAATCGTTGCAATCGCTGCAGCAGTTTTTCCACCAACAGTTGAAACAACCGTTGCTGAAACATTTCCTGTCACATCACCTAATAAAGCTGTTGCACTTGTGACTACGCCAGAAATATTTGCCGCTGTTAAAACAACAACACCTGTTTGGCCATTTACGCTAGCTACTGTTGCAGCTGTTGGAGTTGTTGGTACGTATTGAGTTCCGTTATAAGCTAAAACTTGTCCAGATGTTGGAGCTGTTGCTGATAAATTTACACCGCGAAGTTTAGTAACTACAGTCGCAGACTGCGTACCAGTTACATCACCAGCTAACACTCCTGAAAAACTAACAGCCATTGTTGCATTCGTTGCGTTCACCGCATTCGTTGCATTCGTTGCATTTGTTGCGCTGATCGCTTGACCGCTATTAGCTATATTTAATAAGTTAGCAAGTTTAGTTGCATCACCTAATAAGGTTTCTAAATTAGTTTGATTTAATTGAGTGCCAGAATTTTGAATTAAAATGTCTGAAGCTACTTTACCACCAACTGATTCTGCTTGAACCGCGTAAGGTGCAGATTTCATATTAAAGTTAGCGATCACATCATCAGGAGAAAATACTGAAGTCGTAATACGTAAAATACGTCCATCAGATGCAGACGGTGTATATATTTGATTAGTTGAAATAACCGCGTTAGCCGCATCAATACATTTTAAACCAGTTTTTGCCACCGAGTTGTTATAGACAGCATTTAAGCTTAACGTGGGATCATTAGATCCTAAAATTCCAGAACCTAACATTAATGTGATACTGCCATCAGTAATAGTTTTATTCGAAAAATCTTCTTCACGTAAAATACAACCTGCGCTTGAAAGAACGTGTACTTTAACTGATAAGCCAGAGGCATTTGGATAACTTAAATCTGGAGCGCGCAATTTTAACTGAATTGGAATACCCATATCAGCTGCTTGCGCATAAATATTTAAGCTCAAGAAAGCAAAGATAAATGTTAGTGATAAAACGTACAACTTTTTCAACATCGTATAACTTATCGTCATAACTAGATTAAAGTTTAGGAGTATTTAGAAAACATTTAGAGATGTCTTGTAGACGACATGAATAAACACCTTCTCAATTTGAGATGCTTTTATTTACATGAATTTAACAATTTTATACTGAATTTAGAGAGATTATTTCTTCTCTGATAAGGCTTTTTCAATGCGGTCTAAACGTTTTTTCAACTCTGCGTTTTCTTTTTCAGTTTTTTCAACACGTGATTTTAACGCCGCATTTTCTTGTTCGACAGAAGAAATCTGACGTTGTTGTTTTACACTACGGTCAAATAGCTCAGCGATGCGTTTATTAAATACTTTTAACGCTTCGATAATCGGCGCCACTAATTTATCGTAAGAAACTGATTTATAGCCAGAATCTTTATCTGTATAGACTACTTCTGGATATGCTTTTTCTAATTCTTGCGCGATAAATCCGATTTGGTGTTTATCACCAAATTTAGCTTTATCTTTCCAATCGTATTGAACTGCATTTAACGCTAGTAATTTTTCTATCGAGAATTCTAATGGTTGAACATTTTCTTTTAAACGAATATCAGAAGAAGATGTACAACCACCGCTCGTACAAACAATCGTACCACCGAAACGTAATGCTGAACCACTGGCAATATTAATTGCACCACTCACGTCTAATGGATACGCCGGCAATGTCGTGCTGATTCCCACTTTACCGTTTGTCGCCGTACCTGATCCTGGAATTAATATAATACTACCACCACTTGCGCCACCACCATTACCATTACCTGCAGTAATAACAATAGCACCACCACTTGCGCCGCCAGCACTCGCACTACCTGCCGTGATATTCACAACGCCGCCCCATGAACCCACATTTTGCGCGTCACCGGCTTTTAGAGTGATTGAACTTCCATTCGTTGTTGATCCACCGTCAACATGAAAAACCCCTGCTGGCGCTGAGGTACCAACACCGACACGACCCGTAGATAAAATATTTAATGTGGCTGCGCCCATACCAATCGCCACTGAACTTGTAGCTGCTGTTGTAATTCCAGAACCTAAGATAATGTTTGAGCCGCCATTATCAGGAACAGTGTTGTTAAAACCAAGCGCCATTTTATTTGTATAGGCTGAAGATTGACTTAACGTATTGCTAGCACCGAACACATAGTAATTTGTGTAACCCGCAGCTGAACCTGCAGACACGCGACCAACAGCATTGTAATCACCGATCACACGAGCCGTAATATAAGAGTTATCCATGTAAGTTAATGAGTTCGAAGTACCCATTGTGTATGTTGAAACTGTGCTTAATGCACCTAACGGCCCGTCATTGTCACTACCGATTTGTACATCTCCACCATTTGGTTGGATGTAAAGTGGATACGCTACAGAACTTGCGTTTGTATTTTGTGATTGTATCCAAGAAGTACCACTTGTTAATACACCCATTAATAAACCATAGTTCGTATCACTGTTTGTAATATAAAATTGCGTATTTGTACTTTGACCTTTTGTAGGCATAGAAGCAGATTGCGATCCACCAGTTACACTTAAACGTGCTTTCGGAGCTGTCGTATTAATACCAACGTTACCACTTGTTGATCCAGTTCCTAAAATCGTAATCTTCGCTGTATTACTCACGCCGATTTGTAATGAGCCCGCAATCGTATTATTGATAAAACTACCGAACGTATAAGTACCAAACCCGCTCGCCGAGTTGTAAGCACCTGCGATATAAGAATCACTTCCACTAGTTAAAGTATTGCTCTTACCGAAGATATTAAAAATCGATGAAGCTGACGCCACATTGCTACGTCCTATTATCGTAGAATCAATACTCATATTATTTGTTGCATGGTAGACCGAGTTCGAGTTACCAAATAAATGAACTCCCATTAGACCAGTTCCGCCACTTAATGAATTCGAAGTACCAACGATGTAGTGAGTTCCAGTACTATTTCCAAATGTACTATTTCCAGTACCTAGGACTGCCGATCCGTTAACAAATAAAGCCACATAATCTAAAGGAGTTGTTGATTTAACTGCTAATCCTGATGAAGTCACACGCGCTTGCTCCGTTGATGAAGCACCTAAGATTGTATAACCATACGTTGGCATAATTGATAAGTGGTCATTGTTAGTTTCAAAACCAACATAACCAGTTTTATCAGTTAAATCCGCATTGTGTGTGTAAAACTCTAACGAACCATCTTTTCTGTTTCCACCTGATGCTGAAGATTCAGTGATGATTGAAATAATTCCAGATTTATCATTTCCAGAATCTACTTGCTGACCATAAAATTCAAAATTACCTTCGTTAGTAATTTTCATTAACTGATTTCCATTAGTTACTGAAGTCGCATTACTTCCTTTTGCAATCCAGAAATCTCCGGTGCTATCCATATCGTTAATAAAGTTTATTGTATCAATCGCTGCAGCACCATTTTTCTTCATTTGCATACTCGGTACCGTAGCTGATTCAACAGACAATGTTCCAACTGGTGTAGATGTGCCGATACCTACTTTACCAGTGGAGATAATAGTCATAGCCTGAGTATCGGCGTATGAACTTTGAGATGTTCTAAACGCTAAAGCTCCACCTAAACCTTTTTGATCAATATAACTATACGTTCCTGAGGCTGCAGATCTTGCAAAAACTAAACTATTTATTCCTAGACTTGAATACAAACCGGATTGCATTCCAACTTGAATTGCACCACTCACATTTAATGTAGATTCTGGAGTCCCTGTCGTTCCTATACCTACGCCACCACCGTTTGGTGCTAATAAAATATTACCTTTAGATGCATGAGTCGATGAATCGATCGTAATACTTCCACCTGATACGATCGAACCCGCAATGTACGGTGCAATCATTCCGCTTGTTGCCGTGATCGATGCACCTTGAATGTTTGACGTCGTAATAATTGTTCCTGAAGAATAAATATTTCCGGCAACACCTAAGCCACCTTTAACAATTAATGCTCCTGTTGATGAATTTGTAGATGTCGTTGTCGATGACACAACAACTGAACCTGTTGGAACTAAGTTCATATTACCAGAAGAATTAATAATCGAAGCATTATCTATTGTGCCTGAAGTTGAACCCGCGGCAATAACACGACGAACTCCACCACCATCAGTTAAATAAAATCCAGCGCCATCATATTCCATTGTGCCTGATTGCGGAGTTGTAGTTAATGTACCTGATACAAAACGCATAGCAGCGATCGTCGAAGTACCCGAAGCAATATGTAAACGTGCCGTTGGAGCAGACACACCAATACCAACGTTGCCACCCAGCGGATTTATAGCAAGCCCACCAGCAGTACTTGCACTGCTTCTCACTTGCATCCAAGCTGACCATGGACTTGACGTTGCAGCGCCACCAAACGCAATGTCTTGCAGGCCTCCATTAATAATCACTGTCGCAGAACTTCCGTAAGTTAATGACGGATCAACATTAGCACCACCAGAAACATGCAGAAGTGAACTCGGAGTTGTTATTCCTATACCTACGTTACCGTTATTTGAAATATTCATGCGCTCTTGATATGCGCCACCAGTTCTTGTTCTAAAAATTAATGAACCTAAATTATTATTCGCAGCCGTCATCATAAATGCACTACGATAAGCAACGGTTGAATAACTTGTACCAAACACCGACATACCACCAAAATAAGATGAACCTTCGTAAGCATTCCATTCACCGTAAGCTGTTGCATCAGTCCACGACGTGCGAACAATTGAACGACTCACACCCGCAGCTGCATAGAGATGCAATAATTCAGCGGGGGCAGAAGTTCCAATACCTAAGCGGTTACCCACATAGACGTCACCAATGGCAGTGATTGAAGCGGCTTGAATATTATTCGAAGTAATAATTGTGCCTGAAGAATAAATGTTTCCAGCCACACCGACGCCGCCATTAACAATCAGCGCACCGGTTTGTGAATTTGTTGAAGCTGTTGTCGAAGATACAACAACAGATCCCGATGGAGTCATCGTGATATTAGCTGTAGAATTTAAATTGCTCGCATCAAAAGTACCTGAACTTGAAGCTGTCGCGATCATGCGACGAGAATTTGTTCCGTCTGTAAAATATAAATTAAAGCCATCATACTCAACCGAGCCTGATTGCGCCGACGTTGTTAACGTACCACTTACGAATTTTAACGGAGCATACGTTGCAGTGCCTGATCCAACATGTAATTTTGCTGTCGGAGTATTAAAACCGATCGCCACGTTACCCGTCGATACTTGCAACGCCATCACAGTGCTCACACCCATCATACCCGTAAAACGAAGATCTACCGCTGAAGCCGCACCGAAGCTTGCACCTGATTGAATATAGTTTAATCCGTTTTGACTCAACAAGCGCATCGCTGACGAAGTTGCGCCCGTATTTTCTAATCTAATATCTGGAGTTGTTGCATCGGCGATATGTAATTGACCCGATGGATTACTCGTACCCAGACCTACATTTCCTGAGCCGTTAATAATCATTGGTGTCGACTGATACACACCCGACGAGTTAAATAAATTCCATTCAAAACCACCGGCACCGCTACCTGAATGATTCATGAAATTAGTTTTTCCGCCGCCATTGTTTATGTTCCAACCAATGTACGAACCTTGAACTGGCAGCGTTTCAGAGGCAATCGTTGTTGCGGAAGCTGTGACTCGTCCAGTAAATAAACCAGCGCCACTGACGTGAAATTTTGTCGCCGCCGCGCCTACTAGACCGATTCCGACATTACCGACACTATCAATGCGCATTCTTTCAGTGCGAGTTGATACGCCCGTTTTAAATGAGATATCCATTGCTAATGAGCCAGAAGCCACTGTTCCTGAAGTCACAAAGTCGACTGATCCCGAATTTGCAAAAGCATTTCCGTCATAACCAGAACCCAAGAAAGAAGCTACAGTATCACCTGATACTAATGCCGTTGGGCTGACTAAAGTGCCTCTAGATTTTCTACCCATAAATACAGGACGATTTCCCGCAGTATTCGTAGCACCCGCAAGAAGTAAATCTTGCGAACCTGAAAGTGCCGAATCACTAAATGCGCTTATCAATGGTATGCCCGAAGTATTAATCCACTGTGAATAATCTGGTTGAGTTGATCCACTCGCTACAATTGAAAGCGGTGAAGATGCACCGCTTGTACCGATTCCAATTTTATTCGTGATGATCGTGCCAGAAGAATTAATATTACCAGCGATACCCATTCCGCCTTTAACAATTAATGAACCTGTTTGTGAATTTGTAGAAGCTGTCGTACTAGATACAACGACTGATCCCACTGGAACTAAATTTATATTTCCAGTCGAATTAATAATATTAGCATTATCAATCGAACCCGATGCTGCGGCCATCGCTAATGAACGGCGAATTCCAGCTCCGTCAGTTAAATATAAGCCAAATCCATCATACTCAACTGATCCTGATTGTGGCGAAGCCAATAGAGCACCACTTGTAAATTTCAATGGAGCTATTGAAGTTGTACCTGCAGCTAATTGTAATTTTGCTGCCGGCGACATTACACCAATACCCACTTGTCCCATGAATACGTTATTTGCAGTCGTTCCTTCAGAAAAAATATTATACGTCGAAGAAATACCTATGGTTGATTGATCATGAATATACAATCCATAGTTATTATAAATAGGCCCACCGGCCGTCTCGATTCTAACACCATAAGCATTCACTATCGGAGTGGTACCTAAATTGAGTGTTGTAAACTCACCAGCCATACTATAGGTCACGCTACCTGCCGCTACATAAGCATGTCCTTCAATACCACGAAGATTATAAACCGTGCCCGAAGTGTTCGCCAAACCCAATCCACCTACGCCAGCAAGATCAGTTATATCTCCTGCACCGCGATGCTCTGCCACGCCTTCATAGGCGTAAACCAAACTATAACTAGCTGGATTACTGGCCTGAGTTTGCACAAAACTAAGATTACCGAAAGCAGCATTGTTAGTTCCAGTTACCGGATTTAATTTTAACGACGAACCAGAGCCCATCGAATACTCAGAGGCCATGTCAGTCATAGTTTCTTGAATAAATAAAGGCGATTTATAAGTCGCATTTGCACCAAGCACACCACCAAAATCAAAAGTTCCGCTTGCAGCCTGACTACCAATGAGTGTGCGTCCCAAGACACGAGCCGTTCCTGAAACATCTAATTTATAACTCGGTGCTGTCGTACCGACACCCACTGCACCAGCTGTGTAATTAATTGTGGTGCCTGATGTATTCCATTGCGTCGATGCACTTGCCGATGCGGGTGTATAACCTAACGCCGTCGTTACATCACTTAACGCGATTTGTGCTCCGCTGATCACGCGGCCTTTGCCATCGACAGTTACTTTTGTATATTGTGTGCCACTTGTTACATTGGCCTGATTTGGCAGACGAGCATCAGCTAATGTACCTGTTGCAGATGCTGAACCTAAATCTACACTTGAAGCTGTTGCAAAACTTCCTAAACCTAAATTCGTGCGCGCTGATGCACTTGATGATAAATCAGATAAATTATTTGTTTTAACTACATAGTTACCCGCTGCAGTCGCACTCGCAGGAACATAACCAAGAACTTCTGCGATCGATGCCGCAGAAGATGTTACTTTATTTGAAACTGTTGTTGATAATGCAGATACAGTTGCAGAGTTCGCAGCTGTATAACCTAATACTTCCGCGATTGATGCAGCTGATGATGTTACTTTATTCGAAACTGTTGTTGATAACGCTGATACAGTTGCAGAGTTCGCCGCTGTATAACCTAACACTTCTGCTACCGATGCAGCACTTGAAGTAATTTTATTATTAAATAATAAATAATCTGCATTAGAAATCACGCCCGCTATTGTTGTACCCACAGATGCGAACGGAAAATTAAATGTGTGAACTGAACCCACAGATGAAACATTTGGAGTTGTTCCTAAAGAACCAAACGCAAAAGTTTGTGAACCTGAAGCTAAACCATTAATAGCTAAAATACCTGCGCCTGAAACACCGAAAGCAGCCCATGAAGTGCCATTACAATATTCTACAACACCCGAATTATATCTTAATGTACCTGCAAAAGTTGAATCACACGTTGCTGCCTCAAGACCAATACGAATACCACCAGAAACATCTAATTTAGTAACCGGAGTTGAAATACCAATCCCCACATTACCTGCTAAATAATTAATTGTAGTTCCAGAAGTTGACCACTGAGATGAGGTCACTGCAGCCATCGAAGCTGACAAACCAGAAACAGTATTCGACAAGCTATTCACACTTGATGAAACTGCATTAGCTGTCGTCAAAGCTGAATTTGCAGTTGCAGAAACCGCAGCAATGTTACCAGCGACTGTAGTCATCGAAGCAGATAAGCCCGCAACAGTATTTGATACCGTATTTAAATTTGAATTTGTAGTTGCTAATGATGACGCTAATCCATTCACAGTTGATGAAACTGCGTTAGCCGTTGTTAATGCAGTATTTGCTGTAGCAGAAACTGCAGAAATTTCTGCAGTCAGCGCTGTCACACTCACGGCATCAGCCGGAGTATAACCTAAAGCCGTAATCACAGCGGCACTTGTTGCATTTAACTTATTATTAAAAGTTGAATAATCATTAAAAGATAATAAACCCGCCGTTACACCCGCAGAAGCTGCATACGGAATATTAAAACTATGCACTCCGTTTACAGTGGCAATGGCAGGAGCTAAACCAGTAATTCCAAAAACAAATGATTGTGTCGCAGAAACTGATCCATTTACATTTGTGATACCAGCACCAGCTACACCAAACGGACTCCACGTAGTTCCATTACAATATTCAACATTACTTGCGTTATAGCGTAATGTTCCCGCTAAGGCCGGAGCACACGTTGCTGATTCAACGCCGATTCTTAAACCACCCGACACATCAAAAGTTGTCGCCGGAGTAGTGGTACCAATACCCACACGACCCGTTAAATAATTAATTGTCGTACCAGATGTTGTCCACTGCGATGAAGTGATCGCTGCCATTGAAGCTGATAATCCTGAAACCGTTGAAGATAAACTTGTTACAGACGCAGATAAACTTGAAACCGTCGATGAAACTGTAAATAAATTTGAACTCACTGTAGATACTGAAGATGAAACCGCAGTCACCGCAGAATTAGTTGAAGTTAACGATGAAGAAATCGCCGTAATACTTGCGCCATCTGCAGGTGTATAACCTAAAGCAGAAATCACAGAACCCGAAGTTACACTTCCGCCGCCGCCGCTGCCAACAGCAAGACAAGAAAATGTCGAACCATTGTAATGAATCGCTTCACTTGCACCACATGATGATGGCAGCGAAGAAAATTTCACATAAGCTGAACTACTCACGCCACCTAATTTTTCAGCGTCTGTTGCAAACATTGAATACGGAACAGCATTGATACTCATCGCTGGGAGTGTCTGCCACCCAACACCATCATGAAATTGCATCACAACTTTGCGCGTGTCTCCAGAAGCTGATGGAGTATAAACTCCACCCGCTTGACAAGATAAGTTCGAAGTCATGTTTGAAAAAACTTGTTCAAAAGTCGTTGCTGATACTGGGTAAGTTTTAACTCCTGTACCTAGTGAGAACGAAACTAATCCACCCGTTGAAGACATATCAACGGCCGAATAAGTTTCAGCATATAAAATACAACTTCCTGCAGGATTCAAAACTGTAAATTTAAAATTTACGTTATTTGAAATTAAAGGTAAGCCATCAGGTTTAATAATTTTTGCTTGATAAGTTGTGAATGCTGGGCCCGCAAAAGCAGATATTGCGTTTACTAATGTAAACACAAAAATGAAAATAAGATTTTCAGTTTTCAACCAACGTGAGTATTTCACGTTTTATTTATCGGCCTAAGTTATTGTTTTCTAGAGGTATTTCGCAGCAAAATCTCACACTGAGACACTTATTGTAGAAATTGATTTAAACGTTTCTGAAATCAAAATTTCGAGTCCAGTAACCAGTCAATTGTATCAGGGTGATACTTTTTTATTTGGAAATTAACATTTGAGTAAACAGAACTACGTACAAATAAAAAAAGCCGGTTTTAAAACCGGCTTTCCTTAAATACTATTTTTTAATTCAGTATTATTATTTACACCATGGTAGGTCAGGCATAATTTGGCACATGATTTGGCACATACCTGGATCAAGTGGACATTGACCTGGATCAGGTTGTCCTGGTTGGCCCGGTTGACCTGGATCAGATGATTGAGCTTTTCCAACATTGATATCTAAAGAAGAAACCGCGTTACCTGCAGCATCAGTACCTTTAACAGTTACTGTACCAGCAGCTTTTGCAGTTAATAAACCTTCTGGAGTAATTGTTGCGATATTTGAATCAGAAGATTCGAAACGTACAACACCAGAAGCATTTTTCATTGCGAATTGTTGAGTAGCATCAACAGCTAAAGTTGCTGCAGCTGGAACAATCCATGCTTTTTTATCTAATAATGCAGTTACAGAAGCTAAAGCATCGATACGGCAGTTACATGCAGTTTCGATATTTACTTTCGCGCCAGTAGTTTGTAATAAAGAACGAATCTCAGCTCCAGATAAAGTAGCATCTTGAGCTTTCAAGAAAGCAACTAAACCAGCAACAAGTGGAGTTGCCATAGAAGTTCCAGATAAGTTTCCGTATTTGTTACCAGGTAATGTCGACATGATCGCATCACCAGGAGAAGCTAACGAAACCATCGCTTTACCGTAGTTAGACCAGTATGGTTTTGTATCGCCAGAGTTCGAAGCTGCAACCGCGATCATATTCGCAGTGTTAGCATTCGTTGGGTACATATCAACTGTGTCATTATTTTTACCATCATTTGCAGCTGCTGCTACGAAGATGATACCAGCTGCATCCGCACGTTTAACCGCTTCAACAAGTGGTTGTGCTTCAGCTGCAGGAACCGCCGCACCCCAAGATGCAGAGATAACTTGAACTTTATGTTCAATAGCGTAATCGATTGCTTTGATACCGTTGTCTAAATCTCCAGAACCGTCTGCACCTAAGAAACGGATTGGCATGATAGAAACTTCAGGAGAAATACCTTGAACGCCACCATCAACTAAACCAGTTGCACCGATGATACCAGAACAGTGAGTTCCGTGACCTGGATTTTGCGAACCAACTTCATCCATTGGATTAGCATCGTTATCATGAAAGTCATAACCAGCAACCATATTCGGAGCTAAAGCACCGTGAGTGTAGTCAGCACCAGTATCGATAACTGCTAGTAAAACTTTGCGGCTACCTTTGTTACCAGCTTTTGCCCAAGCAGCTTGAGCATTAATTTTTGTTAAAGCGTATTGCTCTTTAAGAGCAGTTACATCAACTGGAGCATTGAATGCTTTGATTTTGAAATTTGGTACTACGTACTCAACATTTGGATCTTTTAAGATAGAAGCTAATACACGAACTTTTTGAAATTCGTTGATGCTTACTTTTAAAAGTTTACCTGGTTTGTGCATTGATCTTACTTCAAGACCATTTGATTCGTTTTGCATGAACACGATATTGTTCACAGCTTTTTCATTTTTATACTTTACTAGGTACTCGCCAGCATTAGCTGATAAAGTTACTCCTAATGAAGCTGCTAACAACAATAATGCTGATAGTTTTGTTCTCATTTCCCTCTCCTTGGTGAAATATTTTTGAGCAAATATATAAGGTTCCAACTTGGAACCATTTTTTCTTTCAAGAATCGTATCCCGCTGGACCTTTAAAACAAGCAGAAATTAAAAAAATAATTAAACTAACGCAGCTGGACTTTGGTTGAGGTCGCAAGTTTAGCGCGAAACACTCTATATATATGTCTTACTTGCACGTTCTTATTTTATCATTCGTCGAAGGCCTTACAGAATTTTTACCGGTTAGCTCAACGGGCCATCTTATATTAACTTCTCATTTCTTAGGATTAACTTCTGACGATTTTTTAAAAGCGTTTCAAGTGATCATTCAATTCGGCGCCATCATGGCCGTCGTTGTGATGTACTTTAAAAAATTTACGACGATCGATTTAAATTTTTATAAAAAAATTGCGTTCGGTACTTTACCAATTCTTATCACCGGATTTATTTTAAAAAACAAAATCGATCAATGGTTAGATAGCACGGCAATCGTTGCGTGGTCTTTAGTGATCGGCGGTATTATATTTGTGATCGCCGATTTAATTATTAAACCCACAAAAGGTAAAGACGATATCTCAATACCCGATTCAATCAAGATCGGACTGCTTCAATGTATCGCTTTAATTCCAGGAGTTTCTCGTTCGGGGGCTACAATTCTTGGAGCTCAGGTTTTAAAATATGAGAAAACACAAGCCGCTGAGTTTTCATTTTTCTTAGCTGTCCCTGCCTTAACTGCCGCGACTTTATATAAAACATATAAAATTCGTCATATCATCGATGCCAGCAATGCGCCGCAATTAGCTCTGGGTATTTTACTTTCATTTATCTTTGCGTGGATTGCGATCAAAGGATTTATCGCTTTTGTATCAAAGCATGGATTTAAATGGTTTGGTTTTTACCGAATAATTCTTGGAGTGATGGTGCTAATTTATGGGTAATGAAATGTTACAAAATTCGGCGAGCTTTATCTCTACAGAAACACAAGAATTCTTAAACGCGCAAATCATCGCCATGCAAAACTGGAAATGGATCGCTCTTGCCGCGTCTATTTTTTTAGTTTTACTGATTAACAAATTTGCGCGCATTTTATTGTTCAAATTAAAACGCCGCATGCACATTGCTGATGAACGCACGTTTTTTTCATACTTTATGCAGCAAAATGTTGAAAAAGGTTTAAGCTGGATTTTTTCAGCCATTATCGGCATGGCTTTAGTTGAAAATTTGGCGTTACCCACAAATTTTGAGAAGTATTTATTATTACTTTTAAAAGTAACTCTTGGAATTCATCTTTTACGCCTAGCTTACTTTGCTGCTGATGCTTCTGGATTACTAATCGATCACTGGGCCCACAAAAAACAATCGCAAATTGGTGATCAGTTAGCTCCACTGGCGACAAAAACTTTAAAAGCCTTAGTGATCATCATCGGATCACTTGTGATTTTACAAAACTTCGGTGTGAATGTAACAGCAATCTTAGCCGGTCTTGGTTTAGGGGGCGTGGCTTTAGCTTTCGCAGCTCAAGACACAGTTTCAAATTTCTTTGGCACAATCACAATTTTATTAGATTCACCTTTTCGCGTGGGCGATCACGTAAAAATTATTGATGTTGAAGGCACTATCGAAGAAGTGGGCTTTCGTTCAACACGTATCAGATCATTATCAAACTCAGTTGTAACAGTACCTAATTCAGTTGTGGCTAAAGAAAAGATCGACAACATCACTGAGCGTCGTGGCATCTGCCGCTTTAGACATGTATTAGGATTCACATATGCAGCCACACCTGAACAGATTGAAAGCTTTTGCGAACAATTGCGCTATCACTTAAAACAAGATCCACGCGTGAATCAAGATCGCATCGTGGTTCAGTTTAATGAATTAGCTGAAAGTTCACAGAATATTTTAGTTAATTTTCATTTCTTGGTTCAACCTCATGAATCCGAGGCCCAAATTTTACAGAAGTATTTATTAGATATGGTGAAGGTATCGCAAGGCTCTAAGTTAGAGTTCGCATTTCCAACACGCACTTTAATTATGGAATCTTCAGGTCAACAACAGCTATCGTAAGCTGTCTAACCAATCACGAAAGCGCATAAATTGTGGATCTGATTCTTCAGACATCACTTGAACGCGCTTTTTTTCTTTTTGATCTTCAACTAATGAACACATCACCGAATAGGTGTTCGTGCCATCTGTGACTCGAACGATAAAATAACCAGAAACCCAATCAGGGATAATTTCATTAAAGTGAATTCCACCCTCTGATAAATCGATTGTCGTTGCATTAAAGTTCTGCGTTTGACCAAGAATCGTCGCCGGAAATTCTTTTTCAATGCGATCATGTAAACGTGGGTGCATCACTTTTTTAGATTTAACGACGAAATAATCAGTATCAGTGCTTTCAGAAGCCGCATCCGAACTTAACGCCGGATACCCCTCTTCAAACTTACCGACCGGAGCATAAAGCTGCGGAAATTCTTCACGCGACAGTCTATGCCACTCGGTTGAATGCTGCCTACAGACCTTTACAAGCTTTATTTCGTTAGATGATAACGTGTTAATCATTAACTGAATTTCTCGTTCAGTTAATGAGTATAACGTCCACCCTTTTAAAGAATTATGTATAGCCCACATAGGTGCACTCCCCTATTAGTAATTATTGTTTTTTCTTTTTCTTAACAGGAGCTGTTGGCGCACCTTTAGAAGCATCATAACCTACAGTTTCGGCTTTGATTTTCTCAGCTTCTAATTTCATTTTTTCAGCTTCAGCATTGGCTTTTTCTGTTTCAGATTTAACTTTGTTTTCTTCAGCTTGGGCTTTGTACTTTTCAACAGCTGCAGCTAAAGCTTCACGTTCAGCTTTGTTTTTCTCAGTGTCTTTTCTCATTTGCTCCATGTCAGCTTCATGTTTTTTGATTTCAGCCTCTAACAGCGCTTGAGATTTTTTAAGTTGGTTTGATTCAGTGTTAAACTGAGCCGTGTCTTTAGCATAAGTGGCTTTAGTTTTTTCTAATTCAGCACGAGATTTTAAAGATTGCTCTTTTAATTTCTCTTCTTCTTTACGAACAGCTGCAAACTTTTCTTTTTCTTCGTTTAATTTAGTTTGAGTTTCGTTTTTTTCAGTATCAGCTTTTTTAACTTCTTCTTTTAAACGATCAACACTTGTTTGAGCCGCATCGATTAAAGATTTGTGTTTGGCCGTTTCAGCTTCGTTTTTCTTTTTTTCAGCTTCAGAGCGAGATTTTTCTTGCGTTAATTTAGCTTCATTCATTTTCAATTCAGCTTGAGCTTTTTGCGCTTGCGCCTGAGCTTTAACTAAATTTTGCTGTAACGTGCGTTGTTCGTTTTGCTGTTCAGATGTTTCTTTAATCGTTTTAGCTAACTCTTCTTGAGACTTTAAAGTTTCTTTTTCAGTGTCTTTCCAAGTTTTTTCAGCATCACGTGACGCTGTTTGAGCGACTTTAGTTTTTTCTTTTGAATCAGCAGATTGCTTTTTTAAAGCTTCAATTTTTTCGTTGAATGATTTAGTTCTAGCTTCGAAATCTACTTTTTGCTTTTCAGAAATAGCCTGCTGTTTTTCAGCTTCAGACATTTCTAATTTTAATTGCGCCATTTCTTTTTCATACTGCGCCGACATTTTTTTAGATTCAGCTTCAGCACCACGAGCTTTTTCTAAAGCTTTTTTAGCTTCGCTCACCGTCTGATCATGCTTTTTCTTTTCTTCTTCTAAGCGTTTTTTAGTATCACCTGCCGTTGTTTTTGCTTCTGCGGCATCACCAATAGCTTCTTCAGCTTGAATTTGTGTGTCAGTTGCATCTGCGGCGTGAGCACTTTGAATACGAATACCTTGAAATAAAAAAACAATTGAAATTAAAACAACAATCTTTTGCATCGAGAACATATTATAACCCCTTTAAAACTCTGTGAATTTATCTATTCATAATAGCTTTGGTTACTGAGATTTAATACTTCTTGATTTGAATTATTCACTTAAGTCTAGATTGAAAACTGAAACATTATGTTTCTATATTCTGTTCAGTGGTTAGATCTTGTTTTAAAATAACATCGCGAGTGAATTCGTAACTGAAAAGTAAGGTCAGAGCGGTATAATAAACCCAAACAAGTAAAACAATCAGCGACCCCGCCGCACCGTATGAGGACTCAAGTCCTGCTCGTCCTAAATACAAACCGATCAACTTCTTACCCACAAGATAAAAGATCGTGCTCATCACGCCCGATATAATACAACTTTTCCAAGTGGCTCTATCGGTGGGTACAAAGCGGTAAATGGCCGAAAACACCAAAGCAAAAACAGAAAAGTTAACTGCAAAAGAAACAAAGCCCCAGAAAGCGCCCATGCCATCAGGATAAAAAATCGCAATGACCATCGTAAAAACTAACGAGGCCACTGATAAAAATGAAAAACCAAACACTAAGCCCATTGAAAATAAGCGGCCCTTTACAAAAAGCCATAAGCCACTAGCCTCTTTTGTAAAGGCATGTTCATTAATTTTATCGAGAGCAATTTTTAAATTAGAAAATATAGCCGAAGCCGAAATCGCTAACACACTCACCCCAATAACGCCCGACATTCCTGATAACTTCGGATGCTTATCTGCATTTTCAATCATCGCCAAAATAGTATCAGCAATTTTATCTCCGACAGCCACTGTTAAGCCTTCATAAATATTTTGCTGCAGATCAGGTGATAACAACGACGCAAACGATAAAATAATTAATAGAAACGGCGCTAAGGCTAAAGCCGTTGTATAGGCCAATGAACTGGCCATGACAAAAATATCATGTTTATTGGCGTTCGATACGGCATTTAAAAACCGATGCCTAAACTCAGCGAACGGCATTTTTCTAATTAACTGCATAATCAAACTAACGAGCAAACTAAGAACCAAGTTTAAATTTAATAAACATCAATTTAAACAAACTGTTAGCCCTTTTTCGCCTACCTGTTAAATCACTAACAGCCTAATTGCCTCAAATCATCTATAGCTTGTTTGCTAATGGCAAATAAGTTGCTTTATAAATTCACGTAAAATGAAAAAACATGCCCTTATTTTTATTTTAAGCTTATTCGCAACCCTTCAGCTTTTAGCCGCCGAGGCGTTTACCTTTGGCGCTGAATGGGAATTCTCGCACCCCTCTATCCAAAGCGAATGGGAAAACGGCGGCCAAATTGAAGCCGCAAAAGCCAAATTACTTTACGTCGAAAACATCAGAGAGATCTGCGCTACAGTGGGCTGCACCGTTGACATGGAGTATGGCAAATGGGGCAGCATGCAAGATCACACTCAAGCCGCCGATTACAAAGTGACTTTCGCAGATGGTTGGTGGTTTAAAATTTCTCATGACCCTGAATGCGTTGAAATCACAACTAAACCATCCACTATCGAAGAATTAAAAAGTCGCGCTAAACTGATCAATGAAGTTGTTTTTAAATCAGGTAAAAAATTAGGCTTTACCGTTCCTGAAAATGACAACGCTCATTTTAATATCGGATTTATGCGCGCCTTTAACAACAATGGCGATCTCTTTTTAAGATTTTTTACTGACTATCATAATCGGCCAGAATTAGCTCTAGGAGCCATTGGCCACGATATTTACAATGGCCCGCCGCTTTCAATTATGCACCAAGAAATGCGCGCGGCGCTCTCGAAAATCGTACTTGAACACAATGCAAATCCGCAACTTACGGCCAAACAACTGGCTGTGACGATTGAAAAGAATGTTTATCTACAGACTTACCAAAATACTTGGTCAAAACCCCGCCACTACCAAATGATTGGTTTAAAATACATGAGCAGTGTGATGTTAGAACAACTTGAACAAGAAGATCGCCCCTTTGAGCTTCGCGCGATCTGGGCGCAAAAAAATGTTGAGCAATTTATTTTATTAGGTGAACTGTTTGAAGCGCGCATCAATTATTTAAAAACTCAATCGGGTCCGATCAGCTACACTGAAAGCCAGACATTCATTGCTTCAAAAATCGATTTAGCTGCCAGCTTTTATAATTACGTCACAGAATCAGGTCTTGATTACGAAAAATTCAAAGCCCTTCTACCTGCAGATCTTCAAGCGCTAGACTCTCGACGCGTAGAAGCTCGAGCGCAAAAAATGAGTCGCGATCTTAATCTTAAAATCAAAGGTCAAAACGACCACATAAACTCAAGAAGCTGTTCGGCTTTATTCGCTGGCTAGCCATCTACGTCACTGTAAAGTGGTTTTACACCTCAAATCGCATAAATTGCTTTAAAACCTGGTCATACATTTGCTTTATAAAGAAGTACCCCCCCATGGCGGCTAGGCATCCCCCCCCCTTCCTGGCCGTCTTTTTTTTCTTCTCTTTATCTTCACGCAAAAAAAATGGTTAAATTAAAAGATGCGATCTGCAGTGCTCGTTCTTTTTTTATTATTCACAACGCAAACTCAGGCTGAAGTTTCAAAGCCTTTTATTCTTGTGATTGACCCTGGCCATGGCGGAATCGATGTCGGCGCCATTCGCGGAATTTTCAAAGAATCAGATATCACTCTTAAAGTCGCACAAAAAATGCAGAACCTTATTCAAAGCGATCTTAATCAAAACATCGAAGTGATTTTAACTCGTGAAACAAACAAAAGTTTAACTTTAGAAAATCGTGTCAAAGTGGCCGAAGCCCGCAACGCGAATTTATTTATCAGTCTGCATGCGAACTCTTCACAAGCCAGTTACGTCAGCGGCATGGAGTTCTATTTTAAAAAAGGCGTCTACGATATAAAAATGCCTGCAATTGAAGCCTCAACAGCCGTGAAAAAAATTGTTGGAGACCTTACAAGCTTTGGCCAAACCAGACAGAGTCTTAAGTTTAATCAAATTTTGCAAACCCAAGTTAAAGCTTTGGGCTCAGACTCTAAAACCGTGATCAAGCGCGCTCCCTTTTTTGTGATCGAGAAAACATCAATGCCATCGGCTTTGATCGAAATCGGTTACATTTCGAATATAAGCGAAGCTAAACTGCTTCTCACCGACGAGCGTCAACAAGAGATTGCTGAAACGATCGTCAAATCAATTTACGCTTATAAAAATTCGCTCTAGTATCGCTTTACTTTCACTCGTGAATTTAGTGTTATACTAAGCATGACAAATCCATCACAACACTTCGTTCGCGCCGATAAACGTCTTCATAATCAACTTCGTCAAATCAAGATCACACCGCACGTGTCTGATTACGCCGAAGGTTCAGCCTTAGTTGAATTCGGAAACACACGCGTACTTTGCACGGTCAGTTACGAAGCCAAAGCGCCAAATTGGTTAGTGGGCACAGGTTCTGGTTGGGTCACTGCTGAATACGGCATGTTACCACGCTCAACTCACACACGTATGAAACGCGAAAAAACTGCAAGTGGTGGACGCACTCAAGAAATTTCTAGATTAGTGGGCCGCTCACTTCGCGCCGCTGTTGAATTAAAAAACTTAGGTGAAAAACAATTGATCATCGATTGCGATGTGATCAACGCCGATGGCGGAACTCGCACAGCGGCAGTCACTGGTGGTTTCGTGGCCCTTGCATTGGCTTGTAAAAAATTACAAGCGCTTGGCGAAATTAAAGCGAATCCAATTAAATGTTACGTCGCTGCCATTTCTGTGGGTTTATTTGAAGACGATAAAAATAATTTGATTCCTATTTTAGATTTAAATTACGACGAAGATTCTGATATCGGTACAGACATGAATTTTGTGATGACTGATAAAAATGAATTCGTCGAAGTGCAGGGCACGGCTGAAGAAGGCACTTTCTCACGTCAACAATTGTTCGACATGATGACAATCGCTGAACACGGCTGCAAAGAATTATTTCAATACCAACAAAAAATTATCGGCGAATATTTTCCGCTTAAAGGTTAGGTCGTAGATGGAACTTTGGATCGCCACAGGCAATAAAGGTAAACTTGAAGAATACAAAATGGCTCTGCGCTCATTGCCAGAAATTCAACTTTTTCATCAAGGCGAAATCAAAGGTTTCTCTCCCCGCCCAGAAGATGGCGCTACGTTTTTAGATAATGCGCGCATCAAAGCAAAAACTTTAAAAGCCATCAAACCAAACGCGTATGTGTTAGGTGAAGACGCTGGCTTAGAAGTTCACGGATTAAATAATCTTCCAGGTGTTCACTCAGCACGTTACGCCGGGGCCAATGCCGCTGATTCAGAAAACGTCGCTAAACTTTTAAAGATGATGCAAATTAGAAATATTTCTCCACGCACTGCAAATTTCAAATGCGTAACTGTGGTTTTAACTCCTGACAATCAAGAGTGGATTTTTGAAGGTAAGCTGAATGGCTCGATCACTTCAAAAGCCACAGGCCAGATGGGCTTTGGTTACGATCCAGTATTTGTTCCTGAAAATGAAACTAAAACTCTCGCAGAATTGGGTCCCGGTTATAAGATCCAGCACTCGCACAGAGCTCAAGCGCTTAATCAATTTTTAGAAAAGTTGAAAGCAACAACGTAAACTGCAAACAGTCATAGGGGGATTAATGACAGATGCAAAAAACAAAAACTTTAAAATTTTCGCAGGCAATACGAACATACACCTTGCAAAACAAGTCTGCGAAATTTTAAACATTCCGTTCGGCGAAAGCAAAGTCACAAGCTTTAACGACGGCGAAATTCAAGTCGAGATTCACGAATCAGTGCGCGGAAAAGATGTGTACGTGATTCAAAGTACGTGTCCGCCCGTGAATCAAAGTTACATGGAGTTATTTATTATCCTTGATGCTCTTAAGCGCGCCTCAGCGGCCTCAATCACAGCCGTGATTCCATATTACGGTTATGCTCGCCAAGATCGTAAAGTTGCACCTCGCGCCCCGATCACAGCAAAATGTATGGCCGATCTCATCACAACAGCGGGTGCAAACCGTGTGGTGTCGGTTGACCTTCATGCTGCTCAAATTCAAGGCTTTTTCAACTGCCCTTTCGATCACTTATTCGGAGTTCCTACATTAGCCCGTGCTTTTAAAGAAGCTTACGGCGAAGGCGAAGAGTTCGTGACTGTTTCTCCTGATGCCGGCGGTGTTGAACGTGCCCGTGCATTCTCAAAACGAATTGGTTCGACTTTAGCAATTATCGACAAGCGCAGAACAGCTCCCGGCGAATCAAAAGCCATGCACTTAATCGGAGATGTTACAGGTAAAACTGCAGTGATCGTGGATGACATGATCGATACGGCGGGAACGTTAACACAAGCTGTTGACAGCCTCCTTAAGAATGGTGCAAAACAGGTGTTCGCTCTTGCTACCCACGCGGTACTTTCTGGTCCGGCCATCAGCCGTTTAATCGAAAGTCCGATTGCTAAAGTTTTTGTGACTGACACAATTCCTTTATCTGAGCAGGCGAAAAACTGCAGCAAAATCCAAGTCATTTCGGTGGCCGGAGTTTTAGCTGAAGCGATTAGAAGAATTCACGATCATGATTCTGTGAGTTCACTTTTCGACTAAATAAATTTTGAAATTAACTCCACCGATGAGTAAGACAATTTCGTCTGATGAGTAAGTGGTAAAAGTCGTGATACAAATCACGCAAAGGTAAAAAGATGAGCAAACAAAGAATTGAATTAAATGTTACAACTCGCGAAATCGGTCGCGCTAACTCTCGCGAATTACGCGTTAACAAAATGGTTCCAGGAGTTATCTACGGAGCTACAGAAAACGCAAATGTATCTGTTCACGTAAATGATATCTTAAAATACAACTCTCGTGCTTACGAGAATGCTTTATTAACTTTTAAATCTGGTGACTCTGCATTAAACGGCAAAGTAGCCTTAATTAAAGCCGTACAAGTAAATCCATTATCTCGTCGCCCAGAACACGTAGATTTCTTCGCTATCGACTTGAAAAAAACAGTTCGCGTATCTGTAGAGATCAAAGTTGAAGGTAAAGCGATCGGTATTTCTGAAGGTGGTTTATTAAATATCGTTATGCGTTCAGTTGAGGTTGAGTGTTTACCAACAGCTATCCCTGATTTCTTAACTTTAGACGTAACTAACTTAGGCGTAGGCGATTCATTACATGCTTCTGAATTAACAATGCCTGAAGGTGTTAAACTTATTTCTCGTCCAGAAGTAACTTTAGCAGCAGTTGTTGAACAAGAAGATGAAGTTGTTGCAGCTCCAGTAGCAGCAGCGGCAGCAGCTCCAGCAGCAGCAGCGGGCGGAAAAGCTCCAGCGGCAGCAGCAGGCGCGAAAGCTCCAGCAGCAGCTAAACCAGCAGCAAAAAAATAATTTAAGTTTTTCAATTTGAATTAAAAAAAAGGCGATGGAAACATCGCCTTTTTTTATTTCTGAAACATTTAGTATTTAGCGCTGAGACCAGTTGATAATAATCACACCATTTGTCTCTGCCGCCGAACCTGCTACAGGAGTAAAATTTGTGATTGATGGATCAGATAAAACGAATCCACCACCGCCACCGCCACCTGAACCAGAAGTCGTTGGTGAAGTATTCGCAGAACCGCCGCCACCGCCGCCATAACCGCCGCCACCGCCACCGCCATGACCTTGATTACCACTTGTACCGCCGCCACCGCCGCCGCCTGAAATATTAAATAAAGCCAGTTTTGCTCCGCCAGCTTTAGAACCACAAGCTGATCCACCAGTTGTTCCGCCAGATACAGACGATCCACCAACACCCGAAACAAAAGTACTCGCGCCAGCCGAAGCACCACCGGTGTTTAAGCCGCCGCCAGAACCTGCGTAAGTTCCATAGCCGTTACCACCAGGGTTATTTGATGATCCACCAACTCCGCCATTACCAGAGCTAGCACCCCATGAATGCCCTGCTCCGCCACCGCCGCCAGAAATGATGGCTACAGTTCCACTAATTGAAACCGCACTTGCACCACCGCCGCCACCTGCATAGTAACCACCAGATGGATATGTACAACCTGTAGCACCACCACCAGCTCCACCTACAGCCAAGTTGGTTCCAGCTGTACCCACATAAATATTCAATGATGTAGAAACACTTGGTGTCCAATTCAAGGTCACACCACCACCAGCTCCACCCACTGAATCTGGCGATCCATATTGTGTCGATCCGCCACCACCAGCACCTTTAACAGTCAATGTGAACACACAATACGTGGCCATGTTATCAGTGACTGTAAAGTTTGATTGGCCAAGTGCTGTGTAAGTTACACTGCCTTCAACACATGTTGCACCTGCAGCACCTGTGCTCGATGCGCGTAATAATTCCCAACGTGAAGACGTGGCTATTAATTCCATCACGCCACCTTGAACATCAATTGTGCGTGATGCTGTTCCTTCAATTGTATCTGCACCATTTGCGACAACGGCAATTTGTGAAAAACCTGTGCGCTTAATATAAATGTGAAAACCTTGAGTCACTGTTGATAAAGCCGGTAAACTAGCTGTGCCCGCATTGCTCATGATAAATAAATAATTATGCTGTGAATTTGTAATCGTAAAACTTGCAGTTTGAGTTAGTACGGTCACATAACCATTTGATCCGATGTCAGCAGAAACTTGCGCCGGAGTTCTTAACTCTGTCGCTGTACCACTGGCATTAATGCGAACGTAACTTAAGGCTGTCGCGGATGTATAACTTGGTAATAATCTCTGATCTGAATTTTGAACGCGCGCATTTAATTGAATTTGTACGCCTGAAGTTACACCTGACATATATGCAAGCTCTGAGCTTGTTACTGTTGATGCCGATGGAATACCATTTGAATCAGAAATCATGGCACGTGAAGACGTTACAGCGACTTCGTTCAAAGCTCCGCTCGAGCTGTTCGTTAAAATTCTATACGCTGTACCCACTGCGATTTTACTGCGCGCTAAACCTGAGATACTTAACACACCTAAATTTGATAATGTCGCATCACCACTCAAGGCAACAGCAGTTCCAGAACCAGAACTGTTACCGACAAAAATAGAACCACTGGCTAAATTTCCAGATAATTTTGTATTGAAAGTATCGTATTCAGATTTAGTAATTAAACCTGCAGTTACGCCTGCTTGTGAAGCTCCTGGCATTCTTAATGTGTGCACACCATTCGCAGAAATAAATGTTGGTGATGAACCACCCATTGTATTTGCAAAAGTTTGTGTTGCAGAAGTTGATCCATTTAACGAAGTCACTGCAGCGCCGCCGCCCATGCCTCCCCAAGCTGATCCATTACAAAATTCAACAGTACCTGCATTGTAACGAATAGCACCCGCATAACTTACTGCACACGTTGCTGAATCCATACTGATGCGAATTGCACCAGATACATCTAACATAGTCATAGGTGATAAATTACCGATGCCTAAATATCCGTTCGTTGTTAATCGCATCAATGTTGCACCAGAATTTTCTGATGAATCGAAGCCAAAATTTAAATCTGTTCCATTCGCCCACAACACCGGGCCTTGATATAAGCCACCGCTAGTTCTGTAAAGTTGAAGTGCTGTTGTCGCGTTTGTCGATGTCGCGCGAATAATTGCATTACCCGTTGCAGGTGCAACATCTAAAGCCTGACGCGGAGAAGCCGTTCCTACACCAACACTACCGGCTGTATAACCAACAGCTGTTCCACTTGTTGTCCATTGTGACGATGTTCCACCACTAGCTGCAGGCACATAACCTAAAACTTGCGCGATAGACGCTGCACTTGAAGTAATTTTTGTAGCTGCTGTTGATGACACGGCCGCTACATCTGAAATTAAAGTTGTTACGCTCACTGCATTACCAGGCGTGTAACCTAAGGCCGTTGCAATTGATGCAGAAGTTACAGAAACAGATCCACTCGCAGAAGGAATATAACCTAAAACTTGCGCGATAGATGCTGCACTCGAAGTAATTTTATTTGAAAAATTAGTGTAATCTAAATAAGAAATTAAACCTGCAGTTACTGCCGGAGTAGATGCATACGGAATATTTAATGTGTGAACTCCGTTTGCTGATACATAAGTTGGTTGTGAGCCAGTCAACGAGTTCGCAAATGTTTGTGTCGCAGATGTTGAACTATTAAAAGAAGTAATCCCAGCGCCTGCTACACCGAATGCAGACCAAGTAGTGCCATTACAATATTCGACGTTGCCTGCATTATATCGAATTGTACCGGCATAACTTGCAGCACATGTTAATGCTTCCATGCTAATACGGATTGCTCCAGAGACATCTAATCTAGTTTTCGGAGTTGTAACGCCGACACCCACATTGCCAGTCGTTAAATTTCCGTAAATTGAATTACCGATATTTAAAAAATTATTTTGTCCGCTTGTATCTACTTGTGTGTTGTAACCGATAAGAATATTTCCTGAATCAGAAATAACACTATTACCTGAATTGGAACCTAGAAATACGTTTCCAGTTCCTGATGCAATTTTACCCGCTTCATAACCGACGGCGATATTATCATCACCACTAACACTTGATAAAGCCATAGAACCAAAGGCACTATTTCTATTTCCTACTTCTAGACCAGCAAGAGAATCTGCGCCGAAAGCTGAATTGTTAGATCCGCTGTCATTCATTTGTAACGAATATGTTCCGAATGCACTATTTCTTGTGCCCGTCGTATTATAACGTAATGATTGAAAACCAAAAGCTGAAGTCTCATAGCCCGTGGTGTTTTCATTTAAAGCTTTAACACCGACAGCTGTTGCTGCATAACCTGTTGTTGAAACTCCGGCACCTTGACCTAACATCACAGAATAAACACCATCTGAAATCGCATCACTCAGTTGGTCAATTGAAACAGCTCCACCAGAAGCGGCTGGAGTATAACCTAAAACTTGTGCGATAGATGCCGCACTAGAAGTGATTTTAGTCGCCACTGTTGATGACACTGTATTCACAGAAGCAGAAACCGCAGCAACATTTGCAATTAACGTTGTTACACTTGCCGCATCACCAGGTGTGTAACCTAAGGCTGTAGCAATTGAAGACGAAGATAAAGAAAAAGATCCACTTGCTGCTGGAGTGTAACCAAGAACTTGTGCGATTGCTGCCGCACTTGAAGTAATTTTGTTTGAGAAATTAGAATAATCTAAATATGAAATTAAACCCGCGGTTACTGCAGGAGTAGATGCATACGGAATATTTAATGTATGAACTCCGTTAGCTATTGTGTAAGTTGGCTGAGAACCAGTTAAACTATTAGCAAACGTTTGTGTTGCTGAAGTTGAACCATTAAAGCTAGCAATACCACCAACACCTAATGATCCACTAGCTGCAGGAATATAACCTAATACCTGCGCAATCGACACTGCACTTGAAGTCACTTTTGTAGCCACTGATGCTGACACTGTATTTACAGAAGCAGAAACTGCAGCAACATCAGAAATTAAAGTTGTTACGCTCACTGCATTACCTGGCGTATAACCTAATGCCGTTGCAATTGATGCAGAAGTAACAGAAACAGATCCACTCGCAGAAGGAACATAACCTAACACTTCTGCAACAGAAGCTGCACTTGAAGTAATTTTTGAATTAGCTACAGCTGAAACTGCCGCAACATTTGAAATTAATGTTGTAACACTTGCTGCATCGCCAGGTGTGTAACCTAAAGCTGCTGCGATTGAAGCTGGCGATAATGAAAACGATCCACTCGCCGCAGGTGTATAACCTAAAACTTGCGCGATAGATACTGCGCTTGAAGTAATTTTGTTGCTGAAATTTAAAAAATCAGAATATGAAATTAAACCCGCAGTTGTCGTTGCTGCAGAAGCGAAAGGAATATTTAAAGTATGAACTCCATTTGCTGTTACGTAATTTGGATTATTACCTGTTGTACCAGTACCAAAACTTTGCGTTGCAGAAGTTGAACCATTAAAAGTTGAAATTCCCGTACCAGCAATCGCAGAAAATGAAGCCGCAGTTGTTGCCGCAAAACTTGAAAGTGAAGCTGACACCGCTGCTACTCCAACTTGTGCCGAATTAGCTGCTGCAGATACTGTTGCTAAATTTGCAGTTAATGTTGTTACACTCGCAGCATCACCTGGTGTATAACCTAAAGCCGTTGCGATTGAAGCCGAAGTTACAGAAACAGAGCCACTTGCAGAAGGAACATAGCCTAACACTTCTGCAACAGATGCTGCACTTGAAGTGATTTTTGAATTAGCTACAGCTGAAACTGCCGCAACATTTGAAATTAATGTCGTAACACTTGCTGCATCGCCAGGTGTGTAACCTAAAGCTGCTGCGATTGAAGCTGGCGATAATGAGAACGAACCACTCGCCGCAGGTGTATAACCTAAAACTTGCGCGATAGATACTGCGCTTGAAGTAATTTTGTTAGAAAAATTTGTATAATCTAAATATGAAATTAAACCCGCAGCGACTGCAGGAGTTGATGCATACGGAATATTTAAAGTATGAACTCCGTTAGCAGATACATAAGTTGGCTGAGATCCAGTTAAACTATTAGCAAACGATTGTGTTGCAGAAGTTGAACCATTCAATGCCGAAATACCAGAACCTGAAATCGCCGAGAAAGAAGCTGCAGTTGTTGCCGCAAAACTTGAAAGTGACGCCGATACAGCTGCTACATTTGAACTTAAAGTAGTAACACTCACAGCATCTGCCGGAACATAACCTAGCACTTGCGCGATAGAAACTGCACTTGATGTAATTTTATTTGTGAAATTTAAGAAATCAGAATACGAAATCAAACCCGCAGTTGTAGTTGCAGCAGAAGCAAACGGAATATTTAAAGTATGAACACCATTTGCAGTTACGTAATTTGGATTATTACCTGTAGTACCTGTACCAAATGTTTGTGTAGCTGAAGTTGAACCATTAACTGAAGTTACGCCACCAGCACCAACTGATCCGCTAGCTGCAGGAATATAACCTAACACTTGCGCAATCGAAGCCGCACTCGATGTAACTTTATTCGCTGATAAACTATTTACTGAAGCTGACACCGCTGCAATATCAGCACTTAATGTCGTAATGCTTGAGCCATGATTCACAAACGTTACGTAATCAGCATTAGATAACAAACCACCCGTTACTGAATTCGAAGCCGCATTTGGAATATTTAAAGTGTGAATTCCATTTGCTGTAACATATCCAGGTTGTAAACCTGTTGAACCATTTGCAAAAGTTTGTGTAGCACTTGATGAACCATTTAAAGAACCAATTCCACTACCAGATAAAGCAGCAAATGATGCCGCAGTTGACGTGGCTAAACTAGAAAGTGATGCAGAAACTGCAGTTACGTTAGCCGCATCTGCTGCCGTATAACCTAAAGCTGTATTAACAGCCGCACTCGTCGCATTCATTTTGTTTGAGAAAATTAAATAATCTAAATTCGATAAAAGACCCGCTGTAATTGTTGAAGATGCTGCATTCGGAAATCTAAAATTATGAACTCCGTTTAAAGTTACTACTGCAGGTGCAGATCCAATACTAGACATCGAAAAAGTTTGTGTCGCAGAAGCTGAACCATTTAATAAAGAAATTCCGCCACCAGAAAGTGCGGCCATCGACGCTGATAATTGACTAACTGTCGAAGCAATCGCAGTCACCGAAGTTCCTAAAGAAGACACCGTTGCAGTTACAGTTGAATAAGAAGTTGCTACTGTTGTAAATGAAGCTGATAAAGTTGCAGCACTAACCGGAGTGTAACCTAAAGCCGTTGTCACATCACCTGAAGTGATTGTTCCCGAAGCTCCACCGCCTGCACCAGTGATACAAGAAAAAGAAGCTCCGTTAAAAGTTAAAGTCGTAGAAGCTGTACAAGTTGGAATTGAAGTGTATTGAACAAACGCTGTGTCAGCTTTGTTATTAAATAAAGTTGTATCATCAGCTTTAGTCGCAAACATCGAATATGGTACTGCGTTGATACTCATCGGAGGCATTGTTTGCCAGCCCATTGAATCATGAAACTGCATGACGATTTTACGTGTGTGATTTGATGCCGGCATGTAATTACCAGAACCTAAACACGTAATTGCTCCATTTGAATTATTAAAAATATCTTTGAACGTAGCAGTTCCCGAAGTTGGAAATGCTTTTGTTCCTGAACCTAACGAGAATGAAATTAATCCGTTAGAGCCTGCCATGTTCACGGCTGAATAATCTTCGATATAAAGAACGCAATCAGCTGCAGGATTTAAAACTGTGAATCTAAAATTAACACTCACCGCTTCTAAGGCAGTACCATCTGGTTTAATAATTTTGGCTTGATAAGTAGTTGTCTGTGGAGCTGAAAAAACTTTGATCGAAAATATGAAAATAAAAACGACAAAAACGCCTAACAGACGTTGAAGCTCGAACACTTTCGAGCGACCAGTTTTTTTTGCAGCTATTACGTTCCACATCACATCTAACCTATCGGAAGAATTGAATTAATTCCCAAACAACCAGACCTCTTAAAATAGCTTTAAATAATAATTAATTTACGGCGGTAAACACTTGCACTGTACATTCGTCTGGCTTTTGAATCAAAACGAGGCATCGCTATAAAAATATGCATAAATACTTCGCACTTGCGCCAGCACCTTAGCCTAGCTAAACTCCACTCATGTTTTTAATCGCAGCCCTTGGCAACCCCGGAAGCAAATACGCAATGACCAGACATAACATCGGTTTTATGGCCGCTGATTATTGGTTAAAATCATTGGGTGGGTCTGACTGGCGCGATGAACACAAAGCCCAAACCAAAAAATTCAAAATCGAAGGCAAAGAAGTTTTATTAGTAAAACCGCAAACCTATATGAATTTGTCTGGCGAATCTGTTGTGGCTCTGATGAATTTCTATAAAATCGATCGTGCAAACTTACTTGTGGTGCACGACGAAGTTGATTTCGCATTTGGCACAATCAAGATGCAATTTAATCGCAGCGCTGGTGGCCAAAACGGCGTCAAAAGCATTACGCAATTATTAGGAACACAAGAGTACGCTCGCCTTAGAATGGGCGTGGGCCGCCCTTCTCATCCAGATTTCGCCTTAGCTGATTATGTGCTTGGAAACTTCTCAAAAGAAGAGCAAACAAACTTAGATAAGGTTTTAGATACGGCGTCTGACGCCATCGAAAGTTTTATCTTAGAAGGCATAAATAAAGCCTCAACAAAGTTCAACGGACCTGTTAAGCTCGAGCCTTAATTTTCGACTGGTGTCGTTAGGGGTATTTCATGGCTTTACAAGTTGGTATCGTAGGTCTTCCAAACGTTGGTAAATCAACATTATTTAATGCTTTAACTTCTGCAAAAGCAGAAGCGGCAAACTACCCGTTTTGCACGATCGATCCAAACGTTGGTATCGTTATCGTACCTGATACTCGTCTTGATCAAATTACAGCTTTCGTAAAACCAAAAAGCGTCATTCCAACAACTATGGAATTCGTTGATATCGCAGGTATCGTTAAAGGTGCTTCTCAAGGTGAAGGTTTAGGAAATCAATTCTTAGGTCACATCAAACAAACTGATGCGATCGTTCATGTTGTTCGTTGTTTTGATGATCCAAATGTGATTCATGTATCTGGTTCAGTAGATCCTTTACGAGATGTTGATGTGATCAACACTGAATTAATGTTAGCGGATTTCGACAACGCTGATAAAAAATTAAAAAAAGTTGAGAAGATGGCAAAAACATCTTCTGATCCAAAAGTAAAAATGGATCTTGATGTAACGCAAAGACTTCACGCAGCTCTTGCTCAAGGTAAACCTGCTCGTTCAGTTGTACTTAACGATCTTGAAGCGCCTTTCGCTCGCGAGATGCATTTATTAACTTCTAAACCCGTATTATACGCATGTAACGTGTCTGACACAGATTTCGCTGCTGGTGGTAATGACTGGGTTCGCGCTGTTGAAAAACGCGCCGCTGAAGAAAACAATAAAACAATTATGATTTGCTCTTCAATGGAAGCTGAAATTTCTCAGTTACCCCCAGAAGAACGCAAAGATTTCTTAGATTCATTAGGCGCAACAGAGCCAGGCTTAAACCGCCTTATCCGCGAAGCTTATGCTTTATTAGGATTAGCGACTTACTTCACAGCTGGCGAACAAGAAGTGCGTGCATGGACAATCAAAGCTGGATTCAAAGCTCCACAAGCGGCTGGTGTGATTCACACTGACTTCGAAAAAGGTTTTATCCGCGCTGAAGCTTATCACTGCGAAGATTTATTCACTTTAAAATCAGAAGCAGCCGTTAAAGAAGCTGGTAAGTACCGTTCTGAAGGTAAAGAGTACCTTGTCAAAGACGGCGATATTTTATTCTTCAAATTTAATGTCTAAGCCTGCGGCTTAAGAACGTTTAATTTTGCATTTGCCGAAATTCAGATCTGAATGGTTCCCACTCTTCTTTTAAAGACTGTGGGCCTTCTAATTTCATCGGAATCGGATTAAGTAGGTACGTGTATTTATCTAATTCAAGCGATTTGTTATAAAGCTTATCGTAGGTCGCACGGTACGTTAACACGCGCTTAACGTACGTTCTAGTTTCAACAAACGGAATATGTTCGATGAATTTATCAAACTCTAATTGCCCTAGATTTTTGATCCAGGCTTTTACTCTGTGTGGACCACCGTTGTAGGCGGCAGCCACTAATGGTTTTTGATTATCCATTTCTAAAGATAATTTTTTTAAATAAGCGGCACCAAACTCAATTGATTTTTCTGGAGTAAATAACTGCTCGGTTTGAATTTTTTGATCAGTAATATCCGCCACTTTTTGTGCTGAGTACGGCATGAACTGCATTAACCCCACAGCGCCCACCGGAGAAATCGCATCAGACTTGTACTGAGTTTCTGCGCGCATGATTGATAAAATCATATAAGGATCAATTTTTCGTAGTTCAGCATACTGAAACACTTTTGCCTTGTACGCCTCGGGATATAAAGAACCCCACATCACAGGATCAGCTTTAATTTGCAAAGCTGTTTTATCAGATTGGGTAAAACGATTCATTAACGATAAAGCTCGATAATAAAATTCATGTGTTAAATAAAACTGCGCTAAGACTTCAGCTTTTTTACGTGTGTTGATTTTCTTTTCGATTTCATACAAGTGCCAACGGGCCAAATCAGGTTCGTTTTGCAAAATTAAAAACTTGGCCCAGTTGATTTGTGCCATTAAATCTTTTTCGTTTGAAACTTCGATACCGGCAGAATCAGTATTTTGAATCACTTCATTTTCTGAATTCGAAATTTGAACATCACCTTCGTCAGTGTCAAACGAAGCTTGATCAAAAAAGCTATACGAAGCCATAATCTGCGAATAACTTTGCGTTTCTGAAGCTACCGGAAACGGGCCTTTATTCATTTTTGCGACTAACGCGATACTTTTTAAAACCCCGTTGTCTTGATATACTTTCTTCAAGTTTTCATAACGAAGCCACGCCAGTAGGTTATAATAAGAAAAAGATCTCTGATCTAAAACCGGTGATGATAATTTTCTAAATCCAGCAATAGCCGAACTTTCATCGCCTAATTTTAATTTCGTATCAGCCACCCAATAAGCTAAGCGCGCTTCATCAATCGCAAAAGGCACTGTGTCTTCAAAAGCTTTTAAAGCTTTTTGAAATTGCCCGTCTAAGTATAATGTCCAAGCACGTAACCAAGCGATTTGATCAAAGTCACGTGAGGGGCGACCCTTTTTTTTCTTTTTCAAATACGGATGCTTTTTATATAGCTCATCAAAAATAGCATTTGCTTGAGCGTATTTTTTAACTTGGTAAAACAAAAACCCCTGTTGAAATTTCATTTCTTCAAATTCTTTGGCACTTTTAGTTTTTGTTAAAATTTTTGCGATAATTTGCTCGGCTTTTTCTAACTCACCGGCCCGTTGGGCGATAAAGAAGTAATTATCTTTGTATTCAGTCTCCATTAGTTCTTTTTCATACTTACCTAAACTTTTAAGGGCTGCTCCTGGATCACCTTGATTTGAATCATAAACGGCGCGGATGTACGCGTGTTCCCAGTCTTTCAGTTTTGCGTAAGACGAAAACAATTCAATTTCACGCAGCGCTTGAAATTCTTTAGCGGCAAATAATAAACGGCGCATACGAGTTAAAAAATCGTCTAAAGCCACAGGGCATTTTTCAGTGGCTGTGGTTAATTCAACAAAATCAATACCCGGTTCTGCAATCCAGCGATCACGCTCAGTGTGGCAAATCTCATCAAAGTATTTATTACGCTGAAGCCATTTTAAATACTCTTCTTCAAAAACTTCACCTTCTGATGACCCACGCAACTGGCGTAAGAGCGATCGTGATTCTGTTTTGATAAATTGGGTGGCGTTTGCAAACTTCAATTGATCAACGGGTGAATTGATTAAAAACACGATCAACTCTAGACGAATACGAATAAATTTTTTCTCTTTTTTAAGAGCTAAATAATGCTTATACACATCGTCATAGTTGCCTGACCAAGTTGATAAGAAATAATCTTTGTAATTATTTAAAATCGCCTGAGATGGCTCCCATTTTTTGATTTTTTCGATAGCCGTGTTCACATTTTGATTTTTTTTCGTAAATTCAGCAAACGCATCAACCAGCGGTTGGTTGTCTTTTAAAAATTCTTGGTAAGACTTGTCATCTTTTAATGAATTAATTTGCGTTGTGTCTAACGGCGCCGCAGAGATATCAGTTTTCATTGTCGAAATTGATTTCGGGCCCGAGTTATTTTTACCTTCAAGAAATTGTGGATTTGGTTTGCTTGAAAGAGCCAACGCGAGCGGAAATAAAAACTTGATCATCACCATAGTGAATAGAATAGCCTTTATTTATTGTTAAAGCGAAGTACAAAAAAGCTAGACTAATATCTAGTGACAAAGATACTCTAAACAAACAAAAATGTTATAGAGGTACATCATGAGTTCAATCACAAAAGAATCTTTCAAAGCTGGCGATTTTATTTTTTTTGAAGGCGACATTGAAGCTCACTTTTACATTATTGAATCTGGTACCGTTAAAATTTTCTCAAAAAATAAAACTGGCGAAAAAGTTGAACTGGCTAAATTAAATCCTGGTGAAACTTTTGGAGAATTCGCTCTAATTGATAAAGGCGCACGTACCGCAAGTGCTCAAGCTGAAACTGATTGTAAATTAATGAAGATTTCTGAAGAAGGTTACAACATCATGTTAAATGATCTTCCGCTATGGGCGTCTTCAATGCTTGAATCTTTTTCTTCAAGACTTAAATCAATGAACACGACACTCAAAGAATTCAAAGCTAAAAAATAAAACATAATTATCTTAACAAAAACTTGAGAGCCATTTTGATACCTCGAATGTTGGTATCTATCGTGCATTAAATACAAAGCAGAACAAAGCATGACAACTTGATGTTGTCGCAAAAAAAACTGCACGAAGCAATGAGAGGCTATCATGAAAATTAAGCATTTAGTTCTAACAACAATCACTGCACTAATTTCTGCTGCACAATTGGCCAACGCCGGAGATTTATCTGGAATCAATCGCATCGATCGCCCGTTGCGTCCAATAATTAAGCCACCGATATACAGTTGCGGAATAGATCCAGCAGCCGCACGAATAGATTTCGAAGTGTTAAGCCGCACGACGCAATGGCGTGGACGTGTTCGCGTAACAGCAACAGTTAAAAATGTTGGACGCCAAGATTACGTTTCTCGTGCTGGTCAACAAACTGCTCTTTTATATTCTGACCGCACATTAGTTGCGCGCAGAGATTTTATAAACTTAGCCGTGGGCCAAGCCTTTACTTTTTCTTATGATCGCGACTGGGATTCTTCATCTCCAGCTGAGGGAGAATTTCCTCCAAATTACCGCCTTATCGTAACTTACGATCCAGATATTTACTTAGATTCTAACCCAAGAAATGACGATTGTTCGAATGCCAATAATGATCGTTCTCGCTCGGGAGCAGACATCAACGGCCTACTTAGATAGCGCCTTTGAGCTAGATGTATAGAAGTTTGACGCCTACACGGCGTCAAACTCTATTAAATAGCCATAACTAGGTCTCTTTCTTGTAATCAGATTCTGCTATAAGGAGCCTCCAGCCCATGAAGCAGAATCTGATTTTATCTTTGATCGCAATTTTGGGTATCATGTTCGTGGCGCAATTCAGTTTTGCCCGCACGACACAGGCTCCTCTCGTTCGTAAAATTCAACAAAAAACTCCAAAGACTTATCCTGATGTTGATGACCCTATCGTTGAACCGTCTCCGTTTAAATTTACAACTGCACTTAGTTTTGCTTACGAACAAAATGCCGCTGAAAATTCAACGGGCATTATCAATCGCGGCTTAGGTTTAGCCATCGTTCCTAAATTTGTATTTTGGGATTTTTCTATTCGTGGAGATTTTCTTTATGCTTATGACTTAAACCACCCGCGTCCAAATTCATCATGGGCTGATGGTGTCATTTCACTCATGTATGATGGCTGGAAATTATCAGCCGTTAAATTTTCTCCGTACACTTCGATTGAACTTCCGATGTCACGCGAGTCTCGTGAAAACCGCGAGATCGAACAAGTTAATAATATCGGCGTACTTGCGACACTTGATACTAAAGCCTTAAATATCGAAAATTTTAGTTTATCTTATTCTGCGGCTTACGGTTATTTCACAAACAAATACACAACACGTGTCAATGGCGACCCTGCGACTAAATATAAAATCGTACAAACCTTAAAAACAGGTTACAACTTTGACCCGATTTCTGTTGGCGCAAAATTTCAATTTATCAGCTCTTACTCTTACGAAGATGTGGTGCGTTCTGGCTTCTTAATTTCTGAAAGTATCTCGTATGCCGTGAACGAAACTTTAGGATATTCGCTTTACCACTATAATCGGGCTGCGTTTTTAAAAGATACGACTTACGAAAACAACTTACAGGCTTTTGATCGCGAGACTTCAACTGTTGGCGTATCAATGGATATTTCACTTTAATTTTTATTTTATTTTATTTTTTTTAAAAAGGTGTGTGTATGAAAAATTTAATGATCTTCTCAACATTAGCAATCATGGTTGTGATTAACTTTTCTGGCTGTGGCAAAGCCCAAGAACGCCCGTCTAAACCCAATAAAGCCATCGCAACTCAAGTGGTGGCCATTGATGGTTTAGTTGATATTACAAAAGATGAACACCAAAACTCACCAGAAAATATAGCTTTTAAAAAACAGCTGATCGCAAAAATCGACGATGTTGATAAACGCACTTACGCTGAAGGCTTACTTGCGCAAAACAGACTTGTATACATGTTAATGAATAAAAAAGCTTTAGTGTTAGAATTTATTCCGGCAACCCAAAACAAACACATCTCAATGAAAACTGAAATCACTTCAAGCGCGACTGCAGTTTCTGCAACCACTGAAGTTGTATCTGCAACCGCGACTGTTTCAGATGTTGTGCTTTATACTTTTGATGCCTTAATAGCTATGAAAAATGGCCAAGCTATGGCGAATGAATGGTCTAAACCAGTGGCTCAAAACCAATTTGCTATTTTATCAGAAATCGAAATTCAAACTGGAATTTTAGAAAATGAAAAAACTGATTATGACGAAAAGAAAAGTACGTTAACATTAACTGAAACTTCTTTAGAGCAAGCGCAGTTTTTAATATTAAAATCAGAGCTAAAATCTGAAATTAAAGCTTCTGCTTCCGATGACGCGCAGAAATAGCTGCATAGGCATGCTCGTAAAAATGTAACGAGCGTGAATCTGTTGTCTTCACGATATGTTGATAAACTTTTGTCACTTCATGCATCGAGGCCCCTTGCGGAACCCCTAAAACATCATGGGCTTCCCAATCGTGGCCATTATACATAAACATCACTGATAACGAGCGACTCACTGGCGGCGGCTCAGATTGATCAACAATGCGTGGATTATACCCTGTTTTTACTTGAGCCTCGGGCTCTAAAACAATCGGCTTTTTCTCTTCAGAACTCTTAGCGCGCATGTTCAAACGCGTCGGCTGTTTTGGCTTAGGGCGCCCTAAAACAAAATACAGCACTAAAAGTAGGCCGAATCCCAAGTTTAAGAATAAAAGCAGTTGGCTATTGATCACTTTGTTATTATTAATTTACTTTCAATAGTTGTAAAGATATTCGAAAAAGGAACCCGCATGAACCCATTTGATCGCCAAGCTGCTATCCCCGGAGTTAAAAAAATCATCGTTGTTGCCTCAGGCAAAGGCGGCGTGGGTAAATCGACCGTTTCAACAAATTTAGCTTTAGCTCTTCGCAAGTATGGAAAAGTTGGTTTATTAGACGCCGACATCTACGGGCCCTCAATTCCTCGCATGATGGGCGCGATCAATCAAAAACCAACAGTCACTAACGGCACAGAGATTAACCCGATCGAACGTTACGGTATCAAATTAATGAGTATCGGTTTCTTAGCTGAAGAAGGTTCTGCCATTGTTTGGCGCGGGCCGATGTTATTTAAAGCGATGGATCAATTCTTTCGCGATGTTAAATGGGGCGAGTTAGATTATTTAGTGATCGATCTTCCACCGGGCACTGGTGATGTGCAATTATCAGTTGTTCAAAAAATTCCTGTATCAGCTGCAGTGATTGTTTCAACTCCACAAAACGTAGCGTTAATTGATGCCAAAAAAGCGATCGATATGTTCGAACGCACTCAAGTTAAAATTATCGGTATGGTTGAAAACATGTCTTACATGTTAAACCCTGTGAATAACGAAAAAATTCAGCTTTTTCCAAAAGGCGAAATGGATTCTTACTTAGCTGCTAAAAATATTCGTAAATTAGTAGAGATGCCGTTTAACCCAAGTATGTCTTTAGGTTCTGAAGCCGGCATTCCCTTAATGGAAAGTTATTCAGATTCTTTAGAAGCAAAAACTTTTGCAGAGCTTGCTTCTAAAGTTGTCGAGAGCATATAGAAATTATTTTCGACCTTGAAACACGAATGGATACTTAACAGTTGTTGGTTGTCCATTGGCCGCTTTCGGAAACACAATGCGTTTCACAACATCTTTCACACAAGTTTCAAATGACGGCAGGTTAAACTCTGTCGACATCAAATCGATCACTTCAACAGGCCCTGTCGGAGAAACTTTCCATTTGAAAGACATTTTTCCTTCGAGTTCTTTTCTTTTGATCAAGGCGATTTCGTAACAGTTTCGAATCGCACGACGGTGTTCAGCTAAAGCTTTACGAATATCTTCTTTCGTTAAACCACCCAGGGCTTCCATTCCTGTTCCACCAGCCACGCCATCAACAACGCCTGCTTGTTTGCTGCCTGAACCAATGCCTTCGCCTTTACCTAGCGTTGACCCTAAACTTTTTAATGAACTTGCACCTTGAGCACCGATCGTGCCCACACTGTTTTCATTCGTGTCACCTGAATTACGTAAACGTGTTGAGGCGGCAGCTAACCCCGGAGAATTTCCTGAAGCGCCTTCACCTGGTCTGTTCGCGCCAAGTTCACCCATTCGCGGTTTTTGCACAGCTAAACCCTCGTTACCAGAAATTGTATCCGTCACAACACCTTGATTTAAAATCATATCTGCACTGACTTTGGCTGGCTTATCAGTACCACCCGCTTTGATTTTTCCTAACAAACCCACAGTGTTCACATTTTTTACTGTCGAATTATTATTTAACCCTGCACGTGGCTTAACATCTTCAGCTACGTTTTTAACTGTTGGCGCTGCCGGTGATGCTTGCACTGGTTTGGCGACAGGATTTGATAACGGCGTATTTTCAACATCGTTATTTTTTTTCGCCGCTTTATTATTTGCATTTTCAGTTGGTTGAGTCACAGGCTTAGTTTCAGCTGGTTTCGCGGCCACCGGAGCAACAGGTGTCTCGATAGGTTTAGCAACTTCTTCTGGAGGAGGCGCTTGAACAGGCGCTTCAACTTTTTTAATTTCAATAGTGGCAATACGTGGTGGCTCAACTGGGGCTATAGTTTCATCAATAGGTGTACTTTTAACTAAATAGGAAAGGCTGATAAGAAGTACCGCCATCACTAAAAACAATTGAATAAAACGATCACGCCAAATTGAAAATTTCTCAACTTCGGCATCAATTTTAGAAACATATCTTAAAAAGTATTCGATACCGCCTGACTGAATTCTAAAAACTTCAGACTGACTCACCGGTAACTTTTCAGCTTTGGCGTATATTTTTTCTTTGTAATTTACACCTTTACTTTTAATTTCGACTTTTTCTTGGGTTGCATGGCTCGCATCTAAATCTAAAAAGCCTAAGCCTTCATTCTCCCAGACAAAGCGTAAATTTTTAACTTCAGGCAATGGGTTAAATTTCATAGGGCCGGTAAGCTGGTAATGTAAAACATCAGTGATTGATTCAAGATCTGATCGGTAACAAATAACTTCTAAGACGCTTTTTTTCTGCTGATTTTTTAACAATTCTTTTTCATCGGCATTAATTTGTCTGGTTAACATTCCTTTTTTAAGGTCTGTTTGCGCCAAGCGATCTTGCACCAAAGTGAAAGATAAATTATTAATTATTAGCGGAGCTGTATCATTTAAAATATCGCCCATGACTCCGTCAGAATTTTTCTCTGTTGAGTCTTCTAAGTTAACCAACATCCACATGCCATTATTCGAATTAAAATCTTCGTCACCAATCCACTCTAACAAGTACTGAACTGGTTTAACTTCTGGAGCACGTAAAACAATATCACAAGATGGTGATCGGCCGATTAAAAAACTTTTTGCATTCAAAGCACAACGGGCTTTTTCTGTGCCATTTACACTTATACTAATTGTTCTCATTATTTCACCGGCTCTTTTTTCAATCTAAAGTACCTAGGCTTCATGTATCTATCCGAGGCCAAATAATCGTTATAATTTTCACGTATATATATAATATCGCCCAGATCCATATCTGTATTTGTTAACTGAAGAAAAAGCTCAGGTCTTTTTCGTTCACCCTCGATCACTTCACCTTCAAAATCGATCACATTTTCAGCCGCTTGAACAGAAATAGAAATTACCGAAAACAGCAATATCAGCAAAAATTTAAACCTCATTTTGCAAATCCCTTCCAAACTTCTAAAAGATCGCTCTTATTAGCGGCCACAAGTTCCTGACGAGCCAGCTCACGTCCCGCTTCAGTGCGATTAACGTTAGCTATTAATCCGACCTTGATAGTGACATAACCTGCGTTATCTATTTTTTTATTTTCTAACTGACGATCTAAATACACTAAAGCTGCAAATAAAGATTTTTTATCTGCCAGATCCTGAGCTTTTTGGCTAACGCCGCCGTTACCTGGCCATGGCCATTTCTGTGAATTAAATTCTGGTAAAATTTTATCTGACTCTGCCTTAGCGACTTCTTGAATTTTCTTATCAACTTCGTCTGATAACTTTGCAAATTCAGCGCTCTGATTATTAAACTCGACAGCTAGGTCGGCTAATCCCTTTTTATACTCTGTAACCTGTTCAGCAGTTAAATTTGCCGGCAACGGAGACGTTGTTAACATCTCAGAGCATTTTTTCTCTGATTGGCTCATCACTTTAAGCAACTGAAGTTTTTCTGTAAGCTCTAAATCTTTAAGTTCACTAATGGCTTTATTTCTTAAATATCTAACATCTCCCACAACTTTTTCTGCTTTAGAAGAATATTTTTCAACGCTTAGTTTTTCTGAAGGCCACTGAATAGCATTGTACTTAGCTAAAACTTTAGATTTTACTGCTGCTTTACGTATTTCTTTTGTAACCACTCCAGAATTTAAAGACTTTGCAATATCTAAAAATACTTTTTCTTTGGCGTTTTTTGTGCCTTTAAGAATTCGCGCCAAAGTTTCTGGATTTTCTAAAACATAGTTCGAATAAAAATATAAGCGTTCTTCATCTTTTAGACGTTGAATACTGCCCCATTGAGCTTGATCAAATGTCATCTTAAGTGAGGCTTTGTAAATAACCTCAGTAAACTTGATGGGCTTAGAGGCCTCAAAACCTGAAAGAGCTCTAAAATCACCACTTTGAATCATGTAATTAATCACATCATCTTTAAGACTAGCCATCGTCGGCGACTTTTTATTTTCTGCAGGTAAGATGTCCCACAGCTGAATAAATATAGTCATGTCTTCTTTTTTAAGCGCGGTGTACATAGCATCTGTCATGACAATGCTTCTTTTAGCTGGATCTTTCTGTATGGCTAGATAGTTCATGATATTTTCAAAATATTTTTTATAGTCGTCGGCTTTTTTGTATTGTTCAGCAAGTTTAATGTAAGTTTCTTTCAAAACATCATCTGTATCTGCATTAGCAAACGATTTAATTTTATCTTTTAAATCGATAATTTTTTGATACTGCTGCTTTTCAAAATAGATCAGCAATAAGGGTTTGTAGTTTTCAAGTGTAGGCTCGACTTGTATGTTCTTTTCAGCATGCACTAAAGCTTTGTCATTAGCTTTGCTCTTCAAGTAAACGCCAACTAATTTTTTACGAATTTTTAAGTTTTCTGGAGCTGATTCAAATTTTGCTAAAAAGCTTTCAGCTTCTTGAGTGAAACCACTCATATATTTTTCGTTATCTTTATCGTAGGCTTTTTCCCAGATAACTAAACGTGATAAAATCGCTTTTTTATATAATGGCTTAAACTGTGGTTCTTTTTTTTCTAGTTCAGTTGATTTGGCCGCTATATCAGTTAAACATTTTAACTGCGATGCTTCTTGGCACAAATCGATTAAAATATTTAATACTGTGACCGTTTTAGGTGATTGCGGAAAAAAATCAGAGAAAATATTAATCACGTTATAAAGAATATAAAAGCTATTTTCTTTTTTAATACTGCCTTTAGCCAGCATTTTTCCGTTATAAACTTCTAACACATTTTTAATGTAATGTTCCATTACAGCTTCTAGATCTGTCGCGAACGTGAAAAAAAACTTTTCACGATCTGCAGCCGAAACTAATTTAATTTCTTCATTCAACGATCCAATCAACTCCCACTCAAGATGTGTAGGATATTCACGACGAGCAAAAAGAAGTTTGTATAATCTTGTTTTAAGTCGATCGACCGGATTTTTTTGAATCTTTAAGGCCTCAGTAAACAAAACTGAAACTTTATCTTTTTTATCAATGGTCATAAAACTTTCAATGACCGCAAGGTAAAATTTAGATTTTGTTTCTATGTCAAAACCATTGGCTTCGGCGGCCTTAATGATTTCATCTTCGGTTTTTACTTGCGCCATGAAAAATGACAGATCTTTGATACTGTCATTCGTAAAGTTATTTTTTTCATTAGATTTAATTTGTTTAAAAAACACATCAAATCCTTTGTTGTAATCACCCAATCCAATGTACGACCACGCTATTTTATAGTTGGCCAAAGCCTTTTGATAAGGTGTCATACTTTTTTGAAAAGCCGTGTAATAGCTAATAGCTTCTTTATAGTGGTCAGCATCGTATAAATATTCTGCAATAATTAACGCTAACCCCGGAACACGTTTATTTTTTGAATCTAAAGATATCGATGTCTTAAAGGCTTCGATCATTTCTAAAGTGCGGCCGAATTCATAGTGAATAAGACCACGCATATAAAGCAAGCTGGCCAAGTTATTTTTATTGTCTTTGAGCTTAGGTTCGTAAGTGATTAATATTTTTTCAGATTCATTCAGATGTTTTTTTTCTTCATCAGACATTTTTGCTTTATCAACTCTGATGTATCCTAAGGCTTGTGCTAGCAACAAATGAATATTCGCTTTTTTAATGTAAAGCTCATACTGTTTGGTTTCGTTTTTTTCGTTACCCAAAATCAGGTTGATGGCTTCAAGTTGATTCTTGTACTTTGTGATATCACTTTTAGGTGCGTTCTCAGCTTGTAATAAATTGCTCGTTAAATTTTTTGCTTTTTTATGCGGCTTAGCATCGGCAAAAACTTGCGGCGATACTAACAATAGGCATGTTGTATAGGCGATCGTCGAAATTATTTTTTTGAAACGCATTTAGTGGCCCCTATAAATACGTGACTTCCAATTTCATCAAACCATTCTTCACGATCACTGGCCGGCCAAAACTCAAAACCTGTTTTAGATAATTCTTTAGAGTCTGGCAATTTGTTGATGTTTTCTAAAATTTTGTTATTTTCATTCGCAGCTAACAAGGCATAACCAATGATTCTGTTAATCTGGTCAATGATGACTGGTTTTTCGCTTTGATATTTAGCTTGTATAAGTTTAATAATATTATTTTTTTCATCGGCACGTTCTTTGGCCGATACGTATTTTAACATTTCAGGTGGCGTTTTTTCGTCTAAAATTTGCACCAAACTAAAACGAAGAATATCTGCTCTTGCCCAGTCTTTTAAATTTACTTTATTAGTCTGTAGATCTGACTTATATTTTTTAAGATAAGCCACTAGCTTATCAAGCTGTGTCGTATAACAAAGTCTTTTTAAAATATAAATTTGCACTAAGTATGATTCAGGATCTAGATATTTTGAAAAGTATCCCGAATTTTGTGAAGCGATTGCTCCTAAAGCTAAATCATATCGTTTAGCCATAAAACTGGCCCACATTTTTTCAAACATCACTTGTCGTGCTTGAAAGTAATTGGGTTTAATCCACGAATAGACTTCTAAGGCATCATTGAATTTTTTTTGTGAATATAAAGCGCGACCCATTTGATGTAAAACATTATAATAAAACTGATAATTACTTTTTTCGATGACACCGCGGCTTTTCGCTTTAGAATCTTGCGCCACGGCCTGATATTTATCAAAAGCTTCACTAAATTTATTGGCTAACATCAGCTTGTCAGCTTCTTCTAATGTTTTAGTGTACTCTGTAGATACTGCGGCAATGCTCGAACCTGTAATGCTGGCTTGTCTATCCCAGGCAATAACCGCATCCAGACCGATTGAATAGTTGCCTTTTAGAATCTTTCTAACTTTGTCCCATTCGCCGACTGAAAATTTAGTTTTATAATTTTTTTTTACTAAAATGCGCATACCTAAGTTGTCTTTATTTTGCTCCAACTGTTGCAGCTGATAAAGAAAGTTGGTTTCAGCAAATACGCGACTAGAAAACAATATTAACAAAACGGCAAAAAGAGATTTCATGGCTGTGATTCTCCAACAGCTACGAAAAGCATCGAACTAAAGCCCGCCTCGCGCACGGTCTTTACGATTTCAAATAGGTCTTCATACTTTAAACCCAAATCAGCCACAATGTTCACATTGGCTAAATTTTGCTTGTTGACCGTATTATTGCTTTTGCTAGCCACTTTTAACTTTTCTAAAATACTTTCTCTAACACCTTGAGTGTTTTTAAAACTATCAACCGAAACTGTTTGATTGATCATCTTAAAATTGACTTCAGTTTTTGAAATCAACACTTGCGATGCCATATCTGTTGTTTCTTTACTGACACTTCGCGGAGGATTAATATTCGCAGGCACATCAAGTGTACCATCTGTGAACACGGCACCCTTAAGCAAAAACACTATAATTAAAACAAAAACATCGATTAGCGGTGCTAATTGCAGTCTTATAACTTGCTGTTTTGAGCTTTTAATTTGTAAATCATTATCAAACATAAATCCTCATTGCTCAGCTTCTGCCCAGCTAACTAAAACAACATTTTCCATTTTTTTACGTACGCCATCCATAACAGTAATCACCTGCTGGTAATTCACATCTTTAGAAAAAGCGATTTGCAAAGTTTTCTCGTTTGGATATTTTTCAGTGTAATCTGTAACTAGTTTTTCGATTTTAGTCTCTAGCTCGACTGATCTATCTGTAGCCGTTTTAAGTACAATATTTTCATGTACGCTCGCCGGCTGTTCTCCGTACCACTTTAAAGTGGCATCGATCGTATTTTCATTCTTTGACCGCACAATAAGTTTTGGATTGAGTGGCGGATCAACGATAGGTTTATCGACAATACTTGTTTGCGACGGTGGAACCGTCAACTTCGTAAACTGAACAAATGTTGTCGATAAAACAAGAAAGAATATGACAGATGTCAGAGCATCTAAAATTGGAACCAATTCTGGTTCAGTAATATGATGGCTATCATTTCTGTCAAATTCAAACATGATTAACCTCTTTCAGATTGTTCAACTAATGTAACTAGTTGATAACCTGACTTTTTCACCTTAGCGATGATTTCGTCTGTTTTAGAAACAAAGATTGTATGCATAACCATAGCTGTAATACCCACAACAAGACCCGCAGCTGTTGCATTCATCGCTTCAGAAATACCTAAGCCAAGTAATTCAGATTTTTTCGCAGGATCTGCAGCAGCAATCGCCACAAACGTTGAGATCAATCCTGAAATCGTACCTAATAAACCAAGTAATGTAGCAACACTGGCAATCAGGGCAATTAAAGATAAACGGCGTGTACAATTTTTTTCGATCTCAACAACTGCTCCGCCTAGTGCCGACTTCATCGCTTCGCGACCGCTATCAACAGCTAAAAGGCCGCTTTTAACAACCTCTAACTCAGGAGTGTTTTTTGAAGAATTGCAAAGCTGTACAGCTTGAGTGTATTGCTTTTTTAAAATTTGAGCTTTAATTGAGTTCGAAGTCTCAGGAGTAACAATATGTACTTCCATAAATAAATATCTAAATCTATCAACAGTTAGAGCTAATAAAGATAACCCTGCTCCAACGATTAAGTATGATGTAAATCCACCGTGTTCTAAAAATGCTTTCATAAATGTGATCATGATCTGTCTCCTGTTTATATTGTTTGTTAAAAATAAAAAACTAACCCACCCTCAAGTAGGCCTAACGTATCAGTTGCTTTTTTGATCGTACCGGTGCTCTGTTGAGTAAAGCTATCAACCATCGCAGCTCCAGTTTGTAGTCTAAAGTTAATCATATCACTGATGAAAAATGTTTTACCCACCATGACTTTGAATTTCATGCCTGAATCTTTTTCGAACTTCATTGAACTGATACCAAAATTAAAAAATGTATCACTGCGAATAATGCCGTAAGGCCCCCATGAATCTTTACCATAAATCGGAACCCAATTAATTTCGATACCGATAGAGCTTTTTGCTTTCTCTGTCGCGATCACGGCCTTTTCGCCGTTCTGTAAAGTAAGTTCTTTCACTTGTTTAGATAAGTTTCTTTCGTTCGTGATGTAAAAAGGAACGTAAGATAAATAAACTTCCCAAAATTCTCCGATGGCATAGCCCGCATCTAAGACTAGACCATATTGGGTAAAAGGCGAATCAGAGAAATCCAAACTAAAGTAGGGAAAAAATAAAAATTTGCCCGCTTTTTTTTTCGCTTTTCTTTGAACTGCGACTACGTTTTCAAAAAATAATGAACTATCGTCGCTCTCGCTAGGCTTTAAAGTTTTATCGAGCTCAGCAGAGAAAGCTGGCACACTGTATGTTTGTATCAACATAACAAAAACACTAATAATCAAAATGTACTTTTTCAAAATGCACCCTCTAGTTGACTTGAGTCATTATTTGCATAAACTATTTTTTGTGCAAAGTAATTTTGTAAAGGAATCAAAACTACATGAAATCTCAATACCTATATAGTGCTGCAACCAACTTAAGACTTGGTCCCTTTGACAACGAAAGTGTTCTCGAACATCTAGCGAAACAAAATAATTATTTAGAATGGTATATTTGGGAAGAAGGAATGACTGACTGGGCGATCGTTAAATCAGATCAAAGTCTAGTTTCACAAATTGAATTACGCATTCAAAAAACTCTTCCGCCACCTCCGCCTGTTCCAAAAATTTCAACACCACCTCCGCCACCCTTTTCACATCCTGCACCTACACTCGTTGCTTCTGAAGCTGCTTCTGTAGAAATCAACGAGCCACTAGTAACAACGACATTAACACTTATCGATAATAACGAAGCTCCCGTAGCAGCAGCGGGCCGTGATAACAGAAAAAACCCACGCTATGCGTGTCAGCTTAGAACAATCATTATCAACAAGAAGAAAACTTTTATTACGACAACAGTTGATATTTCTTTAGGTGGTATCAGAGTTACACACCCAATCCCTTTAGAAATTTTTGAAGGCCTCTGCGAAGTCTATATTAGTAGCCCTAACAACAAAGAAAGCATTATCTTAAAGTGCAGCTCTGTTTCCAACAGTGAACAAACGCATCGATTTTCATTTTCAGAAATGGATCAAAAGAATATTGATAAACTAGAGTTGTGGTTAGAATCGCTTCCTGAAAAAAAATAGATCATTTTGAAGCGTCGTTTTAGTTTTCACTGACTAGACTTTGGTTAGTTTTCAAAAATACGTAAAGATATCCTTATATTAGTTAAGTTTTTCAAAAAATTACCGAAAATAGTTTACACATTTTCTCATGTTGATGCGATCAAACCCACCACAAGTTGGTGTTCAGTTTGCATCTTACTTATTTATCGGGGGATCCATGAACGTAAAACAACGCAGAGCTATTGCTATCAGCGTATTAACTTTAACGTTAGTCGCTTACCAAAACTGTTCTCAAAACGGTACTATTGAAACCGTAAAGGCTTCTAAAGTAACTGCGACGAGTGCTGATCAAGTATTACCTTCACCCGCTGATGTACCAGCTGCACCGGCTGAAATTAAGTATCAAAACCACAGTAAAGTCATCAGCGCTTCAGAATCGACTAATAAAGTCGACGTTCTTGTTGTTATTGATAACTCAGTATCTATGACTTACGAACAATTGAATATGGCTCAACGTTTCGGAAGTTTCTTAAGCCAGCTTCAAGGTCTCGATTGGCAGGTTGGTATTGTTACAACTGATGTCACAGCAAATACTGCAGCAACGACTGATGGTAAATTATTAAGTTACAGTTCTAATAAACGACTTATTTCATCACAAGATGATCTTGAATCTGCAAAATCTCTTTTCGCAAGTACGATTCAAAGAACTGAAACTGGCGCCAGCCAAGAGCAAGGCATTAAAGCCAGCTATCGTGCTCTAGAAAGAGCTGCTATTTCATCTGATCCTAACTCGGCTTTAATCCGTCAAAATGCAGCCTTATCAGTTATTGTCATCACTGATGCTGATGAAACTGGTTCGGGAACACAAAACAATCCTGATAATTTACACAATTATATTACAACAAAATATCCTGGTAAAAGTTTTAAATTTCACTCTATCATCGTAAAAAACGGTGATACAGCCTGCCGTTCAGATAGATCTACAGGAGTAAAACCCAGCGGAAGTACATTTCAAAATACAAATGAAACATACGGCGCTATTTACACAAAATTAAGTGAAATGACTTCTGGAATTATCGGAAGCGTGTGCCAACCAGATTATGGCAACCAATTACAATTGATCGGTCAAAGTACTTCAGAACAAGTTAAACAAGCTACTTTAGACTGTGCACCTGTTGATCGCGATCAAAATGGTTTTGCTGATATTGAAATCAGAAACGTACAAACAAATAGTTTAATTACGAATTATGTAGTTTCAGGATTACAAATCAGTTTCGACCAACCGCTTGCAATTGGTTCATACAGTATCAATTACACTTGCATAGCTAAGTAATACTTAGCTATGGCTTATCTACAGACGGCGTAGGGCTAGTTATGATGAACTCGCTCTACGTACTCAGGATAAGTCATATCGTAAGTCGTTAAATGATTTTTATCGATTTCAAATACACGCGTAGTGATTTCACGTAAGAAGAAACGATCATGGGATACCATCATCACTGTTCCAGGAAATTCCTTGATCGCTTTAAGTAAAACTTCACGTGATTTAATATCTAAGTGATTCGTCGGCTCATCCAGAACCAGAAAATTCACAGGCTCAGATAAGATACACGCTAAGATCACGCGTGATTTTTCTCCGCCTGATAAAACTGAAATTTTCTTTTCAGCTTCTTCACCAGAAAATAAAAATGCACCTAATAAACTTTTAATCGAACCAATCGTTGCATTCGGAACACGAGATTCCATCTCTTGCATGATGGTGTTATTTGGATTTAATAAATCTAATGAGTTCTGCGAGAAGTAACCCACTTGAATACTTGGCCCTACGCTGCAGGTGCCTGCACTGGCTTCAGTTTGTTTTGTGATGATCTTAAGTAAGGTCGACTTACCTGCCCCATTCACACCTACAACCGCTACACGGTCCATACGTTTAACTAAGGCTGTTGCATTGTTAAATACATTGCGATCACGGCCATCTTTTAAGTGATACGTTTTGCCAAGCTTTTCAAACTTAACAACTTCATCACCACCGCGAGGTGGTTCAGGCCATACGAAATCCATCGCACGATCTTCAGGTGGAATCTCAATACGATCAATTTTTTCTAATTTCTTAACACGTGATTGCACTTGTGCCGCATGTGATGCACGAGCCGCAAAGCGCGCGATAAATTCTTCTTCTTTAGCTAACATGTCTTCTTGTCTGCGAGCTTGCGCAATTAATTGCTCTTTACGAATCTGACGTTCTTTATCATAGAAATCGTAATTACCACCGTACACAGTGATCGCTTTATTCGCGATTTCGATTGTTTTAGTCACAAGGCGATTCATAAAATCACGATCATGCGACGTCATTAAAACAGAACCTTTGTAATCTCTTAACCAAGCTTCAAGCCACACGATCGATTCAACATCTAAGTGATTCGTCGGCTCATCCATTAATAAAACATCAGGCATTAATAATAAAATTTTCGCTAAAGACGCGCGCATTTTCCAACCGCCCGAAAACTGTCCGACATCCATTTGCATATCTTCTTTAGAAAAACCAAGACCACCTAAGATCGCAGCTGCACGAGGTTCAACATCGTAACCACCCACCGCTTCGAATTGCTCTTGAAGGGCACCGTATTTTTCAACAACTTCCATCATCTCGTCTTCACCAAGATCAGGATCTTGCAAACGCTCTTCGTAATGTTTGATCTGATCTACAACTTTATCTAAACCACCCGATGCTAACACTTCTGCAAGCACTGAGCGGCCCTTCATGTTTTCGATGCTCTGAGAAAAATAACCAATACGAATTCTTTCAGGCTTAGAGATCGTGCCTTGATCAGGAGACTCTTCACCCATGATTAAGCGAAAGATCGTCGTCTTACCCGCTCCATTAGGGCCAACCAGGCCGATTTTGTCGCCAGGATTAATTTGAAATGATCCATTCGCATACAGAATTTTAGTACCAACTTGTTTTGTAACAGCGTTAAAAGCGACCATGTTTGTTCCTATATTAGCGGTGATCTTTACATTATTTATTTGAGACGTTTTATATGTTTTTTTGAGAATAATCAAAAAAAATTGGAAATACAATTCGCACATCGATATTCTTAATTCATACAAGCAAACAAAGCTGCAAAGCTTTCTAACGTAAGCCTGGGTAGTCAACCGGGGTCAGTTGTTAGTTTTTTAGGAGGAACGTTATATGAAGCGAATTCACGATCATAACGATAAAGCACCGAAGTGACGTTGCGATAAATAAAATATCTTACTGTTTGGATCGATCAACCCTTAAAACACACGAGGAGGTCACTAGCGGTTTGAAAAGAATACGGGTAAAGCCGTATCCTTCTTTTGCCTCAAGGCAAACCAGCGGAAACTCTGGGACGCAAAGCTATAGGGGCTAAAACAGCCAGCCAGCTACCAAAGGATATAAGAACCTGCGGTGAAAACTGCAATGGAAGGAAAAACAAATACATATTATTTCATGGATTGGTTTCATTCCCCTTAACTCTAAACTTATCAGTGGATGACAAAGTTTAGAGTTCTTTTTTTGCCTTTTTTCTACACTCTTCAGTATAAATCAAACAAAAATTAGATCTTAGGAATGCTTAATCTTACGCCTGCGCGTAGTTTTGATTTTCTTGTGATATTGTTGTGTTTGCTTAAATCCATCACAGATAGGTTATATCTGTCAGCTATTGAGGCTAATGAATCGCCTCTTTTAACTACGTAGAATTTGCCTGTTGAAGCGCTTGTTGATGACGACTTCTTTTTTTCTTTTGTAGATTTGCGCTCTTGTAATGGAGTGCGATCTGGTACAACGATTTTTTGACCCACGCGAATTGTTTTTTTACGTGTGAAATCATTTAACTCTCTTAAATACGCCACTGTTGTTCTGTATTTTCTAGCAATGCTGCCAAGGTTTTCGCCGTGTCTTACTTTGTAGTATTGTGTTTCTACTTGGTCAGGCACGAAATCAACGATGCTCGCTACAGCATTTTGCGCAGCCAATGTCGCCACTTCCATTGTGCCTGCAGGAATACGTAAGCTTAATGTGTTGTCTTTATCTAACGGAGCAATCTCGCCTTTAAATTTTGGATTTAAATCTTTGAAATCTTCGTAATTGATGTTCATGCGTTCAGCCATCAAACGTAAATTCACAGGCTCTTTTAAGGTTAAATGATCAAACTCAATCGGAGTCATATAATCGATGCCTTCAAATCCATATTTATCTGGATTTTTTGCAATCAATTTTGCTGCGATATATTTTGGTACGTAATTATCTGTCTCTGTTGGAAGAGCACGTCTATTTTGTGATAATTCCCAAAAATCTTTCGTTTTATATTTTCTAACAGCTTTAATCACGCGGCCTTCACCAACGTTGTAAGCAGCCATTGATAAATACCATGAATTAAAAATTGAATATAAATCTCTGAAATATTCAGCAGCGGCTTGCGTAGCTAAAACTGGATCGCGGCGTTCATCCATCATTTTATTGATGTCTAATTTATAACGTTTACCAGTTCCGCGAATAAATTGCCAGTAACCTACTGCTGATGCATGTGATCTTGCAGAAGACGTAAAACCTGATTCGATCAACGCGATATAAAATAAATCTTCTGGTAATTTGTTATCACGTAATACTTTTTTCATTAATGCTTCATAACGAGTTGAACGCGCTAAATAACGCTCCATATGCGGACGACCACGACCTTGAAAGTACTTGATCCACATTTCAACTTTTTCGTTAATTTCTGTAGGAATAGTTTCTAATTCTTGGTTCTCAGTGATTTTTGTAGGCGCTAATGTGCTTTCTTTTTCGCTTTTGGCTACGCGAAATTTTTCTAGATCACCTTCATCATTATATTCAGTCGTTGGGCCAGCACCTGTAGATGTAGTTTTAGATTTAGTCGCACATCCGAAAGATAGACACAACAAAGACACTAAAGATGATAATAGTAAATACCTAGACGTTAGTCGCACTGGCAAGCCCCCCAAAATTTAAGGCTACCTATGAACAACCCTCATTACAAGACTATAATTATGTATTTTTCTTCATCGAAAATTTATGGCAATTCAGCCACAATTTTCAATGCCGTGGCTTTTATTTCTTTCATCATTTCTTCGGGAGCGTTACGACTAAGGGCCTGCTCACGAATTGAATCCGGAGCAAAACCGACCATCTGAAAGTAATCAAATAATTCATTTAATTTCTTCTCATAACTTTGGCGATAGTTCTCGGGCATTTTATAAAATAACGCTGTCCAATCCTGCGTGGCACTCTGTTCTTGTGCTAAATGCGCCGTCACTAGATAAAGTAAATTAATCGCTTCAGCGCCAAATAGGCGATAATTTTTATTTTTAACTGCGCCCTCTAAAACCTTTAATTTTGTGTCGACTTTAAATGATAATTGCGGCGACATTCTTAAGTTTTTAAAGGCCATAAAAAATCGCCCAAGCACTGTGATGATTGCAGCAAGTGATAAAATAATTAACACCGGAAGTTTTGCATCAGTCCACGACATCCATGACGAACTTAATTCAGTGATCGGTAAAAATACTTTTTCAACTTCGGCTTTTTGCGCCTCTAACTTATCTGTGGCCTTTAACGGAGCCAATGTCGAACCCTTAACAGGTGGAGTGATATTAATGCTAAATTCTTCAGTCGATTTTGTGACGTACTGTTTTGATATCGGGTCAAAATATGAAAAATTAATTTGCGGAATTTTAACTTCGCCCTGATTTTTAGCGATCACTAAAATTTCGAATTCTTTAAAACTTAAACCATCTTTAAAAAATTTAGATTCACTTTTCGTATCATACACTTCTAAATTTTCTGGCCATTTAATTTCAGGTAATTCGATAACCTTGGCATTGCCCTGACCTTCTAAACGAACTTTAATTGCAATGGGCTGCCCTGCCGGAAACTGCGTTCCATCAACTTGTGTTTGAATCGTAAACTGACCAACCGCACCAGAAAAACTCAAAGGTTTACCTTCAGTTGGCAATGGCAAAACATTTACTTCAGTGCGCTTAGAAGATTTTGTGTATTCTTGCAGTGAGCCCCAACCAAATTGTGTTGGTAAACGAACTTTGGCTTTAATTTTAAATTCATCAATCGTGGTTTTTCCTGGCTTAATCGGAAACAGCGCATGAGCTGCTAGTAAAGCTTTACGATACATTACACCATTCACCATCTCTTCAGTGAATTGCAGTGAAGGCACTTCTTCGATGATCTCTTTCCAAAAACCTTTTAGATCAGGAAATTTTGCGCGATCTAATGATTCAATATTACCGCGCGTATATAAATACCAAGTCGTTGTGATTTGTTCGCCTTCATAAACTTGTTTTTTATCTGTTTCTAATAATACAAAAAAAGCTTCGTTCGTATTTAAGCCTTCTATCGTGCGTGAAGGAATTTGATTTTGTTGACCAAAACCGCCGCCGCCTTGATTGCCTTGTCCGCCCGGCGCACCTTGACCACCGCCACCACGACCGCCGAAGCCTTGCCCCATTTGTTTTTGCACGTCTTCTAACATTTTCTGACGTTGGCGCATCAGCTGCGAAAACATATCATCATCTTCAGCTTGAAACTGATCACCCTCATCATCTTTATACTGAGGTCTTCCTGCTGGTTGTTGTCTTGCTTGGCTTTTTTGTGAAACAGCAATTTTTTGTGGAGCTGATCTGATTTGTTTACCATTCACTTCAACGGTGATGGCCGGAATCGTTACAAAGCCTGCTTTCAAAGCTTGAAATTGAAAAACATATTGCTGCTGTACGGTTTTTGAAAAATCAGTTTTACCGTTAATAAAATTCATGCGCGTTGAAGATGATTGCCCCGCGTTTTGCCCTTGTAAATATTTTAAACCCGGAATTTCAGACAGCTGCGGGTCATTCATTTGAAAATCTTCAGTCGACTGCACGGTTAAATTAATTTGCACCGTATCGCCCACGCCCACATTTTGCGGCTGAACTTCAACTTTTAAAGATTCAGCAGCAAATGCGCTTACGCACATCAATTGAAAAATAAAAATCAGCACTAGCTTAGCTGTGAAACTACCAGTCTTTTGCATTTTTATCCTCTTTACGATCTTTTTTATTATAATTTGCGCGAATTTTTTTATCTTGTTGAGACAACTCACCTAAGATTTTTTTAACATCAGCTTCGCTGAGCTGTTCGCCTTTAAAAGGGCGCGGTTTATATTTAGAAGTTTGTTCACGATCTTTTTCTTGGTTTTTATCGTCTTTTTTATCTTTATCTTTGCCATCTTTAGGGTCTTGATTTTTACCCTTACCGTCTTGATCTTCTTTATCTTTTTTACCGTCTCCGCCGCCGCCTTGCTGCTGCTGAATCAGTAATTCAATATTGTGCTTAGTTTCAATTGAAGACGGGTTTACATCCAATGCCTTTTGATAAAACTCTAAAGCATGTTCTGTGTCTTTAGCATTGTGATAACGTAAACCTAAATTATAATAGATTTGAAAAATATCACCCGGAGTTAACTGATCTTTATAACGCTCTAGTAAATTTAAAGCTAAATCAAATGACTGCCCTGATTCATCTTTTTTTTGTAAGTAATCAAAAATAACACCTAAGTTAGAATGCGTCTGAATTGAACCCGGATCACTTTCTAAAATTTTTAATTCGTACTCTAACGCCACTTCAGGATTTTTATCTTTCATCGCACTACGAGCTTTATAATCGTAATATAACGAACTTAAACTTGGCCACGGCAATTTATCTGTCGCCTTAACAACACGAGCTGTTTCAGAAACCTGTGCGATAGCGCCTGCAGAAACCATTAAAAACATACCAACAAGAAAAGACTTAATATTCATAACGTCCTTTCCACATAGTTGGTTCTTTTTTGCGATCGCTGATTAATAAACTTAATAATAAAATAATTATCCCTAAGCTTAACGGATAAGTAAATTTTTCGTCGTATTGAACAACCATTGATGAATCAAACAACGCTTTTTCATAGTGACTAATATCTTCAGCGATTTGTTTTAAATGGCTTCCATCAAATGAAGCAAAATAAAAACTGCCTTCTCCGGCTTGAGCTAAAGATTTTAAAAATTCACCTTTAACTTGTGTAAGAATCACTTCACCGTCTTTATTTTTCTTAGATCCTGTTAAATTACCAAACGGATCACGCGTCGGAATACTTCCACCTTTTTCTGTACCATAAGCCACAGAAATAATTTTAACTCCGTCTTTAGCTAAGGCTTTTGCCGCTTCAAGCGCGCCTTCTTCTTGGTCTTCACCATCAGAGGCCACAATAATCACACGCGTAGTTTTTAAGTCGTTAGACTGCGTGACGCCACCTTTTTCAAATGCTTCTTTTGCAAATGATAAAGCGGGTTCAAAAGCTGTTCCTTGAGTTGAGACTGAATACGTATCAAGTGATGAGATATATAATTTTAAAGCCCCAGGGTCAGAAGTTAACGGAGACATCAACGCGGCACTTCCGGCAAAAGCGATTAAACCTGTTTTATTACCCGGCATTAAATCCATTAATTTTGCTAAGTCGATTTTCATTTGTTCTAAACGTGATGGACGCACGTCTTCTGCTAACATACTTTCTGAAACGTCAGCGACGATCATAAGTTCTACGCCCTCTGATTTAACTTCTTGTTCAGATTGACCCATTTGCGGGCGCGCCAAAGCTAAGATTAAGAAAAACCCGGCTAGTGCTTGTAAAAAAAGTTGCAGGCGACGTTTTGGCAATGAAACACTTGCGCGTAACCACGGCACCACTTTTTTACCGAAGGCTTTATTTAATTTTTTCTCAGAGCTATTTTCGAAATAAAAATATAATAAAACCCATACTCCTAAAAGTATTAAAAAACTAAATGCTGATGGATTACCCCAACGTAAAACTGACATTAGGGCCCCCTTCTCAAGTAAGTGTAATTTAAAATACGGTTAGCCAAGAATAAAATGACTCCCCAAATTAAGAACAAATAGAAAAATTCATTATAACGAACATACTTTTGATCTTCGATTTTTGTGGTTTCTAAATTATTAATCTCGCTAAAAATTCCTGATAACGAATCTTCACGACTGGCTCTAAAGTATTTGCCACCCGTACTTGAAGCCATTAAACCTAAAAGTTCATCATTCACAGTGCTTTCAAACGGCTGATAACGTTTAATTTTGTTACCAAACATATCTGTTGAATAGATCGGTAATTTTGTCGGCCCACTTTGGCCAAGACCGATCGAATAAATTTTAATTCCGTAACCTTTAGCAATCTCTAAACCTGTTTCTGGATCAATCATGCCCGAGTTATTTTCACCATCTGTTAAGAAAATCATAACTCTAGTTTTTGCTTGTGAATCTTTTAAGCGCGCAGCCCCTGCTGCCGTTGCCACACCGATGGCTGTACCATCTTTAATATGGGCTGATTGTGCGGTTTTAATTTGCGCAATACGCTCTTCAATTAATTGATAATCTAACGTTGGCGGCACAAGCGTAAAAGCTTCACCGGCAAAGATCACAATACCAATACGATCAGAAGTTCTTTGTTTAATAAAGTGAGCAATCGTTTCTTTGGCTGATTCTAAACGATTTGTCGGTTTCATATCTTCGATCAGCATCGAATCTGAAATATCTAATACGATCACGATATCTAAACCATCTAAAGTGCGTTTAACTTTTTCATCGCGCGTTTGTGGGCGCGCTAAAGCAATAATCATAAACGCTAAACTTAAAAACAATAAAAGCGTGTTAATTTTAACCAGCTGAACTTTACCACGGCCGGCCCAGGGCTTAAATAATTCAATCGTGCTGATCTGAAAAGTGGCTTTACTTTTTTGCGAGCGCGTATAAAACCAGTAAATCACTGGCAATAACAATAATAATCCAAATGCCCAAGGCTGCGCCCAGATAAAACCTAAGAAATTCATTTTGTAAAACCTCCGGCTTTCGCAGTGGCTTCACATTTTGAAATAAACTCATAAAAACGACTGATAAACTTAGTTTTTTGAACAGTCGTTACATTCGGGTCTTTTGCTAATAATTCAATGTCTTTAACGATATTATAAACTTGTCTGCGCTGTTCTTTTAACTGCGGGTGACGTTTTTTAATAAAGCTAATTGTTTCTTTTAAATCTAAATTAAAAATCGGCACACTAAAACGACGCAAAATATAAACTTTCGCCGCTTTTTCAATTTCTACAATCGGATAATCTTTTTTCTCTAATTCACGAATGGTTTTATAAAACTGATTATCAGCGGCTTGAGCTGAATCATAAGCTTTTACAACTTCAGTTAACTGTTTCCAGCGCTGTGAACGCGCGGCTAACAAAATAGCTTGAATAACCATCGCTAACACTAAGGCTGCAAAAATTAAAGTGTAAGCCATTGGCCAATGCAGGCTACTAACGGCATAACCAAATGGTTTTGGTTGTTCTTGCTGTTCACCGTTTTTGGGTTGTTTTGTTGGATCAGGTTTTGGTAAAACCGAAGTCACTTCAAAATTTTGGGCGCCCAGTGATATCTGCAAAGTGCCATCAGTGATAATCATATCCGGAAACTGCACTTTACCAGCTGTGTATAAAGTCATATCGACTTCAAAGCTTTCAGTGCTACGAGCTTCGGCTTTAAATAATTTTGAAATAAATTTTGATTTTTCGTCAGTTAAAAACTGCGCTTTCGTAAAATCAAAAGTTTTATCAAAATGACCTTCGCACGATAAAAAGAAATGGCGACCAACAGTCAGCTCTTGCGACTTTAAATCTTGAACTTCTGGAATGTTGGTTGTGCACTTCAGATCAGCCACAAGTTACCGCGACTTTCTTCTTCTAAAAAAAGCCAATAAAGATTTATGAAAGTGTTCATCCGCTTCAAAAGTAAAACTATCAATACCTGAACGTTTTAGATTTTTTTGAAACTTTTCAAAATCACCTTGAAAGCGCGATTTCATTTCTTCTCTGAAGGCTGGATTAGATGTATCAACTAAAATGGTTTCTCCAGATTCAGCATCATGAAGGTCAATCAACCCTACATCCGGAAACATAAATTCAGCCGGGTCTGTAACCAGCCCTGCAATCACTTCATGTTTTTTCTCTAAGTAAGTCATTGAAGTGTCGTAACCTGTATCTTGAAAATCACTTAACACAAAAATCGTTGCGCGTTTTTTTAAAACTCCGCGCAAGAAATCTAAAGCCGAACTGATTTTAGTTTTAGTTGATTTAGGTTTAAAAAATAAAATCTCACGTAAAATACGGTAAACATGCTGTTTACCTTTTTTAGGTGGCACATATAATTCAACATCATCAGAAAATAACAACAAACCCACATGATCATTATTACGAATCGCCGAAAACGCTAAAGTGGCCGCCACATAAGCTAGAGTTTCACCTTTAAAGTTATCGCGTGAGCCGAAATCGTTTGAACCCGACACGTCGACCACGATCATCATCGTGAGTTCGCGCTCTTCTTCAAAGGTTTTTACGTACGGTTTACCCGCGCGCGCCATTAACGTCCATGAAATATTACGAACGTCATCGCCGGCTACGTATTCGCGAAAATCCGAAAACGTCATGCCTTGGCCTTTGAATTTAGTGTGGTATTCACCAGCGAAAATATTATTCACCATCTTGCGCGTATCAATTTCAATGCGCTTGATCTTTTTTAATATTTCTGCGGGAACCTGTTGTTGCTGTTCAGCCATTTTTTTTAAAACCTACTGGTCAATCTACAATTAAGCCGATACTTCTACTGCGGCTAACACTTCTCTGATCACATCGTCTTGTTTTAAATTTTCAGCTTCTGCTTCATAAGTTAAAAGTAAACGGTGACGTAAAACTTTATAAACAATTGATTTAATATCTTCGACAGTCACAAATCCACGCCCGCGTAAAAACGCATGCGCTTTAGCTGCACGAATTAAACTTAACGAAGCACGAGGCGAACCACCGACAGCGATAATTTTTTCTAAACGACCTAAACCGTAAAGTTTTGGTTCGCGTGTGGCCATAATAATATCAACGATGTAATTACGAACTTTTTGATCCACATAAATTTGATCAACAGTTTTAACAGTTTCTAATAACTGCTCTTTAGTGATCACAGTTTGAATTTGCGGACGATCATTCACACCCATACGATTTACAATTTCAAGCTCTTCAGCTTTAGTTGGGTATGTCACATTAATTTTAAACATAAAACGATCCATCTGAGCTTCTGGCAATGGGTATGTACCTTCTTGCTCGAGTGGATTTTGTGTCGCCATTACTAAGAATGGATGATCTAACTTGTAAGACACATCACCAATGGTAACTTGTTTTTCAGCCATGGCTTCAAGTAAAGCTGATTGCACTTTTGCTGGCGCACGATTGATCTCATCCGCAAGCACGATGTTGGCAAAGATGGGTCCTTTTTTCGCGGTGAATTCACCCGATTTAGGATTAAACATCATTGTTCCAATTAAATCTGTCGGTAATAAATCCGGAGTAAACTGAATGCGCTGAAAATGCAGAGAAATAGTTTGGGCTAAAGTTGAAATCGTTAGCGTTTTTGCTAACCCAGGCACACCTTCTAGCAGAATGTGTCCGCCGGTTAATAACCCAATCACAATGCCTTCGATCATATCACGCTGACCTACGACAACTTTGTTCATTTCATTCATCATCTGCATAACGAACAAACTTTGCTCTTTAACGGCTTGATTCAGTGCCGCAACATCCATATTCGACATACTCTCTCCATCTTTAAACGTAATACCCCATATATTTTGTCACAATTAGGCTTGATTTCAACCTCAACTAGAATAAAATTTTCAGAATGAAGACCCTGACTCAAGTCTGGTTAATTTGCGCAACCAGTTGTTTTCTTTTTTTAATCTTAGGCTTTCAACTGGCCGGCCGCCTTGGGCTGCTGGTTTCATTTTTATTATGTTTAGTTCTTTTGTACCTAATCTTTCACAAAGGTTTAAAAATCTTTATTGAACGAACTCGCGCCCAAGAGATCATTGGCAACGACCCGCACAAACTAACTGGACTCTTTAAACAACACGCCCTAGCCTACGGTTTTCGCAAAGTCAGACTTTATGTGACTGACCGCCCAACACCGCCGTTAGTGTGGCCCGAGTTTTCTAATCAGCTCGTCGTTTTCTTAAACGCACAAACTTTAGAGCAATTAACAGCCAAAGAAAAAACTTTGTTCGTTCATTTGCTATTAAGCCATGGCTTCTTACATTCAAAATTAATCCGCAAAACAATGGGCTTAATTTATATTTCGCTAGCTCCGTTCGAAAAACTTTCAGCCCCGTTGTTTAACCTTGTTGCGTATTCACTGGGCCTATCAAAAGAAATCTACAAATCCGATCTTAAAGCGCTTTCTGTTTCACAAGCTTCTAATTTCGAATTCGGTTTACTTTTACATAAGCTTCATTACTTACAAACGCACACTGATAAAATTTTTGAAGGCACGTACTTCTTTTCAATTTTATCAAAAACAAATCCTAAACTTTACAATTTAAAATTTCACCCCAATGTAACAAGTAGAGAAAAAAATCTCTTAGGTTACTCAGTGGGTTTGTAAAATTAGGATAAAACAAAGAGATTAAAAAACTCTTCAATAGAAATTAAAAGGTTTTAATATGGATAACATGGAAGCTACGTTCACAGTTTTAATTATGTCAATCGGCTCATCTGCAGCAATGGCCATGGGTTTGCAAGCAGACCCTCAAACTGGCAAAACAGAAGTAGATAAACCACTAGCAAGATTCAATATCGACTTGTTAACACTACTAAAAGATAAAACAAAAAATAACTTAACGGCTGATGAAACAAATTTCTTAGACGCAGTAATTACAGATTTGAAAAATAAATTTATAGCATTAAAGTAGTCTCCAAAGAAACTTCCCCGGCTGTCAGCCCCCAAGGTCTGACGGCAGGAAGCCGTCAGAAGCTACAGCAGGATGCGAGCTTCATTTATAGAGAGAGGAATTAAGTTATGAAAAAATTAACTTTAGCAATCGTTCTGTTAACATCTGCGTTCGCATTTTTCCAAAACAACTCAGTCACCGCACAGTCCTTCCAAAAAACTCCACCCGCCCTAAAACTCGGCGAACCCTTACCAGCAAATCTTTTCGTTGAGCTCGCAAAAGCAATCAACCCTTCAGTCGTAAATATCTCAACATCAGTGATTCCACGCGGCCGACAGTACCGCGACCCAATGCAAGAAATGTTAGAGCAATTCTACGGAATCCCGCAACGCCCAGAACCACAAGCTGGCAAACCCCAACGCATGGGCCTCGGCACAGGATTCATCATCAGAGAAGATGGTCTCATTGTTACAAATAATCACGTGATTGAAAACGCAGACGTGATCGAAGTGCAATTAACCGAGAACGATGAAAAAACTTATAAAGCCGAAGTCATCGGCCGTGATTCACGTTCAGACATCGCACTAATTAAAATCAAACCAGATTCAAAATTAACAGTCGCGGCGATGGGCACATCAGATGACGCGCAAATCGGAGAATGGGTGGCTGCATTCGGAAACCCCTTTGGCCACGGGCATTCAATGACTAAAGGAATTATCTCATCAAAAGGCCGATCAATTAACGAGATTAATAAATTTCCGTTAATTCAAACTGATGCTTCGATTAACCCGGGTAATTCAGGCGGGCCATTAGTGAATTCAAAAGGTTTTGTGATCGGTGTGAATTCTGCGATCGATGCCAGAGCCCAAGGTATTGGGTTTGCGATTCCGATTGATGAAGTTAAAAAAATTATTCCGATGTTAGAAAAAAATGGTTCGTTATCTAAAGGTTATATCGGTATTCAACCGGGTGAATTAGATTACCGTGCTGCACTAGCAATGGGTATGGATGAATACCGTGGTGGTGCGATCTTAGCTTTAGGCAACGGCCCTGCTAAAAAAGCCGGAATGAAAGTTTACGATATCATCACTGAAATCAACGGCAAAAAACTTCACGACGCTCAAGATTTAATGAATACAATTTCCGATCTTGAACCAGGCAAAAAAGCAAAGTTTAAAGTTTTACGTAATGATAAAACTTTAGATTTCAATGTCACAATCGACGAACGCCCTGATCAGAAAAAACTTTCAAGCCTTTGGCAAAATACTGAAAATGCGAAAGAGCCAGATGAAGAAAAAAAACCTTCTTCGAATGCAAATACTCCGTATAATTTCGGAATTAAAATTTCTAATTTAACCGAAGGCTTAAGACAAGATTACAATATCGAACAGTCTGTGAAAAATCCGATGATCACTTGGATTGATCGCGGATCAATCGCAAGCACGATCGGCCTTCGCGTAGGCGATGTGATTTTGGGTATTAACAAGGTTGAACCTTCAAGCGCTGAACAAGCGATAAAGGCCCTTAAAAAAGGGACGAATACAATTCGTGTGGCCCGCGGCCGCGGAATTACTGCAATTACTTTCGACTTAAAGTAAGCTCGCTTACGCTCGACAAATAAAAATTATGTTCCCTTTTTCCAGAGGGAACTTAAATAAAATCAGTTTACTGTTCAAAATTGATACAACTCTCCCCACCTGCCTCAAGATTTTCATCTCACCGTGTTATTTTGTTTAAAGTCGCACGACCATGGTCCCGATACTAGACGTAGATACAGTACGCATCGCCTAGGCGATGACACTAATACGGCATTAAGAGAGGCACCATGAAAATCACAGAAGTAAAAATCTTTCCGGTCAACGAAGACAGGCTAAAGGCGTATGTAACGATCACGATCGAAAATTGTTTCGTTGTGCGCGATCTAAAGGTCATCCAAGGCCCTGGCGGTTTGTTTGTGGCTATGCCCAGCAAAAAGCGTAAGGATGGTCAGTTTCGTGATATAGCGCATCCGTTAAATCAAGAAACACGAGAAACGATTGAAAATTTAGTATTTGAGGCTTATGAAAATGAGCTACGTTCTATGGGAGAAACTTTGACCACGTTAAAACGGCAGAAAACTCCGCATACTTATCAGGGTGACGATTAAGCGTATTCGTTACGTCAGTGGCTCGAAAGAATCACTAAAGTCGCCCGATAGGCATGCAATAGGGGGAGAATTCCAAGTTTCGATGTGGTCAGAAATATAGCAACTAAGTACGACACAAGTAAAAAGAAAGACCCTGCTCGAAAAACTTTCCAGATACATCCCACAGAACACACAGCCCAAGCTTATTCAGTTAAGTTTGGGCTTTATTTTTTGTTGCGTTAGCTGAGGTTTTTATTTAACTTGTGGATCACGTCATTCGACAGTTGGGGTATCGCCAAGTTGGTAAGGCAATAGATTTTGATTCTATCATTCGGAGGTTCAAGTCCTCCTACCCCATCCAAATTTTTCTCATTAAGAAAAAATATAAATAAAATTTCACTTATAAACATTATCTAATCATCCGATAGATACTTCATGAAAAGACTTTATATAGTATTTTTTTTAGTCGTGTTGATTTCATCACCATTCGCCTATCAACGCTACTTTCAAAAATCAAAACCAGTCATCGATGAAAAACCATTACCGCAATCGCAAATTTCAAGTGATATTGATTTGCTAGTCGGCACATTAGATGAAGTTTATGCCGGCAAACAAGGTGATCCGGAAAATTACAAAATACTTGTCGATAATCTTAATAAAATTAAAACAGAACCTTTAGGTGAATGGGCTTTTTATCAAAAAATCGATGCGGCTCTGAAAAAATTCCCTGACGGTCATTTACAAGCGGTTTTACCAGGTAAAGTTAAATATCGACTGAATCGAACAATGGCGTCATTACCAGATGAAGCAAAGTCTAAAGACGATACTCAATTTACAGAAAAAACTATCAAAGGTAAAAAGACCCTCATAGTTACGATCCCCACTTTTATGATCGTGGACCCAATTGCAAAGCAAAATATTATAAATGAGTTAATTGAGAAATCTAAGACTGCAGATTATTTAATATTCGACTTACGAGAAAATACTGGCGGATATCAAGATATGCCGTTAAAAATTGGCGCAGTTTTATGGGGCGAAAACTTCAGAGAAGATAAATTAATTCAATACTACCATATGCCAATTTCTAAATATCGTGAATGGTATAATCGACCTATCTACAAACTAAGTTTAAATCTTTTAAATGAACAAGATCTTGGAAACGAATACGCATCTAACCTAGAAAAGTATCTTAAAGAACCTATTGTAATCGATGCTTCACGCGAAGAACAAAACGATACGATTAAAGATGAAATGCAAATTGAAAAAAATGGATTTGCTAAACCAATTTTTATCTTGGTGGATAACTACTGTGCTTCATCTTGCGAATTAATGTTGGATGCGCTTGAAATGCATCCCTACGCCACTTCGATTGGCAATCAAACCTTAGGTGCAACTAAGTATAGTAATCCGGTCTTATTGACCTTACCAGCAAGCTCTATCAATGTTTTATTGCCTACTGCCTACCTTGAATACTTTGATAAACGAAATGTTGAGCGTAAGGGATACACACCAAAGATTTTAATTTCAGAGGAAGATGACGCTATGAAAAAAGCTGAATCTTTAATTAATTAAGTAACAACAGAGGAAACAATGAATTTTTACGTTGAACAGTTTTCGAAAATGATGACCGTCGAATCGTTTATTTTTTGGATTCTTACTTTAATATGCTTCATTTTAGATTATTGGCTCGTTCGAAAAGCCAAATTGTCGTATTTAAACAGGTCAATTACGATTTTCAAGTTGCCAGGAAAATTAGAAATTTTAGATTTGAACAAACTAAAAGCGATTCCTGAATTTCGATTAAGTTCAAATTCGAATAATGACTTATTTTGTCTTCCAAAATCGTTTATGCATTTTCAAAATTTTCCAATAATTAAGTTTAAGGTAAATGAAACCCGCGCTAGTGAAGGTAAAATTCAGATTTCCCTTTTAAAAATTGCTAGTGGAGTTTTTGCTATTCTATTTTTCTATTTTGTTTTCAAGTCAAACTGGGGAAAGGAATTTGAAAAACCCTTCGGCACCTTTTTGGGAATATCCAAAATCTTTTATTTTATGCTTTTTGGATTGTTAATGCAATTCGCGCAAGGCACTTGGGCAGTGATGGGTATTCTAAAAGATGCCAGAATGGTGCGATAGATGAATCCAAGTAAGATCCCGATACTCAATTTTTTTGTTGGCAAACAATTAAAGTGGAATAGCAAGCTTACGCCAGAGCAAGTTATTGTAGGCATTGGGAACTTACCCAGTCATCGACTTTTCGGCTCAGGTGGTCAACTTGTAACCGCATCAACATCAGGTCAAAAATTTTCTTTAAGATGTTCAGGATTCGGTGGGATAGGTATGTCTGGAAATGCATTTGAACATATTGGCATTGGTAAAGTTATAGCCACTACGAGTGGATCAGAAGTTACGATATATTTTCGATTAAGACTTCATGTATTTTTATTCCTCATAATTTGGATGACTGGTGCCCTTGGGGGCAGCCTTATTATATTGTTAGGTTCGACCTATCACTTGATAACCGGCAAAGGAAATTGGCAGAACTCAGAAACAGGTATTATATTTTCACTCTTTTTTATTTTTTTTGCATATTTGTTCCCGAAATCTTGCAGGAAGATCGCGGAAAAAAATGAAATTAAAATTGTTCGCACATTAACCGAAATTCTTGGGGTTGAGGCTATTGAATAGGCCAATATCGCCAAGTTGGTAAAGCAATAACATAGAAAGACCAGTTCCGCTTTATCATCGCAAAGTGAAAAATTACGGCTCTACGGTTTACACCTATTCTGGCTATCAACAGAAGGCCGTGTCCCAGCACGAACATCCTCAAACCTTCCTTTTCTTACGGTAAAAATAATTGCCCTCTTTTTATCCTTAGAATCAAAGACCACATATTGAACCTTTTTATCCTGCGCACTAGGTATCACCTTCATATTAGGAAATTTCGCCTCCACGTCGGATAATCGCATCCCAGCACCGATTCCAAGCGAGGTGGTCACCCAATGAAATCTCGATGCATCTACTCTAGTAACAATACCCTTCTCCACTTTAACATCCACAGCTCCATACTTCTCGAACGACACATATCTACATTTGTCATTATATCCTTCATAAGGGTGAAGCCATGCTTTTTGACCGATTGATTTTTCAATCGCAGATAACTTTGACCCGAATTTAATCGGACCATAAGACTCTTCTGTCAAAATTACTTTTTGAGCCGCATTCGCTTCTTTTTCCATTTCAGCGTGGAATTTAGCCTGATCACCGGTCAGTGGCTTTTTATAAACGGAAGCAATCCACTCACCGTCCTCAACGAACCCAGGACACTTCGAATCGTTAAGCCCAGCAAAGCTTTCTTCCAACTCACAAATCAGCTTGCCCTTCTCGTCATACAACTCACGATTCCCATAATCACAGCAAACTGTTTGGATGAGATAAACTGTAGCCTTTTTGAACTCGTACTTTTCGATGTTCTCTAGGGGCACTTTGGAATCAATTTTAGCTTGCACCCACTGAGGTAGCTTTGATTCACTCGATTGGGTAAAACTTGCGGACGCAAAAACTGTGGGTGATTGGATTGAAAGAAAAATACCGAAACACAATACGATTTTATTTAGGTCCATGTCTTATTTTGTCTAATTTTTGGAAGACGTCAAAGAAGAGTATGGTCTGTTTTAGTAACTGGACCCTTATTAAGAACTGCTGAGGAAATTGACTTGCCTAGTTGTAATGTTTTGTAGTATTTCTTAATCAGTCCCTAGTTATTTCAATGGGTTAGCCGAATGTTCACTACCCCATCCAAATTTTTCTTCTCTTTTAGAAACATAGTTTTATATGTCAGACTTCTCAGATTCAGATCGTAAATTACCTAAGAAACGTTTTAATAAATATCCTCCGGCTGGAGTTAATCTAGAGTCGATGGTTCGTGCTCTTGTTGAAGAGTATGGCTGGGCTGAACTTGGTCAGAAGATTTATATTCGTTGTTTTAATGAGAACCCGAGCTTGAAATCGAGTTTGAAGTTTTTAAAACAGATGGAGTGGGCTCGTCTTGAGGTTGAGGAATTGTATTACTGGCGCTTTGGTGGAATGCCTGAGGGTTGGGTTGGACCTGTTCGTCGTGATGATGGTGGATATGATCCGCGTGATGATTATGACGATGATGGTGGTGGGTATTAGTTTTGGGGAGTGGTAATTAAGTTGCAATTGCACGGCGACAAACCAATTCACTATTTAAAGTTAAAAATAAATTGTTATTTAGTTACAAGTTGAGTCCTCCGAGAAGTATTGAGAAATAATTTTTCAATAATGTTTGGGTGAAATTCATGAATCGAAAAAATGCAATCTTTGATAGCTCTAGACTTTATCAGCAAGCTCAGAATGGTTCCCAACGGCTTTTAAAATTAACTGAAGCAGATTGCTATAACCAAATTCATATTAAAAAAATATTTGGAATCTCTGATGTAGATGATGTCCACCTAATTTCAGCTTCAGCAACTCAAGAAAAATACCAACGCTGCTTGATGATTTTTAAAAACTTAACTGCTCAAATGGACCCTCATATCGCACTACCGATCCTACTCCAGACAGTAGATGAATACTATTCGAGCGGCGATCTCAATCCTTCATGGCTAGGTACTTCAATTAAATCAGCTATGGCGCATATTTGGCCAAATGCGATTTCAGATTCCACTCTACACAATAATAGATCTATAGAACTCCTGATTGAAATTATACAATTAGCTGCAATTTGTGAACAGCTGTATATAATAAACATGTTGCAACAAAGTTTTGGCGACGGACCCCTATACTTCACGCTTCATAGTTTAGATCCTGAAAATAAATTGGATCGATCAGTAATATCGTTTGTGAACTCAAAAAAACTTCGGGGTAAGAGCTTTAGAACTCTTAAAGATGCGACTTCTTTAATTACAACCAATAAAAATGCTTATGACAATGTTGCATACATCGTCTCAGGAGGCGATCCATCTCAAATACCGGAATTTAAAGATACTATCTTGTCTGAAATTTCTTTAAAAAAGGCAGAGTATTTTTGGATTAATCTCCATCTGCGTCTACATCTACTTCAAATAGCCCATTACACTCGTAGTCATGTTTCAGAAAATCCTTTAGGTATTTGTATATTAAGCGATGTAGTTACAAAGTTGAATAGTACAAATGTTAAATTAAATCAAAAGGCATTAGAAAGTATCTTCTGGAACACCAGCTGGTATCAGTCGCGTATTTCGTTTTGGGCTACTAACATGATTGTCGAAAGACCAATTTTACGAATTTCCAAAAGACCATCTTTATTCGTTTGTTCATATTTTAGCATGCTGGAATCTATTAATTGGTTTATTGAATCTTCAATAATGAAATACACAGAAACAGGTGGCGCTAGTGTGCCGTCCTCAGCGTTCGAAAAATATATTTCAAAACCATATGAAAACAACGTTATCAACGACTTAAGAGCAAGAGGATTTTTAGCGGGCGAAGTAACTGAAAATGGCGTATGGATAAATCAAAAAAATGAAATTAATATTCAAAGCATGACAAACATATCCTGCCCAGGGCAGATAGATGTTTTAGCCCACCATCCACAGCTAGATATAAGCTTCATAATAGACTGCAAAGTCCTTCGTTCCCCACTTCATCTACAGTCGCTGAGAAATGTAATTTCTAAAATAAGTTCTGACGATACTGAAGGTTTCGCATCTAAAATAAAAAACAAAGCAAGCTGGGTAGAATCCAGCTCATACTTAGTAAAAGTTGAGCCTATCATACTGCTGGATAAAGAAGTTCCAGGTGAAATGACTAGTGAAGTAATAACGATCAACTCGGAAATTTTCCAAGAATTCTTAAACTCAAAACTTAAAGAGAATTAAGAAATAGAAAAGAATTCTTTAAGCTTTCTCTTAATCCAATTAGCTAATTTTAACTTAATACCTGCGCTCCTGTTATATAAGGAAACATCAAACCATAAACAACAGAGTGCAAAACCACTCGATGCTCCCGCCCAAACTAAATCACTTTGATTTTTCCAACATAGATAAGAAAAATATAAAAATAATCCTGACACCATTATCATTATCGAACCTGTTGCGAAAGTAGCTATTCCGTCGGAAATTAAATTTATTCGTTCCTCTGATTTTTGTTGTTTCTGAATCAGCGTATTAATTTCTTCGGTTTTCTGATTTAATATTTTATTTTTTGTTTCCTTAACGGCATCGAGCGCCGCTTCATCAGAAAATTCCGTGCCTACTTTAATTGACATTTCCTTGATGCAAACTTTCAAGTCTACTTCATATCGTACCAATTTATAATCATCGGCCGAAATCTTGTTTTCGGATTTTAGTCTTCTAAGACGAACCAAAAAACTCTCCCAAAACCGATCGTCTGCATTCATTGCCCCGTAACAATTTGCGATCATGTATTGATGTGGAAGTTCCGGGAAAACATCAGGACTAACCATCCAGCACAAATTTGTAAGCCAAACATCACTGTTAACCACTTGAATAGAGCGATCAGAAATATCAACACCCATAAAGTTATTAATCTCTCTAATTAGGGCATAATTAGTAGTAACAAAAACAGTTGGTTCTTCATGAAGTGCCATTCGTGCACGGCCTTTTCGCATTTGCGCTATGCCACCAACAGTCTTTACATCTCTTTCTAACCTGCCATTCGTATCAAAAAGACCCACCGACAATAAATGATCTTTCAATCCAACTTCATCTATTGAGAATTTGGGATTGATATCTGGTCGATCAATTATTTTAATACCCATGGAATCTAACTTTGATCTCAATCTAGGTATCATCGTTTCAATTGCAGCAGAATCAATACGCCTTGCATTTAACAATGCTAACGTGGAAGCATTAAATGCTTTTAGATTATTGCTTCTTAAATCATTTGACCAAGCGAAAAATATAGACTCCCATTCGTCAAAAATATGCTCAAATACAATAAATTTAACTCCCAATGAATTCCCAAGCTTAATCATTTCAACACATGCATCACGTCGCAATTTACCATTGAAGTCAGTAAGGCCCATTAGAATTGGCGTGTCTAGAATGACCGTTAAGCCTCTTAAGTTGTTAGTATCAGTTTCTGTCCCGCGAATATTAATAAAATTAGCGACGAAATAACCTTTCGTGATAGTTTCAATAATACTACTAACTTCCGTTTTTTCTCTATAGTTTTCAGTTACAAATAAACTTACTAAATATTCTGGATTTTTTACTTCAACAGTATCAGCAATTCGAATTGCAGAACTATCCCGGATCGTGAGCTCATACTGATACTTTTTAAAAAAACTTAATAACAGCTTTTCTGCATCTTCTGAGTTAAGCTCCAAAGAATGATTATTTTTTGCAAACTCAATAAAAGTTTTTATAAGCTTCTTCTGTTGGGTTATTAGGCTCTCTTTCTGATTATTAAACTTAGTTGCGATTTGAGAAATTTTTTCCATTTTTGGTGAGTACTTTTGGTCTATCTTCTGAAAAATTTCCTTTTTCGTGGCACGGTTTAAAATTAAAGCAATTGATGCTTGGGGGATATTGAAGCCAAACTCCCTTTCTAGTAATTTTTGACATTCATCAACAGATAAAACTTCAATATTGTTGGCGTGAGTTGCTACGCACAAAAAATTTATGAAATGATCTACAAAATAGCCAGAATTTCTAGCTCTTATAGTTTCAAGCAACGCCATATTTATAAAAATTGAATTACTCACTCATCCTCTTTACTCAAAAAATTAAAAATACTGAGCCTGTTGGGTTTCGGTAATTCTCTTTTTTGCATTAATAATTTTCGGCCTATCAGAATCGGCAAAACAACCTACTGACTAAAATAAATTTTTATTTGGTTCAAAGTAGGATTACTCACGTTTCAAATGAAGACATTCCTAATTATTAAATGTGTTTCAAAAGTCGTAATTACCAAATACCGCTAGAACAATAACAAATAAATCTCCCGACAGTTTTAGCCAAAGAAATGTTTCACCTTTTTATGCAACTTCAGATTATCGGGTCTATACAATCGCTTTTCTGCGAAATGTATGACTCCATCAGATAAAATTCTAAGCTCTACAGACGGATGAAGCATAGCTTCAGGGTCAATCAGTCTTACAAACTTTTTAATGAAAAAACTCGTTAAGCGAAAGATAATACTCGACTTCAATTCGTCATGTTGAATCGCCAAAGGGTCAGGGTGAACATTGAAAACATTAGCATTAAAAACTGGGGGATGGGGCAATGTCTTCATTTCGTCCGCCATCCACTTAAGTGAGATGTTAGATAAACCTGATTCATTTTCAGAATAGCTTCCGCCTATATCTGAATGATTTCCCGCGAACCAGACTTGCTTTAGCCATGAGATATGACCTGCACGTTCTGGCACTTTTTCTGACTTACTACCCCATGGTACTCTATCAAAACTTGCTCGATGTTCATCAATTGCAATTGCGTGGCGAGCAAATTGAATATTCGAGTTTAGCTCATTATCATAAAACTGAATCTGCGCAGGGTTACAATGTAAAGTTTGAAAAAAACTGTAACCAGGCAATTTGAAAGAAAATTTCAAATTATTCAGTAACAATGCACTCACAACGCCAACCACTGACAATGCAGCAATCCAACCAAATGCACACCAGAAAGAAATTTCAATCGATTTTGAAGAAATTAGGCTTAATCCACCAATTAAAACCAAAATAAAAAATGCTAATCCAAACATCATGGTTTTATTCATTAATGCAGCCACAGTGTCAAAAACACCTATAAAATAAGGTGCTGCATTAGATTTTTCAAAATCACCTGATGCATACTTATCTCGATACTGTTTAGCTAAAATATTTCTTTGTGGTAAATACTTTTCATCTTTCGGAGAACTAACATGCTGATATACTTTCTTAACAGCTTCTTTTGCTAATTTTCTCGCAGTCTTTTCATCATATTTCATCGGCACATCTTTTGAGAGCCTAGTAGGAACACCACACATTGAAAGCACTGCAGCTACGCATCTAACAGTGTAAGCACCACGACTAAAACCAACTAAATAGATACGATCACCAGGCCGCCATAATTGAATAATTTGGCTGTAACATTCTATAATATTTAATGTAATTCCGTAACCTGTAGCTTGGCTGATTAGGTTATAAATCTTTCGCCACAATCCTTCGATATAACCCAAACCTTCAGGCAGAGTTCCGATTCCTGGATCATAAAAAGAAACTTGCTGAGCTGGATCTATTGGCGAGTCAGGACCACATCGAACAGATCTGTAAATTTTAAATACATTTGTTTGTCTCTCTTCTGAACTAATTCCAGCTTTTTGCCCCGTACCATCTGAAAAAATCAAAATATTTTTACTCACAAATTCCCCCGTTAGCCATAACTATAGCGGAATTTAGAGCTTTTCATAATAAATAAGTCATTTAGCAATAATAAGTTTTATTCTTGAGTCACAAGTTAACTATTACGAAATGCTGAAGCGCAACAACTGCTTATTATAAAAAATTACTGATTTAAAACTGGATAATCCGTATACCCAATCGCACCCTCAGCATAAATCGTCTTCATTTCCACCTGATTCAACTCAACACCAGCAGCCACCCGCTCAACCAAATCAGGATTCGCAATATACGCCTTACCAAAAGAAATCGCGTCAACACGACCATACAACAACAGCTCCTCCGCTTGCGGAAGAGTTAACTTCTCATTACCAATCACCGGCCCGCCAAAGCGCTGTTTTCATCAAAGGCGTAACACTATCATCACCCAGATACCCACGCGTAAAAATAAACGCAATCTTACGTTTTCCCAATCCTTCAGCCACATATCCAAACAAAGCCTTAGGATCAGAATATTTCATTCATGCGAATCACAAGGCGGAGACAAATGCAATCCCACACGCGAAGCCCCGAAAACAGAAATCGTAGCATCAACTATCTCTAATAAAAAACGCGAACGATTTTCAATCGAACCACCGTACTGATCAGTTCTTAAATTCGTACTATCCTGTAAAAACTGATCGATCAAATATCCATTCGCTGAATGAGTCTCAACGCTGCCAAATCCCGTGCGTTTAACATTCTCTACGTATATCACTCGACTCTTAGGCACAATGCGGTACCCACCTTATCTAAATTGACCGGAATACAGCTTAAATAGTCCAATATGTTATGGACTCAACTATTACTTTACAGCAGCTTAAAAACCAGATCGAAAAATTCTGTTCAGAACGAGATTGGGATCAATTTCACCCACCTAAGGATTTGGCGATTGGAATTTCAACCGAAGCTAACGAACTCTTAGATTTATTTAGATTTAAAACTGACTTAGAAATTGAAAAAAAGCTTACAACTGAAGAATTTAAAAATAAGGTCCAACATGAACTGGCTGATGTTTTCTTTTTTGTACTTCGTTTTGCACAAAAAAATAATATCGACCTTTCAAAAGCCGTTGATGCAAAAATGAAATTAAATGCTGAAAAGTATCCTGTTGAAACCGCTAAAGGTTCGAACAAGAAATACAACGAATAATGATTGTATATTCATCTGATAAAAAAGAATTTTTAAATGACATGGACTCTGGCGATATCGAAGAAAAAATTCTTCGATTAATTCAAACTAGAACTGGCAAAAGTATCGGTAAAAACGAAATCCTATCTTGGAAAAACTCTTTACCCTACATGGACCGCGCATTACGTGGTGTTCAAGATATTCCTGACAATGCAGGTATCTCTATTGAATATCACATTCCAAATTCTGCAAAACGTATCGATTTTGTCATTTCAGGTTTAAATGAAAAAAAAGAAGAATCTGTTGTCATCATCGAACTTAAACAATGGAGCGTGATCGAACCAACTGATATCCCATCTACGGTTCGAGTTCAATTTGCTCATGGTAAAGCTGAAAGTGTTCATCCCTGCTATCAGGCATGGTCTTATTCTAGAATCATTCAAGATTACAATGAAACCGTGCAAGATGATAAAATTCAACTTTTACCGTGCGCTTACCTTCATAATTACAAAAGTGATGGCATAATTGATAATGAGTTTTACCAAGAAGACATTGACCGAGCTCCTCTATTTTTAAAAGAAGATATCGCGAAACTTAGAGAGTTTATTAAAAAATATATTAAACATGGTGATACGAAAAATATTCTTTATCGAATCGATAACGGTAAAATTCGCCCGTCAAAGCAACTTGCTGACCACCTTGTCGGCCTATTAAAAGGTAATCCAGAGTTTGTTCTCATTGACGAACAAAAAATAGCTTACGAAATATGTTTAAAATCACTCTCGAAGAATAAGCAAAATAACGTAATTGTTATCGAAGGTGGCCCAGGTACGGGAAAAACTGTACTTGCAATTAATCTACTAGTTGAAGCCACTAAACGTGGAAAATTAGTTCAATACGTATCTAAAAACTCTGCACCGAGAGAAGTTTACCAATCTAAACTTAGTGGCACGATGAAAAAGACACAAATAGCAAACCTGTTTGTAGGCTCTGGCTCATTTACAACATCAAAACCAAATGAATTTGATATGCTGATAGTAGACGAAGCTCACCGACTTAATGAAAAGTCGGGCTTATTTCGAAATCAAGGCGAAAACCAAATCAAAGAACTTATTTCGGCCGCAAAAACTACAGTTTTCCTAATCGACGAAGACCAAAGAGTTACAATTCATGATATTGGACGCAAAAGTGAAATTCTAAATTTTGCAAAATCACAAGGTGCTAATGTTATCGAATTAAAACTTGAATCGCAGTTTCGTTGTAACGGTTCAGATGGCTACATTGCCTGGTTAGATAACTCTCTTGATATTCGCCCGACCGCTAACTTAACTATTAATGACTTAAATTATGATTTTAAGGTTTTCGACAATCCATCTAAAATGTTCGATGCGATCAAATCAAAAAATACAAATAACAAAGCCCGTCTAGTAGCTGGTTACTGTTGGGATTGGATTTCTAAAAAATCACCGAAATCATTCGATATTACATTTCCTGATTTTAAATTTGCTATGAAATGGAACTTAGCTGAGGCAGTCATGCTTTGGGTTATTAAAAAAGATTCTATCAATGAAATCGGCTGTATCCATACTTGTCAGGGACTAGAACTTGATTATGTCGGTGTAATTATCGGTCCTGATCTAATAGTTAGAAATAAAAAAATAATCACTAGCTACCAAGCTCGTGCAAAAACTGATCAGTCACTAAAGGGCATCAAAAAAATGGCTAGTACCAATATGTTAGGAGCAAAAAAACTAGCTGATGAGATTATCAAAAATACTTATCGAACCCTCATGACACGCGGGATGAAGGGTTGTTATATTTTTAGTGAAGATGCTGAAACAAGGCAGTACTTTCAAGATCTATTGAAAATTAATGTTGAAGAAAAATATCAAATCAAAAAGATTTCTTCTTTAAAAGTAGCAGATAAAACTAAAAAATATGGCAAGAAAAAATAAGACCTAATTATTGCTACAACTCAACGTCAGCGCTTCTACTTCTCTTCAACACTTTAACATCATCACTTTTCTTAATGTCGTTATAAACAAGCTGCTTATGTTCTAAAATAGATTTCGCCTTAAGAAATTTATTAGCTTCTTCTGCATCAAATATTTTCACAGCAAATTGCAAATCACCTTTAACAACTTTGCCAAAGACATCTTTTGAAATCTGACGAGCCATAACTTCGGCTAACAAAGGTGGTACTGCATTACCAACTTGAGTAAACTGTCTACCGTTCTTACCTAAAAATTTATAATCATCAGGAAATGTTTGTAGACGTGCACATTCACGCACCGACATTGTACGAGCTTCGTACGGATGTAAATGTGATCGACCACCACCATTTGATCCACCAGCTATAACAGTCTTGCTGGGCTTTAAGGGGTCTAAACGATCTACGCGGCCTAGTTGTTCGCGCTCGCCAAACTTTAATGTTTTATAGCGCATGATCGAATCAGCTTTATGCTCACGAGTTTCTGAGTTTGGTAATTTGTTCGACATACCGTAAAGGGCTTGCGCCACAGTGGCATACGGTAAATGTAATAAATCTGGGTTCAGTGCATGTGTTGGTTCAGGTTTATTTACAACCTTCTCATTTAACGTACCTACTACGAAAGCACGTTTTCGGCTTTGCGGTACGCCGTATGATTTTGCGTCGACCACAAAGGGTTTTGAAATCGTATAGCCTTCTTTTTCAAGCATTTCGTATACTACTGAAATTCCAGAACCACCGTCGATCGATAAAATACCCGGAACATTTTCAATTAAAAATACTTTGGGTCTAACTTCTTTAATTAATCTTGCGTAATGAAAAACAAGCTGACCCTTGTCTTCGCATTCAAAACCTTTGCGTTTAAATTTTTCATCACTTTTCCAAAAGCGTTGAGCCGCCGCCATACTAAAAGGCTGACATGGTGGCCCGCCAATCATGACATCGCACTCACCCACTTTAAGTTTTGCGGCTTTTAGTAAATCTTTACCTTCAAGCTGTGTAACATCACCCGCATCATTAGGGCCTAAAACTGCAAGGTTTGGAAAATTCAATTTCAACGTATCAATAGACTCGGGCATGGTATCAACTGCTAACTTAACTTCAAAGCCAGCCGCCTCGAACCCTAGATCAAGTCCGCCGCCACCAGTGAATAGTGAAATTACAGTTTTTTTCAAATTAATCCCTCACGCTTTCAATGAACAGGCAAATACCCGCCAGTGACCTGATAGTATTTTGCAAAGAGCCACCTAAATCAATTTGATATTTATATAATTTCAGAGATTCATCAGTTGGGTTTTTGATCGAAAAACCAGCGCCTTGCTCGGTGGCATAATACTTTAAAACCTTATTAGCATAGGCTGCTTCAGATTCTGAGGCTTTAACTGGGTATTCGACCTTAGGGTTTACCGATGGGTATAAAAGCACAGCACTTTTTGCACCTAACGATGCTGCGTAATAACTAAGCTGAAACAAATCTGCGTTGGCTATCACCTGATCGCCATCACTATTAACCTTATACTTATTTTTCACATCCAAAACGATCATCTTCTTGTTTTTTTTATTTCGAATCGTAATATCCGGAGAAAAATACCCACCGATCTCAGGCGATATTGGATGGTCGTATTCGGGCTGTAACTTAACTTCATACATTTCAGGATTTAAAAGTTCACTTATTTGAAGCGAGCAAAATTCTTCAAAAACAACATTCAAGTCAACGAGTGCACTTGGTAAATTAACTTCACCCTCTAAAAACGATACCGCTTTTTTTCTTAAAATAGCTAAACTTAAACTCAGTGCACTTTCATAATCACGTCTTGGAATATTAAAATGATGAATTTTAAAGTTGTCGATCTCATAACTATCAACCTGACCATCGCACCCTTCAAAGTTCATAATATTCGATCTTATTAACCCAGAAAGTTTACTGTTCTTAGTGAAATCAAGAACAGATTTTAAAGCTGCGATAATTAATCTATTCGGAAGAATATTATAATCAGATTCAATATCGGTTTTTGAAGGCGGTGGTAAAAGCCCCCTATTGATCCAATTTTGAAAATCAATTGTGCCACTTTTTCTATTCGTAATATGTAAAACATCTTTAAATGATTTAGCTATGCCATTTTTTATGATGTCATTCACAACTTCAACAAGAGAAAACCCCATCAAATCAAAAACCGTGTATTCAGAATCAACATCGATTTGTGATCTGACTTTGCTTGATGAAACTTTTAACGCTCCTGATTTACAATATTGCGCCATTAATAAAGCTTTACCTAAATCGAAGTTATCAATTTTTGATTGCAGTACGATATCAAATAACCGACCGCTTAAAAAACCAATTGAACTTTCAGCGCGTAATTTCATTTCGCCATTGGTATCAAAGAAAAATGAAAATGGGCGAACACCAAACATGCGATAGGCTTCTAGAAACATATCTTTTAATTCAGCTTCAATCGTTGCCGTATCAAGACCGAATTCAATTAAACCATCAATTGAAATCTCTTTGCCTAACGATAATGTGATATTTGGTTTTACACCAGATCGGTCGTCATCACTTTTCATTGGCTGTTTCTCTGACAAAAGCGCTGAACTCTTCAATTCCTAAGCGGCGATTACGTAAATAGCTTTCACTAATTTGTGGATTTAACAACGAACTCAGTTCGCGTTTATTGCCAAAGCCAAAGTAAGCTTCTAACTGCGGCACAATGACTTCAGAAAAGTTCGCCGTTAGAATTTGTACAGGCACAGGGCCTGCAGAATTTATTGGTACAAATAATGACTGACCTAGCTGCATGTGTGCACCTAGAAGCGGGTTATTACGAATTCTTTGGTTAATTTTTTCAAAAAATAGACAATATTCATCGATGCTGAAATTTTCGTTTTCTAAACCTAATTTAGAAATCCATTCTTTAAGTGCACTCGTATCTGGAAATACCGGAATAAATTTAAAACGACGGCGAATAGCAAAATCCACTTGCGAAATATTTCGATCGGCCGTGTTCATCGTGCCAATGATCATCGTATTTTCAGGAATCGAAAAATTATCACCAAAGTGCGATGTTTTAACACTTCGTTTAGCTCGATCTTCAATGGCAAATAAAGTTTCACCAAAAGTTGTTGCTAGATCAGCACGATTGATTTCATCAATTACAAACACATCAATCAGTGGGCTTTTAGATGGTGTTGAACAAAAACCTTTAAAAACGCCGTCTTTTTTAATGAAACCTTTTTCTGAAGGTGAAAAACCTTCGATGAAATCTTCATAACTAAATTTCTTATGAAACTGCACTGTTTCTAATTTTCCTAATTTACTTTGTTTTGTTAAAACATCTGCAAATAAGCCAAGAAATCTAGTTTTACCTGTTCCTGGTGGGCCGTATAAAATCACAGGCGTACAATTACTAGCTGCAACTTCAAGTTCTTTTAATATCATCGAATGGTCAAAGTGTTCTGTTGTTATAGTGTATGCAGACTTTTCGTTAAAAGAATTTTTTTTATCTGATTTCAACTAAATCTCACTTTCCGTTTTTTATAAGCATTTTAAAAAAATGTTTGCGATCTTGCCCGTCACGCTTGCCCCAGAAAAAAGTGCCTTCTTCTTTATGACGATCCATTAAATTTAAACAAACTGAATTGGCCTCGTAATAGCAAAACCCTGCAATACAAAGAAACCCCAACAAATCGCTAATCTTACGATCGATCTGATCAGACTTTTCTCTGGTTGTATCAGCTTTGCTTTTGCGCGATTTGTAAATTGAATTTGCGATCTCTTTGGCCTTTGTTTGATCACAGTTACTAAAAGCAAACATGGCAAGTTCGTTGGTCGTAATAACGCCTTCGTCATCTAAGTCGTGCAATTCTAAAAGAATATCTAAAATGAATAACAAAGGCTTAAGAGTTTTTTTCGCTTCAGTCCAAGCATCCCAGTTATCTTCATAAGCTGGGTGTGGGTATTCGAACCTTGTGATTATAAATTCATAAAACTGTGATTCATTCACATAACCTAAACCAAGTGCTCGCCCAAATTCTGTAATTATTAACTTTTCTTTTTTTTCTAAACATTCGGGATCAACGATATACAAAGAAGTAAAAACGCGGGCTTTGTTACGAAAAACCGAACCTTCGATATTAAACATGACGCCTTCAGAAGCTGTGCGATTTGGCATCCAATCAAGCCCTGTTCTTTTATATAATCGCTCGGTAAATTCTCGCATAAGGGTGCCGTTATTAAACAGCTCTTCACCTTCAAAAGCGATTAGGCTTGCTGCTGCCTGCTGTAAGACATCATACGATAGATACCGACGAAATGCTTCAAAGTTGAGTGGCAACAATTAATTTCCCTTCTAATTGCTGCAAATATCATCGCGTAATTGTTTTTTGATGTATACACTTTATTCATTCGGTTATTAGGTTTTTAATTTCGTAAGCAATTGCTTAATGTAAAGCCCCTTGGCCGGGCCGAAATAGTTTTTATAGTCTACAGAGCTATAAACGTAACTTTTATCGTTATTGCAGTAGTAACAGGCTAGAACGCAGTTTTCTTTCGAGTAAATGTTTTTCTCATCGGTACTTTCAAGTCTTTCGATCTCAGGAAACGGCCCACGAACTCCGTATCCAATTTTACGAACCGCTAATAGGTTACTATTTATCAATTTAGCCAGATCAGAGAATTTTGAATTGCAATAATAGCAGCTTCCCTGCTGTAACTTCCAGGCATTGACCCACCATAATAGAAATTCTGCTGGAGTCTTAAATGCAGCTTCACTGGTTTTAATTTTGGTTTTGCCTTTAGTAATAAGTTTTTCAACTGATAATTCAGCGGGATACATGTTAAAATAACTGGCGTAATGAATATCTTTTTTTAATGTATTATAGCCTTCAATGGCTTGAGCTAATTCTGAATTATTCTTTTGTTCTTTCATAAAAGTTATCCGGCTTTGGCCATCGATAGAACTAATCGTTCAAGTTCAGATTCACGAAATCGCAAAAAATCTTGAACTCTTGAATCGACACTTTCACCAGTGAACTTCGCCCACTCAAAATCTGCCGTCTTCCAATCGTCACTTTCAATCTTAAGTTCAACACCAGGAGGAAGAACTTTACAAACGCTTCCATAAATTTCAACACACTTAAGCTGAATCAGCTTTCTAGCTTTTAAGTTCAAGTCAGTGACTCTTGCTAAAGACTTTGGAATATACGCAGACCCTGCAGCGCTTGTAAAAAATCCACTGATTGTTGAATTGTATTTTTCTGCTCCCAAAAGTTCATGTTGAATTCCTATTTCTGATTCGGCTTTATGAATAAAAAAGTGAGCGAATTCGTAACCCTCAGGATTTTTCTTTTGAAACTTTGTACCGCGACAAATATATGACCAAAGTTCTTTAGGGTAACTATTGTCATCAATGTATATGGCTTGAAACTCGGCACGACCACTTGCAGGTACCACTTTACGTTTATAAATATCGTCAGACTGCCCGACAAAACGTCGAATACCCGGAAATAGACATGGTGATTGATCCCAAAAATATCGATCTACCGGAATTCCCTGATCGGCCATCTGCGTAACTAAATTTGCAATTTTTGAATTATGTGCAACAACTTGTTCAATAACGTTCGGATGTATAAACTGAATAAATGGAGTAATACCTTTTAAGGCTTCATGCATTTGTTTATCGTCTGGCTGATCCCACGTAGGCCAATCAGTTTTAGATGTGGCCATTTGTGTTCTCTTAACTGAAGTCAGATTAACTGGCTGCTGCTTTCTAGGTAAGTTTGTAAGTAGAGCGCGCGCATTCGCTGACTTTCCTTCAAGATGTTGACCATCAACTGACCACGAGAAAAATTTTGAAATGCTATAGCGATCTCTTTGATAGTCGATTCCAAGGGTCTTAACACCTAAATCAATGGCTAAAAGATTTTCGAAGCGAGCTATTTCTGTACCATCATTTTTTTGCACGATCATACGAAATGGTTGATCACCACGTTCACCGCCGATCGTACAGCCAAAATTTGAAATATTGAAGGTGCCATTTCTGGATTCTTTGACGATCAGTTCAGCTTGATTTTGCATACTACCATCCTAACATAAACCATCACCTTGAGAACTCTCAAAGAAGTTAAACAACATTCTCTCGATCTTAATCTTGTCCATATGGTGATCTGGAATTTCACTACAAATGTTAATAATACGCTTTAGCAGTTTGTCGTCACAAATCTTCTGCGCCAGCTTAAAAAGCTCAGATAAATAATCAAAATCATAAGGATTTAAGTCTAGGTACATATTAGCCAAGTTAGAAACCTCAAGACATCGCTTTTCTTGAATAAGGTAAGTAAATTGAATCTTTCGAATCTCCCAAGAAATATAATAATGAGTTTCAAAAAAATTTAAACAAATCAGAAAACTTTCATCGATGGTTTTAGTTGAATATCGTTCTACAATCTTTTGTTCAAAATTTCCGATCGATTGAATTAAACTTTTATGATAAAAAGGCTCTAGTGGATACTTCTGCATTAAAATTTTATAAATTAAAATAGCCTCGGTCGATTTACCTGTGCATTCAAGGCTGATAGCACGGTGAAACCAAAAACCACGATTTGCTCGGTCAATATTATCTACATCATCACAAATTGAATCTGTAAGTTTGATCAAATCAATCCAAGAATCATTCGTAAAGTATTCGACCATTTTTTCATAGACAGTGTATAAATCGACTTGGCTTTGACTGTGCGACATAAATTCTCTCCTATTGATTTTCTAAATAGTTTGGAAATAACTGCGTAATTTTATTTCTAATTTTTTGAGCTCGTTCTAGTTGGCCAATCGCTTCAAAATGATTTGCCGCGACCGCTTGCATTGCTATACCTATATGGCCACGTTCAAGTAATGCGTCAAACACAGGGCCAATTTGTGGGGCGCTGATATTAGCTGCGGCTAATGCAACTAAATGATCGTAAATAACTCGATAAATTCTTCGGGTGTTATATATAATTTGTGGATCAAAATGTTCATTTGTCACAATTTTATCAACAGACAATAAGGCTTCAAATAATCTTCCAGAATTAACATCGCTAAATGCTTTTATCATGTACTGCAGAGCTTCTTCTTTTTCTCCGTCGAAACTTTCGTTGATTGATTTATAGAGTTTAGATACTTCGTCATCAAAATTTTGATGTCTGTGAACAAAGATATCGTAGATCTCATCCATGAAAACACTCTTTTGACTCACGTTATTCTCCTTTTTTTATTATACCGTTATAAACTTCTTTATAAATACTTTCATCGGGCTTTAGTTTGTGGTGTTTGATAAACACCTGATAACTTTTTACATATTCACTGGCGTCGTTCATTCGAGATGCAAAAATCATTTTATTTACCAGAGCTGCTCGATGAGTTGGTTCTAATCGCAGAGCCTTCTTAATTGAGGTCATGGCTTCTGGATAGCGCCTTAATTTATCGAACACATGTGATTGCGTGACGTAAAACTCTGCAATCTTTGGATCAATTTCTATAGCCTTCTCAATAGTCTGTAATGCTTGAATATATTTACCCTGCTTTGCTTGAAGCATCGCCCGATCTTGAATTTCAAAAACATCAGGTTGTGACGTCGACTGGCCAATCATAGCCATCGACGTCCAGGCCAATAAAATGATTTTTATCATTTAGTTCGACTCAGCTTCATCTTTTTTAAAGAATTCGATTTGTCTATTCGTAATAGCCTTTTGCAATTCAGGTACAAGCTCTGTGGCTTTACTTAAGATCGATGTTCTTAATTTAAAGTAATCTGACTTATCTATCTCCATTAATACGAAACAATCAACACGTTCATTATGGTTAAGTACAAAGCGTTCGAAATAGTTTTCAGTGCTTTTTAAACCTTGAATTTTACCTTTATACTTAGCCGTTACACTTTCTGTGAAAATGATCTGATCATCTTCAGACATTCCAGTGCTTCCGCTATCTAAATAGCCTTTAATTTCTTCTTGGATACCCGTGATCATTGCTTTTTTAGCTTCGACTTTTGCAAGCTCGTAACATGCATTTAATCTTTGATTACCTAAAACAGTGTATGTGCCTTTTAGTTTAAGTTTACCGCTGTCTTCCCAACCGAGTTTATTTTGTGCGACCCATTCAGGTTTTGGTTGATCCATATTTGATGAATCAATCACGACCTTTTTGTAATCTACGCCCTCAGTTTTTGCTGCTGGGTTTGATGTGCACCCCATTAATGAAACAATTAAAAGTCCAATTTTTAAAATGTTGTTTTTCATTTTTCCGTATCTCCTTATATATTTAATTTATCAATGTGCACTTGCAGATTAGGCCAGAGATTAATGTCAGTCTCAAAGTAAGACGTTTTTCTTAAAACTCTAACCCAATGCCTATGCCGAACCCGTTCTCGGTGCGGCTTTTGACTTTGAAATCTTCAAATTCGTTATATTCAAGGTACCAACGTGAATACTGCGAAACAGGCATATCTAATTTAATGGCTCGTTGTTCGAACCTATAAACTTTTATCTTGTGAGGATAATTGTTTTCAATTTCCCACTTCTTCTTTTTAGCTAAGAAAAGTAGGCGTACATTCGCAATGTTAAAACCTGCTCCGTAATACGATTGTGTAGCTTTTGCTTTATAGGCTGGAGTAGGATTTTTATTGTCTTCATAGCTGAAAAGTGATCCACCTGCTGTGAAAATTAAATATTCGGCTACGATTGCTGATAAATTTGTGTCAAAACCAAAACACGAAATATACTTATCAAACGGAAAGTCTCCTCCAGCAAAAGCAATACCCAATTGAAAATTCATTCGATGATCAATAGTCATTTTTTTCTGTTCTATTTGGTCTAAATGGATTGTTTCTAATTGGAATTCAACACCTGGCTCGATTTCAATGGCTAACTGGCGCGCGATATATCCTAGCTTTGAAAAAGTAACTACTTGATTGCCAGGAGGTAAATAAATGATTTTTGCTTCATTATTTATTTCGCCAGAAAATTTACCTAATGAATAATTACATGGGCTTGGTGCACAGCCATTAAGAATGACTTTTGTTCCTTTAAATAACATCTCAATGTGGTTAGTACGTGACGTGTTCTTATCTAACTCTAAAATAAGTGTTTGTGTGACCGCCAATTCATGTTCGATAGTGACACTTTTTTTGTAATTGTCGTCAGTCACTATAAACGGAATTGTTATGGGTGTTGTTCCTTTATATTCACCGTCTATAATAATTCTTGCCCCGGATGGATTCGTTGTGAAATTAATCTCAAGCTCTACGGGTTCCAACACACGGTGGATGTATTTATCAGTTACGATCACGACGTCTTCAAATTCTATTGTTTTATAGCGTTTATGCTCGATCATAAATTTGTGTTTTCCAAAGTCGATTTTTTTACTTAATGTTAAAGGTGTTGTTCCCCATCTTAAGCCATCGATAAAGACTTCAGCCCCTGAGGGTTCACTTGAGATTGTTACTTGTGTATTTTTTTGCGAGCTCTGTTTAAGTGCGTTTTTAGAAACTTTTATTGCCGTTTTAGCTTTTTCAATAGCAGCTTGTGCATCTGATTTTGGCCAGGCATATAGAAAATAAACTTTATTGCCTTTAGTAAACATTTCTTTTTCAGTAAAGTTCTTTAGATCAATTTGTGGAAACAGCTCATTATTAATCGTTGCCACATATTCGCTTTTATCTGTGGCCACGGTATTTGTAGTCAGGTTTGATTCAGTACCCACAACTTGTCTAATAGCTTCTTGCGTAGCCTGCAATCTTACCTCTTCACGAGCATAGGGTTCGTTTAACCTATCGGCTTCTGTGCTTTCAATAAAGTAGTACGTATTAATATCTTCATAGTTATGTTTACCGATCCAAACAGGATCTTGCGCCCAGGTTGATAGCGTGAACATATATATAAGTAAAAAAATAAGTTTGTGCATACATTCATTAAACGACCGGTAAGTTGCACATTAGGCAAATATCTCACTTTGAAACTCTTTGCCTTAAATGCAAATGCGATCAGTTAACTTTAATAAAACTATGGAGGTTTTAAATGTTACCTGTACGTATTAGATTAGAAAGTACGATTAGCTCTCTGTTAGAAAAGGCACTGCCAAACGATTTTCAGAAGTTTAAGATCTACAAACATTTTGTTAGATATTATGAATATAAAGGTGACTACTTTGCTTTTTGTTCAAAATTATTTGAATTTTATGAAATGCCAAAGAAAAAACGCTGCGATAAAAAAGCAAATCGACTTTTTAATATCGAATTATCTCAATACGATTATCAAATTTTAGGTCTTGGCTTTCATAATTCACTCATTCAACATCATGAAATCTTTAGCAAAGCTACAGATATTAAATGGCTGATGACTGAAAACTTTAAATTACCCGATCAAATTGCTACGGCTGAAATTTTCTTTGCATCATTAGTGTATTTTAATAAACCCTCAAACGATAAAAACTATTTAATTGAATGCGAAGATTTTCTTGATTCATGGAAGCAAGTTTGTTTTACCCGCTTTGGTAATAAGTTTGAAAAATACATTGAAGAAATTTATCCTTTGATTTCAAAAGAAAATTCAACTCTCGATTTAAATGTTCAAGCTATCGGCTGCGTTGACGCCGGCAATACTGTGCAGTTAACTCAGACCCAAATTGATTGGGTTGAAAAGATCGAAAAAAATATTGAAAAAGGCATTGAGCTTCCGCTTTACCGCGGCCCAAGACAGATTGAAAATCCTAAATTAAGACACTTGAATCACCATGTGATTGCCTTCAATAAACTTATTAAATCAGCACAGCATAATCTTACTCCGCAGATGCAATTACTAGTCGATAGTCTAGCTGCCATTTGTAAGGAATTACTAGGCCCAGGCCGAAAAGAAAATGTATGGAACGCAACAATCAAATCACAAGAATCTTAAGAGTCATTCATCATCTTGAAGTCAACCCTCGCGGGTTAACTGCTAAGCAGATTAAAGAGTTTTTGCGAGATGATGGCTACGAAATTACAGTTGATACGATTTACCGCGATCTTAAAGCTTTACAAGGTGCAGGTATTCCAATCACTAACGAAGGCGAAAATGCAGGCCAATGGAAACTTGAGCCCTATGCACAAATTTCTAAAAGCGTATCTTTTTCAGCGAAAGATTTAATTTCATTATTTATCGCCCAAGAAAGTATTACGCATCTTCAAGGATCACCTGTGTATACAGATATCAAAGCCTTTTTTGGTAAACTTCATACTTTGCTTAAGATCAAAGACTTTGATGCACTTAATGAATACAAAGGTATTTTTGGATTTAAATTTAAAGCAAGCTGGCACAGCGGAGTTTCACAAGAAGTTTTAGATACAGTTCATAGCGCGTGTGCTGAAAAACAATTGCTCAAAGTCAGTTATAAATCGAATTACCAAGATAAACCCAACGAATACAAAGAACGTATTCTAGGGCCAGAAAAAATTTATTTCGCAGATTCTAGCGCTTACTTAATTGCGGTTGATCAAAATGACCAAACGACAAAGACTTACAGTTTAGCGCGTATTCAAAGTGTTGAAATGTTAGATCAAGAATACACTCCTAAAGAACTTAATTTAGAAAATTATTTCAAACATAGTTTTGGTGTTTTAAATACAGGCGAAGTTCAAAAAGTTGAGATTTCAATTCGTGAACCTTTAGCATCGTACATCTCTGAACGTCGCTGGCATGACAGCCAAGTTTTAGTTCGCCATGCAGATGGTATTCATTTAACAATGGAAGTTCGCTTAAATGACGAATTCGCTCGTTGGGTGTTAAGCTTATCGCCCTACTTTGAAATTAAAAAGCCACAAGCTTTATCAGACCGTGTGCTAGAGCTTATGGAAATAAATTTGAAAAACATGAATCTGAAAAAGGCTGCTTAAATGGAAATTCCACAATTAACTCTATTTAATTTATTGAATATTCGTCTTCCTGACTTAAAACCTTCAGAATGCAAAATTCACACAGCTGTTTGGAATGGCCGAGACAATCCACTTGATGTCTATACATCTGGAAAGTTCGAAGAATGGCAGAATGAACAGAACCAGAAAAATTTTAATAAACCATTTATTATATCTTTAATTCAAATGTCTTCAGATAATAAATGGTTATTCGCAGGCGTATATCACAGTCTAGGATACAAGCAGGATCCAAATGATGGCGGCTACATCTATGAAACTAAAGAAGTTGAAAATTTTTCTGACCTAAATGGCCGAATTGTAATTCATTTCGATCGAAATTTTCGCGCATCATATTTGCTAGCCGAAAATCATGAAAAAAAATTGATCGTTTCTGAAATAAAAGAGCATCGATTAACTATTGAAAGTTTTCCTGGTTTTACAAATGTTCTTATTAGCAAAGACAAATTAGACAATATTGTTAATCGCAATATTGAGAGTTGGAAATCACCCTTATCTAATGTAGCAGGTGTTTATATTATTACCGATTTGTCGAATGGTAAACACTATGTAGGCAGTGCTTATGGCCAAGGTGGATTTTGGGCTCGCTGGAGCACTTATTCACAAAATGGTCACGGCGACAATGTCATGTTAAAACAACTTATAAATGAAAAAGGCTTTGTGCACAGTAAAAATTTTCAATTCTCTATTCTTGAAACAGCAGACACTACGGCAAGCCAAGATGAAATATTAATGCGCGAAGCTCACTGGAAAAAAGTTATTCATAGCCGCGTAAATGGATACAATGCCAATTAGAAAAAATTAGCGACGGTTCAAAACCACACCAATCATCCGCCCAACCCACTCATCCACATCTTCATCCCACTTAGGCGCAATAAAATAATCCACCTTCATCGGCACACCCGAGACAATATTGCCATCCTCATCAGTCGAACGCGAAGTCGAAATCGCAGATCTAAAAAAAGCATCCTTCGAAACTTCAGGCCGGCTTAACGGAGCCCTTGGAAACACCTCTAACTTATACCCCGGTGCTTTATCAATAAACGAAGCCTCGATATAACTGCGCGAATAAGTCGAATCACCCGATTCAGGTAACCCCGCAAACTTCACGCGGTCTTTCAGATAATACTTCATCGTCCAAGCAAAGCCTGTGCAAGATGAAATACACCAAGGGTCGGTTAAGATCGTGATATGCCCTTTGAATTTATCAGGAAACTGCGGCTGCCATTTTTTAGTTAAACATTCTGTATCTGAAATACAAAACTGCGGCATAGCTGGAATAAATTCACCTTCTTTAATCTCGGCCCACTTTGGTGATTTTTTTAAATCTTGGTAAATCTTTTCTTTACCCGGTTCATTGTAGAAGGCATTATTTCTCCATTCAGGGTCTTCAAGTTCTTTTGTTTTTTTGAACTGAACCCATTGATCTTGAAAATCTTGATCTAAAAAAAGTTTTACCCAATACACAACGGCTTGGCCACCGCCATTTTCAACAACATCGATGATTAAATGTTTTGTCGTTGATATTTTTTTGCTCCAGTATAGATCTGCAAAATGTTTTGCTTCTTTGCTGGTTTGATCGATCTCTATTTGACCTTCGACTTCTTTATAACGAAAACTTCTGATTCTTAAAATCGTCACATTAGGATGCGACTTGTTTTCAAAAGCACAGGCATGATGCCCCTGATAAACCATTTCAAAACCAGGATAGCGCGTTTTATTTAACGAACAAGCCTCTAGCGGATCACTGTCATTAGAATCAGACTTAGCCGCGGCAAATACGGGAATTTGATAGTCAGATTTTTTTCCATCTCTAAGTAATGTGAATGTTAAAGGTTGGCGTCTGTACCATGAAAGATTGCCTTTTCTGAAATTATCGAAAAACTCGGTTTCACACTGAGATCGCAGCGGAAATTTACAAAATTCAAAGTTTTCATCAGCCCAATTTTTAATTGGAATATTATTAATCGCAATAAGTTCATCACTGACCTTAGGCCGCATTGAAGGTTCTAAATTTATAAAATGTTCTTTTCTTACATTTGATATTAAATACTTTGGTACACGGCCATCTTCATTAATCGTCTCTGGCCTAAAAGTAACAGCCAGCATCGGGCGACCTTCAGTATTAAAATTATATTCATCATTTAAATTAATTCGCGCATGTAAATTTGTGTATGCGCTATCTAAGCGTTGAAACACACGACCAAGTTCCATTTTTGTTTTGCTTGCTCTGATGTCAGCACTTAATTTGTTGGCTATTTGATCCCAAGATAATTTTCTATTAGCTCTAGGTAACAACCCATCACTGTCTAAGCGATAAACCTCTTTAATATACGCATCCATTATTTTTAAAGAGGATTGTTTTTCTTTTTCAAACGAATTTGATTTTGCAAAGACTGAAAGACTTATTATTAAAACCAAGAATGAAATTATTTTCATTCTTAAAGCGTAGCTAACTTAAAAATCGCAGTCTAGATTCGACGCGGTTATGATTTTTTCATAAACGGATAATCCGTATAACCAATGCCGCCTTCAGCATAAATAGTCTGCGGCACTAACTCGTTCAACGCAGCTCCAGCGGCAACGCGCTCAACCAAATCAGGATTGGCGATATACGCCTTACCAAATGAAATCGCATCAACACGACCAGTTAGCAAAAGCTCTTCAGCCTGCGGCACAGATAATTTCTCATTACCAATCACTGGGCCACCGAATTTTTTCTTAATATCAAAAGTAATACTATCGTCGTTTAAATATTCTCGCGTAAAAATAAACGCGATTTTACGTTTACCCAATTCTTCTGCCACATAACCAAATAGCGCTTTTGGATTAGAATCTTTCATATCATGCGAATCACCACGCGGAGCTAAATGCACCCCTACACGCGAAGCACCAAACACAGAAATCACTGCATCTGTTACTTCAAGTAATAATCTTGCACGGTTTTGAATTGAACCGCCGTACTGATCAGTTCTTTTATTCGTGCTGTCTTGTAAAAATTGATCTAACAAATATCCATTCGCCGAGTGAAGTTCTACTCCGTCAAACCCTGCACGTTTTGCGTTTTCAGCGCCCTTACGGTAAGCTTCAACGATACCAGGAATTTCAGAAGTCTCTAAAGCGCGAGGCATTGGGTATTCAGTTTCAGGGCGAACAAGACTTACACGTCCTGCTGGTTTGATCGCACTTGGTGCCACTGGTTGTTCACCGTTTAAAAACATCGAATGAGAAATTCTTCCGACATGCCAAAGCTGCAACACAATCAAACCACCTTTTGCGTGAACACGTGATGTGATTTTTTTCCAACCTTCAGTTTGTTCATCAGACCAAATACCCGGAGTCTTCGCATAACCTACACCCATCGGAGTCACGGCCGTGGCTTCAGTTAAAATTAAGCCCGCCGATGCACGTTGTTCATAGTATTCAGCCATTAAATCATTGGGAGTTCTATTATCGGTACCTGTGCCACGCGCTCTTGTGAGCGGAGCCATTACGATGCTGTTTCTTAAGTTCAATGCGCCAAGGGTAAGTGGTTTTAATAAAGGTGATGTCATACAAAATCTCCGTGTAAGATCTCAAAGACTACGCCCCTGTTTTCGTCAAATCAATGAGTCTAAAAACTCACCGATGCCAGTATAGACAATCTCTATGTAGGCACTTAACTTGTATTGATTTATTCTGATGACCAAGTCGCCGTCTTTATTCGCATTTAGCGCAGTTTTACTGTCTTTATTTTTGACAGTCAGTGCCTTTTGCGCGCCAGCCCAACCCGAAGACTTTACTGTTCAAAATGGTGGCTTTGTTGACCTGCCATTAGGATCATTTGTTGAAGGTTCATCACGTTTTGGCGGTCTACAGCCCGATTACCAAATTGATGACAATCCTGAACTTTTACAATTTTTAGAGAGCGTTAAAAAAGCGGCTAACATGTCTCCGAAAATCGCTTGGTGGAATGTCTTTGCTCGCTTTAAACAAAAACCTGAGCTATCTCATAGTTCTAAAATTGAACTTGTGACAGCGATGATTCAAAATGCTCTTCCTAATTACTCTTATGATTCAGCTCCGTATTTAAAAGTTTTAGCTGAACACCGCGCGCAAAATATTGATATTAATTTAGCGACTTATTTAAAATGCCAAGCTGGCGTTTGCCGTGAACATGCGTTACTTACTCACTTAGCTTTAAAAGCTGTCGGAATACAAAATCAATTCGTATACATTCATGCGCGCGTTGAAACAAGCCATGAAGATCATGCTCTTGTTGTGATCGAACAAGATGGTGAAAAATGGATTGTTGATCCTTATAACCCGGCTTTTCACGGCCGTAGTTTTAATGACCTCATGGCTGCTGATGCGATTGAATATCCACGTCAACGTGGTGCTGCCTACGCTCCTCATAGAATTTATGAACCTGTGCAAATCGAGTCTATCAACCTTTTCCCGCGTTATTGGTTACCGAAGCTCTTTTGTTCTAAAATGTTTTAGGTTGTTTCCACGCCTTGTCATTAATTCAGCAGTGTACTAAAGCCATAAACTGAACCACAATTAACCTATGAAAAAAATTAATTTTAACTTCACAAAAGTTATTCTTTTATTATCATGTTTTTCAATCTTTGCTTGTTCACCAAGCGACACGACAACATTCGAAAGCAGCGATTGCAATCCTTGTAAAATGTTTGTCACAGCAACTGCAACTCAAGGTAATTTTGGTTCAGCCAGCGTAGCTGATTTAATTTGTACTAATGACGCAAATAAGCCTAACGATGGCGACACGTATAAAGCCTTAATTGCTTATGGCAATGGTTCACGCAGAGCTTGTACTACAGCTAATTGTGTAACTGGTGGCAAAAATGAAAATGTGGACTGGGTTCTTCACGCAAGCACATCATACACACGGGCTGATGGTACAGCGATCGCAACCACTGATGGCGCAGGAATTATTACTTCGTTTCCGATAGCGAATGCGGTTTCTACAACAGCATCCATCGAAGCTTGGACTGGTTTTACTAACGCTACAGCCTGGACATCAGCCGCTACAGATAACTGCACGAATTGGACTTCCACTTCAAGCTCTAATCCCCCGGGCGGCAACACAGCTATCGTTAATGGCACCACAAGTTATGGTTCAGTGTTTGCGTTTGCTTATACCTGCAATCAAACTAAAAGATTAATCTGCGTTCAACAGTAAAAGAAATATTCTATGAGTGAAAAACCATCGACTTGGACAGAAGACTATAAAATCGCCTCTTACTTCGTAAATTTACGCGGTCGCGCCGGTCTTTACTCATTACTTAATTTTATTCAAGACGTTGGCTGGATGCATGCGCGCCAAATGAAAGTCTCACTTGAACCGCATCAAGGCTGGGTATTTACACGCCAAAGTTTAACAATGAACACTTGGCCTAAGTGGAATGAAACCATCACCATTAAAACCTGGCTTCGTCCGCCGACTTCAGGTGTTTTTATTTTTCGTGATTACGAAATTTTTAGCGGAGAAAATAAAATCGGTGAATGCACCAGCACTTTTACAGTGATGGATATGAACACCCGTAAAATGGTGGTTCCTGATTTAAAAAAACTAGCGGCCGTATTTCGCGAAGATTATAATCGCAGTGAATCGCCTGAAAAAATTCTGTGGCAAACTGATGTGACTGAGATCGCCCAATTTGAAGTGCGCAACAGCGATCTTGATATGAACAATCACGTCAATAACACAAGATATGCGCAGTGGATTTTAGATGCGATCCCTCTTGAAATTTTAAAAGGTGATGCGCAGTTAACAAAATATGAAATTAATTTTTTAGCCGAAACTAAATCAGGCGATAAAGTGACTCTACAAAAAACCAATTCTGCAGATTCAGCGATCACCCAGTTTCAAGGTGTACGCGCAGCTGATGGTAAACCCGTATTCACTGCGCGATTACATAGTTCTTAATTATTTTTTTAATTCTAAAACCACAGGACAATGATCTGACCCGTACACTTCATTGCGGTGATAAGAATTTTTCAAACGATCTTTGAATTCTTCATTCGCCATAAAATAATCTAAGCGCCAACCCACATTTTTTTCGCGAACTCCGGGGCGATAGCTCCACCACGTGTAATGATCGCCGCCTTTTTCGAATTGTCTAAAGGCATCGACATAACCTTTTTTGATCATCTCATCCATCCACGCGCGCTCTTCAGGTAAAAATCCTGCGTTCTTTTTATTTGTCTTTGGATTTTTAAGATCGATTTCTTGATGTGCGATATTCCAATCAGCGCACATAATTACATTTTCGCCTTTTTTACGTAAGGCTTCTGCGGTTTTTAAAAACTTTTTACAAAATTCTAATTTGTAATCAAGGCGCGTGTGTTCACGCTGTGAATTCGGAAAATAAGAATTAATTAAAGTAAATTTCGGGTATTTAACAATCATCACCCGCCCTTCGTTATCAAATTTCGAATCACCTAAACCCAATTGCACACTCAAGGGTTCTTTTTTAGAAAAGATAGCAGTTCCGCTATAGCCAGGCTTCTGCGCTGGATTCCAGATGGCGTGATACTTTAAAGGATTTTTTAGATTATCTTCTAATTGCTCAGGTAAAGCTTTGATCTCTTGCACACAAACGATGTCTGCATTTTCTTGTTCGAACCATTTTAAAAAGCCGCCTTTTGCACAGGCGCGAATACCATTTACATTCCAACTTACAAGTTTCATTTAAAAACCCCCGTCACTTTTGCTCATTAAAAGCATAGCACACGAGGGTCATTTAAAACTAGCTTAGACTAACGCCAAACGCTTGCAGGAATCGCTTTAGCTGTAGCATCGTTTTTACCAAGATTTCCTAAATCCCAGTTTTCTTCGATTAACTTCATTAAGCTGTAGTGATTTAATTTATCCGCTACAACAGTTCCTGGTTTAACCATTGGGCCGTAAAAGCTTGTGTAGATTTGGTTACCTGTAGCTCCACCGTTTTCGTCGTAAGTGCTGATTAATAAAGTATTATCCATGAAGTTCGGGTTTGTTAAAAAACCAGAAAATCTTTTGTTATACCATTTATCTGAATAATCTACGTTTGTATCGTGACCATCATTGTTCATGTCAGGTACGTAAAACACGTAATTTGGTAACGTGTTAGCCGCGATATCTTTATCCATTTGCGTGGCATTAACGATATTAGCACAACGTTTTTTGTCTTTTTGAATATTTACATAACTGATGAACGGGTTATGTTTGCGACGGTATGTTCCGTTTTTAGTGCCAACAAAACAATTTCCTGGATAATTTTCTGCGTACACTTTCCAAGTTAAACCGCGAGCTTCTAATAAGTCAGCGATATGCTTCACGTTAATATCATACTTACTATCACCAGTGACTCCGTTTTGTGCTCCTGAAGTCATTGCTACATAGTTACCTTGTGATGGATGAGTTACTGCCGTAAAGCTTGTAAAAGCAGCTCCACCTTTGGCTAGTTTGGTAAAGAATGGCCCTTTAATAGCGGCTACATAGTTTTCATTTTCAAAAACAACGTAAACAACGCGGTCAAAGTATTTTCCTGAAGCTCCCGCAAAAGCTGCGGCACTGATAAAGATAGAACATAAACCTAATAAAAATTTATTCACCAAAGACCTCCGTGTCTTGTGTTTTTCTGTGTTGAGGAATAATTAGACGTATTTTTCGCAAAATAGACCATCGTGCAAATGCTATATTTTGATTAAAGCGAACAAGTGGCTTTTAGTTTTTTAAAATAGACCATTTGCCGTACGACGAACGTCGGGAGCGATCAGCAAAAATGGTAGATAAAATAGTATTAATATTTTTCTTGCAACTCATGTGCTTGGTCTTTATAAAAACCTTTATAAAAAATAAGAGGGTTTATCGTGAGAATTTTATTATTAACTACTTCGTTCATGCTTTTGTCTGCCTGCCACAATGCGATTCAACAGCAAAATATCTCTCCAAAAACCCAAAGCAAAATCATCGGTGGCGAAGACGTTCCTGATAAAGCTGGACTTAGCTACAGTATCGTAGGCATTTACGACACCGAAGAAAGTGCTATCTGCACAGGTTCGTTGATTGGCCCCAACCTGGTTCTAACAGCGGCTCATTGCATAAACGCAAATCCGTCTAAAATGAAAATCATCTTTAACGTCGATCTTGATAAAGTGATCGGTACAAAAAATCAGCTTTTTACGAAATTTTTTCAACGTAATGTGACTGATGCTAAAGTAAACCCGGCTTACACAGACCCTGCAAATGAAGACAAAGAATCTGACGTTGGTGATATCGCTCTGATTAAATTCGAAGGCGATCTGCCTGAAGGTTACCATCCAGCTGAATTATTAAGCGATGATTCAATTCTAAAACGTGGTTTCGATATCACAGTTGCAGGCTTTGGCGTTTCAGATGTTCACACAGAACCGATCAACCCTAAAAAAGTAAAAGATCTTCAAGACGCCATCGATTTCGGCGAAGTGGTTTGTTTTGACGAAAAAAACACAGATTGCGTTAGCGTTGAAATGTCTGGCGATGGCATCTTAAGACAAACTCATACTTTAATTTCTTCAGTGCAAGAAACTGAATTTCGCCTTGATGAATCTAAAGGTCACGGCACTTGCAGCGGAGATTCTGGCGGACCAGCCTACGCTACTGTTGACGGTAAATTATATTTAGCCGGAGTAACTAGCCGCGGAAGCCCTTTATGTAACGATGTCGGCGTTTACACGAATGTAACTCCTTACATTGAGTGGATTAACTTAACGACTCCGTTATTAAAGTAGTTTTAGGTTAACGCCTGATATACAGTTATCGGCATGAAGAAAAAAGTAATTCTTGTTGTATTGTTCATCGCTTCACTTTGTTATTTCGGGTGGAAGACGATAACCACTCCCCGTGGCGAACAAAAAGTGCAATACACCGAAGCCAGTAAAGAATGTTTTGCTGGCGATGCGAAAAAATCTTGGAAGTACTGCATCTATACAGCCAAACAAGGCACAAGCGGAGACTTAGCTTATTTACTTCATGGCCGCAACCTAGATGAAAATATTTGGAACGATGACACATTTTATACAGCGCAATTACAAAAATATTGGGCTGATGAAAAAGTGCAACCTCCAAAAATTGTAACGGTCTCATTTGGGCCCGTGTGGTTATTAACTCCGAAAATGAGTTTACCCGATTCTGGATTATTAAATAAATTTACTGATGAAATTATTCCGGCGATTGAAAACAAAGTCGGCAAACCCAAACGCCGCTTAGTATTCGGAGAATCTATGGGAGGCATTAATTCATTAGTTTTAGCCTTAACCACTAAAAATATTTTTGCCAAAGTGGCGGCCGTTTGCCCGGTGATTTACAAAACAACTCCGTTTGTAGATTTATCAGATGTTAAAAATTTTCTTGAACGCACAGGAGCTGATCCACGAACTATTTTGGGAATCAGAATCCTTGCAAGAAAATACGTATCAAATGATGAAGAGTGGAAAAAGATTTCTCCCATTGAACTTTTAGAAACAGCAACTCCTTCTGATGTGCCTGAACTTTATTTATCTTGTGGGCTTTATGATAAATACGGCAATTACGAAGCAGTTGAATACTTTGCAGAACGCGCAAAAAGTAAAAATATTAAAGTCTTATGGCGCCCGATGTATGGCGATCATTGCGTCGTCGATGTTAAATCACTTGGCGATTTTATTACGAATTAAATTTATTTATACATGATGTAATTAACGGGCCATAACGGATTAACTGTAGCGCCTGAATCTTTAGCTACGGGGTCTAATTCAGTTTCAATTGTTGCGGTGTTTTCGTTACAAGATAAATTAAATTTCGATTTTTTAACCTGAGTCTCAAAGGCATTACAAATATCTTGCGCATTATTTTCATTTAAATGAAAAGTTAAAGTTCTATAAACTAAAGCTTTAGTGCCCAGTTTAATTTCATGATCTTTCGATGAGATTTCTTCATTTGCACTTATCTTACTTAGATCATAGCTAATTAAACATTCATAGTTTTTACCATAAATCACACCCTCTTTAGCTGCACATTCGATTTTTACTAAGCCACTCAACGTGGTATAGGCTTTCGTTTTTAAACTCTCATACAGCGCTTGAGCTTCGTCTTTATCAACCACTATCGCGATAGTATTAGGCGATGGTGTCTCAGCCTCTGCTGCGACTTTAAGACTTTTTAACGACAAAATCATTGTTAAAATGAGTGTTACTTTATTCATAGCTTAAAAGGGTGCAATACTGTGACCTATTAAATAGGGCTTCAAAGCCCATATATTCACTTTTGATGTAAAGACCTTTAACACCTGACTAAACTAATATATCATAGCCCACATGAGCGAAGAACTACCTCCAGCAGCCCCAAAGAACAAAGTCCAAGAAAACATAGCTAGTAATAAGCCTCCTCTTGATGGCATTAGCCTTGAGACTATGGTGACAGAATTAGTAGAAAATTATGGGTGGGAGCGCTTAGCAGAAAAGATTTCGATCAATAGTTTTTCTGAAAACCCAAGTGTTAAATCAAGTCTCAAATTCTTACGTAAAACTGATTGGGCTAGAACTAAAGTTGAACAGCTCTACACTTGGCGCGCGAAGACCGGCTGGGACCCTCGCGATAACGCGAAGTAAATCCAACACTTAAACCACCGATTACCCCCTCTCTACGGTTCAGTGATATAATAAACTGAACCTAAATTAGAGGAGGATTTATGACAACAATACTACTTGATATAGCAAAAGGCATGATCGCTTTAGCGCTGGTATTACTGTTGTTTTGGCTAGCGGCTCAAGCACTTACGATCATCTACGCCTTCATGGGCGATGATATCGGATTTCTTGGATTGTTACCTACAATACTTGTGCTGTCGTATATATTCGGAAATGCGATTTCAGCGCAAAAAAACTTTACTTGGTAAAACCCTACTTCATTTCTGGAATTTTACTAGCTAACACGTCTAAGAACTTATCTTGAAACACTAATGGTGTGCCAGCAAGACTGATATTATAAAAACTTTCAGCCATGCTGTCTGCATTTCTAAAAAAGTGATCTAATGATGGAACTTGTTCAGCCTGAATTTTCACTTCTCTAGTTTTATTAATGCCCGAATTAAACTTTTGAATTTCTGGCCACTGCGAACCAATAAAATCACCATTGCCTAAGAGCATAAATACTTTGGCTGACGATTTGACCCAGTTTTTAGCAAGATCTAAATCAGCTAACTGCTGCATGTAAGTGTAATGCGCCGGAAACTCTAAGTAGAACTTGCCTTGAGGGTAAACTTTTAGAATTTCTGCTGGAGTTTTTTTATTGATGAAAAATTCTTTAGCTACGTAATCGTGAATTTTCATTTCGTTAGTCACTTGCTCTGGTGTCATACCTGATAAAAGCAACTGACGCATATTATTGGTGTGATCGTAGTCATACCAACGTTCTGCTAAGGTACCCATAACAATCACTGTATGAACTGGAACTTGTTCAATTAATAAAGGTGCAATCACTCCACCAATGCTGTGCCCGAAAATTGAAACGCGATCACTATTTACGAAGTTATAACTTTTTAAAGCTTTTAATCCCGCAACGTATCCTGCAAGTTCACGATCAAAGTTTTGCTCAGCACAAGCTTGGCCTTTGCTATCGCCCATACCTGTTTTTTCAACTCGCATGGTAACAAAACCATTTTTAGTCATGAATTCGATAATTTTTTTATAAGCATCAACTGTCGGCACAGCCCCTGAAAAATCTAATGAATAACAGCCAAGGCCTCCTACAAGTAATAAGGCTGGGTGTGGGCCGGTCTTATTAGGGATGGTCACAATCACGCGCTGAAGCTCGTTGGCTACCTTTACAGAGCCGTATTGAACACTATAATCAGCACTTGTCTCGTAAGCCTTAGGGGCGCCAAGCTCATTCGGTATTGAGCTCTCTTCTGATGCTGGGGCGTTTACTGCAGTTAAGATTAAACAGATACAAATTAATTTAGAAATTTTTTTAATATTCATGAGTGCTATAAACCCCTTTTAAGGGGGCATTGCTTGGAAAAAATTGCTCTTTAGTCAGTTAATGGGCTCAGGCTATTGTAACCCTGTCGTGAGTTGTGTAATTCATACCTTATGAACGGCAGCTTCAAACTGAATATTCAAAGCCAGTACAATATCACAACCTTAATTAAGGCTGATCTTGAACAATTCACGGGCCAGACAGTTTGTGAAATGCCAGGCATTGAATTTATTGTGCCTACGCCTTTTATTTCAGAAGTTCACACGCGCGGTAAAAAAATAAAACCATCGACAACTAAAGTTTTACTTTTTAATGGCACTGAAAAACACACTGAAATTTACCAAAATGTAACAGGCCAATTACAATCTGTTGTGATCGCCAAAGATTATTTAAATAAATTATGTGATCCATTAGGTGTTAACGCTTCAGAAATTTTATTTGATCCAGTTGAGCTTGAGCAAGGCGCTGAGATTTCAACTTTAATGAATAAGTTAATTCATTTCTCTAAGCCTGAACATTTAGGTAGTTCAATGACGGTTGATTGTTTAGCCACTGAGCTCGCATTATTAACACTGACTCGCTATAATCACACCGACACATTTAAAATTAATCGCGCTGTGGATTCAGGGCATTTTCCGGTTTCGATTGATAAAATGAAGCGAGTAATTCACAGCCACATCGGCAACGCTGAATTTGACTTAGATCAATTATCTAAAGAAGTGGGCTTAAGTAAATTTCATATGATTCGTGTATTTCGTGATGCCGTTGGCGCATCACCCGCGAAATACCTAGCACGTATCAAAATTGATTTAGCCAAAGAATTATTATCACAAACTAAAAATTCGATCATATCAATTTCGACAGAACTTGGCTTTGATCATCTTTCGACTTTCAATAAATCATTTAAAGCGACAACGGGATTATCACCGAGTCAGTACCGATCGCAACACAATGCTTAAATATTATTTTCTTTTATTCGTTTTTTGTTTTTCAACTCAAGTGACCGCGGCACCTGTTACGATGCCCTTTGAATTTGTTGATAACCGCATTTTTGTGAATATTAAAATAAATGGCGAAGGCCCATTTGTGATGATGTTAGATACAGGCGCTTCAAATATTTTAGATTCTGCGACTGCCGCAAAGTTAAATATACCCACGCACGATGCATTTCCTATTCAAGGTGGAGGCGAATTTAGCGTGATGGCCTCAACGGGTGATGTTCAATTGATGGATATCGCAGGGCTTAAATTTTCAAATCAAAAATTTATGATCGTCGATATATCAGGAATGAAAAATGCGATTGGCTTTAAAAAATTTGACGGCCTGATCGGTTACGAAGTTTTTCGCAGTTACATTACTGAAATTAATTTTGAAAAAAAACAACTGACACTTACGGCACCTATTGAGTTCAACACACAGCCTACGGGTGAAGTTATTTCGTTTTTAGGATTTGATGGCACAATACCTTTAGTTGAAGCCACGATTGATGGCGTACGCGGAAAGTTTTGGCTTGATACCGGCGATCGCGCGGCGATGACTTTAACTACTCCATTTATTCAGGCTCATAATTTAAAAGCGATTTACAAACCAACTTTTGAACTGATCACAGGTTGGGGTATCGCTGGGCCATTACAAACACAAATTATTCGCGCAGGCCAAGTTACATTAGGTAAAGAAACATTTGTGCGTCCTGTACTAAGACTTCCGACGGCGACAAAGGGTGGAATGACGAGCACGACGGCTGATGGCACTATTGGTAACGAGCTTCTGCATCGATTTAATTTAACGATCAATTATTTTAAGCGACAAATTGTTTTAACTAGAAATGCTTTTTACAACAACGAGTATAACTTTGATCGCAGTGGCATGTGGTTAATGACTGAGGGCGCGAACTTTAAAGTGTTAGATGTATTTAAAAATAGCCCCGCTGATAAAGCCGGGCTTCAAATTGGTGATATCGTAACAGCTGTGGATAACACGCCCACAGCGATTTTATTTTTGCCTTCACTGCGCGATCAATTATCTAGCCCGCAGTCCAAAGCAGTCACTCTGAGTATAGAATCACAAAAGATTAAACGTGATGTGGTTATTCTTCTTGAAGATTTAGTTCCGTAAATTAACTAGTTTAAAACTTTCGGCAATTGAATTTTAACAATTGTTCCCTGATTCGCTGGACTTACGATGACTAATTTACCACCAACTGCCTCGATAGCATTTTTAGCATGAAATAGACCTAGTCCCGTGCCCGAACTTGTATGGCTTTCTTTACCAAAAGAAGCGCCTTTTTGACCTAATTTATCAATTAAGTGATGAGGTATACCTTTACCGTTATCTACTACAACAAATTCAAAATAATTTTCATTCGTCAGAAAACTACATAATATCTGACCTTTGTTTAAGTCTACAGCCTCAATTGAATTATTTATTAAGTTTGATAACATTCGTTCTAATTCAGATTCCTTTAGCTTAGACGAAATTTCTAAATCTCGGCGAACTATGTCATGCTTCAAGACCACGCCCTTATTTAAAACTACTTTCTTTTCGTTGATAATTTTTTCGACTAAATTTTGTGGATTAATTTTATAACCATATGAATTTGCATTGGTACGCTTACTTAGTAGTTCTGATGCAATACTATTAATTCGCTCAACAGCCTGATTGATTAAATCTTTTTTTTCGTCTGATGCATCTGTAAGTAGAGGTACAATCATATTTAGCACTGATAGTGGTGATCGAATATCATGTGCAACTTGTTTGGCTTGAGTTGATAAGGCTTCATTAATCGTTGCAATTTCTGACAATCTTAGCAATTCAGTTTCATTTTTGATTTGTTCTTCGCGCGCTACAATTCTTTTTAAGAAAAATACAAAAACCGAACTCAGGATAACAATATATCCTACGATCATTAAATAAATGTACATTAATTCATTTGCCGAAGAATACACAGTCATTCGCAACTTTGAAAATTGCGCTTGTTGAACGTTGCTAAAGAAGCCTCGATGTACAACTATAAACGTGTGATTGCTGTAGCTTACACTGCTAACTGGAAAACGTTCACCAGTAGCAAATACTTCCCGACCATCGCTGTCAGTTACGGAAAACCCTTTAATATATGAGTCTTCATGTATACTTCGTTGAAGTTTAGAAAATGAAGATATGTAATTTCCCTGATCTAATGAAACCTGTTCAGTGTTTAACCATACTTTTAATAGATCAGAGGTCGCTTTTTCAAAGAACTCTCCCATGACGATAAAACACGAGATAGATAAAGTTAAAAATGCAATTATCATTAGAATTAAATGTTTTCGTTTAAATACAAAGTCGTTCAACGTCACCACCCATAAATATAGGTTGATTTTCAAAATAGCATCTATGTAGATAAATCAAATCTGAATGTTCATGTTTAACCGATGTATCTAAGATTAAATCTGGTAAAACGATTGCACTACTACCTTTAAGGCCGATTCTATTCTCTACTATTTGATTTAATTTTCCGCTCGCAAAAAGAAAAAGACGTTGCTCGTAAAAGCTTGCTCCCGTTAGATCAAACTCAGGATTCTTCTGTGTTACAAACAAATGCCTCAAAAGCTCACCATATGCCTGGGTATATCGATGATTGTCTTCAGATAATGAACAGGCTCCGCCAGTGACATATCCGCCGTTCTTTATCTTTGCTAGTAAAATTGATAAACAATAGACTCCTGAGACATCTTTAACCAGAATTTCCTTAATGAATTCCAGATTAAATTGTTTAATTAAATTTTCTGTACTGCCTTGAACAACTGGGTGGGGCAAAATCGTAAATGCTGTTTCTGTTTTATCCCACCATGTCGCCCATAAAAATCTCTCGACAGCTTCGTTAAATGCATTTTCTCTGCCTCTACGATTAGCTTCCTCAAAATTTTTCTCTAAAATCGGATATGCTGCAAACCCATCAGATCGGCCATAAGATGTAATATTTTTTTCTAGTGTGTTTCTAGATAAAATTCTCTCACAGTGCTCTGTCAAAGCCTTCATGAAAGCGATTTTTCTATTTCTATCAATACCCATTCTTACTGATTCTGAAATATAATGAGACGATTTCGTGTCAAAACATGAAACTATGGTCCAATCAAACCACTCTGCAACTTCAATATTTGCAGGCAGTAGGTTTCTGGCCTCTAATTCAGCGAGGTACAAGGCAAGAGTATCCATGCTATAGAGAAATCTGCCAAGGCGCCGGTGAAGTAATTGCTTGAGGTAAATTTAAATTTTTAGTCTTTGAGTTTGTAATATACAATCTTCTAAAGTGAATGAGCGGCGCAATGATAGAATTACTATAAATATGTTTATTCAATAATTTAATTCTATCATTAACATTCGAATCAACTGTTTCATCTTCAATATCTTTGAGTAACGAATAAAGTTCTTTGTCTTCCCACACAAATGTCATAGTTTTGTGTAAATTTTTAGTAAACCACATACTTATGTCACCCACAGGGTCTTGAGCCCAAAAACCAGAAGCACCAGCAATAACAGAAATTCGATTATCTAAAAAATCATTAAGAATTTCTTCATTCTTAACTTTGTTAACAACCTCAATATCCATATCAAGCGATTTCGCTGCCTCAAGCACAGCCTTATAAATAAACGGTAGAACAGGCGCATTTTCAGAAACTAAAGAAATTTTACGCCCTTTAAAAGATGAACGAAGGTCTTCGGTGATTACTGGAAAATCATTTTTTTCTAAATATCCTGGCAGTAATTGCGAAAGTAAACTTCTCTCAGAGTGTATCCCAAGGTTCATTAAATCAATCTGTTTTCTGACTTGTTCTGAGAAATAACTTCTTTGTTTAGAAGAACTAAATAACTCATTTTTTGTATTAAACCTTAAAACCCCAAAACGCGAGGCTGCCATCCAATGAAGTTGTGCATCCTCGATGTCACATTTAGAGCTTATATAATCTAATTCACTTACAGCGACTATGACGTTTTCACCTATACTAGTTTTACATAAATCAGCAATTTTTTTAAATTTGAATGTAATTTTATTTGCACTAATACTTTCAGCACCAGGCGACGCTAGATTTCTTTTTTCAAATACAATTTCTTTATCGGCTTTGCTTGCGATTCTGAAATATCCACTCGAGGGCGCAATATCACAATTGAATTTTCCGGTCTCTAAATCAATACATTTACTAGGAACAATCGAAAATAGCTCTAGGCAAAGTCTGAACATTGGGTTCAACATTTTTTTACGAAATTTTATAATGATTTTTACACCAGAAACTTCAATGCCGACAGGATTTGTTAACAATCCCTTTTTATTTTGGCTCCATTTTTCAATGCCGATGATATCTTTAATCATTGGAAAGTCTGGCTTAAAATACCCCATGCGCAGAATAGCTATTAAAATATCTTGAACTTCAATAGGAGTACCATCATCAAAATAGATATTACTTTTCTTCTCTAAAGTTAAGGTGCTTGAATTTGAATCGTAATCGTACTTATCAAACACACTGCTTTTTAATAAATTATTTTTATCTACTTCAAATGGAGTAAAATAAAGCATGCGCATAACAGTTAAGTTCTGCGTTTTATCCGCGTTTAGTGGATCGAATGAATCTGGCTCTGAAGTTTCAGTAACAATATAATCAAAGTTCAATGAATTTACCTTTGCTTTGCTAGTTATCAAAAAAACTACGCCGATGACCAAAGAAACGGTCACCATAATTGTCTTTTTAGAGATCATCCTGCGTACCATTAACAATTTTGGCAGGTTCTACTTGTATGATAACAACTTTCTTTTTGATTTGTGAATTAAGTTTTTTAATTAATGAATCTAAACTCTGATCTTTATCTGCTTCATCGACAATAACTTTAGCGACTAGACCATTTGGGTCGTAATCAATTGTATAATTTTTCTTACCTGAATTATTTAATATTGATGCTAATTTTTCGGCTGCTTGTAAATTCTCTTTCGAATCTTTAGTCGGAACTCCTAATGTTACGATTAGATTTGAATCTCCAATACTTTCCTGTGCATAAGCAGCACTCGTTATCCCTAAAATGGCCAACGCAGAATTTAGCGCTCTGAATAAAATTTTATTGTTCATAAAAACCCCTTATCTCGATGCAATATACGTGAATTGACAACGAAATCCGAGGGAAAATAGATTATTATTTATTTACTGAAGTAATTGCATTGTGACTACTTTGTTGACAGTAGAATTTCCAAAAAATTTGATCTAAAAGATCCTACAATAGAACCGGTGTCCGAACATCGGACACCGGGATATTAAGCCAAATCAAATAACAAAAACTCTGAATCACTGCCCGCTTTAAATTGGATAGCTTCAGCGTTTTCAAACCTTAAGGCGTCGCCGGCTTTAACTGATTTGCCATTCACGGTTAAATCACCTTTTACAATTTGAATCCATGCTCCGCGGGTTTCGCGTAATTTAAAGTCTACATCGTCGCCGGCTTTTAAGCGTGAGATGTATAAATCCGCATCTTGATTGATACTGATTGATCCATCTTTGCCGTCTTGTGAAATCACGTGAACTAATTTTTGCGTATTTAATTCTGTTTCAAAAGATTTTTGGCCATAGCTTGGTGTTCCGCCTTTAGCTTTTGGTAAAATCCAGATTTGAAAAAAGTGAGTCTCGTTAACAGGATCAGCATTGTATTCAGAATGCGCTACACCCGTGCCAGCGGTCATACGCTGAACTTCGTTAGGGCGAATAACAGTTTTATTACCCATTGAATCTTCGTGCTGTAAGCCACCACTGACCACGTACGAAATAATTTCGACGTCTCTGTGCGGATGTTTACCAAAACCTGTACCACCTTCAATGCGATCTTCGTTGATCACGCGCAGTGAACGAAAACCCATTTGTTCTGGATCATAGTATTCTGCAAACGAGAATGTATGACGTGATTTTAACCAACCGTGGTTAGCAAGACCTCTGTCTTCGGATTTTCTGAATTGGGGTAACATATAGGCCTCCTTCAAATATTGATTGCCTTGATTTACTTACTTTACGGTATTTTTGATTGCTTGATTAGACCGTTTAATCTGGATTTATTGTTCAACCTATTGTACAATAATCCCTATGGACTTAAATGAAATCGCAATCTTCGTCAAAGTTGTTGAAGCCGGAAGCTTTGCTAAAGCGTCTCTTCAACTCGACATGCCTAAATCAACTGTCAGCACAAAAGTATCAGCATTAGAAAAGCGCTTAGGTGTAACCCTTATTCGCCGAACGACACGCAAACTATTTGTCACTGATGCAGGCCTTGCCTATCACAAACAGTGCCTGCAAGCGCTTAACCAAATCACCATGGCTGACGAACAAGTGACGCAAACGCAAAGTACTCCGCAAGGGTTACTTCGCATCACGGCCCCTGTTGAATTAGGTGGAGCCTTACTGCCTTCAGTGATTGAGCAATTTCAAAAATTATATCCTGCTGTGCAACTTGAAATCATTTTATCTGATAGAACTGTTGACTTGGTCAGTGATGGCATTGACTTGGCGATCCGCGCTGGAGATTTGAGAGATTCTAGCTTGATCGCGAAAAAAATCGGTTCAGTTTATTTTGCCCCGTTCGCATCGCCTAAATATATCAAAGCCAAAGGCGAACCTAAATCTCCAAAAGATCTGCAAAATCATCAATGTTTACAATTTACTCCGTTGGGCGCTGAAAGCTGGAAGTTGAATAGCGCCAAAGGCACTCAGACTGTAACTATGAATAAATCATTAATGATGAATGATCTTAATTTAGTAAAATCTCTGGCGGTTTCAGGCTTAGGAATCGCTCTTATGCCTACGTTTTATTGTTATGCAGAGACTGGCAATAAAAAACTAGTGCGCATCTTAGATGACTGGAAGAGCGAATCACGCCCCGTACATTTTGTGTACCCTCATCAAGCCTTTGTTTCTAAAAAACTAAGTGCCTTTTTGCAAGTGGCCACAGGAATTATACGCGAGAGTCTTGAGACTTATAACTTTTAATAGAAAAGTCGTAATAATATATTTTTTTTTCTGAAAGACCGCGGGCGATTAAAGATAAAGCGCCGCTTTCTGAAAATCTTAATGTGAACACTAAAAATTGAAATAACATTTTCGGTAAGACCCACCCTTTAGTTTGTCTTAAACGGTGGTTCAATTTATAAAGTTCAAATTTTTGTTTAAATAAGCCAATTGAACTTAATGAAAACAATAGCGGATAAATTAAAATTACAGGAAACTTTTTTTGCTGAGCTAGATATAATAAAATCACTTCACCATAAATCACTTCGAGTGAGCTTACAGATAAAGTCGACACAAAAAATAATCTGATAAAAACTGCGGGTTCAAAAGCCCGGTCAGGGTTCGGAAATAGCAAAATCATCAATAAATAAATTGCGGTAAATATGCCTGTATATAAAGAAATTTTTAGTAAGCGTAAGCTAGATAAGCCTAAATAGAAAAAATAAATAATCGTCATTAGAAATAGAGCCGACATTACGAGTGGATACTTAAATATAAACATCCCGACTAAGGCTGAAAATAAAACTAAAGCACTTAAAGCTGAATGGATTTTCTCTGGATATATAAGACAGTAATTAAGTTTCATAAAGCCTGCCGTCTTTTAAATCAAACACGCGGTCAGCCACCGCTTTAATTAAAGTCTCATCGTGGCTTACTATAATTTGCAGAATATTTTTTGCGCGAAATTTTAATAAACTTTCTGCTACAAAATATTTATTTTTTTCGTCTAAGCCAAATGTTGGTTCATCATACAGAATAACTTTTTTATTCGGGTTTAAATGAACTAAAAGCGACAATCGTCTTTTTTCACCTTCTGAGAGTGAAAAAGGTGAAACATTTAAGTTTTTCGTTGGAAAAAATAATTTTACTAAGTCTTTATCTGTTTCGAGCAATTCTTCATGAGCTGTATCACAAATAAAATTATCTTCTGGGTTTTGCATGACATAGCCCGTGTTTTTAACAACATCGCGAGCTGAAACACTTTGTTTGATTTTACCTTTTGTTGGATTCAACGCACCGACCAGTAATTTCAATAAAGTACTTTTGCCAGAGCCGTTTTCACCGCGAATGGCGATGATTTCAGGTGCTTTCATCGTTAATGAAATATCATTTAATAACGGCTGCTCTTTTTTATATGAAAAATTCACGTGATCTAGTGTTATTTGGTAGCCATCAGAAACATTTAAACTCTGGTGCTTTTCTTTAAGACCTTTAAAATCATACGACTCAGCATCGACTAATTGTTTTTGCTGAAACACCTTACCTGCTTGATCAACCGTTATAAAACCATCAACCAAAGCTTTTACTTCGCTAACATGATGATCAACTAACAAAACCAAGTACTTCTGTTTTAAATCAGCTAACATCTCGTAAAAAAGCTTACGCGCGGCCTGATCCATAAATGCTGTAGGTTCATCTAATAATAACACCTTTGGATTTGTTACTAGCAATGACCCCAGCAATAATCTTTGTGCCTGGCCCAGAGAAATTTCTGATGTTTTTTTATTCCATAGGCTTGCAAGCCCGAATGAATTCACAATCGAAGTCTTATGTTTCATAAACTCATCAAAAGAAATTTGCTGGCTTTCAGCTGTGAAACAAAATTCAAGATTTGGGTTTTGATAAATGATTTGATTTAACGGATTTTGAAACAGATAAACAATTTCGTTTTGCGCTTTTAAGACAAAATCTTTGTCGACTAATTCATCATTGTAATAAATGGCGCCGGTAAATGTACCCGGCGTATAATGCGGACAAAGCCCTTTAATTAAACTTAAGAGAGTGCTTTTACCAGAGCCCGAGGGGCCCGTTAATAAATGTAACCCTGTCGTCGGTAATTCAATCGGCAAGGTCGACACCAATGTGGCATCGTCCCGGCCTGGATGAAAAAAACTAAACTCTGATAAACGAATCACGAATAGATTAAGCTAAAAAACGATTTAATAAATTAAGCTTTTTTAAGCGCTCAACTAAAACGTAACTTAAAAACCCTGCGAGCAAGGCTGATGAAATCACATAAGATAAATACTGTGTGATTTGTAACTGTGTCGCCATTTGGCTATAGCCGTAATAAAAATAATCTAAAACAAAACTAGCTGTTGCTGAAATCATCGATGCCACAACCACCGTTGTTAGATTCCATTTACGATAGCCCGTTGATGCGAACACAGCTTCTGCTCCTAAGCCTTGAACTAAGCCCCATACAAGAGCCATGGCTCCCCAGTGAGTAATTACGCCTTCAACACCGGCTGCAATGACTGAAGCGATAATCGCCACAAAAGGACGACGCACGATCATCGGAGTAAATATCGAAGCAAAAATCCAAAAACCAGCGGCTAAATAATTTAGGCCCACTAATTTTAATGCGGGTTTAGTAATTTCATAGGCAAATGTCCAGCCCCAGAAAGCGACCCCTAAGGCCACTGATGAAACGCAAATAAAAACCATCTCAAAGATTGTGTAGTTTTTTAAAAGTTGCTGGATTGTTGTTGTTTGAGCGCTAACGCTACTCGTGTGTGATGACTGTGATGTCGAGGACATTGGATCTTCCCTTCGCAAGCATTATCTTGACAGGTTTTTAGGGTGTATTCTCAGGCGGCAAAACGAAATATTTTGCAACCACCCCTAGTTATTTTTTTATACAGTTATCAGACCTTTATGTGATAAACAAGCCTGATTATAACAAAAGGAACTTCCTTCATGCAAAAAGCAATTCTCGTAGGCCCGTGCCTAGAACCTAAAAGCCGTAAACTTAGCTTTAACGATGACACCGTTATTATATTCGTCGATGGCGGTATTAAACACCTTAAGACACAGTTTAAAAAAGCTACTCAGTGGATCAGCATTGGCGACCAAGATTCAGGGTCAACAAAGCCGAAAGTTAAACTTAAAAAAGATAAAAATGAATCAGATCTTTTTCATGCTTTAAAACTATTACCTAAAGATATTTCAGTGGTTGAAACCTACGGGCTTTTTCCAGATTTAAAAAATGAAGCCCGTCTTGATCATAGACTCTTTAATTTAGGTGAAATATTTCGTGCCAGTGCCAAGTCAGGCGCTATCTTTATCTTAAATGATCATGAAGTTCTATTGCCCGCGGGCAATCATCAATTAGACTTTAAGGGAGAATTTTCACTGGTGTGTTTTTCAAAAACTAAAATTCGCCTGACTGGCAAAGTAAAATATCCACTTCAAAAAGCAACTCAAGTAGATATGCTTTCATCGCGCACGTTATCTAATGTGGGCTCTGGGTTGATGAAGCTTGAATGCAATCACCCGTTGCTTTTAAATAATATTGATTAGCTAGCAAGCTGCTCAAGCTCTACAGAGAGCCAGCAGTCTAAGACACCAATTAAATGATCAATATATAAGGGCTTAGTTAAAAAATCACTCATACCGGCCGCGATACACTTATCGCGGTCTTCTTTAAAAGCATTTGCTGTTAAAGCAATAATAGGTGATGTGAACTGATTAAGGCGCAAAGCCCGAGTGGCCTCATAGCCATCCATCTCAGGCATTTGGCAATCCATTAATATCAAATCATACTTAATATCGACCACGGCCGCTAAAGCCTCTTTACCGTTGGCGACCACTTCAGCGCGATAGCCTGCTTTTTTTAACATGCGCAAAGTGATCTCTTGATTAATCATATTATCTTCAGCCACAAGCACACGAAATTTATTGCGCGCTAAATTTTCGGTGATGACTTTTTGTTTACTTGTTTCGATGAAGACTGGTTTTAAAACCGATTTAATACGTAAATTAAATTTAAAAGTAGAACCTTCATTTTCTTTGCTCTCGACGTGCATTTCACCGCCCATGCGTTCAACTAATTGGCGTGAAATGGCTAAACCTAAACCAGTGCCACCAAATTTTCTAGACATTGAGGCATCTGCTTGTGAAAAGTTAGTAAATAGTTTTGGCAAAGCCTCACTGCTAATGCCAATACCTGTGTCTTTAATTTCAAACTGTAAATATGGACCTGATTCTGGGCCTGTCATTTGATTTACCGAAAAAGTCACTGAACCTTTTTCGGTAAACTTTGTGGCGTTACTTAAAAGATTATTAATAATTTGCTGAATACGACTGGCATCACCTAAATAAGATAACGTCTTATCTACATTAAAATTACAATTAAATATTAAATTTTTTTCTTTAAACCGATTTTCAAAATTTATTTTTGTTTCGTTTAATAACAACGCCAAATCAAACGGCACTTCTTCAAAGTCTAATTTACCGGCTTCGATTTTAGAAATATCTAAAATATCATTAATTAAAGTTAAAAGAATTTTTGATGACGAAATAATTGTTTGCGCAAAGTTTTTTTGTTCGTCATTAAGTGGAGATTCGGCCAATAAATTTGTCATACCGATAATACCATTAATCGGCGTTCTGATTTCATGGCTCATGTTAGCTAAAAATTCTGATTTTAAACGCGATGATTCACTTGATGAATTCGCTTTAACTTCGAGTTCATTTTTTTCTTTTTGCGCATTTCTTAATTCAGTAATATCCGTACAAGTTCCAAACCAACGCACATTCACATCACGGCTTTCTTTGGCCGGAACTCCGCGCACGATAAACCAGCGATAGTCGCCGTCTTTATCACGAAAGCGCATTTCATTGGTGTAAATAGTTTCGGTTTTTAAACAGTAATCCCATTTAAATAAGGCTTCATTCACATCGTCAGGATGTACAGCCGTTAGCCATCCATTACCCATGGTTTGTTCGTAAGTTAAGCCTGTTAAGGAAATCCATTTTGGATTACAAAGATCAATAGCTCCACTACCATCAGCCGTCCAAATAATTTGCGGCAATGATTTAAATAAATAATCTAAATTTTCAGCCCGAACGGCTAACGTGTTTTCTAAATTATCATTTTGTTGTTTTAAAGTAGATTCACGTACAAGTGCTTCTGTACTTGTTTCAAGTAAACGTTTGCGGCTTTCCATCAGAAAAAGCACCTGACGACTTAAAGCTTTTAAACATTCTTTTTGAGTTTCTGACAAGGCCCCAATTTTATTATCGACAACGCAAATGGTACCTAAAGCATACCCCTCATTATCAATAATCGGAGCTCCGGCATAAAAACGTATATGAGCCTCTTCACTTGTCACATAAGGATGATCAGCAAAGCGTTGGTCTTTGGTTGCATCACGCACTTCCATTAACTCGGTTCCTAAAATAGCATGCTGACAAAAAGTAATTTCACGCGGAGCTTCTGTGGCGTCGATTCCTACGCGCGATTTATACCATTGGCGGTGCCCGTCAATAAGCCCTACTATAGCAATAGGAGTTTTACAGATCTCTGCAGCTATGCGCGCGATATCATCGAAGCTTTGTTCGGCTTCTGAGTCCATAATTTTATAGGATTTAAGTGCTAGTAATCTTTTACTCTCGTTATCACTCATACATTCTTATCGGTTTAATTATATTTTTTCCGGTGAAGATTTCTAAATATGAATGTCTTATTTTGATACAAAAATACACTTGGCTTTTGTTTATAATCAGCTAGGCTTAAGGTATGAAAAACATCATCTTAACTACGGTCCTAGTTTTAGTTACTCAAACAACATTAGCCACTACACTTAACTGCGTAGAAAAAATGGCGAACACTGTGACTCGCACTCAAAAAGTTGACCTAGACCTTGGAAAAAGAGCTTCGTTATTTTCTGGAGATGGCAATACAAGTTACATCACAGAAAAAAAGCCAGGCTTTTTCTCGATGGAGCTTTTTATGGCTGGCCGCGAACAGCGTCTTTATTCTGAAGGCCCCATTAGCGAAGCGGCTCCGTTGATCTTAGCGATCTGGACACGTGATGAACTTATTGAAATTGAATGTTCGCAATTAGTTAAATAAAGCTAAAAAAAAAGCTAGTTGAAAACAAAGTGAATTGTTATCAACTAGCTTAAGGGCGACCGCTTTTTATAAAAAACGTTTAATGACTAATTTAAGTTATCACGATCACGTTCATTTGATTTGCGTAAGCTGTCTTTTGCACTTTCAGCAGCGCTATCAAATTTACTATAAACCGAATTTAATTTCGCAGAAGCTTGTTCTTTTGTTAAACCAAACTTTTGCTGAATCAAACCCGAAATTGATTCCATATTACCCTTAGTTTGTTCTAACTGATCATCAGTTAGATCACCCCAAGCTTTTCTGATTTCGCCTTTGATTTCTTTCCATTTGCCGGCAATTTGTGATTGGTTCATACATTCTCTCCTTTGTAATTCTCATGTCTTCGACATGACTTAGAAACTAATCGGAAAACTGACACTGGCTACGAAGCCTTTTTCAGTTAAATCGATATTGTCTTGTGCACTAATATTTGTAAATGGGCCTAATTTTTCTAATTCTGTCGAGCCGTATTTCACATTTTGATATTCAAGATTTACACTGAATGTCGCCACATGAAGACCAGCACCGAATCTTTGGCCATGAGCTTCTGTAAACTTTAAGTCTACATTGTTGTCTTCTTTAGGATCTAGATTGCCATCAACAATATAGGTAGCCCATAATCGCAAACCTGCAATCGGCATTTGCACACCTAAAACAACTCCGTAATTTGTGGCTTTTGCATCGGCCTCAAAGTTACTGTCTTTGTATCTAGGTTGCGCGTACCGCAAATCTGCTGCTAGAAAAATCGTATCTAGCACATGTCCACCCGCACGAAGCCCTAAGCCTATACCTTTAACTTCGCCTGATGAATCGCTTAAAAAAGTATTTGGATATGTAATATCCGCTTTTAAATTTTGATAAGTAACCATCGGCTCAAGAAAGAATCCGCTTTCAGCTTGTGCTGTTGGGGCTAAAAAAAATCCTCCTAGAATAACTAGAAGATGAAAAAACCGTTTCATATTTAACCTCGATTTTTAAATTTTTATTTTTTAATGTCTTCGACTTTGTCTTTCACTTCATCGCTGACATTTTCTGCTTTATGTTTCATTTTTTCAGCGGCACATTGCATTTTTCCTTTAACCATATGACAAGTTTTATCTTTTACTTTGCGCACACCCTTTTTAACAGCCTTGCCAGTGTCTTGGGCTGCTTCGCTGGCCTTTTCACCCATTGTTTCATCATTAGCGAAAGCTACTGACTGCATAGATACAGTTACAAGAGTAATTGCAAAAATATTTAATAACTTCTTATTCATTGATAGACCGCCTTGTTCTTGTTTTTACTTTGTTGCGTTAAAGATAAAGCAACCATCAAGCCATATTCATGTGGCTTTAAAGCGGTGTAGAGTTGATTGTTTTGGATTGTTTGGGGAATTATGGTACGTAAACAGGCTAAGCTTTTACTCGCTTAGCTTTTATCTTTTTTAATTCATCATAGATCTCGGTATAATTTTTAATCACTTTATGATAGTACGGATGTGCAGATAAATCTTCTGCCGGCGTACGCGCCATTTTAGTAATACCCATGTTATAAGCATTTACATAACGATTTGATTTTGAATTCAGAGTCTTTTTTAAATATTTAAAATAAAGCGCACTGACTTTCACATTGTACTCTGGATTTTTTAGCGCTTGTGGGCCTTTCCATTTTACACCTTTTTTCTTACAAATCCAGGCAGCTGTATCTGGCTTAATTTGCATCAAACCAATTTCACCAGATGTGCCTATAGCTTTTTCGTTAAACTGACTTTCAGTTTTAATAACAGCCATTAAAAATATAGGGTCATATTCATACTGCTTACTTTCGGCAATCACGGCTTTCACAAATTTTTCTGAACTGAGTTTTGGGTTAGCCGCTTCTAGATAAGATTTCATGTACGTCGCAAATTCTTTATCGCCTTTAAATTCTTTAAAGTTAGCCGCATTGTAATTTGATTTTAATAATTCTTTCGCGTGATTTTCACGAATTTTTTCTGAGATCTGCATTTCAGGATCAATTGTTTTATGATTGCAACTAGCTAAGAAGTGAATACTTACAATGACTAAAAGTAAAGAAAGTAATTTCTTATAATTTCTTAAAATAAAGCGTTCACTTAATTTCATCGTTTTCATACTAGAAATAGGTTCAATCTAAAGACCAAAAAACCTGCTTTTCTAACCCCTAGATATTCTTAAGATCCTAGAATGAGAATCCTATATTTCAGCTGAAATCGCTTATACAAAACTAGTGTCTAAAATTAATTAGACAGTGAAAAAAAGTTCGCCATTCACAGTGAAACGTTTTTTTTTCGTCAAAAACATATGCGTTTTTTCAATATGAGAGCAACGCTTCAAAACAACACTTTTGGGGCACATTGCCCGCGCTTATCCTATGCCTCATTATTGCATTAAGTAATATACTCGTGTGTTCGTTTATATAAGGAGGTTATTTTATGTCACATTCAACAACCTACGGTAATCTTCGTAAAGAAAGAAAATTCGCGCGCCAACTGTATTTCGGAATCAGTCTTACAATTATAGCAGCAATGGTGTTGGTGTATGTCATTAGCCAAATGAAATCACTCTACCCTTACTTACCAGGATCTCATCCGGCCAACGTAGAAGAAGCTCAACCGGCGCACCCGATGGAGCCTACGCAATAATTTAGAATCGAGGCATATCATGTTCAGCTCTAAATTTAAATTAGCGTTGATGTTGATCGCAACGATTCTAATCTCTGCTTGCAGCAAAGATGAAAGTCCGAAACCAAAACCTAGTGATTTAGATTCACATGGCACTATGCAACCTTTGGATAATGAAACTGATCCTAATAAAACTGAAAATTGGTTCACCAAAGGCCCCAAAGATAATGTCGAAGGCGTCGACATTGATCGCGCTCTTAAAAATTTACGTTTAAACCCTGAAGCTAAAGAAATTATCGTGGCCGTCATCGATAGCGGTTTTGATTTAAATCATCCAGACCTGCAAGGCCGCATGTGGGTAAACCAAGCTGAAGCCAACGGCCTACCCGGCGTTGATGATGATCTGAATGGTTATATCGATGATGTAAATGGTTGGAATTTCTTAGGGGGCTTAGATGCACAAGGGCATCCTGTGAATGTAAATCAAGAACGTTCAGAAAGTACTCGCGAATTAGTGCGTTTAAAAAGATTACGTGCAAGTTTAATTAATTCTGGCGAAATGTTATCAGATGCTGAGCAGGCTTACTACGATAAGTTAGACAACGAAGTCACAGGTGATCGTAATGTGATGCGCATTCAACTTAAATACACACAAGATGCTATTGATCGTCTTTTTGAATATTATAAAAAAATTGAGTCGCGAATTCATATTCCGTTTGAAAAATTAACGATTGAAGATGTCGAAACTTTTAAGGCCGAAGGTGAAACTGAAACACAGGCTAAAGAAGATCTGATTATCGAATTTAATGGTTCATTTGCAAAATCAGTTCAGCGTATGCAAATTCGCTTAAACACTTTTAAAGTCGCAATTGATACGGCCCTGAATGAAAGTTTTGATCCACGCGCCCAAATTATTAAAGATGATCCTAATAATTTTGAAAATGGTCATTATGGCAATAACGATGTCACAGGTGCTGAAGCTTTACATGGAACTCATGTCGCAGGCATTATCGCAGCCCTTAGAGATAACGGCCAAGGTATCAACGGTATTTCTCCTTACGCTAAGATCATGCCGATACGTGCAATACCAAGTGGTGATGAGTACGATAAAGATATTTATTTTGCAGTAAAATACGCTGTTGATAATGGAGCTAAAATTATTAACATGAGTTTTGGCAAAAAATATTCTCCGCACAAACCTAAACTTGATGAGATTTTTCAGTATGCTGCACAACACGGAGTGATTTTAGTTCACGCGGCTGGCAACTTCGCCCACGATAATGATTTGGGTGGACATTTTCCGGATCGCTTTTTAGCAAGCCCCAATCACGATTCTGAAATACACAATTGGATCGAAGTCGGTGCTAACTCAAAATACAATTCATCAGCCCTTGTCGCTAATTTTTCAAACTATGGTAAAAAAAGTGTTGATATCTTTGCACCGGGATTTGAAATCGTATCCACTTCACCCGGCAATACGTATTCAATCTTAAGCGGCACCAGTATGGCAGCCCCCATGGTGAGTGGCGTGTTATCTGTGGTTTGGGCGCAAAATCCAAATTTATCAGCTGAGCAAGTCAGACAAATTGTTTTACGTAATGGGCGTAATAAAAATTCACTCCTGGTGATGAAGCCTGGCATTGGTGATTCAGTCAATTTGAATCAATTATGCAGAACGGGTTCTGTAGTTGATAATTACAAAGCTTTAGAAAAAGTTTTAGACCGCTAATAAATCTGTAAGAATACGATCACGGCAATTCAATAAAATTGAATAATGCCCTTCTTCTTTGACGAAATTTAATTTAGCCGTTGGTAAATAACCTAACATATCTTGCGCAAAACGAATGTGAACCACATCATCTACGCCCCCATGCCACAAAGTCACAGGACAAGTGATTTCACCTAATGGAAATCCCCAATTACGGCCAAAAATTCGAATATCGTGAATGACTCCGGCGGGCCCTTGCTTAAGAGCTAATTGAGTCGTTTCAATTAACACCGGCTGAATCTCTGGATGCATAAAAACTTTTCGATCAGGTTCAGAGAATGATTCAGTGAACATAGCTTCTTCTAATTTATCAAGGCCTCGCGCCCACACACGGTCTAAACCAAATTGTAAAACACGTCTTGGAATAAAATATTGTGCAAACCAAGTCTTTTTTTGAACGCGGTTCAGATGTTTAAAATTACCAAACGTGACCGGAGCAATTCCACCCACTGATGTTAGCTTAATCACTTGATCTTTCATAAGGTAAGCTACGGCTAACGCATAAGGTGCGCCGCCGCTGACTGAAATAATAGAAAATTTATCGATATTTTGATTTTTAAGTAACGATTTAATCTGTTTGGCAAATTTTAAAAACGTTAAATTTTTCTGAACAACTGATTCACCATAACCCGGGCGATCAACTGCGATTAACCGAAAGGATTCCCACAACGGAGAAGTTGAAACAAGTTTACCGTGCTCAGAACAGCCCGGAAATCCGTGCACTAAAAAAAGAACGGGCTTATCTAAAGCACCCCACTCTTTAACAAGAATTTCGCACCCAGGCTCACCAAAAAAATAACTTCGATCGTGTTGTCTCATGTAGAAGTTATCTTAAAGGTTAAGCTAGGGGGCGTCTAGCGTACTGCGCTCCGGCAGGACTTATTACTGGCAATCAGCAAGATTACGCTTCGGAAGCTCTGTAGAACGCTCGTGAATGAATTTAAAGCCACGCACAGTCGTTTGCACATTTTCTACTAAGTAAACAGAGCATGAATTATCAGCTGTATCTGGGTATACAACTTTCTTTTGCACGATTTCAAAGTCGTGAATTTCAGTTGTGGGTTGATTTTGCACAACATCTTCAACTTTAAAAGTGTCGTAAGTCGCCAAACATGGAGCACTTTCACCTTCATTACGGTGATTCAATAGAGTTTCTGCAGCTAAGCCTGGCACTAAGATTTTCACATAGTAAGTATCGCCGTAACCTAAGTTACTTGAGCGAATGCCTGTTGTTGAAAGATCGACGGCAAGTTGCACAGTTTTTTTCGAGATAATAGTTTCGTTAGCGTGAGTCATTGTAGCAGCTAGCATAATGACTGATAAAATAATTTTTTTCATTTGTTAATCCTATGTTTTTGTTAATTTTCTGATTTGTATATCAAACTGACCAACGGGGTGTTGCTGATCAGGTCTATTTTTAAATTCAACGATCACTCTTTTTTGATCATCCGCTGAAAGATCTTGAAGAATTAAATCTTTGCCATTTAATTCTTGGCCAGCAAAATACATTTGCGTGATTAATTCTTTATGTTTTAAAGCGGCAATCTTAAAATGAATATGCGGCGGACGATCCCAACCTACATCAGCTGGATATGCTCCCGGAATAATAGTTCTGAAACGGTAAAAACCTTTTTCATCAGTGACGGCTTTACCCCAGTACTGAAAGTTTGGATCAAGTTCAGCTGTGTTTGGATCAGCTGCATGATTGTATCTACCACTGTGGCAAGCTTGCCAAATTTCAACGAGTGCATTTTTTACGGGTACGCAATTTTGATCAGTGACAAAACCTTCAACGATCACAACTTCGCCTATAGCACTTTGAGAGCTCCCTTTGATATAAACTAAATCAGCGTCTTTATCGACTTGATCAACGATCGGATAAAATGGACCTTCAGTTTGTTTCGGAGTTAATCCCTTTACACACATGATGTCTTCAGCCCTTGCGAGTGGCGCAATAGCGAACACGCCCAGTGATGATAATAATCCTGTTCTTAATAGATCTCTTCTTTTCATACGTTCCCCTTGTCGTGATTAGAAGTACTTAAAAAAGGATAATAAATATAATGAAAGTTGAGTTCGTTTGTGATAACTCATATTAATGATTAACCAAACCGACTTAAAATACTTTTTAGAATTATCACAAACTTTGCACTTAACTCGCGCCTCTGAGCGCCTAGGTATCACGCAACCCGCGCTCAGCCACTGTGTTAAGCGCCTAGAGTCAGATTTAAATTGCCAGCTCTTTTTACGCTCTAAAAAAGGGGTGCAATTAACCCCTGCCGGAACTAAATTAAAAATGTCGGCCACGTCAATGATTCAGCAGTGGGAGAACTTACGCCAAAATATCTCTGATGATATTGAAACTCCACAAGGTGTGATTAAGTTAGGATGCCATTCGGCCGTGGCTCAGTATTCATTGGGGTTTTTAGGTTCATTCTTGAAAAAAAATCCGGCGATTGAAGTTCAATTAACACATGGGTTATCACGCCATATGACTGAACAAGTTGTCAGTTCGGTTTTAGATGTGGCTATTGCAGTAAACCCTGGGCCACACCCCGATTTAATTATTAAAGAAATTTGCAAAGATGAAGTTTGTCTCTGGAAAGCTAAAAACTGTCAGAATGACGATGTGCTGATCATCGAGCCTAGTCTTTTACAAACTCAAGATATTGTGCAAAAGCTGAATAAAAAAGGTTTTCATTTTAAACGCGTCATTGAATCATCCAGCTTAGAATTAATTGCTAACTTAGTGGCTCAAGGCGTCGGTTACGGTATTTTGCCAGAGCGCGTTTTACAAATTTATGAAACGCAAAGTTATGAAAAAATCAAAGGCGCACCGCAGTTTTCTGATAAGATCTGTTTGGTTTACAAACAAGAGTTTCGTAAGATCAAGCGCGGTCAAATTTTTATTGAAAGCATTGTTCAAAATATCAAAGGATAATCCATGGCACAAAAGTATATTCACGGGTTTGAAAAAAAAGAGCAAGATCGACTGATTGCCCAAGCTGATTTTCTTGAACCTTATGTTTATCAAGGTGTCGATTTAGAATTTACTAAAAATTTACTCGAAGTGGGTTGCGGTGTCGGAGCCCAAACCCAAATTCTTTGCCGCCGCTTTCCGAAATTACAAATCGATGGCATTGATTTATCTGATGCTCAATTAAAAACAGCCAGCAAATATTTAAGTAAAGAACTTAAATCAGGACGTGTGCATCTAGCCCAGCAAGATGCTCAGAAAATGCGACTGCGCAGATCAGATTATGATGCCGCATTTGTATGTTGGTTCTTAGAACATGTTCCAGATCCTTTATTAGTTTTAAAAAATGTTTATAAAAATTTAAAGCCTGGTGGCAAAATTTATATCTCTGAAGTTTTTAATCACACTTTATTTATGGAGCCCTACTCGCCGGCTTACCTTAAATACTGGTTTGAATTTAATGATCTTCAGTGGGAACTCAAAGGCCATCCTCATGTTGGCGCTCAATTAGGAAATTTACTAAAAGCCTCTGGTTTTAAAAATATCAATGTCGAAATTCGTCCATTTCACTTTGATTCGCGTGAACCTGAAAAACGTTCAGCTTTTATTGATTACTTCTTTGATATTTTATTAAGTGCTGAAAAAAAATTAATTGAAGAAAAACGCGTAAGCCCTGAACTTATTAAGAAAATGAAATCTGAAGTTGAAATCGCTAAGAAATCTAAAAATTCTGTTTTTTATTACTCTTATGTCAGAGCAACGGCAACCAAATAAGATTACAAGCATAGAGGCAAATAGCCTCGTGAGCTTCGGAAATTCACCTCAAATTTGTAAGAAAATTACATAACTAGCCATTTAATCCCTAATAGATCTTGGTTGTTCGCTTGCAACCGCATAGTGAACCATAAACATAAAATCTATTGGAGGTACCTTATGTTAAGAGCCGCAATCACATTTTTTGTATTGGCCTTAGTTGCCATTCTTTTCGGAGCTACCGGTTTCGCCGGCGTTTCTATGGAGATCGGGCGAGTTTTACTAGCAGTTTTTCTAATTCTTGCAGCTATTAGTTTTGTTGCAAGCCTTATTGGCGGAAGACGTCAAGATTACCTACCTTAGTTGAATTCCCCACAGGGGTATGATCTGACAACCTCTCTTGTACGGATCATGCCCCTGTCATTTTTTAAGTTAACTTTTTAAGGAGATCTCATGCGTACATTAAAAAAATTCAGTTTATCTTCAGTGACTTTACTTATTGTTCTCATGAGTCTTTCTTTCGGTTGCGCGAATAAAGCCCAACGTGTTGAATTTGCCGAGGGCACAAACCCAGGCTTTGAAATGAATCGTTTAGAAAACGACATCCAGCAAGGCGAATTAAATCAAGTCGACATCACTTCACCGAATTATTTTGCTGTGGCTAAAAGAAAATTAGCCGAAGCCCGCAAAATGGAATCTGAAGGTAAATCAGATGAAAAAATTCTTGCGACCATTGGCGATGCGCGCGGCAATCTTGAATATGCTTTATCGCAACAACAAACCAATCGTGGTGAATTGAATGATATCTTAGAGGCCCGCGAAATGGCGCTTAAGGCCGGCGCTTTAGAACAATCTCCCAGCGAATTTCAACGCATCGATTGGGAATTAAAAAACGCCGTTAAAGATTATAAACCAAATAAAGAATATTTATCTTTTAGTGAACACCAAGCTTTTAAAAATAAATATTATAATTTACAAAATAAAGCCTTTGCTGCCGAGAAAAAAACTGACCCAACAGCAGCAGCTCTTGCCGAACTTAATTTTGATCCTAAAATGGCCGAAGTGCTTCGCGATGGCGAAAAAATCGTCGTGCGCATTAAAGGAAGTAACTTTGCACCTGGCCAAACTCAAGTTTCTGCAGCCGCAGTGCCCGCACTTGAAAAAGTAAAACAAGTTTTAGCAACGATGGATCAAAAACAAGTAACGATCACAGGTTTCACAGACTCAACTGGCAGTGCTAAGATGAATCAAAAAGTTTCCGAAGAACGTGCTGAAGCTGTAGCCAATTATTTATTAGCGCCCAATGTAATTTCACAAGATCAAATTGAATATGAAGGTTTGGGTGCGAAAAATCCAGTGACTTCAAATTTAACTAAAGAAGGTCGTGCCGCTAATCGCCGCGTTGACATTATTATCACACCTACCAAGACGGAATAAACTACATGGAAATCGATATTCCTCAAGAAGCTATCAACAAATATCTTGAACGCCGCCGCAGTGATATCATGAATTGTCGTCGGGCCTTAGAGAGCGGTAATCTAGCGGTTTGCGAAACCGTGGGCCATCAACTTAAAGGCAATGGATCAATGTTTGGATTTCCTGAAATTTCGACTGTTGGCAAATCATTAGAAACGGCTGCAAAAGCTCACGATAATGCAGCTACTGCAAATTGTGTTGATGAATTAGAAAGCATTGTAAACAAATCGCTCCTACATCATTAAGACCATATTCTCTACTGCTCGGGGAAATATTCCCATTCAAACATAATTTAAACTCACGTCACGCGCTGTAAAGTTTTTAACAACTGGCGCGATGATTGCAAACCCTGTGTGTACTGTAATTCAAATTCAGAGGGGTGAAAAATGAATCAGTTAACGCATTTGGATGCGACTAAAATAGTCCAGCCACGTCAGGGAAGAGTATTGATCGTCGAAGATGATCGCGATCTAGCCGAAGTTTTAGCAGATAAATTTGCATTTGAAGGAGCCTACGTCGAAGTCGCCAACGACCCTTACGAAGCCTTAAATCAAATGTCTGAACATCATTTCGATTTAGTCGTAATGGATTGGGAGCTGCCAGATATGAACGGCGGTGAAACACTGAAGCAAGCCGATCGTAATTCAATGATCGATCCACTGGCCTCAGAACAATGGAACATGAAAAAAACTCCAGTAGTTATTTTATCTGCTCACAAAGCTCGTGAGTGCAGAACAAATAAAAACAACACTTACCGAGTGGTTTCATACATTAGTAAGCGCCAACCGTTTGTAAACATCTTGAAGCATTTAAAAGACGTCTTAAATACTTCTATGAATCCTACATTAGTTAAAGCTGTTTAAATAAAATCAACATCTTAAGACAAATAAAAAAAGCATCGTAATTACGATGCTTTTTTTATTTACGTGACCATTAGTCATTTACTACTGTGGCAACATACTACTTTCATTCTTTTGCATGGCTGCTAGCTTACGGTACAACGTTTTACGGTCGATACCTAATTCTTTGGCCGTCTTTTCTTTTGATTCATTGTTTTTACGTAAAACTTTTAAGATATAAATCTGACAAAGTTCTTCGAGTTTTAATGTTCTCTCATTCATGACAATTTTTTCTAAAGTCATTTCTGTTGTTTGTTTCGGAGCCACTGCAATTGTTGGAACCGTTGTTTCAACAACTTCATCTGCGGCTGATTTTTCAAAATCAACAAGGTCTTTACTTTCGATCACACTGCTGGTTGCTAAAACCACAGCTCGTTCAACCGTATTTTCTAACTCACGAACATTACCACGCCATTGATTATTTAATAAATGCTCAGTCGCTTCACGAGAAAACCCAGTTAAACTAATATTATTAAGCGCAGAATATTTTTTTAAGAAAAATTCTGCTAATGGTAAAATATCTTCTTTACGTTGGCGCAGTGGCGGAATTCGAATCGGAATAACATTTAAGCGAAAATATAAATCTTCGCGAAATCTACGCTCTTGAACTTCAAAACGTAAATCTTTATGAGTCGCTGCCACAATACGAACATCTATTCCGCGCTGTTGATTTTCACCAATACGTCGAATTTTCTTTTCTTGCAGAACTCGTAATAATTTAGCTTGAAGCTGCAAAGTCATATCGCCGATTTCATCTAAGAATAATGTTCCGCCTTCGGCCTCTTCAAATAAACCCACTTTTTTATCAATAGCTCCGGTAAATGAACCCTTCGCATGTCCAAAAAGTTCTGACTCTAATAATGTTTCAGGAATAGCCGAACAGTTGATTGTTATAAATGGTTCTTTACAACGTGGCCCCATTTGATGAACCGCTTTAGCGATAACTTCTTTACCCGCACCAGATTCACCCGTAATTAAAATATGGGCTTGGCTGCTAGCCACTTTTTTAGCTAGATCTAAAGCTTGGCGAAAGCCAGCTGACTTACCGATAATACCGGTTACGCCAGTACCTTCTTTGTTTTGAATAACAGCTTTTAATACTTTGTTTTCACCGCTCACTTTGCGGTAATGCATAGCTCTTTGAACTGAAGTTAATAAATTTGGAAATGGAATTGGTTTTAAAATAAAATCATAGGCCCCCACTTCAACTGTTTGCACAGCTAAGTCTAGATCATTGTGGCCCGTCACTAAAATTACAGGAATATCGATGTCTGCGTCGTGCAATCTCTGTGTAAACTCGATACCAGATAACTCTGGCATCATTAAATCTGTGATAATAACATCAAAGTGCTCTTGGTTTTTTTTCAAACTCGCTAATGCATCAAGAGGAGTAGAGAATGTTGTTACATCAAAACCTCGCGGCTTAAAAAATGCTTCAATCACTTCTGACATGTCTTGATCATCTTCAACTACCGCTAAACGCCCAGTTGCATTCAATGATTTCATACTGCTCCCGTTGCCGCTTCTTTTGCTGCGTGCTTTTCTTTTCTGTTGTTTATAAATTCTGTAATTAAAGAAGCCACTGCTTCTTCGATTGGACTATGAACTGATTGAGTTAAAACATCGGCCGTTGTAATGACTGGATGATGTTTTTTGTAGCTAGCTACCATTATTAAGATAGCTCCTAGTACGCAAATGCCTAGGCCACCACCTGCTACTGCCGACAACATAAAATATCCTTTATCGTCGTAGACTGATAACACATTAAAAAACGAAACTAAAAACCCTGTAAGAATCAAAACGATTCCGGCGAACCCCAGAGCTACGGATTGGGCCATTCCTCTGACCCTAGCTATGGCATAATCAACGATGACTTCATATGGAATCGACAAAAGTCGCTTACCAAATAAGAATGTGCCGATAAAAGAAAGAATTTTTAACATAGCTTTGCCCCCCAAAGAAAAAAGGCTCTGTGTATTCAGAGCCTTTTAATAAATTAATTTTTATGAACGACGACGACCAAAGAACAGGCCGGCTAGAACACCCACACCTACCGCAGCACCTAACCAGGCAGCTGGGTTACGGCGAACAGAGGCAATTGATGTATCATACGCGTCTGCTGATCTAGTTCTTAAACCAGAAAAAGCATCTGTCATGCGTTCTGAAATTGGTGTTTCTAAAAATTCTTCACCGGCACGACGTGCACGGTCTACGGCATGAGTAGCTTTGTCGCCGATTTTTTCTGCTGCGTGACTGGCTTTTTCACCAAATTTTTCAGCTTTTGAATTAAATTGATTTTTGATATCAGAAGTCGTTTCCATTTTTTCTCCTTGGCGTATTAAACACCTTATTTGTTTTGATTAATCGATCCAAATATAGACCGGGTTCATTAAAATTTATGGGTTTTTCTTTAACTACTTTTTTGTGAAAATCATCAGTACTGCTTTTGAAGCCTGCCCCTTTTCACCAAACAATCCTGTTTCGCTTTCTTGCACTGGAGCAGCTCCTGCCACTTCAGTTGTTTTCTTTACGCGAGCTTCTTTTGTACCAAAAAATTCTTTAATTTTTCCTGGGCGCTCGGCCATATTAAATCCTGGCGTATTTTTAATTTTTAAATCATTTTTTAAAAAAGCCTGTAGATGTTCGATTCTACGTTTTGCTAAAGAAATTTCAGCCTTACTTTGTGTAGTTTTAGCAGCTGGATATTCTTGGTCAGACCAAGCTAATACATTGATATAATCTAATTCACCTTTTTGACGAGCTTCATCAATAACATTGCGAATTTCTGCACGGCCCTGATCTGTTAACTGATCAGAACCCGTAACAAATTCAACTTCACCCAAATTAGCAGCTCCTAAACTAGTCGCCGCTTGACGAGTTTGTTCTGAAATCATGGCTAAAGCTTCGATCGCAAATAACGAACACACTAAAGAAGCAACGACAAGACAACGTAAAACAAAGTTCATACAATCCCCTGATCCTGTGATTTGTTTAATTTGTTTTATGTGTGCAATGACTGCGCCAGTAAAATTAAGCACTTAACTCGAGTGAGTTAATTATTGCATTTTTTTGAGGGGGTAATTTGCCACGGAAAAGTGCAAAAAGTCCCGTGGTTAGTTAGAAATTATATCTTCGTAAAAAGAACCGCGCTGTTTATTATCGTCAACAATGTGAATTTCTAAAACCCAAATATTTTTTATCGGGCTTTTTTCAAATTCAAAAAGTTTATGTTTTGAAAAAACTTGATGCGGAAAATCTCCAAGCCTATGACCGGCCATGCGGTGATCTAAACGATAACCTAATTCTGAAGTTTTATGCTTCGCGTATTCAAAAAGTTCAATGCCTGTCGCACCAGTTTTTTTCCAGTGCGCTTCAGTTTCGTGAAAAATAATTTCGCTGGCCTTGGCTAAATGAACATCATCTTTATTTAATGGTTGATTGTTTTTATTAATCACAACAGTTCGGCCAAAATCAGCTTCGTGATTTTCAATGATTGGACCGATATCTATAAATAATAAATCTTGATCCTGACACTTTAAATTTTCGTCAGGCAAATCGCGAAATGTTTTTATGGTGTCGCTGGCTATGCGAAATTTTGTCGGATGCCAAAATTTTAAAACTCCATGCTCTTTAAAAACATCTTTAACTAAAGCTTGACCGTCTTTTTCAGTCATACCAATTTCAACACGCGCCATGATTTGATCTGCGACTTGTTTGCAAAGCTCGCGGGCTTTTAAAAAAGTGTCTAAATTAAATTTTTCACCTAATTGTTCATGATTCATAAGAACTTCCTACGCAAGCGGCTATCACAAAACTCATGGCTGTGATTTGTACTATATCTAAAGATTCATGTAAAAATATTAAACCAATCATCGTGGCGACAATCGGTTCGAAACTCATTAAAATACCAAAAGTTTTTTCTGGAATTTTATTCATCGCTTTAAGTTCTAAACTATAAGGTATCGCGCTTGATAAAATCGCGACACCTAAACCAGCTAACCAGTAATTCGGATTGATCACTTGCTGTGTATTTAAAAGTAAACCTGCAGGTAATGCCACAGCCGCTGCGAAACACATTCCGAGACTTGAAACAATTAAACTGGCGTGACCACCACGAATGGCTTTTTTCCCGAAGATAATATACAGAGCCCAAAAAAATGCAGCGACAAGGGCTAAAAACATTCCCATATAATCGATTTTATTTTCACCACTGTGATAAAATAAAATTCCAAGACCTGAGGCTGCTAAAATAACCCAAATCACATCACGCCACTTATGTGAGTACAATATTGAGACAGCTAGCGGCCCTGCAAACTCTATTGTGACTGCTAATCCCAACGGAATTCTCTGCAACGAGAAGTAAAAGAATAAATTCATTAACCCTAAAGACAAACCATAGCCTGCAATCAGCGCTAACTGCGACTTATCAGAGATGATCTTTTTAAAAATCGATTTGTTCTTCAATGGATTCGCTATAGCAAGTAATATAAGAGCCGAAAAAAACACGCGCAATGCTGTTGTGCCTGCAGGGCCTAAATCAACAAACAGCCCTTTGGCAATAGAGGCACCAAATTGGATTGAAAGCATGGCTATAACTAAGAAAAAGTATGATGAATAAACCTCAGTCTCCTGACTTATTTTGAGATTAATATTTTTTTGTCGAAATTTTTGACCTTATATTCATTTTAACTATCTAACATTTTGACAGAAAATCAAACGTTTATAAATAGCTGTATTAAGTGGAGATTCGGATGAAATTTGTGTGTAGTTTTCCACAAAAAGACCGAAACTAGACTAAAGTTTGACAAGGAGTCAAAAGATGACTGTTTCAAAACAATTCGCGTTACTTATACTAATTGCTGTAGGCATTTCAAGCTGTAGTCCCAAGAGTGGTGGCCCAGCTCCAGCGTCTTTATCAGCAAGTGAAGTCAGCCGTGACTTCTCTAATACGAGTTTTGCCGTTGCGGGTTCAGATTTACCATCTGACTTCGCCAATTGTACTTTCAACGGACAAACAGTCTTACATAATGCTTCAGTGAGTGCTTATCAAAACTCATCTGTACCTTATGGATCATCGTGTGTTTCACAATTAAGACGCTGTAATAATGGTGTCTTATCTGGAAGCTATCAATATGGTTCATGTAGCGCTGCAGGCCCAGCAAGTTGTTTATTCAACGGTCAAACAATTGCTCACGGTGCAGTTGTTCAAGCGTTTCAAAATTCATCTGTAGCTTACGGATCAACATGTTCATCTGAACAACGCACTTGTAATAATGGTGTGTTATCTGGTTCAAATGCATTTGCATCTTGTAATGTCGCAGGCCCAGCAAGTTGTTTATTCAACGGTCAAACTGTGGCTCACGGATCAAACGTAAACGCATTTGCGAATTCAACTGTAGCCTTTGGTCAAACATGTGCGGTTGAACAACGTTCTTGTAATAACGGTGTATTATCAGGTTCTAATGCTTACGCTTCTTGTAACGTAGATGCAGCGGCAAGTTGTTTATTCAACGGTCAAACTGTAGCTCACGGTTCAAACGTACCTGCATTTGCAAACTCAACTGTTGCTTATGGCGATACTTGTGTAGCTGAACAACGTTCTTGTAATAATGGTGTATTATCAGGTTCAAATTCATATGCGTCTTGTAACGTAGATGCTCCAGCAAGCTGTTTATTCAACGGCCAAACTGTAGCTCACGGATCAAAAGTGCCTGCATTTCCAAATTCAACTGTAGCTTACGGTTCATCTTGTGTAGCTGAATCTAGAACTTGTGATAACGGTGTATTATCTGGTTCAAGCCCATACGCAACATGTGCTGTTGATGCAGCGGCAAGTTGTTTATTCAATGGCCAAACTTTAGCTCACGGTCAAAGTGCTCCTGCGTTTCAAAATTCATCTGTAGCTTACGGTTCATCTTGTGTATCTGAACAACGTACTTGTGATAACGGTTCAATGTCTGGAAGTTTTCAATACGGTTCATGTAACGTTGATTCTGCGAAAAGCTGTTTATTCAACGGTCAAACTGTAGCTCATGGTCAAAGCGTTCAAGCTTTTCCATCTTCTTCGGTTGGCTTTGGTAGCATGTGTATTTCTGATACGAGAACTTGTGATAACGGAATTTTATCAGGTTCAAATCAGTATGCGTCTTGTGCTGTTGATGCAGCCGCAAGCTGTTTATTCAACGGTCAAACAATTGCTCACAATCAAAGTATCCAAGCTTTCGTAACTTCAACAGTTGGCTTTGGTGAAAAATGTTCTGGTGAAGAAAGAATTTGTTATAACGGAGTATTAGATGGTTCAAACCAATATGCTTCTTGTACTGTGGCTCAGCCTGCAAGTTGTTTAATTAACGGATTAACAATTGCTCACGGTCAAACAACAATTTTATTCAAATCATCTTCTGTAGCTTACGGCCAATCTTGTGAATCAGAATCTAGAACTTGTGCTAACGGTACATTATCTGGATCTTTCTCAAGTGGATCATGTGTTGTTGAAGAAGCAAAAACATGTTCTTTCAACGGTCAAACAATTGCAAATGGCGACGCTGTTCAAGCTTATGCAACTAGTTCAGTAGCTTTCGGTCAATCATGTCAGTCAGAAACTCGCTCTTGTTCAAACGGTGTATTATCTGGCACGAACACGAACAGTTCATGCTCTGTAGAAGCTGCTAAATCTTGTTCTTTCAACGGACAAACAATTGCTAACGGTGCAAGTGTTCAAGCTTTCTCAACTTCATCAGTAGCTTTTGGTCAAACTTGTAAATCAGAAACACGCTCTTGTTCTAACGGCGTATTATCTGGTACGAACACGAACAGCTCTTGCTCTGTAGAAGCTGCTAAGTCTTGTACTTTTAACGGACAAACAATTGCTAATGGTGCAACTGTAGAAGCTTGGTCAACAAACTCAGTGGCTTACGGTCAATCATGTAAATCAGAAGTTAGATCTTGTTCTAACGGTGTATTATCAGGTTCTAACACTTACGGTTCATGTTCTGTAGAAGCTCCGAAATCATGTTCATTCAATGGTTCAACTGTAGCTAACGGTTCATCTGTAAAAGCTTACTCATCAGCACAAGTTCCTTACGGTCAAACTTGCCAATCTGAAAACCGCACTTGTACTAATGGTGTGTTATCAGGTTCAAACACTGTAGCTTCTTGTACTGTGGCTCCGAAACCTCCAGTGGTTGTGGTTCCACCAACTCCGCCGAAATCTTGTACTTTCAATGGTAAAACTGTAGCGAGTGGCGCTTCGGTTCAAGCTTTTAAAGCATCAAGTGTTGGTTACGGTCAATCTTGCCAATCTGAAACTAGAACATGTACGAACGGTGTATTATCTGGATCAAACACTGCGGCATCATGTGAAGTTGAAGGTCCTAAATCTTGTAAGATCTTGTTCGGTCTAATTACGATCCCACACGGTTTCACACTTTTCGCTGCAACTCATTCATCTGCTGGTGCAGGTTCACGTTGCGAAGCTGAAGTAACTTTATGTAACAATGGTCAGTTCGTGATTGATCCAAGTATTACTTGTCAGCATGGCGATAAACCGCCAGTAACAGTACCTCCTCCTAAACCAGGAGAAGTGCAATGTGAACTTGATCCTAAATCTAACAACGGTAAACATATTGGTGTAGATCATGAAGGTAAACATGGGGATTCTGGATTACACTTAGGTTGGTACAAGGATGAAAAACCTTGTAAACAAGACCCAAAACCACCAGTAACTCCGGTGCCGCCGAAACAAGATCCTCCATGTAAGCATGAGCATGATCCGAAAAAACCTTGTGCTCACGAAAAGGATCCTAAGAAACCATGTGATCACAAACCTTGTGAACACAACGACAAACACAAGACGCAAAAAGAAAAAGACGATTGCGATAAGAAACAAAAAAAATAACGAAACTAAAAAGGGAGCTGAAAAGCTCCCTTTCTCATTTTGAGACGCAGACTTCTGACACCTTAAAGCCTTTTTAGTCACTTCACGTACAAAACATCACTGTAATCCCCTATATCGCGTTTCTGTGCGTACGAATCTTGAAATACTTAAGTCTATGATATTACACATGCGCTTAAGTTTAATGCTTATCTGTTTAACTCTCTTCGCCCCGGCAATGAGCTTTGCCGCGCCAAAGAACATCTGTACCGCGACATTAAACTCAAACGAAGAAGCCGAACTTTTCAAGAAGCATTTAAACCCTGCTGATTGGAACTTTATTGAACTGACTGATAATGCTTTAAATAAAGATGATAACCAATGGTTACAAAAATCTTGCGAGAAAAAAATCAAGTGCGACATCTTAGTTGTATCAGGCCATTTTGGTGGAACCTTCTTTGGCAAATCCCCGTTTCGCCTATCTGTTGATGATCTAGAAACGGCCTCATGCAACACAAACTGCAATGGCATTATTTACCAACCTAAAGAAGTTTTTTTATTTGGGTGTAATACTTTAGCGTCTAAAGATAAAGACCGTCGTACGCCTGAAGAATACATGCGCGTATTACTTGAAGATGGTTTTTCACAAGCGCAAGCCAGTCAGATCGTGTCTTTCAGATACAGCGGTTTTGGCGATTCATTTAAAACTAAAATGACACAAATCTTTGCGAAGACTCCACGTATTTATGGATTTTCTTCAATTGGCCCTGCCGGCAATACAGTTGAACCGTATTTAGATAAATATTTATCCTCTACAAAAGCTGAATATGCACAGTTTGATAAATACACTGCGAAGCAATCGACTAAACCTAATACTAAATTTCTTGAAGCTTTAAAAAAGACAAGTGTTGATCAAGCTGTTGGTGGTTTACTTAACATGAAACGTGTTGAAGAAAAACCTTACTGCTATATTCGCAGCCCAAAAATTACAAACGTTGATAAAATTAAATACGTCGAAAAGCTTTTAAGCCAAGGCGACGGTATTAAAATTTTATCGCACATTCAAAATTTCATCCACACTCTTAAAGCCGACCCTACGGCCTTAACAGCGGCTGAAAAAACAGCGTTAGAAAGTATTCGTCATAATGATAAAATTAAAAATGACCTGATGACGTTATTAAACTTAGATGGCGCGGTTTATATTCCGTTAAAAACAAATGTGATCAATGCGCTTCGTGATTTAGAAGTTATATCACAAGAAGCCGCTGTTGAAGGTATGAATCGTATTCTGCAATTAGATAAACCGTTCACCGAAGAAAAACAAAATTACCTTTGTTCATCACACTTATCTGCCAATATTACGGTTGATATGATTCCTGCAGCTCGTTTTCACGAATCGGCTTTTGTGATCGTCTTAACATGTCTTACACCGAATGATTCTAGAATCACTGAAAAATTATTACCTAATTTAGACCCCAGCGAAACTGACATGTTTTTAAAAGCGAATACCATTTATGCATTTCAAAGATTGCAATCGCAAGATCCAAGACATCATTTAGCAATAGCCAAAGTGGCTTTGACTCCGAATTTACCGATGTATGTGCGCTTTTCAATTAGCTATGTATTAAGCCAATTAAAATCTAAGAATCCTGAAATTCCAGGTATCATTTCGAAAGCTCTGCAAGGCGAAGATAACGAAGCTATCATTCGCCAATACAGCCAAGCTTTATCAAACTTTAATTAGTGCGTTTTTTTGCGGTAGCGCATATTTAAAAGCTCTACGGTAAACGAGAACGCCATCGCAAAGTAAATGTAACCTTTAGAAATATGGCCGCCCATACCTTCTGCTGTTAACATCACCCCGATTAATAATAAGAATGATAATGCTAAGATTTTAATTGTTGGATGACGTTCAACAAATCCACTGATTGAACTTGCAGACATCAACATGATCAACATTGAAATAACCATTGCAACAACCATAATGGCGATTTGATTGGCCATACCCACCGCTGTAATTACCGAATCTAACGAGAACACGATATCTAACATTAAAATCTGCACCAACATTGACGTGGCGTTGGCATAAACTCTATTCGTCTTGCTGCCATCAGCTGTTGGCCCATGGTGCTCACCTTCAACTTTTTGATGAATCTCATATGTCGCTTTCGCCATTAAGAATAATCCCCCGCCTAGCATAATTAAATCGCGGCCAGAAAAAGATTTATCCATAATTGCAAACAACGGGTCTTTTAAGCCCATGATCCAACTTAACGAGAATAATAATCCAATACGAATAACAAACGCTAACAACAAACCCGCATTTCTAAGTTTGGCTTGTTTTTCTGGAGCCACTTTCGCAACCAAGATCGCGATAAAAATAATATTATCGATTCCTAAAACGGTTTCCATAGCGGTTAACGTAAATAATGCGATCAATGCTTCAGTTGTTAAAAACTGTTCCATAGTAAGTAGGTTCCTCTATTTTTTATTTATTTAATGTTTGGCAGAAATTTACAAAACCTGTTTGTGCTAATACCAGATTTTGTTTCCAGTCTTTTAATGTGTTCACATCTGATGAATCAGTGATGAATTTAACACTGTGAAATGGAATTTTAAATGATTCACTCACTTGAGCAAAGGCTAAAGCTTCCATGTCCATGACTTGATATAAATTATTAGCTGATTTTTCGACTTCAACAAAGTCGGCAGTTCCGCAGATGACTTTTGGCAGATCTGAAATTGTCGTGAGTTTTTTTCTTTGGCGTATAAATGAAATAACATTTCCACGTTGCACTAAACCATCAACTTCAACCAGGGCTCCAGGTTCGATCGTAAAACTACCCGCTGTGCCTAAATTAATAATGCGATTTGGTTTAAGTGTTAAAGCTAATTCGGTCAATTTAGCTGCGGCATTGACCATTCCAAGCCCACTGTAATGCACCTGATAGCCATGCTGTTCAAGCACTCCGCCAGACTCTTCACGAAGTGCCATTACGATAAGCACTTGTTCATTAGGAAATCGACTAAATTGATTCATCAAAGTTGCCACTGGCAATGATTATCGCTATGAAATGACTGTATGACAAGCCCGAATGAAATCCAAAATCGTTACCATCAAGAATGTGCGCATATTCTTGAGATCTGTAAACGCCTGCATGCTCGCAATATGCTCTCTGCTGCTGATGGAAACATCAGTTTGCGTGTCGAGCCAAACGTGATTTTATTTACACCCTCTGGCATCGCCAAAGCTTTCATGAAAATCACAGATATGGCGGCTGTTACGTTAGATAACCAAATTATTTGCGGTAATCCTTCGTCAGAGCGCTTAATGCACTTAGAAGTTTTTCGCCAATGCCCCGAAGCCAAAGCCGTGGTTCATGCGCACCCAACTACGGCGATTGCATGGTCGATCGCACAACCGCACTTAAAAAAATTACCTTCAGATTGTTTATCAGAAGTGATTCTAGCAACTGGTGATATTCCGTTTGCAGATTACGCTCGCCCGGGCACACAAGCCATGGGAGACGTTTTAAAACCTTACCTTCCACAACACCGCGCTTTAATTTTAAAACGTCATGGGGCCATCACCTGGGGCCTAGATTTAGAAGAAGCTTACCGCGGTATGGAGCGCATTGAAAATTCGGCGCAAATTTTAGCGCAAGCTAAAGCTTTAGGTGGATTAAATCCACTTCCGCCAGAAGAAGTCTCATATCTTTATGAATTAAGAAAAAAAATCGGAAATATTTTATTATGATTTCTTGTAACTCTTTAGCTTTAAAATTTTCAGAAACAAAATTTGAAATTCTTGATCAGACTTTGCTTCCGCATCAAGAAAAATGGATCGTTATCGAATCAACAGAACAAATGATCGAAGCGATTAAAATGTTACGCGTTCGTGGCGCGCCTCTAATTGGAGTCGCAGCAGCGTTACAAGTAGCGCAAGCGGCACTTCAAGGTTTTACAAAAACTGAATTATTAAAAAAAGCTCAAGATCTTTATGAAGCCCGCCCCACAGCCGTTAATTTAATGAACTGTATCGACCGCATGAAAACCGTTATCGAATCAGGTGCTGATAAAAATCAGATTTTAAAAGCTGCTGTTGAAATTTTTGAAGAAGACGTCAAACTTTGCGATCGTATCGCAAGTCACGGCGCTGACTTAATCAAAGACGGCGATCAAATTTTGACTCACTGTAATACCGGAGGCCTTGCCACTGTGGGTGTTGGTACTGCGTTAGGCGTAATTTTAAAAGCGCATCAACAAGGTAAAAAAATTCACGTGTGGGTTGACGAAACTCGTCCGTTAACACAAGGCGGACGCTTAACAACCTGGGAATTACACAAACACAAAATTCCATTCACATTGATCGCAGATAATATGGCCGCTCATTTAATGAGTTTAGGTAAAATTAATAAAGCGTTCGTTGGTTCTGATCGCATCGCACAGAACGGCGATTTCGCCAATAAAATCGGAACTTATTCAGTGGCTGTGAACTGCAAGTTTCACAACATTCCTTTTTACGTAGCTGCACCGTTTACAACGGTTGATTTTGACTGCGTATCTGGAAAAGATATTCCGATTGAACAAAGAGCTGCTACAGAAGTTATTAGCACTTGGGCTTTAAAAGAAGCTAACGTGTACAACCCGTCTTTTGATGTGACTCCGGCCGCCTTAACTACAGGTTGGATCATGGACACTGGCGTTTTCACGCAAAAAGATATCGAACAAGGCATTTTTAAAAGGAGATAATATGATCGCAGTTATTGGCGGATCAGGTTTTGAAAAATTTGACGAATTCACAACGGTAGAAAAAATTTCGATTGAAACTCCCTTTGGCCCACATTCTTCGGGTTTGAAAAAAGTGAGAGTTGAAAACACTGAGTTTTTATTTTTATCACGTCATGGTGAACACCATGAATTACTTCCATCAGAAATTAATTACCGCGCGAATATCTACGCGTTTAAAAAATTAGGCGCATCAGCTATTGTTTCTTTCAGCGCTGTGGGCTCATTACAAAAAGATTTAGCCCCAGGTGATATGGTTGTCCCGTTCCAATACATTGATCGCACCAAAGCCCGTGTTCATACGTTCTTAGGCGGTGGTTTAATTGGTCATGTGTCTTTAGCAAAACCAATTTGTGAAACGATGGCAAAACGTTTACAAGAATTAGTAAAACCGTTAAGTCACACGTCTTTCTTTGGCCAAACTTATGTTTGTATCGAAGGCCCTTATTTTTCTACTAAAGCTGAATCACACACATACCGCCAAATGGGCGCAAATATCATTGGTATGTCAAACTTTCCTGAGTACGCATTAGCGCGTGAAGCGGGTCTTCCGTATTTACCATGCTGTTTTGTGACTGATTATGATTGTTGGGATGATTCAATTCCACACGTCACAGTTGAAGAAGTTATTAAGGTGATGAAAAACAATAACGCAAAAGCGTTTAACGTTTTAAAAACAATCTTAAAAGCTGGCGACATGGCTGAGGGCAGTTACGCTTATGATGGCGGTCTTAAAACAGGATTATTCATGCCTAAAGAAGCTATCCCTAAAGATAAACTTTCTTGGGTGAATGTTTTATTAAACTAAATTTTTAACTGAGTAATGATTCACTAAATCATCAACGATACTGTTGATGCGTGATTTATGACTTTTTTGTAATTGCGTGAACTCTAACCCCAGCACGGTTGTGCCGTTAGGTTTGCGCATCACAAAGCGCACGATCGCATCACAAACAACATCAGCACGTTTAAAGATTTGATACTGAATACGAATCTGATCACCTTTATTAATACTAATACTTAATTTCGGAACCTCAAAACGACAGCCCGAATAACTAATATCAGTGACACGTGCAGGATTTTTAATTTTAAGTTCAATCGACCAAACTGCAGCCGCTTGGTTCCATTTTTCAGGAATATTATAACGAGGCTCTTTACGACGACGTAGTTGAACGATCTTGGCACTTTGATCAAAGCAAATTTGGTCATCAACAACTTCTAAAGTTGTTTTGATAAAATACACTTCAGTTCCGATAAAGAATTTAATCGAAGTTAAACCTACAAATGTCGCTAGTTTTTCTACAGCTGGTGTTTCTAAAAATATTTTCTTATCAGCAAAAAAACCAATTTTTGCTGTAACAGCTGAAGGATCTGTTTCATTTTTCAAAATCAGATCTGAATTCAGGGTAAAACAATTATGTAGCGCAAGAAAAGCATCCTTTTCTTCGAGCTCAATTAAAAATTCACCTGGTTTTGCTGTGTTTGCCGACATTATCTATCTATTTAACCAATATTTAGAGGTTTTAACAACGTGACTATAACGAGCCTATATAGACTTAGACTTTGGTGTATACGCAGTGCTTTCAATAGCTAACAAGACCTGATGAAGATAAGCGTCTAACCAACGACGGCCGTACTGAGTGGTGTTATGTTTCGAAATATATCCCATGTGCCCACCATGATCGATAAAGGTTCTATGAGTCATCGTGTTCCAACTAGCCTTTTGATAATCTGCAAAAGCAATAAATGGGTCATCTTTGCTGGTTAAAACAAAAGTCGGCACAGATATTTTATCGAGATACTTAAATGTACTGCACTGAGCGTAATAATCTGAAGCGTCGACAAAACCTGATTTTATCGAGGTAAACATATCATCAATCAACCTCGTGTTCGATACGATCGGCAAATTAAAATCGGGTTCAAACTTTTGAATCAATTTGCGCAGCATAAAATAAAATCGCAAATCGTAAATGCGCGAAAACCCTTTAATTAAATGATCACTCGCCGTTTGTAAATTAATTGGCGCATTTACAACAACCGCATAATCTGGCAAATATTGGCCATAACGCCCAGTCACTAAATTCAAAACCACACTGCCACTTAACGAAAAGCCGATAAAAATCTGCTTCATTTCCGGAAAAATCGCGCGCAGTTTTAAACTCACTTCAGAAGCATCTTCACCGCGCCCTGAATGATAAGGTTTTTTCGCTAAGCCTTCGGCTAAGCCCGCACCACGATGATCAACCGTCACCACTGAATAACCTAAATCAAAAGCTAATACGGCTGAACGCTGAATATAATCAGATGTGTGATCACCAGCTAAGCCATGAAACAAAGTCACAACCGTATTTTTTTTATTGGCCGATTTATTTTCATAAATTTTAAGACTCATCTGATCACCATCAGGCAGAGTTAAAAACATCTGCCTACCGGTTTCAGTAAAATCTTTAGATTTGATCACATGACCTAGAATGGTTTGTGAATGTGCCGTTTCTATTTTCAGAATCGGCACAAAAGGAGGTAAATCTAATTGAATAGATTCAAGATTTACCAAATTTGAATTCTATCTTTTTCATTTAAGAATAATTTATTATTTTCTTTACAAGAAAACGCTTCAGCAAAACCTGGTTGGTGTTTTACTTGTTCATTGATGCGCGCATAACCAAGGCTATGTGGATCAGTTTTAAGTAACATCTCTTTCATTTTATCACGAGCCACACCACACCATAAGCGGCCAAAAGCTACGAAGAATTTCTTTTTATCTTCTACCGAGCCTACACCTTTTGGAAACGCCGCTTTATAAGCGAAAGTTAAACCCACTAAGTCAGCTGTATTTTCGCCTAAAGTTAATTCACCGTTATGGCCAATTTTATTAAACTGCTCAACCATGCGTTGACCACGTTCTTTAAAAGTATTCACATCAGCATCAGTCATCCATTGTTTTAAACGACCTTTATCATCAAACTTAGAACCTTCGTCATCAATCGCATGACCAAGTTCATGAGCTACAACCGCGCCCACAGCTCCTAAGTTTTCAATCACGTCACCTTCTGGAACAAAAAATGGATATTGTAAAATACCAATCGGCATAACGAATTTATTTTTATCTGCCGAATAGTAAGCATTAACTGTTAATGGCCCCATTCCCCAAGCGTCTTGATTTACGCCTTCTTTAAATCTTTTTAAATTTTTAGCATGACCTTGAAGCGCTAAAAGTTTGCCATTGTAGTAAGGCTTGTCTTCAGAGTATTTTTGAATGGCTTTAAAATCCCACTCTTTATCAGTGTATGGTTGAATCAACTGTAATTTAGCACGTTCGATTTTTGCAATCGCGCCTTTTTTACCTTGAGCCGATAACCATGAATTAGCTTTCAAACCATCAATGATCGATTTACGAACGCCTTCAGCCACAGTTCTCATTTTTTCTTTAGGAAAATGTGGAAACAAACGCGGTAGCATTTCTAAATCTAACTCACGATTAAACGAACCCATGACAGATGTCGTGCAACGCTCTTGACGATCCGGACGCGACGGAGCACCACCTAAAAATTTATGGCTAAATTCCATACGTTTTTTAAATAATTCAGGGTACGCATCATCCATGTATCCACGAGCTGAACGAAAGAAATACATGTCTTTTAAAACTTGTAAGTTTTCATTTTTAAGTTCTTTTTGCATGAACTCAAAACTCTCAGGAATAAAATCGCGAATTAAAGTTTTTTTCGGGATATTTTTACTGATAAAATCATCTAAGCCAATCGCCGATGTGCGTTTTAAAAATTCTTCGCGTGTGACGTAACGTGGCTCTGTCCAACGTTTACGAAATTCAGCTGGCATTGGGTAAGTGGCTTTAAAACGAGTTTCAAAATCAATCATCGCTTGCGCGCGTTTTTTGAATTCATCTTTGTTACCTTCTGGGTAAACTGCCATGAAAAACTCAGTCACTAAATCACGGTAAGCCGTCATTAATTCTTTGTTATCGTAATAGCTGTGCTCTGGTAAAAACATAACGTTTAAATCAAACATTAAGTCGTAGATTTTTGGATCATCAATATTTGGTCCTAAATCGTAACCTACGAAGCCCCATTTTTCGTTTAACATATTTTCTTTGTTAAACTTAATGTAGTCCTCAATTGATTTCAGTTTATCTAAATCAGTACGTAAACCAGCAACTAATTCTTTTTCTTCAGCGGCCGAGCTCGCCTCATTCATACAAGCCATATAATACTGTTTCATTTGTAATGAACGCGGGCTTAATTTTTTCTCGTCATTAATATTTTTGAAAAAAGTTTTCTTCTTTTCTAATAAGCGCTCGTCTGAATCTTCAAAGGCAAAATAGTGGGCACTTCTATCTTCTCTGAGCTTAAATGACGCTTCTACGTTACTGCAAACGTACTTATGAAAATCATCACAAGGATTTGCTTTGTCATTGAGCGGATATTCACGCTTTTCAGGTATTTCTGAAGATGGAACAACATCTTTTGCGTGTTCATTTGTGTTTGCGGCATAAGCGATAGGAATAATGGTTAAAGCCGATAAAATAACACCAATTCCAATAGTCGAAGACTTAATCTTCATGAAACCCTCCGTGGTCCAATGTGAAGTGTTTATTTTGACAGGGTTTACCTCTTGCGTGAAGCTTTTTTTCCACATCGTGACAGGAGTCCAAATCTAGGGGCATAATATCATTTATTGTTTCACTCTAGCTGGAGGCTATTATGTCAGTTCCTTTTATCGACTTAAAATCTCAGTACAACGCATTGAAAACTTCAATCGATGCTCGTATCCAAAAAGTTTTAGACAGCGGCGCCTATATCAATGGTCCTGAAGTTGCTGAATTAGAACAAAAACTAGCGGCGCACACTGGATCAAAGTACTGCTTGGCTGTAGCCAGCGGAACAGACGCCTTAGTTATTCCGTTAATGGCCTTAGGCATCGGCCAAGGTGATGAAGTCATTACGACAGCGTTTTCATTTATCGCGACGGCTGAAACTATTGTGTTAGCAGGTGCGACACCAATTTACGTTGATATCGACCCTAAAACATTCAATATCGATCCTAAAAAAATCGAAGCAGCGATCACGCCAAAAACAAAAGCGATTATGCCTGTTTCTTTATACGGCCAAGTGGCTGACTTAGAAGAGATCAACGCGATTGCAAAAAAACACAATTTACATGTTATCGAAGACACAGCTCAATCTTACGGTGCTAAATACAAAGATAAAAAATCTGGCGCATTAACAACAGCGGCCGGAACATCATTTTACCCAGCTAAACCATTAGGTTGCTACGGTGATGGTGGAGCTATTTTCACAAATGACGAAGCTTTATGTAAAGCGATGAAAGAAATTCGCGAACACGGCTCTGAAAAACGTTACTACCACACACGTCTTGGCGTTAACGGTCGTTTAGATACAATTCAATGTGCGATTTTATTATCAAAACTTGAAAGATACGACTGGGAAGTTGAAGCACGTAACAAAATCGCGCAAAACTTTTCATCTTCATTCGTAGGTTTAGAAAAACACGATGCGATGTTCTCCACTCCAATGGTAAAACCAGGCAACGTCAGCGTTTGGGCGCAGTACACTGTGACTGTAACTAACCGCGACGCTTTTCAAAAGAAAATGCAAGAGCTAGGCGTTCCAACGACAGTTCACTACCCGATGACAATGCCTGATCAACCTTGGTATTCAAAAAATACTCCACAACGTCATGACATCACTCACTCACGTTGGGCAGCTCAACATGTTATTTCATTACCAATGTTTCCAGACATGACTGTTGAACAACAAACAAAAGTTATTGAAGCTACAAAAACCGCAGTCGAATTTTCGGCAAAGGCGTAACATGATTAATTTAGTAAATGAATTTAAACCCTTAGCAAAAACCGTTACGCTTGAATCAAAGTACGGCAATGTCACTTGGGGTGATGGCAAAAGCTTCGTGCTCTTTGCTGGCCCTGATATTATCGAAGACGAAGGCATGGTGATTGAAACCGCTAAAGAAATTAAGCGCGTAACAACGATGTTAGGTATTCCTTGGATTTTAAAATGCTCTTTCGATAAAGCTAATCGCCAAAGTTTAAAAAGCTTTCGCGGCCCTGGCATGAAAGACGCTTTAGCTTCTTTAGAAAAAATTAAAGTGTCTGTAGGTTGCAACTTTATCACTGACGTTCATGAAACAGCGCAAGTTGAAGAAACAGCTCAGTACGCTGAAGTTATTCAAATTCCAGCGTTCTTATCTCGCCAAACTGATTTAATGGTGGCCGCTGCTAAAACGGGCCGCGTAATTCACATCAAAAAAGGCCAGTTTTTAGCTCCTTGGGATATGAAAGCTATTGCGCAGAAGGCCGTACAATCTGGCAATGATAAGTTATTACTTTGCGAGCGCGGAACAACATTTGGTTACAATCGTTTAATCAACGATATGACTGGGTTAATCGAAATGCGTCGTTTAGGCTTTCCAGTTATTATGGATTGCACACACTCAACGCAATTACCTGGTGCTACTGGCGAATCTAGTGGCGGACGTGGTGACATGGTGTGGCCGTTAGGTCGCGCAGCAGTTGCTGTTGGCGTGGATGGAATCTTTTTAGAAACTCATCCAGATCCAGAAAAAGCATTGTGTGATGGACCAACTTCATTACCACTTCATAACTTAGAAGCTGTGCTTAAAAACCTTAAGAATATTTTTGATACTCACCAGAAATAATGGCAACGTAGGGGGATGCGAATTTCCCCTGCACACTGGAAGAAATATCTTCGACCAGTTATAGCTTTTATTTTGTTATTACTCGTTTTAAAAATGGGGCTTATTGATATCAATCAGTTAAGTCTCAGTTTTAAAAATCCAACTATCCTAGCTGCCGGCCTTGTGTTCTTTACTTTGCACACATTGTTTTTATCTCTTCGCTGGAACTTACTCGTTAACTTAGAAATCGCTTACCCATTTAAAACCGCAGCCAAACAAACGCTGATCGGAAGTTTTTTTAATTTCTTTATTCCAAGTGGTGTTGGTGGCGACATCATTAAAGCCTTAGCTCTTGCTGAGTCACACAAAGTAACTAAAAAAGTAGGTTTTTCATTAGTCACGATCGACCGCGTGATTGGTTTATTTTGTTTAATTTTATTTTCAACGTCGTTTTTATTAGTCGAATACTTTGTCGGCATGTCAGAGGCTTTAACTAAGCTTCTAGAAATCAGCATCTTGTTGCTAGCCGTAGCTTGCGCCGGTTTAATGTTTTTATACCATTCACATAAAATCATTCCGCGCTTTAAAAATAAGTTTAAATTTTTTCTGTTTCAAAAATTGTTTTCATTTGCTGAGCAAGTTCAGGTCAATATCGAAAAGGCCCTGCAAAGCCCGTTTATTTTAAAATTCATCGGCGTCAGCTTTTTAATGCAATGTATGTCGATTGGCTTTCTTTATGTGGTCACGTTAACACTCACGCAAGAACCCGTTTCGATTTTTGTTTTCTTACCGTTAGCTTGTTTTGCATTTATGGCCTCAGCGATTCCGCTAACTCCGGCAGGTATTGGCGTTGGCCAAGCGGCTTTTTATTTTATCTTCTCATTCATTAGTATTCCAATCGCTACAGCTATTACGACTGGCGTAAGCCTAATGCAATTTTTTATGCTTTTAGTAAGTTTGCCTGGCGGCTATTTCTTTGCGACATCAAAAAAAACCACTCAAGAACGAAAGGTTAAAGTATGACAATATTATTTAAACAACTTCTGAATCTGATAAAGCTATTACATTCAGAAAATGGAACAACGCAGATCGCGTGGGGTTTAACATTAGGAGCTTTCTTAGGCTTCTCTCCGTTTTTCTCGCTTCAAACTATTTTAGTTTTATTTATTTTATTTTTCTTTCGCGTTCAATTCGGAGCCGCTTTCTTATCGGCGTTCGTTTTCAAACTCGTGGCATTTCTTATCGATCCGTTGGCAGACTCATTAGGCCAATGGGCTTTAGAAGAACCCTCACTTCGCCCACTTTGGACTAAACTTTACAATATTCCAATTATCCCTTACACACGATTTAATAACTCGATCGTTATGGGAAGTTTTTTAGTGGCCTTAATTTTAAGTCCATTTTTATATTTCATGTTTATCTTTATGATTAAGAAATACCGCACAACTGTAGCCGTTCGTTTTGAAAACAGCAAAGTTTACAAAGCTATCAAAGGCAGTAAGTACTATGATTGGTATGCAAAATATAACGATCTTTACGGCCGCTAATTTTTGAGAGGAATGCAAATATGACTGACACAAATCATCCTGAAAATAACTCTAAAAATAATTCGCCAAAAGAAAAAGTCTACAAAGAAGGTGGCCTCATCCGCTGGAGCGCCGTAATTCCCTTCGTAGTTATCGTAGCCCTTTGTGGGATTTACTTTACCCTATTCTTCGATACGCACATGAAAGCCGCTCTTGAATGGGCTGGTTACAAAGCTTTAGGCACTGAAGTGAATATCAGTAAATTCGAAACTTCTTTTATTAAAGGAAACGTAGCCATCACTGGATTAGAAATCACAAGCGCTGAACAGCCAGATTTCAACAGCATCGAATTAGGTTCAATCAGATACGATGTAAACTGGGATGCTTTATTACGTTTAAAATTCGTCGTTGAAGAAATGGCCGTCGAAAACGTTCAGTTCATGTCAAAACGTAAATACCGCGGCAAAGTCGCTCCTCCACCTCCGCCGGCAGAAGACAAACCAGGTATCGCTTCTGAAGTAAAAGACAAAGCCATTGGTAAAATCGACCAAAAAGGAAAGGGAAATCTTTTAGGCGATTTATCAGCTTTCATGCAAACTGGTGATTACAAAGCGCAATTAGCAAATATCGAATCGACATTAAAATCAAAACAAATGGCGAACGACTTAAAAGCTAAATGGGCTAACAAACAAACTGAATGGGATGCAAAAGTTAAAGCTCTTCCTAAAGAGTCAGACTTTAAAGCTTACAAAGTTAAATTTGATGCTATCAAAGTCAAAGATTTTAAATCTCCGCAAGAATTAGATGCTTCAGTTAAACAGTTCAACGCTTTAAAATCAGAAGTCGACGCTTCACTTAAAATCGTGAACGACACTAAAAATGAATTCAATGCTGATCTAACAAATATCAAAGCAGATTATAAAAATTTAGACGAACAAATCAAAACTGATATCTCATCAATTAAAGATCGTCTTAAAATTCCAAAAATCGATGCCAAACAAATCGCGACATCAATTTTTATGGATTATTTAAATCCCTATTTACGCAAGTTAGATAAAGTAAATGAATTAGCTAATAAGTACCTTCCGCCAAAATATTCAAAAATGGTGAATGAAAAATTAGACAGCAAAGCCTTACTAGCTGGTAAAAAGAAAAAGCCAGTAGCTAAAGAAGACGACGACACCATTCAACCACACCCCCGCGAAAAGGGTGTAACGTATGAATTTCCGGTAACGAATGGTTACCCGCTTTTCTGGATTCAAAATATCAAAGTCAGCTCAAAATCAAATGCGCAAGCTGATTACGGTGATATTTCAGGCGTGATTAAAAATATCGTGTCTAATCAAAGACAAATCGGCAAACAAACTGAAATGCATATTGCTGGCGATTTCAAATCACAAAACATCCAAGGTTTAAAAGTAGATGCCTTCTTAAATAATCTAAAAGAAGAACCCGCAGCCGGAATGGATTTCGCTGTTGCCAGCTACCCGCTTCAAGCCCTTGAGTTAATGAAAAACAACGATGGCATGATCGCGCTGGGGCAATCATCAATCAACATCGAAGCTCACGCCGCTACGGTGGGTTTTAAAACGTACGATGTAGGCTTAACGAATGTATTTAACAACGTAAAATTCGAAGTGGGCGCAAACCAAGTCGTAGTTGAAGAACTTTTAAAAAACACTTTCAATCAATTAACGACATTTGATTTAAAAGCCCAAATTAAAGGTGAATTATCAAACTTAGATGTCGATGTTGAATCTTCATTAGGTCGTAAACTAGAAGACGCCTTAACTGCAAGTATCAAAGCCAAAGTCGACGAGCTTAATAAAGAAATCAAAGCTAAGATCGATGGTGAAATCGGCAAAGTAAAAGGCGACATCGAAAAACAAATCGCCACACTTACAAAAGGTTACGCTGGCCAAGCCAACGACGCCCAAGCAAAGCTTGATGCCCAAAAAAATATTGCTGACGAAAAAATCGCAGCCGCAAAAAAAGATCTAGAAAACAAAGCGAAAGGCCAAGCGCAAGACGCCGGTAAAAAAGCTTTAGATGCTTTAAAGAAAAAACTAAAGTTCTAAATGAAACTACGTTTTTAATACTGTATATAGTTTTGACAACTAAGTTTTACAAAATTACTTAGATCGCAAAAAGCCCTCACAACCTGAGGGCTTTTTATTTCGATTTCAGTCTCAATTCAGTTCCAATCTGGGTTCATGTTCACAGAGCTAAACACTATTTTTCGTCTCAACAAAATCCTGACATTTAAATTGAGTGGCTTGTGTTAGAAATACAAAAAAACAAGGAGATCCCCCCGTGAAAACTATCTTATTAACAATCGCTTTATTAGTCGGTACTGCAGCCCAAGCTGAAATCTTAAACTCTCAATATGATGCTCGCCACTTAGCTATGCTTGAAAAAGCTAGCTTAAAAGCTTGCGGTGTTACTTCTGGAACTTTCGTTCAAATCTACAGTTCTGTTGTAAAACACAAAGTTGACCAAGGTATCGTTGATGCTTATTACACAACTCAATTAACATTAAACAACACTTACACAGTAACAGCACAAACATTGATTGCAGATGGTTACGACCAAGCAGCACAAGACTGGGGTATCTACTCAGTTGAATCTATTACCTGCCAATAATAAAAAGACAGTTTAATTGATACTAAAAAAGCCAGGGTTCAACACTCTGGCTTTTTTTATTTTAGACACGGCTGCGTGTTCACTTTGAACTGTCTATTCTTTTGACGATCATAAACCCTTTTCATACACGGCGAATACTCCCCTAAAACAATTCAAACTCTGTTAGAACTTGTTTATAAAACATAGGAGTTCCCCCCATGATAAAAATCGCTTTATTTTCTGCGCTTATCGCATTTACTCAAATCGCTTCTGCTTCACAAATTCTTTCAACGATCATTTGGCAACACAAAGATGGTACATCGACGACATCAGTCTATAACGGCTTTACTGAAGACGGCTTTAACGTAGCTAATAATACTTGTTATATAGAGTCAGCAAGAGGCGTCTGCGCTTTGATCGCACAAGCCCAAGCCACTGTTGATGCAGAATATTCAGGAAACGGCGCCCACGGAACTTTCGAAGTTAAGTCATGTAAAGTTGAAGGCGACACTGTGAAGTTAAATTACGATCGCATTAATGATTACGATCATCAACAGCATGTAAACATCAGCTTAGATATCAAACCTTGCGCAGAGTAAGACTCTTAAGGCATCAACTTCCAGTTTACTACAGCCATGTACCGCTCAACCAACTTGCCTTTGTCATCAATAGGGTTCTTATGAACAATGATGGTCGAAGGCAGACGATCGATGTTAAAACTTTTTTGTAAAAAGCCTTCAGGATCCCAAAGCTGTAAATACAGTGGAGCATTCAAATCAGGAAAGCTCTTTAAAAACTTCTCAATAGCCCCTTGTTCGTAATCAACTGATACAATGACTACTTTGATAGACCCCGACTTGATCTCTTCGCTATGGCGCTTTAAATACGTAATAAGCTCAGGAATTTCATTAATACAAGGATCACACCAAGAAGCCCAAAAATGCAGAATCAATTTATCGGTTTTTGTCGTGTCAGGCATTAACGGCAAACGCGTCGCCGAGATCACTTGGCCTTCATAAGTTTGAAACTTTTCACGCTCTTCAGAAATAAGCCCAACAGTCTGATCGATAGTCACTTGAGTATCTTCAATTTTTTCAGCGTTGGTTGTGTAAGAGTAATAGTTCTTAAGATAGAACACGCCACCAATACCCACGATAGCGATCACAAAAAATAAAATTAACAATTTAGCTTTCATCGTGACCACCTCTTGAACTGAATAAACGCTACCAAGGTTTTAAATAAAAAAAAAGCCCTGGATATGATCCAAGGCTTTATTAGCTTTAAACTATTATTCGTAGCGCCTATCGGCACAAAAATGTGCGCACTAGGTGCAACAAAACTATCTTGCTGCAGCTTGAGAAGCTTGACGAGATTTGTTTTGCATTTTGCGAACTGATTTTTTCGCTGTTTTAACTGCAACTGAAGAAGCTTTTTTAGCTTTGCTTGCGGCTTTTTCAGCTGTTTTATCAGCTTTAGCGCCTTTAGCAGCTTTTGTAGCTTTCGCAGCTGGAGCCGCAGCTTTAGCAGTTTTGAAATCGTAATCTACGAATTCTAAAAATGCCATCTCTGCAGTATCACCAGGACGACGACCAATTTTGATAACGCGAGTGTAACCGCCATCACGTTCTTTGAAACGTGGAGCGATATCTTTCACGATAGCAAGAGCAGCGTCTTGGCTAGCTAAGCGAGAGATTAAAAGACGGATTGAATTTAAGTTATCTTTTTTACCAAGAGTAACTGCTTTTTCAATGTGTCTTCTAACTTCTTTAGCGCGAGTAACAGTAGTTTTAATACGACCGTGCTCAACTAAAGAATTCATAAGGCCTCTGATTAAAGCCTTACGAGGACCAGATTTACGACTAAAATGTTTTACTAAACGACGATGTGATGCCATTTTTTATTCCCTTACCTTACTAATTACGATTCACGTTTTGCAGGAGGTGGAACATTTGGATCCCATCCTGGAGGTGGCCATCCCTCGATTTTCATCCCTAAACCTAAGCCCATTTCAACTAAGATCTCTTTAATTTCATTTAAAGATTTGCGACCGAAGTTTTTAGTTTTAAGCATTTCTGCCTCTGAACGAACAACTAATTCACCGATGTAACGGATGTTAGCGTTTTTCAAGCAGTTCGCAGAACGTACGCTTAACTCAAGATCATCAACTGATCTGAATAAGTTTTCGTTCAATGAAGAAGAACCCATTGATTTAATTTCATCAGACGGCTCTAAAGATTCATCGAAAGTTAAGAAGATTTGTAATTGTTCTTTTAAGATTTTTGAAGCTAAAGAAACTGCTTCATCAGCCTTAATAGAACCATCAGTCCATACTTCTAAAGTTAATGCGTCGTAATCAGTACGTTGACCAACACGAGCATTAGAAACTGCGTAGTTAACTTTACGGATTGGAGAGTGAAGAGCATCAACAGCGATATAACCAACTGCCATTTGTTCACTTCTGTTTTCAACTGGAGAATAACCGCGGCCGTAAGCCACAACTAATTCAGCAGAGAAAGATCCGTTGTTGCCAAGAGTTGCGATATGTTGGTGTGGATTCAAAACTTCGATTTTGTCGTTAGTTACGATATCCGCAGCCGTTACAACGCCTGGACCTTTTTTGTTAATACGTAGAGTGAACGTCTCAGCAGTGTGCTGTCTGAAACGAACTTGTTTAAGGTTCAAGATGATGTCTGAAACATCTTCTAAAACATCTGGCATCGTTGAGAACTCATGTAAAACTCCATCAAGTTTTACAGCAGTTACCGCAGATCCCATCATAGAGCTTAATAAAATTCTTCTTAAAGAATTTCCAAGAGTTACACCAAAGCCTCTTTCCAAAGGCTTAACGATGAACTTAGAGTACTCAGAAGTCTGAGTATCGCGTTCGATCTCGAAACCTTTCGGCTTGATCAACTCTCTCCAAAATTTAAAATAATGTTCTTGCATCCTTACACCCCTTATTATCGTGAGTAGTACTCAACGATCATGCTTTCTTCTACTGGAATTGAAATTTCGTCTCTCGCAGGAACGTCTTTGATAGTACCTTTGAAAGCGCCATGATCAGCTTCTAACCAGCTAGGGATAGTACGACGAGCTACAGCCTGGATACCAGCCTGAACTTTTGTAACTTCTCTAGATGCTTGAGCAACTTCAACAACATCACCTTTTTTAACGATGTAAGACGCGATATTTACACGTTTACCGTTAACTAAGAAGTGATTGTGACCGATCAATTGTCTCGCTTCTCTTCTAGAATTAGCATACCCAAGGGTATAAACAACGTTATCAAGTCTTAATTCTAAGAATCTTAGTAACTCAGTACCAGTGATTCCTTTTGATGCGTCTGCACTATGGAAGTATTTTCTGAATTGTTTTTCAGAAAGACCATAATAACGTTTTGCTTTTTGTTTTTCTCTTAATTGTAATGCGTACTCAGAAAACTTAAGTCTTGATTGACCATGTTGTCCCGGAGGATATGGTCTTCTTTCAAAAGCACATTTGTCAGTAAAACATCTGTCACCTTTTAAGAATAACTTAGTATTTTCTCTGCGGCATAATTTACATACAGAACTATTAACACAACTCATACATTACTCCGATTATATTCTTCTACGTTTAGGAGGACGGCAGCCGTTATGAGGTACTGGCGTTACGTCTTTAAGAGATAAAACTCTCATTCCTGTTCCTGCTAAAGCACGGATAGCTGGTTCACGACCTGCGCCCGGACCTGTTAAAAATACGTCTACTGATTTCATACCTTGTTCCATCGCTTTTTTAGCAGCGTCTTCACAAGTTACTTGAGCTGCAAATGGAGTCCCTTTACGAGAACCTTTGAAACCTAAGTGACCAGCTGATGACCAAGAAACTGTATCACCGTTTGGATCAGTAAAAGTGATGATCACGTTACCGAAGCCAGCGTTGATGTGACAGTGACCTGTAACAACATTCTTTTTAACTTTTTTCTTAGTTACTTTTTTATCTTTATTTTCTTGTGGTGTAGCCATAATTCATCCCGCCTTAACTAGACTGCTTTTTTCTTATTAGCGACAGTTTTCTTAGGTCCTTTACGTGTTCTCGCATTTGAACGCGTATTTTGACCACGTACTGGAAGACCTTTTCTGTGTCTTACACCACGGTAGCAGTTGATCTCAGTTAAACGTTTGATCGCTTGACCGATATCACGACGTAAATCACCTTCAACTTTGAAGTTTGCTTCGATTAACGCACGCATTCCTGCAATATGTTCATCTGTTAAAGCATCCGTACGAAGTGTAGATGGAATTCCCACTTGAGAGCAGATAGATTTCGCGCGAGGACGACCAATACCATAGATATAAGTCAATGCCACTTCAACGCGTTTATTTCTTGGTAAATCGATACCCATTAAACGAGCCATGTTCTATTACCCCTGTCTCTGTTTGTGTTTAGCGTTTTCACAGATAACTCTGATAACGCCTTTACGTTTAATTACTTTACATTTATTACAAATTTTTTTGACCGAAGGTCTAACTTTCATACGTTCCTCACAATAACAAAACTCTTAAAAAGAGTTTGTTATAACATTAATGATTGTTATGTCTAGCATAAATTTGACAATGTACAGAATGTACTTGCCTTACCTATGCTCAAACAAGTTTGAGCCACTTTCTTCATCAAAAACTTTCACCGGGGTGATCCGGATTCAGCTCTTAAAGCGTCAGTGTCTTTTTAATTTCTATGAAGACTTTTTCTGGTGCCTGATCGCCATCGATATTCACCATATTACCTGCCTTAGAATAGTACTCTATTGTTGGGCCTGTATTATCTTCAAATTGTTTGAGCCGCTCCGAGATCACATCAGCATGGTCGTCTTTTCTGTGCACTAGATCACCATTACATTTTTCGCATTTATCACCTTTTGAAGAAGGTTTAGTACGAACATGGTATATCTCTCCGCAATTTGCACAAGTGCGACGCCCTGTTAAGCGATCTATCAAGATCTGAGGGTTGATCTTAAAATAAAATACTTTATCAATTTTAGAACCTGAAGACTCAAGCAATTGGCCTAAGCTTTTTGCTTGAACGACTGTTCTAGGGTAACCGTCAAAAATGATCGATTTGCCCTTATTAGTTGTTAGATAGTCACTGACTAAACCTAACATTAATTCATCTGGAACCAACTTGCCGGCATCCATAAAACCTTGGGCTTGAAGACCCAATTCAGTTTTATTCTTAATAGCCCCACGTAAAAGATCGCCTGTGCTTAGTTGCAAGAAGCCGAACTTCTCGATCAACTCGCGCGATTGTGTTCCTTTACCTGAGCCCGGGGCTCCAATGAACAGAACGTTCATTAGAATTGAACCCTTCTGCTACGGATTTTAGTGCCTTTAAGAAATGAATCGTATTTTTGTGTCAATAAGTGAGATTGAATTTGTTGTGATGTATCGATAGCAACACCAACAAGGATTAATAAGCTAGTACCACCAAAGTGAAATGGGATACCAAAGCTTTGCACTAATAGACCCGGAAGAACGCAAATCACGCAAAGGTAAAAACAACCTAATACGTTAATACGATCTAAAACGTAACGGATGAAATCAGCAGTAGATTTACCCGCACGGATACCAGGAACGAAAGCGCCCGTTTTTTTCAAGTTTTCAGAAACTTCATCAGCATTGAAAACGATGTCTGTATAAAAGAAAGAGAAGAAAATAATTAATGAAACAAAGATGATGTTGAATACGATACCATTTGGGTTGATCGATTCAGACATAGCTTTGATCCAAGCTACATGCGTGAATTGCGCTAATGTAGATGGAAACATTAATAATGAAGAAGCAAAAATTGGAGGAATAACGCCAGGAAAATTAATTTTCACTGGTAAATGGCTTGTCGCTGCTGATGTCATACCACCATTAGCTAAACGTTGTGAGTACTGGATTGTGATACGACGTTGCGCCACTTCCATGTAGATTACGGCAAAAATAGTTGCCACCATGAATGCTAAAAGCAAGATAGCTACGATAAATTGTAACTCGCCTGATTTAATTAATTGTAATAAATTTTGTGCACCCGCTGGAATACCAGCTGCGATACCAGTAAAGATGATCATTGAAGATCCGTTACCGATTCCACGCTCAGAGATCTGGTCACCTAACCACATTACAAATGAAGTACCGGCAACTAATGTTAGTACCGTCATAAATTTGAAGTAGTAAATACCTAACATACCGCCAGAAATTAACATACGGCCATCAGGTAATGATTGGCTCGCAAGCCAAGTACTCATTCCGTAACCTTGGATAATTGCTAATGCGATCGTTGCATATTTTGTGTATTGAGAGATTTTTTTGCGACCTGCATCGCCTTCTTTTTTCAATTGCTCTAAGTGAGGAATTGCAGAAGTTAATAGTTGGAAAATAATTGAAGCAGAAATATACGGCATGATTCCCAATGCAAAGATTGAAAATTGCGCTAACGCACCACCAGTGAAAGTATTGAATAAGCTGAAAATTCCACGATTTTGTGAATTGAAAAATTCAGAAACCGCATTGCCATCTACTCCAGGAGTTGGGATGTGAACACCCATTCTGTAAATTGCTAAACAGAACAATGTAAATAGGATTTTCGATCGTAAAGTATTCGCACCTTTGTTGTCGTTCACTTGCTGAGCCACTCTTCTGCCTCTTTCGTTTAGATAGATCTAACACAAGAATAGACCCTTTCGGGCCTAAATTCTTTTTATCAGAACTGTTTTAGGTCTAAAATCTATCTTAGACCTAAATACTTATTTCTTTTTAGCTTTTTTTACTTTTGCTGGTCTAGCCCAAGTAGCTTTAACCGGAACTAACTCAACTTTGCCGCCAAGTTTTTCGATTGCCGCTTGCGCAGATTTGCTAATAAAATTAGCTTTCAAAGTAATAGCTTTTTTAAGTTCGCCTTTAGCTAAAACCTTGAACTTAGAATTTTTCTTGATTAAGCCCGCGTTGTAAAGCGCTGCTGCATCAACGATGCCTTCTACTTTATTTAATGCTGCTAAAGTAACCTCTTCGTATTTCGTAGCAAACTGAATGTTTGTGAAACCGAATTTAGGTAAACGACGAGATAACGGAGTTTGACCACCCTCGAAACCACGACGAACTTTACCACCAGTACGTGCTAATTGGCCTTTGTGACCTTTAGCAGAAGTTCCACCGATACCAGAACCGATACCGCGACCAACGCGTTTGCGGTAATGAGTAGAACCTTCTTTTGGAGCTAATTGACTTAATAAACTCATAACAGAACTCCTTATTTTACAACTTTGATTTCAACCATGTGTTGAATCTTGAAAAGTTGACCACGATTAGCTGCATTGTCAGCTAATTCGATAGATGAATTGATTTTTCTTAAGCCAAGACCTTTGATAGTCAATCTTTGGGTTGGAGGGCAAGCAATCAATGATTTTTTTAAAGTAACTTGAAATTTTTTAGACATGACAGACTCCTATTACGCTTGAACGTTAGCTTTTTTAAGCTGTTTAAGACCGTCTAAAGTCGCTCTAACTGCATTGTGTGGGTTACGAGTACCAACACATTTAGTTAAGATGTCTTTAACGCCAACTGACTCAAGAACCGCACGAACCGCACCACCAGCGATAACGCCAGTACCTGCTGCTGCTGGTTTCATGATCACTTTAGCTGATCCGAATTTACCGATCACTTCATGAGGGATCGTACCATCTTTTAAGTTAACATCGCTGCATTGTTTTTTTGCAGAACGAGTTGCTTTACCAATAGCTTCAGGAACTTCGCCTGCTTTACCGCTACCGAAACCAACTTGACCTAATCTATCGCCGACTACTACTAGTGCTGCGAAAGAGAATCTACGACCACCCTTAACAACTTTAGTTACGCGGTTGATAGCAACTACTTTTTCTTCTAATTCGTTTACTGATGCTTTATCCACATGATCCCCTATTAAAAGTTAAGGCCGCCCTCGCGGGCTCCGTCTGCTAATGCTTGAACACGGCCGTGATAAACGAAACCATTTCTGTCGAATACAACAGTCGTGATTCCTTTTTTCTTAGCTTCTTCAGCGATTTTTTTACCAACAGTTTTAGCAGCTTCTTTGTTGCCGTTTTTTAATTCGGCAGATAAAGACGATACTGATAATACAGTAGATTGAGCAACATCATTGATGATTTGCGCGTAAATGTGAGATCCTGAACGGAAAACACAAAGACGTGGTCTGTCAGCAGTACCGCTTACTACTTTTCTGATTCTGATTTTTTTCTTCAAACGATTTACTACTTTTGAAGCTGTTTTTTTAGAAAAATTTAATTTCATATAATCCTCTATTTACCAGCCGACTTACCGGCTTTACGTCTGATATGTTCACCAACATAACGAACACCTTTGCCTAAGTAAGGCTCTGGCGGACGAAAAGATCTGATTTTAGCTGCAACTTGACCAACAAGAGCTTTGTCGGCACCAGTCACGCTTACAGTCGTTTGTTTATCAACTTTGATTTCAATACCTTCTGGGATTTCAAAAATCACAGGGTGAGAAAAACCTAAAGCTAATTCTAATTTTTTACCATTTACAGTACCGCGGTAACCAACGCCGTGCATTTCAAGGGCTTTAGTGAAACCTGCAGTTACGCCTTTAACAGCATTAGCGATTAAAACTTTGTATAAACCGTGTAAAGATTTAGATTCTTTTGAATCATCTGCACGAGTTAATACAACTGTTTTACCATCAACTTTAGCAGTGATGTTTTTCTTTAAGCTGTAAGATAAAGATGATTTTGCACCTTTAACTGTAACATTTTGACCAGCAACAGTTACTGTTGCTTTGTCATCGATATTTACTGGATATTTACCAATTCTCGACATCTTCTACCTACCACACTACTGCTAGTACTTCGCCGCCAACATTTTGTTTTTTAGCGTCTGTACCAGTTAGTAAACCTTTGTTTGTACTTAGGATGCACATACCATATCCAGAACGTACGTTCGGAACATTAGTTGCGTGAACATAAGAACGTTTCCCAGGACGGCTAACTTTTGCGATAGCTGTCATTGCTGGAGTTCCTGCATCGTCATATTTTAAGTAAATACGCATGATACCTTGTTTAGAATCTTTAGCTACTTTGAAGCTTCTGATGTAGCCAGTATCTGCTAGGATTTTTGCTAAGTTCTCTCTCATTTTAGAAGAGGGCATATCAACTTTTTCAAGTTTCGCCGAAGAACCATTTCTAATAATTGTTAACATTTGTGCGACTGTATCCATAGTGACTCCTACCAGCTAGCTTTCGTTACGCCTGGAAGTTTACCTTCTAAAGCTAGTTGTCTGAAAACCATTCTGCATAAACCGAATTTACGGTAGTTACCACGAGGGCGACCAGTTAATTCACAACGAGTGATTACGCGGTTTGGATTAGTATTTTTAGGTAAAGCTTGTAATTTCTTACGAGCTTCGTCTCTAGTTTCGTCAGAAAGTTTCATATCCACAGCTTTTTCACGTAATTCTTTACGGTAAGCGCGGTACTTGCTAGAGATCGCTTTTCTTTTATTGTTTTTTACAACACTTGATTTTCTTGCCATATTAATCCTTCAATTACTTTCTGAAAGGTAAGCCTAAAGCTTCCAATAATGCGCGGCCATCGTTGTCTGTTCCAGCTGTTGTACAAATAGTGATATTCATACCACGTGTTTTTTCAATTTTATCAAAATTGATTTCCGGGAATACGATTTGTTCTTTCAAACCCATATTGTAGTTACCACGGCCATCAAAGCCTTTATTTGGTAAACCACGGAAGTCACGTACGCGAGGTAACGCTAATGTTTGTAAACGATCTAAGAAAGACCACATTTTTTCGCGACGTAATGTTACGCGCACGCCAATAGGGATACCTTCACGTAATTTAAAGTTAGAAATTGCTTTCTTAGCTTTAGTGATTACAGCTTTTTGACCAGCAATCGCAGAAATTTCTTCAACGATACCGTTTACGATTTTAGGATTTTGAACCGCTTCAGACGTACAAACGCTGATAACGATTTTTTCTAAACGAGGCACTTGCATAGCGCTAGTGTAACCTTGTTTTTTAACTAAGTGAGGAACGATTTCTTTTGTGTATTGTTCTTTTAAACGACTCATCTCAAACCTCTACTTATAATACTTCTGGAGCTAGAGAAACAATCTTAACGAATTGTTTCGATCTTAACTCTCTCGCTACTGGACCAAAAATACGAGTTCCGATTGGTTCTTTGTTCGCATTGATTAAAACTGCAGAGTTATCATCAAAACGGATATAGCTACCATCTGGTCTTCTTAATTTGTGAATTGTACGAACGATAACGGCTTTCGCAACGTCACCTTTCTTAACTTTTGCTGTTGGGATTGCTTCACGGATTGAAACAACGATTACGTCGCCAATGTGAGCAAAACGTCTTTTAGAACCACCTAAAACTTTGATACACATTACTTCTTTTGCACCAGAGTTATCAGCTACGTTTAATTTAGATTGCATTTGAATCATAAAACTATTCCTGCCCTTACTTCGTTGTGTTTAACACTGAAGTCAGTGCCCAGCGTTTTGTTTTGCTGATTGGTTTAGTTTCGTGAATTGTAACAGTGTCACCGACTTTACATTGTTTTTTCTCGTCGTGAGCTTTGATTACAGAAGACTTACGGATGTATTTTCCGTATTTTGCGTGACGAACCATACGATAAACCAATACCGAAATTGTTTTATCCATTTTGTTCGCGATCACTTCACCTTGTAATTCAACTCTACGGCCTCGAGTACTAACTGTTTTAGTCGGTTGTTTTCCGCTCGTTGTTGCCTTAGCAGCCATAATTTACCTACCTTACGCTTTTCTTAACGATTGCTGTGTTAATTTTAGCAATGTCTTTTCTTACTACTCTGATCTGAACTGGGTTAGCCAATTGACCAAGAGAGTTTTTCATTTTCATTTCAAACAATTGAGACGTTAAGTCTTGTTTTTGTTTGATTAATTCTTTTAATGATTTGTTTTCGATATCTACAAATTTCATAACTACGCTCTCTCTAAAAATTTCGTTTTAAAAGGTAGCTTGTGAGATGCTCTTAAGAACGCCTCTTTAGCTTGTTCCTTAGTAACACCGTTCATTTCGAACAGGATGCGACCAGGAAGAACTTTAGATACCCAAAACTCTGGATTACCTTTACCGCTACCCATACGAGTCTCAGCAGGTTTTTTTGTAACTGGAAGATCTGGAAACACGCGAATCCAAATTTTACCACCACGTTTGATTGTACGAGCGATTGCGATACGACCAGCCTCTAATTGACGAGCTGTTAACATACCGTGTTCAGTAGCTTGTAAACCGAAATCACCGAAATCTAAAGTTGAGCCACGAGTAGCTAAACCTCTAGAACGACCGATGAATTGCTTTCTCCATTTTACACGTTTAGGACTTAGCACGATTTACCTCCGAATGCTCTTTCGCAGAAAGAATGTCACCTTTGTAGATCCATACTTTCATACCAATAATTCCATATGCTGTTAATGCTTCTGCTGTTCCGTAGTCAATGTCTGCACGTAATGTGTGAAGAGGAACTGACTTTTCGTTGTACCATTCAGAACGAGCAATCTCTGCTCCGTCTAAACGACCAGATACACGGATTTTGATACCACGCACGCCGCCTTTGATAGCTGCTGCGATAGATTTTTTAAGAGCACGTCTCCAAGAGATACGTTTCTCTAATTGCATTGCGATTGATTCCGCAACTAATTGAGCTTCTGTATCTGGTTTACGAACTTCTTGAATGCTTAAGAAAACTTCGTTCTTAGTTAACTTTTGAACGTCAGCTTTCAAAGTATCAATTCCAGTACCTTTTTTACCAATTACAACACCAGGACGAGCAGTGTGGATAATAAGTTTAACTTTATTAGCCGCGCGCTCGATTTCGATTTTAGCAACGCCTGCGTGTTTTAATTTAGCTTTTAAGTATTTTCTTAATTTAATGTCTTCATGAAGATTGTCATAGTAAGTATTGCCTTTTGCATACCATCTTGAATCCCAAGATCTAATAACACCAACTCTAAACCCAATTGGGTGAACCTTTTGTCCCATTACTATTTCTCTCCCAATACTACGTCAATGTGACTTAATTTTTTACGAACTCCAAAAGCACGACCTTGCGCTCTTGGGCGGAAACGTTTTAAAACCGGACCACCGTCTACAGTTAATTTTTTAACGATTAACTTGTCCACAGCCATAGTTTTTTTGTAATCCGCATTCGCCACTGCTGATTCGATTAATTTCTTAATTAATCCAGCAGTTTTTTTGTTCATAACAGTCAAAATTTTAAGAGCTTCGTCAACTGACTTACCGCGAACGGTGTCAGCAACCAAGCGAGCCTTTTGAGCTCCAACTCTTGCATATTTTAAAGATGCTTTAGCTTCCATATTTTAATTCCTACTTCTTCGCCACTGCTGGTGCTGCTGCTTTTTTCTCAGCATGACCGGCAAAAGTTCTAGTTGGCGCGAATTCGCCAAGTTTATGACCAATCATGTTCTCAGAAACGTATACTGGAACAAACTTTCTGCCGTTATGTACAGCAAAAGTCAATCCTACATACTCTGGGAAGATCGTAGAACGTCTTGACCATGTTTTAATTACTTTTTTGTCGTTCTTTTGGATAGCCGTCTCAGCTTTTTTAGCTAAGTGAATATCGATAAAAGGACCTTTTTTAATTGAACGTGCCATGCATCCTCCTACTTACGACGCTTAATGATTGATGAATCAGTACGTTTGTTATGACGAGTCTTGTAACCTTTACAAGGCTGTCCCCAAGGTGTTACTGGGTGATGACCCTTACCAACGCCTTCACCACCGCCCAATGGATGGTCAACCGGATTCATCTTCATACCGCGCACTGAAGGTTTGATACCTCTCCAACGAGAGCGGCCTGCTTTACCAAGTTTAATGTTTTCATTATCAGTGTTACCAACTTGACCGATTGAAGCCTTACAAGTTGATAAGATTTGCTTTAATTCGCCAGACGGTAAACGTACTTGGCAATATTTTTCGCCTTTACCAGCTAAAGTTGCAGAGGTACCTGCACCACGGCAAATTTGGCCACCCTTGCCAGGACGCATTTCAACATTGTGAATGATCGTACCAACTGGGATTGCAGTAATTGTTAAGCAATTTCCTGGTTTGATATCGGCTTTATCGCTTGAAACAACCGTATCACCAACATTTAAGCCCACTGGAGCTAAGATGTAAGCTTTGTGTCCATCAGCGTAGTGTAAAAGAGCAATACGGCAAGTTCTGTTTGGATCGTACTCGATCGCAGCAACTTTTGCTGGTACTTCTAATTTAATACGTTTGAAATCAACTAAACGGTATTTACGCTTATGCGCGCCACCTTGGTGACGAACAGTAATCATACCCGTATTGTTACGTGCAGATACTTTTTTAAGAGAAACTGTTAATGCTTTTTCCGGTTTAGTTTTAGTGATTTCTTTGAAATCGAATCCAACTATTCCGCGGCTTGCATGTGATCTAGATCCAAATACTTTTAAACCCATGATTATGCTCCCTCAAATAATGAAATTTTTTGGCCCGGAGCTAACTGGATGAAAGCTTTTTTCCATTTTTTCGGCACTGTAAGACCGAATTTAGAATAGCGCATATCATCGCGGCAAACTGCCGTACGGATTTTTTGAACTTTTACATTAAAGTTAGTTTCAACTTCTTTTTTGATTTGGTCTTTAGAAGAAGATAACTCTACTTTAAATACATACGTTCCAGCTTCTGCTAAAACTGTATTTTTTTCTGTGATTAGTGGAGATTTTAAGTGTTGTTTCATATTTTCCCCGATTATTCCGCAGAACATCTTTCGATGATTTTAGCTACAGAATCTTTGCTGATAACTGCGTAGTCGTATTTTAATAAATCAAAAACGTTTAAGCCTTCAACACCAGAGTATTTGTAACCAACTAAGTTACGAGCTGCGCGGCTGAAATTTTCGTTAGAAGAGTTATCAATTAAAACTGCTTTTTTAACTCCAAACGTTTGTAAACGTTTGCCTAATTCGTTTGTTTTACCTTCAGAATTCATAGAATCAACAACTGTTAATTTGCCTTCTTTGAATAAGTGAGAAAGAGCCATTTTAAGAGCTGATTTTCTCATTTTCTTAGGTAATACATAACCGTATGAACGTGGTTGTGGACCGAACATAGTACCACCGCCAGGCATTAAAGGAGAACGAGTAGAACCTTGACGGGCATTACCAGTACCTTTTTGTTTGAATGGCTTTTTACCACCACCGCTCACTAAACCTTTTGTTTTAGTCATGTGAGTGCCTTGACGACGACAAGCTAATTGCCATCTTACAACTGTGTGTAATACGTCTTTTTTTACTTCAACTTCAAAAGTGTCCGCTTGTAAATCAAGTGATCCAACTTTTTCTTTTTTCCAATTAAGTACATTGATTGTAGCCATGACTATTGCTCCTTAACCAGTCTAACAAGAGAATTTTTGTGTCCTGGAACTGGTCCTTTAACAAGAACTACTCCGTCAGCAGCGTTGATCTCTACGATTTCAACGTTACGAACTGTTACGTTTTCGTCACCTAAGTGACCTGGGAATTTCTTACCTGGCATAACACGGCCTGGCCATGTTCTGTTACCAGATGAACCCGGTCTTCTGTGAAATTTAGAACCGTGAGTAGCAGGGCCACCCGCGAAACTCCAACGTCTTACAGAACCTTGGAAACCTTTACCTTTAGAGCGAGAAGTGATTTTTACTAATTCACCTTTCACTAAGCTATCGATAGAGATTGCGTCACCTAACTTAACATCAGTTGGTAAGTCTTGACGGATTTCTTTAATAAAACGAGCAGCAGTTTCAAAGCCTGAACCTTTTAAGTGTCCAATTTCTGCTTTAGAAGAATTTTTAGCTTTTTTAGGAACTGATGCGATTTGAACAGCTGTGTAGCCGTCTTTTTCGTTAGTTTTGATTTGCGACACTTTCCAAGTTTCATAGCGTAAAACTGTAACTGGTACTGCTTCACCTTTATCATTGTAAATTGTTGCCATACCCTCTTTAAACGCATAGATGCCGTTTAATTTTAGGCCAGAAGAATTTGTTTCTTGATTTTCACTCATTATAATTCTCCCTTCTTTTATTCAGCTGAAAGCTTAATTTCAACATCAACGCCAGCAGATAGATCTAATTTCATTAATTGATCGATCGTTTGTTGAGTTGGTTCAAGAATGTCTAACATTCTTTTGTGTGTTCTTACTTCGAATTGCTCACGTGATTTTTTATCAACGTGCGGAGAACGTAAAACAGTAAATCTGTTAATACGAGTAGGAAGAGGGATTGGTCCCGCTACCTTAGCTCCTGTGCGACGAGCAGTGTCCACGATTTCTTTTGTAGATTGATCAAGTAATTTATGATCAAAGGCCTTAAGCCTAATTCTTATCTTTTGACTTTGCATTTTTTTACCTCTTTTGCCCGTCAAAACCATTCTCCACTTGAGCTAGATAAGCCCGAATATCGCGGTGGTTTCCGTAGCTAAAAATAAACCAGAAGCGAAAATATCTTATAAACGACATTTAGAGTCAACGGGAAATAATTCTTTTTTTCAGAGGGAGTTTGATGAAGGTTGCGGGACTTGAAACCGCGCCGATTGGGGTTCAGAAACGAACCCCTTTTTTGAGTTAGCGCCCCAAACGAGTCAAGATTTCGGCCTTAACTTTTGGAGGAACTGGTGAATAATTTAAGAATTCCATACTGAAAAATGCTCGTCCTTGCGACAAACTGCGAACGTCAGTCGAGTAGCCGAACATGTTTGCAAGTGGCACTTCAGCCGACACCATTTGGCCACCTGACGGCTTTGCAGTCATGTTATGGATTTTACCGCGTCTAGAGTTAATATCACTCACAACACTGCCTACAAAGTCATCAGGGCAATTAACTTCAAGCTTAAACATCGGTTCAAGTAAAACTTGATTAGCTGCCTTGATCAAATCGCGGAAGGCTAAAGAGCTTGCGGCTTTACACACGATCTCGTCAGTCTTTTGCGGATCACCCGATAATGATGTAATTGTTACTTTTAGACCCACCATAGCATAACTACCGATTGGCCCGACCTCGCAAGCCTCTTTAAGACCTTGCTCGCAAGCCTTGATCCAGTTTGGCTGAATGTCTCTTGATGCCGGAACTAAAGAAATAATCTTAATGCCTTCTGAAGGATCGATCGATTCGACTTTCAAACTAATTCGGGCGAATTTTTCTTCACCGCCAAGAAGTCTTTCAAAAGAATAATCTATTTTCGCATCGCCGTTAATAGTCTCGCGGTACGCAACCTGTGGTTTACCAACGTTGGCCTGGATTTTATATTCACGAAGCAACCGATCAACTAAAATATCAACGTGCAGTTCGCCCATTCCTGAAAGTAGAATTTGTCCTGTTTCGGGGTCTGAGCGTAAACGACAAGACGGATCTTCGCGCTCTAAACGCTGAAGGCCTTCCATCATTTTATCTTGCTCTGCAGATGATTTTGCTTCGACAACTACAGAGATAACTGGCTCAGGGAAAGTGATCGATTCAAACACCACTTGGCGTGATGAATCGCACAGCGTATCGCCTGTAGTTGTGAATTTTAATCCAATGATCGCACCGATATCGCCGGCCTTGATTTCAGATACTTCTTCACGTGCATTCGCATGCATTTTTACGATTTTTTGTACGCGTTCTTTTTTTTCTGTACGTGGATTTAAAACTTGGTCGCCCACTTTTAAAGTTCCAGAGTACACACGAATATAAGTTAACGATCCCGCAAAAGGATCATTCGCTAATTTGAAAGCTAAAGCAGCTGCTGGTTCATCAAATTTAACATGACATTCAACTGTCATATTTTCTTTGATCGGATTCATACCAACCGTTGGCGGAAGATCTAGCGGCGACGGAAGATAATCAGTCACGCCATCTAAAATTTGCTGAATGCCTTTATTTTTAAAAGCAGCCCCGCAAAATACTGGAAATACTTTTAACGTAATAACACCATGGCGAAGTGCGGCCTTTAGCTCTTCTACAGAGGGAGTTTCACCATTTAGATATTTTTCAACAAGAGCATCATCAAGTTCGCAAATTTGTTCGATCGTTCTTGCGCGCTCAGTTTCGAATAGCTCTTTCATATTGGCAGGAATTTCTACCGTCTGAAAATCATGCGGATTATTCGCAGCCCATGTGTAAGCTTTTGATGTCAGTAAATCACAAATACCGGCAAAGTTTTCTTCAGAGCCGATGGGGATTTGAACTTTAATCGGATTGGCTTCTAATTTTTCTTTAATTGATTGAACGCACATATCAAAATCAGAACCTGTGCGATCCATTTTATTTACAAAACAAATTCTTGGAACTTTATGTTTATTAGCTTGGCGCCAAACAGTTTCTGACTGTGGCTCAACGCCTGATACCGCATCGTAAACTGCGATAGCACCGTCTAATACGCGAAGCGAACGCTCAACTTCAATCGTGAAATCAACGTGCCCCGGGGTATCGATGATATTAATTCTGTGATTTTTCCACGACGTAGTTGTCGCTGCAGACGTGATCGTAATACCACGCTCTTGCTCTTGCGGCATCCAATCCATAGTCGCTGCACCATCATGTACTTCGCCGATCTTGTGTGATTTACCAGTGTAGAAAAGAATACGCTCTGTAGTTGTAGTTTTTCCCGCATCAATGTGAGCCATGATACCGATATTACGAGTAAATTTTAAGTCAGCTTCTGTTTTAACAACCATATGGCGACTAACTTAAACGTATTTACAAAAATCTTCAAATCAAACTTATAACTTCATATAGTTCTTAGATCTTCCGCCCACGATGGGCGGAAGAAGCGAGTGCTCGAGAGCAGAGCTCTCGATGCCCACGGATGGCCGCTCCTCGACAAAAAAAAGCCCCGAGTATTTCTACTCAGGGCTTCAAATTTATAAATTTGTACTAACTGATTACCAGTTGTAGTGAGCGAACGCTTTGTTCGACTCAGCCATTTTGTGTACGTCTTCACGTTTTTTGATAGAGTTACCACGGTTGTTGTAAGCATCTAAGATTTCACCAGCTAAACGCTTAGAAAAATCTTTTTCGCCACGAGCACGTGAGTAATCAACCATCCAACGCATAGCTAAAGCTAAACGGCGTGTTGGACGAACATCAACTGGAACTTGGTAAGTAGCTCCGCCCACGCGACGTGAACGAACTTCAATTGATGGTTTAACATTTTCAATCGCTTTTTTAAGGATTGCTAATGAATCTTCACCTTGAACTTTACCGTTTAATTCATCTAGGGCTCCGTAAAATAATTTTTGCGCAGTCGATTTTTGACCACGTAACATGATTTTATTGATGAATTTAGCGATAACTAAATCTTTGTGAATTGGATCTGGGATAATTTCTCTTTTAAATGTACGACTTCTACGAGACATATGTTTATTCCTCTAAAATTTCTTAAATTATTTCTTAGGTTTTTTCGCACCGTATTTAGAACGGCTACGTAAACGACCATTAACGCCTTGTAAATCTAGTGTTCCACGAACGATGTGGTAACGAACACCTGGTAGATCTTTAACACGACCGCCACGGATCATAACAACGCTATGCTCTTGTAGATTGTGACCGATACCTGGGATGTAAGAGATAACTTCAAAGCCATTAGATAAACGAACTTTAGCTACTTTACGTAAAGCTGAATTCGGCTTCTTTGGAGTTGTAGTGTAAACGCGTGTACAAACGCCACGACGTTGCGGGCAAGCTTGTAAAGCTGGAGATTTTGTTTGGTTCTTTTGAACTGTACGCTCTTTTTTAATGAGCTGATTGATAGTAGGCACTCTTACTCCTTTTAAATAGGTATTAGCCTTATACATTCCAGAATATTTATAGCAATTCTGGTTAGCTATGGATTTGAACGGGCCATACCCGTAAGTTCGATTTTTAAGTCGAAGAACAAGATTTGTAACCTGCCCGATCTCGAAGGTCAAGCGGGGCAAGGCTTTTAACCAATAAAAAAAGGACCTTTTCAGGTCCTTTTTCATTCAGACCCCATTTTACTGAGGCCCTATATTTGAGGCAGATTATCCGCCGAAAGGTAATGCTGCAGAATCCATATCTTCATCTTCAGCAACAACAACTTTCCATTTTTTGTAAGCTGTTAAGCCAGTACCAGCAGGGATCAAGCGACCCATGATGATATTTTCTTTTAAGCCACGTAAATGATCTGTTTTTGAATTAATAGCTGCTTCAGTAAGAACTTTCGTAGTCTCTTGGAATGACGCCGCTGAAATCCAGCTTTCAGTACTTAATGAAACTTTCGTGATACCTAATAATAGAGGTTTGAATGTAGCTGTTTGGCCACCCTCTTTAGATACACGGTCATTTTCAGTAAGCATTGTTGAACGCTCAGCTTGTTCGCCAGATAAGAACTTAGTGTCTCCTACTTCAGCGATTTCAACTTTACGTAACATCTGACGTACGATTACTTCGATGTGCTTATCATTGATACCCACACCTTGTAGACGATAAACTTCTTGAACTTCATTAACTAAGTAAGCTGATAATGCTTTCGCACCTAATACCGCTAGTAGATCATGCGGATTCGTAGGTCCATCAACTAACGCTTCACCGGCACGAACGAACTCACCCTCACGAACCGCAACGTGTTTACCTTTAGGAATAAGGTATTCAGTTTGTTCGCCGATTTCTGGAGTTACGATAACACGTTGTTTACCTTTTACGTCTTTACCGAAAGTTACGAAACCATCAACTTCAGCAATGATTGCTGCGTCTTTTGGTTTACGCGCTTCGAATAATTCGGCAACGCGCGGAAGACCGCCCGTGATATCTTTCGTTTTAGAAGTTTCGCGATGTAGTTTTGCGATCACATCACCGGCATGCACATCTGCACCATCAGTAATTAATAATTGTGCGCCCACTGGAATCATGTAACGAGCTGGAATGTCGCGACCTGGAAGGTTCATTACTTTTCCTGCTGCATCAGTCATGAATACAGTTGGTTTGTTGTCTGAAGTTTTACCTTCGATAATAACTTTAGTAGCGAAACCAGTTACTGGATCCACTTGCTCAGTCATTGTTTTACCTTCAGTGATATCTTGGAACTGAATTTTAGCAGTTACTTCCGAGATAATCGGATTAGAATACGGATCCCATTCAGCGATAGCGTTTCCTTTAGAAACTTTAGAACCATCTTTGAAGTTTAAGATTGTACCGTAAACTAATTTGAAGTTTTCGCGTTCACGACCAGTTTCATCCATTACCAGAGCATTACCATTACGATTAAGTACTGTTAATTTGCCGGTTTTGTTTGTCACTAACTGAACGTTTTGTAATTTTAAAATACCATCGAAACGAGTTGTATGAACTGATTGCTCAACTGAACGAGATGCCGCACCACCTAAGTGGAATGTACGCATTGTTAACTGAGTACCAGGCTCACCGATTGATTGAGCTGCGATAATACCAACTGTTTCACCTAAGTTTACAGTCGCACCACGAGATAAATCACGGCCATAACATTTCACACAAACACCACGACGAGCTTCACAAGTTAAAGCTGAACGGATTTGGATTCTTTCGATTCCAGCATCTTCAATACGTTTAACTAAGTTTTCGTCCATTTCGCTGTTAGCTTTTAACAACACAGTGTTAGTTGCTGGATCTATAACATCATTGATTGTTACGCGACCTAAAATACGATCAGCGATTCCAAGGATGATTTCACCTGATTCATAAACCGGAGTGATTTCTAAACCTTCTTTAGTTCCGCAATCGATTTCAGAAACTACAACGTCTTGAGCAACGTCAACTAAACGACGAGTTAAGTAACCCGAGTTCGCTGTTTTTAATGCTGTATCGGCAAGACCTTTACGAGCACCATGTGTAGAAATGAAATATTGAAGTACCGTTAAACCTTCACGGAAATTTGCCGTGATCGGTGTTTCGATAATTTCGCCTGATGGCTTAGCCATAAGACCGCGCATCGCACCTAACTGACGTAACTGATTGAACGATCCACGGGCTCCGGAATCGGCCATGACGTAAATTGGATTGAATGAAGGTCCAACGATTTCTTTACCGTTAACGATAAATTTTTGTTTCTCGATTTGACTCATCATCTCTTTGGCAACTTTATCTGAAGTTTGAGCCCAGATATCCACAACTTTATTGTAGCGCTCACCGTCGGTAATTAAACCTTCGTCGTACTGTGTTTGGATTTCTTGAACTTGTTTATCAGCATCAGCTAACATCGGAGCTTTTTGTTCTGGGATGATCATGTCATCTACAGAGATCGAAAGACCCGCTACAGTTGAGTATTTGAAACCTAACTGCATGATTTGATCGGCTAAGATACAAGTTGCTTTCGCACCTGCTAGACGGAAAGTTGTATCGATTAATGCCGCGATTGATTTTTTTGACATCGCTGTATTGATCGTTGTGAAAGGAACTTCTTTAGGTACTACATCCGAAAGGATAGAGCGGCCTACAGTAGTTTCTTCAACTTTACCTTTAATTTTAACATGACAAGTTGCTTGGATATCGATGATTCCAGTTTCGTAAGCGTATAACGCCTCTTGAACTGAAGCGAAACGTTTACCAGCACCTTTTGCACCTGGGCGAAGACGAGTCATCCAATATAGACCCAAGACAACGTCTTGAGATGGATTGATGATCGGCTTACCATTGGCAGGCGATAAGATATTGTTCGTCGACATCATTAATACGCGAGCTTCAACTTGCGCTTCCACAGAAAGTGGAACGTGAACTGCCATCTGATCTCCATCGAAATCGGCATTGAATGCAGTACACACTAATGGATGTAATTGGATCGCTTTACCTTCGTGAAGAACTGGTTCGAAAGCTTGAATACCAAGTCTGTGAAGAGTAGGAGCACGATTTAGTAATACCGGATGCTCTTTAACTACATCAGATAAGATATCCCATACTTCTACAGTCTCTTGATCAACTAAGCGTTTAGCTTGTTTGATTGTCGTAGCTAAGCCTTTTTCTTCAAGTTTGTTGTAAACAAACGGTTTGAATAATTCTAAAGCCATTTTCTTAGGAAGACCGCATTGGTGTAACTTAAGAGTTGGTCCAACGGTAATAACCGAACGACCAGAGTAATCCACACGTTTACCTAATAAATTCTGACGGAAACGACCTTGTTTACCTTTAAGCATGTCGCTTAATGATTTAAGAGGACGTTTGTTTGGACCAGTAAATGTTTTACCGCGACGACCGTTATCTAATAACGCATCAACCGCTTCTTGTAACATACGTTTTTCATTGCGGATGATAATGTCTGGAGCGTTAAGCTCTTGAAGACGTTTCAAACGATTATTACGATTAATTACACGACGGTATAAATCATTTAGATCTGAAGTTGCGAAACGGCCACCATCTAATGGTACTAACGGACGTAAATCCGGTGGTAACACAGGAAGCGCTTCTAACATCATCCATTCACATTTATTAGAAGAGCCTTTGAAAGCTTCAACAACTTTTAAACGTTTAGATAATTTTTTAGTTCCAGCTTCTGATTTAGTCTCTTTAAGTTCCATACGTAACTTACGAGATAAATATTCTGGATCGATTTTGCGTAACATTTCACGAACTGCTTCACCGCCCATGCCGGCTTTGAAGTTAGGACCGAATTCGTTAAGAGCTGCATTGTATGCATCTTCATTAAGAACTGCGCCTTCTTCTAAAGTTGTCTCCATTGGATCAACAACGATGTAAGACTCACAGTAAAGAACTTTTTCTACGTCTTTTAACGATAGATTAAGTAAGTTACCGATACGTGAAGGTAATGAACGTAAGAACCAGATATGAGCAACAGGAGTTGCTAATTCGATATGGCCTAAACGTTCACGACGTACTTTAGTTTGTGTAACTTCAACGCCGCATTTTTCGCAGATGACTCCGCGATATTTCATACGTTTATATTTACCACAAAGACATTCGTAATCTTTGATAGGTCCAAAGATTTTTGCGCAGAATAAACCGTCGCGTTCAGGTTTGAACGTACGGTAATTGATAGTTTCTGGCTTTTTAACTTCGCCGAATGACCAATCACGGATCATTTCTGGAGAAGCTAAAGAGATACGAACTGCATCAAACGAAAGTGGATCTTTTGGTTTGTCGAAAAAATTTAATAAATCTCTCATGTTTTTCCCGCTTCCTTATTAGTGTTGAACCATTGGTTTAGTTTCTTCTACAGAAACGATGTCATCTTCCATTTTGTCAGTCAGAATATCTGACTCAACTAATTCAATGTTTAGAGCTAAAGATTGTAACTCTTTAATCAATACGTTGAATGATTCAGGAAGACCTGGTTCAAGGATGTTTTCACCGCGCACGATACTTTCGTACATACGAGTTCTACCTGCTACGTCATCTGACTTAACAGTTAAGAATTCTTGTAGAGAGTAAGCTGCACCGTAAGCTTCGATAGCCCAAACTTCCATTTCTCCTAGACGCTGACCCCCGAATTGCGCTTTACCGCCTAGTGGCTGTTGCGAAACTAGAGAATAAGGTCCAATAGAACGAGCATGGATCTTTTCTTCAACTAAATGGTGAAGTTTTAACATGTACATGATGCCCACAGTAACTTGGTTCGTGAAAGGCTCACCAGAACGACCATCGAATAATACCGATTGCGTTGATGGTAATTGAGCTTTCTTTAATAAGTTACGTACGTCTTGCTCAGACGCACCGTCGAATACCGGAGTACCAACGTGGATACCGTTTTTAAGAGCGTTACCCATTTTCTTTAATGATTCGTCATCAGATTGAGCCACTTTAGCTGTGATTTCTGCATCATCAAAGATGTCAGTCATCGTTGCGCGAAGTTTATTCGCATCAAATTTTTCTAAATGTTCTTCGATTTGCTTACCTAAGTTGTGCGCTGCCCAACCTAAATGCACCTCTAAGATCTGACCGATATTCATACGTGAAGGAACGCCCAGTGGGTTCAGAACCATATCAACTGGAGAACCATCAGCTAAGTAAGGCATATCTTCTTGAGCTAATACTTTTGAAACCACACCTTTATTACCATGGCGGCCGGCGAATTTATCACCAACTTGTAATTTACGCTTAATAGCTACGTAAACTTTAACCATTTTGATAACGCCAGGAGGTAACTCATCACCTTTTTTAAGGCGATCAATTTTTTCATTAAATACTAATTTAACTTGATCTAATTGGTTACGAGCACCATCGATGATTTTGTTAACTTGGTATTCAACTTCTTGCTCTAAAGGAATGTAGCTTAGTAATTCAAACGGAATTGTTTCAAGGTCAGCATTTGTGATGTCTTGACCTTTGTTCAATAATTTTTGAGTACCATCTTCATTTAATAAGATACCCGTCGTTTTTTTACCAACAACGATATCACGTAATTTTTCGATCGCGTTATTTTTGATAACGTTTTGTTCGATCGCTAAATCTTTTTCTAATTTTTTACGTTTTTCTTCGATGATTAAACCTAAACGCTCATCACGATCAGAACCTTCACGCGAGTATACTTGCGCATCGATAACTGTTCCGTAAACGCCAGATGGTGCACGTAATGAAGTATCACGAACATCGCCTGCTTTTTCGCCGAAGATAGCTCTTAAAAGTTTTTCTTCTGGAGATAATTGAGTTTCACCTTTAGGAGTAACTTTACCCACTAAGATGAAACCAGGTTTAACTTCAGCACCGATACGAATGATACCTGAAGAATCTAGATCTTTTAACGCTTCTTCACCAACGTTGGCGATATCACGTGTGATCTCTTCTTTTCCAAGTTTTGTATCACGAGCTACGCACTCAAATTCTTCAATGTGAACTGAAGTGTAAGTGTCATCTTGTAATAATCTTTCAGAGATTAAGATAGAATCCTCGAAGTTGTAACCCATCCACGGCGTGAACGCCACGCGGATGTTTTGACCTAGAGCTAACTCACCTAATTCTGTAGATGGACCATCGGCGATGATGTCTGTTTTAGAAACGCGATCACCTTTTTTAACGATTGGTTTTTGATTGAAACATGTATTTTGATTTGTACGTTGATACTTAGTTAAGTTGTAGATATCAACATTGGCACCAAGTTCTCCGCCTTTTGCAAGACGACGAACAACGATACGAGATGCATCTACTTCTTCAACGATACCATCATTGTTTGCAACGATTGAAGTTCCAGAATCGCGAGCAACTAAACGCTCAACGCCTGTACCAACAAGTGGTGCGCGTGATTTTAATAACGGCACAGCTTGACGTTGCATGTTCGAACCCATTAGGGCGCGATTGGCATCATCATGCTCAAGGAATGGAATTAATGAAGCGGCGATAGAAACTAACTGAGACGGTGAAACGTCTTGTAAAGTTACTTTTTCGCGGTCAACTAGCTCGTACTCACCGTCACGACGAACAGTGTGGTTACCTGGAGCTAATTCTTTGTTGAACTTAGCATCTGTAGGCGCTTGAGCTTTAAAGTGACCAGATTCTTCTAAAGCTGACATGTAAGTGATCGCTTCAGAAACTTTTCCGCCTTCAACTTTTTTATACGGTGTCTCGATGAAACCGTAAGAGTTGATACGTGCATATGTAGATAAAGACGCGATAAGACCGATGTTTGGTCCCTCTGGCGTTTCGATCGGACAGATACGACCGTAGTGAGTCGCATGAACGTCACGTACTTCGAAACCTGCACGGTCGCGAGTTAAACCGCCGGGCCCTAATGCAGATAAACGACGTTTATGTGTAATTTCAGATAACGGATTCGTTTGATCCATGAACTGAGATAATTGAGAAGATCCGAAGAATTCTTTTACAACAGCGTTCACTGGTTTAGCGTTAACTAAATCATGTGGCATCATTGTTTCAACATCTTGTAATGACATACGCTCTTTAATTGCGCGCTCCATACGAACTAAACCGATACGGTATTGGTTCTCTAAAAGCTCACCCACAGAACGAACACGGCGATTACCTAAGTGATCGATGTCATCTACAACACCACGACCATTTTTAAGATCGATAAGTGTTTTAACAGTAGAAAGAATATCTTTATGAGTTAATACACGGAATGACGGAGGACACTCGTCCATTGAAATTCCGAATTTATGATTGATCTTGATACGACCAACTTCAGATAAGTCATATGCTTCTGGATCGAAGAATAAACGATTGAAGTAAGCTTGTGCAGCTTCCATAACCGCAGGCTCACCTGGGCGAAGACGTTTGTAGATTTCGATTAACGCTTCATCTTGGTTTCCAACTTTATCAACTAACAATGTGTTACGTAAGAAAGGTCCTACAGTTAAACCATCGAAGAAAATTAAGTAGAAATTTTCGATACCAGCAGATAATGCTTTTTTGATTAAAGATACTGATAACTCAGTATTTGCATCAGCAATGATCTCACCAGTTGATTCATCGATTAGAGGTTTAGCTAATACTTTACCTTCTAAATCTTGTGGTTGAACTTCAACTTCAGTTAAACCTAAATCTTTTACTTTTTTAACAATCGCACGAGTGATACGACGACCAGCTTTAACGATAACTTCGCCATTAGTCGGATCAATGATATCAGCAATCGCACGTTGGCCAGACATACGTTCAATGTCTAACTTACGGAACAATTGTTTACCTTTTACGAAGATTTCATCTAAGTCGTAGAAGTATTCTAATAATTGCTCAGTGTTCATTCCTAATGCTTTAAGAAGAATTGTAGCTGGAAATTTACGACGACGATCGATACGGACATGGATAACATCCTTTTGATCGAATTCGAAATCTAACCAAGAACCACGGTAAGGAATTACACGTGCTGAGTAGATTAATTTACCAGAAGCATTATTTTTACCACCATCGTGGTCGAAGAAAACACCTGGAGAACGATGTAACTGAGAAACAACTACGCGCTCAGTACCGTTGATGATGAAAGAACCGTTTGCAGTCATCAAAGGAATTTCTCCTAAGTAAACTTCTTGTTCTTTCACGTCGCGGATTGAACGTGCTTCAGTTTCTTCATCAACATCAAACACGATTAAACGTAAAGTTACTTTCACAGGAGCTGCGAAAGTCATACCGCGCTGACGACACTCATCGACGTCGTATTTTGACGGCTCAAGAGTATAACCAACGAATTCTAACGAAGACGTGTTATTGAAATCAGAAATAGGAAATACTGACTTGAAAACTCCATTTAAACCATCGTTACCTCTGCGGTCAGCATCAACTTCTTTTAAAAGAAATGCTTCGTATGATTTTTTTTGTAGTTCAATCAAGTTCGGGATTTCGATAACTTGTTTGTTTTTGGCGAATGACTTTCTAATACGTAGATTAGATGCCGTGACGGGAGTCTTATCCATTATTTTTTCTCCAATAGGCTGTGAAATTTAATTTTTTTAAAAATATTTTTAAATAAACTAAAAATGAAAATTCGCTTCGGGGGGAATTTACAAGGCCCACATTAATTCAAATTTGAACGTAAGGAATAGAAAGTACCTAAACTAATTTAGAAAGGCAAACGATTGGTGCAGTATTTGCACTCCCTCTAGAGATTTCAAAAAATGCTTATTTTATGGGATGTTTTTAAGATGAAAATTTCAATGAGTAAACTTGATAAAGATTAATCGCGAAAACACTCATTTTTGCTATCATTATAAGCAAACTATCGTCGAAAAACCTGAAAGCCTATTTTATTCGCAAGGTTCACTACTTGCATCCTTAACTAAAATCATAATGCCATAGGGCAATAAGCCACACAGGAGTATCACATGCTAGATAAAGTCGTCTTTGCCACTACTAAAAATGAGTATTTAAAGGGGACCTACCAAAACCCGAGCGATATCCCTAAAACTTATGAATCTGTCGCCTGCGACTTTACTGATGAGCTTGAGTTCGCAGTGATAAAAAAACTTCAAGTGGAACTCAAATACTGGAACTCAAAAAACTTACTTCATTCGATTCGTGGACGAATCATTGATATCTTTACCCAAAATCACGAAGAATTCTTACAAATGTCTAATCTAACAAAGGTTCGTTTAGATCGTATTGCCTCGGTGCATATTTTAAATGTGCACTAAGGCATCGCCGCATTATTCAGATCGCGACTACACTTTCTAATTTGAGAGAGTACGATTGTTCACATGAGTATGCTGAACAATCGTTTTTCTCGCGCTCTGGCCATTACAAAAATGGTGACCAAGCTAGGATTAGAACAAGTTAAATCTGGAAATTTACAATCTCGAGTTGAGCAGGCAAAAATTCTTGTCGAAAGTCTTTCGCAGCTAAAAGGTGCCGCCATGAAGGCCGGCCAGCTTTTAAGTTTAGATCTTGAAGATTACTTTCCGCCTGAAGCGATTCAAATTTTATCACAGCTGCAAAATAATATTATCGATGTACCAAAGATCGACATCAAAAAAACTTTGAGTGATGCCTTTGGCAAAGAAAAATTTGCGCAACTATCTCATTTAGGAACAAAACCATTTGCCGCAGCATCTATGGGCCAAGTTTACAAAGCTCATTTAAAAATTAATGAGACAGAGACTCCCGTTGCATTTAAAGTTCTTTATCCTGGAGTGGCTGAATCAGTCTCGAGCGACGTAGCACTTCTGAAAAAAGCGGTTTGGGCCTTTTGCGTGATCACAGGTCGCGAAATGGATCTTGATCCGGTATTTGCTGAAATCGAAAGTGTTTTAAAAACTGAAGTCGATTACGTTCAAGAGAAAAGCTCTTCGATTGCGTTTCAAAAACTTTTTTCACAAAACAACTGGAAGCACTTAGAAATTAAAACTCCTCATGTGTATGAAAACTTTTCGAACCACAACATTCTGTGCACAAGCTTCGAAGAAGGTAAAACTTTAAAAGAATGGATCGACACTAAGCCTTCGTTAGAAAAAAAAGAAAAAGTAGCCTTAAGCTTACTTGAACTTTACACCTGTGAATTTTTTAAATGGGGCTTTGTACAAACTGATCCGAATCCCGCTAACTTTTTAATTCGCGACAAAGATAAACTAGAAATCATCGCGTTAGATTTCGGCGCCAGTAAAACTTATTCCTATGAATTTCGTAAAGCCTATATTGATTTAATTAAAAAGATTCGCACTGGTACAAATGCCGACGTGATCAAAAGCGCCATAGAATTTGGGCTGGTTGATCCGCGCGAATCCGAAGAAACCTTAGAAATTTTCGTTCGCTTACTAAAACACGGGATGAAACCGGTAAACGAGAGTAAAAAATTTCAGTTTTCAGACAGCACCTTCATGAAAGAAAATGCGGCCATTGCAAGAGAATTGCTGCAAAAGTTAAAATACTCGGCCCCGCCTCATCAGTTATTATTTTTACACAGAAAATTAGGTGGAGTTTACGGAATATTAAAAAAGCTATCGGTTGAAATTGATGTTCACGAATTCTGGAATGCGATTGACGAGAATTTAAATTAAAGGGATAGGCGCCCCTTTAAGCAAAAAAAAAGAGAAGGCTTTCACCTTCTCTTTTTGAATAAGCATTAATTTGCTTAACGGAGAAATTACTTGATAGTAACTTTCGCGCCAGCAGCTTCTAAAGCTTTTTTCATTTTGTCAGCGTCTTCTTTAGTCGCGCCTTCTTTAACTGCTTTACCGCCAGCTTCAACTAAAGCTTTTGCTTCAGCTAAACCTAAGCCAGTGATTGTACGAACTTCTTTAATTACGTTAATTTTGTTGGCGCCAGCGTCAACTAAGATAACGTCAAAAGCAGTTTGTGCTTCAGCAGCAGGACCAGCAGCAGCAGCTACAGCTACAGGTGCAGCAGCAGATACGCCCCATTTTGTTTCTAATTCTTTTACTAACTCAGCGATTTCGATTACTGATTTTGCTGATAATGCTGTTACGATTTGTTCATTTGTCATTTTATAATCCTTTTTCTAATTTATATTTAAATAAAATTAAGCTTGTGGAGCAGCTTCGTCTGCAGGTGTTGCAGCTGGAGCTCCGTTTTGTTGTGCGTAAGTATTAAGAACACGTGCAAGTCTTGCACTTGGTTCTTTCATTAAGCATAGTAATTGTGCGCGCAATTGATCTTTACCAGGTAATGTCGCTAAGAATTTGATTTTATTAGAATCAAGAGCTTCGCCATCCATCATGCCTGATTTGATTTTTAATGCTTCAACGTCTTTGCCGAACTCAGCAAGCGTTTTAGCTACGCCAACAACTTCGTTAAATGCGAAAACGATCGCATTTGTACCAGTTAAGTGACTTGCTAATGCTTGTTCTTGAACTGCATTACCTTTGAAAGCACGTTTTGCTAACGTATTACGAACAACTTTCATCTCAGACTCAGCAGCGTGTAGCTTTTTACGTAAAGTCGTAACTTGCTCCACTTTCATGCCTTTAAAGTCTACGACGAAAGCGCCTTTAGCTTTTGCGATCTTTTCAGAAATAGCTTTGATGTCTAATTCTTTATCTGCTTTTAGCATTAGGTGTTTCCTTTCGTTTGATTTAAGGCATCAGGGAAAAGGATAGATCGAAAAAGATTTATCCGTCTCGGTTGGTAGCGATCTAAACTATTTAGATCGCTATTAAACTCTTATGAGAACCAACTGTCTCTGACGCGTATAATTTTATAATAAAGAAGATTACTCTTCTGATCCTGCCATTGCTTCGTTCGCATCTAAACGGATCGCTGGACCCATTGTAGAAGCGGCGTACATTGAGCGAAGGTAGATACCTTTAGATGTAGCTGGCTTAGCTTTAACTACTGTGCTGATGAAAGCATCGAAGTTTTCTTTAAGTTTAGCAGCACCCATAGATTTACGACCGATAGAAGCATGTACGATACCTGCTTTATCAACACGGAAATCAAGTTTACCTTTTTTCTCAGCTGTAACTGCTTCAGCAACATTCATTGTCACAGTTCCAACTTTAGGATTTGGCATTAAACCACGAGGTCCAAGAACCTTAGCAACTTTTGATACAGTCGCCATCATGTCTGGAGTCGCGATACATTTATCGAAATCTAACCAACCACCGTTGATTTTTTCAACTAGATCGTCAGCTCCTACGTAATCTGCTCCAGCATTTTTTGCATCAAGCTCTTTCGGGCCTTTTGCGAAAACTACTACGCGTACGTTTTTGCCTAAACCGTGAGGTAAAGCAATTGCGCCACGAACTTGTTGATCAGATTGTTTAGGATCGATACCTAATTTAACTGCGATATCAATAGATTCGTCGAATTTAGCTGGAGCTGTTTCAACTGCTAATTTGATACCTTCTGCGAATGAATATTTTTTTGCTGCATCAACTTTTTTAGCTGCTGCTGTAAATTTTTTGCCTGACATATTACATTCCTTCTACTTCTAAGCCCATGCTCTTCGCAGTACCTGCTACTTGAGACATAGCTGATTCAACTTTAACGCAGTTTAAATCAGGCAACTTTGTAGTTGCGATAACTTTGATTTGGTCGACTTTGATTTTACCGACTTTATCTTTTTGTGGCATCTTAGAACCTGATTCTAATTTGATTGCCTTTTTGATTAACGAAGATACCGGAGGCGTCTTAGTGATGAAAGTAAACGAACGGTCTTGGTAAACAGTAATGATGATAGGAATAATGCTATCACCTAGCGCTTGAGTACGCGCGTTGAACTGTTTACAGAATTCCATAATGTTTACCCCATGCTGTCCAAGTGCCGGTCCAACGGGAGGAGCTGGATTAGCTTTCCCTGCCGGTATCTGCAATTTGATCATACCTGTAACTTTTTTTGCCATAGATTCCCACCTTGCAAAGGGTTTAAAGGAAACTCACTATGAGTTTCCAAATTTCTGTCGTGAATTTTACACGAGGTGAAAATATAAACGCAGAGACGCGTCAGAGACAACAAAAAAGTAAAATATTTTAGCGAATTTTAAGAGCTAAAACCCACCCCAAAAACACCAACAAGTCTGACCCCGGAAGGTCAGACTTAAGGGGTTCAAAAGGGGCATAGCCCCTTTTCAGACAGGATGTCTCCTCCGACAAGACCCCAAAAAAGAAAAAGGCCTTAGTATTTCTACTAAGGCCTCATAAAAACAATGCTTAAATATAAAGCAACTACCCTTTAGTAACTTGAACGAAATCAAGCTCAACAGGCGTCGGACGACCAAAGATCGACACAAGTACCTTAACTTTAGCTTTTTCTTCGTTAATTTCTTCAACTGTTCCGTTAAAGTTATTAAATGGTCCATCAATAACCGTAACTTGGTCACCGATGTTGTAATTAGCCTTAGCTTTAGGTTTTTCTGCAACGCCAGCCATTTGCTGAGTTACACGCATAACTTCGTGCTCAGGAACTTCTGGTGGTTTAGTTTTAGCTCCGCCTACGAAACCAGAAACTTTAGATGAATTTTTAACTAAATGCCAAGATTGATCACTTAGAACCATTTGTACAAAAATATAACCTGGAAAAAATTTGCGAGACTTAGTTGTTTTTTGGCCTTTTACCAATTCAACAACGTTTTCAGCAGGAATAAGGATTTCGCCAAATTGGCTTTCCATTTTGTTTGTTTTGATTCTTTCTTCGATAGCTGACTTAGCTGTGTTTTCACAACCAGATTGTACATTGATGATGTACCATTTTTTATCAGCTGCTTTTGGTGTTGTTTGATTTTCCAAACTACAACTCCCTCTCTGGCGAACCAGAAAACTGTTTTTGATCTGCTTTCAGCAGACCCCTCAACTACTTAAGAAACTGGTTTAATACAAAACCAGAAAATAAATCGAATACGCTGATGATAACTGAAGAGATGAAAACCATGATGATAACTACGATAGTCATCATGCGCGTATCTTTGATCGGCGGCCATACAACTTTTTTGATTTCAGCAACAACTTCATCAGCCCATTGCAAAATGCCTTTGTTGAATTGTAGAGACGCAAATAAAACCACAGCTAACATAACTGGTAGACCGTGTTTAAATAAATCGTAATCAGAAAGTTTAGCGATAACTCCGAAAGCTCCAGATAAAGCTTTAAGTAGAACTGATACAGTAAAACCAACTAACGCTGCTAGCGAAAGAAAACATACCGTAATAAATTTTGTATTCGAATTTGAATTATCCATCCGTAAAATCCTTAATCTGTTTCTTTCAACCTTCGGCTGAAACTAAACTGTAACTTTCAATTTTAAAACTCATTCTTCTTGAGTGAGTTTTAACTAGATCAACCTTCTTTTGATCAGTCTTCGACTGACCTAGATGATTGACCATTTTTCAATTTTCATCACTAAGCTTAACTTGATTTAGTTAAAAGTGAAGTAAAATTGGCAGGGGCTGGGGGATTCGAACCCACGACCTAGCGATTTGGAGTCGCTCGCTCTACCGCTGGAGCTAAACCCCTGCATGAAAACGCTAAATATACTCTTTAATTTCGTCGCTCGACAAGCGTTTTCCGCTTTTTGATCTGCCTTTCGGCAAACCTTACGAAGAGCAAAAAAAAAGACCAACTTTTCAGTTGGCCTTTTCATTATCAGTTTAAGCTAAGCTTGAAACCGAAATAGTCTTTCGACTACTCGATGATTTCAACAACTACGCCGGCACCAACAGTACGACCACCCTCACGGATAGCGAAACGTAAAGATTGTTCCATAGCGATTGGAGTGATTAACTCAACGTTAATTTCAACTTTATCACCTGGCATAACCATTTCAGTTCCAGCTTTAAGAGTTACAACACCTGTAACATCTGTAGTACGGAAGTAGAATTGTGGACGGTAGTTAGTGAAGAATGGAGTATGACGTCCGCCTTCTTCTTTAGTAAGGATGTATGCTTCACCTTTGAATTTTTTGTGAGGCTTAACAGAACCTGGCTTAATTAATACTTGGCCACGTTCAACATCTTCTTTTTTAGTACCACGTAAAAGAACACCGCAGTTATCTCCAGCGCGACCTTCATCTAACAATTTACGGAACATTTCGATTCCAGTAACTGTAGTTTTTTGAGTCGGACGGATACCAACGATTTCGATCTCGTCATTTACTTTAACGATACCACGTTCAACACGGCCAGTAACAACTGTACCACGACCAGAGATAGAGAATACGTCCTCAACTGGCATTAAGAATGTTTTTTCGATAGCGCGAACTGGTTCAGGGATATATTTATCGCAAGCTTCCATTAACGCCATGATAGATGGACGACCATACTCAGATGTGTCACCTTCTAAACCTAATTTAGCAGAACCTTTAACGATAGGAATAGTATCGCCAGGGAATTCGTATTTAGATAATAATTCACGAACTTCCATTTCAACCAGTTCTAATAATTCTTTATCATCAACCATGTCACATTTATTCATGAATACAACTAGAGCTGGAACACCTACTTGACGTGCAAGTAAGATATGCTCACGTGTTTGTGGCATAGGACCGTCAGCTGCAGAAACTACTAGGATTGCTCCGTCCATTTGTGCGGCACCAGTGATCATATTTTTTACGTAATCGGCATGGCCTGGGCAGTCAACGTGAGCGTAGTGACGGTTGGCAGTTTCGTACTCAACGTGAGTTGTAGAAATTGTAATACCACGAGCTTTTTCTTCTGGAGACTTATCGATTTGATCGTAAGCCATAGCTTGCGCCTGACCCATAGTCGCAAGAGTAGTTGTGATAGCAGCTGTTAAAGTTGTTTTACCATGATCGACGTGACCAATAGTACCGATGTTTACATGCGGTTTACTTCTGTTAAATTTCTCTTTAGACATATGTCCTCCTGCGAGAATGTTTGTTTTATAACTTTTTATTCAAAAGCTTTTTAAAATAAAAAAATGGCAACTTAGTTTGATCAGCCTTCGGCTGACCTTACTCTTAATTCTTTTCTTTTCACTGCTTCAGTTTTTCAACTGGAGCCCGTGATCGGAGCCGAACCGACGACCTCACCCTTACCAAGGGTGTGCTCTACCACTGAGCTACACGGGCCGAACGCTTTTTCCAAAAGATCTAAAACTTTGGAGCGGGAGACGAGTCTCGAACTCGCAACCCTCTGCTTGGAAGGCAGATACTCTAGCCAATTGAGCTACTCCCGCCAAAATCTTTTATCTTGCGACTGTAAACCAATCTAAGAAACCGAAAGGTCCGACGTTAATGACATTTGATGATCGCCCAAAAGGGAAAACAAAAAATGGTGGGCAGGGAAGGATTCGAACCTTCGAAGACCGAAGCCAACAGATTTACAGTCTGTCCCCTTTAGCCACTCGGGCACCTACCCATGAATTAACGTCTATGTACATTTAGCTATAGTGTACACTCGCAAAATTTGCACTTAAGCAAAAAATGGAGCTGGCAATGGGACTCGAACCCGCAACCTGCTGATTACAAATCAGCTGCTCTACCAATTGAGCTATGCCAGCATAGCCTAAAACTTTCGTATAAAATTCCAATCCTTCTGTATAAGATCTGCTTTCAGCAGACCAAATTTCATTAAGGCTAAAATTCGTGAAAAATTTTAGTAACTTGGAATTTTTACTGGATTCGTCTCCTCAGGTCAAATTTATTTTTCAACTTGAACTAAAGTTTTATGCTGGGTTTTTAACCAGAGGTGCCTCAAAAATGTCCGAGTAGATCGGAAAATGTCCACTAAGTTGGCTTTGCATCAAAAAAAGCGAGCTAATCTCCCCTTTTCCGAGATCAATTTTTTTAAAGGGGCTAATTGCCGACTCGATCGAATTTGGATTTCGAAGCCGTCCTAAAGTCAGATGAGGGTAATATTGCTGTTGCGGAATCAATTCTAACTTCTGCTCGATCAAAGACTGCAGATCTAAGAGAGATTGCGAGCGTTGCACGTCTACAAAGACAGTTCTGGCTTTTTGAAAATGATCAAAGGCACCCAGGTCATGAATTTTTAAATTAAAATCGTTAAACTGATTGGCGACTTCTGAAATTTTGTCTCGTAAAACTGGAATTTTTTCTTCAGAAATTTCACCTAAGAAATTCAATGTGATATGCATGTTCTCGAGAGGTGACCACTTAATTTGAATTTCTTTTTGATCGAAAGATTTTTTAAGCTTTTTCAAATACGGATCAAGTTGATAAATCTGACCAAGGCTAGGCTTTATGGCAACGAACAATCTTTTGGTTTTTACAGCTTCACTCATCTTACTAAAATGGTATCACCGTAAAAACCAAATTTGTTAGTTATTTTTCTTTGCCCATTGGCGCTTAGTTTCTGCTAAGGCCATCGCCGTAGCTACCGACACGTTATAACTTGCGTCTGCCGAAGCCTGTGGGATTGAAACTAACTCGTCACAGATACGCTCTGTAGTTGTACGAAGGCCTTTATCTTCTGCGCCCAAGACCCAAATAACTTTTTCTGGGTATTGAATGTCATAAATAGATTTTGTGGCCTTATGAGAAAGACCGTAAACCCAAAAACCAGCTTCTTTTAATGTTGCAAATGGATCACTGAAATTATTAATACGTGCGATTTCAACGTGCTCGACACCACCGCAAGCCACTTTGTGAACTGTCGGAGTTAATCCAACAGCGCGGTCTTGAGGGATGATCATACCATCAACGCCCATTAACCAGCTCGTGCGAAGAATAGCTCCTAAATTATGAGGATCTTCAACACCGTCTAAGGCCACAATCATGCTTTGCTCTTCCCAACCCTGTTGAGTGTAATCAAAGGCTGGATTGTAATCAGAGAAAATAATCGCACCTTGGTGGCCCGCGCAGATTTTTGCTAATTCCATTTCAGATTTTTCTTCACAGCGGATGTTTTTAGCTTTGAAGATCTGAAGAAGTTCTTTAATTTCTGGAGTGTTTGTTAAGTTAATTTGAACATAAGCTTGCTTAATTGATTCAGGACGAACATGTAAGGCTTCTTTAACCGCGTGAGTGCCGGCGATTTGTCTCCATGATTTTGACAATGAAGAATTCGTAGCTTGAGAAGATCCACGCGCTTGAGTTTGTCCTGGACGACCTTGCGGAGAACGCGATTGACTATGACGTGCTGGAGGTCCACCACGGCCCGCTGGAGCTGGGCGACCACCGCGCCCGGCTGAGGGGCGACCTGTTGGCGCAGCTGAACGTTGTGAACTTTTACCACCTTGTGGTTTTCCTGAAGATCTTCTCATGGCTTTAATTCCTAAATAGTCTTAGATCGTTTTTAAAATATCTAAGACGGCTTGCTTGGGATTTGTTGCTTGCAGAATGGGTCTACCAATAACTAGGGCTGAAGCGCCAGCTTGAATTGCTTGTTGTGGATTCATTACACGTTTTTGATCATCTGCAGCTGCAGATTCGGGCCTAATTCCAGGAGTGACCTTATATAGATTGTGGTTTTTAAGCAGTTCAAGCTCATGAGCTGAACAAACTAAGCCTGAAAGCCCTGATTCTAGAACTAAAGATGCAAGGCTTACCACATGCTCAGACACCTGCCACGGATGAAGGGATTTCGGCATTGATTGCTGATCCCAGCTTGTTAAAATTGTGACGGCTAATATTTTAAAGGGGCGAATTTGATTTAATTCTTTTTCTAGTTTTGCGAGCTCTTTTAAAGCTTCACTGCCCGAAAGCGCATGAACAGTTACAAATGTGGCTCCGGCCTGAAAACTTGTTTTCACCGCTGAAACCATTGTTGAGGGAATATCAAAATATTTATTATCAATAAAAACAGGAGCAATTTGGGCGCATTCTTTGATGAATTCAGCGCCGTATTGATAGCCCAAACGTGGGCCGATTTTAATCGCGCCAACCACATCGCCTACTTGATCTAAAATCTTTTGCGCTTGCTCTTTTGTATCAACATCAAGAGCTAACATGATTGGATTTTTGATCAAGTTTTGTGACATGCTTTATGTTCCTATCTTGTAGCTAAAACTTTTTCTGCCTGAGCCATGACAGCGTCAGGAGCTACTTTTTCAACTTCTTTAGTTTTACGGTTTACAACTTCGATTTGCGCTGCTTCGAAACCTTTTTTACCAACGACGATACGCACTGGAAAACCTAAAAGATCTGCATCTTTAAATTTTACACCCGGACGCTCATCGCGATCGTCGATAAATGTTTCGATGCCTTTTTCTGCAAAACGTAACGCTAAATCGTTACAGTATTTTTGTAGATTTTCATCTTTGATATCTAATAAACAAATATGCACATGAAATGGAGAAAGAGCTTTAGACCAGATGATACCATCGGCATCATGACTTTGTTCGATGGCAGCCTGAACCACACGAGTGATTCCGATTCCGTAACAGCCCATTTCGTAATGCTGTGATTTTCCGTTTTTATCTAAGAAAACACCGTTCATTTTTTTAGAATATTTTTGGCCTAAGTAAAACACATGACCCACTTCGATTCCGCGGTAAGATTTTAATCTACCGTCAGACTCAGGGCATTTATCGCCTTCACGCGCCATACGTAAATCAGCGGTTTTTGTGATTTGATAATCACGGCCGTGGTTTACATTGCGTAAGTGAAAGTGGTCTTCATTAGCACCAACGATATAATTTTTTAAACCCATAATGCCGTTATCAGCATAGATTGGAATTTTTAAGCCTACAGGTCCGCATGAACCTGGGCTTGCACCCGTCACGTTACGAACCTCATCGTCAGTTAACATCTCTGGAGAATTTGACATTCCCAGCATGTTTTTAACTTTGATTGGATTCACTTCGTCCGAACCACGAAGTAAAATAGCTACGGCTTTAATGTCTTTTACTTTTGGATCTTCGTTCGTTGCAAAATAAAGAGTTTTTACTAAATCGCGGGCTGGAATTTTTGTGAACGCTTCAAGATCTGCGATTGTTTTTTGATTTGGAGTTTCAAATTTCTCCATCGGAATTGAGGCTTCATTTGAAATATGTGGAACAGCGTCGATGGCTGGACACACTTCAACGTTGGCTGCGAATCTTGTTTTATCTGAAACTAATAAAGCATCTTCACCGGCTTCAGCTAAAAGCTGAAATTCGTGAGTTTGGCTTCCGCCGATGTTACCGGCATCAGCTTGTACAGCGCGATATTCTAAATTCAAACGATTAAAAATTTGCTCATAGGCTTTGTACATATCTTCGTAAGATTTAAGAGCGCCCGCTTGATCTAAGTCAAAGCTGTAAGAATCTTTCATCACGAATTCACGGCCACGCATTAAACCAAAACGGGGTCTGATTTCATCGCGGTACTTAGTTTGAATTTGATAAACATTTTTTGGAAAATCTCTCCATGATTTTAATTCATGGCGTACGTAATCAACTACGGCTTCTTCAGCAGTTGCTGCTAAACAAAACTCTTGGTTGTTGCGGTTTTTAAATTTTAATAAGCCTGCGCCCATTTGAGCCCAGCGATCAGTTTCTTCCCATAATTCGCGCGGTTGAACCACTGGCATTAGAATTTCAATACCGTTGGCTTTATGAAGTTCTTCGCGAACGATCTCTTCAAATTTACGAATAGCGCGTAATCCGATGGCTCCATATGTATAAAGCCCTGGGCCTAGTTTTTTCATGAATCCTGAACGCATCATTAATTGGTGCGATGGGATTTCGGCATCAGAAGGTGCTTCTTTAAGAGTGAATAAATGGGTTTGTGACCATTTTAAGATTGGTTGTTTCATATGTTGACCTCGATACCGTAAGCTTTAATTTTTCTATGTAAATAACTGCGCTCTAAACCAATAGCTTCAGCGGTTTTTGAAATATTGCCGCCGTTTTCCTGGATTTTTTTAATTAAATAATCTTTTTCAAACTCAGCGCGCGCATCACGAAATGTTGAAATTTCTGAGTGTGACCCGGGTACGCCGTCTTTTTTATCAGACAAGCCTGCGAAACGTAAATCATGCACATCGACGTAATCAGACGGTGTTAAGATATACACACGCTCAATAAAGTTTTTTAATTCGCGGATATTACCTGGCCATGGGTGTTTCACTAAAAGTTTTAAACCCTGTTCTGAAATTGTTTTTCTAAACGAAGCCATTTGTTTGGCGATAATATCGCTGAAGTGAAAAATCAAAGATTGAATGTCTTCAGGGCGACTGCGAAGTGGTTCAACAAAAATTTCGTTGTTTTGTAATAACGCCGCTAACTCTGTAGCTACTTTACCGCTAGAAATTAAGGCCGATAAAGTTGTTGAAGAAGTTAGAATCACGCGTGATGTGGCGTTGATTGGATCAACTGATCCAACACGTGAAAACTTTTGCGTTTTTAAATACTGTAAAAGTTTGATTTGAATGGCTTGTGGCATTTCTTCGATCTCTTCGATGATCACTGTGCCACCTTCGATCAATTCTAATTTACCTTTACGGGTTTTATCGATTCCAGGTAATACGCCTTTTTCAATACCGAATAATTCAATCTCGATTAAATCTTGCGGTAATGTGGCGCAATTCACTTCAACAATTGAACGACTGGCTTGCGCACTCATAAAATGAATGTTCTGAGCTACAAGTTCACGACCCGAACCAGATTCACCAGAGATCAAGATTGTTTGCTGCGTTTTAGCCACTGTCGTGATTTGCTCGCGCACTTTTTGTAATGATTTAGATTCACCAACTAGCGCGATATTTTTTCTTAATTTATTTAACAAAGCTTGTTTTTCATCTTTTTCAGCTTTGAACTTCATCACGTGTTCAATCGTTAATGTGATTTTTTCAAGTGATAATGGTTTTTCAATAAAATCCCACGCGCCAGTTTTTGTAGCCTTAACCGCAGTTTCAATAGTGCCATGACCCGAGATCATGATGAATTGCGTGTCTGGATTTTGCGGAATGGCTTGAGTTAAAACTTCAATACCATCCATTTTCGGCATCCAGATATCTAGAAAACAAATGTGTGGTTTAAATTCCTGAAGAACTTGTAAACCCGTCGGGCCATCTGGCGCAGTTAAAACATGAAAGCCATCATCCTTTAAGCTTTCAGATAAAACCTGACGAATTGGACCTTCATCATCAATAATTAAAATACGCGTTTTTAATTTTTCTTCATGTAAAACTTGAGACATAAGCCCACCTTTTATAGCTCCTAAAAGCTACAGTATTAAGTGGTGCTTGTATACAGTGGAAGCTCTATGTAAATCTTGGTTCCTTGCGGTTCGTTGCCCAGAGCGCGGATGACGCCGCCGTGATCTTCGATAATACTTTTCACGATCGGTAAACCAAGGCCAGTGCCTTTTTCTTTAGTTGAAAAATAAGGCTCAAATACACGCACACGATCACGTGCTGGGATTCCGAGACCGTTATCAATGATGTAAATTCGGGCAATTCTGTGCTGAGTTTGATATTCAGTCTTAATTGTCACCTCTGGATGAGCAATGTGCGCTGTTTCGTCTTCAGTTGCGTGAACTGCGTTATCTAACAAGTTCACAAACACGCGCTTCAACTGAGCTGGATCAAATTTAAATTCAGGCATGGCTGGATCTAACTCTAAATTAAATTTTACTTTGTTGTGATTTTGCGAATAGCCATCACCCATGCTTTTTAAAACGTCATTTAGTTGCGCCTGAATAAGTTTTAATTCTGGCATACGCGCAAACTGGCTGAATTCATTCACTAGATTTCGCATATCATCGACCTGCGAAACAATCATCTGGATTGAATCTCTAAAAGCCTGCTCATTAATTTGATCGCCATATTTTTTAGAAATACGTTCTGCCGCTAATCTGATCGGAGTTAATGGATTTTTAATTTCATGAGCGATACGACGAGCCACTTCTGACCAAGCCGCCGCACGTTGGGCATTTACGATCGGAGTCATATCATCAAACACCATAATACGACCGATTTGCTGTTGAAATTCATTTCGCAAAATCGAGATATGCACAGATAAAGGAATTTGTTCTTTTTCTAATCCTTTTTCAGTTTGTTTTTCAACTTCGATACGAATTTCTTTTTGCAGGCTTGTTAAATTATTTTCCTGCATAGCTTTAACGAACTGAGCGAAAATTTTGTAATTATGATCGTCCATCAGTTGTTTGATCGGCTTACCGACAGCTTTACTTGGATCAACAGTTAATAATTCACCCGCACGACGATTCATTGTGGTGACGATGCCCGACATATCAACCGACAATACGCCGGCAGAAACGTTACCTAAAACGATTTCAACGTATGACGTATACTGATTTAAATTTTTAATCGTTTGCTGAAGCTCAAGTTCAGATGAAGATAAGTTTGTAATCATCTGATTAAAGTTACCAATTAAACTATTAATTTCTTCGCTGCCCGATTCAATTTCTAGCGACGAATAATCGCCGCCAGCAACCCGCTTGGTGGCGCGCCCCAATTGCACGAGCGGAACCGATAATTGTTTGGCCAAGTGAAACCCGAACCAAATGGCGGCAAATAAAATCACCAGCGACATTACAATCTGCATGATAAAGTACATCGACTTCAGTGGATTTTCGATCAGCGTATTGGTTTGAAATTCTTGATAGGCCCCGACGATATCATCAAATTTTGCACCGGGTGCTAAATTTAAAACCTTGGATACGACGATCACACCTTTTTCAGTGGGCACCATCATTCGCAAAAGATGGGCATCAGAAAAAACTTGCACAAGACTGGCTTGGCTTTGATGCAAAAAACCTTTTTGTAAAAAATCAAAATTAGGACGCGGAACAACTTGTCGTACAGCTTTTGTATCTTGAGCAATATAGCGCTCAGATAATAAGTCTGGATAATATTCGACCACATCAAGTTTATAATCTTTTTGCAGTTTTCTTAAGATCTCTTCTAATTTTTGGGGGTTCTGCGTGTGCACTACGGCATCAGCCACCATCGTTGCGTAATCATAGCCTTTACGTTTTTCTTGCGCGATAAATGAATCAATCACTTCAGAGGCATTCTTTAAAATACCGATCATGCGTTGAGAAAACCAACGATCAAACGAACTGTTTAGATAAAATACTGAAAGAATTAAAACCAATGATGTCGGAATTACCGAGAAGGTGGCGAAAGCGATAATCAGTTTTGATTTTAAAGATGATCCAAAAATTTTACCGCGACGTTCGATAAAAACTTTAACGATATTACGAAAAATTAAAAATAACAGAAGTAGTACTAGAATTAAATTTACGTTAACTAAACCGATGAAATAAATAATGTACGGGCTTGGTAACGTTTGGCCTGAACGAAAAACATAAACTTCAATACCCACCAAAATAGCCAACAAAATTGAAATGGCAAAAATAGATAGAACTTCTTTTCGCCGTTTCAGTGATTCGACATTTTGTGTAGGCTTTGTGCTCATGCCCCTTTATTTTTTCTTAATTTCGCGCAGAAGTCCAATCATCTCAAGGGCTGCTTGAGCTGCATCAACACCTTTATGACCGTGTTTGCCGCCAACGCGATCCATGGCTTGCTCTTCGTTTTCAGTCGTAAGAACGCCAAAAGCGATTGGTTTTTTGTAATCTAACATTAATCTTGAGCAATTTCGCTCAACAGAACGGCAAACCTCTTCGTAATGAGTGGTTTCGCCACGAATAACTGCTCCAAGTGTGATCACAGCATCTACTTTTTGATATTCAAGTAAGGCTTGTGCTGCTAAGGGGATTTCAACCGCTCCCGGTACGCGAACAGCTAGAATTTCTACGCCTTCGATAGCTTCAAGAAAATCTAAAGTGCCCGCTTCAAGTTTAGAAGTGATTTCTTCGTTAAAACGAGAAGTCACGACACCGATTTTAAGTTTTGGGCCTGATTTAAGTTTTACTGCTTTAGATTTAAGAGCTTTTGCAGTTTTCACGTCTTTTTTAAGTTTCATTCGATTTCCTGTATTCGATCAAAGCGTCGATAGTTCCAATTTTAATATTATGTTTTTTTGCAAAGATCATTAGATCTGGTAAACGCGCCATTGTGCCATCATCATTGATGACTTCGCAGATCACGCTGGCTGGAGTTTGTTTTGTAATGACAGCTAAATCCACGCTGGCTTCTGTGTGCCCGGCACGACCTAACACGCCTTGCGGGTGGGCTCTTAATGGAAAAATATGACCTGGGATAATCACATCACTTGGTTTTGCTGTTTCGCGCGAAGCCACTTTGATCGTGTGCGAACGATCTGCAGCAGAAATTCCTGTAGTTACGCCATGGCTTGCTTCGATAGAATAAGTAAATGCAGTTTCAGTGGCGCATTGATTATGCGATTTTGAAACCATCATTGGAATTTGTAATTTTTCGATTTGTGAAGCTGTCATTGTTAAGCAGATCAATCCGCGAGCTTCTTTGGCCATGAAGTTCACAGCCTCTGGAGTTATAGCATCTGCAGCGATAACTAAATCGCCTTCATTTTCGCGATTTTCATCATCAACTAAAATTACAAATTTGCCGGCTTTAAAATCGGCGATGATATCTTGAATTGAATTCATTGGGCTCCTTGCGAGCGGATGTAAGCTTTAGCCAAATAATCCGATTCAAGATTTACGTAATCATTTTTTTTGTAATACTGAAGATTTGTAACTTTTAAAGTTTCTGGAATGAGGCAAAAGAAAATCTGGTTGTTTTCAATTTTGTTAATCGTAAGACTTACGCCATTTACGCAGGCCGAACCTTTATGCCAGAAATATTTTGCTGTCTCTGGAGTTGTTTCAACCGCAAGATCCCACACATCACCGTTAGCTTGTGATAAAATGATTTTTGCCGGAGCATCCACATGGCCTGTGACTAAATGACCATGAACGCGATCACCAAATTTTAATGACCGCTCAAGATTTAATGGAACTTTCTCCCAGTAAGTTAAACTTTTTTCTAACAACGTGAGAGTTTCTAATCCCAAACAAAATTGCATTTCGTTTTGGTCAAAAGCTTCAACAGTTAAACAGGCGCCGTTTACACAGATGCTGTCACCGATTTTAATGTCGTTGAAAGAAGGTGGACGTTTTACCCAAAGGCGAGAAGCTTGGTTCATTTTTTCGGTGCGAATAAGAGTTGTCGTGGTCTCGACGATTCCAGAAAACATAGGCCGCTAGTTATCATGCTATAGCGGCCCAAGTCTATATTGATCTGCCTCCGGCAGACCCTTTTCTAAAGGGGCCCTTTTGGGCCCTAAAGGCATCTCAGCGAAGTGCTTATTTTTTCGCCTGCGTTGCAGAAACTGGTTCTACATAAAGCGTACTGACTCTAGTTAAGGCACCTACCTCGATAGAATCATCTTCACGTGGGTTTAAAACGCGAGCTTTACTCATTAAGTCACCAGCGTCTTCAACTTCGATAATCCAAGGGTCGTTTGTGACCGATACCGAACCAAGCAATGTGCTGCCTTCACCGCAAGGTGCGCCCATCCAATCGTGAACTTCATTTTCAACTTTTAGACGATCACCTTTTTTAAGACCTAATTCTGCACCACCCACAATAACTACATAGTTATCACGGCTGATCAGAACGCGTGTGTGCCATTCTTGACGATCTAATGATTTTAATTTTGCTGAGATATCTGCAAGCGATTGTTTTAATCCTTTTAAAACAGTTTCTGCCATACCTGTTACACGGTAAAATTCTGGGCCGATGTGGATGATACCTAAATCAATTCCAAAACCGACAGAGTAATCAGTTTTTGTAACCGCTGAATTTGTCGCTGCCATTTGTTGCGAACTCCATGGATCATAAGCGTGAAAACTTAAATCCATGCGCATTTTATCCATTTTAAATTTTGCTGTGAGTGGAATTTGCACCGCTGTCGAATTAAATCCGAATTGCAATGCCGCTCCTGAATAAGCTTCTAGAGAATTAATTTTACCGTACAGAAAATGTTGCGGACGAGAAACTAAACAACTTGAATCGCGCGATAATTCAACGTCACTGGCTTTCATCGTTGGAAACCAAGTTTTAAGTTGCACCATTTGTTTATCTTCAACAGTGGCTTTTTGCATTCCTGTTGCCGCTGCAGCTTGAGTCAACTGTTCTGGTTTAGGATAAATGTTACGTTCAAACATTGATTCTTCTTCGAAGATCACGCCTGAGAATTGGCTTTGCGCCACTTCAGAAAAATTAAAGCCGGCATTATCTAAAAACGATGAAGCTTCTACTTTTAGAACTTGTACGTTTTTTTTCAAGCTTCTTGCTTTTACAGGTTCTTGCTTACATTGCTGATTAGCCATAGTTAATACGGCTAATGACATTAAGGCAGCTACCGACAATAATTTTTTACCATTGATGTTAGACATCAAATCCTCCATATATGTTCTGCCTCAGGCAGACCTTTTATTGTCCAGCTACAGAAAATAACGTGAATACTCTAGACAAAGGTAAGTTCGGTAAGAAATTCCTAGACCTAAAGGACTTTGGAACACTAATTATGTAAGGTTTGAATTGTGAAAAGAAGTTTTGCACAAAAAGAAAAGGATCGCGGTGATGCGATCCTTTTTTAAAAATCATGTAACGATAAATTATTTACCGAAACTTGTATTTCCGGTGATATTGACGAAATAGTTTACATCTTCATTTTTTAAAGCATTACCTGCCGTATCGACTCTGGCCTTATCATATTTTAGGTACTTTGCTCCAGCCGATAAGCCAACTCCAGAAAAGTTCACACCGACACCGGCTTCACCAATAACAGCGTTGTTCACTTCATCACTTGTCCAGCGATAACCCGGGCCGATAAAGATATTTGCTCCACCATTTTGATCGAACTTAGTTCTTAAAACTAAGCGCATTGTTGAATCTAAGCCTGTGAAAGTTTTCGTTTTTGAACCGGTTCTTTGAAAACCCGTATTACGCCAAGTTAACCAGTCAGTGAAATTTAAATTCACCCCTAGGTGCACTTCTTGGTAAGTAGTGCCGTTGTTGTTGCCTGAAGATCCCCCGATGTCACCTGTGACTAACGGGGTGTCTTTAGCAAAAGTTGTAGATAAAGATAAACTAACTAATAGAAATGGAATTATTCTCATAATCTATTTTTACCACAGAATCGGCCTTGATATCACCTGCAATCATTTTTTTTGCTAGTGGATTTAAGACCTCTGTCTGGATAATTCTTTTAAGTGGTCTTGCACCGAACACGGGATCGAAACCTTTTTCACCTAAATAAGAAATGGCTTTGTCGGTAAAGCTCACTTTAATATTTTTTTGAGACAATCTATCAACAACTTGTTGTAACTGAATTTTTGTAATTCCTGCTAAGTTTTCTTTGCTTAACGATTTGAATTCAATCACATCATCAACGCGATTTAAAAACTCTGGTCTGAAGAATGTTTTAAGCGCGGCTTGAATAGCCTCGCTGCCTTGGCTTGCACCTAAGTTTGATGTCATCACAATCACTGTGTTTTTAAAATCAACAGTGCGGCCCTGCCCGTCAGTTAAACGGCCTTCATCTAACAGCTGCAATAAAACATTAAACACATCAGGATGAGCTTTTTCAATTTCATCTAATAAAATAACGGCGTAAGGTTTTCTGCGCACGATTTCTGTAAGTTGACCGCCTTCTTCGTAACCTACGTATCCCGGAGGCGCGCCGATTAAACGAGAGACTGAATGTTTTTCCATGTACTCAGACATATCAATGCGAACAACTGCAGTTGGGTCATCGAATAAAAAATCCGCTAAAGCTTTTACAGTTTCAGTTTTACCCACGCCTGTAGGCCCTACGAAAATAAAAGTTCCGATGGGGCGATTAGGATCTGCAATTTCAGCACGAGAACGTCTTACGGCATCCGCAATCACTTCTAAGGCCTGATCTTGGCCGACAACTTTTTTCTTTAAAGCGTCTTCCATATGTAATAGTTTTTGTAATTCGCTTTCTAACATGCGGCTCACAGGAATATGAGTCCACTTAGAAACAACGTCTGCGATATCTTCGGCATCGACTTTTTCTTTTAATAGAGCGCCATCTTTAGTTTTAAGTTTGCTTTCAAGATCTAGCAGCTTTTTTTCAACTTCAGGCAGTTTGCCATATTTTAATTGCGCCGCTTGTTCGTACTGCGCATCACGCTCAGCGCGGCTGATGTCGTTACGAATTTGTTCGATATCTGCTTTTAATAATTTAACGTTATCAATTTGGCTGCGTTCAAAATTCCATTTTTCGCGCAAAGCTTGCGCCTTAACCTGCATATCTTTTAATTCTGCAGAAATTTTATCTTTACGTTCAATGGATTGTTTATCGTTATCTTTTTTTAACGCTTCTAATTCAATTTTGTAATTTAAAATCTGGCGCTCGATTTGATCGACCTCTTCAGGTACGCTGCCATTTTCAATACCTAACTTACTGGCAGCTTCGTCCATCAAGTCGATCGCTTTATCTGGTAAAAAGCGATTTGTAATATAACGATGTGAAAGTTTAGCTGCAGCGATAATAGCCGCATCGGTGATTTGCACTCCGTGATGAACTTCATACTTTTCTTTTAAACCACGTAAGATCGTGATTGTTTCATCAACTGTAGGCTCGTCAACTAATACGGTTTGAAAACGACGCTCTAAAGCGGCATCTTTTTCGATGTACTGACGATACTCATCTAAAGTTGTCGCCCCAATACAACGAAGTTCTCCGCGTGACAGAGCAGGTTTTAATAATTGACCTGCATCCATCGCACCGTCGCCTTTACCGGCTCCAACTAATGTATGCAATTCATCGATAAATAAAATAATTTCGCCATGACTTGAGGTCACTTCTTTGATGACGGCTTTTAAGCGGTCTTCAAATTCACCGCGGTATTTAGCACCGGCGATTAAGGCTCCCATATCTAAAGCCATTAATTTTTTACCTATAAGGTGATCTGGCACATCTTTTTTGATAAGTCGAATCGCCATACCTTCAGCGATAGCTGTTTTACCAACACCGGGTTCGCCGATTAAAACTGGATTATTTTTTGTACGACGTGATAACACCTGAATCACTCGGCGAATTTCTTCGTCGCGACCGATCACAGGATCAAGCTTACCATCAGCAGCTAAGGCTGTAAGGTCACGAGCATATTTTTTTAAAACTTCGTATTGGTTTTCTGGCTCGTCTGTTGTTACGCGCTGATTGCCACGCACTTTTTTTAAAGCTTCAACGATGACTGCTTTTTTAATACCAGATGTTTCTATAATTTTTTTAATGCCTGAATCGTCGATTTTAAATAAGGCTAATAAAAAATGTTCTGTCGAAATAAGTTCATCTTCAAGTTCGACCATTTCAGCTTCAGCGTATTTAAATAACTTTTGTAACCGCGGGCTCGCGTAGATATTACTTTGCGCTGTTGATAACTGCGGAAGCTGGCTGATCGCTTTCACCAAAGGTGTAATCAATGTCGCTGGTTGGATTTTGGCTTCTTGTAAAACGCGCGGCACGACACCGTCGTCTTGTTCGACTAATTCTAAAATTAAATGTTCGGGCTCGACTGAAGAATTTTTTTTGCTTTCAGCTAATTTAGCAGCTGCCTGCATGGCCTCTTGGCTTCTTCTTGTCATCTTTTGGATTTCATTACTCACTATAAACCTCTATGGCTTTAGCCATATATTAAGAATGAGTTATAGATTGCAATTGTCAACCCAAGGTCCTATATAAATCTCATGTCGAAAGCGAATGCTAAAAACCCCGTAAAACAGTCCTCACCTCGCATTAGACCGTCTATGAAAAAAGACGTCGTTCACCCCCGTGATTTCAATAATTACAAGATCCCTTTTGCCTGCGAAGACTGTTCCCATTTTGCCTCTGAAACGACAACTTGCACCTTAGGTTTCAATACAGCTAATCACTTACGCGCGAATTCACTTCACTCTTACGAGTTGAGCGGAAAAATGGCTCAATGCCGCTTTCTTGAAATCGACTAAATTAAAAAAATCATTTTATCAGCGCGACACAACACTTGTTGCGCGCGAACTATTAGGTAAACGTCTAGTCCATGTTGTTAATGGCGAACGACTTTCTGGAATCATTACTGAAACAGAAGCTTACTTAGGAGTTATTGACCGCGGGGCTCATACCTTTGGCAACAAGCGCACCAAAAGAACTGAAACAATGTATCTGCCCGGCGGGCATAGTTATGTGTATTTGATTTATGGTATGTATGATTGTCTTAATGTAGTGACGCAAAAAAAAGATATTCCAGAAGCCGTACTGATTCGCGCGCTTCAACCTGATGAAGGTCTTAAGACCATGGCGAAAGCGCGCAAACAAAAATCTTTTGATCCAAAAAACAAAAAACATTTGTGGAGCCTTACGACCGGGCCAGGCAAATTAGCGCAGGCTTTAAAAATCAATCGCCATCACAATGAATTACTTTTCACTGATGAAGAGTTATTTATTGAAGATATAAAAATGAAAATAAATTCTTCTGATATTATCGCTTCTCCTCGAGTGGGAATTGATTATGCGCAAGAAGCAAAGCACTGGGAATTACGCTTCACAATCAGAGATAATTTTTTTATCTCTCGCAAACCCTAGCCTAGAGCGCGTTTCTGACGCTAGCCTTGACTCGACGAACATTCCACAGACTGATATTAAGCCTCGTCGAGTCCTAAGACACAGGTGTTGAAATCAATACTTTCAGAGTGAAAATTAAGTAAAACAAAATAATTTAAATTGCATTTTCTATCCGAACATCCTGTCAAGATTCACGCACAGACTCCGAAAACTAAGATAAGAATAAATCAAGAGACTGGATGTCTCTAAGGACAATGTCATGCAATCACGCTGGACATGTTCTAAATCTTTTTGAAGGGGGGCTTCAAGGACGAATTAAGGATGAACTAAAAATTGAAGGAATATTAAATAGGCATGCGCCATATAACAATACCCATGGTGGGTACCACAGGCGCGAAAGAGTTTGCTAGGATGCAGACTTTACGAAAACAACACACGGAAGGAATTAGATATGAAAAATACAACTTAAAAAGATTAAAAGGAATTTACAATGGGATTAAGAATTTCAACAAACGTAGCAGCGATCAACACACAACGTAACATGGCTAATAGCCAACGCTTAATGCAATCATCATCGGCGCAATTAGCCTCTGGTTCTCGCATTAACAAAGCAGCAGATGATGCTGCCGGCTTAGCGATCTCAGAAACAATGCGTGGACAGATCAGATCTGCAGTACAAGCAAAACGTAATGCAAACGATGCGATTTCATTAGTTCAAACGGCTGAGGGAGGCCTTGGAGAAATCTCTAACATCTTGATTCGTCAAAGAGAGTTAGCAATCCAAGCAGCATCTGACACGATCGGTGATAACGAACGTAAGTTAATCCAAACAGAAATCAGTCAGCTTAAAGATGAAACTCAACGTATTGGTAAATCAACTCGTTGGAACTCAACATCATTACTTGATGGATCATCTCCAGCATTTGATTTCCAAATCGGTATGTTTTCAACTGAGTTCGATAAAATCACTTTCGATGCAAGCACGAACGTGGCAACAGTAGACGCATTAGGAGTTGCTGATCTTGATTTTACGAAGCGTGATTCAGCTCGCAGCTCAATTGATACTATTGAGAACGCTCAACAAAGAGTTAATGCTATGAGAGCAAATTTAGGTGCCTTACAAAATCGTATGACTTCGACAGTAGATACATTAGCGATCACTGAAGAAAACTTAGCTGCCGCAAATTCACGTATCCGTGATACTGACGTAGCTGCTGCGACTTCTGATATGGCTCGTAACAATGTTCTTTTACAAGCTGGTACTTCAACATTAGCCCAAGCTAACCAATCGACGCAATTAGCGTTGAAGTTAATTGGCTAGATATTGATGGATTAATATACAGCTTCGTTACGGACTTCAAAAAATTATGTCAACTTAGTTGACGAAAAAAAGCCGATCATTACGATCGGCTTTTTTTTTAGAATAAACACTCAAGTGATCCAGACCTTGGTCCGAAATAAGTTGGGCGAGGTAACCATGAAAACTAAAATTACACTTCTCTCTTTAGTGACCTTATTAACAGCTTGTGGTGGAACTGTTCCTGAATTGAAATCATCTGTAGATCAAGGCCAAACAGGATTAGGCACTACTCTTCCTGACACACCAACAACTCCGACTTCACCTAATATTGATTCTGTTGATATGAAAAGCCGTGTTGATGATTCATCTAATAAGATGGGCTTCAATAACGCCTTAGCATTAGATATTGATAAAACGCGTGGTGAATTTGTCATTATGTTGCCGATGCCTTCAGGTGTTGTGTTCACTCCATCTGGAACATTTACTCAGTATCCTGATATTTCATTCACACCGGTTTTTGATGGCACAGGTAAAATGAAAATGGCCGTTCGTGTTCCGATTAAATATGTTTTAAGAGGTATTACAACTGTGCCGGCTACCCGCTTACCTAACGGTGATCCATTGCCAGCAATGCCTGCGGGCCAGAACGAATTACCAAGCTTAGCCTTAAGCTTTCCTTCGAATAACAACACGAAAATTAATCTTTATATTGGATTAAGCGCTTTCGGACTATTTATGACATTGCCAGATAATGCAGCACTTCCGCTACCGATCAATATCACTTTACCTATCAAAAATGCGGATAAGTCGAAAACTTATGGGTATTTGACCTACGTTAATGCAAAAAATGGCTACCAACCTGGGCTTTTTCTATCTGGAGTTGTGCCGCCTGAGTTTGCGCGCATCCTTGAAGACCACTTTGGACTTTAATAACATCTAGTTCCAAGCACCTAGCTCTTGCTTACGAGTTTATTTTTCTCTAGTCTTATGAATGTTTTCGTTTAAACAAATGGAGAATTCATATGGCTAAGAAAAAAACTGCAAAAAAACCTGCTAAAAAAGCGGCTCCGAAAAAAGCTGCTCCTAAAAAAGCTACAGCAAAAAAGGCCGCTAAAAAAGCTGCCCCTAAAGCGAAAAAAGCTGCTAAACCAGCTCCTAAAAAAGTTGTAAAAAAAGCGGCTCCTAAAAAGGCTGCTAAACCTGCAAAAAAAGTAGCAGCAAAAAAAGCCGCTCCTAAAAAAGCTGCTAAACCTGCTGCTAAAAAAGTTGTAGCAAAACCAACTGCTAAACCTGCGGCTAAGCCAGCAGCAAAAGCAAAAAAAGCTGTTGTAGCTCCAGTACAAACTTCTTTTTCTGATATCGATTCTGAGTTTGATGATGAATTAGAATTAGATTCTATGGTTGGCGACGAAGACGCTTTAGAAGGCGCTGAACCTTTAGCTGAAGATGACGAAGAAGGTTCTGATTTCGAATCTTTAGAAGCTGATGATTCTGAAGAAGACATGGAAGATGACATCGAAGAAGACAGCATTTTAACTGCTGAAGAAGAAGAAGAAAATGATGATGACGAAGGTTACATCTAGTTCTTATTAATTTACTTCAAAAGTAATGAGTCAAAAAGCCCTACAAGTTAGGGCTTTTTGCATTTTTGGGGCGCTTAAACCTACAATTTACCGATTCCGCCACGCACAACATTTGCAGAGTTAATGAGTGATGGAACTGCACCACAACAACTCCCATTCGCATCCAATTATGGTCATCGAAGACGATGATGACATTCGAGAACTGATGAAATCCATGCTCGAAGCCGAAGGCTATAGTTCGATCACCGCCTCGAACGGTGAAGAAGGTTTAGAACTTCTATCAACTACACCTGAAAAACCCTGTATGATTCTTTTAGATATGATGATGCCCATTATGGATGGTTGGACATTCTCTGAAGAAGCTAAAAAAAATGTGAAGTATCGAAATATTCCTCTTCTTGCTGTCACAGCTTTTTCAGATCAAATGACTTTACGAGAAAACTTTCAAGGCATTTTAAGAAAACCTATTCGCTTAGATTTACTTCTTGATGTTGTTCGTCACTACTGCCCGAGTAAAAAGTTACAATGATGCAAACAGAGATTTCAAATGGACGAAAATCTCAAAGCTCCGAAGAAGCACTGAGATTTTCTGAACTTAAATGGCAACAGTTAGCCGAATCTGCGCCTGATTATATTATTAGCATTGGTCGTGACGGAAAAATTTTATTTTTAAACAGACCCATCACTACTCAATCCATCGATGATGTTATTGGCCGCGACGCAACGGATTTTGTTGGGCCAGAGCAAGCACCTATAATGCTAAAGGCACTCAAAAAAGTTTTTACAACGGCACAATCTACTGAATATGAAATTCTGAGTAAAAATTCAAAATCCGAACCAGCTTGGTATTCAACCCGAGTGGCTCCATTTATTGTCGACGGCAAAGTCATTAGCGCAACGCTCATTACACGTGATATTTCAGAGAGAAAAAAAATGGAAGAAGAATTAAAGCGTGTTAAAGAAAATTTAGAACTTATAGTTAAAGAAAGAACTTCTAAAATTGAAGAAACTCTTTCTAAGTTCAAAGCCACTTTAGAATCTACGGCCGATGGTATTTTAGTTATCGATTTGAATCGCAGAGCTCTGACTTACAATCAAAAGCTTTTACAAATGTGGAATGTTAAACCTGAAGACATGGTTAACTATAGATCCGGCACCTTGATTACGGCTATTAAAGATCAACTTAAGGATACCGATGACTTTTTGAAAAAAACCGAAAACATATATGCTCATCCCTATGACAAAAGCGCCGATGTTCTTGAATTTAAAGATGGCCGTCTATTTGAACGATACTCGCAACCTCAATGGCTTAATAGCGAAGTCGTTGGACGTGTGTGGAGCTTTCGTGATGTGACTGAACAGCGAAATGCAGAAGCTGAACGCGACCGTTTATTAAAAAATGAACATCAAGCCCGTATCGACGCCGAAAAATCTGTAAAGATGCGCGATGATTTTCTGGCCATGGCATCACATGAATTAAGAACTCCGTTAACGCCTTTAAAAATGTATTTAGATTGGTTCAAAAGAGAAGTTCGAAAAATTACTCCAGAGGTACTACCAAAAGCTGATGTTCTTAAGCAAGCCTTAGATCACACTGATCGCGAAGCCACAAAACTAATTCATCTCACTGATGATTTGTTGGATGTTTCGCGAATTACCGCCGGTCGCTTGGTTTTAAATAAAGAACCCATGGATTTAGTAGAGCTTGTTTTAAAAGCGCAGCAACTTAATTTAGAAAACTCTAATCGCCGCGACTGCACAATAAGTTTAGAAACAGACGGCCCTGTAAATGGTATTTGGGATTATAACCGGATAGAGCAGGTTTTTAATTGCTTATTAAGCAACGCCACAAAGTATGGTACCGGCAAGCCTGTGTATATCTCTGTGAAGAAAGAAAACAATCGCGCAGTTTTACGCATCGAAGATAAAGGTATCGGAATCGCTCCCGAAGATCAGGAAAAAATATTTCAGCGTTTTGAGCGCGCAACATCGATTAAAAATTTTGATGGTCTTGGATTAGGTTTATTTATTTCAAGAGAAGTTGTTCTCGCGCATGGCGGAACAATCAGCGTGAAGAGCGAAATAGAAAAAGGCTCTACGTTTACCGTGAGCCTTCCTATCGAGCTAAGTTAAAAAAATCAAACGAACCTGGTCTGCCAACGTTTCAATATTCAGGTTCGCTTAAATCTCCGGTCTGATCGACGTGCAATATTCGGAGTGTTCAACCTACGTGCTACATCTCATCTAAAAAATATTAGTCTTTAGCTGGCTTCGTGTGAACAGCGTATTTTTCGAACTCACCGTACTCATGAAGTTTGTTGTAAAGAGTTTTAATCGTGATACCTAAACCTTGCGCCGCTTGAGTTTTGTTTCCACCGTAGTGAGCAAGTGCTTTAATGATATAACGTTTTTCTAATTCATATAAAGGCATTGTCGGATCGAAATCCATTCCTTCTTCTTTCGTCTCTGGATTACGAACGAAATCAGGAAGATCGTTGATCATGATCATGTGGCCTTCAGAAAGAATTTGTAAACGTTCACAAACGTTTTGTAATTCACGGATATTACCTGGCCATTCGTATTTCACTAATAATTTAAGAGCTTCTTCATCAATCGTTTTACCACGGTTTAAGTACGAGTGACCTTGCGATAAAAAGTATTGAATTAAAACTGGAATATCTTCTTTACGACGACGTAATGGCGGAGCCGCTACAACGATCGTGTTAATACGATAGAATAAATCTTCACGAAAGTTTCCGCGTACAACTTCTTGATCTAACTCACGGTTAGTTGCACAGATTAAGCGGATATCAACTTTGATCGACTCTTTACCACCAACACGAAAGATTTCGCCTTCTTGGATGAAGCGTAAAAGTTTCGCTTGGATTGAAAGAGGTAATTCACCGATTTCATCTAAGAATAATGTTCCACCGTTAGCAGCTTCTGCTAAACCGATTTTTTTATTGTACGCGCCAGTGAAAGATCCTTTTTCATGACCGAATAATTCTGATTCTAAAAGTGCTTCACGTAAAGCGCCGCAGTTGATTGCAACAAACGGTTTATTTTTACGATTTGATTTTTCATGAACGGCGCGAGCGATTAACTCTTTACCTGTTCCAGATTCTCCAAGAACTAGGATGTTAGCTTGCGAAGGAGCTACTCTTTCGATCATTTTCATCATCTGACCCATAACATCTGATTTGTAGATGATTGATCTAGTTTCGATAACCTTTTGAGTTTGGTTACCATTCCAACCCATTTGCGGTTGGTTTTGCGAACTCGGTAATACTGTAGTTGCACTAGAGTCATTAGAAGACATGGGGCCTACCTTTCACGTACTGTTAAACGTCCAAGAAGTTGGTGTCTCATTATGATTAGCTCATTTTGATACACCGTGTTATGCCCGTAATATAACCAAGGTCGAGTAATAATTGCAAGGAAAATATTGCATCGTGTTAAAATAATTTTAGGACCCCTCAATTGCTATTGGCTAATATATAATCAATTTGATGGCTTATTTACTGACCAAACAGATTCATAACTTCTTGAAATACTTAGAAAATATTGAATCTTGCTCGCCTTTGACTATTAAGGCTTATACCCTGGATTTGAACCAAGCTTTCTTTAATAAGCCGACCCCAAGCCGGTCGACCTCTAAAAACAATAATTTGATTAATTTGGCCGATATGAAAGCCTTAAGCTTCAGCACAGGAGAGGATCTATGGCTTTCTTGCAGAGATTCACTCAGCCAATGGGGTAAGCTTTCGCCCGCCTCACGCAACCGAAAGATCGCCACTGTGAAGAGCTTTTTTAACTGGCTCTATAGCGAACGACTGATCGATAAAAACTATGCGGATCAGTTGGTTTGCCCTAAGGTTCCTAAAAAAATTCCGCATTTTATTTCGGTCGACGAAGTGATTAGTGTTCTGCAATTTTTAAATCAATCTCAAGACGAAAAGGTGCAAATTCAAAAAGCCCTCTTCAATTTATTATACGGGGGCGGCCTACGCATCAGTGAAGCCTGCAACCTGCGCTGGAAAGACGTTCAACTTGATCAACGAAAAATTCTTGTTGTGGGTAAAGGTCAAAAAGAGCGTTTAATTATTATTCCTGAAACTTGTAATGAAGTTCTTAAAGCTTTTCATGCCCGTCATAAAAATATGGAATTTATTTTTGGCGAAGAACCACTATCAACGCGCAAAGGGTATGAATACATTCGCACCCTCGGAAAACAAGTGGGCTTAATGAACCCCTTACATCCCCATTCATTAAGACATAGTTTTGCAACGCATATGTTAGCCAGCGGAACAAATTTAAGAACGCTACAAACAATGTTAGGACACGATAGTTTAACAGCCACTGAAAAATACACTCATCTGAATATTGATACTTTGGCGCGTATTGTAGAAGTTAAACATCCACTTTCTAAAAAGAAAGTCGATTAAAATCCCGTATCGGCATTTTTAATATAGTGAAGAACCTGTGATTCGATGGAATCGAGATAAGTATCGATGATTTCATTCATTTCTGGCTGCTCGTCTAATTTTTCTGAATCAGCGATATTGGTTTTTAAAAACGGAGACATCCAGCCTTCGCCAGAAATCACACCCTGTTGAAATAAAAACTTTAAACAAAAGTGTAACTTAAATCTTGGTATGTTTTCAGTCTTACCTAATTTACGCAGTGAATGCCCGACAAGATTAAATAAAAAATGTGAGTCGGCATCGCCTTCTTGCGAAACGTGGTAAGCGCAATTCAGCACGAAAAGCGCCAATTCAAGCTTATCATAGTCTTGGCGAATCTCTTGAAAGTCGTCGATCAAGACAGCCTCATTTAAGACATTCAATTGGTTGTCTACTTTGCGTTCTTTGTAAGTAAACTGCACGTAATGAGTGGGCTCTAGCACTCCACCACCAAAACGTTTTTTACTTTTAAGCGCGCTGCGAGCCATGAATGATTTTTTTGCGCCAGCGGCCGATAAAGCATGAATAATCAAATCCGCTTCACCATATTTCATTTTACGTAAAATAATAAACTTTTCTTGCAACTCAGACATGCGCCGGAACCTGAAAAATAAACTCTGAACCTTTACCTGGCAGACTGTCTACAGTGACGCTTCCGCCATGAGATCTAATAATTTCGTGCACGATGTATAAACCTAATCCTAGGCCACCATAACTTCTGCTCGAAACGCCACGTTCGAATTTATTAAACATTCTTTTTTGAAAATCTGGTGAAATGCCGATGCCATTGTCTTTAACGCTGAAAATGACATTGCTGCCTTCGGTGCGAAGTTTAATTTCAATAATTCCACGAGTCGAAAATTTAACTGAATTACTTAAACAATTTGCAATAACTTGTTCAATACGCTGGGCATCCCAATAAACGTTGACTTCGCTCTGCATGGTAAAGATCACAGAACAGTTATTAGCTTTAAATACGGGATCAAATTTTTCAGCGGTATTTCTAATTAATTCATCGATTTTAAAGTGTGAAAACTCATACTGATAATGCTCTTCACCAATACGGCCCACATCTAAAAGATCATCTATAAGCGCCACTATGTGATTTAAATGTTTGTTCGCATTTTCAAGTAAGCTGGTGATTTTTTCTTTGCTGGCTTGCCCAGATTGAACCAACTCTTTAACTAAGAAAATTTCCATTTTAAGTGGCGTTAACGGCGTTCTTAATTCGTGCGAGGCCACAGTCATAAATTCTTCACGCACTTTTGCGGCTGTCTCTGCTGTTACCCGCGCATCACGTTCACTAAAAAAGAAAGTCAAAGTTAACATCAGAAGTAAAACCGTAAAGCCTGCAGCATAGGGCAAGGCCGGATGAATAATCGAACGATAACTAGCTGACGGATAATGAGTTATTCTCCAAGAACGCTGACCAAAACTAATCAGCGAAGTCGAAATAAATTTTTGCTTCATCTGGCCTGAGTCAGTAAAATCAGTCAGTACACCGTCTTGAGAATCATATCTATAGGTTCTTAATGGGTTCGGCACTTCAGTCACTTCTTCAACGACAAAATCTATTCCATCGGCTTCTGAAGCTTTAAGCGATGTTTCGATAAATTTCTTTAACCGAAAAACACCAACCGCAAAATTATCGCCACCCTGAATACTCATGTAAACCACAAAGCCAACATCACCCTGAGCTAACGGCATCCAAGGTGATACACCAACACCATTTAATTGCGCTGATTTCAGAGCTTCTTTTGCAGGAGGTGTAAAGCTAACATCATAACCTAAGGCCGCTAAATTATCTTCTAAGGGTTCAACGTAATTAATAACGTAATATTCAGGGCGAATGGCTGCAGGCTGCACTCCACCTTCTGCTATAAATTCTTTAATGGTAAAATTTAAAAAACCCTCAGCTCGCATTCTTTTTTCAAACTTTGCACGTTCTGAACCTTTAACATAAATCATGTGCTCAACAGCTTGAAGGCCCGGGTGGCGCGACAAAGAACCACTAACAAAGTCTTTAAATTGCTGACGCGAAAAATCTTTGCGGGTGTAAAATAAATTTTGAATTGAATAAACGACTTCTAAATTTTGATTAAATGATTTTTCTAAAAGCGATTGTACAGTTCGGCCACGAAATTCAATCTTATCAATATTTTTAGACATCGTGTATTGCTGCAAAAGCACCATCGTCAAAAGCGCCAGTATAAAACTGCCTAGCAATAAAAAATTATGCAAAGTAAATAATCGATTCTGAATAGGGATTGCCCCGCTATGGATTGGATTTTTGATAAGTATCTCCAATTAAGCTTAATAATTTTGTCACATCAAAAGGTTTTAATAACGTTGTGTATTTTTTAACTTCATTGGCTTTGTTACGAGCCGCAGTCATAACGATGATTGAAATACCTTTGGCTAAATTTGTTTTTTCGACAGTTTTTAAAAATTCAAAACCATCCATCACCGGCATCATCAAATCTAACAAAATAACTGATGGCATAGGACCACGAATTAAAGCTTCAATAGCTTCTTTACCGTTTGATACGGTTGATACGACATAGCCATGAAGTTCTAAGATCATTTTAATTGAAGATTGAATGTCTTTGTCATCATCGACAATGAGTATGTGTTTTTCGCTCACGTAGCTATTTTCAAGGGGCTAAGGCAATACTGTCAAGAAATAGACCAGCTTGATTCTTTAGTTAGTCGCTCGTGAGTTTCAGAGATTTTTTGTAAAGATTTTTCGCTCACTGCATTGAGATCGATAATTAATAATCCCATCATTAAATCAGCGCTTTTTGCCTCGGGCCACCATGTCTGTACAGTCTCTATAACCCAACTTGGAAGCTCGCTTGGCGCAAAAGCTTCATGAGCTTTTAAATCAAGCTCGGCTTTAAGCGCAGATCCCGCAACTGTTTTAGAAAACAAAACTAGGCGATCCTGTAAAGTAGGCGGTTTTACCGCGAAATGGTTAAAATAATTTAACGAAAGTTCATCGATCTTTTTCAGGAGCACTGTGTTGATCGAAGACGGCTCAGCTGACGTCGATAGATAACTTTGAGCTGATTGCAGATTGTTTTGGTAATGACCAATTAACGTAGACGTTTTTAATTTTTCGCTATGATAAATAAGACATTTTTCACTTTGGTCAAAAGCTGATCCGGCTTCGACGATAACGCTATAACCAAACTGCTTAATCATCTCAGCATCTTGAGCATCAAATTTTGATTTTACTTCGATGGAATAAACTCTTTTACCGCTTAATGCTTTATGAATTTCTTGGCGCTGTTCTAAGGTTAAAATTTTCTCGCCGGTGATTTCATTTTCTGAAGACCACAGAACAAAATTCATTTCATGATCAAACTGCGCCATATACTGAACTATATTTTCATTTTCTTTTTTAAAGATGAGTGGCGTTTGCAAACGATAAAGATGCGGTAATAAATACTCTTGTAAACTTGTACCTGCGCGAATTAATCCGACTTTTGGTTTATGTGATAAAAATTGAAGTAATCCAAAACATAAATCGTAACCAGCTAACATCACATTTTCAAAAGCACGAACTTTTAACGGAACAGCATACTTCGCAGAAACAGCTTGTGATAACTGCTCATTCAAAGATTGATAATTTTCCGCATAAAGGTAATCCATACTCTTATTTCAAACTGAAAATGCATAAATAACAAAGTGATCAGCACTGATTTAGACTAGACCACCGACATTTGTCCGGAATCAAAAAAAAAGGAGAGCTCTAAACTCTCCTTTTTCATTCTTAATTTAAAAGAAAAAACTAAATACCAGATTTCAAACGTTCTTCATCATCAACAACAGACTGAACGCCACCTTTAAGACCCGGGCGATAAGCTAATTGTTTAATATCGTAAGTAAAGTTCGCACCGTTTAAGCCCGGAGTTTGCCACTCAGGTCCAAGACGAATTGCATCTACTGGGCAAGCCTCTTCGCAGAAACCGCAGAATACACAACGAAGCATATCGATTTCATATGCGATCGGATATTTTTCAACATGTGGATCTGGATGTTCACTTGCAGTGATTTTGATACAATCTGCGGGGCAGTTTGTCGCGCATAACATACAAGCCGTACAACGAATTGCACCGTCTTTTTTTACTGTAAGAATGTGATTACCTTTAAATCTTGGAGAGTATTCATACTTCTCTTCAGGGTAATTTAAAGTGATCATTTCTTTTTTGTTGAAAATATTTTTCAACATATGCTTCATCGTGATACCTAAGCCGGTCATAATCCCCGGTAAGTACCATTTAGATTTTTCAGAAGTGTTTTGCATTACAGCCATTGTCTACTCCTTACAACTTTCCACGTTGAAACGTGAATTCATTTTTCTTGCGGTAATCTAAAGTTACTTGGTCAGCTGGTGTATTAGCTGCCACAAATAAGTTTTTAGGGTTTAAAGTTTCAATTTTGATTTCTTGGCCAGATAATAAAGCCGCTGCTTCAGTTACTGTTAACGCTTCAGAAACAACCGTCGTTACTTTTTTGAAAGTCTGAGAAACACCAGCATGGTTGATGAATGTTCCAGATTTTTCAATGTAAGTTTTTAACGGGATAATCGTCGCTGATTTTAAAGACTTGTTAGTCGTTAACGTATCTACTTTTGCAGACGTCATGTAAATCAAGTTTGCAGCTTTTGCGAAAAACTCTAATTTAGCAGTGAAATCTTTGTAAACTGGAACGTTTTCAGGGCCAACGACAACTAAGTGTTTTACTTTAGACGGATCTAAATCAGAAAACTTAGTGTTGATGCCGTGTTTAGCGAAAACTTGTTGTAAACCTTTTGTGTTTGGATTTTTATCGCCACGTAAAAGGATTCCATCAAATTCAGAAGCTGTCGCTTCAGAATTCCACCAGTGATAAACATTCTTAGTTTTGTAAGTGTTTACGAATGTGCTGACAATGGCTTCTAACTCTTCAACTGTGTGTTGACCTGTTACTACTAACGCAATGTCATTGCCAGAAACACCTTTTAAACTAGTTGCTGCATCTTTTGCTGCTGCTCCTGCGTGAAGTTCTGTTTCCCATTGGCCATTTGCTAATTTGTGGCCTTTGATCATTCTGTTTTCTTTGTTTACGAATTTGTAAACATCGCGACCTTCATCACACATCCAGTGACCGTTAATGTTGTCGTTGCGCTTAGGTTTAACACGGAAGACGCCTTCTTTATTGAAGTACACTTTAACGTTACAACCTGTAGAGCATCCGTTACAAACAGTCTCTGAATCTTTAAGAAACCATACACGTTGTCTGAAACGGAAGTCTTTAGAAGTTAAAGCTCCTACCGGACAAATATCTACAGTGTTTAAAGAGTATTTATTATCTAATGGTTTACCAGCATGTGTTCCGATTTCAGCGTGGTCACCACGGTTGAAAATTCCTAATTCGTGAGTTTTAGAAACTTCATCAGTGAAACGCACACAACGAGAACAAAGAATACAACGTTCAGAATCTAGAACCACTGTTGGGCCAAGATCTACAACTTTGTGTTTCTTTTGTTTTTTCTCAGACATTTCAGAATTGTATTTACCAAATTCCATGTACTGTTCTTGTAAACCGCACTCACCAGCCTGGTCACAGATCGGACAATCAAGTGGATGATTAATTAAATGGAAATCTAATCCCCATTTAGCTGCGTCTTTTACTTGGTCAGACGTGTTATTCACTTTCATTCCTTCAGTTACAACCGTGTTACACGCGATTTGTAAACGAGGATTTCCTTCGATTTGTACCATACATAAACGACAAACGCCGGCGATACTTAAACCTGGGTGCCAACAGTAGTGAGCAATCTTTTGTTGATTCTCATACATAGCTTCGATGATTGTAGATCCAGCTTTTACCTGAAGAGCTACACCGTTAATTGTACAATTAATGAGAGGCTGTTGCTGCATACGCATGTCCTTTATAGGCTGTACCTTTTACTTTTGATTTACCTTCACGTACGAAATATTCGAATTCGTCACGGAATTTAGTCACAAAGCTAATGATTGGTAACGCTGCTGCATCTGAAAGAGCGCAGATTGTGCGGCCCTTCATGTTATCAGCAACTTTTACTAATAATTCGATATCTTGTAAGCGACCTTTACCAGATAAAATTGAGTGAACGATTTTATCTGCCCAACCAGTGCCTTCACGGCATGGAGTACATTGACCGCAAGATTCATGGTGATAAAAGTGAGTTAAGTTCGCTAAGCACTCAACCATACATTTAGAATCATCGATCACGATAATCGCGCCTGATCCTAACATTGTTCCAGCTGCTGCTAAGTTTTCATAATCAAGATTAGCATTTAAAGCTTCTTCAGCTGTTAAAACCGGAGCCGATGATCCACCTGGGATAACTGCTTTTAATTTTCTTCCGTTTTTAATGCCGCCACCAAGACCGTTGATCATATCTTTTAATGGATATCCCAATGGAACTTCGTAGTTACCTGGTTTATTTACGTTACCTGATAATGAGAATAATTTTGAACCCGCAGATTTTTCAGTTCCGTATTTACGGTAACCTGCAGCTCCATCACGCATGATGTATTTAACAGCTGCTAAAGTTTCTACGTTGTTTACGATTGTTGGTTTTTTTAAGTAACCTTGAACCGCCGGAAAAGGTGGTTTTAATTTAGGTTGGCCTTTTAAACCTTCAAGAGAAGAAATCATTCCTGTTTCTTCGCCGCAGATGTAAGCGCCTGCTCCGCGGTACACATCCATATCGTGATCAAAACCAGAACCTAAGATGTTTTTTCCTAAGTAGCCAGCCTTGTAAGCTTCTTGAATGGCAGCTTCAAGAGCGTTGATTGAATCATCGTATTCACCGCGAACATAGATGTAAGATTTTTTACAGTTGATCGCGAAAGCAGAAATAATCATACCTTCTACTAATTGATGAGGAGCTTTTTCCATCATCATACGATCTTTGAATGTACCTGGCTCGCCTTCATCGGCGTTGCAAAGTAAATATCTTGGTTCGTCGTTTTTCGGTAAGAATCCCCATTTCATTCCTGTTGGGAAACCCGCGCCGCCACGACCGCGAAGACCAGAAGCTTTAACTTCATCGATGATCGCTTGCGGTTGCATTTTCAAAGCCTTAGCTAATTGAACGTAACCACCATTTTTTTTGTAGCCTTCAAGGCCTTTGAATTCTGGTAAATGATAAAATTCTGTAAGGTATTTTACTTCACTCATCGTAATTCCTTATTTCAAGCTGCGGATGATATTCATCGCAGACTCATGAGTTAGATTTTCGTAATATTTGTCACCGATTTGCATCATCGGAGCTGTTCCGCATGAACCTAAACATTCAACTTCAGTTACTGTGAACTTACCGTCTTTTGTTTTTTGGCCTAGGTGTGTACCTAGTTGCGAACAGATATGCTCAGATAATTCTTTAGCGCCGTTTAACATACACGAAAGTGTACGACAAACTTGCACGTGGTGATTACCAATCGGCTCTTTATTGTACATTGTGTAGAACGTGCAAACTTCGTTGATGTTCGCTTCTGGTAATTCCATCACGCGAGATAATTCTTTAATTACTTCAGGTGAAATGTAACCTTTGTTTTCAGCTTGCGCGATATACAAAGCCGGAAGAACCGCTGATTGACGAGATTCGTATCTTTTCAACTCAGCTAAAACTTTTTCTTTTCCTTGAGGAGATAATTGAAACATCTTTGCGGCTCCTATCTGTCTAGCTCGCCAGCGATTAAGTTCATAGATGCAACAGTTGCAATCGCATCTGCTAACATTGAACCCTTAACCACATCTGGGAATGATTGGTAAATTGCAAAACAAGGTGGACGAACTTTTAAACGGTACGGAGAAGCCGAACCATCAGAAACTAAGTAAAAACCTAATTCGCCGTTCGCAGCTTCAGTTGCAGAGTAAATTTCGCCAACAGGAGGACGAAGACCTTTGATCACTAACATAAAGTGATTCATTAAACCTTCGATGTTGCCGTAAACGTCTTTTTTCTCTGGTAAAACTACGCCTTTATCACGAACCGTGTAATCACCACCTGGAACATTTTTACAAGCTTGGCGAACGATACGGATCGATTGGCGCATTTCTTCGATACGAACTAAATAACGATCGTAAATATCACCAGCAGTACCTACTGGAATATCGAAATCATATTTTTCATAACCATAATAAGGTTGAGCGCGACGTAAATCTAAATTTACACCTGAAGCTCTAAGTAATGGCCCCGTGTAACCCCACTCGATCGCATCTTGTGCTGATACAGGGCAAACATTTTGTGTACGTTTGATGAAGATTTTGTTTCCTAATAACATTTTAGAAATTTCTTCTACACCGTCAGACATTTCATCGCAGAAACGTAATACGTCGTTAAACCAACCTTCAGGAGCGTCGTAAGCCATACCACCAACGCGAGTCATGGCAACAGTTAAACGAGCACCGCAAAGTTTTTCAAACAATGTGTAAACTTTTTCACGAAATGTAAATAAGTGGAAGAACGCTGTTAAGGCACCTAAGTCGACGCCGCCAGTACCCACCGCAATGATATGATCGATGATGCGAGAAAGTTCGCATAAGATCACACGCATTGTTTCAGCACGAGCTGGAATTTCTAAGCCCATTAATTTTTCAACAGCCATACAGTAACCGATGTTATTCATTGGCGCTGAACAGTAATTTAAACGATCAGTGTAAGGAATAACTTGGTTGTACGGATGAGTTTCAGCCATTTTTTCGAAACATCTGTGAAGATATCCGATTTCAGGCATCGCACGAACGATTGTTTCACCATCTAATTCAACCATCACACGAAGTGTTCCGTGCATGGCTGGATGTGAAGGACCAATATTTAAAGGAACATATCTAGAATCTAATTGGTCACCACGTTGTTCAGGCGTGTTATCAAAGTGAATTGGTAAAACTGAAGAACAATGTTGTTGTTTATCTGCTTCGTAATCTTTACGTAACGGATGTCCAACGAATTGGTGATGAGTTAAGATTTTTCTTAAATTAGGGTGACCCGAAAACTTGATACCGAACAAGTCAAACGCTTCACGTTCAAACCAGTCAGCTGCTTTCCATACTGTAGTTGCAGTAGCAATTGATTCGCCGTCAGCCACTTGTGTTTTTACACGAAGGCGACGTGAATCAATTGATCCGAAAAGGTGATAAACAACATCAAAACGTTTTTCACGATTTGGGTAATCCACACCACACACGTCCATTAAAAAATTGTAGCCCGCGTATTCTTTTAAATATCTTAAAAGTGCTGGAACAGTTTCTTTTGACGCTTCAACAACGTGATCACCAACCGGAGTTGTAGAAAATTTAAAAGCGTTGTCGCCGAATTTGACAGAGATATCTGATTTTAAAATTGCGATTTGTTCTGACATCTTAAACTCCGCTTCCGCGAGTCATAGAATCAACAACTCTTGATGAAGTTAATGTATCAGGAATTGTGTTTGCATTGATTTCGTAAGGAGAAACCCAGCCTTCTTTCCATGGACGAGGCGTTCTGTCTTTAATCATTTTTTGTAAAGCCATCACGCCATCAAGAACTGCTTCTGGAGTTGGAGGACAACCTGGAACATAAACATCAACAGGAACAACTTTGTCACAACCTTGTAACACGTGGTAAGCGCGGTAGAAACCACCAGAGCTTGCACATGCACCCATTGATAAAACGTATTTTGGCTCTAACATTTGTTGGTAAATACGAACTAAGATCGGTGCCATTTTTTCTGTGATCGTACCAGCAATAACAAGTAAGTCTGCTTGACGAGGAGAAAAACGAACAACCTCAGCACCGAAACGAGCTAAGTCATATTTCGGACCCATCACTGACATTAACTCAATACCACAACAAGCAGTTCCGTAAGGAAGTGGCCACAAAGCATTTCTTTGTCCCCACGCTGCGATTGCATCAAGTCGCGTAGTTAACGCGAACGACTTCGACATATCTTCTAAAGATTTATCAGACACTGTATCCGACATATGAACCTCTTCTGGCTTCACCAGACTTTAGTATAATCATTTGGTTTTCAACGACTCATCATTACAAAAAACCTTAGTGATGACAACGACATATCGTGCTATTTACGCGAGCCTTTTTGATCTGTTTTTGCGGGTTTGATTTTTTAAAAATTGCTGGCTTACTAGACTTTTGTCGTAAGTGGAAAGTCTCATTCTGAGAGAGGCAAATAGTCTCTGATAAAATTTTGTGCTAAAATCTTAATATGCCTTCTCGAAAACTTGTTTTCTTAACTCTTATAGCTAGCGTGTTGATTATCATTCTCACTGAGCCAGCGCATGCCCGAAAACAGTTTAGTGGCTTTAGCATGAAGGGCAAAGGCTCTGCTTACAAATCAAACAACAAAATTATGAGCGCAGGTTTTTCTATTGTTGGCGCGCAAGGCACGATGGGTAACGATTTAGCAGATGCTCCAATGCGTGATATGTATTTTTACCCAGTGCAACTTTTTGTGGGCGTTCGCATAAGTAAAATTCGTTTAGCTGTTGCCGCAGAATATATGCAAGGTTCACAAATTACGTTGGCTTCAGAAGTCGCAAATACAAATGTGACCGGCACTGGAATTTCATTTGGTCCGCGCATTGATTATTACGACGGTGTACAAAGTTTTGGTGTGTTTTATAGATCAAGCGATACTTATCGCTTAGAAAAACCCGATGTGAATGCAGCTTTGCAAGAATACAAATCAACTGCAGGATACACAGTTCAATACACACGCAGAATAAAAGGTCGTTTAGGTTTTGTGCTTGATTACACGCAAGAAGAATTTAGCGAAAGCTTAACTACGGGCCCCGTAAAATGGAGCCGCACAGGTTTTGGATTAATTTATTCTAATTTCGACACCGCCGGTGGCGATACTAGGTAGCGATTGCTAAGCAATGCAAATATAATATTAAGTAGCACCGTTAGGTTTATAATTCACAGTCACCTGCTCGTTCGCTGCAGGAATAGCTTCACCATGAAATTTTAAAAGATAAACAGTTGTTGCGCCATTCACTTCAGTTTCAAGCGTCCAACCGTTAGCGCTATCTTCAGAGATGGCTTTACCACCCACAGTCACTTGAATTGTCGCTTTGTTCGGAACATCACCAAAACGATATGAAGTTAATTGTGAAATAATTCTGGCTTTGATATTTGCAACGGCCGAACTTAAATCTGCCGCACAGATCGAAGACTTAACACCATTAGAGGCATCAACTAATTTATTAAACTGAGTGCCGATAGAAACATGACCCCCTAACGAATCACAACTTTGATTCGTTAGAATACCGATGTAATTGGCGATCCAACCACGAGTGCCATCATCAAAAAGTGGTTTTCTTGTATTTAAATAATTTACGAAATCATTGCTGTCTGGATTTCCGAATTCAGAACTTTGATCAACTTCATCGCTGATAAAAATCACAGAAAATAAAGCATCAGATCTTAAAAATTGACCCGAAAAATCTGGCGACGTCACAAGCTTCATCGCATCAAGACTGCGCTCAAGATCTGATCCTGATTCACCTACAATGATACGATCTGCTAATAAATTTACATTGGCAGAAGTTAAATAAACTGGATTACCAACTAACTTTCGCGCTGAGGGGTAATCAGAAGTTTTAGCCATAGTCGAAGTAGTTACACCAATGCGGTAATCCATGCCTAAACTATTTAAGGTATCAACCATGTCACCAACTTTAGCTGCTAAACGCTGTTGGTACTGAAGCATTGATTTTGAATTATCCACGACAAATAACATATCAACTTTATTATTGTAAAAAGTTTGCCCAGAAAATTGTTCATTTTGCTGAGGTAACGCAAACTTTGTTCCTGTGTTCGAACAGCCCGTTGTATTTACTAAGGCCATCATTAAAGCTGATAGAACCATCGTGGTTTTTTTCACCTTAAGCCGCCGTTTTCTTTTTAGTGTAATTGCCAATATAAGTCTTGGCCGCTGCAGATATTTTTAAAAACTGCACTCCGTAAATATCACCTTTGCAACTTACGATTTTGCAAATGGCATTAAAAGCCGGAACTTCTGGAGCTGGTTTGAAATGCAAATAAATTTGTTGGTCTTTTTCAAACTTGCCGTCTTCGATTTTTAAACCAGCGCCACCTTCAGAAATTTCGATGCCCACTGATTTATAAACTTTTTGCTTATCATGCACGATCGCTAAAGAATCAACCTTAGCGCGCGCAAATTTACGTCTAAAAAATACTTTATCAGCCGCTTCTTTTTTCTTAGAGTGTTTTTCAAATAATAATTTTACTTCTTTAACAGAAAACTCATTCACTTCAGCTAAACGCTTCCATGAAGTCATGTTCTCGTGCCAAATAAAATCGAACTCGTGCAAAGCTTTGCTTTGTAACATTTGAATTAAATCTAATTTTGAAAATGGGCCGTAGTTATTGTTTTGCTTTAACACAAACCAAATTCTTTGTTTTGCAGGATCAACATCAGCTTGGTTTTTCACAACTGCTAGCGGAGTTTTAAAACTGCTATTAAATAAAACTGTGAATGGCGCATACTCCATTAACAAAACCCAGTCTTCAGCTTTATCGTCATAGATATAATCGTGCCAATTGATTTTTTGTGAGGTCAATTTGACTTCAATTTCTTGTAAAGTGAATGGCCCTTGTTGTTGACCCTGGCTTGCAATGTAGAATGTAGACATAATCAATTCCCTCATGTTTCAGAGGTCATATCGGAGCTCAAGACTATCGTCTTAAATCCTTATCAAAACTGTTAATTTTTTTTACAGGACCATCACTCTATTTAGTGGCTGGTCATTTTCAAACCCACTATAGATACAAGCAGCATCCCTATGAATAAGAGGCGCATTGGCGAAACTGATTCTTGAAACAAGACAATGCCAACCATAGCTGTGCCAAAGGCACCAATACCCACCCAAACCGCGTAGGCTGTGCCCATAGGAATCACTTGTGTAGCTCGAGCTAAAAGATACATTCCGATGGCTAATATGATTAAAGTGATCGCGCTGGGAATAAGTTTAGTGAAGCCTTCACTATATTTTAGGCCCGTGGCCCAACAGACTTCTAAGATTCCTGAAACAACTAGTAATGACCACGCCATAGTTTCTGACATAAACGACTCCCTCTTGTTTTGATCTGCCTTCGGCAGACCCTTTTTCTAAAGTAGAGCCGTCTTTGCGTTTCACCTGGTACGGTTCACCTCGTCAGGATATGTTTTGATTCGCCTCAGGCGAACCTTATTCTAATTTTGATCTGCTTTCAGCAGACCTTATTCTAAAGGGCCGACCTCTCGGTCGTCCTACATTTTTATTTTAAAGCTTCGCGAATATATGCTGAGGCTTGATCCATCGCCCATACAACGATTGCGATAACAACGATGATTGTACCAACTTCTGGCCACATCGCTTGCCCTTGATATTGGACTAATAAAGTACCGATACCACCACCGCCAACTAAGCCGATGATTGTTGCCATACGCACGTTGATATCCCAGCGATAAACTGTGAATGAAACGTAAGGTAAAACAACTTGAGGAACAATCGCGTACCAAATAGTTTGAAGTTTGTTAGCTCCACAAGATTGAACGCCCTCAATTGGACCTTCACTCACTGTTTCAACCATCTCAGAATATTGCTTAGCTAATGAAGCAATTGAATGAATCATCAAAGCTAACATACCTGCGAAAGGTCCGATACCAACCCATACCGAAAAAATGATCGCCCAAACTAAAGCTTCGATCGAACGCATAACATTGAATAATGTACGCATTGCTAAGTAGATCCAAAACCCTGTTGTGCCTGTCATGATATTTTTTGCAGAAACAAAAGATAATACGAAAGCAAATGGAATAGCTAAAGCTGTTGCTAAGAAAGCCATGAAAATGGTTTCAATAATATTTAAAATCGCCTTAGGTAAGATCGCGAAATTCGGAGAGAAAATACCTTTGAATAAGCGCATCGCTCCGTTAAAGCCGTCTTCATTTAATAATTCATAAATAGAAAATTTAGTTTTAATGATACTAACGATGATTAAACCCACTAATAAAACAATCAAATGCCAAGCCGAGAAAGTTTTATACCAAGAAACTGAAACCACAGACTTTTTGTAAGGAGGTTGAAACAACGCCTCACCTAAAGTTGTTACTTTCATCTTAGTTAAGACATGAGAAACAAATGTTCCAACGATGAATGCGGCAAAAAATAAAGCCACATTTAGTTTCATGTTAAGAGCTTGCTCATCAGTAGGATTGATAATCCAAACCGCAAGGGATGCGATTAAGAATGCGAATGTAAAACCGTCTAAAATTGATCTGCGTACTACGTATGATTTCATCTGATCGCCTCCTAGTTGATGTGTACTTCTTTAGCGCCAGCGCCGTAGATTTTTTCAAACCAAGCATCGTCGATACTTTTTGGGTCACCCTCATAAACTAACTCACCACCTTTAAGTGCCACAACGCGAGTTGCGTATTGGCGCACTAAAGATAAGAAGTGAAGATTACATATGATAGTGATTCCTAATTCTTGGTTTACTTTTCTTAAGTAATCCATAACCACGTGACAAGTTGCTGGATCTAATGAAGCAACTGGTTCGTCAGCTAATAGGATTTGCGGATTCTGTGTAAGAGCTCTGGCGATCGCCACACGTTGCTGTTGACCACCAGATAACTGATCTGCACGGATATGCGCTTTTTCAGCGATACCCACGAGTTTTAAGTACTTCATCGCTTCAGCAATATCTTCATCTGAAAAGATTCCGAATAAGCTTTTAAGCGTCGAAGTTTTTGAAAGTTTACCCATCAACACGTTGCTAAGAACCGAGTGACGTGGAATCAAATTGAAATGTTGAAAGATCATTCCTACATTTTGGCGAAGCCATTTGATATCCGTAGCTTTTTCAAGTTTGACTAAGTCTTTTTCAACTTTGCCGTCATTGAATACCATTTCACCAGCTGTTGGTTCATTCAGGCGGTTAATACAACGAAGCATCGTTGATTTACCTGATCCTGAAAGACCGATCACAACTAAGAACTCACCCTTTTTAACATCGAAGCTCACGCCTTTAAGGGCCTGCACTCCGTTAGGGTAAGTCTTTTGTAAGTTCTTAATACTTAAGATGGGTTTTACTGACATTATTTTAAACCTATTTTTTCATTAAATCGTCTGGATTTACGCCAACTGTTTTTAACATTTCACGAACGCCATTGTAATCAGCGTCTGTTGCTTTTTTCAATTCAGTTACGCCGTAGATCGCTTTAAACGCTGCTTTACCTTCTTCAGTAGTTACGAAAGACATGAAAGCGTCAACGATTTTGTTTTTCATTTCTTCAGACATTTCTTTTCTGAAGATGATTGGATCGTTCGGGATATGTTGTGATAAATCGATAATAGCGATTTTTTTCTCAACATCTGGGTACTGAGTTTTAACTAAACGACGAGCGTCTTCGATTTCTTCAGTGCCAGAAGCATTTTTAGAAGGTGGAGAGTAGAATGCAGCGCCGGCATCAACTTGGCCTTGGTAAACCATAGAGATTACGTTGTCGTGCTTTTGTGCGAAAACAGTTTCTTTAACTTCAATTTTTTTATCTTTTAAAGATTTAGTCGGAAGAATAAAACCAGAAGCTGATGAAGGATCAACGAAAGCTACTTTTTTGCCAGCAAGATCTTCTAATTTTTTGATTGGACCATCTGCTTTAGCAACGAACATAGATTGGTAAGTCGCGGCACCATGACGTAACACAGTGATTTTAGCTTCTACGCCGTATTTGTTGTTAGCTAAGATGTAACCGAAAGTGTTGATCGCAGCAACGTCAGCACGTTTAGTACCGAATGCTTCAACAACAGCTACGTAAGATTGCGGAATAGTAACTTCATATTTGTAAGGAGTGTGAGCTTCTAAGTACTCTTTAAATTTTTTAGAGTTATCTTCGATAACTTTAGCATCCACTGAAGGAACAAAGTGAAGTTTAATCGGATTTTCAGCAGAACCAAGTTCAGCTTTATTTTTTGTACAACCAACGATTGATAAACCAACCATGATCGTTACGATAACGCTTAAAAAATTTTTCATAAGTCTCCCTGTTATTTTACTTTTTTTCGGCTGGCAAACCGTACCAAAAAAAAATGGTATTTGCCAACAGTTACATTGCCTAATTCAGCATCCTTAGTTAGGTTAGTTTCATGAATCAACCGCAAGATCCCAGACTTAAACAGTCTTTGAAGCAAAGTCTTAAATCAATCCTGACAATTGCTGCTGAAAAACCGCGCACCGTGTGTGTTTTTGACCTCGATTCAACGCTATTCAACGTAAGTCCACGCACCCAACAAATTTTGAATGAGTTCGCAGAGCTGCATAAGCCTGAGCTTAAAAAAGTAGAGATTTTACACACTGACTGGGGTCTTAAAGAATCTTTAGTCCGTGCCGGCTACAAGTTTGATGAAAGCCCCGAGCTTCACCACTCGCTTCGTGATTTTTGGGTCGACCGCTTTTTTACCAATGAATATTTACATTTCGATATTCCCTACCGTGGAGCTGTTCCGTATGTGCAGCGCCTGTTTGAAACGGGTTGTGAAATTCATTATCTTACGGGCCGCGATGTGGCTCGCATGGGTATTGGCACAATGGAAGTTTTAAAAAAATGGGGATTTCCTATTGAAGCAAAAAATTTGCATTTAAAACCACACAGATCTATGGATGATCATCAGTTTAAAGTGGATTGGGTTGTTGAGCGTTTTCCATTAGATAAATACCCGCCTGATTTAGCTCCTGTTTATTTTTTCGAAAATGAACCTGTGAATATTAATCTGTTAGGCCAAGTTCGTCCTGATATTCATATTGTACAATTAGATACGACTCATTCTCGCCAACAAGAAGTGAATGTTCCGGTGTTGAAAGTTTCAAATTTTTATTACGAAGAGGACAACTAATGTTGTATTTAGTCGCAACCCCTATTGGTGATGTTTCAGAAATTACTTTGCGCGCGTTAGAAGTTTTAAAATCAGCCGATATTATTTTATGTGAATCGACAAAAGAAACTTCAAAATTACTTAAACAGTTAGACATCAAAGCCAAAAGATACGAGCTGTTAAATGAACACTCAACTCTTGAAGATTTAAAAATGTTAACTGAGTTGTGTAAAACTCAGACTGTGGCCTTAGTTTCTGACTGCGGCACTCCGGGCTTTTGTGATCCAGGTAATGATTTGATCGGCTTTTGTCGTCGTGCGAGCGTTAAAGTAAAATCTGTTCTGGGGCCATCTTCTTTAATGGGCTTATTATCTTTAACTTCTCGTCGCATGAATGAATTTGTATTTCGTGGCTTTTTACCGGCTGAATCTGAATCACGTGAAAAAGAATGGGTAAAACTTAAAAACGAAAAAAGAGCGATCATTATTATGGATACGCCTTACCGTTTGAAAAAAACTATTGATGAATTAAATCGTCATTTCGTTGGCCGCCAAGCTTTATTGGCTTTAAATTTATCACAGAATGATGAATTAGTTTTAGAAGGTACGCCTAATCATATCATTCAGAATTTAGACCGCGATAAAGCTGAATTTATGCTTTTGATTTATCCTAACGAGAAAGTTTAATTTCTTAAAGTGCAACAACTCCCCATTGATCCGCACTTAGATGGCATAGTTACTAAAATCACTGGTGATAAACCTGTGATTTTAATGGCCAGCCCTGGATCTGGTAAGACGACGCGTGTGCCGGCACATTTATTAAAAAAAATTAAAGGTCATTCTTCGCAAAAAATTATCGTGATCGTGCCGAAAAGAGTTTCGGCTTTATCGGCCGCTGATCGCATAGCTTCAGAAAATAATTGGGTCTTAGGCGAAGATGTCGGCTATCAAGTGCGTTTTGAAAATAAAGTCAGTCGGCAGACACAGTTAATTTTTATGACTGAGGGTTTATTTTTAAAACGCATTCAATCCCCTGGTTTTTGGGATGAAATTCACACTTTAATTATTGATGAGTTTCACGAACGCTCAAGCTCGATTGATATGATTCTAGGTCTTAGCTTTGAACAAAAAGTGCTTGGGCGAAAACTGCAGCTTGTGGTTATGTCTGCAACGTTAAATTTACAACAGTTACAAAACTTTTTAGGAGATAGCGAGACTATTAACGTCGAAGCCCCGCCTCACAAATTAGAAATAATTTATTCTGAGAAAAACCAAAAACTTATTTGTGACGATATGTTTTTTAATCACCTTAAAGAAACTTTGCAAAAAGCGTGGAAGACGACGCAAAAAGATGTTTTGATTTTTCTACCTGGTCAGCGCGAGATTTTACGCTTTAGAAATATTATTCAGCCGCTGTTTCCGCAAAACCGTATTGAAATTTTGCATGGCTCGTTAAGCTTAAATGAACAAAAACAAATTGTTCGTAATGATACTGGTGTGGGGCGAAGAATTATTCTTAGTACCAACGTGGCCGAAAGCTCGATCACTGTTTCGGGTTTGGATTGTGTGATTGATTCTGGCTTAGAGAAAAAATCTTACCGCGAAAACAAGGTTGGATTTTCTGGTTTAGATCTTCAACGTATTTCATTATTTTCAGCTAAACAGCGCGCAGGTCGTGCGGCCCGCGAACAGGCTGGATACTGTTTTAAGCTTTGGCATGCGACTGATGAAATGTCGATGAAAGAACAAATCGAACCTGAAATTTTAAAAACTTCACTGCTTGAAGAATCTTTAGTTTTACATCAGCAAGAAGTAACTGATTTAGATTCATTTTCGTGGTTAACAAAACCATTAACGTACACGATTAAACAAGCCCGTCATAAATTACTGAAATGGAATCTCATCACTGAGTCTTCAGCGTTAACTCCACTAGCAGCTTTAGTTTCTAAATGGCCACTGTCGATTGAAAATTCAATTCTGCATTACGAATTAAGTTTGCGCGGTTTTTCAAACGACTCAGCAAAGTTAATCGCCGTTTTAGAATCTGGCAGTGTTGAATCAGTTTTAGAAAAAAATAAAAACTTTAACGGATCTGATGTCGCAAAAATCATTGATAGCGGTTCATTAGATTTTTCAAGCGAACGCATTTATCAGCAGATTTTATCAAGTTGTAAGGTTTCTGCTAAAAATACAACTCAAGATTCGTTTGAAACAGCATTAATTCAAATCTATGCAGCGTCTTTTCCAGAAAAAGTGGCTTTTGTTAAAAACAAAAACAACGCTGTATCTATGTTTGGTCGTGGTCTGCAAGTCGCTGCGGGGTCACAGGCGGCGAATTCTGATTTTTTTATTGCGCTAGCTGGCCGCGAAAATCATACGCAATTTACCCAAATCGTGTGTGCTTTAGGCTTTGATAAAAAGTTAGCGCAAGAAATATTTGCTCCGTTAGCAAAAAAACAAAGCGAAGTTCATTATGATTTTGAAAAAAATGAGTTCTTTAAAACCGAACAGCTTAAGTTTGAAACTTTTGTCTTAAACGACTACGGCAAATCTCGATTAAATGCCGATGAGCTTAAGAAAAACTGGAAAGAATTTTTTAAGAAAAGCTCTTTAGATTTTTTAAAGATTCACCCCAGTTATGAAAAAATTAAAGATCGTTTAAGTTTTTTAGCTCGTAAAGACATGTCATTAAGTGATGAGAGCAAAATTCAAATCGAAAATTTTGAAGATTTACTAACCGATTATATCTTGCAAGGCTATGACAGCTTTGAAGATTATAAAAACTGTGATTTGTTTTATTTAAGTTATCAGGTTTTGAATGAACAAATGAGTGATCTGTTACAAAACCTTCCGGATTCAGTAAAATCTAATCGTGGTCGCAGTCACGATGTGGATTATAAAGATGATAAAGCGCCAATGATTTCACTTAAAATCCAAGATGCTTTTGGTTGGAAAGACACTCCGAAAATTTGTCATGGTAAATTTACCTTAACCCTTGAATTATTGGCCCCAAATATGCGACCAACTCAGATAACAAGTCAGTTGGGGCTATTCTGGAAGAACAGCTACACAGATGTGCGCAAAGATTTACGCGCACGTTACCCTAAACATGATTGGCCAGAAGATCCATCGACTTAAGAAAGTGATATGCATGAATAACCTTCGCGAAAAACATCCGTTCTTGCACAAAATTAGCGTTCTTATGGATAGCAAATATGAATTTTTTGGAATTAGTTTTGGTTTTGATTTTATCATTGGTCTTTTGCCATTTTGGGGTAATTTAACCACGACAGCGATTTCGTTATTTACAGTGGTGTATTCGGCATTTCACGGTGTTTCAGTGATTGTGTTGTTGCGCATGCTTTTAAATATTAGCGTTGATATGGTTATCACAGCTATTCCTGTTTTTGGAAACTTGGCCGATGTTTTCTGGAAAGCGAACGCTAAAAATTATAAAATTCTAGATAATTATCTGCAAAACCCAGGGCGCACAGTTAAACGTTCGCTCTTTGCAAATTTAGCAATACTTGGAACTTACCTTGCGATTATTGCAGGATGCTTTTACGGTTTATACCGCTTAACTGTCTACGTTATTTCTTTATTTTAAAGTCACTGATTGCGGAGCCACGATCACAGAATGTGGTGGTACATCTTTAATAACCACAGCATTGGCACCAATTTTTGAATGATCACCAATCATGATGGGGCCAAGAATTTTTGCTCCTGTACCGATTAGCACGTGATTTCCTACAGTGGGATGGCGTTTAATCGGTTCGAATTTCATTCCACCTAATGTCACACCATGAAAGATAACGCAATCATCACCAACAATCGCTGTTTCACCAATCACACAACCTACGCCGTGATCGATCACTAAACGTTTTCCAAGTTGTGCACCCGGATGAATTTCAATGCCTGTTAAAGTTCTTGAAATATCGGCCACTAAACGAGCGATAAAAAATAGTTTACAAACATACAGTGCATGCGCAATACGATGAAAAAAAATAGCGCGTGGGCCTGGGTATAAAAGCAAAATCTCTAACATTGATTTCGCAGCTGGATCGTAATTTTTGTAAGCGCGAATAAATGAGATCACTTGCCATTCCATTTCGTTTTTAAATCATCTAAGTAGAAGTATCTTTCAAAGTTTTCATTATAGCGTGACCAAGATTCACCGCTTTGGCGCTCTTGATTGATAAATGACATCATTGTATCCATTTTTGAATCCATATCATCGATCATTGCCACAACCAGCGCTTCAGGAAACATCGGCACTTTAGGTGAACCATATTCTAACTTACCATGGTGAGCTAAAATAATGTGTTTTAAAACCGTACGTAAATCATCCGGAAATCCCAAAATTTTCTGAGATTTCTTTTCAACTAACTCACAAGCCAATAACATATGACCCAGTAACTGCCCTTGGTTGGTGTAATAAATTTGTTGCTGTTCGGTTTGATCAAGCTCCCAGATTTTTCCTAAATCGTGAAAAATAGCTCCGAAAATTAATAAGTCTTTATTTAAATAACTATAGTGCGAGGCCATGAACTGCATAACTTTACAGATTGAAACCACATGTTCTAATAATCCCCCACGATGAGCGTGATGAATTGTTTTTGCCGCCGGAGCTCTTAACATGCGCGCTTTAATATCTTCGTCTTGCAGGCAGTCTTGCAATAGCTGTTTTAAAGGTGCGATTTCGATTTCTTTAACCATTTGGCTGAGTTCAGCAAAAAGAGAATAGGTATCGATCTGGCGTTCTCTGATTTTGTAGTCGTCTTTATTAATTGTGGCATCGTCGACTTTATCTAAACGATGAATAATTAACTGCTTACGTTGATTATAAATTTGAACGACGCCTTTAATCTTGATCAGATCACCGATGTCAAAACGTGAACTGACTTCTTCGATGTTATCCCAGATACGTCCGTCAAGCTGACCTGACTGATCACCGATCAGAACAGTTAAAAAAGTTTTTCCTGTTTTACCCACGCCTAAGATTTTATCTTTAACTAAAAAAATACGATCTTGAACAGGATCTTTATCATTTAAATTTTTGATCGGTGTATTAACCATAAAAACCCTGCTATTTGGTAACGTCTTTTTTCATGTCGAAAATCGCTGTGCACATCTTATCACTGTATCTTGAATCGAATAGATTTAAGTGCGTCAGATAATATTGAATTCCTTTTTTAAACACAAATACATACTGCCCTGAGAGCACATGCGCATAAGTGTGGTCGGTCGTATTCAATTTTAGAAAGGTTTTATCCTGAAGCTTGCTGAATTTAGGCTTTAAATCAACGAATTGACCGCAACCTAAGCCATATTCTTCATCACGTATTTTAACTTTAGGTGAATCACTGATATAAAATAAAAACGCTAGCTCAGGTTTAGTTTCAAATTGCTCTGGCGGAAACCTTAAATAAAAACTTCCATCACCAGTCACATAATCTTTTAAATCAATGGCTCCGCCGCCATTAGGTAATTTAAATAATAACCGCGAATAACTTAAAACTTCTTTTTGATCAGTTTGTATTTCAACTTCTAAATCGGTGAACATATATTCGGGTTCAACCGATACGCCTTCACCCATGCTTTTTTTAATCGCCGTAAAGACAGCTTCTGGCACTTTAAAGTCAGAGGCTAATGCATTATTCACAATAACCTTAGCTTTCGGTTCTTCAGCTTTTTTACATGAGGCTAACGCGAAAGTTAAAACGATCGCAGCGGCTAAAGTTTTCACTCGCCCGATCCTTTAATTTCTAAGAATGGAATAAAATCTTCGCCAGCACCCGAGTTCGATTGAACGAAAATGATTTTTCGTGACATGTCTTGAATTAATAATAACTGTGCCCATAAGCCTAAAACATTTTTTTCAGTGCGAAGGTAATTCACATGTTTTGTGATGCCATCATCAATTAATGTAGCTGCCGCGTCTTTATTTGATTTTTGCTTAGACATTAATAAGACATAATGGCTGGCTGTATTCATCTTAGAAACATCAAAAGTTTTTTCTTGGGCAATAACTGCAGAATAATCTTTTAAGGCAAAGTCTAACTGTAAACGTAAATTCGCACGTTCAGCCGGATCTTCAATTTGTGAATTATACGAAGAAAATAATGTTTGAGCCGCAGAAACCTCACCCAATTCAAGTTTCATATGCGTTTCTACAACCATTTTTGGAGTCGCGGGCAAGAAAGCTTTTAATTTGTCAAAAATCGGTCGCGCAGTAAACATTGAATAAATTCCGCTAAAAACAGAAAGTGGAATTTGAAATCTTTGACGAAAGTTTAATGGCATCGCCACAAAGCTGCGATAATCATTTTGAAATCTTTCTTCGCGGTTCATACGCTTATCAATAAGCATATTGATTAATAATAATTCTTTTTTAAAGTCGATATGAGCTTCAGTATAACGATCAATTTCGTGGTTTAATAAACTTTCAATCTCTGAATTCACAGTTGGTTTTGATAACTCACTAACAGCCCAACCAAATAACCAGCGCCCTTTTTTCATCGTTTGAAAAAGCTCAGCGTAAGTTTTTGTCGCTTGATCGAATTTACCTTCGTAAAAATTTAAAATCGCATCGTTTTCTTTAATGATTTCACTGCTTGGATCAAGATCTTTTGCACGTATTAAAGATTCACGGGCCTTTTTTAAATCTTCATCTTGTAATGATTGAATAAACTGAACGATATCTAACAAGGCTTTACGTTGATCACTTACACCCGGATTAGATTTCAGGTTACTAATAGTTTGTGCCCCATTAATATAACCCACTGAATCTAGTTTCGGAATCATAGGTATAATTTCAGGTAAAATTTGGCGCTGCAATTCAGGGCTCATATTACCAAAGATCTCGACAACTTTAGATTCTAAGCCATACAAGCTGTACTTACGAATCGAAGATATAGATTGCTGCTCTTGTTTTTTCTTTTCTTTATTTTGATAGTACTGTGATCCACCAGCAATAACGATAACGCCCAGTAAAACCGAAATTAAAATCATTAATGTTAATTTTGAGCGCTCGCGAAGTTTTGAATGCACGATCGGATCAGTAGAAGATACATATACTTTACCAGGAGCCGCTGGCGGTTTCGCCTGAGTCGTCGCGGCTGGTGCTGCGGGTTCTGTCGGTTCTTCAGTAAATTCAGCATCTTCAACAGACACATTTGTGAAAGTTGGCATTTGATGATTGGTATTTTCAATCATTAAATCTTGCGTGATTGTTCCTGTTTTTGTTTGGCCTTGTGAAGTGCGCGTTTGATAAGTTTTTGTATGATCATCAACTTTAGCTAACTCTTCACGAATTTCATCAACGATAGCTTTTAAAGCTTCTGATTCACGAATATACATCCAACGTGTATCCATATCGCGAACTTCATCTATAAGTGATACTTGTCTTTTCTTTAATAAATCTTCAATTTGATCGTAAGAATAAGGCCCAAGTACTTTGTTTTCAGACTTGATCATCCATTTTCGGTCGGCGGCGGTTTGCATGTGCGCTCTCCTAGAATGGGGATTTCGTTAATAGAAGTTTAAGATCATCATTTGTTAAAAATAAACCGGCGCCGGCATAAGCCGACTGAGCATCGGTGTTGTGTAACATGTCGTTATACCCTGCTAACACATACATTCCGTAACGAAATTTATATGAAACAGTTGTGCGTAAGTTCGTATCTCCGAAATCAAAAGCTTCAACTGAAAACTTAAGACGGTGCATTTTAAACGGAGAATAATCTACACCAATACCACCCGCATTTTCGATCAAACCGCCTTTAAGGGTAAAATCAAAAACATTCTTAGCAAAAAGCGCTGTGAATTTAGTTTTATTTTTATAAGTCGTCGTTTCATCAACGTTATTTGGTGTTCCACCATTAGTTGTGGTTAAGATATTTTTCTTATCAACCACACCTGCTGGATCATCAACTAAGGCTAAATAGTAATAACGATCAAGACCTGGTTGAATTTGAATACCAATCGAAGATTTAGCTCCGATATCATTTAAGTAATAACCATTAAAATCAAAAGCTGTTGTTGTTTTATTAGCTGTATCAACTAAACCGCTAATGCCTTCGATAGCTGAAGAAACATCTTCTGCTGTTTTTTCATCAGAAATAAGTTTTCCGATAGTGCCTTCGCCTTTATTTACTTTATCTGTGATCTCTTCGATATTTTTCAATGATTTATCGATACGAACCATTGAGTTTTTCCAAGTTTTCTTAAAACCTGTTTCAGATTCATCGTTAATTAAGCCATCCATCGTTGAAGTGATATCGTGAACTTGATCAACGATTTCACTGATTTGTTCTTTATTTTCAGCTGTCATTTGCGAAAGATCGCCCGTTAGCTTTTCAATATTTTGAACAATACGACCCATAATATGTTTATTTGTGCCTTCAGCACTTGTCGCTTCATTTAAATTTTTAGCCACATCTTTTAAACTTGTTGTGATATCAGAAACTTGTGTCATCACATCATCAAGTGATCCACCCGTTTTAACATTGGCAATTTGACCACCATCTTCAAGGCCTGGATCAGTTGCGCTTCCGGGGCTGATTTCGATGTATTTATCACCTAAAATACCGTTCGCGCGCATTTCTACAATCGCAGAACGTGTCAGTGGCACATCAGATTTTACGGTGACATCAATGCGGGCTTTGCCTTCAGCTAAAGAAATATCTTTAATGGCTCCGACAGGAATACCAGCTGAACGAATGGCTGAACCTTTGGTTAAGCCATTTGCGTTATCTAAATAAAACCATGCTTTTTTTGATCGACCTAAGAACGAAGGATCATCACTGACTTGCATCGACATAAGCGCGATCAAAGCCCCGATGGATACGACAAGCGCGCCTACTTTAAATTCTGCGGTGCTAAAAAAACTCATTGATGCTTCATCCCTTTTGTCACAAATCGCTGAACCAATTCAATATCAGATTTAAAGAAATCCTGAGCAGTTCCAGCTAGTAACACTTTACCAGCATCTAACATCACAATAAAGTCTGCTATACGAAAAGCTGCACTTAAATCGTGCGACACCATCACAGAAGTAGTACCTTGGTTTAGTTTATGTGTCTGAAGAATCAGATCATCGACCATTTCGGTCAAAATTGGATCTAATCCCGTCGTCGGTTCATCGTAAATAATGATACCTGGATCTAAGGCTAGAGCACGTGCTAAGCCCGTTCTTTTTTGCATACCACCCGAAATTTCACTCGGTAATTTATTAAAATGTTTTGGATCAAGGCCAACCATCTTAAGTTTTGTTTGTGCAATTTGAATAATCTGATTTTTTTGCAGTGTTCTTCTATGTTCTTCGAGAGGAAAACAAACATTTTCTAAAACCGTCATATCATCAAACAACGCAGCACTTTGAAATAACACACCATAATTACAACGAAATTTAGTCAGCTCATTATCATCCATTGTAGATAAATCTGTTCCTAAAATTCTGACTGTGCCTGATGTAGGTTTAAATAATCCTAAAATATGTTTTAACATCACTGATTTACCGGTACCCGAAAAACCAATAATCGCCGTTAAGCTGCCTTTGGGAATCTTAAGATCGATGCCCTTAAGAACGAATTCTTTACCATCGAAAGTCTTTTTAAGATCGGTGATATCAATTGCGTAATCGCTCATTTTTGAATTCCCATAAAAATATAAGCCACACGAATTAAGTTCATTAAGAAATAATCGATAATAATAATTCCAACCATACTCATCACGACACCGTTATTCGTCGCTTCTCCGACGCCCTTAGCGCCACCTTTAGTGTGATAACCTTGGTATGTGCAAATCACTGCGAATAAAAAACCAAAAATAGCCGATTTAAAAAGGCCTTCATTGATATGATGAAAATCGACTGTTTGACGAATCTTTTCAAAAAAGATCGCGCTATCAAGGCCTACGATTTTCGTACATAAAAACCATGAACCTAACATGGCCATAAAATCAAAAAGCCCCGTTAATAACGGCATACAAACGACAGCCGCAATAATACGCGGAGCAATTAAATATTGCTTCGTGTTCACGCCCATCACATCCAGCGCATCCATTTGCTCATTCACACGCATTGTGCCTAAGCGCGCAGCCATCGCACCACCTGCACGAGCAGCAACGATTAATCCCGTTAACACCGGGCCTAATTCACGTGTAATACCTAAAGCCACCGTTGGGCCAACAAGGTTTACCGCATTCACTAATTTAAAACCTAAATAAATTTGAAATGATAAGGCAAGACCCGTAAACACACTGGTTAATGAAATGATTCCGACTGACTGATTGCCGATAAATTCCATGTGTTTTACAACTTCAGTGTAACGGTAAGGTTGCGTGAATAAAAGTTTAAGACTTGATATCGCAAAAATTGAAACTTCGCCGACATCGTTAATTTTCTTTTTAAATTTTTCTAAAATGGCTATCACGACTGCCCGCCTTTATAATGTCTTGGCACTCGTTCGCCAACTGCCGTTAGAACTTCCCAAGTGATCGTTTCAGCAGCTTTTGCTGTGACTTCTGCACTTAAGAAATTTCCAGCCTGGTCGTATCCAAATAAAATGACTTCTTCTTCAGTGAATTTTTTTAAACCTGAAGATTGAACTACCGCCGTCACATCTAACATTAAAAAATCCATGCAAATGCGCCCGACAATTGGAACTTCTTTACCTGCAAATAAAAATTTGCCGCGGTTACTTAACAAACGATGTACACCATCTGCATATCCAACAGGAACCACCGCAATTGTTGAAGCTTTATCAGCCTTCCAAGTTGCGCCGTAAGAAACGGTTTCGCCCACATTCATTTGGCGAATGTTGTTAACCACTGATTTAAAAGTCATCACTGGTTTTAAATTCATACTTTTCAATGTTTCAGAAGGCGAATATCCATAAAGCATTAGACCAGGACGAAATCCCCAATTGGTTTTATTCAGAAAATGATCTGGATTATTTTTAACTTCAGGTTCTGCAAGACTTGCAATACCGCCCGAATTTAATAAATGCGCCCACACATCTTCATCTTTAAAATAAGAATGAATTTCAGTCATCAGTTTGGCTTGCGCCGCTGAATGACCGTTGGTTTGCACGGCGTCTTCACCTAAGTAAAAATGGCTTAAGACAGCTTTAAGTTTTAATTTTTTTGAAGTTTTAAAATAAGTTCTTAACTTTTCAGCTTCTTGAGGCGCAAAACCTAAACGATTCATTCCCGTATTAAATTTCACATGAACTTTAATGGGTTCATCAGCTACGCTTTCTAAAGCTGTGATTTGATCCCAAGTGCTCACCACAGGTGTCATCTGGGCATCAAAAATTTTCTGAGCCCCTTGTTTGTCAAAACCACGAAACACTAAAATTTTTGACTTTAGACCTTCGTTTCTTAACATCAAACCTTCTTCGATCAGGCAAACACCTAAATGCGAGGCCCCCAGGTGATCTAAATGTTTTGCGACGACGATATCACCGTGCCCATAGGCATTAGCTTTAACCATCGGGCAAATAAAACGGTTATCACCGCCTAATTTTTTAATTTCAAAAAAATTATGGCTTAAGTGATCTAAATTTATTTCTGCGAAGGTTCTACGGAACATTTCCATATTAATTAGGGCTCCACAACAAAGTCAGGCTTATGTTCTACAGGTGGTTTATAAAAACAAATTTTATCACCACCTTTTTGCGAAATAAAATGAAGGGCGCGTGTTGCACTTTCATCTAAATCAAAAGCATTACGAGTTAACGTCGGGTATTCACTAATACCTTGGCTGACCGTAACATTTACACCTGCACGTATTAAATTTTCTTTAGCCATACCTTGGCGAAAACGATCTGAACGAAGCGCTGCACCCTTGCGGTTACAGTTCGTTAAAATCATCGTGAATTCATTTTCACCTGTTCGGCATAAATAATCATTTAAGCGCGAAGTGGCTTTGATAACTTCTGAAACTGTTAAAATAATTTGGTCTGCGGCTTCACGCCCAAGACTGGCTTCAAGTTCGGCAAACTTATCGACCGAAACTTTAATTAACGATAACGGAACCAGTGCGCGCTTGCTGCGGTCAACTTCACGCTCTAAAACACGTGAATAAAACAACTGATTATAAAACCCTGTTAAGTGATCTTCAATATCAAGTTGTTTTGGTTCAGATTCGTAAACAAAAAGAGTATAAACTAAACTCATTAACGAAAAATCTTCTGCAACAGCTGATGAAATTTCTTGAGTCGAAATTAAAATACCTTCGATTTTATCACGAATAATCATTGGCAAAAACTTGATACGATCAGTGCCAAATTTATTTTTAAAATAAGTGGCAATTGATAATGGCAGTGACCCCATCAACATTTGCGACATAAAATCTTTGTCTTTTACATTTACTTTGTACGATAAGCCTTCAACCCACTCTTCAGGCACACCCGCATACGAAACACATAAAAAAGTTTCGATGCTTGGCACATACTTAAGGTAAATCCAAGATTGTGTTGGGGTTTGGCTATAAAAAGTATTTAACAGATCTTCTTTAGAAGTTGCTGATTTGTATTCAGCAATACGCAGTTGATAAGGGCGAACTTCTGGAGCTTGGCGCTCAGTGGTTAAAGTCGATTGTAACTTTTCACGTGAAGCGGCTTCTTTTTTTAAATCATCTGCAAGTTGTTCGTTTTGATAAGTGCGAAAAATAATTTCGCAAATATTATCTACTGATTGCAACACTTGCTGATCAACAGCGATTTCGCCCGCATTAAAAACGCTGTACACGTTAAATTTTTTATAATTTTTAAAAGCGGCAATCTGATCAGCCGGAGCTAGAAAAATAAACTTAATTTCTTTAGACGCTAATAAAGCTTTTTGAATAAATTCATGCGGAGCTAATAACGAACCACGAATATCAAAAATCACCACATGCGGTGGATTGTCTTGAATTCGAAATAATTGCTCATCAACATCGGCAAAGTAATAATTTTCATACCCTGCTGAAGTCATGGCGTGTTTGATTTGCGTTCCTAAGTTTACATCTTGGGTAAATATCGAAACGCTAAACTGCGATGCAAATTCTCTGATATTCATCCTTTTTCTGGCCTTCTGATTTTAACTTTAGTTTGATCGGCTTTCTCGGTTTCAGTTGTCGTAATATTGATTTCAGGATCTTCAACAATTGACATTTTTTCATCTAATTTAAATTTTGCCGGCTGCATTTCTTTTTCGATATTCATTTTAGGCGTCGTGCTTGTTAGCGAAACTGGCTCACCCGCCTCATCATCTAACGAAAGCAAGGCATCAATATCTAAATCATTCTGAATCGGATTCACCGGAGTCATCTCTGGCATTTTGAATCCGCTGGCGTCAGATTCATCAAGTTCAAAACGCATTTCTGCCGAAGGCGTTGGTTTATTAAATGCCGGAGCTGCCGCTTGCGCTGAAGCTTCTTGGCGATGAAAACTAAATCTAAAAATAGCTTCGCCGGCCGATGAAGCCACCTGAGAAAATTCAGCATGCGCCGCTTTTAACTCGGGAAGAATTGCTGCATGTAAATTAAAATTTTGAATAGGAGCTTGAATTTCTAAGACCGTTAAAGAATCAATATCATAAGAACGCAATTGAATACGTTTTTTAAGACCTGATATCTCTTGTGCTACAGACAACAACACGTTTTCAAATATTTTAATAAATTTTGGATAATCTAAAACAACTGTTTCACCAGAAGCAAATTCTTTACCGACTGTAACGCCTTGAGATTTTAACTGACGATCAATATTGAAAATCGCCTGCTGCACACAAGCTTGCACTTGAATAGAAACAACCTGAGCCTCGCGCGAAAATTCTAATGGAATTTCCTGTGGCAGCGCCGCTGGTTTAACTGTTGGCGCAGCTGATGGTTTGGCCTGACGAGGTTCAGCCTGAAGCACTGTTGGCGGCGGCGAAGTTACAGATTTCATCGGTGCAGGCGCTGTATTTGGTAAACCAAGGCCAATCGCTTCGTCAGCATCATACTCTGTTGATTTTTTCTGTGAAGAACCCGAAGAAGACGATCTAGAGACATAATCTGGCTTTGCCACAAACAGCAAAACTCCCGACATTAAAAAACCAAGACCCAAAATGATTCCAAGAATTGGCAATGGAATATCAAAATTTGAATAGGCTTGTTTTGAAGTGTAACTTAATAAATTTAAATTCGTGCCACGTAATTCTTGGCGATCGATAAAAAAGTTTTTATCAGAAACTTTATTTTCATCTGAAAGGTTACCTACATATTCATATTCTGTGTGAGCGGCTACTGTTTTATCATTAGTTAACAAAACTTGTGTGATCGAACTTGTGCGCTGTAAATCAAAAAATCTTTGAAAATAACTAATATCGCCAACAACCATTACCCCGCTGCGAGGTAAGTTATTTCTTTTTTCTTTATCGAACACAATCATCGCTAAATGCACTAAGCCGCTTGAATCTTTAAAAGTTTGAACACGCAACATCGGGTTGCCTGTGACTTTAGCTTGTAAGTTTTGTTGCAGTGTTGCCGAGTTCCAACGATCAGCGACTGAACCTGATTGGAGAAATAATTTATTCACAGTTAAACGGTTCGTACCATCTTCTTGCACAACGGCTAAAGCATAAAAAGGTTTTAACTGAACCCAATTGATTTTTGATTCATCGATTTGAACCGTGTACGAACTTAAAGTATTGCGCAATTGCGAAATTTGACTCACTAAAGATGAGCGTAAAGCTGTAAGTTGAGTTTGGAGTTGATTCTGCTTGATCGAAACTTTTTCAGAACGGTATGTGTCGTTTAATTTCCATAGGGCTACGCCCACGATAAGAAATATCAACGCTATACTAGAATATACGGTTTTTAACTTCATTTTGCTTCTTGCATCCTTGCTTAAAGACTATCAATTCTATTGTGTTTTGTTTCTTTTCAGAGTGCAACACTTTACCTAACAATCATCTTCAAATTCTCTTAGACAATTCACTCTTCTGGGATTACAAAGCTTGCATGGCAAAACTGAATCTGAAACACCATGCAGAAATTATGATTGTGGGCTCTGGAGTTGCGGCTCTGAGTATGGCTTTAAAAATGGCCGATACTAAATCTGTTTTTATCGTGACTAAAGATAAAGGCCCCAACAGCAATTCGGCGATGGCCCAAGGGGGCATTGCTTCGGTGACCGACAAATCAGATAGTTTTGACAGCCACATCCGCGACACTTTAGTGGCCGGAGCTGGTTTATGCGATATCAACGCAGTTCGTGACGTGGTGCTTCAAGCTCCTGAAAGAATTAAAGATTTAGTTAAGTGGGGCGTTCAATTTGACCCCGAATTAACTCGTGAAGGTGGCCACTCTGAACGCCGCATTTTACACTTCGAAGATCAAACTGGCGCAGAAATTCATCGCAAACTTTGGAGCAAAGTTACAAGTCACCCCAACATCAAAATTTTTGAAAACCATTTCGCCATCGACTTGATTGTAAATAAACAAGTCGATCCCACATTGATTGCCCCAACCGCTGTTGTGGGAAGTTACGTGCTAAACAAACTGACTGGTGATGTCGAAGTGTTTTTGGCCGACACAACAATTCTTGCAACAGGTGGCGCCGGCAAAGTTTATCTTTACACCTCAAACTGGGGCGGAGCTACCGGCGACGGGATCGCTATGGCTTACCGAGCTGGTGCGCGTGTAGCCAATTTAGAATTTATGCAATTTCACCCGACATGTCTTTATCACAAAGACTCGCGCAATTTTTTAATTAGCGAAGCTGTGCGCGGAGAAGGTGGCGAACTGATCAACGCTAAAGGCGAAGCCTTTATGAAAAAGATCCACCCACTTGGATCACTTGCCCCTCGTGATATCGTAGCTCGTGGTATCGATGCTGAAATGAAAAAATCAGGCGAGCCGTGTGTGTTCTTAGATATTTCTCACAGAGATGGTGAATTTGTAAAAACACATTTTCCAACAATTCATGCGCGCTGTATGGAATATGGCATCGACATGACAAAAATACCGATACCCGTTGTACCAGCCGCTCACTATTTATGTGGTGGAGTCATGACAACAACAGCCGGCAAAACCGATATCGTTGGGCTTTACGCCATCGGTGAAATCGCTTGCACAGGCTTACATGGCGCCAATCGTTTAGCTTCAAATTCTTTATTAGAATGTTTAGTGATGTCACACAACGCGGCTGTTGAAATCGAAAAAAATTGGAATGAAATTTCTGAAGCAACCAAAACAACTCTCGAACCAAAACCTTGGACTAAACCCAACGAAACCAACCAAGATGAAATGGTTGTGATCAATCACATGTGGGAAGAAATTCGCCGCTTGATGTGGAATTATGTCGGCATTGTGCGATCAACAAAACGTCTAGAGCGCGCTAAACACCGCCTAAACAACATCATGCAAGAAGTGAAAGAGTATTACTCGAATATGAAAATGCACAGTGATATTTTAGAACTTCGCAACATCGCCATCGTTGCAGATCTAACGGTACAATGTGCGCTTCAACGAAAAGAATCTATCGGAATTCACTACTCACTGGATTACCCACCTAAAGACACACCTCCCTTAGGTCCAGACTCTTTAGATTTAAAGACCTACTCTAAGGGCAAAGATACCGTTTTACTTCGGGGCTTGAATTAATTTTTGACTTCAATTTAGGCTAACGTACAATTTACGTATGACTTCAAACTTGAAACGATCTGAATCATTTTTTCGTGGCTATGACCAAACTAAATTATACTTACAAAAGTGGGACGCCGATAATTCGTGCGGCACTATTTTAATTAACCATGGTCAAGCCGAACATTCAGAATGTTACCACCGTTTAATCAATGGTTTTCAACAATCAGAACAGGGCAAAAACTGGAGTTTCATTGGTTGGGATATGCGCGGCCACGGAAAATCAGAAGGCCTACGTGGTTATGCCAAAGATTTCGATGAGTATGTTTTAGATTATCATTTGTTTTTAGAAGAATGTTTACGAATTGATTCAGTCAAAAATAAACCTGTTATGTTACTGGGTCATTCAATGGGTGGATTAGTTCAATCTTGCGCCCTTCGTGAAAAAAAATACGATCAATTCAAAGCGCAGGTTTTAAGTTCTCCGTTGTTTGGTATTAGCCAACCTATCCCCGCTTGGAAAGAATCAGGCTCTTTAGTTTTAAATGCGTTACTGCCAAAATTAACTTTAGGTAACGAAATCACGAACGAGCAATTAACTCGTGATCCTGAAGTGATTAAAGAGTTCGAACAAGATACTTACCGCCACAACAAAATTTCTGCCGGTGTATTTTTAGGTTTTAAACGTGAGTTTGATAAAATTGTATCTACAGCTGGCAGTATTACTTTGCCGACGTTATTACATATCTCTGATGAAGACCCGGTTGTGTCGACTCCGCAGGCTAAAATTTTCTTTGAAAACTTAGCAACGACTGACAAAACTTTAAAACTATTCGACGGCGGCAAACACGAACTTTATAACGATATCTGCCGCGACGAAGTTTACAGCGCAGTGATCGATTTTTTAAATAAACACAAATAGGAATATCTTAAGCCATGAAAAATTTTTTATTACTTGTTTTACCTTTTGTAGTTTTAAGTTGTGTTCATCGCCTACCAACACCTGAAGGCATCAAAGATATTTCAACGTCTGAATACGAAGACATGGTTGAATCTAAAACTAAAAAAACTGAAGTTTATGATGGTCTTTACAATAAATTAACAGTTCAAACGACTCGCCTAGATGCTGATATGAGCGAAAACTTAACAGCCTACCAAGCTAAACTTGGCCAGTGGTCATTACAAAAATATAAAGAAGAAAAAGCAAAGATCATTTCTAAACACTCTGATAGCACAGAATTTTTCATGAGCTTTTACACACCTGAACGTAAACACGATAATCTAAATACGACGCGCTCTTCATGGAAAGTGTATCTTGAAGTGTCAGGCCAACGTTACGAAGGTAAAATCACAAAAATTAAAGATCTTTATTTAGATATCGAAACTCTATACCCACACCACAACCGTTGGGCTTCGCCTTACTCTGTGGTGTTTCCAGTATCAACTCCAGCCACTGATGGTAAGCCTGCAACGATCACTGTGACGGGCCCGTTAGCGACTACGCAGCTGGTATATTAGTTCTCAAGCCTTCGTAAGGTAATAATCACTGTACAAAATTATAACAGGCGAATTACGTCACCCCTTTTGTTAAAACTACACCGTTCAAACAAAAACAAAGGGAGATTTATGAAAAAATTAATGATGGCTTTATTCGTTACTGCTACTGCAACTACTGTTATGGCTATGCCTAAGGGCGCTTCTGGTGGTGGAGATATGATGGTAGTTCACACTTGTAAACAAGCAATCACATCTAAAAATGGTATCAATAAACAAGTGATTACTGTTGAATTAAGTCAAGGTGGCTTTACGGGAATTCCAACGTTAGTCTTAGAAAAAGTTAGCCCTAGAAAGACATCTGAAATTAGATACATTCTTGATTCAGACAAACAAGATTCAAAACCTGTTGGCGGCGCAGCAGTTTTTCGCGGTGTAGACGGCATGTCTTTTAGCATCAACCTAACTACAAGCCCTTCAGCTCCGAACAAAGCTACGTTAGTTGAAGATAATGGCCAAGTAACTCAATTGAATTGCGTAAGAAAATAAGAACTAAGAAATTTCTTTTGGGGCCTGCTGTTTATTTCTTAATAACAGCAGGGCTACCAACGTTGCTAGATACGGTAACATCTGAATAAATTCATTCGGAATTTTCACACTTAAATTCATATTCTGTAATTGAATCTGAATTGCTTCTGCAAAACCAAACAATAAAACTACAAGCCAAGCTTTACGTAAGTTCCATCCAGCAAAGATGACTGCGGCTAACGCGATAAACCCGCGCCCTGCGCTCATTAACGGAGAATAACTTGATGCTAAGTATGTGGATAAAATCGCGCCGCCAACACCCGTTATTAAAGCTCCTAATGTAACCGCCTGCCAACGACGTTTGATGTATGAAACACCAACGCTTGTTAAAGCTTCAGACTTTTCACCGGCAAATTTAATTTGTAAGCCAAAACTTGATTTTTCAGCGATCCAATAACAAATCGCAAGCATTGATACCGTTACAACACTGACCATAATCAATGACTGGTTCAATGCTGCATCAGAAGTATCAATGGCAGGAGTAGAACCCGTAGATTCAAATAATGTTTTACTTACGATCGGAATCAAACCCATTGCCAGTAAATTCATACCCGTACCGACAACAATTGAATTGGCTTTGAATTTAAAAATTAAAATATTAAAAATTTGCGAAAACGCAGCAGCTACTAAAGCGGCAGCGACATAACCTAAAACTAAAGAGTGCGTTTGAAAACTAACTGCTGCTGCGGTGAAGGCGCCAATCAATAAATAAGCTTCTAAACCAATCTGTGCTACGCCTGATTTTTCTGAAAAATAGCCACCGCTGGCCGCAAATAAAATCGGTAATGACATACGGATGCTGGCTAAAAATAAACCTAATAGAATTTCAGAACTCATGATTTCTTCCTTCTATGGTTAATGTAAACAGCTCCTGCGACACAGAAAATAATAATGGCTTGTAAGACCTTAGAAAAATCACGAGTTAAAAACTGAGTTTCTAAATCAAGATCTGAAGCCCCCTTATGAAGGACCGCCATAATAAAACTAGAAAATAAAATACCAATTGGATGACCTTGCGCCAACAACGCAACCACGATACCTAAAAACCCATAAGCCGGAGAAAAACCCACTTTGTATTGGTACGTGCTGCCTAACACTTCTGTAAGGCCAACAAGGCTTGAGAAAAACCCAGCGATGCCTAAGGCTAAAAAATTAATTTTCTTAGCTGAAATGCCCATACGTTCTGCGGCTGTTGGGTTTTCACCGAAAGCTTTGATTTCTAAGCCCCATTTAGTTTTCGTTTCAAAAAACCAAACCGCTAAACAGCTAATCACGGCTACTAATAAAAATCCGCTCACCGCAGAGTTTTCAAAGTACGCTTTTATACTGTCTGATTTAGCCACTTGAAACACAGGTTTGATTAAAGAACTTTCAGGATTTTGTGATTCTGTGTTTTGGTAGTTTTGCAAAACGACATACGTCGCAATCGCTGCAAAAATAAAATTCAGCATGATCGCAACAACCACTTCGTGGCCTTGTTTGTACACTTTAAAAAAGGCAATCGTCTGCGCACTTAAAATACCAACAACCATTGTTGTTAAACAAATCGCAATGATACCGAAGGTACCTAAAGATTCTGGCAAGATGATACCCATGACTGCGGCTACCATCGCTGATAACACAATCTGCCCTTCGGCACCGATATGAAATAAGCCCGCTTTAAACGGAATCGAAAATGCTAAGCCTGCAAAGGCAAAACAAGTTGTGTAAAACATTGTTAAACCCATATCGAATTTACTTTGTAAAAAGCTTCCGCTTAATACTTTTAAAACATTACCTGGGTTTTCTTTAAATAATAAAACTAGAACACTGCTTAAGGCCACGCCGATGATAAAACCAATTAAACTTGAGTAATCAATGCGCTTCATAGATTGACTCCGTTCATGATCTGACTGATTTGGCTGTTATCAAGTGAGCCTTTTAAATAAGGGCCCTTAATAGCTCCTTTAAATAAAATCACAAAGCGATCAGATAATTTTAAAACTTCATCTAAATCAGACGATAATAATACAACGGCACGGTGATTCTTTTTTTGATCAAGCAAAGCTTGGTGAATTTTTTCTTGAGCCCCGATATCAACTCCACGCGAAGGGTGTGCAGCCAAGATCACATCAGGATTATGCCAAAGCTCGCGACCGATTACAAATTTTTGCTGGTTACCGCCCGAAAATGAACCCATCACCATTTGGCTATCAGCGGGGCGCACGTCCCAATCAGTAATAATTTTTTCGACTTCACGGCGAACTTTTTTCTTATTCACTAAACCTAAGCGAGTAAAAGTATTGCGGTGACGAATTAAAAAGTTTTCGATCAAATCTTGCTTCGGATAAATACTGTAACGAAAGCGATCTTCAGAAATATCACCGAATTTTAATTTTAATAAATCGATGTTCTGGCGAAGCTTCAAAATAAAATCTTCTTGGCCATTACCATCGACTCCGGCAACACCTAGAATTTCGTTGTTATTTAACTTTAAACCTAAAAGATTTAGATCATGAGTAATGCCTGTATCATTCACGCCAGCTTGCACTAGGGCCTGTTGCTTACGACCGATCATCTTTTCGGCCATCTGTTCGATGGTAAAGTTTGATCCGCTATCTGAGGCGATTAATTGGCCACGGCAAAGAATAGTCACATGATCTGCGACTTTTTTGATTTCGTTTAATTTATGCGAAATCAAAATCAAAGTGTGACCCTGTTTTTTGAGATCTAACATAAAATCTAAAAAATCTTCGATCTCATCGGGGCTTAATACAGCCGTTGGTTCATCGAAAATAATAATCTCAGGATCTAAGATTAACACGCGTAATATTTCTAAACGCTGTTGTTCACCAATACTATAAGCTTTGATTTTTTTATCTAAGGGGAGGCTCCATTTAAACTTAGCTTGTTTTTCACTAACTAATTCTAACAGACGCTTTTTTTCAATGTTTTGTGTGCGCGCCACAAGCTCTAGATGATTCCATCCCGTAAGTTCGTCGGCCAATTGAAAGTGCTGATGCACGAAACCGATTTTTTCACGAAATGAATCTTGCGCTGATTCGGGCTCATAGGATTTACCACGTAAAACCATAGCTCCTGATGAAGGCGGTACGATCCCCGTTAATACTTTCATTAACGTAGATTTACCGGCTCCATTTTCGCCGATGACAGCATGAATTTGATTTTTTAAAATAGAAAAATGAACCTGATCTAAAGAAACACAGCTTCCATAGCTTTTCGAAATATTGTTAAATTCGATCAGATTCGATGACATTAGAACTATTTAGTTTTGTAGTAATCTGGAACAGTTACTTTTCCAGTAATGATTGATTTTTTAACTTGGTTTAGTTTTTCAATCTCAGCGGCTGACCACAATTTTTTATTGTTTTCATCTAAAGCCCAGTCAATACCACCGTCTTTTAAACCAAAACGGTTAACACCTGATTGAAATGATCCAGCTTTAACTGATTTGATGGTTTCAAATACAGCCACATCAACTTTTTTCAACATTGAAGTTAACACAACACCAGGTTTTACCCAGTTTTGATTTGAATCAACACCAATAGCGAAAATCTTTTTATCAGAAGCGGCATCAAATAAACCTGATCCTGAAGCTCCAGCTGCATGAAAGATCACATCTGCTTTTTGTGAAATTTGTGATAACGCGATTTCTTTAGCTTTAGCTGGGTTATTCCAAGCTTCACCAGTTACACCGATGTAACTTACTAATACAGTGGCTTTTGGGTTAACTGATTTAACTCCCGCTTCAAAACCTTTTTGAAAACGACGAATTAACGGAATATCCATTCCGCCAATGAAGCCCACAACACCCGTTTTTGATTTCATGGCTGCGGCAGCACCTACAAGGTAAGAACCTTCGTGCTCTTCAAATAATAACGAACGCACATTTTTAGCAGTCACTTCACCATCAACGATTGCGAATTTTGTTTCAGGAAATAGTGCAGATACTTTTTTGATCGCATCTGTTTGTGCGAAACCGATTCCGATCACTAGATCATATTTTTTTTGCGCGAAATTTCTGTGAAGAGTTTCTAAAGAATTATTATCAGTAGCTTCAACATATTTTAATTCGATGCCTAATTCTTTTTCGGCTTGTTTTGCACCCGCGTAGGCTGCTGAATTAAAAGATTTATCGTCTTTGCCACCTTTATCAAGCACAAGTCCGATTTTCAATGCTGGTGTATTTGCTAAAGCAAACTCTGCAAAAGCCGTTTGAAACATTAAAAGACAGAACACTAATAGAAACTTCGACATACATACCCCCGTCAAATTTATCATTTTGGTCCAGTTTGATTTAAAGCAGTATTAATTTACTCGTAGTATAATTCAACAATTTTAATAGCTTAGCTGATAAGCTTTTGCCTTTTGCCTGAATTAACGTTTTTTAATACCGCGTTCATGCGCACTTAAAGCCTGTGATTTAGGCTTATATACATACAACAACAACAAAGCGTGTTTAAAACACGCAGAAAAAGGAATATTTATGAAAAACGCATTAGTAGCAATCATCGTTATCGCTTCTTCAACTATGGCTTTCGCTGCTGGTCACAAAGGTGAACACCAAGCTAAAATGTCTGAACAAAAAGTAGCAATCAATAAAGCTTGTGAAGCTGATGCTGCAACAGCTGGTTGCACTGGTAAAGAATTCGGTGGCGGATTAATGAAGTGCTTACACGCTTACAAAAAAGCTAACAAAGGCTTCGAATTATCTGAAGGTTGCAAATCAGCAACTCACGCAATGCGCAGCGAAAAAAGCGAAATGAAAGCTAAAAAAGCAGCAGCAAAATCTGAAACAGAAGAAAAATCTAACAAGTAATCCATAAGCAGGTCACAATTTTGGCATGGGACGTTCTCAAAAAACATTACACCCGTGCCAAACTTGTGGTGCATGCTGTGCCAGCTATCGCGTTAATTTTTACTGGCGCCAAGCCGAAAAGGCCGACTCTGACCACCCCGTCCCTCCCAATTATTGGCTCGATGCAAATGATCGCGAGCGAATTCTCAAAGGTACTGAAGATAAACACCATCCAAAATGTATTGCCTTAAAAGGTAGAATCGGTGAATTTGTAAGCTGTGAAATTTACAGCAATCGCCCGTCTCCTTGCAGAAATTTTGAAGCCAGTTATGAAGCTGGAGTCTATAACCCACGTTGCGACGAAGCCCGAGCGAAACACGGCCTTAAGCCACTCACAAAACAAGACATCATCAGTTTTTACGAAAGCCAAAAACCATCTCGTGATGTTGAAATCTGATTTCAAAACTCTGGGTATCAAAGCCACATTCAAAAAACATGGCTGGAAATTATTTGCGCTATTTTTTTGTTACTATTTAATTCGCGATATTATTTTGTACATCGTATTACCTGGCCTTGTGGGTTACGAGCTTTGGGCGAAGTAATCCACTTCACTCAAATTGAAGTGTCTGATTCAATTGAACTATCACACTTCGAACAAAAACCATAAAACAACATAGATAAATTTGCTTTTGAAAAATCGTGAATATCTTTTAGAGCCTTTTCAATTTTTTCAAACAAAGCTGCGTTTCCTTTGTTCACTTTTCCACATGATTTACAGATGTAGTAGTGGTGAATTTTTTTATCAAAAACATACTGATAAACTTTTCCCACTCTCGGCAAGTCTAATTCCTGAATTAAACCAAGAGAAATAAATTTTTCAATGTTTCTATAGATTGTAGTTCGATCTACATCTTCAATACTTTTATTTAAATAGTCATATAATTCTTTAATAGGAACATGGCGATTTTTATTATCTAAAAAAAACTGTATTAATAATTCTTTAGATGGGGTCATGCGAAGCCCCTTTGATTTTAAGTAAATGATTAGATCCGCATGTCTTTTCATGTAATTGCTCCCTAAGCGTAGACCGAAGACACGATACGCCGTGATTATTGCATCATGATGCAATAGCATTCAAGTCATGTTTCAACACAAGATAAATGATACAGCTAGTTTTAAAACATATTTTGATTGGTTTATTTTAAGTTTTCTTGCTGGAAGCATTAATACGGGTGGATATCTTTCTTGTCACCGATTTGTATCTCATATTACAGGTTTTGCGACACTTGCAGGCATTTCATTTGAAAGATTAAATCTTTTAGAAGCTTTCGGAACTTTAACAATTCCCTTATTTTTTGTAGCAGGTGTTATGGCATCAGCTTATTTTGAAAAAAAATACGCCCACAAATTGCATGGTCAAAAATATTCACCGGTCATGGGGTTAGTCTCTATTTTATTAGGAACAGTAGCCTTAGGTGGAAGTCTTAATTGGTTTGGTCAATTTGGCGATTCGGCTCAAATTAAAAACGACTTTATATTGCTTGCTTGCCTTTGTGGAGCTTGTGGCTTGCTAAACGGGGCAATTACTTCTGCCTCTGGTTTTACAATCAGAACAACGCATTTAACAGGGTTAGCAACTGACCTTGGTTTGGGATTAGTTCGCGTCAATTTAGACAGTTTAACCAACGAACAGAAATCTCTCGAGAACAGAGCAAATTTATTACGTATTGGAACAATCTTTTCATTTATTTTAGGGTCATTTGTTGGTGCATTTATATTTATGCGGCTTCAATACAAAGGTTTTATATTCCCTATGGCTCTTTCAATTTATTTTTCTTACGTCGCTTATAGGGCACAAGCCCAATAACTCTTATTGCAATATGTTGCAATAGTAAAAACTTGCCACGCCACAATGTTATGGCTTATGAGTTAAGTGTGAATTATCTATCTAAGTCTTTACATATCCCAGTCGAGCTTTTCTACACTAAAAACCATGAGTGGTTAGCTGTAGACGAGAATGTTGTTACTTTTGGTATTACAGAAAAAGCATCTCAATTTTTAGGAGAGATCTTATATATAGACCTCCCTGATGAAGGCGACCGAATCAATATTGGGTCTATGTTTGCGTCATTAGAAGGTGTGCGAAACATTATGGATTTGATTGCACCTTTCAGCGGTACCATACTTGAGGTAAACCCACGACTTATCGAAGATCCGGCTCTCATATCTGATGATACCTACGGCGAAGGTTGGCTCTTCACCGCAGAACTGGATAGTGAAAAAGATTTGGCTCTCTTAGTTAGACATTTAGAATACAAACAACAACTGTTGTCACAAGAACTTTAAAAAGTCTTAGCATCAATAACAAAACGATACTTCACATCGCCATTTACTGTGCGATCGTAGGCTTTGTTAATATCAGCGGCATCAATCAACTCGATATCTGAAAAAACTTTTTTAGCAGCGCAGAAGTTTAACATTTCTTGCGTTTCTTTGATCCCGCCGATTAATGATCCCGTAAGACGTTTACGTCCACCGATAAGTGCACCCGCTGATACTTGGCTAAATTCTGGTGGTACACCTAGTAACACCATTGTGCCGTCGTTTTTTAAAGACGTTAAATACGGAGTTAAATTATGACTGGCAGAAACTGAATTAATAATTAAATCAAACTTCTTAGCTAAAGGTGCAAAGTTTTCTGGATTTTTTGAAAGAACAAAATGTTTTGCTCCCAATTTTTTTGCGTCAGCTTCTTTTTCAGGAGAAGTACTGAACACAGTCACTTCGGCTCCCATAGCTTTTGCAATTTTCACAGCCATGTGACCTAAGCCACCAAGACCAACAACGCCAACTTTTTTACCTTTTTTAGTGCCGTAACGTTTAAGCGGAGAATATGTAGTAATACCCGCACAAAGTAACGGAGCAATTCGATCTAAGGCTTGGCCTTTTTTAATTTTTAAAACGAAGTCTTGTCTGACAACGATGTGTGAAGAGTAACCACCGAAAGTGTAGCCACCTTCTTTAGCTGGAGAATTGTATGTGTATGTTGGGCTTTTCTCGCAGAATTGCTCTTCGCCTTTTTTACATGATTCACATTTCTTACATGAATCAACCATACAGCCCACACCAACAGGTTCACCTAATTTAAATTTTTTAACTTTCTTACCGACTTGAATAACATGACCCACGATTTCGTGACCGGGAACACAAGGGTACTGCGTACCTGCCCATTCACCACGTGCTGTATGAATATCTGAATGGCAAATTCCGCTATATGCGATTTCAATCACGACATCATCGGGTTTTGGTTCGCGACGTTCGATTTGCATCGGTTCAAATTGAGCTTTCGTGTCTTTAGCTGCGTAGGCTGTTGCTTGCATTAGTCTAATCCTTCGTTTCCTGCAGAAGTGAAAGCTTTTTTCACTTCTTGTTGGTTTTTACTGCGTGTTTTGAATTTTTCAAACATAACGTAGATTGCTGGAATTACATATAAAGTTAATAGTGTAGAGAATAATACCCCGAAAATAATAGTCACGGCCATTGAGCGTGTTAATTCTGCCCCCTCGCCCCGTGCAATCGCTGTTGGAATAGCCCCCGCCACAGTTGCAAATGAGGTCATGAGGATAGGACGTAAACGTGTTGGCCCAGCTTCGATCATGGCATCTTCTGGAGATAGGTCACCGCCCTTACGATCGCGAACCACATTGGCAAATTCAACCAGTAAGATCGAATTCTTTTTCACGATACCCATCAGTAACAACACACCGATCATCGAATAAATATTTAAACTTTGTCCGGTCACAAATAAACCGATGAACGCGCCCGCGACACTGTAAGGTAACGCCATTAAAATTGTAACTGGATCGATGAACGAATTAAATTGCGCCGCTAAAATCATGTACGCCACAAGTAGACCCAATACCAAGGCAGAAACTAAACCTGAGAATGATTCTTTTTGCGATTTCGATGTGCCGAATTCTTCAATAAAATAACGTTGTTTTAAGTCTTTCGCTTTTTCACGCACGAAAGCCAACGCCTGTTCTGATGTTTTACCTTTTTCTAAGTTGGCATAAATAGAAATTGAACGTAAACGGTTATCACGGTTAATTTGTTGCAGCGTTTTTGTTTTATTGAACTGAACGATTTTTGAAAGAGGCAACAAGTTACCTTTTGAATTCGCAATCGATAACTTTTCTAGATCTTTGATTTGATCATCTGTTTTTTGCAGATCAACGCGAATATCATAACGTTTACCACCGTCAGCATACTGACCCGCACGTACGCCACCGATCATTGCATTGATTGTACTGGCCACGTTATTTACACTGACACCCGTTGCTGTTGCGCGGTCACGATCGGGCACAATTTGAATTTCTGGCAAACCTTGCAATAGATTGCTGTCGATATCTGTCATAAGACCACTGGCCTTCATGTCTTCCATCATTTTATCGGCTTGAGCTGATAACTCTTCCCATTCAGGGCCTTTGATCACGAACTCAACTGGAAAGCCGCGGCCGCCGCCACCAAAGCTTCGCGCTGTAGGATCTTGCATTGATACACGGCCTTTAACGACTTTTTTTAATTCATCACGGGTTTTCTTAACGAAGTCCTCTTGAGACATTGTTCTTTCAGCTTTTGGTTTTAACGACACAAACATCATCGCTGTATTGGTATCTGCGCCTGAACCAGAAAAGCCACCAATGCTTGAAAAAATTTGTAAAACATTTGGATCTTCTAATAGATAGCGTTCAACTTTTTTAGTCACTTCATTTGTGACTGTAAAAGCTGTGCCCGTGGGTAAATTAATACGTGTCATTAATAAACCTGATTCTTGCGGCGGCGTAAATTCTTTAGGAATATATTTAGCTAACACAAAACAAAGAAGCATCACAACAATTGAACCAATAAACACTTTCCATTTATGGTTCACAGTCCATACAAGTGTTTTACGATAGCCGGCAGTTAACTTATCAAAAAAGACATCAAAGCCCTTACCGATTTTAGTCGTACGGTGTGAATGCTGTACAAACGAAGCACAACGCATTGGTGTAATAGTTAATGATTCAATCAACGATAAGAACACCGCAAATGAAATTGTAATACCGAATTGTAAGAAGAACTTACCGATAATTCCTTGCATGAATGCGACCGGTAAGAAGATGGCAATGACGGCCGCTGTGGCTGCTATAGCAGCGAATGTAATTTCACGCGCTCCGATAATGGCTGATTCAATTTGGTTTTTACCTTTTTCATTATACCTAAAGATATTTTCTAAAACCATGATCGCATCATCGACGACGATACCAATCGCTAATGTTAAACCTAATAATGTAAATGTATTTAATGTAAAGCCTAAGAAATAAAGCGCGATGAAAGAACCTAAGATTGACGTTGGAATCGACAACAACACATTTAATGTCGCTGTGAAACTTCCTAAGAACATCCAACATACAAAGGCTGTCAGTAGCACGGCCATCAATAGATGTTTATTCAGTTCTTCAATAGAGCGCTCAATAAATTGAGTCGTGTCGAAGTTTACATCTAAGTGATAACCAGGTTGAATATTTTTTCTAATTTCTTCCATACGGTCTTTAACTGCGCGAGCTACAGCTACCGCATTCGTACCACGCTGTTTTTTAATACCGATACCCACAGCTAATTTTTCATTAAATCTAGAAAAACGTTTATCATCAGATAAAGCTAACTGAATATCAGCAACATCAGATAGACGCACACGTTGCGAAGGATCTGCAACGGTTTGCCCTGCACGTTTAGAAACGATGATGCTTCTGAATTCTTCTAAAGTTTTAGCTTCACCTTTTACACGCACGTTAAATACATTTTTATTGTCGTCGACTTGGCCGCCCGGCAATTCATTATGTTCAGATTGAATCGTAGCAATCACATCAAGAACTGTGATGTTATAACGTCTTAACTTTTCAGGAATCACTTGCACTCTTAAGATAGGATCTGTGAAACCACCTAATTGAATGTCACCTACTCCTGATACAGAAGTGAATTGATCTTTTAAATACTCTTGCGTGTACTTCATTAATTCACGGCGATCACCGCTATCAGTGGTTACAGCTAACCAAATGATGGGCTGATCATCAGGATTTGATTTTGTAATAATAGGAGCATCAGCATCTTTAGGTAAACGACGTTGGGCTTGCGAAACTTTAGTTTGTACTTCTTGTAAAGCGGCATCAATACTGCGATCTAAATTGAACTCAACAGAGATATTACCAACACCACTGCGACTTGATGATGATAAACCTTTAATACCTTCTAAAGTTGTCAGCACGTCTTCTACAGGCTCAACAACATTTGTTTCAATCACTTCAGGCGATGCTCCTGTTAATGAAATCGAAACATTCACTGACGGAAAATCTACATCGGGAAATTGGCTGATACCTAAACGCGAAAAACAAATTCCGCCGAACACCATAAGAAAGGCCATGATCATCCATGCCATAACTGGATTTTTAATTGAGATATCAGAAATTCGCATGCTAAGCTCCAATGTATTATGAAGAATAAATTCTACGTCCGAATGATCGCCTTGTCGATACTGTGTTTGATTTCACAACCCGCTACGTCAGATACCACTCTGCAATTAACTGATTCTGATCTTGTCCGCTTAGTGCAATCTCAGAGTATAAACTACCAAGAAGTCGCAAATAGAAATCTGACCAGTCTATATAGTTATGAATTACTAGATGGAGCTTATCGTTTAGGTTTCAACTTTGATTACAGTTTAGAGAAAGACAATATGGAAAGTCTTTCCACATTTGCTTCTCCACAATCTGACAAAACAAAAACAACGTTACTTTTGAATAAACGCTTTCAAACTGGCACGGCGACAAGCTTAGAACTTACAAACGTGAAGTTTGATTCAAAGACTTCAAACACCCTGGATTACGCGCAAAACTATTACACCTTCGGCGTAGAACAAAATTTATTTCCGTATTTATACTCTAACGGAGAAATGCAAGCCTTGAAAGCCGCTGATTTAGATGTTCAGCGCACTCGCTTACAAACTGATATTGATCTGCTAGATACAACAAAAGATGTTTTAGCCTTGTACTGGCGTGTGCAAGCTAGCCAAAAATCAGTTCAAGAAAACGAAGACCTTTTAAAAAAGTACGACCGCTTAGTGGCCAACGTACAAAGTAAAAAGAAAAACAGCTACGCGAGTGCTGGCGAAGTTGAACAAGCCCTTGCCGAATATGAAACACGCAAACAAACGATGTTAGAAGACCGCAATACTCTTTTAACGAACTTACAGCTGTTAAAAGCAGCCTTAAATATTCCCGCTGAACAAAAAATTCAAATTGTTGAACCTAAAGTGACAACTCAGACACTTCCCGTGAAATTTGTCGGAGATATTAAATCGCTGCGCAGATACAAAGTTCAAAAATTAAAAACCGAATCAGCAATTGACAGCTTTGAAGCCTCAAACTTTAAAGATCTACCGCGACTGAGCGTTTACGGTAAATACACGGGCCAAGGCTTAGATAAGAAACAGTCTGAATCATTCAGCGAACTTCGCGATAATCCGACTGATAAATACGTGATCGGCGTTAAGTTAGATTATTTTTTCGGAGACGATCTTTCAAAAACAGAACAGCAGTTGCGCAGAGCCACTCAAGACATAGAGATCGCGCGTTTTTCACGTGTTGAAGAAGATCTTAGATTACAGATCGAAAACACAAGACAAAAACTTGAAAATGCTTATGCGAATCTGCAAACAACTCAAAACGTTGTAAAGTACCGTGCTGAGGCCGTTAAACAGTTGAATGTGACATACTTTCAAGGTCGTACAGATATTAGCTTTTTAATTGATGCTTTTAATAAGAAGATTCAAGCCGAAGTGGCTGCGATCAATGCCATAGGCAACTACGCAACTACGTTACTCGAGTACCAAAACTTAGTTCTTTAAGTTTTGGCTACTTACCCCAGCCTTTTAAGACTTCTGCTTCTTCAGAATCAGAAGTGACCTTCTTAAATTTCACTCCTGGAGCCCCTTTCACAGAGGCTTCACATTCAGGCCACGTTTTATAACGAGTAATCACACCGTTTTTAAGCACGATATACCATTGGTTCTTAGGCTTTTCGGCCTTAGTGTAACTTTTCTCTTTAATCTCTTCTGTCGGAGGAGGAGTTAAAATATCAAAATAATAGTTCGCATTTGAACCGCTATAGAGATTCACATAATCATTCTTAGAAAAGGCCACAGCAATTTTATCACAGCGTTCATTACCTGGAGTGCCTTGATGGCCACGCACGTAATCCCATTTGATTTTCTGATTCATCTTCTTTTGTAAGTGATAAACGACTTTATCTAAGGCTTCCCAGATATCTTGGTTAATAACGTCTGCGCCTTCAGCGTTTTTCCAGCCGCGTTTTTTCCAGCCAAATACCCATTGAGTAATGCCCTTAATCACATAGACAGAGTCAGTGTAAATTTGAATGCTAAAATCAGGGTTATTTGCATGGCGTTCGATGTAATTAAGCGCTGCTAAGACAGAGCCTAACTCCATTCTGTTATTCGTGGTTCTTGTGTCGCTATCGCCTAGCTCTTTAATCTCTACGCTGTCGCCTTGAATAGAGCCTATGACGGCTCCCCAGCCACCAGGCCCGGGATTACCCGAACAAGCGCCGTCTGTATAAACAATAAATCTCATAAAAACATACTAGAGATAAAACTCCAGTTTGTGAAATTCTTTAGGCACGTCTCTCGCATAGTTCCATAATGATACATGATTAAGAATTTAAGTCTTGATCAGAAAGAACGTATGCAGGCTTTAATGAGCAATGTATTGAATCTAAAACCTAAAGTGACACTATTAGCGGTAAGTGTCTCATTCTTAGCCAGTGTCCTTTTGGCGTCGAACTCCTTTGCAGCTAATGTAATTGCTTCAAAGAACACATCGACAGCGACCGTTGTAGCACCAGTTGCTAAACCGAAGAAAATTTACGGTTTAGATGCTTCGCTTTCTTACTCATCTAATATGTATGCTGAAGGTCAATACGATAAATCAGCTTCAACAGCGTTATCGTTTATTCCCTCAGCGAAACTCACTGATACGACGACTTTATCATTACGAACTAACTTTATTAAAGAAGACACCGGCGCAAAAAACTTCAGTATGACGAATACAACTCTTCGTCTATCTCATAAGACAGCTGAAATTACGCCCGAATTAACATGGAAAAATCGTCTTGATGGAATTCTTCCAACAAATCGCGAATCGCAATTAACAGATCGCTTAAAAGGCGCTGTGGGCGTTGGAACTTCACTAAGTTACAACAATAAAAATGCAACTTTGCCATTTACACTTGCTGGTAGTTTATCAGCACAACGCAATTTTCATGAATACGATTTTAATGCTGATGGCGCCCGAAACAACCAATACGGCATCATTCAAGGCTTAACATTAGATTTAGAATTTACCGACAGCGTGACTTTAAGTATTGCTGGCAATTACAGAACAGCGATCAATTACGATAACAACTCTAAATACGCTTACGATACTTCGATTGATTTAGGCTACAGCCTAACTGAAAACTTCGGATTATCTGCGGGAGTATCAAATGGCGGCAATGCTTTAAAAGCCAACGGCATTGATTCGAACATCAGCTTTGTTGATTCAAAATCATCAGAGCTTAACGTAGCTATGAATTTTAATTATTAATTTAAAAGATAAACGGATTAGAGATTAAGAAATGAAAAAAACTAAGAGAGGGTACATGAAACAAAACACACACTCAAGAATCGGAGCTGCCTTTTTACTGGCGCTAGCTTTACTAGCCGGCTGTACAAAGAAAGTAGCTTATGACTATGAAAATCATGATGAAGTTCACGCTAAGTCTGAAATTGATCAGACGGCTGAATATCTTTATGTTCCTTCAACGGCAAATTCTACGCGCACAGCTGAAGTGGCTCGCCCGTACTGGCAAGGTGATGAGAAACTAGTTAAGTTTCAATTTACTGAAAAAACACTTCAAGTGATCGAAGTCGATCGCGAAACACGCTTCAGCGGAAATTCAACTAATAATAAATTAGTTATGGAAATTCCGGTTGAACATATTCAGTACAAATGTTCTGAAGATAAATACGGTGATTGCACTCAATCTGAAACTAAAGATTCAGATTTAAAATGGAGCTCTCGTTCAGCTTTCAAACCTGCGTTTGATAGCACAAGAGTTATTGAGACAAACACATTACCGATCGAACTTGAAAACTTATTTACGGGCAATTGTTACCGTGAATCGAGCAGCAAATTTTTAGGTTACGAAATGAAAGATGATAAAATTAACTTTCAAATCGAAAGAACTTTCACAGCTGGCGCTGAGTGTTTAACACAAATCAACAAGCTTTCTGATTTAACGCTTTCTCAAGTGTATCATTACTCTTTTGTAAAACTTAAATCGATCGCAACTGCAGATTTTAAACCGATCAGCTACCCAACGACTGATGATGGCATTTTTGGTTTCTTTCCTACTGAAAATATCAAATTAGATGTAGATAACAACTCATCTGAAAAAGATAAAGAAGTGTTAATGAACCACTGGAATCCAAATCGTAAAGTGGTTGATTATTACTTAGATGCTAACTATAGCAAGCCAGAAAACGAAGCGGTTCGTGCGGCAACTTATTTAGCTTTTGATCGTATCAATGAAGGTTTAGCAGAAGCACAAGTCGGCTTTCGTTTAAAATTACATGATAACAGCGGTCAAGTTCCGGGTGATATCTCAAACAGCATGATCGTGCTAGTTGAAGATCCTTCGGCATCAAGCATTTTAGGATACGGCCCTACAGCGACAAATCCTTTAACTGGCGAAATCTTAAGTGGTCGCGTGATCATGTATAAAGGTATTCTTGAGACTTACATCAAGTACACATACGATGATTTAAGACGTAGCAAGCTTGCTGAAAAAGCGGCTGCTAAAAAGGTTCCATTTATTGCTGGAAAAGGTGTTTTCTTACAACCAGTAGCTAATCAACCTGCGGCGCAAAAAAATTCTAAAGTTGTAAAAAACTTAGCGGCTGCAAAAGCTAAGTTAGCAACTGGTAAAGGTTCAAACTTTATCGTTAAAGACTTAAACATGATTCAAAAATCACTTAAGAATTACACTCAGTATTCTAATGTGAAATCAAACGACGCTATCTATGCGGCTTCGAGACACTGTTTATATATGCCTGAAGCTTTAGGTGTAGATTCTAAATTGAGTTCTGGTATTGCTGAAATCGTTGGTAATGATTTACGTCCTTGGGAAGAACTTTCTTCAAGTGAAAAGAAACGTATTCTAGACACTATTATTCCGGCTACGTTTGTTTCTGTTCTAGTTCATGAATTAGGTCATAACCTTGGCTTACGTCATAATTTTTCTGGTTCAGAAGATAAAGCTAACTTCTATAATAAAGAAGAATTAGCAGCTCACCATATGGATCACGAAAGTCCATACAGTTCAGCTATGGAATACGGATCAAACGAATTAGATAACTTAGTGGCTTTAGGTAAATACGATGTGGCTGCTTTACGTTTCGGTTACAACCGTGAAGTTGAAAACGCAAGTGGTACAATCGTTAAACTTGACAGCACTCTCGAAGCTAAATTAGCTGAAAAAACTGACGATAAATTAGTCCTTAAAGAATACAAATACTGTACTGATGAGCACGTTGGTGCAAATGCAGGTTGTAAACGTTTTGATGCTGGTACTTCATATGTTGAAATTGCTAACCAATTAATTGATAGCTACGAAGAAAGATACTTCTTACGTAACTTTAGAAATGGTCGCTTAAGTTTCAGTATGGTTGGCGATCTTAATTACGCGGGTTCGATTGATTACACATTTGATAACTTACGTACATTCTTTGAAGTGCGTGAAAGAATCAAATCACAATTTGAACTTGCTGATGACGCTGCTGAGTGGGAATCAGTTCCTTTCTTAAAAGATCTTAACGACGCGACAAAAATATCGGCTCGTTTCTTTATGAAAGTTTTAAAAATGCCTGATATGACTTGTGCTATCGCGAAAGCAACTGCACCAAATCAAATCATCGCAGTTGAGACTTTAGCTAAGTTAAATCCAGACGCAGCAACTTGTTATGAAGTTTCGTTAAACCCAGCTTATGTAGTTGTGGGTACTTACGGTAAATCATTTCAATCTAAGAAAAGTCTGAACTCGACAAATGCGTACCTTGATCAAATCGACGTACGTGGTATTTGGCCAGATAAAGTTTTAGCGGCTCGTTATTTATTTGCCCGTAAACTTGGTTCTTACAGCTTTGATAAAGTGACAGATAACTATACTGATATCTCTGAACTTGAAGGCGAAATCGCTGACATGAGCTTAGGTTTAGTATTAAACCAAACTGTAGCTGATGTTGAAATTAAAGATAAAAATGGTTTAACGTTACTATCAGGTGCAGTGCCAGTTGATACGTTACGTTCGAACATTATCCCTGAAGCGATTGTTCCACAAATTGCTAAAGCCTTAGGTGTACCTGAGAAAGAAAGTTTATTTGTACAAACGTACATGAAAACGATTGCTACACAAATGCAAAGCACTATGGCTTCAGTTAATTCTGGACGCGCATTTGCTGATTTATTCAAAGTTCATACAGCTAATGTTATGAATCCGATTAATGCAGCTACAACAGACGAAACATTGAACACAACAATCGGCGATCAAAAATATATTGCGAACCCTGAAAACCAAGTGGCGCATTATTTAATTAGTCGTTTAAAAGTTCAAGAAGCCGTAAGCGCTCTTGGTCTTACTGATGCACAAATCACTGAGATCACAGGCAAACGTGCAAAAGGCGAAAAGAAACCAGAAGGAACTCTAACTGCTGCTGAAAACTATCTTTGGGATACAGACATGACAGAACTGAACCAAACTCTTTCTGAGAACACTGCAGATTTAGTCGATGTATTAAACGTAGTTCCTGCTTACTAATAGAAAATTAAAACTTTTCTTCAAAGGCTCTAGAAAAAACTCGCAAGGCTCGGTAGCAATACCGGGCCTTTTTTTTATTTAAGAGCGTTTGGCTTTTTGATGGATTGAATTAATTTTTGACGCTAACGAGTGTAAGTAATCAGATGTTCTGAACTTCACTTGGATTTGATCTGTTTCGCCGTCTAAGTATCTATCGATTTCACGTTCTAATCTAAATAATGGACCTGCAAATTTGTTTGACGTGTAAAGCACGATAAAAATGCCGATCACTAAATTGAAGATCATCGGTAACACGATGGCCATGTATAAAAAGTTTTTCCATGGGCCTAAAACACGGTAATCAACAACTAATGAGATATCAGCAGCAACTTGTTGCCCCATCCATTTCATCGCTAAGTAAATGCCGCACATTTGGATGATTGATAAAAACGTAAGTCCCACAAAAGTTTGCATCATTAACGGTTTTTGAATTTCAGGATAGATGAAATACTGACGTCTTAAAAAATTCATGTTGCAAACTCCAGCTGTACATTCTGTTCGAAAATATCTTCAAACTTCACCTTTTGCTCAAACGGATAAATTACCGCAAGTCGGATGCGTTGGCCTTTTTCAACCAAACCCATCTGTTTTAAACAACCCGCGTAAGCTCGCAGTTGATCAAAGGCTTGTCTTAAGTATTTCGTGCTTCCGGTTTTATAGTCAAGAATATACAGATCGTTGTTGATGTATCCCCAAGCATCGATCTGCCCTTGAACCATTCGTGTCGCTTCGCCTGATTTGATTTGTAAGCCAAAGCCCCATTCGACATGTCCACGATCGAACATCTCTCGTAAATCCACTTCTTTTTGATCGATCAGCCATTGCAAAGCTTTGCGTTCTGCATCTGATAATGTGCGATCGATTTCATGAAGCTCATTGTACTTTAATGACTCAAAAAACTTATGCAGATCTGTTCCCTTTTGAGTTTTGTTATAGGCTTTAACTGTCTGTTCAGAAAGTTCTTCAGCCAATTGTTCAGGTTTAGCTTGAATAGCCTCTTTTTCATAAGGAAGTTCTGCCGACACTAAACTCGTAACTCCCGCTGAGACGCGGTAATCTTTTGCTAAATCGAGTGGTTTTATATCTGATGATGAAGCTTGATGTTCTTGCGGTAAGACTTCGGGTTGATCGTTCATATCAACAAAAGCCACGCTGTATTTATCAGATTCGAACTGTTCTGGGGTCCAGTTAATTTTTTCAAGCCATGAATGCTTTGGCGCTTCTTTTTTAGGAAGTTTTCGAATCAGTGTTAATGAATCAATAGCTCGAGTCATCGCCACATAAAGTACACGATCGTTTTCTTCGCGAGCCCGTTTTAAAAAGTTTTGAAAGACTAAATCGGCCCAAGACGTCGAATAACCTAATTCGAACTCGGGCAATTGAATTTTAAGACAAAACTGACCTGAGTCTTCATCAAAAGTAAATGGAGCTGTGCCTGGGTTTCTAACCGCCGAATTAAACCCGCTGATAATAACATGTTTAAACTGCAAACCTTTAGATCCATGCACCGTCATCAGCGAAATACGATTGGTCGCAAATAGCGGAACACCCTCGCCGTCTGAAGATGTTAAGTCTGAAGTCACTTGCGTCAGTTCGTTATTTACAAAATCACTTAAATTAAAATCAGATCTGACTTCATTCGCCATAACTGTTTGCATGAACTTCCAAATGTTGGCTTCACGCAATGTCGTTGGATCAAAATAAATTGAGGCATCTAAAAATATCGAATGATTGATAAAATAAAATAAAGCCTCTGAAACGCCTTTTTCAAGATAACAAGTTTCGATCTCTTTTAAGTTTTTATAAACAGAATGGTTTTTCTTTTTTAACTGCAACCAAAATGACGAAGTCGTTTCATCTTGGCGTGAATCAATAATTTCTTGATCACTGATATTAAACCAAGGCGCACGAATTAGTTGAATCAGATTATGATTGTCATACGGGTTAATTAAAAAACGTAACAGAGCTAATAAATCTTCGACTTCAGTTTTGCCTTCAAAACCTTTTGAAATTTGAATCTGCACGGGCAAATTAAATTGGTTTGCGTATTTGGCAAAATCTAAAATATCTGAATTCTTTTTAAATAACACCGTCATATCAGAAAATGGAATTCCATTTTTATGCAAATTGATAGCTTGAGTGACAATGGCCCCATATTCATTGTCTGCCGTTGTGATCAATGTGGCATCGGCAAACTGACGAGCTTTAAAATCATCGTTCTTTGTTTGCATCGGCATAAACTTACTTGAATAACCTTGAAAAAAGTCATTCATAAAAGTCATAAGCCGCGCATGCGAGCGGTAATTCTGCATTTTTTCGATGGTGTTATAGCCTAGCTTATTAATTTCGGCTTCTTTGTTGATAAAGACTTCTGATCTGGCTCCGCGAAATAGGTAAATACTTTGCTGAGGGTCACCAACGATAAACTGAAATTTATCCTGCATCAGTTGATTGAGGATTTTAACCTGCAATGGCGACGTATCTTGATACTCATCGACCATGATAAAATCAAACTGTGCAGCAAAGCTTTGCATGGCTTGCGGGCTTTCAGTGACGATCTTCATTGATAACAATTCAAGGTCAGAAATCGACATCTCACCGCTATTCAGGCGCAAACGATGAATAAATTCAGCGGTTTCAACAGACAGCTCTGAAAACAAAGTATTGATCTCATGAGCCTTGATTAAATGCTTTTCAAAACACATCGGCGATAAAAATTCGTCGCTATACATTTCTGCGATAGCGGCTTTTAAATCTTCACCGATTTCTGGAGACTTACTTGAAACTGTAAAACGGCGCGCAGGCTTAAATTCAAAAGCTCTTAAGTATTCATCGTAATCTTGTTCAATGATTGATTTTTTAATCAGTTTTAAAAAATCGATGTGCTCTTGCCATTTATCAGGAGCCGTCGAAATAAATTCATCAATGCTGGCGATAGCACTTTGCAATTCAGTTTGGGCGGCTAATTTGAGATTATCTAAAGTGACCGCTTGAAAATGAGGGTACTCAAGTCTTAATGTTGAAGTCTTTAATAACAACTGCAGCATCTGATCAAATTTAAAGTGATCTAATAACGCCTGGTATTTCGCATTCTTATCGAAAACATTTTTGATGTGCTTTTTTAGCGCAAAAAATATTTTGTAATCATTAACAATGGTCAAATCCGCAGGTAACCCAATCGCTTCAGAGTGCTGACGTAAAAATAAGTTTAATATATTGTGAATCGTACCGATTTGAACAAATGACTTTTTATTAAAGTACTGAAAGAGCTCTTCATCATTGGTTTCTAGGGCTTCAACGATTAAACGCTCTTTGATTTCTTGGGTCGCTTTTTTAGTAAACGTTGTGATGATGATTTTCGGATAACGATTATGTTTCGCTTTAAATTGCTTCGCAAAAGCAATACAAGTCGCAATCAAAGTCGTGGTTTTACCAGCACCGGCACCGGCGCGAATAAACTGCACTTTATTTTTTGGATTTGAAAAATCTATTTCAAGTTTTTGACTCGACATGTGCCTATCCATTCGCATTTTTCGCAAAACTTGCGGTCAGCTGGTTTGACCGCATACGTTTTCTGTTCGATATTCGTAAAAATTTCTTTCATCTTCGTTTGAAATGAAGCGTATAAATCTGTTTGTGCTTCGGGTTTAATTAAAGTTTTTTTAGAAAACTTCACATAGTCTTTAAAAACATTATTTTCATCAACTAGGTAGCCATGCTTTTGCTCGAGAGTTTTATAGAAGTAATAAATAGCCCCGACGTTTGTTACGCCAAACATTTGCTCGACCGCTAATGAATAAATTAAAAGCTGAAATTCAGAGTTATCGACCCATTTATCATAAAAATTAGAGGCTGATGTTTTAGTCGACTTGTAATCGATGACCATGCCCTGCTTGGTGTTTTCATCGACATCTAAGCGATCTAGACGACCACGAATCAAAAAATGCGGCCCAGCAGGTTCAGTTTGTGTAAATTCAAATTTAACCAGATCATAAAAAACTTGAATCGTTTCTTCGGTTTTATGTCTTACACTTGTAAAAGCACTTAATCTGGCTTTTTCAGCCGCGATAAATTTTAAACCAATCGCGATCAGCTTTTCTTTGTGCGGACCCCAGAAAACATCTAAGAACGGAAATAAATTTCTAGCCACACGCTCTTTTTCAAGATGGGCTGAGATTTCTTTTTCACCGATGGTTAAATAGTTTTTGTCTTGAACGATAAATTTAAAAAGGTCATGGATTAACGTGCCTTTTTGACGAGGATCAATCTCTAAACCCAACACATCATATTGCTGTAAGCGAAAACCCTTGCGGGCTAAAAACTTAAAAGAACACTGATCATAAGATTCAATATCAGTGGGCGCCAATGATTTGAAATTAAAATTTGAAATTTCAATCGGATGAGCCATTGTTTCTAAGTTTAATTTTTTCTCTAAGTCTTTATGCTGATCAGGATTAAATTTTTGCTGTCTGATATCAACTAAAGTAGCTGGGTAATCTACAGCCTGTGGTTTTTTATTATTTTCTAAAAAGTATAATGATGTCGTTAACGGTTCGCCAGTTGTCGACACATGGGCACAGGTAAAGTGCTGTTCTTTGCAATCAGCCATTGCATACCAGCGCAAATTAAAATCAGCGTGTGATTCTTCAGGATAATCTAAAGCCAGATCAAAAGTTTTTTTAAGTTCTTCAATATCACTTAACGGAATCAGTGACGTTTGTTTGCCTTTTAAGCCTGACTCATCTAAACCCACCCATAAGCGATGGGTGGCATCTAAGACTTGCGCAGAATTGATCGGAAGCACTTGAACGCCCGATTTAGCTGTTTGTTCAACTTTAATTTCTTTTTTAGCTAAGCGTGAACTTAATAACGTTAACCAATCTGATAAACGTAACCGCACATCCACTGTTTGTTGAATAAAGTCTTTAATAACACCTTGTAAAAGTTTTTTATGTTCTAAACCTGGATCAACTGTAATCCATGATTGCAGCATCGCCACTAAAAACTGATCGCGTTTTAATTTTTCATCTAGGTTTATTTTTTGATAAAATAATTCTTTAGCTGCTAGCAAGCGCGCTAAATCACCATCATCTAACAGTTCTGTAAACGCGGCCTTAAACTTTTCGAATTGAAATTTATTGTCTTCGGCATAACTGGCGTACGACATCTCAAGCTTTGACCAGGTTACATTTTTTGTTTGCGCGTGAATTGTTGATAGCCAACGCTGAATAACGCCAAGACTGATCAGTGAACTGACTAAATCTTTTTGCGTGTGAATGCCTTCGGCTTCTAAATGAAAATTCAAAATCGGCCAATAATCTTCAATGCGCGGAGACAGCACTAAAATATTTTCTGGTTTTACGCCCGCTTCAATCCACCCACGAATTTTTGTGGTGATAAACTTAATTTCATTAATTTCAGAATTAAAGCGAATAAAATTTTGTGCAGATAATTTTTTGCTAGCATCTGTATGCTGACTGGCCGTTGTGGCCGCAAAACCGCTGTAATCTTTGTAGGTATTTAAAATAAAATGAAATTTATTTTTCCATTCAGGATCCGGAACAATAATTTCGATTTGATTATCGCGAGCTAAGGTATTGAGCAAACCCATCTCTAACGAAGTCATTTGCGAGCCTAAATCAAAAACTAGTTTTTTAGGCCAAACGATTTTTTCTAAGGCTAGTTTTTGTAAGTAGCTGACGATCCACGCTGATTCAATACAGTTATGCTCTTGCGCAATATAATCTAAACAACCCTGTGAAATGGCGATCCATTTGCTCCACTGCGGCTTAGTTTCTTTTTCTTCGATCCAGTCAATTAAGACCTCAAATGAATGTGGGTGTAATAAAAGTGGCGCTAGGTCACTCACGTATTTATAAAGCGTCTTAGCTTCATGAGCCTGAATGGAATAGACATGGCCATAACTTTCAATGAACTGACTGATCAGCACTCGAATAAATTCTGAAGAAACAATTTGAGTGCTTGGAGCCAGTCTTCGCATCCACATCTTCCAGAAATCTGAAACGCGCAAGATGGCCTCATCAGAATAGAAGCCGTACTTTTCAATACACTGTTGTTGAATTTCTTGTTTTGATTTTAAATCTGAAACAATCCACGTTGTAGTTAGCGGATTGAACTCATTTAGTTTCACACGAATATCATCAGGATGTTTAACTAAAGTAAATTCTAGCATAGCTAGAATAGCTTATACTATCTTCGTTGCTGAAGTCGCCTTTTTTTTCCGTCTGTGTTTGTAACCTTAAAGCTTGCATCGAAGTCTAAATTTAAACTTAAACTCATCTGGTAGCGCTCATTGGGAGTTTGACCCGCTGTGGCTCCAAGTTCTGAAGTATATTTTGCTACATCAAGCTGCAAAAACCATAAATCGATTCCTGCACCATAACTTAAATAACCTTGATTATAACCTGCACGAATATCGATGATGGGTAACGATAACTCAGTTCCTAAGTGCAATTTTTTTGTGACATCACCACTATTGCGAACAAATTTATATTCCAAAGCATTTGTCCAAGAAATAAAGCCCAATTCTTTTTCAGCGGCTACACCGAAAATTAAATTATTTTCTTGGCGATCTGGGCCGACACCTTGCGTGGGAGTAAACTTAGTATCCCCCACGTCTTTCCACACAGTGGCGACGTCAATGTTCCAGCTGCCTTTAAAAGTGTAAAGTGCCGATAAATCGATGGCGTTGCCTTTACCTTTATTTAATAAATTAGCTTCTAATACATCCCGTGCATTTGCACCAATTAAACTACTCACAAGAATATCTGCATTGCCCTGCCAACGTTTAACATGACGACCAGCGATTCCTAGCGAGAAATTATCTGTTACTGGAATTGCAGCACCAACGACATAAGCATAGTCACTTGTGAAATCCACATTAAATGTTGGAAACGAAGGATTGTTAAACGACATCAACAGCGTGTTATTTGAATAACCACCAACGCCAACATACGGAATCACTACACCCGTGCGTCCGGTCACGTCTGAAAAAATTTGTTTTCCATAAAGATTATTCACATCTGACGCCGTAAAACCACTTGAGCCCGACATGCTGTCTGCCACGTCAGCTGCATTTGTTGATACTGCTGGCCCAAAAGTAATAATATTTAAACTAAATCCATTCACTCGCGCTAGTGCTGCCGGATTATTAAAAAGCGCATCAGTTCCACGTGCGAATGCGATTGCGGTTCCACCCATTCCCACTGAGCGAGTTGATTGCCCCATTTGATAAAGTTCAATAGCAAATGCTGGTTGGCTTAGAAATGATGTCAAAAATAAAATTAAAAGTGGTAATATATATTTCATCGATTCTCCTTACGGACACGCCAATAGAAGATCAGCGGGAGTGGCTCCAGATCTGTTGCCGATACCATAGGTACTTGTATTTAAAAGTCTACGAATCGCAAGACGAGTACCAGCAGATACATTATTTTTATCAGTGATTGTGCAATCTGCACCAGGAACACTGTTACATGCGGCGACTGAATCGTTTAAACCATTAAAAGATGATGAGCCTAACATTGATGCCGATACATAAGCTAAGTTTGTTACAAAGTAGCCATAGCCAACAATGATATCATTCATTTGATTATCGGTAACGAGCGTATTATCACAGATCATATCTACAGAATCCATAGTGCCACTGCCATTATTACCTGTGCCGTCTTTATCTGCGTAAGCACGAGTAGAGGCTCCCATTAAAACTAAACCAGTAATTGCACTGAAAGTATTTTGATTCGCGGTGCGAATTCCTGGGGCGCCCAAAGTGTCTATAGTTTGTAGAGCTAATAAACAATACGACGGATCAGTAGCAACTTGAACAAAAGGTTGCATCATCACATTAAACACCGCCGTGCTTGAACTTTGTGATAAGGAATCAACATATTGTACAAAGTTAAATCCACACTTACCAGCATAAGCACTTGCTAACAATTCTACGGCCGGAACTGCAGCACGACCAGTCGCTGATAATTTATTTAATAATACATCTAAAGCATAATCATAATTTTGACTGTTGTTGGCTTTTGTCGCTTCTTCCATATAGAAATCATCAGAAGTTTGCGAACCTAAACCTGAAAGCGCGTTAGGGCCGCATGAATTTATAAAAAAACTAAAAACAGTTATATATAAAAAATATTTCATTTTAAAACCTTATCAAAATGCGGGTTGCGTACCTGCGATCTTCTTTAGGGCTTGCGGCTGTACCAATTTCTTCGCCATAACTTGAAATTTGCCATGCGAATCTTTCAGACGAGATTTCGACTCCGCCTGTGTAATAACCTTGATTTAAACCTACGCGTAAGAAAAATAAATCTTTAAAATTAATTTCAGTACCGATGTGCAAACGTTTTGTTGAACCCGCTTCAGCGCGTGAGTTCGTTGCATCACGGTATTCAACTGTCCAGATACTACGAATTTTATTAGCGTGAATCGGAAATAATGAAATCGCAGCATCTACTGATTGTTTAACTGTGGCTGGTTGTGAAGCTGTTTTTGCACGAACACCATCACGTAATGTAAATTCAGTGTTACCAATATCATGAGCAACAACAGATAATGTCGGCACCCAATCAATTGGCGCTTGCAACATGATACCGGCATCATACGCAATTCCAGAACCTTCGGCGGCGATTGTTGCTAAATCAAATGGGCCATTTGTAGATAAAGTGCCACTTACGATTTCAATACGGTTTAAGGCTTTAGCGCTGGCGCCAACTTTAATGACTCCACCTGCAAGCGAATAATTCAACGCTAAAACAACACCTAAATCATTTTGATAAAATGTATCCATTGATGTTGTTGCCGTAGAACTTACGACAGCATCTAATTCATTACGATAGATCAAACCAAAACCGAAATTTTTTGTTGTAAAGCTTGGCGTGAACTGAGCTCTGGCGTGATAAAATTCTCCAGGATTTTTTGCAAGTTCTGTGGCCATCGCTTCAACTTCAACGGCTTTTGTAAAACCACCACCGCGCACGATATCGGTAAATGAACCTTGACCTTCTAATTCTGGATCAATAATTGAACCGAAATATCCGCGGATACTTCCTAAGTTTGCAGGATTTCTATATAAAGAAGTTTCATCGCTGGTCACACCAATCAGTGCGCCACCCATTCCAAGAGCTCGGGCATTTGTATAGCCTTCAACCCATTCAGACGTTGCAAATACCGAGAGAGGCAGCATCACAAATGCTAAGACTATTGCTGATAAAATTTTGGCACTTCTTGCACCCATAATATTAAGTTCCCTCTTAATGATTATCTCATTGTCATCATCACTATCGGTACAATATGGCAGAACTTGAATTAAATTGAGACACTGGCACTGACTTAAAGAGCACACTTACGTCGGGTTTTGAGTCAAAACCTTTACTAAGTTAAGAACCTGTAAACCCAAATCTTCATTATGAGTCGAGTTATCAAGACAGTGGTGAGACCTTTGAATTTTGGCAGCCATCGGCAATTGCGCGCTGATACGGGCTAAAGCCTGGGTATGACTAAGACCGTCTCTTAACATGATGCGATCAACTTGAGTTGTGATCGGCGCATAAACTAAAACGATTTGATCAAATTGCTTTTCTAATTTTTTTTCAAACAACAAAGGCACATCATAAAAACAAAGGGCTTGGCCTTGGCTTTTGAATTTAGCTTTGCGGGTTTGTACTTCGGCTTGAATCAACGGATGCAACAACTGCTCAAGCTGCAAGAGCTTTTGACTGTCATTAAAAACAATCTCGCCTAATTTTTTACGATGAATAGTCTGGTCGGGATTTAAAATTTCATGACCAAAATGAGACACGATCGCTTTATAGCCTAGACCACCCACCGTTGATAGTTCATGCGAAATTAAATCCGCATCAATCACAGGAATGTTTAATACTTCTAGTCTTTTTTTAACCGTCGACTTGCCTGTTGCAATACCGCCAGTTAAGCCTATCCATTTCATTTTACTCGACCTCTACCTTTGTCTATATCATTGAACTTAAAAGAGTTTTTGTAAAGATAAGAGTGCGTTTAGCCGATTAAGCCATTGATGTCGAACTTCGAAAAATTTGGTAAATACTTACTTTTAGAAAAGCTTGCCGCTGGCGGTATGGCCGAAGTGTATCTAGCAAAATCTGCTGGCGCCAACGGCGTTGCTAAGTTTGTCGCCATCAAACGCATTTTACCGCAATTTTCATCGAATAAAGAATTTATCGACATGTTTCATGAAGAAGCCAACGTATCTATGAATTTAAATCACTCGAATGTGGTTTCTATTTACGATTACGGTACCGAAAAAGGCCAATTCTTTATCGTTATGGAATACGTTGAAGGGCGCAACCTTCGTCAAATTATAAATGAATTAAAAAAATTCAATCGTTCAATCAAAATTGAAGAAGCTGTTTACATAGTTAAAGAAGCTGCCGCGGGTCTTGATCATGCGCATCGTTGCGTTGATAAAAACACAGGCCGCCCTTTAAATATCACTCATCGTGATATGTCGCCGCAAAATATTATGGTGTCTTTTGAAGGTGAAGCCAAAGTGATCGATTTTGGTATCGCCAAAAAAAGCGATGCTGACGGCGAAGAAACTAAAGCTGGTACTCTTAAAGGTAAATTTGCATACATGTCGCCTGAACAAGCTGAGGCCGAAGAAGTTGATCCACGTACTGACGTGTTCGCTTTAGGTATTATCTTATGGGAACTTTTAGCTAATGACCGTTTATTCACTGGCAGTAATGAAAATGCAATCTTACGTAAAGTACGTGAATGTCAAACTCCAGCGATTAGAAAAATTAATCCTCTAGTTCCTGTTGAATTAGAAAGAATCGTCACTAAAGCCTTAGCGAAAGATAAAAACGTTCGTTATCAAACAGCTGCAAACTTACAAAAAGATTTAAATCGTTTTTTAAATACACAGTACCCCGATTTTTCACCCCATGATTTTAGTAAAACAGTTACAGATTGTTTTAAAAATGCTTTCGCAGAAGGTCGTGAAAAATTAATTGCTTATTCTAAAGTAGAAGTGAATCACACAGAATCACCGCCTCCTATTTCATTTTCTGCACCTGTAGAAGAAATTTCAGGACCGCCCTCTGCTGATCTTGCTAAATCTGCGAACTCACCGCCTCCGGCACCGCAAGGTAAAGTAGCTTCTGTTGAACCAAAAGGTTTAGGGCAAGAAAACCAATTTAAGATTGAACTTGATGGCATCAAAAATGCCAAAACTCATCAGCAACAGCAACAATCTACAAAAAATAATGCCCATCGTGGCGTAATGCCAAAACCAATGTCTAACGAAACAAACGTTGGCACACGCATCACTCGTATCAGTTACCCGCCTTCAGGTAATTCTGAATCAATGGCAGATATCGTGATGAAACTTATCATTATCGCAGCAATGGGTTTTGGTGGATTTTATGGTTACAACAAATACATGAATCCGAAAGTTAGAACGATCGCCAAAAAACAAGCGACCTCTGCTGAAGAAGGCCAAATCGATCAATCAGCAACAGCTGCGGTTAAAGTTTCAATCTCAAGTAACCCGAGTGGCGCACAGATTTTAATTGATGATAAAGAAACGCCGTACACAACGCCTGCGATTGTGACAATGACAGCAAATAAAGACACAAAAATTACCTTAATTAAAGATGGTCACTACAAATACGAAATTACAAAATCATTTAATGACACTGGTATTTTAACAACGACTTTACAGCAAATGCCTCAGGCTGGTTTTATCAACATCAACGTGCAAAACGGTGGTGCAAAACCTGTGATCTATGTCAACAATCAACGTTTATCTGAGCAACCTCCGATCAAACGTTATGCAGTGACAGCGGGCTCAGAAATTATAGTCAGTGCGGTAAATCCAATTACCCAGCTTAAAGACGAAATCACGGTTAAAGTTGAATCTAACAAAGAAGTAAATGTTGATTTAATTTTAGGTCGCACTAAATAATATAAAAGCAATTAACATCGCAACAAGAGACGGCAGCAATGACAACGACGAGCAAAACGAGCGATCAATCTATTCACCTTTGGCTTAAAAATTCTCTAGGTCGCAAAGACCAAACAGCCTTTATGTTTAAGAAAAAAGGCCAATGGATTAAGAAAAATTATTTTGAATATTTACAATTAGTCACTCACATGCAAAGTGTGATCAATGAACAACATGTGCCTAAGGGCGGTAAAGTCGCCATCATGTCGGCCACTCGTTGGGAATGGGCTTGTACTGATATCGCAACGTTAGCGATGGGTTCGATTTTAGTTCCGATTTATCCAAATTTAACTGACGACGATGTCGTTTATATTCTTGATCACTGCGAAGCGGATTTGTTAATCGTAGATAACAAAAAAACTCACGCGCAATTTGAACGAGCAAAAGCTAGAATTCAAAAGCCGATTAAGTGTTTAGTGTTCGACGAATTAGATATGGACGCAGGCTACGTGGCTGAAAGTTCGATTCAATTAATGATCGAACGCGCAGCTCCGATCAAATTTGAAGACCCGGCTACAATTATTTACACTTCAGGAACAACTGGAAAACCAAAAGGTGTGCTCTTACAACACCAAGCTTTAATTTCAGAAGTTTATGAAGCGTTTTCATTATTTCAATTAGGGCCTGATGATTTATCTTTAGCCTTCTTACCGTACGCTCACGTTATGGGTCGTATCGAACACTGGGGCGTATTGTTTCGCGGTTGCCAAGTGGCTTACGCTGAATCCATCGAATTACTAAAACGCAACTTAGGCGAAGTGAAACCCACGTTTCTAGTAGCGGTGCCGCGTATTTTTGAAAAAATTTATTCTGGTATTGCTACACTTGTGGCAACCAACCCAATTAAAAAAACCTTATTCAATCAAACTTTATCATTAGCCAAAAAGATCGCTTACTACCGCGATACAAATCAAGCCGCACCGATTACGCATGCTTTAGCTTATGAAGGTTTATCTAAAATCGTACTTGGCCCTATTCGCCAAGCTTTTGGTGGCCGTTTACGTTTTGCGATCAGTGGTGGCGCTCCGTTAAGCCCTGAATTAGGCCAATTCTTTTCATACTTAGGCATTCGTATTTTTGAAGGTTATGGCTTAACAGAAACTTTTGCAGCTATCACTGTGAACACCGAATCGCATTGGGAACTTGGCACTGTAGGCCGCCCTATTGGTGATGTTGAAATTAAATTTGCCGCTGATGGCGAAATTTTAGTGCGCAGTAAAAAAATTCTTAAAGAGTATTTTAAAAATCCTGAAGCCACTGCCGAGGCTATCAATGCCGAAGGTTTTTTTGCTACGGGTGATATCGGTGAATTAACACCGGGTGGTTTTTTAAAAATCACTGATCGCAAAAAAGATCTTATTAAAACTGCGGGCGGCAAATACGTGGCTCCACAAAAGTTAGAGGGTCTTTTAAAAGAAGAACCAGTGATTTCACAAGTTTTCATTTGCGGCGATCAAAAGAAATATATCTCTGCACTTATTACTGTTGAATCACTTCCGGTCGATGCTACAGCAGAAGCTAAAAGCGCTGTTTTACAAGCCATTAAAATTCAAGTGCAAAAAGTAAATTCACAGCTTGCGAGCTATGAATCGATTAAAAAGTTTGAAGTTCTCTTCGAGGTTTGGTCAGTTGAAAATGGCTGTCTGACGCCGTCGATGAAAGTAAAACGTAAGTTTATTGAAAACCGCTACGCTCATATTATCGATGATATGTATGGCGGTGGTAGCGCTGAATAAGTGCTGCAGAATAATTTTACACCCCTTCGCCCAAAAATGTCTTGTCTCATTTTAAGATGAGTCAAAAGGCTTAAAAGCCAACTCAAGTTGGCTTCATCTTCGCAATCTTACCATTTATCAGTTCTTGTAACAGATAGGATGGTTTATGAAAAAGATTCTTTTATGCGGCCTTATTTTATTTCAAGTTCAAGCTTTTGCCTGTGATGATCAAATTAAGCCCTTTGCCCGAGATTGCGCGATTCAAGATCGCTATGTGGCCTTAAAGAACGCCTTTGCTGCTAAGCAAATCAATATCGACGAAATCGCTGAATACCGCGTGATTCGCTTCGTAGATCGTTACAATTGGGAACGCGCTAAAACATCTAAAGTTAAGCCAGATTTTATTTATGAACCAGCCCCAGCAACATGGGCTGTTTGGGATTCAGGAATTCGTGAAGTGATGAAAGTCGGCGGCACTAAAGGTCGTCTTGATAACGGCTTTGACCTTGATGAAAATAGCATTAGTTTTGTGAATAAAAATTTATTAATGAATGAAGAGCAACATCTTAATGTTAAAGACAAGATCACTGATCAATCTTTAGTTCCTGGCGAATACCGTAGAGTAACTAGCACAGGTGTTGGTTTTAGCTCGAATGGTAAAGACTATACTTCAATGATTAGCGCTTCTGAAGAATCGATGAACCGTTTTCAAGCACGTTGGGAATCTATGATGGGAGCTTCATTCGAAGAACTTTTACGTCAATCTAACGTAAGTAATTATTCGGGTGCAAACTTAAGATCAGGTATGACAGAAACCCCTGCTAAAAATTTCGTATTGTATGCTCCAAGTACTGCGGTACCAACAGCTTTAGCGTGGATTAAAAATTTCGTGAGACTTAATTTAGACAGATATAAAGCTGGTCGCCCGACTTTAGCACCAATGGAATTAGCGGCTGTGACACAAAAATGGTTAGTGAGCATTCACCCATTTTCTGATGGTAATGGACGCACTTCACGCGCAGTTCAGGATTTAATCTTAGTCAATTTCGAAATGCCATTCGTTCCTGGTGGAGACTTACAAGAAGATGCTACAGCTATTTATGAAGACTATATCGAAAGAACATATTCTAAAACTGAAAGTCAATTAGCCGCTTTAGAATTATGTTTAACAGTGAATGCGCCAGCGTTTCATTGCCAAACGGTAGAACAATTAAATACTTTAGCAGTTCCTACAGCTGGTCAAAAAGAATTTAGAAAAGCAGTTAAAAAGGACTAATCTAAATGTGGCGTAACCTGTCTATCTTAATTTTAGTTTTTCAATTTGCTGGAGTGGCCCATTCATCTGATGATGGGCGCTTTCAGATGAGTGAAAGTGGACAAGCCTACTGGTTACCCGATTCAATTCCTTATGGTATTTACGAAGATTTTAAGAATGAACTGGCGAACCTAAAACCTAAGCCAGTCAATCAAACTGAGATTGAACAGTGCCGCACTTCTTACCAAAAATTATATTCAAAACCAGAAGTTAACTGGTCGATTTATTTCGGTTACGGCGATGGCGCCAGTGAAACTTACACAACAGATATGGCTGAACGAGATATTTTTGAAAAAGAAGTCAAAGCTCCCTGCCCTCAGTTTCGCCCCGACATTCAGCTTTGCGAATTTAAAGAAGACACTTTGATTTCTGGCCAATACACAAAACAGATTAAAACTAAAGAAGGTCAAACGGTGACCGTTCGTCTAAAACTTTTTAATGCTTCATTAACGAGTGAAATCGCAGTGAATATAGAAAAAAAAGATGATCAAAAGAAAAAATCTAGGGCGTTAGAAAAATCTTATATCCATGCTTTGCAAAATGATGAAGTCGTGTTTTATAGCGGACACGCCAGAAATGGCTCTGGACCTGGATTTAGTCCACTACCTACAAACACTTTATCGTGGTTAGCTAAAGGAATTTTCAGACCGATGGCGACGAAAATGTATAATGCTTTAGGTGAAGATGATCGCGTTGATCATTCTGATGATCCATTTCCACCACGCAATGAACCTGTTGGAAAAAATCCAGCAGTTTTAGGTTTTTTTGCCTGCGAAGCTGAAGCTCACTTTGGTGTAAATCTAGCTCACCGCACGGGTGCTGGTTTAATTTTAACTCGCTCATCAATTACAACAGAAGACAATATGCGTTTGTTGTACGCGTCGACAAACAACTTACTGACTGAATCATGTGAAAAAGATTTTGATCAAAGCATGGTGCAATCCATCAAGACAGTTTACCACGCAAAAAATGAGGCTCCCCCTATTTCTTACTCTGAAAAGATGCCTAAGTTTTTTAATTTCTTTCAAAAAGATAAAGTTAAATACCGCAACGATATACTTTTGTATTTTCACAACAAAGGCGAAATTGGCGTAGAGCTGAACAGCTCTAAATAGCTCTCATGGTCGGCCTCCTACGGCACCTGTCAAAAGTTTTGACACCTGAATTCTCACCTGTTCGAGAACAAGCTTAAAATCAGAGGCACAGCCCTTGCTCTAACTATTAATAAGGCAAGGAGTTTTGCTATGTTTAGATTTAAATCGTTATTTACTATGAGATTGTTTTTCTTTTCGTATCTAATTTTAGTTACGTTTATGGTGACATCTTGCCAAAAGAACAATGACTCAGACAACGGAGCAATCACAACTGATTGTTTAAACTACCCTCAAGCTTGCCAAACTAATGTTTACAACCAACCAGGTTTTACGCCTTATAACTATAACGGCAATGGTTACGGATACGGTTACCAACAAGGTGGCGTATTTTATAACAATGGTTACTACGGTTCAGGCACAAGCCCATTTCACCAATTAAATAACTCAGCTTATTTATGTAACTGCCCAGCGGGTTCAGTTCCGACATACAATAATTACGGTGGTCTTGGCTGCGTACAGTCAAACATGTTAAACAGCGGTGGCTTTCAAGGTTACGCGTACTACGGTTATAACACTTCTAATAACAACCAATGGACAAACATTCCGCAAATTTCAAATATCCAAGGTTACAATAACGGCAGCTGTTATAATGGCGTTGTTCAATCTTGTATCGTGACTGACCAATCGACTTGCAGATCAGGTTATTCTTGCCGTGCTTCATCAGCCGCTTCGGCAATAGGGATCTGCGTTTCGAATGGAGCGAATGGTCAAACTGGCCAAATTTATCGTTAATTTTTTCACAATTTATTCGATTCAAAATTAAAAATCAGACATAGTATTGGGTATCGCGAGGTACCCAATGACAAACAATCCTTTATTGCAAAAATTCACTATTAAAGACCAAGCTGCTCCTTTTGATCAAATCAAGGTTGAGCACTACATGCCGGCTTTAGAAGAAGCCATCAAAGAAGCTAAAACTAACTTAGAAAAAATTAAAGCTGAAAAAAATGTAACGTTTGAAAATACGATCGTTGCTTTAGAACAACTTTCTGAAAAGTTAGATCGCGCATCTAATATTTATTTTAATTTATTTTCTGCCGAAGCTAATGAAGAGCACCAGGCTTTAGCGCAAAAGATTTCTCCGGTGATGTCGGCGTTCGCGTCTGATGTTTCTTTAGATGCAGACGTTTTTGCGAAAATTAAATTTATCTATGATAACCGTGTTCAATTAGGTCTAGCTGGCGAAGATTTAAAATTAACAGAAAAAATGTTTAAAGATTTTTCTCGCAACGGAGCTTTATTAACTCCTGAACAAAAAGAAAAATTACGCGCTTTAGATCAAGAGCTGTCTGTGCTCTCTCCGTTATTTTCTGAAAACAATTTAAAAGCGATCAATGCTTTTGAATTGTGGGTCACTGATAGCAAAGATTTAGCGGGCCTTCCTGAAGGCGCGATCGAAGCGGCCGCAATGTCTGCTGAAGCTAAAGGTAAAAAAGGCCAATGGTTATTTAACCTTCAAGGGCCTTCGTTAATTCCTTTTTTAACTTATGCTGATAACCGCACACTTCGTGAAAAAATGTGGCGCGCCTCTTCATCTAAAAACTTTAAAGATCAGTTTGATAACCAAGAGACAGTTTTAAAAATCGTTAAACTTTCTACTGAACGCGCCAACATCTTAGGTTTTAAAACTTATGCTGACTATGTTTTAGAAGAACGTATGGCTAAAGATGCGAACACTGTATTTCAATTTCTAGAAAAACTAATGGCGCCTTCAATGACTGCGGCTAAACGTGATTTAGACGAAGTTAAAAAATTCGCAGGCACTGATGATATTCGCCCATGGGATTTCGCTTACTACTCTGAAAAATTAAAAGAACTGAAATACTCTTTTAACGAAGAAGAATTACGTCCGTATTTTAAATTAGAAAACGTAGTTGAGGGTGTTTTTGAACACGCCCGCCGTTTATTTGGTTTAACTTTTAAAGAAGTTAACGATGTTCCTGTTTATCACCCGGATGTTAAAACTTATGAGGTGTATGAAGAAGGCACTAACAAATACATCGGTTTATTTTACACAGATTTCTTTCCGCGTGAGACTAAAAAATCTGGCGCCTGGATGACTTCATACCGTGAACAAGGCATGTGGTCTGGCGAAATTAAACGCCCTCATGTAAGTATCGTGTGTAACTTCACTAAACCGACTTCAACTAAGCCGTCTTTACTTTCGTATGACGAAGTGTCGACGTTATTTCATGAAATGGGCCACGCCCTTCATGGATTGTTATCTGAGTGTAAATACAAATCTTTAGCGGGCACGAATGTGTACTGGGATTTCGTAGAGCTTCCATCTCAGATCTTAGAAAACTGGGTTAAAGAAAAAGAAGGCTTAGACGTATTTGCTAAACACTATGAAACTGGCGCACCGATTCCGGCTGAGTTAGTTGAAAAAATTAAACGTTCAGCGCAATTTCAATCGGGCTGGATGAGCTTACGTCAGTTAACTTTCGGTTGGTTAGATATGAACTGGTACACTGCTAACCCAGCTTCAATCACTGATGTGGATGCTTTCGAAACGAAAACGTTAGAGCGTTTACGTTTATTACCTAAAGAAGACGGCCAAAACATGTCTGTCAGCTTTGGTCATATTTTCGGTGGTGGTTACGCTGCTGGATATTACTCTTACAAATGGGCTGAAGTTTTAGATGCAGATGCTTTTGAATACTTTAAAGAAAAAGGGTTATTCAATAAAGAAGCCGGCACTAAATTTAAAAAAACTATTTTAAGCCGCGGTGGCACGGCTCACCCAATGGATTTATTTAAAGAATTTCGTGGTCGCGAACCAGATCCACAGGCTTTATTAAAACGTGATGGATTGGTGTAATTGTCGATGAAAGAAAAACACTTAAAGCTTAAAGAAAATAAAAAGATCGCTTTAGTTTACCGTATTCATTCACCTGAAGCGGTTCGCGTAGCTAAGAAAGTCGTCGAGAAATTACGTTCAAAACGTATTAAAGTTTTCACAGCTCCTGAGCAAAAACAATTAGACGGCACAACGATGTTAATTAGCTCGAATGAATTAAAAGAGATGAGCTTAGTGATTGTTTTAGGGGGCGATGGCACTTACTTACGTGCAGTGCGTTTACTTAAGGGTCACCAGGTTCCGATCCTCGGATTCAACATGGGTTACTTGGGCTTTTTAACGGCTCACAGTGTGGATGATGTTTTTGCAACGATTGATGAAACATTAAAAAATAAAATGGTTATTCATTCAAGATCACGCATTCATACTTCTGTTAAATTAAAAACTGGGCGCAGACTTAGTTTTGATGCTTTAAATGACGTAGTGATCGAGCGTGGTTCGTTTTCGCAATTGATCAGCACAGGTGTTTATTTTGATAAAAACTATGTGAACCACATTAAAGCCGATGGTGTGATTATTTCATCTCCAACGGGATCTACAGCTTACAACTTAGCTGCAGGTGGTCCGCTGTTGCACCCTGAAGTAAAAGCCTTGGTGCTAACACCGGTTGCCCCGCACTCTTTAACGACTCGTCCGTTGATTTTTCCTGATGATAAAAAAATTGTGATGAAGCTTGATCAACAAACTGCGACAGCTCATTTAATTATCGATGGACAAAAAGTTTTAGAACTTTCACAAGACGACGAAGTCACTATCAGCCGCTGCGAAATGGATCACATTATGATTCGTCGTGCGGGTCATAACTTTTTTGAATTATTAAAAGAAAAACTAAAATTTGGAGACCGTTATGCTTCAGGAACTTAGAGTTTCTCAGTTTGCCATCATTGATTCTTTAAATATTGAATTTCAAAATGGCTTAAATATTTTATCAGGCGAAACAGGCTCTGGAAAATCAGTCTTGTTAAAAAGCTTAGCTTTACTGATGGGTGAAAAGGCTTCGGCTGACACTATTCGTACAGGCTGCACACAGGCTACGGTTGAAGGGTCATTTTATTTAAAACATCGCCCTGACTTAAAGAAAAACTTAGAAGCTTTAGGAATTGAGGCTGACGATAACCAACTGATCGTTCGCCGTATTATCTCTGCCGGAGATAAATCAAAAGTGTATTTAAACGGTGTTTTATCTCCGCTAGCGCAGTTACGTGAAATCGTAGCACCCTTAATCGAAGTCACTGGGCCATCGGCTCCGCTCATCGAAATGACAGGCCAGCATGACAACAGAAACTTAATGTCTAAGGCTTATCATTTAGATTTATTAGACCAATACGCAGGTCACTGGGATAAACGCTCACAGTTTGAATCGCAATACCATAACTGGCTAGAGATGAAAAACCAGATCACTGATTTTGAACGTAAATCTCAAGATAAAGCTCAACGTTTAGATTTTTTAAAATTTCAATTTCAAGAATTTGAAAAATTAGATCTTCAACCTGAAGATGCTGGGCTTGAAATCGAAATTAAAAAATTAAAAAACTCTTCTAAACTTTTACAGTTTGCCGATATCTGCGACCAATTAGTTTATCAAGACGATGACAGCATTTCTGCGCGATTAAAAACGATTCATAAAAAAGCGCTTGAAGTAGCTCAGTTAGACCCGGCTCTTCAAGAAAAAATCGTGGTTCTAGATCAAGCACAAACCCTGATTGATGACGCGATTTACGCTGTACGCTCTTATGTTAATAAAATCGATGCTGATCCTGAGATGCTTGAAGAAAAAGAATCTCGTTTATCACAAATTCGCAAATTACAAAAAAAGCACGGCGATGATTTAACAGCTTTAATGGATGTCTTTAATCAAATGGCTTCTGAAATTAAAGCTTTAGAAAATAGCGACCAGCATTTAGAGCAATTAAAAAAACAAGCGGCGATCTTAGAGCTTGAACTTAGAAAACAAGCTACAGAGATGCACAAAACACGTGGAGCTCATGCTAAAAAATTGGCTACGAATGTAAATCAAGAGTTGTTAGATCTAAATATGAAAGGTGTGCTGTTTGACATCAGCGTGACCGCATTAGATCACCTCACATCAACTGGTATGACTGATGTTGAGTTCTTATCGCAAACTTCACCTAAAGACCCTAAGCGCCCTTTATCAAAGGCTGCCAGCGGTGGTGAACTATCTCGTATTTTATTATCACTTAAAAAATCGGCTGGAAAATCAGCTTTTCCACGCACTTATTTATTTGATGAAGTTGATACAGGCGTTTCAGGCACAACGGCTGAAAAAGTGGGTCGTAAGTTAAAAGAAATCGCTAAAGGCCAACAAGTTATTTGCGTAACGCATTTACCACAAGTGGCAGCGTTCGGCGATGTTCACTTCTCGATTCAAAAATCGACTCATAAAGATCAGGCTGTCATGACTGTGACCGAGCTCAAAAAACAAGACCGCGTTGAAGAGATAGCGCGCTTGATTTCTGGTGAAAAGATCACGAAAACGTCTATTGCCCATGCTCAAGAGTTAATTAAAGAATGCCAGATGTAATTTGGATATAACATCTTGAATTAGCTATACGAAACGGGATGACCAGATGTCTGACATCCCCTTCTGGTACAGCTAATTTCGCCGTTAAATACATTTCTGGAATCGCCATTATAAATTTATAACCCGTCGGGTTTAATATAGCCTTCATACGTCCGTAAATGATTCCTGTCAGTGCGCCCACACAATCTAAACTTTCGCTATTGATTTGCATGGGTGCGCGCCCCAAAAGCTTTGCCATAAGGGCTAAGATTGCACTTTCAGAAAAGTGCAATTGCAAAACCCCTTTTTGCTGTTCTGACTCAAGACTAATGCGACCACTGCCGCTGCCCACAGGCTCCCATCTATTTGCGATTAAGGCACTTTCAAAATCAGTTGGCAGCCGACACATCTCATAGAATGTTTCTCGCACGGCAGATGTGATTGCTTTAGTTACGGCTTCATCAAACAGGAAGTTCTTATTTTCAGTATCAACAGTAGGCATGCGAAATCCTTAAGTCATACAAGTATAACTAAAGATCTTTTTATTTATAACAATTATTTAGCTAGCTAGGCTGTTTTTTATTTATAAGAGTTGCTATGTTTTGAATCGAAACCTGACCTTGGTCGATTAAAAGGGCCACAGGCTCAACCAGCCACGTGCCTAAATTTATAGAACGTACTTTTTTGCCCGATACATCAAAACTGTAATCATCAAACACATGCATATGCCCTGTAACAATAAGATCAAAAGGCTCGGTGTTAAAAACTTTCATCGCATAGGCTTGAATCATCGCGCGCACTTTATCCGTATTTTGCAAAGCATAGTTGCTGCTTTTTTTACGGCTTTTTTTGCTGTGATTTTCACCCAATGTTTTCCAAAAACGGCCCGGCAAATTGTGCGCAAACCATTCGACCCATGGGCGTCTAACTTGTTCGCGGTAGGCTAAATACACGTGATCATCGGGGTTAATATAATCGCCATGTTCACAACGTACTTTTAAACCATCGATATTAAAAAAGGCTTCATTTTCATAAACGGGAATATCTAAATATTTTGTCCAGAAGCGATCGATATGAAAATCATGATTACCTTCGAAGTAAACTAGTTTTCCGCCGCCTTTTTTGAATTTGCGAATCTCGTCGATCAATTGTTTGTAGTGGTCTTGCAGAACCTGACTGTCTGATAACCAAAAATCAAAGATATCACCCAGAAAATAAACTGAATGGCTTGATGGATTTTCATTTAACCAAAAGAAAAAGCGCAATAGCAGATTGCCATTGCGCTCATTAATATCAGTAATATGAAGATCAGAGATAAACCAATGCTTCATCTATTACTTTTCGATCTATGTGTTTAGATCGAATCCTTGTTTTTTTCTGATGAAAGCTGGAACTTCCAAGATATCGCGCGCCATTTTACGTGCGTCTTCAATGTTACGATTTTCGCTGGGACGATCTTGTTGGCGTTCTTCAGTCATCATAGTTAATTGTTCAGGAGCTACATTTTTTTCATCAGCTGCAGTGGGTTGTGTTTCGCGAAAAGCGCGCGCTTTTGCTAACAACATATCACGAGCCGATGAAGCGTTAGTTGCTACCGGAGAAATTGCCGAAGATAAATCTTGGCTGAAAGTTTCATTCGTTTCTGCAGTGGCTTGAATTTCATGAGTCGGCGCCGTGTAAGCAGCCTGTGGCGCGGCTTCTGGCTGCGTGAAAGAATTCACAGACTCTTGCACTTGTGCAATCGGTGGTAAAACCGGAGCTTGTTGCGGAGCTGGAGTTTGTGGAGGCATCATCATAGAAGTTTGCGGTTGAGCATACTGCTGTTGTTGCATCATTTGCGCATACATTGCAGCTTGCTGTTGAGCTTGTTGCATAGTTTGTGCTGCGTGATTTACCGGTTGTTGCGGCTGCATCGGCTGCATCATTGGCATATTCGGCATTTGCGGCATAGCTTGTTGAGGCATTTGTGCAAAGTGCGGAACTTGCATTGGCGGTTGTTGAGGTAAATCAAACATGATCGATGGACCATTGTTTAAAAAAGTTTGCATGCTGTTCATTTGAGGTAAAACTTGCGTTTTATCTTCATTTGCAAAACCAGTCGCAATAACTGTAACGCGAACTTCGTCGATGATATTTGGATCGATAACCGCACCAAAAATTACTTCAGCATCTTCGCTAGCTGCTTCAGTGATTAACATAGAAGCTTCATTCACTTCGTATAATGATAGATCAGATCCACCAGTTACGTTAATGATGATGCCAGTTGCTCCGTCGATTCTTACATTTTCTAATAACGGAGAAGAAATCGCTTGCGTTGCTGCTTCGATCGCACGGTTTTCACCTTTTGCAGAACCAGTTCCCATTAAAGCTAAACCTTTGTTAGCCATAACAGTTCTGATATCAGCGAAATCTAAGTTAATTAGACCGCGGATATTGATTAGATCAGAAATACCTTTAACAGCTTGAAGTAAAACTTCATCAGCTTTTTTAAAAGTATCTACTAGAGGAGTTTTATCTCCGGCAATTGATAATAATTTTTGATTTGGAATTACGATTAACGCATCAACATTATCTTTTAGTTCAGATAATCCGCCTTCAGCGTGTTTTGTACGTTTTTTACCTTCGAACACGAAAGGTTTTGTAACAACACCAATCGTAAGAGCACCAAGTTCACGCGCGATTTTCGCAACAACAGGAGCCCCTCCGGTACCTGTTCCCCCGCCCATTCCGGCAGTAACGAAAACCATGTCTGATCCTTTAAGTTGCTCTACGATATGGTTATAAGATTCAATAGCTGATCTACGGCCGACATCTGGATTTGCACCAGCGCCTAAACCTTTTGTAAGATCTGCACCTAATTGGATTTTGTATCCGGCTTTACTTGAGTTCAAAGCTTGGATATCTGTGTTTGCTACTACGAATTCAACTCCGGCCATTCCGCCTTCGATCATTGTAGTTACTGCATTTGATCCGCCACCGCCGACGCCAACAACTTTAATATTTGCACCGATATTTACGTTCTCTTCTAATTCAAACATTTGGGTTCCTCCCGAGATAAAAATTCCCTTTAAAAAACTTATTAAAACAATTCAGTGAAAAACTTTTTCATTTTCGAAGTCACATCACTGATAGAATCTGACATCGCTTCGCCAAATAATGACGTTGTTGAAAGGTCGCCTGTGCTATGCACGTAGTGATCTTTCTTAGTTTCTAAGGCGTGAAACAATAATCCGATAGCGGTTGCGAACTCGCCACCTTTAACAACATCTTTTAATCCACCAACTAATGCAGGATATCCACGGCGAAGCGGAAGATCGAAAATAAATTCTCCCATTTCAACCATTCCGTCTAACTGGCTTGATCCACCTGTGATCACTAAGCCAGAACCTAATAAAGGTTGTAATCCGCTCATTTTAATATCGTGAGCGATCATATTTAAAACTTCTTCAGCGCGCGCTTCTAAAATGTGCGCTAATTCTTTACGTAAAACTGTACGCGCCTTACGACCACCAACACCATCAACTTCGATTGTTTCTTGTTCATCAACTAAAGTCGCTAATGCACAACCGTGTTTTTTCTTTAATATTTCAGCTGAAACTTGCGGAGTACGTAAACCTACAGCCACATCGTGAGTAAAGTGTGATCCGCCGACTGGCACCATTGATGTGTGAGCCACTGATCCATTAATTAAATAAACCATCTTAGCAGAACCACCGCCGATATCGGCAACGCATACGCCAAGATTTTTTTCATCAGAGCTAACTACAGATTTTGTAACAGCCACTTGATCCATAACAATACCGGCTACGCGAAGCCCGGCTTTTTCGATACATTTTGTTAAATTTGAAATAGCAGATTGAGAAGCTGTCACGATATGAACGTTAGCTTCTAAACGAACACCCATCATACCGATGGGGTCAGTGATCCCATCTTGTTGATCGATTTTAAATTCACGCGGTAACACGTGCATCACTGTGCGATCTGCCGGAATCATAATGGCTTTTGCAGCTTCGATCACGCGGTCGATATCTTGTTGGTTAACTTCTTTGTTTTTTACCGCAACCATACCTTTTGAATCAAAAGATTGGATGTGAGAACCAGAAACAGAAACCCATACTTCAGAAACTTTAGAACCTGACATTAACTCAGCTTCTTCTTTAGCTCTGCGAATACATTCAGTCGTTGCTTCGATGTTAACAACAACGCCTTGCTTGATTCCTGAATTTGGAACTAAGCCTACGCCTGTAACTTCGATTGTAGTTTCATTTTTTTCATTAAGTGTAACATGAGACATCACTAGCTTTACAGCTGATGAACCGATGTCTAAAGACGCCAGAACTGGTCCAGAATATTTTGAAGCACTCATCCGTAAGCCTCGTTTTTAGTCCTGACAATTTTCGAAAGGACCTGTTGCAAATCTATTAAGCTAATCATACGGACTAATGTCTTCCAGACTATAGTCCTTTATTTAAGCTTAAGGATTCTGCTGCAACCTGACAAGAACTTTTTTAGAAAGATTTGCGTCTATGACGCGAGCTTTAAGATCACGTTTTTCAAGATAATCCATCACTTGAGAAACGCGCGCAGATTTTACAGCGAATTGCTCTTCGCCTAATTTAATTTTTATGTTCGATTTTGCAACTTCAACCCAGTAACCTTCTTTGCTATCAAACCCAATCTCAGAGATGAGTTTGTGCGAAAGTTTTCCTTCTTCAGGAAGAGATTTTAGAAGTTCAATGGCGATTTTTCTTTTCGCAGAATCTTTAACAAACACTTCACCTTTTAACATCGCAAGCGGCGGTGCTTGTGTTGTGTCAACCTCGGGCAATAACGCCCCATCACTCGTGACCGGGCGAACAAAACCTAACGCTAATCGGGCTTGATCAACGTAAAGTAAGCTTAAGATTTTCGGCTCAATTTCAACCGCGATGCCATTTGGCCAAGATCTTGAAATTCGAAAATCTTTGATCCAAGTTTTTGTTTTAATTTTATCTGAAACTTGCGACAAAGACAGTCGCCACAACGACTGCCCTTTGTACGCTGCTAACTCGGTATTGAGTACATCCATATAAGGCTTAGAAAAGTTTAACTGTTCAGATTGCGTTTTTACTTTTAAATCAATCTCTTCAATCGCAAAAAATCCGCGTTGATCTAGAGTGTAAACCGACGCAAATATAGCCGCCGGCACCAACACAAAAATAAACAATAAACGAAAATATAATCTAAGTCTTAGCCAATTCACGATTAGTTCTTACCTACGGCTTCAACTGGTAAGCCCATTTGTTCGTAACCACATTCTTCGTTTACGCGGCCTGCAGTGTCTAATTTGTGAAGATAAAGGATAACATCCATTTCGCCTTCTAAGGCTGTACCTAAACGATCAAACGCATGCTCAGAATCAGCTAAGTGATTTGTACCAAATGATGTTTCATCAAACCAGTGGTAGTTAAAATTAACTGGAACTTTGTTTTGCACTGAATGCGTGTTGTACCATTGATCTTTTTTCAATTTGAATACGAACATCCAATGTTTACAACCATCAGCCGGAGAATTAACTGTTACACCCGGAGATGTGAACCCATCTGAAGCCGACATCTCGTAAGAAGAAGCCACAAATGGAGAGTAAGCTTGGTCGCGTAACTTTTCAGATCCATCATCATAACCAGAAGCATACCAGTCAGTGTGACGATTAACTGCATCACGGATACGCTCGTAGGCGAAGCCTTTATCAGTTGTTTTAGAACCTAAACCTGTTAATGAATTGAATCCTAAGTCAGGGCGTTTCCAGAAAACATCTCTTTGAGATTCCCATGTTTTAACGAATTCCATATGCAAACCATTTGAGCCAGCCACTTTAGCATCAAATTCAGCTTTTAACTGAGCTTGTTTAGCTTGATGAGCTGTAACTTCTTCGTTTGTCATAACTTTTTCTTCGCCAGTTACGTTATCCCACTGAATGAATTCGCCTTTGTCATTTTTGTATAATTCTTCTTCGTAGAATTCGCCTTTTACTGGCATTTTGAAAGCAAATGGGCCAGCCATTGGATCTAAATTTGGAACGATGTAAACAGGCTGATCTTCAGTTGAGAAAACCTCATCATGTTTTTGATCACGCAACATCCAAGTAGCGAGTCCAGCACGAGCTGCCGTCCAACGGTAAGCAAACGGTGCGCTTGCGTATTTTTGACAGATATCTGGATCAGTAACTTTACCAACTGCTGCGGCCTTAAGAACATATTGGCCATCTTTGTTTCTTGTACAGTTATTAGTGATTGTTGAAGAATACCAAATCATACCATTTGATTCAGGAGAATTTGGTTTAAAGTTCGAATCGCCGCGAAAGTCATAGATATAATCTAAGTCTTCTTGGCTGCAACGTGCTTTGAATTTATTGAATTCTTTTTTGTAAGCCGCAAATTCTCTGTCAGAATGTTCAAATCCTGTGTTTGTTTCTACGTACTTTTTAAAGATGAACTTAGTTTCGCAAATCGTAAATGGATCAACGGGCACATCTTCATTGTATTGACCAAGTTTGACTTCATATTTACGAGCTTCATATTCTTTAGCTGCGAAAATCGCGCGCGAATTTCTGATGTAGTTACCGTATGAATTCGCAGACACTTGTGACCATAATTCATTGCGAATATTGATCGTTTTTTGTGGTGTCGTTGGCAAAGTGTACATTCTGTTTACCCAACGAATTTTTTCTTTAATTAATGTTGGGCGATCACGAAACTCACCGCAAAGTAATGTCATAAACGCATTGGCATTTTTACGACCATTTTTAACTTCTTGAATATCTGCTGGAAATTCAGCCGGAACATCAACAAGGTCTTTACCGTTTTTTAAGTTGTAAGTATAAAGAGGGCCCGAGTAAAAATAGAAACTATATGGTGAAACCTTAGCTAATACTTTAACAGCGTTGATCACATCTTTATTTTTGTAATTCGGCATTGGAATATCAGCCGAATTTCTTTTTCCGACGCAATAATTAGCCCAGATTTGCTCTGGATTTGAACCCGCAGGAATTGGCGGCATGATTTCGCTCATCGAAGCAGCCGACACATTTAAAGAACCAACTAATAAGCTTGAAATTAATAATATTTTTTTCATGTGATGATTCCTTAGTTAACTTTCTTTGCAACAACAACTTTGCTCGAGAATACAGGAGCTAAGCCGTAAGAATTTCTTTTTGCCGTACAAGGGTTGTAAGGCGCAGAAAATTTTGCGCAAACATAAGGTTTAGCAGATTGGTCTTTTTGAACCTTTACTGCAATTTTACGCCAACGAGTGATCCAACCTTTTTGAGCTGGTGTGATTTGATTCATTGGAAAACCAACAATTGATCTTTCAGAGTCAGTATCTAAAACCTGGTCATTATTGCAATCAAGTTGCATCACATAAGCGCGGTCATCGATTTTTTCAGATGAATTCAAATCAACTGCATTTCTAGATGTTTCGCTTGAACTTAACCAACCACATTGCTGAACTTCCATAGTCGTTACGCTTGAAGGCATACGGTCATCTTCCACCATAGTTTTATGTCCGCACGATGCTAACAATAATAATGCGGCAATAACTGAAAGCTTTTTCATTATTTATTCTCCGTTTGATTTTTAATAATAGGTTGATCAATTAATAAATCATTTACTGACCCAGTTTTAGGAAGGTCTTCAGTTTTAGTCGCTAAATCGTTCCAAGTGTGAACGTAGTGCTCTGCAAATCTTTGCACAACAGCTGGAATAGTTACGTAGTAAGAGTTTTCCCAATTTTTATTGAAGCCAGCACCTGTTAAGTTGGCTGAACCTGTAAATACCGCTTTGAAATCTGAAGGAGTATCACCTTTAGAATTTTTATCAGCAAAAATTAAGTATTTGCTGTGGTGTAATTGATGTTCTGCAGAGTTCGTTTCCATGAACTTAACTTGTGCGCCTTGTTGTTCAAGCTTTTGCATTTTAAAATACTCTTCAGGCATAGTGTCGCCTTCTTGAAAGCTAGGATCCATAGCTTTGTAGTATGTATCATCATCAGCAACGATTCTCATGTCAGGGCTAAACTTCGCATTCGACATTCTTTTCGAAAGACCATTCACCATTTTAGAGTAGAAAAATCTGTGGCAAGCCATCCAGATTCTTTTTGCGTTGTTGATACCTGGAGTACCCGCTTCAACATCACCGTTTAACATGTAATCAACAGCTGTTTTTTTACCGTTACCAGTTGGCTCGCCTTCACCAGGAACGAAAAATACTTTAATGTCTTTTTCAACGGGAGCCTTAATAGCATCGCGGCAAGTTCTGATCGCGTTGATGTAAGCTGTCGCTGAACGCCCCGTCACTTCATCCCATTCAGCATTCATTGCACAAACATGAGATTGCGCAAATTGCGAATTCGCATTTGTTGTAATGAAGTTCCAGTTTTCATGATGGATCACCGGACCAGAAGTCATGTTTCCAGATGAAAAAACCATTTTAAATTCATTGTTTGAATGTGGATTGATAATAAAGAATTTATTATGAGCGTAACCTAAGTCACCTTCCATACCACGTAATTTCATTTGAACGTTTTCTGGAGAACAAGCGACTAATTCATTTGCCACTGTTTGATCTTCAGTGCTGCTCATTACGAAATGAATTTTTACACCTTTTTTAGCCACTTCACATAAAGCTTTTGAAACAGCTTTGTTTCTGAAAGATAAATAAGTGAAGAAAATTTCTTTTACATTAGGTTGATTGATCCACTCAACTAAACGGTATTGCGGAGACTGTGGACGATCACCTGAACGTTTTAAATCGTATTTATTTTTGCAATACACGTTCTCTGGTTTTTGCGTTAATTTTTTACCGCCAACACTGAACACATCTTGCGTGTAAGTATAAACGCCGCACTCAGGATCAGAGAATAAAACTTCGTAATTATAAGGTGTGTAGTCTTGCAAACGATCGAAGTATTTAACTTCTTGATTTTGCTGAACTTCTTCTTGCGCAACTTTACGATTGAATGGTGACGTTTGACATGACAATACGAATGCCAAACAGCTTCCAATAGCCGCTTTCTTCCATGAAAACATAGCAGTCTCCTCCGCTGATAATACAGACACTTTCAGAGTAAAGGAGAATGTGTTTTTTTAAAATAGAAATAAAAAAGAGCTCAGGTCAGTGAGCTCTTATGTTAAGACTATCGTCTAGTAACTAGGTTGTTTGTTTATTTACTCTTCTGTCGGAGCTGGACTAACGTCTGCAGTTTGCGAAACCGCAGAAGATGACGGCCACATTTTTTCGTCGAACTCTTTGTTGAAAGCTTTCATGACATCTAACTCAGTTGTTTTATTTCTGATTGTAACCATGTTCTCGTCATTAATATCGTTACCCGTTTGTGACCAGTTTTGTGAACCGATAACGATAACTTCAGTTTTAAATGAACCATCAGCTTGCTTACGCGATAATGTTGCTGTTTTATGATGATTTAAACCGTTCCAGTTATTTTTTCTAACTTCAACTGAACCCGTTGGGTTTTTAGCAAATGGATTTTCTTCAAGTAAGTTACCATCTTTAGCTTTCCACCAAGAGTTTGCACCAGCGCCAGTTAAGTTATCAAATACGATGCGAATATCTACTCCACGAGCTACAGCGGATTGCATAGCGCGAACCATTTCATATCCGCCACCACCAAACATTGAAATACGCAATAAATCACCCGATTTAGCCGAGTAAACTAAAGGTAATAAAACACGGTGCTCACCATCATCTGTTGGTGAAAAGTGAACGCGGGCTTCAGTGCCATCAGTGAATGTGAAATAACGAAAAGTGTTCGGGCGTTTTTTATCGTGAAATGCACCTGTTAATAATGTTTTAGGTTTTGAAGCGCTATCATTACTGCCTTGGTGCATTTCTGTAAATTCAGCCAAGAAAGAATTAGCGATCGCATTATTTTTAATAAGTATTGCTAGATTTGAATTTGATTCATCACCCATACAAGTGCGAGCCACGTTTGTTGTGCCCGACCAAACACTGCGTGAACCATCATTTTTTTCAAACACGATAAATTTATTATGCATGATACCTGTAAATGGATATTCAATATGTGCACGAGCTTCTTCATTGGTTTTAAACGGAGAATTCACTAAGCGTAATAACTGTAAGTTATTTGCATACTGAAACGAGGTGCGTGATAAAGTTTCTTTGTAATTTGTTAAATCTTTATTCAAAGCAATCCAAGTTAAGTCTTGCGCTTGTAAATCATAGATCTTTGTTGTTGCTGGTGGCTTTATAAACATATCTTTCAACAAATATTTACGCATATCAAACTTAGTCATTGTTTTAGATAATTCAGCAACGTCAGTTAAATACTGCTCAGCCCAGCTTGGTGGAGCGAAAGCTGCATTTTCTTTATCTGTTGGGTTAATATATGCCCAATCTAATTCAACTTTTTTATCACCTAAAGCATAATGACCATCGGCTGTTTTAGTCATATTGTAATCGCGCGGAAAACCATTGGCTTGGCCTTCATCAGAAACATCCATGACCGCGTAAGTCGCCACACCGGCTTTAACTTTTTCAGCAATCGCATTAAATACAGAAGACATAGTGCCTTGAATGTCATCGATGCCATAGATGGCCATGAACATTTTCTTTTCGCCTTCAGTCCTGATTTTATCAGCCATGATTTTAGCGACTGTTTTTTCTGGAATAACAAAAGTCTCTTGTTTGTTTTTATAATTATTAAACCAACCTTGAGTGAAGAAATACTCAAGCTCTAATGAATCACCTGCGCGAACTGGCGCACCTAAGTTATCCATTGTTTCAACGCGCATTTTTAATTTTGGAGCTACTGTAGGTTTTGCCTCTAAACAACCCCAGTCTTCTACATCTTCACAGAATAAAAATTGTGTTGATGAATTTAAAATACGAGTTAATTGAAATTTAAAATTTGGTTTATCAGGAGTTAACCCAATTGAAACTAAGTAAGAAGCAATCTTATCGATTTTATCAGCCGACACCTTAGGAAGTGCTTTTTTAACGGCCGCTGTTGTGACCTGCACTTGGTTTTCTTCTAAAGCCATCGGAGCTAAGAAAAATGATCTGGCCAAAACTGGCTGGCTGATCATTTGTACCAATGTGAGACACGCTAAACCGATATTTAATTTGTTCTTTAAGGTTTTCATATAAAGGTAATAGAGCACTCTGGGTGCCACCCTTAACCAACTATAAGTTTTCTGATAGCTTTTAAGTGACCAGGGTTTACAAAGCCCGCAAAAAACGGCACACACAGCGTTCGAGTCTGAGACACTAAATACATAAAATCACAGACAAAAGTGTGAATTTAATCAATGCCAGGCTTAGTTTTTCCGATAAAGATATTGTGAAAAAGAGCTTAACTTCAGCCTTCATCATAACCCCGTTTTTAGTGTTTTCGGCACTGGCTATGGCTAGCGGCAAGACCGCATATTTATCGACATTAGAAGACGATGATAGCGGTACACCGATTTACAATTGCCAACAAAAAAAATGTACCGAACAAGAATCTGTAATTTTAAATCGTTCAGCCACAGTTCAAATTACGGGTGCAGAATTTAAAGGGTTTATGAATGATCCTTTTGATGATGATGAAGTCACAGAACTTTTTGTGCCGGTTGAGTATTCATATTTAGATTCGCAAAGCCCGAATAAATTTAAAACTGGCAAAGGTTTTTTACCTAAGTATTTATTATCAGAAAAAAATCAAAGCGCGTTCTTTTCAATTGAAGAAGAAAGCAATAGCCGTATGCCTGCAGCTGTTGTTGTTCCGAAAAAAATGAACCCCTTAAAAACAGCGACGCAAATTTACGAACTGGTTGGCGAATGCCCACTGGCTAACCCGATGGCGATGCCCAAAAAATTATCGAAAGATAATGTTTTTGATTCTTACGTTTATAATAAATTAAAAAAACAAAAAATTCCTCGTTTAGTGAATGAACAAATGAAACCGATGACCTTTGAAGATCTGATGAATATCGATTCTTTAGCGCGCACAATTTACGGCGAGATGGGTAAATGTTTTAGAAAAGGATTACAATATCCAATTGCTGCAGCTCTTGTAGCGGTCAACCGCTTAGAAAATAAATCACGTTTCAAAGAATGGACAAGCAGCAAAGTAAAACGCAAAATGGCCAGCGTTCCGCCATTAACTCGTATCGTAACAACGCCAGAAAAATTTAATGTTTGGAAAGCGTATGACGGCGGTAAAGTGAATGGCCCTCTTCATCACAGCTTATGCCCTGCACGAACTGTGAATAAACCTTTCTGGAAAACAGATAAAGCCAGCCAAGCTGAAGTTGATATTTGGAAAAATGCTGTACGCATTGCCACTGAAGCTGTGATGTTTCCGTCCAAATTTAAAACGCGCTCACCGGCGATGAAAAATATTAATTTTTATACCTCGGGCATGGGTCAGTACAAAGATTACGCTCAGGTTTTTCCGTTCGTGAATGATCGTCCGTTAGAAAATTTTGATTGCATCGAGATGTGGAAAGAACCTGGTAAATAATGAAGCTCTTTGTTCGCGTTCTGATTTTGTTTTTAGTAAGTGTTACAACTTATGCCGCAAATAAAAATGTACAGACAAAACCAAAATTCACACCCATTGATGCTTATCTAGGAAATCTAGAAGATGACGATGACACTGTTACAGTGTTTAGCACACCCACTGCAAACTGGAAAAACTGTACGCGCGTTAAAGATGTTAACGGTGCGGTCTACTGTCAAGAAGCCTTAGGTTGGCCAGGCAAAGAGGCCACCATTAAAATTATTGGCCCTGATGAAAAACATAAAATCACTGATCCTTTTTCTGGTAAAGAAGTAAATGAAACTTTTGTTAAAGTTTGGTTTCACTATACTAAAAAAGTCAGAAGTGCTGACGGCACGGTGAAAACTATCGAAAAAGAAGATACAGGTTATCTTCCGAAATATACTTTAACAGCTAAAAAACAAGCTCCCGTGTACTCTACGAATCTTAAAAAATTATCTGAAGATTGCCCACCTACGGCTGATCCGGTGAAAAAAATTCTACCGACAATGGATCAAATTCTACGCGGGCAACAAAATCAAACTGTTGTTACTGCTGCCGATGAAATTTCAAAAGTTGTTGGTAAATGTTTAGTGTCTCCGCCAACGTCTGAACCAAGAAATTTACCGAGCTCAAATGTTTATGATGCGCTTGTTGTTTCAAAAATTCGTTCGCAAGCTGTACCTAAATTAAAAACTGAAACTAATAAGCCAATGACACAAGCTGATCTTATCAACATCGATGCCTTAGCTAGAACTCTTTACGGTGAAATGGGTGGCTGTTTTAAAAAAGGTTTACAATACCCGATGGCCGTAGCACGTGTGGCTTTAAACCGCTTAGATAACGAAGATAAATGGGATGAATACACGGCAACAAATACTAGTCGCACGAATCAGCCAATACCAAAATTAACTCAGCTGTTAACGACTCCAGAAAAATTTAATAACTGGACAGGTAAAAGTGATAACGGCCCACTTCACCAAAGTTTATGCCCACCTACGCAATTAGGAAAGCCCTTCTGGAAAGAAGATTCAGCCAGCGCCGAAGAAGCTGCCATCTGGAAAAACGCTGTTCGCATCGCCACTGAAGCGGTTTTATACCCGACACAATTTAAAGCTCGCTCACCGCAAATGAAGAATGTGCATTTTTACACTTCAGGCATGGGTAAATTTATGAATTCACGCCGCGTAAGCGCGTCAGTAGATGGTCGTTCGTTAGGTAATACAGATTGCGTTGAGCTCTGGACAGACCCAACACCAAAGCCTTCCGAAGCGAAAGCTAAGCCTGCAAAAGCCAAGGCTAAAACTAAACGTAAATAGTCTTAGTAAGTGATTAAAGATTTAATCGGTTCGTTTTTAAATTTCATATCATTTAAAAACGTTAGATTAATTAAAACTAAAATGTCAGTGACTTTGTATCCGGCTTTCTCACAAAGGCTCGTAGAAGCTTTCAAAGTTCCACCTGTCGCTAACACATCATCTACGATCACAGCGCGCAATGGCTTTAGTGTTGGCGCGATCTCTAATGTGGCTTCACCGTATTCAAGTTTATAAGATTCTTTAATCGTTGGCGGCGGTAATTTACCAGCTTTACGTAAAGGTAAAAATCCTTTGCTATAATGCGCAGCTAAGGCTGCCGCAAAAATAAATCCGCGAGATTCAATACCTACGAAAACATCAACTTCATTTAAATTAATTAAACTACCAAAATCTTCAGTTACATTTCTAAAAGCCTGAGCATCTTGTAACAACGGCGTTACATCACGAAACATTACTCCAGGAATTGGAAAATCAGCCACATCACGAATTAAATTTTGATAAGATTTCATAGCCCCAACCTAACCGAACTTTCAACGGCGATCAAGAACTCCACAACATGGCATACTCTATGGAGGTCAGCCCCTTTAAACGCTCTTTTTTATAAGCAATTTTACCTTCAGCCTCTTTTTTATTAAGCTGAATATAATCCCTAACAATTTTATAAGCCCTAAAGCCCTTCACCACACGCGTAAATGGCCGAAACAACCACAACTTAGGGCTGCTGACCTGCACTTTCTTCGACGCTTTTGGGGTACCGGTCACACTTTTTAACAGACCTTGTTTTCCAAACTCTTGCGCGATTTGACCAGCAACAACGCGAAAGAAATGCTGCCCCTGTGCACGACGAGAAAGACGCACTAACAAATGACAGTGATCTCCACAAATGGCCACTTGCTCGACATTGATAAAAAATCTTTTTGCATAACGCTTGATAACTCGCACCACGATTTGGTGAGCCTGTGGAGATCTAAATCCAGAGCGCATATGAAATCGATTGGCTTTTAGAACAAGATGCACAGGCTTACTCGGCGACAGCGGACGAAACCCGCGTCCCTTGCGCTTTTGCCGAAGACTTCCCCCATGGCTTAAAGTGACTCCTTTGAGCCAAGATTTATTTTTGTGGTTTTGGTGACCGATACCCATATGAAGAACCTCCGAGAGCGGGAGGTTGCAAATGGTTGATCAGTGGTAAAGGCGTTGATGTCGAGCTAATGTCTTTTAGACGCCGAACTGTTTCGAAATTCGGAAAAAGGGCACGTGTGACCGATACCCCTCTCGCTCTTCAAAAGAAACTAGAACATTTTTTTACGTTGAGATGATGGCAAGATTCTTAAAACCTCGCGGTACTTAGCGACCGTACGGCGGGCGATGTCTACGCCATCTTTTTTAAGTAAATCTACCAATTTTTGATCAGATAATGGCTTTTTAGGATCTTCTTTAGCCACTAACTCTTTGATTTTTAACTTAACTGCTTCTGAAGCTAATGCATCCCCGTCTGTTGAAGCGATACCCGAGTTAAAGAAGTATTTAAGCTCAAAGATACCTTGCGGTGTGTGCATGTACTTAGCTGTCGTTACGCGTGAAACCGTTGATTCATGCATACCGATATCGGCTGCGATATCACGTAAGATCATCGGTTTTAAAAACGCTGTTCCTTTTTCAAAGAATTCGCGTTGGTGTTTAACGATTGAATCAGAAACTTTAAAGATCGTTCTTTGGCGTTGGTGAATTGATTTAATTAACCACACCGCAGATTTTAATTTATCAGAAATAAAGTCAGCCGCTTTTGCATCACCCGTTGGTGTAGAGCCGCCTTTTAACATATTACGGTAGTAATTTGAGATTCTTAATTTAGGTAAACCATCTTCGTTTAATGAAACAGAAAAATCATCGCCCACTTTGTACACGTAAACATCTGGTGTTACGTAGTGAGTGTCGTTTCCTGCATACGCACGGCCCGGTTTAGGATCCATGGCGTAAATGATTTTGCACATATCGATGATTTCTTCCATCGGCTTTTGTAAAGCTTTGGCGATCGCATCGTAGTTCTTTTTTTCTAAATCTTTTAAATGATTATTAATCAAAGTCACAAGATCAGTCGTGTCTTCTTCAATGTGTCTTGCTTGTACGAGTAAACACTCTTTTAAATCACGAGCGCCAACACCAGCAGGGTCAAATTCATGAATTTGAACGATCGTATCTTCTAAATCTGCTAACGGAATTTGTTCTTCTTCAGCGATTTGACTTAATGGAGTTTTAAGATAGCCATCGTCATCAATGTAAGCGATTAACGCGTCAGCGGCTCTTTCTTCATCTTCAGAAAAGCCAGCCATTTTGGCTTGCCAGTATAAATGATCATGCAATGTTTGAACTGTTGAAATCACATTTTCATAATTCATGATTTCTTCAGAACCTGAAGAAGCTTCACGAGGCATTTTATGTTGGATTTCTAAATAGTTTTCCCATTCGAATTCATCTTGTTTTTGCGGATCTTGCGCTTCTTGAGTTTGCGCTTCAGTGTTTGTATCCGCACCACCCTCAACTTGAGCAGCGGCTTCTTTAGTGCGTTCGAAGTCTTCTTCTTTTAAAACTTCGGCTTCTTCTAAAATTGGATTTTCTTCTAATTCGTTACGAACTTGAGATTCTAGTTCAAGGCGTGACATTTGTAACAACTTAATCGCTTGTTGTAGCTGTGGTGTGATCACCAAGCCCTGACTTAGATTCATTGTTTGCTTCATTGCCATTTACTAACTCATTCCCTGATTAAATTAAATAACCACAACTTACAGTTTAAAATTTTCACCTAAATAAAACTTACGTGCAATCTCTGATGTAGCAATTTGTTCAGAGTTTCCACTGACTTGGATAATCCCATCCTTCAAAATATAAGCATAATCGCAAATACCTAGTGTCTCACGCACGTTATGATCGGTGATCAAAACGCCTATACCTTTAGCTTTTAAATCGCGAATGATGTTTTGGATTTCACCAACTGCAATAGGATCAATACCTGCGAACGGTTCATCTAACAATAGAAAATGCGGCGAACCAGCTAATGCACGAGCAATTTCCACTCTGCGGCGTTCACCACCAGATAAAGCATAACCAAAAGATTCACGAATATGGTTGACTCGAAAATCTTGCAATAGACTCTCAAGTTTTTCGCGGCGCTCCTGAGGATTGTAACCATGGGCTTCTAAGGCCACCAGGATATTATCTTCAACGCTCATGCGACGAAAAATACTTGGTTCTTGCGCTAAATAACTTAAACCCGCGCGCGCGCGTTTATACATCGGGTAATCAGAAATTTCTAAAGCATTTAATGTGATTGAACCTGAATCAGATTTAACAAGGCCCACCACCATATAAAAAGATGTGGTTTTACCTGCGCCGTTTGGCCCAAGGAGGCCAACCACTTGACCCGAGTGCACTTCAAACGAAACATCTTTAACGACTAAACGCTGATCATATTTCTTAGAAATATTTTTGATTGATAAGGTACTCGGTGAAGTTTCAGCCATCGTTTTTTATTGCACTTTCTTAGAGTCAATTTTGACCTTATTCATCTTAACTTTTTTTCCGCCTTCTAGGAAGACGATTTCTTCACCTTGAATTTCATCCTCGCCCATCTGGACCTTGGGATGACCACTCAAGGTCATTGTGTCTTCGATCAGATTCATTAGTAACACCTGACACACAGCGCTTTTGCCTTCGTCTTTTAAAACAACCTGATCTTTCAGTAAAATCGACTCTAAAGCTTTTTGTTTTTCAGAATATTTAAAAAAAGCTTGCGGAGCTGTGATCGTGGTTTTATCGAATTTCATATTCACATTACCCGAAAACAGGGCTTCTTGATTTTTATTCGAGAACTCAGCGGCACTTGAACTTACGCGAAAAGTTTTATTATCCATGGCCTTGTTGGCTTCGATATTTGATTCGATATACATTTTATTTTTGGCCAGATCGATCTTAAAACCTTGGCCATTTAAATTAAATCCAGGGCCGTTTTTATCTTCAGGCCCAAGCATGCGAACCGCACTATCGCTGGTTAACATTTTACTTTCAGCGATATAATTTAAATCACTGGTTTCAAACTGATAGCCATTCGTACTCTGCGTAACCACTTGACCACGAATAACCATGTTTTTGGTTTGGCCATTGATTTCACCAACGTCACCAGACACGACGAAGCTTGATTCGTTTTCATTATAGAATTCAACTTTTACTTTTTTTAGAACCCAAAGTTCGTCACTAGAACCTGTCGCTTCATCGGCATACAGCTCCCAACCTTTGGCGTTGTTTGAATTTTCGACTAAGTGAACTCCCACCATTTTTTGTTCGACGGCGCGACGTTTGCCATTTGCGGCTAACTTTTCGATTTCTTCTTTTGATTTTTCGTTGGCTGCTTTTTGCTTCGACGCTGAAGTTTCAGACGGAGAAATATCTTGTGGGGCCATTAATAAGGCCTGAACGAAAATCAGGCCCACCACCACGGCGATAAAGATCGATATTTTATTGAGTTTTAACTTCCTGAGTAGCTTTATCATTAGCTTTAATTTCTGCTTCTTTTGCTACTGCAAAGTTGATGGGTCCGCCGCCTGCTTCATAGATTGAGTACATCACTTTTTTCAAAGTTAAGTAATCCATATCTTTATCGGCCTGCAATGTCACACGTCTCCATGCATTGGGGTCAGTTTCCTCATTGCCTACAGTTTTATCAACAACGTTACGGATTTTATTTTGCAATTTAGCATCTTGTTCAGATTTTGCTTTTTCTAACAAAACGCGAACCTGGTCACGTAAATTAGGGATCACCCATTCAACTTGCGCCTGCACTTCTGCAAACGTAGCCACTTGAGTGCGGTCAATTAAGACTTCTTTCGATGACACTGTCACTACAACCGCTGGCTTTAATTCATTTACGCGAGCTGCTTTAGGAAGTGTGACTTCTTTAGGAATATAAAGAATTTCACCCGTTGTGTTATAGTTTTGTAATAAGAAAACCACTAACACGGTGAACATATCAACCATCGCAGTTAATGAAAGAACGGCCGTAACCGAACGTTTACCACCGCGGCGACTTAAAATTCTGTGATATCGATGTCTTTGGCCGGGTTTAAAAATTGCCATTAGTTCGGTCCTCCAGTTAATAACTCAGGAGCGAAACCAGCACGTAAACCTAAATCCATTGCGCTGACTACGTGTTCGTATTTAATTTCATTTTCGATGGCCATCATGATGCCACCCTTATCTGGATACATTTGTTTTACTTTTTCTAAATCAGCAACGAGTGCTTCTTTATCGTATTCACCATTTACCATTGGAATCGCGCGTACGTCTTTACCAACATAAAGAACGTAACCTGTTGCTTTGATATCCAAACGTAAAACTAAATCTGTCAGAGGTGGAGGAGTAATCACCTGCTGATTCGGATCTTTTGGCGATGCGAAAGAAGCGCCTAATTGAATCATCGAAACTTGAGTCCATACCGCAGAGATCAAAAGAAAGGTGATCAACACTGACATTAAGTCAATGAACGGAACTAGATTCAGATCAAAATTTGTACTTCGTCCCCGGCCACCGGTTTCAATATGAGCCATGCGTTACCTCTAAAGTATACGTAAAATTATTATTCAATTAGTCTTTCATTTTATCGCGATTAGCAGCTACTAAGTTCATTAGTGACATGCTTGTCTCGATCATTTCATTCTCAGATTTTTGAATCATATGTTGGAATAAACCGTAAGCTACGATAGCTACGATTGAAACCGATAATCCAAAACCCGTACAGTTTAAGGCATGCGAGATACCTTGAGAAAGTAATGTCGCTTTCGTTGCAGGATCTGCTGAAGATACCGCGCGGAATGAACCGATCATACCTAAGATAGTACCTAATAATCCCGCTAGAACCGAGATATTACCAAATACTGCTAAGAATGATGTCCAACCTTCAAGCTTTGGCATTTCGCGCATAACCGCTGCATCCATCGCTACTTGAATTTCTTCATCTGGTCTTTTATTTAAAGCTCCAACTAAACCAGCTTTCACTGTGTTAGACAAAGGAGTTTGGCGTGAGTCACAAAAAGAAATGGCTTGTCTGATATCGCCACCAATAATCATGCGAAAAACTTGATCCGCAAATTCTTTTTTGTCTACGCGTAATGATTTAAGAGTCATAAATCTCTCAACCACTAAAATTGCTGTTAATACCGCGATAAATGCGATCACGTACATGACGCTTCCGCCTTCGCTGAATGCGCGAACGATCGGATTCACATTATCTACTGTTGCTGTTGCTACTGCTACTGCTGCTGTTGGTTCCACTTATACTCTCCTCGTATTATCTTTGTCCCTGAAACAAGAACGGGTAAACGGCTTCTGCCATTGATCCGGCCGGTGGCTCAGGAAATCTTAAAGTCATTAATCTTGCACGAACACATTCACCGACTGCTGGGTTATCAAGAGTCGATTTTTCTTTAACTACTCGAGCATTTTTCGCGACCCCTTTTTCATGGATTTCCCACGAGATCACTACTTTACCTTCTAGCTTCGTATCTTTTTTGTATTCGCGATCGTAACAAGCTTTGAAAGCTTGTAACGCTGAACGAACCACACGACGAACAGCTTCTTTATCGATTGAACCGATAAATTCTTCTTCTGCTCCACCCGCTTGAATAGCTACTGAATCTTTATTTCCAAATCCTGATCCCACAGATCCTGTACCGTAACCGTTGCCACCTTTTGTGCCCACGCCTGCGATACCTTGAGTTGCTGTGCCTTTACCGCCAGCGCCTGTGTCTTTAAATTTAGAACCTAAATCATCACCGGCGCGGTTTTCATTAAAACCAGAAGCACCCGTTGCTTTTTCACCAGCTCCTAAAGCTTCGCCTGATCCAGAGTACGCTTTATCTAACTTAGAACGTGCGCCACCTGATCCGAAAGCAGAAAGTAATCCTGAATTCGTTGGATCTTTTTCTTTAGACTGTGCGTTTGCTCCAGCTTTATTACCCGTCTTAACTGCGCCACCTTGTTTAGTTGAGGTAAACATTTTGGTTTTGTTTTTAGGATCTTTCGGCTTAACTTCATTTGCTCGGCCTGAAGACTGTGAAGCTTGTGCTTTTTGTTCAACTTTATTTGGATTACCTTTAGATTTTACTTCCTGAGCTTTATCCGTGATAGCCACTTTTTTCGGTGGTTCAGGCGGCTTAGGAGGAGGAACTTCTTTAGGTGGAGTCGGCGGCGGAGTTACAACCACCGGTGGATTAACCGGAACTGGTGGTTTATTAAAAATAACCTGCGCCACACGTTGCACTTCTTCTTCTTTATCAGAGTCTTTCGGTGCAAGGACTGACATGATTAAACTTAATAACACAGCAAAAATTAAAGCTGCTAAAATTCCTGTAAATTCTGAAGATGTTAAAATCAACGGAGAATCTAACGGAATCAATTTTGTTTTCGGAGCAAAACGAATCGCTAAGTGCATTCCATTTGCTAACGTAATAAAAAGAACTTCATTTTGCTGTAATTTATAATTGCTTTCAGATAACACCATGATGTTTTCCGCACGGTGAACTTCAGCTTTCATATCACTTGATAAACGAACTGTTACACCGTTAGTGCAATCTAACATCACCCAATCTTTTGGAGTTGCGCCTGCAGGTAATTGAATCACTTGCTCAGGACCAGCTTTATATTGACCTCTCGCTTCGAAATGGTGAGTTGATAACACACGCTCTTTCCACGACACGATCACATCAACAGAACTTCCATGACCCGGCTTAATGAACTCATTGATATGTTGATGTTCAGAAGCTGGAGCAAAAGTTTTTTTATTTTTACCTTTTTTAGATTTCGCAAACGATTGGTTTTTCACCGCACGTTGACCAACAAACGCCGCATTGATCGTAGGCTTAGCCTGCGCTGCTGGAGCTGGTGGTGCTGTTACAACCGGAGGAGCCTGTGGCGGTGGAGTGACCACTGCCGTAGTTTTTGCCGGAGCTTCAGTTGGTTTACTGTTAGCAGCAACAACGATCTCTGAACTTGTCTCTTGATTGTGAACTGGCTTAGGAACACCAACAAAGAATACAACTTTAAATGGACCAACTTGAAATTCATCGTTGGTATTAATTGGTTCGTCTAAAACCACTTGGCCATTTTTGTAAGTACCTTGCGATGAACCTAAGTCACATAGATGGTACTGTGTTCCGCGTTTTTCAACTAAACAGTGAATCGCAGAAACTTCTTTCGATTCTAAATCGACGTCAACTTCTGCACCTGAATCAAGGCTGCTTCCGAAAACAATTTGATCTTTATCGATAAACTGCTTAACGAAGTGAATTTGATTATTCTTGAATACTCTAAATATTAGTGGAGATTTCAACGTCCCCCCTTAAGTCTTTGAATGTCCTCAGATGTTTTTCTCATTTCAGGTAAAAAGTTTTCTCTCAGTTTAATTAAACGAGTGTAATTGAAATTCTTTTTTTGAAATAAATAAAATAGCTCTGGCTTTTGCGCAGAACCTTCTACTAATTCATCTTCGAAATTCAGGGTTTGTTTTTGCCCTGCTTTCAACTTGTAGTTTTGCGCTAATGATACGTTCGCAACCAATAAAGTTGCTAAACCTACAATTAACGCAATATGTGATCGGAACATAAACGACCTCGTCATACTATTTTAAACCAGCTTTTGCCTTTGATTCCAAATCTTTTATTAGATTTCTGGATTCTGAGGGCGCCCCTACAAACTTTAGTCTATTAAGAACATCAATTCCTTCGCGATATTTTTGTTTATGATCAATCAACAAGATTGAATAGTTTAACATAATATCGCGCTGACCAGGATTATCCTTCATCAGCGTTTCATAAATTGATAATGCTTTGTCGTATTTTCCTGTGCCTGTTAAAGCAATTGCATAGTTATTCAAAGTTTTCATATCTTTTGTTCCCTTACGAACAGGAACTTCTAGAGCTAATTCTGCTTTTAAATAATCTTTTTCTTTAACGTAAATCGAACCTAAGTTCGCACCAATAACAGCATCGTCATTGTTTAATTCTAAACCTTTACGAAAAGCTTTAATTGCTTCGCGCTTTTCACCTTGAGCCATACGAATCAAACCCATGTTACTGTAAAGCTCGGCACGGTTCTTATCGATCACCATTGCTTTATTTATCAAGTACTCAGCCGCTTCATAACGACCGCGTTTGTAATAAACCATCGCTAAAGCGTTCAATGCACGTAAATCTTTTGGATTTTGCGTTAAGATCTCAGTCGTAGCTTGTGATATAGCATCGTCATTTTGCGCACGAATGGCTTCAGTTAAACGATCACTCGCAGAGGCTGCGCTATTCACGCTGCCTGCTCCGTTTTTCTTTAAACCACCGCTCAGTTCAGTATGAGGGCCACTCACTTTAGACGTAGCATCTGTGACTTCACTTTCAGATCTATTATTCTCTGAAGTTTTTTCTGACGAAGCACAACCCACCATGAAGGCCAATGGTAATGTAAACACTAAGGCTTTAGTTAATTGAGATAGTTTCATTATTTATCTCCCCCTACCCATTGGATTAAACGGGATTCTGAAGACAGTTCTGATCCGTTGTAAATAGATTTACTGTCTTTAGCTGCGGCTTGAGCTAACGCATGCTTGTACGCATCGTTATACACATCTAAATCACGACCACGTTCAACTGCGGCTTTATAACTGTCATCCGCTTTTTTCAAGAATGGATCAGCGATTTTTTGAATACCAGCTGCGTATTGTTTTTTCTGTTCATCATTTAAACCTGCAGGCACCGGCGCGCTGACAATGGCGCTGCCAATGTGTTCATTCGTTGCACCTAATAAATCTAATGAGGCTACGATTTCATCAGCTGAATCTAATTTGATTGTTTCAGTTAACAATTCACCAAGCTTAGTCACTAAACCTAATTTTTTATCAACAATCGACTTTTGCTTTTTCGGATCAGCCGGAATTCTTAATCCCACTAATTCGTTATACATTACACCCGCATTGCGAAGTTTAATCTTAGCAATGTATTGAGCCGCATCTGATCTTTCAGATTGACGTAATTTATTGTAGACCGCGATCGCTTTATTTTCTTCGTCTTTGCCACCGTAATAAAACGCAGCCACACGTTTAGAAGAATCATGAGCAGATTCAGCGTATTCGCGATATTTCGACTGCCAGCCTGGGCTGTTTGATTTACGCATTAATTCAGCTAAGTTATAAAGTGTTTCAGAGCTTTCTTTGCCTGATTTATTCACCTTTAAAAACTCATTATATGTGTGAATAGCTTCTTTGTTATTACCTAAAGCTTCATACATAACAGCTGCATTAAATAAGTAATTCGGAGCCAATGAATCTTTTGGATTATCGCTAGCTGCTTTTTTGAATAACTTAGCTGACTCTTCAAACTGACCTGCATCCTGATAAAGCTTAGCTAAAAGTTTTTGCGCTTTTGGCTTCACAGTTTCAGAATTTTTATCGTTTGTTGTTAAAGTCTTTTTGTAGTTTTGAATCGCTTCATAGTTTTTACCAGAGCGTTCAAAGTTTACACCGGCATTAAATAACGCCATTGAAACTAATTCAGATTTTGGATTTTGAACCGCGAAAGCATTGTACTGCTCAGCTGATTGTAAATACTGTTTTTCGCCTTCTAAATCCTGACCCTTTTTAAAGCTTGCGCGCTCTAAAACGTTACGGATATCTGCACCGGCTTTAGAGTTTGAGATTGAATCATTTTGTAATAATTCAGTTCCCATTTTTTCTAAGCCCACGAAATCTTTTTTAAGATTGTAAATATCTAATAAAAGATTGGCCGAATACTCTGAGTATTTTGTTTTAGGGTATTTCGCTACGATCTCTTTAAAGATCACTTCAGCTTCGTTAAAGTGATTCGATTGGTAGTATAAACGACCCATACGAAATTTAATTTCAGCCATTTTTTCTGAGTTCGGAAATTTTTCAGTGTACCATTGCGCTGATTTTAAGAATTTCTCAACTCTTGGATCCATTTGAATCGGTTCAATTGAATCACCTTTACGTTTTGCTAACTCTTCATCTTTTGGAAGAGCTTTTTCAATCGAAAGAAGTAAGTTTTGCGCAGACTTAGCACCATATTTACTTTTCGGTGCATTTTCAGCCACCCATAAATAGTGCGTTGAAGCCTCTTCATACTTATTCATGTCGTAAAGTAATTCAGCGAAGAAGAAGTGCATTTCTGACACTTGCGGAGAATCAGAAAACTCTTGAAAATAAATTTGGTAACCATCTAAAGCCAATTGACGTGAATAAGCTGCACGAGAATTTTGCGCTGTTTGATGCTGTTGTAAAATGTAATTTCTTAAAGTTTGTTCACGTAATTTATATGAATTCTCTAAGAAAGTCTGATCGCCTTTATTGCGTTCAGCCCAAGTCGAATCTTTTCTAAAGTCGTTGATCCAACGGTATAATTCTTCTTTAAACTGTGGAGAATTTTTAGAATAAAAGTAATTTTGAACAATTTGATATTGGTATTCAAAAGCTTTTTTCGAAGTTGGATCTTCATTGATAAGCATTCTAAATACATCGCGAGAAGCGTCTTTTCCGCCCTTATCAGCGTAATAATAAGCTAATTTTTCGATGTAATTATTGCCATCAGGTAAGTTTAAACTTTTGAAATAGTTCACCGCACGTTTTGTATCAGCTATATCTGAGAAAAACACAACGATGTCACGTAATGCTTCGCCTTCTAACTTAGTTCTACGCACTGATTTTTTACGTGATGAATTTTCGCCATCTAATTTGATAATAAAATCTAAGTATTTAATACCTTCTTCAGTTTTGCCTAAACGGTATAAACACCAGCCACCTTTGTATAATGAGAAAGCATGTAAACGGTGACGTTTGTCTTTAATTAATTTTGAATACTCTTTATAGGCATCAGCCCATCTTTCGTTTTCAAAATAGTATTCACCTAAAGCAAAGTGCGCTTCACCTACGAAAGGTGAATTTGGGTATTTATGAGTTAATTGGTCGTAATACTCAGCGCCTTTTTTCGGTTCATTTAATTCGAAGTAATTGTAACCTAAGAAAAATAAAGCCTGGCTTACTTTTTCGTCGTTTGGATAATCACGCAAGAACCATTCATACAATTGAATCGCACGGCGATTATACTGCTGTGATTCTTTTGTATCTAATTTAGGTTTTGTTTTAGTTTTACCCTCTTGAAAATTACGGATTTGCGCATCGTAGTTATCTTGTTTGCGCGAATCTACTAGAGTTGATTTCTCAACATAAAGCTCAGCTAAACGTAACCACAATTCACCACGATTTGGGCTGTTTTCAAATTTTTTAGTTAATTTGTAAAGCTCTTGAATCTGACGATCTAAAGTTTTTTCGTATTCAGCTTGGTCATCACCTGGTTCAAACTTTAAAATCTCTGTTGAACGCGGTGGCTTTACCGTTGCTAAGTTCGTTTGCTGCTGTTGTTTAAACGCAAACTGAGCATCTGGTAAAGTTGTATCGTTTTTTTGCATCGATTGAACTTTACCACCACGGCTGTCTTCGCGAACTTTACTTAGAAGTTCACCCACGGTCATTTTTTTAGTCGTCGTTGCTGTTTTAGCTTTAACTTTAGTTTTAGCCTGAGCCAAGTCAGCCTTTGCGACTAAAATGCTAATCAATGCTGTAAAAAATAGTAACCACTGAATCGTTTTCTTCATATATTACTCGCAGCTTTGTTTTCCAAGATAGTGATAATTTCCGACTTCATCTAACCAGTACTCACCTTGAAACGGATAGTACTCGTAACCATTTTGCACGTAGAATGAACGATCTTGTTTATCATCCACTTGCAAATCTGTTAGATCTTTACCAGCGATACGTTTTTTAATAGTTTCTTTTTTGCCGTTAATCATTTCATAACGGATTAAACTTGCTTGTTCTTGTAAATCTTTAAGCTCTACATTCATGTTTTCTAAGTGAGCTTTAACCATATCGCCCGTAAGAGCCTTAGCCCCTTTTAAACGATTAGCTATGATTTTAAGAGCGTATTGCCCCACTGCCGCGTTACGAAAAGTAGGATTTTCTTCAATTGATTTTTGCTCATCCACAAGTTTTTTAATGTAAGCTAACGAACGACGAACGTTACCCTCTTGCGAAATTTTGTTCACAACTTTTAAAGGTAAAACAGTTTTTTTCGTTACGTCTTCTTCTTTTCTCATGATGTAAGCTTTAGCCACTTCAGAGTAATAGCTTTCAGCTGCTCTGCCTGAATTTAAATAGCTTTCAATACTTGATTGCACGGGGCCGTATTGTTTTTCATAAAGGCTTAATACTTTTTCGATCTCGTCGTATTTACAGATATATAAGTAAACAATAGATCTTAAAAGTAATGATTCTGGAATATAAAAATCTTCATAGTAGCTTGAATGAAGTGATTGAAAGTTAGATAATGCCGAACGGAAACGAGCGGCTCTTAACATCGCCCAGCTTTTTTCAAACATTGCATCATGCCACATCACGTGATCACGAGGAATTTTTGAATACATATCAATCGCGCCTTCAAAGTCTTTTTTCTGATACATTGAACGCGCAATACCCATCATGGCAGCCACTTTATTTGTATCAGTTACTTTTGCACTATCACGAACATTTAAAAGTTTTTTGAAAGTCGAAATAGCTAATTCAGGTTGTTTAGCTTCAGCTTGTGCTAAAGCTAACTCATAAACTGCATTAAAGTAGTAACGGCTTTGTGGGCCAACTTTAGAAAACGACTGCACGGCTTGAGAAAAATCACCATTAGCTGACTTGATCTCACCTAAGCGGTAGAAAAGCATTTCTCTGTGTTGAGTCGGAACCGAATTCACATCAATACGCTGAATGGCGTAATTTAATAATGTTTCGTCACCTAATCTATCAGTTACGATTAATAACTTTTCAATAGCTTGGCGAGTAAAACGTCCGTCACCTGATTTAATCAATTCAACGAATTGAAAGGCTGCCGTTTGATTTAAATTAAGTTCCATCAGCGCTTCGCCTAAGTACAAACGCAATTGCGGGCGTTCTGCTAATAGATCAGAACGTTTAGTTAACGCGTATAAAGTGTTCGCAGCAGCTTGGTAATTTCCATTCTTAAACTGAGTGATCGCCGCCTGAATTTGGCCACGCGCATTCGAATTTTTTGAATCAGAATAAACTTTAGGAGCTGCTTTGCGCTGAAACGACTGCGGAATCGGTTTAGCTTTTTTTGCTTTGTGAGTTTGAGCGAAGGCCACATCCATTGATGTGAAAGCAATCGCTGCAGCTAGGACCAGTGAGGTTGTTTTTAAATTAATCATCTGTATGAAGCCTCCGGAAAGAAGAAACTAACGCCTGCTGATAAAACTAAATCGTTATAACTGCTTTTTTCAGGAGCCGCGGCACCTGGTGTTGCATCTGTAATTACTGGTGTTCCTGAAAATCTGTTGAAACTGTAATCCCAGCGAAAAGCCATTGATTTAGTGATTGCAAAAATTTGTCCTAAACCAAAATGCATCGTCGGCACATTGCCTTCTTTTGCATTTGTTGCTGATGTACCACCACCGATGGCGAAGTACATATCAAATGGAATGATTGAATCGTTTAAGTTAGAAATCTTACCGTAAATAGGACTCCAGACTAAATCTAAGCCCGTGTATCTTTTCGTGTAGATAAATTGTTCGGCTTTTAAACCGTGCTCTTCTCTGATTTCTTTTGCCGATTCACGTTCTGAATTCGTCATGAACATCGTGCTTAACTCTAAGCCAAAAGTTTCTGTAAAATTGTAGCTTAAGTTTAATTTTGCACCCACGTTGTTATACCAAGGTGTGTTCGTCATCACACTTCCAGCAGCGAAAAACTGAAAACGTTGAGTTTTCGGCATGAATTTCTTTTGAATAACAGAAACTTCACTAAATGGCGCTAAACGATTTAGATCTTTTAAATCTTTAACATCTACACCTTGAGTATTTTGTTTTAACTGAGCTGGCAACTCTTCGTCAGATTTAGCTGCAGGCTTTGTTTCTTTAGCAGCCGGTTGATTCGTGTAAACGCCTTCAACACTTACGATTTCATCGTCGTCTAAAGATTGTTGCGCGTTAGCGTTGACTGTCATTCCAGCAAACATCGCGAAAAGAATTAATTTTGTAAAAATACCATTAATTTTCACTTTTCACTCCTAAAATAAATAGTTTAAGCCGACTTCTAAATTAGTCGTGTAAGTAAGACGTTCTTTAAATGAGTCAGGAGCCGGTGTTGGATTACTTATTAACATTGATCCTTTTTTAAAAGGAATCGGCGCTTGATGCATAAATAGACGTAAATCAGTTTTTAAAGATAATGATCTATTAAAATAAAATCTTTCACCCAGACCCACAGCAACCGCAGGGTAAGATTTATTTTCGTAAGCCACCATACCCGCAGAACCAGATGCATATATAGTTGTGTTGATCACAGCTAGTTTAGATAAAGATAACTTTCCGTAATAAGGTTTGAAGTTATAATCTAATAAGATCGTGTTCGTTGGTTTTGGTGCACGATTAAAATCTAAATTGTGAGATTCTTTTAAAGCTTCAGCGTCTTTAGAAAGACCCGAACTATTTTGGCTATATAAAACACCTAAAGAATGTAATTCAGAAAAATGGTAATTCGCGGCGATACCAAATTTTGTCGTGTCATAGATTGGTTCAGTTAAGGCGTAACCACCAAAAATACCCACATCGATACGACCTTGAGTTGCGACATTGCGGTTTTTCACACTTTGTGGGTGATCAAACACCGGGTAAACCGACTCTTGCGCTAATTCATCAAGTGGAACTTCAACAGAATCAGCTGCGTGGGCCAAGCTTGCAAACAAAAGAACAAAAATTATGTTTCTAATCATCACTACACTTTTCCTTTAGAATAAAAACCATATTTTAAAATAAAATCACAAACTTCGCGAACCGCACCGTTACCGGCAGGGCGTTTAGTGATGTATTGAACTGCTTCTAAAACTTCTTCCATAGCATCAGGAACAGTTGCAGAAAACTGCACGTTGTTCAAAATCGGAAGATCAAAAAAATCGTCTCCCATATAAGCCATTTCAGAAGGTAAAATTCCTGATTGTTTTTGCAGATCTTCAAACGAAGGCGTTTTATTCAAAGCCCCTTCGTAAAAGTATGAAATCCCTAGCATTTTAGATCTTGAACGAACGTCCTCTGCAGTTGAACCAGTAATGATTGCAACCTTATAGCCATTCTCTAAAAGTGCTTTAATACCAACGCCGTCACGAACGGAATAAATTCTTTTCCATTGCCCGTTTGAGTCCATCCACAAACGACAATCCGTTAAAATTCCGTCAACGTCTAAAACTAACATCTTAATATTCTTTAATTTTTGTACATCTATGCCCACGTTACCATTGTTAAAAATAAAACTGCAGGGGGCAACACCTGCCATAGATAACCCTAGTTACTCAGCGACCTAAGTCCTGCAAAAAAGAGTTATGTATCATTCTTAATGACATGAACTGGACGATTGTCTGCCGAGCTGTTTTTAATTCCCAATATTTCAGCGTTCTTGCACAATCGAAGAAGGAGATTCAACATGTTAAAAATTTCTGCGTTATCTACGATTCTGATCCTTTTAGGCGCGACAATTTCACAGGCGCAACAACTTAACGTAATTCAAGTTAAAGGCAATCGCGCAATTGTCGAAGTACAAACTGGCGAAAAATTAAAAGTTGGCGAAAGTTATTCTGTTGGTAAAGTTGACGGCGAAGTTTCACTTGATCCTGTCGCTGCAGGCAAAGGTTCACGCAATTATTTACTGGGTTTAGACTTAAGCTTATCAAGCACTAAAGCTGATACGGCAGGTGCGCAATCAACAATGGTGATCAATACAGATTTAAAATTTGGTTGGAACAAAAAACAGTACGAATACGGCCCAGTACTTGCGTTTGATTATTCAAAAAGTGGCAGCCTTAAACCTAACTACACTTGGGGCGCCGGCGCTTTCGGAGCTTACAACTTTCAACCGAACATTATCGGCACAGATTTAATTTTTTCTGGCGATGCCCAATTTGTTTTCGCACAAACAAAACAAGGATCAGCCGATGCATTTAACTCGATGGGATTAACTGTCGGACCATTTGCAAAATGGTACGGTCTTAGCGAAGATCACTGTATTCGCGGCGGATTAGTATTTTCATGGGAGCGCACAAGCCCAGCGACTGGCGCCGTAACAACAACAGGCGTTGAAGCCGTCGTCGGCATCTCAACTTATTTTTAGGTAGGCCGTCCCTTTTTCGGGAGCGACGAGTTAAAAAATCCGGCAGACGAAATGTTTGTCGGATTTTTTCGTTTTAGTACATCTCAATTTGAATTACGTGAATAATTCTTGGCGATAAATCTGCATTTGTAAGAGCTATGCCACGAAAAAATTTAATCCGAACATCTGAAGTTCCTTATCACATTACTGCCCGCTCAAATAATAAAGAATTTTTTTACGTTGATACCGACACGCTATGGGAAATATTTTTAGATTCTATGGCTGAGGCTGAAAGTCAGTTCCAATGCAAACTTCATGCATTTGTTTTAATGTCTAATCACTATCATCTTTTGATAAGCACACCGAGCGCAAATCTGGATTTAGTCATGAATTACCTGCAACGAGAAATTGCTAGAAACGCTAATAAAAAATCCTCGAGAATTAATCACTTTTTTGGTGGCCCTTACAATTGGTCATTAATTTCTGAAGAAACTTATTATTGGAATGCCCTTAAATATATATTTAGAAATCCTATAAGAGCTGGATTATGCACCGATGTATTACATTATAAGTATTCATCACTGAACTCTTCTTCAAAAAAATTCAGCTGGCAGCTTACAGATTTTTTCTATAACAAAGAGCTACTTATAACTCCTGATTTTGCATGGCTTAACGAGCCTTTTTTAAATGAACATGAAAGCAATATCAAATCAGCACTGCGCAGGCGCGAGTTCAAAATCCCCTGTGATATTAACGGGTATCGGCCGACTTTAGACATGCCGCTCCCGAAAAAGGGACGGCCTACCTAATTTTCGCAGCTAAAAGATCTGCGTAAATTAACATTCCCACTGGTTGCAGTGGTTTTGCTGATGATTTATCGAGGACGATGAGCATTTGGATTCTAAATTGTTCCATTAAAAATAGGGCTTTTTCGGCTAACTCTAAGGCGTCGATTGTTTTTGGATTCGTCGACATCACATCTTTAGCTGTGGCTTGAAATGGATTTTGATTTTTTTCTAAGAAGCGACGAATATCACCGTCTGTGATAATACCTACTAAATTGCCATCAGTGTTTGTCACACCGGCTGCGCCGCGAACATTTTGATGAGTCATTTTTGTAAGGATTTCTTTCATCGAAGTTTCAGGGGTTACCATCGGTAAAGCCGCACCTGATTTCATCACGTCTTTTACTTTTAATAATTTAGCTCCTAAAGAACCTGCAGGATGAAATTCGGCGAAATTTTCAGTTTTAAAACCACGCATTTCTAAAACAGCCATCGCCATAGCATCACCCATGGCAAGCATTGCTGTGCTTGAAGATGTCGGAGCTAAGTTCAAAGGGCAAGCTTCGCGCTCAACAGCCACGCTAATAAGAACACTCGCCGCTTGAGCTAATGAACTTTCAGGTTTTCCGGTCATGGCGATCATTTTAATATCACGACGAGAGATAAAATTTAAAACATGATTTAATTCTGCAGTCTCACCACCGTAAGAAAGTGCAATCACGATGTCGCCATCACTGATCACACCTAAATCGCCGTGGCTTGATTCTGCTGGATGCAAATATAATGAAGGCGTTCCCGTGCTTGAGAATGTGCTCGCCATTTTACGGGCGATTTGGCCTGATTTACCAATACCCGTGACAACGACTTTACCTTTGCAGGCTAAAACCATTTCAACAGCTTTTTCAAAGCTTTCGTTCACTTTAGAAACTAATCCTAAAATACTTTCAGCTTCTAATTTTAAAACACTTTGACCACGTTCGATAATTTTCGACATAACTACTCCGATCGCCTTCGGCGACTATTGCACGTCTTCGACGTGACTATTTCTTCTTTCCGCTGCTGGCCTTTACGAAAGCTGCGAATAAAGGATGCGGCTCTAAAGGCTTAGATTTAAATTCTGGATGGTATTGCACACCGATAAACCAAGGATGATTCGCATTTTCAATAATTTCAACTAAGTTACGCTCAGGATTAAGCCCCGTTGCACGTAAACCATTTTTATAGAATAAATCTAAATATTTATTATTAAATTCAAAACGATGACGATGACGTTCTTGAATCATATTCTTTTTGTAAACACGTGCCGCTAATGATTTCGGAAATAGCTTACAGCTAAAAGAACCCAGGCGCATTGTTCCGCCCATGTCTGTTAAGCCACGTTGTTCAACCATTGAATCGATAATGACGTTGCCACCACGTGTGCCCTCGCCGATAAATTCGCGCGAAGTCGCATCATGTAAGCCACACACATTACGTGCAAATTCAATGGCCGCTAATTGCATACCAAAACAAATTCCAAAAAATGGAACTTTCTTTTCACGTGCATATTGAATAGCTGTAATTTTGCCTTCAACACCGCGCGTACCAAAACCACCAGGAACAAGAATTCCGGTCACATCACCTAATTGTGCTTTTACATTTTTAGCATTTAATTTTTCTGAATCGACATACTTAATATCAACTTTCACATGATTTGCTAAGGCCCCATGGACTAGTGATTCATGTAAAGATTTATACGATTCTTTAAGATCCACATACTTACCCACAACTGCGATTTTCACAGTGGCTTTAGGATTATTCTGAATCTTAACGATTTTCTGCCAACCAGAAACATTAGCTTTAGATTTTTTTAACGCTAATCTTTCAACTATGAGCTCATCTAAACGCTCGCTGTGTAATTTTAATGGCACTTCATAAATTGATTTAGAATCTTGCGCTGAAATAACATGTTCTTTTTTAATCGAGCAAAATAAACCGATCTTAGCCTTTAAAGCTTCATCGATTTCTTTTTCACTGCGGCAAACTAAGAAATCAGGCTGTAAACCAATTTGACGTAACTCTTTAACCGAGTGCTGCGTAGGTTTAGATTTTAATTCACCAGCTACAGCAATATAAGGCACATAAGTCACGTGCACTAAAGCTGTATTTGATTCACCTAAATCTAAACGCAATTGGCGAATAGCTTCAAAGAATGGTTGGGCTTCGATATCACCAACAGTTCCACCAATTTCAACGATGGCGATTTCACTGCCTTGAGCCGCTTCATAAGCGCGAGATTTAATTTCATCTGTGATGTGCGGAATAACTTGAACCGTTCCGCCTAGGTAATCACCCTTACGTTCACGTGTGATCACTGAATCATAAATCTGACCAGCACTGACTGAGTTTGCACGTAATAACACGGCATTTGTAAAACGCTCGTAGTGACCTAAATCTAAATCAGTTTCAGCACCGTCATCAGTCACAAACACTTCACCATGTTGTAATGGCGACATCGTGCCTGGATCGACGTTTAAGTACGGATCAAATTTCATGATCGTTACTTTAAAGCCGCGAGATTCTAATAATGAACCAAGGCTGGCTGCGGTTAAACCTTTACCGATCGAAGAAACTACTCCGCCGGTCACAAAGATAAATTTTTGATTTCGTTTTTTTGATTTAGCCATTTTCATTTTCATCTCCTTATGAAAGCATTTGTTTAACTTTTTGGCTTCGCCAAAAGGGTCTCTAATTTCGCCAAATCTTCTGGTGTATCCACTCCTTGGATTGGCTTTTTCACTGACAGAACTTTAATCTTCGCACCCAAATGCAAGGCGCGAAGCTGTTCTAAACTTTCAGCTTTTTCGATAGCTGATTGTTCACTGTTACAAAATTTATTTAAAAAAGTTTTTGTGTAGCCGTACAAACCAATATGTTTTTCACACACAGGCTGTGCGCCCACTTTTTCACGCGAATAAGGAATTGCAAAACGGCTGAAATAAATCGCTTCGTTATTTGCATTCTTAATCACTTTAACTGCGTTTGGATTTTCGATATCTTCCAAAGCAATTGGATGCGCAAGCGTCGCCATATCTAAACCGGGCTGATCTAAAAAAGCCTTCGCTAATAAATCAATATATTCGGCGGTAATTTGTGGTTCATCCCCTTGGATATTTAAAACCACATCAAATTGTAAATCTTTTGTCGCTTCAAAAATACGATCCGTACCTGTCGGGCACTCTGAGCGAGTCATTAAAACATTTCCGCCACAGGCCTTAACTACATCAGCTATTCTTTGATCGTCTGTTGCGACGTAAATTTCTTGAACTAATTTTGCAGACTTTGCGCCCTCGACAACCCATTGAATCAGCGGTTTGTCTTTTAATTTCACTAAAGGCTTACCCGGAAATCTCGTTGAAGCATAACGAGCCGGAATAACTGCAATAATCTTCATTGCTATTTAATCCATTCTTTATAAATGTAATCTTCCATCACGTCGTAACCTTGTTCTTTGGTACTAGAGACTGGAAATAATTTATCCGTGTGCGCATGCGCCTTAATAGCCGCTAAACGCTCTTTTAATTCTTTTTGATTTAAACGATCGATCTTCGTCATTGCAACAACAACTGGAAGACCCACCTTGTTCGCAAAACGCATTAACATTTTTTCTTCGTCTTCCCAGTCACGGCGAACATCCATAACTAGAACTAAACCAACTAATTCATCACGTTCATCGATGTAAGTTTCAATCGCTCGCGTCCACTCACGAATTTCATCTCCACTGCGTGAAGCGAAACCGTAACCAGGCATATCAACTAAGACATAACTTTCACCAAAGTTGAAAAAATTAATCAAACGAGTTTTACCGGGAGTATTACTCACCTTCGCGACATCAGAACCAGAAATGGCATTGATCAACGAAGACTTCCCAGCGTTGGATCTTCCAACGAAGGCGACTTCTTTTTTTTTGTGAACGGGATAATCAGCGGGCAAGAAGGCACTCTTGATATAGGTGACTTTGTGCTTTTTCTTTTGTTTTACGGGCATGGTCTATACTATGACCTTTTAAGTGATTTCTCAAATCCTAGATTATTTTTTGCCATTTTTTAAAAAACTGGAATCCCTTACTTCAGTTCAAATATAAAGCAGTTTAAAGCTTTGCGCTTGTGGCTCAGCCTTTGAAATAAGCCTTTTGCCGCCGCAGAACTTGCGCGCAGGCATTAACACCGAGGGGATAAAATGAAATACGTTATTGAACTACAAGATGGGTCTCAGAAACGCTGGGACATCGATAATTACGCCAACATTGGTAGCGATAGCAATTGCTCGATTCATGTTCAATTACCTGGTCTATCTGCCCGTCACTTTCGAATCGAAGTTAAAAACAATAAATTGATGATTCGCGATCTGCTTTCTGAACAAGGCACCTTCGTTAATAGCGCCCAAATCGTTGAATGTATTTTAGCTGATGGAGATTTAATTTCTGCAGGCAGCGCTGATTTTGTGGTTCATGATTTAACAAAAGTTAAAAACCATTTTCCGTTAACAAGCAAATCTGAATTCTGGAATCAACAATTACAAACTCTAGGATCCGTGGCTGAAACTAACTACCCCGTTTTACTGCTTGGCCCCTCAGGAACAGGTAAAGATGTCTTAACTAAAAACTTACACCAATCTTCGCATCGCCGTGAGGCTCCGTTTCTTAGCGTGAATTGTTCAGCCTTAACTGAAACATTAATCGAAAGTGAACTCTTCGGCCACACACGTGGAAGTTTTACCGGAGCCATTGCAGATCGCAAAGGAGCTTTTGAGGCCGCTCGCGGTGGTACACTTTTTCTAGATGAAATCGGCGATCTATCTTATTCATTACAAGCTAAATTATTACGTGCGATTGAAAATGCCGAGATTCGCCCTGTCGGTTCAGATCGCACGATTAAAACTGATGTGCGCATCATCGCAGCCACTCACCAAAATTTAAAACAAAAAATCGAAGAAGGTTTATTTCGCGCAGATTTATACTTTCGCTTAAATGTAATTACTATTGATGTGCCGAGTTTAAAGGATCGTCTTGAAGACTTTGATGATTTACTTTTTATTTTTGCTCGCGAAATGAAAGTGCGTTTTTCATATAATGCGATTATAAATCTGCGCCGCCATAGCTGGCCTGGTAATATTCGTGAATTAAAAAATCTGGTGGCGCGCGCCTCAGCGCTTTACCCGAAAGAATATATCACTGAAGATCATATCGAATTATTATTAAATAAACGTGATCGCTTAACTTCTGTGATGGATTCAGCGGGTGGCACAAGATATTCGATGCCGCAATCATCGAACGCCCCTTCATTATCTGTGATTCGTGAAATCGAAAAACAGATGATCATCAAAAGACTTTCGGCAAATCATGGTAATCAAAAGTTAACAGCTCTAGATTTGGGGATTCCGAAATCGACTTTGCATGACCGTATTAAGAGTTACAATATTGATGTGAAGGCATTTAAGGTTTGATAACGATATTTTTATAATAAACTTTGCGAACTTGGCCGTCGGTTAAGTTCGCATTTATTTTGGCTAAGATCGATTCGCTTAAGGCTTGTTTGCCATTACCCGTATCTAAATCATCATAAGTAAAATCTTCGGTGACTCGTAAAATTAAATCACGAAATTCAGCTTCACGATCTTTAATTTCTACGATTGGTTCATTTGATACGCCTTGAATAACGATTTCAAAAGAAATCATCGGGTTATTCGATGAATTATCTGAGGGGCGAAGATTCGCCGTCATTTTTATTAACGACATTACATTTTTTGAAAAGCGAACATTATCATAATAAGGTTCTACGGCCTCTAGCATATCGTAATCTTGAACAGCTAAACCCAAGTCAGCATATGACGTTAAAAATAATTGTGATGGTGCTGACCAAAAGTGGGCTTTATAAAATTTAACCCCACCGTAAACTAAGCCAACTAACAAGACCCAGAATGAGATCGCTTGTTTTGGGTATTTATGAATTAAAAGTGGTTTTACAACAGCACTCCAAAACGGAGATTGAGCTTTAGCAAAAAGAGCTGTGAAAAATTTAACGATTGCATGTGGTTTTTTTACGGCTGATGAAGTTTCAACTAATGATTCATCGACGGCCGCATTTTCAATACTGATCGCGCCGACTGTTTTCATAAATTCAGGATCTTCTTCGTTTAACACGTCTTCTAAAAATCGTAAGCTGTCTGCAAGCTCTTCTTCAGAGTCTGCGTCCATATCTTTGCCAAATTTCAGTTTAAATAGATCTAACATGCCTCTCTAGGTTACATTTGGATTTTTTTAAAAGCTAGGTCTATAGATCTGCAAAACCTTAGTCTAGAAATACGAAAAACCAGACACAAAGAAAACACATTAAGACATAGATATTTTAAGATATAGGTATATGAAAAAATCTTTATTCTTCGCTTTTATCGCCTCGGGTTTGATGATGATGACTTCATCGTGCGCCAACTGGTTAAAGACGGCCTCTCGCCCCGAGCTCGCAGACACGACTCATGAAACAGAAGCGACTGCGCGCCAAACAGTTTCGGCAGATCCAACGAAAGATCCAGATCGCCTTTCAGATAAAGATTTAGATAAATTTGCCTATGAACTTGGGCTTGATCCACGCAAAGGATTAACAGAACCAGAACGCAAAGATGTTTTAACTCGTCGTAAATTACGTCAACTTGAACGCGGTTTAGATTCACCAAGAGAGCGTTTAAATTACTCGAAAGTTTTACCACTTTTTGCAAACGACCAAGAAAAAATCGATTACCTATCAGTGCCTTCATTAGAAGGTCGCCAAGCCTGGGTAAATCGCAATAAATTATGGAACCGCGACAAAACAAATCCAGATTTCGTAACCCTAGCAGAAACCCAAGATATCACTTTGGGAATGACCCAAGAATTAGTTCGTAAAAGCTGGGGCGAACCCGCTCAAGTCGAACACAGCGGAAATCCTATTTACAAAAACGAACGCTGGAAATACGTCAGAGAATTACCAACAGTCAGCGGATACAAAAGAGAAAAAAGATTCGTCTACTTCGAAGGCGGAAGAGTCGTCGGCTGGGAAACCGAATAGCGCTAATGCGCTTGATCCCAGTTATCACCAATCGAAGAATTCACTTTCAACGGTACTTTAAACTTAGCCACGTTTTCCATGATGCCACGAATATGCGCCACACTAGTTTCTAAAACATCTGGCGCACCTTCAAAAATCAACTCATCGTGCACTTGTAATAATAAAGTTAACTGCGCTTTATCTTGAACCAACCAACGATTCACATCAATCATAGCCATCTTCATCAGATCACTGGCCGTACCTTGAATCGGAGCATTAATAGCCGCGCGCTCACCGAATTTTTTAACCATCGCATTTGTTGATTCAAGCTCTTTCAAATATCTGCGACGACCAAAAAGTGTTTCGACATATTTTTTCTGATGTGCTTCTTCAATTGTTGAAGCGATGTAATCTTTAATGCCGCTAAATTTTGTAAAATAGCGATCGATAATATCTTTTGATTCAGTTCTTGAAATTCCAAGAACTTCGGCTAAACCGTAAGCTCCTTGGCCGTAGGCGATACCAAAGTTGACGGCCTTTGCGATACGGCGATGTTCTTTGGTAACAGCATTTAAAGGCACGTTAAACACTTCAGCGGCTGTGGCCGAGTGAATATCTAAATCATCTTGAAAGGCTTTAATTAAACCTTTGTCTTCAGAAATATGAGCCAACACACGTAATTCAATTTGCGAATAATCGAGAGACAATAACTTCTTACCGCTATCTGAGATAAAAGCTTGGCGAACCTTGCGGCCTTTTTCTGTTTTGATCGGAATATTTTGAATATTCGGATCTGTACTTGATAGACGACCTGTTGCCGTAAATGCTTGGTTAAAATGCGTATGAATTCTAGAGTTCGCGTCGACCATTTCAGGTAACGCATCAACGTAAGTAGATTTTAATTTAGATAATTCACGAAAGTTCATTAATAACAGACCAATCGGATGATTTAGTTTTTCTAAAACTTCATTATCAGTTGAATAACCGGTTTTAGTTTTTTTAAGGGCCTCTAAACCTAAACGTTCAAAAAGAATAACGCCTAATTGTTTTGGCGAAGCGATATTAAATTTTTCGCCGGCGATTTGGTGAATTTCAGTCTCTAATTTAGCAATATCATCAGTGAGTTCTTTTGAAAAAACTGCTAATGTTTCGATATCAAGTTTAATACCCACTTTTTCCATCGCATAGAGAATTGGAATTAATGGCTTTTCTAATTTTTCATAGATTGGCAGTAAGCCTTTTTCGCGAATTTCGGTTTGCACAACGATGGATAATTGCACGAAAGCTTCGGCTAATTTAACGATATCTACTTGTTGTTTAGCTTCAGGTTTCAAATCAATGCTTAAAAAATCTTTGATCACTTCAATAGGATCAAGCATATCTTGAGATTTTAAACAGTAAGCTAAAAGCATCATGTCCCAATCAATTTGGGCTGTTAATACGTCTTCAACTGATAAGTTTATATCTGACCAGACTTGTTTAATATCAAAACCTGACCACGTTAAGTTTTTATAATCTAATTGCGCCTGCTCAAGTGGAGCTATGAAATAATCAAAATTATTAAAACAAAAACAAATCTGAGCATTCGCTGTGAATACGAAAAACTTTTCATTCTTAATGCGAGCTTGTACAAGCGCAGAATCCCAGGCTTGAGCTTTTAAAGCGGCAGCAGCAATGGGTGCTGCCGTCGTAGTGGCCTCATCTACTGTTGGGCCTGGAGCTGCGGGTGTTGCAAAGTTTGGCTCGGCACCTGAAGTTTTATGACCGTCACCTTTTTTGAGATTGGCTTGGCCATCCCCTAATAAACTTTTTTCGAAAGATTTAAAGTTTAATTCTTGTAAGAAAGCGCGCAGCTCTTCAGTTTTAAAATCTTTTACGATGTAATCATCCATTGTTTTACCGGTATTTACATCGGTGACAATCGTGACTAATTTTTTTGAGATGATGGCATCGTCTTTTGATTTAATTAATTTTTCTTTAATACCCGCCGGAGAAACTTTATCGATATTTTCATAAATTTTTTCGAGTGTTCCGAATTGTTCAATCAGCTTTTGGGCACCCTTAGGGCCAATGCCCGCTACTCCTGGAATATGATCTGACGTATCACCTGTAATAGCTAAGAAATCGATGAATTGTTCGGGGTAAACACCGTGTTTTTCTTTAACGGCTTCGGCGGTGTAAACAAATTCTTTCATCGTGTCGTAGAGAAAAATATTTTCATTCACGAGCTGACTAAAATCTTTATCTCCGCTGACGATATAAACTTGATAACCTTCTTTGGCAGATTGAACAGCGATCGTACCGATTAAATCATCGGCTTCATACCCAGCCACTTCGATATCGGCGATACCAAATAAATCGGCCACTTGTTTTAAGTACGGCATTTGAACTTGCAGATCATCAGGCATTGTTGTGCGGTTAGCTTTGTATTCTGTGTATAAATCTTTTCTAAATGACGGCTCTTTACGGTCGTAGCAAAAAACCACGTGATCTGGGTTTTTTTCTTTAAAAAGTTTAATGATCATCGAAATAAAACCGTAAACGGCATTAACCGGAACACCCTTGGTTGAAGACAATGGGCGAATAGCGTAAAACGCACGAAAAAACATAGAACTAACATCAACAAGATAGATTTTCTTCATCGAGAAAACTTACCTCTTGAAGGTCAGGTTGTCATGAAAATGGGTTGCATTATTTTTACTGTTTGATGATTGATTCGTTTGTTTGCAATTGCTTGTCGTAGCGATCAAATTGCTCAACGTTTCTTAGTTCAACCCAAGAGTCGCAAAGGGCATCGAGCTTTAATTCTTGTGAGTATTCGCTCACCTGTTTATTTAAAAATTGAGGGTCGATCTGGCCTAATTCTAAACGGCGTTTTAATTCGTTTTTTGTAAGACCTAAAACTAATGATAAATGTTCTAATTTCATAAGTGCTCTCATTAGAGCTTTTGCTCTAAGCGGTTGCAAGACCTGATGCTTTGCAATAGGTGCTTAATATTTATTCTGGAAATACGAAAATAAGATCGTGCTCGCCAACCAGATCCATTTTATCGCGAGCCTGGCGCTCAATGTAGGTTGTGTCTGTGGCTTGTTTGATTTGAGTGTCGATCACGCGCATCTGCGCTTTGGCGATTAAAACTTGGCTGACGATTGTGTTTTCATCGCGGTAAAGACCCCATAACTTCCAAAGTGTGCCGTTTAAAAATAACGTCGCCACTAACACTGCTATGCAGGTGATAAGTACTTTTTGAGGTTGGCTAAGCCAACGTTGAATTGCAAAGGCCGTGTTACGCAGTTGATCCATGAAATTAGTTTCTAATTTTTTTGAAGTTCTGGGTACGGCTTATAGTCTAGTTTTGAAATCTATTATTCAGATCTTCTAAACGAAATTCAGTCAGAAGTGCTTGTAAACGTTCTTTAGCTTGGCGCACTTGATGATTTTTATCGGGATTGTTGTGCTTTGTAGCCACGATCAATTCGTTTTTCATTGAATGTTCAAACCCAACAAGCTCGGTCACTGTCACATCATACCCTGCGGCCGTTAATTCTAACGTGCGCAGTACATTCGTTAAATGCGAACCAAACTCACGCGTGTGAATCGGCTGACGAAATAACTCTGACATCGGATTAGCTAACATTTTTGCTTTGTTTTGGCGTAAGTGGGTCGCCACTTCAGCTTGGCAGCACGGAACCAAAACAATATGCTTCGCTTTTTTAGCTAATGCAAAATGAATGGCATCATCTGTTGCCGTATCGCAAGCATGTAATGCTGTAACAATCTCAACCGATTCAGGTAATTTTTTTGTCGTGATTGAATCAGCCACTGTTAAATGCAAAAAATCCATATTCGGAAATTTTAATTTATCAGCAAGCTCTTTAGATTTTTTAACTAGCTCTTCGCGAAATTCGATACCGAAAACTTTATTTGGCTTATTTAACGATTTGAAAAATAAATCGTAAATAATAAATCCCAAATAAGATTTACCCGCCCCGTGATCGACTAAGTTAATTTGCGCTGAATTTTCATTCAGATCTTTTAATAACGGCTCGATGAAATGGTAGAGGTGATACACTTGCTTAAGCTTACGACGTGAATCCTGATTCATTTTTCCGTCGCGAGTTAGAATATGTAACTCTTTTAAAAGTTCAATGGATTGACCAGGTTTTAAATCAAGTTCTTGGTGAGCCATGATTATTTCTTTTCACAAAGTAGAGTTGTATCAAGTTTCATTTGAAGGGCGACAGATTCAGGTTCAGAGTATTTTCGAACTTGTTCTATCGATTCATGAGCTACTTTTTTTAGAGTTTTTAAAGCATTTTGCGCATCTTTACTTGGGGCTGCTGTACAAGATAATTTAAGCAAGAATATCGCAAATTCAGACTGCTTTTTATGCGAAGCTAAACTTAATTCTGAATTTGATAATTTTGATTTAGTTTTTTGCGCTTTGTTTTTTTCGTTAACAATCAAACCTTTGCCTGCAGGAACTGCCGCCATCAAGCCTTGCACAGAAAGTTTTTCGTCTGAATGCATTTCAGACAACTTTCTTTGAAAACACTCAGAAGGTAATTCGGCCTTTTGACAAAGATTTTTTAAATCTGCTTTTTGAAATTTATAATTCAGATCGATAACTTTTTGGTACTCTTTAGCTTGATGATCTTCAGTGCGATCTTCAAGTGTGGGATTCGCGAATACAGCAACCACAAAAGTTGTGAGTAAAATTACAATCCCACATTTAAACATTAGCGAAAGCCTGCTTTATCCCAGTATACGCCCATACCACCAAGATCTTCTTCGATTCTTAGTAATTGATTGTACTTAGCTGTACGTTCGCCACGGCATAAAGAGCCCGTTTTGATTTGGTGACAGTTTAAAGCAACCGCAAGATCAGCGATTATTGTATCTTCAGTTTCACCTGAACGATGAGACATCACAGTTTTCATTTTATGACGTTGAGCTAAGTTAACTGCTTCAAACGTTTCTGTTAATGTTCCGATTTGATTTACTTTAACTAATAAAGCATTAGCTGCTTTTCTTTCTAAGCCCATGCGTAAACGTTTTGGGTTAGTTACGAATAAGTCATCACCTACTAATTGTACGCGATCACCCATGGCTGCTGTTGCAGAAACCCAAGAATCCCAGTCATCTTCAGAGAAACCATCTTCGATTGAAACTAATGGATATTTTTCGCTCCATTTTTTGTAAACGTTTTCTAAGTCTTTGCCAGAGATTTGGTTTTTCTCCCAAACGTATTTGCCATCTTTATATAATTCAGTGGCAGCCACATCTAACGCTAAGAATACATTTTGGCCTGCTTCGTAGCCTGCAGTCATAATTGCTTCCATTAATAATTCAAGAGCTTCTTCATTTGATTTTAAAACAGGAGCAAAGCCACCTTCGTCACCAACGGCTGTTGATAAACCTTTTTTATTTAAGATCTTTTTCAATGTGTGAAAAATTTCAGATCCCGCACGTAAACTTTCAGCGTATGAATTGTTGACTGTTGGTACGATCATAAATTCTTGAATATCTAAACCGTTGTTCGCATGCGCTCCACCGTTTAACACGTTCATTAACGGAACCGGTAACCGACAAGCTTGCGATCCACCAACGTATCTGTAAAGCGGAAGGCCTGCATCTTTTGCAGCGGCTTGAGCCACAGCTAAAGAAACACCTAAGATTGCGTTTGCACCTAAGTTTGATTTGTTTTCTGTGCCATCGATGTCGCGTAAAACTTTATCGATGTAAACTTGTTCAAAAACATTTAAGCCCACAACTTCAGGAGCAATTTTTTCACGAACGTTATCAACAGCTTTAAAAACGCCTTTACCTAAGAAACGATTTTTATCGCCATCACGTAATTCGTAAGCTTCGTGTGCGCCTGTTGAAGCTCCAGATGGAACTGCTGCGCGACCCATGTTGCCATCAGCTGTTTTAACTTCAACTTCGATTGTTGGGTTGCCACGGCTATCTAAAATTTCGCGACCTTGTACACTGATGATTTCTGACACTGTTTGCTCCTGCGCGTCTGCGACGCGACTATTCCTTGTTCTCTATAATTGAGTAGTAGATGTAGTTTGCACCGATTCTTCTGAATCAGGCTTGCTCATCTTTTTTAAAATTTCGATACTTTCTGAAATAATTTGTGGGTATTGGCTTTTAACTAAATCCCAATCCACTCTGTGAAACGCGGCTTTCATGCCTGGCGTAACTTTTTGTCCCGCAGTTAATAACGTCACTAACTGATGGGCGCGCACCATGTAATCATGAAGGCGCGCTAAGTTCTGCGCCACTTGATGTGTTGGCTTTTTGATAAATTCAAATTGTGAAAAATCATTCGGCGAAAAAGAAACCGCTTGCAGCGTATCTTTTGACGACCACTTCTGTTCAGCCACACGTTGTAATTCTTCATTACGACGTTGAAGCTCGCGATTTTTTTCTTCAAGATCACGCGAACTGTTTTGCAATTGATTAATCACCTCTTGCATTAATTGCGGCGATACTTGGTGATGTTCGGCTTCATCCAGGATCGTGTCTTGGTAACCCGGCCAATCAAGTTCAAAGTGCACTTGATTCCAACGACATACACCGGGAGTTAATCCCACATAAATCGGTAGAGCCTCAAACGCGGCTTTTAAATACATTGTCACCAATGGATATTGTTCAGCAGGAAGTGGAACGTCGAAACTAATTCCCGCATCTGTGCGAATTACATTTTCAATCGGCGGCTCAGGAGAAATAAAATAACCTAAGAATTTTTCGGGCTGATGAAAAATTTCTTGCGGACGAGGCATCATACGCAGAACTGAATCAAGAACTCCCCAAGCGCGAAGCTTTGGAGTTTTATGGCCGGCTTGTTCAATTTGATCTTGGCTTGTGATGATGCGTTCTAAGAAAGCTTCCATGTCGGGGGCGTACATCCAGTTAGATGTATCTTTTAAAAAATCCCACGGGATATCCGATTCAGAAAAATAAGTATTTAGATCAACCTTTTCGGTCTCTAAATAAGTTAAAATTGAATTGGTAATCTTACAGCTGAAATGCACGTAAAAAACTTAGCTTTCACTCTAGGGTGTTGCAACTCTTTACAGAGTGCAAAAGGGAAATCCTGTGTGTTTTCGAGTATTTTGCTAGTATTCAGAGTACTATTTAGGCACAGACTCCATCTTATCAGTCACCGAGTTGTAAACTTGATTCAAATTTGTCCATGTTGCATTGATTTGCGGCTGAACTTCTAGGGCCTTGTACAGCAGAGTTAAACCCGATAATTCGTTACCATTGCCATGAACTAACACGATAGAACCATTTTTAATCTTCTGACCTTTGCCAAGCCACGCGTTTGCGCCTAACGGAATTAATCCCCAAGCTTTCAATTGATCAATTAATTTATCGCTAGAAATTAAACCCGGAAAACGAAAAAATATCGAAGGCACTAAGCCTTGTGAAAACATCACCATTTCGTTACCTAAAACTTCACGTTGAAAATCAATTCCTGGTGTTAATAAAAAGTTTTCTTCGATACCTTTTGTTTGATCATACGGATGAGTTAACGAATGATTCACCCACGTGATATTAATTTTTTTCTGATCTTGCAATTGAAGTAAATAAACAAATTCATCGTGGTGATTTTTAATCCACAAACCAGAAACCGATAAGGCGACCGGAACATTTGTCATGTAACCACTTTGAATACGCTCGAAAATTTCAGTCTGTAATTTTTTACTCGAAGGGCAAAGATCTATTGTTAAAAAAGCCTCAGCTTGGCCTGGGCCAACTTCTTTAGCTTTTTGAATTCCTGCACCTGCTGTTGGTGATGGAACGCGTGTTGAGTCTGTTAGAATGTTTGCGTATTTATTTTGAGAGTTTGAATCAAAGCCTGCGCATTGTTTTAAACATTTCTCTGGAATGATCCCTGTTTGTAATGTTTTTGAACTGACAATCCAGTTGAACATTTCGCCTTTTAATTTAAAACGGCGAAGACTTACAACATCTGCGTCGTTTACTTTACAAGCCTGCATTGTGACTTGGTAAGTTGATTTATCTAGGTCAGTGCCATCGACAGCAAAGCGTTTTGTGATGGGCGTACACTCAGAAGCTTGGGCTGCTAAGGTTGCGACAAATGAGGCTAAAAATGCGGTAATTAGTAGAGCTGTTTTCACTCTGTTGTATAGAGCAAAGCTTAATCCAGTATGGGAGGCTATTTAACGCATTTTAACGGTTAAAAACTGTCTAATAGTTGTATAGCGCGACGGTTTTAGCCACTACCCGGCTTTTTTGACTTTTTGAAATTTTGCGAGTGGAAAGTTGATTCTATGATCCACGATTTCTTGGTAGAATGAAGGCACGTTACCAGTAGGCTCAATGCCACCAATTAATTTACCGTCTGGTGCTCTTTGTAGATTTTGAATTTCATAAATAGGTACAACGATGTACTTACCGTCTTCATCAAGACCACGCACTTCAGAGATCGCTCCGATTTTACGTGAACCATCTGAGTAACGTGAAATTTGCACGATGATTTCAATCGCTGAGGCCACTTGTGATGTTAAGGCTTTTTCTGAAAGCTTGGCATCACCACTGGCTGCTAACGCTTCTAACCTGATGATAGCATCTTCAGGAGAATTCGCATGCACTGTGCCCATTGAACCTTTGTGACCTGTGTTCATCGCATTAATTAATTCTAAGGCTTCACTTGAACGAACCTCACCCACGATAATACGATCTGGACGAAGACGTAATGCTGATTTTAATAAATCTTTAATTGTGACTTCGCCTTTACCCATAATATCTGCCATGCGAGTTTCAAAACGCACAACGTGTTCGTATTCAACTTGTAACTCAGATGAATCTTCGATGATTAATACGCGCTGTCCATTCGGAATACGCGTTAACAATAATGATAAAAGTGTTGTCTTACCTGAACCGGTACCACCGCTGACTACGATGTTTTTACCTAAGAACATGCACAGATCAATAAATTGCCATGCATCAGGTGAAATGGTTCCGTATTTAATATAATCGTTTGGCGTAATTTTACTGGATGTGAATTTACGAATAGAAATCACAGTGCCTTGACGAGAAATTGGAGGTAAAACTGCAGCGATACGTGATCCGCTGGCAGGAGAACCTTCGATAATGGGTAAACGTGCATCTAATCTTGGTTCGTCGACATTAATACGACGACCTACTGATTGTGCGATTGAATTGATGGCGGCTTGTAATGTGTCTTCGTCAGGAAATTTGGCGTTCGTTAATTCTAACTTACCTTTTCTTTCGACGAAAATTTGATTGGGTCCGTTGATCAGAACCTCTGAAACCCCTGGGTCAGCCAAAAATTCTTCAACGGGACCTAAAGCCCGCTGAATGACTTCTTTAAAATTTGAACCTGAACCGTCATCAAAAGCCATTTGTATCCTTGCGTGTCTGTTCCGTTATTTAAGCGTCTCTTCACTGCCAAAAAGGCTGTGATCAGTTGGGAGGGTCGATGCTTTAACTTTATTTTCTACGTCTTCTTGTGCTTTTTGCTCAGGAGTTTTTTCTGAAGCAATTTTACGAACTGTATCTGGTGTGATCACCACTTTGCCCACAAATCCTGTTTCAGGAGATTGGAACGAGTAAACACCTTCGATTTTTGGTTGCACCGTAAATGTTTTGATAGCGCCGTAAACCGTGTTGTGAGTTTGCGAAAACGCATCCATCACAAAACTTACGTTTTTTTCTTTTAAATTTAAATTCACAACATGAACTTTATAAACATCACCTTTTTTTAAGTGAATCATCTCAGGAATAAAGCCTTTTTCAGTTTGTAAGATCACGATTTCTTGCGAAGGCTCAACCGGGTTTACAACTTTTTTTAACGCTTCTAAAATGTCAGCATCATTTTTTTGCGATGACATTTCCATGTTCGTTGTCGTAGGCATTCTTTGATTTTCGATGCGAGTAAAATCAGTTTGGCGACGAGATAAATCGACATTCCATTCTGCGTGAACTCTCACTTGCATAAAGAAGAATAAAGAAAATAAAAAGGCCTTCATAAAGCTTTTAGTGTAATTCTTTTCTGTCTTGAAATTCACTGAATTCACGAGCCACCTCCAACGCTACAAACGATACAGATTTTTGATCCATACCTAATAAAGTTTCGATAATTTTTTTACGATCACCAGAACATGAGTTAATCGTGCGACAAATATGATGGACTTTTTTAGGATTGGCGTTCATTTCGCCGTTGATTTTTTCCCAGTCCGCTTGCAATACAGGATCAATTGCGCCAATTGTATAAAGTGCATCAAATACTGCTTGTAAATCGCCTTGAATAAACATGATGGAACCTCCTGGTAGTCGTTTTTGTAAATCATCAATGATGTACAAGAAACTTATCGGAGGTTCGCGCAGGAACTTGAGTCAGGATGAGACAGTTTGGGAAATTCTAGACTTAGATTTGGCCGCAGCGCTAGTTGGCTTTCCTAGCCGGCCTTTCTGACGGCATCGTGCCGTCAGATGGGAGAATTAACTATTTATTTTTTCTTTTTCTTTTCAGCTTCTTTTAATTCTTCTAATTTTTTGTTTTTAATTTCAACCAGCTTTTGGGCTAGCTGTGAGGGTGTTAAACCCGACTTCATCTGATTTAATTTTTTTTCTTGTTCGGCTTGTTTTGAAAAATGTAAATTTGAAGCCGCGATGCGTTCGATCACTGTGGTTTCAAAACCTCCACTTTGGTACTGCTTTACAAAGAGGGGTTTAAATTCTGAAAGTACGTTTTCTAAAACGACCGAGGCTGTAACCTGGTCTGTTGCCGAAGTGTTTTCATCTTTAATTGTTTGAACTGACTGGCCCACCATTTGTTCAACTGTGCCTTCCCATTCATCGGCGTCTTCTAAGGGACTGCGCACAATAGATATAATTTTGTCTAAGATCACTTCTTCATTAGGGCGCGAGAAAGCGATCATTGTGCCCTCACGAAGCGCTTGTACGCGATTATTACGTTTATAATCGTTAGCCTTTTCATAAAGTAGATCCGTCATCTGATCTAGATCGAGAATTTTTAAGGTTTTGTAAGTTTGTTCAATTTTAATGGGTTCAACCATTGCGAATGACGAACCTGAAGAATTTGTTGGTTTACCCGAGCAAGCTGTAAATCCAAAAGCCAAAACCGCCGCGATGATGATATTATTATGCATATAGTAAAGTTCCCTTATACAGCCTACGCTGTCAAGAGCCAGACTTTAGTCTTAGTTGCTTTTTGAGGGCGCTATGTCACACTGTTTTGGCTAACAAAACTAAGGAGAATCTCTTGAAAACTATTAAGTCAATGAAACTAGCTTTAGCAGCTTCGGTAGTATTAGCTATCACTGCCTGCGCACCATCAGCTAAACAATTAAAAGAAGCTGTAGAAAAAGATCCATCAATCGTATTTTCTGCGATCGAAAAACATCCAGATAAATTCATCGAAGTAGTGATGAAAGCTCAGCAAGAAGCTCAAAAAGTTGCTGGCGACAAAGCTCAAGAAGAAGAAAAAAAACAACGTGATGAAGAGTATGCTAATCCGTTAAAACCAGTTATTGAAGAAGGCCGTGTTATCTTCGGAAACAAAAATGCTCCGGTTACAATCGTAGAATTTTCTGATTTTCAATGTCCATACTGCTCTCGTGGTTACCAAACTGTTAAACAAATTGAAAAAGAATACGGCGATAAAGTACGTATTGTTTTTAAACACTTACCACTTGATTTCCATCCTTTAGCTATGCCAGCTGCTCGTTACTTTGAAGCTATCGCGCAACAAAGCCCTGAAAAAGCTGAAAAATTTCATGACATGGTTTTTGAAAACCAAGGCATGTTAAAAGATAAAGGCGAAGGATACTTTAAAGAAGTAGCTAAAAAAGTTGGCGCTGATCTTAAAAAAGTAGAAGTAGCTCTTAAAGATGAAAAAGTTCAAAAACGTATTGATACTGACATGGAAGAAGCTCGTAAATTTAACATGAGCGGTACACCAGGTTTCATCATCAATGGTGTTTCTTTACGTGGTGCTTACCCGTTCCCAGCATTCAAAGAAATTATCGACAAACATTTAGCTTCTGCTAAGTAATTGTTAGATACATTCTAAATGCAAAAAAGGCTGGGTTAACCCGGCCTTTTTTATTTGTATGAATAACAATGCGTAAATTATAAAACTTTATATAAAGTTAATGGCAATGTTTTACCTTTAACTTCGATGTCGCCGGCAAGATCAAATTTGAATTGGTCTTGCATCTCTGGCTTAGACATACGCGCAAAGATTTCATCGCTGACTAATAAATCAACTTCAAAATGTTTCGTCGAAGATTCAATACGTGCCGTCACATTCACCGTATCACCGATCACTGTAAACTCCATACGCTCTTCTGAACCGATAGTTCCAGAAATCGCAGCCCCTGCGTGTAAGCCCATACCGATATGAATTTCGGTTAAGTTACGTTGGCGGCGAGATTCATTTAATGTAACTAAAGCCGAACGCATTTCAAGGCAGGCTTTTAATCCGTTTTCTGTATCTTGTTCAGAACCTGCAGGTACACCCCACACAGCCATAATCGCATCACCGATAAATTTATCAACAACACCGCCGTGACGACCGATAATACCCACCATCACTGCGAAGTATTCATTGAGCATCGATACAACTTCTTCTGGCGTATGACCTTCTGAGAATTTCGTGAAACCACGAATATCCGAGAAGAATACGGTCACTTCTTTGCGAGTTCCGCCGACACTGACTTCTTGTTGTAATAAATTTTCTGTTACAGATGATCCGTGGAACTTATTAAATAAGTTTTTTACTTTATCACGCTCTTTTAAACCGTCGGTCATTTGATCGAAAGCTTCAGCCAAATCACCCACTTCATCATGTGAAGTTACTTTTTTACGAGCTGAGATATTAAAGTTTCCTTTAGGGATTTCTTTGATTAACTCAGCGAGAACTTCGATGGGCTTACTTAATGTTAACGAGAATAAGAAGACCGCAAATAAAGCGACACTCATCACGATACCCGAAATTAAGATCGCTTTACGTTGCACCGCTTGCGCTGGTTCGTTCACGATACTTAATGGAGTTTGGGCCAAGAGAACTGTTCCCCAAAAGCTACTTTTAACAAAGGCACCGATGTAAGCATTGCCTTGGCTATTTTGGAAAGTTAACTGTTTTGAATTTGTCGCATCTGCTAAGGCTTTTTCAACAAACGATTCGCCTTTTAAGTTTTTACCTTGGCGTAAGAATTCTTCATTTTGATGGGCTAATAAAAACCCGTTACGATCAATCAAGAAAAATTCACGTTCACTGTCATTAGAAAATAAACTTTGAATCATTTCAGAGTTGTAAGCGGCAATAACAAAAGTATTTACCTGGTTTTGCGCATCACGACCGAATGGAAAGCCAATTGAAATCACGCGAATACTTGGATTCACTTCGGCAAACTGTAATTCGATATTTTTCTGCATCACTGAAGACACAGGAAACGGTTTTTTCTGACGAACTTGATCAATAAAATCTGGAGTCAGTTTATTTTTAATTAAAAAATCTTCTTGCACCTTTTTAACAAAAAGTTGCGGCTTACCATCAACAACTTGCCAGATTTCAATACCGATTAAACTTTTATCCTTAGCTAGTTTGTATTGCCCTAAACCTTCGAAAGATTCTTTTAATAAAATTTGCGCTAAGTTTTTTGCTTTGTCTAATGAGCCATCTAATAAAGTATCCACTTGTTTTGCGCGCAGTGAAGCCTCAGTGAAATTTGAGAACTCTTCACGTTGGGTCATAACTTTCTTGAAGAAGTCAGAACTCTGTTTTGTGACAAGCACCATTGAAGTTAAAATAATAAAGGTCGTGATTCCGATAATTTTTGCTGCAATTGGAATTCGCATACTTTTCGGCTTCATAGTTGGTACTCCAAGAATAGATTTAAGTAATGACCTTTAAGTGTAACTGAATTTTTCTCGGCAGCAGGTGATGGAAAATTCGGGCTTGGTGCCGTTTTGTATTCCATCTTATCTGTACGATAAGCGTATCCACCTAATGTCGTTAGATTTTTACTCCAACGATAACTGACTAAAAAGCCTGCTTGAATAGATGTGCTTGGCACAAACGCTTGGCCATTCGTTGTTTTTTGACCTGTAATCATCGGAAAAATATGTCCATTCGCTTGCAAACCTAATTTAGGAGTCATCGCTAACCAATATTCAGCGCCATAACGAAATCCTAGAGCCGAAAGCACAGAATTATTTTTTACTGTACCTGCAAAGTTTGAAGTTAAATCAGGAAGCTCTTTGTACACAAGCCCTGCCGTTTGACGAAATTCACCGGCATCGTTGGGTTTCATTTTGAAAAACGAATTAAGTTCAAACATATTGTAATTCACATTACCAAAACCACTTACTGATAAAGTACTTGATTCAAGAGCCACGAAATAACCCCATGGATTTTGCTTAGTCACGTAACCAATACCCGCGCGTAATGTTCCACCAATGGCACTGTAGCCAACTTGTGTTCCGGTTAAGTCGTAATTTAAATTTTGATATTCAACGGCATTAATTAAATAACTGGCCATACCAAACCAACCAGACAAGCGCTCGATAGATTCACGTAAACGCGCAAGCTCTTCGGCTTTTTCAGTACGATCACCGTCTTTAGCTGTGAAGCGAACTGAAACTGGTTCTGATGAGGGGCGATAATTAGCGATGGCTTTCACTGTTAAACGGTAAATACCACCAGGCCATTCTTTTTTAAACGGCATAGCTTCACCACGAAGTTCTTTGTTTTCATCAAAAACATTATACTTTTGTGATTTAACATCCATTTTTTCTAAAACATAACTGTAAGCCTGAGCATTTTCTGGTTTAGTCCATTTGACTTCACGAACGAATAAACTCTCTGGCTGAGTTAATTTGGGTGCAGCTATTTTTTTACCGCTCACGATAAATTCTGTGACATTATCTTTTTCAGGATTACTTGCTAACACTTCATTTGAAGCACGAATTGTGGCCATAAACTTTGTCGCCACAGGAAGATCAAGTGCTGTTTTATCATCAGCCAGATCAACTTGTTTTCTAAATGTAGAATCTAAACCTTGAACATCTAGGGTGTACTTTTTAGCTGAGAAAACTTTTTTCCAAGTGAAAGCTACATTTTGAATATCATTATTATTTGAAGCAATAATTGAACCGCTGACAGGGCTTACTAAATCAGGTGAGTCTAAAAGAACTTTAAATTCTTGAAAGTCTGACCATTCGCCCGGAACAGAACGTTTATCACGAGCACGAACGCGCATTTTGAAAAAACCTGGCGACAACCGACCTGCCCATATAGGTTCTTTGACTTGAAATTTAAATGTACTTTTAGTCGATTTAACTTCTAGATCGTAAGACTTGGCATTTTCGATGCCTTCCCACTCAAGTTCAACATTGCTTTCGGCAGCAACGACAAATTTTGGACATAGCACGGCCGCAATGAAAAAAAACAGAGCTATAATCAAGTTGCGGTGTGTTTGTGTCGTCATGTTTATATTTTATTTTACTTTTACTTACTTCACTTTTAGTTTCTTAATTTTTGGAGCCCCTAAACTACTTACTTCTGGAACATCTACTTTGCGAGTGGCCACTTCGCCGGTTCTTCCTAACATATCAACACCGGCTAATTCTATACGGTAGATTCCTGGCATTAAATCATTGAAATTCATCGATTCAACTGTGGCTGATTCAATTAATTTACCATTTACTTGTTGGCCCATTTCATCAATCATTCGAATTTTATATTTGTACGCCCCGTTAGCTAACTTCCACTTAACGATTAAATCACCATCTTTACTGGCTTTAAGAACTTGCTCGCCTAAAATAACTGGCGGCTTAACCATATCTAATTCTTTGATGGTAAAAAATCTTTTTTGCGAATTGGCGATCACATTTTCGCCTTGGTCAACACCTTGAATACTTGCGATATATCTGCCCGGTTTAAAAACTTTTGTTTTTGTTTGTAAATCACGGCTTCTGACTTCTTGGGCCGGCGCATAAGGGTCATCCTGACTTTGTAATTTAATTCTGTATTCAGAAATTTTTCGGCCTAATTCTGATTTCCATGTCATCGCAAGTTCTGGTTGGTCGATGTAAAACTGCTGTTCTAAAACTTCGCCCCAAGAGATTAAATTTACACCAATCGTATCTGGATCAATTTTACGATTTACAGAGATTGTGAATTTTTCGATTTTGCCAGAAACTGGTTTTGTTTCGCCATCAAATAAGGCTGACATTCTAAAAAAGTAATCACCCGGTGCTAAATCTATTTCAAAACCGGCTTTTTTATTCATCGTTTGATTAACGACTTTATTTTTTAAAGAAACATCTGTGGCCACTTCAAGTAAATATCTTGTGACGAATTCACCCTCTGTATAATCAAAAAGCATTTTATATTTAGGATTTGCTGATTGATTCACGATTTGAATAAATTGATTTGCCGTAGGGCTTACAAATACCGGAAATTTACGCTCATCAATTTTTAAACGTTGTAATTTAGACTCGCCCACAACTTGGCCCGTTGCTGGATTTGTAAAATATAATTTATAAAAATAGAATCCAGCTGGTAATTTTAAATCAAATTGAAAATTTGTTGTTTCAAAAGCCTGGCTTAAATTATTTCTGTCAGTGCCAATTGAAATTTTAGTTTTAAAACCAGCTGGAACACCTGACCAAACCATATCTACCGTTGATTTGTTAATATCAATTAAAGCACTTTTATCTTTAAGTGGTTGTTGTAATTTAAAACCAGCTAAACGAGGATCACTCATCGTTGTAAAGAATGGATTACCACCGGCACCTGAATCTTCACTTTGAATTTCTAAACCACCATTACCAGATTTAGATAAAGTCGCTGCCCCTTTTAACTCGACAGACTTACCATTTTGGATAAGGTTGAATTTTCCGGCATCTGCTTTATCTGCGATAACCGAAGCCCCCCCTTCCATTAGATCGAGAGAGAATTCTTTATTTGCACTTTGTAAAATCATAACGATAGATTCTGGTTCGATATCAATCGAGCGGCTTCCATCTAAGAATTGAATTTTAACTTCTGAACCTTTTGCCGTACGAATGGCTTCGCCAGAATAAACTGGTTCACCTGGTGTGATCGCTTGCCACACTTGGCGTTTTGCAGGACGACGGTCGACCTCTTCTTTGATTTTTTTAATAACAGCAATAGGTTGTTGATTTGTGTTATTTTTATTTTCTGGTTCAGAGAAAAAATACCAGCCAACGACTAAGCCTAAGCTTATCGCTGAAATCATCCCTGCCATTAAAAATCTTCGTAATTGTTCGCTCACAAAATCCCTATTTATTTATTCCGTTAAATAAATTCACTAATTATCTCAATATGGTATCGGCAGAAACCCAAATGTCTTGAATTGGATCAACATCCAGATTAATTCACTGCAAAGCGCCCAGATCTGACTAAAGTATTAAACATTTATTCGCACTAACCCGATGAATGTATTGATGAATCGCCATTTCAGGACGTTTATTCTAATGTCGTTATTGTTATGCCAGTTGGCATGGGCCCAATCATCTGAAAATCAAGGCATGGTCTTCGAAGGAACACTCACTGACACTTCAGGTAACGAGATCGATTTACAAAGCCAGCAGCTTTATTTTTACGTCTCAGCGTTTGATGCAAGCGCTCGTAAATGTATTCTTTTTGCTGAATCATCAGCGGTCGCAGGAGATAGTTCTGGAAATATTCTTCACCGTTACGGCAGTGGTAACGCTGTTGTTTCTCCGGTTTCATATAACAACACAATTTCAAATTCTATTTTTAATGGCATCGGCTCAGGTAAATTAGCTGATGGTTCAGGTACAAGCTGTACTGTGGCGGCTGCATCAACTCGTTATGTTGATGTTTATTCTGCAGTGTTAAATGTTGAAGGCTCGATTGTTTTAGGGTCTACACCCTATTCACAATTTGCCAATACCGCCAGTTCATTAAATGGCAAAGCAGATACAGATTTTATTTTAGCAACGAGTGTCAGTGGCGGAACTACCGGACAAGTTTTAAGTCGTAGTGGTTCAAGCGGATTTACGTGGATGACCTTACCGATTGCAGCTGGAGTTACATCAATTGATTTAGGTTCTGCTTCTGCAACAGGAACAGTTTCATCAGCAAGACTTGCCGATGTAATTACCGCAGGAACATACACGAAAGTCACAGTTGATTCAAAAGGTCGCGTGATTAGTTCTGGTACTCTTGCCACAACTGATATTGCAACTGGAACATTGCCTATCGCACGTGGTGGTACTGGCTTATCAACTCTGGGCGGCGCTAATTTATTACTGGGCGTAAATAATGCGGGTACAGCTTTAGAATATAAAGCAATGGCCGGAGGCTCTGGCGTTAGTGTAACCGTAGGATCTGGTGCTGTGAATGTTGATTTAAATTTAAGTTCTTCACATGTGACAACAGCTTTAGGTTATCATCCAGCAAATCTAGCTGGAGATCAATTCACTGGTAACACCGCATTTTTAAGTAGTGTTAGTGTTGGCCATGGCACTCCGATGACTCGTCTTGATGTGAGCGGAACTATTAAAGTTGGTAACGGTGGTGAAACTTGTACTACGGTTTATATGGGAGCATTTCGCTACAACAGCGGCGCTATGGAATTCTGTAACGGCACTGCATGGCAAGCTTTAGCCGTGAGTGGTGTTGCTTCAATTGCAAATGACTCTGTAACAAGCGCTAAAATTCTTGATGGCACTATCGTCGCAGCTGATATCGCAAGTTCAACAATTACATATGGAAAATTAAATATAGTTGATAATGATATTCCCTTAACTAAAGTAGCCAGCTTAACAACAACTTTATCTGCACTCACGACGTCTATCTCAGGCAAAGAAGGCGCTGTTTCTGCTGGAATATCTTCGCAGTACTATCGTGGTGATAAAACTTGGCAAACATTAAGTACTACTGCAGTTTCTGAAGGAACAAATCTTTATTACACAGACACGCGCGTTCGTGCAGCTTCATTGGCTGGCTATGTGAGTGGATCAGATACTACAATTGTTGCGGCAGATACTGTCTTACAAGCATTTAGTAAAATACAGGGGCAAATCAATGCTCGCTGGCAAACTTCAAACAGCGATTTATACTTTAATACTGGAAACGTAGCGATCGGTTCGAACACTTTTCCTGGAGGCAAACTTTTTGTCAAACAAAGTGGTGCAACGATTAGCGGTTACCCGGTTGCAAATTTTGAAAACTGGGAAGATGGCTCTTACGCTGGCACTACACCTGGCGTAAACATTACTCGCCGTCTACCTGCTGGTTCAAGTGCTACAGCAGGATTTGGTTCTTCTATTAATTTTCAAGCTGAAGACAGTGCAAAAACTGTAACGGGCCAAGCGCAAATTTCTGCGCAATGGATTAATGCTTCACCTGGAACTACATACAGTTCAATCAGTCTACTTACAAAAGACACTTCAGGTTCTGCGTCTATTAAATTATACATGGATCAAAATAACGTGATTATTCCTGCCACTAACTTACAAGTTGCAGGAAGTGTTCGCATGGGTGGCGATGGCGGCAATACAACACAAACTTGTCTGAGTATTGAATCTGGAAAACAAAGATACAATTCAACATATAAGGCTATGGAATTTTGTGACGGTGCTAATTGGCGCGGTATCAATGGCGTTACCTACTGTGACTCTGGATATACAATGATTGGTACCCCTGGCACGGCATCAGCATTTTGTATGGATACCAACGTAGGTTCACCGCAATCTTACGTCAATGCGAGCAATACTTGTCTTAATCGCCTTACAAGCAGCGGTTCAAAAGCTCGTCTTTGTACAACGACTCAAATGGATTTAGCTTGTGAAAGTTATAATTCAATTTCACCGACTTTAGTTAACTTTAATAATGGCATATTTCATTGGACGCCGAATTCAATACCTGTGGCTGGCAATACAAACTATCCAATGAATATGTATGTCGCTTATAGTTCAAGTAACCCAGCAACATGTCATATTGAACCAAACACAGGTGGGTCACCTTATAACGGCCGCCAATCTAATTCTGATTATATTAACAATTCTAAAAACTTTCGTTGCTGCTATGAATAGGTGAATGAAAATGAAATTATTTAACGTTAAAAACATTTTTCTTTCGACTTCGCTGCTCACCTTGATGGCCTGTCAGCCTGGCGCACCTGTTGTTACTGTACTTGGTGAAGTCAGTGGATTTGATATTTCTGAAAAGACGCAAATATTAAAAAGTAAAACTAATAAAAATGTATTCTACATTTCAGGAACTTGTTTCGGAGCTATCAAGGATGTTCAAATTAGTTTTGATAATGGCAGTAGCTACAGCGCTTTAAGCCAATACGCTGAAACTTCGACTCAGAATTGTTCAAGCAGCGGAACATTTTCTTATAAAATTAATCCAAATAACACAGTGGCATTTGATATTCCAGCAAACAGTTCGTACAAAGATTTTAAAATCCGCGGAACAAGTGATTTCGGACCAACATCAGTTCAAAATTTACGTCGTATGATTTCTAACTCTGGAGATTTACAAGTCACAGCTGGCAGTACTTTGGCCAGTGTAACTGTCAGCGGAACCCCTGCTATTTTACGCGGGCGTATAGTTTCTTCTGCGGGATCAGTCTCTGGAACGAACTTTATTTTAAAAGGTGCAATCAGAATCAAGTAGTTGTTAAGATTTTCTCAAATTAACACAAATTTATATTTGAATATGTTCAACCTTTCGACTAAAAATTCCGATAAATACTGTGAATGAAGCAGTGCCCTAGCCACCCTAATTTATTTAGCATATTCACAGCGATAGCTTTATCTTTGCTATTGGGTCAGGCTACATTTGCACAATCCTCAGAAAACCAACAAATAGTTTTTGATGGAAGCCTAACTGACAGTTCAGGTAACGCAATTAATTTAGCTAGCGTACAACTTAATTTTTATATCACAGCAAATGGTTGTTATCTTTACGGTGAATCATCTTCTGCTTCTGGTGATGGCCAAGGCAACATCATTCACCGCTTTGGCAGTGGCTCTATGCTTACGGGTTCTCCGAATACTTTTTCACAAAATTTATTATTTGGGTCTGTGACAGGTACAACAACGTTTGCGGGCAACAACTGTTCTGTAACAGCTGCCGATACACGTTTAGCCCAAGTTTATTATCCCGCGCAAAATATTACAGCTACGATTAAATTAGGTACTGTGCCCTACGCACAAAATGCGACAATGCTTTCTGGTAAAGTCGCAACTGACTTTGTGCAAGTAAACGCTGATACAAATACAGTTTTTTCAGGCGGAACATCTGGACAATTTTTAACTAAATCTGTTTCTGGATTAACTTGGTCTAATTTTACTTTATCAGCTGCGCAAGTTTCAACAGCTTTAGGTTACACACCAGCTAGTGCAACAGCTGCGATGACCTCTTCAACAGTGACGACGGCATTAGGTTACACTCCTGCTAATAGCGCGACTCTTTCTTTATTTTTGCAAAAAGCTAATAACTTATCTGATTTAGCTTCAATATCTGTTGCACGTGTAAATTTAGGTCTTGGAAGTTTAGCTACAAATAACGTAGTTAATTTACCAAGTGAAGTTTCTGGAACTTTACCTGCTTCAAATTTACCTAGTTTTTCTGGCGATATAGCGACTTCTGCTGGAACATCAGTGGCCTCTGTTCAAGCTTTACGTGGTGTAGCACTTTCTGCAACCGCTCCAGTGTCGGGCCAAGTTTTATATTACAATGGTATTTCATGGGGCCCGATCACAATTCCTACAGCCGTCGGAACAGTGACTAACGTGACGAGCACTAATTCTGATATCGTTGTCACTTCAAGTACTACGACTCCAAGTTTAACTTTAAATGCAGGAACAAGCGCAAATCAAATCGTGCGCCTTGATGCTTTTGGAACTTTAGCTGAAACTGTTTTACAAAGTTTTTCTAAAATCACCAGCGGATCACAATATACAAAAGTAACTGTTGATGGCAAAGGTCGCGTGACAAGCGGTTCGCAATTATCGAGCACCGATATTTCTACAGCATTAGGTTATGCACCCGTAAGCGCTGCATCTCAGTGGAACACATCAGGAACTACAATTAACTATACGGCGGGCAATGTCGGCATCGGCACTACTGCTCCAACGACCAAACTTGATGTGAGCGGTTCTCCGGTTGTTTTCCCAATTCGCGCGATAGCAAGTTTCACTGATAATTCTCCAATGGCCATTGATGTTGGTGGCGGAATTCAGTTCGCGGGTCAATATTTACTTTCTGGGGCTTATACCGAGTTCGGTGGCATCAGAAGCGGAAAAACTAATGGAACAAGTGCCGACTACAGCTCTTACATGGCCTTTACAACTCGTAATAACGGATCACTTCCCGCAGAAAACATGCGTATTACTAATTTAGGTAATATTGGTATCGGCACTACAGCTCCGGCTGCTAAGTTAACTGTTTCTGGTGGAATTCAAATTAGTATGGAATCAGCAACTTGCGCCGCAAGTTACGCAGGTACTATTCGCTACAACTCAGGAAATGTTGAGTATTGTAATGGAACTTCATGGTCTACACTTGGGGTAGCTGGTGCAGGCATTACTTTATTGAATGGTTCAACTTCTGGTGCACAAACTTTTGCGACAAACACAGCAGGTGTTGCTCCCTCATTTTCAACGGCAAATGGAGTTCATACTTTAAATATTCCTTTAGCCTCTGCAGCGTCGATAACTGCAGGTTTAATTTCAAATACAGATTATTTAACATTCGCTAATAAAATCACTTCAAGTGCTGCAAGCATCGCAGCAGTTCTTGGTTATACTCCCGCAAACTCTGCAACTGTGATTTATAAAAATAATAATTTATCTGATCTGACTTCTTCATCAACAGCTCGCGCTAATTTAGGTTTAGGAAACTTAGCTACGAAATCATTTGTAGATTTAACAGCTGATGTTTCAGGAGTTTTACCTGCGGCCAATGGCGGATCGCTATGGACAGTTTCAGGTACAGGAATTTATACCACTAGTAATACGGCCATCGGTGCGACTCCGCAGCCTGTTTGGAAACAACGTATATACACAGATACTTTCAATGCACTTTCTGTCACCAATGTGGCCCCGAGCGGTGGAATCGGTGTAAACATCTCTGTTTCTGGCGGCACTGGCTTAATGATCAATACACAAGGTAGTAGTTCAACTCAATATGCAATGTATGTTACTAGTTTAACTTCAGCAGCGATACTTGTAGCACAAGCTGATGGCAACATCGGTGTTGGTAATTTTCATCCGACAGCGCGTTTACACATTACATCAGGCACAGCAACAAGTGGTGCTCCGTTAAAATTAACGAGTGGAAATTTGCAAACTACACCGTCATCGGGTTCAATCGAATATGATGGTTCATTTATGTATTTCACTGATGACACGAACACACGCAGATCTATAGCAACTGGTTCAGCTTCTAATACAATTGATAACATGACCCAAATTAATTCAAACGCGAATATGATTTTAAACCCAGCGACTTACGTTGTGGTTTCATCAACAGTTGCTAGTACGAATTCGCAAACTGGTGCCTTAGTTGTTAAAGGTGGCCTTGGCGTAGCCGGTGCTGCAAACTTTCAAGGTAATATCTCAACAGCAGGTAGCATCACTGCCAGCGGTTCTCTTCTTGTAGCCGGAGTCATTACAACAACTACAGCGGTTAGTACGCCCACTACTTATTCTGCAAATATTTATGGTAGCTCAACGGCTTCTGGAAATTTAACTTTAGATTCAACTTCGAATGCAACCAAAGGTAATGTCTTACTTGCACCAAGTGGTGGTTATGTTGGTGTTGGTCTTGCTTCACCCACCTACCGCTTTCATGTCAAATCGGCATCGGCAACTTCATTTTTAGCTGGCTTCACTCCTACAATTGGATCTAGTTTTTATGGTATCGGTGAAGACGCGGCAAACCAGTTGTTCACTACATATTATGATACGACAGGAAGTGCGCGAATATTTTTTAGCGCAAGCAGTACAAATTATATTAATAATAATTTAGTTTTAGGTGGCACAAACGATCCTACAAACAGCAGACTTGCTGTACTTGGCAGTACTTATCTAAATGGAAGTGTAACTGCGTCTAAAACTCTAACATTAAACGGTGGAGTAAATGGTGCATATCCAATGACATTTAACCCAGGCAGTGTGGTGAGTAACGTTACCACAGCTGGGGCCCTTGAGTTTAACGGCGTTCAATTATTTATCACCGATGGATTTAATACGCGCCGCCGTTTAGCAGGTGGTGTATCTTCTGGAACAATTGATACCGCAAATAAACTAACTTATAGCGCAGGATCTTTAACTGTTGAAGGTTCAGCTTCAGTAACTTCAGCAGCTGTTGTTATAAATAATGTGGGTTCTGGTACAATCGCTTTACAAACAAACGGTAGCGTTAACGCTATCGGAGCCGTGATCAGCAAACCGCAAATCATCTCGACAGGAACTACGGTAGATTTATCTCTTTCGAATATGTTTATCTTACAGTCTGTTGGCGGCTCTGCAAACGGCGCGGTAAATATTACTCTTGGCAATTTAACTGATGGTGGAACTTACACTTTGGTTGTGACTGACACTGTAGCACATACTTATTCATTTGCTGGTTGTACGACCTCATATTTTTCTCCAACAAATTCAATTACAGTTACTGGCACAAGAACGATCTTTGGTTTAATCACATTAAAAAATGGGGCTAACTGGGATTGTTACATCAACTGGACACCAGGCTATCAGTAATTATGAATTTGAAAATCATTTTTCATTTTTTAATCGGCACTCTGATCACATTAATGGGTCAATTGACTTTTGCGGCTCCTGCAGGTTTTCGTAATTTTCATGGGCTTGGAAAAACAGCCGTCAAACCGTATCTTGCGCCCGTAGGTTTACACACTTGCGCTCTTACCCAATTAGGTTGGATTAATTGTTGGGGAGCAAATAACACAGGTCAAATTGGCAACAACACTCAGACTGAAAGTAACAAACAAATTCCCATTCGCTCAGGCATCATCCAAATCAGCACCGCTCGCAGTGGCCCGTCAACCACAAGTGGAACAACTTTTGCGATTACTCTCACCGGAGTACTTATGAGTTGGGGCGATAACTTGTACGGAAAACTAGGCACAGGTACGAGTGGCGGTGCAAGTTTTACTCCGCAAATTGTTGACGTAACTAATCGCTATAAATTTATTAGTTCACAGTACGGGCATGTATGTGCAATTACGAGTACCGATGTGCTAAAATGCTGGGGCTACAATTCTGACGGCCAAGTAGGTGACAATACTCTTGTTCAAAAAAATTCACCAGTCACAGTAGATGCTGGCGTAAGTTATAAGTTTGTCGCTGTAGGAGCTTCTTTCACCTGCGCCATTACCACGGCCGGTGTTTTAAAATGTTGGGGGCTAAATGATACAGGCCAAGTCGGCGATAACACACTGGTGTCTAAAACAACTCCGGTTGTTATCAATTCTGGAACCACATATGATTCTGTGTCGTTAGGATATTCACACGCATGTGGTGTCACAACAGCCGGCGTTTTGAAATGTTGGGGAAGCGATACCGTAGGGCAAATGGGTGATGGCGGATTACCCGTTGATAGATACACTCCTAACGTTGTCGATTCAGGTGTTAATTACAGCTCGGTTTCTACCTCTAATAATACATCATGTGCAATCACAACCACCGGTATTTTAAAATGCTGGGGAGAAAACGACAATGGTGAGATCGGTGACGGCTCAACTGCAAATCGCACGTTACCCGTCACTGTTGATTCTGGAACAAGTTATGCTTCTGTTTCTATGGGCGGAGATCATACATGCGGCGTCACTACTGCAAAAGTAGCTAAATGTTGGGGACTCAACGATCATGGCCAACTTGGCCTTGGCACAACAGGCGGATTTCAATCCACACCTCAATCAGTTGTAAATCCTTAAACTGTCTCAAGCTGAATCAATATTATTAGACGTAAGTACTAAACTTCTATTCAGTTAATTCCGATATGTATACTGTGAAACACCAGTACGTTAACACCAGTACTTTCTTTAAATATTTCGCTGCGATAGCTATGTCATTGCTATTTGCACAAGCTGGTGTTGCGCAATCTACTGAAAATCAACAAATGGTCTTTGAAGGTAGTCTCACTGATGCGAGCGGTAACTCGATTAGTTTAGCTGGCGCTGCCTTAAATTTTTACGTGACTGCAAACGGTTGTTATTTGTATGGCGAATCATCGACTTCATCTGGTGATAGCCAAGGTAACATCATTCACCGCTTTGGTGGTGGAACTGTGCTTACGGGTTCACCAAATTCATTTTCACAAAATTTATTTTTCGGTAATGTTTCTGGTACGACAACTTTTGCTGGCAACAATTGTTTTGTTTCAGCCAGCGATACGCGTTTAGCGCAAGTTTATTACCCGACTGAAAATATCACTGCGACAATTAAACTGGGCACTGTGCCTTACGCGCAAAATGCGACAACTTTTTCTGGTAAAAATGTTTCTGACTTTGTTTTAGCTAGCGTTGATACTTACACTTTATTTTCTTCAGGTTCTGCTGGACAATTTTTAACAAAAACAGCTTCTGGCTTAGCTTGGACAAATACAAGCTTAACAGCTTCAGCAGTTACGAGCACTTTAGGTTACACTCCGGCGAACAGCGCTACCCTTTCTGCGTTTGCGCAAAAAGCTAATAACTTATCTGATTTACCATCTTCATCTACAGCTCGTGCTAATTTAGGTCTAGGCAGTTTAGCTACGAAATCATTTGTTCTTTTAGCCAGCGAAGTTTCTGGAACTTTACCTGCCTCTAATTTACCAAGTTTTTCTGGTGATATCGCAACTTCTGCTGGAACTTCAGTGGCCTCGGTTCAAGCTTTACGTGGTGTTGCTCTTGCTGCAACGGCGCCGGTGTCAGGACAAGTTTTATATTTTAACGGTTTTTCTTGGACTCCGATCACGATTCCTTCAAGTCTTGGAACTGTAACTAATGTGACAAGTACAAATTCTGATATCGTTGTCACTTCAAGTTCGACAACGCCAAATTTAACTTTAAACGTAGGTACAGGCGCAAACCAAATTATTCGTCTTGATAGCAGCGCAAAATTACCAGCCGTAGATGCTAGTCAATTAACAGCCTTAAACGCATCGCAATTAACTTCAGGAACAATAGATACGAATCGTCTACCTGCTTTTACTGGTGACGCGTCTACAGCTGTGGGTTCTAACACAATTACAGTTGGTAAACTTCGTGGAATTTCGATTTCTGCTTCTGCACCAACAACTTCACAAGTTTTAACTTTCAATGGCACTGCGTGGTCTCCGGCGACTCCAGTTACAGATATCAGTTCATTAAATGGCTCAACATCACAAACGCAAACATTTGCGACTGGAACTACGGGTCTTACTCCATCAATTTTAACATCAAATGGTGTTCACACTTTTAATATTCCATTAGCAAGCGGCGCTTCAGTAACTGCAGGTTTAGTATCGAATGCAGATTACACAACTTTCGTAAATAAAATTACCTCAAGTGCAGTTAGTATCGCGCAGGTCTTAGGATATGTTCCTGCGAGTGCAACTTCGTTATCTAATCTTTTAGTTAAAACAAATAATTTATCAGAACTAACAAGTTCATCGACCGCTCGTACAAATTTAGGTTTAGGCTCACTGGCTACAGCAAATTCTCTTGATTTAGGATCGGCTTCAGCAACAGGAACCCTTGCTAATGCAAGATTACCTGCTTTTACTGGTGATGCCTCTACAGCTGTGGGTTCTAACACAATTACTGTTGGTAAACTTCGTGGAATTTCGATTTCTGCTTCTGCACCAACAACTTCGCAAGTTTTATCATTTGACGGTATACAATGGTCTCCGACAACTGTGGCTGCAGTAGCTGCTGTCACTTCTGTTAATGCAGGCACAGGTTTACTTGGTGGCCCGATTACTTCATCTGGAAGTTTATCTGTAAATTTCGGAGCAAGTGCTGGCACTGTGGCTCAAGGTAATGATTCACGTATCGTACAAGCGTTACAATCTATTAATAATTTATCTGATATTACTTCAGCCTCAACGGCTCGTACAAATTTAGGTTTAGGTTCACTAGCTACAGCAAATTCTCTTGATTTAGGATCGGCTTCAGCAACAGGAACCCTTGCTAATGCAAGATTACCTGCTTTTACTGGTGATGCCTCTACAGCTGTGGGTTCTAACACAATTACTGTGGGTAAACTTCGTGGAATTTCGATTTCTGCTTCTGCACCAACAACTTTGCAAGTTTTATCATTTGACGGTATACAATGGTCTCCGACGACACCGGTTACAGACATCAGTTCATTAAATGGCTCAACATCTGCTACACAATCTTTTGCGAGTGCATTAACTGGATCGCAACCAACATATGTCACAGTGAACGGCGTACACACATTAAATATTCCGTATGCATCTACTCCAGCAGTAACAGCAGGTTTAATTTCATATTTAGATTATTCTAATTTCTCAAACAAAATTACTTCAAGTGCTGCTAGTATTGTGCAAGTGTTAGGTTATGTTCCAGTCAGTGCAACTTCGTTATCTAATCTTTTAGTTAAAACAAATAATTTATCAGAACTAACAAGTTCATCGACCGCTCGTACGAATTTAGGTTTAGGTTCTCTGGCTACAGCAAATTCTCTTGATTTAGGATCAGCTTCAGCAACAGGAACTCTTGCTAATGCAAGATTACCTGCTTTTGTTGGTGATGCCGCTACAGCTGCAGGTTCTAACACAATCACGGTGAGTAAACTTCGCGGCATTAATATTTCTTCAGCGACACCAACGGCAGCGCAAGTGTTAGCCTATGATGGATCTCAGTGGGCACCAGCAACTCTGGGTGGTGGTGGCAGCGTAACTAATATAAATGCGGGCACAGGTTTACTCGGTGGTCCGATCACAACTTCTGGAACTTTATCGATTAATTTTGGTGTAAGCACAGGAACTGTTGCTGCCGGTAATGATGCTCGTATCGTTCAAGCGTTACAATCTATTAATAATTTAGCTGACATCGCATCAGCATCCACAGCGCGAACTAATTTAGGATTAGGAAATTTATCTACAAAATCAACTGTTGATTTAGCAAATGATGTTTCTGGTGTTCTATCCATCGCAAACGGTGGATCAGTTTGGATTACTTCTTCGACTGGTATTTACAATTCTACGAACAGCGTCGCTATCGGAAGCGCTTCAGTTATTGCCAACACTAAATTTTATGTTGAATCTAATGGTGGTTATGCGAGTAGAATTTCTAACGTGTCTGCTACAGGATACGGATTAAAAATTGATGTCGCTGGCACAAACGGAACACAATATGCTCTGAATGTGAATAACGCTTCAGGTACAATGTTTATGGTGCAAAACGATGGCAAAGTTGGCGTTGGCACTTTGACTCCGACAGCTCGTTTTCATGTTGCTGCAGGGTCTGCTTCGATGGCGCCATTAAAACTTACAAGTGGTACATTACTAACTACGCCAACTTCTGGTTCAATCGAATATGACGGCGCAAATTTATATATCACTGATGCAACAAACACTCGTCGCACAATTGCTACCGGTGGATTAAACTCAATTGATAATGCTTCATTCATTAATTCAACAGGCAATATGACTTTGAACCCGCTTGGTTCAGTGATTGTTTCTTCAACTGTGGCCAGTACAAATTCATCAACGGGTGCGTTGGTTGTTAATGGTGGCTTAGGCGTTGCGGGAAATATTTTTACGTCTGGAACTATCATCACAACAAACAATATTACAGCACAGGTCATGACTGCATCAGCCGGAGTATTTTCTGCACTTGTTGCAGGATCAAACCTTTCGGGTGGATCTCTACAATTAGAATCTACAACTCATGCCACTAAAGGAAACATTTTACTAAATACAACAGGTGGTAACGTTGGTATTGGTGTTGCCTCGACACCGGTTGCTACTTTTCAAGTTACAAATTCTACAAGTTCTCCAACAGCTTATTTTAAAAGTACTTCTGGTATTGGCACAAATTTGGGTTTAGCAATTTCTGCCGGTACGAATGCAAGTGACTATGCACTCGGAGTAAGTAATGCCAGCGGAACATCTCTTTTCTTTATCCGTGGTAACGGCAATGTTGGAGTGGGTACGTCATCTCCAGGTTCACTGTTCGAAGTTTCAAATGCGACGAGCGGTAGTCCCTCAACATTCGCGATAACAAAATCATCTCCGAATATGTATGAAACTAACGTTATAGCCATGCAAAGATCAGGCGGAACACAAGCCGCACCGACAAGTACAGCAAATGGCGATCAACTGGGTATGATTAGATTTGCTGGTTATGGATCAAGTGCTTACCGCCAAGCTGCTGCTATCGAAAGTTTTGCAACTGCAGCTGGCGGAACTTTTGTTCCAGGAAATTTAGTTTTTTCTACGGCACCAAACAGTGGCAATACTGTAGAACGCATGCGTATCGATTCAAGTGGTAATGTGGGTATCGGAAACATTAATCCAACTTCAACATTAACTGTTGGACCTGGCGGAGCTGTCGCTGCAAATTATAATATTTTTGCATCGGCTTACAACAGTGCTGCTGGACAAGCGCAATTTGCTGGTAACTGGGGAAGTTCAAATTATTGGGGTATCGGTCCTGCGACACAAAACTCTGATAACACGATTAGAATTGGTATTACAGCTGATTCAACAGGTACATGGACTGCCGCACAAGATATCAACGTTGTCGTTGGTGGACGCATTGGCATTGGTGTTTCTGCTCCGACGGCTCGCTTACAATTAGCTTCTGGAACAACAACACTTGCGGCATTTAAATTTACGAGTGGAACTCTATTAGCAACACCAAGTTCTGGTGCTATAGAGTATGATGGCTCTAGAATGTACATCACTGATGGCGCTAATATTCGTCGTACATTTCCGACGGGCACGACAAGTTCTACAATCGATAACATCTCTAGCATCAATTCGCCTGGAGATTTAAATTTAAATACAACGTCATCAACTGCCGTGTTTATCACTAGTAATTTAGTTATCGGCAGTGCTTCAGCTCCGCTTTCTAAATTTAACCTTATAACAAACACTGCAGGTTCAGAACTGGCTCGATTTGATGGTGGTGCTACTGGTTATTTCTTAAGATTCGCGGCCAACTCAGTTCCTATCGCACATATGGGCGCATTAAATGGAGCTACATTATTTAATAATGAATTAGGCGCCAACGGTATGGGCCTTCAAGCAGTTAATTATTTACAATTGGGTGTTGCAACGACGGCAGTAATGACGATTACTTCAGCCACAAGAGTTGGTATCGGCACAAATGCACCGACAACAGCTTTAACAGTGAGTGGTTCTGTTCGCACAATCAGCGGTGGTTATGAATTTGCCGATGGCACTTCACAAACAACATCAGCGTTTGGCGGATATGAAAGAGTCAGCGTAAACTGTGGTTCTGCTTCAACTTGTACTGCGACTTGTTCTGCAGGCAAACAAGTTATTGGAGGAGGTTGCTCTAACGCAGGCTCATCTGCGCTAATTAGCTCTTACCCTAGTTCAAATACACAGTATCAATGTGGCTGGGCTACGGGCTCGTTAATAACCGTAACGGCCTTCGCGGTCTGTACGAAAATGTAACGATCTATTAAAACACCACTTCTAATTTGTTCGGAGTCAGCTTCACTTCATCACGCGAAATATCAACTAACATCGGTGAAATAATTAAACCTTCTCCTGCCGCTTTTTTCAAAAGCTTTACGTAATCAGGATCAATATCACACGGCGAGAAAAATTCGACATCAGAACGTTGAATAGCAAAGATCAATTCGCATTTGTGACCTTGTTGCATTAAATGCATCATTTCTGAAATGTGTTTTTGTCCACGTTCAGTCACTGCATCAGGAAACTGCGCGTGCTGTTTTTTATCAACCTTCATACGATAAGTTGTATTTTTAATTTCAATAAAATGTTTTTTAGCTTTTGGATTATCTAAATCCATCTCTTTAAAGAAAAAAGCACCGTCTAAACGAGTTTCTTTTGAAATTTTATACTCTGGTTTATAAAAACCGTATTCAGCCCACTCTTTTAAAAATGGTTTTCCTGAATCGATGCCGTTTTTAATTGCCTCTGTCACAACACGATTTGGATTCGAAGTATTGACTCCAACCCAAGCGCCCTCTTCAGTTTGCACCGCTTCAAGTGTGCCTTTTAATTTTTTTGTTTCATCACCATGCAATGAGAACCAGCATTTTTGCGGTTGCGATGGATTTTTTTCGATCACAGTTTTTAACGAACCTGTGTTCGGAACATGAATGGTGATTTTTTCCCCGTTTAATTCAACATCGGCAAAAAATCTTTTGTAACGAGATAGAAGTGTTCCTTCGAGAAGTTTTTTTTCAAATTTCATAAATAACTCCTTTGTCTAGAGGCATCAAATGTTCCATGCACTTGGAACGGTGTCAATTGTGCCTTGAAGCAAGTGGCAAACAGATTGCTCTAATCACCCTCGTACAGATTTTTAAAAACAAATGACACCACCTTGTTGAAAAATAAGTAAACAAAAGTGCTGTCGCAAAAAAACACACGAGGAGTTTTATGAAAAAATTAATTTTAGCAATTTTGCTAGTAACAAGTGCAGTACAAGCTTATGCCCATGACGGCGGAAGCATCAGACCAGGTCGCCCTGATCGTCCAGGTCAACCGGCTCCATATCCAGGTAATCCGTATGAACCAAATCCATATGATCCAAATCCTTACCAACCAGGCTACCCTTCACACCCAGGTTACGGCGACTACGGTCCTGCACGTACTTACCGTTGGGAAGATCAAGGCGAAAGCAAAATTGATAAGTTTATAACGGCAACAGTCAGCATCAATGGCCGTGACAGATTAGTGAATGAAATTTTGTTACGCGCTAATAACGCTGATGTGCAAATCACTCGCGCCTACGCTCGTTTATCTAACGGTCGTACAGTTGAAATCGCGACTGGAACAATCCGACAAGGCCGCGATGCACGTGTGCGTTTAGATTACCGATACTCTGTACGCGTTGACGAAATCGTTATTGAAGCAACGTCACCAAGTTTAATCGGTTCACGCGCTCGTTTACAAGTTTGGTTAGGTCTTGCTGAATAGCAAACAAGTGTAGAAATACTAAAACACACCTTAAAGCCTCGGTAGAAATATCGAGGCTTTTTTTATTTGTGAATTACATTCTCTCTGGAGTAGGAATTCCTAATAAGCTTAGACCGTGTTTAATGATTGCACCTGTCGAGTAAGCCAACGCTAAACGCGCTTTCTTAAGATCAGGTGTTTCAGCAGTACCGATCGGGCAATCGTGATAAAAAGTATTAAACTTTTTTGCTGTATCATAAAGATAAGAGCAAAGTGATGCTGGTTTATAATTTTCAGCCGCACCCAAAACCACAGTGTTAAAATTCATCAGATGTTGCATCAATTTTAATTCACTGGCGTGAGATAAAACTTCTCCCGCGAATTCTGCTTTGGCATCAAATGAAAACTTTTTAAGTAATGAATTAATACGCGCGCAAGAGTACTGAATAAACGGGCCTGATTCACCATCAAGCTTTGTCCATTCGTTCATATCAAATACGATTTTTTTATTCGTGTCTTGTTTTAACATGCCGTATTTGATTGCGCCCTTAGCCACTTGGCCCGCAACAGTATCAACTTCTGTTTCAGTCCATTCACCTTTGTAACGAGCTAAATATTCAGTCGCGACATGAGTCTTCATCGTTTCAATAAGCGTCGTTAACGGAACGATATTGCCCTTACGAGAGCTCATGGCTCCATCTGGAAGTTCAACGAAATTGTATTGTAAATGATAACAATCTTTAGCTTGTTCAAAACCTAAAACTTCAAGCGCTTTAAAAACTTGTTTAAAGTGCAAAGCCTGTCTTTGATCGACGATGTAAATTGATTTTTCGATTTTATAATCTTCAAATTTGCGACGAGCTAATTCGATATCTTTAGTGGCATAAAGGCCCGTGCCGTCTGATTTTAAAAGCAGGCAAAAACCTAAATTCTCTTCTGAGAAATCAAGCCCGATCGCGCCTTGCGATTCAACAAGTTTACCTTCAGCTAAATATTTTTTAACGGTTTTTACAGAGTCAGAATCAACATCAGATTCAAAATACCACTGGTCAAATTTAATATCCGCCCAGTTGTAAACATCTTTCATTAATTCGATCGACCATTCACGAGTTTGCTTCCACAAATCGTAGTATTCGCCGTTTTTAGCTTCTAATTGTTTTAAAATATCTGTCAGAACTTTTCTATTTTCATCTTCTTGCGGAGTTCCAACTTGGTCTTCTAATAAAAGATTTCCTTTAGAGTACATCGCGCCTAACCAAGCGCCTTTGTTCATCATTGGAATAGATTCTTTATTATGAAATTTCATATACCAAAGACATTTCGCAACGTGAGTGCCTACGTCTCCCGGAAAAGTTGACGCCAAAATATTGTAACCTGAATAACGAAGTAATCTGACGGCCGCATCACCTAAACACATATTACGCATATGACCGACGTGTAATTCTTTGTGAGTGTTTGGTTGCGAATACTCGATCATCATTTTTGGCGTAGCTTCAGTTAATTGCGCCTTGAAAGTCTCGCCAGATAAAAGTGGTTTTAAAATATAATCGCTCAAACCAGAAGCTGTGAATTTGATATTGATATAAGGGCCTGCTGCTTCAACAGAAGCGATTGTTTTTTTCAAAACAATATTTTGCGCCACTTCATTTTTTAATTCTTGAGCTAAAAGTTGCGCCACAACTGGTGGGCCTTTTTTTAAATTTTTAGCGGTGATAAAGCAGCCAAAAGCTAAATGCCCAAGTTCTGCGTTAGGGGGATCAACTAAAGCTTTATAAACATCACCCACGCTCATTGTGTCTTTAGAAACTCCACCCGCTTCAAGTTGAGCTTGAATTAACGTGATTAGAGATTGAGAAACTAATTTTCTTAAAGGTTCGTGCAATAATGTCATAGCCTATATAGCTAACAAATCCTGTTTGTTTAGACAAGAAAGGAGCACCACAACGGCCCTTAAATATAGCTTGCTTTGTTAAGCTAGGTTTTTGCCGAAAAACCTTTGCCAGTACCTCTCTTTAAAGTTAGAAATAAAGCTCTAAATTTCAGTGATAAAAATGCACTAAAAGGTGGCAGTTATGTTGAACGACATTCCAGGTGATAACTCGAGTGAAAATTCAGGTCCCGCTCCACAGCCTGTGGTTCGTAAACCTGACTGGTTAAAAGTAAAAGCTCCAGCTGGAGAAAATTACGTTCGCATTAAAGAAATGTTGGGCGAATTAAAACTTGCAACTGTTTGCCAAGAAGCGCGTTGTCCAAATATGGGCGAGTGCTGGTCTGGCGGAACAGCGACGATCATGATCATGGGTGACACTTGCACTCGTGGTTGCCGTTTCTGTAACGTAAAAACTGGAAATGCAAAAATCGGTTTACCACCGGTTGATCCTTTTGAACCAGAAAAAGTAGCGTACTCAGTTTCTCAGATGAAATTAAAATACGTTGTTGTGACTTCAGTTGATCGCGATGATATGCCTGACCAAGGTTCTGATCATTTCGCAAGAACTGTTAAGACAATGAAAAAATTAGATCCAGATTTAATCATTGAAATTTTAACTCCAGACTTTCGCGGTGAAGAAAATTTAATTCTTCACTTAGCAGCATCATACCCAGATGTATTTGCTCACAACATTGAAACTGTTGAGCGCTTAACTCCGAAAGTTCGTGACCCGCGCGCTAAATACCGTCAATCGATGGATGTTTTAAAATTAGTTAAAAAATTCGATCCAAAAATTTACACAAAATCTTCAATCATGTTGGGCTTAGGCGAACAAGACGAAGAAATTCTACAAACTTTAAAAGATTTACGTGAAGTAGGCTGTGATGTTGTGACTTTCGGTCAGTACTTACAACCAACTCCGAAACATTTAAAAGTTGTTGAGTTCATTACTCCAGATAAATTTAAATACTGGCAAGAAACAGCAGAAGCTTTAGGATTTTTATATGTAGCTTCTGGTCCGTTAGTGCGCAGTTCTTACCGTGCCGGTGAATTCTTCATCGAAGGTATGATTAGACAAAATAGAGAATTAAATAAAATTGAAAGAATTGGCGGACAAGTTCTTGCCGACGACACAGCGAAAGGAAGCAACTAGAATGGCTGATGTAAAATTACCTGAATTAGGTGAAGGCGTAACTGAGGGAGAATTAGTTAAATGGTTAGTAAAACCAGGAGACTCAGTTAAAGCAGATCAGACTGTTTGTGAAATCATGACTGATAAAGCAACAGTAGAAGTTCCAACGCCAATGGCAGGAACAGTTAAAGAATTATTATTTAAACCAGGCCAAATTATTAAAGTTGAGTCTGTGATTTTAAAATTAGAAGGTGGCGCAACGGCAACTGCATCGGCACCAGCTCCTAAAGCAGCTCCGGCTCCACAAGCTGCAGCAGCACCTGCTCCTGCAACTGGCGGCGGCGGAACAACTTCTGTAAAACTTCCTGAATTAGGTGAAGGCGTTACTGAAGGCGAATTAGTTAAATGGACTGTAAACATCGGCGATACTGTTAAAGCAGATCAAACTGTAGCAGAGATCATGACTGATAAAGCCACTGTTGAAGTTCCAACTCCAGTAGCTGGTGTTGTGAAAGAATTTAAATTTAAAAAAGGTGACGTGATCAAAGTTGAATCTGTGATTTTAACTTTATCAGGTGCATCTGGCGCAGCAGCTTCAGTTCCAGCACCAACGCACGTTCCTCCAGTTACAGCTCATACAGCTCCGGCAGCAGCAACTCAAGCGGCACCACAAATGTCAGCTTCTGCTTCTGGTGGAATCTACCCGCCTGTAGCTGAATCACGTGTATTAGCAACTCCTGCGACTCGCCGTTTAGCTCGTGAAATGGGTGTTGATATCAATGGTTTACCTGGTTCTGGATTAGCAGGCCGTGTAACTCGTGAAGACGTATTAAGTTCTAAAGGTGGCAAAGCAACTGCTGCGACATCGACTGGTGCGGGTGCAACTTCTGCTGGATCTCCTTCAATGAACTTTCCTAAACCAGAATTTAAATCTACAAATGCACAACTTGAAGAGCGCGTAGACTTACTTGGTATCCGTAAAAAAATCGCACAAAACATGCAAATGTCTAAAGCGATCATTCCTCATTTCACATTGATGGATGATGTCGACGTTACTCAGTTAGTTGCTTTGCGTGAATCATTAAAAGATTTCGCTGAGAAAAACGGAACTAAAATCACTTACTTACCGTTTGCGATGAAAGCCATGATCGCAACGATTAAAGAATTTCCGCAATTCAATGCTTCAATTGATGATGCCAATTCACAAATCGTTTACAAAAAATATTTCAATATCGGTTTTGCCGCTGACACTCCAAACGGCTTAATGGTTCCAGTAATTAAAAACGCTGACCAAAAATCTGTTTTAGAAATTTCTAAAGAAATTATCGATCTATCAAAACGTGCGCGTGACGGAAAATTAAAACCAGACGAAATGAAAGGTGCAACGATCACGATCACAAATATCGGATCAGTTGGCGGAACATACGCAACACCAATCATCAATCACCCTGAAGTAGCCATTCTAGGTATGTACAAAATGACTGATAAACCAATCTTAAAACCTGATGGTTCAATCGGCTTTATCAAATCAATGAATTACACAATCACTGCTGATCACCGTTTAATCGATGGCGCAGTAGCTGCTAACTTCTTAAAATCATTCTTCCAGAAAATTCAAAACCCTGGAATTTTAATGATGGGGATGCACTAATGAAAAAAATCTTTTTGTTCTCGATGTTTGCGATGGCCGCTCAGTTCACAGGTTGTAGTTCTGCACCTCAACTTGTTCCATCAACCGCTTGGGAACAAAAAAGTGTAAGCGAATCTAAAGCGACTGAATCTGCTGTTCCGTCTACGCCCCTAGTACCAGAAAAAGTGGATAACTCGTTCTGCAGTTACAATGGCGGTTTAGAGTTCGGACGCCAAGGCGGAGTTTACACAGGCAACTGCCCTAAAACTTTAGAGCGCACATTTAAAAAAGGTTATCTCAAAGGAAAAGCTGAGTACGACAAGCAGCATGCTGGTAAAGGAAATAAATAGTTTATGCAAAATTTTGATATCGTAGTTATTGGTTCTGGTCCTGGCGGATATGTTGCGGCGATTCGCTCGTCGCAATTAGGTTTTAAAACAGCGATCATCGAGCGCGAAGCACTTGGTGGCGTTTGCTTAAACGTAGGTTGTATCCCGTCAAAAGCGATGATCACAGCAACGCACATGTTACATCGTGCTCAGCATGATTTCAAAACTATGGGTTTAAATATCAAAGGCGGCATCGACGTTGATATGAAAACTTTAGTTAAATGGAAGCAGTCTGTTTGCGATAAAATGTCTGGCGGCGTGAACCAACTTTTAAAAGGTAACACTGTTACAATCATTAAAGGTGAAGCGACTTTTAAAACAACAAAAGAATTAACTGTTAAATCTTCAACTGGAACAGATTCAATCACTGCGAAACATTTCATTATCGCAACTGGTTCTCGCCCAATTGAAATTCCAGGCTTTCCGTTTGATGAAAAAGATATTTGTTCATCTACAGGAGCCTTAAACTTCGACGAAATCCCTAAACGCGTAGTTGCCATCGGTGGTGGTTACATCGGTTTAGAGATCACTTCATACTTACGTAAATTAGGTTCTGAAGTTATTGTAGTTGAAGCCCAAACTTCATTATTAGCTGGCGTAGTTGATCCTGAGTGCGCTCAAGTTGTAACTCGTAAAGCTGAAAAAGCCGGTATCCAATTTAAATTTGGCGCTAAAGCTAAAGGCCAAAAGAAAACCAAAGATGGCTACGAAGTGACTGTTGAAATCAACGGTAAAGACGAAGTTATTAAATGTGATAAAATCTTAGTTACTGTTGGACGTCGTCCAAACGGCGATCAAGCTAACATCAAAGGTACAGGCATTGCAGTTGATGAACGTGGTTTTATCAAAGTGGATGCTCAACGCAGAACAAACTTCCCTCACATTTTTGCTATCGGTGATATCTGTGGCCAACCCATGTTAGCTCACAAAGCTTCACACGAAGGCGTAATGGTTCCAGAAATTATCTCTGGCATTAACCGCGTGTACGACGCAAAAACAGTTCCTGCAGTTGTATTCACAGATCCAGAAATTGCATCTGCAGGTATGACTGAAGCTGAATGCAAAGCTAAAGGCTTTAACGATTTATTAATCTCTAAATTTCCATTCGCAGCTAACGGCCGTGCCGTAAGTATGATGGAAACTGACGGTTTCGTAAAAATGATCGCCGACAAGAAAACTCACGTTTTACTTGGCGTTCACATCGTAGGCCCAGAAGCTTCGAATTTAATTTCAGAAGCTGCACTTGCGATCGAAATGGGAGCCCGTATTGAAGACGTTGCTTTAACAATCCATCCTCACCCCACATTAGGTGAAACTATGATGGAAGCTGCTGAAGCTACACTTGGACACGCGATCCATATTATTCAAAAACCTTTAACAGGCGCAAAATCAGCTCACGCTTAAGCGCGGACTTAAATATGATATTTGAAGACTGGGGCCTCATCTCTTACGAAGAGGCCATGAACAAACAGCTAGAGTACGTTGATAAATTAGATCAAGCTCTATCAGCTGGAGAAAATCACCCAGGCTTCATGATCTTTTGCTCTCACCCCGCCGTAGTAACGACGGGAAGACAAACCCAACCGACTGACATCTTCTCATGGCAAGGCCCCGTTATCGAAGTCTCACGCGGTGGCAGAGCCACATACCACGGCCCTTCACAAATCGTCGTCTATCCCATTTTAAGTTTAAAAAATCCTCGCGGTAAAAAAGCTGAATCAGATGAACCACGCGGTTCACAAGATGTGCGCGGCTATTTACGCACGTTTGAATCAGCTATCGTTAAAACATTAAAAGAATTCGGAATTACGGCCGAAGGAAAAACCGCGCAGAAAATGCCAGGTCAAACTGTTGAAACAGATGAAACTGGCGTATGGATCGGTTCACAAAAAATCGCCTCACTTGGAATTGCCGTAAAAAAATGGATCACATACCATGGCGCTGCGATTAATTTCTTTAATGATCCAACTGCATTCACAGGCATCAACCCTTGCGGATTTAAAACTGAAACAATGATTTCAGTCGAAAAAGTTTTAGGCAAAGACAAAATTACGGCCGAAGACTTCAAAAATACATTACGAAAAAATTTAGAATCAACTCTTTAAAACTACCAACGAATCAACGCAGCCCCTGAATAATCACAAGCGTGTGAAAACCCCGCCAGACAAACCAGATCACCTTTTTTAATTTTCTGGTTTTTCAATGCCTCAGCCAGCGTTACCGGAATTCCCGCGCCAAATAAATTTGCGTACTTTTCAAAAGTGTCTAAATGTTTTTCTGGTGGCAACTGGGCCGCCTCACGCCAGTTACGTAAAAAAGTTTTATTCGGCTGATTCGTAATCAGATAACTGATGTCTGTCGATTTAACTTTAATATTCTGACAAGCTTTGTGAATCATTTCGGGCACAGCTTTATTTCCACGGGCCATAATCATGGCTGATTTATCTTCATTGAAATCGATGCGTCCCGTAATTGTTCGCGACTCCCACCACTTCGGACCATCAAAATGCGCATACATATCTTCTGAATACTCAGGAAAATTTTTAAACTCCATACTTAAAATTGGACGTTCATCACTTGCCGTCACATACGCAACTGCAAAGCCATCACCCGGAATCGCCGCTTGGGCTAATTGACGAGTGTCTTCTTGACCAAAGATACGGCCCGCAGCTGTTTGTGCCACACAGATTAAAGCATTTTTAACTTTGTTAGCTTGCATATAGGTTTGTGCCATATCGACCAAATACAAAAATGAAATACACCCGGTATTGTGAACATCAAAAATCCATTTAGCTTTACCTTCAATTTTTTTATTGATCACGGCCCCACAACCCGTAAATGGCTGATCAGGAATAGAAACATTTGTTAAAATCATATCGACATCAGTCTGTGGATTTAAATTAAGACGCTGAAAAAGTTTTTTCGCGCCTTCAGCAAAATAATCTGAAGCTAATTCTTCGCGCTCCATATGACGACGCTCGACGGTTCCGGTAAACATTCTATGTTTTCGTCGTACTTCGGCTTCACCGAAATAATCGTTGGTCACGATTTTTTTCGGCATGATTTCTTCAACATCAATTAAACTGATATTCATAACGGACCCATCGGCAAATTGTTTGAATGACGATATTCTAAAATTTTCTTTAGATTTTGTAATTCAACAGTGTGACCCGCATAGAAAAAATCCCAAAATTGACCAACCCAGGGTCTATCTTTAGGAGATTTTTCTGGATATGGATTTTTTAAATAATGAGGATGACGACAATTTTGCCAAAACACCACCGAACCTGGCTTATTTAAAACAACTTCAGCAGGCACAATACGATTTAAATAAATCATCCACAAATCATCGCCCTGATCCCACGCACAGTGATAATCAACGGTTAAGGCTTCTTTATTACTTTTAACTTTGAAATAAATATCAGTGTTATCACCAATGCGATCACGACCAACAAATAAACCATCCTCACTTAGCTTTTCAAAATTTCGCATGCTGTATGTCCACTCGGCTAAGCTGTGCGGATTGGCCATATACTCAAAAACTTTTTCTGGCGGACAATTGATGTAATCCTGAATCGGACAATAATCACCATACACATTATCATGTGGGTACACGGCATGCGTGATGTCACCCATGATTCCGCCCATTTCTGTTTTGTCGGTGTTTTCGTTGCGGTGTAGACCCGGTATACTTTCAACGTGATTTGGCTGGCTCATTAGATTCCTTTTTTTTAAACGCCACGAAAGGCGGATTTTCATTCGTTAATAAATTTATTGATAAAACGGCTGGGCCTTTGAGATTTGAAAGAATTTTCAAACTCTGCTGTAAATCAGCAGAGCTATTCACTTCAAATGCTGGCAATAAAGGAAACATCAGTTTTAATCCCGCGGCGAAAAAACTTTTATTAAAATTATTAAGACCGGTTTCTTGACCCATAAATACAGTTTCGCGCGTAGAACACATACCATGAGAGTTATTATTAAAAATAATAACAACTAAAGGCAGATGATGTTCAATGGCCGTATGAATTTCTAAGCCATACATTAAAAAAGATCCATCTCCTAAAATCACCAGGCTTTTTTTTCCAGACGTAAAAGCCGCGCCCATCGCCACACCGATACTGTTACCCATTCCACCCATAGCCAACGAAACGTAACAAATACTCTGGCCATGAAGTGATAACTGGTTAAGTGCAAAAGCACCGGTGTTACCCGCATCAACAAATACGTTCGTTTGCGGTTCAATACATTCATTGATCATATTTAATGATTCACTAAAGTTCATTTAACAACTCCGTAATCACTAAATCCAAATCACCAATGGCATTAAACTGCACAGGCAAATAATTGTTTTCGCTAAAACAACTTAAATGAAACACCGTTTTTGATTTAAGTGCCGTCTCTAGCCCAACGCGACTTAACAAATCTAATCGGCTACCAAAAATAATCACAGACTCTGCCTGCTCGATAAATTCAACAACAGCACTGTGCCCCATCATTCCTGTTAAACCCAGAAAGCGTGAATCGCGGTGATTGAAAAATCCTTTAGCACACGGAGTAACAGCAACCTGGGCATTTAATTTTTCAACAAGCTGATTTATTTTTTCACGATTTTTCAAATGAATGACTTCTTCACCTAAAATTAATAATGGTGATTTCTTTAAGTTTTTAAGCTGCTGAGTGATTTCTTGTAAATCAGTCACCTGAAGACTTGGTAATAAATTTTTGGCTGGAATCGATTCTGCAACTTCAGTAAATATATTTTTCGGAATCAACAGCACCGCTGGTTTTTTTGTCGTTTCTGCCGCAGCAAAAGCCTGTTGCAAAAAAGAAATAACTTCTTCAGCGTGACTGACCTGATGTAGAAAACTAACGCTTGGTCGAATCATGGCCTCTAGATCTAACGTGCCATTTTGATTTGAAGTGTCTTGAAAACCACCTTTTCCATGAAGCGAAGTCGGCACTAAGCCCGCAATTAAAACAAAAGGAATTCGGCTCGTAAAAGCTTCGGCTAATACTGGTAAAGTGTTTAATACACCAGCCCCTGAAGTCGTTAACACCAAATGTGGTTTTTGTTCGACAAGATAACTTCCCATTGCCATTAAACAAGCTTGGTATTCAGTTTTTGCCAACACAGGTTTTGTTTTTAATGAGGCCTGAAAGCCAGAAAACAAATCTTCAATATTTGCTCCACTCACACCATAGACATGTCTGATGTTTAAGTTTTCAATATGTTGAATAATTTGATCTTTAACTAATTTCATAAATTGACGGGCTGAAATGAATGCCAACCATTTGCAATGATTTCTAAAGACTCTTCAAGATCAGATTTTTTTTGCGCAAAGCAAATACGTATATGATTATTGCCCTGAGCTCCAAAAGCTGAACCAGGCACAACGGCAACGCCTTGCTCCTGCAGCTTTTGCACAACTAAGCGATCATCTGTTTTAAAATCTAAAAAGTAATAAAACCCACCCTGTGGAATCATGTGTGGCACCTGATTTTTCGTTAAAACTTTTTCGACTGTGGCTCGGGCTTTATGATAAGGTTCACTAAAATCAAAATCTTTATCTAGCATCGCCTGAGCTAATTCCTGACCGAATGACGAAATCGCTCCATACGCATTATTAAAAATCGGAATAAGTTTTTTCATGCTCTGTGGATTGGTCACAACCCAACCAATTCGTGCACCTTGTAGAGGATACATTTTAGAAAAACTTCCAACAATGTAACCACGATCTAAGAATTCAGATAATTCGATGTGTTCAGCATTACCAAAAATCAACTCGCGGTAAACTTCATCCATTATAAAATGCAGTTGCGAGTTTTTTTGTAACAACTGATTCAACTCTAATTTATCTTTTTCAGTAAATAGTCTTCCTGTAGGATTATTCGGTGAGTTGATTAATACCAATTGAGTTTGAGAACTCAATTGCTGACCAAGCTGCTGCCAATCAATAAGTGTTTCACTATTTTGGGCTAGGTTAATTTTATATTTTTTAATTTTTAATTTAGAAAACTCAGCTAGTTTTTCATAGGGCGGAAAACCCGGGTCTGGCAGTAAAATTTCAACATCGCCACCCCGTTCACAATGGCTGCGCAATATCACATCCAACGCACCAATAGCACCGTGAGTGACACTGATGTTTTCAAGATTTAAGTCATGATAATATTTATTTAACAAAGACAGACGTAAGGTTTCACTGCCCCGCGACGGGTAATAACGATGAACATCTTTAATGCGCACCAAATCGGCCAGTAATTCTAATGGAAAACGGCTTAAGTGAGGTTCACCTAAACTTAGATTATATTTTTTCTGAATGGCCTCAATACCGAAAGCTCCGGTGTCTGCCCGTATAGTTTGTAACACTTAAACCTCTTCGAGTCATTTTGGTATACGTTGGTCAATGTCAGACCGTATCCCAATAGAAAAGGTATATGCTTCAATCTATGTGCCTATGTTGGTATTTTACAATTTCTTGTTATGACGCTGCCGAGTTAGCATCAATTGTCGCAGCTTTTTTCAAGCCAAAGACCGAACTTGATCATATCAATATGAATGATTTCTTTTTTCGCCGTTAACTTAACGCGAATTTGATCTTGCAAAGGTAAACCGCAAAAATTACTTTTTTGGTAACAATACTTATGTGTTTCGATGGCAAAATTTTCGATCTTAGAACAGCTAGGTAATTCGTTTGAATGTATACGTTCACGTTCAAGTTCGTCTTGCAGACAGGTACGAATACTGGTTAAAAACTCTTGCCCACGATCAGTGTATTTATTTTGTTTTTCTTGGTATTTACGGCAGTAATGTGCCGCGAACTTTAAGTAATATCCATTAGAGCCGCAGCTTTCACGCTCTTCAAGGCAATTATAATATTCACAAGTTCCAATCTTTTCCGCACAGCTTTGCGCCGAAGGAATATCTTTAGCGTTAACGACCAATGATGTACTGAAGGCGAATAAAAATAAAAAGATTACGTGTCTCATGACATGAATATACATGATACCAACATGCACTTGGTAAATATTCCCTGCAAAGGGCGATTCCTACAGGGTCGTCTAATATTTTGACAGTACTTATTAAGGCTTGTCGTCAGATTTAGAAGCGTCGCCAGCTACATTGGCTGCCATAACGATGCTGGCTTCGCCTCTGCAAACCACTACGCCACTAGCGTTCTTTGCGATCGTTTCAACAGTACCTAAACCACGTGTGCGGTGAAGTTGTGTGATGGTTAATTCAAAAGTAATTTCATCATCGATAAAAACAGGAGCTTTAAACGTTAACGTTTGGCCGCGGTAGATACCGCCTGTGCCGATCGTTGTGTTTAAACATCTAGAAATAATCGCGCCCAAAATCATTCCGTGCGCGATACGTTTTTTAAAAATAGTTGTCGCTGCATATTCATCATCAAGATGGATCGGATTAAAATCACCAGACATTTCGGCAAACTGGCGCACCATTTTGTCGGTAATGACCTGTTTGACGACGGCTTTGTAGCCGACGCCTTTTTCATTTTGTCTTGCTTTTTCTTCTTCTAAAAACTTTGATGATGACATAGCAAATAGTTATAGAATGTTTGCCGCTAGTTCTGCAAGCGGAGAACGTTCACCTTTAGTTAACGTGACATGGGCCGCAATTGTTTTGCCTTTGAAACGCTCTACAGCATGAGTTAACCCTGAATTTGCTGAATCTACGTACGGATTATCGATCTGATAAACGTCACCCGTTAAAATCACCTTAGTGCCGCTACCAGCACGAGTAATAATCGTTTTGATCTCGTGCGGAGTTAAATTCTGCGCCTCATCCACAATCAAGTACTGCTTAGGAATACTGCGACCACGAATATAAGTTAATGGCTCGATATTTAACATACCTTGATTGATTAACTCTTGCGCTCGGCCAGCTGCTTTTTTATCAGCACCCATTAAGAACTCAACGTTATCAAAAATCGGCTGCATCCACGGATTTAACTTTTGTTCGATATCACCTGGTAAATAACCAATATCACGACCCATCGGAAAAATCGGACGAGAAACTAATAATCTTTGAAAACGGCCTTCATCTAAAGTTTTAAATAAACCAGCTGCGATCGCTAATAATGTTTTACCTGTTCCCGCTTTACCAACTAAAGAAACCATCATGATCTCGTCGTTTAATAAAGCATCTAAAGCAAAAGATTGCTCAACGTTGCGCGCGTGAATTCCCCAAATGCTGTCAGGTGGGTTAATTAACGGAACAATCGCATTTTCTACTCCAGAAAAACGACCAATTGCTGAGTGATTTGCATTTGAGGCGTCTTTTAGAATGACGTATTGATTAATATATAATTTTTGATCAACGACTAATTTTTTATTTTGGTAAAAAGTGTCGATAGCATCAGGCTTAACTTCGATTTCAAGGTAACCTTCGTAAAGATCATCCTGATTTACATCTGAGTTATCGTAGTCATTTGCATTCACACCGTAAACGTCAGCTTTAATACGTAAATTGATATCTTTAGAAATCAATTCAACTTTGTGACGAGGAAATTGTTTTTGTAAAGCTAACGCCGTACTTAAGATACGATTATCAGCTTTGTTTTGATCTAACTCAGACGGAACACCCGCTAAAAACATATCGGTCGTGATGTAGACGATCGTTTCGTGATTATCGATCTGAACACCTTGAGCTAAGCTTCCTTTACCACGAAGTACGTCGACGAATCTAGAGAACTGACGCGCATTGCGCCCGTTTTCACCTTGGTCGCGTTTGAACTTATCGATTTCTTCGATAACGGCAAACGGGATATGCAAATCAGCATCACCAAATTTTAAAAGCGCGAAAGCATCAAACAAGATGACGTTCGTGTCTAAAACAATTTTACGGCGTTTTGGTTTTGCTTCTTTAGGTGTAGGATTTGAACTCAATTCGACCTCCGTGGAATTAATGTTTGGTGCTCGATGAGCACCTATATAAATTCGACATCAATCAGCTGTGAGAGTCAAAAGAGAATAAAATTTTTGAGAAAATATATTAGTTTTTGTTAGGCAATTGTTGGGCCGGCCATCATATCACCATCATCAATTTGTAAACCTTCATTCAGAGAAATGATGAAATTTACGAAATGCTGAAGCGCAACATCTGTGGCAGTTCCCTTCATGTACTCAACACCGTGACGAACAACTTCTTCTTGCGTATCAAGTGTGGCGTGTTTCACTTTTACATGTAATGGAAAATAAGTTTTTGTATTTAAATAAACTCGCAAAGCAATCTCTTCACCAACTTGAAAAGCGCCCATGTGTTTATCTAATGAAAAAGATAAACCATCTCCTGAAATGTCATACATACTCACTTTGTATAAACCTTTTTCTGGAAGAACTAACATGCCACTAATTAAGTCAGATAAAATTGTTCTTTCAACTTGGCGACGTTCTTTTAAAAGAATCGGTTGAAATTTGCCTTTAAGTTCCTGCATATTAAGCAGATTTTGATCTTGAGAGCCACCAGACTGTGTTGGATGTGTGTTAACTGTTTTTAAGCGTGGTGTAATATCGATCACTTTTGACATTGGAATCCCCCCATATATGCAGACTACCTATCGGCAAAAAATTGTCTTAACTTGAGATCCAGAAATGATACAGTTTAAAGCATTATGTTTCGTTTAACGTCGCTTATAGTGATCAGCCTCTTTATACACGTACTTCTGTACGAAGGCGTCTGGCTTGTGCCAGCGATGGCTAGACCTTCGACCAGCGAGACTGAAATTGAAGTCATCGACCAAAAAGAGATCGCTAAACACGAAAAAAATTTCGACAAACCTGTTGTGCAAAATACAAATGCGCCAGAACCGAAAGATATGTCAGATCCAGCGCAGTTTATGGCTGAACAAAATCAGCGTTTTGAAAAACAAACACGCGCCACTAAACTTGGAAACTTTGAAAATCGTAAACCGTCACAAGGTGGCCAAAAAAATGTAGCGCAAAATCAAGCGCACAATAAAAATCCGGCAAGCCAAGATGATGGTGATATGCCAGAATTCGCTCGAGAAATGCAGGCGCAGATGGCGCAAGTGCAAGAATCAACTGTGCCCTATGAATTACCGCGAGATATTCAAAGTGGATCAGCCACAAATTTAAATGCCGATGCGCATATCTATGCTTCTTTTTATTCGCGCATTTTAAATTTATTTTACCCACGTTGGAGCGAACGCCTAGATGCTATTTTTGAGCGTTTGCCGTCAGAAACTAGAAAAAATTTATCTGGAAAATCTTGGACAACCGAAGTTGAAATCTGGCTCAGTTCAGAAGGGCTTTACCAAGAGGGCTTAATCATGACCGCGTCTGGGTTTAAACCTTTTGACGATGCAGGCATTTTCGCGTTTAAGAGTGCCAAATTCTTTCCGAACCCACCACGTTCTAAAGTCCAGGCCGACGGAGGCCGCGTTCGTCTAAGGTACAGAATTCGCGTCAACGTCTACTAAGGGTCAAGCTTACACTGTGAAATTAAGCTAAAATATAAGAATGAAAATCATATTATTTTTCACTCTTATTTTGGCTCAAATGACGGCTCACGCTTTAACAACTGAAGTTGGCTTAAGTTACAGTTTTTCAAAGAAAAATTTCAACGCCACAAATTATTATCAATCAGAATCTAAATCGGCGTCGTTATCTTTTTACATGTTTGAAAAAATCGCGCTCGAGTTAAGTTACACCGAATCGTTTTACGAGAATCAAGAAAACGATGTGACTTCAGCGCGCGTGATTCAACAATCTTCAACAATTGCAGGCTCTGATTTAATTTTTATCTTAACAGATCAGCGCAGTGACTTTCAGCCCTACATCAAAGGCGGAGCCGCTTACATTCACAAAAAAGCTTTGATTAAATACGCGAACGCTAATGCGTACGAAATTCCGACAAAAGATGGTATCGCCCCAAGTTATGGTGTGGGTTTAAAATTTAAACTGACTGAAAGATTTTCTGTGCGCTTAGGTTACGATCTTTGGAAAACACCAATGGATGACGGCACAAAAACGGATGACACTGCTTTTAAAGCCGGGCTTAATTGGTACCTATAATGTTTCAAAAGTTTTTAGGCTTCACCACCCTAGCGTTAATTTTATCTAGCTGCCAATTGGGCTATTACGTAAAATCGGCGACCAATCAATTTTCAATGATGGCCAGCCGTATTCCGGTGGATGAAGCTTTAGAAAAAAGCCCCTTAACTGAAGTGCAAAAAAGTAAATTACGTTTAAGCCAACAGGCGCGTGAATTTGCATTTCATGATCTTCATTTAAAACAAACAAAAAATTACGACAGCTACATTGATCTTAAAAGACCCTATGTCACCTGGGTTGTGAATGCTGCCTACAAATGGGAGATGAAAAACTATAAATGGTCATACCCCATCATTGGTGAAATGCCCTATAAAGGTTTTTTCAGCGAACAAGAAGCTAAAGACGAAGCGGCTGATTTAGAAAAATCAGGTTTAGATACAAATGTGCGCGGCGTATCGGCCTATTCAACTTTGGGTTGGTTTAAAGATTCAGTTCTATCTTCAATGTTAAGATACAAAGATCATGATTTAGTTAACACGATTATCCACGAAATTGTTCACACGACTGTTTATATTAAAAGTAATTCTGATTTTAATGAACGCCTAGCTGTTTTCATTGGCGGTAAAGGCACAGAGATGTTTTATAAAAAACTCGAAGGCCCAGATTCTGCCACAGTAAAAATGATTAAATCTGAAAACGAAGATGATAAATTATTTTCTGATTTTATCTCGGGCCAAATCAAAAATTTAGAAGCTTGGTATAAATCAAATTCAGAACAAAACGAAAAAATTCGCGAAGAGCAATTTGAAAAAATCAAAACAGCTTTTAAAAACGAGATGAATGCAAAATTTAAAACTGCTAGTTATCAGAAATTTACGGATCAGAAATTAAATAATGCCACCTTAGGCTTACTTCGCACGTACATGGAAGACCTTAGTGATTTCGAAAAGCTCTATAGCAAATGCGGCGAAAACATGGATCTATTTATTGAAAAAATTAAAACCTTAGAAAAATCTAAAGACCCCTCCGAAGATTTAAAAAAACTTACGGCTTCGTTATAAAGTAACTATTTTGCTATACTATTTTTCTTCGATAATTTGCGGCGGAGGAAGCTTCAAAGGTTTAGTTTTTGAATCTTCATTTTTGTCGTTGCCTAGAACTAATGATTTTAATCTTAGGTTGATATCTTGCTTGATCGCTAAATAATCCAAATATTTTTTATCGCCCAACAAGGCTTTCATTTTTTCAAGCTCTTGAACGCTTAAGTTATTATAAGCCATTAAAGTCTTTTTATATTCTTTGATAATTTCGATGGCTTTACTTTTAGATAATTGAGGATATTCTTTACTTTTAAATGAAATCTGTTGCATTTGTGCAGCTAGCTGCATTTTTTGCTTATTCAATTCACGATGAATATCGGCAAACTTTTTTTCTTCAGTGGCTGAAAGATTTAATTCATCGCTGACTTTCCAGATAAAAATGTCTTCAACAGAATTTTTCTTTGGCGTGGGCGCGCGGTCGGCCGAGACGCGGTCGGCTGAGGCTGGCTGCGAAAATGAAGGTAGACTTAAAAAGAATGGAATAAGTAGAGCTGTGAAAAAAGACATTTAGCAAAGTATGTCTATTTTTAGGTAACTAAACAAATGAAATTGGACGTCCGTTTCCAAGTTTCATATTGATGCTGGCTTTCAGCCAGACAAAAAATAGCAGATTAAAGTTGCAAGTCCGTCCCATGGCTAGAACTTAATCTTTCGTTCACGACATCTGCGTAAAAATCAGAGTCATTTTGAACTGAAGCCGCCATTTCAACCCAGTCTTGTGGATTTTCTAGCGCTTGCTCAATAATGATCTGCCTATTAGAGGCGATCTGATTCTGTGAACTCATATTGAATAATTTTAGACTCATTGTGGCCAGACCTAAGCCTAATGTTAAGCTGACACCAACAACTCCGGCCTTCACGATTTGCAAAGTACGCACATTATTTGAAGGCTTATAATAATGAGCTTTACGTTCTAAATAAGCCAACGGTTTGGCCCAGCGACTGGCCGCTGGCTTGATTTCTGTTTGTGCGACATCTGCCATGATTTTATCATGCAGTTTATCGAAAAACATATCATCCATGGGAAGTTCAATAGGGTCTTCCCGTTTTAATTGTTCTTTCAATCCCTGATTCGGTTTCATCTTATTCTGCCTCCGCATATTTAGTATTTAGTTCCGTGAAGAATCCACCAATCTCGTTTGTCCAAGATTTTAATTCTGCACGATCTTCAAAAACTTCTTTTAACTTCAACAAAGCATGTCTGTAATTCGCTTTAGCAGTATCGTATGGACACTCCATGATTTCAGCTATTTCAGAAAAGCTCATATCTTCGTACACGCGCAACACCAGAGCTGTTTTTTGTTTGAAAGGAAGCTTCTCAACTTCAACGTTTAAGATCTCACCCACGGCTCTGTGAACAAGTGAACTTTCAGCTTGGGCTTCTACTCCCAGTTGAACATCATCTATATCAGAGAAGTCGTAACGATCTTCACGCAGTTTGTTGCGAGCTGTATTAACTGTAATTTGATACAGCCAACTTTTGAAAGACGAACGCCCTTCGAAAGAATTTAATTTTTCGTAAGTCTTAATAAAAGACTCTTGCACCACGTCCTGTGCAATATCCAGATCCTTCACAAATCTCATACTCAACCGTAGTAATCCCTTTTGATGCCGTTTCACAAGTTCTGAGAAAGATGACCGCTGACCGTTGCGGACTTCTTCGACTAACTGTAGATCAGTCTTCTCCACTTGAATCATAGACACACCCCTGTCCACTTTCGGTTAGTGAGGGTTTATTGAATCTGCTCTGCAGATTTTTTTGACGCCTACTAACCTTTTTTCATGCTGCCCCCCTAAGAACCAATTTCTTAGATCTCAGCATGCTTGCTAAATATTAGAGCAAAGGATGGGCCAAGAACACAAGGGTCAAAATGGCCTAACTTATTGAATTAATTAGTCTTTTTGATGTTTAGTAATAGGATGTATAAGAGAAAGTTATGAGCTAGCGGCGCTGTTTGCGATTAGCTTGGACAATTAAACGAGTTAAGTCTTCGCACACATTTAAAATGCGGCTCTTTTTGATTTCAGTCAAATTAACGAACTCAATACCAAGTTCTGGATTTTCTTTAGGTTTACGCGAAACAAATCGAATAATGCCACCAGCTAAGAACACGGCGCGCTTACCAACCTTCAGAGATATAATAACACCAGTGCCTCTTTGGAACAGGAGCAAATCGCCCATCACTAACATTTTTGCGCCTGACTCTGAAAAATTAAGAAGCTTCGCTTCAACACGCGCATTTTTATTAAGTGAAGTAATCACAAAAACTTCATGCGGAAAATTATCAGGCACTTCAAATCGCACATGACGACGACGACGAAGCTCAAGCATTTCGATATTTGATGATATATAGAAGCCTTTACCATCCATTAAAATCTTAGCTTTAAAAAAGAAAACCCGGGTTCCAATACGAAAACTAAAAGCACACATTTTGTCTTTAAGTTCGTAAACCTCTATTGGAAGAATATAAATTTTTTTAAATTTTTCAACTTCAGACGAAGTTAAATTCACACGAACGACTTCATTCGTTTTGCCATCAATTGTAATTTGGCATTTATCGAAAATGTTTTTTTTGAAAATCGCTTCTATTTCTGCTTTGGGTAATTTTTCAAAAAAGTTTTGCATGGAATTATCCCGCAACGGTTACTTTGTTGCGGCCATTTTGTTTTGAAGAATATAAGGCCTTATCAGCACGATCATAAACTGACTCCCACGTGTCTATGCTACTGAATTGCGCCACACCGATTGAGATTGTTACAGGTACTTTTTTGCCTTCAAAAATAAATTCATGAGCTTCAACAGTTTGACGAATACGTTCTGCCACTTCTGAAGCTGTCTTAATGTTTGTCGCTTGTAACAACGTCACAAACTCTTCTCCACCAAAACGCGCGAAATAATCGTTCGCACGTACAAGGCGCGCTTGCATAAGCTTACCTAATTCACGCAAAACGTAATCTCCGCCCGGATGGCCGAAGTTATCATTCACTTTTTTAAAAAAATCGATATCAAATGTAATCACTGATAAAGGTTCGCCAAGATTTTTTGCACGTTGAATAATCTCAGGGCCTTTTTCTAATAACGCCCCTTTAGAGTACGCTCCCGTAAGAGCATCTTTCTGAGCTTTTTCTAAAGTCTTTTGATTCGTAACAATTTCGATACTGCCTTTTTCTAAGAATTTGAAAATCACATTTCCAGCTTTGATTCTATCGCTGTTATGTAATTTTCTTTGCACCATCGGTACCGCAAGTTGATCATTTACAGAAGTTTTATTTGTTGAATTCATATCCATGATCACAACATCAAATCCCGCTTGCATAATTTTCGCATGCGAACGACTTAAAGAAACATCATTTACATAAATGTCACAATCAGTAGAACGACCGATTGTCATATCAGGTTTTGTGATTAACCATTGTTTACCAACTGCTTCAGTCGGACCAACAAGACAAACAAGTGCCGGAGGAGCATCATCAGCTTGTTTTAGCGCACCCCTAAAGGTATCGCTCAAGGCTCCCATCACCGTTGCTTCTTGTTCGTTGTTTTTCGACATGTAGTTAATCACCTTTTATTAAGTAAGTATGCTCGATAAAACTTTATTGATCAATCAACGACTAGACTATGATACAGCCACGTCTTCTTCGATGCGGTGAAAACCTTTCCACTCTTTTAAACGACCATGTGGACGATTGTCTGTCTCGGTGTATTCAAAAAGAACGTAGGTTAATTTAGTGATTCTTCCTAACGAAGTTACATCTAATGAAGTTAACTCAGTCCAGGTTCCGGTATTAAAATACTCTTTGCGCGCACCCCATTTACGATATTCGTAAACATGGGTATGACCAAAAACAACTGAATGAACTCGTTCGTCCATTAAAATTCTTTTTGCAGCCAGACTTAAATCTGGAAAAATCGCGCTCTCTAAAAATATTTTTAAAAGTTTTTTTACAGGCCACTTATAACGAGGGTCTGCAGAAAATAAAATTTGGTATATGTATTTCGAAAGTAAACCAATCGATTTAAACATCACCGCTGTTTCATTAAACAAAGCCCAACGAATCATTGCGCCAAAGGGGCGAATTTTATCAACATGCGGATAACGCTCTTTAATTTTTAAAACTAACTCGATAAAAAAATGTGAACCGAATGGCAAATTTAAAATCGGTTCTGCTACGCCCTGCTTGATAAAAAACTTACGCGGGTCCATACGGTTTGCGGCTTCATGCATATGACCATGTTCGATATGAATACCATCTACATAATAAATAATACTTTTATATTGCAAGGGCTTACCAATAAATTGATCTAAATAATCACGGCAAGCTTGAAACATCATGCTTTGATCATGATTACCAATGACATAGGTAATTTGACGAAATGGCTGAGCTAAAAAATCACCCATCGCTTTAAATACCTGAGCATGGGCTGCGATAATTGTTTTTAAAACTTCTAAGGCAATTGTTTCTGTGATCGCTGTTAAATAATGGCCTTTGTAATCTACTTGTAAGAAATTTAAAAAATCACCGTTGATGATCACTTCAACTTCATAATCACGGTAAGCACCTGTTGAGTAATACTGAAAGAACTCAACTAACTTATCAGCGTAATAGAATTCTTCTAATGAATTCAAACCGCCGTCTTCCAAAAGACGTCCTTTACCCAAATGCAAATCGCTGATCACTAATTTGATCTTCTTTGCTGGTCTTTTAACGTCTTCCGTGATCGTAGCCATTTATATTAATCTACTTTTTTAAGTACAGGTTTGTTCTCTTCTTGTAACTCTAAGTTGGCCATCGCTAATCGCAGAGCTCGCGTAGTACGTTTGAACGACTCTTGATTAGTGTCAATAACCTTATTTAAGTCTACACATTTTTGACGGTAGCTTTCAACCTCGAGTTGAACTTGATCTAACTTTCGGCGTACATCTAAAATTTGATCATCTTTAGATTTAACTAGCGCATTCTTTTCTGCACGAATTAATTCTAGACGATTTTCTAGTTCACGCTCACGCACACGAATCTTTTTTAAGTCGAATTTCATTCTTGACTCAAGCTCTTCGATTTTCATCGAAGCTTTGACGATCTCGGCGTCTTTACGCATCATCTGGCTTTTTAAAATACCAGTTTCATTTTTGAAGGATTGCTCTAATGAATCACGATCAGCTTTAAACTCATGAAGCTGTCCTGTTAATAAATCAGCGCGCTCTTTTACGATCTCAGATGCTGCGATGAGTTCTTCATTTTGCGAACGTAATTTTTCATTATCTTTTTCTAAATCTAAAATCTTTTCTTGCGCGATACGTAAATTTTCAGCGTGAGCTAAATTTGAATCAGATGATCCCCACGCTGCGTAACCGCTTGAAAACGCATTACCACGCATTTGTCCGACCGACACTTTAACTTTGTCGCCGTAATCTTCAGAAGCACGTTGAGAAAATCCCGCAACAGCGACAGTCTTTTCACCATCACCGTTATCATGCTGACCAAAATCTTCCATCGGCGCTTGGGCCGGATCAACTTCAGTCGCCGCTGTTTTTTCATCAACACCTAATGTTGAATAATTATTATTTACCAATGGAGGTAACGGATCAGATGAACCAAATAAACTTGGTCCACTTTCAGAAATAACTGGAGGAACATGTGGCGCGGCTTCAGCCGCTGCAGCAACAGGCTCATCAGCTCTGATATTATCAAATAAACTTGGTTCGCGTTTAGCTACCTTAGGAGCTTCAGGCGGAGTGTTAAACTGATCTAATGGATTGGGCACACGTGGATCATTCGGCAAATCTAAACCAGTCAGCCCTTCAATAGAATTATTACTATCGACATCAATATTGAATGCGTCGGGTGCAAGAAAACCTGAAACAGAGCCTTCTTCAAGCTGAATAGCACCATCATCTGCTGCTGAAATATTTTTTAGCAACTCACGATCTAAACCTAAAGTATTTGCGAAAGCATCATCATCAGATATGCCTTTGTCGACGTCTTTTAAATCATCCATCAACGATGATAAGATATCATCTGCTGTTTGCATTTTTTCTTTGTTCGGTTTTTGGTCTTTACTCATACTGCCCTAACCCGTTAAATTACCTAAGTATTTATCGGTCTTAAGACGTGCGAACTAGAGCTAAAATAAGACTATTTTCAGAGAGTAAACTTCGACGAATTCAAAAAAAAAGGCTCTAGGGTTACCCAGAGCCTTTCATTCTGTCTCAAACTGAGAAAGCCAGACTAGACAGTAATCATTTTAACAAGTTCAGCATTCATTTTTTGGTATGAAGCTTTATCAATCTTAGCTAAAGCTTTAAGACTGAAATCCTGAATAGTTTGTGAAGACATCACCGTACCAGCAAGAGTGGCTTGTTTTAATTCTGTCCAAGTTGGTTTTTGATCTTGGCCCGCAGGACGTAAACTTGCTAAGTAACCAAAGAAGCCACCAGCGAAACTGTCGCCAGCTCCAGTTGGATCAACAACTTTTTCAACCGGTAAAGCTGGGCATTGAAAAAAGCCATGTGTTTTAGAATAAACTGTTGAGCCGTACTCACCACGTTTAACAACAACATACTCAGGACCAAGCTCAGCAACTTTTTTGATCGCAACGATAGCGTTATCAACTTGAGTTAACATTTTCGCTTCTGTTTCATTCACGAAAACGATATCAACTTTTTTGATCACTTCAATTAAATCAGCTTGTTTAGAGTTGATCCAAAAGTTCATTGAATCCATGCCTACGAAAACTGGAGTTTTAATTTGGGCTAAAACTTTTAATTGTAAAACCGGATCAATATTCGCTAAGAAAACAAAACGAGTGCCTTTGTATTTCTCAGGTAATTCAGGATTAAAATCAGCAAAAACATTTAATTCTGTTTTTAATGTTACTGCTTCATTTAAATTTTGTTCGTAAGTGCCTTCCCAGTGAAAAGTCTTACCTGGAACAACTTGCATACCGTCTAAATCAACGCCACGAGAATTTAAAATCTCGCGATCAGCATCTGAATAATCAGAACCAACAACGCCAACAACTTGAACTTTAGCAAATAAACTTGATGAAACTGAAAAGTAATTTGCAGATCCGCCTAAAGATCTTTCTGCTTTGCCTGATGGTGTCTTTACTGAATCATAGGCTAGGCTGCCCACTACTAAAACTTCTGACATTTGTTCCTCCGATTTTTGAATTTGAAGTATCCATTCTTTCAGGACGTTCAATATTTTTTGTAGTTAATTGACCACAAGCTGCGAAAATATCGCGGCCCATAGTACGACGTAATAACGTTTGTGCTCCAAGTTTTTGAGTCTCAGCATGAAATGCTTGAACTGCTTCATCACTTGGACGTTCAAAGTCAGAACCTGGATGTTCATTAAATGGAATCAAATTAATTTTGCACGGAACATCTCTTAATAATTTAACTAATTGGCGCGCGTGATCGATTTGATCAGTCACACCTTTTAATAAAACGTATTCCATCGTGATTTTTTCACCTGTTGCGCGGTAATAACGTTTACATTCTTCTAAAAGATCTTTTAACGGATATTTTTTGTTAATTGGCATAACTTGCGAACGCACTTCATCGCTATAAGCATTTAAACTTACTGCTAAACGAACTTTCGCTTCTGCCACTTTGTACATTTCTGGAATTAAACCAGAAGTTGAAACTGTGATTTTCTTCAATGATAAATTCACACCCCATGGAGAGTGAATGACGTCGATTGATTTGAACACATTATCTGAATTATCTAACGGTTCGCCCATTCCCATGAATACGATATTTGATAATTTACGGCCTTGGCCTTCAGCAGCCAAAGAATCTTGAACAACCATAAATTGACCAACGATTTCGTCGGCAGTTAAGCGACGTTTTAAATTTTGTTTTCCGGTAAAACAAAATTTGCAGGCCATATTACAGCCAATTTCTGAAGATACACATAAAGTTAAACGGTCATCTGAAGGAATCACAACCGCTTCGATTGAGTTGCCTTGACCCACATCAAATAAGAATTTTTGCGTTCCATCAACACTGATTAAATGTTTGATCACTGGGGGTAATTTGAATGTGATTAAGTTTTTTAATTCGGCTCGTAAATCTTTAGATAGATTTAACATTTGATCGAAATCAGTGACGCGTGATTCGTAAACCCATTTGAAAATTTGCTGGGCACGAAATTTTTCTTTGCCGTACTTTTTGAGAAAAGCTTCAAGGTCTGCAAGAGTGAAAGAATAAAAGTTAACTAATTCTGGAGTTGCAACAGTTGTGTTGTCAGCAGCGATAGCTGCTTGCTCAGTTTCAGATAGCGTCATTGGCCGTCCTTTTTTGTGACTTATTACAGTCTTTTAAATTTTGTGTAGTGATAGTTCAATAACGTCATAAAGTCTATAACTTGCTGTATTCTTACTAAAATCTACGAACTTTGCTTGTAAAATTCTCCTTTTTGATTCGCCTCTGGCGAACCTTATTCTAAAGGGTGAATTATGCACTTGCTTCTGTTCCATAAGTTTGGAACACTTTGTTCCAAAACATGTAGACTTAGGGTCCAAGTTTGTTTAATTCTAGTTTTAGGCAGCGAGATACACTTTCTGCTTAAACCACCAAGGGGACTTTTATGAAAACACTACTTTTAGCTCTTATGTTTAATTTAGCCGCGGTACTTTTCTTCTCTACGGCTTTCGCATCTGACGCCGGCGGAATCGCTTCTGGCGGTAATGGATGCCCGAACGGCGACATCCAAGTTGAACAAGATGAATTAGATCCTTCATCACTTGTTGTTCGATACTCTGATCAAATGCAAGCCGGCCAAGATGGCGCTCGCCGATTAGAAAGAAAAAGCTGTAACTTAAGAATTCCATTAGATGTGCCACAAGGAATGCGCCTAACAGTTGAAGTTGCAACTGTAGGTTATGCTTCTGTTAACGAAGATCGCGTATCTGCTCGCCAAGAATTATTCTTAGCCGGAGCACAAGGTATCGTTGATGACCAACAACTTTCTTCAGGCGACTTTTTATTAGGAATTCCGGTTGGCCAAGTGGTGCAAACTGCTTGCGGACAATCAACGATCTTAGCTCTTAACTTAAACGGAACTGTGCTTAAAAAAGCTAATAGCCTAACAGATTCATTATTAGCCATCGAAAAATCAGTTTTACACTTCACTTGGGAGCAATGTGACCATGGTGATGTGGGTTCAATCTTGGGTTTGAAATTGCAAAGTAAGAAATAGTTGCACCCTCTGGGCGCAAAATGTAACTAGAAGGGAGAGCGATATGACTGAACAATTAGCCATACAAGATAAAATCCGCTCTCACTTCGCTCAACTTCAAAGAAAAAACCCAGCCTTCTCACTTCGGGCCTTTGCTTTAAAATTGGATATCAGTCCAAGTGCTTTAAGCGAGATCATGTCTGGTAAACGTAAAGTTTCTAAAAAGATGGCGGTCAAACTTTTAGACCGCATGTATCTTGACCCTAAAGAAGCCGAAGCTATTAAACTTTTATTCGATAGCAAAACAAATGGCGCGGGTGCAGAGTTAAACGGCGAAAAAGGCCTTCTGCAAAAATACAAAAAAAATATCAATTATTTAAAACTAAGTTCAGATCAATTTAACATGATCAGCGAATGGCAGCATTTCGCTTTATTATCTTTAATGGAGACTGTTGATTTTGTTTCTGAAATTCCGTGGATGGCCAAACGTTTAGCCTTATCTGTGACTGACGTTCATAAAACTCTGACTCGCCTGATGGATTTAAACTTAGTTTCTAGAAAATATAATCGCTACGCGCCAACGAACGAACCCTTAATTACATCTGATGATGTGGCCAATCAAGCGGTGCGCAAATCTCACTATGAAGATCTAAAATTAGCCGAAAAAGTTTTAGATCACTGCCCGGTTGAATTACGCGATTTCACAGCTGTCACGGTAGCTGTTGATAAAAGTAAAATTCAAGAAGCTAAAAAAATGATTCGCGAATTTCAAGATTCGCTTTCGCAATTTTTAGAAGACGGCAAAAAAGATGAAGTTTATAAATTAACGTTCTACATGTACCCGCTCTCACACGCCGACACAACACCACCCACCCATGTTGAAATCACGAAAGAGGACAACGATGAAAACTAACCACCTAACTATTCTAGCTATCGGATTATGTTTAAGTCTGTCAGCCCAAGCTGCAGGTTTATTAAAAGCGCTTGAATTTAAACTTCCACAAGTTATTCAAGTCGGAAACAGAACTGTAACAGTTCCAGGAAGTTTACCTTTGATTCAACTACCTAACGGGCGCTTTACTTTGAATAACGATTCATTAGCTCTTGGTCACAAAGTTGGTAACGGTGGCGATTACATTCGTTCAACTTTTATTCGCTTAGGTGAAAACGTCACTGAGTATTTAGAAACAACAGATGCAGGCCATGACGTAGTTACTAAAAACGCACTTAGCTTAGACGATTTAAAAGCCACTTTAACGACTGAGCGTATTGCTTTAACAGATGAAACTCTGATTGATAACACAGGATCTGTAGTTGATGCGATTGGTGTACCAGGGTTAATTATCTTAAATAGCGCTAACTGGTTAGATCATTTCGAAAAAGAAAGAAACGTTTACTACTTAGTGCTTCATGAAATGTTACGTTCAAGTGCTGTGAATGATGATGATTTCGTGATTTCAAAAGATATCGTTAATTTTCCGGCTCAATTCAGAATGTCGACACGTTTATTACCTTTAATCCCGATGTTAGAGTCTGATTCAATCACTGAATTAGTCACTTTAGATAAGATTGCGGTTCAAGGTTCTGGTTGTTCTGCAAAAGCTCCGGCCTACACAGAGCTTGATTTAACTAAGAACGTCATCGATATCACGTTAAAAAGTTTTATCACGGCAAATAACCAAGCTCGTAAAATGGATTATAAAACTTGTAACTTAGCTGTTCCGTTAAAATTACCGGCTGGCAAACGTTTAACGATTTCATTAATCGATGTATCTGGCGAAGTTAGACCGCAATCAGCTGATTTAAAATCAACAAGCACTTTACGTTTTGAAGCTTTCTTAGCTGGCAGCACAAGCAAGATTAACACGAAAGCAGTCGATTTAGGTTCTGAAGCGCGCACTGTTTTATTTAGAAAAACAGATGTGATCACAACAGGCTGCGGAACATCTGAAATTTTACGTTTGAATGTGAATAATGTTTTATCTTCAAAAGGATCAATCACTGGCAGCGAGATCAACCAATCGCAAGTGAAAAAGATTTCTGTTTATTTATCTTTAGAAGATTGTAAATAGTTACTGGCTAACAAAATGCAAAAAGCTAAAGTATTACTTACGACTAGTTTTATTACTCTTAGAGATAAACTTTTTTACTAAGCCTGAATGGTTGCTTTCAATTCGGCTAAGTCACAAGGTACGCAGCCGATTTTACCAACCACGATGCCCGCAGCGTAATTTGCTAATACGCAAGCTTGGGCTAAAGGTAAACCTGAAGCTACACCTAATGCTAAGGCCGCAATAACTGTATCGCCTGCACCCGTCACATCAAAAACTTTTTTAGCAAACGTTGGAACCTGCACAACTTCAGCGTCACTTGTGAAAATTGACATGCCTTCTTTACCTTGAGTTAAAACAACGTCACGTGCGCCCGTCATTTTCTGTAAAGCACGGCCTACTGTATAAACACGTTCATTGAAATTTTCGATATCTTCTTCGTGAATTTTTGTCAGCGCTAAAGCTTCGTTATAATTTGGCTTGATTAAATCGACACCTTTGTAAAATTCAGCGAATTTTGTTTGGTGTGGATCAACCATTAAGTATTTTCCAGATTTTTTAGCTAGCGCGATGATTTTTTCAACTAAACCTACAGAAAAAATTCCTTTGGCGTAATCTTCTAAGACCACAACATCCATTGAGGGAATTAAATCTTGAACACGTTGTAAGATTTTGGCTTCAGTTTCTGCGGGTAAGTTTCTGCGAACTTCGTAATCTACGCGCACTAAATGATGATGGCCCGTCATCACGCGAGTTTTACGTGTGGTCGGACGTTTTTCATCAACGATTAAATGTTCAGTGCTTACTTTTGATTTTGCTAATAACTCTTTTAAAATTTCAGCGCCTGTATCTGCACCAACAACTGAAACTAAGCTTACATTTCCTGATAAACTCACTACGTTTTGCGCCACATTGGCTGCTAAACCTAAACGTTTATCTTCGCCGTCGACCTCTAAAACAGGTACCGGCGCTTCAGGGCTAATTCGTTTAACTGCCCCTAAAATGTACTCATCTACACCCACATCGCCGATTAAAAGAATCTTTTTGCTCGAAAAAGCAGAAATCTTTTCTAGGATGTTCTTTTTAACTGTACCGTCGACGTTGAAATGGATAATAGAATTTGCATGCATAAGGCTTCCAGAAAACCACAATTTCAGCAAAACCTCAATCTGATTTACGAGGCCAGCTACGTCACAGCTAATGAGAAAAAAGACATCATTCGCTATCTAGAAAGCCTACATCCTATCTGGGAAAACCGTTTTTCAAAAAGCAATCCTCCACCTGAGGGTGAAACGAACCGTCCGTTACTTCGCCCGGTGTATTGGTTAGGTAACTGGCAGTTTGCTTGTTTGGATTACTATCATCCACCAAAAGGAATTCAAAATCGCTGCGTAGAAGCCGAAAGTTATCCGCCGGTACTAGAAAAGATCGTTAAAAAAATTGAACAAATGGTTCACGAAAAATTTAGCGAAAAAGATATTCCCCGCGGTTGGCATTTAAATACATGTTTAATCAATTACTACGGCAACAAAATTTTGCCTGACGGTAAAAAATTAGATACAGCGCGCGTGGGCGAACATAAAGATTTTGAACCAGGCCCCGTGGCTTCAATATCATTTGGCGAAAAAGCTTTGTTTCAATTTATTAAAAGCGAAAGCAAATCGCAAAAGTCACAAGTGATTTTGCAACAGTGGTTAGAAGATTCAAGTCTGCAAATTTTTGGTGGAGATAAATTCAAGAAACAACTGTTTCACCGCGTTCAACGTGTTGAAGAAAAAGGGATCTTGTTCTCTGGAATGAAAACGACTGATTTTGAAACACGTCGTATTAACTTTACTTTTCGCTTTGTACCGAACGAACATATTAAGTCATTAAAAGAGCTCCCTGAGAACCTACAGCAAGACATCAACGGTTACGTCTCAGAACTAGGCAAACAATCGAAATTCTGGCAGACACAGCTGTAGTTCATCTGATTTTGTACCAGCATGAAACATCGTATTGAATGAAGTGTCGTAACATTAGTGCACTGTCGAAGTATTGATATACACCCGATTCACCCTGAAACGATGGGCGCAATTACGCTAACACCTGACACGGCACAAGTTTCGCAATCTACTTAATTCATGCAAACAAAAACATTATTGTTCATCTTAGCCTCTATTATAACAACTTCCGCACAAGCCTGGAATATCAGCGTAGAGAACGATCCCAACTGGTTGAAGAACCTAGATGCGAGACCTGAAGTATATGGAGAAATGAGTCAATTCTTTGCTAAAGAAAAATCTCCAGAAACAAAAGCCTACGTTGAAAGTTTTATCCCGACAATGCATACAAAAATAGTTAACGAAGCCCAAGCCTCAGTTGAAGGAAAAATAGCCAGAAGCAGCTGCAGCTCATCTTCAGATATAAGTTTTCCAGAGAGCTTAACATCTAAAGTTCACTTCGATAGCAAAGACGAATTCGAAGCGAACTTCATCAAAGTGGCGACTTATGATTGTCTTGGAAAAGTAAATATTAATAAAGTTTTTGAAACATTGATGTCTGAATCCTACCAAAGAAAAGCGATCAACGGTTTACAGTCGATTAAGTTAAACCAGGCCGAAAACCAAACTTGTGTTGAAGTTCATATTTTTGGTTTAGGTTCATCACACTACTGTGTGACACAAGATATTTTAAGAACGGAGAATCAATACATTATCCATTCTTACAACGATGACAACATTGGTTCACCGGATACACCAATTTACTTTAAAGAAACGATCACTGTGATCACACAATTACCTTCAGGTGACGCAAGTATTTACACTTTAATGTATGCTCGCGGACCAGAGTTATCGTTTCGCGGAGTGATCCATTCAAAAATTGAAGAACAGCAAGCTTCAGCAGTTAAGTTTTTAATCGAAGGTTCAAAATAGTTTATTTAATTTCAAACCCACGGCGTACCAGTTCCACTAAAAATGGCCACTGGTATTCTGCCGCCAGGGCGCAGTGCATGCCCTTTAAATCTGTAAATTGAACTTTATTAAAAACACCAGGCTGCTTGTGTTCGCGAATCAACTCACTATTTAATTTATTCATCACCAATGGATCATTTGGCGTTAAGTAAATATGAATCGGTGTTTGTTCGTTTTTATAAAAGTTCCAGAACTGATTTAACTCAAACAACGTTTTACTTTTTGCAACATGATCGACAAATTCTTGCGGCAATTTCAAATCATTGAACTCGTTAAAATTTTCTAAGTTAAAAACAGGCTTTCCACGTTTTAAATTTAAATCACCCAGAGCTTGCGGCATAAACCTTGGTGTTAAGTCAAAAATCGTTTTCCACCACGGAATATCTTCTAATTTTTTATCACGTAATCTTAAGGCTAATAATCTTTTGCGATTCCAAAGATCTGCAACGGCAGAAAATAATCCAGGTTTACTATGCTCTTTATAAGTTTCATCAAAGTTCACTAATGGACAAAATAATTCAATCGCTTTTAAATTTGCTTTTTTGGCTTTACCGTTGATCAGCGAATGTTCATCCAAGTAATTCGCAATGAAGACGCCTGGGCCTGATAAACTTAAACCCATCAAATAAACATCTGAAACATCTTTGGCCCAAGTTAATTTATTATGTGTGATTAAATTTAAAATATAAAAAGTGTGCAAGCCTTCTTCGATACCACCAATGCTGTAAGTATCATTTAACATCAAGTAACCGTGGCTCGTTAAACTTTCGACAAGCAAAATGTGAAATCCTAAATCTTGATACGCGATACGAGCTAAAAAACGCTCGGCCAAAATTTCATCGATATTGCCAAAAATACCCATGCGAACGATGATGAGTGGCTTTTTTTGAACGACGCCATTTACGGTTTGAAGTCCTAAAAGGCCTCGAATCTTTAAACCTGCCTGAGGTTCGAACTGTATTCGCTGAAATTTTGTTTGATCTGTAAAATTAAAATCGACATAAAGTTTGCTTAAAAAAGTCTCCCAGTAAGAGAGTTTGTAATTAGCTTCACACTTCTCTGGCAGTAATTCTGGTGATGAAAAACTAAGCTTACACTCTTGAGATGCATCTAAAGAGGGTCTCCACCCGTTTGTCGCCATCATTCTCGAGTACAACCACTCTGGATATACTGATAATTTAGGCGAATCATTAATGACTGAATACCCAGCATACGCTGGACGAATAGCTGACATCATAACCAAAACAGTTAGACGCATCAGAGTCAGCATTAGAGTTTTAGCTCGACAGTTCATAGTTGTTTTTCTACAATATCAACATTCAAAAGTCACTCAAGGAGATAGCTCATGGCAGCTCAAGATAATTTAAATCCACACGCAGAATCGCATTTACAAGGTCCTTTATTTCAAAATGCTCTTACGACAATTCGTGAAGCTGCGAAAATCATTAACTGTGATCCAAATATTTTAGAACGTTTACAACAACCTCGTCGTTGCGTAACTGTTTCAATTCCGACTCGTATGGATGATGGCTCTGTAAAATGTTTTACAGGTTACCGCGTTCAGTACAATTCAACTCTAGGCCCTTACAAAGGTGGAATTCGTTATCACCAAAATGTAGATTTAGCCGAAGTTGTTGGCCTTGCAGCGTTAATGACTTTCAAAAATTCAGTTTTAGGTCTTCCATTAGGTGGAGCTAAAGGTGGTATCTGTGTTGATCCAACAAGATTATCACGCACAGAAAAACAAAACTTAACTCGTCGTTATACATCTGAAATCGCTCCTTTCGTTGGACCGACAAAAGATATTCCAGCTCCAGATGTGGGTACTGATCCACAAACTATGGCTTGGTTCATGGACACATATTCACAAGAACAAGGTGGCTATGCACAACCTGGTGTTGTCACTGGCAAACCTGTTGAGATCGGTGGATCTTTAGGCCGTAATCACGCTACAGGACTGGGCGTAATTTACGTTTGTGAACGCGCTATGGAAATGAAAGGCAAATCAATGAACGGAGCTAAAATCGTTATCCAAGGTTTTGGTAACGTAGGCTCTTTCGCTGCTAAATTTGCGCATGACCGTGGTTCTCGCATCATCGCGGTTTCTGATGTTTCTGGTGGTTACTTCAACGGTGACGGCTTAAACGTTCAAGAGATGATGGATTACGTAAAAGAAAATAAATCATTACAAGGTTACACAAAAGCTCACAAAATTTCGAATGCAGAATTACTTGAACTTGAGTGCGACGCTTTATTACCTTGCGCTTTAGAAGGTCAAATTGACGTTCACAACGCAGAAAAAATTAAAGCTAAATTTATCATCGAAGGTGCTAACGGACCTGTAACTTCTGCTGCGACTAAAATTTTAGATCAACGTGGCGTTTACTTAGTTCCTGATGTTATCGCCAACGGCGGTGGCGTTATCGTTTCTTACTTTGAATGGGTACAAGATATCATGTCTTTCTTCTGGGATGAGCATGATGTTGATGCAAAACTTAAAGGTGTAATCCTTAAAGCTTTTGATAACGTAAACAAATTCAAAGAAGAGAAAAAAGTTGATATGCGTTCAGCAGCATTAGCTGTTTCGATTCAACGTTTAGAAAGAGCGATGTTGCTTCGCGGTTTATATCCTCGCTAATATGAGTTTGCGCAAACCTTGGCTTTTTCTACCGTCAAAGTTAGCGCATGATCTAAGCCCCTACGGTTTAGAATTATATTCTTTTTTAAAGGGTTCTGACACCACACCGGTTTGGAACCCTTTTTCATTTAAAAATATCATTTTCAAAAACAGATTAGGCATTGCTGGTGGAGTCGATAAAAACGGCGACCATTTAGAAGCTTGGCGCCGTGTAGGTTGTGGCTTTATTGAAGTCGGAACTGTGACACCCGAAGCGCAAGCGCCAAATCCAGGCGTGATTATGAATCGCGATGTGCCAGCACTTGCGGTATGGAATAAGATGGGTTTTCCCTCTGAAGGTGCGGCAGAGGTTTATTTTAATGTTAAAAAATTTAAAGATCACGCTTCAACGCCTGTGTTTGTGAATATCGGCAAAAACCGTATCACTGATAATGCAGATGCTCACAAAGATTATTCGCAGCTGATCACTCACTTTGCTGATGTGGCTGACGCGTTTGTCGTTAATATCTCAAGCCCGAACACAAAGGGTTTACGTGATTTAGCTACGCGCGAAAACTTTAATGCATTTATTGCTCCTATTCGTAAACACTACGACGAATTAAAGCTTTCAAATCCTTTATTCTTGAAATTAAGCCCCGATTTAGACAGCGAAGGCCAAGAAAATGTACTTAAAGGTTCGATCGATCATGGTTTTGATGGTTTTATTCTAACAAACACAACTTTAGATCGCACACATACACCAAACTTCCCTTCTGAAGGTGGAGTTTCTGGCAAACCGCTCAAAGAAAAATCAATTCAAGCTCTAATGCAGGCGAAAAACATTATTCTGAAACAAAAAGATAAAAAATGTCTGATTTCTGTCGGAGGAGTGATGACAGCTGACGATGTTTTTGAAAGAATAAACCTTGGGGCTGATTTAGTTCAGGTTTATTCGACCTTAGTTTTTGAAGGCCCAGGTTTTTTTAGAAAGGTCCACAAGCTTGCCAAACACCAACTCGGGACGCACACCCAAGACAAATTCAACGAGCCCAACTCCCGCACCTAGCGGTAAGAGACCTGCGCGCTCAAAAAAGAATTGGATTCCTGTTGTTGCTGGTATTCTAAAAAAAGATAAAATGATTCTTGTTGGCCAACGCCCCGAAACACACACACTTGGTGGTTTATGGGAGTTTCCTGGTGGCAAAATCGAAATGGGCGAATCGCCTGAATACGCCTTACAACGTGAATTACGTGAAGAATTAGGTATTGAAGCTGAAATTGGCGATTTAAAAATTGCCTGCACACACTCTTATGGTGATGTCGGTATTCTTATTTTATTTTACGAAGTTCTATTCTGGAAAGGTGAACCCAAAGCCCAACATCATACCGGTTTAGACTGGGTTGTGCCTTCAGAACTGCCGAATAGAAATATTCCAGAAGCTAATCGTAAAAATCTGCCGCGCATTTACAAGGCATTTAATATATGAAAATTCTGATCGTTTGTCCGCATGTAAACGATCAAGTTCAATTTCTGGCTTCAGAGCTAGAAAAAATGAGTCTTCATGTTGAAACTGTCGAATCAGTTCACCCGTTACGTTTAGTTTTAAATAAATATGATTTAGTTCACTTTATTCATAATGACCCCAACATAAATTTAAAAACTGTCCTATCTGCATGGTCTGCAAAAGCTGTTGGGATTGCCACGTTGCTGACGACATATTGCCGTTTAGAACCTGGTTTATTGCAGGAATTTGAATTTAACTTTTTTGATGCGGTCACTTTGCCTTATATTTCTGAACTTAAAAAGATGCGCTTTTACAACGGCCAGAAATTAATTTTACCTTCATTTCCGGCCTATAATGTTGTTCCTAAAAAAGAAGTGAATCGTTCGACACCGCAATTTGTTTTTCCGGTTCTAAAAAGTTTTGATGATCTTTTAAAAATTAATTTACAGGCCTTACCGTCAATCAACAGTCAGCAAAATTTATTTATCGATGCGCATTTACTGCGTACAAAAAAAGAAACTGGCTCAAGCTCTACGATTAGAAAAAACTGGAATGCTTTTCTTAAAAAACATCCTCAATATGCGGGCTTTAAATTATTTACTGAAATTTCGACACTTAAAGAAGTATTAGATGAATCATCAAGTTACACTTTCATTCACCACTTAGATTTATCAAGCGAACAAGTGGCTTTTTGGATGGAAACCGCTTTAATTTATAATAATTTTTTAATTTTACACGAAGATCAAGGCACCGGCTTTGCCAACTTTTGGAAGACTGAAAAAAACTGTTATATTTATTCACCACGCGTATCGGCCGTAGTGCAATTACACACGATTGATCAGCTGATTGCAGGTTTAATTGCCGACCCAAATAGTCCAGCTAAACTGAGCTTCGATTTTAAAAGCTCTTTAGATATTAAACTGAATGAACTAGCTAGACTTTACACCAAAATCGTTTCGCAAAGAGCTTCCTTAATGCAACCTAGATCAGCTAAAATGTAATTATCAGGAGAATGTGAAACATTGATGGATAAATTAAGAATCTGTCTCATCGGTCAAAAAATCCAAGTGCAAAGTCGTCAATCCGACACAGGATTATTATGGCCGCTAGCTCGTGGGCTTTCTAAAAAAGGCCACGAAGTGACAATTCTATCAAGCACGACGCCGTTAAAAAAATCTGAAATTTATCGTGATGGTGTGCGCGCCTATTATTTATTTGAAGGCCAATCACATTACAAAACACAGCGCTTTGTCGACGCTGTTCATAAAAAATTTACGTCACTTCATTTAGATAAACCCTTTGATATCGTTCATTGTTTAGATGATGGTGGCTATAAAATTGGTCGTCATAAAAATAATTTTAAAACCTGTGTGGCCTATGACGTGCAAGCGACGACGATGTCTGATTTGTTTTCAACACTGGCTGAAAATGATGGAACCTTACAATCGCAATTTAAAACTTCAATTAAATTAGGTTATCGATTTATTCATAATTTTTTAGCGAAAGATAGATCATTACTTGATACAGCTGATGGCATCTTCGTGACCACGCCTCAGCAGCGCACGATCTTAGAGAGATATTTTTTATATCCTGATTATCACACTTACACTGTTCCGTACGGAATTAACTTAGGTGATTTAGCTCCCCGCCAAGAATCTGCAAATTTTAAATTAAAAATGCAGATTGCTGAAGAAGCTCAAATTATTTTAGCTGTTTCAGATTTTTCAAATGCTTCTGAATTACGGCCTCTGTTAAAAGCCTTTGAAAAAATCATCATGAAGAATTCGAACGTCTATTTATTTTTAGTGGGCGATGGCCCCCGCTGGAAAGACGTTGAATACGATATGTTAAAACTTGTTCTTGGCAGCCGTGTTGTGATGACGGGCTCGATGACAGCCGAAGATCTTTTAGAAAGTATTACGGCTTCAAGTATTTATGTGGATTTAAGCTCAAGATCTACGGGTCTAGAACCAAGTCTGATCGAAGCCATGGCTCAGAAAAAAATCGTGATCGGCTCAGAATTAAGCCCGATCGCCGAAATTATCGAAGATGGACTTGATGGTTATCTAGTCAGACCGGCCGATGACTTAAATATTGCTCAATTATTAGAGAAAATTCTGCACTCACAGGACGCTTTTGCGCTTATTGGAGAGGCAGCTCGGGACAAAGTTCTTAAGTTTTTCAACCGTGAAAAGATGATTGAGGCTTTATTAGCAGCCTATTTCGAAATAATCGAAAAATCACCGTTTTATAAGCACCGCAAAAAGATCTCTGGGCCTTTGCAAAGTCTATTTGCAAAAGAAAAATAACACGCCATAATATCAGTAGTTTCGATAACTTAGAGGCCCTATGACTAAAGCTGATCTCATCAATCTTGTTTCTGATAAAGCCGGTATTACTCGCGTAAAAGCTGAGGCCGTTGTGAACACTATTTTTGATACTATGGTTGAAGCTTTAATGAAAGATGACCGTATCGAAATTCGTGGCTTTGGTTCATTTGTAAATCGTGAATATGATTCTTACAAAGGCCGTAATCCAAGAACCGGCGAAGTAATTTCTGTCGATGAAAAAAAATTACCGTTCTTCAAAGTCGGTAAAGAATTAAAAGAATCATTAAATAAATAATTTAAATTTCAATCGAAGTACGAGGACGACCGAGAGGTCGGCCCTTTAGAAAAAGGTCTGCTGAAAGCAGATCAAAAAAGTAAAGCGAGGATCCTTCCTCGCTTTTTTTATTTTACATTTTCAATTTTAGAACTAAGGCTGACGATAGTCAGCCCTTTAGAATAAGGTTCGCCGAAGGCGAATCAAAACATACTAGCCGATCAATTTAAGAGCCATTTGCGGAGATTGATTCGCTTGTGCTAATACTGAAGTTGTACCTGCAAGCAACACTTGGTTACGGGCTAATTCCGAAGTTGTCGCTGCGATATCAGCATCACGTAGACGTGAATTTGCTGCACTCATCGACTCAGACATAGTTCCGATAACATCCACAGTTGAAGTTAAACGATTTTGCAAAGCACCTAAGTTAGCGCGTGAACCAGATACAGCTAATTGAGCGCTATCTAATGCTGATAAACCTTCGCGAGCGCCATCTTTAGTAGTGAAATCTAAATTACCAATTCCTAAATGATCGATTGTTACGTTTGTATTTGAAGCATCATAACCAATCCAATCAGTTGAAGCATTTGCAGAAGTACCTACGTGGATATCATATGTTCCGCCAGTACCATCTAATAATTTACGTGAACCGAAAGTTGTCGATTCAGCCACACGTTGTACCTCAGATTTTAATGCATTCACCTCTGATTGTACGAAACCGCGCTCTTGATCACCAATCGTATCAGAAGAAGCTTGGATACCTAACTCACGTACGCGAGTTAGGATATTTGACACCTCACCCATAGATTGCTCTGCAGTTTGAATCATCGAAATACCATCATTAGCATTACGTGAAGCTTGTCCGTATGAACGAATTGTTGATTTTAAATTTTCAGAGATCGCTAAGCCGGCAGCATCATCACCCGCTTTAGTAATACGAGAACCAGTAGATAACTGAGCCATTGATTTTTGCATCTCACGAGTGTTCACACCCATTGTTCTTTGTGCGTTGATCGCTGCTACGTTTGTCGAAATTCTTAATCCCATTTGATAAGCCTTTTTTTGAACTACTCAGTAGTTCGGTTGTACGTAATTGGTGATCCTGCACTTAGTACTTTGAATTGTTCATCATCGAATTTCTTAAAACAGTCACATCTTAAGAGTTCTCCGAACAAGACTTTCGTAAGTCTCGAATCGTTTTGTTACTTACCTTTCGGCTAGTCTAGGAATCACTTTAGTCGCGTCTAGGAAAACTAGACTATAGTCCGGCATGAACTAGACTTTCGTACTGAAAATAGGACCAAGAACTAGGGTGCTTCTACACCTTAGTCTAGGATTTGAATCGAATTTTATTTGATGAGTGTTAGAACAAGATCAGTTTATTTAACTGTTTGGCCCCATGCGGCCATTGTGGGAATAATCCAACTATCAAGATAGTGATAAACAACTACAGTTTTTGCACCGTAGTTACAAAGATCTTCAGATTTATCTTCTGCAGACATAAAAACTTCTGAATTTACAGAGGCAATAACTAATTCACCTTTGTCATCCATCAAAACTGCGCCACCAGAATCTCCGCTGCATAAGCCTGAACCTTCTGATTGATCCCAAAGTAAATTCTTACCAATAAAATAAGTGATATCTTTTTTAGTTATATCGCTAGTTCTGCGCTTAACAGTCGCTTTACGTAATAACATTGAATCGTGATTAAATGTTCCCGTGATTCCATATCCGTAAATATATAAATCAGAATCTACTAAAGCTTCAGGAGTTTTTGAAATTTTATAGATCGGAAAATTAGCCGGAGCTGGTCGTGATAAATGCACTAAACCCAAATCTTGATTGTCATCAAATGGCGTTTGTCCTGCAACAACCCCTTTATAGTCAGGGTGAAATGTCATTTTATCTACGGTAATGGCGTGTTCTGATCTTTTGTAGCCACTTCCACAAGTGACATCTGTGTAGAAGATCGCTTCCATTTTTATAGCTTCATTCACACAGTGAGCCGCTGTTAGTAATGTTTGATTATCAATTAATGATGATGAACATAGATGTTGTTCACCTTTAGCGTCTTCCCAAATTAAAAGAACAGATCGAGTTGCATCAGCATCAGTTTGTTTTACAACTTCACCGCGAACGATGCTTGATCGTTCTCCTGAATTACATTCTTGTGTGAAATAATCGAATTCTTGACCGATAACGGCATCTGAGTCAGTAGCATGCGCTGTACTCTTTTTTTCAGCGCATGCACTGATCATGACGACCATAATAAGCAAACCTAAAGTTCCCCAACCCATTTGCTTATTTGATGTCTTCATAATATCCCCGTAATCCCATGGACGTATTTTTAACCGTCTTTTAATAACTCTTGTGGAACTACTTTTAGCGACAATTTCTGTTACTTTCCACTACAATGTGGTCACGATGAATAAGTAACAAGACTGTCAATAGACTTGACGTTTTTGAGCGCCATATAGAGGCGTTCAACCCCTAAAGCAATACCAGCACTTGGAGGCATTCCATATTCAAGAGACTGGAAAAATTCTTCATCCAGAGTGACAGATTTTTTACCGAGCTGTTTCTTCTTCTCTAGATCTTCATTGGCACGAACGCGCTGAATAGCAGGATTATTTAATTCATGAAAGGCATTCGCAAGCTCAAGGCCTTTCCAGTACACCTCAAAACGCTCAGCCCAACCGTCTTTATCAATACGCGCAAGAGCGGCCTGATAGGGCGGGTATTTTTCAACAAAAACTAAACGATCTTGTGGCCATTTGTTTTCGATCTTTTCCATAAAGATTAAATAGAAGTAATCATCTATAGAGGTCGCGCTCTGAACATCAACATTCAGCTTTAAGGCTAAGGCTTTTAACTCTTCAAGAGTGGTGCTTGGTTTAAAATCAAATTGGCAGTAGGTTTTAAATAAATCAGCGACTGAAAAAGTTAAGACTTCTTTAGGCCTTTCAACACGAAGCTTATCAGACATATATTCAATAAGTTCGATCGTATCGTGTTTAATGTTGGCTAAGTAAGACATTGCCCGGTACCACTCTAACATTAAAAATTCGTGGTTATGGCGTTCAGTTTTTTCACCGTTACGAAATACAGGCGCGATTTCAAAAACACGATCTGCACCTAAGCTTAATAATTTTTTTAAATGTAATTCAGGAGACGTCGGTAAAAAGTACTTTTTTGTTTTTGAGCCTAAAACTAACTCTGTTTCAAAAACATCAAGACTTGGTTCTGTTCCGGGGCATTCAACTAACGTTGGGGTTTTAACTTCTAGAAATCGTTTTTCAGTAAAGAACTGGCGTAAGTGATGTTGATACTCAAAAAAACCGCGCTTACGTAACCAAGGGTCTTCATCGACTTTGTAAAATCCAGGGCGAGTGGTTAAATTCGGTGCTAGCAGTACAAACTGGCCTGCTCCCATGATGGCGATTAAATCTCCATCAGCCAAAACCTCAGATCCTTTATATTGCGGACAATCCTTAGCTTTAAATTCACTGACGTTATTTACACCCACACGCAGCTGATGCACCCTGCCGTATTGTAGAAAGCCGCGCGGGCAATCAGGGTATGCCGTCCAGTATTGTTGCAAATATTCATCTCTTGTTTTGCCCATTGATAAAAGATGACTTATAAAAGTTGTCTATGCAAACACTATCTCTTTCTCAAGAATTACCAAAAAGATTCACTTCTTTTTTCGAACAACAATTTAATAATTATAAAAATAAAGCCGACTTCGTCGCGTTTAAAATGATTTCTGAAACAACACGTGATTTCACTGTGCGTAACGGTAATCCCGATATCATGCACACGTTTCATGATATCGGCGTCTTAATTGAAATCATGAAAGATGGACACATTGGCTACGGGGCAACTTGTGAATTAACAGTTGACGGGATTGCACGTGCATTTACCACAGCCGAAAAAATGACAGGTATTAGCAGTAAATATCCAGTGGCTAAATTTGATATGTCAGTTCGCCCTAAATCGATTGGCCAATTTAAATCACAACGTCAAACAGGCTTAGATCAATTGTCTGCAGCCGAGATTTATGACTTCTTAAAAAAGACTTCGTTAAAATTAAAAGTCAGCGATAAAATTATCACAGCTTCTGCTGAAGCGATGGTGATTGAATGTCGTCAAAAATATTTATCGTCTCAAGGTGCAAACTTTGAACAGGATTTTAATATTATCGTCAGCGCTTTCTCAGCAACAGCTCAAGATGGTAACGAAACACAAACACGCTCTCTTCATGGTGGTCGTGGTATTTGTTTACAAATCGGTTCAGAGTTTTTTAACTTAGATAATACCTTAGCTGATTGCGAACAAACATCGCGCGAAGCTTTAGAATTATTAACAGCTCCCAACTGCCCGACTGAAACATGCGATGTGATTTTAGCGCCAGATCAAATGTTATTACAGATTCACGAATCTATCGGTCACCCGTTAGAATTAGATCGTATCTTAGGTGATGAAAGAAATTTTGCAGGTTGGAGTTTTGTTCAACCGCAAGATTTCGGAAACTTAGAGTACGGAAGCAAAATGATGAATGTGGTGTTTGACCCAACAGCATCAAATGAAATGGCCAGCTACGCCTTCGACGAAGTGGGAAATCCAGCACAAAAAAAATATTTAATTAAAGATGGTATCTTACAAGCAGGTCTTGGCAGCTTAGAGAGCCAATTCAGAAGTAAATTATCAGGCGTGGCAAATTCACGTTCAAGCTCATGGAATCGCGCCCCGATTGATCGTATGGCGAATATTAATCTAGAGGGTGGCTCTCACACACTAGATCAAATGATCAGCTCTATAGAAAACGGTGTGATCATGTATGCCAATCGTTCATGGTCGATTGATGATTATCGTCGTAAATTTCAGTTTGGTTGTGAATTAGGTAAACAAGTTAAAAACGGTAAAATCGTTGGTACAGTTAAAAATCCAAATTACCGTGGCATCACAGTACCTTTCTGGAAAAGTTTAACAGCAATGACAGGACCAGATACGTGTGAAACGTACGGATCACCTTACTGTGGTAAGGGCGAACCAAGTCAAATTATCCGCGTAGGTCACTCATCACCTTACGCTTTATTTAAAAATATCGAAATCTTTGGTGGTTAAGACTATGAAAAACTATATTAAAAAATTCTCTGAAGATTTATTCGCGACACTTAAACCGCAAGAACAGCTTGGTTTATTTTTACACTCTGAAGATTCAACGTTTATTCGCTTTTCTCAAAGTAAAGTTCGTCAGAACACATCAGTTCATCAACATGAAGTGACATTGCAATTTAATAAAGAGCAACGCACTTTAAAAATGCGCTTTAACTTAACTTTAGATTTAGCTCACGATATGCAAAGCGCAACTCACTTAATTGAAGATGCCCGTAAGCAGTTAATGCAAATGGATCCACATCCGCAATTCATCGCGTTTAAAAACAATGGCCAATCTGAAACATTCAAAAAAGTAGATCGTCCGGCTGATTCAGAAATCCCTGGTTTAATCTATGACACTTACAAAGATACAGATCTAGCAGGTTTTTGGTGTTCAGGCCCATTACGCCAAGCTTCGATTAATTCTGAAGGACAGTTTCATTTCTTTGAAACAGATTATTTCTTTTTAGATTACTCGTTATACAACGGCCCAAAAGCCGCTAAAGGTTATTATTCAGCTGAAACATTCTCGATGGCTGAATTCGAGGCGCAAGCTCAAGCTACAAAGAATAAATTAAACTTATTAAATCGCCCGACTCAAACTATTCCGCGCGGTTTACATAATGTTTACCTTGAACCCATGGCGATGGCAGAAATCGTTGGTACACTTAGTTACCAATCATTAAGCCAAGGTGCTTTTAACAAAGGTTATGCGCCGCTAAAAAAATTAAAAGATAAAGAATTAAAATTATCACCGTTATTTTCTTTAACTGAAAATTTTGATTTAGGATATTCTCCGCTCTTTAATTCAATGGGCGAATTAAGCCCGAACAAAATTGAATTGATCAAAAACGGCGAATTAAAATCGATGTTAACAAGCACAACAACTGCGAAAGAGTACAATATTGAAACAAACTTCGCAGACATTTCTGAAATGCCGCGCAGTCTAGAAGTTAGAGCCGGCACTCTAGAAAACAAAGATATTCTGTCAAAATTAGGTCAAGGGCTCTACTTGTCTAACCTTCACTACATCAACTACTCAGACGTACAAACGGCGCGTATGACCGGCATGACTCGCTTCGCATGCTTTTACGTTGATAAAGGCGAAATCGTTGGTCCTATTCAAGACTTACGCTTTGACGAGTCGATCTACAATGTATTCGGTGATAACTTAATTGAACTTACAAAAGAGTCTTCAGTCTATGTAAGTACGATGACTTACTTGAAGCGTGACCTTGGTGCGTTCAAGACTCCGGGCGCGTTGATTAAGAATTTTAATTTTACTCTGTAAATATTTTTGTATTTAAGTTAAGATAGATTTATTCAAACATATTACTCTTTTAAGGAGAATTTATGGCATTAACAAACATTCAAAAAATCGTACAAAAACTTTCTGAACAAAAAAACGTAAAAAAGGTGATTGCTGAAGTTCAAACAGTGACTCACGACTTACAAACTAAGATCCAAAGATTATCAGCTGACCAAGCTGTTAAAAAATATAAAGACTTAGCAAAAAAAGTTGTAGCTGCTGAAAACGACTTACAAAAAGAAGTATCAAAAGTTGTAGCGCAAGTTAAACGTTCAGCAACTGACGTTGAAAAAAACTTAGCGTCTTACAAAAAGAAAGCTGTAGCGCAAAGAGCAAAAATCGAAAAAGCAATCAAAGCTAAAGCTTCTGAGTACGGTGTAAAAACTAAAAAAGCTGCTAAGTCTCCAAAAGCTAAGCCAGCAGCAAAAGCTAAGCCTTCTGCACGTAAAGCGAAGAAGAAAACTTCAGCTCGCAAAAAGTCTTAAGACTTAAGTCGAATTGTTAAGACTGGAGTCCTGAAAAACTCCAGTAAGTATATTAGAATGTCGATCTGGTGCCATGAAATGGAGTTTTCATGGCAAAACAGTTTAATTACAAAAGCATTCGCAGTTTATTATTGCTAACACTCATAGGCCTATCGGCTTGCCAGAAAAGCGCAGACGAAATTATAGCTTCCGTTGCCGCAGCAGATACAAAAGTTTTATACATTTCAACAGGCTCATGCAATTCCGGCCAAGGGATTACAACCTACACAACAACAGCAACTCGCACGATAGAACGCTATTTAGCTTCAACAGGAACTAACCTTGGATATTTATTAGATTATAATTATTCTGGCGTATTTATTCCAGCGACTCATCCGCGCACAATTATTGATAATGGCAGCTCATTATTAATTCTTAACGAAAATGCAACGACGACTTCTGAACGTCGCGTGATCAAAGTTCCAAAAACAGATCCACTTTCATACACAAACTATTACGCTAATTCGACGGCATTCAGCGGCATTCTAAACGGTATGTACATGGATACCGAAGGAAGTTTAATTGTTGGTAAAACAACAGCGTTAGAAAAAATCAGTCCGAATCTTTCTCGTGTGTTAGCTGGTGCCGCAGCTTGGGTGAATGCTCCAGCCGGAACTTGCGCAACTTCAACTACAGGAATGTCTTCGGTAGTCACGCTCCCGCCGGTCTCTGCTGGCGTTGCAGGAAAAATTATTTACGCCCATCAAGGCGCTACAGCCGCACTTAATCGTTTGGGTATGATGACTGGTACTGGTTATTACACTGCGGCTGATTGTGTAAATGGCGTTCAAATTTCTGCAGTAACACATACAAAAGCAGCCAATATTACTCAGGATGTTGTGGCATTTAATGCCGTAGGTACAGCACCCACTTCAATGATTCTAATTCCATTTTCTAGTGGATCTGTTACTGCTAAACTTATAGTTAGCTATGCTAATGCGCAAACGAGCAATAACAATGCAGGAACTTATAATTTAAATCATGGAATCGTTTCTTGGGATGTAACCGAGACTTCTACTACAGCAGGTACACTTTCAAATCCGGTTGTTCTTTACGACAACACAACTTACATCTTTGGTATTTCTGCGATGGCCTACGATAGCTCGACAAAATCATTGTTTGTGGCCTCTGCTGGCGATCCGGGAGCCGTCAATCAAACAACGAATGGTTATGGTTATAACGTCGAAAAGTTCAGCGTAGACTTTACCAATGCCGCAACAACGGGCTTACAGTTAACTCGCCAGGCGACCAATTTTATGCCATTTATCCGTGGCGGAGCTAATACTAAGTGTATTAGTGGCTTAGCCCTAGGAAACTAACAAAAAAAGCTGCTTACTATCTATTCAAGCGATGACGTAAGCGGTAGAGCATTGTACCCCGATATCCCCTGTGATAGCGTATTTTCGAACAATTACATTCGGGGATACATTATGACTTCTAGTCTTGATTTAAATACATCACTTTCTACCCTTAACACGAATTCTGAATTTACAGGCCGCCACATTGGCCCATCAGCTTCTGACCAACAAGAAATGTTAACGACTTTAGGTTTTACAAACTTCGACGAGTTAATGACTAAAGTTGTACCTAAAACAATTTTCTCAAAAGAAAAATTAAATGTTGGCGATGGTATTTCTGAATTCGAAATTTTAAACCAACTTAAAAAAACAGTTTCTGAGAACAAAGTTTTCAGAACTCTTATCGGCATGGGCTTTCACGACACAATCACGCCGTCTCCGATTTTACGTAACATTTTTGAAAATCCAGTTTGGTACACGGCCTATACGCCTTACCAACCAGAAATTTCTCAAGGCCGCTTAGAAAGTTTATTAAACTTTCAAACAATGATCGCAGATCTTACTGGAATGGAAATTTCAAACGCTTCGTTATTAGATGAAGGCACAGCTGCTGCTGAAGCTTTAATGATGGCGCACTCTTTATGTAAGAAAAAAGATGTAAATACATTTGTGGTTCACCCTGCGGCTCACCCCCATGTGATTGAAGTTTTAAAAACGCGCGCCGAGCCTTTAAATTTAGAAATGATCATCGCTGATCCATTAACTTACGATTTTAAGAAAGAAATTTTTGCAGCGATTGTTCAATACCCAACAACTGAAGGTACAATCGAAGATTACAAAGGTTTAGCAACTAAACTTCACGATCATGGTGCCTTTGCTATCGCAGCAGTTGATTTATTAGCATTAACTTTATTAACTCCTCCAGGTGAATGGGGTGCTGATATCGTTGTGGGTAACTCACAACGTTTTGGCGTACCATTGGGATTCGGCGGCCCTCACGCAGCGTATTTGGCAACTAAAGATGCTTACAAGCGTTCTTTACCTGGCCGCCTAGTGGGTGTGTCTGTAGATTCTCATGGTAAAAATGCTTTACGCTTAACTTTACAAACACGCGAACAACATATTCGCCGTGAAAAAGCGACTTCAAATATTTGTACGGCTCAAGTGTTACTAGCGAACATGGCTGCAATGTATGGTGTTTATCACGGCCCTGAAGGTTTAAAGAAAATCGCTTTACGCACTCACCGTTTAACTCAATTAGCTGTGGCTGGTTTAGAAAAACTTGGTTTCAAAACAACGACAACTCAATTTTTTGATACTGTAAAAATCAAAACTGATAAAACAGCTGCAATTGTTTCTGCTGCAGAAAAATTAGAAATCAATTTACGCGTTTACAATGATGGCGTTGGTTTTTCGATCAACGAAACTTGTAACCACAAATTAATCGAAGATTTATTAACAGCTTTCAATGGTGGCCAAGCGATCACTTTTAAATTAGCTGATCTTGAAGCTGGCTTAAAAAATCAATGGAACCCAGAATTTGTACGTAAATCTGATTTCATGACTCATGGTACATTTAACCGTTACCACTCTGAAACAGAGTTAATGCGCTACATTTATCAATTACAAAATAAAGACGTAACCTTAACTCACTCGATGATTCCACTTGGATCTTGCACGATGAAGTTAAATGCAGCCACTGAACTTATTCCAGTTTCATGGCCAGAAATTAACAAAATTCATCCGTTTGCACCAAGCAATCAAACTTTAGGTTACCAAAAATTAATTAAAGATTTAGAAGCTAAACTTTGCGCGATCACAGGTTTTGCAGCTGTTTCGTTACAACCAAACTCTGGCGCACAAGGTGAATACGCTGGTCTATTAGTGATTCGTGAATATTACAAAGCTAGAAATGAATTGCACAGAAATGTGTGTTTAATTCCTTCTTCTGCGCACGGAACAAATCCGGCGTCTGCAGTTCTTGCTGGGTTTCAAGTTGTCGTAACAGCTTGTGATGAAAACGGTAACGTTGATATCGCAGATTTAAAAGCCAAAGCTGAATTACACAAAGATAAACTAGCTGCGATGATGGTTACCTACCCATCGACTCACGGTATTTTTGAAGAAGCAATCACAGACATCTGTGAAATCATTCACAAAAATGGTGGCCAAGTTTACATGGACGGCGCAAATTTAAATGCGTTAGTGGGCGTGGCTCAACCAGGTAAATTCGGACCAGACGTATCACACATGAATTTACACAAAACATTTGCGATTCCTCACGGTGGTGGCGGACCAGGTGTTGGCCCAATCGGTGTTGGCGCACATTTAGCTCCGTACTTACCAAAACATTCATTAGTTAAAGAAGCAGGCCCAGCAACGGGCGTAAGCTCTACAACGTCGGCTCCATGGGGTTCAGCTTCGATTTTACCAATCAGCTGGAGCTACATCACGATGATGGGTGCTGCTGGTTTAAAACAAGCGACAATGACTTCTATTTTATCTGCGAACTACATCGCTAAAAAATTAGCACCGCACTACCCGATCGTTTACAAAGGTAACGAAGGTTTAGTAGCGCATGAATGTATTATTGATATTCGCCCGTTAAAAAAATCTCATGAGATTGATGTGACTGATATCGCAAAACGTTTAATGGATTTCGGCTTTCACGCGCCAACAATGTCTTGGCCCGTAATCGGCACATTAATGATCGAACCGACTGAATCAGAATCAAAACGCGAGATCGATCGTTTTTGTGAAGCGATGATTCAAATTCGTAAAGAAGCTGATGCCTGCCCTGATGTTATTAAAAATGCACCTCACACAGCTGAAGCACTTTTAGCGACTGAATGGAATCACAAGTACACACGTGAAGTTGCCGCTTACCCAGCTCCATGGGTTAAAACGAATAAATACTGGCCACCCGTTGGCCGCGTAGATAACGTTTACGGTGATAAAAACATCGTCTGTTCGTGCCCACCATTGGACTCATACACTTAGATGTCGAAAAAAATCGTTCTGATCCGCTTAGATAAAATTGGCGACTTGATCTGTACATTACCGACAGATCAAGTTTTGGATCAGAGCGCCTATGATGTGACCTGGGTCGTGCAAAAAGGCATGGGTCGTATTGTTGAATGTGGCGAAAAAAAACGTCGTTACATCGAATTAGATAAAGCCAATCCAAAAGCCTCTCAAAAAATCTTTGCAGACTTTTTAAAACAAAATAATTTTGATTACGCAGTTAGTTTTCAATGCCCTTGGTGGATCAATTACGAACTTTTCAAACATCGTATTCGCCACCGCATCGGTGTTTTAAGTCAGTGGCATAGTTTTTTATTCTTAAACGAAGGTGTGCGCCAAAAGCGCTCGCAGAGTGTAAAGCACGAGTTTGAGTATAACTTAGAACTAGTCGAAAAAATCACTGGCCCCATTAAGCAAGATCCGAAAAATATTTTATTTAAATTTAAAAAACCGCAATCAACAGCAACACTTGATAAGTTTGGTCTTAAACCAAACTACATTGTCGTTCACCCCGGAATGATGGGCTCTGCGCTGAATTGGCCGCAACAAAAGTATATTGAATACATCGCTAAACAAATTAATTCAGGCCATACAATTGTTGTGACCGGAACTGATTCTGACGAACCTTACTTAAACGAAATAAAAGCTGTTTACGTAAACCATCCGCAAGTTAAATGGCTACAAAGTAAATTAAATTTTAACGAACTTTTAGAAATTTTAAATTATTCTGAAAAAATAATTGTGCCCTCGACAGGAGTCGCGCACATCGCAGCTAGTTTAGACAAAGAAGTGCATGCGATTTTTTCGCATATTCGCGTTCATCACCCAATACGTTGGAGTCCGCGCGGAATTAACATTCATATTTATTTACCAAAAGTATCTAATCCAGATCTGTGCGATCACTCTGATTGCATGACAAAGATCGAGCTCTCTTAGGACTAAGGTCCTGTAAAAATCATCTACATTTCATAGGCAATTCATTGTTGTTTCTAACCTGAATTATTCGGGTTCGTGTCCAACTTTTCTACAATTTCTACGTCTCTAACGTATCGGGAAAACCGCTCCGATAGAGCCTTTGCAAGAAGAGGACACAACATGAAAATACTTTCTAAATCTATTCTACTATCATCAATCGTACTCTCGGTTGGATGTATGAAGAACTCTCCACGAGTAGTCGAGTCGAGCCAAAAAGCTGCTGAAGCCATCGGATGCTCAAGCTTTCAAAGTAAAGTTTACGATTCAATGTATGACTACTTAGATAACGAAAAAGATGCACCAGCATTATCTGAATTTTCTTCGTCATTGAATGACAAGATCGATGCGCTTGCTTTAGCACAAAAAATTAATAACCCTGAAGCTGTTGCGAAATTAAAACAAAATATTTCTGACTTATATAAAGTGCTTATCGAAAAAGCTGCTGAATTAAAACAGACAAAAACTTCGAAAGAGCATTTACAAACAATTATCGAAATGGAAATGGGCGACACTTCAACGCCTGAAAACGTTCAGCTAAACCAAGCGGCAGCAAAAACTTTTGCTAAAGTTGATCAATCAGTTAAAGAATTAGATGTTCAATGCGGTAGTGGCGAAACAACTGAAGAACCAGGCGACCCAGCCGTTGTTGAACAACCTGTGGATGATGGTTCGGCTACAGTTTCTGATGCTCCAGTTGCCGTTGCACAAAAAAATGTTGTAGTTGGATCACACAATGTATTAGCAACGGCTTACCAAAGCTGTGCTGTATTAGAAATTCCTGATATGTCAGCGGCAACGCCAGATGCACAAGGCATCGAACGTTACGGAACACATCCAGATGGCATAGGCGGCAAACGCCGTGTTGCAAGTTTAAGTTCAGTTCAAAACACTCACCCTTATATTAAAGTTGCCGGTGGCGCACAGGCTGGTTGTTTCAATGTTAGAAATAATCCGTTAATTTATGATTACGGTGGAGAAGCCAGCGTTGCTAACAACGTGATTAACTTTGCTAAAGATTCAGGTTCTGGAACTTCTGCATTAGGTGTAGATTGTTCAGCTTACGTATCTTCTGCAATTGCTGCTGGTGGTTTACGTTACAAACCAGGTGTTGAAAATAAAGCGATTTACATTCGTCAAACATCATCAAAATTTATTAATGCAAAATCTTCTGGATTTTCATGCTTTAATAATGTGACAGCAACACCAAGCACATCGATTTTACCAGGCGATATTGTTGGCGTAAGCGGTCACGTGTTGATCGTTGATAAAGTGGGCGCAGATCCATTTGGATTAAAACGTTTAAAATCAGCGAGTGATTGTAATTCAATGAATATTTCAAACTTCGACTTCACAGTCAGCCAAAGTTCTCCGTCAAAAGGTGGCGTTGGTTTAAATAAATACGTGGCTAAAGATTACTTACGTGAATCTACAAAAATGTCGACGGCCTTTTTAGGATTCGCAAAAGCAGCCTGCCAAGCTTACTTTGGTGGCAAAAGCGTAGCTACTCCAAGCTCATCATATGGTGTTATTCGCCATAACGGCCAAGCGAACTGCTTATCGCCAAGAATTCAATTGGCATATCAAAGTTGCGTTAGCCAGTGTATGCAGTAATATAAAGGAATGACGAAAGCTCATTCTAAAATTTTTGATCTACTTAATCAGCCAGAACTAAAGACCTTAGCTCTGGCTGATTTTATTAAAACGCTTTCAGATTTTTTCGTAAACAATCCTGATGGCCTTACACCTTGGGATAAAGAGTACTGCCAAAAAGCTTACCGCTATTATTATTTACCCTTAAATTACATCAGAAATGAAAACGTGATTCGTCGCGGGCTTGAAGTTGAATTTTTTAACGACATCAATTCAACCGTTGATTGGGGCACGGGGCCTGGCACAGCCAGTTTAGCTTTATCACAGACGCTTCCGCAGAATTTAAAAAAACAAATCTTGATCGACCAATCTCCGGTCGCTTTAAAGAATTTTACTGATTTAAAACAGTATTTAAAATCACCTGAATACTCGAACGAGTTAAAATTAAAAAACCTAGATGTCGATTACAGAAAATCTCTTTTAGTTTTTTCATACAGTTTAACTGAAATGCAAAAACCACCAGATGGTTTTTATGATTTTGACTCGATTATAATTTTAGAACCATCAACTCAAGATGACGGCCGTAAACTTTCTGAATTACGCCAAACTTTGATTGATCGTGGTTATTATATTTGGGCCCCGTGTACACATCAAGCAGCTTGTCCGTTACTGACTCAATCAAAAACAGATTGGTGTCATGACAGATATCACGTGCAAGCTCCGGATTGGTTTTGGGAAACTGAAAAACATCTGCCGTTTAAAAATAAAACAATCACGACAAGTTATTTATTAGCTAAAAAAACTCCACCGCCTGAAAAAATTAAAACTATGGCGCGCACTGTGGGTGATTCGCTCAATGAAAAAGGCAAAACAAGACAACTTGTATGCCGATCCCCTGAACGCGAGTTCCTCGCGTGGATGCACAAAGAAAAAAATGACCAAACGATTCCCCGCGGAGAATTGATTTCAATTCCTGACGATGCTGAAAAGAAATCGAACGAATTGAGAATTAAAACTAAAATTACTGGTTATTAATAGCGTCGTTTGATTCAGTCTTATTTTCGACAGGAACAGGCTTCGGTGTCGTTAAAAACAAATAAATAAACACTCCGCCTAAAGCTAAGACAAAAAATAAAACGATTCCCAATGAAATTGTCGCAAATGATAAAAAGTGACCGTCATCCATACTTGCATCATAGGTGAAAAAACTTGATCCGATAAGGCCTAACATTGTAGGTTCTAGCCCATGTCACAAAAAACTCCACTTTATGATGATCACGTAAAATTAAATGCTCGCATTGTCGACTTCGCTGGTTGGGAAATGCCTGTTCAGTACACTGGACTAAAAGACGAACACACAGCTTGCCGCACACACATTGGCTTGTTTGATGTTTCTCACATGGGCGAGATTCGCTTTAAAGGCCCCAAAGCCGTCGAATCACTTCAATGGCTAACTACGAACGATGTTTCGAAATTAGAGCCAGGACAAGCGCATTACAGCCTATTACCGAATGATCAAGGTGGCTTAGTTGATGATATATTTATTTATTGTTTAGAAAAAAACGCAGACTACTTAGTTTGTGTGAACGCTTCAAACATCGACAAAGATTTTGCGTGGATGACTAAACACAATAAAGCTGGTGCTGATATCACGAATGAATCTTCTCAATGGGGACAAATCGCGATTCAAGGCCCAAAAGCTTTAGAACTTTGCGATGCAATTTTTCCAGATATGAAACCAAGCACTTGGGCTCGTAACGAAATTAAAAAATCAAAATTTCAAAACTTCAACATCATGGTTGCAACGACTGGTTACACAGGCGAAGCGGGCTGCGAAGTTTTCGTTGAAGCTGCAGGAACATCTGCACTATGGAATGCTTTAATGGCGCACCCCTTAAAACCAGTTCCTGTCGGTTTAGGCGCACGTGATTCTTTGCGTACTGAAATGAAATACTCTCTTTACGGTCACGAGATCGATGACACAACAAACCCTTACGAAGCGTTATTAGGTTGGGTTATCAAACCTCAAGCTAAAGATTTTATGAATAAAGCGCAAATAGTTGCCGCTAAAGAACAAGGCCTTAAACGCAAATTAATCGGTTACAAAACTGTTGAGCGCGGAATTCCTCGCCAAGGTTATGAGATTAAAAATGCAGCAGGCAAAGTCATCGGAATCACAACGAGCGGCACACATTCACCCACTCTTGATGAAGCGATCGGCATTGCATACGTTGAAACTGCGCATTCAGCTGAAGGCGCCGAGATTTTCGTAGACATTCGTGGGAAGCTTGTTAAATCTATTGTCGTTAAAACACCTTTCATCCAAAAGTAAGAACTAGGAGCTATTCATGGCTACATTTCATATTCCTGAAGATTTTTATTACACAAAAGACCACGAGTGGGCTCAAGTTGACGAGAATATCGTAACTGTAGGTGTTACTGAATTCGCACAAGACCAATTAGGTGAAATCGTTTACGTTGATCTTCCAGAAGAAGGCCAAAAAGTAACGCAAAACCAAGCTTTCGGTGTTGTTGAATCAGTTAAAGCTGTTTCTGACTTATTTGCTCCAGTTTCAGGCACTGTTATCGAAGTAAACTCAGCTTTACTTGATGACCCTGCTTCTTTAAACGACGACCCAAATAACTTAGGTTGGTTAGTTCGCATCGAGATGGATTCTGAAAAAGAATTAGCTGCCTTAATGCGCGCTCCAGATTACAAAAAGTTAATCAGCGAAAAATAATATTGTCTTTTTAAGTAAGGACGGTTAATTTGACCGTCTGTTTACGTCTGTGCCCAGTTGGTGGAATTGGCAGACACACTAGGCTTAGAACCTAGCGCCGCGAGGCATGGGGGTTCGACTCCCTCACTGGGCACCATTTAGTTCTTCTTGAAATACCTACCACACAATCTGACTTATTATCCCTCAGCTTCGCTTTGAGTTTCAACCGTCTGTGAGACGGCGATTAGATTTTGATTCAAACGATAGATACGCTTGCCATGAATGTTCTTATCATTACAAAGCGAAACTACTTTTTCATTAAAGTCCTGAATGAGCTTTTGCACTTGTATAAATTGATCTGCAGTAAGCGCCACAAAGGCTGAATACATCTTTCGATGCTCAGGACTTCCAAGCATCGCCACCTGAGCCTGCTTTAAACCTTCAATATGAAATGATCGAATATGAACATTACCCTGCGAAGACGGCACTTTAAAATACGGTGCAATTGTTCTATAAACTATCTCGCCATTTTCTAATACATTACCGTCGACAAGCTTTTGCCAGATTAAACATTTTAAAGCTAATTTAATTTCATCATCAGAACAGTTCAAATCGCGAGCCCATCGCTTTGTATCAGAAGGCGAATCGTCAAAACTTAAATAAGTAAAAAGTTGCGGTACAAGTGGGTTACTTAAAAACTCTACGGTATCTGTGATTTCAACTTCTTGAATTTGACGAGTCCACACTTTGAAAATTTCACGACTATAAAGAGCTTTGAGTTGATTATCCGGAGCCGCATGCAGATTTGCCAGCAGCATAACAAAGCTAGTTTCATCGCTATTCAGCTGAAGTCCCTTTAAAAGTGCTGGAAGCAAATGCGCTGCTAAAACTTTTTCTCCCAAGACCAAGGCTCGTAAGTATGATCTGCTTTTTAGCCCCATCTCTTCAGCCCACTTTTCATATGAAAAAGTAGTTTCAGTTCTTTTTCTAAATTTATAAATATCTTTTAAATACTCAGTTAAATTTTTGTATTCATAAACATTTGGTTTAGTCATAACTACAAAATAACAGATCCATCTCACCTTGAGACGTCCAGTTTTTGTTCTCTAAAAAAGAACAATACTCGCAATTCGCGTCTCTGTAATAAACCTATTCACCCAAGTACTGGTTATTTTTGATTTAGAGTTGTCAGCCCTTTTGCAAATCGAAACTAACAACACTACGCCTATCAGAGCGCATCTTCTGGTATTAACAAAACAAGGAGAAATTTATGAAGTCAGTTTTAATGGTTACATTAATATTATCAGGTTCATTAGCGTTTGCAGGCGGCGGAACAATCGGAAGCGATACAGCTTCTACATGTTTAGAAGTCGTAAATAAAGTAATCAGCACAGCTCAAGAAACACAAGCCAATCTACAAGTTTTAAAAAGCCAAGTTAGCGATGCTAAATTATATGCTTCGTTAGACAAACACTTAGCCAGAGTTCAGTCGCGCGCGCCAAAATTTAAAGCGGATATGAATGAAATTGCACAAAATTGTCAGACCTATGGAGATGACGGTGCTATCGCTGCAAAATCAGATTCAAGCATTGCGCTAGCTAATTTGCTTAGTCTGAAAGAATTCAATACAGAAGTTCGCATGGCCATTAATTATGATAAAAGTTGTGGAGATTTTTCTCAACTTCAAAAAAGTGAATATAGAGAACACATGCCAACACTTATCAGCATTAACTATTCAAACAATGATTTAAACTGGGGCGCGAAAGGCGAAGAAAATATTAAATTAGACACCCAAATCGCCTTAGTACAACAGCTTTATAACTCTAAAATTCCATTTACTGTTGTGTGTGAAAAATCAAAAAATATTACACCCAGCTACAACGCTCAACAAAACACCCTGACTTACCGTTACTCTACAAGCCGTGATTTTTCTCTTTTAGATACAGACACTCAGTTTGGTGGCAAAGCTTACCATAACCCATATGCCTCAGACGTCACTAAAGCCATTCTAGAATCTACGAAGTAATCTTTCAGAGATGGAGGTCAAACCTCCATCTCTTCGTCAACCCATTGGACAGCTGACATCTTACGACCATTTTTACTATGAGAAATCGCCTTAATCTCGAATTTAGAGGCTCTCAGCACGGCACAACTCCTGCTCTAGATAATTCGTCGAAACAATTATCCCGCTAAGGAGTTTTTATGAAAACGAGCCTACTTTCAGTTTTAGCCCTACTTTCTTTAACGATCTTAACTGCTAACCAAGCTCATGCTAGCTCTGGTGGGTATGTCTTCAAATGTGGGATTAGCTACAGCGTAGAAAACGCAGGGTATTCTGGTAAAGCAGAATCTTTCGAGTTTGCTTCTAAGCGCATATCAAATGATGATGCCGAAGCTAATCCTGATCGCGCCGAAAGTATCGTTAAAATCTTTGGCGATCTTAAAACTACAGTTGTGTATGCAGACGATCAAATCATTGCTGTATCAGTTGAAGATCTTAAATCAGGTCTCATTACCAAAGGCAAAAACAGTGTTGCTCTTTATGATAAAAAAGCGAATAAGTCTTACGACCTAGGCTGCGGTCAAAAAGTTTATACAACTAACAATTAATACCTCATCAGCCTATAGAACAGGGCTTTAGAACTAATATAACCGACTCTGAGTTATAAATATTACTTTCGCTATTTTATATCCCGTATCATAGGCAGTATTGTGTTATCTATTCTGCCTATGAAAACATGGAAAATCGCAATTTTAGCAGCATCTATTTTATCGGGTTGTCTTTTCTCATCTGCAGATAACGTTAAAAATCCAATTAACTACAGCATCAATCAAGAGACTCTTGTTAACGAAGCCTTTCAAAATGTTTCGCAAGATCACTTAAGTTCAGTGATTACGAAACTTTCTAGTTACGCAAACAGAAGTGCTTACACACAATTAGGCATTGATTCTTTTGACTGGATTGTTGACCACTGGAAAGAGCTTACGAAAAATCGCACTGATGTTGAGATCACTCGTTTCACCCACACACTTTACAAACAACCGACGATCATTTTAACAATCAAAGGCAGCGACCCTGTTTTACAAAATGAAATTATTATTTTAAGCGCTCACGGTGATACAATTAATAATGATACTAACGATGTGAATGCAGTTGCTCCAGGTGCTGATGACAATGCTTCGGGTGTGGCAACGATCTCTGAAATTTTACGTCGCCTCGTTGAATTAGATTATAAACCTCAGCGCACAATTCAGTTTATCGTTTATGCCGCTGAAGAACCTACTAGCGATCGCGCATCTTACGAGCTAACACGTTGGTATCGCCAAAATAATAAAAACGTAGTTGGTGTAATGAACTACGATCAAACGAATTACAAAACTGGGCCTTATGATATTGTGTTAATCGGTGATTACACAAGTGTAGAGCAAAATGCTTTTATCGGAAATTTAATAGACACTTATCTTAAAGTACCTTGGACAACTCAGAACTGTGGTTACCAATGTTCTGACCATGCTGCATGGAATATCGAAGGCTACCCGGCAAGCCTTGCGTTTGAGAGCTATTTAGAAGGCGAAAATCCAAATATCCATACTCACAAAGATACTTTCCATACAATGAACAATAGCACCGAGCATTCAGTGCTATTTGTAAAACTTGGTTTAGCTTTTGCGATTGAATTAGATAAGTAGTCTTCGTGAACACACTGTACTGGATCGAAGAACTTCTACCAAATGAGGTCATCCCTAAAAAGATGCCCGGTGGAGTTGGTTATTACTTAGGTGATAAATTTATTTTATTTCTAAGCGAAGACAGTAAAACCACGCTTCACAAAGGTATCAACTACCCGTTTCAGTTATTTTACGGCGTGTTTTTTCCGATCGTAAAATTAAAACACAATGCTGTGATAGCGAAATTTCAATTTTTAGAAAATCATCCTGTTAAAAAAGAATGGTTATATATTCCGGCTGAAAATGAAAATTTTGAAGACGAAGTGCGCTTGGTTTTGCGCGAAGTATTAAGAAAAAATCCTCTTTTTGGAATTCCTGTTAAAGAAACAGCTGCAGAAAAACGCGCGCGCGAAAATGCTGATGAGATCATTGATACTCGCAAACCCAGTTTATTCAACACCGACGCGCCAAAGCAGAAGCCCCAGCCTAAGCCTAAACCCGCAGCTAAATCTAAAGCCCCAGGCAAAAAGCCAAAAGAAAATCAGAAAGCCATCAACGAACTTCTTCTGAATATCGCCAAACGCCGCAACTAAAAATTTATTTTAATTTTTCGATCCAGTTTAATGTATCGGCTTTGTGACCGTACTGGATATCAGTCAATTCTTTGTAAAGCTTTGTTGTTACATCGCCCATTTGACCGTTATTGATTTTAACTTTCCAGTCTTTAGCAGCAAACTCACCCACTGGTGAAATCACAGCCGCAGTGCCCGTACCGAATGCTTCGACTAAGTTACCGTTAACGGCACCGTCACGAATTTCTTGAAGTTTAATTTTACGTTCAACAATCGGAAGATTCCATTGTTTTAATACGCTAATAACTGAATCACGCATTCCACCCGCTAAGATTGTGCCATCAAGTGAAGGTGTCACGATTTCATTTTTGAAAACGAAGAACACATTCATTGTTCCAACTTCTTCAACGTAAGTGCGAGTTGTATCTAACCATAACACTTGCGAGTAATCGTTTTTCTTAGCCTCGTAAGCTGCTTTTAAACTTGATGCGTAGTTAGCTGCAGCTTTTGTATTACCTAAACCACCCGGGCATGCGCGTGTGTAATCTTCTTCAACCCAGATGTTAACCGGAGCTAAACCTGATTTATAGTAAGCACCAACTGGAGATAAAATAATAAAGTATGTGTATTCGCGTGATGGACGAACACCTAAGAAACCTTCGCTGCCAATTAAAGTTGGACGAATATATAAAGCTGAACCTTTGCTTTCTGGAATCCAGCTTTCATCAATTTTTACTAATTCACGAATACCTTGAAGAAATAATTCTTTAGGCGGAGCCACCATGCACAGACGTTCAGCGCCTTGGCACATGCGTTTCCAGTTATACTCCATACGAAATAACGCTACATCGCCATTTTGCTGACGAAAAGCCTTCATGCCTTCAAAAAGAGCTTGTCCGTAATGCAGAACGCTAGCCGCTGGATCTAATGCTAAAGGCCCGTAAGGAACGATTTTAGATTCGTACCAGCCCTTATCATCGCTATATTTAGCCACAAACATATGGTCAGTAAAATATTGGCCAAAACCTAAATTATTAGCGTCAGGTTTTGGTAACGGTTGTGTCGTTTTTGTGACTGAAATAGGGGCTAAATTCATGGGCGTATAGAACCATAGGACTGCTTGCCTTGACAAGAATTTTTATCCCCGCTGAAATGGTTACCTGATTGAAAAGGAACCCCATGCGAATTACATTGATCACCCTATTGTTTGCTTTAACAGCAATTGCTGTTACGGCACCAGCCTATGCCTTAACAGAAAAACCGCAAACAATTGAATGCCCTTTGAAAATGGCCGTTAGTTTTAAACCTGAAAAAAATATTCCTACATTTCAATTTCGTGATTTTGAAACAGACACTATTGAATTCCAATCATTAGCTATGTTTGATCAAGATCCGAAAAAAAAGATGCAGTTAAAACCTGACAATGGTGACAGTCCACCGCCACACACTTGGACAATCAAGCCTGCTGAAGAAAAAAAAGACGATGGCTCTCCTGCTTGGCAAAATGCGGCCGGAGAAAAAGCCAAAGCGATCATCCCGTGGTTAGTTTGTTATTATGGAAAAAACAACAAACAGATTTTCGTTAAGCGATTTGCAAAAATTCCGCAATCTTGCACAACACAAGCTTCAAAAACGAATTCAAAAATTTTTAACACTGTCGTTTGCAAGTAATGCTCGAAGTTTTTATCGTCGCGTTTAGTATTTTGGCCAATGCCGTTCTATCTGGTCTTGAAATGGCATTTGTTACAGTTTCTAAAGCGCATCTAAAAAAATTAGCCTCTCAAGGATCATCTTCTGCGGCTCGTGTTTTAAAATTAAAATCTAATCCAGAACGCACTCTTTCAGTTTTACAAGTTGGTATTACTTTAGTGGGAGCCATTTCAGCAGCCGTAACCGGTGCCAGCGCCGAAGAGAATTTAAGCCCGTGGCTGATGTCATACTTTGGCATCACTGAACGGCTTGCTGAATCACTCAGTATTCTAGCTGTGGTGATTCCGTTAACTTACGTTAGCGTTGTGATCGGCGAACTTGTACCGAAATCTGTCGCCTTAAGATTTCCGGTGAAGATAGCTCTATGGGGTGGATTACTTTTAATGATCATGGACCGCGCGTTTGCGCCGTTTGTTGTGATCTTTGAATATTCGACTAAGTTTATCACTCGCTTATTGTTCGCAAAAATTTCGACGAAAGACAATGTGGATACCACTCAAGAAGTTGACCTTGATAGTTTAGGCGAAACTCATAAGCAGTATATCTTTAACTTAATCGGAATCGATAAACGCAAAGTAAAAGATATTATGGTTCCGTGGGATCAAGTGACTACGATTCAAATTGATGATCATGCTCATGATGTTTTACAAAAAATCAGAACACAAATGTTTACCCGCCTACCTGTGGTGGGTGAAGACAAAATCCAGGGTATTTTATACACAAAAGATTTTACAGCCGAACCTGAGATGACATTACTTGATTGGACAAAACTTATTCGCAAGGCCGAGTTTTTATCTCCGAACGAGCCTGTAATAAATGCGTTAAAGAAATTGCAAACACGCAAAAGTCATATGGGCATCGTGCGTTCAGGCGAAAACATTTTAGGTATTGTTACTTTAGAAGATATTTTCGAAGAATTTGTCGGTGAAATTTACGACGAATCAGACGAAACACAAACATTATTATCAAGCACTTCAAAAATCAGAACTCAAAATTTTAGAAAATAAAAAAACAGAGAAAAAATATGGAAGTTGATGAAAAAACCTTATTCGAAGTCTTAGGCGGCGTAGTAACAATTGAAAAAATCGTCGCTCGTTTCTACACCCTGATGGACACTTTGCCAGAAGCTAAAGACATTCGCGATCAACACTCTGCTGATTTAACTGATGCTAAAGAAAAGTTAGTTATGTTTTTAACGGGCTGGTCAGGTGGACCACAAGTTTATATCGAAAAATTTGGCCACCCTAGATTACGCGCCAGACACATGCCTTTTAAAATCGGCGAAAAAGAACGCGATCAATGGTTACATTGTATGTTTAAGGCCTTAGATGACTGTGAAATTGCAGAGCCTACACGTGGTGAGCTTAAGAAAAGTTTTGCACATATCGCTGACTTTATGCGAAACCAACAAGCTTAGCTTACGATAGTATAAACTATATGGCGCTGCCGTAAATTGCTCCCCAAAGACGAACTAAACTCCAATATATTTAAGTTCAGCACCTACTTTAGATTAAAAAATTATAATGCTGTCAAATTTTGACTCGGCTTTAAAACTGGTGTTTTAATAATCCTGTTAGCAACTTTAAATGCTAAGGGGCCAGTATGAAAGCGACTAAATTATCATGGATCATCGGAGTATTTTTAACGGTTATCTGTGCTGGCGTTAATGCCTCAGCCGGAAAATATTTTAACCGCGTTGTTTATGTCTTATTTGAAAATACTGGCTATCTAAAAACAATTAAACAACCCTTCTTCAGCAAACTTTCACAAAGCGGAGCAAATTTCGCAGCCTTCACTGCTGAAACTCATCCATCACAAGGCAACTACATCGCCTTAACTTCAGGAGATTTAAATGGAGTTAAAAACGATGCTAACTATGATTTAAATGTGAATAACATTGTTGATCTGTTAGATGCGCGCAACATCACTTGGAAAGTTTATGCTGAAGCTTACCCTGGCAACTGCTTTCAAGGATTAAAGAGCGGTTCTTACGCTCGTAAACATAATCCATTCATTAGTTATACAAGCATTCAAAAAAATGTGAATCGTTGCGCAAACATTGTTGATGCCTCGCAATTTGATAAAGATGCAGCCAGTGGTCAACTACCAAATTATGTATTCTATGTTCCAGATATTAAGAATGACGGCCACGACACGGGCGTATCTTATGCCGACAAATGGTATTCAAAAAAATTCTCGCCTTACGTAAATGATCCTGTTTTCATGAACGACACTATTTTAATTACAACGTTTGATGAAAACGATGGAACCAACGGAAACCAAATTTACACAAGTATTGTTGGCCCGCATGTAAAAGCAGTGAGTGTTACAGCACAAGTCAGCCACTACAGTTTATTAAAACTAATGGAAGACAACTGGGATCTAGGAAATTTAGGCAAACTTGATGCGACAGCAGCACCAATTCCTGAAAATATTTGGAAGTAAACTATTGATCGATCAGCCCGCCGCCACCGCGACCATTTGTATCTTCACCGCTTGATTCACCCACGGGGCGCTCACGGAATCCTCCAGTCGGAAAACCGCCGAATTGAAAATTCATAAAATTAAATTTGCGCACGATGGGGTGAAGATAAATACTTTGCTCACCTGAAAAGCTATGCACCACAGAAAAGAAAATATAAACCCAAAGTAACATCGTATAATCCATCAAACTTGCGCATAAAATCACGCAGGTCCATTTTAAGCGCGTCACTCCGGCAAATACGGCAAAGGCTCCCAATGTTGATCCTAAGAGTAAACTCTCACCAAAATACTGTGCCGCTGTCGCGCCAATTCCACAACCCACTAAAACTAATGGCACATATTCGCCACCGAAAAATCCTAATGATACGCATAACAATGTAAAAACTAATTTTAAAAGCACAAGCTGCATATCGCTTTCAATCATCAATGCGCCCGAGCTAAATTTTGAAACTAAATCTAAACTTAAACTTTGAAGTGGACGTAAACCCGGATTGTAAAGAGCATAACCTAAAACGGCAGCCATAACGATGGCCCAAACAATATTTTTCTTGGCAAAAAAATCTGAAAGAAAAAAGTAACTTCTTTTATAGGCTCGAGAAAGATAACCGATGATTAAACCTAATAAGAAAATAAACGCAAAACGTTTAAACCAAGATTCTGTTTCAGGAATTGAAACCGCTGATATCAAATGTGGAAAATTTAAAGACTGTAAAATCAAAACGGCAATCCAGCCTCCAAAAAAAGTCCAAACTTTTTGTGAAAACTGCGTCGTGTACATTTCGATCAAAAAAATAATCCCAACCCATTTATTACCAGTGATGGCCGCAAAACCAACACAGGCTGCCACTGGGCCCCAGTAAGGAAGACTTAAATTAAATAATCTAACAATGCCCGTTGTTGTTAAGACGATAACACCTTCGCGCCCTACTGACGCGCCAAAGAGATGACTTAAGCTTGCGCCAATAAAGTGATAAAATGATTTCCAACGATTCCAAAAGAAATTTTGCCCTTGGGTCATCTCGTGAAGGTCTTTAACCTTGTAAGGGTAATACAAAGTTTTTTTCTTTAACAAAACAGTTAAAATAAATAAAATCGGAAGGCCTAATACAATTTCTGGATATTGCTGGCGCAGCACTTCAGAAAAATTAACCACGGCTTGAAAGCCATAACTTAACGCTGCCGCAGCAACCCCGATAACTAACGCCAAAAATAAATTTAACGGATTCATGTGGTCTGTTTTCTCATATTAATCATCATATAGCCAATCACAATCCAATAGAAGCGATCAGCCATACCGCCCATCGATAAGTGCATATGATAAATAAATAGAATTGGTATATGAGTTAGCAGGTAAATAGCTAATATTTTAAACTCTGGTGGTGATGTGCGTAGCTTTTTCAAGCTCACCGCGATAAGCGCCGCAAAACCCACTAACACCAGCACCACAAAACCAAAGCCACCGATTACACCTGCTGATACTAAAATATTATGCGGATCTTTATTGGCGTTGTACTGCCCGACATCAGTTTCATTAATCTCGCCGAATTTAGAAAGTAAACCTTGGCCGATAATGGGGCTTTTAGAAAAGATCTCATAACCACGTTCGAACTCATCTAAACGCGAAGCCACACCATCTTGAGCCGCACGAAGACCCACAGCACTTTCACCGCGTACTATTTCAATCGCATACTGGCTAATGTTGCTGCCAAATAAAACTACGGCAATAACTAATGAAAAAGCCACTGACACTTTAATAAACTGGCTCGCTGCTTTTTTGGCCGGAAAAAACAAGAACGCTAAAAAATAACTTAACAGCACTGCGAACAAAGCAGAACGAGTTCCGGTTAAAATTAAAGCCGACATTGAAACAATAAGGCTAAAGATAAGATAAATCATTTTCGGGCGAGAATTCGATTTAACAAAAAGTTCATAAATCAAAAAGATACATGCTAACGTCGCTGTTGTTACCATGTAGGGAATATGTTTAAATACTCCGATAAAGCGGCCGCCTTTAAAAGTTACACCAGGTGCAACGATTAATAAAATCAAACTGATGTAACAAAGGATCACAGCAAACTTTTGTGTGATATTGATAAACTTAATGATCGAAAGCTCACTGGGTATAACACGGCCAAATAAAACCACCGTAAAACACGCAGCACCTGCCGCACCCATTTGGTAAAACCAAGGGCTTACGCTATCACCTAACACGACTTGCGCTGCCGTGATGGCCATTAAAAACAGACAAAAAACAAATAGGTAAAATTTAAAAAAACGATTTTGCAGGTAATGATGATTGCTCTTCCAGAAAAATTTAATCAGCAATATTGAACCAATAATGACATTAAAGAAAATATTCACAAAAGGATGAAGACCCTTTTGAAAAATAAAAAAGGATTCCTGATAAGGGAATCCCGGGATAAATCCAAATGAAATTTTAGATATAAAAATCAGCGCGATTAAAAAAAGCATGAATTTTATTTATTCGAGTTCTTTTCAATCAGTACACTTGTTAAAATAATAGTCGCGATTAACGATACGATGGTGATTGAACGAGACACATCGTTAGAGATCCATGGTTCTCTTTTAGGAATATACACGAAATCATCTTGAGCTAATTTGAAAGGCTTCACATCTGAAGTCGATTTCATCAATTTATTCAAATCAAGTTCGTACACCCCTTTTTGTGCGGGATCACCTTTACGAACTAAAACTTCACTTAACTCAGCATCTTCAGATCCACCGGCTAGAGTTACTAATTTAAGTAAGTCAGTTTGTGGCGGAATATAGTAAATGCCAGGATTTTTCACAGCCCCTAAAAGTTGAACGCTAATTAACGATTCTTTTTGCGAAGAACGGTAAATATATTCAGCGGCGCGAGGTGGTTCTTTAACTTCAAAAAATGAAGTTTGCGCTAACGCCGTTTGAGAGTTTAAAAACATCAGCGTAATCGCTAAAGTTAAAATTCGTTTAGTATTGACTCTCTTTAACATAAGATTCTCCAACTTTGGTCTGTTTCTCTAGACTTAATACTGGATTATTTAAAACCAAAACAGGACTTATGGTCAACAGTTTGGTCGTTGACTAAGCTGTTAGTACTGGAAGCGAGGAAACCTTACATCATGGAAACATTAAACATACCTGAGCACGAGAAGATCTTTAACGAAATTTGTCACAAGCTAAATGAGCTTTCACAAGACGAAGACCAAAAAAGCTCTAAAGACCGTGTGGGCCAATTAGACAAAATGCAAAATCAGCTTAAAAACTTTCAAATCGAGTTAGTGTCTAACCACGAAGATATGAAGCACAAAATCGAGACTTTAGAGAAAATGACTACGTCTAATTCTGACTTAACTTTAAGAGTGAAAGAATTAACAGACTGTTTAAATCAAGAAAGAGCTCACAATTCAAAACTTTCTACAGATTTAGCCAGATCATTAGATTTAAGCTTAAAATTACAATTAGAAATCCAAGAGATTAAAACTAAATCAATTCAAGCTCAAATGGATGATCGTAAACAGTATTTAGAAAATTACGAAGGCATTCAATTCGACTTTCAAAAAGAAAAAGGCCGTTTACTTGATATGAATCAAGGCTTAGCCGCTGAATTAAAACAAAAACAAGAAAACATCACGTTTCTTGAAGGTAAAATCAACGAACTTGAAACAAGCATGGCCGAAGTTGAAGCCACATCGCAAGAGCAAGCCGAAACGATTAAGCACTTAATGTCAGTGGCCGAAAACAAGATCGTAGAATTAAAACTAGAAGGCGACAGAATTCAAAGCGAATTAGATAATGTGCGCGGTCAGTTTTTACAAACAAGCACACAGACTGAAATCTTAAGAAAAGAAAACACAGCATTAAAAGAATACATCAACAAGATGACAGCGTTTCAACAACAAATTTTTGCAGCTCAAGGCCAAGTGGCATCTAGCCAAGTCCACCAAGCGCAAATAGCTCACCAAAAATAGTTTCCAGTAAAAAAATTAAGTTTCCATATAGATCGGGGCATTCGTCAGCAAATTAGGACAATGCCCCGATCGCTATTTAAGCCCCTGAAAAATCTAATCTACTTTATGAAGTAACATCTTAAGGTACTGACCTTCAGGAAACTGAATCAACCCTGGATGATCCCAACCTAACCCGCCTTCGCAGATCAATTGAGCCTTCTTACCAGAGCGTAAAATCCCCTTACGTAGAGCATTCTTAAAATCAGCAATTTGAACTGAACCAGAACAAGTGCAAGAAGCCACAACACCTTTGTTCATAGCGATACGAAACGCCTGCTCATTTAGCTTCATGTAACCGTGTAATCCTGATTCCATATCTTTTTTATTTTTAACAAAAGCCGGAGGATCAGAAATCACAACATGAAAACTGCTATCAGTGATTGTGCCTAAATCTTTAAGAACATCGGCTTTTAAGACAGAAACTTTATTCGTGTAACGTTTCAAGTTCTCTTTCGCTTTTTCAAGCGCAAGTTCAGAAACATCCACTAACAAAACTTGAAACGGAATATTTTTTTGTTTTAAATAAAAAGCCACCTGAGCCGACCACTGACCCATATAACAACATAGATCTAAAATCTTAAGAGGTTTTTCTTCAGTAAATTGCTTAACGCGAATTAAACCCTCTAAGCTTTGAATTAATAAACGAATGTTATGCGTTTGATCTAAGAAGAAGCCCGTCTTTTGACCTTCAATTAAATTCACAGAAAATTTCAAAGTCTCAGTCGTGTTCAATGCTGTAGCCATCACCGATGGAATCAAAATTTGTAAATCAGTTAACGAAATGTCTTTAGGATTGTAAATCACTTTAGGTTCTTCGACTTCAAGACCTTCAAGCTTACGAATATTTACGTCATTACGTTGTAATAAAATCGTGTGCGCCCAATCAATATCTGAAAGCTTTTGCGAAAATACAGACTCAACTAATTTTTCATAAATTTCGGTGGCTTGTTCAAAAATGCGATTCATACCAAAAGTTAATAATTGGTATGATAAAACTTGAAAGCGCTCGCCGTCTTTTTCAAAAACGTAACGATCCATAATTACACCAGGTAATGAATCGGCTTCAGAAAAACAAACACGAAAAGAATCTGTAAAACCTAAGTGAATTCTTTTTTCCCAGGCTGTGTATAATTTTGAAGATACAAAAGTAGATCCGCCGATTTCGAAATCTTTTAATTCAAAAGTCATCGCACGAAAAGCGATTAAAGAATTAGGGTTACCGTAACCGCGAGCGATAAAGTGACCTTGGTAATCGTGCACTTCAACTAATTCGCCTGGCGTAAGGCCACGAGGGCTATCCATAAGTTCATTAGAAAACACCCACGGGTGACGTGAACGTAAACGCTGATCAGAGCCTTTTTTTAGCTTCCAAATTCTCATGAGGTATCCTCTTAATTTGAGCCGAAGGCTCAACTGTACAGTAAGAGGCTGTTTTTAATCGATTTGGTATAAAAGAAAAAGGTTATTCTCGGTCTTTGAAAAATTATTATCATTAACGACCATAAACTGAGTCTTTTGATCATTGAGCCAGCAAATACCCTCGTAATTTAGGACATCTTTTACATGGGTCTTAAGAGTTTTATCTTTGGCAAAATCGTAAAAGCAGTTCTTTTTAATCGATTTAGTGGCTGGATCCTTTTCAGCTGTGCACATCTGAACGTCGTACACGAGACCTGATAAGCCCACACTCACCCCACGCTCGATCACGATCAGGCTTTGGTTTTTATCATAAACAAAATCAGTCACACCCATTTGTGCGCCTAAACCGTCTCCAATATACTTCGGTAGCGGATAAGACCACTCATTTTGCACTGAAGTGCCCGAAGCAGATCCTTCGATCATAAGTAATTTAGTGAGATCTTGCACCAATGGAGCTTCTAAGATGGCGCCCCATAAACCAAGATCGCGATCAATACTTAAACCTTCAAAGCCCAAATTGTTTTGTGTACCACGAGTTTGCATTCCCGAAGGGTTCGCAATAAATTTTTGCGGTAATGTCACATCACTTACACGTTCGCCTTTTTCATTAATCCAAAAAAGCGAAACGGGCTGACGAGGTTTTTGGTTTAAGTCACCTTCGCTAGAAATTAAAGTGCGATCTGGAGTTAATCTGGCGATGCCTTCCATATCTAAGAAAGTTTTATTATCTAAAGGTTTTGCGACTTTTAACCATTTACGATCAGTGATATTTAATTCTGCGTTTTGCGTATCATATTTTAAAACTAAAATTCTGTACGGCCCCTGATTAGCACGATCATCAGAAACAAAATAAATCTCATCGTTCAAGCGGCTACAACCCGATAATCCACCAATTGTGAATTTATCTAAATCTGTGTCTGCCGGAATTTGCCAAACTTTTTTCAAAGTAAACTTTTGAGGTGCTGGTGTCGCCGACTGAGGTGCGGCCATTAACGGTAACGATAATAAAATTGCTGTTAAAGCTAAAGTGAATTTCATAACTAAGATTGTCTGCGGGCTTTGCAAGCCTGTAAAGTATTTTGCATAAGCATTGCAATCGTTGTCACACCGACTCCACCTGGAACCGGAGATTGCGCAGAAAGCCAATTGTCACCTTCTGGCGTTTTGGTTACATCACCCGTCAGTTTATGATTTTCACTTCTATGAATGCCAACATCGATAACAATTGCGCCTTGTTTAAAATCTGTGGCTTTAAAATATTCTGATTTGCCAATCGCTACGCAAACAATATCGAACATTTTAATTTCGTGCATAAGGTTTTCAGATTTTGAATGAAACAATGTTACCGTAGCATTTTCTTGAGTTAATAAATGCACTAGCGGAGTTCCCACAATTTGACTGCGTCCGATAACAGCGATTTTTTTACCAGCAATTTTAATATCATAGAATTTTAAAATCTCGATGATACCTGCAGGTGTACAAGGTTTTACAATCGCATCACCCACAACCATAGAGCCGATATTTGTTTTTGTTAAACAGTCGACATCTTTAAGCGGAGAAATTTTTTCTAAAGCTGTGCGTTCATGAATTTGTTTAGGCAGTGGCAATTGAACTAAGATGCCGTCCACTTTAGAATTTTTATTAAGTTCATCGATTTTGGCTAACAGCTGAGCTTCGGTGGTGTTTTCATCTAGGCGAATAACTTCAGATGAGAATCCAAGGGCTTCACACATTCTAGCTTTGTGACCGACATAAACTTGGCTTGCGGCATCGTTGCCGACTAAAATTACGCTAAGATGAGGAAGAGCTAATCCTAAAGTTGGCCATGAAGCGATCTCGGTTTTGATATCGGCTTGGATTTTTTCACTGACCGGCTGACCCTTAAGGAGCTTCATCATATACCCTCATTTCTATCGTGAGACTTAAAACTACCAAATTTAGCAGCGATTTCAATAGGTTACAAACGGCAACACAGACAATGGTTTCTTGACCAAGCCAAAGTTTTCTAATAGATTGCGAAGTCTGTCTCGAAAATGACAAAGGAGTCTTCAAATGGCTGAAAAAGTTAAACTTTCTAAAGATGGTAACTCAATTGATTTCGTTCAATCTGAAAGCTTACCCACATCACTTAAAAAATTTCGCCAGTCTCCTGAAATCGAAGGCTTTTACCGCTTCATTTTCGAAAATGATTTACAAAAAGAAGCTTACGAAATTTTAGATCGTATCGTAAACGGTCGTAAAGCAGCTAAAAAAGCTCAAAAAACTGAAAGCAAAGCCGCTGCAAAACTAGAAGCGCAAACTATTGCGGCTCAAGAAAAACAAGCTAAAGTAGCCGCTCAAGAAAAATTAGCTGCTAAAGCTAAACCCGCACCGGCACCTGCTCCAGTTAAAGCTGTAGCAAAACCAGTTGTAAAACCTGTGGTTAAAGCCGCTCCAGCAAAAATTGTAGCTGCTAAGCCTGCAGCAAAACCAGCTGTTAAAGGCAAAGTTGTGGCTAAAGCTGCTCCAGTGGCAAAGAAAAAAGGTAAAAAGTAATCCGCCTATCCGCGATTTCTCGAATACCGGATATGATCAATAAATAAAAGACCTGCAACATTTTTCAGGTCTTTGCAAAAACCTCCTTCACGGAGGTTTTTTTATGTCTAAAATTCTAAAAAACAAAAAGGGCCAAGGCCTGATCGAATATTTGATGCTTGTTGCACTTATCGCAGTGGCAACGATTGGTGTTGTAAAGGTTGTTGGTTTCAATTTAGGTAAACAATACGAAAACATCAACCGTGCCTTAGGTGCTAAAGGCGAAAAGTTACAAGCCGAAAATGCAAGTGAAGGTGCTCAAGCTCAAAAAGACTTATCTAATTTCTTAGATGGCGCAAAAACAAAACACGATTAAAAATAACCAAGGCCAAGCTCTTATTGAAGCGTCATTTATAATGATCTTCACAGGAGCTTTTCTTTATTTGCTGTTGCGCTGTTTGATGAGCGTTGTAATGGCTATTGCAATCGACGCCATGGCCGAAGATTACTTTTTTTGCGAGCTAGAGCGCAAACCAAGTTGTGAATACAAACTTAAAAGTCGATTAATGGGCAATAACTACCGCTATGTTTCAACAGACGTAAAAAAATCTGGCCAGAAAATTACCTTAACAATTTCAGCCACGCAGATAACTTCAATGACAATTACACGCGAGTTTAATTATGAAAAATTTCGCACCGAGCTCTAAAGGTTTTATAAGCTTATCGTTTGTGTTTATCTTAACGATATTTGTTAGTTTATATCTTACAGGAACTTTTGCTATCGCTCTTTCTCAGCAACGCGATTACGTACGAAGCACCTGCATACAAGAGGCGACTGAAATTCAAATCAGCACTTTAAAAAATGTACGCAGGCTTTTCGATTTAAACTCAATATCAACTTTCTTAAGAAACGCTATTGTAATAGTCGAAGCTGCCATTGCGGTTGCAACAATTGCATTACAAGCTCCTTTGGTAGCAGAACTCAAAGAAACGTTAGATGCGCTTAAAGAAACTCAAAAATCTTTTGATACCGTTCAAAAAGGGTTACTACTTGAAGCTCAAACTGAACTTAAATTAAAGCATGCAAATCTAGCGATAAAAATTAACTCTGGACAAGGTGGTATCGCGCGGCCTTGGCGCTACATGCTTTCGATGAGTTCAATTTTTACCCCTAAAAAACTTCCAACGCTTCCCGTCCGTCCGGATTCGAAGGACGATGTGTTCCCGAATTACGAATGGGATGAAAACCCCGAAGCTAAGCTTGAATTGGCCTATTCTTGGAATATGTGGTTTAGAACGATCGAGAAATATCAAAAATTTTTTGCATGGAATAATGCTCTAAATTTTGAATGTTCGGTGGCTCCAGACTTAAAAGGTGAAAAATGGAAATTAAAAATCAACGAGGGCAAGTCCTCGCAGAGTATGTTTTAACATTATTACTGTTCACTGCTTTGCTTACAGCGGTGCTGACTATGTCGAAACGCCAACGTGAAATTTCTAATCAATACAAAATTTCTAAATCAGTTGAAGGACGTCACTAATGGATATTAAAGCTCGCCTAAAACAGTCATTGCAGCAGCATAAGTATTTTGTATTTATGTTTTTCTTTTTTATTTTTGTCTACATCTACACTACTGTGGGTTCTGACGTTAAACCAGCCGCTCAAGAAAAATTACTCACTATGGATACACTGATTCCGAATGGTTATGCCTTAGTGCCCATCGAATTAGAAAATATCGCAGCTATTGCTAGTCTTATTGAAGGCTACGGTGTGGTTGATATTTACTTGGGTAAAAGTGCATCAGGTCGATCTAAAAAAATATTTCAAAAAGTTAAAATTTTACGCGCACCCAATAACCCGCATGCGTATTCGCTTTTATTGCCTGATAATTTATCGAGTGTGCTGATGCAGTACGATGGGCCTTTCTTTGCCGTGATTCAGAATAAATCTGAAACTAGTGCTAACCCCGCCATTGACGAACATGTTCAAACTAAAAAAACAGTAAAGATCGAATACAACGGAGGCTAATTATGAAATATTTATTTTTGATTTTATTAACTGTTGCTAACTTTGCTAAGGCTGACATCCTTTTAGTGGCTAGCAAAAACACTTCGCTTTCAGATTATAAAAAAATCTGTGAGAAAAATAATTATGTGTGTTTACCACAAAACTTTTCGAGCCTTCAGCAAAGAAAAACTATTCATTTTGATCATTTGATTGAAACTTTTGATTTAGACAACAAGAATTATGTTTCAGAATTTTTATCGACTTTAAATTTAAGTTTAAAAGAAGATGATCTGAATTTAGATCAAGTGAAGAACTTAATTTTAGCCAGTGAAAAAATGGTGCAAAATAAGGGTGCAAATCTATCTGAAAAAATTAAAAAGCTTAAAAAGTTACATGAAATTTTATCAGATATCAAAAATGAACCTTCTGATAAGTTATTACTTGTTGCAGGCGTGACTGTAGCAAACACATTGCAGAACCGCCTGCGACTTGATCCCTACTTGAACGAAATTAAGCATGTCGAACTTGATTATATTTCTTATACAGAAAATGACGAAAAGAAATATTTTCTAAATGGTGACTGCGATCACCCCCGTTACACTGAGTTTATCGGACAATTAGACATACAGGTGATTCCGCATTTTTCTGAAGGCTGCAACTTAAGCCAAAAATACAATTGGGGTTCTGATTTAATGGTTGATCACTTTAAAGAAAATAAAAATAAATACTTAATTGGCTTAGCTGCCGTGGCCACTGTGTTTTTTCTTAAAAATTACGACGTGTCTATCGGTGAATAGTTTCACCGTCGAAATTAACTTTGATAATGCCTTGTTCATCGAATTCAGTCTGACATTGCCCCCAGCCAATTGTTGGATGCGTGTGAAAACGCTTCCAATCCTCAGAAGGTGTTGGAATGAACTTGGCGCTTTCGTTAAGTGCTTTGCGAGTTAATAATAAATTCGTGGGTTCTATTGGAGAATCAGACCCAAAATCAACGTGAATGCGATTTTTTCGTAACAGCTCCCATTGAAATAAATATTTTGTTAAATCACCAATCGCACCTGGCAACCATGAGTGATCAGATAGCCAGTGGCTTGGTTGCATATGAACATACACATGCAATGGCTTAAGTAAGGGAACTGTTTCTTGGCGCAACAACTGCGCATGTTCAATATGAATCTTACCCAGTAATCCTGCGGCAGAAACTTCGCGCGCACATTGGGCCACAGTGTGCACGGCTTCATCGCCGATGCAATGAATGGCGATTTCCATTTTGTTTCGCCAGCAGTAAGCAATAGCTAATTTAATATCGCTGGCTTTCCAGAGTAATAAGCCGCGCTGGTTTTCGCCTTGATAATTTTGTGATAAGTACGCTGTTTTTGAACCTAACGATCCATCAATAAATATTTTTAAACCTTTTACTTTTAATTGTGCGCAAGGGTCATCGATACATTTTTGATATTCTGCTAATCCGCGATCGCAGTCTTCAACTGATTCAACTGTGACGAAACCTTCGCAGTATATTTTTAGCTGACCCTGTTCGCAGAGTTGTTTTTGTAAACGCCACTGACGATAATTCATCGACATATCGCGCACGTGGGTAAAACCACCCTTATTAAAAATTTCGCCTGATTTAAGTAAAAACTGTGTCAGTTGCTGATCGCTGTAATCAGGTAACTTAAATAAAGCATTGATGTGATCTTGTTCTAGCAAAAGACCTGAACACTCGCCTTGAATATTTAAAACTTCTATCGCTTTTGAATTGATCCAACTGCTGTGCCCATCAACGCGCGAAAATAATACGGGTGTGTTCGGAAATAACCGATCTAAGATCGCTTTATTGGGAAGTTCAGTTGGAGACCAAAGATTATGATTCCAACCGAAGCCAACCAGCCAATCACCGCGGTAGTGATACTTTTCAATTTTAAGATTCTGCACATCGTCTGCTGATTTTAAATCGCGCAATGACAACTCAAGTGCGACTTGACCCGTTGCTAAAAAGTGAGTGTGCGAATCAAAGCAGTTGTTAATCATTTCAGGCATGGGAATGTTTTATCACAGCTTTTACAAAAAAATAAGGCTGAGTTTTTTACGCTCAGCCTTTAAACAAAATTTAAATTTTAATTCTTAAACTATCTTCCGCCACCAGAAGGTGAAGGCACCGTAACTTGACCACCTGTTGATGGGTAAGTCGGAGTTGTTGGGTAAGTTGGATATGTTGTTTGTTGATATCCACCACTTGCACCAGGAATAAAATTCGGCGGTGTAGAAGTCGCTGAACCGTATTGTACTCCGCCACCAGATATTGCAGAACCTACTGAAGGAGCTGCGATACCAATTGATCCACCTAATGAACCTGAACCGTAGTATCCGCCACCTGTAGTGCTACCTGAGTAAGCGCCTGTGTATAACATTTGTAAACGCATTTGTAAGTTCTGAATTTCTTGCTGAACTTGTTGCGCTTGCATTTGAACTTGAATTTGGCGTTGGTACTGTTGCTGTTGCGCTTGTACTTGCTGTTGATAATACTGAGCTTGTAACTGCGCTTGCTGTTGTTGCATTTGCAACATTTGTAATTGCATTTGCGGGTTTTGCATTTGCATTCCCATAGCTGCGAATCCACCGTTAGCTGCTAAACCAATTTGACCATTCACGAATGTTCCACCAGCCATTTGATAGCCGCCTGGCATCTGAAAGCCACCCGGCATTTGGAATCCGCCTGGCATTTGAAAACCACCGTTGGCTGCAAAGCCTCCGTTAGCTGCGAATCCGCCATTTGCGAAACTTCCTGTATTACATGGAAATTGAATACACATCATTTGGCTTCCGTTCATTGGGATTCCGCCGTTTGCTGCGAAACCACCATTCACGAAATTTCCACCCATTTGGTAGCCACCTGGCATCTGAAATCCACCTGGCATTTGGAATCCGCCGCCTGGCATTTGAAATCCACCGTTAGCTGCAAAGCCTCCGTTGGCAAAATAGCCACCTGGCATTTGGAATCCACCGCCTGGCATCTGAAATCCACCTGGCATTTGGTAGCCGCCCATTTGATTGCCGAATCCACCATTGACCATTCCGTTAACAAAATTTCCATTGCCGTAACCATATGGCCATCCGCCATTTGGACCAGCCATCATTCCACCTGGACCGTAACCTGGAGGGTACATACCACCGCCCCATGGAGAACCGAACATTCCTTGTGGATATCCGAAAGCACCACCGGCACCAGCATATGGTCCGTAGGCGCCCATCGCTCCACCGAATGGTCCACCCATTCCGCCGCCAGCTCCGTAAGGGAAACCGCCGCCGTTCATACCAGCGCCGCAACCGAATCCGCCTTGGCCTGATCCGCCGTTAATTGCACCGTAAGCACCAGCTAATAAGAATGGATAACCCATGCTAATTGCAGTTGGGTAACCTTGTGCAGGAGGATAACCTAATTGTGCAGAGTATTCTGCATTGCGATCATCATATTGTTTACCGATATAGCCTAAACCTAAACCAACACCGATTGTTCCTAAGATAGAAACCCAGTCACGTTTTGGTTTTGAGTATCCGCCTTCGCGATCAGCGTTGTTACACTCTTCGCACTCACCTTCAAGTTGAGTTTTAGCTTTGTATTCACGCTCGATAGCAGCGCGCTCTTTTGCATCAGAGATTGCGTACTGACGATCACGAATATCATCTTCGATTTTTTCAATGCGCGCTTGCGCTTCATCACGTTTAATTCTGTTTTTACGGTAGTCACCTAATTGCTTACCACATTCAGACGCTGAATAAGCGCTCGATTTTCTGTCGTCTGGTTGTAATGTTCTATCAGAACAGATTGCTGGATTAATTTTACCGCCATCAGATTTTGATTTTGCAGCACAGTATTTACTATTCCAGTTAGCTTTTAATTTTTCAGGAACATCATCTTTAGAAGAGCAATCAGCAGAAGCTGTAACAGTTGTCGTTGTTGCAGTTACAACTTGTTGGCCAGTAGCTGCATCAACTGTTGCAGAACCTGTCGCTACAGCTGTAGCACCAGTTTGCGCTTGAGCATTACAATTTAATCCAGGAGCTGTTACGTAGTCGTTACACGTATTTCCTTTTTCAATGTGTGTCTCTAGTAAGAAATCTAAAATTTCGCTGTCGAATTGTCTTTCAAGTTTGCGAGCTGAAAATTGCATTTCTGTTTCAGCGCGTTTTTTTTCTAATTGACGAGCTTTTAAATCTTTTTGTAAATCAGAAATACGATTGCGTTCTGTTTTTTCTTCGTCAGTCATGCTTGTCGCATTTGTTCCCTGTTTCCAAGGGTATCCGCAACCTTGCTGTCCGCCAGAGTAGCCTGATCCCCAAAGACCGCCACCGCCGCCGTAACCAGCGCCGCCACCACCACCGTAGTTAACGCCTGCGTTCGCATAAGCATTAAACTGTGCGTGTGCTTTTTCACCTACGAAGCTGAGCGAGAATACAAAAGCAAACATGCTCGTAAGTAGAAAATTAATTATGTTTTTCAACGACATAGAGTCTCCTAATAACAAAAAATAGATACACGTATACCTAGATCATCGTATCACTTCTCGACAGTTGTATGCGATTGTTACAGGGTCCAGTAAATAAAATTAGTCTAAGGTCAGTAGACCAAAAGACAGCTCGTAAATTCGCAGCTAGACCGATATTTTTTCATTCGTTAACATGAACTAATGGATAAACCGAAGCTTTTGTTTCTTGATGATGAAGTAGATAATCTTGACGCCATGGAACGTTTGCTTCGCAAACGTTTTACCGTATTTAAAGCTTCAACTCCGCAAGATGCTTTTGCTCACCTCGACCAAAATCCAGATATCGCTATCATCATTTCAGATCAACGTATGCCCTTAATTACGGGCGTAGAATTTTTAGAAAAATCAATCGTGACCCACCCTGAATCAATCAGAATTTTGTTAACAGGCTACACTGATATTGAATCTGTTATTGAAGCTATTAATAAAGGTCAGATTTATAAATATATTACTAAACCCTGGGATCCGGTTGATTTACAAAAAAATCTTGAAAACGCTTACGAAAAACTAACTCTTCGCAAAGAACTTAAAGAAAAAAACAGAGCCCTTGAAGACGCCTTATTAGAATTACAATCTTTAGATAAAACAAAATCGCAATTTATGATCTTGATTAATCATGAATTGAAAACTCCCCTGACTTCTATTTTAAGTTTTACTGGTTTATTGCGTGAATCTTCTTTATCTGACGAGCAAGCTTTGTTTACTGATCGTATTCTTAAATCAGCAGATAAACTTAAAGGTATCGTTGATGATGTGTTATTGATTGTTAAAGGTGAATTAGGGCAAATTCCTATTCGTTATGAAACTTTAAAAATCAGATCTTTCTTTGAACAGTTGCCAGAAGACATGACTAAGATGATGGTCACCAAAGGGCAAAAAATTGAATTTGATTTAGCTGTTGAAACTTTTGAAGCTGATTCTCAGTACATGCGTATTTTAATTACGCGCGCATTACATAACGCCACTAAATTTGGCCAGGCCCAAACTGCACTTAAAGTGTCTTCTCGCTTAGAGGATAAAAATGTCGTTGTTGAGATTAGAAATCTAGGCCCTAAGATTTCGCAAAACATATTAGATAAAATTTTAAGCCCGTTTACTTTAGATGAAAATGTGATGAATCATTCTGTGGGTATGGGTTTAGGTTTAACAATTTGTCAGACTTTGTTAAAAGCTCACCAAGGGCGTCTAGAAATCAGTAACACTGATGACGGCGTTAGCGTCCGCTTTGTAATTCCGGAAGTCCGTAAATAGGATATCTTGTAAATTCTAACATTTAATTTGCTGGAACAGTTTATGAACTGTGCTCTGGCATGAAGAAGCTATTCACATTATTGGTTTTAATTCTACTTCCCCTGATCAGCCTGGCCGAGACCCGTTACGATATTATGGTTGAAATGGGTGACGAGCATATCTTAAAAAATGTTTCGCATAAATTATGGATTGAAAATCCAAAGATTTTTTCAGCTGTCGGCAATGGCAGTTCAGTCACTTTAAAACCATTAGCTCTGGGTTCGTCTAAGATTCGCATCGATCAAAAAGAAATGGTCGTTTTATCGGTGCCGACAGGGTTTAAAGGCTCTTACAAAATTTGGAATATTTTAACTCGTAAAAGCCCGCAGCTAAATGTGGCTTTTTGCGAACAAACTCTGTGCCTCAAAGGAGAGATCTTCTCTTTAGACGAATTTAAGCAAATCATTGCCACTATGGAAGAAAAAAATGCCTTTCTATTTTTGAAATTAGATATGAGTGAAAAATTAACGGTTGAAGTTGAAAAATGGTATATTCAATACTTTAGAAATCACGAAATTACCCCGCCTAAAATTATTTTCTCAAGTATGCCGTGGAAAGCTGTGCTTTCATCGAAAGACAACAGCATCACGAGCCGCAATCAAACAAATCAAGTGGGTTTATTTACCCAAGATAATCCAAATAAAATTGAAATCAGTGATAACATCAAAGTTTCTGTTAAATTTGTTGAAATTAAAAAATCAACGGCGCGCAAACTAGGTATCGAGTGGCAAAAAGTTATCGGCGGACAACTGATTGATTCAAAAGTGGCTTTTGACCAATCTATTGATTTATTTTTAAACGCTGAAGAATCTTCAGGAAATTCAAAAACTTTAGCAAGCCCTACGTTAATATGCCGCAATGGTAAAGAGGCCGAGTTTTTTGCAGGTGGCGAAATTCCAATCGTTTTAACGAAGTATAAAACGCGTGAAGTTGTTTGGAAAAAATACGGCGTAAGTTTAAAAATAAAGCCTGTTGTCGATCCGCTGGGGCAAATGAGTATTGCCATTGAAACTGAGGTTTCTACTCCGGATGAATCAAAAGCTGTTGATGGTGTTCCGGGTATTTCTGCAAACAGAGTATCAAGTCACTTTGATTTAGTTAAATCACGCACGATTGTACTATCAGGGTTAGTTCATAATGGTATCGGTGAAAGCGCCACGGGCCTACCCTACTTAACGCAAATACCGGTGATCGGTAAATTATTTTCAAGCCAAGGGTTTCGCGAAAATGAGACTGAAATGATGATCTTTGTAACGCCAGAGATTTTTGAATGAGTTTAGAGCAAGCTAAAAACCTATTTCATAAATTACGTTCTGAAAGATCTGAGATTCTTTCGGCTGAAAGTTATTCTATAGCTGCGCCCGAACTTAAAGAGCTCAGTTTAAATTTAGCGCTTGATCAGCAATTGCAGTCTGTTGATGATTCTGTTCGCCAGCGAATTTTGAATGAGCTAAATGGGTTTGGCCCGATTACACATTTATTAAGTGATGAAGCGGTGACTGAAATTTTGATTAATCAGTTTGACCAGATTTATTTTGAAAAAATCGGCCGCCTTCAGCGCAGTGATGATCATTTTTTTGATAGCAATAGCTATAAAGAATTTATCGAAAAAGTTTGTGGTTTTTGTAATACGTATATTAACTCTGAAAAACCATTTATTGAAATGCAGCTGAATAATTTGCGTTTGACGGTACTTTTTCCTGATATTTGCCGTGGTGAATATATTGTTTCGATTCGTAAGCAGCCTTTAACTCGTTGGACGTTTGAGCGTTTAGCCGCTCAAGGTTGGGCAACTGACACACAGATTTCATTGATTAAAGATTTAATATTGAAGAAGAAAAACTTTCTGGTGATCGGCGGCACTGGCTCTGGTAAAACAAGTTTACTGCAGGCTGCTATAGCCGAAATGGCACAAGATCGCTTGGTGATTATTGAAGACACGCAAGAACTTCAACCAGTGTATACACAAAATGCTTCTTTACTTACGCGTATTGATCCGACAAAAAAATTAATTGATGTGACGATGAATGAACTGATTAAAAAAGCTTTGCGATTACGACCCGATCGTATTTGTGTGGGCGAAATTCGTGGTGAAGAGGCTACCGCTTTGTTAATGGCTTTGGCTACTGGTCATGATGGCAGCTTTGGATCGCTGCATGCGCGCACGGCACAAGAAGCTTTACTGCGTCTCGAGATGTTGATTCAGATGGGTGCGCCGCAGTGGTCTTTACAATCTATTCGTAGGTTAATTGGTCTAACTGTGCAGAATATTTTGGTTGTTGAAAAACGTGATGGTAAACGTGTTTTGAAGGGTATTTACGAAGTCTGCTCCGTTGAAGAACATGGAATAACGCTTCAGGAGTTTGAAAGCTAGACTTTCGCATAGCAAAAAATTTTGAGGTTATACCGATAAGTTTTACATGACCCATAACGAAAGTTTCGCTCAAGCCTTAAAATTAAAAGATTTTGTATCTTTACATGACGATAAAGCTTGGATTTGTTTTACCTTTACGAGTGATATCAATTTCGACATTAAAATTTTTGATCAAGAACCAGATGACGACATTAAAATTCAACTTCAATATGATTCTGTACATGTGAATAAAATGCCCATGGCCCGTCTTGCTTGGTGTGAATTCGCAGAAACCAAAGTATTTACATATTCTGATCTAAACTTTTTACTTCACATTGATTTAAACTCTGGCGCGATAATGTACTTCGAAAGTCGTGATTGCGCTTCGTTAGATTTAAGCATACTCAGAAATGACGCTCGCAAAAGTTACAGTCAACTAATCGCCAAGCTTAAATAAATTTTCTTTAATTAATTTATTCACATCTAAAGTCGTAGGCAATCCAGCATTGATTAAGCTAGCGATAAAAGATTTAAGCTCGCCATGAGGTCCCGACTCATCGGGTAGCCATCTCATATTTTTTTCATAACAAAGTAGCATTTTTTGTTTTTCGCTCACGCCTAGAAATAGCCTCCCCTCTTTGATAAAAAAAACTGCCTCAGTTTGCTCATTGATAATTTTGTTACCCTTGTTTACTAAGGCCACCAACTCAAAATAACTTTTAATACAATCCGTGCGAAAATAATCCATGCCTTGCATGATTCAAAAAAAAGACCCAGTTAATCGTTAAACTAACTGGGTCTTAAGAATGTATAATCCGAATATCGTAATGCTAATTAAGCTTTAGCTGGAGGCTGAGCTGCGGCTCTGTCTTCTAAAAACTTTTCAGCTTGAGCATTAAGTTTAATACCCACTTCGTTTAATTGATCGCGGTTTACTGGGCTTGGGCAGTCTGACATTAAGCAAGACGCTTGCGCTGTTTTAGGAAATGCGATCACTTCACGGATAGCTTCAGTTTGTGTTAATAACATCACTAAACGATCCATACCCCAAGCGATACCGCCATGTGGAGGCGTTCCGTATTTTAAAGCTTCTAGGAAGAAACCGAATTTTGCTTTTGCTTCTTCTTCAGATAAGCCTAATAAACGGAATACCGCTGCTTGGATTTCTTGTTTGTACACACGAATAGATCCGCCACCCATTTCGTAGCCGTTACAAACTAAGTCGTAAGCTTTGGCTAACATATGTGGGTAGGCTTTTTCGTTGTTATCAATCATATCCTGGAAATACTCATCAGTCGGAGATGTGAACGGATGGTGACGTGAGAACCAACGTTTATCTTCTGGGAAGTACTCTAGTAATGGGAAGTCGACGATCCATAAGAAGTTGTATTTGCTGAAATCGATTAATTTTAATTCGCGGCCTAAGTGATTACGTAATGCAGACAATGCAGAACATGCTGGATCATAATCATCAGCAACGATTAAACCGCAGTCTTTATCACCACAACCTAAAGTTTTAAATACTAATTGTAATTTTTCTTGCGAGATAAATTTTGAAGCCGGAGACGCGATTGTGCCGTCAGCTTCTTTTTTCATCCATACTAAACCTTTTGCTCCGCCTTTTTTCGCGATCTCAGTTAATTTATCAAACTGACCACGAGAGAACGCTTGCCCACCTGGAACGCAAAGCCCGCGCACGATACCTTTACGTGATAATGTGTCGTCGAAAACTTTGAAACCTGAATTTTGTAAAACTTCTTCTAATTTTACGATGTGCATTTCAAAACGCGTGTCTGGCTTATCGTTACCGTATCTATCCATTGATTCGAAATACGTCATACGAGTTAAAGCAGGAACATCAATGCCTTTGATTTCTTTCCAGATATGACGAAGCATTTTTTCGTTCATCTCGATAATGTCTTCAACGTCGATGAACGACATCTCCATGTCGATCTGAGAAAATTCTGGCTGGCGATCTGCACGTAAATCTTCGTCACGAAAGCAACGAGCGATTTGGAAATAACGATCGTAACCCGCCACCATCAATAACTGTTTAAGTAATTGCGGAGACTGCGGTAACGCATAGAAGTTTCCTGGATTTACACGTGAAGGCACTAAATAATCACGCGCGCCTTCTGGAGTAGATTTAAATAAAATGGGTGTTTCAACTTCAATGAAACCGTTGTTCGATAAAAACTCACGCACTAAACGCGCCACTTTGTGACGAGTGATCATATGATTTTGCAATCGAGGAGAACGTAAATCTAAATAGCGATGTTTTAAACGTAAAACTTCATTTACGTTTTCATCTTCAATTTGAAATGGAGGCGTTTCAGCTTTATTTAAAACTTCGCAACGAATCGCTTCAACTTCGACTTCGCCGGTTTTGATTTTTGTATTTTTCATTCCGTCTGGACGAGCGCGAACAACGCCTTCGATAGCGACGACGAATTCACCACGAAATTCTTTAGCTGTTGTTGTATCGGCTTTTGTTGGATCAAGAACAACTTGAACAATACCTTCGCGGTCGCGAAGATCGATGAAAATTAAGCTTCCGTGGTCACGACGAACGTTAACCCACCCCATCAAGACAACTTTTTGCCCCACATGTTTGCTGTTTAATTCGCCACAGTAATTTGTTCTTTTAAGCTCTCTTACAAACTTCATAGTAATCCCGATTTCTGTTGTTTTTTGCGTTTTGCGCGTCTTTTTCTGGTGTTCAAGCCAGCTTAGAACAGCTAGAGTATAATAATTGACAAACGCGAGTCAAAACTCATCTTTAACAAGATGATAAAAATATCGCTAGTATTCCAAAGGACTTGAATATGCCCAAGCTGAACTTCGAAATGCCTGCCCACCTATCTGCTGACCAGGCTTTTACTAAAATCCAAACGTTTTTAAACTCAGATAATAACTTTAAGAAGTTCGATCCTAAGGTTTCTGCCACTTTTGACCAGTCTAACAAATCATGTCAAATTAATGGCTCGCAGTTTAAAGCTGATTTAAAGATCAAACCCCAAGATGACAAGTGTTCGGTAGCTATTGAAGTAGACATCCCGTTCGCCCTGTCGCTATTCAAGGGAAAAATCAAAGAAGAGATCGAAAAAGCTTTTAAAAAGGTATTAACTTAAAGAATTCTATGGCTAAAAAGAAAGTCACCGCGCGCCCGGCTGAGGGTAAAAAAAAGGTGTCTGCTAAAAAAGCTGTCGTTAAATCGGCGGTGAAAAAAGCGATTACAAAATTAAAAGCACCGACAAAAAAAGCGCCTAAAGAAAAAATCAAAAAAGTTCACGCCGTTCTGGTTGAAGACCATCATGAACACGATGAATCTATTGATGTTAATGCTGATATTGACGAAGCAATGGCCGCTGACGAACTTGAGATTGAGCAACCGACGCACAAGTTGGGCGAAGACCAACCAATTCACCAGTTGCCTACTATCGTTTCTGATCAACAAGTTCGTTCGCGTGATCCGCTAACAACTTATTTAAATGAAATTCGTAAATACCCCGTTTTAAGTCGCGAAGACGAAATGAAATTGGCCAAACGTTATTACGAAACGAAAGATCCCGAAGCGGCGCAAGCTTTAGTACGAGCGAATTTGCGCTTTGTCGTAAAAATCGCGGCTGAATACGCGCGTTTTTCGTCGCGCATGATTGATCTTATTCAAGAAGGCAACGTTGGCCTTATGCATGCGGTAAAAGATTATAACCCTGATAAAGGGGCTCGCTTAATTACTTACGCTGTGTGGTGGATTCGCGGTTATATTCAAGAGTATTTAATGCGCCAATTTTCGATGGTTCGCATTGGAACGACCGCTAATCAAAGAAAATTATTTTATCAACTGCAACGCCAAAAAAATGAACTTGAAAAAATGTCTTCACCTGAAAACATTGCGCAGCTCTCAAATAAATTAGGGATTCCTAAAGACGAAGTTGAAGAGATGGCTAAACGTGTTTCTGGGCGTGATGTCAGCCTTGATAAAACCAGTGATGATGACGGTGGCGGAACCTTATCTTTGGGTAGCCTTTTAAGTAAAGAAGATGGCAGTCTTCCGTTAGATGAACAACTGGCTTTAAGCGAACAGCTTAAGTTTTTAAAAGACGCGATCGATTCAATCCGTGCAGATCTTAACGAAAAAGAGAAAATCATTCTTGAAGAGCGCGTGTTGAACGAAGAGCCGCTGACTTTACAAGAAATCGGTGAAAAATATCACATTACCCGCGAAGCTGTTCGTCAAAATGAAGCTCGCCTGATCAATAAAATCAAAACCGCGCTTGCCGACTTGATGAAATAAGACAATAATTAAAGAGCTGATGAAATCTTTTCTATTGATCTTATTTTTTTCTTTTTTTACGGTGTTTTCACTGACGGCACACGCGTTTAAAGTTTTAGAAATTCGTAATAATAAAATTTTAGTCGATCTTGAAGGTGAAGTGCTTGAGCGTGGTGATTATTTACTGACATTACCAGGTGCTGAGTTTCAAGGTCGTGCAATTGTTATTTCGATTCGTCCAGGTCAAGCCATTGGTAAACTTCAAGATGGTAACTTTAGCGTGGGTGAAGAAGTTAAGCGTGTCTTAGGCGAACCTTCTTTTAAAGAAGAGGCCATCAAAATTTCTCTCCAAGTTAAATATCTTAATAACGCGATTTCAGTAAAACAAAAAGATGCCTCGTTTCCGACTCCAAATTCTGAAACTGTTTCGATGAGTGGAAATAGTGTTGGTGGCTTTGCTGTTATTGATTGGCCGACAGAAATGTTTTTATTACGTGGGTCTTTAGGTTATGAGCCTGTTGCAGTTAAAGGTACGGCTCGATTTAATTCTTGCTCGAGTAAAACATCAACAAATTGTACCGTGGATATTAACTACATCGCCGCTTCTGCAGCGATTCGTTATGATTATTACCGCAAAAGCCGTTTAGTGACTTGGGTGGCTGCAGGTTCTGGAATTAAGTTTCCGTTAAATAAAAATTCGACGTCTTTGAATAAAGGTGCGATTGGAATTGCCAATTCAATTTTATTAGCAACTGGTGCAGATTATTTAGTTTCTAAAAAATATTTTGTGCCTGTGGGATTAGAGTATCACTACTCTTTAAATTACTCTGAAAAAGTGCCTGTGATTAACCAGCTTGCGTTGCATGCTGGTGTTGGAATGGAATTCTAGATTACGGTTTAATATTGGCGTATGTATATACGCGGCCATTCAGTAAATCGACAAAGCGAACTTGACCTGAATCAATAAAATAAATTCTTTCGTTGGCACCAACAAATGCATCCCATAAATCGATTTCACAATTTTGTTTTGTTGTAGCTTCAGCACACAATGAAGCAAAGTTCTGATTGCCACGACCAAGCGCTGTTAACCAGTTTGTGCCGTCGTGATATTTAACCTTACCTTCAAAACGATTCATTGAGTACAACTTGCCCGCGCGAGAAACGAACATATAGTTGTTACTGTAAGTTGATGGCATAATCACAGATGACGAAGTCGCTACGCCGTCGGCATCAAAGACCCCCAGTGAATGCGATGAACATGTCGCTTCGGCGTCACAAAGCCTTGCATAAATATAAGAGATATCTTTATTAGCTGAATCATAGCTTACGGCCATTCCGCCATAGGGCCATAAATTATCTACGGCTTGTGATGGATCTATATCAACACCTGTGCCTGATAAGTTAATTGAAACAATTTTAATTTCACGGTCTGGACGATACACACGCAGTCTAAAACGATCAGTGGCATCAACTAATTTCTTATGCGGATTTTCTGAATTAAAAACGATCCAGTTATTTGGTAAAACTTGAAATGTACCATACCATAGTAAATTATCATGATAATCGATTTGTAGATTAGTGGCGACCTTGACTGTTCCTGAAGTGTCAGTACCGCCACCAACGATGGTTTCGATTGTTTGATTCACTGGCGCTTCATTGAGATTAATTCTTCGAATACGGTTATTATCAAAGATAATTAAATTTTCTTCGCGATCAAGAGCTAAACGCATGGGTTTTACAACTCTTGCTGATGCGAGCAAGCCATCTGCAAATGTACCGATTTGCACAAGCTGTGTTCGAGTTTTTGCGATCGGATCAATTTTAATAATCCCATTCACTTTATCACGTAAATAAATAATACCTGCTGAATTCACAACAAACATTTGTGGATCAAGCAACGAGGCATCTGAATCGTACGGTGAAACTGGTGAATCTGTTTTATTAATTACAGTTACGCTGTTCACAACAACATTCGAAGAAACAGCTCCGCCTGTGACTGTCGCACTTACACAATATGAACCACCGCATGAACGAGAAAATGTATCAGTCAAGTCTGTGAAAGAAACTCCTGTTGCTACTTGCATTGGCGCAGATCCTGTTAACGTTAATTCAGTTTGGTTGTGCGCATAATCACGCGCCCATAATGTCGCTGTCATACTTGTTAAAGCATTAAACCCAAAAAATAAATTCATACTTTCACCAGATAAAACGGCCTGACCTGATGTTCCAATTAAACTGTTTACATTTAACCAGCAAGAATCAGTTTCAGATGGAACTGGTGCCGTAATATATTTAAGACAAACATCTTTAATCGGAGATAATGAAAATGTGTCTGTAATATCTGGCAGAGACAGTGTCGAAAATCCTGTGGCTGCAGCACTTACATAAGTAAAGCTAGCTCCAGAAATGACTGGAGCACACGAATCGACTGTGAACATGCCTTGAGTTACTTCTAATGTTGGAAATGCATCTGGACGACCGCGTGTTGTTACGCGAATTTTATAATTGCTACCATCACTTGAAGCACTTGATGCTGTACAATCTAATTCGCGCGGCACTGACCAGTTAAATACACTGTCTTCACCCGAATTTGTGGCAAAATCATTACCATCTTGTCCTGTTGATGACGTGGCCACTGTCCAAGTCAAACCTGCATCACGACTGTATTCAATCGTACTCGAATTTGTATCTAATGTTGGATCTGTAATCAGTAAATGAAGTTTGTACTGAACCCCGCCTTTGATGTAATCACCACTGCGTATTGATTCAATCGCTACAACTGGCGATTGACCATTCATCGGCGGGCTTACTGAGGCCGGTGTCACCGGGTCTTGAATGGTGCTATCACAGCCGGCGATACTGAGCATCGCTGCTAAAACACCAATATAAATAAAAAGTTTTTTACCTTTTAACATCTAGAATCCCACCACCAGTTGTAGTTCTGTGTTTTTGAATTCGCGACTAAGGCCTGCTGCTGTTTCTGCCGTGTATGTTTCAGAATTGTAAGCAGCACCTAACCAAATTTGTTTTTTATCAATATTAAAAAGATAACGGTATTCAACACCGATTTCAGTGTGAGACTTAACCACCTCTGACATCATACCAATCATGTTTACTTTACCGATCAAACGATTTTTCGGATCAATTAAGTAATCTGCAAAAATACCATAGCCCGCTTGGTTTGATGTGAGTTTAGCTGTTGATGATTTTTGCTGAACTGTAAGCCCAGAAAAAATAGCGCGCAAACCCAAATCAAGAACGTTTTTATAATTATAGTGATAACCAATATGCGCATTGTAATAAAGCATATCAACAGCTTCAGTTTTTTTGCTTAAGGCAAAACTCGTTCTGAATTCGCCACCTATTTTAAAGAAGTTCATATATTTAGGACTTAACACTGTATATTTAAAAGAGTATTTACTGTCTTCACTTGTTACTGGCGCTGCCGTGTAACTTAAATCTAATTTACCAAGGTAAATAGCCTGCTGTAGTTCGTTAGCATTTTTTTGTGCCGCTTTTTGTTGGGCTTCTTTTTTAATTAAATCGATATTTTTTGGAGTAATTAACTCTAAAACGTATTCTTGATCGCCATTTTTTAAATGAATAGTGCCGATGGCTCCACCTTTGGGCGAAGTTGCGGGTAAGCTATAACTTCTCCAAGGTTCACCTTTGCCGGCGACTTCGAATAATGTTGAATCCATCCACTCGACTTGAGCTGGAACACTTAATGTAATATTTAAAGTTTTTTGCGAGTTATCACAAGAAACAGCTAACGGAAAATTTAATGGTTTTTTGGGATCTTTTAATTGCACACGAGCTGAACTGTTCTGGCAACGCTCGACAACAATGGCCGTTTTAGTTTGCGGTGTCCAATTAGCTGAGATTTTTTTCTCGAGGCCTGATTTTGTTTTGTAAGTTAAAGAATCAAATCCACTTTGAATATACCAAATTGTTTTACCAGCCAATGCAGCTGATGTGCCGTTTTCAGTAATTATTTCTGTTCCGCTAGCTGCATCAGGAATTTCGACTGTCACACCGTATTGGCGATAGCCATCTGCATTCGTAAAAAATTCTTCTTTTGCTGGCCATGCGACAACCTGACCTTTTTCATCAGTCATTTTAACTTGCGCATAAACTTGTGACGTTAATGTCATCATCGTCAAAAATAATCCTGCAAAAATTCTTTTCATCGTCATGGGCATGTTCCTGTTGTCGTCACACAGTATTTACCTACACCCGACAAACCATTTTGGCGGAAAGGAAAATACACTTGCTGCTTATTATAATCCCAAGAAATTGAAGATCCGTCACAAGTAAAAAACTTATTACCCGAAGTACTGGTCGGTAATGGTAAATTAGTTTCTACACCCGTAGTTAAATTCTTTTTATTTAATGTGCCGTCATATGCACAGTAATAAAGTTCATACTGGCTTGACGCATTTTTCTTATACGTAAACGATTTAATCGTTCTAGATGTCGTTGCAAATACTGATGATACACCCGCTCCGATGATTTGGTCTGATCCGTTACGTAATATTGGAGCTTTAATAATTCTTTTGGCGCCTAAATTGGCCATCAGTAAAGCGCGCTCTTCTTTTAAGTACACCGAAGACATTGTAGCATTACCCCAGTACGGCATTTGTACGCTATTACTGATATCAACGCCTTCTTGAAATGTGCTGTCGCTCAAACATACACCTGCTGTATCTGCGCCCATAAATTTACGAACAGTACCACTTGTCGAATTAAAAATTTTTGCAAACGCATTCACGTGACATGTTCCATTCCAAACTTGTGTCCAACCTACAAGGTAAGCTTCACTTGTTCCGGCTTCAACAGCCGCAGTTGCACTTGTTGCACCGTCTGGAACCATAATTCCATGTAATACGAGCGGATAACCATTCATCGAAATATTTTTACCGGCAACACCATTGGCTGCAGTGCTTAGGTAGTCTGCTGTGCCGCCTGCTCCTAAGACAAGTTTCCATTTGCCCGCTTTACCTGTAGCTGCATTTTTTTCATATTTTACAACAACACCGTTACGAGTCAGCGATGCATAGAATGTTCCATCACGTGGATCGACCTGCACACCCTGAATACCGCCCCAGAATTCATTCGCAAATGAAGAGGCCGAAGCCGCATTTGTTGAATAACGATTTTCTGCAGCTGGTTCGAAATTCACACTGTCATCTGTGTAATTACCAGCTAAGCGATTAATTGAACCTGCCGCGCCTTGAGTAATTTCACGAATATTAAATTCTTTATTATCTGCGGCGACAACGGTATCGCTTGTTCCCCACACGCCCATATAATTTACGCCATTCATACGTGCCGCTAACGGAGACGAGCCATCACCGGCTGATTTTCTTTCGCCGAATAATGTTTTTAGTTTTCCGTCTGGTAAAATTACGCGGATTTGCCCGGCATCATTAAAATAAACTGTGTTCGTGCCATCGACGAAAGCGTCGATACCTGAAATTTTACAAGCTGATGCGACGGCTCCGTCTGCGCAATAGCCTTGAGTTGCGCCACCGACCACCGTGTTCCATTGATTTGTAGCTACATTATACTTACCTAATTGAAATGGATAATGGGCGCCTAACCAATAAATGGCTCCACGACGTGAAGCAAACATTTGAGTTTCCCAATAAGCGTAAGCAGGTGCGTGAGTTCCATAACCCACACTGATTCCATTCCGCGCATTAAAGTTTGCTGTTTTGTGACCACAACCGCCAGGCACTGGAAAACAAATATATGTCGTTAAAAATTCTGGCTGTGAAGTTCTGTAATTAAAAGATAAAGCAATTGTTCTGATGTAATCTGTTGTAAATACGTATTCAGGATCGCCCTTGACACCTTTACCAGATAATTTCATAAAATAAACTTTATCTTCAGCAGCTTTATAAATACCCATCGTATAATCGATCACTTGCGCTGTTGGATTACCTAATGTGAACCAAATATTACCGTTTGGTAACACTTGTAAAAGTGTGTACATATTCATCGACGTTGAAAATTTTAAACTTTTAGCGGCAACCGCTTTTGTGTAAGTTGTAATTGTACCGCCACCAATAATGGTATTAATTGTACCATCTGATTCAACACGACGAATACGATCGCCATCAAATATCAATAAACGATCTTGATAGTCGATTGTGATTTTACCATTTCCGATTGTTGTCGCCATTGATACAGGCCCGCCATCACCGGTTTTTGTTGATCCTTTTTCTAGAAAAACTTTTTGCACACCATCGACTGGATCTACAAGAAGAACTCCGCGTGTGGCATCCATAAAATAAACTTTACCTTTTGACGACACAGCTAATGTACCAAAATCACCCGGTACGTCTGCCGCGCGAACTTGTGATAAGAAAATCGCCTTATTCGCAGAGCCGTTAATACCTAAGTCAGTATTGCCTGCCACAATCGAAAATTTATCTGTATTTAATGCAGGCGTAGCACTTAACGAAACTAAACCTGATTGATCTTTAACTTTAATTTGAATTTTAAAATATTTATCTGAAGGAGCTGCAATTTTGCGGCAACCTGTAAAACTGGCTCCTGGTGAACAACCCACAGAAACATTCGTGATATTTTGGGCTCCTGGCACTTCAATGAAATTTTCTTCATCGAGAGTGTAATATAAACTAATTGGAGCCGTTAATAAATCGGTGTCTGTCACATTCCAACGAACAAAGACATCTTGATTTAAAGAGAATGTCGTTTCTGATTTTGACGGCGACTGCGACGAACTATCATTCGTTGAAGCAATCATATTTGTAATCGTTGGTGCCACAGCAGGATTGTAGGCAATCGTGATCTTATCTTTACTTTCAACACCAGTGCCGTTGGTTAAACTCGACATGTTGCCCGCGAAATCCATCGCCCAGATACTGACTTGGTAAGTATTTTGAACGAAACCTACGAAGGTTGAAATATCAATTTTAGTTAATGATTTAGAAGCGCTATCACCAAGATCTTGCCAACAAGAGTCATCGACAGCTGGTGCAATAGCATCAAAGGCTTTCACACAAATAAATTTAATAACTGTCGTTGTGTCTGATGCAGCAATGCTCGTTTCAAAGAAACTGCGATTGACCACTTTGGCTTGTAACGGGTCTGTTGGACTTCCCACACTGACCACGCCTAATGTGCCTGATGATAAACCCAGAAAATTAATTGTCGGTGCGGTTCCATCAATCGTAAATGTACGCGATGATTTTACAGTTACAGTTTTGTTTGAAGCATTCGTAGCCGTAGCACGAATTAAGTAATTTACGCCATCAGTATAAGTCGTTGAAGAAACTCCCCAATTAAATGTGCTTTCTGTGCCAACTGTACTTGGTAACGACGCAGCGCCTGTGATTGTTGTCCATGTTGTTCCGCTATTTGCAGAAACTTCTAATTTAACTGAATACAAACCTGGATCTACAGAACCTGCGACTGTTGAAGTACCAGATACGATTTGAAATTTAATTTTATGAGTCGCATTTGATTTATAATACGGCCAAGTTGTATCACGATCGCCATCAGTAAAAGTCAGCAAGTTAATACCTGGAACTAATACTTGCGAAGGATCCCATTCATCGAAATCAGAATCTCCGACAGGAGCTTGTGACTCTTGCACCACAGGATCAGTGATTTCAGCCGAGCAGCTGAATAAACAAGATAATAAAAAGCAGATCATTAAAATCTTTTTCATAATTACCGTCCTATACACCTAACTGCGTTGACAAAACGACGTTCATCTTTGCTGCGCGTGCCAGTTGTTGGATCAAATAACCAAGCTTTAGAGCGATCAGTTGAATCGACTGTCGCTGTCCATTCTGTACCTGCTGTATTTGCATTACCTGCATCAGGCATAACAAAACGAAGGCCATCATGATTTGCGACCATGTAATCGTAAATAGTCGGCAAACGCCAAGAAACTTTCGGCGTTGAAGTTCTGACTAACCCAGCTTTACCTGAATTATCAATATCTGTATCTGTTGTTGAAAAACCAATTGCATCTTCACAAGCACTGATTGGGCTTGCTGTTTGAACTTGGTAAAATGAATTATCACAAATATCACTTGGATCATCTTCGTTGTAATTTCCTGCAATAATATCTGATTGAATCGAGTTACTGCTGCCAGAAGCTTTACACCAGTTGATACCAGTTGAAACAACACTACTCCACATTAAACCTGTCGATTGATCTTGCCAGACTTCGCGGCCTTTACCTGAAGAAACACTGCCCGTGCGCGTAACTAACTTCCAGATACCTTCGCCGTTGTGACCTTTAGCTTTACCATTCCATGTTGTTTCGGCACCAAGAATGTTTGCACAATCTGTAATGCGAGCGCCGATCGTTGCAGAGGCTGTTCCACACGATGTTGTGCTCCATGTAGATCTATCTACGATTGTAATTTGTCCTGATACGACATAGCCATCATCGCTTAATGAAATTTTTGGTACCGCATAGTAGTAAGCCGGAAGAGCTGTTCCTGATGCTCCAGAAAAAGTTGTTGTTTCTGAAACGTAAGTTAAAACATTTGTTGTTGTTGAAGTGGCGCGAGACATTCCCGATCCCCACTCAGTTAATACTCCTGTGAAACTACCTGCGACTCCAAAAATAGTTCTATTTTGACGAATGTTACCGGTAGCTAAATTTGTTTCGACTATATTTTTAGCTGCGGCGAACCAGCAACTACCAACGTTGTTTGAAGTACAATTTACGTTACGGCCACCGTATTCAGTTGTATAAACAGCAGCGCTCACAGCAGTTTGACATGATCCACCGTTATAACCAGACACGCATGGATTATTACTGCGAATGTATGTGTTACCAGATCTATTTGTCCAGCAAGCGGCAACGTTTGTAGTTTCGATAGTACAATTTGCTGAACGTCCGCCATAGGCGGTTGTGTACCAGTAATTTGTGGATGCAACTACGCAAGTCGGATTGATTTCACCTTCGACTGAACAGTTCACAACTGATGTTGTATCTGTAATAATATATCGGCCCGCATCTTTTAACCAACACGGAGCTGTAAGTGCCACGTTTTCGACACAAATATTATTTCGGCCACCATATTCAGTGTCATAGACGAATTGACTAGCTACAGCCTTACATGAGCCGCCAATTTTACCTTCGCTGTCAGTTGTGCCAGGAACTGTACAAAGTGGAAATGTCACACCTGGAACTAATTCTCCAGTTACACCAAATATTGTAACACCACTTCTGATATTCGTTGCGCGCAAATCAAGATCATTAACTGCGGCTGTGTTACCATCATACCAACCCAAAGTAATTGGACCAGATACACCACCACTTGTAGTCAGTAAATTTGCACCTACTGTCGAACGACCACCATAGGCTGTGCTGTAAACATAATTGCTTTTTAAAACCACACATGGCGTTGTTGTCGTACTCACACCAGGAGTACATTCTGTTAAATCCATAAGTGAAGATTCATCAATTTCAAATTTTGAACATCCGTTCAATAAAATAAAAGCTGTTGTGAATAAAAGTAATATATTTAATTTCATATTACCTGCCCACACATCTAAAGGCTGAAGTTGAACTGCGTAATTTTGTTGAATGCGCACCTTGTGCGCCGTTGTAAATCCAGGCGCGCGAACGAATTGATGACGTCACTGTTGCTGTCCACTCATCTAGATTTCCGTTAGCACCGATATCTGGCATTACAAAACGCAAACCGTTCGAATCAGCCACGTCGTAATCATACAATGAGGGTAAACGCCATGCGATGGCTGGTGATGAACCAGTCGCCGTAATCGTCATTGAAACTTTTCCGCTATGATCAAAAGAAACATGAGTTTTTATAAATCCAGCGCCTTCAAAACAACCGCTGTCTGCTGTTGTTTGAGTTTGATTCGCTGCTGAATCACAAATTCCTGAAGGATCTGCTTCTGCAATTGCAACTGATACCGCCGTTGCACTACTGCTGCCTGAAGCTTTACACCAGTTTGATGCAGTTCCGATGATAGAACTCCATAATAAACCTGTGCGTTCATCACGCCAAACTTCGCGGCCTTTGCTTCCTGATTTTGCACCTGAACGACTGACTAAATTCCAAATACCTTGACCGGCATTACCACTTTCAGCACCATTCCATCGAGCATTCGCACCAAAAATAGTACTGCAATCAGCAATGCGTCCGATAACTGTGGCGCTTGTTGTTCCGCAACTTGTTGTGCCCCAACCAGTGCGATCAACGGCTTCTAAATTTAAATTTGAAGTGTCTTTACCCTCATCATCAGTCGCAATTTTTGGAACTGTACGATAACCCGATGGTAAATTGGGTAATGATCCATTACCTGCATATTGACCACCTTCTGCGGCCGAGCCAATTTGCAGAGTATCAATATTACGATGAGCCCCAGAACCCCAGTCTCCGTTACCAGAAAATGTGCCGATGATTCCAAATATTGAAACGTTAATTTTAATACTGTCAGGATCTAAACGCGATTCTAATAATTGTTTTGTACTTGTTGTTACAAAGCAATCACCTGCAGTACTAAGGGCATCACAATCTGCTATACGACCACCATATGCTGCCGCATAAACATAACGACCTGGTGCTGTCTGACAAGCTAAGGCATTAATAATGTTATCAGTACATGGATTACTCGTGTTACTTGCTGAAACGAAATAACCTGTTTGATCTAACCAACAAGCTTGTGTATTTAAACCAAGTACGCAAAGTAATGATCGACCGCCATATTCAGAAGTGTAACGAAAAGTATGTATAGCACCACGACAAGCTGCGCTTTGCACACCTTCGATAGCGCAAAGTACTGATGAACCTGAATCTGCCGGTAATGTTTGAGTTACGCGATAACCAATTCCTGCTGCACCGATGTAACATGCTGCTAAGTTTGTTGCCGCTGTGCCGATGTTTGTACAATCTGACGATCTTCCGCCATAAGCTGCTGTATAAAAATAATCATTTTTGGCCGCAGAACAGCTTCCTGCTAGAGGCGTGGCACCCGAAGTTATTACACAGGCTGCATCGACGCCGCCGTCTGCTAAACTTCCCGTAACACCAAATAAATTTATTCCACTTCTGACGTCTGTAGCCGTAATTGTATCAGAAAAATTAATTGTGCCTGATGGATACCAACCTTTTGGAATCGCAACACCTGAAGCTCCAGCTGTCGCAGTCACCGTCGTCGAACTTGCTGAGTAACGACCGCCGTATTGCGCAGGATAAACATAATGACCTGCCGTTTGATTAATACAAAGTTCAGTTAAAGCTGTTGCTGAATTCACAGCAACATCACAATTTAAAGTTGTATCAGCTAACGAAGCTTCTTCTTCTGGAGTAGATTTTGAACATGAGGTTGCAACGACCAATAAAAGGCATGCGGCAGAAACTTTTAATTTCTGCCAAATTGAAAATTTGAATGAAAGAATGATTCTTTCGTTACTCAAGCGTTACTTTGCCCTTTTCATCGACTTTAATATGAACTTCTTTTGTTTTATCTGTCTTAGTTAATGTAATAATCGGAAGTTTTAGATTTTCAGTCACAGTGATAATGTTAGCTTGAACTTCAGCTGGGTTATCATTGCCGTTTGAATTGTAAAGAGTGACTTTAATTTTGTATGTGCCAGGTTGTAATTTAGGAGTCTTCCACATTTCTAAACCTGGGCCATAACGGCTATCAATTTCAAATTGACCGTCAACGCCGCCGTAGCTTTTTTTCTTAAAATTGAATTTTTTATTGTTCACATCAATGATTTCTAAATCGATATCATGCTTTTCAGAGGCCCATGTTGTGCTGATCATTAAAAAGTTATTTGGATTCTGTGTAATCGCTTCTTTAGGAACCATCGTTTTCATTTGTGAAACTAATTCTTTTTGTTTTTGAATTAATTTATCGAGTTCTTCTTTGATTTTTTTATTTTCAAGTGTCACTGACTGAACTTTTTCTGAAGATGAATCACTAACTGAAGCCAGTTGACGTTTTTGCTCTTCAACAGCTTGTGTTTGGGCTGTTTGCACCGTTTGCTGATCTTGCATACGCTTTTGTAATTCAGCAATTTTTTGTTCTAATTGCTTTTTCTCAGTCTCTGTAACAGTTAAATCTTTTTTCTTATCAACTTCTTCTTGAGATTTTTGTAAGTCTTTAGCTAACTTTTTATTTTTATCTAAAAGTTTTTCTAACATTTCATCTGGAGAAGTTTCTTTTAAATTCGTGGCGCTAATAGCCCCGCCGAAAGCTTCTTCAGAGATTTTTTTCATTTGCTCTTCCATCTGACCTTTAGAAGTCGTAGAAGACATTGTGTATAAAAGCACGAATAGACCAAATAATAAGGTCATCATATCGGCGTAAGAAACTAACCAACCCATTTCAGTGCCATGACTGCCGCCAGAGCTATGCCCGCCACCGACGGCGTGGGCTCCACTAAAAACGGCATCATCATGATGATCATCTATCGATTGACCCGCATTGATTTCTGCTTTTGGAAGAGGATCAAATTCAATACCTGAAGACGTATCGGCTTCAGAATCAATGTTGATTTGCTCTTCGCTTGAGTTGTTTTCGTTTTGATTCATAATTAAGCCGCTTTATCCTGGTTCTTTTTGCCTTTGTAAGCTGGAATCGCGCCGCCGTTTTGTAATTGTTTAAATTTAGATTTAAGCGCAATACGTTGCGGAGCTGATAAACGAGAAACAACTGTTTCTGTGACAACTTTTTCTGCGTGACCGCGTTTAATTAAAATAACCGCTTCAACGATCATATTACGAATATACATTTCATCTTCTGCTGCTTTTGTTGCTGAATCTGATAAAGGTAAAAAGATAAAGTTATTCATAAAGATACCCCAAAGAGTCGCTGTTAGGGCTACGGCCATCGCACTACCGATAACTTCGATGCCGCCTTTACCAAGGCTAACCATCATTTGAATCATACCCGAAGAGGCGCCTAATAAACCTAAGTGAGGAGGATACTTAGCAATATTATTTAAAACTTTTGCGTCTTCGAAATATTTTCGGGCTACGGCATCACGACGAGCATGTAAAATGTGAGTCACATCGGCTGCAGAGATATCGCTTTCATTTAAAATTCTAAAAGAATCATTCACGAAAGGATGATTGCTTGAATTTTGATACCAGCTACCGCCATACCAATTTTTTACCGTCACTAATAGATCTTCGATCATCGCAGTGTCTTTTTTAGTTTTCTTAAAAAAGAAACCGTTCTTTACGAAGTTCCAAACTTCTGAGATTTTTTCAAACGAATATGAAAAAAGAGTGATGGCAACAGTTCCGCCCATTACGAGAATAAGAGCATGGCTGTTCAACAACATGGCTGGAGCACTTAAGCCGTGCACGATACCGAAATAAACGACGGTACAACACGCGACAAGGCCGATAAATACAGATGAATTCATGAGATCTCCCCTGCTGACTTATCGGTTTTTTCTCAATTTAGTAAACCGACCAAAGTTGGTTATATTGTCGACAATGAATAAATTGCTCGCTGAAATGCGAGTCCCGAAACAGGACGATGGTACTAGGTTGTATTTTATTTAATTACGAATAGGTTTGATTACAGACTTACACCTAGTAGACACACCAGTTGCTGAAAAATGCGTTTGTTGTTATGGAATGAAACAACAAACGCGGTGGCTAGAATTTTTTATTAATTAAAACTAGATCGCTTCTAGTTCGCCAGCTTCAATCGAAGCCGCAAGTTTAGCACGTAAGCGTAAAACTGCTTGGGCGTGTAACTGAGAAACACGTGATTCAGTCACGCGTAGAACTTGTCCGATCTCTTTTAAATTAAGATCTTCAAAGTAATAAAGAGATAACACTAAACGTTGGCGCTCTGGCAAATCTTCGATCGCCTTTGCTACAACGTCTTTCACAACTTTTACATTTAATTGATTAAATGGATTATGTGATTTAGCACCTTCTAATAAATTCACGATTGATTTTTTATCTGAATCGCTGAATGAAGGTTGATCATCAATAGAAAGTAAACTGACCGGACGAACTTGATTGATTAAATCATGAAATTCTTCGATCGGCATATTTAAACGCGCAGAAATTTCTTCATCAGTCGGAGAACGACCTAATTCAGATTCTAAAGCTGTGATCGTGCGATCTAAGGCTTTTGATTTATCACGCACTGAACGCGGAATCCAATCCTGTGAACGCAATTCATCTAAGATCGCTCCACGAATACGAAATTCAGCATAAGTTTTAAATTTGTTATCACGAGTTGGATCCCATTTATCGATAGCATCCATAAGACCGATCGCACCAGCAGAGATTAAATCATCGATATCGATGTTTGGTGGAAGACGAACAGCAATCTTTTGCGCCACGAAACGAATAAGTGGTGCGTACTCTTTGATAAGCTCTTCTTTTTGCTCGCGCTTAATTTTTTTAGGCTCATCTTTAGAGTACTTTTTCAGTAGATTCGCTTTAGACATTCAGTTTCTTCCCCTCGCGTACGTAACATATATAGTTTACCGAAAAATTTGCGGTTTCCGATAGTCCAATAATTATTTTATCAATTAAGCATGACCTGTGGCTGGTCTGAAGATCGCCGCTAAACCACTGGTCTTTTGGCTGGTATCTTCTGAGAATGAATCCCGTGCACCACCCATAGCGTTTTCGGCTATAATTTCGACAGCAATTTGTCTGAAAATATTTGCAGTGGCAGAGTCAGCAGTTTGTCTCATAATAGAACGTTGTTGCTGCTGATATTTCTGTAAGTTTTCATCGAAGGGTAAACTTCCAAGTAAGCTTAAGCGCACAGATAAAAATCTTTCAACCACTTCTGCGAACTTGATGAAAAGCGCTTCGCCCTTCATGCCCTTCATTTGATTACACACCACTTTGAAATTTTGTAATTTATATTTTTGGTGTAATACTTTAATCATTGCATACGCATCAGCAAAACTTGATGGATCTTGCGTAAGAACGATGATACATTCGTCAGCTACAGCATTTAAATGTAAAACGTGCTCGTAAATACCAGAGGCCGTATCAATGATGGCGTAGTCATATGAAAATTGCATGTCTTGCACTTGATTGATTAATTCACGACGCTGAAATGCGTTTAAGTGGGTCAATTCAACTAAGCCACTACCACCCGCGATTAAATCAATATTTTTATATAACGGCGTAATGCATTCTTTGATCGATTTGCCTTTAAGCACATCGCCCAAGTGTTGCAAAGGACGTACGCCAAAGTGAATATCCACATTAGCTAAACCCATATCGCCGTCGATCATAAGAACTCTTTTATTTTGTTCTGCGATAGCGATACCTAAATTACAAGACAAAGTCGTTTTACCAACGCCGCCTTTTCCCGAACTGATAGCAATTATTCTCATAAGTTGATTCCTGTTTCTGCTTTTGAACCTGTGATATTTAAAATTAAATCCAAAACGCGCTCAGCAGTTGCGCGTTCAAAATCTTCAGGTGTTCTAGAGCCAATTCCGAAAGCGAAAAGTGGCGCTTGTGTTTTTTGTATAAAGTTATAAATGTTTCCGTGCATTGAGGCCTCATCAAGAGATGTGAAAATCACATCAGAAACTTCTAAAGCCTGATAACGTCTGTGCACTTCGATCAGATCTGCATCTTTTGACATCGCTGATAGCACTAAATGCGTACGCACTGAATCTGAAGTCGGCGGCATCATTTTTTGGATATAACGAAGCTCATCTGCTGCTTTTAAATTTAAAGAAGCGAAATCTACAAGCACATGATCAACTTGATTTAAATAAGGTAAAACTTTAAACCAATCGGCCTCTGAACGAATTGAAATAAACGGTAAATTTAAAATCTGTGCAAAGATTTTCATTTGTTCATCAGCACCGATTTTAAGAGTATCAGTCGAAATTAAAGCCACGCGCTTTTTATGATTTAAAACTAAATCACTCGCGTACTTTACCATTGTCGAAGTTTTACCTGAGCCTGATGGCCCCATAAACAAATGAAACTGTTCAAAATTTTCTTGAGCCACGGGAACAGTTTTTAAAATGTATCTAGCGATGTAAGCTTCAACAACTGTTTTTTGATTTTGCTTATCTGGGCTAATTTGTGTTTGCGCCTGAATTAAAATTTCAGCTGCTACTTCTGGTAACAAACCCTTACGAGTCAGCATTGAGTAATAATAACTTAAATTATAATTCACACCTTGTTCAGCACCTGGGTGAGCTTGCACAAAGCCTTGTGGCATTTGTTTAAACTGACCAAGTAGGTTTTTTAACTGATCAATTTCAGATTTTAAATGATCGACTTCTAAATTATTAAAAGTCGACTGCGCCACTTGAGTTAATTGTGGTGTTGGATTGTATTTTGATAAAGTATTATCATTGTAGCGCGAAACAGCAGCTTGATGAACCGGAGCTTGAACTTCGTCTTCACGATCAATATCAACATAACGACGTTGGCTTACTGTCGTAGGAATCATCGGTTTTTTGCGCGTTTCTTCACGCTGCATTTGCGCTAATTTTTGCTCAATCGATTTTTGCATCGTTTCTTTTTGATTGCGCGCCGGTGCTTTAGTAAAAGCTTCGCGAACTTGCGGCTGCATTTTAGATTCGATATATTTTTTATGCTGCAAAACATTTTCAGAATAAGCAGCGGTGATTTCGATACTTTTTTGGCCGCCTAAGCCGAAACCTTTCGTAACCTCTTTGGCTGACAAAATAACTGCATCAGGGCCTAACTGAGTCTTAACTAACTCTAAGGCTTCTTTCATTGATCTGGCTTCAAACTTTTTGATCTGCATACTACGCTACCCCTACTGATGCTACTGATTGAACTTGTGCTTCTGGCGCGACTTCACTGTGCGAAAGCACAATCAATTGCGGAATAAATCTTGATAACAATTTAAATAAATGACGACGAACTGTTGGGCTTGTTAACAAGATCGGCTGCCCTGCGATTTCTGGATGAGTTTCAATTTGCTGTGCAATATTTGAAATCATTTTCGAAGCCGATTGCGGATCCATGACTAACTGAACGCCTTGTTCAGTTTGTAATAAGGCATTTGAAACTAATTCTTCTAAACGCGGATCTAATGTCATCACAGACATAGCGCCATCTTCAGAAACATATTTTGAAGTGATCGAACGAGATAACTGTTTACGAACTGATTCAGTTAATAAATCGATATCTTTTGTGCGCGCACCATCATCTGCTAATGTTTCAAAGATCGTGTAAAGGTCACGCACAGAAACTTGCTCTTTAAGTAAGTTTTGTAGAACTTTAACCACACCACCCAAAGACAATGTGTCTGGCATAAGATCTTCGACAACTTTAGGATGTGTTTTCTTGAAATTATCAATTAATACTGAAGCTTCTTGGCGACCTAATAATTCATGCGCATGTGTACGAATCATTTCAGTTAAATGAGTCGCAATCACTGTCGGAAGATCAACCACTGTGTAACCTGCAAGCTCAGCTGTTTCTTTATTATTTTGGCTGACCCAAAGAGCATCTAATCCAAACGCAGGTTCTTTTGTCGGAATACCATCAACTTTTGCTGTAATATTGCCTGGATCCATCGCCATTAACATATCTGGTTTAAGATTTCCGCCGCCGACTTTATTGCCTTTAATCATAAAACGATATTCACCCGGCGCTAATGTTAAATTATCTCTGATATGAATACTTGGAACTAATATCCCCATATCAAGTGCGAATTGTTTTCTGATTGAAGTGATACGCTCTAACAAATCACCGGCTTTAGTTGAATCAACAACTTTAATTAAGCCATATCCAACTTCAAGCTCAAGCATATCAACGCCTTGTACGCCGTCGATTTGTTCTTTCTTAGGCATAGCCATTTCAAGATCTGCTTTTCTTCTTTCTTCAACCACTTTTTCATTTTTATATTGAGAAATAATCCATGCAAATCCTGCTAAGGCCATTCCCATTCCGATAAATGGCAATGTCGGAAGACCTGGAATAATCGCAAGCACACCAAACACACCGGCAGAGGCATAGATTGGTTTCGGATTACTTAATAACTGACCCGTTACTTCAGAACCCATGTTTTCATCAGAACCTGAACGAGTAACGATAATACCAGCCGCTGTTGAAATGATAAGAGCAGGAATCTGTGCAAGTAAACCATCCCCGATTGTTAACATCGTGTAATTTTTTGCAGCTGTGGCTAAATCTAAATTCTTTTGTAAAACACCAATTAATAAACCACCAATGATATTTACAACTGTAATGATGATACCGGCAACAGCATCACCACGAACGAATTTCGAAGCACCATCCATGGCCCCGTAAAAGTCAGCTTCACGCTCGATATCTTTACGACGTTTTTTAGCTTCAACGTCATTGATCACGCCCGCATTTAATTCGGCATCAATGGCCATTTGTTTACCTGGCATTGCATCTAATGTGAAACGTGCTGCGACCTCTGCTACGCGCCCAGAACCCTTTGTGATTACGACGAAGTTGATAACAACTAAGATCACAAACACAACTAACCCGATCACGTAACTATCGCCGACGACCACACTGGCGAACGCATGAATTACGGCACCAGCCGCATTTTCACCATTGTGACCATTTGTTAAAATTAAACGCGTTGTTGCCACGTTAAGTGCTAAGCGAAATAACGTCGTCATTAATAGCAATGACGGAAACGATGTAAAATCTAAAGCTGAAGTTGTATAAATTGAAGTTAATAAAATTAATACGCTTAAGCCTAATGAAATTGTTAAACCAAAATCCAACATGATAGCTGGCAATGGGATAATCATCACACCTAAGACGATCAAGATAGCTATCGCTACGAACAGATCCGTGTTCTTAGTGTACTTATCAAACTTTTTAACAAACTGAAAAATATCTTCCATCTGCTAATTCCTCTTTACGCCATCGGCCCGTTGTTGTTCTGGTTAGTTGGTCTTTGTGTTTGTGGGCGTTGCGCTGTGCCCGTTGTTCTACGCGCTTTACGTTTACGTTTAAGTCTCATTACATAAGATAAGATTTCAGCAACCGCGACAAACAGTTCACGCGGAATCACTTGGCCCACTTTCATCGTTTTGAAAATCGTACGCGCCAGTGGTTTATTTTCGATCACAGGAATATTGTGTAATTTAGCTAACTCTTTAATTTTTTCCGCCATGAAATCAGCACCCTTACCAATTAATTGCGGCGCTGGTAATTTATCAGAGTAACGTAAAGCCACGGCGATATGAGTTGGATTTGTGATAATCACATCGGCTTTCGGAATATTTTGCATCATCTTACGCTGAGAAATCTCGCGTTGAATTTTACGAATACGCGCTTTGATCATCGGATCACCCTCGCGCGATTTGTGTTCTTCTTTGATCTCTTGTTTTGACATCATCATTTCTTTTTCCAACTGCCAGCGCTGAAAAAAGTAATCTGCAACAGCCAGCACTAACATGAAAGTGCCCGTTCCCATTAATAATTTAAAAACAATACGACCTAAATAAGCAAAAAGTTCTGGAATAGAATAATTAGATAAATAAGGGATTTGATGTAATTCAGATTTTAATAATAAATACATCGTCCAGCAAACAATGACCATTTTAAGCATGTTTTTAACTAATTCGCCGATGCCCTTCATTGAGAAAATGCGGCCCACGGCAGACATTGGATTTAAGCGGCCAAGATTAAAACTTAAAGCATCTTCAACTTGTAAAAAACCTGTTTGAACTAAATTAGAAGCAACGCCGATAGCTAAAGTACCAAACATCACTGGGCTAATTAATAAAACTAATTTTTTACCGACAAACCATAATAAATCTGAATATTCGCCAGCCTTTACGAATTTCAACATTGAAACACCAAAAGTCACTTCGAAAACTTCTGAAATATTAGCAAAGAAAAAACGAGCCAGAACATATAACAGACCACCAGCGGCGAGAAATGCTAGCGCCGTACCCAATTCTTTGGTGCTTGCCACTTGACCGCGCTTACGGAATTCTTCCCGGCGGCTGTCCGTGGCCTGTTCTGTTTTGTCGTCTTGACTGTCGTCTGCCAAACTAATTCCTTCCTAGAATTAATCCGATTTAGTAAAAACTAAATCATCTTTATAAATTTAAATAACTCTGTCGTTGATACTTCTAACAAACCGTTAAGTTGTAAAACCATCAAAGGTAAACTAATAAATAAAATGCCCATGCCTAATAAGATCGTAATAGGTGCCGCTGTCATAAGTACATTAATCTGCGGAACAGCACGGCTAAGAATACCAACTCCAATTTGCACAACTAACATTGAAATCATCACCGGAGCTGCGATTTTGATTCCGAAAATGAAAAATTCTTGCGCGTATTTTGCGACTTCATAAAAACCAATAGCTTTAATTGATGTCGTTGATAACTGCACCACTTCAAAACTATTTACTAAACCTTGAATCATGAAATGATGACCGTTTAAGCCCATGTAAAGTAATGTCGCAAGAGCTACGAAAAATTGCTCCATCACATTACCCATTGAACCCATCATCGGATTAAAAATTTGCGCTTGGCCTAAGCCCATTGAAACAGAAATTAATTCTCCGGCCATAGCGATGGCAAAGAAGAAAATTCGTGTCGTGAAACCAATCGAAATACCGATAAAAACTTCTTTGGCTGCAAGTGTAATTAAAGTGTTATCTAATTCTTTTAACGCCACTAACACTGGACCGCTGGTTACACTGTTAAAAACAGTCATCGTTAAAACTAATGAAAATAAAATTTTAACCGGAACAGAGACTGAGGCCGAATTAAAGATGGCAGCCGTAAAGACAAAGCCCGACATGCGGAGCAAAATAAGCCCGAATGCGATCAATTGAACTTCGTTCAGCTGCGATACTGAAAACATTATTGTTCCCTCACCATGGTGGCCATGTTCTCGAATAGATTTACGGTGTAATTTTTCATTACATCCATCATCCAAGGACCAGCTAAAACAAGCACTATTGCAATGACAATCATCTTAGGAACAAAGGTCAGCGTATTTTCATTAATTTGCGTTAAAGCCTGAAAAATACTGATAATTAGACCAATGACTAGGGTGCTTAATAGCAATGGCGCTGATAACATCGCCATCGTTTTCAAAGCATCTTGTCCTAATTGTAAAATAATATCTTCACCCATATATTCCTTTGTAGGCCTTTGGCCTAGCCGAAGCTTCTTACCATTGAACCAATCAATAAAGTCCAACCGTCTACCATTACGAACAACATGATTTTAAAAGGAAGTGCAATAACCGCTGGTGGAACCATCATCATACCCATCGACATCAACACAGAGGCTGCTAAAATATCGATAATTAAGAACGGTAAGAAAATAATAAAACCAATCATAAATGCCGTTTTAAGTTCTGAAATAATAAAAGAAGGAATCAACACTAAAGTTGGCACATCAGCACGTGTTTTAGGTTGTTCGATCTTAGATAATTTTAAAAATAAAGCCAAGTCAGTGTCGCGCGTTTGTGAAAACATAAAACGACGCAATGGCGTGATCGCATTATCAAAAGCCACATCTTGTGCGATGGTGCCGGCCATATATGGCTGTAACGCTTTTTGATTAATTTCAGTGATCGCCGGGTTCATCACAAAAAATGTTATGAATAAACTTAAACCAACTAAAAGTTGATTCGGTGGCAACTGCTGAACACCCATCGCTTGGCGCAAAAAAGATAATACGATTAAGATGCGCGTAAAGCCCGTCATCATAATTAAGATTGCCGGTGCTAACGTTAATACCGTCATCATTAAAACCATTTTGATGGCATTAACAACTTCACCTGGATTTTTTGTATTGTTAAATCCTAAACTCACTGTCGGTAAAGTCACCTGAGCAAAAGCCCAAGTGCCTATCAACAATGAAAGAAAGAATGCAACAATTGATAATCGCTTAATCATTATTGAAAATTCCTCATAGATTTAAGTTTTTGTGAAACATTAGTCTTAATACCAGCAAAAGAAAAATCATCTTCAACTTCAGAAGCTAATTCAGTGATTTCTTTACTTTGCACGATCTGATCACCGCCACCTGCAGACATAGTTGCTGCAAAGCTTTGTGAAGGTAATTCAGCCGGAACTTCATCATCAATTAAAGATAATGATTTAATCATCGAAATGTTTTGATCTGTAACACCAATGAGGATTGATTCACCAGCCACACGGATAATAGCTAATGATTTTTTCGCACCTAAGTGATGTTGAGTTAAAACTTTGATTTGCATGTTGGATTTGTTAATTTTATTAGAGAAAGCATACTTTCTAGCTAAGAAAACACCTGCGCCACCCATGCCGACAAGTACAAATAACGTTAAAAATAATTTACCAGTTTGCGAAGTTTGTTCTTGAGAAACCGAAGCTTTCTCCAATTTCAATGGAATTTGACTTTCTGGCGTCGCAGGAGCTTTAGTGATTTCAGCAGACAACGGTTGATCTTCAGTTGCTGTTGCAGCTGCAGAATTTGTCGCCGCACTTGTTTCGCTTGCTTGCGCAAGACTAGCAAAAGCCACTGTTAAAACTACGAATACCGATAGAATTACTTTTTTCATCATTTTAATTGCTCAATTCTTTCTGTCGGGCTGATGATATCAGTTAAACGAACCCCGAATTTTTCATTCACCACCACGGCTTCACCGCGGGCGATTAATTTCTCATTCACTAAAACTTCCATTGGTTCACCGGCTAATTTCATAAGCTCGATCACTGAACCTTGAGTTAAGTTAAGTAGTTCACTCACCGGCATTTTCGTGCGGCCAAGTTCTACTGTTACTTTTAATGGAATATCTAAAATTAAATTTAGATTTCTGTCTTTTGTAGCATTACCAGTAGCCGAGCCACCGCCGCCACCACTGCTGCTTCCGCCGCCCAGCTCTTGTTCTTCGAGCTGCTCTAGCACTTTATCCATTGGATCGTTACTCATGTTGTCTTCCTCCGTGTTAGTTAACTTAGTAAATTATTTCTCAATTTGTTTCGTAACTTGTACTGCCACTGTGCCGTGGTGAATTCCGTAATAGCCTTTGAACTTTTTAACGTCCTCGACTTGGATATCTAATTCACCCGAAGAATCTTGAGTTAATGGGATTACATCGCCCACTTTAAGATCCATCATGTCTTTTAATTGAATTTGTGTTTCACCAAGATTTACTTTGATGTCGACAACTGTATCTAATAATTGTTCTTTAATAATCGCCGTCCAAAGTTTTTTATCAGTTTGATCTGACTCCACTTGGAAACCCGTTGATAATTTTTGCTTAATCGGCTCGATCGTCGCGTAGGGGATAACGATTGAAACTGTTCCGTTGATGTTTTCTAACTCAACATCAAACGTCGATGCGATAACCACATCTGTCGGGGGCACGATACCCACGAACTGCGGATTGATCTCGGTACGTTGAAACGAACAACCGATCACTTCGATTGTTGACCATGCTTGCTCTAAATCACCGATCGCAAGTTCTACAACTTTTTTAACGATCTGTAATTCAATCGGCGTGAACTCTTTACCGTCTAACTTAGAGTATGGACGATCAGAACCACCGAAAAAAGAATCTACTAACGCGTACGCTAGTTTAGCTTCGATCACGAATAAGGCAGATCCACGAAGATTATTAAAACGTAAAACGCTCATACAAGTTGGAATCGGGAGGGTGTTGATGAACTCGCCGAATTTAATAAACTCTGTTGATGTTAATGTGATTGATGCAATTTTTCTTAATGCTGAAGATAATGATACACGAAACGCGCGCATGAATTTCTCGTAGATAACTTCTAATTGCGGAAGTCTTCCACGAATAATTCTATCCTGCGAAGTTAAATCATAGGCGATAACATTTTTATCTTTACCACCACTGATAATCTGAGAGCCGCCGTTGTTGCCACCGCCGCCACCACCACCAGAACTACCACCTGATGATCCTGAATCACCGCCACCTAAATCGCCGTCACTTACTGCAGCTAATAGAGCGTCAACTTCACTTTGCGATAGAATTTGATTCATACAGTCTCCTTTGGACTTCCAGTCCAAAACTTGCTCTTTATCTATTAACTAATTGTAGATAATTTCTGTGAAGAACACGTTTGTGATCTTCCCTTTAGATAAAAACGTATTAATATTGTCTTTAATTTCATTTCTTAAGAAGTCTTTACCATCTTTAGTTGATACTTCTTCGTATGACTTGCTTGATAAGATAATAATAATGAAATCGCGGATTTGCGCTTTGCGAGTGTCAATTTCAGCGATGATATTGCCGTCGCCTTCTTTGTTACCCTTAACTTCTAATTCCATATTCACTTTTAAAACTTTGCGGCCTTTAGATCCTGCTAAGTTCACAACGAATGTTTCTAATGGAATAACTTTACCAATTTCAGTTTCTTTAAGAGCATCTTCTTTAAGTTTAGTTTTCTCTTCACCAGCCACTACGTGATCAACTGATTCGTGAGCATCTTTAGCTTTTTGGCCTTTCCAAACCATAAAACCTACCCCTAAAACCACAAGCATGTTCACAACAACCAGGCCAATTAAGACCATAGGCTTTTGTCCTGCTTTCTTGGCTGCATCGCCGGCTCCTGCTGCATCTGTCTTTGTCGCTTTATCTTCAGCCACGTTTTCCTCCATGAAAACTTCTTTTACCAATATCATAACAAAGCAACGCCAATGCCAAATAGACCTTTGTCGAATGACAGAAAGCCACCAGTGATGAAAGTCTAGAGAGATTTTCATACCGTCAAAATTATTACATTTGAGGATCTAAATATTGATGACTGAACTTTAGTCTCGGCAAAAAATAACCAAAACTATGACAAAAAGATGACGGAATAATGACAGGACAAAAGATTGAAAAACAAAAATTGAACTAATTCTCTGACGGCAGGAAGCCGTCAGAAAGGCCAGCCAGGATGGCGAGCCCGCGCAGCGGCGAGAACCACTATTTCTTAATAATCGGTTGAATTTCGCGCTGAAATTTCTCGACGATAGTCGAGTTGCCAGCAATCGAAGACTTCTTAAACGGATCGTAATTTTCACCTTCAAAAGTGACCACAACTCCACCCGCTTCACGCACTAATAATAGCCCTGCAGCAGAATCCCAAGGCTTCAAATTCTTTTCCCAGTAAAGATCGAAAACTCCTGCAGCAATCAAAGCTAAATCATAAGCGGCAGCACCAGGGCGGCGAATCGCTTGCGCTTTCCAAACCACATCTTCAAAAATACGTAATTGCTCTGATAAAACTTCACGTTTTTCATTCACAAAACCTGTCGACATAAACGCTTGTTCAAATTGCGTAGTTTTAGAAACAGATAACTTCTCACGAGTGCCATCAGGCTGAGTGCACCAAGCACCTTGTCCCTTAATCGCTGTGAAAGTTTGATTCAACATCGGCATATCGATAATACCGATTTCAATTTCTCCGTTAACTTCTAAAGCTAGCGAAATACAAAATATAGGAAACTTATGCACAAAGTTTGTTGTGCCATCCAAAGGATCTAAGATCCAGCGTGGGCGCTCTGATGCTGTGAAGTTATCATTGCCTTCTAGGTAAGCTGACTCTTCACCTAAAAAATCAAAATCAGGAAATGCTTTAGCCAACATACCTTTAATTAAGGCTTCGCTTTCGCGATCGGCTTCGCTAACTAGACCTGCTGACTTATCTTTTTCTTCGATATTATTGATCTTGCCAAAATACCCCAGCAAACAAGACCTGCCAGCCATAACGGCTTTCATGGCTTCATTATAAATTTCATTTGATCGTACTGAGTCAAAACTAGACTTTCCCATAGATTCCGCCTGTTGATAAGATGTAAGCTATACCCAAATTAGGTAGGAAGCAATTTATGACAATGAATACAAATCGCATTATTGAACTAGCACTAGTTTTCTTTATCTCTTTATTTTCGTTCTCAATCGGAACGTTTGTAGGCAAAAAGTACTCAGACAACCAACACCGTCTTGCGTTACTTGAACCCAACAAAAAAACTGACGAGCGTAAAGAAGTTGAAGCGGCTGCTAATACTGAAGCAACAACTAACACGAACGAAAGCGAAATCACAGATGCTGACGTAGCTAAAATGGCTGAAGAATTTTCGGCTGAAGGCGATCAAGCACAAAACGGAGAAGCTATTCACGGCGCTGCAACTGGAGCAACAGCTTCGGGCGATGCTCACGGTGAAGTCACAAAAGACGTTAAAGAAGTTAACGTAGCACCAATGCAAATTCACAGCAAAACTGCAACGAACACGAACCAAGCCGCAACTAAAAATGTAAAAACAGTTAAAGCTGACGTTAAAGATGTAAAAGATATTCCAATGCATGAAGATGACGTTGAAGCTGCATCGGCAAGAGAAGTTGCAAGTATTTCTGCAAAAGCAAAAACAATGCAGAATTACACAGTGCAAGTTGGTTCTTACCCGTCTGAAGTAGAAGCTAACAAAATGACTGAATCATTAGTAGCTCGCGGTTACAAAGCTAATGCGGTTGCTGCAAACGTAAATGGTAAAACAATGTACCGCGTTCAAGTGGGCATGTTTAACAGCTTTAACGATGCACAAGAGTACAAAAAAGAATTAGTCGAAAAAAATCGCCTAACTTCTGCTTTCGTACAAAAAGTTTCTAAATAGTTTTTAAGAAATTTAAATTGAATGAAGGCGACTAGAAATAGTCGCCTTTTTTTATGTTTTAAAACTTAAAATTTACGCCTAATTTGATCGTGTTCACAAACACCGATTTTGGTAGAAAAGCGCTTGATTGCATCATACGTGTATCAAGGCCTGCGATGAAATAATCTAATCTGAAAAATATTAAACCACCCACACCAAACACGCTTTGCGCCTCTGAAGTATTGGTTTTCGCCTGCCCGTTTAATGAAGTTGTGATATCGGCTTCAGTTTTACCCGCCAAGACAAAACCTAAAATTTCAATGTTCGTATTACGAGCTACATTTTGAAATTCAAGCTTAGCTAAACTATAACCAAGTAAGCCATTCCACTCTTTATTTTTAGATCTCACACCTAAAGATGTCATGCCCGTGTTGTCTTCGTTGGTGTTGTATTCGACACCTAATAAAACACTTTCATACATGTAATTAGCGGCGTAATGCGTGTAGCTGCGTAAATCAAGCTGCTGATCAGAGCCTTCTTCATAGCGAAACTGAACACCAGGAACAAAAATTTGCAGCTCATGTTGAGCTAAGGCCAATGAAGTAGAAAAACTTAAGCCTAAAAAAACTAAAAAACGAAGCATCATGGTTTAATCACCTTATAAGCTTCGAAATCTTTAGCACAAGTATACTTAGCGGCGATAACATCAGCTTTTTCTAACGGAGCATTTAAATACTGAATGATTAATTCACATTGCTCTTTAGATTGCAAACCTGAATCATGTTCATCAACCGCTAAGAATAAATCTTGAGTTGAAAGTTTATCTTTAGTTTTAAGTTTCAAGGCTGATTTTGCTAAGTCTTGCACAAAGCCAATCACAAACACATTCACTTGGCGTTTAGCATCGGCTAACGAGATATTAGAATGCTGCATTTTGATATAAACAAGTTCTTTTAAAAAACGCGCGTACGGTGTGCCGATATCATAAATATAATTTGATAACGCCATTGATGGATCATCACCAATATTTTTAGCTTCGACAACAGCGGCTTCGATATCGCGATCTGATTTATAACTCACTTGTGCTTGCTTGGTTAAAGTACGTTTTTTTGCATGGCTTGATAAAGACCATTTTAAAAAATCAGGGTCATTGGTGTAAGCCCAACCCCAATAGTCGGCTAAACCTTCATTGATACCGCGAATGTAAGTCTCATTAAATAATTCTTCTTCAGATAAATCTAATTGGATGAAAGTTTTTTGCTTACTCCACCCTTCATAACTATGAACGGTTAAATCAGAAATTCTTTGTGACGTGGCTTTTTGCTTTTGGCTGATCGGCCCTAAAACTTTATTAAAAAAGATAGAATGAAAAAATTCATGCGCAATAATACCCGCATTTACCGAAATCGGCATTTCGTCAGACGTATAAGGCACAAATAACATCGCTTTTGAACGACCATCATAAAAAGCGTTATTGTTTTGTAAGGCCTCATCACCTTTAATTTTAGTATTTATTCCCACTGGCATTGGCGATTTAATTGAAACACCTAAATCTTGCGCCCACGTGATTAAATTTTGCATGTGGTAATAGATCGTAGCCATTTGTAATGAAACAACATCTTTAGCGATATACGTTTGATCTTTTGTCTTCGCAAAATACGCAATCGGAGAAGCTCCATTTAATTGGCCTTCAACAAGACCTGGCGCTAGAAAAAATCGAGCGTACTGACCGCGCACTTCGCGTAAAGTTTCGATATTTTTTAGAGTGACTGTTTTTAAACCGTAGCTGGCATCGCTATTATTGATATCGCCGTTATTTTCAGACAACGGGATTTGCACCGAGATATCCCCACTGGCCGGAGCCTCTGGCGATGCTGGTTTACAGCCCATTAAACCGACTAAGACTGCACCTAAAAAAAGCATAGAAACTCGAGTGAAATTCATTGCGTCAATATAGAGTATTTCGCTGAAATTCTCTACTTTCAGGGGTACTAATTATCCCCTTATGAGCGTCAGTGAAAACCTTACACGTAATTTGAACCCTACTCAAAAGAAAGCTGTCGAAACTTTAGACGGTGCCCTTTTAATCTTAGCCGGAGCCGGTTCTGGCAAGACCCGTGTATTGACTCATCGTATGGCTAATTTGATCGGTTCGGGGGTTTGTGCGCCTGAAGAAATCCTCTGCGTGACCTTCACAAATAAGGCCGCCCAAGAGATGGAACACCGTATTTACAGCCTACTTCAAGAGATCGGCGTACCTGTAACTCGTGATTTATGGATCAGTACTTTTCATAGTTTCTGTGTGCGCATTTTGCGTCGCCACGTTGAACTTTTAGATTACAAAAGACCTTTCACAATTTATGATTCTGGCGATCAATTAGCGCAAATTAAAAAAGTGATGCAGGCGTTAAACATCAACGATAAAATGTTTCCGCCAAAAAGTTTTCAAAGCCGTATCAGCAATTCAAAAATGCTAGGTTTAGCTCCTGAAAACATGCGTGGGCAAAATTCTAAAAACGTGATTGATCAAAAAACGTTAGAAGTTTACACTCGCTATGAAGAAGAAATGAAGCGCGCTAATGCTTTAGACTTCGATGATCTTTTATTAAAAACTTACGACCTATTTCGCATGTATCCAGACTTACTGGCTGAATACCAACAAAAATTTCGCTTTATCATGGTCGATGAGTATCAAGATACAAATCGTATTCAGTACTTACTGGTTCAACAATTAGCACAAGCTCACAAAAACTTATGTGTAGTGGGTGACGAAGATCAATCGATCTATTCTTGGCGTGGAGCTGATATCAGCAACATCCTTGATTTCGAAAAAGATTTTCCGAATGCGACCGTTGTTAAATTAGAAGAAAACTATCGTTCAAGTGCCAACATCGTAACCGCAGCCACGAAAGTGATTGCGAACAATACTGAACGCAAAGATAAAACATTATTTACGAACAACGAACCTGGCGATTTAATTCAAGTGCGCGAAGAGCGTAACGAATACGACGAAGCCCGCTACGTGGCTAAATCGATCGAAGATTTAATGAACACGGGCGAAAGTTTAAATAACTTTGCCATCTTCTATCGTACGAATGCGCAGTCACGCGTTCTTGAAGAACAATTAAGAACTTTACTTATCCCCTACCGTTTAATCGGTGGTATGCGATTCTATGAACGCGCCGAAGTTAAAGATTTGATCGCGTATTTAAGAATGGCGATGAATTCAAGAGACGATATTGCTGTAAAACGCATTATCAATTCACCCGCGCGTGGTATCGGTAAAACGACGGTTGAACGCATTGATGAAATCGCAGCTAACGATAGAATTTCATTCTTTGAAGCGATTCAAAAGGCCATTGATAGCCGTGATTTTAATGCCGGAACGACAAGTAAACTTCGCCGTTTTTTCGAAATCGCTGAAGGTTTAATTTCACAAAAAGACAGCTTCAAACTTTCTGAATTTTACAGCATCGTTTTAGATCGCACTGAATACGTTCAGATGTTAAAAAAAGAAGACACGCCTGAAGCTGAAGCGCGTATCAACAATTTAGAAGAATTAGATAACGCCATCGTGCAGTTCGAAAAAGAACGCGGCGATGAAGCGACATTATCAAATTACTTAGAAGAGATGACATTAGCGTCTGATCAAGACCAGGTTGATGCAAATTTCAATGCTGTGACAATGATGACCTTACATATTTCAAAAGGCCTAGAGTACCCTTACGTGTTTATCGTGGGCTGTGAAGAAAGTTTGTTTCCATCAATTCGTGGTGGTGCTGACGAGATCGAAAGCCATGATCTTGAAGAAGAACGTCGTCTGGCTTACGTGGGCATGACTCGTGCCCGTAAAAAGCTTTGGATGACCCATGCAAAACTTCGCCGTGTCTGGGGCCAAGAACAAATGAATCCGGTTTCACGTTTCATTGCAGAAATTCCAAAAGAATTAATCAACAAAACTTCTGCTGTTACAGCCTTTGGCGTAAACAGCTTTGCCTCTAAATATGGTTCACGTAATAACGACGACTCGTACGGAAGCTTTGGCCAAACCAACAGCTACGGCAAGAAATCAGGTTCTTTTGATGATTCACAAAGCTTTCCTGATTACGACGAATACTCACAAGCAGCGTCATCTTCTAAAGATGGCTACTCTAAGGGAATGAAAGTGCGTCATCCTACTTTTGGCGCAGGCTCTATCTTTGCGACCGAAGGTTCTGGCGAGAATTTAAAGATTAGTGTGTTATTTCAAGATAATACGATCAAGAAGTTCGTCGCTAAGTATGCCCGCCTAGAGCGGCTTTAAGACTTCTTAACAGCTTTGGCCAGCTTATTAAAGCAGCATCTCATTCATGAATTTTGATTATCGTATTATAACTTAAATAGCATTGAGTTTTGCAGGCATTGGGAGTAACTCTTCCTCACACATGAGGGGATTTCTTATGAAATTGCAATTGTCTTTAGTTTTAGTTTTGGCGTTCGCTTTCGCATCTTGCGGAAAAAAATCAAAAGATCCAGTTGTTGCAGACATGCAGCAAGTTGAATTATCTCACAACTTGAAAGCAACAGCACCTGTAAACCAGTGGGCTGAACACATGACCCCATCAACTAAAGAAGTAAAAACTGTTGTTACTTTTAACAAAGATCAAATCTTTGACCGTCAGTTTTTATACGGCGCTGACTTACAGCACTCGACAATTTTTAATGCTGATTCAATGTTATATGACCAAGTGTATTCAATGGGTCATGAAATTGCTTTCTTTCGCAAAGTGGGCAACACCTTACAATTAGTTGCTGATCAATCTTGGAAGTTTGAATCTGACGTGAATAAACCTGAACGTTTAATTAACGAATTCACGATTTCTGAAGAAACTGAAACAACAATCACTGTTGCTATCGCACAACCGTCTCCAGTTTTGCGCCAAATGTTTTGGGGTTCACCAACTGATGAAACACGCACGGCTTGGTTACGTTCAGTTCAGTTTGATCCGAACGGCAATTACTTATTAATGGAATCATCAATTGAAACATTAAAAGGTGATATCGTTGAACACATGGAAAGTTTATTTCCGCGTGATAACTTAGTAAATGCTGACACTAAACCTTTATGGTTAACAGAAACTGAAGCTTTAGCTAAACGTTATGAATTCTTAGCTTGGTTTCCCGTATTTCGTAACACAGATGACGGCCGCGTATCAGCCCCTGCAGCTTTCAAATATGATCTTAATAAAAACAAATCAGTAAAATGGTATGTGACAGCAAACGTTCCTGACGACATCTTAGGTGATGTTAAAAATTCTGTTGAAGGCTGGAACCGTTACTTTCAAAAAATGTGGGGCACTGATGGTTTAGTTTTCGCTGGTAAATTACCGGCTGATGCAAAACTTGGTGATCCTCGTTACAACGTGATTGTTTGGGATAACGTGCAAGATGGCGATGCGGCTTACGAATCACAAGCTGTTGATCCATTAACTGGTATTCAATCACATTCAAACATTTACATTCCATTTTCTTGGTTAAAAACAGCTAAAGAATATTGGACTGACGCTCAATTCGCAGATCGCGAAGAAAAAGCGACAGCACGAATTGCGAAACAAGAAAAATGGTTATCTTCTAAAACATTTATGGGTTCACCATTACGTTTTGGATGTTTTCGTGATCTTTCAAAAATCGTTTTGTTCGGAAATCAAAAATCTGAAGCCGAAATTCACATCTTAGCGCGTGACGTATTAAAAGCCGTTATTATGCATGAAGTGGGTCACGGTCTTGGTATGGGTCATAACTTTAAAGGTTCATTGGTTAATGAAAATGGCCAATTCACTTCAAGTATTATGGATTACAACCATTACAACTTAGAGCGCCCTATCTTTGATAGCGTTGATACATCAAATGGTCCGATCTTAGAATACGATCGTCAGTTCTTAGATGCTGTTTACAATAACGGTGAAACTATAGCAAACAGCCCTGTATTACCAGCTTGTAGCGATGATGACGCTGATAACACAGCAGGTGGTGTTGATCCAACTTGCAGCCGTTACGATGCGGGTTCAAATCCTTACAACTGGATGTTAGAAACTATTCAATTAATTGAAAAGCCAACATACACATTAGGCTTTATGAAAAGCTTAACTGAAGCTTTAAAAGATGTTCAATCATCACTAGCTCCGGTTCAAGACGTTGCCACTCAAGAAAGCTTCGAAGCTATTCGTGATGATTTCTTTACTCGTGAATCTGCGTTATTTGATTTCTACGCTTTTGCTGGCGCACAAAGTTTACGTTACATGACGACAAATAATTTAAAATCGTTAAAAAATGTAACTCCGGGCATTTTAGAAAACACAATTTTCAACGAAACTAATTTACGTCAACAAACTTTATCTAGCTTAGAATACATCTTCACAAGCCAATCAGCTCCGCAAGTTCCTGTTGAGCAATTAGCGGCGAACATTTCGTTCATTAAAAGCTGGGCGCAAACAACAGCTTACTTCAATTCGTTAGATCCTAATAAACAAGTTGAACTACTTGAGGCTTTACAAACAAAACACGCTGAAGTTGTAACTCACGTTCAAACTTTTACTTTTGCAAAAGTTCGTCAACGTGTTGCTGCTAACTTAGCTCACGATCCAGCGAATGCTTATTACTTCTCTTCAGAAGCTAATTTAGATGTTGAAACTTATGTGATCGATTTATTAAAGAAAATCGCCATCACTAAATCACAAGGTGACTTCGTTCGCTCTATGGATGAAAGAAAAGCTGCTATCACAAGCTTTATGACTTTCCGTGCGGCTAACATTGCTACACCAGCTTCGGCTTTAGAAATTTCAGCGGTATTAGCTGCTGAACTTAAAGAAGCTAAAAACTCTCAAGAACGCACGACACTTAGAGCGTTACTTGCGATGGTCTATTAATATCATTTCTATCAAAATCGAATTGTCGATTTTCACGCGCTTTCTCTTTGAGAAAGCGTGATTGTCTAAAGTAATCCTGCATAATTGTTCGTAACGCATGACCTTGGCTTCTGGCCCAGTCGCGCTGCAATTCGCAAGCAATCGCTAAAGCTGTAACGGGTATTGCACCCGCCTGAATCATTCTTTGCACAGCCGCTTCATGAGAATCTTTTGTAACCCCACCAATCGCATCAATCACCGGATAAACTTCATAACCATCTTTTATCGCATCAAGTGTCGGATATGCCACGCAAACTTCTGTCCATAACCCTGCCATCACTATTTTTTTGCGGCCACTGGCTACGATGGCACTTAAAAAGTTTTCGTCTTCCCAAGAATTTAAAGTTGTACGATCAATTTCAATCTGCGGCGGCAAAGCATCGATCAAATCTTTTTGTGTGCCTTGATTAACTCCCATCTGCACACCCACAGTTGTAACAACAGTGGGTACATCAAAAGCTCTGGCGATTTTTCCAAGAGTTATCGCATTTAATAATAATTCACTGGATGATTTTGAACCGACACCGCGAAACTGTTCGGGTTGGTAATCGATAAATGCAAATAGACAATTTTCGGGAGTTAACAAATGATCTTTTTTAGCATTTCGAATTGATGTAACTTGCGCCATGCATGGCCTCCTTGGCTTAATCCATGAGGCAATATGACTCGAATGCCTCTAGCTTATAAGATTATGCAAAAGTGGTGCAGCTGCTGTCTGAGGTTTCTTCGATGCTTTAACTTCTTCCCATTCAGGAATATACAATTCTGCATCGATAGGCTTAACGATTTTATTTGAACTTGGGTTTTTATAAACAGATTCTACGCCGTCCCACCCGGTGAATAGACGTTCGCTTTCGCTCACTTTAGTTTCAAATTGAGGAACATAGTAAGCCTTGCCGCCACCATCTGGAATATCCACTGATAAATTTGGCATCGCTAAGCCTGATAAATGGCCCCATAATTCTTTTTGAATTTCTAATGAATCATCAATCGATGTGCGTAAGTGATCAGTGCCAATCGAAGGGTCGCACTGAAACATATAATATGGTTTTGCGCGTAAGAATAAAAGCCGGCGTGATAACGCCTGAACAATCGCCGGATGATTATTCACTCCATTTAATAACACCATCTGATTCATCACCGGAATACCATGATCAACAAACATCTCAACCGCTTGAGCTGATTCTGCCGTTAATTCACGAGGGTGATTAAAGTGCGTCATTAAAAACACGGGCTTATGCTTACGTAAAATTTTAACTAAGTTTTCTGTGACACGCATGGGTGATACCACGGGCATCCGCGTACCAATACGAATAATTTCGATGTGTTCGATTTTTCTTAAGTCTGATAACACGCGATCTAACTGCTGATCAGAAACAGTCAGTGGGTCGCCGCCTGATAAAATAATTTCGCGAAGACCTTTTGTGTTTCTAAAATACTCTAACGCATTTTCGTATTCAGAGTTTTTAATAAACGCTTGATCACTGCCGGTGAAATGTTTGCGTGTGCAGTATCTGCAGTACACCGAACAAATATCGGTAATTAAAAATAAAGCGCGATCAGAATATCTGTGAACCACACGCGCTACTGGGTTGTTCGAGTTCTTACGTTCGCCTAAGGGGTCAAGCTGAGCTTGCAGTTGTTCTGATAGCTCTGCTTGATGTGGCATTAAGATACGACGAATAGGATCTTGCTCGATTGTTTTTGAAGCTAAGCTTGCATAGTAAGGTGTCGCGCGAATATTAAAGACCTGTTTTGCATCCTGCGATTCGTTGGCACGAAACGCGATCGATTCATTTTCTGAAAGTGTAAAGTGAGTTTTAAAATCGTTTAATGATTTGAACGATTGGCGCAATTGCCAAGTCCAATCCATCCAATCTGTGGTACTGATATTTTCTGGTTTTGGGGCTGCATCAAACTTGATCTTCACCCCACAAGATATAGCTTAATCCAGCTGCAAATCCAAGAACGTTGTGTAGCTTGGCTGAAGCGGGATAACCATTTTACGCTTTTTAAGCCCCGGAATATTAATAATCATCTGCAAAGGATATTTTTTATTCACATCGATCGCCTTTTCAGGCCCACCCGCTGATTGAACATTGCCTGTGATTTGAATATTCAGCTGATTTCTTTCAGCCGAATAATTCACAATACGCGAGCCCCATTCTCGAAAGCGGCCTAACCGAATCTGAAAATTAATGGGGCTAATACTTTTGATAAGCCCGTCTCTTTGTGCCACGGCTAATTGTTTTTTCGGATCATTACCATTTAAATATTCAACCTGAAGAAACTTCATCACAGAGCCACTATCAAGTAACTCTTTAGGCGGAATAAAATTTTTCGGAAAATTAATATCTAACGCTAAATTAAACGTGCGAAGTTCTGAGTGAATGGATTCACTGGATTCTTTACTTAGAGGCTCTCTAGCCACTTCTAATTGTTTGACGATATTATTATAACGATCCATGCGACAAAGATTTTTTGCATCATCACAATTTGCTAAATGTTTTAGAATATGAATATATGTTGGATGTTGACATTTATCTGGCTCAATACAGATATCTGGAACTTCAGCGACCGCATAATTAGGATAACTGCCCACATTGGCGTGAACACCTTCAACATAGATAACTTTTGGATCAGTTTTAAAAAATCGAGAGTATTCAAAATCAGGCATCTCTATATTGGCTTTCTTTTCGCCAGTTATATTTTGCACGATTGTATCTGAGTAATAATAAAAACCTAAACGACCACTTGAAACATTTACCGCTTGGTCAGACTCCCAGCGAGACCCCACATTTAAACGATAGTCAAAAATCTTTACGAATTGTTTTTTTAAATCACTAAAAATAGAATTCAAAAAACCTTTCTTTAATTCATCGCCTTTTGTTTCTGGCACAACCGCAATCACATTTAACATACGCGGATCATAATAACTATTCACCGAAGTTTTAGAGGCCATCTTACTGAAGTAATCATAAATTTTTTCTGAAGCTGCCGTGATATCAGTAACCTCTTGATCACCAAAATTAAAGTTTTCATAAATAAAATTTTGCACATATTCGCTCGGAATAAATTGTTTCAAAAGAAACGTCGTGCGCGACCCCCAAAACGGAGAACTTAAAGTCACAAAGCCATTTACTTTTTCCATATAAGCTTTTTGTTTTAAATCGACACCGTCTAAGGTTTTTAAATACCAGATATAACCCACAAGGCCACCTTGCGAGTGCGCCACGATACTGATTCTATCGCCGTCGTTTAATACAGGAATCTCTTTAATTAAGTAGTTTTCAAATTCACTGACAAAACGTTCAATCTCAGCGCCTTTTTGACCGCTCGAGTACTTAAATTCTTTACCAATGTATTCATAGTTGGGATTAATCTGACTTAAATGCTCTTCTAAGGCTGGCAAAAGCCCCCCAAAAGACTGCGGCGAACCACTTAATCCATGTATAGTAATAATGTAATTTTTTGGTTTTACGCTGGCCAACGTGCGCATGCTGGTTTTTACAGTTTCACAAGAAGCCAACATCACTAGCGAAAACAGAAGTAAATACTTTTTCATCTCTCTTATAATCGTGCTTTTACACTTCACACTTTAGTCGAGCGTACATAATGTATGACTTTTTTTGTTCCAAACCGAAAGTTTGACACTCGTCTCATATTGAAACGAAAAAAATATCGTCAATTTACTTCTGAAATTCAGTACTTAACAGCATCGACTCACTCTAAGACATGGTGCCAGGTTCGCAATTATGAAGAATAACGAATCAGTATTTTTTAACGGAGGATATATGAAACAGCAACAAGCCCCTAAATGGTTATTAACTACAGCTTTATTAGCGGTACTAGGTGCTAACTACGGTTTCCAATCAAGCTCTTTATCTTTACATAAAGAAAATGGCTTATTTGAATTATCTTCTGAAACATCTGGTGGAACTCGCGGATCAGGCCAAGGCGGTAGATCTTCGGCAGCCCCAGCGCCAACAGTAACAACGAATGCTCCGCCTGCAGCTTCAAGTGCGACAACTGTTTCTCACACAGCCGCTGTTTCTGAACCTGCAGCATTACCAAGAGCTGGCCAAGCTAAAGACAACACCGGCAAAGAAGTTCAATTTATTCGTGAAGGTAAAGTACTAGCTACTGGTACTTGTGCTGATGGCACATGTAAATCAGTTGTATTAGATATGTCGACATTAGAAAAATTCGCTGCCAACTTAGTTTCTGCAACATCAAAAGTGGCACCAACAACTCAAGTTGCCGCTGCGACTGGCACACAAGTAGTTGCAAAACCAGAAGTTGAATCAGACTATGATTGTGATTTTAGTGACGATGGTAAAGCTGAAACACGCGCACAAAAACGTGACCGTTTACGTTGTGAAAAACAAGAAAAAGAAAGAACTAAAAGCGAAGACCGTATCGCTAAGTTCGAAGACAAAATGGAATCTATCAAAGACCGTTGCGAAGTATCATCTTCTGAATCAAAATTAGAGTGTTTATCTCGTGAATTTAACAGTGCAACTTCTCGCTTCTCTGGTCGTAACGCAATCCCTGCTAACGTGGTACAACGTTACTTTAAAAATGTTGTTGGATCTGAGTTAAGCAAAATGTTATTCAACTCTGATGTTGATCCAAAAACTGCAATGAGCATGTTACAAGATGTATTTGATGGTTTACCTTCTGAATACGGTGTAATTCGCCAAAACATTTTATCAGCAATCCAAACTGAAACTAAAACTCGTTCTCAAGCAATCAACCAACAGTACAAATTGGCTGAAACTTTAAAGAACAAACCACAAGAGTACTTACAAACTGTTGGCGAAGCCCAAGCAGCTCAAGCTGAATTAGGTCAAATGGTTGAAGTTTACTCGGCAGCAGCTCGCACATCTGATTCTTTCTCTGCAGATACAAGCTTTGCTCGCTACTACCAAACGAACTACATGCCATCAATGAAGAGCTTATTTGCTTCAATGGGTCCTCAAGGTACAACTGGCACAACAACGACTGATGCTGACAAAGTTGAAAACAAAACTCGCGGCAACACTCGCGGTTCAACAGCAACAACTGGCACTTCAAACTCGATCCCAAATGTGACTGGCGGAACTCGCGGTGCAGCTACAACTTCTACAAAAGTTGATGGTCAAAACCCATCTCAATGGGAATTCTTAGGTAACGCCGCTGGAGTTCGTGTAGGCGCTCCTTCAAATACATCAATCGGCAACACTCGCGGTGGCCGCTCGATGGGTCAATAAGATCTAAAGATTAATTTAAGATTTGAATCAAAAGCCAACTGTAACAAGTTGGCTTTTTTCTTTTGGTAGGCCGTACCTTTTTGGGGAGCAGCGTACCAAACCTAATAATTATTCGAAGCTTTTCTCTCGAAGTACTGAAGATCTGTGAACACGCTGCAAGCGAGCATTATTAAGCGATCATTTTCTGTAAGCATTGAAGTTTTAAACTCAACGACGAAGTTATCAGCATCAGTGAATAACTCTTTTAACATGCCTGACCACTTCTTTTGAATAAGTGCGGCCATTTGTCCATTGCGATCAAAGAATGGAAACGTCCAAAAATTAAAAAAGCCTGAACGCATTTCAAAAATTACATCACCGTGCTGGTTATGCACATCGAATTTCTTTTTAAAAATACCGAAACGTTGTTTTACCGAACCTAAAACAACACCTTGGTTGTTTACAATTTGAAACTCTTGAAAAATAAATCTAAAGGGATGTTTAGAAACTAAAATCTGTTGGCGATTATTATCAAAAAAATGAAGTTCAAACGAACGCCAATGCCCGAACACCTGACGAAACAACATACCCAGCAAACCTTTTTGCTGTTCAGCACAGAACCCAATAACGTTCATCTGCGCATCTAAAATTTCATATTTATTGCGCGTCTCAAACCCAAAAAGTTCAGCGAGTTCACGTTTTTGTTTAACAAAAATCTGTGTGTGATTAGAAAGTTTCATTAAATCTCCGAGAAAAGGGTAAAAAAAATCCGGCGGGAGTTTCCCCCCGCCGGCCCTGCTCAAAGCCTACATCACCAGCTGTAGTACACATTCTGTGTTCAAGTTGTCATCCTAAGCTGTCGTACATGCTGTCATCACGTTGTAGTTGTCTAAAAGGTGATGGCGGCTCTAGTCGTTAATCCATATGTTGTCTTACTGTCGAAATTATTAGTGCTGCCACCTTCCCAAGCGGCTCCTGGCATCAACATTCCGAAACCTGTCGACCAAGTCACGCGTTCACGTGGTTTGTAGACAAGTTCTACATCTAATTCTAGGCCCAAGTCTTTTTTCATGTCTACAAATTTCTTTGCATTCATTAACTGAGCGTAAACAATCGTACCTTTAAGATCGACTTGATCATCGTACGCATACTTCACAGTCGGAGCAAAAAACATCGCATTTGTTACAGCTTCATCATCTGCAGAATTTTGCGTCGATAATTTGTTAGCGCCTAAAGTATCATTCGCATGTAACGGCGAAGAACCAATAATATCTGCTGAACCTAAACGATGATTAAATAATAAAAAGCCTAAATCGTAATTGCGATCTAAGATGTAACCTTCATAAGTGTCAGTCGTATCTTTGTTATCACCACTCACTACACCGGCTTTACCAGAGTATTCCCAAGAGCTTTCGCCGGCTGGAAATAAACCTTCCATAACAACCGCATAAGAATCGACTTTGATTTCTTGTCCAGATGCATTTTGAACACCTGTATTACCAGTTAAGAAACTGGCTTCGATTTTAAATTCAAACGGTTGCCATTTTCTTTCTAAGAAAATATTTACTGTTTGAGTTTTTAAACCTGCTGTTGCTGATGTAACGCCACTTGGCAATTCACCTACAGAGTAGTCATTATATGCTGGCCCTGCCGTGCGTGTTTGGTGAAATAAACCTGCGCGAGCGCCGGCTTCTTTATTGTTGTACTCAACGATATAAATTTGATCGTTGGCCACACCACCACCGAAGTCAGCTTGTGATACACGCGCAACCATCGGAGCAATTGAAAGATTATCGACAACAAAACGGTACGAAATAACTTCTTTCGTATCCATCCAGTGATCAAATTGGCCTTTACCTGCATTGTGAGTAATACCTAAACCAAACTCAATTGGTGTACGACCGACTAATAAAGAGCCGTACTCATGATTTACGTTTAAATACAATTGGCTCACTTGAAGTGAAGATGAATTTTGATTTTGTGAAGTGGCATTAGTGCCTGTAGCTCCAGTGCCATCATTTAATCCGCCACCGATTACAGAACCCAATTGTGAGTTTTTGTAAGCTGGAATTTGGCTTCCCATGATATCAAAACGGCTCACGATATTTACGCCATCAGATCCGATGATACGTGGTTGTAAATATAAAAAGTTAAGCGCGTAGTCTTTGCTTAATTTGTCACTAGCTAATGAAGGACGACTTACGCTTGTGTATTCAACGCGGTAACCGCCAGTCCAATCAATCGAAATAGCCGCTGCTGTTTGTGATACAAACAACGCTGCTGTTAACGTGGCTGTAAAAAGTTGTGATAATTTCATCGAGATATCCCCTTATTATTTAGTCACACCAAGAACTTCGTTCTCGTGCACGATATGTAAATCTTCATTATTAAATTTAACTTTAGTGCTTGAGTAATCATTGAATAAAACAATGTCCCCAATTTTCACATCAAGTAGTTTGTGGTGGCCTTTTTTAGTGTAAGTGCCATGACCCGCAGCTAAAACTTCACCTTTAAGGTAACCTGCTGTTGGAGCTGATGAATCTAAAAGAATAATTCCACCAGCAGAAACAGATTCAGCCTTTACTAAGCGAATCACTAAACGATCACCCAATGGAGTAATTGCTTTTGTGTAATCAACTTTTGGAGCGGCTTTAGTTGCTACAGCTTTTTTTGCTGGCGCAGCTTTTTTAATTGGCTTTGCAGTCTTTTTAACTGGTTTAGCTTTAGGAGCAGATTTTTTAACGGCTTTTTTCGGAGCTGTTTTCTTTGCTACTGGTTTTTTAGCTGCAGTTTTTTTTACAGGCTTTGCTTTTTTGGCTGGTTTAGCTTTAGGAGCCGCTTTTTTCGGAGTAACTTTTTTAACTGGTTTTTTTACAGATTTCTTTTTAGCCACGACGGTTTTTTTCCTCTTCGTAATATTTTTTGTACATGATTTCCCATTCAGAGGTGCCTTCCATGACGTTGCGTTTTAGCGACGCTACTTTTTCACGGGCTTTGGTATCAATCTCTGCATCTTCGCGAACAAACAGAACAATCGCTCTTCTTGCAGCGACTAAAGCTTGGTCATCATCAGTAAAGTCGACGATATCATCGCCCCAAACTTTATCTGTGATCACTTTAGCCCAATGGCCGATGCGTTCTTCAGAAAGAATCATAAGATCACCTTTTTTTCTTTGGCTAATTTGTTTTTCAATAAAGAAAACATCTTGCCGCGTTGAAATTCTTGGCCTTCTCGTTCCATGTTATCCATCAAGGCGTGAACATCTTTTTCTAACGCGATTTCAGCCTGCAACTCTACGTTGATGGCGTCTTTCATGGCTTGAAGAACTTTGCTTTCTTCAACCTTTAACGTGATTAGATTATTCGATTTCCACTCTTTTAAGATTTTTTCAGACAGTCTTTGTATTTGACTTGCAGATAGCTTCATCATTGTAATTACTTATGTCCTTTTCAAAAGTATTAAAGACCAGTTTTTTTATTCTTACAAGTGCAATATCTCTAAGCGTTAGCGCTATCGATATTGCACCCAAAAATGCTCCCCAAACCATAAATGAAGAATTTGAAAACAAACTCTCATCACAAGCCATTTTACAATCGACAAAGTACTATGCGAGAGGGCTTTCTTACAAAATTAACCAGAAATTCGATGCAAAAGCTGTACAGAAGAGCTTTTTAGACAAAGGTTACCGCGAAAGAACAGAAGAACAGGCTATTTTAGCCGGAGATTTCATCACTCTTAAAGCGCAAGCTTGCAGCAACTTATTTGGAATTTCTCTGATGCAGGATTCCACATGCTTTCATTGGAAGAACGAAACTAGCACCGATGGCTATGTGGCCGTGGTTTATCAGAACGTCATTCAGCAAATTTTCAAAGCTGAACCAACAAGAGTAGTTACCGCCGCACAAACTGATCCTGTGATGGTTGCGCAGTTTCGAAATAACGAACCTCTGATGCAAGAAGAATTGAAATTAGCTGATTACCCCGTGCAATGTTTGAATTCAGTCATCGCGATCGAAGACAATGATTTTTTAGATCATTCAGGCATTAGCATCACGGGTCTTGCCAGAGCCGCGATTAAAAACATTATCTCCTTAAGAAAAGCTCAAGGTGGATCAACGATCACGCAGCAATTAGTAAAAAATTATTTCTTAACTCCAGAAAAAACTTTTTCACGCAAAGCCAAAGAACTTTATATGGCCGTCAAACTTGAATCTAAGTGGAGCAAAGACGAAATTCTACAAACTTACTTAAATGTCATCTACATGGGTCAAAACGGAGCCTTTCAAGTTCGCGGTTTTGGCGCTGCCAGCCAATATTATTTCGGAAAACCAATCAATCAGTTGCAATTGCCAGAATGTGCGCTATTAGCGGCGATCATCAACAACCCAGGATTAAATAATCCATGGAAAAAAACAGAAAAAGCTCAAACACGCAGGCACTTAGTTTTAACAAAGATGAAAGAACTTAAATTAATCTCAGAAGATGAGTTTAACAAAGCTAACGATTACCCCATGCCTGCTCCAACAATCGCAAAAGCATCTGAAACAGCACCTTACTATTTTGAAGCAGTTAGAAAACAAGCGACTGATTTAGGAATCGCTGTTGAAGGCACAACTTTTTACACAAGTTTAGATCTAACAATTCAAGAAACAGCTCAAAAATCGTTACAAGCCGGAATTAAAAACTTAACCGAGACAAAAAAATCTTTAATTAAGAAAAAAGCTGGCGGCTTAGAACTTCAAGGTGTGGTTTTATCTGTTGATAACCAGTCAGGCTTTGTCACTTCATTCGTCGGCGGACAAAACTTTCGCACATCACAGTTCAATCGCGCCTTATATGCGAAACGCCAAGTGGGTTCTTTAATTAAGCCTTTCGTTTACTTAGCAGGCTTACAAAATGGATTAACAAACGAATCAAGCGTAAAACCCACAACTGTATTGATTGATCAAGCTTTTGAATGGAAGTTTGATCGTGATAAAAAATCGTGGAAGCCCGAAAACTACGACAAAAAATTTCGCGGCGAAGTTCCCTACTTTTATGCGCTGAAAGAAAGTTTAAATTCTCCGACAGCTCAAGTGGCGTATCAGGTTGGAATCGAAAAATTAATCGAGCTTGCGCACAAGTTAGGTTTAACGTCTGAGATGACACCGCTTCCGGCGACTTCGTTAGGTGCAAGTCAGCACACTCCGCTTGAAGTGTTGCAAGCTTACAGTAATTTTTCGCGTTTAGGTGATCAAATTCCATTATCGTTTATCGAAAAAGCTTTTGATGAATCAGGAAAATCACTTTTTGAAGCCACTGCGAACTTCGAACCAAAACCCGAAAGTAAATCAGATAAAACTAAAACAGCTATTTTAGTTGGAATGATGAAAGAAACACTGCGATCAGGCACTGGTAAATATGTAGCTGCATCAGGATTCAAAAAACCTGCAGCCGGAAAAACCGGAACAACTTCAGACGGAAAAGACGCCTGGTTTGCAGGATTCACTCCCAGCACAACAGCAATTGTTTGGATTGGTTTTGATCAAAGCTTAGCGACGGTGCTGACTGGCGGCGGAGCAGCTGTGCCTATTTGGACAGGCTTTATGAAACAAATCACAGAATCAGATTCAGATAACGATTTTGTTTGGCCAGAAAACGTTGAATACAAAGAAGTGGATTCAACGCTTGATAATAAAAAAGTTAATTTAATTTTTGAAAAGGGACTATTTTAATTCGACTTCTTGCGTTTCATAAGCGAAATCCCAAGTCGTTGTTTCTTTGGCGGGATGTTTTTCGAAGGCAATGCGAGCTCGCTCTTTGATGTTCTGAATGTCCTGAAGAGTAGCAGAAGGATCATAGTGAGCCACGTAGACTTGTTTAATAGCAAAATTGCCGCAAAGATTAAAAGCTCTTTCAAAAGTTCCATGGCCCCAACCTTTTTTCTGTTTCATTTCGTCTTCTTCGTACTGCGCATCGATGTACATCAAATCTAAATTTTCGTAAAGCCCGGCATCTTTACCAAGCTCTTCAGCCGTTGTGCGCACAGCTTCGGTATCAACCGCGTGACCATACGATTTACCACCGTGTTCAATACGAAAACCGTAACATGGGTCTGGATGATCTAGTAAATAAGGGGTTACCGCAAAACCATTGATGTAGCGTTTTTCATACGGAGAAAGCTTAATAAATTGAATGTCAGCTTTAAGATCTTCATACCCAACAGGAAAAATTGGTTTTTGAAAAAGATCTTTCACAATTTTTTCGCACTCAGGTTGCACACAATAATATTTAACCGTGCAACCAGAAATAAAATGCGGAGCAAAGAATGGCAATCCAAGAATATGATCAAAATGAAAGTGAGTAATTAAAATGTGATATTCTTTTTGCGCAAAACGATTCTGCGCTAACGTATCACTTAAGTATTTGATGCCACTGCCACCATCGATAATTAACGTTTGCCCGTCACCATCAACTTGCACACACGTCGTCGCAACACCATAACCGCTTATATCAACAAGTTTTTTTTCAGAAAGAAAAGTATCAATTTCAGAGGGAGACTTATAGCCTTTATCCAAAAACTCACGCAACAAAAGAGCAAACTGCTCTTTTGTTTCAGTCGGACTTGAACTGCTCGGAAGCGATCCACGAACTCCCCAAAATTTAATCTTCATGAGTTGATAACCACGTTGCTTTTGTTCCTTAACGTTATTAGTTTAGTATTCTGATCATATTTTCCGCAAACATTTCTAAACAAACCTAGACAAGTTTTCATCGAATTACAGAGACGAAAGTCGGTACCTCTAGACCTAAGTATTTCACATGAACTTCGTTTGCTACTAAATATCTGAGTATTTAGCCATAATCATAAGATCACAAGGTGGTTTCAGATGCAGTGGTTTAATCGCTGGTTCTCTTTTTCATGGAAGAAGTTAGTGCTGGTTGCGGCGCTGATTCCGTTGATGTGGTTTGTTCGCGATATCGAGTTCGGGCGCGTTGAAGCTCTCACAAGAGATGCCTTACAATATTTGAATAACACCTCAAGAGTAGAAAAATCCATTGTAACTATTAACATAAATGGAAAAGCGAATAACTTTGAAAGACCTCTCAAAATTTCTCAATTGACTACACTCATTGATCATATCCTTGAAAATAATCCTAAACATCTAATCATAGCCTTGTCGAACAGCGATTTAAACTACAGCAATAATGATATTCGCAAAGAGTTCATGACATATCTAACTCCGCACGAAAATATTTATATGTTTGCAACTAGTAGCATGGCAAATGAAGACATCGGTGACGACGAAATTTTAACTCAATTTCCTCGTCAACTTCGAATCACTACAACTTATGATAAGACAATTGGACCTCGTGATGCCAAAAGAAGACGTTTAATGATCTCACTTGATAGAATTGGCGCGGGAGGAGAGTTCAAGCAAATTGAAAATCTTGGGTTTACCGTAAAGCCACCAGAGTATTTCAAATATGCATGGAATTGGTGGGGAGCAAAGATGGCTTACTTCAAAGCTTTTCCTGAAGGTACCTTCGGCTCTTACGACGCTGGCTGGGTCTTGAATCAAAAGAATAAGGATTTAGATTTTGAAAACAAAACGGTCATCCTAGGCACGAATGACGAATATAGTTTTTTATACAGTCATTCCGTATTTGATCTCGTCGGAAAAATTGGAAGTAGTGACTACAAAGCCTACCCAATATCAGACACTGTTGCTAACGCCATGAATATGTATATCACTGGTGATTACATGAAACTTGTCACAGGCTTCAACGATCTGTTGGTTCTATTCGTAGTTATTTCATTTTTAATTTTTTTAAATGTATCGATAAAAAAGAAAATAATAATCTTCGCATCACTCATTCCATCTATACTTTTTTTAATTAGCATAGTTTATATCTTTAGCGATTTTTACATTAACATATCACGCTCAGTCACGTTACTTTTCTTTCTTCAATACTTCGCGATACCTTTTGTTGTTCTAAATATCTTCAAGGAACAAGAATCAAAAAAATTACAAGAAATCAATGATGCTAGAATTGATGCCTTACTCACCGTATCCGAAAAAGTAGCGCACGATATTCGCTCACCACTTTCAGCGATTAATCTTGTTGCAGAAAGAGCCACGTTTCCTGATGCAGAATACAAAGAAATTTTCGACGGCGCCGTTAAACGTATTGACGAAACAGCAACAAAAATTTTGACCCGCTACCGAACTAAAGCAGGCAGAGAAAATGAAAAAACAGAGCAAATCAATCTAGCAGATATAATTAACGAAATCGTAAAAGAGAAAAAAGTATTAAACAGTAAAATTGGATTCAATGTAATCGCCGACACTGGCAACAGTAATGCTTTGGGTTTACGATTAGATCTTGAACGCATCATTAGTAACATTCTTGATAATTCAATTTTCGCTTTAAAAAATGTAACAGCTCCAAAAATTTCCATTGCGATTGTTGATGCTTCAAACTTTATTCGAATTGACATAGCTGACAACGGAACCGGCATCCCTGACCAAGTATTAAAAGTTGTTGGTAATGAACGCATCACAACTAAAGCAGACACCAATCAGGGAAATGGAATCGGTTTACTTCATGCAAAACGCGTCATTGAGCGCCTTAATGGCAAATTCGAAATCTCGTCACAAGAAAACATTGGCACAACGATTCGAATCAGTTTGCCAAAAACCTAGTACTAAAGTCTTAATGGTTTAGAACGATAGCAAGTTGCTTTCAATTGGCTCTTAGATTGCTATTCTATAATTAGATTGAAAACTAGAGAGACAAAATGAAACCAATGGACCTGCGCCGACATAACGAAATTATCGCGTTTAAAGCTGAGAACGATTCTGTTACAGCCTTTCACGCTTATAATCTCGAAGTAGCAGAAATTAGCCCAGAATCATTTGCTCAAATGACACCAATCGAGATTACTAACGGTGTGATTCCTGATGTCAAACTTCCAGTCAACCCTGTAGAAACAGAAGCCTTCGACGCGCTTAACGAATGGAACACTGAAGTAAATCTTAAGGCCAAAAGTGGAAAAATTGATTTCGGAATTCGCGCAATCACAATCAACGTAAATCAAATTTGTAATCTTAAATGCTTATATTGTGCGGCCGGTGGCGATGGCACTTATGGCCAACCAGCCAATAAAATTTCTATAGAGAAAACACTACCTCAATTAAAATTTTTCTTAGAACGTCTTCAGCCAGGCCAAAAATTTAAAATTACTTTTATCGGCGGCGAACCCTTACTTCACCCTGAAGCCGTACATGCAATCTACTCTTATATGATGGAGCAAACTTCTATTCGCAAGCTAACTCCAGCGATGTCGATTGTAACCAACGGCACTCTACTGACTGGCAAAACATTAGAGATAGTTCGCTCTATGAAAATTGATCTCATCGTGAGTATCGATGGCCCAAAAGAAATCAATGATATCGTTAGGCCAACAAAGAATAACACTAGTTCTACTGATCTCACTTTATTAGGATTAAAAAATCTTGCAGACGATCGCGGCGAAGTACTTTCAATCGGTCTTTCAGCTGTTTGTTCAGAGCAAAATCCAGACATGATTAGCACGTATCATTTTTTTCAAACTCTGAAGCCTGACTGGATGGAATTTAATTTTGGATACACAGAAAAATCTTTAGCCTTACAAAAAAATTATATCGAACAGATGAACCAGATTGCTGCTACGACTTGGGCTCTTGGCGGCGAAAAAGAACTACGCAAGATTAAACAGTTCGATACAAATTTTCGCATCTTAGACCAGCAGTTACGCCTTGAAAACCACTGTGGGGCCGGCAAATCATACCTTATGGTCGATGCTAAAAATAAACTTTACACGTGTCCATGGGTAGTAGGCGATAAGGATGAGGTTGTAGGTGAAAATGAACAACTAGACCATGCCAAGCTAGCTAACTACTCAAAATCTTTAATAGAACTTAATAATTGCCAAACCTGCTGGGCTCGCCACTTGTGCGGCGGCGGTTGTATGTTTATCCATAAGGCTCATACTGGTGATAAGCATAAAAAAGATATTTTATTTTGTGAACGAACTAGAAGCTTGCTTTTAACGTCTTTACTGTATTATAAATTAAGCAGAACTGCGGTTTAATCCGCATGGGGAACATATGAAAAAACATATCAAAAAAATTAAGCCTAATACTACTACGACGATCAACACTACTAAAGGTGGCGACGGTCCTGGTTGCATTCCAACTAAATAATTTTACTGATTATTTAACTTGGATAACTCATTTCAAAAACTTGAACCTCGATATTTAATTTTAAGATTAATTTTTGCTATCGCTGCAGGATTTCTAATCTCTGCATTTAACCTAGAATACATTGAAGGCTACTTTCTCGATTTTCGCATTAATGCTAAAGCTTATTTAGGTTTAGCTAAGCCCATAAATCCTCAAGTCGCCCTAGTAATTATCAACTCAAAAACAGTAGAGAAATTCCAAAGCGAACCTAAGTTTTCAGATCACATCAGATTTCTTAATCAACTCACTTCTATGAAGCCTAGAACTATCATCTATGAGTTTCGTACGAATGAAGATGATTTCACAGACATCAATGGCGTCTACAAAGATAAATTAGAATTTGCAGAACAAATTAAAAGTATTCCTAACTTAGTGTTTTCTACTCAGTACCTGAAAATGAAAGGCGAAGCTGAAGAGTTCAAACTTAAAGCTCCTTTAGATACGATCAAACTATTCTCGATGCCATTTACTGTAGACGGAAAGTCTTTTGCTAAAGATGGAGTATCGCGAAGAATAATGTATCAATATCAGGATCAATCGATGTATCAGCCCATCATCGCGGCCTATTACAATCCTGAAATTCAAAATAAAGATAACGTTAGAGGAAGCTTCTACTATCTAGATTCTTATCAAACGTATGTGGACTATCACCCTAAGGGCTCATTTCCGACATATTCATTTGAAGATGTTGTTGATGGAAAAGTACCAAAAAATGCATTTGAAAATAAAGTAGTTATTGTCGGGTCTGATTTAGAAAAAGATCCTGACGATTATGTGATGACCCCTTATTCACGCATTACAACGGCGATGACTAAAGCAGAGCTACAAGCCAATCAGATTCAAACATTGATTGATAATAGCGCCCCTATTCGCGCTCCTAAGCCTATTAACATTGCGATTACGATTCTGATTTCTCTACTTACTGTTTACGTTACTTTATCACTGAAGCCCGCAAGAGGTCTTGCGATTCTAGGCACCGCTCTCATTACCTTAGCTGTCATTTCTACATTCTTCTTCGTAAGTTTCGGCATCTGGTTCGACCTCGCTCACCCGTTCCTAGCCATCTTCCTCTGCTACTACTTCTTCATCCCCTACCGCCTGATCAGAGAAAACCGTAAATCGTGGGAATACTACCAAAAGCATAAACTACTTTCTGAAGTCGAAGAGCTTAAGACGAACTTCATTTCGATGATGTCTCACGATTTAAAGACTCCTATTGCGCGTATTACGGGTATGACAGAGGTTATTTACAAAGACCCACAGCAACTATCGTCTCATCAACGTGAGGCCCTAGACACAATCAGACACAGCTCTGATGACCTTCTTAAATTTATCAACGCTATTCTTCAATATGGAAGCATTGAAAGCCAAGGGGTTCAGCTTCATAAGCAATCTAAAGACATCAACACGCTTGTTGCTGACGTAGTTAAGAAACACCAATTTTTAGCTAACGTGAAAAAGATTAAGATCATTCAAGAGCTTGAGCCTATGTTTCCGATTGGGGTTGATCCTGAATTGATGAAGCAAGTGTTCTCGAACTTACTTGAGAATGCGATTAAGTACTCTCCTGATGAATCAACTGTTTGGGTTCGCTCTCGTGAAGAAGGCGATAATCTGATTGTTGAATTTCAAGATGAGGGTATGGGTATTCCGCAAGTGGATCTGCCGAATATTTTTATGAAGTTCTTTAGAACTCACACTGTTAAAACGACGACGATTAAAGGTTCAGGCCTTGGGCTTTACTTAGCGCAGTACTTTGTTGAACTGCATAAAGGTAAGATCACAGTTGATAGCTCGCAGGCTAAGGGCTCTAAATTCACAGTTTCTTTACCTCTCGACAAATAAAACACTCCTAGAGCTTCTGCTCGCTAAGTAAACAATTCCAAACTGGTGTCATTTTGCTTTTTTACGTACTCTTGCGCCTAATCCTTGTGCTATACCCTACCTCATATCGTTTATGGGGGAAATTCTATGTTAAAGGTTTTAGTAGTTGATGACGACCAAGCTCTACGCTTTTCGATTCGCTCTGCCTTAGAAGCTACTCGCAGATTCTCTATTGAAGAGGCTTTCGATGGTGTTAACGCCATGGAAAAAGTTAAAACAACTGATGCTTCGAAACGTATCTACGACATCGTTATATTAGATGTCGACATGCCTCGCATGAATGGCTTAGCGACATTAAAAGCCATCAAAGAATTCGATCCAGGTATTATCGTCTTAATGTTAACTGCGCATGCGACTGTAGAAGCCGCTGTAGCAGCCGTTAAAGATGGAGCTTACAACTTCTTATCAAAACCAATATCAGGTGATGATTTAACAGCTTTAATCGACCGCGCGATCAACGCTCACCGTATGATCTCTAATTTAGCTGTATCGTCACCGGTATTTGTGGATGAAGGCCGTAAAATCATCGGCAACACCTCACAAATGCAAAAGGTTTTTAATGTTATTCACAAGCTTGCGAAAGTTGATACTCCGGTATTAGTTCGCGGAGCCTCTGGAACAGGTAAAGAGTTAGTTGCAAAAGCAATTCACTTCAACAGCGCTCGCAAAGATGAAAAGTTTGTGGCGATCAACTGTTCGGCGATTCCTGAAAATTTATTTGAGTCTGAATTATTTGGTCACGAAAAAGGTTCTTTCACTGGAGCAGATGCTCGCAAAATCGGAAAATTTCAATTCGCTGAAGGCGGAACTTTATTTTTGGATGAAGTTGGCGACATGCCACAGTTGATGCAAGTTAAAATCTTACGCGTACTCCAAGAAAAATTATTTACTCCGGTTGGCTCGAATCGTGAAATTCCAACCAACGTAAGAATTATTGCTGCTACAAATCGTCCGTTAGAAAAAATGATGGAAGAAGGCAAATTTCGCGAAGACTTATTCTATCGTTTAAATGTTGTACCTATTATTTTACCTCAGTTGAATGATCGCAAAGATGACTTAGATGTTTTAATTAATATCTTCATCAAAAAATTTAACGTAGCACACGGTAAAAAAATTAACGGTCTTACCAAAGATGCGTTAGATGCAATGAAACGTTATTCTTGGCCAGGAAATATTCGTGAGTTAGAGAACGTGATTGAACATTCATTCGTTCTTGAATCAGGAAATCAAATCACTTTAGGAAGCTTACCAGAAGCGGTTTTAATGGCTGCGGGCATCAGCTTAATCGACACGATGGATAAGATTCAGAGTCAATCAGAATCACTTCAGAAAATGTCTGGCGCCACTGCTGTAAACATGGGCGTGACAGATTCTGACGATGACGAAGATTTATCTTTAGATTCAGATTCTGACATTGAAGGCGATGATGAATCTGATGGCGAGATCATTGGCATCAACGTTGGTGGAAATGGTCTGCTTGATTTCAATGCGCAAAAAGAAGAATTCGAAAAACAGTTTATTATCAAGGCCTTGAAAACTTTCAAAGGCAAAATTAATCAAACTGCTTTACACGCAAACATTCCAAAAAAGACTTTATTACGCAAAATCGAAAAGTATGGAATCGTGGCGAAAGAATACGCAAAAGTTGATCTTGATTAGAAAATAAACTGCAGAATCTGACATGAATTTTTTGTGAGATTCTGCGGCTATTACGATTGACTCGATTATAGGTAGCCCTTACCGTTTAGCACCTATGCCAGTTAACCCGTTACCACCTCAAGCCTACACTAAAGATACTTTGCAGAAAGCGTATTCGTGGCTCTTGTCACAAGCCCCTTCTGTTAAAGAAATGGCGCAAGATCAAAATATGTTGGTCAGCCTTTATCTTAAAGCACAACGCAATGGTGATGCGGTTCTTGAAGCACCCAGCATTCAAAATTTTAAACAAGAATTAAAATCTTTAGCCAACATGATGGGAGACTTTCAATCTCCGCAACACATGTCTAGTGCGGCTAACGGCTTTGGCAGCAGCCAGGCTTCGCATATACCTGCGCATACGCAAGCTCCGCCATTACATACAGCCACTGCGACAGCTACTAAACATGTGACAACAACGACTGTCAGCCAATCACTTGTATCAACAGATATGAATGCTACGGGTTTTGATCAAAAAACTTTAGAAGCTATTCATGAAGTTCGTGAAGCTTTTAATTTAAGTTCTGATGCTGAAGCCCTTCGCGCTTTAGTTTCTTTGGGCATCAAACAATTTCGTAAAACAGGTTTTTAATTTACGGGTCAAATGGACCAGGCTCTGTAGGACCACCCGGTTGTGTGTCGTCTATGGGATCAACTGGATCATTTGGATCTAGCGGCACTTGTGGTTCTTCAGGTTCTGGGCGTGGCACCGGATGTGTCTTTGGATAAATATAATAAAATTCAACACGACAAAGATAATTTTCTTCATCAAAAGTGCAAATAATTTTTTCTGCGCTAGTCATGCAAGTATCGCCTTCGAAATCGCAGTCTAAACCAAATTCTTTAATCATCGCATTGTACAAGCGTTCAACTGATTCATTGTAACCGGTCATATCTTTTAATTTTTGTTTATCATACCAAGAACAACCCAGATGACGTTCGATTTGTATGGTGTTCGCACAATTCACATCAGCAATTTCTACGGTGCTGGTTCTTGTTACCGGATCTGTGACAGCCAATTTAATTGAATCAAAATAGGCGAAAAACTCTTTCGAGGCTTCGGCGCTGATACTGTATTTTCTTAATTCATCTGGTCGCTCTAGCGCCGATGCATAAAAAGAAAAAAATTGAATGATGAAGCCTACAAATAAAAATCTAAGAAAAAATACTTTCACACAGCATCCTTAGGCAAAATTTCAGATAAATAAATAGAGCCCACTAACAACAATAGGCTCTATTTTTATTTTATAATGAAGAGTCTTAGCCGCCATCACCAGGAAGTGGTGGGCAGTCATCTTGATCAGGAGAAGTATCATCTTGATCGGGAGACGTGTCACCCTGATCAGGACCATTTGGTGCTGTCAGCGCTGGTTCATTCACAAAAGGATCTTCGGGAATTTGCGCGTACGCTCCGCCTATGAATAAAAGTTGGCTTGAAAGAATAATTAATAAAGAACGACTAATAAATGTATTTTTCATGGGGCATCCTTGCCTTGGTTAAATTTTAATAATTATGAATGCAAAACCTAGTCCAGACCGGCAGAAATCTGCTCGATCACACAAAGATAACGACGAGGTGGCGGATTATTTTTATTTGGCCACCAATAGATACATTTAATATCTGTGGTTTTTGTAATACATTTGTATTCTTCACAATCAGCGCCGTTGACGCCCATGACGAACATATACAATTGTTTCGCGACAAGACCGGTTTTTTGAACGTTCATATTATGAAATTCATCATGTAACAAACATGTGTAAGAAACACTTGGAGATGTTACTTTTTGGCAAATAACGGGTTTTGCCCATTCACGCGTTTGCATATCTGCAGGGTATGGATCACGTAATCCATAAGCTGCTAAAGTATTATATAATTTTTTTGAGTTCATTTCATTTAATGCAACAGGTGCGGCTTGTGCTCCTTGGGCAAACGCAAATAGCAACAAGCTAACTAATAGTGTTTTCATTTTAAGTCTCCAATTTTAGATTTTTGTTTTAGTTCTGGTTGAGGTACTAGGTATTCAACAGTGCAAGAATATTTCAAAGCAGCTAACGAACAGACCACCTTTTCGGCCGAGGCCAAACAAGTTTCGCTGTCATCTTCGCAATCCATGGTCACGTGTTGCGCCATAAATTTAAAAAGCGGATCAGCAAATTTGTCGTGTTTCGTTATTTCGCGCGCTCCTAGGTCATCGTATAATGAACAACCTACCATGCGCCCTTCTTCGAGGTTTTCAACACAAACCACTTCAGAAGTTTTAATGCTCTTAATTTGTGTTTCACGATCTGTAACAACTAATTTCCATTTGTTAAGTACGTCAAACAACTCTTTAGAATCGACTTCGTTCAATACAGATACGACAAGCTCTGGCGCAATGACCGGATCTGTTGGCAATGCCGGAGGCGTATCGTCAGCGTATGTGTAACTAAAGTAAAATTGACTCGAGATAAGAAACGTTAAAAAACTGCGAAAGAATTTCTTTTTCATGTTAAATCCTGATGTAAAAATTTATTGAGCAGCGGGAACACGAACCGGTTCAAGCCAACAGATATATCTTCTGCCAACTGGAATAAGTACTGGCGGATTTTTTGGATCCCACGGATACCAACAACGGATTAAACGAGCTGCTGTTAAGCAGTATCCATCTTGGCTATTGCCATCATCACAGCGTGACCCTAAATGAGTCTCAAGAAGTCTGGCTAACATCATCCCTGCGCTATCAGTACGTGTAAGTTCAACTTTATGATTGATATCAACTAGTCTGCAGCCTTCAGGCTCTTGATTATTGTTCTGACCTCTGCGGCAAAGAACGTCTTCGACGTCAATTCGAATCAGGTTTCTTTCTTGGTCGACATAACGGGTTCCCCACTTCGCCAAAGTATTATACATAGCTTTAGAATCAGCTTCGTTTAATTCCATTAGAGTCGGGGCCACCGCGGCAAATACTGAAGATGATAACAATAGCATCATCGTCACTAACATTTTTTTCATAAATTCTCCTTTTTCGTGTGCATAAGTTTTCCAGAGCTCTTTAAGTTTAAGATTTATGCTGAAATTGGGAATTTATTTATTTTTTGGACACTTCTCATAAACCCTACCGTGAGGAATACTGAGATTGATGGGGTAAAGTGAGCAACGCCTATGCAGCGCAAAAAACTCCTTAAAAGGTACACCTAGACCTACTATCACTGGGGCAGTTGTGCTAATCTTTCAGGATGCAAAATTCAAATAGCCCCGATTACAAAAGCACGATCCGATTACCTCAAACTGACTTTCCGATGAAAGGTGATCTTCCAATTCGTGAACCACAAATTATTGCTGGTTGGGAAAAAAATAATATTTATCAAAAGTTGCAGGAGAAAAATAAAAACGGCCCAGGTTTTACAATGCCTGATGGTCCTCCGTACGCGAACGGTTCGATTCATATCGGACATGCGATGAATAAATCTTTAAAAGATTTCATTATTAAATATAAAAATATGCAAGGGTACTCTGCCCCGTTTATTCCTGGGTGGGATTGCCACGGTCTTCCGATTGAGCACAAAGTCATGAAAGATCTTGCTGATAAAAAAATAACAAAGACTGATCAAGAAATTCTAGCGCTGTGTCGTGAAGAAGCCAATAAATGGGTGAGTCACCAACGCGAACAGTTCAAAAGATTAGGCGTGTTAGCTGATTGGGAGAATCCTTACTTAACAATGTCGAAACAATACGAAGCTGAAGAGGTTCGTGAATTCGCGCGCGCATTCAAACGCGGTGTGATTTATCAAGGTGTAAAACCTGTTTACTGGAATTGGACTTTAAAAACTGCATTAGCTGATGCAGAGATTGAATACCACGATAAAGTTTCACCTTCGATCTATGTGAAATTTAATATCACTGACGATAAGACGTTAGCGAAACTTGGAAATCCTAAAGGCACAACTTCGTATGTGATCTGGACAACAACTCCATGGACACTTCCTGCGAACGTGGGTATCGCTTTACATCCTGAATTTGATTACGGTGTGTTTTCATCGAACGGTGAAAATTTAGTGATCGCAAAATCTTTAAAAGAATTTTTCGAAAAAGACACTGGTCTTTCTTTAACTTTAGTTTCTACGGTTAAAGGTGCTGATTTAGATTTAACTGAAGCTCGTCACCCGTTCTTAGATCGTAAATCTATCGTTGTGTTAGCTGATCACGTAACGGCTGATGCAGGTACAGGTGCGGTTCATACAGCTCCTGGTCACGGTGCAGACGATTTCCGTGTGGGTCAGAAATATAACTTACCAATTATCAATCCTGTGGCTGAAAACGGAACTTACACGGATGAATTTCCTGAAATGCAGGGAATGAATATTTTCAAAGCGAATCCTGTGATCATTGAAAAATTAAAAGCTTCAGGGCATTTAATTAAACACACTGATATCACTCACAGCTACCCGCACTGCTGGAGATCTAAAACGCCATTAATCTTTAGAACAACGGCGCAATGGTTTATCGGTATCGATCAAGAAGGCACTGAAATCAGAAAAAATACTTTAAAAGCGATGAATGATGTTCAGTTTTTTCCTGAATGGGGTAAAGCACGTTTTGAAGCGATGATGCAAAATCGTCCTGACTGGTGTTTATCTCGTCAAAGAATCTGGGGCGTTCCGATTCCGATTTATTACAACGAAGAAACTGGTAAGCCATTAGCTGATTACGATGTGATGTTGAAAGTTGCTGATGTGATCGAAGCTGGTGGTATCGAAGCGTTCTACACAACTCCTCCAGAAAAAGTAATCGGCAAACCGGGTTACAAACTTGGTCGCGATATTTTAGATGTTTGGTTTGATTCGGGCGTATGTCATGCCGCGGTTCAAGCAAAACGTGGTTATAAAAATGCTCAAGCAGATATTTACTTAGAAGGTTCAGATCAACATCGCGGTTGGTTTAATACATCTATGCTTTCAAGCATGGCGACTACGGGTAAACCTCCGTTTAAAGCTTTAATCACTCACGGATTCGTGAATGATTCTCAGGGCCGTAAGATGTCGAAGTCTTTAGGTAACGTAATTGATCCAAATGAAATTTCAAAACAATCTGGATCAGAGATCGTGCGCCTTTGGGCATCGTCTGTGGATTACGGAACAGATGTGGGTTGTGGTAAAGAAGAATTAACTCGTGTAACTGAGACTTACCGTAAGATCAGAAACACGATGAAATTCTTATTAGGCGCGATCAATGATTTCGATGCTTCAAAAGAACAAGTTGAAGTTTCGAAAATGCCAATGATTGATCGTTGGATGATGCATCAGTTGAATAAATTAATCACTGAAGTGACTAAGTCTTACGAAGTTTACGAGTTTTACAAAGTTTACCAATTATTAAATCACTTCTTCACGGTTACACTTTCTGCAACTTACATGGATATCTTAAAAGATCGCATGTACACATGGAAAGCTGACGGTTTAGAGCGTAAATCAACACAAACTGTATATCATCATGTAACAACTTCTGTAATGCGTATGATGGCACCGATTTTATCTTTCTTAGCCGAAGAAACTTATGGCTACATGAAAAACAAATCTTTTGATTCTGTTTTATTAGAGTCATTTCCGAAAGCTAATGCTTCATGGAGCGCACCTGATTTAGATGTGACTTTTGACGATTTATTAAGAATTCGTTCTGAAGCGCAAAAGAAATTAGAAGAGTTACGTACAGCTAAAACAATTGGCGCAAGCTTAGAGGCTTCGCTAAACGTTTCTGCTGATGGCGAAGCGTTTGCTGCATTAGAAAAATTAAACAATTCACATGCAAAATGTAACTTACGTGAATTTTTCATCGTGTCGAATGTGACTTTAGTTAAAGGACCTTTATCCGTATCGGCTGTTAAAGCTGAAGGCGAGAAATGTTTACGTTGTTGGGTGTATGACAAGCTATCAACAGCTGAAGCAACTCAAGGTCTATGCCCTAAGTGTGTTGAGGCTTTAACTTAATGCTGCATAAAAAGCTTATTTATCTGATGTCGGTTTCAAGTTTAGTGATTGCTGTTGATCAGCTCACTAAACTTTTTGTTCACACGAAATTTCAGCTTCATGAAAGCCGTGTGGTTATTGAAAATTATTTTAATATCACTTACGTCAGAAACTTTGGCGCAGCTTTCGGGATTTTAGCGCAAACACCGGCTGTCTTTCGCGAAGTGTTTTTCTTAGCGATGCCCCCGTTAGCTTGTTCTTTGATTTTGTATATCTTGTGGGGCTTAAAAGAAAAACAAACGTCACAGATGATTGCTTTGTCTTTTATTTTCGGTGGAGCGATTGGTAATTATATTGATCGTCTTCAATACCGCTATGTTGTGGATTTTATCGATTTTCACTTTTATAACCGCCAAACGTGGCCTGCCTTTAACATTGCCGACATGGCGATTGTTTGCGGCGTAGGTGCTTTAGTTTATTTAATTATGAAAGAAAAAGAAACGGCTAAAGACACAGTAGAATCGGCACCCATCGCGTGAAACCTATTTTAGATTTTGGTTTTATTCAGGTTCCTACATTTTACTTAGTCATATCGTTATCAATTACATTTGTTTTGTTATTAGTAAACGCCGAGCTAAATCAAAATCCTAAAATTGATCGTAAAATCACATTTGATATCGCCTTAATTATTATGCTGACTGGTTTTGTTGGCGGCCGCTTAGCGCATGTGTTTTATGAAGAGTTCGCCTTTTATCAAGAGTTTCCGTTAGAGGTTTTTAAATTTTGGAAAGGCGGTTTTGTATTTTATGGCGGCTTTATCTTAAGTTTGATTTCTGTATTTGCGTACTTACGTGCAAAAAAACAAAACTTTTATTTCTGGGCTGATTTTTTAACCCCGTATTTAGCGCTAAGCTATGCGCTAGGTCGTATTGGTTGTTTCTTTGAGGGTTGTTGTTACGGCACTCATTGCGAATTGCCGTGGGCCGTGGCCGGTCGCCACCCGACACAGCTTTATATGGTTGTGGCTGAATTAATTTTAATTATGGGGATTGTATTGTTTAGCCGAAGCCGAAAGCTAACAACGGGCCTTGTGTTTTTGATGTGGGTTTGTGGTCATTCTATAAATCGTTTTGTGATCGAATTTTATCGTGAAGATGATCGCGGGGCTTTGATTATGAACTTAAGTATTTCGCAAATTTTAAGTGCGCTTTTATTCTTAGGCGCACTTTATCAGATTAAAAAATTATTGAACTTCGCCAGAAACTGACGAGAACACGGTGTAACCCGTTGGTGTCGCCGTACCACTTGCTGTCGGTTGTTGCGAAACCGAAGGATTCACTGTCGGATCAACAACTGAAGTACCACTACTGTTACCCGCTTGATAAGTATCACCCACGCTATGAGTGACTGTGTACAATCCAACATCAGGGCTTGGAGATCCAGCACCCGGACACGGCATTTGTGGAAGACCACCATTACCGCAAGTGATTGTTACAGTTGATGAGGCACTTGAATTTACGCCAGAACTTACTTTCGGAATAAACACTCCGATTTCGTTAGCGATATCTTGAACTAAAGATTGATTACCGAACGGCGAACAGCTTGATACCGCCATCGCAGTTAAAACTAACATACTTAATTGATAAATATTTTGTTTTTTCATACAAGACTCTATCGGTAGAATCTTGCGTTTTATTGAGCAAAACCTGAGTGCTCGTCTCAGGTTGAAACACTTAATTTAAACAACAACCTATTCGATCGTATAATTTAAACCAGCTCGAACCACAGGGCCGTCTATGTAATATCCATAAGATGGTTGGTATTCTTGACCAAGAATATTTTCAGCACGAGCAAATAAATTTAAGTCGTTGCGCACTTGATAATTACCTACGATATGCACCACTGTGTAACTAGGTAACGTTGCATTTTCAGTCGCAAAAGTCGTTGGCGGAGTAAATGTAAAGTACTGATCACGGCGACTTCCGGTATGAACTACTTCTGTGCCAAATGAAACTTGATCGTTCATATCATGATTGATTTTTAAAGAAGCGGTTCTTAAAGCACGACGCACTAACCATGTATTTGTCGAAAAATCTTTAGGCTCTTGGTACCCGAACGAAAGTTGCACTTTAGTAGCCTGCTCTGTGTTGTCGTAATTTAAGTAAACTTCGATACCCTTAGTTTCGGCTTTAGAAACGTTTTGGTATTTACTTGGAGTTCCTTGCGCAATAATTAGATTTTCATATTTTGACGTAAATACAGTTACGGCCCCACGTGTGTTTTCAGCTATACGATCTTCAACAGTGGCGGCACTTGTCGTTACTTTTTCTGATTTTAAATCTGGGTTACCACGTGTTGAAAACTGTTGGTACAACGACGGAGATTTAAATCCTGTTGAGTGTTCTAATTTTACAAAGTCAGCATACGACAAACCTAATTGATAAGTGTCGGCCACTAGTTTCATTTTGCTTAACTCTTGGCGAACACCTGCTTCAGCCACTACTTTTTCTGAAGGCTTGTAGGCAGCTTTTACGAAAACTCCTTCGTACTCTTGAAATTGATCGGCTTTTACAACGCCCGAAGCTTTATAATATAATTCTTCATGATTAAAACTGGCGCCTGTATCAATTTTAAATTGTGCCGATTCAAAAGCTTTCACATCTAAACGAATAGCTTGCAATAACCCGTCATAAGTTTCGTCTGTAGCAAAACCACCGGCTGAAATAGCATCTTGTTCGTACTTACGATCGGTTTCTTGTTGTGAAAAAGATAACGATAATAAATCTTTTTTACGCAACACTACGCCGTAATTAACGGCTGAAGTTTGCGCGTTAAAATTTTCTGTGTCAGCCGAAACACCTGTGCCATTATCGTAAGTTGAAATCTGACTTTGATCATCGGTGTATTGGCCTTTTAATAAAACTTCATATTCAGGCAAAAATAAATCACGGTGAATATATGTTAAATCAACATTCGTTAAACGTTGCGGGTAAGTTTTAGATGACCCCTTCGCTGGCGAGATATTATGCGCATCAGTGGCTTTGATATTGCCGGCAAAACCTTGAACGTTAGTTAACTTTATTTGTTGAGCTAAATTCACTTCACCAAAACGCTCACCACCCTGAAGAGTAAAATCAGTAGAGGTCTTAATATCTGTCGGAAAAGTTTCAATTTTAATAACACCCGCTAAAGCCTGACCGCCGTACAATACAGATTGTGAACCTTTTATAATTTCAATTTTTTTAATCGAACGCAGATTTAACGTTGAAAGATTAACCGTGCGCTGAATCGTTGATGGATCATAAAACGGAATACCATCAATCAAGAACAACACATGGCTTGTGTCGCCACCACGAATGTAGATTGAATTCGGTGTGAAGTTCGAACTTGAAATTGCCACATTGGCTTCAGTTGATAAAAGCGTAGCAATGCTATTTACATGAGATTTTTTAATTTCTTTTTCTGTGATCACGACTTTATTTGACGAGCTAAAGCTTTGATCGGCGACGACAACTTCGATCTCTTGAATGGCTTGAGCCTTTAAACATACGAATAACAATGTAAACAGAATATATTTCATAAGCGTAGGTTGTAACTACGCCTATTAAAAATGTCTATGAAAAGCTAACTAGCTTAGCTTATTGGCAACCAGTTGATCCACCACTGCTGGATCTAACAAGGTTGAAGTGTCACCCAAGCTATCAAGTTGATTTTCCGCGATTTTTCTTAAAATACGTCGCATGATTTTACCTGAACGAGTCTTTGGTAACTGCGGGGCCCATTGTAATTTATCAGGCGTTGCTATTGGCCCGATCAGCTTACGCACGTGCTGAACTAATTCTTGTTTTAAAGTATCAGTGCTTTCGACTCCATTTTTCAAAGTCACATAAGCATAAATGCCTTGGCCTTTGATCTCATGCGGGTAACCCACAACGGCAGCTTCTGCCACACTGCTGTGATCAACCAGCGCTGATTCAATCTCTGCTGTTCCAATACGGTGACCAGAAACATTAATCACATCATCAACACGGCCTGTGATCCAGTAGTAACCATCTTCATCGCGCTTACAACCATCACCAGTAAAATAATATCCGGGATAAGTGCTAAAATAAGTTTCTTCAAAACGTTTATGATCTTTATAGACTGTGCGCATTTGGCCTGGCCATGAATCAGCGATCACTAACACACCTTCGCAAGCACCCTCTAAGACTTTACCTTCAGGAGATAAAATTTGAGTTTCAATTCCTGGTAATGGAAATGTTGCAGACCCTGGTTTTGTTTTTGTTTCAGCAGCTAACGGAGAAATTAAAATTCCGCCCGTCTCTGTTTGCCACCAAGTATCAACAACCGGACAACGATTATCACCGACATTTTCAGAATACCAATGCCAGGCTTCTGGATTAATCGGCTCGCCCACTGAACCTAATACACGTAAAGATTTACGCGATGTTTTTTTCACAGGCTCAACACCTTCACGCATAAGCGCGCGAATCGCAGTTGGTGCTGTATAAAAAATATTAACTTGGTGTTTATCGATCACTTCCCAAAAACGCGATGAGGTTGGGTAATTCGGAACGCCTTCAAACATTAATGTTGTCGCTGCATTTGCTAACGGACCATACACAATATAACTGTGACCCGTAACCCAACCCACATCGGCCGTGCACCAGTAGATGTCATTGGGTTTATAATCAAAAACTTTTTCATGTGTGTAACTGGCAAAAGCTAAATAGCCACCCGAAGTGTGCAGCACACCTTTGGGTTTACCCGTTGAACCTGAAGTGTAAAGAATAAATAACGGATCTTCGGCGTTCATTGTTATAGCTGCGCATTCGTCAGAAACTGTTTTAATTTCTTCTGCGTAATCTAAATCTTTCGCCGTTTTGGTAACGGCTCCACCCGTGCGTTTAATCACTAAAACTTTTTCGACCGTGCTTACTTTAGTTAAAGCTTCATCTACATTTTTCTTTAACGGCACGGTTTTGCCACCGCGATAACCTTCATCAGCTGTGATCACAAATTTTGAATCACAATCATGAATGCGATCTGCTAATGAACCCGGAGAAAATCCTCCAAAAACTACAGAATGAACTGCGCCGATACGGGCGCAAGCTAACATCGCGTAAGCGGCTTCAGGAATCATCGGTAAATAGATCGTTACGAAATCACCTTTTTTAACGCCATGTTTTTTTAAAACATTGGCCATGCGATTAACGTGTAAATGTAATTCTTTGTATGTGATTTTTTTCGCTGGCTCATTGGTGTTATCAGGTTCCCAAATGATGGCCACTTTATCTGAGTGCTTGGCTAAATGGCGATCGATACAGTTTGCAGCCACATTTAATTCTCCGTCAGCATACCACTTGATACTGACTGGTGATTTAAATGAAACTTCTTTTAATTTTGACCATGGTTTTATCCACGTTAAGCGATTTGCAATATCTGACCAATGTTTTTCGACGTTCAATTTTTCCATGCCGTGATTTTAGCTTTGGAAAAATTGAAGTCAAAAAATAGCAGCGCAGTATTAAGCGCAGGTAATATCCATAGGATGCGTATGACCTGTGGCCGAGGTCGTTAAACCTGTTACGCTTGTATTAGCTTGCAACGCTTGGTGCTGAGCTAGCGAAAGAGTCACTGTATGACTATGGCCTGATGCTGTCGAAAGACTATAAGTCACTGGAACACCACCGTTAACCCCATTATTAATTTGAACTTGCGTTAAACTTAAGTAGTGAGGATCTGATGCATGCGCACCCGTTGTATAAGCTGTTACAGGATCGGCAGTACTACAATTTTGCGGAGTTGCTGCAGCTGCTGCTGCTGCTCCGCTACTTCCACTACTGCAAGAAGTCAATTGAAGCAACGCTGTACCTAATCCTAAAAAACCGACTGTGCTGATAAAGTTTCGACGATCCATTTGTTTTCCCTCGTAATTATTAAAACGCTAAATATTCATGGGTAACTGCAAAATCTTTTCCCATATTAGTTATTCTTAAAGTGGCATGCAGGTTTTTAAAATCTGCTACGACTGAAGCCTGATTTAAAAGTCCAGCCTCGATTTTTTGCGGTGAAGATTCGCCCGTCACTTTAATATTATTTTTCGCCTGTGATTTTAAATCTTGTTGCAACATTTCGAAGAATTTACTGGCTAAAAAGACTTCGTTGTATTTAGTCACTCCACGCGATGTGACAACATGATTTTCGCGGTCAAACTCTAACCACAATGTGCTTGTTTGCGAACCCATAAACGGCCCTACACACTCAATTTCGTAAGATGAAGTCAATTTCTTACATTCACCACCATGAGTTTTCGCCCAGGCTTCGATTTCTGTGCGGGTACTTTGACCCATTTGCATGTCAAACAAAGACGCCGACTTGGCTGCAGGCCTCTGAGCGGCTGAAGCCGCCATGTGTAAGCGATTAAGTTCACGCTGTTCGATAGTTAGCACTTGATCATAACCCAGAGGGCATGACTGACCAGCGCTTCCTAAGATGCGATACAGTTTTTGTACGCTGGATGCCAGATAGGGTTTTCCTAAAGGTGTATGAGAAAAGCCTATCAGCCCGGTTAATAAAACCAAGGCAGATAAAACCGAAACAAAACTGTAAATCACAATTTTTTTCATATTAAAACTAGTGCCCTACAACAGATGCTTTAAAGGCAGCATCAACTAAAGGTGGCGCAAAACAGCTGCTCACATCACCACCAGGAACACCGTTTACTGTTAACGCTGGAACAACAATATTACTTACAAAGTAGTCGTATTGAGCACCGGTGATTGCAAGCCCCGTATGTTTTTGTGTCATGTCTTGTGGACCATAATATTTAACATTATCTGTATACGTAATTTCGTAAGGACCACCGTAAACATAAACTAAGAAAGCAGCTAAGTTACCTTTGAACTCTGGAGTAACAACAGCTCCACCTTGAAATGAGCCTCCTAAGTTTGCCGTACCACTGGCCCCTAATTCAGCCCCTACATTTGTAAAAATACGTTCATTAACAGCGACAAAAGCATTTACGCCATAAGTTTCCCAGGCGTTCTTGCCTGATGATGCGCAAGAAAGAGCCGCACCCGGTCCCGCTGCTAAATACGGTTTATCAGATTTATCACAACCCACCATCATTAACGTCATTAATGTCATTGCAATGGCCTTCATCGATCCTTGATTTAATTTCATAAATTCTTCCTTTGGTTTTTTTCGAACAAATTAAAGTCGTACATTATGACGTTAATAATAATCAGTTGATTCTGCAATGCATTTTAATGACACATCAAATGACGCGAATATTTCGCAAACAATTAGGCTAGTTTTTGTGTGATTACAGCTACTTAGAAAAATGACCAAGCCTAACCAAAGAGCTGGTCGAACTGAGCTCAATATTAGATTGCAGCGCCAAATCCCCCGCGGACTAGACCCCAAATGGGTCAATGTTCATGACAATTCATCGCAACCTTTGCGATACTAGGTAAAATTTTATTTATCGGAGGATCTCTTGAAAGCACTCATTTTATTATTATCACTTCTACCGACTATGGCTTTGGCGAAAGCTGAATCGAATTACACTTTAACACCTGTTGCAGGTCAGCACGAAATCACTCCTGATCTTGGCTTCAGCGCCGGCCTCATCGAGTATGAAAACAATCAGGGTAAAATCGAAGCCACTGGCCGACAAGCCGGATTAAAATATTATTACGGGATCAGTGATGCAATATCAATCGGAGCCGAAATCGCGCATGCAACTAATCGCGCAGAGACAACGGGGCCTACAATTTTAGCTTCAACATCTACAGGTAAAGGCTTACTTGATCCAATTATTCGTCTTAAAGGTAATTTAGAGCTTAATGATTTAAGTTTATTCTATTCGGCGGGATATATTCCCTCTGTCGTTGATGCTAAATACAACAGTGATGTGAATGAATACTCACAAGCTGATGGGCAAAACTCTTATGTCTTACAGGCCGGAGTTGCTATGCCCCTTTCAGAACAAACTCTGGGCGCATTTTTAGAGTACCAAAAAAATCTAAAAGGCACTGAAAAATACACGTCAAACGGCGTAACTATAGATCGCGACGTTAAAGAAAGCAGCTCTCACATCTTAAAAATCTACATGGAATTTCAAAAAGAATTTCACTTAACTGGAGCCTTCATTCACCAGCGCTATTCTAATTTATACTATGGCCTTGAGTTCAATGCTCGCTTTCCTGTAGCCGAGCACTTAGAAGTGATTCCACAACTGACTTCGATTGTTCCCGCCCATAAAGATGAGTTCAATGCGAAGACTTTTAATATCGCTTTATTGAGTGTCTCACTTCGATTAACATTCTAATTTTCACGGGCCCATCGGTGCCGTTCTACTGGAGCTGTCAAATCTGTTGACACTCCAGCACCCCGTAAACTGTTTAAAACCCAGGTACATATCTTGTAACTCCACTGGTAGTCAGAGGAGTTTGTATGAAACAACTATTATATGTATTAGGTTTATTAGCCCTTGTTGGAACTATTTCTAGCTGTCAAAAAAACAGTGATGATAGTGCTACAAACCTATCGTGCCCTGCCGGCACATCATATTATAACGGAGCTTGCTACACTGGTAACGGTGGATATGTGCAACCCGCTACTTATAATTACCAAAATGGTTTTTACGCTGACACTTACTCAGGTACATCTTCATTACGCGTAGTTAACGGCGCTAAAATGACTGAATTTTTTCAATACGGCATGGGTGTTTGTAACCGCGCTGGTGGATACAATGGTGGTTTAGCTTCATGTGATGCTTATGTTGGTGGCTCAATGGATATGATTATTCAATTTCCTCCAAATGGTGGAAACTCTTTACTTGCTACTTTCGTTGCTCAACCTCGTTATAATCCTACTTTTAATTACTCGGCTCAATTGCCATCTGGCTGGGGAGCTTTAGGTATCGCTTTAGGTTATGTAACTGGTATTTATTTACCAGATCCTAAGCAATACAACGGTGTTTATCGTAATCCATTGCAATTAGAATTAGCGGTTTCTGCGATTAACAATTCTGCTGGTTTTTCTGCTAACGGATACGGTGATTACTGGTCAGGTTTAAACAGAACAAAAATTACTATTGAAGTTGCTCAAGGCAAAATTCAAGACAACCAATTAGCATTTACCTTTAAAGTCGGCGATATTCCTGCAGCGCAAGGTAGCTTCACTCGTTGCCAACGTCAAAACTGCGGTCTTTAATAGAAGAGTGACTGACAATACAAATTCATCAAATGCTAGAAAAGTTAAATGCCCGCAATGCGGGCTTTTGGCGTTATATTCACCTGAAAACAAGGCGCGCCCCTTTTGTTCAGACCGTTGCAAATTAATTGATCTGGGAGAATGGGCTAGCGAGGGCTATAAAGTCCCGATTCAACAGCAAGAGTATAATGAAAAAGACCTAGAGCAATTATACCAAGCTTTGGGCGACGAGAATTTAAACACCGAAGAACCTGACGAATCGAAATAGTTGCAGGTCGCAAAATACAGGAGTAATCTTTACTCCATGTTTGCTTCAAAAGTTCGTAGAATACTGATCGGCGATCCACTTCATAATTCACAGATGGCTCATGAACTCATTCCTAAATGGAAAGCTCTAGCTTTACTTGCTGCCGATGCTTTATCTTCAATCGCCTACGCCACTGAAGAGATTATTATTCCGTTAACATTATCTGGAATTGCTTTTGCGACAACTTGGTCATTACCAATTGCTTTAGGAATTTTAGCATTGATGATTATCATCACGCTTTCTTACCGCCAAACAATTCAAGCTTACCCAAATGGTGGCGGAGCTTACATCGTTGCCAAAGAAAATTTAGGAACAGCAGCAGGTTTAGTTGCTGGCGCTTCATTACTTATTGATTACACGTTAACCGTTGCCGTATCGGTTTCATCAGGTATGGAAAATTTAGTTTCAGCTTTTCCAGCCCTAGCCGGCGTTCAAGTTTTTGCCTGCGTTTGGATTATTTTATTATTAATGGTGCTAAGTCTTCGCGGTGTTAAAGATTCAGCGACTATATTTGCGATTCCAACTTACTTATTTATTTTTTCGATGTTTGCGTTGATTATTACTGGCCTTATCAAAGGGCCTGAAGACGTGCACATTCATCCGCATGTTGTATTGATGAATAACATGCCTGAAATCGGATTGATTTTATTGTTAAGAGCTTTTTCTTCAGGATGTACGGCATTAACAGGTATCGAAGCTGTATCAAACGGCATCCCGTTATTTCGCCACCCGCAATCTAAAAATGCGAACAAAACTTTATTGATGATGGCCTTAGTTTTAGGAAGCATGTTCGCAGGTATCACTTATTTAGTAAATTCTTACGACATCGCTAAAGTTGAAGGCGTTACTTTACTAGCCAGCTTAACCCAAGCCGTCGTCGGTCATGGTTTTGCATTTTACTTTATTCAAGTATCAGTATTTTTGATTTTATTCATGGCCGCTTCAACGGCGTATGCTGACTTTCCTCGTTTATCATCTTTGTTAGCGGTTGATCGCTACGCCCCTCGCCAATTAATCAGCATGGGTGATCGTTTAGTTTTCTCGAATGGTATCATTGCGCTTTCAATGGGCGCCATTGCCATAGTTATTATTTTTAGCGGACACACGCATTCGATTCTTCCGCTATATGCTGTTGGGGTATTTTTATCTTTCACTCTTTCTCAAGCCGGCATGGTGGTTCATCACTGGAAGCTGCGTGAAAAAGGCTGGAAGGGTTCAATGGTTATGAACGCTTTCGGTACGCTTGTTACTTTTTGCGTATTGATTGTTATTGGTTCTTTCAAATTCACGCATGGCGCATGGATGGTGATCGTGACGATTCCGATTATCGTGTACGCGTTTCATCGCATTCACGTTCACTATGTGATGTTTGCGCGCGAATTATCGCAATCACATTATGATATTGCTTGTGACCGCGAAGTCACTGATCACGTGGTAGTGATTCCTATCTCTGGCTTGCATTTGGGCGTTATGAACGCGATCCGTTATGGACGAAGCGTAAGTCATGACGTTCGTGTGATTTTTGTTAAGACGGATGAAGTTTCGTTGCAACGCATGAACGAGGCCTGGTTAGCGAAGTTCCCGGATATGAAGTTACATGTTTTAGATTCACCGTACCGTTCGATTTCTGGTCCGATTTTAGATTTTATTGATCATGTTCGTAATGAAAATCCGACTGAATTTATCACTGTGATTTTTCCAGAATTTGTGACCTTCAAATGGTATCACCAACTGTTACACAATCAAACGGCTTGGCTGATCAAGCTTTCATTGATTTACAAAAAAAATGTCATCGTGACGAGCGTGAAATATCATCTTTCAACAACGTAAATAATTAAATATTTGTACGTTCAGTGACCAGTAAAAATCTTGTTAAGAAATGGGGAAGCAATTTAATTATTGACGATAACCATTTTTTGTTTTGTGATGTGATCCATCACGGAAGATTAACTACAACAGGATGTAACAACATCGATCTCAACAGAGATACACAACCAGGAGTTCACATGAACAAAGCACAATTAATCGAAAAAATGGCTACTGAAACTAAAATGTCTAAAGCACAATGCGAAAACGTAGTAGACTGTTTCATCTCTAACGTTAAAAAAACTGTTAAAAAAGGTGATGACGTTAAATTAGTTGGTTTCGGTACATTCACTAAAGCTAAACGTAAAGCTCGCACAGGCCGCAACCCACAAACTGGTAAAGCAATCAAAATCCCAGCTGCATGGGCTCCTAAATTCCGCGCTGGCGCTGAATTCAAAGCTTTAGTTAAGTAAGCTTTTAAATTTCCAAATATAGAATTAAGGCTTGGTAGAAATACCGAGCCTTTTTTTTATTTAAATATTTTTTTAATACACATCAATAAAAACAACACCATCGCGACCATTCGCCGGATAAGTGCAAGTGCCAATCGTCGTCGTCGTAATGTAACATCCCGAACGCCCCACGTTGCCACCTGAACCATAACCAAACGGCGTGGTTCCTCCAAGATATGTTCCAGAATCTGTGCTGAAAATATTTATACCCGCATTGCCGATACCATAATTACTAGGGCCGCAAGCACCGGGTCCAGACACTGTCGAGTAAGGTCCAACTGCAGATCGGTTCGGTGCAGAAAAAGGTGGATTACCAGAACCCGTTGTTGCTCCAGAAACATTACCCGCAACACCTGTACCTGCGAATGAATCTACTCCGCCAATAGTTGCACCACTACCTCCGGCGCATTCAAGCAAAGTACCCATGCTTGGCGAAACTAATTTACTGGATGTTCCTGGATAACCACCTAAACCATCATCGCCAGCCGGAGAATTATAAACATAATAAGGCGGCCCCGGAGCTGCTAAAGTATTAGTTTTGTAAGGGGTAAAACCCACTCCGCCTTTTCCAACTGTTACCGTAATTTTTTCTCCTGGAACAAAATTTACGGGATGCGAAAAAACATAACCTCCGGAATGACCCGCGGCTAACATGTTAGAGATTCTCCAACCGGCGCCACTGCCACCACCACCAGCCATTGTAACAAAACCACTTTTTACATTCGCTGGCACAACCCAATCTTGAGTCGTCGTAAAAACAAAGCGATAAGATTGCCCTGTAGCACCTGATTCTAAGCAACTTTTAATCGGTCTTGCACCTGCAGGAGCAGTTGGATCAACCATAATATGCATTTTAAAATTAATCGGCCTGGTTTCACGCACACCACCTGCGAATGAAATATTTAAATCAACAATATAAGTATCTGGCACACCTGTAGAAACAAAGTTTTCAAAAATGATTTTACTGACTTTTAATTGTGGTGCATTCGGTGAAGCCGTTTCACCGACAGCAATTAAATTTGGAGCTCCCGATGCGCCACTGGCATGAAGGCTACTTAATTCAATAGTTTGCGCAGTAATATTTGTCGTATCTATTGTGCGAGCCCCTGTGGGATTAAATGTAAGACCCGCTAATTCAGCGTTACAAATCGAACCGTTCGCTAACGCTGCCAAAAGTAATTTTTGTAAATCTAATTGAGCTAATTTTTCTGTAATTGCCCGAGTTTCTTTTTGCTGACTCGACATCATCGACGCAACGGCAGACATCACGATAGCCATCATACCTGCAGCCATCAAAACTTCGACGATGGATACACCTCGCACATTTAACAGCTTGTTCGTATTTTTTTGCATAATACTTTGTAATCGACACTAAACAGAACCAACTTAAGAATAAGCTGAAGCAGAATTTATTTAGTGTTTCTGTATAATAGCGGTGCCTGATTTTGAGAATTTTATTTTAAGTCGACTTGATGAGCTTTCGATAAACGACAAAACCAGAATAATCGGCCACTTTGTCATAAAGACTCATCGCTGTTTTATTTGTTTCATGCGTTTGCCAATAAACTCTTGGTGAACCAGCTAGTTTAGCTTTCTCATAAACAGCTTCAATCAACGCTTTGCCAGCTCCCTGTCCGCGCGCTTCTTCAGCTGTAAAAAGATCCTGCAAATAACAAACATCATTTAACATTCCCGTATTGCGATGAAATAAATAATTTACTAACCCGATCAACTTCCCATCTTTTTCTGCGACTAATGAAAACATGGGCTCAGCAGGATTTAAAAACCTGTTCCAAGATTGTTCAGTAATTTCTTTGGCGACAGTGCGTTTATAAAAAGTATTGTAACCTTCCCAAAGCGGAAGCCACTGCGAAAAATCATTTGGATTTATTTCTCTAATTTTCATAAAGTAAGAATACACGAGCGTCGAAAAAAGGCAAAAAAAAGCCCCAGTATTTCTACTGAGGCTTTTAATAATTTCAAATATCAAAAAATTACTGAGGAACTACGAAAGCCGGAGTTTCAGTTTTCATTTTAGCAGCAGATTCTAAGATGAATGTTTCGAACTTAGAAGCCCAAGTGTATTCACCGAAGTGGTGACAGTCTGGAGCATTCTCGTGTGGACCACGAGTAATACCGTAAACGTATAATACGCCGTCTTTTTGTAAGTAAGCTGGGCCGCCAGAATCGCCGTTGCAAGCGCCTGTTGTTTTAGTTTGATCTGTTACTAAGATCATTTCTTTATCTAAAATTTTCGCCATTGGAACAGTTACTTTACGTAATGCTTCAGTGTCTTTTCCTGTCATGTCGTTGGTTACGCCGTAACCAGCAAGTAACATCGGCATACCAACAGTCATTTGGTATTGAGCACTTAAGATTGCTACTGGTTTGTAAGGTGCAGGAGCCGGTTTAGCTAACGCGATTAACGCTACGTCATTTAAACGATCAGTTCCGTATTTTGGATTAATGATGAAATCTGCGATCTCAACCATTGTTTCAACATCTAAGTGATTTTTCACGTCGATAGAAAAACCAATGCGTAAATCGCTTTTGTTCATACCATGTAAGCAGTGTGAAGCTGTTAAAACTAAGTTTGGAGCAATAAGAGTTCCAGTACACATTGGGAAAGCGCTGTTTCCTTCGATGTATTTCAAAGCTACTGTTGAGTTAGCTACGATATCGCTTGGCTGAACAACTTCTCCGCCAAGAATTTTTGCTGTGTCAGCGTTTGCCTCGTAAGTAGAAGCTACGTTTTTTTGACAAGCTGTGAAATTTACTAACGCAGCTAATGCTAATAATGCAGAAATGTTTTTGAACATTGGAATCCCCTCTTGATATTTGAGCCGCAAACTAACAAAATCAAAGGGTATTCGTCAGTAAAAAAAGAAGGTGGCCTCATGAAAAAAATTGCAGTTTATACAAGCGGCGGTGACGCACCAGGAATGAACGCAGCCATTCGCGCAGTGGTTCGCACGGCTCACAGTAAAAATGTAGAAATCATAGGTATATTAAGTGGTTACGTTGGCATGATCGAAAACAAAATGGTCACGCTAGCTCCACGTGATATGGCCAACATTGTTCAACGTGGCGGAACAATTTTAAAAACTGGTCGATCAGCTGAATTCATGAAGCCCGAATACCGTGCAATCGCCGCAGATAATTTACGAAAAGCAGGCATCGAAGGCTTAATTTGCATCGGTGGAGATGGATCTTTTCGCGGAGCTCAAGCTTTATTTTCTGAACATAAAATTCCTGTGATCGGAATTGCCGGAACAATCGATAACGATGTTTATGGTGTTGATGACACGATCGGTTTTGATACGGCCGTGAACACAGCACTTGATGCTATTGATAAAATTCGTGATACCGCTGATTCGCACGACAGAATTTTTATTGTTGAAGTGATGGGGCGAAATTCTGGTTTCATTGCATCAGCTGTTGGAATCGCTGGTGGAGCTGAAGAAATCTTAACAGCAGAACATGTTGTGAGCGTTGATAAAATTGTTGAAAAATTGCGTGAATCTCGAGCGAAAGGTAAAACCAGCAGTATTTTAATCACTGCCGAAGGACAAAAACCTGGGCGTGGTTATGATTTAGCTGAAGCCATTCGCAAAAAATCAAATCTTGATGCGAAAGTTTGCATTTTAGGACACCAACAACGTGGTGGAAGCCCGACAGCTCATGACAGAATTCTTGCATCACGCTTGGGTTCTGAGGCTGTAGCCGCGCTATTAAGCGGAAAAACAAATATTATGATCGGCACTTTAGGAAATAAATTAATTGAGCTTCCATTAGAGCAAGTTACGCAGAATGAAAAACGTGGCGACACCACTCTGATTCAGCTTGCCAGAATACTCTCTGTTTAGGTTAAATTAAACTGTTAATTAATTAGATTACAGTTCGTTGAAAAATGAACGAATACAATTTTGTAAAACGGTTTAAACCTAAAGGAAGGTCTTATGAAAAATATGTTCTCATTACTTTCAATTGCAGCATTAGTTGCTTTTGTTGGTTGCACGAAAAAAGAAGAAAATAAAAACGAAATTTTATTAGGAAGCTACAGTTCTAACACTGGCGCGACGGCTACATTTGGTGTTTACCAAATGCGCGGTATCGAAATGGCGATCAATGAAATCAATGCTGCTGGTGGTATCAACGGCAAAATGATCAAACACATCAACTACGATAACAAATCTGACGACAATGAAACATTAGCTGTTGTTAACCGTTTAATCTCTCAAGATAAAGTTGTAGCGATCATCGGTGAAGCGACTTCTGGTCGTTCTAAAATCGGTGCGCAAGTAGCTCAGCAAAATAAAATTCCAATGTTAACTTCTTCGGCTACAAATCCAGAAGTAACTAAAGTTGGTAACTACATTTTTCGCGCTTGTTTTATCGATCCATTCCAAGGTTTAGTTATGGCTAAATTCATGGTTAACGATTTAAAATTAAAAAAAGCAGCTATCTTACGTGACGTAAAAAATGATTACTCTGTAGGTTTATCTGATGTTTTCAAAGCTGAGCTTGTAAAAGCTGGTGGCGAAATCGTTGATGATATCGCGTACCAAGAAGGTGACGTTGATTTCAAATCTCAATTAGCTGCTATCAAAGGTAAAAAACCAGACGCTATTTTTGTTCCTGGTTACTACAATGAAGTTGCACTTATCGCTCGCCAAGCTAAAGAGTTAGGTATGAACCAACCTCTATTAGGTGGTGATGGTTGGTCTTCTCCAGATCTTTACAAAATTGCTAAAGATGCAATTAACGGATCTTACTTTTCTAATCACTACACAACTGAATCAACTGATCCTAAAACTGTTGAATTCGTAAAAAACTTCAAAGCTAAATACAATGAAGATGCAGACGTAATGGCCGCTCTTGCTTACGATGCAACTTACATGATGGCTGAAGCGATGAAAAACGCTAAAGAAATCACTCCGGATAATATCCGTGCTGGTTTAGCGGCGATCAAAGGTTTTCACGGTGTAACTGGTGTAATCACAATGAACGAAAACCGCGATGCAATTAAATCTGCAGTTGTTGTTCGTGTTCAAGGCCCTGAATACAAATTCGTAACTAGCGTAAACCCTAGTAACTAGTTCTTCAACAGGAGTTGATAATGCAGGAATTTCTACAACATACGTTAAACGGCCTAAGCTTTGGCAGCGTCTACGCCCTCATCGCATTAGGCTACACGATGGTGTACGGAATTCTTGCTATGATTAACTTCGCCCACTCAGACATCTACATGATGGGCGCATTCGGTACTTTCTATGTTATTAATTTTTTAAAATTAGGTGAAAGCCCAAGTCCAATCACTTTTGCGATTGGTTTATTAGCCGCGATGTTATTTTCGGGGCTTATTGGTTTCTTGGTTGAGAAGTTTGCGTATAAACCTTTACGTAATTCGCCGAAGATGAATGTTTTAATCACGGCGATTGGCGTAAGTATTCTTTTTGAATTCGGCGGTCAGATTATTTTCGGCGTGAATCCAAAATCGTTTCCGCAATTGATGGTCGACACTGAAGTTTTTAATTTCATGGATATCTCGGTGCGCTTACTCGATATAATTATCTATATCGTTACGCTGACTTCATTAGCTTCTTTAAGCTTTTTAATTAGCAAAACTCAAACAGGTCGCGCGATGCGCGCTGTAAGTTCTAGGCCAGATATGGCGCCGTTAATGGGTATCAACATTAATAAAATTATTTCTTTTACGTTTGTAGTTGGTTCTGTTTTAGCCGGGGTCGCTGCGTGTTTAGTGGCGATGAAATATCCAAAAATTGATCCAATGATGGGTGTGAAAATCGGAACCAGCGCTTTCGTCGCCGCGGTTTTTGGTGGAATCGGTTCATTACCCGGAGCCGTTCTGGGTGGATATATTTTAGGTCTTGGTGAATATTACTTAATTGGTTACGGCGCTTCGACTTACAAAGAGGCTTTATCGTTTACGTTATTAATTTTAATTTTATTAGTTAAACCAACAGGCCTTATGGGATCTAAAGCAAAGGAGAAAATCTAAGATGAACTTCGTTGCTAAAAATAAATTACTTTTCTTCTTTATTTCTTTTGTAGCTGTCGGTGTGATTTGCCAGTTTGCTTTGAATTCATATATTCAAGCCCTTGTAGTTTCATTCATGATCAATGCGATCATGGCTTTATCTTTAAATTTTATCACCGGTGTCGCGAATCAATTCTCGTTAGGCCAAGCTGGTTTTATGGCTTTGGGCGCTTACACTTCAGCGGTATTAACTAAAGTTTTTTTAGCTGATCAATGGTATTTTATTCCGTTAACAGCTTTAGCCGGCGCTGTAGTGGCGACGGTTGCAGGTTATTTAGTGGCCCTTCCATCATTTAAACTTCGCGGAGACTATTTAGCGATTGTGACGATGGGTTTTGCTGAGATCGTGCGTGTTTTATTTTTAAATTGGAATTTCGTTGGCGGCCCCCGCGGTTACAACGGCGTAGTGAAATGGCCCGAGTTTTTAATTTCATACGGCTTCACTGGTTTAGCTTTATTTTTAACGTTCATGGTTTTATATCATTTAAAAATTTCTTGGTTTGGCCGCAACCTTTGGGCTTTAAATGAAGATGAAATCGCTGCCGAAGTTATGGGTACACCGATTGCGAAAAATAAACGTTTTGCATTTTTATTTTCAGCTTTTTTTGCGGGCCTTGGCGGAGCGCTTTACGGCCATCACTTAGGATATTTTAGCCCGGCTTCATTTGGATTTTTAATGTCTGTGCAGATTCTTATCTTTGCGGTGCTTGGCGGACTTGGCTCGATGTCAGGTTCGATTTTAGCAGCTGGAATTTTAACGGCACTTCCAGAAATTTTACGTTCATTACCAACGGGTGGTCTTGATATCCGTATGATCGTATTCCCGATTTTATTAATTTTACTGATGATCTTACGGCCGCAAGGTCTATTAGGCCGTAAGGAGTTATTCTAATGAGTGCTCCTACTAAAATGTTATCAGTTGAAAATTTAAATTTAAGTTTCGGTGGTATCAAAGCCGTTGATCAGGTGAGCTTTCATATTTTTGAAAACGAATTACTTGGTCTTATTGGTCCGAATGGCGCTGGCAAAACAACAGTGTTCAATATGATCTCTGGTTTTTACCGAGCTGATTCGGGAACCATTAAATTACGCGAAGATGTGATTAACGAATATTCTCCAGATAAAGTGAACAAAGCTGGTATTGCCAGAACTTTTCAAAACATTCGCTTATTTGGTGAACTAACTGTGGTTGAAAATGTTTTATTAGCGATGCAACAAACAGAAACCTTAGGCTGGATCGAAAGTTTATTCAGAACTAAATCTTACCGTGATAAAGAAAAAGCACTGTATGATCGCAGTGTTGAACTTCTTAAAATTTTCAGTCTTGATCATTTAGCCGAAGAGTTTTCACGCAATTTACCTTATGGTTTACAGCGTAAATTAGAAATCGTTCGCGCTTTGGCGACTAAACCTAAATTATTAATTTTAGATGAGCCTGCAGCTGGAATGAATCACCAAGAAACTGAAGACTTAAAAAAATTAATCCACTTTGTAAAACAAAAGTTTAATTTAACGGTTTTATTGATCGAACATGATATGAAATTAATTATGTCGATCTGTGAACGCATCGTGGTTTTAAATCGTGGTATTAAAATCGCCGAAGGGTTGCCTTCAGAAATTAAAGCAAATACTTCTGTGATTGAAGCTTACTTAGGAAAAAGGTCGTAAACGTTATGGCTACTAAAATCAAAGTTGAACATTTAAGTATTCATTACGGAAACATCAAAGCGGTTAAAGGTATTTCATTTGAATTTACTCGCGGTCAGATCACGACACTTATCGGAGCCAATGGCGCTGGTAAAACTTCATCTCTTAAATGTATCGCGGGCCTTTTGCCTGCAAAAACTGGCAAAATTATTTTAGATAAAGACAATGTTCACATTGAAATCACGAAAATGACTCCGGCTGATCGCCTACGTTGTAAGATCGCTTTATGCCCTGAAGGCCGGGGCGTGTTTCCTAATTTAACTGTGCTTGATAACTTAATGGTGGGCGCTTATTTAAATAAAGATCATAAAAAAATCTTAGAGCTTGTTGAGCAACAGTACGAATTATTTCCTAAATTAGCTGAACGTAGAAATCAATTAGCTGGAACGCTATCTGGTGGCGAACAACAAATGTTAGCTATCGGACGTGCTTTAATGAGCGAACCTGAGTTTTTAATGCTGGACGAACCCTCATTAGGTTTAGCACCGGTGATCGTTGAGCAAATCTTTGATAAATTTGTGTTATTAAAAAAACAAGGTCTAGGTTTATTAGTTGTTGAACAGAATGCCAGTTTAGCTTTAGAAGTTTCTGACTACGCTTACGTGCTTGAGACAGGCACTATGACGTTAAATGGAACAGGTGAGGCGTTGCTTAAGGATTCTCGCGTTCAAGAAGCCTACTTGAGCTAACCAAGTCCACGCCGAAAGCCGGTTTTTATATGATCTCGAACCAGTTCATGAATTTTTAAATAGAAAGGTTGTTTAAAGTAATTCAGATAAATTGGTACTTTTATAGCTTTAAACCCTGGAACAATACGTAGATTATTACGACCTTCAATTAAGTGACGGGGCTGTATTGATCGCCCCCAGCCTAACTCAACAGCATCTAAAATAGCATTCCCTTCGTCCAGATAATTACGTTTAAACTTTTTATTTTTTCCGTTTCCCTGAGCTTTAAAAAAATTGAAAGTCGCCTGATCTTCAGAATCATTGTCTAAATAAATATCTTCTCTACCTGAAATAATCTTTTTTGATTCAATAACCACATTTTCTTCATGGCCTATCAGAATATTTTCTACGTTTCCTAACGTGATTGGACCTTCTGAAATAGCAAAATCAGCCTCTGATCTTTTTAGGACTGCTGGCAGTTCATGCATTTCCCTGATGAATGCTTCTAGTTGTATTTGGGGATGTTTCAGAATCAACTCGTGAAGACTAGGAATCAGAACAGACCTCATCGTTGTCGAAAATCCTGCTATCCGAACTATACCCTGAATAGAGTCTCTGGCTAGCGAGCCTTGAGCCTTCAAATCTTGAAGAATGTCTTGTTCAATATTTTCTCTTAACTGGCAATGTAATAGAAGTTTTTCACCAGCATCAGTCATAGAAATACCAGAGCTATCACGAACAAATAAACTAGTTTTCAGCTGTTGCTCTAGTTTTTGAATGCGGAGGGATAGCGCGGGTTGCGAAAGAGCCAAAGAAAGTGCAGCTTTAGAAAAGCTTCCTCTTTTAGCGACCTCAAAAAAAGCATTAAGTTGATCAGAATTTAATTTCATTAGCCTATTAGTATTATAAATAGGCTCATAAAATCAATAAATTTTACTTATTCATCAAAATTATCTAGCTTGTTAATAGATTCTAACAAGGAGTTTTATTTGAAATTAGCTATCATATCTATCTTAGTATTATTTATTGCTGTATTCACACCTAAAGGGCATGCTAGCTTAAACGCTGCTAATGATCTAAGTGCAGCTCAATTAGAAAAATGTTATCTAAAATACAAATTCTTAGCTTATGCTGTAACGGATTCAGAAGAAAAGTTTTTTAGACGTCTTAAATCCAGCAATTACAAAGATCTAATTATGGCTCAAGCAAATCAAAACATGATCGGAATTGAATCTTGCATTGAAACTATTATTCAGACCAGTAAAAATGAAGAAAATTTAAGTCACACAAAATTTGTAGAATTAAGATTGAAACAAGTGTCAAAGTTGACTGTAGAGAAAAATCGAAGGTTCCATTAATAATCATTATCTAGTCACATTGAAAAAGCTTAAACAGTGAACGTGACTAATCGCTCACTGTTTAAATGGAGATTGGTTCTAATATCTTTTTGTTTTTTAAATTGGCGAGCGGTTCTTTAAGCCGCTCACCCCGTTAATCTCGGGTGACTTTACTACCCTTAATTAAATTATCGTTTTAATTGGATCACTTCGTTCAGTAATTCATCTGAAGTCGTGATTGTTTTTGAATTGGCTTGGAACGCTCTTTGATTCGTAATCATCGCTACGAACTCAGAAGCTAAATCCACCGTTGAACGCTCAAGTGATTTTGACATCACCGAACCACGGCCTGCCATACGAGGACCACCGACAGCTGCTGCACCAGAATCGCGAGATTCTTTGAACATGTTACCACCGATTTTGAATAATGACTCTGGAGCTTCGAATTTAGCTAATGCGATCTGTGCTAAATCTAATACCTGACCATTCGAGTATGAAGCTGTTAATACACCTTCATCATTGAACGATAAGCCAGTTACAGTACCTGCAGCGTAACCATCTTGTGCCCAAGAAATTACATCTGAATCTTTACCGAACTGTTTTGTTCCATCGATACCTTTACCACCAGTTGCTAAATCATCACCAAAGTTGAATTTGATTTGTTGATCTTGCTTTGCTCCGCCTTTGAAATTTAATGCAGAGTTTGTAACTTCTTGAGAGTTTAATTTACCGTCTTCCGTGAAAGTTAATTTACCCTCAACAACCTGTGCTAAATCTTGGCCTTCTGGAGCATCTGTTACATCTTTACCATCAACTAAACCCTTGTACGTCCATGTACGGTCTTCGCCTTTGTTAAAGAATAAATTTAATAAATGTTTATTACCTTGAGAATCGAACATCTCAACCGCTGTAGAGTAGTGAGAAGTTTTATATGGATCTTTTGGATCAAAAGTTTTCGAGTTAGCAACGTTTCTTGAATCTAAGTTCAGATCTAATTTTAATTCTTTAGTACCAGAGGCATTAACCATGGCTCTTGGAAATTTAATATCTGCTAATTTATTTTCAATTTTACCTTTTTCATCAGCTTGGAAACCTTGAACTTTTTGTCCAGAGTTATTAACTAAGTTACCGGCTTTATCGAACTTGAAAGATCCATCGCGAGTGTACGAAGTTCCTTCTGTTCCTTTTAAAGTGAAAAATCCGTTACCATTTACAGCTAAGTCAGTTGAACGATCTGTGTTATCTAGATTACCTTGAGACATAATAGGTGTGATCGATTGAATACGAACACCGCGGCCCATCTGATTACCGCCATCGATCCCTTTTAAAGAACGTGACATGACATCAGAAAACTCTGCTCTTGATGCTTTGAAACCTACTGTGTTTGAATTTGCAATGTTGTCTGCAGTTACGCCCATTGCTTCGCCGTTAGCTTGAAGACCAGTGATACCAGTCCACATTGACGATAGAACTCCCATGATAACCTCCATGTTTTTAATCAGAACATTCATGTTCTGATTGTTTTGTTTTTCAAATCTGCTAGTCGAGCAGATTTGTTTTCTGAAGGGCCCCCTCTAGGAGGACCAGCCCTTAAAATCTTTATCTAAAGCTTAAAAAAGATATTCGACCTTTTTTAAACTAAATAACTATTGTGCTGTCGATGTTGGTAAAAACATTTTCTTTCAAATTGTTTTTATCCATCACTGTCACCACAGTGTTATTTTTAACACTCACGATCGCTGCTGAGTCGTCCATCAAAACCAAAGTATCTTTCGATCCTTTAGCTGCGGCCTTCTTCACAGCTTCATCAAGTTTCGCTAATCTTGCTGGATCATAACTGATCCCTCTTGATTGCATACGCTCGATCGCGTGATTCGAAAACTTTAGTGCTCCTGTTTCGTTACTCTTTGCTAAAGCACCGGCTTTCGGTGTCTCTTGCGCCGGAGTACTTGCAATTAAGCCCTCTAACGTTTCCTTGAACGAACCTGACTCTTTCGCTTCTGCTCCACCTTGAATGTTTTTATCATTCTTGATTTCGCTTGGCGCTTTTGGAATCAGATTATCTATGCGACTTAAACTGTTCGCCAGTTTCATCTTATCCATCGTCTATAACCCCTTAGCTGCGACTTTCGGTGGCGGAGTAGCTGGTGCTACATTCGAACCTTCTGCCGGCTTGTTACCTTCGCCGAATTGATTTTTATCGTAAAGTTCTTTCGCTGCCGAAAGTTGACCCCACATATCATCTGGTGAAGATTCCATCGCCTTTAACTGCTCTGGAGTTTTCGTCTCTTGCTTAATATTAGTTTGCTTCGAAGCAGCATCCTTATTCAAGTCGAGGTTTGTAACATCATTCGCTTTCTGGTCGTTGTTCTTAAGACTTGGGTCAGAAAATCGACTAATATCCTTAAGACGTACGTTCTGTTTTCCAACCTGAAGTACAGGTCCTTCTTGAGAAAAACTCATTCCAGTCACTACACCAGTGAAGTCAGTCTTTACATTTAGCTTCTGTCCTGCCGCTCCGGTCGATTCAAATTTAATTTTGTAATCGCCTTCTTTTGCTTTATTTCCTTTTTCATCATTGCCATTCCAAGAAAATTTATTTTCTCCGGCTTTTAATGTTGGAAATTTCATAGTGCGAATCACATCACCTTTTGCATTTGTGATTGAAGCTACAGTCTCAGTTGCATCTTGCGGAAGATTAAATTTCACTTCGTGATCTTTATCTAAATTTGTACGAGTTAATTTAGCACTGTCACCAGATACTTCTTTGCCGATTAAATTCAACGCTTGAAATTGTTCAACGGGCTTAGCACCTTGTTTCATTTCTTGTAACGTCGTATTGATATTCGTCATTTGCTCTAATCCAGAGAACTGCGCTAACTGTGCGGCCATCTCGTGATTTTTTAATGGATTCGTAGGATCTTGATTTTTTAATTGAGCAATCATCAATTTAAAAAACGCATCCTTATCCATTTTGCTATCACCAACACCGCGCATTTTTTTAGACGGGTCAACGTAGTTAGGATCAGACATTTTATTCAAGGCTTCACCGATATTTTCAGCACCACCTAACGCCGCTTTTTCACCTTGGGTAAGATTACGGTTGTTAGCTTGTTCTTTTAAATCCGGTTCTTGTAAGCTTGGATCTCTCCAAGTTTTTGTACTCGCTTTAACATCCATGTTCGACTCTCCTACGCTACCACGTTAACACTAGATCCCTTGTTGGCTGCAACATATGCTGCGCGGCCTTGAGCGGATTTAGCGATCGGCGTTTGTACCGATTGTTGTTGTGATGTTTGGTAAGCACTTGAACCTTGCTCGCGTCCACGGCCTGAATTTGAATTTGCAAAATTCTGAAAATTCATTTCTTGCTGTTGTCTGTTTTGAAAACTCGAATTCGATGAGTTTGCATCAGACTGGAACTGAGCCTGGTTATTTGTGTCAACCGCAGTCACATTGTTAATCTTAACATGTTCTACACGCATTTGGTGAGTGGCTAGACTAGACTTAAGATCAGAAAGATTATCTTCCAACATCTTTTTCACAGATTTGTCCTGAGCGTTCATCTCAATGTTAATTTTGCCGTTATCCAGCATCACTTTAAGATTAACTTCGCCCATTCCCTCTGGAGTCATCTTCACCGTCATCTCACCGCCGCCCGCAGTGACCAAGTATTTAGCTTGGTTCATCACTTCGCGAACGTTAGCGTCTTTCATAGCATCAGTGTCACCGTTTGGTTTTGCTGTAGCTGCGGCTCCTGCTGCGGCTTCAGTTGTGCCTATGTGTGACTGAAAACTACGTTGCCCCGTGTGTAACGCTGAAACTTGGGCTGCTAAATCATTAGAGCCATCAAATTTTGCAAGGCCTTGTTGCTGCCCGCCGCGTTCACCCGATGAATTTTCTTTATCTCCTTGGCCTTTTTGTTTTTCATTATCAGCTGAAGATTTCGCTAACACCGCATTGGTTTGATTCAAGGCTTGCGGTTTTTCTGTATTCTGCGCTACATCCTGTTGCTGCAGTTTTAGATCCGCTGGTTTTGCGACTTCTTTACTAAGAATGTCATAGACCTTGCTCTCAAGAGTTGGTGCGGTCGACTGAGACTTTGCATCAACGGCAGTTTCTTCTTCAGTTTGAACTTTTGCATCCTGCATCGGTTTAACTAAAGAAAGTTGCGGCTGTTGTTGCGCTTGACCCTCTAGAGCTGGAGTTTTTAATAATTTTTGATCACCAAGTTCAGGTTGTAGCAACTTTGTTTCAAGTTGCCCTTCTGGAGCTACTTGCACTGCATCTTGCGACATCGCTTCACCATTGATGTCGGCTAACACAGCTTTTTCAGCACTAGTCATATACTGAAATTGCGGTTGAGCTTGCACTTGTGATGCGGCTACTTGAGCTTGGGCTTCAGCAGACAAAGCTTCGCCATCAATAGCGGCTGTGACTTCTGCTAAAACTTGTGTTTTAATATTTTGGATATTTGCAATTGGTTGCTGTTCAGTTGCGATTTTCTGCAGATTTTCTTCAGAATCTGCGATTTCAACTTCACCCTCTTTTGAGACCATGACATTTGAAATCTTTTGTTCAATCGCTTGTGGCTGAATTACGCCTTTTGCTTTAATATCCGTTTCAGGTTTTTCTGCATCGGATTTATCATCCTTTGCGCGAGCCATCTTCTTTTTAATTCCCCCAGATGACTTCTTCGAAACCTGATCAGAATCTTTTCTCTGATCGTTCTGTTTTTCCGCTTTTGGTTGGTCTTTTTCTTTAAGACCTTCTTTTGCGGCTTTTAGCTCTTTTTCGAAATCGTTTTTCATTCCGTGATCGAGAGCTTTTGGAACTTTCAGATCAAGATCGTCTATCGTTCCCTGTGGGGGGCCGACACGTATCAAGTCTTTTAACACTTTTCTCCTTATCGTTTATTCAAACCTTACGGTTTTACGTTTTCCTCAGGCGCTGCAGGAGTTTCTTTGTCGGTTTTCGGAATGCTGGTAGGCACTCTGTAACCCGCAAATTTTTCTGCAAAAGCCTGAGCTTTTTCTGTTTTAATTAAATTAAGAATCTCAGCTGCACTTTTCTTTTTCATGCGGCTTAAAATATCAATCACTAAATCTTCATCCATCGTTTCAAAGATTTTTGCGGCTTGGCCTGGTTTCATGTTTGTATAAACTTGAACCAATGTATCAACTTTACCATCATCAGCTTTAATACGATCTTGTAACATCGCTGAAATTTTAGTGCGGTAATCTTCAAGCTCAGTTAATTTTTTCTCGATCACAACTTTTTGCGCTTCGATTTCTGCTGCTTTTTTATTTAATTCTTCTTCACGTAAATCTAAAACACGTTTACGTTCAGTTAATTTGTAAATGTAATCAGAATCATCTTCGACTTCAGTGCGAACTGTACCTGAAGTTGCCGCAACTGCAGCCGCACCTTCTGCCACTTTTGGTGCTTCTGTGCCCGCCGCTGGAGCTGCAGCAGGTTTTGCCGCTGGAGGCGTTTCGCTGGCTTGAGCCACGCCTAAGCCGATTTCAATTTTATTTAATGTAGATTCAATTTTATCAAAATTTTCGATCGCTAAAAATAAACCTAAACCGCAAAAAATAAAAATAGCAAATTGCACGATTGGAAATTTGCGTGAAGGTCTGTTATTTTTTTTCGTTTGCATATTTTCACGAAGCTTAGCCGCAGAAATAGTTTTAGCAGGTGCATTGACCTGAGCCGGCCGCACCTGTGCATTTTTCTTAGCTTCTTTAAAAAATTGGTCGTAACCGTTTTTTTTCATTCTTTTGTCGTCCTAACAAAACGAGTCGATGAAATTTCATCTAACTCTTTAGCTTCTTTTTGTCTTACTTCTTGTAAGAAATCGGCTTTCTTTTTCTCTTTAAGCCTTTCCATTATCTTAACCTCAGTTAGCGCATCTTTCAAAATTTCGCGTCTGGACTCGACTACTTTTTCTATTTTTAGCAGACGTTCGTTCTGGTTTGCTATGCGGAGGTCTTGGCCTGTAATGAAATTATTGATCTGATTAACCGAAGCTTGCCAACCCGTTGTCTGGCCCGCCAGGCTTGATCTTTCAGCCAAAGATCGTCTTTTCGCTTCAATCATGTCTTCTAACATTTTTTGTTCTGCAGCTAAAAAAGCCTGTGCTTCAAGATAATCTTTTTTCGCCAAATCCATTTTGATTTCGCGATGATCTAAAACTTTTTGTAATGTGAAGTTGAATTTTATTGCCATAACTTCCTGTTAGCTTTTTTCTTTTCGCTTCGTGCGAAGAGTTTTAGTTGTTTTGATTCGCCTCCGGCGAACCCTATTCTAAAGGGCCGACCTCTCGGTCGTCCTTAGGTTCCTACTGTGATCTGTTGCATTGTGCGTAGGCATTGATTCATGTTTGTTGATTCTTCGGTTTTTTGCTTTAAGAAATCGTTGATTTGATCAATCGCTTTAATAGCTTTATCGATTTTTGGATTTGCACCGGTTTTGTAGGCTCCGATATTAATTAAATCTTCTGCTTCTTTGTATGTGGCCATTAATTCGCGAATTTTTAGCGCCATGCGTGTGTGATCAGGTGTAGTTACCGCTTTCATTACGCGGCTTGCGCTTTGTAAGATATCAATCGCTGGGTAATGCCCGCGTTGGGCTAATTGACGAGTAAGTACAATGTGGCCATCCACGATTGAACGAACTGCATCCCCGATGGGATCATTCATGTCATCGCCGTCAACTAATGTTGTATAGAATCCAGTAATCGAACCAGCGCCATCGAAGTTTCCGGCACGTTCTAATAATTTTGGTAATGTCGAAAACACACTCGGTGTATAACCACGAGTTGTTGGCGGCTCACCGATTGATAAACCGATTTCACGTAACGCCATTGCGAAACGTGTAACTGAATCCATAACTAATAAAACATTTTTATTATTTTTAGCAAAGTATTCGGCAATTGCAGTGGCAACATATGCTCCACGCATACGTAATAACGGGCTTTGATCACTCGTTACACACACTACGATTGTTTTTTTCATGCCTTGTTCGCCAAGTTCATGTTCGATAAATTCGCGAACCTCACGGCCCCGCTCGCCGATAAGCGCAATCACATTCACATCAGCTTCTGTGTTTTTTGCCATCATTCCCATAAGCACTGATTTACCAACACCTGATCCTGCCATGATCGCGACACGTTGTCCGCGGCCTGCAGTAAGTGTGGCATTGATAGCACGAACGCCCACATCTAATGATTGGCGAATCGGTGCACGGTGAAGTGGATTAACCACATCAGCATATAATGGAAATTCTTTAAAATTTTCAATCGGAGCTTTATCGTCAATCGGCAAACCCATGCCATCAACTACGCGGCCTAATAATTCTTCACTGACTTTTACAGTTGCAATTGAACGCGATAAAGTAATTTTGCAACCTAACGAAACTCCACGCATTTCATGCAGTGCCATCATCAAAACTTGACGGTCTTTAAAACCCACAACTTCGGCTAACAACGGCTTTGTCGAATGCGGTGTTTCAATACTACAGATACTTCCAACTGATGCTCCCGGTAAGAAGCCTTTGATTAAAAGCCCTGTAACTTCTGTTACCTTGCCGCTATCTTCAGTCAGAGGGCAGTTTTTGATAATTTCTTCGTATTTATCAAAGCTAAGTTTCACTTTTATGTCCCATCATCATCAGATGATTCAACAGTGTCTTTAACTTTCGGAATGGCCGCTGATAACTCAACCCATACTTTTTTGAAACGTTCTGCAATACGGGCGTCGATGGCTCCGTAGTTAGTTTCAACGATACAACCACCTGCTTGAATTTGATCTGATGGCTGGATCTTAATATTTTCTAGAAATTCATATTTTTCATTATCACTATTTTTATAAGTCTCTAAAAATTGCACCTGTTCAGGCGCAACTAAGACTGTGACTTCTTCTTCAGCTTGGGCTGTGTGAATCGCACGACGGATCACTTCTAAAACCATCTCTGGTTTTTGTTCGATATGATCGTAAGCTAATTTTTCTGCAATTTGATAAATCAAATTCATAATATGAGCTTCGTTATTAGAAATTAATTCGGGTTTCAAACTTTGGACTGATTCTAAAACTGCGCTTAAATCTAATAGGCCGCGGTCGATTTCATTATTTCTTTTTTCTAATGCGGCCGCATAACCTTCGTCTTTACCTAAAAGGTAACCTTCGTCGTAAGCTTGCTTTTGCACGAGTGCGATGCGCTCCAAAACTTTAAATTCAATAAGCGCTTCTTCAGATTGTTTTTCAATTTCTTCTACGCCAGTGGTCGCACGTTGAACATCGCTTAATACGAAATCTGAACCATGCTTTTTACGTTCTAAATAATCAAGAGCCGCGGCTGGTGTACCCAGCACAAATTCGCGCGGTTGATACTCGAGCACTGTTGTATTTTGCTCGGTATCATTAGTTTTGTTCTTGATCAAACTAGACCATCGCATCTTCAGAACTTCCTCTTGCAATAATTAATTTACCTTCAGCTTCTAATCTGCGCGCAACGTTGACGATCTCTTGCTGTGCACCCTCTACGTCTGATAGACGCGCTGGTCCCATATTTGATAGATCTTCACGTAACATTTCAGCAGCACGAGCTGAGATATTTTTAAATACTTTAGCTTTGATATCTTCATTCGCTGTTTTAAGAGCAAGAAGTAATCTGTCATTCGGGCATTCTTTAAGAAGCAATTGAATACCACGGTCGTCGATTTTCGCAATATCTTCGAATACGAACATAAGTTTGCGAATCTCTTCGGCTAACAATGGATCTTTTTCTTCTAATCTAGACATAATTGTTTGCTCAGAAGATTTATCCATAACGTTAAGCATTTCAGCCACTGGTTGTACACCGCCTAATGAAGACTGCTCAACTGTTGAAGTCGCTGATAACTGCGCTTTTAACACGCGATCGATTTCGGCGATTAACTCTGGATCTACGTTATCTAAATGGGCCATACGAAGCACAACTTCGGCTTGTAGACCTTCTGGTAAACGGCGTAATACATCGCCTTTTTTCTCGGGCTCTAAATGGGCTAAGATCACCGCAACTGTTTGCGGATGTTCATTCACTAAGAATGTTGATAACGATTTCGCATCAACCATTTCTAATGATTCAAGCGTACGACCGCCACCAGAACTGATATTTAAACCACCTAAAATGCCACGTGCGCGCTCTTCACCTAAAGCTTCGACGATTGATTCTTTACTTGAAGTGCGATCAGAGAAAATGAACTCATCAGACTCGCTGATGGTTTCATAGAACTCTTCTAATACATGCTTTGTTACACTTACGGGAACAATTTTAAATTTAGTCATTAAATGGATTAACTTTCTGATATCAGCATCATCCATTTTTTTAAATAAAATACGAATAGCATCTTGTCCTAAGTAATTGACTAAGATAGCAGCCTTATCAATGCCACGAAGCGTTTCATAATCTAAATTTTCATATTTCGAAACTTGCTTACTCATAGATTATTCCTTTCTAGAAACCCACATGTTGATAGCACTTGCTGCTTTTTCTTCATCTTTGGTCACTAGATTCATAATACGATCTTTTAATAACTCTGATTCAGCTTTATCTGGATCAACTGAGTCTTGTAACATCGGTAATACGCCGCCTAAGCCTGGTAATGTATTATCGACTGCTTGTAATTCTTCTAACTCTTCAATTGTACGAGGTAACATGTCTTCCACCGAATCTGTGAATGAGTCTGTAACCCATTGCATGAATGGACGAACCACTAAGAAGAAGAAAAGCATTAATGCAAAACCTAACAAGCCCCATTTAAATAAAGACTGGATAAGTTTTTTCTTCTCTAAACTTGTAAGTAATGTTTCGCTCTCGTTAAAGTCTTCAACTTTAAACTGAATCGATTCGATTTTAACACTGTCTCCACGAGCACCCACAAAACCAATCGCGCTTTTAACTAACGATTCATATTTTGCAATTTCTTCTGGAGTACGTGCAGCCCAAGTCGTTACTGGCTTACCGTCAGCACCAACTGTAGTTGTGTCAACGCCATCAACTAACACAGCTACGCTGATTTTTTCAACGCCACCGGCAGCTTCACGAACGTTACGAACTGTTTTAGGCACGTCGTAAGTAATTGTTTTTAATTCTTTACGCACATCTTGTTTAAAACCAACTGAACCCGTGTTGTCTTCAGCACCAGGCACATTAGAACGTGATCCTGGAACACCCGTTGGATTTGAACGTGAACCATCTAATGATTCTTCGTTTGTTGTCATACTGCGTGTAGCTGTTTTATCTGGATCAATAATTTCTTCAACTGAAGACACAACTCTGTGATTAATTGTCGCATCAACTTTAGTGACGATACGACCTGCGCCAACAACTTTTGATAAGATTGATTCAATTCGTTCTTCTAAATCTTTTTCAACTTGTGATTTAAGCTCCATGATTTCATTTGAAGCTCCCAAAGCACCGTCAGATTTTTTAGATAACATACGACCATGTTCATCTAATACAGTAACTTTTTCTGGATCCATGCCTTCAACCGCATTGGCGATTAAATAACGAATACCACGAACTTGCTCAGGTGATAATTGTTTACCTGAATTAAGAGCAACAACCACCGACGCTGATGGCGGAGTTGATTCTTCCATTAAAGTTTTCTTCTGCGGTAATGCTAAAATAACTTTTGACTGCTTAACGGCAGTTAAAGTGTTAATCGCGCGCATTAATTCGCCTTGAAGAGCTCTTTGATAATTAATTTTTTGCGTGTATGAGTTAGCTCCGAAATTTTCTTTTTCAAAAATCTCTAAACCAATGCTTCCCATATTTGTAGAACCGACTTCAGTAGATAATTGCATCAATGTCGCATGCAAAAATTCTTTAGGTACTGTGATCGTCGAACCATCTTCCATAACACGGTATGGAATTTGTTTTGCATTTAATTTTCCGATGATCACAGGAACTTGATCAGAAGCGACGTTTTTAAATAAAACTTCGTAATCTTTTCCTGAAGCCATGAAAAACACAAAACCAATCGCCATAACGACGATGAGTCCCGAGGCTACGAAAGCCATACGCTTGGTTGGACCAAGCGATTTGTAAAATTCATTCAGCTGAGCAATTAGGCCACCAAATAACTTAGTCACATTATACCTGCATTCTCATGATTTCTTGGTACGCATCGATAATTTTATTTCTAACTTGAACCATCGTACGCAATGCGATGTCAGCTTTTTCTGCTGATAACATAACGCCCGCGATATCATCTGTTTTTCCAGTTGCAAGTTCTTGCATCTTTACATCAGATTCTTTTTGCACTTCATTCACTTTGCCAATGGCATCAGTTAATGTATCAGCAAAAGTTTTTCCGGCTTCGTTAGTTTGTGCAGTTTGATTTAAATCCGCAGAAGAACCAACACGTGTGCCGCCTGCTTCAACAAATCTATTCGCATTTGAGATATTTAAACCATCCATGGTCGCTCCCAATTTTTAGGGCTTAGGCAGCCCCGACCCGGCAATTATTGCTGGGGTTTATATTATTAATTATCTACCAATTTCAAGTGCACTTAAAGCCATATCTTTAGTTGCCTGCACAGCCTGTACGTTAGCCTCGTACGACCGTGTAGCTTGTATCATGTTGGTCATTTCTTCCATCAAGTTGATATTCGGGTAAGCTACAAATCCGTCGGCGTTTGCATCAGCGTGGCCTGGCTCATATTTCATAATGGGACCTTTTTTATCGTAGGTGATGTCAGTCACCTGGACCCGACTAAAATCTTTTTGCGGATCATTAACCCCAACGATATCACCAAACGTCTTACCATCTGGCATGGCCTCGAAAACCACGTCCTTGCGGCGGTACGGGCCGCCTTCTGGAGTTTTAGTCGTATTAATATTGGCAATGTTTGAAGAAATAGTGTTCATGCGCGTACGTTGCGCTGCCATACCACTTCCGCTAATTCTAAAGCCCGATAAAAAATCTGACACTTGTTACCTCCGCGCACCTTAGGTGCGACCTATTATCCTCGTGTATGAAACACGACTATTTACTTTCGATCGCGTATTTTAATGAGGCCATTTTTTTATTAATTAATTGCAAAGCTGATTTATAAAGAATCGAGTTCTCAGCAAGTGCTGACATTTCTTTTTCCATATCCACAGTATTGCCATCGTTGCTGACTGCGGCTTCTGGGTTATCAAAAATTTCAGCATTAACTGGCAATGCACCAGCTTCTGTACCACCAAGTTCTAAAGATTTAGCCAAAGCCTCTTCAAATTCAACTTTTTGCGCTTTGTAACCTGGCGTTTCGTGATTCGCAATATTACTTGCTGTCACGTTGTGCGTGATTTGGCGCATGCGGATCGAAGTTGCAAGAGCATCTGTTGTTTTATCAAACAAGCTCATAGGTAACCCTCCTGGCGGTATTGGTTCAGTTTATTTCTTAAAGTACGAATTGAAATTCCAAGAATTTCTGCAGCCTTAGTTCTATTTTGCTGAGCGAAAAATAACGTTTGCAAAATATACTGGCGCTCGACGTTTTCTAATTTTAAACCCAATGAAAAATGCATATCGCGGTTGGTTTCTTCAAGTCTTAAATCTTCTGGCTCGATCACATTTTTTTGGCAAGATTGAACCGCTTGCTCTAAAGAGCGTTCAAGTTCAGGAAACTCACCCGGCCAAGTATAAGCCAAGATTTTTTCTTTGGCTTTTTCAGAAATTAAAATTCTTCCTGACCCGTTCATTAATGCCTGCACTTGAATATGAAACTCAGCTAAAGCGATAAGATCATCTCTTCTTTCAGCTAATGAGGGCATTTGGATCACGAAAATATCGTTATCCATTTTTACATCATCTGCATCATGACAGATATAAATCTTATGATCTTCAATAAGTGAAAGTTCGCTTAATTCGACAACTTCAAATTGTGAAAGCTTAAGACTTAATTTTTGTAAGTGCTGTGCTAAGGTTTTACGACCTGAGCCTTTGGTTCCCTTAATCACTACGGTTTTATAGTCACCGATAGATGGGTTACCTAATTTTTGCACGATATTAACCATAACTTGTGAACTGCAGTTCACTGAATTAAACTCTGCAAAACTCATTTTGCATCCTCCGCTTTTTCAGACTTCGACATTGCTGGAATACGTTTTAAATATTTTTTATTTTCTTCGCTCCAGTTTGAATCGCGCATTTTGTTTTTCGCTAACTGGTCCCAAAAAGCTGATTCGTTGCCTTTAAGTTCGGCCCACACATCACTTGCTTTTTTCATTTCACCTTGATTGAAATACAAATCTCCCAATTTATATCTGTAAGCTGAAAGATTTTCTTTAGTTTCAAAATTTGATAATAAGTTTGAAATAGTTTTAATTGCTAAATCAGATTTTTTTTCGTTAATAGCCACATCAGATAATTTTTTATAGGCTTCTAATTTGTATTTATCTGAAACCTTACTTTTTAAAAGTTCATTTAAATTTTCAATCGCTAAATCTGGTTGTTTACGCTTGATTTCTAAATCAGCTAAATGAATCACGCTCGGCGCTAGTAATTCAGCTTTTTCTTTCCAAACTTTAGTTAATTCAGATAAATATCTAACCGCCGCATTCAGCTCGCCTTTTTTCTCATAAAGTAAAGCTGTGTAATGAACACGGTTAATCTGATCTTGCACTGATAATGAGTCAGGATTTTTGATCGACTGCATTTTTTCATAAGCTTCTTGAAAGCGATTTTCTTCATACAAGCACTGCGCTTGCATTAAATTAATCACATCTTCAGTAGGAATATCTTGATTCGCACGAATCGCAATTGAAACAGCATCGTCTTTTAATAAACCAATTTGTTTACGTAATTTATCGTACTGTTTTAAAGCCGTATTATATGAACCCGCTGATTGGTAAGCTTTAGCGACGTAAAAATTAGTATCAATACGAGGTTGTGCTTTTAACCAAGTGTCGGCGAAGCGTTTATACGATTTTAAAACATTTTGAAAATCGTCTTTTGATGAATATTCTTTCATCTGATCGTTAATGTTGCGCATGATACGCAATGTAACTTGAAACGAATCGGGCTTGTTCGGTTCTTTTTGGTAAAAGTGAGTTAGAATTTCAATCGCTTTATCGTACTCTTTACGGCGTGAATAACCATCAGCCACCATCGTTGTTTTAAACTGTTGAATGTCTTCAAGTTTACTTTGCTCTGCTAACTCATTCATTTTAGCGATAGTTTCTTTAACTTCTTGTTCTTTCATCACTTTCATACGCGTACTTAATAAATGTAAGCGCGGAACAACCGTCTTAGGGTTATCACCATAACGAAAATGAGTTTCTAGATAGGCACCCACTGATTTTGATTGATCAGCACCTAAAATTTCTAGCAATTCACCTACGCGAGTTAATGCATAAGGCGCGTAATCATGCGCCGGAAAACGTTGCACGAATTCTAAAGCTTGCGAATGTGAAAGCTCAGGTAATTTCAAACGAAACAAAGCTTCCATACGATTAAAATGCGAATTTGGGAATAGCTGTGTGAATTTTGGATATTTCTTAAAAGCTGTATCGAAAGCTTCAACTGATTCACGGTACTTACCTTGATCAAAGTAAAAATCACCTTTGCGGTAACCTGCCTCAGCGCGATTCATATCGTTCTTAGTTGTTTTTTCAACATCTTCTAATAGGGATAAGCCATCTTCTAATTTGTTAGCTTTCAGCATAGCTAAAGCTAAACCTAATTTAGCGTACTCTTGTGAAGGACGGCCTTTATACGCAGGGTTTTCAACGTGGGCGCTTAGTTTTCTAATCGCCGTTAAATAATCTTTTTTATCTAAATTTAAAAACCCTAATAATAAAGATGTGCGCTCATTTAATTTCGAATTCGGATACTTCGCCAACGCTTTTGAATAGTACTGAATACCTTCATCAAAAAACTTAGCATCACCTGTTTCGCGCCAAGTTTGAATGTTCAAATCAGCATTCATATAATAGATTTGTTCAAGGTATTGAGAATTAGGATACTTATCTTTACTTTCAAACCAACCTGTTGTTTTTTTAAGAACTAAAGTTCTTTTACGATCATATAAAAGCTTTAATAAACGGGCTTGTTTGTTTTCTTCACCTTCAGTTTGAGCGATTTCATACTCTGGAGGATTATTTTTCATGGCTGTCCAGAAATTCATTTCATGGTCCAACATCGGAAAACGTAAATAGTAATTAGCTAAGCCTTTGATAATGGCGTTTTTCTTAATTTCGATTTCTTTAATTTTAAAACGGTGAAATTTTTCGTCTCCGCCGTCAAATAATCCTGATTTTAAATCTACGTCTTGTTGTACAAACGTTAAAATACCATTTTCTTCTTCAATCTTTAAGGCATCAACATCAGCTGGAAAACGAGAAGGGCTTTGATGTTTTTTATCTAAAGCTAATTTAGCAGGGTTACTGCCGCCCTTTTTAACTTTATCAGCTTTTTTACCTGTAGCTTTACCTGTTGAAGTGTCAGTGGCTTCTTCGGCATAAGGCACAACTGCGCCATTGCCTGTCACTTTAGGAGCTTTAATGCGTTCGTCGTTTTTATAAAAATCGACAACGAGTTTTGAAGGTTGATCTGTTAAATAATCAAAAGCATCAATTGAATCATTAGCTAAAGTGAATTCAATCACTGTAAAACCATCAACGCCTTTGGGTAAAACCTTTACGTCTTTAACAAATGGATTTTGAATAGACTTTAAATTGCGGGTTGAATTTTCATCCAGACCTTTGACCTGCAATTGCACTTTTACATTTTTGCCATCTTGAACACGCTTTAAATCGTAATCCCAATTTTTTTGACCACTGACTTCAAAATTCAAAGTTTCACCTTGAACTTTTAAGTTAGCTTGCATGTTAGCAGCCCAAGACTTAGGTAAAGAAATTCCTAAGATTAAAAGTGTTGCTGTAGTGATATTTAAAAAATGCTTTTTCATCTAATATTGAACAAAGCATTTCAAGTGCCATGCAGAAACAATCGCGGTTAGCGGTTTAATTTCAGGCTAGGCAAAAATAACCATATTTTTTGGCGAGCACCGACAATTCCATGACGTTCGTGTCAATCGAACTGTTAACTTTTTTCAAATAATTTTACACGCAACTTACCCGTAACTCGACTAGACGCCCAGTCTCTTCAGCATGACTAGACTCAAGCAATTTTGCTCTCTATAATTTTGGTAATGAACCTCACGCAAAAATTCATTTTATCATTCGCAGCTTTATTGTTAATACCTGGATGTATTTCAAATATGTTCAAAGAGCCAAAGCCTACATTTTCAAAAGATGTTGTGTTGCCAGAGTTTAGTTCTGATTTTAATACATTAAGTGATAATGTTTACCCTGCCTGGAAAAGCAAAGCCACAGGCAATGTTATCTCTATGGTGTCTGATTGCAACGAAGGTAATTTCAATCTTAAATCTATTCATGGATTAATGAGTGATTCATTAGATAAAGTCAAAGTGATCGAAGAAAAACCAACGACACTTAATACGCGCAAGTCTTACTATAAAAAAGTGCGTGGCGAAATCGATGGTAAAGCGATCGAAATTCAGTCTTACTCTGTGCAACATTTAAAATGCACTTATGTAACATCTTTGGCCGGCAACCCCGATAAAATTAATTTAAATCAAAACGACTTTAAGGCCTTTCTTCAAAAGATTGATTTTAAAAAATGAGCGAACCTGTAGATTTGCCAGCAATGATTACTAAACGCTTTAAAGAGCCTCTCGAGTTCTTAGGCGGAGTCGCGTTGTTAGCAAAAGATACGGTTAAAGAACTTCGCACTCGTCCATTTTATGGATCACTGTTAATTGATCAAATTTATCTCGTGGGTGTTAAGTCTTTACCTTTAGTTTTAATCACGGCTTTATCAACCGGTATGGTAATGGCTCTTCAATACGGGCTTGGGTTAGAAAAATTCGGTGGCAAACCTTATGTTCCTCGTCTTGTGGCTTCAACTATTTTACGTGAAATGGGCCCTGTATTTACAAGCCTTATGTTAGCGGCTCGTGTGGGCGCTGGTATGGCCAGTGAAATTGGTTCGATGGTTGTGACTCAACAAATCGATGCGATTCGTGCTTTAGGCACTTCGCCTATTAAAAAAATCGTTATTCCTCGCGTACTGGCCTGTCTAATTGTGCTTCCACTTTTAGTCAGTATCGCCAACTTAGTCGGAAACTTTGGCGGCTTAATGGTGGGTTCATCAGAGCTCAATCTTGATGCTCAGTTTTATTTTCGCCGCGTTTTAGAAACTTCAAATTTAAAAGATTATATTGCAGGTTTTGGCAAAACTTTCTTTTTTGCTATCTTCATTGCGATGCCTTCATGTTATTTTGGCTTAACTGTTAAAAACGGCACCAAAGAAGTTGGTATTGCGACCACAAAAGCTGTTGTGACAGCTTCATTGTTAATTCTGACTGGTGATTTTTTCTTATCAAAATTATTCTGGGTGATTGAAAAATGGCTTTAATTGAAGTTGTAAATTTTGAAAAATCATTCGGCGAAAAAGTCATTCATCGCGATGTGAGTTTTTACGTTAAAAAAGGTGAATGCCTTGGTCTAGTTGGTGGTTCAGGTGCTGGTAAGTCAGTGATCCTTCGAAGCTTGATCGGTTTAGAAAAACCTGATTCAGGTCAAATACTTATCAACGGCGTTGATATAGTTCCATTTAATGAACAACAGTTAGTTCCGATTAGAAAACAAGTGGCCTACGCCTTTCAAGGTGGAGCGTTATTTGATTCGATGACTGTGTATGAAAACTTAGCCTACCCGTTGCGCGCACACACTGAATTACCAGAAACTGCGATTGCAGAAAAAATTCATCTGCAATTAGCTGAATTCGGTTTAGAAAAATCGATTCATCAATACCCTGGCGAACTTTCTGGCGGTATGCAAAAACGTATTGGTTTAGCTCGTGCTGTGATTATGCAACCTGAAATTATTCTTTACGATGAACCTACGGCAGGGCTTGATCCGTACAACACTAAAAAAATTCAAGAGCTGATTCTGCGTCTAAAAGCCAAAGGTGTTACAGCTATTTTAGTAACTCATGATATCCCGACAGCAATGGCTGTTTGTGATAAATTTGCATTTTTAAAAGATAAAGTCATCGCTGAACAAGGCACTATCGACCAATTGAAAACCCGTAACGACAGCCTGATTCAAAAATTTATAGAAGGTAACATCTTATGACAAAACTTAAAGTCGGTGTATTTTTAGCATTAGGCATCTTTGTATTAGTTATTTCAGTCTTTATGTTGGGTGCAAATAAATCTATTTTTCAAAACTCTTACCGCATTAGCACTTACTTTGACTCTGTTCAGGGTTTAAATAACGGCGCCGTGGTTTCATTAGCCGGCGTTAAAGTGGGCAACATCGAATCAATCGATTACGATGACGAAAAAAACCTAGTGCGCGTGGTGTTTTTATTAGATTCAAACTACGCTAAAAAAACTAAAACTGATTCAACTGTTGAAATTAGAACTCAAGGCGCTCTTGGTGATAAGTTTTTATATATCACACCAGGCACAACAGGCACACCGATTGAAAATCGCGGTGAACTTAAATCAGAATACGGCAACGATATCATTTCAGTGTTAAATAAACGTGGTAATGAAAGCGAAAAAATCTTCGACACGATTCAAAACTTAAACAAAATCGTCAAAGGCTTAGCCGACCAAAACAAACTGCCAAGCCTGATCAGCAAATTAGATCAAGCCGCCGGAAACTTAAACGATTCATCGGTTAAGATAAAACAAGCGCTAGCCGGTAACCGCCTAGAGCACTCGATGACAAAGATGGATAACATCCTAGAAAAAATCGACAACGGCCAAGGCACACTCGGAGCCTTAATCAACGACAGATCTCTGCATGATCGCCTAAAATCATTACTTGGAGCCGGCCAAAAGCAACAACAAGTCAAATCCATCATCAAATCTTCAGTCGACGAATAAAGGTATCGGTCACGCGTGGGGGTATCGGTCACGAACTCCACAGCTTTTGCCAATACACAATATGAAGACCCCGTAGCCGCGTTTTCTGATACGGAATTACACCGGTGACTTCTTTTTCATTTAGCTGAATATAATCACGAAGCGTAATGTACGCCCTCCACCCATGCACAACCCGCGTAAAAGGCCGACTCAGCCACAACTTCATCACCCGCTTTACTATAACTCCCCGCTTTTCACCGGGGGTATCGGTCACCTCCCTTAGAAGACTCTCTTTCTGAAGCTCTTGCGCGATTTGCCCGGCAACCACACGCAGAAAGTAGTGTGACATCGCCCGCCTCGGCACACGAATGTTCAGATGAATATGATCGAAATTTATCGAGCACTGCTCAACCCGAATAAAAAACCGTTTCGCGTAACGATCGATGATTTTTTTGACCAGCTTATAAGTTCGTGGAGATCTAAAATTCAGTTTCAACGCTTTTTTATCGGCCTTGAAAACCACATGATGCGGCTTTCGAGAACTTAACGGACGAGCTTTGCGCCCTTTTCGAAGCTGTCGAAGACTTCCACCGTGGCTATGTTTTAAATTATACTTATTAAGAACGTGATTTATGTGACCCATACCCCGCGAACAATTCAAAAACTGGAGCTGGGTTATGAGCGATATATCACAGGCAGAGCAGACTCTCGTTCGGAAAGCGTTTCCCGCGAACTGCGTATATCCCAAAAAACAAAAAGCCTACGGAATTACTCGTAGGCTTTCTTTGGTGACCGATACCCCCAACACAACAACGACGTGGGACTATGAGTTCCTTTTTTATGACTTAACTTTATTACTTAACATAGATATCTGTGTATGACGTGAATGCAGGGCGTACTTTCGCTGTCACTCTTCTTGGTGTTAGACCTGGAAAGTTGATCGACATTCTTACAGGTATACCGTCATTTAACATCGTGCGCGCCTGAGGATTGTTTGCATCCTTAGCCCATGCACGTCCTAAGAAGAATAATCTCACCACGCGTGAATCGTTGTATTCTTTAACGATCGCATATGAATTCATAACTTCTTTTGAACGATTAATTTGAATAGCGTAAAGATCACCTGGATTATCTAAACGATTATCTAAACGGTTTTTATCAGGGCCCGTGTGCTTCGCTGAATTAAAACCAAAAGTGATATTTTTTAAGATTTTCTCTGGAGTTGATAGATCGCCTTTAAATGATTTCGGTAAACGAATATTCATCACTAAAGCGTATGAACCTAATTCAGAACGTAATTTATCATTTTCTAAATAACGATCTGCTTCAACTTGCACGTTGAAATATTTGTTCACTAAATTTTGGTTACAATCTACACGACCAACTTCACAACCAGACAATGTTTCGATCACGTTTTTGAAATTCGGGTGAGTACATGTTTCAGGCTTAGCGCACTCTTTATTCATGATAACAACATCAACACCTAATGATTTATCAAACTTACTTAAACCACCTGCTAAAGAATCACCTACAGGAGCTAAGATACCCGTTAAACCATCGATCGCCGGCAATACCGTGGCATGCATGTTCTCAACATAGATCTCGCGAGAAGGCACATTCTGACTTCTTTGAAGATCAGCTGTATTTACGTAACTCGTTTCTGCCACAGGATTAGCTTCGTTACCTGGATTTTCAATGTAAAATAAAAAATCTGCTGAGGCACCCGGGCTGAATACTGGGCCATCTGTTTCACGGCGTTTGTTACCAGAAAAAATTGTAATGAATTGTTCATTAACTTTTCTGAATTCTTCAGATTGAAATCCTTGGCAAGTTAAACCTTTATCAGATTTACCCAAACACGGAAACACGCCAATGATGCTTGTCCATTTTGTGCGGTATTTTGTGCGGTATTGATCTAACACTAAGTGAGAAATACGATTAACACGAATTTCATTGATCACATCAGAAGTTAAACGCATGTGATTCATCTCACTTGGATTTACGTTACCCACTGATTTCATCACGCTCGTAAGACCCGACAAAGCTAACGCTGGAACAGTTTGAACATTTTTAACAATAGCACTGTTTGCTACTGTACTTACCGAAGCACATGTTGTGATTAAAGCATTTCTTACTGCACGATCATTGTTTTCTGCAGGAGTGTAAACTTTTGTTTCATCGCCAAAAACTTTATCTTTTGCGCCGTCATATAAATTTGACCAGAAACCTTTACCTTGTGTGATACTTTGAATTGATGGATCAGCGCAAAATTCTTTCGCTTTAGGTAAAACTTTTTGAATCTCAGCTAAGTTACCGTTTTCAAGAAATGACCAGCCAAGTTCTGCATCGATTGAACCCCAGTAAACCGGTCCAAGACCGATCACATTTTCAACGCGCGCTAAATAACTTTGTACACGAGCTGCATCTTCAGCACCGTAAGCTAAATTCGGATGAAATTTAAAGTTGAACATTGTGTCGTAGTACCAAGTCATCGCCATTTGCCCACCCATAGAGTAAGCGATTAACGAAATTTTATCTTCAGGCCCTAACTCAGGTAATAACGGACGATTGCCATTATTTCCTAAGATAAAATCTTTATTAAATTTATCAGCAATTAAATGTGGATCCCAATTAATACCTGTCGCCGCATCATTAACTGCAGCACCCACTGGGTATGTCCAATTGAATACTTCATATTCATACGTTGGATCGATCTGTTTTAATGTTTCACCTACGAATTTATGAAAATCACCATAAGATTCAGCATTACCACGCACTCCGTGCAATGTGATGATGTAGTGTTTTTTCGTTGTCGAACTTGGTGAACGTAATCCCAAGTATGAACATGACGTGATAAAAAGAGCCAGCGTAAGAGAAAGCAATAGCTTCATATACTCTCCATGAGTGTTGATTAGCGAAATCCTTTTCGCGCGCGTGTTTGCACACGTTCTCATTCAGTATATGTGTTTGTGTTTGGATAAAAAGTCCAGAAACTGAGGTGACCGATACCCCCAATCAGGGCAGGACTATGGTCTGTGAAGGCGTTCGGGTGACTCAACTATTTTTTGATCAGTTTTTCTAAATGGTTTTTGAATTGTTCGTCGTTAACACTTGGCGTGTTTTTACGATCTTGAGTGACGCGAATTTCGCGAACCGCGCCGGCCGCCAACTTTTGGTTGATGGTATTTTTTATAGCCTCAGACATAAAATTTAACTGCGTCATCCACGTCGAATTTTTTGCCCACAAAGTTAGTGTGCCTTGATGGTACGAAATCGGTTCACAACATTCAGCTGTTGTTGGGCCCACGATATCTTTCCAGTTCATCCATAACTTCCAACGAAAAAACTGATCGGCCATATGATCGATACCGTCGTCTTGTTTTTTCCAGCTGGCCGCCTGACCCGCAGATTTTTGACGACCTAAAGGAGTTTTACCTTTGCCTGAAAGCAAGCTCTGTAGCACTTCTGCGCTGGTTTTAAATTGCGGTTTTCGATCACGTTCGCTCACAATAAAACACTATCCTATCCGCTTGCTTTTTGCGATCGGAAAGCTTAGTTTTCGCTACTATGCGAAGTGTAGAAAAAAATAGCCTGCTAAACAAAACAATTACCGTGGTCGGTGCTGGCTTAGCGGGCAGCGAATGTGCTCTACAACTAGCCGATCTTGGATACAAAGTGGATTTAATCGAAATGAGAGGAGTTAAACAAACTCCCGCTCATAAAACAGACCATTTTGCAGAACTCGTATGTTCAAATTCTTTTGGCAGCATGGGAGAAATTTCAGGCCCCGGCCAATTAAAATGGGAAGCTGAAAAATTAAATTCATATATTTTAAAACACGCCAAAGCTGCTTTTGTTCCTGCAGGCCAAGCATTAGGTATCGACCGCGAACGCTTTGCCCAAGCAGTTACTGATGAAGTAAATAAAAATCCAAACATCACAGTTAAACGCGAAGTTGTCACATCACTTGATCAAATTCCTAGACCCGCAGTTATTGCCACAGGACCCCTAACCGACGAAGCGTTAGCCCAGAGTTTACAAAAACATTTCGGCGACGAGTTTTTATATTTCTTCGATGCGATCGCGCCGATCATCGATGCAGACAGTATCAACACAGACATCGCGTGGAAAGCTAATCGCTACGATAAAGTGGCTGAAACGATCGATGCTTCACAAGGTGATTACTACAACTGCCCGATGAATAAAGAGCAATACAACGCTTTTATTCAAGCGATCACAGATGCCAAAAAGATCGAACCCAAACATTTTGAAACGACAGATTTTTTCGAAGGCTGTATGCCTATCGAAGCCATGGTTGAACGTGGTCCACAAACTCCACGCTTTGGGCCAATGAAACCTGTCGGTCTTGATGACCCAAAGACCGGAAAATATCCGTACGCTGTTGTACAACTTCGCCAAGATAACAAAGAAGGCACTGCTTACAACATCGTAGGCTTTCAAACACGCATGGCTTACGGCGAACAAACACGCGTCTTCAGAATGATTCCAGGATTAGAAAACGCAGAGTTTTTAAAATTAGGCAGCATTCACAGAAATATGTATATCAATTCACCCAGAAGATTAAACAAAGATCTTTCAAGCAAGAATGATCCATTCTTATTTTTCGCTGGGCAAATCACTGGTGTTGAAGGTTATTTCGAATCAACGTGCATCGGCTTATTAGTGGCCAAGTTTTTAGATCAAAAACTGATGGATCAACAGTTCTCGCCACCACCACGTGCATCTGCTTTAGGATCACTCGTCGAAGCGATCACAGACAACTATCGCGCAGATGGCTTTCAACCAACGAATATTAATTTCGCCTTACTTCCACCGCTGAACACAGATGCGATGGATGCTGATATGAAAAAGCAGATCAAAACTGATAAGAAATTAAAAAAGACTCTACAAATAAAAAAAGCCCAAGAAGCTTTCACTACTTGGGCCGAATATAACTAAGTTGTCAGATCGAAGCTTCCATCCTTGGCTGAGCTTCTGACGGCATCATGCCGTCAGACCTGGGGGATGGGAAGTTTTTTTCGATTATAATACTTTGAAGAAATCGTCGAATGAATTCGAGATTTGGTTCATTTCGTTTTCTAACCATTGCTCTTCTTGATTGTTTTGTGAACCTTTACCAGTATCAGATTGAGCTTCAACTTGGTCGAACTCTTTACGGAAGTTTAAGATACGGTAAGTATCAACAGATACGCGTTGGCCGATATCGTCGATAGTTTTTAACATCTCAGTAACACGTTCTTGAGAAAAACGAGTTGATTTAACATCAGTCGCGTTCATTTGGCCTGATTTACTAGGATCAGCCATGTTATGACAGCTAGCTGTTTTATCCCAACGGCAGATCATTGTTCCTAAGATCATGTTGTTTTCAGCTCTTAACTGATCAGCTTTCATGAATGAATAATCATTCGTCGCATTTTTAGTTCTGCGGCTGTCACCGATAATACGATCGATGAAGTTTACATAATCACGGTTCATGTTGTATGCGTTTCTGATGAATACCGCATTGTTTGTATCCATACCGTATGAACGAGCATCTGCATTTGCAGAACCGATGATCATATCGTTACCTAATAAAGATAACTTAGTATGTAAAGAAACACCTGCGCCAGTGCCTGCAGCGTTGTATTCATAGTATTCTAAAGTTGGAAAGAAACGAGTTTTGTTATTTTGTTTAGCGTACTGTTGTAAACCTTGGTAACGGCTAAATAATTGATTCATTTGGTAACGAGCAAAAATGTTAATTACATTTAAGTCAGTTGTTGCAAAAGAATTTGTTAATAACGTAATACGTACACGAGAACAATCGCCGTAATCACCGTTTAACATTTTAGCAATCTTGTGGATTAAACCAGATGGCATAAATAAGTAAGCCGAGTGTAAGATTACGCGAGTTTCTTTATTTTCTTTTTTACTGACTGCACACGCGTTTTCTAAACCGCGGTACCATAAAGCATGGATGTTTTTGTTATAGAATTTTTCGCCACCGATTCTTGAACCAGCACGACGAACGATATCTTCTTCTGATTTAGCTTTAACATTAAAAGAAGTGTTTTCTACGTAATAAACTTCAGAAGTACGTAAATCTTCACCAGTTAACTTGCCAACATTTGGAGACCAAGCTTCACCTTTAACATTATCACGAATAACTTTTGCGCCGTTACGTGCGTAATTGTTCGTGTAGTTAGTTACTGAAGCATCAAGAGCTTTTTTAGCTTCGGATACACGCGCAGATGTAGGTAAGAATTGAGCTGAAGAACGCATTGCTGCTTTAATACAGTTATCCATGCTTGTAGTTAATTTGTTGGCTTGAGCTTGAGCCATACAAACTTGAGCTGCTTCGCCTAAAGCCATGTTATTCATAGCTAAATCAGCAGGAACTACACGTTGTACTTCGGCGATTGGAGCAACCATTTCGCGGAAGTTGAAAGATCTATCAAAAGATTTTTCGATAGCTGCGATACCACCCGGGCCAGTTTCACCGCGGAAGTCAGTATCCATGAAAATGTATTTACCTTTTGGTGTTTCGCCTTCTTTAACTGGAATGCGAGATTTCATGTGGTAAGAATCTTCTACGTTACGGCCACCTAATTGAAACGCACGACCATCAACCGCGATTAACTTATGATGTGTGTAATCAGTGATATGATCCCACTCTTCAGCATGAGTTGTCTTTTTACCAGGTAATGTTTCGCTGTCAGAAGCTAACGGAATACGACCAGATAATTCATTTACGATTGGATTTAATTGCTCACCGTACATGAACATAGCGATAGTTAACTTGATCATCGAGCCTACGTTACCTTTAACTTTAGCTTCGAAATAAAGTTTTAAGAATTCCATCATGCGAGCCATGTCTTCTTCAGAAGTTTCGCCAGCGCCTGATTTCATTTTAGCCGGATCAATTTCACCGCCAATGCCTAAAGCAATTTTCATCGCTACGCCATTTTTGCTGTAAAGACCTGATAAGAATAAACTAGAAAAGAACGTTGGACTGTTCATATTCATAGTTTTCATTGCGGCTTCTTTAGATTTTTTACAAGTGTCTGAATCAGGTTTAGTTACTGAAGGACAAGGTAAAGTCATATAGATTGCATCACGTTGAATGCGTACAGAAGGAAAGTTGTAGAAACGTACATCGATGTTTCCACGACCTTCTTGAACCATCATTTGATAGAAATCAATTCTTGAGTAGTTCGTGATAAAGTCGACTAATAAGCTAACTTTCACACCAGCCTGAGCTTTTTTAATTAACTCAGATGTCATGATTGAAGAAGAATCGTCATCAGCATAAATAAAGTAAGCCATGCGGATTGAACGAGTTGCTGATCTGATCAAATTCACTTTTGAATCAAGAGCCGCATCATTATCGATGATTATTTCGCCGTTAGTTAAAGGTAATTTTCCAGACGAAGCACGTTTTGCAACAGTCTCTGAATCAAGAGTGCGAGCACCACTGTTGTTACCGCTGAAGTTTTCAGATTTTGTTCTGAAAATATCTGAGATATCACTCCAGAAATCTGAAGCCACTTCGCGATCAGGCCCTTTTTGTGCTGAAATACACGATACAACACCCATCGTAAGAGCTAGCGATAAACTGGCTAGCACTACAAACTTTTTGTTCATAATAAAAATCCCCTTGTCTTAATAATTAAATAAGCAGACTTTTTTATTCTAGAACAACGCGTGAATGTTTAAAGATAAATTAAATTAACCAAGACCTATGTCTGTTCCAAAACTAGACTTTGGTATGATGACGCTGTTTTTCATATGCGCCTCTGGCGCTGCGATGGCGATGAGCACTGGACTAAAGTGCTGCCTGCAACGGGCCTCATAGTTATCTTGCGAACCGATTTCGATCTGCGAAGAACTGCCACGCAGCTTTTGTGTGTATGAGGCTAAGTTACCGCAAACTGTGCAAATCGCACGTGGTTTAGAAACATCTTCTGCAATCGCCATCAATGTAGGAATTGGTTCAAAGGGTTGGCCTTTCCAATCCATATCAAGGCCCGCAATAATCACGCGCATACCACGTGCTGCAAGTTCTTTGGCGATAGTAATTAAATCGTTTGATAAAAATTGGCCTTCGTCGAACCCAACAACATGTGTGTCAGCTTCTAAGTGATTCCACACATCGTGAATTGATTTTAACGGAATCGCCGTCATTTGATTTTGGTCATGCGAAGAAACATTTGTTTCGTGATAACGATTATCTAAGGCTGGTTTAAACATCTGAGTTTTTTGTTTCGCAAATTGCGCACGACGAACACGCTTGATGAGCTCTTCGGTTTTTCCGCTGTACATTGAGCCTGCGATAACTTCAATCCACCCTAATTGCTGACCTGATTGCATCTGTTTCCCCTCGTAAATGCTTCTTCGAATCAACAATTCTCACAGGTAAATTTCGAAGTTTCCAGAAGGAAATTTTTGCACGATGTGTTGAAAACCAGAGGAGAAACCTCTGAAAAGCCCTATAGGCGCCCTGAGTGCCAATATATGCAACAACCTCATTTTGTAAAGATTCGGGGTGCCTATAGAGATAAAAGTGTTCTAGAAACTGCTTATAAATGAAGATTAAATCTTTAGCGTTCACCCTTTTGCTATTCGTTTCGACATTGGTTATTTTTATAACCAACGGATGCCAAGGGGTCTATTTAGACGAATCAAAAGCCGCAGCCAGTGTGGCAAGTAGCCCTGTAAAAATCGGTCTTCACCGCGACCGCGCAGGTCAAAGTTTAGATGAAGCGTTAGTAAAATCTTTTATCAAAGATTATGGCTTACAAGCCGAGATCACAACTTACACTTCATTTGAAAAATTAAATTCTGATTTTGAAAATAATAAAATTGATATGGCCATCACACGCACGTCATCACGCCACACACGCTCGTTCTCATTACAAAGCCCGGCTTATGATGATTTACAAATTTCGTTGTTCTGCAGAGGCACTGACGAGATTTCACAAGTTTATATTCCAGCCAAATTAGAATTTATTAAAACAGAATTATTACGAAATGCCCCCGACCTTGAAAACCGTATCACCGTTATAGATGGGTCTTTCAACGCAATTGCAGATATTTCGTATAAAGTTAAAAACTCTTGTTTCATGGGCGAAAGTAAATTCAGCAACACCAGCCAAGTTGAAAATAAAAAATATGTCAAAGCTTGGACAAGTGAAAATATTTATCCGTTAGCCTGGTTAATTAACAAAGATGCCAACGACTTAAATAAATTAATTCAAATTTGGTTTCAAAAATTAATTCGTGAAAATAAAATGGTGCGCTTCAAAGATCAATACGATGCTCCGTTTTATAAAATGACTTTGTTAGAGTACAAACAATTTAGAAACGACGTGAAAACTAAACTTCCGCAATGGAAAAAGTATTTTCAAAAATTCGCTGATAAATATCAAGTGCCTTGGTTATTAATTGCAGCAGTGGCATACCAAGAATCACGTTGGGAATCTGAAGCCAAAAGTTACACTGGCGTTAAAGGTTTCATGCAGCTGACATCTCAAACGGCATTACACTTAGGTATTTCTGATCGCGAAGATCCGATTCAAAGTATTCAAGGTGGATCATTTTATCTGCAGTACCTGTATGATAAAATGCCAGACAAGATCACCCACTTTGAACGTTGGATTCAGGCGTTAGCCTCTTACAATGCAGGTTATGCGCACTTACGTGACGTGCATAGATTAGCCAAGGCTCGTAACCTTGACCCGTACCGCTGGAAAAATTTAAAGATTTTATTGCCTGAATTATCAAACGAAGAAAATTCAGATATTTTTATTTATGGTTTAGCCCGTGGCGAAGAAACGGTCGATTTTATCGAGAACGTTTTAACTTACCACGAGGCCTTAACTCATCTATTTACTCAACAGTCACAGACTTCGCGAGATTTCTAGGTTGATCCACATCATATTTTAAATGATCCGCTAAGTGATATGACATCAACTGCAATGGCACAACAGCCACTAATGGATTTGTTGTCCAAAATGCAGCTGGCAATGGTAAATAGAATTCACTCATTGATTTTAAACCTTCGTTTTCACCAGTACCGATAGAAATGATTTTTCCGCCGCGCGCTTTAGCTTCTTGAAGATTCGAAATTGTTTTATCAATAAGATCATCACTTGGCGCCACAACCACGATCGCCATATCTTTATCAATTAAAGCTAACGGGCCATGTTTCATTTCGCCTGCGGCATAACCTTCGGCATGCATGTAAGCTAATTCTTTTAATTTAAGCGCACCTTCTAAAGCGATCGGAAAACTAACTCCGCGACCTAAATATAAAAAACCTTTAAATTCAGCCAGCTTAGCTGCAGCTTCTTTAAAATATTTATCATAAGAAAGTACTGTTTCCATTTGGCTTGGTACGGCTAACAAACTTTGTACGATTTGTTTTTCGTCGGCCACAGAAATTTTACCGCGCACTTTAGCAATTTGTACGGCTAAAATATTTAATAACGATAAAGTGCTTGTGAAAGCTTTCGTACTTGCAACACCGACTTCAACGCCAGTGTTCATGTACATGTGGCCTGTCGCTTCGCGGTCGATTGAAGACTGTGCGACATTTGTGATTGATAATGTTTGTGCGCCACACTCTTTAGCTAAACGAATTGCGGCTAAGGTATCAGCTGTTTCGCCCGATTGTGAAATTGTGATAACTAAAGTGTTCGCTGGCATAACTGGTTTACGGTAGCGAAATTCGCTGGCGATATCAGTCTCAACCGGAACTTTGGCAATCTGTTCGATCAGATATTTACCAACCATGGCTGCGTAATAACTTGTACCGCAAGCGATAAAAAATACGCGATCAATTTTTTTATACAAATCAGTCATTTCATAACCGATATTTTTTAATAAAATCGAATGTGTATCCGTATCAATATACGGAGCAATCGCTTGAGCTACTGCGCGTGGCTGTTCGTAGATTTCTTTTAACATGAAATGTTTAAAACCAGCTTTTTCAACTTGGTCTTCTGACCAATCAACAGTCACGATATCTTTTTTAATTGGCTCGCCTTTAGCATTCATGAATTTAACATCAGTGCCTTGGATGTGCACGATTTCACGATCGTTTAGGTAAACGAATCTTTTTGTGTACTTAATTGCAGCTTGAACATCAGAAACTACAAAATGTTCTTTTTCTCCGATGCCCACGATTAATGGTGGACCATCTTTAAAAGCGATTAATTCATTCGGAGATTTCTCCCACATCACTAGAATCGAGAATGCGCCTACGATTTTGCCTAATGTGTTTTTCACGGATTGAAGTAAGTTCTGCGTTTTTTGAATGTCTTCCCAGATTAAGTGCGCCACTAATTCAGAATCGGTGTCAGATTTAATTTCTGTACCTTTTTTAATAAGCTCAGCTTTGATTTCTAAATAGTTTTCGATAATACCATTGTGCACTAAACTGATTTCGCCAGCTTGGTGAGGATGGGCATTACGCTCATTCGGTGCGCCATGTGTGGCCCAACGTGTGTGACCGATACCCAAATGGCCGTTAAAAGATTCAGAAATTAATTTTTCTTCTAAATTTTTTAATTTACCTTGTGCACGAACGCGTTTTGTTTTGCCGTCATGAATAACTGCAATACCCGCACTGTCGTAACCACGGTATTCAAGTTTTTTTAAACCTTCGATAATAATATTTTTAGGTTCTTTAGGGCCTAAGTAGCCAACAATTCCACACATACTTTTAGTCCTTTTTTTTCATAAATTTAGCTGCATAGCCTTCTTTATTTTCTTGCTTGGCGCGGCCTACTGCTAAGGCGCCTTCTGGTACATTCTTAGTAACCGTCGTGCCTGATGCAATAATCGAATCAGCGCCAACTTCGACCGGTGCTACTAATTGTGAATCGCTTCCAACAAATACGCGGTCTTTAATAACAGTTTTATATTTCTTACGATCAGCCGCATAGTTACAAGTGATAGTTCCGCAGCCGATATTAACGTCTTCACCAATATCTGCATCGCCTAAGTAAGATAAGTGCCCGGCTTTAGACCTTTTGCCGAAATTTACTTTTTTAAGTTCGACGAAATTTCCGACTTGGGCTTGTTCACCAATTGTCGTATCGGGGCGAATTCGGGCGTATGGTCCCAATTTAGCTTGCGACTTAATGACCGCTTGCTCGATGTATGTTCCCGCTTTGATTTGCACACCGTCTTGAATAATAGCTTCATTAATAAAAACATTCGGTTCGATAACGCAGAATGGACCAATCGCAGTTTTACCGCGAATAAAAACATTCGGATAAATTACGCTGCCAGCTCCAACAACAACTGTTTCTTCGATGTAAGTTGAATTTGGATCAATAATAATTACGCCGTTATCTAAAAGCTGTTGGCATTTTTGTAAATAAACATATTTTGTAGCTTCTGCTAATTCAGTTTGGTTATTTACACCATGTGCTACGTGTTTATTTTTTGTAATGACCGCATCAACTTTGCAGTTGTTATCTAAAGCGATCGAAATGATTTCTGTTAAATAAAATTCGCCTTTAGAGTTGTCGTTTTTGATTTTAGGTAAAAACTTTTTAAGTAAATCGGCTTTCACAACGTACATACCTGTGTTTACTTCTCTGATTTTTAAAGTTTCAGCTGAGGCATCTTTAGCTTCAACGATCGCTTTTAATTGATTGTTCTGACGAACGATACGGCCAAATTCTTTACCGCTTTCTAATTCAACAGAAACTACGGCTAAGTCTAATTTGCGCTCGCGAAATTCAGAAATAAAACCCTTAATATCTTCGGCAGTTATCAACGGGTGATCGCCATTTAAAATAACAACATCACCTTCGATAGAATCAACTTGTGCCGATTTAACCGCATCACCAGTGCCTAATTGTTTTTCTTGCACATAAGTCGCAACGCCTAAAGGCTCAACCACTGATTTGACTAAACCCTGCCCGTGACCAACCACGATACGCACTTCTTCAATTTCAGCCTTTGCACATTGCCCGACAATACGAACAATCATCGGTTGACCCGATACCGGGTGTAAAACCTTTGGTAAAGGGCTTTTCATACGTGTGCCTTGGCCGCCAGCTAAAATAATTGCAGTAGTTTTACTCATACAAGCCTCATATCTTTAAAATAATATCATATTTATTTCGGCGCTATTCGTCAGCCGATTTCTTTTTAGATCTAGGCAAATAGTGACTTTGCAGGCACAGTTAATATTAGGCACAGCAACAAAGAAACGTGAAACCATAATGACAATCCGATCGATAGCTTTTGATTTAGACGATACTCTACTAGACACCACTGGTCTTTTGGTGCCTCAAGCGTCGCAAGATGCATTTCAAATCCTTATTGATGCAGGACTTAGTTTAGATTTAAAAACCTGCGAAGAACAGCGCCTGTCTTTAATTCGCACGATTTCACACAAAGATGTTTTTAAAAAACTAGCTCATGAACATGGTAACTCAGCGACCCAGGCTGCCGTCGAGTTAGCAAACAAAGCTTTTTATCATCCGCGACTTCCAGAAAAGCTAGATCTGTTACCTGGCGCATTAGAAAATCTTAACATCCTAAGCCAGAAATATAATTTGTATTTAGTGACAGCGGGTTTTCAAGACGCGCAATCAGCTAAAGTAAACAGCTTAGGAATTTCTCATTTTTTCAAAAAGATTTTTGTCGTCAATAGTCTAAATGCTGAAAAAAAATTCACTGCTTTTAAAATGATTTTAGATGGCGAAAACATCAAAGCTAATGAATTACTTTGTGTTGGCAATTCATTATCATCTGAAATTAAAGACGCCCGCCAAATTGGCGCTTGGGCCTGTTACTTTGAATTCGGCGAAGATCGCGGATCAGTTCCGAAAGAACCTGAATTTCAACCGCACTTTCATGTAAAAACCCATCAGGAACTCATCGCTGCATGCCAACTTTAGAGTGTCGTGTTGCTGTTGCATCGCCTAATCACTCGTTAGATGGTTTAATCCAAAACGGATTTGCTTATTCGCTTATTGATTCGCCGTATTTAAAATCAACTGATCACAAAGTTTCGACTGATATTTTAATTATTGGCGAACACCAGTTACCAGAACTTGCAAAATACCAATCGCAAATTCAGTTTAATTTTTGTTATTTGATTTTTGATGATGCAACAAATGAAATCACCGATAAAGCGACAGTTGAATTATACAATAAATTTAAACCTGATCAAATTTTGCAACAAAAAGAGCTGACTGAAAATGTTGTTTTTACTCAATTAGAAAAATTAGATCAAAAGCGCCAAGACGAAGCTAAAACACGTTTAACTTCTGAATTGATTGATCAAGATCAGCAAACTAAAGCTACGCTCAGACAAAAAATCTTTCACGACCAACAAGAGCTGATCGACAGACGACAAAAGATTTTAGAAGTAAATAACCGTATCGAATCACTGCGTAAAATTTTATTCACTTTATCTGAAGAAAGCGATGTTACGCGCATCGAAACGCTGTTAAATGAGCTTTTACCGCAAGCTACGGCCGCAACCTGGGTAAAAATTATTCCAGATTATTTGGCTGAAAAATTTGAACTTGATTTACAAGCACAGCTGCCAAACTTCTTTACGAAAAAACAATGCTCGAACTATTTTATTTACTTTATGAAGGGCAATAACCGCCCGTTTCGCAGTTCAGATAATGAAATGTTTGGTAAAGTATCAGATGCGCTTCATTTTAATTTATTAAAAGTTGAATCGTTAAACCAACAACAGCATTTAGAAAAAATTGTATCAACCGCTTTTAACTCTACGGCTTACCCGCTTCTTGTGGTCGATAAAGACTATAATGTTTTAGAATCAAATAAAGCTTTTCATCGTTACCCGCCAACAGGCGATCGGACTCAATCGTCCACACCAAAATGCTATCAAGTGATGTTTAACCGCGAAGAACCCTGCGTGGGCTGTCAGTTTGGAACTAACTTTCAGGTGCAAAACCAAAACGACGGCAATACCACATTTCACAACGTGCAATCACAGCGCTTAACAGGTTATGAAGACCGCAACAGCCACTGGGTTCATTTCTATGTTGATATCACTGAAGATAAAATGCTTGAGCAGCGTTTAAGCCAGACAGCTAAAATGAAAGAACTGGGCTTAATTTCAAGTTCTATCGCCCATGAATTAAATAATCCCCTAGGCGGAATCATTTCTTATATTCAAATCTTACAAATGGAACTTGATAAGGCTCACGCTTTACAAGGCGAACTAAAAGATATGAATATGGCGGCCCAAAGAATGAAACAGATCATCGAAAATCTACTGATCTTTTCACGTAGGCCCGGCACTCAAGAAAAAGAAACGATTTTATTAAAAGATTTATTAGCTGAATCGTTAAAGATGAACGAACTTGCTTTTAAAATTGAAAATATAAAAGTGGTTCAACAAATCGATCAGCTGACTGAAGCCATTACCGTCACACGTTCAAATTTTCGTGATTCGTTAAATCTTATATTTAACTTTTTTATCGAAGGTTTAAGACGTGTGCGTTTACACAAAAATACCCAGACTGGTCTGATCGAGGTCAAATTTTCCCAAGACCAAATCAACTTCTATTTAGATTTACAATCTAACATTGGCCCGCTGAATAATGAGCAAAAAAATAAGAACATTTATTTCTTAGTGATTCATAAGTCCTTAATAGATCAGGGATTTCAAGTTGAATTAACCGAACCGAACGCCTCATGGGTCGCGATGCGCATGACTTTACCGAAGGCTAGTCGATAAAAATGTTGTGATAAATTGTGTGTGTTTTTTACACACGACTAGGCCTGCAAAAGTCCTGAAATGCAGTTCTGGCCTACGTTTTTTTGACACCTCCGTCAAAAATTGAATTACTATTAATATGAATTACGAACTCATTGATCTCCTGACAGGAGGTCAGGAGAAGCACTGCCAGGATGGCAGCGTCGTTAGAACCTCCACGGAAGGAAGTCCATGAATAAGAATAGCCGCGTTTTAATCTTAGATGATGAATCTACTCTAAGAACGGCCTTATTCCGCTTACTAGATCGCAAAGGTCACAGTGTTGTGACTGCTCCAAGAATCGATGAAGCAAAAAACTTTTGTGCTCCTGATAAAAAATTCGACTTAGCTATTGTTGATATGAATTTACCAGATGGCGATGGCATGGAGTTCATGACTTTTTTAAAACAATTGTATCCTGAAATTCAAGTGATCATCTTAACTGGCTTTGGCACGATTGATACAGCTATTAAAGCCACCCAACAAGGTGCTTATCATTTTTTAACAAAGCCTTTTAATGTTGAAGAACTTATTAGTCTTGTTGATAAAGCTTTAGATCACAAAACTTTGCAGACTGAAAATATTCAGTTACGCCAAGAATTAACTTCTAAATATAAGTTTTCACAAATCATCGGCGAAAGTGAAAGCATTAAATCATGTCTTAGCTTAGTTGAACGCGTTGCTGATTCTGATTCAACAGTTCTAGTTCAAGGTGAATCAGGCACGGGTAAAGAATTAATCGCGCGCGCTATTCATTATAATTCTCCAAGAGCCAAAGGCCCATTCATTGCGATCAACTGCGGTGCGATCCCTTCTGAATTATTAGAATCTGAATTATTTGGTCATATTAAAGGCGCCTTCACCGGAGCCATTGCAAATCGTGCGGGCCGTTTTGAATTAGCTGACGAAGGCACGTTGTTCTTAGATGAAATCGGTGATCTTGAACCTAGCTTACAAGTTAAAATCTTACGTGCCCTTCAAGAAAAAAAGTTTGAACCCGTAGGTTCAACAAAAACGATCTCGGTGAATGTTCGAGTGATCACAGCGACAAACGTAGATTTAGAGCGCGCTGTTGAAGAAGGTAAATTCAGAGAAGATCTTTATTACCGTTTAAATGTTATTCCGATTCAAATTCCGGCTCTGCGTGAACGTAAAACAGATATCCCGTTATTACTAAATCACTTTTTAACTTCATTTAATAAAAATAAATCAAAAACATTATCTGGGTTTTCTGCTGAAGCGATGACTTGTCTCGTTAATTACGGCTGGCCAGGAAATATTCGTGAATTAGAAAATTTAGTCGAGCGTTTAAGTATTTTAAAAGGCCACGGCGAAGTAGCTCCGGCTGATTTACCTGCTAAATACAAATCGGCAGCAGCTTGTTACGCTGAAACTGGATCAATTGATATTCCTGAAGAAGGTTTAGATTTTAATAATGCTGTTGATCAGTTTGAAAATGCCTTAATCGTTAAAGCCTTAGAAAAAACGGGCTGGAACAAAAACCAAGCAGCGATGTTATTAAGATTAAATAGAACTACTTTAGTTGAAAAGATGAAGAAAAAAGGATTACGCGCGTCGACTGATTCGTACGATCCAGAAGTTAATGCTTAATCACTACGATCGATTTTAAACACTCCGAAATAAAAATAGCTTCTGGTCTTAGTGAATTTACTTTTGCCAGCGAGACGAATGACTTTCTTATTTTAGAAAGTCTAGCATGGACCGAAGATAAATTTCTGGCCGGCGAAGCACTTAGTAATTCACACATTAGAACATTGTTAAACGATGATCTTTTAAAGAGCGGTGTTAAGCTTGGTGACAGCAAAGCGTTTGTTGCTGTTCAAGATCACTATTTAACTATCGAAAAAATCATTAAACTTAGCATTAAAAAACAATAAAGATTCATTAGTACTTAGAACTTCATTTCACATCGGACAGGTTCTTTGTGTGAATATGAATGTCGGTCTTGATTACTTCGGGCAGACCGTAAACACAGCGGCTAAACTTCAGGGATGGGCGGATGGATTCGAAACCGCTGTGTCTGTGGGCTTAATTAAGCAGAAAAACTACGCTTAACATTAATTGAGTGAACCAAATAGCTATGTTTAACTTTTGTGCGAAGCTGATTGTATCTTGTCTTAGACCCATACTGTTTTCTCCTCATATTTACATATTACTTACATATATAAATAACGTGTAAGTTATCCACATGTCCACAGTGTTTTGCACAAAGTTTCAGATCTAGCACAAGGACTAGACGATTTTCTTGAATTAAAAAGTATTATGTTATCTCTGCTCATTGTTTCGACAAAAAATCTGTTTTCGTGTGTGAATTAAGTGTTCCATGCGCCTTAAGTCCAGACATCAACTCGACGATAGTTTAGTGCCAATGCTCTAAAAGTTCGGAGGAACTATGAAAAACAGTCGTCAACAGTTTAAACATTCAATGATCGCAACTGTAACAATGATGGCTTTGTTAACATTAACTGCATGTAAATCTCAAATGAGCTTTATACCAACAGCTGCAGTTGATCCGACAGCGCAAGATGATAGCAGTGGAGTAAATGACTTCTTTAAATTATCTGAATCAGAGCAAACGATCACACAAGAATCATTAGAAGAAAATCAAACAGCGATTTCATTTCAAGTGCGCAAACCTGATGGTTCATTACTTCAAACATTAAATGCGAGTGATCTATTATTACTTGAAAGCGTTATTCCAGTTAATAAATACACATTAACTAAAAATAGTCTGGAGACTAAAGAGACTGTTGATATCGCTTTTGTTGTCGATGTCACAGGTTCAATGTCTGCAACAATTGAGTCTGCGAAAATTCGTTTGATCAATTTCGTCAGACGTTCTCGCGAAGCCGGTTACCACACGCGCATGTGCTTAGTGACTTTTGGTGATTACACAGTTCGTAAGTGTGATAAATTTTACGATAATAACCCGAATGATCCTTCAACTAACGCCCAAGTGGATGAGTTAATTTCTGAAATCACTAAACTTAAAGCTTTAAAAGGCGCAAGCGATCCAGGTGGTTCTGATTTAAATGAAAACCCCATGCGCGCTCTGATTGATACAGCCTCTGCTGCTTGGGCGACGAATAATAAGCGCTTTGCGATTTTAATTACTGATGATGGCTTTTTATATTCACCAGGTAATAGCGGAGCGGTGGGCAGTTTAGCTCCGCAATACGCTGAAGTAAAAGCGGCTCTTGCAAATTCTAAAGTAAAAGTGTTTGCAGCCACACCTTCATTAGCTGGATACAATAAAAATTTCGGCAGCGAACAAGGCATCGTTTCTTTAAGCCAAGGTGAATGGTTTAACTTTGCTGATTTAATTTCTGGAGCCATTACCTTAGATACAATCTTGAATCGTATTTTAACTAACGTAAATACAACATTCACTATCAGTTATGTGGCAGATAAAATTCCGGGATTAAACCCTTCGCTTTCATTGGCTTTACGTCAATTTCAATTGCAATTATTAAACCCGCTTTTAGGCACAATCCAGTCATTGCAATTTCAAAGTAATTTACCCGATGGCCGCTCAGATTATAAATCTGAATTTGGCTTATCGAGCAAAAAAATCAAAAAAGATTCTTTAAAAGTTATCGTAAATGGTATGACTGTTGTTAATGGATTTAAATTAACCACGGATGGTAAAATTAAATTTGATCAAGCGCCGTTAGCGGGTTCTGTGATTAAAGTGTCATACGTTTATGAAAAAATTAAAGATGCGATTTCGTTAAAACCTATTATCTTAGGCCAAGCGTTAGATCCTAAATCGGTGGTTGTGCTATTAAATGGCACTCAAGCTAAATCTAAAGACTACACGATCGAAAAAACCATTGAAGGCCGTTACGTTGTAAACATTCAGGACAGCGCCTTAGATGACACAGACCCTTACAAAATTTTTGCCAATAATGGGTTACACTTTGATATAAAATTCAAGTAACATGACTGGGTGTTAAAAGCCCTATTAGTCGATCATCACGATTCATTTACTCATAACATTAAAGCGTGGCTTAAGCCGCGCTTTGCCGTTTCTATCGTGGATTACACCGAAGTTGAAAAAATCAATGCGCTTGAATTTGATTTAATTATTTTTTCACCCGGGCCTAAAACTCCCAGCGATTATCCTTTAAGTAAAAACTTTTTAAAAGCAGTGCCGATGAATAAACCTGTATTAGGAATTTGTCTGGGCATGCAAATGATGAATGAAATTGAAAATGGCACGGTTAGCGAATACTTTCCGCCTGTGCATGGCAAAACCAGCTCTTTGGTATCAACGCTCACTCAGTTTAACAATCTACAGGTTGCGCGTTATCATTCTTTAAAATGTGAAATAGCTGCTACCTTTGAAACTATAGCCAGCAGTGAATCAATTCCAATGATTGTGCGCCATAAACAAAAAAACTGGCTTGGTCTGCAATTTCACCCTGAATCTTTTTTAACTGAAAAACCTGAAAAATTTTTACAAGCGGTGGTTGAGCTATGCAGCCGCTAATTTGTTTTCATGAAAATGAAAAATATATTCACAGCACTGATTATCAATTAATTTCATGTGCTGGTGATCAAGACATTATTCAGTTTTTTAATGAAATTGAATCGGCACATTCTAAAAAAATGAAAGTCGTTAAAATTAATTATGCAGCCTTAGAACCGAAATCTGAAAATGATTCGCGCAAGCATTATATCAAAACGGCCAAAGCTTTAGTTTATATTTTAAATGACTTTGAATTGCTGTCTGATCAAGAGCTCTTACAGCTTTATCCCGATAAGGTCACTTCATGGCCAGCTTATAACCCGACGGTGCGTGAAACCACGTTTGTTGAAAATGTAAATTCAATTAAAAAAGATATTTGCAGTGGTCGTTTTTATCAAATGAATTACACAGCGGCCTTAGAAGCTCAAGCCCCTGAACGTTATTCGTTATTAAACTATTACATTCACCAATCAACAGAGCTTGGCTGCAGTTATCGCGCTTTTTTACCGCTTGGCCCTGACGAAAGTATTTCGTGTTTGTCGCCAGAATTATTCTTACGCAAAAAAGGCTCGCTTGTAACCACTCAGCCAATCAAAGGCACTTTATTGAGTGGATCAGCTTTAAGTGAATTACAAAACAGCAGTAAAGAAAACGCCGAACTTTCGATGATTGTGGATTTACTGCGAAATGATTTAAACACTTTATCTTGTGATAAATACAATGACAGCTCACGTGTGAATTTTCATCGTAAAATTTTAGATTTAAAATACACGGCCCACACTTATTCTGAAGTCGAAATCAATACTTCGAATAAATTCAGCGAAATTTTAAAGAAAACTTTTCCGGGTGGATCTATTTCTGGTTGCCCGAAAAAAGAAAGCCTTAAAAAAATTGCTGAAATAGAGAATTATCATCGTGATTTTTATTCGGGATCAATTGGCTGGTGGCAAGATGATGACTTTTGTTTAAATATTGCCATTCGCAGTATGTATAAAAAATCTCAGCAGTTATTTTATTTTACAGGCTGTGGAATCGTTTTTGATTCTGAGCCACTTAAAGAATGGCACGAGTTTTTAACTAAGTGCAGTTTTTTAAATCTACTGATCGCGTTTAGCCCCGTTGTTGATACTTTTAAATTTGATGGTGAAATCACTTATTTAACAGAACATATCGAACGCACATGCATGGCCTTACGTGATCAACAGGTTCAAGTTGAACAGTATCAAATTCAATCTCTGTATCAAAAATTATCTGACGATCTTAAAGCTAAAAAATTATCGCAACCGCAAAAAGTGCGCGTGGTGTTCAATAAAGACTTAACTTACTCATTAGAGTGCAGTGAGCTTCCGATCGTTGATCGCCCTGTTGTACTTAACACTGTGGCTCATCGTCAGTTCTTACCCCGTTTTAAGACGACTGAACGCACAGCTTGGAATAACCTCTTAAAACAAAAAGATGAAAAAGCAGATGATGTGCTGGTGATTAACGGTCAGGGTCTTGCGACCGAGACTTCAATTTACAGCGTATTTTATAAACTGGGTGATAACATGTTCACTCCGCCGATAACTGATGGCTGTATGCACAGTGTATTTCAAGCCCATCACATAAAAAAAGGTTCTATCACCGTGAATGATAGAACCTATAAATTATCAGTCAGATCTTTACCCGCTTCAGAATTACCAAACGTAGAACTTTACGTGGGCAATTCTGTGCGAGGGTTAAATCGCGCTAACCTACTTTTCTAAAGTAAGGCGATTTCTGCGTCGGCTTTTCTACGCCGGCATGATTTTTAAATTTTAAAAACTGTTTAAAGTCTTTATTGTAAGCTGATTGAAAAGCCGCTTCGTGTTTATCAAAAACTTTATCTAACCAAGAGTAATATGTTTTATACATATGGTTATTCATAAAGTTCACATACCACATGAATGGCATTTTATTTGATAGCCAATATTTTTTAGAAAAACTTGTGATCTCTTTATTATAATACGACCACCACTTAGTGGCTTCAGTTTTGTTTACAAAATTCGAGGTAAAAAAGTTTCTACCTTTAAACGTAAAACCAATTTCATAACCCTTACCCACTGGCTTAAAATATGTTTTAAAAAGGTTTTTACCAAGCTTGTAATTTTTTGTTTTAGTCATTAAATCTCCGAGAGAAGTTAAGGCGCAATTGCCAAGACTTTTATCGGTATTTTTGTTAAGAATTTAAACTGTTTTCTAAGCGTTTATTTGGATCTACAAATGGAACGTATTTTTCTGAAACCATTGCATGTAGCTTTTGTGCAATTTCAGCACGATGATCTTCAGGCTTTGTGTAAAACAGGGGTAAAAACTCTATTTCACACACTAGTGTTTCAAGTTGTAACGCTCCCCAAATAGATTCTAAGAATGACATATCACCATGCCAGCATAAAGCATCGCGGTGTTCAAATTTCACCGGGCCACCGTTGGCTTCACGGTAATTAAAAACAAACGGTCTGATCGGAACACCCGCTAAACCAGCGGCCATCATCAATGTTTTTTTAAAAGGTAAAACCTGTTCGCCATCAGAGGCCACAGATTCAGCATACAGAACAACACGAAAACCTTTTTTTAAAACACCGATCAGTTCTTTGAGTTCATCGTGAATTTTCATGCGGTTGACGCGATCAACATAAGTGCAACCCGCCACTTCAGTAATTTGCCCCAGGCCTGGCGCTTTACGCATTTCACCCGAAGTTACAAATACGGCTGGTACAATCGACATCAAAGCTAAGATATCGATAAAGCCCACATGATTACCGATTAAGAGCGAGCCTTCATCATGCGGGATAGGGTTTTTGCAAATCACCTGAACATTAAATGCATTCACTAAACGAATTCCGTAACGGTGTGCATTTTCGATAAGACGTTTGCGACGCACATCAGGATCACGATTTATTAAATAAATCGCCGTGCCCTGCAAAAGATAAACAGAAATGATTGAGACAAACTTGATAAAACGATAAGTGGCGCAAAGATTACGGTACATGCAAAAACAATCATAGCCCCAAACAAATAAAAAAAGCCAGCATTACGCTGGCTTTTTCGTTTAAACACTAAATTTCTTAATTAACTAGTTAACTTTGTTTAAATAGAAATAAAGTTTCGAAGGGTTCAACGTTTCTTTTAAGTGAGTGTTATCACTGCTTGTTAACGCTTCATTAACAGCTGCAATACATGCTGCATCTGTGCTTGCCATACGGCCACCTTCTTTTAACTCAACTAGCATTTTTGTTGCTGTAATTGATTTAAAATTAAGTTGTGTTTTACGTACCACGCGGCAGAAAGTAGAGCCATTTGCAGAAGTTGGAACAGTAATATTTTCTGTGTCTTCATCTTCTAAAACAGCAGATTTACCATCAGCAGCGTAATCTAAAATATTAGTTACGAAAGCATTTCTTGGACGACCTTTAAAGTCGTTGCGGCTTTCGAAATCCCATGGAGTCGTTGCTTGCCAGTTAAAGTTGTATTCACGTGAACAACCCGCACCTTGACCGCCACCATTTTGCCAATAAGCATTCGCGTAACAACGGTAACCCGCTAAAATTGCAGCTGTGCTTGAAGCACCTGCAGAACTACAATCCGCACCTTGAGCTAAGATTGTTTCTGGTTTACCTAAGTATTCATTTCCAGTTGGAGTAAATGGAGAGGATAAATTTGGATTTCCACCTGAATTCGCAAATTGGCCACCAACATTTGTACAAGTAAGGTTTGTCGCTGTTAAAGGACCCGATCCATCTGGATCGACATTCGTGTAATGACAAGCACTTTCGTTAAATCCAGCGCCGATTGTTGTTTTCGGAGTATTCGTACAAGATGTTGGAATACCAATAGCGCTCCAGTTTTTTACGTTAACTGGTTTTTGAGTCGTATCATCAAAACATCCGCCACCTTGAATACCAACATTCCATGCAATTGTTCCTGCAGAAACGGGCTGGCCTGGCCAATTTCCGTAATACACTTTAGATTTACAAGCCCATGCGTTGTACATTTTCGTTGTTCCTGAAACCATGTAAGAACGACAGTCAGATTCTTCATACTGAGCTGTGGCACTTGTTGATTTCATCCACGGTAAATTGTACGGAGGCGAACCTGTTCCGCCGTAACCAGCTGGAGTTGTAAAACCATAAGGACCAAACGTCATCGCACCAGAAGCAACTCTTACTGTTGGTAATGATGTGATGTTAATGTGACCGTGTGCACGAGCTTCATCAGCCGAAAATCCTGTTGTTCCACCGCAAGCACCAATTGAGCTTGCATAATCGCCACCCCAAATTGATAAAGCATAACGATCATTTGTACCAACAGTACCACTCGTTACTGGACAAGAGGCTACTGTACCAGAAGCATCTTTAACACAGTTACCATTTCCAGGAGTAAAATCTTTACCTACGAAACGAGCTAAAGAAATTTTAAAACCAATTGATGGATGACCTGGATCCATTGGATCAGCTGCCCCAACTGTTTCAGATGCTCCAACTTTGTCGTAAGCATCCATTGCCCACTCACCAGTAGGATTAAATGCTGTCGCTGAAGAAATAGGTGTATCTTGTTGAATAGTAGCTACAGCAGTTTTAGAAACTGCAACAGTACCATCTTCACCTAAAGTAATATTACCAAGTGGCAAACTACCTGTAGCAACAACTGCTGATTCAGATTTTGAATTACCATTTAAATCTTGTTTAGAAGAATCCGTAAATTTTACTTCACCAACTACGGCTTTAGAAGTTTCATTTACGAAAGCAATTGTGATTGCAGTGCCGGCAGCATTTTCACCAAGATCTACCGAGAATGTACCATCATTATTAACTGATGCAGTTGCAGTCGTTGGCGGATCTGTTTGTGCAGTCGCTACAACTTCTAAGTCATCAAATTCAACAGCATATAAATTAATACCATCAAATTTACCTACGTTTCCTGTTTTTTCATTAGTAACGCTTAAAGATGATACGGCTGCATCCAAGTCGCCGCTGATTTTTAATCCGTTAGAACTCGTCAAACGTGAAATATCCGAACCCGAACAAGCAGCTAGTGCGATGATTGAAGACAACAATCCCACTTGAGCTACGTTTTTAAGACATAACTTCATTTTTCCTCCGTGTGTTTTATGAAGACCAAATTAGTTTGAAGAACAATTTGTTAGTTTCATATGCAAATGTTTTTTTCGCAGACAAACGTCTGGGAATGGTTCAACATTTGTTTCAAAGTGCTATTACGAAAGCCATAACGCTGGATCATCATCAACAATTTCTTAACAGGAATTTTACAACTTAGATGTTTTTTCAGAGGGAGAATTGACGTGAAAAGAAATATTATTTTATTTAGTTTGTCGTTTTTTTTGAGTATTTTTTCTTTTGCAGCCGATAAAAAATCGAACGAAAAATTTGAAAAACCAGTCGCCAAATTTATGCCAGCGCTACAAACTTGCCGTGAATCTGCAACGTCGCAAACTTTTTTAGTTTCAGGAAAAGTTGTTGTCTATTACGAAGTAAATGACAAAGCCGAAATTCAAAGAATAAAAATCAACGACGACCAAACAACTCTTAAAGACTTAAATTTACAGATGTGCGTACTTGGGGTGATAAAGAAAATTAAATTTCCGAAAGCCCCTAAAGGCACGATCGTATCTATCAGCTACCCGATTATCTTTAAATAGTTAGCTATTCAATGATCAGGCTCGCAGCCTTATACATGCGATCAAAAACGCTCTCCCACATTTCAGTGTTGTGGTAAGGCATTTGAATAAAGCATAAAACATCCGGCTTACGATCACTCACTAACCGAAGCTGTGAATACAATTCGCGCGCTGCTTGACCTGGGTCTTTAGGTAAAAGTAAAAATTCGATTTTTTTAATTTCGCCCTTTGGTTTCACGATTTTAACGCTTTCAACTTCATCAGGCAGCTCTTTTAATTTTGCATTTAAAATTTCAGAGATTTGGCTGACCTTCATGCTTGGATTTTTACAAATCACAAACGGAACCTCAGGCATGTAATGATGTTTCATATGGCCTGGCGATTCTTTTTTATCAACCGCTTGAAGCCATTTGTATTTAAGCTGCGTTTTTTGCAAAGACGTATCTATCTCAGATTTTAAAACAGCGCCTTTACGTAGAATCGCTAATTCATAAGTATTATGTTGCGGTCCCTTAAAAGAAACTTTCACTAATAAGACAGTCGATTCAATTCCGATTTGGCTTTGCCCTTGATCTAAAACTAAAACGCTATCGCCGAATTCTTTTTTAACATGTTCTGCTTTTGTAGGGCTTGTTTTACCAAACTTATTGGCACTGGGTGCTGCCACGGGCACACCAACCGCTGCAATTAATTGTTGCGCTAATGGATGATTGGGCCAACGAACACCAACACTGTCTAAACCTGAAGTGATCATATCAGAAATTAATTCTGATTTGGGCATTACTAAAGTTAAAGGCCCGGGCCAAAAAGTTTTGGCCAAGTGTTCGGCCATACTATGCCATTCTTGAAAACAAGTTTTCGCTTGTTCAATAGATGCCACATGCACGATCAACGGATCAAAAAATGGGCGCTGCTTAGTTGAAAATATTTTCTTTAAACCTTCAGGACGATCAATGCGCGCACCAAGCCCATAAACAGTCTCGGTTGGAAATGCGACAACTTCACCTTGTTCAAGGCGTTCAATCGCAGTTGCGAAATCAGCAGATCCATTATTTGCCGTCAACAAGGCCTCCCTCGTTTTTAAGCAAGGCTAATGGTTGTAAATTTCTTAATGGTCGCATCGACACTTTTAATACTCCGAAAGTTAAAGATACTAGAACAACAATTAAAGACAACATCGACACATAGTCAAAATAAATTCCTAATTTGAACATCACTGCCATAATCACATAAGCTATTAACGAACCTAACCCTAATCCAACCAATAAACTTAAAAAAGCAATCAAGCTAAACTGCGTGATCATAATGCGATAAAGCTGATCTTGTGTAGAACCTAACACTTGCAGTAAATTCATTTCATTAATACGCTCGCCCACTTGAGTGTTAATTAAAATGATAAAAATAAAGAACCCTACAACCAAAGCTAAGGTTGCCATAATCTGTAAAGCTAAAGCCATTTGATCAATAAAAACCAACGACTTTTCCACACTTTGTTTCACATTAATAATCGAGATATTGGCAAAACGATCAACCACTGCATTTTGCAACACACGCACTTGCTCTTGGTTAATTTGATTAACCGCACTGAGATAAACTTGCGGAGCTTCTTCTAAAAACCCCGGTTGAAAAGTAATAAAAAAGTTAGGCTGAAAACTTGTCCAGCGAACGCGCCTGATTGAGGCGACTTTACCTTTGATTTCTAGACCTTGAACATCAAAAGTCATCACATCACCAATTTTAGCCCCGATACGTTCGGCGTATTTTTCTTCTAAACTGATTTCGGCCATTTCACCCGGCGTTGCTGAAAACCATTTTCCTTTTAAAAGCTCTTCTGAATCTTGTAAGTTAGCCTTATAAGTTAAATTCACGCCGCGATTTCTGAAACGCGCTTCGTTTTCTGATTCGCGCGTTTTGAAAAAACCTTGCTCTTCAACACGTTCGTAACTTTGATCGTTGATTTTTAAAATGCGTGAACGCACCAGTGGTGTCATATCTAAATCTTGACCCACTTTTTCTTTAACGATTTTAATCAGTTCGTCTTTTTGATCCATCTGAATATCAAACATAAACACCGATGGAATTTTTGAACTGACTTCGGGTCTGACTTCTTCGACGATTGATTTTTTAATATGCGGAAGCAGTGTTAAAACAACCACAGATAACGTCATAGTCATAAAGATCAGATCAGTTGAACCTGGTTTTCTGATTAAACTTAAAAAAGCATAACGAAGTTCAAAATTGAATTTATGCACAAATAAGGCTGTTAGTTTTCTTAAAGATGAAATAAAAAGCCAAGCAACCACAGTGGCAGCCAATAATCCGAAAATAAAGACCGAGCCCGTTTGTATTGAATGACTTTGCCAAACGGCCAAACCCCAAAACAACAAAGCCACACTGGCAACCCAAGCGATCATCAAACGACGTGATAAATTTGCTTGTGAGACTTCTTGGCGCAAAAGAATCAACGGGTTCATCGACATCGCAGCCAAGTAAGTCGGAATTGCAATAAGCTGTGGCCCAATCACCACGACTAAAAAACTAATAAAAATCTGCATCGGACTTATTGTTAGGCGAATCACAATTTTAAAATAGTTATCTAATAAAGATTGTAACGGCGCTAAAGATAAAAGAATTATAACCAGCGCAATTTTAAACGAACTGATCGACAGAATTAAATTCTTCAGAACTTGAACTTTTAATAGAGTTGTATCAGGCATGCCTAAGATTTTATAAATCGCGATGGTTTTTTTCTGAACTTGAAAAAACCAATTCAACATATAACTTAAACATAAAAAGCACAGGCCGATTGAAATCAGTGACACTAACCCTAAGTAATCAATAAGATAACGAAACACACGATTGCCACCGTCTTCTTCTTGAAGAGCACTGCTAAATCGCAGTGACGGATCTAAATAGTTTTTCTCTAATTCAGTTTTAGCGCTATCTGCAGCAGCTGGGTTATTTAACTTATATAAAAAACTTGTTGTTACCGTGCTGCCGGCTTTAACTAAATTTGTTGCGGCTAAATCTTTTTCGCTGATTAAAATAAACGGCGCCAGCGCCCCTAATCTAAAAGTGCGTGAAGGGTCAGAAGTTAAAACGCCTTCTAATTTCAAATCAACATCACCAACTTTCAAATTGGCGGTTTTAAGATCTGTGATTTTTAATTGATCAACTAATTCAGGATCAACATAAACTTCACCAGACATGATTTTAATTAGCGTGGCGTTGTTGCCATCAGAGTTTTTAATTTCTAAATTACCGTATAAAGGATAATTATCACCGACTGAACGAACTAGAACTAAACGTGACTGTTCGCCAAATTTAATCATGGCAAAAAAGTCAGTGGATTTTGCGCGCTTTTGAAATTGCAAGTTTACTTTGTCTTCGATGGTTTTAACTTCAGCTTCGTTAATTAATCTGCGAGCCGAAATAACAATGTCTCCGCCTAAGATTTCTTGGGCTTTATTTTTGGTTTGCTGATCAAGGCTAACTTGAAACACCTGCAATAATAAAAAGCCTAAAAAACCCAAGACTAAGTTAAAGACAAAAAAACTATTTAGTTTTTTTTGCGATAACAGATCTTTTTGAACAAAATAAAACAGCTTCAATAATTTTTGCATTACACGGCCTGCAGTTTTCCGCCGTGCAATTTATAAATCTTATCGCAACGACGGGCTAAATCCATGTCATGAGTTACAAGCATCGTCGTCGTGTTATTTAGACGAATCTGTTCAAAGAATAAATTCATTACTTTTTCGCCGGTCTCGGCATCTAAACTACCCGAGGGTTCGTCGGCCAATAATAAACTTGGTTTGATAATCAAAGCGCGCGCTAAAGCTAAACGCTGTGATTCACCACCGCTCAGTTGCGTGGGTTTATGATCTAACCTGTGGCCAAGGCCCACTTGCTTAAGAATGTCTTCGACATCTTTTTTCACAAAGGGTTTATCTAAAATTTCTAAAGGTAAAGTTACGTTTTCGTAAGCTGTTAAATGGCTTACTAAATGAAACTGTTGAAATACCACACCAATGTGGCTTGCGCGAAAGTTTGTTAAATCATTGCCGCGCAAACTTTGTAAACTTTTGTTATGAATTAAAATTTCTCCGTGATCGGGTTGATCTAAACCTGAAACTAATCCTAACAAAGTTGATTTGCCCGAGCCTGATGAACCCACCACGGCCACGACTTCGCCCGTACCGACCGTTAAGTTTAAATCATGAAGGATGGTCATCTTTTCGCTGGTTTCATTAGCCAACTGGTAAGATTTTGAAAGATTCTTAATCGTAATCATATTATTTACCTGGTTTATTTACTTATAAGTTTTTTAACAAACGGATACAAATTATCAGCCACAATTTGATGGCCTTTTTCATTCGGATGGATTCCGTCAGCTAAATTTAAATCTTTTTGCCCCGCGACTTTGTCTAAAAGAAACGGCGCTAACTGAATTTTATTTTTCGCTGCAACTTTGGCATAAACCGCAGAGAATTTTTTTTCGTAATCTTTGCCGTAGTTCGGTGGCACATGTAACTGACCTAATGAGACTTCAATATTATTTTGCTTAGCCCATTCAACAGTGTCGTTTAAATTTTTTTCGGTTTCTTCGGGTTTTAATCCACGTAAACCGTCATTGCTGCCCAGTAATACTAACACCATGTCAGGCTTACTCTTCGCAATCCACTTAATACGTTGAAGACCTGATGCTGATGTAGATCCACTTGAACCAGAGCTAATAATTTTCCAATTCAATTTATCTTGTTCTACTTTTTTCTGAAGCAACGCCGGAAACGCCGCTGACTGAGCCACGCCGTAACCTTCAGTTAAAGAGTCTCCAAGGATAATAAATTTTTTAGGTGAACTTTGTGTTGTCGTATTTGGATTTGCAAAAACAGCTAGAGAAAACAGCGTAGTTGTTAAAATCGTGTAAAGTAATTTCATGCAAGAAGCCTAGCATGAATAAAAAAAAGCCCACAACTGTTACGCTGTGGGCTTAAAATTTAAATCATATTTAAATTGGAGTTAGAAACTAGTAAGAGTTTCCGCCGCCGCCGTATCCGCCGCCGCGATCACCGCCGCCACGTCCACCGCCGCCGCCACCAGAACGTCCGCCGCCGCCGTAGCCGCCGCCTCCGCCACCAGAGCGTCCACCGCCACCGTAACCGCCGCCGCCACCAGAACGTCCGCCGCCACCGCCGCCGAAACCACCACGACCACCACCGCCACCAGTGCGAGGTTCTTGAGGTTTAGCTTCAGAAACACGTACTGCACGACCACCGATAGTTTGACCATCCATCTTTTGGATAGCTGTATCAGCGCTAGCGTCGTCTTCGATTTCTACGAATCCGAAACCTTTGCTTCTTCCTGACATTTTATCCATCACTACGCGAGCTGATGTGATAGTTCCAAAAGATGCAAATGCTTGTTGTAATTCGTCATCTGTTACTGAGAACGCTAAGTTCCCTACATAAATCTTCTTTGCCATGTTTCCTCCGGGCAATTTTTTTTAACTGATCCTCGAACCTTGAACTGATTGCCTGAGAAAAATTCTTTGACACTCGAACTCGAACGGTAACTCTTGGATCTTTTCTTCGTTTATTTTTGTTGATCTGCTTTCAGCAGACCTTTAACTCGAATAAACAAAATTCTTATTATTAAGCTTAAATAACTGTCACAATCTTTCAACAGGAAAATCACTTGTACGAGACCTATGACTACCCGCCGAAAAATTTTAACAAAACCTTCACTAACGGTTTAGTGATGAGCGTGACCATGCAAACCATGCGCATGACCATGTAACACCTCATCAGGCGTCGCATCACGTACTAACGCCACTTCGATATCAAATACTAAATCAGTACCCGCTAAAGGATGGTTACCATCCAACGTCACGTGGGTGTCTGAGATTTTAGAAACCGTAACAACTTTAACACCTTCGCCTAATTGCAATTGAAGGTGAGCTCCAACTGCTAGGTCTTTTAAGTGCTCAAGTTCTGCTTTAGGAACTTCCATCACCATATCAGCGCGAACTTCGCCGTAGGCTTGGGCTGCAGGCACATTAACTAACTTTTTTTCGCCTTCGCTTAAATTGATAATTTCTGATTCAAGACCTGGAATGATTTGGCCACGACCCGTTAAAAATGGAAGTGGTTGATTTGGTTCTGAGGCATCGATTAAATCGCCTTTAGTGTTTTTCAGAACGTAATTGAACGCGATCACGCGTGGTGTGCTAGACATAAAAGCCCCTATTTTGGTTAAAACTGGACCTTGGTTTAGCTAGTTTCTCATTGGGAGACAAGCAAAAAAAGTCTTATTCTAGACATAAAGATTTTGGATGTTGTGTTGGGGCATTTTCACCATATACTTAATGTATGGTCGCACTGGACATGGTTTCTACAACCAGATCCCCGTTAGCTGATATAAGCACTAGCTTAAAAGCATTGGTGTTAAATGCCAGCTACGAACCTTTGCGCATAGTTTCTTGGCAAAAAGCTTTGATTCTTTGGTTCCAAGATAAAGTCGAAATCCTTGAATATCACAAAACCTTTGTTCGCTCAGTCAGTGAAAACTTTGATCTGCCGAGTGTTTTAAAGCTTAAAACTTATATAAAGCACAAGCGATTAGACGGAGTTCGTTTTTGTCGTGAAAATGTGTATATTCGCGATAATTTTACCTGCCAATATTGTGTTAAAAAGTTTGCTCAAAAAGATCTCACCATCGATCACGTTCTGCCGGCTTCTCAAGGCGGACCTAAAATTTGGACTAACGTTGTCTCTGCATGTCGTAAATGTAATCAGACAAAAGCTAATCGAACCCCTGAAAAAGCAGGTATGCCTTTGCTGCGCCCACCAAGGGTCCCCAGCTGGTTGCCGGTTTTAGAACACGAGATTCTGACCGAAAAAATACCTGGTTCATGGAAAGACTATTTAAGATTTAAATAATTTCTTGCTACGATCACTTTCATGTCACACACATCATCTCATATCTCAATCGAACAAATCACGGCCGCACAAACTATCGATCTTCGCACACGCATTTTACGTCCGGGTCAACCTGTTGAAATCTGTCATTACGCTGAAGACAATTTAAGTTCGACATTTCATTTGGGCGCTTTTGTTTCTGAAGAAGGTTACGATCGCGTACTTGCCGCCAACGGAACTTTTATGAAAGACGCGAGTTCATTTTTTCCAGACACGCGCAACCCTTACCGCCTTCGCGGAATGGCCACTGATCTTCACTACCGGGGAATGGGTTTGGGTTCGCAGATCTTGCAACAAGGTGAAATGCTTTTGAAAGTTATGAACTGTGACATACTTTGGTTTAATGCGCGTGAAGTTGCGTTTTCATTCTATGAAAAAAATGGTTTTTCTGTGATCGGAGATATGTTCGACATCCCCGGAGCAGGACCGCACAAAGTCATGTACAAGTGGCTATAATCTCTCTAATATTTAGGGATGATAGTATCAATCACCCACAAATTATTAGTTAAAGAATTTACCGAAATCGTCTCTGAAACAAACGGTATCACGTTGACCGACACTTTAGATTTATTGTTGTCGTCTTCGTTAAAATCAAAAAATGTTGACGCTTATGATTGTGTTGAAAGTTTCAAACTTTTATTAAATCAGTTTGTGACTAACCAGGCGCCGATTCACGATTTGATCAAACACCCGTTTTCGCTGGTGTTAGAAGAATTTTTTAAACGTTTTCCGTTAAAATACCGCGAAGAACATATTCACTTAACAGGTTCATTAACGGCTCCATTTTTATGGGCGAAGTTAAAGCCTTTATTGGATGGACCAAATTCTTCAATCTACGAAGCTAAAATTAAACAAGCGTACGGCGATAAAGCTTGGCCGATCAAATCAGTGGCTGATGTTGATAAATTAATTCGCTTAAAAGAAACAGAAGGTTTCTTAGAGTATTTAAAAGTTCTTTATTTACCAAAATTAATTTTCACTTCGCGCGAAGTTCACGCCGAAGCCGCTTACAGCATGGCTGAAGATTTATATACAAACTACAACGTAGGTCACGTGCGTTTGAAATTCTCGTTAAGCCGCTCGACGTCTGATTCGGCTGAACAAATTCCAGGAATTGATTCTGTTACGGCTGATGATGTGGTGATGGGTTTATATGATGGGTTCAGTACTTTTCAAAAGAAGTATCCTGATTTTAAATTTATTTTATCTCCGTCGTTCAGAAAAGAAGCTTCGTTCTTTGATTCGACGAAATTTCCGTCACGTAAAGAGCACTTTCAGTTTCAAGTTGATGAGATTTTAAAATTAATCGAGAAATATCCAGAATTAAGAGATGTTTTAACTGAAGTAGATACTGTGGGTGACGAGCGCGAAATGTATTCAAAGAAACATTTCTTTGAACTCCAATCAGGTCTTCGCAAATTACAGTACAAAGGATTCAAAATCAGATCGCATCACGGCGAAACTTGGCACACATTACGCCACGGTATTCAAGCCGTAGATAATGCGATGAACATTTGGCACATTGATACTTTAGAGCACGGTATTTCTTTAGGTATTAACCCGAACAGATACTTTCACCGCCTTTACCAAAAGACGATCAAGGCGAATCACTTAGGCCAAGCTGTTGATAGAAAATCGCACGATGGTAAAGAGTTAGCTGATTTAGACTGGGGCAACTACCCGCATGTTTTAGAAAAGCTTTACACGGGTGTGACGTTAACTGAAAAAGAACGCACACAGTTTTTAAAATCAAAATTCCATACGGCGCGAGAGATCGAACAATACCAACATGACGTTTTAAATCGCCTGATTCAAAAAGGCGTCTCGTTAGTAGCCCTTCCATCTTCGAACAATAAACTGACTGGTAAATTTGAAGACTACAAAGATCATCCCTTTTCTTGGTGGGAGAAAAAGAATGTTCAATTAGGCGTGGGAACAGATAATTACGTAACCCTAAACACGAACTACATTCGCGAAATGTTAATTTTATTATTAACTGATCCTATGAATTTAAAAATTACCAAACTTTTAATGGTTACGACGGGCGAAAACCGCCGTGCTTATTTAAGTCAGCTCCTGTGGCAAATGCGAAAGGATATCAACAAAGATGTGGTTTAAGAAATTATTTAATCGCAAGCAACTAGCCATTTTAATTTTAGGTTTTGCATCGGGTTTACCGTTAGCTTTAACCGGACAATCGCTACAGGCTTGGTTAACCACAGATGGCGTTGATATTTCAACGATCGGTTTTTTTACTTTAGTAGGTTTACCTTACACGTTTAAGTTTTTATGGGCTCCGTTAATGGATCGTTTTGAGTTACCTTTCTTTGGCCGCCGCAAAGGTTGGCTGGTTGTGACTCAATTAGGTCTAGCCGCTTCAATGTTTTTAATTTCGTTCTTTAAACCCAGCGAAAGCGCCCAAGCTGTGGCTTTAGTTGCGGTATTGATTGCGTTCTTTTCAGCGTCGCAAGATGTGGTGATCGATGCTTATCGTACGGATGTTTTAGATTCTGCCGAACGTGGCTTTGGATCATCACTGACAGTATTTGGTTATCGCCTAGCTATGATTTTATCTGGAGGTATCGCTTTTGTTTGGGCTGATACAGCCAGTGGCAAAGGTATGCCTTGGTCTGAGATTTATTCAATCATGGCCGTGATCATGATTGCGCTATCTTCGATTTCATTATTTTTTATTCCGCCGGTGCCGAAAACTTCTGTGGCTCCTAAAACGAATGCTAAGAATGATGTGATTGGTTTTTTTGCGTTAGTCATTGCTGTGTTCATTGGTTATCAGTTTACAACAAAACTTGCGACGCCATTTGCTGAGAGTGTTTTAACTCCGATGTTTCCGTCCATTGAAGAAGGTAAAGTTAATCCTGATTTAAAAAAATGGGCCGACATGGTTTCATTATTAATGGGTTTAGCCTTTACGGTTCCGTTAGCTTGGTTTGCTTCTAAAAAAGCTAAGTTTGAAACTTTAAATATTTCTTTAACGAATTATTTTAGCATGAAAGGCGCAGGCTCATTCTTAGCGCTCATCATTCTTTATAAATTAGGTGATGCGTTTGCGGGTTCATTGTTAACTCCGTTTTTATTAAAAGGGGCTGGTTACGCGCAAGCTGAAATCGGTGTCGTTAATAAAGTATTCGGTATGTGGCTTACAATCTTTGGAGCTATCGCCGGTGGCGCCTTGATGGTGCGTATTGGTTTATACCGATCGCTTTTGATTTTCGGCATCTTGCAATTACTTTCAAACTTTGGTTTTTGGTATGTGGCCGTTGCAGGCAAAGGCTCAATGGGCGGATTCACTCTTCCACCATTTGATATCGTGATTGCCTCAATGAAAGAAGCCACTAACATCGACTGGTTATTATTATTCGCTGTTGCGATTGAAAATCTAACTGGCGGTATGGGAACAGCGGCTTTCGTGGCTTTCTTAATGGCGCTTTGTAATCAAAAATTTACAGCGACTCAGTATGCATTATTATCTGCGTTTGCATCAGTAGGCCGCGTTTGGGTTGGGCCATTAGCGGGAGTCTTAGTGACAAGCATTGGTTGGCCAAATTTCTTCTTGGTATCGGTTGTGATGGCTATACCGGGGTTATGGATGATCGTTGCGATGCGCTCGACGATTCGCGCTTTAGAGGCTCCGGTGGGAGCAAATCTTTTAGATGATTAAAATAAAAAAGGACCACATGAGGGTCCTTTTTTATTTCTAAATATATTCTTTTCTTTGATTAATTATTTTTTAGCTTTTTTTGCATCTGCTTGGGCTTCTGCAAGAATACGGCAACCTTCTACAAGAATTTTATTTGCTTCATCAATTCTTAAAGCTAAACCATAACCGTGTTCTTTTTGAATTTCTTCGTCTACTTTTGAAAAATTAAACAGTAAATTTTCATGTCTTAACATTAAAGATTGCAGCATTGATCCATCGCCGTTTGGATAAACCGTTGTATAGTCAGTGCCTTCTAGCAAATCAGCGATTTTTTCGCCGATAGAATTTAATTCAAGTTTCATTTTTTCAACGCGTTTAAGAGGATTATCAGTCTTATAATGTAAAGAGTAACCACAATCAGCGCTTGCAGCTGCAATTTTACCTTCAGTGATTTCTCTTTCCATTTCTGAAACTTGAGCTTGTGCTACAGTCGTTGCAGTTAAAGATAAAATAACTAAAGCGGCTTTGATATAAGATGTTTTCATTGATACTCCCTGTATTATCAGAAAGTAATGAAAGAAACGTTCCAACTGAGATGAAATTAAAAGCCCCGACGCTGTCTCAGAGCGGGACTGTGGTGTTAGGCTGCCGCTTTTGGGCTGACACTATTGATTTGATGGCGGAACTAATTGTGCCGGGTCGCAGTTAAAGCCTGGGCTTAAATAACTGTCTCTGATCTCGTCGCCGGCAGAGCCTTTACCTGCGGGAGTTCTGAATCCGCCAAGTATATCTGAACCTAAATCTTTGGCTTGTGCTTGTAGACATTTGTTGAAGCCATCGATAGATGTGACTTTCACATCATCGCCATCAAGTTTAAATGTCATGTATAAATAAGTTAGATCAGGTTGGCCCATTGTTTTACGAGCGAATTCACCTTGAGTATCAACTTTTACGCCGGCTTTAATTTCGTTATCATTCACTAAACCAAACATTTGAATAAGTTCGGCTTGGCGCGAATTCTGATTAATTTTTTTAAGCCATAAATTTAAATAGCCCATGTTTTTTGAATTCACTTCGGTGGCCATCTGATTTAAAGCCAACGCCATAATAAATTGGCCTTTGCTGTTTTTTTCAAACGATTGCTCGTGACCGAATTTAAAAATTGTTCCGCGCTCGGCTAAATACATTAAAAAATCATTCGCAAATTGAAAACGCTCTACACGGGCGCGATCTGGTGAATCCGCTAATAACTTGGCAAACGCTTCAGTCGTCGGAAATTCAAAATTAGTTTTAATAATATCTTTACCGATTGATTCAGCTAAACGGCCTTCACACGGAATTTTAGTTTTGTATGAAACTTTACCGCGCACTTCAGTCATGACGTACTGAATTGAAAGCACTGTGGCCCCGTCTAAATCTTTTTGCATTTGCACAGTGGCTTGATCACCTTTTTTAATTTCTAACACGTGAAAACGTGAATACCATTCAGGGTGCTGACGCATGAAATTTAAATACACAGATAATTTTTCAGACCAAAATGGATTTTCAAAGCTACGGCATTTTGGATCGACTTCAGTTTTTTCTAAATCAGTTATGGCTTCAGACGAAATTACGAATAAAACATTATTTTGCGCAGCCATCATTAAGCTTTGTTGAAGATCCGTATTTTTATAAACTTCAGATGCAGTTGCTGGTAAACGCAAATCTTGAGAAACGCACCCATAGATAGAAATAAACGAAGCGAAGACTAAATTTAATAATAAAATTCTTTTCTGAGACATACGTTTATTATACAAAATTTTTAGCATTTTTTCAGGTCCATATTTAGTCGTGACACTTCGTTCACTGGCCTAAGGACTACATGGAATTTTGGCTTTTTGCTAGACGAAAGTTCTGCTGAGTATTTATGCTAGATGAAAGCTTGATGCGCTTTGACTCTGTAGTTTATTTCGTTTCGGTAATCAGTAAGTGATTAAGTTCTTCTTCTGTAGTTTCCTGTGAGCTGCCATGTGCAATAAATTTATAAGCATGCGTTACATTCGCATCACATTTTGGTCCCAGTGGCAGAGAAAGAGTTGTATTTTGCGTAGATGAAAAACTGCCTTCTAGATTTGAGCAGCTGTTCATCCAATCCACGAATTTTTTCGTCGCTGCCGGATAATCACCGGCTAATATTGTCATGGTAGAATTAGTTACTGTCATAACCACGTGACCAGCAATGTCTGTCACTGCGTAAACTCCGCTGAAATTATAAGTTGCTATCTTATTTCCGTTGGTACCGGTTGCAAAACATGGACTGTCGTGAAAAGTAATTGCAAAGCTGAATGTCTTATCATCGTTAAATGAAGTCTTAATTAACATCTGCTTATCAGCCAATTCAGAGCTAAAACTGCTACCACAAAGAATATGGTCTGCTTCAACCTTTAAACTTTTAATAGACGGAATTGTACGTGCATCCGGAAGTTCTGATGCAGGCGCCACAGCAACAGTTGGCCCACCGCTGCCTCCCGAACAGGAAAATATACAGAATAAAGTTGTGCTTAGTGTAATCAGCTTTAATAACTGTTTCATCACGCTTTATATTCTCCGTTAATTATTTGAAAAAATGAGTACTACGAAACCATTGGATCCAGCTGCTCCGTTATTTGTAGCTGTAGCATTATTACCGCCTCTACCTGCTGTAGCCACATAATCAGGGTCACCAGTATTTGGAGCAGCTTGATTCACTGCTGCGCCGTCAGTAATAGTTGTCGTAGCTACGTAAGCAGGGTCAGCATAACTTGCACCACCGCCGCCACCAGCTCCGGTATTATTTGCCGAACTAGTTGCGCCACCGCCACCGCCGCCGCTGTAAAAATATCCGCCGCCGCCACCGCCGCCGCCGCCGGTAGCAACTGGTACAGTAGTACTAGTAAAATTACATCCACGTCCTCCGGCGCCACCGCCAGGAGCTCCTGCAGTACCAGCCGTTCCAATTAATGCACAGCCGCCAACTAATGCTGAGTTACCACCGGTACCACCACCGCCTGCGCCGCCAAGACCAGCAGTCGATCCGGTTCCACCAGTACCAGCACCACCTTGTGAACTTGTAGTTGCACCACCGCCACCAGTTGCTGTAGCGCCATTACTACCAGTTCCTTGAGCGAGAGCTCCCGCTCCCACCGATCCTGCTTGAGCAACAGAAGCACAATTCCAGTTTTGCGTGGATCCGCCGCCACCAGCACCGCCGCCGCCGCCAGCAGCTGCTGCTAGAGGTGTTGCCGCTGAAGTGAATTGCACGTAAGTGTAACCACCACCGCCACCACCAGAAGCATAATCATTAGTTATAGTTCCTAGACTTGCCGTTCCACAACCACCGCTACTAGCGGATCCGCCTATACCACCGCCACCGCCTGAACCGATATTTACATTTATATATGATTGGGGAACGACATCAACGCTGGTGATTTGAACGAATCCACCACCGCCACCGCTACCGCCGACACCGGCTCCACCGCCACCGCCACCGCCGCCAGCTCCCCATACTTTGACAATCATTTTATTACAACCAACTGGAATAACCGTAGAACTTGTTGTTGTGTATGTATATTTGATCGCAACACTCGAACCATTGTTGCATGGAGGTCGAAAATTTCTGTAGATAAATTGCGAAAATGCTTTGTAAGAAATAAAACTTAAAAAAAGAATCGCAATGAAAACTTTTATTTCAGATTTCATTTTGAAAATATTTTTAATTTTATCCATGACTAGAATCCTGTGATCCAAGTAACTAAACAATCTGTTCCATCGTAGATGAATGTGTAAATTGTTTTGTTTTTCGATCCACCGCTTACGCGGGTACCATTTGCAGGTACATATGTAGCAAGATTGGCTGCCGCAGTACCGTTACAATAAATGTTAAGTGGGGCTACGTTCGCACCGGCTCCAATTACAGAGAATGTATATGCGGCACCAGGTTTCACATTTGTCACATAAACTTGATGTGAAGCTGGTGCGGCAGTCGTAGTAAAAGTAACTACGTTACCTAAATTCGCATCAATATTAACTGTTGCAGTTTGAGATACCAGCGCATTCACAGCTGCATAAGCTTGACCCGAGAATGCCGCAGCCGAAACAGCTGCTGTCATCGTCGCACTAGTCGCCGTATCAATTGTTAAACGAGTGATGCTGTTAGTTTTAAATACTAAGTTATTATTATCCATTGTTCCGAAAATTGTTGTCGTACCGAAGCTGTTACCACCATTTAACCAAACACCTGTTGTGCCTGATGTTGGTAAATCAGTTGATGCAAGCATACGGAATCCTGGAGTTGCTGATGCGCCTGCAAGTGGACCAGAGTAGAATGTTCTTGCAGGTTGTATTCCGAATGCACTTGCGATACCAGTGCTTGTTAATGAAAGAGCACCCGCAGTAACAGTTAAATTACTCGTAGATGGTACGCTGATCACACCTTTTACAGATGAAGTTGCGTCTGTATAAGTCGTTGTTGTTACAGTTGTTAAACGACCTTTAGCATCGTAAGTAATTACTGGAATAGCGCTTGATGAACCTACTGTTGCAGCAGCGATTGTTGAAGCTAATGTTACAACACCTGAATTAGTCATTGTTACGTCACCCGATAATGCCACTTGTTGCGCTACACCTGATGCATCACCTAAATAAACAGTTCCACTTGCTAAGGCATTCGTTAATCCTGTCACCCATGACAACACACCTGAACCATTGTTCGCTAACACTTGACCTGAAGCACCTTGTGCAGCTGGGTATGTTAACGAATATGAAGTGGTTGCAGCGCTTGCTAGGAATGTTAAATTACCTGAAGTTGTACCGCTGATAATAGAGCGTTGTTGATAAGAGTAACGTGCATTAAAGTCACCATTTGCATCACGTTTAACAAGTGTACTTGCTGTATTTGCAGATGTTGCATTAATTGTATCACTTACTGATTGAGAAACTTGCGCAGAAGTTTTTCCGCCAACTGCAGCTACTACTGTTGCAGATAATGTTCCTGTTACATCGCCTAATAAACCTGAACCGAATGCATTAGCTACGTTTGTACTTGTTAATGAAATTTGACCTGCACCATTCACAGTGATGTTAGCACCAATCGATACAACACCCGTTTGAACTGTGTCAGCTACACGTAAAGTTTGTGAAGCGACTGAAGTTAAGCGACCAAACATATCTACAGTTACAATTGGAATTGTAAATGATGAACCGTAAGTTGCTGCGGTTACTGTCGTACTTACTAAGCCAACTGTTGGAGTAGAAACACCGCCAGTGATAGTGATTTGACCAGCAACTCCCGCCACTGAAGTTACTTTATCTACGAAGGCTTGATATTGCGTATTCGAAAGAGCACCTTGAGTTACACCCGTCGTTGCTGCCATTGGGAAGTTAAATGTATGAGTACCATTTGTTGTAACGACACCGAATGAAGTACCTGCTGAACCCGTAGAGAATAATTGAGTTGAAGATGCAGAGCCATTTAATGAAGTCATTGCGCTTAAGCTAGTTACAATTTGTTTCCAAGCTGGAACCGAATTATCAAAGTAATCCACTGTACCAGTTGTAGTATTGTAAATTTGCATACCGTTTTGCGCGGCACCTGACACAAGTAGATTACGTTGTGTCGTAGTCATACGCGGCATTAAGAAACCTAAAGTTGTCGAACCAATATCAACAATCGAACCTGCAGTAGGAGCAGCATTAGTACCAACTGATAATGTGCCTGATGCAATAATAGTCGTAGCTGAAATTGCAGTTGCTGTTAATCCACCAGTCATTGTATCGCCACCGCGATTTACTGGAGTGTAAGCTAATGCTGCGATCACATTACCACTTGTTACTGAGATTGTTCCTGCAGTGACTGTGATGTTTGAACCAACCAGCACTGTACCTGGGTTAACTGTGTCAGCTAAACGTAAAGTTTGTGAAGTGATTGTCGTGATACGGCCGAATGCATCAACTGTAATAATCGGCATTGTGAATGAAGTACCGTAAGTCGCTGCAGTCACACCCGAGTTCGCTAAACCAATCACCGGAGCAGAACCAACACCAGAAATTGTAATCGGTGCTGTTGAAGAAACTGTTCCAGCCGGAGTATATCCTAATGCTCCGACCACATCTGCTAATGCTAATGCCGAACCTGAAGTTACGCGGCCTTTACCATCAACTCTAACTTTTGTGTATTGAGTTCCTGAAGTTACACCCGCACCAACAGATGCTAAGTTAACAGCACCAGAATTTGTCATCGTTGCATCACCACTCATTAACACTGCTGTAGCAACACCTGAAGCATTACCTACATAGAATGTGCCTGAAGCGATACTTCCATTCATCAATGGTACCCAAGTTGTTTGTACGGTTGCAGACGTCGCTGCAGAGATACCTATACCATAGCCAACAGGCGGAACTACGTTGTTATCTGGTAAAACAATGTCGTAATTTGGTGTACCCACTGGCGTGAAGATACCGATTGAATTTGTTAAACCATTTTGAATACGTAAGTTGCGTTGTACAGTCATATCTTGAACTGTCGTGATGTTATTTGCGATAAAGTTACCGCTCGCATCGCGACGTACAATTGTTCCACTTGAATTTGCAGATGTTGCAGAAGCTACATCAACAACAGTTGTAGCAATTTGTGCTGCAGTTTTTCCGCCAACTGTTGCTACAACAGTTGCAGATAATGAACCTGTTACATCACCAGCTAAGTTAGCACCTACTGCTGCGATCACGTTAGCACTAGTTACTGAAATTGTACCTGCAGTTACTGAAATATTACTTCCAACTTGCACAACACCAGTTTCAGTTGTTGAAGCCAGACGAAGTGTCGAAGATGTTACGCCTGTTGCGCGGCCGAAAGCATCGTAAGTCACAACTGAAATTGTCGAAGATGAACCGTAAGTCGCAGCTGTTACCGTCGTTGAAGCAAGACCAACTGTTGGAGTAGAAACACCGCCAGTAATTACGATTTGACCCGCAACGCCTGATACTGAAGTTACTTTATCTACGAACGATTGATATTGTGTATTTGTAAGAGCACCTTGAGTTACACCCGCAGATGCTGCCATCGGAATACTGAATGTATGAACACCGTTAGTTCCAGTTACAACACCGAATGATGTACCCGCAGAACCGAATGCAAAAGTTTGTGTAGAAGACGCTGAACCATTTAATGAAGTCAATGCGGTGTTGTTTGTAACCATTTGTCTCCAAGTTACAGCACCGGCATCATAATATTCGAACGCTCTAGTAGTTAAATTGAAAATTTGTAAACTATCTTGAGCTGCACCTGAAACAATGGCATTACGTTGCGTCGTCGTCATGCGAGGAATTAAAATACCTTTAGCTGTTGAAGACACTTCTAATATTGAACCCGCAGTTGCTGCAGTAGCACCTAAAGCTAATGTACCTGAAGCAATAATATTTGTAGCAGAAACTGTAGTTAACGTTAATCCGCCAGTCATTGTATCGCCAGCGCGATTTACCGGAGTATATGTTAATGCTGTTGTCACATCAGCTGCTGTTAATGCAGAACTGCTTGTTACACGACCGAAGACATCTACTGTTACTTTATTGTAAGTACCTGCAGTTACTCCCGAGTTAGCTAAACCAATCACCGGAGCTGAACCAACACCTGAGATTGTAATTGGTGCTGTTGAAGACACTGTTCCAGCCGGAGTGTAACCTAAAGCTGTTGTTACATCTGAAGAAGCTAATTGTGCACCAGTAACTACACGGCCTTTGCCATCAACAGTTACTTTCGTGTAAACCGAACCACTTGTTACACCTGCACCAACAGAAGCTAATGTTAACACACCAGTGTTTGCCATCGTAGCATCACCAGTTACAGCCACACCCGTTGCAGTACCTGATGCATTACCCATGTAGATCAGACCATTTGCTAAAGCATCTGTTAATGCATTTACCCAGTGAGTTGAAACCAATGCACTTGTTGAACCTGAAGCTGCCGCTAATACTTGGCCAGGAATTGGTGAAACAGAATTATCCGGTAAAATAATATCGTAACTTGTACCAGCAACCGGAGTTGTAATACCGATGTAATTTAAAACACCATTCTGTACACGAAGGTTACCTTGAACCGTCATGTTTTGAACTGTCGTAATATTTCTTGCAGTGAAGTCACCGTTATTATCACGTTTAACAATTGTTCCACTTGAATTTGCTGAAGATGCAGCAATCGTGTCACTTACTGATTGAGAAATTTGCGCTGAAGTTTTGCCACCTACAGTTTGAACCACTGTCGCGCTTAATGTTCCAGAAACATCTCCACCTAATGCGCCCATCGCAGCAATTACGTTGGCGCTCGTGATTGAAATTGTTCCAGTTGATAACGTGATGTTATTACCGATTTGTACGATACCTTTTGAAGCCCCTGTTGCATCAGCATAAGCTGACGAAGAAACTGCAGTTACGCGACCAAATGCATCGACTGTGAAACTTGGGATTGCAGTTGCTGAACCGTAGACACCTGCTGTTACACCACTGTTTGATAAATTAATGACTGGTGCAGATGACGGACCTGTTAAGAAAAGTGGTGAAGTCGCAGAAACGATTTGCACTGGAGTGTAACCTAAAGCTGTTGTTACATCTGTGAAAGCTAATCCACTTCCACTTGTTACACGGCCCCAAGCATCAACAGTTACTTTTGGATATACACCAGAAGTAACACCTGTCGTATTTAAGCTGATCACTGGATTTGAAGCACCACCAGAAATTGATAATGGCGCAGTTGCAGAAACTGTATTTGTTGGCGTGTAACCTAAACCTGTAATAACATCTGCATTATTTAAATTGCTTCCGCTTGTTACACGGCCCCAAAGATCGACTGATACTTTAGGATATGTTCCTGAAGTTACACCTGATAATGATAAGTTGATTACTGGCGAAGATGCCGGGCCAGTTAAGAAAATTGGTGAAGTCGCAGAAACGATTTGCACTGGTGTATAACCTAAACCAGTTACAACATCTGCAAACGCTAAATTACTTCCACTTGTTACACGGCCCCAAAGATCTACTGATACTTTTGGATATGTTCCCGAAGTTACTCCTGAGAATGCTAAGCCGATCGTTGGATTTGAAGCGCCACCAGTTAATGTGATTGGTGAAGTTGAAGAAACTGTATTCATCGGCACGTAACCTAATGCTGCATTAATATCTGCATTTAATAACTGACCACCACTTGTTACACGGCCTTTGCCATCAATTGTAACTCTTGTGTAGACAGTGCCAGATACTACATTTGCCCAACTTAATAAACGTGCGTCAGCGATAATTCCTGTTGCACTCGCTCCACCTAAATCGATCGTGTTGGCCGTTGCGAATGTGCCTAAACCTAAATTAGTGCGAGCTGTTGATGAAGAAGTTAAATCACTTAAATTATTTGCTTTACGTAAGTATGTTCCAGAAACTGCATCATCAGCCGGAGTGTAACCTAATGCCGTAACAACATCAGAAGATGCTAATTGTCCCGCACTTGTTACACGACCTTTGCCATCAACAGTTACTTTTGTGTATTGCGTTCCAGAAGTTACGCCTGCACCTACTGAAATTAATTGCAAGTTTCCAGATGTAGACATTGTTGCATCACCAGACATCGCTACACCTGTTGCAACACCTGAAACATTACCTACATACATAAAACCTGTAGGTAAAGCATCAGATAAAGTATTCATCCAACGAGTAAGTACATTTGTTGCTGTTGAACCCGAAGCCACCGCTAAGATTTGACCAGCTACCGGAACTGTAGAATTATCCGGTAAAATCATAGTATAAGACGCACTTAAAGCAATCGGCGTAGCTAAACTGATCGAGTTACCGAAGTTACCATCTTTAATACGTAAGTTAGCTTGTACTGTTAAATCTTGAACTGTTGTGATGTTATTTGCAGTAAAGTTACCGCTCGCATCACGTCTTACGATTGTACCGCTTGAGTTTGCAGATGTTGCAGAAGCTACATCAACAACAGCCGTTGCAATTTGTGCTGCAGTTTTTCCGCCGACTGTTTGAACAACAGTTGCGTTTAATGTTCCTGAAACATCTCCGCCTAATGAACCCATTGCCGCGATCACGTTAGCACTTGTTACCGAGATTGTTCCTGCTGTTACAGTAATATTTTGTCCAACTTGCACGATACCTTTAGTACCCGAAGTTGCATCTGCAAAAGCCACAGCTGTTGCAGAAGTTACTCTGCCCCAAGCATCTACTATAAAATTAGGAATTAAAGTCGTTGAACCGTATGAGCCAGCAGTTACACCACTGTTCGCTAAATTAATAACTGGTGCTGAAGCCGGGCCAGTTAAGAAGATTGGCGCAGCAGCAGAAACGATTTGCACTGGTGTATAACCTAAGCCAGTTACAACATCTGCAAATGCTAAATTACTTCCGCTTGTTACACGGCCCCAAAGATCTACTGATACTTTAGGATATGTTCCTGAAGTTACTCCTGATAATGCTAAACCGATCGTTGGATTTGAAGCGCCACCAGTTAATGTGATTGGTGAAGTTGAAGAAACCGAAGCCATCGGCACATAGCCTAATGCCGCGTTAATATCAGCATTTAATAACTGACCGCCACTTGTTACACGGCCTTTGCCGTCAATTGTAACTCTTGTGTAGACAGTGCCAGATACTACATTTGCCCAACTTAATAAACGAGCGTCAGCAATAATTCCTGTTGCACTTGCACCACCAAGATCAATACTGTTAGCTACTGCTAATGTGCCTAAACCTAAATTAGTGCGAGCTGTTGCAGATGAAGTTAAATCACTTAAGTTATTCGCTTTACGTAAATAAGTTCCAGAAACTGAATCATCAGCCGGAGTAAAACCTAAAGCTGTTACGATATCTGCATTATTTAATTGAGCTCCAGAAGTTACACGGCCTTTGCCATCAACAGTAAGTTTCGTGTATTGAGTTCCTGAAGTTACACCTGCACCTACAGAAATTAATTGTAAGTTACCTATGTTATTAATTGTTGCATCGCCAGTCATCGGAACACCAGAAGCAACGCCTGCAGCATTACCTACAAAAATAGTTCCACTTGCTAACACATCAGTTAATGCATTAATCCAAGATGTGCGAATAGTTGCGCTTGTTGTACCTGAAGCTACTGATAAAACTTGGCCAATCGATGGAGCACCGTTACCAGGTAATACGATATCGTAGTTTGCAACACCCACTGGAGTTGTTAAACCGATGTATCCACCAACTGAACCATCTTGTACACGTAAGTTACGTTGCACAGTCATGTCTTGAACAGTCGTGATGTTATTCGCAGTGAAGTTACCGCTTGCATCGCGGCGAACGATTGTTCCACTTGAGTTATTTGCAGTCGCCGAAGCTACAGCATCAACAGTTGTTGCGATATTAGCCGCTGTTCTGCCACCAACTGTTTGAACCACAGTTGCGTTTAATGTTCCCGAAACATCTCCACCTAATGTACCCATTGCTGCAATTACATTGGCGCTAGTGATTGAAATTGTTCCCGTTGTTACAGTAATGTTTGAACCGATTTGCACGATACCTTTAGTACCACTTGTTGCATCGGCGTAAGCTTGCGTAGTAGCTGAAGTAATTCTTCCCCAAGCGTCTACGATAAAAGATGGAATTAATGTATTTGAACCGTATGTTCCTGAAGACACACCGCTAGTAGCTAATGTAATTACTGGTGCCGATGAAGATCCAACTAAAACGATTGGTAACGAAGCAGAAACTACGGCTACCGGTGTATAACCTAAACCAGTTACTACATCAGCATATGCTAGATTACTACCGCTTGTTACACGGCCCCAAACATCAACAGTAACTTTTGGATATACACCTGAAGTAACCCCTGAGTTTGCTAATCCTAATACTGGATTTGAAGCACCACCAGTTAAAGTTAAAGGTGCTGTTGTTGAAACTACATTCGTTGGTGTATAACCTAAACCAGTTACTACATCCGCATTATTTAGATTACTACCGCTTGTTACACGGCCCCAAAGATCGACTGATACTTTAGGATATGTAGCTGAAGCAACACCCGAGAAATTTAAACTGATGACTGGATTTGAAGCGCCGCCGGTTAAAGCAATTGGCGCTGTCGCAGAAACTGTATTCATTGGTACGTAACCTAAACCAGAAACTACATCTGCATTATTTAATTGAGCTCCAGAAGTTACGCGGCCTTTGCCATCAACAGTAAGTTTCGTGTATTGAGTTCCTGAAGTTACACCTGCACCTACAGAAATTAATTGTAAGTTACCTATGTTATTAATTGTTGCATCGCCAGTCATCGGAACACCAGAAGCAACGCCTGCAGCATTACCTACAAAAATAGTTCCACTTGCTAACACATCAGTTAATGCATTAATCCAAGATGTGCGAATAGTTGCGCTTGTTGTACCTGAAGCTACTGATAAAACTTGGCCAATCGATGGAGCACCGTTACCAGGTAATACGATATCGTAGTTTGCAACACCCACTGGAGTTGTTAAACCGATGTATCCACCAACTGAACCATCTTGTACACGTAAGTTACGTTGTACAGTCATGTCTTGTACTGTTGTGATATTATTTGCAGAGAAGTTACCACTCGCATCGCGCTTAACAATGGTTCCACTTGAATTTGCTGCTGTCGCAGCAATCGTATCACTTACACTTTGTGAAATTTGTGCAGAAGTTTTTCCGCCAACAGTCATTACAACCGTGTTCGCTAATGTTCCTGAAACGTCTCCGCCGATTTGACCTAACGCCGAAACGATGTTTGCATTCGTAAGCGAAATCGTACCGGCACTTACGGTAATGTTAGCACCGATATTTACGATACCTTTTGTAGCGCTTGTTGCATCTGTATAAACTTGCGAACCAGCTGATGTGATTCTTCCGAATTGATCAATTGTAAAGAATGGAATTAATGTAGATGTACCGTATGAACCAGAAGCCACACCACTGTTAGCTAAACCGATCACTGGATTTGAAGCGCCACCTGTTAAAGTGATTGGTGCAGTCGAAGAAACTGTATTCATTGCGATGTAACCAAGACCTGCGTTTACATCAGCATTATTTAATTGAGCACCGCTGACAATGCGACCTTTACCATCTACAGTTACTTTTGTGTATTGCGTTCCAGAAGTAATTCCCGCACCTACGTTCACTAAATTGATGTTTCCAGTGTTAGACAATGTGGCATCACCTGCAACAGTTACAGCAGAAGCCGTGCCCGAGGCATTACCCACATAAATTTGGCCACTTGCAAGTTGTGATAATAAAACGCTAACCCAGTTTGTTGCAATTGTTGCAGATGTTGAACCAGAAGCTACACCCAACACCATATTCATTGATGGAGCTACTGCATTGTTTGGTAAAACGATATCGTAGTTTGGCGTAGCGATCGGCGTTGTAATACCGATGTAGTTAGTCATACCATTTTGTACACGTAAGTTACGCTGTACAGTCATGTCTTGAACTGTCGTGATGTTATTTGCAGTGAAGTCACCGTTGTTATCACGTTTTACAATTGTGCTGCTTGAATTTAAACTTGTTGCTGCAATCGTATCACTTACACTTTGTGAAATTTGTGCAGAAGTTTTTCCGCCAACAGTCATTACAACCGTGTTAGCTAATGTTCCTGAAACGTCTCCGCCGATTTGACCTAACGCTGCAACAATGTTTGCGTTCGTAAGTGAAATCGTACCCGCACTTACGGTAATGTTTTGTCCGATGTTTACGATACCTTTAGTAGCGCTAGTTGCATCAGTATAAACTTGCGAACCAGCTGATGTGATTCTTCCGAATTGATCAATTGTAAAGAATGGAATTAATGTAGATGTACCGTACGCACCAGAAGCTACACCACTGTTAGCTAAACCGATCACAGGATTTGAAGCACCACCTGTTAACGTGATTGGTGCTGTTGAAGAAACCGTGTTCATGGCGATGTAACCAAGACCAGCATTTACATCAGCATTATTTAATTGTGCACCAGAAGTAACGCGGCCTTTGCCATCTACAGTTACTTTCGTATATTGCGTTCCTGAAGTAACACCTGCACCAACACCAACTAACTGAAAGTTTCCAGTGTTAGACATTGTTGCATCACCAGTCATAGTTACCGCAGTCGCTGTGCCTGATGCATTACCAACTAAAATACTTCCTGAAGCTAAACTATCAGTTAAAGCATTAATCCAAGTTGTAAGAATTGATGAACTTGTTGAACCTGTAGCTACCGATAAAACTTGGCCAACATTTGGCGGCGTCGCATTGCTTGGTAAAGTAATATCATAATGTGCACCTAAACCAATTGGTGTCGCAAGACCGATGTAATTACCGAACATACCGTCTTGTACGCGTAAGTTCGCTTGCACCGTCATGTTTTGTACAGTTGTGATGTTGTTTGCCGTGAAGTTACCACTCGCATCGCGACGTACAATTGTTCCGCTTGAATTTGCTGATGTTGCAGCAATCGTATCACTTACTGATTGTGAAATTTGTGCTGAAGTTTTACCACCAACTGTTTGAACTACAGTTGCATTGAGTGGACCACTTACATCTCCGCCCAATGAACCCATGGCGGCAATAACATTGGCGCTAGTTACTGAAATCGTACCTGCAGTTACAGTAATGTTTGAACCAACATTTACGATACCTTTAGTACTTGATGTTGCATCAGTATAAGCTGTTAATGTCGCCGAAGTAATACGGCCAAAAGCATCAACTAAGAAATTTGGAATTAAAGCACTTGTTCCGTATGAACCAGAAACAACACCACTGTTTGCAAAACCGATCACAGGATTTGAAGCACCACCACTAATAGTGATTGGTGTTGTCGATGAAACTGAATTCATTGGCGTGTAACCAAGTCCCGCAGTCACATCCGCATTATTTAATTGAGCACCGCTCACAACGCGGCCTTTGCCATCAACTGTTACTTTTGTATATTGAGATCCAGAAGTAATACCAGTACCTACAGAAATTAATTGTAAGTTACCTGTGTTATTAATAGTCGCATCACCAGACATCGCTACACCGACTGCAGTGCCTGAAGCATTACCGACAAAAATACTTCCTGAAGCTAAAGCATCAGAAAGGGCATTTACCCAAGTTGTAAGAATTGATGAGCTTGTTGAACCCGTCTTTACCGATAACACTTGGCCAACATTTGGCGGAGTTGCATTGCTTGGTAAAGTAATATCATAAGCTGCACCAAGACCAATTGGTGTTGCAAGACCGATATAATTACCGAACATTCCGTCTTGTACGCGTAAGTTCGCTTGTACAGTCATGTTTTGTACTGTCGTGATGTTGTTCGCCGTAAAATTACCGCTACTATCACGAATAACAAGTGTTGAACTTGAATTGTTTGATGAAGCCGTTTTACATACCCATGCTACACCGTTGTAAAATGGAACTTCATTTGCTGCACAGATTGTACTCGCCAATGCTGTACCCGCCGAAGTTACCGAAATAAATCCGTCTGCTGTTAATGCACTTGCACCCGTACCACCGCGAGCGATCGGTAAAGTTCCTGTTGTGATTTTTGAAGCATCTAAATTTGGAATATCAGAGGCAATTAAAGTTGTACCACTTGTTACGATACCTTTAGCATCAACAATTACTTTTGTATAAGTACCAGCCGAAACACCACTGTTTTGTAAGCCAATTTGTGGTGTTAACGATGTACCACCTAAAGTTAATGGCGTCGTCACAGTGACTGAAGTCACTTTATTATTAAAAATTAAAAAATTAGCTGCAGATAAATAACCATCTACTGCAGTTGTAGCTGCTGGCATTGCAATCGTCGGAGTTTGACCACCCGTTGAAGTTAATGGCGCTGTTGCAGAAACATTTGTTACGCTTCCTGCCGTCGGGTTAACCCAAGCCATTTGACCTGAACCTGTCGTACCTAGCACGTAACCACTTACTGGTGCTGTGTTTGGTAAAGTTAGCGCATAACTTACTGCTAATGCTGCTGGAACATTTATCATCGCATACTGCGTGTTAGCCGCGTTATACAGGAATAAGTTTCTAGTTGAATTATTAGTTGATGAAATTGTATTAACAGAAGTATTTCCAGAACCATCACGTTTCATGATTGTGCTATTAACTACTGCTGCCGTTGCCGCAATTGTATCACCAACACTAGTTGAAATCGCCGAAGCAGTACGACCGCCAACGGTTGCAACAACTGTTGTTGAAACTAAACCAGTTACATCACCACCCAATGGAGTTGTAGCTTGTAATGCACCAACGATACGAGCGTCGTCACCAGCTGCTACCGAGCCCGCAGTTGTTCCAACATTTAAAGTAATTAATGCATCTACTGTTGGATTAAACGAAGGCGCTGCTCCACTAATTGTAATATACGGTGTGCTTGAAGACGTAATTGATTGAACTGTACCGGCACTACCTTGTTTAGCAATCCAGTTTGTACCGTTGTAGTAAAGAACCTCTCCACCGATAAAAGTAGAACTCACAGCGGTTAGCGGTCGACCAAAAATTCGACTTAATACAGTTGCTGATTGAACTCCTGTAATATCGCCTTCAAGTGGATCTGTGAAACGAGCTACAGCACCAGCAGAAGTAATATAGTAAGAACTCTGACCGATCAGCGTGTTCATTAATTCTGTGAAATGCGCTCCTGTTAATGCAGGAAGACCCGTTTGTGGAACTCCACTATTAGCTACTCTTAATAAGCTGCTCGCACCAAATCCACCAACAGCATTTGTATTTAAAGCTTCGATCGCTAACGGAACATAGTTAATATCTTGCGAAGGTAATGGCTCATATGTCGCGCCACCATTAATTGAGAAGTAAACATTTAAACGACGCGCATTTGCTGTACCAGGTGCAACACCACCGTTAATACAAGTCATCGTGCGTGTTGAGTCAGTAATAAACACATCTTGAAAGTTAGTGGCTAAAGGTAAACTCGAAGTACCACCATTAACAGTTAACGTAAAGTTACCATCACCAGGCGTTAAATTCTGATTTTGAATTTCTTGATAAAGCACACAAGTTGTTAATGTTGGATGCACGATTTGAAGTAAAAACTTCGCAGCACCAGTTACAGGCGCATTACTGTTTTGCGTATCAATAATACGACCATGATAAGTTAATTGCGGTCCGAAAGCTGCAACCTGCGCTTGCGCAGCTAATGAAGCAAACATCATGGCTAAAATAATGAATAGGCGGCTCATCATATTAATCATGGATACTCTCCATACATTAATCCTTGAGCGTTTAAGTAGACTCTATATCTACCTGATGCCGTCGGAACAATAGTTCCCTGCATCGGACTACCAAGTGAAGCTTGCGTAAAAAATCTATCGCTATCAACACAACCAACAGCTACTGGTGAAAGTGGAATAGTTCCGCTTGAACCACCGGCACAAGTTGGTGTGTGCACAGTCGCAGATGCAATAAAGGCCTGCTGACTGCTTGAAACAAATTCGCGCACTAAAAATTGATAACGATCTAACGTGCGTACAAATACGTGATTAGATTCTTCTAATGGCACTCCTGGATTTTTATTATTAAACCCATTACGTGCTGTTACATAAACTTCATAAAGCGTACTGTCGTCTAACGTATTATTCGGGCTAGAAATCCAATATGGATTCGTTGCATTACGAACTTCAGTGAAAAGCGTTTGCGAAGCCGCTGGCGACGCTTGGTAAACTGGCGCTATCGCCGTATAACTTGATGGCAATAAAGATTGGTCATCAACTTTTTTGTAATATAAGTAATAACGTGCAGAACTTCCATCCATATAATCAGCTTCAGACCAATGCACAATGATAGATTGTCTAAAACCTTCGTTTTTTGTAATTCTGAATGGACCTGGTTTTTCTACGCGACGAACAGTTAATTTAAATGAAGTTGATACGTACGTCCAGAAATCGAATACATCAACTGTGATATCAACTTGCTTAGAAGCTGTCACAGATGAAGAACGAACATTTAAAATACAATTAGGATAAGTGCCAGTGACCGTCATATTAGCAGACTGGATAACTGCATTATCAGATGAGCGCGCACCCACGTTAATATTACTACAAAATAAAAATGTATCTGGATCGCTAATTTGAAATGGCAATTGAACAATATCGTTCTCATCCATTTCAACATCGCTAATCGGAGAAATTGTTGGAGGCAGAGATTCGGTGCGAAGACCTGGAGTGTATCCTGATGAGATCTCAGAATTTTTTCCACCAAGTAAATTAAAATTACAACCTGAAATAAAAAATGTTTGCGCAAGAATAATTAACGACATCACAAACGCAGATTTGTTGCCTTTGTATGCTAGAAATAAAAATGAATAGAACTTCATTTTTTGCTTCAAGTTAATTTTTTCTCCTACTACGTCCCACTATTAACACTTTCTTAAATATTACCATGGGTTAACCATGAATATTTTTTTTAGGCACAAAAAATGCCTAATCATTTTTAGCTGCACCAGAGTGGTACACTTACTATTATTTTGTCTTGAAATAAGATTTTTTTTAACAGGTGCGATGCAAGACTAGACAAGTTCTAGTCTTAAGGGCTAAGACTAGCCTCGACCGATTTTGAAGACTAATTGCTTGGGTTGTCAGCCTTGATAGAAGCCTCAGACCAGTCTTTGAGCTTCCAAGAATATGTGAATAGCATTGCTAACTCTTTTGCATTCTGAGTCTCAATTGAAGTATCTTGCGATGCCATTGAATAACGAATTGTACCTTTTAAATATTCTTCAATACGATCATGAGTGACTGAAAATTCAATGCTTTGACCAGAGCCTGCATGCACATCTACGGTACTGACCTTAGTCGCACCCAACGTAAAATATTTTAACTCTGTATCGAATCTAAATTTACCAGCTTGATGAATCATGTAACTTAAATCAACGAACAATGACGGCACATTCGCTGAATAAACTTGAACTCCACATAGTGAAACGTCGTTCACAGAACAAAGATTTCCTTGTAACGCTGCAAAGTTAAAAACGTAATACAACTTATCAAACTGACGTAATCCAAGCCCGATTCCCCAGCTGCCTTTTTCATAGCGAGCTTCCGCTTGCAAACTTGTCAACAAACGATCGCCGCCATCGATGGGTACGCTTTTAATATCTGGCAACATTTGATTATTTTGCAATTCAAGTTGTAATACTGTTTTTACATTTTCGTTCCAGTAATTGTTCCAACCAAAACCCGCTGCTAAGTTTAGTTTTGAAAGTAATAATCCATTTTTTTGTTTTCCAGGAGCTGCATTCGAATCAACCCCATCGTAACGATTGTTGTACGCACCAAAATTAGCAAATATAGATGAATAACGAGTAATACACTCTGATCCAGTCCACTCACCTTCGCAAATCATACGGTATCTTAAAGCTTCAGAGATGTTATCTTGCGATTTACCCGTGGCTTCAACGTCTTGCTCATCAGTGGGTTTACCACCAACTATTTGACCAAAGGCATCGGGTTTTTCGACGGGCACTTCTGCATTGATTGCAGGAGCTACGGTTCCCGAAACTGGCGTCGATGTCGTTAAAACTTTTTCGGTTGTAATTTCACGGTATTCTTTTTCATTTACGATCACTTTAAAAGGCATGACTTCTTGTTCGCAATCAAACGGTAAAATGACGACCGTGCCCGGTTCGATCACATTCGGATTTTTGAAATTATTAATTTTTAGAAGTGTATTAATTGAACCTTTTTTACCGAACACAGGCTCTAGGCCAAATTTTCTAAGAATTGCTGCAGGATAATCACCTTTGAGCATGCGGTACTTGGTGGTTTTAATCACTGGTGTACAGATTGGCTTAACTTGAGCTGCTTCAACAGATAAAGTTGCTAGCATGCCCGATAGGATAACCCACAGAATTAGACTTATTCTTCGCATACTTAATTATCTGTTAACAATTTGAATTTAATCAATGATCTTGCGGTTATGGATCATCTAGACTAGCCGGAAGTCGATTTCCGCTACTGTCTGTTTGCAAGCGCTCGTGCTCAGATTGAAATTTAAAATAATCAAACTCAGACTTAATTTTTGCATCAGCTTGCAAGGCCGCAGCTTTCTGTTGAAATTCTTTATTTTTCGAAGTTAAGACATTTCTTTGATAGATATCAGCCAAAGACTCAGCAAAGAAAATCTCGTTTGGCTCGGCATCATAAAACTCTTCAAACAATTTAACAGCACCGGCCATCTTATCTTGTTGTAATAATGCCCACGCCAATAACGGCTTAATGTTTTTATTTTTAGTTTTAAGTTCTATGGCCTTACTAGCTAAGTATTCAAGTTCTGAGTATGGTTTTTTCTTATCATACCAAAGTTCGGCTAACACAGAGTAAATTTCTGAATTCTCTGGATTAATTTTTTGCGCAGTTTCAATTTGTTTTTTGAAACTTCTCATGTTGTTCATTTTAAAATGCACATAGGCAGCTAAAATTCTTAATTTATCATCTAACGGATACGATCTTATACCCTGCTCAACCAACGCAATAGCTTCGACGTAACGTTTGCTCCAGATCATATATTGACCATACTCTTGGTATAACTCTAATGAATCCGGACGCAACTGTTGAGCACGACGTAATCGGTTTAAAGCTAAATCACTTTGGTTATTCTTCCACTCTAAACGAGCTAACTGAACTTGCGCAGTTGGGTAATACTCAGACCAAGAGGCTAAACTTTCTAATGTGCTCGACGCTTCGCCGATGTTGTTTTGCGCTAAGTGAATTTGTGAAATAAAAAATACAGACTGGTCAGACTTTGTAATCTCGTAAAGTTCTTTATACAGTTCTTCTGCGGTTAAGAAATCACGTTTCAAGAAAAGCACATGCGCAATTTTAAATTCAATGCCCACAGAATCAGGAAAAAATTCTTTTTGCTTTTTTAATTCAGCAATTGCATCGTCATATTGACCAATACGAATACAGGCCTGTGATAAACGTTCTGAAACATCTAAATCATACGGGTGATATTTCGAAAACTTAGTTCCTAAAACATATAAATCCTGCCATTTGTGTAAATCGTACTGTAAAGACGACATTTTTTTCATCGTCATCAAATCAAACGGCTTAGCTTGTTCTGCTTGCTGTAATTCCATGAGCGCTGATTCAAAATTACTTTGTCTTTGTAAAACTTCATAACGACCTAAATGCACACGGTATGATTCTTCACCATTTTTTTCTAAGCTAACAAGATTAGCCATAGCCGCATCGGCACGTCTCAGATTCAAATTCATTTGATAGATCTTCCATAACGGAAAATTCTCATGACCCATCTCAAAAAGTTTTTCATTCACAGAAATAACTTTTTCAAATGAATCAGCTGATTCATAAATATCAGAAACTAATTTTAAACGTGAATATTCTAAACTATCAACGCTGTCTAATTTTTCAAGCTCAATCAAAGCTAAATTGTTTTGATTCTTCTTAAAAAATGAAACACTTAACCAGTATCTAGCATCTTTATTATCTGGATCATGAAGTAACGCTAATTTAAAATACTCGACCGCTTTGTCATAGTTATTATCGTTTAAATAACCAAGACCCACATCTTTGTAATATTCAGTGCGCGTTGCTTTTTGTGGAAATAGATCTGAATAAATAGTTTTCTCAGGCACGACAGGGCTCGAGGCACAGCCCCAAACCAAACTACCTAGTACTAATATTAAAAAGATCTTTTTCATCAGTCTTCTATTCGGCCAAGACCCGACTGGACTGCACTAGACTACGGTCTAGTTTAGAAAGATTCCCAGGATGACACGCTAATGACGAATACAGAGCAAAAAAAAAGGCCGTTCATTGCTGAACAGCCTTTGAAATTAACAATTAATCTTAAAAATTATAAACCGGTAACTGGGCCTACATAGTCTAAAGCGATTTCAGAATACAAACCATTTACAGAGTAAAAACCACCAAACCAGTGAAGTTTGTTGTCTGCGCCGAAACGGTAAGCCATTGCGATTTTGTAAGGCGTGTAGTTGATCATACCGATACCCGTTAAATTAATTAACTGACGGTGTGTTACGAAATTACCCATTGAGAAATCAAATTTTTCAAAATTTCCATTGTCTTCAGTATCAACAAACGCTGAAGCCATTAACGCTTTATCCATTTTTTGGCGGATGATTAAACGCATATTGTGTGAACCAAATTTACCAGTGAATTCGCCCGTGATTGGTTGTTCGCCAGCTTGTAACGGAACTTCGTCAGTGTAATATTTTAACGGAGAGAAAATCACTTTGCCTGCGTAGTTTAAAGCGCCAACGTAACGAGAAGTTACAGCCGAACCAGAAACATCTTGGTTTTGCGCCACAGTAAATTTGATTTCAGCTGGACGATCACCCACATAAAGAACATCAGATTTAGAATATAATTCTGTACCGCTATTTTTTACGTAAGATTTGTAGAATAAAAAGTTGATACCATCTGTTTCGTGAGAAGGATTTGTATCATTGTAGTTACCAATCGCGTAATTAAAAGAGATTTCAGAAGAAATCGCTAAAGACGCTACGATGAGGTGATCAGTTAAGCTGTCCATAACAACTAAACGATCGCTCGCTAAATCTTTTTCTGAACACTGGCCAACTAATTGGTTACATGTTGTTTTGATCGAGTAAACGCCTTCGTATAAAGGAAATAAATAAGAGATCCGAGCGCTTAATAATTCTAAAACATTTGAAGCTTCACGAACGATATAATCTTCATCACCGATTGAAATAGAAAAATCAGAAGATTTTTGAACGTAGTCATAAACTTCGTAAATCTCTTTTACGTTGAACATCACTGGAATTGCCGTTCTCCAACGAAATAAAGCCGCGTAACGAACACGTTGTTGGCTATCGCGAGTTAATTCAGGCATTGAGGCTGATTCAGAGTAAGTAGAAATGAATTCTGCTTTATTAAATGAAGCGTAAGTTAATAAGCCTTGTCCGATTTGACGAACATCAGCCGCCCATTTCACAGTAACTTTAGCATCGTTTAAGTCTTTAGATAATTTGTAAGCTTGTGCACCGAAGGCGTTTAAATTTCTTAAAACAGCTTGGTCTTTCGAGCTTAAATTGTTTTGGTATAAATCTGAATAGAACGCCGAACGAACATCAGATGTTTTTGTTTTTAAATCTGCAATTGTTGCTGGGATATCACAAACCGGAACTTGGCAAGCTGCCATGGCGTGTGAGCTGATTACTGCAGTTACCACTAAAGACGCTAAAATTCTTATCATATTTTTTACTCCGCCGAATTTGCTGTTTTGCTTATAATTCATTCAGCGGAGTAAGAAGTCAATCAGGACTTGTTTTACATCAAAAAAGTTCTGAACATGCAGCTTCAGGATTTGAATCTATCAATGTCTTCACCTGCGACAACATCGAATCACAGCTACCAATCACCTGAGCAGATTTTGTATTTAACGGCCCAAAGTGTGATCTCAGTAATCTAATCAATGTCATTGTATACTCAGCCGCAAAAGCGGGGCATCGCTTAACAAATGTTTGATAGTCTGCACCTGCCCCTGTTCCTAAAATCGATCGGCTTGTGCAACTTACACCTTCTTTAAAAGTGGCCAACATACAACGGCTTTCATTGGCTTTGTATTCATCATATAATTTACGTAATTCTGGCGATGCACTTATCGAATTGTAACTCGCTTGAAACAACCCGGCTTCGCCTTCTGCCGATGTGCGATTAGTGCCTGCGGCTGTATCATAACCTTCGCAGTATTTGCCTGAACTTTCGCGCATACCTAAACCGATTCCGATCACGTAAGTCGCTTGAAGTGGCTCTTCTCCACTTGAAGAAGTGCGAAGCCCTGCATTTGCTAAAATTGAACTGTAAAGAGCCAGCACATCTTTTGCCGCATTACCTGAACTTGACGAACGTAATACCGAAGCCGCAGGTTTTTCAGGATTTGCATGAATGCGACATAAACTTCGCGCATAACTTAAAGCCATTCCTTTTATGTAAGCTGCGGGAGCACGACCACGATTTGCCCAGGATGTTTGGATGCAACTTGATTTAGCTGCAATATCTTTTACTGCCGCAGAGAAATCAGCACTTGGAGTGGGAGCAGGCGTTGGTGTCGGTGTCGGAGCAGGAACTGGTGTGGGAGTAGGGGTTGGTGCAGGTGTCGGCCTTGGAGTTGGAACCGGGGTTGGTGCAGGCACAGGAGTTGGAGTTGGAGTCGGAGTTGGTTCAGTGACTGTTCCAGAAGTTACTGAAGATGAACTGTTTTGAGAAGGCGTAACTGGACTCGACGAAGAGTCAGTGTTTAAGCAGCTCGACAATAAAAAAGCTGCAGCATAAATAGTTAATGTTTTTGCGAATAAATTTTTATGAATTGTAATTTTCTTCATGAAAAGCAGTTTCAACTAATTGTCTTAAGAACCGCTACTATTAAGGCTTTCAAGTCTGGTCTAGTTTTTATATATGTGTCTTAAAATCGACTAGACGCTTGTTTATGAGAGCTAAAAAAGTTTGTTTGTTTTCAAATTTTCACTAGCCTTTAGGCCATTCAAACTCTGCTTCAATCAACCGATATCAGATTACTATGTCAGAAATTACAGTACTAAAACCAGTCACCGATGCGGCCTTTAAACAAAAAGTTTTAATGAAACTTTTAAATACAGATGCCATTGTTTTACTTAAAGATAAGTTCGATCGACACTTACCTTTAAAAGTAGTGCGCGCCGAACAAGATAAGTTTTACTGTAAGGGCGCGGTGAAAATGGATTTAGATTTTTCACCCTCAGGGCATTACACAGCTCACTTTAAAGTTGATAACGAAAAGTTTTTAATTGAAGCCAATCCATCAATGGAAAACGGCCAAGTAGTTTTAAGCTTAAAACGCATTTTTCATCTCCAACAGCGTAAAACTGTTCGTTACAAAGTACCACCACGCACAGATATTAAATTAATAATCAATTCTCATAATGAAGAATCATGTGTAATTAAAACTTCTGTGACTGATTTAAATTCATTAGGTTGTTCTGTGATCGTTAACAAAACGTCTTTACGCGCGGGCGATCTTATCGATGCGACTTTAATTAACGATGGCAATGAGCCTTTACAATTACAAGGCATTATTAGAAATATTCGCCCCCACGGGCCTGAACAATTTGCGATGGGCGTTGAATTTCATCACTTGCTTTACTGCGGTGAAGACAAATTGACTTCAATGATTGCCGAACTTCACTCGACAGCACACCTTAAATCATCATAAATTTTTAGTGTACCATTTTTCCATCATAGATTTGATCACTTCAAGTTTAATGGGCTTAGACAAGTAATCATCCATACCCGCTTCAAAACAACGTTGGCGATCTGATTCTAAAGCATAGGCTGTTAAAGCAATAATCGGCGGAGTTTTAACTTTCTCAGCGCGCAATCTTTTACAAGCATCGAATCCATCAACTACGGGCATTTGACAATCTAAGAAAGCTAAATCGTAAGTGTCGGCCTTTATTTTTTCGATAAACTTTTCGCCATTCTCAGCAATGGTCACTTCGCAGTTTAAGCTTTCTAACATTTTGCGCACGATCAATTGATTCACTTGATTATCTTCAGCGACTAAAACTTTAAGTTTCCGGCTCCACTGAATGCTCAGCTCTTCTTTAACTATCGTCACACGTGGGGCTTGTTCGGGTTCACGTTTTAACGTGATTTCAAACCAGAATGTTGAACCTTTATCTTTTTCACTGGTTAAACCAATTTCTCCACCCATCAGTTCAACCAATTTATAACAAATTGATAAACCTAATCCCGTGCCACCGACTTTTTTCTTAGAAGATCCATCTAATTGCGAAAAGTTTTGAAATAATTTTTGATAATCGTCTTCGGCAATACCGCAGCCCGTATCTTTAACTTCGAAACGATATTTAACATGCTCTGAACTCATTTTGTTCGTTGCACGTACAACCACAGACCCTTGATCAGTAAATTTAATCGCATTAAGAATTAGATTCGACAACACCTGTCTGATTCTTAAGGCATCGCCGTTAACTTTAACATTTTCAAGCTTAGAAATATCATACACAAGTTCGATCTGCTTTTTATGAGCAGATACGTGGTATAAATCACTGCATTGCTTAATTAAATCAGCCACCCACATCGCTTCGTTTTGCAAAGTTTGGCGACCGGCTTCGATTTTTGTTAAATCTAAAATATCATTCACGATTTGAAATAAATTTTCTGACGAACTTTCTAAGGCATCTAAAAAAGTTCCCTGCTCTTTTGTAAGCTGTGTGCCTTTAAGTAATGAGATCGTGCCCATAACACCATTTAATGGCGTACGAATTTCATGACTCATATTTGCCAAAAACTCTGATTTAGCTTTTGAAGCCATGTTGGCTTTTTGTTCGGCTTCAACCAATTCAACGTTTTTTTGTTCTGTTACAGTGACTGCATTTTTAATACGTAAGGCTAAATCCTGATTTAACAATTGAATCTGCGTGTGCTGTTGGCGCTGTTCGATGGCAGATGTGACAAGACGTATCAACGTTTCAAGCTGCACCGACTCTTCAATAAATTCTGTGTACGACAATCTATCGGCACAAATAATGTAAACAAAACCATACGTGTTGGCCTGACGGCGCACAGGCAAAATAACAATTGTTTCTAGGTCACGATTTTTAACTAAAACAGAATCGCGACTGTGTAAGCTTTCTTCAAAACAAGTGATCAGCGATTTATAACTTTGGCTTGAAGTTTCAAGCACAGGCAAAAAATCATGAGACGTGTTTGAAAAGTGTTCGACCACACCAATACTGCGACGTATTGAGCCCAAGTGCGACGTGAAATGATAAAGCTTTTCTAAACCGTCACGCGGAGTTTTAATATTTGAAATTTCATTTAAAAAATAGCCCACCGATTTCTGGGTGTTATCGCGCTGACTTATATCTGGCAAAATAAAATTATCGACATCAATGATTTTTTCAATTTCAAAAGCCATTTTACGCTGAACATGAACTGGCAGATCTTTTCCCCAGACTTTCCATAGTTCGTGCGAATTAACCAGCTCCCATTGCGCTTTTTGCTGTACGGCCGCTTTTAAACTTTGCTGTAAAGTCGCCATCGCTTTTTTCTGCTGGCCCATATAATACAGGCGATACGCTTCTTCACGCAGGGCATGGGGTAAATTATTTTTATAAAAGTGCGCCTTAGATAAACTTTCGCGCGTGAATTTTTTTAACAGTTTATAACTGGCCCTAGTTTCTGCCGGAGTTAAAAAAGTGTGTTGAATTTTCAAACGTAAAACTGTGGCAGACCATGGCCACAAGGGCGTGACGTACTCTTGACGCAAACCCTGGTTATTTACTTTGGCTTTTGCGTTTTCTAGCGCTGCTAGAGCTTCATCAAATTTTTTGCGATTTGCTAAATACAATGCTTTGGCGATCGTTAATTCGGCTAAAGCATGTGTGTCTGTTAATTGTAAACGTTCAATTCTTTCGATTTCATGAATATCAACTGATTCACCATTTGAAGCTTTACCTATGACACCTAAACAAATCGCTGCACTTTGGTTATCGTTTAAACTTTTACCACTGTTAAATATCTTTTGGCTCTGTGAAATAGCTTCTTTCAAACGACCTTGGCGGTATAAGGCAATGGCCACATGCCAGCCAGCGGTGTTGGCCTCCCACATGTCGCCTTCTTTAACTAACGTCTCAAAAGCTTCTGAACAAACTTGCTCAGCTTCTTGATAACGTGAAGAACCATATAAACATGTGCCTAAAAATCCTTTTGATTGCCCCACGCCCCAACGACTATTTAAGCTTTCGCGAATTTTCATGGATTGATATGAATAATTAATTCCACGCTCAAACCAAGGCACCATTGTCATCACCGGCGCATGCTCAGAATAGGCTTGAGCTTTTTCTAATGAATCGGCAAAACGTTCAACAGCATTAAGCCCTTTGATATGAGCCCATCCACAATAAATTGCCCCTTTACCAAACCAGTAACAATAAGCTAAACGACTTAAAAGCCTTGCTGCCAAAGCGTCTTTGCCTTTAATTGCTGGGCGCACACTGGGCTTTAAAAATAATGTGTGCATAGCTTGAATAAAAACTTCTTTAAGTAAAAAAATACCCGTAGAAAATTTAGTTTTAGGAATTGGAATTTCTAACAGACCTAAAGCGCGCTCAACTAAATCGGTAGCCTCTTTAATGTTACCTTGTTTAAATAAGATCTCTCCAAGTTTACCTGTGTATTCAGCTCTTAGAATTTTACTTTCGCTGCAGGTAATCGCTTCGCTAAAAACTTCAGTTGAATTTTCATATTTACCAATTAATAAATACGCTTCACCCATCCGAGCTAAAATATGAGCGCGATGTTGGTCATTACTTAAAGCAAACGATAAGGCGATTTGAAAATTTTGAATCGCTAAATCATAACTCGCTGTACTGAAAGCATCTTCAGCGGCTCGTAACGAATATTTTACGGCCTTGATCGCATCGTTAGCTTGCGAACAGTGATACGCCAACTTAAACAGATCAGGCTTTTCACTTTTTTCTAAGAAGGTGACAATAATGCTATGATATTTCTGTGCATTAACGGGGTTTAATTGCGAAAATAAAGTTTCGCGAATTTTATCGTGATTAAATCTAATTTCGGCTAAATAAGGCCCGGTGATATCGATTAATATTTTTAAATCAGGGCTAGATAATTCGGCGTAAGCTTCATCCTGCGAGATATTTGCTATTTGCGCCAAATCACTGATCAGCGCTGATTTTCCAAACACAGCCATTTTTAACAACAGCATTTGCTGTGTTTTGTTTAAAGCAAAAAAGTGGCGGCTGATTGTTGCAGCTAGCGTTGCCGTGGGTTGCGCTAGATCTTGATTCTGCGAACTCATATCGGTTGCTAGAAAGTGAATCGCAAACGGATTGCCTGCCGTAAGGGTTACAATACTTTCAACTTGGTGAGGGTTTGTGTCTAATTTAAATTTTTGTAAGTACTCTGACGTCTCGCTAACGGTAAAGGGGCGAAGTTCGATATGATCATTTAATAAATCTTTTTTTAAATACGATAGTTGTTCGCTGTTTTCTTTGCGGCAACAAACAATAACCCCAAAGTAGTTTGAATTATTTTTTTCTGACTCAAGCCACATTTTTAAAGTTTGTTTAGATAATTCATCAGACCACTGAAAATCATCAAGCACTAAAATAACAGGACGATTTTCTTTGGCAATCATGGTAAATATTTTTGCTAAGCATGTTGCAATACGATTTAACGCAAAAATATTTAATCCACCATCTGCGCTTTCAGCGGCTGATTCATTTTCACCGCGCAGTAATGATATACCCGGAAAAATTCGCGTAATATCTTCGAAGTAATATTGAATATGTTCACGCAAAGGCTTTGACCACTGCTCTGAATTAAGAAGGTATTTTGAAAGGCCGGTTAAGATATACCCCGGAGTCATGGCAGACATCTGCACACCCTGACCAGATATAATATCAATCGGCGTCTGGGCTAGCTCGGCTAAACCTTTTTGTAAAAACAAAGTTTTGCCGCCACCCGATGGGGCTTCAATAACTAATACACCACTCCCGCCAGAAGAAATTTCAGAAATAAAACTTTGCAGACGACGAGTTTCAGACTCGCGACCAATAAAGCGATTCGCAGATTCAAACATGTTTTAATTATAGGTAATTTTAGAACGAAAAATAAGTGCTCTAGAGCTGTTGTGTAGAAAACTACAAACCCCTTCTTGCGAAAGGGTTTGTGTTGGTTTTAAATTATGCTGTAGCTAAATATCTATTCTGAAGCAGATGCAGGCGGAGCTTCTGAGTCTGTGCAAGGCTCGCCAGGTAAACCTGGATCGGTAATTGGATCAGAGTTTTCAGGCAGATCTGATTGAGTCACCGAAGCCGAGAACGCGGCCACACCAGCACCACGCGCATTTAAAATACTTGCGCTGTTGTTTGATGAAGTTCCTGTCGCGTAACTGTTGTAATCAATCGCTGGATTCGAGAAACGTGGAATACGTGTGTATGTTCCGTAAGCCATGATTGTACGAAATCTACCGCTCGCGTTTTCGTAACCATCACTATGATTTAAACCAATGTTATGACCTAACTCATGTGTGAATGAAAACTGTTTGAACGCTGTCGTTTTCGTGATCGAAAAACCCGAAGAATAAGATGATCCTACAAAACCGATACCGGCCGTTGAAGTGCTCGGGTAATAAGCCACAACTGAAACTAAATCTGCGCCTAAACGTTTACGTTCAGCATGTACGCCATCCCATTTGCCATCACTCGTGCCTTTTAACGATGATAAGTCTGATGTAAATGAACTTTCAGATTGTGATAAAGCCATGATACCCACTAAACGAAGCGCTAAATTCACACCGCTGCTTTGGTAAGCTTTATTCGAATCAGCCACACCCATTTGAATCAAGGCTTTCATCGCACTTAAGCCACCGACATTGTTTAAAGCGGCAGGAGTATAGGCCACTAAAACATCGATCGTCGGAACGGCAGCCATCGCAGTTACATCTTTTGCAGATTCAGTTGCTAAAGGCTGTACTAAATTATGTGCGTTTTCACCTTCAACAGTTAAACAGTCATCGTCTTTGGCTGTGATGGCTTTAACTGTATGTACACCGTTACCAGCAAAACGAATTTCATAACTTTCTTGTGATAATGTTTCACCGACATTTGCTGTGATCACATCATCGTTGATAACTATTGTAACGTTACTGAGTTCATCGTTGTCTGTTTTACCAGTAGCTACGATGTTGTTAGCTGAATATTTTTTTACTGATTGTAAAACCACATTCACCGATTTGTTATTCAGGAGGGGCAGATGAAAATTGTTACTGCGTCTATTTAATAGACGTTGCTTTAATTGACCTACGTCGATTTTTACAAATCTTGTTTGCGCATCATCTTGGTCTTGGTTGTTGTTACTACGAACTGAAACATTGTTTACGTCTTGGAAAAGATCGTTGTTGTTTTGCATGCTGTCTTTATCAGATGCAGTTGCTGATGACATTGTTCTAGCCTGACAGCTATTAGCTGAATTTGAATTTGATGAACCAGAGCTAGATGACGAAGGGTTACAGGATTGTAAGGCGCTCGCCATAGTTAATGTTACTAATACACTTCTTAAATAATTTTTTGTTACTCTTTGTGTTTTCATGTGAAGTTAGTGTTGATGACGGTTGATGAAATCGCAAAGCAACGCCCTCTGCATCACGGAAAAACTGTCCCAAGGTCTTTGCGCACTTCGTTTTTTTAAATCAGTCAGAGTGTAATTTTGCGAATTTAATTTCGGTGATGTGATTTTTTTGATACTATATTTTTTATTCAATCACGCATTGTTTGTTGATTAGATCGCAACACGAAACTCTACGCCCGAAACCATTTCCGGCAAAAAACAGTTTGTTAAAATACCCACAATATTTCTTAACATTGGTTATATTCGAGTTAAGAACCCTTTAAAAACCTACTATGAAGTGAAATTCGGGGGCGTTTTGCCCTTAAAATAAGTCTGAAAACCTTATAAAAACATTTTTATTTAGTAGTTTTCTCTAGACCCTATCAATTAGTTCGGGCATAAATTATTAAATAAATTCTTATTTGGCACATCTTCAGCTTTAAGGGGTAAGCACGATGATCTTTCATAAACCACATCACAAGAGTTTTGAAAACGTAGCTAAGCTTCTGCAAGTTACTTCAAAATCTGTGTCACAGCTAGAGCACGAAAGTATCTTTAACCAGATGCCATTGCCTGCATGTATGGTGGATTTGAAAAACAAAGTGATCATAAAAATTAACCCTGCACTTGATAAATTTCTTGAAGATCGAAATCTAAAATTAAATGAATTACAACTTCCGCTAAGTCGCCTAGGTGCCGGCGACTGGTTATTAAGTGAAGAATACAGCGTCATTACTACAAACCATCGCTCAATCACTTATTTGTTAACTTCTGGCGAACCATTTAGATTTGATGGCGACGAAAATATTAGTATTCTTTATTTAAACGATGTGACTTATTTAAAAAAGATTGAGGCCAACCTTCAACATAGCGAAACCCGCTTTGCGACCTCTTTATTAGTAGCACATATTGGCTTATGGGATTCTGATCCTGTGTCTGGGTTAACTTATATTTGTCAGCGTATGGCCGAAGACTGGGGCCTTGACCATGCGAAAAACCCTGTCAGATCTGAAGACATCATGAATGCTATTCATCCAGATGACCGCGCAGAAATTTGGACATCTGTCGAAAAAGCTATGCTTGAAGGTATACCTTATTATGCTGAATATCGCGTCGTGCGCCCAGATGGCACTACCGTTTGGATTGAAGGCCGCGGTGAATATGTTAAAGATATCAATGGCTACCCTTTTCGCTTTTCTGGAACTTCAGCTAACATCACAGACCGCGTATTAGCTAAACAAAAATTAATGCTCGAACTCGAAGAGCAAAAAGCAATTGTTGCTCACTTAAAACAAACGCAACAAATCGCAGAATCAGCTAATAAAAACAAAACCGTATTTTTAGCCAATGTCAGTCACGAAATCAGAACACCATTAACAGCTATTTTGGGTTTTGCCGATTTACTTAAAGACGGTCCGATTTCAGAAATTGAAAAAACAAAGTTTATTGAAACGATCAGTCGCAATGGCAACGCTCTTATTAAAATTATTGATGATGTTTTAGATTTATCAAAAGTAGAAGCCAACTGCCTTGAATTAGAAAATATCGAGATTCCGATTGAACAACTTTTAAATAATGTGGTTCAGCAATTTAAAGAAAAAGCGCGCAGTAAAAATCTATCTATTAATTTAGATATTCAGAATGTCATGCCGAGCTTGATTTTATCAGATAATGTGCGCATCCAACAGGTGCTTTCAAATTTATTAAGCAATGCCGTAAAGTTCACTGACCAAGGAGGCGTTCTTGTTCAGGTTAAATCAGTACTTAAAAAACAATCGCGCGCAGAAATTCAAATTCGCGTCGTTGATTCAGGTATCGGGCTAACCGAAGAACAAAAAGATCGCCTATTTCAACCATTTTCTCAGGCCGAAACTTGCACGACCAGAAAATTTGGCGGCACGGGTTTAGGTTTAGCTTTATCAAAACACTTAGCCGAAGCCCTTGGCGGAGATTTAACAATCGAGCGCGCTGAAAAAGATGCGGGCTGCACATTTAAATTTACGCTAGTTGCTGAAATTCCTGATGTCTCTGCCGTCGCGGCTTTTGAGACCAAACAAATCCAGCAGCAAATGCATTTTGCACCACTGGCGGGATGCAAAATTTTAATCGCTGAAGACTCTTTAGATAATCAATACTTTCTTGAAAGATTCTTGTCTAAAAACGGAGCCATCGTATCTGTGGCCTCTGACGGCAATGAAGTTTTAGAAAAATGTAAGTCAGAAAAGTTTGATCTTATTCTGATGGATATTGAAATGCCTTTAATGGATGGCTACGAGGCAACACGCATATTACGTCAAATGAATTACCATATGCCAGTACTTGCATTGACAGCACATGCGATGGCAGAAGAGCGCCATAAAACTCGCAATGCGGGTTGCGATGGTCATGTAACGAAACCAATTGATACACGTCAGCTTTTAGTTTTGATCGAAAGTTATCTGAAGCCTCCCAAAACGAAACAGTAATGTTAACAAGTTCTACAAAAAATTAAAAATTCCGTCTCAAATCGAGCCCGAGTATTTTTATACCGGCTTAGATTTGCTATTCTTTATATTCACGCAAATAAACCTTTATTTACGTGAATAACAATAACAAAAATTGAGGACGTATAATGACAGCAGTTAAGAAAATTTTCCAAGATGAAATGAATGCCGTACAAAACATGATCGTCGAAATGAATTGGCAAGATCCAGAATTTTATGCCGAATGGTTGGCGCAAACGTACTTCTTCGTTTGTCACTCAACCCGAATTATTGCAACTGCGGGAGTAAAGTTTCCGATCGAGCGCAATGCACTTCACAATAAATTTTTGCACCATGCCACTGAAGAAAAAAATCACGAAATTATCGCAGTCAAAGATTTAAAACATTTAGGTCGCGATATTAAAGAGTTTTCGCCACTTCCGGCAACGCAGGCTTTTTATCAATCACAGTATTATTGGATTGATCAGGTAAGCCCAGCGTCGGTGTATGGTTATTTTTTAGTTTTAGAATGTTTAGCTATTCACTGCGGCCCTGCTTTAATGGAAAAACTAAAGCCACATCATCCCGCAAAAAGTTTAAACTTCTTACGTATTCACGTTGAAGAAGACCAAGAACACATTCAAGAACACAACGAAGTGTTAGATACTTTTAACAAACAAGAAACCGAACAGATCGTTGAGAATTTAAAAGTAAGTGCTTACATGTATATTCAACTCTTAAAAAGTGTTGATGAAAAAGTAAAATCTAAAAAATCATTCCATCAGAAAGCTGCCTAAGAGGAGGTAGCCAGATGAAAAACAATAGCTTATCGAAAATAAATTTCACGTATCATGTGTTTTCGCCTAAAGCTTGGCGCGAAAAAAGCCAAACTGCAGAAATGCAACAGGCCTTTCAAACTTGGTTAAAGGTTTGGACCGACACTTACAAAGGCCGAGACTTTGAAGTTAAAGCTGAAGAATTCATCAGACACGATTTAATTTGCGCCGTGATGGCTGATGGCGAAGCTGCGGCAGTTCACTGTTATAGTTTTTTTGATCTCGAATCAAAACCTGATGTCAGCACTAAATATTTTCAGTTCTTTTCACCGACATTTATCGAAAAGATGAAAGAAAAAGATATTCACACCGTCATGTCGATGGAGTATTTAACGGTGAACGAAAAATACCGTTCGAGTCAGATCGGCTTTTCGCTGGGTCGTGCGTTGATTCAATTAGGTGTGCGTCTGTTCGAGGATTCACCAGGGCATGCGATCGTAGCGCCGGCCAGAAAAGATGTGAAGGTTCACGAGATGGCTTACGATTGTGGTTTTACCTGCATTGAGGGCGATGTGATTCAGCGTGGATTTGCATGTGATATGATTGCTTATTTTAAAGGTGATCATAAAAATGTGTCTGACCCATTTCTAAGTCGGATCTGTGATCGTCTGTGGGATCAGCGGGTTATTTCAGATTCAATTCGCGAACACGTATCAGCGCCCGCGATAGTTATACCTATAAGAAGAGCGGTCTAACATTATTCGTAAGAAATTTTTCTTCTGAAAAACGTTTGTTTTCGTAATCTTCCTGGCGACGTCTGCGTTCAGCTTCGTCAGGTGTATTTACTAATTCTGCCGAAAGGACTGCCACAAAGCAGTCCTGGGCATTGTGATCAAGATCCGTAAGCGGTGCTACGAATTCTAATTTATACATAAATTCATTTTTTAACGCTGAAGCCGTTTCCACCACAGCATGTGGTGGAATTTCTGAATGCACAATACGGCGCTCAGCTAATGAAACCGCAACGTCCCCAAAGATCTTTTCAACAACAGTTGGATCTTTACGTGCGAATAATTTATCCCATGGCGTAGTTTCTAATTCGTCTAATGAATAACTGCAAAGCGAATAATAATTGAATGTGCGATAAACCTGACGAGTACCCATATACACTTCAACGATATGATTGTTTTGTAAAATATTAAAAAATTCAGCCGGAGGCGCTAAACGCAATGAACGAAGCGCAAACCATAACAACTGTTTTTCTTGAACGTTATTGAAAAGTTCTTTTTGTTCAGAAGCCATTTGAAAAACGTCTTTGTAAATTTTAAGACGCTTTGTGATCGATGCGAACTCTGATTCGTCTAACTTTAATAACTTGATATCACCCGTGTCTGAAAAAACTCTGAAGTCAGAGCCCAACTTAGCGGCTAGTGAATGCATATGTAAAACTGTCGAACAAAAATCTTTAAAAGTAGATGATAGATCTCTTGCTGCGGGACTTAAATTATTAAGAATAGATTCCGTAACTTGAGACATATGCATTCTCCTTTACTGGTATTAACCAGCTTTAGCTTTTTTCTTTTTCTTAAACACTTTCGCTTCAATCGAACGTTTAGAATCAGAAACCATCGCAACAACTACTTGATCGCGGCTTAACGCTAAAACGTCGATCAAATGGTGAAAACAATGTGATGGTGGCGCACATAAACCGCGCTCCCAATTAGAAACAAACTGCACGTGTACTTTTAACGACTGTGAAAGTTCAGTCTGTGTTAAGCCTGCGCCCAATCTTTTTTCTTTAAGATATAAACCTAAATTTTGAAACTCGCCTGATTTCATTTTTCGTTCCTCTAATGTATGTAACTTAAGATGTACTACTGTTATACTAGAATCCGTGACAGTTTAAAACACATCTTTAACATATCCTTAGTTTCATTAAATACTTACATTGATGTCAATTCAGTATACATAAATTATTTAGACATTTTGAGCAAATAAAATATTATTTAATTTGACGCTCAATTTAGAACTTAAACTTTAAAACGTTTAGCATGCAAATAATGTGGAATTTCAGCCCCATAGATGCCGTTTACCAGTGTCTGGGCAGCCTTAAAGCTTAACCCCATGCCATGGCCAGAACAGCCGGCCAAGTAATGTAAACCAGGATCAACAAACAATGACCCAATGATCATTTGCCCGTCTGGAGAATACCCCATAATACCAGACCACTGCCGTGCTATTTCGGCCTGCGCCCCTAGTCTGAAGTGGTTCTTAACAAAATCATATAATGCGTTTTGAATGATCGCTGTGGTTTCATCTGTATGCGTTTTTTCAGTTTCGGCAGACAGGTTTCGAAAGCCTCCAATTAATAATTCACCGGTTGGTAACTGGCGAAAATAACAAAGATGCTTAGTTAAATAACAAGGGCCTTTCACAAATTGCGGCAACGGTTTCGTTAAAAGAATTTGACCTCGGCCTGGCACAATTAGTTGCGAAAACTGGGGGTTCACTAATGGCAGATACGCATTCACTGTAATTACCACTTGAGCTGCATGCAGTGTTTCTTGGTCAGTTTTGATTACAAACACATCACCTGATTTACTGACACTTTGCACTTCAGTGTTTTCGTGAATATACACATTAAGTTTTTTTAATATTTCACCCAGCAGTTTAACGGGATGAATATACCCATCACCTGCGTAAACGATTCCGCCTTCAAACCCCGTAACCCCATAATCGCGATCCATATCAGAAGCATTGACTTCATACACATCGATATTTTGTGCCCGCATAGTTTTTGCGATTTCTTTGTAATAACCCCAGCGCTCGCTGTTAGCCGCTACGGTACATGACCCCGTAATTTTAAAATCAACTTTATCGGCGTTATCTTGAATGATGTGTTCTTGTAAAAGCTTGCGGTTATCTTCTGAAAACTTCCAGATCTCGACGGCTTTTTCTAAACCGAATTGATCTTTGAGTTTGATAAAATGTTCGGTCGAACCACACGTCACGAATCCCGCATTACGGCCCGAGGCCCCAAACGCGATTTGATTTTTTTCGACAATACCGATTTTTAAATTTGAATCTTTTTGTAACAACCAATAAGCCGTTGATAATCCAGCAATACCACCACCCACAATCACATAATCGTAATTTTTTAATTTCGAAGTGTTGGTGTTTAATTTAAAATCTTGCCAAAAAGACTGAGTCATAAATATTTAATCATCTCGACAGCGGTGCAACGACAAGGTTTGCCATCGCGCACACAGGTGTAATCTACATCAATCCAATAATTCGGATGCGTAGCTATGGGCTTAAAACCAAATTTAGTTAAATAACGTATTGAAGAATTATTCGGAGACTCTTGCCAAGCATGCGTAATAATCGCTTCGGTGCCGATTTCTTTTAATCTAGAAATTGAAGCCTCTGAAAGCTTCGGGCCCCAGCCGGCCCCTTGCACTTCTGAAGATATAAATAAACTTTGAAAGTACCCGGCTTTTTCTTGCGGCACCTTCCATAATTCAGGACGAAGCTTTGAGCCCTTGCCCTTGCTCCATGCACCTGGCGGATAAGCTAAACGTAAACCTTGAATTTTATTATTTTCATCGACTAAGACAAAAGAATACATCACGCCGTTTAATAATGATTTTTGATAACACTCTTTGAGCTCTTCAGGATTAAAATAATTTTCACCGATCGTTTTATCGGTGAAAATTTTAATTTGATTTAAATCATCTAAATGCAATGGACGAATCTGCATTTAGTTATCTGCTCATATCCTTTATTCAGTGTCAATTTGATAGACGTCAGACTGGCGCTGAACTGTAGACGCTTCGACTGATTTACCAAATTTATTTTCGCTGCCGTACCCTGTGACTTCAACATACTGACCCACATCATAAGCCTTAGTAGGCCTTCTAATATCAGTCGGCAAGCGAACCAACGAGCCTTCGGTTAATAAAAATCCTGAAACTTCTCCTGAGGGCTCAACGATTAAGGTATCAATTTCGCCACGCACACTGATGTTATTCACATTTTTAATGGCCGCTAGCCGTTCACGCTTAGGGGCTAACATTTTACCTTTAGCTTCAGATGTAACATCAATTTCATTAGCATTTTTTGACGTAATAATATGTTTGGCCCACATCGAGTTCGTCGTTGATTCTTCTCCTTTAACAGTCACTTCATCACCAACAGCCACAGCATCGGTTACGATTGTCGACATATGGCTTGGAAATCTGATTTGCATTCCATCTTGAAAAAGAAAGCCATCAACTGAACCATCTGGAGTGGTTAAAAATCTAGATACAACGCCTGAAGCTTCGCCAGCATTCTTTTGCCCCGTGCTTGCACAACCTACAGTCAGAATTCCCCAAACAGTAAAAACGACTAAATTAATTATAAGCTTCATAAAAAGTTCTCCCTATGCCTTTGAGTGAATGTTACCCTAGTAACAGCAAGGAAAATGCCATGAAAAAAAAGGCTGAACTGCCTTACAATTTCGAAGAAGAAACGTCGCTACCGTACTACCGCATAGTATTGGTTGTTGTGGGCGCATTTTACCTATCATGGTGGTTTGCCGTTGAGGCGCTTTTACCTGGTTCATTTAATCCGTTTTTAAGTCGCTTTGCGGCTGTACTTTGTTTGTGGGGCGTCTACATTGCCACATTTTTTTCTGCTTCAGTTCGTAAACATATTGAATGGTGGTTTTCATTCGGTACGTGGGCTGCGACTTTTCATTTTTATTATTTATTTTATAATAACCGCTTAGACATCGCTTGGGTTTGGGGTTGTTACATGGCTGTGATTGCCGTCGCGGCTTTAATGCAAACCATGCGGTCGATGGTAAGTTATGTGATTTTTGTTGTGGCGCTTTCAGTAGGTCTTAATTATTTAAGCCCGAACTTGAGCAGCACATTATTTTTACCAGGCATTTTAACAATTGTCGGTATTGCCTTTGCGGGCCTTCGTTCAAGATTAAAATTAATTTCTCAGGTTCGTGAAAATGCTTTGCAAGTTCGTCGTTTATTAGACGCCACTTTTGAAGGAATGTGTCTTCACGATGGTGAAGTTATTCTAGATGCAAATGAGTCAATGGTAAGAATGTTTGGTTACAATCATCGCCATGAAATTATTGGTCAAAGCATTTTTGCCTTGTGCACTGTTGAGTCAGCACGAATTGGAGCCGCCAATATCGCCCGCCAAGTTGAATCATCTTATGAGGCTACGGCTATCCGCAAAGATGGCACTCACTTTCACATGGAAATTCGTGCTAAAATGTATGCTCTTAAAGACGGTCTACAAGGCCGTGTTGTCGCTTTTCAGGATATTACTGAGCGTAAAAAAAATGAACAGACAAAAATTTTATTCGAAGCTTCGCAAGAAGCATTAAGAATTAGAAATGAATTTATTTCGATTGCATCTCACGAATTAAAAACTCCGCTAACAAGTATTAAACTGCAAACGCAGATGACTCAGATGTCTGTCGATCGCAATGATCCTTTAGCTTATAGCCCCGAGCGCATGAAAAAATTTGTAAGTCAGGTTGATCGCCAAGCTAATCGTTTAAATACGCTGATTGAAGATATGTTAGACGTATCACGCATTTCTTTAGGAAAACTCGCTCTTGAAAAAGAACCAACTTCGATGAATTCTCTGATTCAAGACTCATTAGAAGCTCTGGCTGATCACATCAAACAAAGCGGCAACGAAATTATTTTAAAATTAGATACAGATGTTGTGGCTCACGTTGATCGCTTTCGCATGGAGCAAGTGATTATAAATTTACTCACGAACGCCACAAAATATGGCGAAGGAAAACCTGTAACTATAAATTTAACTAAGCATGGCAGTGAGGTTTCTATTTCAGTTCGCGATCAAGGTATGGGCATCGCCAAAGAACACCAAGAGCGAATTTTTGCCCGATTCGAACGCGCTGTGACTGCTAAAAATATTAGTGGATTAGGCTTAGGACTCTATATTTCACAGCAAATAGTTCAAGCCCATCGTGGCAATATCATAGTTCAAAGCGCCCCAAATGAAGGGGCTTGTTTTATCGTTAATCTTCCCGCAGAATAAACTGGCTATGAGCTCGATCACTAATAAAATTCTTCTGGTTGAAGACGACATTGATATTAAAGACAACTTAAAAGCTTTTCTAGAAATGGAAAATTTTGAAGTGACTTCTGTTAGCAATGGCAAACAAGCGATTGAAATTTTAAAAAATGAAGGGCGCCCTCGTCTTATTTTATTAGATCTTATGATGCCAATCATGAATGGTTACGAAGTGTTAGCCGAAATGAAAAGGGCTAATTTATTTCAAGAAATACCAATTCCGATTATTTTATTATCTGCTGCAACTGACATCGAAGAAATTGCTCGCCAACAAGTCACTAAATTTGTTCGCAAACCCATTGCGCTGGATAAACTTTTACAGGCAATCGCAGAAATTTACACAACTTAAAATATGCGGCTCAAAAAATGCTACAAACTCCTCGTAATTCAATTTATGAGGTGTTTATGCGAACAAGAGTCAAAACGGAACTTTTAATGCTTTGTGGTTTAGGGACATTAGCCCTATTAGGAACAAATCGAAAACGCTTAGCTATTTTACCTGCTATGGCCAGTGGCTATTTAGTCACCCAGTTATTAATCGAAAGTACAACGCCCCAATCTTTTCGTGGGCAATCTGCTGTTATCACAGGCGGATCACGCGGGCTTGGTTTAGCTTTAGCGCGCGAACTCGTTAACGAAAATTGTAATGTTACATTGCTTGCGCGCGATGAAGATGAATTAAAGCGCGCAAAAAAAGAATTAGATAAATTAAATCGCGGCGAAGTTCACATTGTAGTCTGCGATATCACCGACAATGTGCAATTAAGCAGAGCGATTCATGAAGCCGCTGATCTTTATGACGGTATTGATTTATTAATCAACAATGCCGGCGCAATTGTTGTTGGCCCTTGGGAGAGCATGACTCAACAAGATTTCGAAGCGCAAATGAATATACATTTGTATGCGACGATGAATTCAATTCGTGTAGCTTTACCGTTTTTGCGACAAAAAACCAGCGGTAAACGCATCGTCAATATTTGTTCAATGGGCGGCCGTGTAGCCGTGCCACACATGTTACCGTACGACACTTCAAAATTTGCAGTGTCAGGATTTTCACAAGGTCTTGCCACTGAACTTTATGACGAAGGAATATCCGTCACGACGATTTATCCGGGGCTGATGCGAACAGGCTCACCAATTCAGGCCACATTTAAAGGTGAACATGAAAAAGAATTTGCCTGGTTTCAATCAGCCGATGTGCTTCCGGGATTTTCAACTTCAGCACGTGATGCTGCTCGTGAAATTATCGAAGCTGCCAGACAACGTCGTTTTGAATTAATGCCATTCTTACCTGCGAAATTGCGCTTAGGCTTAGCTGCGTTTTTTCCAGAATTAGTAGCTTATACGTTAGTGGTGTTAAATAGACTTTTACCACAGGGCCAATCAGGAGAATATAAAACCGGCGCGCAAAGCCGCGAAACTTTTGATCGCTCTATTTTGACCAAGATTTTTAAATCATCAGCACGTAGCGCTGAAAAAGAATCTAATCAATGGCCAAAAACAGATGCGAAAGAAAATATGGGTGTTCTGCACTAATCAGTTTTAAACTGATTCTAAAATAGCTGCGACACCCATGCCGCCTGCCGTACAAATTGAAATCAATCCACGTTTTTTACCGCCACTCGCAAGTAATTTTGCGAGTGTTCCGGTAATTCTTGCGCCAGTGGCTGCAAAGGGGTGACCCATCGCTACACTGCTGCCAACAACATTCATTTTGCTGCGATCGATTGAACCAATCGGTGATTTTAATCCTAAAACTTCTTTACAGTAAGTTGGAGACTCCCACGCTTTTAAATTACAAAGCACTTGCGCTGCAAACGCTTCATGAATTTCAAAGTAATCAAAATCTTTAAACGTTAATTGATTACGCGTAAGTAATTGTGAAACGGCTTTTGTTGGCGCCATTAATAATCCCGCACCATGAACAAAATCAACTGCGGCGGCTTGCACATCAATAACTTTTGCCATCGGAAACAAACCCATTTTTTGCGCGGCAGCTTCACTGCCTAAAAGCACACTCGCTGCGCCATCTGTTAATGGCGAACTATTACCAGCCGTTAATGTTCCACCTTTAGGATCAAATGAAGGTCTTAATTTAGCTAATTTTTCTTTTGTCGTATCAGCACGTAAAGTGGCATCACGAGTGACTCCATGAAATGGAATAACTAGATCATCGAAAAAGCCCGCGTCGTAAGCTTTAGCTCCATTGATGTGACTGTTGTAAGCTACTTCATCTTGCTCTTCGCGTGGAATTTGCCATTCTTTAGCCATCAATTCACAGTGCTGACCCATCGACATTAAAGTGCGTGGTTCAGTCACAGAAGCAGCTCTTGGTTTTAACATGCCAAACGAAGCGCCTGTGAGCGCACTCATGCGCGCGCCAAAAGTTTTTGCGTTATTCATCTTCATTAAAAATTTTCTAAATTGATCAGAAACTTCAATTGGAAAATCACTGTTCGTATCAACTCCGCCGGCGATACCAATATCAATAGCGCCAGTGTGAATTTTCATCGCGATTTGCCAAACGTTATCTAAACTTGTCGCACAAGCACGTTGTGTATTATACGCCGGAGAATTCGGATCTAGCTCAGTTTCTAAAACGCATTCACGAGCTAAATTCCAATCAGCAGATGAATTCATCAAACAACCTAAGGCTGTATCACCGATGAATTTTTTTTGTAAATTGTGTTTGCGAATAAGCCCATTCAATGATGCCACCATCAACTCTTTGCGAGTCACGTCAGCATAGACTGTCTGACTTTTTGCGAATGGTATTCTTGAACTTCCTAAAATAAAAACTTGGTTTGAATCTGATTTCATAGATTAATGCTAGCACCGCAACACAATTCAGCCAAGACCTTAGTCGTACTTAGCAATTTGGCACTGAGGGTCAGTTTGTAAAATGACTTCATTCTACGTCATAATATAACTATGAAATCTATTTACATTTTACTGTGTAGTTTAATCGTATTTGCTGGCTGCGAAAAAAAAGAAACAAGTGAACTCACCACTGTTACGCTTACGATGCCTGATCTTTCAGTGAATGACGCAAACACTATTTATTCACGCTCAGCGTCTGCACCAGCAACTATCAATGACGTAAATTGTTTTGCCGTGATGGTTGAAGGCCCTGAACCTTTTTTATCTAGAACGACTTGCACTGTTGTTAATAGCTCTGGAACTCAAGTGGCTGCAGTTAAAAAAACGGGTTTGATTCGCGGATTAATTCCTAGCGGAGGCGTGATTACATTATCTATCGCTGCGGGTGTCGACCGTAAATTTACTCTTTTAGGTGTTAAAGCAGAACCCTTATCTGCGTGTATGGATTTTAATAGCATGAATGCTTCGACAGATTATACATCTGATTTATTTGTCGTTGGTGAATCAAGTAAAGTTGAATTACAACCTGGTGTTACAGTGAATGTGCCCATCAAATTACCCACATCAGGCACCGCGTTTAACACAAGCAGTTCACGCATTGGCGATTGCACAGGGCAAGATTCTCCTTTTAAAGCGCGCATCACTCCAACAAAAGCACAAATCGTAAAAGATTATTTTCCATTCGACACTTTTCAATACAGCACATGTAATTCAGTCAATATTAATTTCACCGATGATATCGGTCGTTCTGGCGCTACGGCATCAAGTTACAATATGATTTTAGAACGCGCCGATGTGAGCGGCACTGTAGTTGGCACATATGCACCGTTTGCGATGTTCACCCAGCCTGGTTGTTCAGGCACAATGACGACTGAATTTAACGTGCCAGCTAACACACGCACTGTGCCGGTGTATCTTTACACTGGGGCTTCGCCCTCTGTAACTGGTTTTAAATTTCGCCTTAAACCTGGAACAACTAATCCATCGCCGTATGCAGAAAGTATTTCAGATACTTTCTTAATCGCGCAAAACTCCTCAACGGCTTCAATTGATTATTCTGGGGCGCGCCGAATTGTTGCAGATATGTGTTACAATTTAGAAGGCACATTTAAAACAACCGGCATGTCTGTAATCAGTGGTTCGGCCTATACGGTCACATACCCTGACATTGAAGGAAAAGTTTTTCCTAACAAATTCTGTACGAGCACTCCAGTCGTTGACGGCGCTACTCACGCGATCACTGTAGATTCTCGTTTTGATTTTTCGATTCGTTATACGCAAGATGTTTTTACGCAAACCTCTTTTTCTATGACTCCAACGGTGCCTTCAACCTCATCGACAAGCGTTGCAAGATATCCGATTCAAGTTGTCGGCGGATCACATAACCCGACTATTTTACATTCTGATTTACCACTGAGTTTACCGGCGACAACGATAGGTTGCTTCGGGCCGTATCAAGTTTTAATTGAAAATGAACGCGGCGGTTCACTAGTTACAGAGGGCGCGATTGCCGTTTCACTCGTTTCTGGCGCACCTGGCAGTGTCGCGATTTTTAATAATAATCTTTGTAATCAAACGTATGCCTCATCGTTTTCAGATGATTACCGCAGAGTTTTTTATATCGGAGTTAGCACGACAGCCGTTGTCGCAAATACGACAATCGGTATTAAAGCAGCGGGCCAGATTGACCACCCAGATTCACGCGGAGACGCAACTCAAACCACAAGTCTTACAACAGTGGTTAATCTTCCATTTAAATAATTATTTTTTTATAGAAACCTGACGGCTAGCCGTAACCGTCAGGGTGTAGCTTTCAGGACCATCATCATCACCCACTGTGATCGTAGATGGTTGACCTTCAGTCGCAATCATTTCAGGCGTTGATAAAATATGACGCTGACCTTTGACTAAGACTCCAACAACAAATTTCATATGCACATGTTTATTTTCGCCTTCGATCGTTTCAGGAGTTACAACAATATAACTTCCTGTACCGTTAGCGTATTTTTGCTGAACTTCTGATTTTTCACCTTCATTAGCCAATAGGCCTTGAGAAGCTAGGTGCTTACCATTCAAAGTCAGATCCATATTTAATTTATAAGTTGATCGTGATGTTGCAGCGGTCGCAGCAACTGTGGCATATGCCGAAGATAAAAATAGAACCGAAACTAATAACGTCGCTTTAAACATTGTAACTCCCTAAGTAAACAAAACTTAGGATAGCTTAAACGACAAATAACGAAAAATCATGCATGAACAATGCATAATCAATTCTAAAAAATAAATACACTAATACTAAAGTCCAGTAACATACATTCACAATATTTAGATACACGTTTCCCGTCATCGCCCTGGTCACCCGAAGGGTGATCAATCCTTTAGAATATGGTCAACCGAAGGTTGATCAATAAAGACTTGCTGGCCTCGAGCCTATCTCAAGGCCAGCAATCCCAAGGATTATGGAAAAATGTGTGCACGTGGTACTTTGTACCACTCTTGTTTTGATCAGCCTCCGGCTGACCTTTCACTAAAGTGGTCGTAGTAATACCGAACTACTTACTCAACTACCCTAACAACTTAAGTGCTAGTTGAGTTTGTGTGTTGGCTTGACCCAACACTGAAGTCGCGGCCTGCATAAGAACGTTGTTCTTAGCTAGTTCTGTCGACTCTGCTGCTACGTCTGTATCTCTGATACGAGAGTTAGCTGCTGCATAGTTTTCTTCAGAAGTTTGTAAGTTCGAAGAAGTTGATTGTAAACGATTTTGGAATGCGCCCAAGCCCGCTCTGATAGAATTCACGTTATTAATCGCGCTATCTACTGAAGCTAAACTTAATTGAGCAGATTCTTTGTTACTCACATTCACGTCAGTCAACATCAACGCTTGTAACGTTGCATTGGCTTGATCGCTCTTGAAGCTGATGCGGTCTAGAGCTGGATCATTCTGAGTACCAATTTGGATATCCAGAATTCCGCCTGTTCCGTTCAACAGTGGAGTACCATTAAATTTCGTGCTTTCGGCAATACGGCCCATCTCATCTTTAAGTTGTTGATACTCAATATCAGTCAACTTTCTTTCACGATCACTGATCGTATCAGACGAGGCTTGTACGCCTAACTCACGTAAACGAATTAACATGTTTGCCATTTCACCCAAGCCGCCCTCAGCAACCTGAACTAATGAAATACCGTCATTCGCATTTCTGTTGGCCTGCCTAAGACCACGAATCTGAGCTTTAATATTCTCAGAGATTGCTAATCCTGCGGCATCATCTGACGCTTGATTAACCCGAAACCCCGATGATAGACGTGCCATCGCGGTATTTTGTTTGATGCTTAGACCATACAGATTCTTACCTGCATTGATCGCCGCTACGTTGGTTGCAATACGCATCCCCATTTTATCCTCCTTGTATTGTATTCATCCGTGAATGTCCCTTTCCTTGGTAACAGCAGAATCCGTTCCGCTTAAAATTAATAAATACACTAATACCATTGCTGGTACCCAAAAGTTGCCGTTCACACGACTCCCCTTGGTAGCAAAAATCCAATACGGATTTGTGCCTTTGAGCTTACTCAAATAACTGAGTCCACTCCCGTTGACCGTTCTTACTTCAGTTACACCAATCCATTTGGTCTAACTCGTTTTACTAAGTTCTATCCTAGCCTTTGCTCAACAACTGTAGCGCTAGGCCTGGTTGTTGATTCGCTTGCGACAACACTGATGTTCCAGCTTGCAGAAGAATATTCTGCTTCGCTAATTCAGTACTTTCTTCAGCGATGTCTGCATCTCTAATACGTGAGTTCGATGCTGACAAGTTCTCTAAGTTTGTTTGCAATCCTTCAACAGTTGAGTTCAATCTGTTTTGTATCGCTCCGAAACCCGCTCTCAACTGATTCACGTAGTTGATCGCTCCGTCTATGTTCGATAAGCAAGTCTGTGCAGACACCTTATCTCTGATATTCGTCAAATCTAAACCCAGGGCAGTCGTTCCTGCATCGGCCTGGCCAGCGTTAAAAGAAATACGGTCAAAGTCTACCGAGTTCTTTACACCAATCTGGAAGTCCAACAATCCACTTTGTCCGTTTAACAATGGCGTTCCGTTAAACTCTGAACTTCCTGTGATGCGGTCGATCTCTTCTAATAACTGAGAGTACTCAATATTAGCTAATCCACGTTCGCGATCACCAATCGTATCTGATGCTGCTTGCACCCCTAATTCGCGTAATCTAATGAGCATGTTACTTACTTCACCTAATGATCCCTCTGCAGTCTGAATCATCGAGATACCGTCTTGCGCATTTCTGTTGGCCTGTTTAAGACCTCTCATCTGTGCTTTCATGTTTTCAGAAATCGCTAATCCCGCCGCATCGTCTGATGCTTTGTTGATTCTGTTTCCTGAAGACAATCTGGCCATCGCAGTATCCATTTTGTTCTTCGTACCCCATAATGCCTTTTGAGCATTTAGTGCCGTAACATTTGTACCAATTCTTAGTCCCATAACTTCCTCCGTGAAGTTGTTCCGGTGTGTTACTACTCTGTGAGACTCCTGTCTCACTTCGTTTCATACCGAAGCGGTTTAATTTGAGAATCCATCCTTGAATTCTCAGAATCGTATTACTCTTGTACACTTTTTCGGTTCATCCTGAGAAAACTTGAGACGTTCGTTTCATAAAAGAGCATTTTTGGCCTTAGGTCTGTCCTGTAATGCAATTAAACACGTCCTGACGAAAAATTATTCACATTTCAGGTCTAAAGTCTTTTACGCAAACAGGTGTTTATTCGTGACTCTAGAGTGTAATTTCAGTAATTTTCATAGTCATATATGGAAATACGCGATCCCATTCACGGTAGTATCTATCTCTCAGACGGCGAAGAAGCGATCATCGAATCAGTTGAATTTCAACGTCTGCGCGAAATCAAACAATTAGGTTTTTCAGAGTTCAGTTTTCCTGGAGCAACTCACAATAGATTCTTGCATTCTATTGGTGTAAGCCACACTGCGGGCTTAGTGTTCGATAGTATTTTCAGAGCGTACCCGTTAAAGTCTGCGAACAAAATTCGCTTCAGACAAATGGTAAAGCTAGCTGCTTTATTACATGATGTGGGTCACGGACCATTATCACACACCACTGAACAAGTGATGCCTGATCTTGCGAAATTAAAATTAAAGCTTTATCAAGAACAAGGCATTGATCAAAATCGCCAAGCCAATCACGAAGATTACACGATCAAGTTTGTGACTGATTCGAATATCTCAGACATTATCAAAAAGTTTTATTCAGATATTGATCCGTTACATGTGGCTTGTCTTATTGATAAAGAATTAAAATGCTCAGCTGATGTATTCACTGATGGCATCATTAACTTTAGACCTATCTTAAGTCAGATCGTCAGTTCTGAACTAGACGCTGACCGAATGGATTACTTAGAACGTGATAGTTATTTCTGTGGTATTAACTACGGTAAAATCGATCGCGATTGGTTGGTACAGAACTTAACTCTACATATTAAAGACCATAATGCGTATTTAGGTTTAAACCGCCGCGCACTTTATGCGTTCGATGATTTCTTGATTTCACGTCATCATATGCATTTGATGGTTTACTTTCACCACAAGAGCATTATTTACGAAGAAATGCTGAACCTGTACTTAGGTTCTGAAGAAGCTTCATTTAGAATTCCAGCTGATCTTGATCAATACATTTCGTACACAGATTATAAACTATATGAACATTTAGATACTGTCTCAAATCAGTGGGCTAAACGTATTTCAGATCGTAAACCATATCGTGTGGCGATTGAATTACATAACCAAGACCGCAGTCGTGTTGAAAATGTAAAACGTTTATTAACAGATGCGCAGATTCACTCGATCTGGGCCAGCTCTGATGTGCGTTTATCGAAATACCATCAAACAACTTCTGACGATGATATTAATATCTTTGTCTTAGACCAGTACGATAAATGGGATAAACCATCTCCGATCAATACCGCGACACAGATCTTTCAAAAATATGAAGGCTCACGCGTGATTGATCGTATCTACGTAGCACCAGAACAATTCGACAAAGCAAAAAAGATTTTCAACGAAGAAAAGTATTAAGGGTGCCAGGTCCTGTTTCATGTCACAAAGTGTCGTGAACATCTTGAAAACTTTATTTTACAGTATTTGTTTTGCCAGATTCGGTGCTCGGACCAGATACATGGGGATATCGTCTTTATTTTTAGCGGCAACTAAACCACGCGACTCACAAGCGTAAAGATGTTTTACTTTATCATAAGTTTGTTGCGAGATATTGACTTCGTTTTCTACGCCAGATGATTCAATACGACTAGCGACATTAACATCGTCACCCCATACATCATACGAAAACTTCTCACGGCCGATGACTCCAGCAATCACAGTACCTGTATTAATACCCAGGCGAATTTTCCAACCAGTATTCTGTGCTCGCATATAATCACGAATTTCTAATGCCGCCGACACACAGTCTTGCGGATGAGTCGAATTAGAAATAGGTAATCCTGCGACAGCCATATAAGCGTCACCTATAGTTTTAATTTTTTCTAAATTGTATTTACGACAAACCTGATCAAAGTAAGTAAAGTGAGTATCTAATACCGTGACGAGCTGTTGTGGAGAAAGTTGTTCGCTTAACTTTGTAAAACCAATAAAATCTGTAAATAGTATTGTAACTTGGTATTCGCGTGGTTCAACGCGATTAAACTTCTTAAGCTCGCTCGCGATACTGTCAGGCAAAATATTTTTCAACAATTGGTCTGACTTTCGACGCTCAAGATTCAGATTTTTCATTAAAATTAGAACTACAGCACCAATAAATAATTGCACAAAAAGCACATTACCTGAAACATCCAGCAACTGTTCTTGCGACGTCGCATAAGACGATATCCAGTCTGGATATCTAAAAGATATTAATGCTAACCCTAGCGCCATCGCTAAAAATAATATAAAGGCCAAAAAGGTTCGACGATTTGATGAAGATAATGCGATGGCCATTACTAATGCTGGGAATAAATAATAATGAGCGCTGCCCTGAAAGCCTGCGGTTTTTAATGAAATTAAAAATATAAAAGTAGCGATCACTAAGATAAATGGCCAATACAGAATATGACTTAGCTTACGAAAACGTGAACCATAATAACACCCAAGAAAAATAACTCCTGTGACTACCTGAAGCGCAAGCAAGAAAGTATAATCTTGTAATTGTAGCAAACCGAACGAGCCTAAGAGGTTCGATAACCCGCAGAGCAAGGTTATCGAATTAAATAATCGGTCTTCTAGAGAAAACTCCCGATCATCACCAACTAAAAAAGAAAGCCATTTTTTAAATTGAGGCAATTACAACACCGCAACATGAAATAGGACCTGGCACCCGTTACACACGTTCAATGATCATGGCGATGCCTTGACCGCCGCCGATACATGCTGAACCTAGGGCATACTTCGCATTACGTTTAATTAATTCGTAAGCTAGTAAATTCATTATACGTGTGCCTGAAGCTCCTAGTGGATGCCCCACGGCGATGGCTCCGCCACGTACGTTTGTTTTTTCTTTATTTAATTTTAATTCTTTTTCGACAGATAAATACTGAGCCGCAAATGCTTCATTCACTTCGACTAGATCCATTTGATCCATCGTCATACCGGCGCGCTCTAAAGCTTTTCTAGCTGCTGGTGCTGGGCCAATACCCATGATTTTTGGATCACAACCCACTGCGGCCCACGAAACAATGCGCGCCATTGGTTTTAAACCGTTCGCTTTTACAAATGATTCGCTGGCAATCAATGAGCAAGCCGCACCATCAACGATTCCTGATGCTGTTGCTGCTGTAACTAAACCATCTTTTTTAAACATGGCTTTCATTGTACCAATTTTTTCGACAGTCACTTCTGGTTTTGGGTGTTCATCTTTATCGATGATCACTTCACCTTTTTTAGTCGTGATTTTAACTGGAGTAATTTCATCTTTGAATAATCCAGCGTCTAAAGCTTTTTTATATTTTTGTTGAGTTAAAACTGAGTACTCATCACATTGCTGTCTTGTGATACCGTACATCTCACCAAGATTTTCTGCAGTGATCGCCATTGGCGTTCCTGTATAAGCATCTGTAAGCGCTGAAGTCATCGCATCTTCTAATTCAAAATTGCCCATGCGCATGCCATCGAATCTAACTTTACGAGCAACGTAAGGAATTTGCGACATCTGCTCAACACCACCTGCTAATACGCATTGGGCTTGGCCGGTTAAAATCATTTCTGCCGCGTTAGCGATAGATTGAAATCCTGATCCGCATAAACGATTAATTAAATAAGCACCACGATCAACAGGGATTCCTAATTTTAATCCCACATGACGTGCCACATACGCAGCATCTGCTCCGCTTTGCACGACGTTACCAATAATTGTGTGATCGACTTTATCTGCAGAGACGCCTGCAGCTTCTAAAGTAGCTTTGCCTGCAGCCACTGTTAAATCAGTTGCTGAAACATCTTTTAAGCCACCACCAAATGAACCAAACGCTGTTCTTTTACCAGATACTAAATAAATTTTTTCCATACGGAGTATTACAGCGTAGAATTACGCTTGAGACAATGAAATTACCATTTCCATTTAAGCGACACACCGGATTTGTGGTCGTACTTAGAAACTTCGTGCGATAACACGATGTCACTTTTATCTGATAAAGCTTCAGTGACTTCTGCTGCTGCGCGCGCTGCTTTTAAATCATAATTTAAAGCCGCATTCACCCAACCCGTGTATTGAATTTTAGCTAAGGCCTGCATCGCTAATACTTTAAAATTAAAATGGTGATCAATGTTGCTATCATCTTTATAACTTGCTTCTACGTTTAATTTTTTCTCAGCTGTTTCAACAGCTTGACCAGCCGTCGTATAACGAAGTGGAGAATGTTTCCAGTAAAGATTTAAACTATTATCAGCAACTTTAGATAAAAATGTTTGAGAAGTTTCATCAGCGGCTAATTTGTTGGGTAAAACTTCAGTACCAAAAGTTTCAGTTAATGATTCAGCTCCAACTTTGGCTGGTAATTCTAAACGTTTCGTTTCAGCAATATTCACCTCAGCTGAGGCTAAAGAACCTAAGCCCAGAATCGATAACATTGTAAAAACGGTTAAAATGAATCTAACTACCATACCGTTTATATATTCAAGACCTGGGCCATCGATCACCAGTGGCAAAGCGACCTATTCGATATAATAGATCCATTACGAGACACACTGTCTAAAGGCTTGTCAGCTGCGCCTTTGGCGCTAACAAGACCTTATTTTTTTAACCTCTGCAGCAATGTATTGAGTCTAATAAGTAGCTTCAAGGAGGAGGCAACACATGAAAAGAACAGTATTTTTCTTAATGGCCGCTATGGTATTTGTCGCATTCTTTAGTGGGTGTACAACAACTTCAACAACAGGTAGAAATCCGACTGGTGTTCGAGGCAGATTCTAAAATCTAAATTTAAAAATTAATTTGTTTCGTTATCTAAAATATAGTTCGCAGGATTTACGGCAATACCGTTAACACGAACTTCATAGTGACAGTGCGGGCCCGTTGAACGGCCTGTGCTACCCACTGCTGAAATCACATCATAGCGTGAAACTCTCTGCCCGACTTGCACAAAGATTTGCGAGTTATGCGCAAAACGAGTTAATACGCCGTAACCATGATCGATCGAAACTAATTTACCAAACTGATCATCCCAGCCCGCAAAACTTACGATCCCGTCAGCAGGTGCGCGCACTGGCGTTCCTGGAGGAGCCGTAATATCTAAACCCGCATGCATTTTTTGACGACCGTTGATCGGGTCAATACGATAACCAAAGCGTGAACCAATCGGCCCACGTGCTGGTTGAATACTTGGAGTCGCGGCTAATAAACTTTGGCGATCTGATAACAGCTCCCACAATTCAATTACAGATTGTTCTTTTAAGTTTGAATCTTTCACCGCTTGATCAATACGAATAACAAGGGAGGCATAATTCGCGGATGATTTTTCTGAAGCCACTTCACCCTTCATCGCATTCAGCGGAGTTTCAGTTGGAATCACTGGATCATCTTTTTCCATGTCATCTAAGGTCATGCGTGGCGCGGGTTCATCTGATTTAGGACCAACCACTTGCGATGCCGGAAAATTTAATTTTTCTGGACGATCTTTTAATTGCACATCAGTAATTAATTTTAGTTTGTTAGAAACATTCGTTACGCGGTCCATAGCTGATTGCAATGAATCAAGTTTCGCTTCAACGACTTGAAACTGATTTTTTAATTCGATGTTTTCTAATTTAAGTTTTTTATTTTCTAACGATTGGGCCAGCAGTCCGAAATAATCAATAAAGCCCGCCATTAACAAAACAGCAAATAACCCCACAAAAAATAATGAGATTTTAAAATAGGCCACCGGCAAACTAATTTTTTTAGTTTCGCTTTCATTACTACTAACAAAATAAAGGGTGATCTGTTTTCTGGGCTCGCTCATATTTATGTTTCGCTGAAATTCAACACAAGAACAGTGACGTTGTCATCACCGCCGTGAGCTAATGCCTGCTGAATAAACAATGGTGTTGTTTTATCAGGAGAATTCTCGTTAAAAACCTGGCACATTTGCTGATCAGTGATCATTCCTGTTAATCCGTCAGAACACAGCAGAAAAATATCGCCTGGTGAAACTTCGCGCTCAATAATATCTGGATACACATCACGCTCAAAACCCACACTGCGAGTAATTACATTCTTACCGATTGTGGCTTTAGCTTTTTCTTCTGTTAAAAATCCAAGACGAACTTGTTCGTTAATTAATGAATGATCTTCTGTTAATTGCCACACATAAGGTTTGCGGTACAAATAACAACGACTATCGCCAACATTCGCGATGTACAAACGTGAATCACGTAAGTAACCCATCACCATTGTTGTTCCCATTCCATTTAATTTTGATTCTTGGGCTGCGCGATCGAAAATACGATGAGAGGCCTCTTGGTACGCCTGCATTAAAACTTCTCGAGGAGAAAACTGCAAAGCTTTTGGATGTCCCAAAACTTCTCGTACAGTCTCAACTGCTAGGGCAGAAGCGACCTCGCCGCCCATATGACCACCCACGCCATCTGCTACGACGAAAATACCAATTCGTTCATCAATCAGAAAAGAATCCTGATTGCCGGAACGTTTAAGCCCTTTATCTGTTAAGCACCAACATTGAAATCTCATTCATATACAGTGTCATAGCGTTTACTATCCGAGTCAAAGGGGTGAATTAAACTATTACTTATGGCTTACCTAGACCTGCGTCTAGTTCTTGAAAATATCGACTAAAGGTCATCACCGAAACCTCAATTTCAAACGTCTTACATCCGATAGTCTAGTAAGAATCTTGCTTAACTATCTAGTGTGATCAAAAACAAACACTAGCTACAAAACAAAGGTCGATATGAAACGCACAAGTCGCCTTAAAATTTTTATTACTTTGTCGATAGCTATTCACATTGGCTTAGCGGCTGTAGTTTTTGTTTTACCAAAAATTCAACAACACTTTACGCCCATCGAAGTTACGTTAGTTGAGCCCGAACAAGAAATCAAAGACGCCACTAAAGAAGAAAAAAATCCTACACGTATTGTTGAAACTGACGAAAAAGCAGCGAACGAACAAGTTAACGAAAATGCAAAATATTTAAGTGCAAAAAATAATTCTGTAACACGCGAAACCGTTGCTAAACTTGGCGAGACTTTTACGAACGCACAAGTCATTGCAAAAAAATCTGTAAAAGCGGCTAAAAAATCTCAGCCCACTTTATTTGGTGAAAAATTTAACGCTTACGATGCGATGGCAAAAAAAGCAGCCAACGGTAAAACTGACATCAATGGTAAACAACAAGACTTCACACAAAATGCACAACAAGGTAACGATCGTGGTATCGAATCAACTTCAACCGATAAACTCGTGCAAGTTGAACAAAGTTTAAAAACTCAATTGAACACAAAAGAGTACAGATATTATGGTTACTATCAACGCATCAAAAATCAGCTAAATCAATTCTGGCAACCAGAAGTGAAACAAAAAGTATCACGCCTTATGACACAAGGTAGAACAATTGCCTCTGAATCGAACAACAAAGTCACTAAATTGATCATTGTTCTTAACGACGCCGGCACGTTAGTGAAAGTACAAGTCATTGGTGAATCTGGAGTTCGAGATCTAGATGAGGCCGCTGTAGAAGCCTTTAGACAGGCCGCTCCCTTTCCAAATCCTCCTAAAGGGATGGTAGAAACTGACGGCACCATTAAGATCCGTTGGGACTTCGTGGTGGAGTCCTAGACGCCGGCCAAAAAATCAAAGCTAAAAATAAAAAATCTGCCGCCTCAGATGAAATAAAGTCTTTACTCTAAATCCAATAAGTTTTATCTCTATAACGTTGAATTTTTTATGTCGGCCTAGCCGACTATTTTTCGTTTAAAGGAACCACTATGTCTGGAAAAGAAATCACGTTAAAAGATCTTAAAGATCTAAACAAAGACACGTTAGATTCAATTGCAAAACGCGCTCACTATTTAGCGACGCAAATGATCTTTCAAGCAAACATTCGCGAAAAAGATAAAGGCGATCCAAAAATCGGTGGCCATCAATCGGCATCGGCTTCTGCATTACACATCATGGGCGCATTACACCTTATCGTAAAATCTGGCTTCGATCATATCGCGAACAAGCCACATGCTTCTCCTACTGATCACTCGTACAATTATTTATTAGATTTATTTTTAAAATCTGATTTATCAAAATTATCTGAAGAAGATAAAAACACAGCGATGATGGGTTTACGTAAGTATTCTAAAAACGGCGAACCGGTTTTTCAATCTTACCACTCAACATACGATTCTGATAACCACAACTTCTTCCCGACAGGCACTGTGGGCATTCCACCAGTTCAAGCCGGTTACTTAGCGTTAGCTTACCGTTTTGCTAAAGAGCATAACTACGATATTCCTGATGCTCACTTCTGGGCCTTATCAGGCGACTCTGAATTTCGCGAAGGTTCAATGTATGAAGCTGTTCCTGATTTCGCTGAACGTGAAATCGGTAACGTCACTTGGATGGTCGATTACAACCGTCAATCACTTGATGGTCACCGTATCGTAAATCAAAAAGTTTTAGAAAGCACAGATGCTGACCGTATCGAAAAATCAATGGCAGCCAATGGTTGGGAAGTTCTTCAAGTACGTCACGGCTCTAAACGTTTAGCTTTATTTAAAAAGCCAGGCGGCGAAACTTTCAAAACATTATTAGAAAAAGAATTAGTCGATTACGATCTACAAGCGTTCTTATTAATTCAAGATCCGAAAGCTTTAAAAGCTGGAATGGCTAAAGATCATCCGCAAATTAAAAAATTCTTAGACGGAGTTTCTGGCGAAGAATTATACGAAGGCTTACGCGATTTCGGTGGTCACGATATGATTCAACTTGCTGAAGCGATGTTGAAATCTAAAGAATCAAAACGTAAACCGACAATCATCATCGTGCATACGTTAAAAGGCTGGGGCTTAAAAATGGCCGCTCAACCTGGTAACCACTCGGCGTTAAATAACCAAGAAGAGATGGACGAACTAAAAGCGAAACAAGGTATCAAAGGCGAAACATTATTCGCAGGCTTTGATCCTAAATCAGCTGAAGGTAAATTCTTAACAGCACGTGGTGAAAAATTATATTCTGAAATCAAAGCGCAAAATGCTTTAAAAGATAAAAATAAAAATTTCTTCGCTAAAGAATTTGAAAAAATCGGTGGCTTTCCTGAAAAATTAGACATCAACACAAAAATGGCCAGCTACCCACACACTCAATGGATGCTTGGTCAGTTAACAGCAAAATTAACTCGCATCGCAAATGCTGATGTTACGAAATTAAATGATTTCGAAAAACGTTGGAAAACTGCGGGCGAATTATTTATGACAATGGCGCCAGACGTAGGTACCTCAACGAATTTAAATCCAGCAATGGATGGCAAAATCTTCGGTGCTCCAACTGTGACTGACGTTGAAACTGAATACGGCGTTAAAGATACAAAACTTCCTGACTTAGTTCCGGGCGAAGAAGAATCAGATCGTTTCTTACGTTTTGAAATCGCCGAAGGCAACGTGATGTCATGCGTGGGTTCGTTCGGTCGTATCCGCGACACATTAGGCGTACCTGTAATGCCGTTAATGACTGTTTACGATTTCTTTATCAAACGTGCCTTAGATCAATACTTCTACAATCTTTACTGGAAATCTTCTTTCATCTGCGTGGGTACGCCATCAGGTGTGACGTTATCACCAGAAGGTGCGCAACATGGTTGGAAGTCTGACTTTCAAATTCCAGGTCAAATCACTTGGGAGCCGTTCTTCTGTATCGAACTTGATTGGATTCTATGTGAATCATTCAAGCGTCACTTATTAAACGACAATGCGGGCCGTAACGGCACATTACTTCGTTTAGTAACTCGCGGAGCTGATCAAAAAGATTTAATGAAATACTTAAATAAACAATTACGCTTCAAAGCAAATCCAGAATCAAAATTAGCTCGCGCTGAATTTCCGGTTGCTGGTGGCGTAAACGAAGAAGAAGTGACTGCTAAATCTGAAACTGAAATTCAAGCCGTTATGCGTGAAGAAGTTTTAAAAGGCGCTTACTACCTCATCGATTACCGTGGTTACGCTGGTTATGAACCAGGTGACAACGTAGTAAATATCTTCTCAATGGGATCATTAACAACTGAAGCTATTAAAGCATCAGAAGATTTATTATCTCGTGGTATTTATGCCAACGTGATCGTTGTAACTTCTCCAGATTTATTATGCGGTATTCAAGGTCATGAAAATGACTACAACTACTTACGTAACGAATTAGGAATCACTTCTGATTTATATTTAAACCGTCAAGGTGACGTTGGATCTGCAGATCTAGTGATGGCATCAGGTCGTCGTATTCCAATCGTGTCAGTACACGATGGTGAAGCTGGCTTACTTGATAACTTAGGTTCAATCGTTGGTGTAAGACAAGAATCATGCGCTGTACGTAAACACTCTAAGTGCGGTCGTCCAGTTGAGATTTTCCACTTCCACAACATCGACACAGAAGCTGTTGTTGAAGCTTGCGGAAAAGTATTATCAGAAACAGCGTTAGAAAAAGTCATCGTGAATAAACAAACGATGGAAGAAACTGCGCAAGCGACACAATCTGGCGAACAACGTCCTCACTGGACAGAGTTATGGCCTTCTAAAACTCAAAACCAAAAACACTAGGATCTAAATGTTTCCAGATAAAGGCGAATTATTTAAAGCGGCAGATAAAAAATCAGAACACCTGGTTTTTTTCTGTCACTTTTTTAAAGGCCATAAAAAAGCCTTACGTCGCCATATCGATTTAGTGAATGAACTTGGTTTTGATGCTTACGCGTTTAATTTAAAAGATGATCTCAAAGACTATAACTATGTGCCTTACGCTAAAACGACAAAACGTTTTGGTATGAAGCATGTGTTAGCTGAACAAATCGGTCAGCATTTAGAATTACTTTCTGAATATAAAACTAAAATCATTTTTGCATTTTCTAACGTTGCCGGCTGTGCGATTGAAGCTCACACACGCCGTTTAGCTGAAGGTAAAAATGATGTAGTTGCGATGGTTTGTGATAGCGGCCCGGGCATGGGTAACTTTTTTCATTCATCGTACATGCTCTTAGAAGATCAATTAGGCGTTAAATCTTTACCGCTTAAAATTATCGGAACCCCTGCCGTCGCTTTCGGCTGGAGCCCTAAATTAAACAGCGATATCGCCGGTGATTTAGATAGTTTTCCAAAAGGATTTCCACTTTTATCAATCCGCGGCTGGCGTGATCGTTTGATTCCACCAAGCGATATCGACAAAGTTTTTGATCATCACAAAAATTTAAACTGGAAAAAGTTATCGTTACCTGAAGCCGGTCACTTAAATGGACTGCGCGATTTTCCGAGTGAATATAAGCCCGCTGTAACTGATTTTTTAATTCAGTTTATTTAATGATCGAGTGCTGGCTCAGGTTTATTCAAAAAAATGGTTTTTGAATTTTGCCAAAGATCCAAAAGTTCTTGTTCAGATAAAGTTTCTTGCTGAATTAATTTCAAATGAGCCACTTCGATAAAACTCTTATGCCTAATTAAACTTTCAGTCGCCATATCAAAAGCTCGATCTAAAATCTTTTTAACTTCAGAATCCATTAAAGCCGCTGTCGCTTCACTCACTGAGCCCAGCCTTGATTCAAGTGGCGAATGTAGCATCTGCATCGATCGCGACTCAAGACTCACCATACCCAGCTTATCGCTCATACCGAATTGCGAAACCATCGAACGCGCTAGATCAGTGGCTTTAGCCAAATCATCAGCTGCGCCCGTCGAGGTTATTTCTAAAAATAATTTCTCTGAAGCGCGGCCACCAAGCAATACTGCAATCTTTCGCATAATTTCATCTTCATCAATGACGTAGCGATCTTCTGTCGGGCGTTGCATTGTATAACCTAAAGCGCCAATACTGCGCGGAATAATACTTACTTTATACACTTTATCTGAAGCACTTAAATCGATCGCAACCGTAGCATGACCTAATTCATGATAAGCAATTCTTTGCTTTTCTTTTTGGTTCATCACTTTGCCTTTGTGCTCGATGCCAGCAACAAGACGCTCTAAGGCTTCGCCAAAATCAGCTTCGTTAGCCGCTTCTGCATTTCGTCTTGTTGCAACTAGCGCTGCTTCATTCACTAAATTAGCTAAATCAGCTCCTGAAAATCCCGAAGTCAGTGAAGCAATATTTTTCATGTTCACACTGGCATCGAGTTTAATTTTTTTGACGTGCACCAAAAGAATTTTTTCACGACCAATTTGATCTGGTTTATTCAGCAACGCTTGTCGATCAAAACGCCCCGCGCGCAAAAGGGCGGGATCTAAAATTTCAGGTCTATTTGTCGCTGCCAGCATAATGATGCCAGCAGTTGGATCAAATCCATCCATTTCAGCCAGCAGTTGATTCAGAGTTTGTTCTTTTTCATCATTAGCACCCATGCTTGTAAATCCAAGAGCGCGTGATTTTCCTAAAGCATCAATTTCATCGATAAACAAAATACACGGTGCTTGCGCTCTGGCTTGTTCGAAGAAATCGCGCACTCGAGCTGCACCTAACCCCACGAACATTTCGACAAATTCAGAACCGTTGATTGAAAAAAATGGAACTTTAGCTTCACCAGCCACGGCACGAGCTAATAATGTTTTGCCAGTTCCTGGAGGCCCCACCAATAACACACCCTTTGGTGCGCGCCCGCCAAGACGTGAATACCGTTCAGGTTGTTGCAAAAAGTTAACGATCTCGGCCAATTCATTTTTGGCTTCATCAACACCAGCCACATCTTCGAATGTGGTCTTTACATCTTTTTCGACATAAATTTTTGCGCGCGATTTTGTAAATGAAAGAAGCCCGCCAGCACGTTGCCCTAATCCACTCGTGGTCGATTTCCAGATCCAGTATAAAAATAATAGCGGAAAAGCCCAAGCCAACATAAATCCCCAAGTCGAGCTCGGTCGCTCGGCCCGAAAACTAATATTTTTACTATGTAGTTTTTCAATTAAAGTTTGATCAGGTGCTGTTACAGTTCTGAATTGTTTTGATGGCTTACCTGCAGATAATATTTCACCTGAAATCAAACGCTCAGAGAGTACGATATCTTTAACTTCGCCTTTATCGACCAATTGTAAGAATTCACTGTAGGAAATTGTCTCGCTCTCAGTAATTTTGGTATAGTATTGAATACTGAATATAATGAAAATAGCCCATAAGATATAAACTACGCGTATTCCTTTGTTTTCGGCCTTCTCATTGAGATCCATACCCAAGGTGCGAGCAATTCTGTGGCCATAATTAGAATAAAGTTAGATCACTGCAGCAATTTATTTTTTGAACTTTGCCTTGATTCGACGAAATAGCATCGGGCCAAAAATCATAATCAACATCACGATCATGACAGCCATCGTGCCGTCTCCTAAAATATGACTAAGCCATAACGTTGACGACATAATCACTAAAAAGAAAAACATATCGCCACAAATCGCGATCGCCCAACCAGTAATGAAACCATGACCTGCGGCTTTAGCAACAGCTCTGCCCGTCATAGGATCAACACCAAACGAAATTCCGATCAAAGCCATTGGCCCTAATGAGGGCGCAATATTCACTCCGGTTTTTGCTAACGTGGCTTTGTAATTTTCTAAAAAGAGTCTCATTTTATTGGATTTTTTCGAAGCATGAATAAACCACAACATTAACGGTTCAAATACGCAGGCTAAAATTAAATCTGAAATAAAATATAATCCCGCCATGATATACCACGCGATTTCATATTTCTGCGCAAGCACCACTCCGGCTGGAATTCCTCCACCGATCGGAACTAAAAATAAAGTTAAGACTTCGCCCATTTGCGAAAAGTTTGTAGTCACGATGTTACTTTCTTACTGCGATTAACAGTTTATCTTATTAACTAAGGTAGCAAATTTTTTAAAAATCAGCATTACATTTAGGGCATTTGTCATCTGCTAGCCAAAGCAAAATTAATGGGCCTACAGGAATTTTTTTTGAAAGTACTAACCCACAATTCTCGCATTTTAATCTCGCAAGAACCAAAAAACCCACGAGAGTAGGAATGAGCATAAGCGCAATGCCGATCTCTTTGCCTAGAGATTCTGTTGCAAAAGCGCCGGCTAAAAAAAAGCACAACATCATTAAAAAAATCAGAAACGATTTACGTTTAGCTTTACCAAGTTTCATAAAAATTATTTTCTCACCGCAATCAACAAACCCTCTTCGGTCGGAACAAAGCTTGCCGTGAAATCTGCGCTGGCAAAAACATCACTCGTCATCTCTTTCACAGTCTGAATTTGTTTGTCGCTGAACTTCTGTTTTGACATATCTCCCCAGACTGAGCCGGCCAGAAACACGTTGTCGATTAAGATCATGCCGCCTGAACGGATATTATTTTTTGCCCAGATCCAGTAATCTTTATAGGCTGCCTTGTTGCCATCGATAAAGATCGCATCGAACGGACCTTGAGCTGATAGCTTGGGTAGCTCTTCTTTTGCATCACCGGGTACAACGACGCATTGGCCACGCTCAATCCAAGGCTTCAAAGCTTGGGTTGCGAGGGCGATATGCTCAGCAGACTTTTCTAAAGTGTAAATAGTGCCATCTTGTTGTAATGATTGAAGAAAATACTGACAAGATAGACCCGTCAAGGTGCCAATTTCGACCACTTTTTTAGGCTTAATTAGGCCTACTAAAAATCCCATTAAATGAGCTTCGGTATGAGAAACAGAGATTCCACCTAATCCTAATTGATCAGCGAATTTGCGCGAAAGCTGCATCTGTTCGTTCTCTTGTTGATAACAATTTTCAATGTACTGGTAAGAGGGCTGAATATCTTTTCTCATGCTTATTGTTTACGTCGAAAAAACAGGATTTTCAATTGCTGATCAATAGGCAAACCATTATAACTGACTGCATGTCTGAAACATTACTAGAAGTTACAAATTTACGTACTCGTTACAAAACAGATGATGGCAATATCTTCCCGGTGGATGATATCTCTTTCCGCGTGAAAAAGGGCCAAACCCTAGGCATCGTGGGCGAATCAGGTTGTGGTAAATCACAAACTGCTCTTTCAATTATGCGCCTTATTCAAAAACCAGGCGAAATTGTTTCTGGAGACGTTCAATTCAAAGGCGAAAGCTTATTGAAAAAAACAGAAGATGAAATGCGCGATATTTTAGGAAATCAAATGGCGATGATTTTCCAAGAGCCTATGACTTCGTTGAATCCGGTTTACACAATCGGTGACCAAATCGAAGAAAGCATTCGTCTTCACCAAAAAGGTTTAACAAACCTTCAAATTAAAAATAAAGCGATCGATATGTTAAAGCTTGTTGGTATTCCAGCAGCTGATAAACGTTACCATGAGTATCCGCACCAATTATCAGGTGGTATGCGCCAACGTGTAATGATCGCGATGGCGATGAGCTGTACGCCGCAATTATTAATCGCGGATGAACCAACAACAGCCTTAGACGTAACTATCCAAGCGCAAATTTTAGATTTAATGCGCAAAGTTCAAAAAGAATTTCAAGCGGGAATGATTTTAATCACGCATGACTTAGGCGTAGTGGCTGAAATGTGCCAAGATGTTATCGTTATGTACGCTGGTAAAATCGTTGAGTACGGCACTGTAGAAGATATTTTCTACCGCCCAAAACATCCGTACACAAAAGGTTTACTTGATTCAATTCCGCACTTTGAAACTGGTTCGCGCATGAAACAGTTAAATACAATTCCGGGCTTAGTTCCAAGTTTATACAATCTTCCTGTGGGCTGTCGTTTTCAAGAGCGTTGTAAATTCGCTCAAGAAGACTGTCGTCGTGCAGAACCTAATTTAGAAAACCTACGCGGCATTCATAAAGTCGCTTGTTATCACCCAGTACAATCTGAAGGGGGCAACTAGTTATGTCTTCTGAAACTCCACTATTGAAAGTTGAAAACGTAGTAAAACACTTTCCGATCCACGGCGGATTATTTTCTCGCCAAGTGGCTTCGGTTAAAGCTGTTTCAGATATTTCATTCGAATTAAAACGCGGTGAAACTTTAGGCCTAGTTGGCGAATCAGGTTGTGGTAAATCTACACTTGGTCGTTGTTTAATTCGTTTGATCGAACCCACTTCAGGAAAAATTATTTTCAAAGGCGAAGACATCACTCATGTTGATGACAATCGCATGCGCGATTTACGTCGCAAAATGCAAATCATTTTCCAAGATCCGTATGCTTCGTTAAATCCGCGCATGACCATCGGTGCGATTTTAGAAGAGCCTTTAATCATTCATAATTTATACCCTGTTGAAAAAGAACGTGCAGAACGCGTACAAGAATTAATTAAACTTGTTGGCTTACGCCCTGAACATTTATCACGTTACCCGCATGAATTCTCAGGTGGTCAACGTCAACGTGTGGGTATCGCGCGCGCTTTAGCAGTGAATCCAGAAATCATTATCTGTGATGAACCAGTTTCTGCGCTTGACGTTTCTATCCAAGCGCAAGTGATCAACTTGTTAATGGAACTTCAACAAAAACTTGGCTTAACTTACATCTTCATCGCCCATGACTTAAAAGTTGTTGAACACGTTTCAACAAAAGTAGCCGTGATGTACTTAGGTCAAATCGTTGAATTTGCTGAAGCTGATGAATTATATAAAAATCCATTACACCCTTACACGAAAGCTTTATTATCAGCGATTCCAATTCCTGATCCTAAACCTCGTCCAGAGCGCATTATCTTAACTGGTGATGTGCCATCGCCGATCGCGCCGCCTCCAGGTTGTTATTTCAATCCACGCTGCCCGATGGCTTCTGTAGAGTGCACTCAGATCAAACCTGAACTTGAAGAAAAGTCTCCAGGTCACTTCGCTCGTTGTATTAAAGTACCCGCTACAATTTAGTGTTTCATAGTGAACCACGTGTTTATCCTAATTTGAGAAAATTAGATAATGCGTGGTTTTCTTATTTTTACCCCTGATATCCTATAGATATCGATATTATGGGAGTACTTATGGGACGTATTTTTGAAAAGTTCACCTTTTCTTTTGCGATCATTTTATTTATAGCACTGAATGTAAATGCTGGTGGTGCAATCGCTGGTAAGGTCACAATTTTAAAAGGCCAAGTTTTTATTCAGCGTGGATCAGCTAAAATTCTAATTAAAAAAGACGATACGATTTTAGAATCAGATATTATCGAATCAGAATCAGGTACAGCGCGTATTACGATGATCGATTCAAACTTAGTCGACGTCTACCCTCGATCACGAGTTGAAATCGCAAAATATGTTTACAAACCAAATCAAGATGAAAAAGAGGTCGAATTAAAAGTCGACTTTGGTAAAATCAAATCTACAGTGAATCAAAAATACGATGGCGCTAAAAATAAGTTTCAAGTTAAAACTCCGTCGGCGGTGGCCGGTGTACGCGGTACAGTTTTTACAACTGAATATGATGCTGTTAAAAAAGTTTCTAAAGTTATAACTATCGAAGGCTTAGTGGCCGTCACTAAAATGCTCGATCGTGAAAGACAAACTCCTCCGGTGTTTGTACGCCCTGATCAGGTTGTTAAAGTTGATGTTGAACAATCTAAAACCGAACAACCGCGTGATTTAAAACCTGAAGAAAAAGAATCTCGTCAAAAAGAGGATAAAGATTTAGGTTACCAATACGATCCTAAAAAAGATGCTGCTTCTCAGCCGGATGTTAAATCGGGAGATGCTAAGTCTGGAGACGTAAAAGCTGCAGGCACACAAGCTTCTAAAGAACCTGCTAAAGAACAAGTTAAAGAAGTCGCAACGACTGCCGTAAGTAATTCAAGTGATCATCAGCAACTGCAACAGCAAGATCAAGGACGTCGTCAAAAAGAATCTGAAGGCGAACAGGCTAAGAAGCAGAAACAGCTTGAAGATGAACAAGCTAAAAAACAAAAACAATTAGATGAAGAACAAGCCAAGAGACAAAAACAGCTCGAAGAAGAGCAGGCTAAAAAGCAAAAACAAATTGAAGAAGAACAACAGAAAAGACAGCAAGCCATCGAAGAAGCGCAGATTAAAGCCGAAGCCGAAATCGCTCGTCGAGCACAAGAAACTGCAAAGCGCGCTGAAACTACTGTTGGACTTCCGTCTGTATCTGTTCCGGATACGAATACGATTACTCCAAGAAAATAACATAACTCTCTGGGCTGACTCGTCTTTAGGTAAGTCCAGCCTCTTTTAACAATGATCAAGCATGACGCCTTATGATAAATTTATATCGTGAGGCATTTCATCTTTGTACTACTTCTTATTCACTGTTTTTCGGCAACAGCATTCGCTGCCAATTTAAAATATATTAATGGCCTTTATCTTAATAAAAATTGTGAATACTTCACGCGCGATCTCAAAGAAAATTGGAATGTTGTTCCTGATGATGAAAAGAATGATTATTTAGCTAAGATTGCCGACTGTTCAGTTGATCGTGGGCAGTTAGAATTTGCCGAATCAATTATTAACAATCTAGATCGTAAAAACTATAAATCATCGATTTTAAACCAAGCTAAAGCCAAGCTTGATCTTTCACGCAGTGATTTTAAACGCATCACTGAAGATTACGAATTAAAAAGACCTAAAAAAGCTACTTTTCAATATTACATTTACGTAGCTCAAAGTTATTACGAGATCGAAGACTATGACACGTCACTAAAAGTTTTAAGTTACATTAGCCCAATTAAACTCACTGATTACCAAAGAAATATCATTCGCTACTGGAAAGCTAAAAATTACTTTATCAAAGACGAGTACGATAAAACGACTTATTTTTTAGACTTAATTTTAGATGACGATGATGAACGTGGCTGGGTTAAAGATGCGGCTCAGGTTTTAAAAAATGCCGTACACAATAAGTACAGCCCGTTTCGCGCGGTTGTTTACTTTAATACAACTTACGACACCAACACCAACAAAGAGTCTATAGCTAAAAGCATTACCGTCGATGAAAAGCCCGCGTCTTATATCATTGATGGCACTTATCGTGTTAACCCCTCATTAGATTTTTATATTAAAAAAGATAAAACCGTTAAAAAATATATCAATGTGGATATGAGCTTTGCTTGGTCTAGCAAAGAAACACAAAACGAATCTGAAACTTATTCTGTTAAATTCAGAAACTCTAAAAAAACTAGTGCGCGCAATACTTTTTCATGGGATTTAGGCTTAAGTAAATCACAACTCGAATTTAAAGATGCTGCAAACGATGCTTTTGCTCGTGTTGGTTTATTTCATCTGGTAGCTGATGATAAATTTGCAACAGCCACTTACCGTTATAGTCGCAATATTGAATTTCAGTATAAATCAACTCACACACTTTCACTCTCACTTTTTAAAGTGTTTGATAGCCAGCTTTTATACGGCACGATCACTCAAAGCCAAACCTTTGATCATGCGGCTGACTACAGCTTTGATGGCTCTACAGCACCGATTGCCGTCTACGGCACAGTGTTTGGCAATTACGCAATCACCAGCATTGATCTAGCTCACAGTATTGATTTTACTGACGAAGACACCTTGCGTACGCAAATATCTTATTCAAATACAGCCTACCAAGAAGAAAACTTACCTGCAGGCTCTGCTTCATTAACTAACTCAACAAGTAAGCGCAGTGATCAAACTTATAGTTTCTCGTTAATTTACGCTAAAAAATATGATGATGAAATCAACTTAGAATTTTTTGGCACTTCAATTATCGGCAGAACACACGGACACCAAGGTTTTATTACTGGCGGTACATTCAGTCACAAAAATTACACAGCAAACCAATTTGGCATAAATTTGGATTGGACATACGAATAGGAGCAAACATGGGTGACACTTCAAACGATCAAGTGAGATGGTGTTTTTACGATCCTGAAACGAAAACAAAAACGGCCGATCTTGCGACTGATGAAGCGCAAATGACCATTTTAAAAATGCGCCCTAAAGATATCAATAGCTTCTATTTTTCACGCAGTGATGAAACTGCTTGGAAGCCCCTAAAACTTTTAATGACTTCAAGTGCTTCGCCCTTTGCAGGTTTAACTTTATTAACTTCGATGGGTGCTGATAAACCTGAACAAACGCCAGCTAAATCAAAACTGCAAATGAAGGCCGTTGATCAAGACACCCAAGATGAAATCGAGCGCACATTTACGAATTCGTGTATTGATAATATCAAAACTTTGGCCGTTCAATTTCAAAAACCTTCAGCTCATAAAATTGAAATCGTTATGATGAACAAACAAGGTATGATCTTTCGTGCAAATGCTGTAAACCCTACACAAGATGGCAGTTTGTGTGACAAGGTTATCCCCAATCATTTCCACAATAGTGAATTAGATGTCGTTATTATTAATTCAGCGGCTCAAAATAAATTTTTCGAAAAAATTAAAATTAAGGGCAAAGTTATGGTTACTGGCAACGGCCAATACTTAGAATTTAATTGCTCATCGCAGACTTTACGCAGCCAGCTGATTGAAAGCCTTAATTTTTGCGAAAACAATTCGCACCGTAAAAAAGCGATTTAAAATAAATGAAAATTAAAATCTACGGAGTTATTTTAGCCTCTTTACTTTTTTTAAGCTTTACGATGCTTAATCTAAAGTACAAGAGCATTCAAAATAATCCCGAGATTGTCGAAAGTAATGTTTTTTATAGTTTTCTATTCGAGTTTAACAATAAAATTTACGACACTTTTTTTAAAAACAGAGATGAACACCAAAAAAACCAAAATGTATTCTTAATTGATATCGACGAAGATTCTGTACGTGAATTGGGTCGCTGGCCTTGGTCACGTGAAATTATCGCCACCATCTGGGATAACAGCATGAAAAACGGCGTCAAGGTGATCGCCAACGATATCATCTTTTCAGAAGCTCAAGATAAAAAAGCTGATAGCCGCTTAGAAGAAGTTATTAAAAAATACCCTGCACAGATTGTGCTTGGTACGTTCGGCGAAGGCCCTATTCTTTATGAAAATCCACCCTATCAGGATTATTGCTTTGTCGAATCCTTTCGCCGCAGTGGTGGCGATAAAATCGTAACCTTAAATGCAACGCTGACTTTCGACGACAGCAACTCGCAATTTGAACAGGTGTTTTTTACTAACGAATTAAAAGCGATATTTGATAATCTTGACGAACAATTCGAAGCTTCGTATTTAAAGCGAATCAATAAAAGCTCAGTGAAAGATTTAGACTTCTATCAAAAAAACAGTCTGATCGCCGAAAAAAGTCGTAATTTAGTGAATTACTGTTACCGCTGGCTGCAAGAAGATGACGAATACTTAAAAGATGCCAGTCAGGGCTTACTTAAATCCTACAACTCAACACTTGATCGCATAGCAGGTTTTGAAAAATTACCTACGTTAAATGACAAAATTAAAAAATTTAAAGACGAAGTAAACCAATTACTCATTCCGCAATATGCAAGTTGGCCCGCAAATATTAACGAAGTTCAAACAGCAGCAGAATATACAGCTACGTTTAATGCCTATTTAGATTTTGATGGCGTGATCAGACATTACCCTCTTATTTATCGTGCGGGTAATAAAACTAATTTAAGCTTTATTCCCTCTTTAGCCTTACAAACTTACTTACTAGCTACAGGTTATCAGGCGATATTTGTTCCTAAACTTGAAAACAATATTAAAACGATCAGTAATGTGATCATTCGCGATAATGAAAGTGATAAAGATATTATGTCGCTTCCGATTGATTCGAATGGGCGACTGATTATTAATTACTATGGCCGAAAAAACTCGATACCTTATGTTTCAGCGCGTGATCTATTTCACAATGACGACCCAGAAATGGTGATTCATATTAACGGGCAACCCCATACGGTGAATAAAGCTGAATGGCTTAAAGGCAAATCTGCGGTGATGGGGCCAACGGCCACAGGCATTTTCGACTTACGAAACACACCTGTTGAAAAAGACTTACCCGGCGTAGAAATTCACTTAACCGTATTGGGTAATTTATTTGATCAGACTTTTACCAACGTTCTACAAGGTGAATTTAACATCTCTGTAGCTGTTCTATTATTTTTAGCCATTACGATTGTGGGTTTATTTTTATACAGCAATCTATTAATTGCCTCAGTTTACGTATTATTTATTAATTATATTTTGTACAAAGTGACTTTGTTTAACTTTAATCGCAATTTATATTTTGAATTGTTAGCTCCGACAATTGTATTTACATTTTCAATCTACATCATTTTCTTAATTTACATTTACATCTTTGAAACTAGAAAATCTAAAGAGATCAAAAATACATTTTCAAAATACGTGTCTAAAGAAATCGTTGAAGAGATTCTTAAAAACCAAGAAAACTTAGAGCTTAAAGGTCAAAAACTAAATATGACCGTCTTCTTTTCAGATATCAGAAGCTTTACAACTTTATCTGAAGAAATGGACCCACAAGAGCTTTCACGCATGTTAAATAAATACTTCACCCCAATGTCAGAAATCATTTTCGGCTATAATGGCACGATTGACAAATTTATGGGTGATGCGATTATGGCCTTATTTGGTGCTCCATTAAATTATCCTGACCATCCACAAAAGGCGTGTTTAGCAGCCTTAAGATGTATTGAAAAGTTGGCCCAAGTTAATGTCGAATTTAAAAAGCGTAACTGGCCAGAACTTAAAATCGGTATTGGTCTAAATACGGGAGTCATGGTTGCGGGTAATATTGGTTCAGACCAAATTCAAAGTTATACCGTAATCGGTGATGAAGTAAACTTAGGCCAACGCGTAGAGAGTCTAACAAAAAGCTATAAAGCTCAAATTTTGATTTCAGAAAATACTTATAACGAAGTGAAAACCGAATTTATTGCCCGCGAGGTCGATAATGTTCGTGTTAAAGGTAAAAATCGTGCTGTTAAAATTTATGAACTTATCTCGCAAGGTACAACTCATAAAGACATGCCGTTTTTTGACAGTTATCACCAAGGATTAGCCTTATTTTATACACAAAAATTTAGCGAAGCTGAAGCAGCATTCGCAAATTTACTTAAGATTAAACCTGATGATTTTTTATGTCAGATGTATTTAGAAAGATCACAGCACTGCCAAAAAAATCCAATGCAAGAACCTTGGGACGGCGTTTTTGAACGCCGCAAGAATTAAAACCGAGTTAAATAAACATATTGAAAACCAATAGAACTATCTGCGTATTGATAATCTTCAATCGTTGATCTGTTTTGCGAAAGACCCACATATCCATTGATCGTTGAACGATTACTGATGTCTTTTGAGACTGAATAAGTAATTGCCGCCAGGTTATCACGACGAGCCAACTCAGATAAATTGTAATTCGTGATTCCGTAACTCAATTTAAATGTTGAAAATGAATTGCTAAATGATGGCAACACGTAACTCAAGTTTGTGTAAGCCTTGTAATAGCTAGCATTGTCGCCCTCAGCATCATTTAAAATAAATCCTAATTCGCCAGTTACGCTTTGCATTCGGCGCATTGAATACTTTAAGGCGCCAGAGATATCATATTTAATCGCTGTTTGATTATCTTCAGCATCTGCAAAGGTTAACTGCGATTGATCGCGGCCGATGATCAACTGACCATCAAGATCTAAATCAGAACTTAATTTCGAGCCTAATGTTTGTTTTAAATAAATCAACGTGATCGACAATTCACGTGTCTTAGAATCAGCCGGCAACATGTATAATCCCAGATTAAATGCTGTTCCGCTGCGATACCCATCTACATTTGATCTATAAGGAATCGTCGCTAATATAATTGATGCATCTGCAGCTTGAATTTCTGGAGTTGCTTTTAATGTATAATCAAAAGTGCGGCTATCAGAAACATAAAAAGATGGTTCAATCACCGAAGTTTGATCTTGATATAATTTATACGCCATAAATCCACTGGTATTAAGCGTATGTCCAGTCACAACATCTTGGTGTGGGGCTACGTTTAAGACGTTACTGTCGTAACCATAACCAGCTGTAAAACCCAGAGTGTATTTCATTTTATCCAATTCAAGCTGATTTTGAATTTGAATACACTTTTCAATTAATCTTTCAGTGCGTCGGTCATGTTCTGGATCTTTTGAAGTATCAATCGATAATTCAAAACTATTTACAGCTTTTTCATATTCGCTTTTGTAATACTGAGTTAATCCTAAATAATAATAAGCTAATGAAATTTCAGGAATAGCGTTCATGCTAGTAACTTCTGATAAATAGCGATCAGCTAAGTCATAGTTATTAATACGGTAATAATTTAAACCTAATAAATAATAAATAGCGGGTGTCAGACTTGTGTCAGATTTTAACTTTTGTAAAACAGCAATTGAAGATTCAAATTGTTCTTTTTTATAAAACTCATAGGCTTGAGCAAAAGATTTACGATCTTCTTGCGTAATTTGAATTTCATCAACTGCTGAACTTTGCACCTGCAAGGGTGATAAAACCGGAGGCTGCGCCGGGGCTTGTGATTGCGCCATCGCTGGTACACTTAAAAAACTCGTTAAAATAATAATGATATTTTTCATATTTACCGTTCGATGATGATGTTAACTTTAGCCGGTTTATTAATAATATTTTTAGCAGAATCACCTAATAAATTATCATTGCGGTCTTGAATAGCTGTGATCGGCGTAAGATCGTTTTTAGGTACTAAAACAAGTTGCTGATCAGAACCTTGGCCTTCTTTTCTGACTGCTGTATCACCTTCGATACGCTTGAACTCTGAAGGGCTCATTTTAACTGGCGATCCGGGTTTTCTGCCACTTTCGTTCTCTGAAGTTTCACCACGTTTAACTAAAACGGCTTCAGTTAACTTATCAGATGTTTTATCTAGTCCGCGAAAAATAACTTCACCACGAAATGTCGTCACCCCTGTGGTATTCGATGATTTATTATAACTAGTTAGAAACTGCGTACCACGAACACCTACGATGGCAGATGGGGTTTTGATTTCGAATTTATTTTCGTTGTTATCATATTTTTGTTCTACGTTCGTGCGAATTTTGCCTTCAATTAAACTTAAACGCACATTTTTTTCTTTTGTGTCGTTGATATACTGATCTATACGAATTTTTGTTTCGGGCAAGACGTTGATAATATTACGATCGCTCATCACAATTTTAGCGCGCGAATCTTTACCCGTAATAATTGTATCTTGGGGATAAACTTTACCGCCCACTTTTGCACTGACAGGTTGGGTTTTCATTTTTGCGACTTGCACTTGACCCTTAACGATCATTAATAGCCCGTAAGTTTCCTCAGCTAAAGCCTTGGAAAAACCACCAAAAACCAACATAATCATGACCAATTTATTCATAGCCATTATTATCTCTGTAACTGAGACAAAAGTTTACTGGACCATCATCCAGAAATATCAAAGTTTTCACTCTGAAAAACACCTAGCCTCAAAAAGATTCTCCTCTGAACCGATAAAGAACGCATGTCGACGACCGGTAAAACTTGGGTACTACTTGATGGTATCACCAAAATTCAATCTCAGCCTCTGCAAACCGAGCAGTTGCAATTAGCAATTCTTAAATTGCATGAGCGTGATTGGACAAGATTTTACGTGTGGACACAGGGTTGGGCCAATTGGCAGCTGTTAATAGATTTTTTAAACAGCGATCAAAAAGATTTTTCTGTGAGTGGTGCTTTAGCCTCAGAAGAAAACGTAAAAGCTCATATCCATGCCCAAATTCAAAATAAAAACAAAGCGCAATCTAAGCAAGAACTAGAGACTATAACTAGAAATGCTCAACCGGCGGTTAAGCATCAGTCACAGCCACTGGGTAAACCTCAGCCGACAGCTCCTAAAAAAGGTGGCAAAGCTTTAACTATGGTTAGTTCATCTGAAGAAACTTTAGTTCCTGATAGCATGGAAAAAGATTATAACAGCGAAACACTCGAGCAAGTGGCCAATGACCAACCTCCACAACAGCTAGATTTCACAGAAATCAGCGAAGCTTATAAAAACCGTGCTGAACGTCATGAATTAAAAATTGAAATTTTATTAATTTCGCAAAAAGGTAAAACTTTTAAAAGTTATTCAAAAAATATTTCTTTAACAGGGTCTCTGTTAGAAGATAATATCCCTTTTGATTTTTATGGTGTGCAATTTGACTTAGTCGTTGTGAATCGTAATTCACTTAATCCACAGAATGGCCGTGTGCAAATGCGCGCTGAAACTGTTGGTGATGGTTTAACTCAGCGTGTGCGCTTTATCAGCCCTTCAGAAAACCTTAAGCAGCGTCTAACGAATTTGCTTAATGATTACCTCACTAAGCAAACACATATTAAAAAAACAAGCTAACCTGTTTAATTAAAATTTTTTTAATTTTTCGAATTTAAAATTTCTTTGATACGAACTTTTAATTTTTCGATATCAAAAGGTTTTTTGATGTAATCATCTGCGCCCACTTCGCGGCCTTTTTGCAGATCTTCTTCTTCAGCAGAAGCCGATAAGAAAATTAACGGAATATGTTTTAATTCGCGGTGTTCTTTTAACATTTGCGCTAATTCAAAACCGTTCACCCAAGGTAAACCGACATCCATAATGATAAAATTAATTTCAACATCTTCGTCTAAGATCGACGTTAACTCAGGAGCATCAGCGGCTAACTTAACTTGATAGCCATCTGATTCTAAAATTCTTTTTAAAGAGTTTCTTTGCGTCTCTTCATCCTCGATCACAAGAATCGTTGTCGGATGAAGTTTTTGTTGAGCATCACGAAACTGATCTAAGGCCACCACTTCCTGACCAGCAATGCGTTGCTTAGTCAGTTTTTCAATTTTGCGGATCAAATCAGAGGTGCTTAATTTCTTTGTCATGTTTATCCTACGCTTAAGCGTGTTGTGCTTCTAACCAACGTTCGCAATCAATAGCTGCCATACATCCAGTACCGGCTGCAGTGATTGCTTGGCGGTATACAGAATCCTGCACATCGCCTGCGGCAAACACACCTTCAACGTTTGTGTATGTTGTGCCTGGTTTTGTCTTGATATATCCCACATCATTTAGCTCAAGCAGTCCATTAAAAAGCTTCGTATTAGGCTGATGTCCAATGGCTACGAACAAACCTTGCAGGTTCTTAGTCGTAACGTCGCCAGTCGTTGTTGATTTTAAGCGTAAACCTGTCACCGATTTACCATCGCCCATGACTTCTTCAACAGTCGTATTCATAATAAATTCAATCTTAGGATTAGCTTTAGCGCGGTCTAACATAATTTTAGACGCTTTGAAGTTTTCACTTCTATGAATCACAAATACTTTAGTTGCAAAACGAGTTAAGAAGTTAGCTTCTTCCATCGCTGTATCACCACCACCAACAACGGCTACTTCAACATTTTTGAAAAACGCGCCATCACAAGTTGCGCATGCTGATACACCACGGTTCATGTATTGTTTTTCTGAAGGTAAACCAATGTACTTAGCCGAAGCACCCGTCGATACGATAATAGAATGAGTTAAGTGCACATCGTTACCAACATGAACTTTAAATGGTTTAGTTGAACAATCAATTTTAGTGACGTTACGAGTGATATAACGAGTTCCGAAACGCTCAGCTTGCTTACGCATAACCGCAACTAATTCAGGCCCTGTAACACCATGAGCGAAACCTGGAAAGTTTTCGACTTCAGTTGTAATCATTAACTGACCGCCGGCTTCTTCGCCCTCGATCATCAAAGGATTTAAATTTGCGCGAGCCGTGTAAACAGCAGCTGTTAAGCCTGCAGGACCCGAACCAACAATAATTACATTTTCAATTTTTTGCTCTGACATATTCACCTCGATAATTCATTAGAGATGTTAAAGTTTATCGAATCGAATTGATAGACAAAAGAGATAACGCCTATTGGTTAATCTAAAGAATCGATAAGCTGCAAAGCTACATTTTCAGCAGACGCAGCCAACCCCTGCTGACGAGGCCAGCTATGAGCTGGAAGCATGTCAGTTTCGATATAACCGGGAGAGAACAAGTCGATTTTGAATGCAGATTTGTTTTCTTCTTTAAGGGTTGAAACTAAACCTTTTAAGGCATGTTTTGCTGCGCAATAACTAGCAGCACCAGGATCTGGTTTATTCTCGGCAATGGCAGAACCCACAACCACGAATTTCTTTAAAGTGCTTGGCGCTTTTTGCATTAACGAATGAATTAATTGTGCTGGAAATAAAAAACTCACTTGCAGGGCCCACTGATGATCAGTCCACTTTTTTTCTTGAAAATTTCCATACGGCCCGCCAGCGGCAAAATAAATAATTGTCGTGGGGTTAAAATCAGAAAGCTTGGTTAAAAAGTCAGAAGAAAGCTCTTTAGCGAAATCAAATTTAAACGATTGGTAATTACCTTCAGTAATTTTACGCGAAACCAATAAAAATTCTGCAGCTGGATATTTTTTAGCTAAGGCCTGATAGGTCGCCCACCCTAGCCCGCGGCTAGCACCTAACAAAATAAATTTGTGCGCCGAACGATCTTGATTCATACTTTTCTTATATGCCAACTCTATCGATTCCACAAAAGAATTTGGAAATCCCCGTAGCCAACGGGAAAAACCTTATGGACGCACTGATCGAAGCAGGCCTCCCGGTAGCTTCTAGCTGCCACGGCGAAGGAATCTGCTCAAAGTGTGCTGTTTTAATGACTCCACAAGGCACCCGCACAGCACTTGAAATTCAAACTGCTCAGCGCAACAAACTGCCAGACATTATGCGCCTAAGTTGTCAGGTTTTTATCGATCAAGATTTAACTGTAGCAACAACGTATTGGTAAATTATTACGCGCGAAACTTTAACCAATCTTCTTTTTTTAATTCCCAAACTTCATGTTCTGTCAGTTTCGGATCAACAAATTTAGCAGGCTCTACACCAATAAGGCGGCAACCCGTTTTTTCTTTCACACGACGGGAAGCTGCATTTCCAACGGCGTTAGCAAAACACAAAACTGAAAATCCCAATTCGTTAAACGCATAATCCGTCACTGGCTCTACAGCTTCAGTCATGTAGCCTTTTCCCCAATGTTTGCGGCTTAACCAGAAACCACGATTTTCAGGTTTACCTTGTCGCCAAAGATCAACACAGCCAATAAGTTCATTCGGATTTTCTTTTAAAAATATTCCCCAGACCCAGCGGTCTTTGCCTTGATTAGGTATGACAAGATTTTTTAGAAAAGAAAGAGCTCCATCCTCAGGGTAAGGCCACGGCACGAAGTGAGATAAATTGCGAATCACTTCATAATCATCAAAGTGTTTTTGCCAGTCAGAAGCATGCGCTTCAGTAGCTTCGCGAAGTATTAATCTTTTAGTTTCTAAGGTAGGAATTTCACTCATAGCCTTAAAGCTTAATGCCGCAAGCTGACGACGGTCAACATCCGGCACAAGAGTGAAAAATAGAATTTAATCTTTAATTAAACGAATAAAATTGATTTCGATACCTTGCTTCGTAAATATTTTCTCAAATCCTGTCGCAAAGTTTTCGTCTTTATACTTGTTGTTTTCAGAGTATAAATTCAAAGTTTGAAATTCAACACGGTATTTAGACGCCGCAATTTCTTCTAATGCCCATAAGAAATATTCACGCGAATCAGTTTTGAAATCTAAAAAAGAACCCGGGCGTTGCATATCGAAAAGTAAATCTAAGATAAGGCGGTTTACCACACGATTTTTAGGTTTGTGCGGAGAAGTCCATGGATCTGGAAAATGAATAAATACGTTATTCACTTCGCCAGCAGAAAATAATAAATCTAAGTTAAATGCATGATATCTGCAGATCGCTGCATTTTTATTTCCACCCATACGAGCCCGGCGAATCGATTGAATTAACGGTTTATATTTTAATTCTAAACCAACTAACAAACGCTCAGGATAACGTGTCGACCAGTGTGCAAAGTGATGACCAGCACCAGTTCCAATTTCAACATCCATCGGATGACTATCAACAGTTTTAAAAACCTGTGAACGCCATAAACCTTTGTTTTCAGGAGAACGCTCTTCGTTGAATGCGAAGTCTTTGTATTCGTTATCTAAAGCTAAAGAATATTCAGTTGGTTTTGGCAATGTGCGAGTTAAATTAATGATGGGGCGCTTAAGCGTTTTTACATGCTTAAAGTAGTCGACTTTATCAAATTTTTCGATGGGGCTGTTTGCGTTTACAGGGGCGTTTTCCATGGACAGCTTTATCGCATAAGCGAATTAGGCTGTCTTCTTATTTTTCTCAAAAAGTGCGCTTACAGAAGACTTTTCAAACTTATGTAAACGGTCATATTTAGGGTCATAACTAATTACACGGTTACGGCCTTGGTGTTTAGCTTCATACAAGGCAGAATCTGCTCTACGCACTAATTCCTTGCCGGTAATCATTTGGGTAGGATCGCCATCGTAAGTGGCAAAGCCGATCGATAAAGTTAATTTAATTGAGTCAGGGCCCGAGCTGAACGTGTGCTGTTCAACGCGATTACGTAGCTTCTCACAGAAAAATTCAACACCCGAAAGTGGAATCTCTGAAAGCACGATTAAAAATTCATCACCACCGTAACGGGCTGGAATATCCACCGTACGCGTGTTTTGGCGAATAATCTTACCCACCTCAGAAATAACGAAACTTCCAAATAAATGATCATGTCCATCATTCACAGATTTAAATTTATCCATGTCGATCATGATCACTGTGACCGGACGTTCGAAACGTTGAGCACGTTCGATTTCGAATTCTAATTTTGAATATAAAGAACGAGTATTAAATAACCCAGTAAGGTCATCGATCTCGATCATTTCTTGTAATTTGTGATTCGAAGCTAAAAGCTCTTCTTGCATATCACGCATACGTAATTGCGTACGAACACGCGCCAAAAACTCCATAGGAACAAACGGAGAACTGATAAAATCAGAAGCTCCTAAATCTAAAAATTGAGTGATTTTCTCAGTCGTTGGATTTGTAGAAACCACCAACACCGGAACTTTTTGCAACGTCGAGAACAAATTGTTCACGAAATGAAAGCCATTACCTTCAGCAAAATCAGGATCTAAAATAATTAATTGAGGACGTAAGTAATTCAACGCCTCAGTCGCTTTTTCTTCAGAAGTAAAGCCATGAACGTCATAACCTTCCCAACGAAGGGGTTCAGCCATTAATTCAAGCGTATCCGGGTCCTCATCTAGTACTAAAATGGGCCTCTGTTTTGGATCCTTTTTCATACATAATTTATCGGCAAAAAAATGAACTTTCTAGAGACAAACCGCACCATTTTTTCGCAGTTTTTTAACAATTCTTCTCATTATGAGATTTTAGATATAGTGTGGTTTACATGAAACACAATGAAATCGAATCTAAATGGCAGCAGGCCTGGACTAAAGCTGAGGCTTACAAGGCAGACAACAACTCAACTAAACCGAAGTACTATGCTTTGGATATGTTCCCGTACCCATCAGGATCTGGTTTACATATGGGTCACATCGCTTCTTACACTCCGACAGATATTATTTCTCGTTACAAACGTGCAAATGGTTTTAATGTGTTACATCCGATGGGCTATGATGCTTTCGGTTTACCCGCTGAACAGTACGCGATTCAAACTGGCGTTCACCCTGCAATCACTACGCAAAAATCAATCGAAAGTTTCAGAGCCACATTACAACGTTATGGTTTTAGCTTCGATTGGTCGCGCGAAATTTCAACGTGTGATGAAAGCTATTATAAATGGACGCAATTTATTTTCTTAAAACTTTTTGAAAAAGGTTTAGCTTATCAAAAAGAAGTTCCTGTGAACTGGTGCCCGGCTTTAAAAACAGTTTTAGCCAACGACGAAGTTATCGATGGTAAATCTGAACGCGGTGGTCACCCCGTTATTCGTAAACCGATGAAGCAGTGGATGTTAAAAATCACTGACTACGCTGAACGTTTATTAAATGACTTAGATAAATTAGATTGGCCAGAGCGCACTAAAGAAGGCCAACGCAACTGGATCGGCAAATCTGAAGGCGCTGTCGTCAAATTTAAAGTTAAAAATTCAGATTCAGATTTTGAAATCTTCACAACCCGCCCAGATACAATGTTTGGCGTAACGTTTATGGTACTTGCACCAGAACATCCGTTAGTTAAACAAATCGTATCACAAGGCCAAGCTGTTGCAGTTGCAAGCTACATCGAAGCTTCAGCTAAAAAATCTGAAGTCGATCGCAAAGCTAACACAGAAAAAACAGGCGTCTTCACTGGCGGTCATGCGATTAATCCTGTCACAGGAAAAGATATTCCAATTTGGATTGCTGATTACGTGATGATGGATTACGGAACTGGCGCGATCATGGCCGTACCAGGCCACGACGAGCGTGATTTTGAATTTGCGACGCAATTTTTAATTCCTATCGTACGCGTTTTAGAATCAGAAACTGACTTGCCATTCACTGGCGAAGGTAAATTAGTTAATTCAGATTTCTTAAATGGCTTAACTAAAACTGAAGCCATCAAAAAAATGAACTCTCACTTAGAAGAGAAAAATTTAGGTAAAAAACAAATTCAGTACAAACTTCGCGATTGGTTATTTTCACGCCAACGTTATTGGGGCGAACCGTTTCCGGTTTATCATGAGAACGGACAAATCAAACCTGTTCCATTAAATGATCTACCAGTGATTTTACCTCAAGTTGCGAACTACGAACCGTCTGATTCTGGAGAATCTCCGTTAGCAAACAATCAAGAGTGGCTTCCGTACAAAAACGGCCGCAGAGAAACCGACACGATGCCAGGAGCTGCGGGCTCTTCATGGTATTTCTTGCGTTATGCTGATCCACACAACACGACAGCTCCATTTTCTCCTGAAGCGATTAAATATTGGCTTCCGGTTGATCTTTATGTGGGCGGTGCTGAACACACTGTGGGCCATTTATTATATTCACGTTTTTGGACAAAGGTTCTTTTTGATGCAGGTTTAATTTCTGTCGATGAACCGTTCAAAAAATTAGCTCACCAAGGAATGATCTTAGGGCCTGATGGTGAAAAAATGTCAAAATCTCGCGGCAACACCGTTCCTGCTGATGAAGTGGCTAAAGAAACTGGTGTTGATGCTTTACGCTGTTATGTCAGCTTCTTAGGGCCAATGGATAAAGACAAACCTTGGGCTGAAAACGGCATCGAAGGCGTTCGCAGATTCTTAGATCGTCTTCAACGTTTAGTGACTAACGATGTGACTGGCGAAACGGTTGCAACCGATGCGGCCTTGCCTGCTGAAGTCGAAAAATTATTACACAAAACCATCAAAAAGATTTCGCAAGATATCGAAGCGTTAAACTTCAACACTTGTATCAGCTCAATGATGATTTTGGTGAACGAACTTTACAAACATGAATGCCGTTCGAAAAAAGCCTTGTTGCCATTAGCGCAATTATTACAGCCATTTGCTCCACACTTAGCTGAAGAGCTTTGGCACACTATGGGTGGCGCAGGCCTTGTGGTCACGGCTGCGTGGCCAAAATTCGATCCCGCACTTTGCCAAGACGACACTGTCACGATGGGCGTTCAGGTAAACGGAAAAATGCGCGGCACAGTCGAACTAGCTATCGCTGCTGACGAAGCTACAGCCGTAGCCGAGGCTCTTAAGATTACCACTGTGGCTGCAGCTCTGAACGGAGTTGCTCCAGCAAAGGTAATTTACAAAGCTGGAAAAATTTTAAATCTAATCGCAGGCAAATAATTTATTGCACCCCCCTGAAAAAACTGTATAAAAAAAGTATATTTTTTTTAGGGGGAGTTCCATGGAAACAGTTCCGTCGTCATCATCGACACCTTTACAAACTTTTGCTTACTCAAAAGAAGCTTCATGGAGCCCTGAAAAAAGTGCTGCCCTGTATGGAATCAATAATTGGGGTAACGGATATTTTCGTGTAAACAACAACGGTAACGTTGCGGTAACTCCATTTTCTGAAAAAGGCCCTTCAGTTGACCTTTACGAATTAACTCAAGAATTACAAGATCGTGGTATTCGCGTACCGATCATGATTCGTTTTCCTGATATCATTAATCAACGTGTTCAATTAATTCACGGTTGCTTTCAAAAAGCGATTGCTGAGTATGGCTACAAAGGCCAATTCTGCGGCGTTTACCCGATCAAAGTGAATCAGCAACGTCATTTAGTGCAAGAGCTTGTTCGCTTCGGTAAAAACTGCAAACTAGGTTTAGAGTGCGGTTCAAAACCAGAATTATTAGTGGTTCTCTCTTTAATGGACACTAAAGATGCAGTGATCGTATGTAACGGCTTCAAAGATGCTGAATACATTGAGACTGCTTTACTAGCTCAAAAATTAGGGCGCCAAATTATCATCGTTGTAGATCGTAAAGATGAATTAAAACTCATCATGGATGCAGCGAAAAAATTATCGATTAAACCAAAAATTGGTTTCCGTGCGAAATTAAACACGCAAGGTGCTGGTAAATGGGTTGATTCAGCAGGCGCTCGTTCTAAGTTCGGCTTAACTGCAGCTGAAATCGTTGAAGGTGTTGAAACACTTCGCAAAGCTGAAATGTTAGATTGCTTAGAATTACTTCACTACCATATCGGCTCTCAAGTTCCTTCGATTCAATCAATTAAGTCTTCATTAAAAGAAGCAGCTCGTTTCTATGTTGAATTAAATTTCTTAGGTGCAAATTTAAAATACATCGACGTGGGCGGCGGTCTTGGCGTTGATTACGATGGATCAGGTCACTCTGATTCTTCAGTCAACTACTCTGAACAAGAGTATGCTAATGACGTGGTCTCAACGATTCAAACGATGTGTGATGAAAAAAATATTCCACATCCAAATATCATTACTGAATCAGGTCGTGCGTTAGTAGCGCATCACTCGATTTTAATTTTTAACGTGATGGGCGTAAATAACCTTTACCGCCAACAACCACCACACCCTGCAACTAAAAAAGATCCATCAATCATGCAGGATCTTCAGTACATCTTTGAAAAGTTAAATCCAGAAAATCTGAATGAGTGCTTCAATGATACTATGCAGGCCAAAAACGAGATCTTAAATTTATTCACTTACGGTGTATTAAATTTAACTCAACGTGCTTGGTGCGAAAACATGCACTTCACAATCGCGACGAAAATGTTAGAACTTGCGCGCAGAACTCCAGATCACGAAGACATTGTTGAACAATTACGTGAAGAATTATGTGATACATACTTCTGTAACTTCTCTGTGTTTCAATCAGTTCCAGATTCTTGGGCTGTGGGCCAGTTGTTTCCAGTAATGCCTATTCATAATTTATCTCAAGAACCACACCATGAAGCGACAATCGCAGACTTAACATGTGATTCTGACGGTAAGATCGAAAAATTCATCGACACTGAAACAGGCGAATTTAAAAAAACTTTAAGAATTCACCCGTTCAAAGAAGGCGATCCTCCTTATTTCTTAGGTATCTTCTTAACTGGCGCTTACCAAGAGATCTTAGGCGATTTACATAATTTATTCGGCGATACAGATGCCGTTCATATTTCAATTCATGAATCTGGTTACACAGTAGATCACTACGTACCAGGTGATACAGTGACTGAAGTATTAAGTTACGTTCAGTACGGTCGCGCTGAAATGGTTGATAGCGTTCGCCAATACACAGAAGAAGCGATCGCTTCAGGTGGCATTACGAAACTAGAAGCTAAAGCCTTACTTAAACACTACGAAGAGGGTTTATCAGGCTACACTTACTTAGAAGAAATGGAATAGGCTCAGTAATGAACACGAACCAAAAGATTTTTGCTTGCGTAAGTTTAGTTATTGCATCTGTTGTAACAGTGGCGACTTCAAAAAAAGAAGACACTGAATACCAATATTACGGCGCAGCCTCAAACTGTGCTAATGCGACAACAACTAACCAAGCCATTAGCACTTCTTTTGGTTCAATCGTTACTCCAGCTGGTATGACTTTTCTTGATTTAGGTATTCCAAAATCGACTTTAGATATCGCTGTTCAAACTACAGTTTCTGGAACAATCACTGGTGGTTTAACGCGTGTTTGTACTTATTCATTAAGTACGGCCAGCGGCACATTACATGTGTACAGTTGTTCAGATAACGGCAACCCGGTTTGCCAAGTTACATTTACTCCGCAATAGTTTTCACTTCAAAAAACCGACTCGCAAAATAGTAACAAGCTACACTTGCACTTAAAGCGATTAAGTCGGTTGCATCACTTGCAACTGCAATCGTAAAAACCTGATGCGAAAACCAATCTACAAATAAACTTTTAAGCGCAGAGTTTAATTTAAATAAACAAAACACCACATCTGTTGCAACAAGCGCTGTGATTAATAGTCGTCGATTAAAAACATAGTCTTTGCGATACAACCGCACGACCAGAACAACAATCGCACACACAAATAACGGAAAATAAAACAACCCGGTAAAATCAGAAAGCTTACCGGTAATTAATCCTGGATATTGATACTTCAAAAAATGATCATTCACCGCAGTCAATACAACCGCAGCTAACGGTACAGGATGAATAAAAAAATGAATCGGTTTAAAAGAGTTCACCGAATAACTATAACTAAATTTCTGGCTCTTTAAATGCAAAAAGCGAAATGGACTTAAGCCACTTCGCTTTTTATTGTCGCTCGTCTCTGCCCTAACAGGAAGGAGTCCGAATGACGGATTTTACACTTGATCATGTAAAGTATCGGAATTTGCGCAGAAATCTTAAGTATTACTTACGACTAGTTTTGATTCTCTTAGAGATTATAAAACGCATAGTCGATTTGATATTCTAATTTATCGCTAGACGACTTCTTAGATCACCAATACGTACACTAATTGGTTGGCTAAGATAACGAACGATGATCGAAAACTATGACTGTAGTTTTCGAAGAGTCGTGGCTTTAAGTCCACCTTATAAAAATAAAAAAGGCCGATCCTAAGATCAGCCTTTTTACTTTTTTTTGATTTGCCTTCGGCAAACCTAAAATTACTTTTTATCGAAGAAAGTTGCGCGTGTGAATGAAGTCACATCAACAACAGTACCTAAACCTAAATCTACACGTTTAGAGTTTGCAGATAAGTTTAATAATTGACCGTCGTTTGTTAAGCCAAGCATTGTGCTGCCAGCTTTGTGAACGCGTTTTAAATCTGTATCAACTGTTACGTTGTTAGCAGCTACGATTTGGCCAGTTGAACCTTCGCAAGAAATTTTAACTGTGCCTTTTGTAGTTGTAACGTAAGCGTAATTTTTCTCAGGAGTATAACCTTCTGGGTAAACTACTGATAATGCTTCACCAGCACCAAGCTGTACTACTACAGATTGAGTTGGGTTTTGACGTTTATCACAGAAAAATTGAACTTTGTTTTTCTCGATACGAGCATTCCAAGTCCATGCGAAGTAATAATCAACAACATTGCCGCGAGTTGCTGCATTGTCATTGTATTCACCAGCGATTGGAGTTGTTTCGCCTGTGATGAAAACTCTGCTCATTGGTAAGTTTTTATCTTCAGGGATTAAGATTAAACCCATTTTGCTTTTTGCAATGTGACCGAAGTTAGCTGTCGCACCGATTTTTGTAGCTGCTTTTAAGCCAGAATCGATTTGGTACATTTCACGGTCAGTGTTTAAAGCTAAGAAAGCTTCGTCTTTATTGATTTGAACCGGAGTTTGGAATGCTTCAGCAGCGTAAATGAAAGAAGACGCTTGAGCTAATGCACGGTAAGCCGGATTGATGTCTTTACCGTATTGGCCTAATTGAGCATACGTTTCAACAGTTACATCGTATGAACCAGTGTCAGAAATTTTGCTATCACAAGCACCGTTAAGACCAGCACGAGGACCTTGAGAACAAGTTGTGTGAGGGTAACCTTCGATGTGACGAGCTTCATGCATAAATACAGAAGCTAAATCAAGCGGAGTGAATGCATTCGTTAAAGCCGCAGGGCAAACGTGCATCGTGTTTTGGTGGAAAAAACCGTAAACGAAAGCAATAACGCCAACTGGGCATGATTGTTCGATTTGGAAAGTGTGGATTAAATTTGTTAAGTATTTATTCCAGTCACCAGAAAAGTTATTTTTAAATAACTGATCTGCACTGTTAGTCATTGGCTGAGTGAATTGAACTTTACGGATGAATTCAATACCAGCAAGTAAATAAGCTGTTTGTGAATTGTCATTGCAAAATTCTTTACCTGATAAATTAGAGAATTGAGTAAAGTCTTTCGCGATTTGAGTCATTTCAGAAGCTGGAATACAGCCTGCTGAATTGCTACCGTTGTCTGGTTGAGAGATTGGACCGATGCCCACTGCAGCTTTTGCTGATAAAGATAAGCCAAGCATTGCTACTAATAATAATTGTTTCATGTGACTGCCCCCCTGGTATGTCGGGAACGAGTTCACCCCAAAATGGAACCAGTTTCAACAAGATTTAATCAATTATTTAGAAATTTCTTTAAGTTTATTCTCAGCGTAAACTTTTACACTCGGGTCTTTCACCGTTTGGCTCAGCTTAACAAGCTCTGTCAGAGCTGTTTTTGCGGCAGCAATATTTTCGCCGTGAGCTAAATCTGCCAAGCGATCAATCGCCAAAACCCGCAAAGCGCGCTCCTGCACCTGTTGAGTCTCGGCCACAGTGTGAACTTCAGGTTTTCCATCAAGCACAATCGGGCTTGAAGCAAAAGCAGCTAAGTCACCCACGTTAGCGTAACCAGAAAATCCCAACAAATAAGCGGCCAAAACTCTCTCGTTAATATTAGGAGATTTTGTGCGCGCCACCACTGAAAGCTCTTTAAATTGTGCTGGAGACATTTTAGCTGTTATCTGCAAATAACGCTGCTGAACCGCATCTGCATCCACATGGTATTGATTCATTTGCGAAACCTCAGAACCAAACCACTCTTTAAATTGCGCCTTTGTTACATTCGTCGGATCAAACACTGGCACCGCTGGTTGCTGCTGAACCGCTGCTGCAGCAGATACCGCGGCCGCTTGTGCCGCGCCTGCAAAGCCACTCATTTTATGACCAGCAATTTTTTCGCTGACAGCTGTAGTTACAGATTTGATTTCATGAATGGGTGTGCGACCAAATAAAATCCAATCCACAAACGTCAAAAGCGCAACCAGGATTAAAAAACCAAAGAATAATTTTTTATTAAACCACTCACTGGAAATTTTCATATTTTACCTCGGCCCAATATTCAAAGGCCTTTAAATCTTCGGGAGTTCCCCATTGAAAAAATTTATTAATTTCATAAGCGTGAACTTTTAAATCACCACGCACGTTCATTAAAGCTTTAGCTGCTAAAGACGTAAAGTATTCACCATTCCAGCTTAAGTTTTGTTTTTGCTGTTGGATAATGGCTTCTTTTAAAAGTTTCGCGCTTTTAAAATAATAACCACCTGTTGATGCAAAATCATCTTCGCGATTTTTCGAGAAAGATTCTTTCTCTTTAATATCTAAAATTTGATGACCTTCGGTTTTAGCATAACAATACATATTGTTTGTTAAGTAATGCGCGTGAAAGCCGCGATAACCGATAAAACAAATATCTGAATCATTTGTATTTACGAAATTTAAAAAAGCTTCAGCATCCCAGATTTTACCGTAATCACAGTAAGTCACAAACACCGGCTGATCATCAGCGATCATCTCAAGACCCGCGATCACCGTTTGCAGTGGGCCACCGGTATTAGGTTCGATCTCTGTAAAGCGCACATCGCTGCGTTCTGATTTAATAAATTGAAAATGATTCGTATTAAAATCTTGGTTATTCACAACACATACGGTTGGCCAATTTTGTGGAAACAGATCAAGCACACGCTTGATCATGGGTTTTCCTAATACATTTACGAAGGGTTTTGGTTCTAAGTAGCCTGCATGTTTAAAGCGGAATCCTCTTCCGCCCATCGTGATTAAAAGTACAGGTCTACTGGGGCTTTCCAATGAATTAACCTACCGACGATTTCGAATCGAAAGCGTCACGTACAGCTAAGCCGATATTAATTAACAATGTTAACGTAATAATTAACGCCGCCGATGGGTACCATACTAACCACTCTGCCGTCGTAAAGTATTTTTGTGCTTGCTGAAGTAATTCACCCCAACTTGGAGTCGGTGCGCGCAAACCTAAACCTAAATAATCTAAGAAAGATAAAACTGAAATGTTGGCAGCAATATCAAACGGAGAAAACGTAACTACCGGAGTAATTGCATTTGGTAAGATGTGTTTGAAGATAACGCGTTTATCAGATGAACCTAAAGCTTTAGCAGCTTCAACATATTCACGCTTACGTAATTGTAAAAACTGAGCGCGCATATATAAAGCCATCTTCGTCCAATCAAATAGCGCTAAGAATAAAACTAGCACTAATAGATTTGGCGTGAAGATCGAAATAATCGTGATCAAAATTAAAGTCGTAGGCATCGTTTGAATAATTTCAACCGTACGCATACCAATTAAATCTACTTTACCACCGTAGTAACCAGCTAATGAACCAATCGTTACACCGACTAAGTACGAAGTAATCCACGCACCTAAGGCAAAGATAAATGAATAACGTAAACCGTATAATAAACGAGTTAAAACATCGCGACCGCGATCGTCTGTACCCATTGGATTATATTTTGTTGGCGCTGAAGGGTAACTTGCAACGGCTGTGTTTGATTCAAATGGATCCCATTGAACTAACGGCCATACAGCCCAGTCACCGTCTTTAAATTCTAAAGAGCGGTAATCCATCACGTAAATATCATCACGATTAAAAACCGTTGGATGGTATTCATTAAATAACGGAACGTAATATGTTCCATGGTATTTCATAACGTGTGGTTTGCTGTTCGCCCAGAATTCAGCAGTGAATGAGAAAAATAATAAAGCTAAAATAGTCCAAGATGAAAATACGGCTAATTTATTTCTTTTAAAACGGCGGTAACGTTTTAAAGTTAATTCATTAGTAATAAATCTGTTTTCAATAAAGTTCATCTGCTGCCTGCTACTTAAAATCAATACGTGGATCAACCATTACATAGATAATATCGCTGATGATATTTCCTACTAATAACAATAAGGCTGAAATGAATGTTAATCCCATGATTACGTTGTAATCACGAGCAAGAATTGAACTGTAACCTAATAAGCCGATACCATCTAAGTTGAATACTGTTTCAACGATCAATGAACCAGCTAAGAACACACGTAAAAATCCACCTAAACCAGTAGCAACCGGAATCATGGCATTACGTAACGCATGTTTGTAATAAACTTTGTGGTCAGTAAGACCTTTTGCACGAGCTGTGCGGATGTAATCAGATTTAATAATATCTAACATCGAGTTACGCACTAACATTGTTAACTCTGTGAAACTGCCGATCATGTAACAAGTTAAAGGCAATACGAAGTGGTAAGCGCGATCACCGATTTTAGCCATCGTTGATAATGTGTCGTAGTCATCACCCTTGATTCCACCGATTGGAAACCAATCAAAGTAAGAACCGCCGGCAAACCATACGATTAAGAAAATCCCTAAAACTAATGGAGGGATTGAATATGTAACGTAAAGTAAGAAACCAGAAATTTGGTCAAAGGCACTTCCAGCTTTAATCGCTTTTTTCACGCCCAGCGGAATACAAACAATGTAAGTTAAAATTAAAGAGGCGATACCAAACGATAATGAAACCGGAAATTTTGAAGAGATCACATCAATCACAGGCTCTTGGTAAGAAAAGCTGTCGCCGAAATCAAGTTTGGTAATATTTTTAAGCCAGATCACATAACGAACATGAATCGGTTTATCAAAGCCATACTGCTTTGCTAAATTATCAAGCATTTCTTGAGATACACCTGTTGAACGTCCGCCGTCTCCGCCGCCGCCCATACGAATTTTTTGTAACTTCTGCTCAATCGGCCCACCTGGAGCAGCATTGATGATCAAGAATGTAATTAAAGTAATACCAATGAAGGTAGGAATCGCTAATAGAATACGTCGAATGATGTATACGAACATACGAAGCTTATACTGATCATGAACTGAGAGAGCAAACGATTTTAAGAATTAGGTCTAAATTTTAGGCCATGTCCGCCAAATAAAAAAACCCAAGACTAGAGGTCTTGGGTTTTTAATTTATTCACTAAGTAATTTCTTCATTCAATGTAAGAGTTGCGATAGCAACTCCTTCAAAATAAGGTCTGCCGGAGGCAGATCAAAACAAGAGACGAAATTTATTTCGTCGCTGCCCACCAAGTTCTGAAACCGAAGTCATACTTGAAAGTATCGCCCGGTGATTTAACTTTGTTCGACATACCATAGTACTCATATTTGCGGTTAAACAAGAATACATACGGAACGTCATCAGCGATTAAGCCGTAAACTTTTTTGAAGATCGCATTACGTTTTTTAACGTCTAATTCTTGGCGGCCTTCGTCGATTAATTTATCAACTTCTGGATTTGCGTATGAACCGTAGTTAGATCCACCTTTTACAGCCGCAGAAGAATGCCAAAGTTGTTTTGGATCGCCTTCAACGTCTCCGCCGCCCCAGCCCATTGCCCATAATTGCATTTGGCGCTCGTCAACGTTCTTGATGAAAGTGTTCCACTCTAAAAGTTTTAATTCGATTTCGATACCTGCTTTTTTGCAGTCTTCTTTAACGATAGTCCATTGTTTTTCAGAATCTTTATTAGCGTAGATAAAAGTTAATTTTAACTCTGTTTTCTTACCGTTAATTGTTTTTTCTAAAATACCGTTTTTATCAGCATCAGTCCAACCAGCTTTAGTTAATAAATCTTTAGCTTTAGTTGGGCTAAATTCGATGGGTTTATTATCTGGAGATTGCGCAGTGTGAATTGCAACTGGTGAAGTTGCTAAATCATTTAAGTTCTCAGCAAATTTTTTGTTCATTTCTTCGCGATTTACTAAATGAGCAAATGCTAAACGAACATTTTTGTCAGCTAAGATTGGATCTTTAAAGTTAAAACCGATGTAGCCGTATGATTTAGGCATCTCATTTTTAACAGCTAAACCGATGAATTTTTGAGACACAGTTTTAGGTTTGAATGGCTTGCCAGTTGCTTTTAAGAAAGTATCAGTTGATTTGAATTCAGCGTAATCAATGTCACCTTTTTTAAGACGTTCAACTAAGATGTTATCATCTTTAGTGAAGCGAAAATTGATTTGGTCAAAGTTGTACCAGCCTTTTAAAGCAGGAACATTCCAACCGTACCATTTGTCGTTACGTTTAACTGTGATTGATTGGCCTTTGTCATATTTTGTTAACATGTACGGACCAGCACCAATTGCTTCTTTTTGCATTTTAACAGATTTATCAACATTACCGTAAACTGATTTAGGTAAGATCGTCATGTCACATAAAGAAGTTAAATTTTGGAAGTACTTTTCAGAAGCTGTGAACTTAATAGTGTATTTATCTACAACTTCAGCTTTAGCGATTTTTTCGTAGTAAGGAATTACGTTGAAAGCTTGGTGTTTAGGTTCGCGGATTGCATCTAAAGAAGCTTTAACGTCTTCAGCAGTTACGTTTTCACCATTGTGAAAATAAGCGTCTTTACGTAAGAAGAAAGTGAAAGATAAACCGTCTTTACCAACTTCCCATTTTTCAGCTAAACGAGGCGTGTAAGCCCAAGTGTTGAAATCATGCGCGCACATAGAATCGTGTACGTAATTATTGAAGTATGTATTGTAAACATCTCCACCCATGATTGGATGTAAGCTTTCAGGCTCAGCATCGAAGTTATAGTTAAATACGCCGCCCTTTGGAGCAGAAGCATTTGGTGTTATCGCGTGTGCAACAGAAGCTAAGTTAATTGCTAACGCAGCTGTTGTTACAAGTTTTAAGAATTTCATAAAAGTTCCCCTTTTTAATTCGTTGCTAGAATAATGATTCGTGTTCGGTGATCAAGGGGTAATTTGAAATTTATATAATATTGCCGCAGATAGCTAAAAATCTGAAATCACAATGAAATTTTCTGTTGCGGGGGCCATTCCCACAAGCTATCTATCCATAACCAAAAGTGCTAAATTTACTAATATTTTATTAAACTCTAACGAGGTTTTTATGAGCTCAACAGACACTACAAGAAAAGCCAAATTCGACGCCACAACGACGATTTCATCTGAATTTGGCATCTTCGGCATCCCTCTTTCTGAAGAAGAATGCCAATTAGTTATGCTACCGGTGCCTTGGGAGGTCACAACTTCTTACGGAAAAGGCGCCTCTAATGGTCCGCGCATCATCCGCCAAGCTTCTGAACAAATCGATCTTTTCGACTTCGAAACTAAAACAGCTTATGAAGCTGGTTACTTTATGAAAGAAATTTCTGAAGAAATTAATAATAAATCTAAAAACTTTAAAGAGATGGCTCAAAAAGTTATCCACTTAAAAACCGAACAATCTGACGACAAAGCTACGATTGATAAATTAACAGCGCAAGTAAACCAAGCTTCACGCGAATTAACTGATTGGGTTTACACTGAAACTAAAAAAATTCTTAACGCTGGAAAATTATTTGGTCTCATCGGCGGTGATCATTCAACTCCATTAGGAGCTATCAAAGCCATCACTGAAAAACACAATGGCCAAGTTGGTATTTTACATATCGATGCGCACTCTGATACACGCAAAGCTTATCAAGGTTTTGAACAATCTCACGCGTCGATCATGTATAACGTGATGAATTTACCAGAAGGTTCACGCCCGCAAAAATTAGTTCAAGTGGGCATTCGTGATTTCTGTGAAGAAGAATTTGATTTTATTAAATCACGCTCTGATATTAAAACGTTTTTTGATCTACCGACAAAACAACGTCAAATCAAAGGCGAAAGCTGGGCTTCAATCGCGGCTGATATCATTTCTGAATTACCACAAAAAGTTTATATCTCATTTGATATCGATGGCTTAGACCCACGCTTCTGCCCTTCGACTGGTACCCCTGTTATCGGTGGTTTATCAACTGATGAAGTGTTTTTCTTATTTACAACTTTAGCAGCTTCTGGCCGTCAAATCGTGGGCTTTGATTTAAACGAAGTTTCTACAGGTGAAGAACAAGAAGCTGAGTGGGATGGCAACGTGGGCGCACGTATGCTTTACAAACTATGTAACTGGTCAATCGTGACCAATAACAAGAAATAAATATGAGTAATTTAGCTGCGTACTTTGATTCTCGTGTTCCGGTGATGCTTGAACTTGGTTTTCGCCAAGACGGCATTGAAACTTTAAAAAAGTACGTCGAAATGTTATGGGCTGCGAATGAAGAATTAAATTTATTCAGCCGCAAAATGACTGTTGAAGAGTTAGTGGATAATCACGTGATTGATTGTTTACTTCCGCTTAAAAAATTTCCGACAAACTTAAGATATGCTGCTGATCTTGGCTCAGGTGGCGGCTTACCCGGAGTCGTTTACGCGATTCAATTTCCTGATACTCGTTATATTTTATTCGAAAAAAGTGTGTTGAAGCAAAACTTCTTAAAAAAATGTATCGCTTTGGCTTCAAACTTAGTGGTGCAAGGTGAAATTCCGCATGATCTTGATAAAGTTCAGATCGTAACGGCCCGCGCTTTTAAACCGATCGATGTGATTTTAGAAATCACGCGCTCTTATTACGGAAAAAAAGGTAAATACTTTTTATTAAAAGGCCGCCAAGAAAAAATCGACGAAGAAGTTGTCGACACAAAGAAGAAATTCAAAGAGTTCAAACTTGAATCGGTGCCGTTAAAGTCTCCGGTGATGGATGTTGAACGCCATCTGGTTCTAATCTAGTTCTAGAAAATAAAAAACCCGCCTAATTAAGCGGGTTTTTTTATATCTCATTTAAATTTTGATATTATCTAGCGTAACGTTTATCAACTGATTCGCGGATCTCAGCACCTTCGATGCTTAAACGAGTCCAAGGAATCGCGCGTAGTCTTTCAGTCTCGATGATTTCTTCAGTTTCTTCGCAGAAACCGTAAGAACCGTTTTCGATTCTTCCTAAAGCGCTTTCGATTTCTAATAATTGTGAACGTAGACGATCAGTTTGCGACATCACTTCTTGTTCAGCTAAGATTCTCATAGTTTGGTCGGCTTCATCACCACCGCGCTCAACTTGGTCTAACTTACCACGAGCTTCTTTTACGCGATTTAATAAGTCAGCTTTAGTCGTTAAAAGCTTATCGCGGCATTCTGTTACTAATGCTTCTGTTAATTTAGGAACTTGAAATTCAACTTTTGGTGCTGCTGGTTTTAGATTAGTCACAGTAGCTGTTGATTTAGTAGTCTTTGTAGCTTTCGGTTCAACCGTTGCTTTTGCCATCGTACCCTCCTTGCATTACCCCAGACTCTTTAAAATCGTTTTAATAAACGATTTATGAGTTCGGTCTTATCGGCATCTTCGCCAATTACTTAAGTTCCAAAATGGAACTGCACACATATAAATAGAATTTTGTAATTATTGCAACGAAAATCTTACAGAAAATGAAATAGATTAAGATATTGAATTTATTAACAATTTCTTAATCGATAAAACTGGGTGCCTAGCGTTAATTTACCCAGCTTGCTTAAAAATGAAGTGAAATTATGTGTAATACAGATTATTTCAGGCAGTTTTCAACGCTCTTGATGATCAAATCAGTCTGCTCAGCTAACTTTTCAGCCAGCTCCTGACCCTTTTCACCGCGTTTACGTAACGAAGTTGAGGCCGTTAACATACTATTAGCCACGGTTTTATGGGCGCGGCCCGAAGACTCTTTAAGGGCGTCGGCATAAGAATCCATGCTATCAGCCACCATATCGTGATTTTTAATAAGACTTGTCTGAACCGCCATCTGAGCGGCTTTCATCTGACGTAATTGCGAAACTACCTGCGAACAGTCGTTAGCAAACACATATAAAGGACTCAACACCAACAATAAAATAGTAGTTTTCATACCCTTGAATATTGCAAAGTAGTGTCCAAGCTCTAAGACTTTAGAGTGGCTTATATTGGCTGTGAAGGCTGATTTTAAGCTATCCTTTGATAAAGTTTTCAAACTCGTCGCGAGTTTGACCACTTAAATACGGCAGCAACATGCGCATGATATGGCGGCGCGCTTTTTCAAAAGCCTTAGCACTTGGCTCATCACCACGATCAGACGTTTCAAAAAATTGCATGAAGCTATTTGAGGAAACAAATAATAGTTCACCAATGTATTCCATTTCGTATTTAGTTTGCATCGGCTGCATGTAACCAGATTTGACCCAGTGCTTGTACATGATAATCATCATCAAACCTAATTTTTTCATGTGACGCTTCCAAAGTTTTGAAAGCTCGGGATCTTTTTTTCTTAACGTGTAAATTTCGCGGTGAAAAAATCTGTACTTCCAATACATGTGCAAATTATTTTCGATAAACAATTGTAACTGGATCTGCTGATTTTTCTTTGCCAGCTTGGATTGCGGCTTCCACACTTCAACAGTTTCAGCTGATAATTTTTTAAAAATTTCTCTGATAATCTGTTCTTTGTTTTTATAATGAAAATATAAATTTCCAGGACTCATTTTAAGTTCTTTAGCGATATCGTTTGTAGTGACATCAGTCGCGCCATCTTTATTAAACAATCCTAAGGCACCGATTAAAATTCTTTCTTTTGTCTTCATAAAAAACCCCGATTATTGCTTTGGAAATATAATCATCATTATGTTAAGATTATCTTTATGATTCAAGGAAGAATTAAACTCAACACCAAATGGATTTTGGTGCCCACAGCAATAATCGCTCTCTCTGCTTGGCTCTTTTTTAGAGACAACGCTGTAAGTGCTGACGGTACTACTCAAGAAAAACGAACTGCACTAGGAACCACATCTGAAGCTCGCAAAGCTTTAGCTGACGCCTTAGGACCACAACTTTGGAATAATCACTTACCAAAGCAACTTACTGTGGCTGACAAAGGTCTAGTCGATGTTAAATACACTTTAGACAGAACAATGCAGGAACAGTCTGAAAAATTGCTGCTGCGTTATAAACCTGATTACGGCGCAATTGTAATGCTTGATGCGACAACAGGTAAAATCTTAGCGATGTCTAGCTATGTAAAAGGTCAACCCACTGCTGCAAACTTAACTTTACGCGCAAGCTTTCCGGCAGCGAGTATTTTTAAAATTATCACAGCATCAACAGCTGTTGATCGTAAAGGGGCCGACCCTAAAGATATGATTTCCTATAACGGCGGTAACTACACGCTTTACAAAAAGAATGTTCTTTCTGAAAAAGTAAATCGTTGGACACGTTTTATTTCTTTAAAAGATGCTTTTGCCAGGTCAATCAATACAGCTTTCGGACGTTTAACTTTAGAAACTTTAGATCCTCAAGATTTATCTGAGTACTCTAGACGTTTTATGTTTAATAAATATATTCCGGCTGATTTTGCTTTAGAACAAAGTGTGGCGCAAATTCCAGAAGAAAAAGGTTTTGAACTTACACAAGCAGCTTCTGGTTATAACCGCTTTAACACAATGAGCCCTGTGCACGGAGCGATGATTGCTGGTGCGATTATTAACGACGGTAAAATTTTAGCTCCGTATTTGGTTGAAGAAGTTTCTAAAGACCAAGAGATTATCTACAAAGGGGCTGAATACGATATCGGCCAAGCCATCACGAAAGAATCAGCCGTTAAAGTTCGCGAGATGATGGAGCAAACGGTTTTAAAAGGAACGTCTCGTAAAACATTTCGTAAGCTGATCGCTGATAAAAAATTTCGTGATGTTGAAATGGGCGGAAAAACCGGACACTTTTCTGGTTTGAATCCTAAAGGCAATAACGATTGGTTTGTGGGTTATGCTTCTGATGGCGATACAAAAGTTGCAATCGCTGCCATCACTGTGAATGTGCAAAAGTGGACTGTGAAATCTTCGGCTTTAGCTGAAATGATGTTTCGCGAACACTTTCGCCCAGGCCCAACTTTAAAAGCTAAACCTGAAGACTTTAAAAGCTCAGGTCGACTTGTACGGGGCAGTGGTCGGATCCTAGCTGCTCATGCAAAATCTGGCAAGACTTCACGTTTTTAACTAAGTTCTTCGTCACGCAGACGTAATCGATGCGCCAACCATTATTATTTTGGCGCGCACCATCTTTATAAGACCACCAAGTATAGGCGCCTTTATTTTCTGGATAAAGGTGTCTAAAACAATCTACAAATCCAATATCTAAAAATTCTGTAAACCATTTGCGCTCTTCAGGTAAAAATCCTGAAACTGTTGATAACGCTTTCGGTGCATACACGTCGTATTCTAAGTGAGCCACGTTGTAATCACCCACTAAGATGATGTCGCGGCCGCGTTTGATTTCGAATTGTAAGTGCAATACTAAATCTTTTAAAAATCTTTGTTTGTAATCATGACGTTCACCGCCCGATCCACCATTCGGAAAATAAATATTATATAAATCAAAATGCTGGTGCTGAGTCCATACAATGCGGCCTTCGTTATCGTAGGCTGGTTTATCAATCCCTTTGATCACGTTGATCGGATTTTGATTCATAAATGTGGCCACACCTGAATAGCCTTTGCGTTCGGCTGATGACCAGTAAGAATTTTTGTAACCTAAGGTTCTGATTTCAGGCTCGACTTGATCGATGTGCGCTTTGGTTTCTTGCAAACACAAAATATCAGGCTTTTGCTTGTCGATAAATTCAGTCAGAGTTTTTTCGTAACAAGCGCGAACGCCGTTAACATTCCAGGTCACAATTCTTTGATCCATACAACGAAGTAAGATACAGTACTTTGTATGTCAGTCAAAGATAACTTTATTCAGCATTTACGTACGCAGTTTCCAGGTATTCCCGAAGAAACTATGACAAGCACGATCTCTGATCAATTGATCTGCCCGCACCGTATTACGCTGCCTAAAGCTGTTCTTGAGACTTTGAAGTCTGAGATTTCTGCATTGTATGCTTTACGCTCGTGGTCTGAGAAAAATTTGGGTTCTACTTTTGATGCTATGGGTTTACCCCGCGCTAAAAACTTTAGCGTCTGCACAAGTTTTGATTTTCACTTAGTTGATGGCGATAAGCCGAAGTTAATCGAGATCAATACGAACGCGGCTTTTCTAGCGTTGGGTTTAACGTTGTATGATTTTTGGAAAATTAAACCGCACACGGGTTTTACGGCTGCTAAGTTAGTTCAGATGTTTCATGAAGAAGCTCGCGTTTTGGGTTTACAAGATTTATCAGTTGCGATCATGGATGAAAAACCTGAAGCGCAAAGATTATTTATCGAGTTCTTGGTTTATCAACAGTATTTTGCACAGGCTGGTGTTGCGTGTTCGATTGTTGATTCGGCGAATGCTGCTGATTTGAAACCGGGTTCGTTGGTTTATAATCGCTATACTGATTTTTATCTTCGCGAACCACAATCGGCTTTGATTAAGTCTATGTATGTTGATGGGAAGATTCATTTATCACCTTCTCCTTGGGAATATTTTTTACTTGGCGATAAACAGCGTTTGTCTGATTGGCAGAAACAAACTGAAATGCCGATTCCAGCAAGCTTATTAAAAATTTATGATTTAGCTGAAGCTAATCGTGAGCAAATTTGGGCTGAACGTAAGAAATTATTTTTTAAACCGAAAGCTTCGTTTGGTTCTAAGCAAGCGTATAACGGGACTTCTATTAGTAAGCGAGTTTTTGAAGAAGCATTTCTTCAGGGGTTTGTGGCGCAAGAATATGCTCCGCCGGCTGAGGTTGATGTTTTGCAAGATGGTGTTAATCTTCGTCTTAAATATGATCTTCGTTGTTACACGTATAAGGATGAGTTGCAGTTAGTTATTGCGCGTCTTTATCAGGGGCAGACTACGAATTTGAAAACTACCGGTGGTGGTTTTGCTATTGTTGATTTTATTTAGATTTGATACTTAAAAACATATTCCAAAACTAATGCCATTAACGTTGCCATACATAATAAGGCTAAAATTAAAAGCGCACGAGATTTTATTCTTTTTAACCAAATCATAAGTTTAGGGAATAAAATAAACCACTGAACATAACCAATTGTTATCGATGCTATGTAAACTAATGGCAACTTTGTAAAAATCGCTAAACCAATTAGACCTAACGGAAAAGTTAGAAGAATAATTCCGTAATAGGCTACATCTGCAGTTTGTCCACCGATTAAAGAACCGAGACACGCTAAGCCTACACAAAGTAACAACCAAAGAATTCTAATTGATTTCGCCATTTTCATAATAAATATGTTAGCGAAAATTTAGCTACTTCGCTAACAAAAAATAATCGTTAACAACCTGATACGATTCTTCCAACGAAGGCTGCAACACAGATTGAATCGCCGGAATAGTTCCAAGCTCTTGTAGATACAGCGCTTGCTCTGTCACAACGTACTTCTGCCACTCAAAACGTGTCGGAAAATATGCTAAGTTTGGATATTGAAAATGTTTGATCGAATAAGCATTAAAACTATCGATGCTTCTTCCGCCGGGGCCTTTAAGGCCTGCTTTTGCTAAGCCGTTAAATAATCCCAACGCACTTGCTGTTTGTGCGTCTAATCCATCGTACAATTGTGGCTGCAAGATGTTGTGCTGTTCGATGTAGATTAACTGCATGTTCGCTTCTAAGTAATGGCCGGTTTCCATGTCGTTCCATACAACTAAAAATCTTTCATAATGATCTGTCATTGATGGATTAGCATCTTGAAGAATTTTATTTAACAACACGATTTCGTCATAACCACAGGCTGTGTACGCTAAATGCTGCCAGTAGATATCTGAATAAACTCTGAAGTTACCTTCTGCTGTTTGGGCTTTAATTCTGTCGATATTTGCCAATAAGAGATAAGGCACAATCGGAACATCTTGGTGTAATAATTCAAGTCGTGTGAAAATTTCGCGTTGGCGTGAACCTTCTGGGTATTGATCAGCTAACCCTGCTTGCAACGCGTGACCCACAGTGACCGAAGCTTGTGAACCTGCTGCGATCCAGATGTATTTTACTGTGGGTGTTTTTGTGTTTTGTAATTTCAATGAGTGTGTGAATAAACGATTGTAAGCCGCGCTGATTAACAAATTTCTTAACACCATTTTTTCGTCGGCGTTTAGATCTGGAATTTTATTTTGGATTGGTTTTACTGAAATCATTTGCTGCGCAATCGCCATCCAGGTGTCGGGATTATGGCTTGAGCAATACTGTTTCATGCTGTCTGTATCTAGTGGCCATGTTTCACTTAACGTTGAATCATATGTCGCGTAATTCGCAAAACTTGCGCTTGAAAATGAGGTCATGGCTAAAACTAAAAACAGAGCGAATTTCATAGAGGCTACTTTCTCTTAAAAGAAGCCCAATATCTAAATTTTTAAGCCTAGTTGCAAGAGTTTACGGCGCGTCTAAATGCTGATGGCTAAACGCTAAACATGGCATCAAAAAGTGTCGCTTTTCACTGAGCATTTACCCCAAATAACACCTATTGTCTTTTATACGCCATTAATACCCCATTTAGTGGCCTTGGCCTTGCTCCCTATAAAATATCAAAAGAGGTAGGCTGTATGAACTCGATTAAATCATTATTAATTATTCTTTCTTTAACAGTTTCTGCCATGGCCCACGCCCAAGTGACCGATACCGCCCAGCCCGTTATTGCCGGAGTCTTTGCTGAAGTTAAAGAGGCTATTCCCCTATTTTCTGAAGATAGTGATTTGCGTGTAGAGCTCGTGGCTGACTTTGATAAATTATTAACTCTACCTGAAAAAGACACGAATACTAAAGTGCCTGCGAAGTTAATTTATTTTACTGACGGTGCTTCTCACGAATTAGAAGTTCGCTTAAGTACACGTGGTGATTCGAAACAAATGTTTTGCAAAAACTTTCGTCCGTTAAGAATTTTCTTTGATCCAAAACTAACTGATTTATCACAAACTTTATTTAAAGGAATTTCTGAGGATCTTAAATTAGCCACTCATTGCGACGGTCTTGGTAAAATCGCAGACTCAAATCCGCAGGTTCAACAAATTCTACGCGAGCAAACAGCTTACAAAATGGTTGCTGCCCTTGGGTTTTTAACTTTAAAAACTCGCTCTGCGATTATTACTTATAAAAATCTAGATGGTTCAATCAAAGCCGAAGCTCGTGCTTTTTTCTTAGAACCAAAAAGCAATATGGCTAAACGCTACGGATTAAAACACCTTCGTAAAGGTAAAGCCGATGTGATCTTTGCTCCTGAACCAGAAAATAAAATCGCCTTTGAATTCACGAAGCGCTTTCTTATGCACACTGATGTTGATTTCGGCGGTAACCACAACACGATTCTTGTGATTCGTGAAGGTGAACAAAAAGCTTCAGCCATGTTGCCTTACGATTTTGATTTAGTAGGTGTAGTTATCGGTTTACAATACCAAGGCGCAGCTTACTCTTACAAACCATGGACTCAGGCTGGCTGGGGCGATGATGGCGCTTGGTTTAAAGAATTTGTTGGCGGCAAGTACTTAAGCAAAGAATACATTGACCAAGCTTACACTGTTGCAACGTACGCCTTAAACCATAAAGAAGACGTACAACGCGTGATCGATGCAAGCCCTGCGGTTGATAAAAGTTTAATGCAAGCCCGTGTAAATGCGTTCTTTTCAGGAATTGAACGCGCGGTTAACGAGAGATAATTTATTATTTAAAAGCTGGGTTTCTAAAAGCGCGAATACATTCGCGCAGACTACCTTTAGCTAAAGACTGATCTTCTTCTAACTTCCAAGGTTCTTTTGTCCAACGCGGGCTATGTTTGTATAAAAAGTAATTCACAGTGTTTGAACCTTTTGTTTTATCTGATAAAGCTGAAAATGATTCGCTGTAAGCTTTTTTCCAGAGAGCTTCATCACTGGGGCATAAAAATTCTTTAAAACTTGATTCGTCGTAAATATTTAATGACGAGGCAAATTGATCGCGTTGAAAAATAACCGACTTAACATCACCCTTACGAATTTTTACGCGATTAGCGATCACTTGTGTGATGACTGGCAAGATTTCGTTGTTTTGTTTTTCACAGTTTGTAGACTTTGTTTCAGCGTAAGCTAAACGGGCTGCTAATTGAACGTCATCATCACTAGCTAAGGCTTTTTTATACCCGTCGTACTTATTAGCCGTCTTACTATTGGCTTTGATGGTGGCCTTAATAGTGTCAATCTCAGAGGCCTCATTAATACAATGCGGAAGTGATGCACCCGATTTTTTCGGGGCTGCTTGGCCATTTGAACCGCCAACTTCGGCGGCTTGAGTTTGGATGAAAATAAATAATGAACTTACGATCGCTAAGATTTGTTTCATAGATTAAGGCTATCAATGCGTATGAGTTTTGACAATAGCCCTTACTCAGGGCTTGTCTGGCTGCTATCGTACTGCAAAGCCACATAAGACATAAGCTCTGTGCATGACAAGTTATCAATCGCTTTTGAAATCACACCGTCAGTTAAGCTTAAGTTATTTTGGCGAGTGCATGTTTGCAGTGGCAGTTCTAATTTTTTGTGAGACGAAACTAAATTTACCGGTTTGATCGGGTTCATGTAGTTGTTTTCTTCACTGGATTCGCTGGCTTTAGCTTCTTCTAATTCGATATCTGGTGTTACACCGTAAAACTGAGTCGAACGACCGCTTGGTAAAAGGTAGAAACCTTTTGTTTTAAAAAATCCGACATTTGCTGATTTATCCCAAGATTCGATTTCTTGAAATGTGCCTTTACCGAAAGTTTTAGCTCCTACAATAATACCACGGCGGTATTCTTGAATTGCGCCAGCAAATAATTCAGCAGCACTGGCTGAATTTGTATTTACTAACACAGCTAAAGCTCCAGAATAAATTCTTTCAGCGCTTGTTAAGACCACTTCTTTACTTTTTGATAAATCAAAGTATTCAACTGAGTAAATTGTTTTATCTTGGCCAATGAATAAACCCGTTAAACACGCCGCTTCTGATAAGTGGCCACCTGGGTTGTCACGTAAATCTAAAACTAATCCCGAAATATTTTTATCAGCCATATCTAAGATGGCATTTTTAACTTCTTCACATGTGTTCTTAGCAAATTTAGAAATCGTAATAACACCAAAATTACGAGGGCCTGTGAAAACTTCGGCGTTAACTTGGCTTAACACGCGGTATGTGCGTTGCACATTTTTAATTAAATTGGCTTCGTCGCGCTTAACGATAAAATTAAAAATACGCACGTTGCGATCTTTTAAAATTTGACCGGCTTCAGCTAAACTTAATGATTCTGCTTTTTGGCCGTTGATCGAACTAATGATATCACCCGCTAGTAAACCACCCGCAGCGGCGTCTGAATTATGAACTACTTTTTTAATTCGTAACTGGCCATGGTGATCTTTTTCAAAACTTAAACCCACAAAAAACGGAGAACGCTCTGACGAAGAACTCACTTGATCAAAGTACCCCATCGGTAAAATGTAAGTGTGTGGATCTTTGCTGACCGATAAATAGCCATTGATTCCTTGAGCTAGTAAATATTTAAGCGGTGTTTTTTGACTGGCTTTAGCTAAGATAGCATCCCACAGCTGATCAAACGAAAAACTTGAATTAAGGTGTTCGCGGTAGATTTTAGAAAATGGAGACAACATTTCTTTTTCTTTGAAATTGTCTAAGCTTGTTGTTTCAGCGTAGGCAGGCCAGATTTCGCCCGTTAAACCTAAACGCTCTGATGTTAAAGCTAAGGCATTATTCACTGAATTTACGCAGGCTAAAAAGTATTTTTCTGATAAATGACAAACTTTATCGTTCACTAATTTGCGCAATTCAGACTCTTGTAAATCTGATTTTGCCCAGTATTCTTCGACTTTACTGATTTCTAATTTTGACTGAGTTTGAGCCGCATGCAACCCCGCAGAGATCCCACCGATCCCTGCTAGAACAAACCCCATTACAAACCCCATGGCTATCGTAAAAACTATTCCCCATGAACGCATCAATCCACCCCGGTAAACAGACCCAAGTACATACCCAAATAGGTTCTATACGAACCTTCCCATAGACAAAATAGAGCAACCTGAGGGCCATGTATTTCTCCTCTCAAAACGTATAAAATGGCTATATGCCCCGCCTGTAGGAAAGATTTTCAAAGTTGATCAAATCTAGCACACACAAAAACCTTGCGAACATGAAGTGTCATGCCAGATACTTGTTTGCATATGATTATCGTTACAGGCGCAAATGGCTTTATTGGAAGTGCAATGGTTTGGCAGCTCAATCAAATGGGCCATACAAACATCATTGCTACAGACACAGTTGATCTTTCTAAACGCAACTTACTTCATAAAAGGCAGTATGCTGAATTCTTTCAGGCTGCTGAATTATGGAGTTTTTTAGCGACTACAGAAGCTCAGAAAAAAGTGACCTGGATTATTCATATGGGCGCATGCTCTTCAACAACAGAAAAAGACTGGGAATACCTTTACGAAAATAATTTCTTATATTCACAGCGCTTATTCGAGTGGTCTGCCCGTTATAAGAAAAATATGATTTACGCCAGCTCAGCGGCCACTTACGGTAACGGTGAAAATGGTTTTGAAGACACTTACGATTCTGAAAAATTAAAACCTTTAAATCTTTACGGCGAATCAAAAGTGATCATGGATCGCTGGGCTATAAAACAAAAAGCAACACCTGAAAACTGGTATGGTTTAAAATTTTTCAATGTGTTTGGTCCGAACGAATATGAAAAAGGTTCGATGGCTTCTGTGGCTTACAAATCTTTTCACCATTTACAAAAACATGATTCATTAGGTTTATTTAAATCTTACAACGCCAATTACATGGACGGAAAACAAGTGCGTGATTTCGTTTATGTCAAAGATGTTGTTCGTTGGATGTATGAACTAATGGAGAAAAAGCCAACCAGTGGTATTTACAACATGGGTTACGGCGAAACGCGCTCGTGGTTAGATATGGCCGAATCGTTATTTGCAGCTTTAGGCAAAGAGAAAAAAATCAAATGGCTTGATATGCCTGAAGATATCAAAGACCAATACCAGTATTACACTTTAGCTAACATGACTAAGCTAAAACAAACTGGCTTATCTGACCCGCAATGGCCTTTAGAAAAAGCGATTGAAGATTACGTTAAAAATTACCTTTCACAAAAAGATCCTTGGTTATAAATAATGATGTACGAACTTCCTCAACATTTAAAAAAATACTGCGTTGATCAAAATTATGCACGTTACACTCCGGTTGATCAGGCCACTTGGCGCTATTGTTTACGTCAGCTCAAAGATTTTTTATCTAAAAATGCTCATCCTGTTTATATCGAAGGTTTAGAAAAAACGGGAATCTCAGAAGAACAAATTCCTCGCATCGAAGAGATGAGTGCAAAACTTAAAAACTTTGGTTGGACGGCAATGCCTGTTTCTGGATTTATTCCGCCAGCTGCTTTTATGGAGTTACAATCGTTATCAATTCTGCCGATCGCTTCTGATATGAGAAGTATTGATCACTTACTTTATACACCGGCTCCAGATATCGTTCACGAAGCTGCAGGCCATGCACCGATCATCGTTGATCCAGAGTACGCGGCGTATTTAAAAGATTATGCTCAGGTTGCTAAAAAAGCGATTATCAGCAAAGAAGATTTAGATTTATACGAAGCCATTCGTGAATTATCTGATGTTAAAGAAAGCCCTACTTCAACTGAAGAACAAATCTCAGCATCTGAAGAAAAATTACAGGCGACGATTAAGGCTTCAACACATGTGTCTGAAGCTTCTGAATTATCACGTATGAATTGGTGGACAGCTGAATACGGATTAGTGGGCACAGTTGATCAACCAAAAATTTTCGGTGCAGGATTATTATCTTCTGTTGGCGAATCTAAATTGTGTATGTCTGATAAAGTTAAAAAAATTCCGCTAACAGTAGATTGTATTAAACAAACTTACGACATCACTGAACCACAACCGCAATTATTTGTGACTCCTGATTTTAAAACTTTAGTGACAGTGTTGCACCAAATGGCTGAAAAGATGGCTTATCGTATCGGTGGTAAATTCGGTTTAGATAAAGCCATTCAAGCTAAGTCTGTAAATACTGTTGAACTTGATACAGGTTTACAAATCAGTGGCGTTGTAACTGAATACATTCAAGATGCTGCAGGCCATGTGATCTACATTAAATTCACAGGCCCAACACAAATCAGTCGAAATGATCAACAACTAGCTGGTCACAATAAAGAGTATCACCAACATGGTTATAGTTTTCCATTAGGTAGCTACAAACAGGTTGGCAATACTTTGCAGTATGATTCTGGTGTTACTGTGACCGGTGATTTAGTTAAAACTGAAAATGGCATTATGACTTTCACAAATTGCACAGTAAAATATAAAGACCAAACTTTATTTCAACCTGACTGGGGTAATTTCGATATCACAGTGGGTAATAAAGTAACTTCGGTATTTGGTGGTGCTGCTGATCGCAAAAGTTACGGTGATACCGATGACTTTGTGGCAGCTCGCGTACCTACGCCTAATTACAGCGCTGAACAAAAGGCTTTATTTGCCCTTTATCAAAACATTCGCGATTACCGTCGTAGTCGTTCAGAGTGGTCTGATTCAACGACAATGGCCCTATTTGATAAGTGTTTAAACGAGGCCTCTGACAAATGGCTTTTATTTGTTGAGATTCTAGAGATCGCTTTAATGAGCAAACTTTCGCCAGTCTTAACGAAAAAAATCGAATCTCATTTGCAAAAAATAAAATCTAATAACGAAAAATTGACTTCAGTCATAGATGATGGTGTACGTCTAGCTTATGCGTAAGCTGGATGTACGAATCGTATTAATCAAATCAATTTATGAACGAAATATTGGGGCCGCCTCGCGCGCTATGGCCAATATGGGATTTAAGAATTTAATTCTTTTAGCCCCACAATGCGAACTTACTTTTGAAGCCCAGCAAGCCGCAGCCACAGGCCAATACGCCTTACAAAACCGTGCTGTTTACAAAGATTGGACTGAGTTCTTTAAAAACGAACCCCAGGGCTTAATGATCGCAACCACTGCTCGTGATGGGCGTGGTCGTCAGGCTCAAGATTTACAAACGACTTTAAATTATTTCTTAGAAACAAATGCTGAAGTTAAAAAAACATCTGATCAACCATTTGTGATTCATATCGTATTCGGCCCTGAAGATGCAGGTCTTAGTGCTGAAGATATTTCGCATGCTAATTTTTGTTGTTCGATTCCTACATATGGTGACAACACTTCACTAAACTTAGCGCAAGCCACATTGCTTGCGATGTTTATCTCACGCTCTGTGTTTGGCGGCGAAAAAGCTCAACTTGAAGGTGCGCAAAAACCAAAAGCCTTACAGAAAAAAGAAGAAGGCATTTTTCCTGACGAATCTTTACGTACTTGGCTGACTGAAATGGGTTTTGCTTTAGATAAGAAAAAAATTAATGTTTATACGACTTTAAAACGTATGCTTTTGCAAAACACACCTTCGGCTAAAGAATTTCGTGTGCTTGAAATTGTATTACAACAAAGTATTCGCAAACTTCGCGAACTTAATGATCTTAAAAAAGATAAATAAGCACTAGCCAGCGAGTGAGCGAACTTTTTTAATTTTTTCGTCTAAGACATCAATAGTCTCAGTTAATGATTTACCCTGATCATGCAAATCTGCGATACGCTCATGGGCATCATCTGTTGCTGAACCCACTAATTCTAAATTTTCGATCACCACGTGGGTTTCTTCGATTTGCGATTTTACCGCTTCAATTTGCTGAAACAAAGTGTGTTTTTGATCACTTAACTCGCGCATGGTTTGCTGTACGGCTTCATTTAGAAACTCTCGCGGCATGGCTTTAAGTTCTTTGATTTTTGGAATATCTTCTTCTTCGAAGGCTTCTAAAAGTAAGGTCCATTCAGACTTTAAAGAACTTTTAGGAACATTACTACTATGGCTGTCATCGTTCATACTTAAATTGTAACAATGGTGATGACATTTGGTACTAGACCTAGGACTAGACACTGTAGGCATAAATTATATAAGATTTAAAAAATGAATATAGGACTTTTGCTAATAACTACATTTTTAAGTGCCCTAAACGTACTGGCTAAAGGTCCTGAAATGCTGCCCGTTTCGGCAACAGCAGTGTCAGCTCCAGTGGTTTCTTTCAGCGCAAAACCTTCTGCAAGTGCTACCGAAAATATCGTTTTATCATTCTCAGGCGACTTAATTATTCACGAAGATTTGTATAAAAAAGTTGTCGCCGATAAAGATCATGATTTTTCTAAGCTTTGGAAAAAAACTTTTCCGTTATTAGCAAAGGCCAATTTTTCTTACGTGAACTTAGAAGGCCCAACTGCTCTGGGTATTACCAACAAATTACAAAACAAGGGTGATGTCGGATTTATCTACGACAACGAAGTCTATAGCGGAACAGATTTGTTGTTTAATTACCACCCGACTTTGATCGATGCTCTTCAGAAATCAGGTTTTGATATCGTATCAACAGTGAATAACCATTCAATGGATCGCGGAGTCAAGGGCATCAACGCTACGATAGATGCTCTGATCAAGCGAAACATGCCCTTTATCGGAACCCGCAAATCTGGAACTGAAGAACCCTTATACACGCTGACTAAAATTAAAAATTTTACGGTGGCGTGGATTGGCTGCACTGAAATGATTAACGGTTTTAACGATCGTAAATCACAATTATTTTTATGCTATCAACAACGCGAAGAGATTTTAAAACTTATTGCGCGTGTAATTTCAGAAAAAAAACCTGATGTGGTGATTATTATTCCGCACTGGGGTGTTGAATACTCACCTAAACCGCAACAAGCACAAATTGATCTAGCCCATGAGTTTCTGGATATGGGAGCCACTGCGGTGATCGGTTCTCACCCTCATGTGTTACAACCGGTTGAACAATACGTAACCAAAGATAAACGTGAAACTTTTATTGCTTACTCACTAGGTAATTTCGTGGCTAATCAGCGTGGGATTGAAAGAAAATCTTCTGCTGTGATTTATCTTCAGCTTTCAAAAAATAAATTGGGTAAAACTGTGATTAGTGATTATTACTATGAACCGACAACAAGATTTCGCTTTGATATTTTTCCTGCGCGAAGCGATAAAGATGTGGTTCAACATGTCGAACAGTTTTTAGGACCAATGCGTGATCTTAAGGAATAAAAGACATCACCAGATAAGCTAGCATTAACACCAAATGCGTAGCGCCTTGTAAAGCCGTTGTTCTGCCTGTTCCCAGAGTTAGTCCGCCGACCATAAAAGTCATAAGTAAAAAAGCAGTTCCTTTAGGATCTAATCCTAAAGTTAATGTTCGATTTGTCATGATCGAGAACGCCGCTACTACGGGAATTGTTAGCGCGATAGATGCAGCCCCAGAACCCAGTGCTAAGTTAAGACTGGTTTGTAATTGATTTGCACGAGCCGCTGTAATTGCAGCCCAAGTTTCGGGAAGCAAGACAAGTAAGGCAATCACAATACCGACGGCTGCACGAGGTGCATGAAGTGCCGCAACACCCGCTTCGATTGAAGGGCTTAGAGATTTTGCTAAACCAATGACCGCTCCTAAACTTAAAACTAAGCAAATAAAACTTAATACAGAACGTTTTAATGATGGAGTTACTGTGTCTTCGGTAGGAACTTCAGTAACTTCAAAATAATCTTTATGTGTTTTCGTTTGAAAGAACACGAGTAAGGCATACAAAAGTAAACACGCACACGACACGAAAATCAATTGCCCTGAACTGTAAGTAGAACCCGCCGTTGAAGTTGTGTAATTCGGCAAAACCATCGTGATACCTGCAAGCACTGCAAGGATACCTAATAATGAACTTGCACCCTGCACATGAAAATCTAATTCACGAAAACGTAAACCACCTAATAACAAACACACACCAACAATACCGTTAGTAACAATAATCAATGCTGAAAAAACTGTATCACGCGCAACCACGGCTGAATCAGGCGTGTCATTTGTCATTAACGATACGATTAAACCAACTTCGATCACCGTAACCGATAAGGCTAGTATCAAGGCTCCAAGTGATGGGCCAACACGCAAAGCAATCACTTCAGCGTGATGAACGGCAGTCATTACGGCAACACCTAAAAACGCAATTGCGATGGCTAAAACAAAAGCCGAACTTGTTCCTAAAGAATAAACCACCAGCATGATAAAGACCGAAGCTAAAGATAAAAATTGGGTCGTATCAAAATAACGGTTCATTGTTTTAGTCACGCATAAGCCTTCCGGTTAAATACTGATCAGGAGAAAAAGTTTTATGTTTCACATTTTTAAGCACGAGTTTGTGCTCTAAGGCAGGAATCGAAAAGTACTCTGACCACGACAAACCATCACCAGAACCAATAATCACTGGTGCAGTAAAGACATGAAGGCGATCAATTAAGCCTGCAGTTAAAAAACCAGAATAAGTTCTAGCTCCGCCTTCGACGAAAACAGATTTAATTTTTAAGTTCCATAACTGGTTTAATAAATCATCTAAATCAGTAAATTTTAAAGTTTTATAATCTGTCGTCACATCTTTTTGAACGGCAAAGATTACTTTTTCTTTTTTATGAATTTCTAAAAATTTATATGATTTTTTAGAATTAAGAATCTTACCTTGTGGATCAATCACAATTAAATAATTTTCTTTTTGAATTTCTGGATGACGAACATTTAAAGATGGATTGTCAGTTTCAATCGTTTTACGACCTACGATAACAGCATCATACCAAGCACGTAATTCATGAACAAATTCACGCGAACCTTCAGAGGTGATCCATTTACTTTCGCCATTGGCTAAAGCAATTTGGCCATCTAATGACTGTGCGACTTTAGCCGCAACGAAAGTTTTCTTTTCTCGAAAGTTTTTTAAAAAAACTTCGCAAGTGTCTTCAAGATCAGATTTTAATTCGCCGTCGTATTCTAAACAACTAATACCCGTTTCACGAATAATCTGCGCCCCTTGGCCAGCGACTAACGGATTTGGATCTTCTAAACCAAAAATCACACGTTTCAAGGGCATTTTAGCTAAGGCTTTTGCGCACGAAGGCGTTTTACCTTCATGAGCACAGGGTTCAAGCGTTACAAACACCTGCGCATTATGTAATTCTTGATCTGATAATTTTGTGTAAGCATCGACTTCAGCATGCGGTTCACCGAATTTATGGTGATACCCACTGCTTAAGAATTTACTGTTTTCATCTAAGATGACACAGCCGACGAGTGGATTCGGAGACACAAAAGGCGCACCTTTGTACGCCTCTTGAATTGCAAGCTTCATTGCCTGTTCGTCAGATAAAAAATCTCCCTTATGCGGAGCTATTTTTTCATCCATGATTGCCAGTATGAATTCACTTCTGTTTTTTCAATGTAAGGATCAACTTGTAACGGGCGCTGAGTATCAATCATAACAGCCACTTCATCAGTGAATGTTTTTGGATTAGCTGCGGCCGCCGCAAAAGCTTTTGGATGTGGTCCGTGCGGCATTCCTGCCGGATGAAACGTCATCATGTTTGCGTGTAAGTTATCACGGCTAAAGAAATTACCCGCGTGATAAAATAACACTTCATCGTAATCAATATTTTGGTGATAGAATGGAACTTTTAGCGCATCTTTATCAGATTCGATCGGACGAGGTAAGAACGTACAAACCACAAATCCGTTCGCCGCAAAAGTAGTGTGAACTGAAGGTGGTAAATGCACACGGTGAGATACCATCGGCATCATATCATCGATGTGTAATGTGAAAGGAAAGTAATCCCCTTTCCACGCTACAGTGTCATATACGCAAGCATCGTAAGTAAATTTTGTTACTGTGCCTGCACGACGAATGTTAATTTCTAATGATTCAACACCGTGATCTTTTTTGTACTGATATAATTCTTCTAAATTAGGTTTACCTAACGCTGCTAAATCGTAGAATGCATTACGCCCGACCATTCCGCGGTCTGGTTCACGATACATACCTACTAAAGATTCGATAATTAAAAACTGCGTGTCTTCTTCAAAAATAACCGTGTGATGTAAAGATTTTGGAATCGATACATAACTACCCACTTTAAATTTTAATAAACCGTACTCAGTTAAAACTTTTCCTGAACCTGTGTGAACGAAATATAAAGTTTCGCCATCTACGTTTCTTAAGGCGGGTAAAACAGTTTTACCTTTTGAAAGGTCAGTCTTTTTATTCCAACAAGAATAGATCACTAAGTCGTTGTTAAATAACAAACGGTTCCATTTGCCATTTTCGTACTGGCAAGGAACTAGATCATACAAGTGAGGCTTTAACGGCCCTTCGATACTTGTCCAACGAGTTGGCGCTTTATCTTTTAATAAATGAGAAACCGGACCATAAAAACCTTTACGACCATGTTCTTCTTCGAATTGGCCTTCAGGAATTCCCTTATGGCCTTGGGTATGATTTTTACCTTGTGAATATTGATGCATTATAAATATCCTCTTGCGCGTTGATCAGCTTCGATCGCATCGAATAGGGCTTGGAAATTTCCGTTGCCGAATCCGTCGTGACCTTTACGTTGAATCACTTCAAAGAAAACCGGGCCGATAACGTTTTTAGTAAAGATTTGTAATAAATAACCGTCGTGATCGCCATCAACTAAGATCGCATTTTTTTCTAAACGTTCAAGATCTTCAGTCACCATCGGTAAGCGGTCTTTTAACTGACCATAATACGTATGCGGCGGAGCAGATAAAAATTCAACTTCGTTAGAAACTAAATCTTCAAGCGTTGGAATAATATCATCTGTCGTTAAAGCGATATGCTGAATGCCTGAACCTTTATACTCATCTAAGTACTCTTGAATTTGAGATTTAGAATCTTTAGGTTCATTGATTGGAATAGAAAACAAACCACATGGTGAACGCATAGCTTGCGAAAGTAAGCCTGTTGATTTGCCTTCGATATCAAAGTACTTTGCTTCATAAAAATTGAAAATATTTTCGTAGAAACTGCTCCACTTATTCATTTCACCTTTTGGAACGTTATTCGTGAAATGATCAACAACTTTCATTCCTAAACCTTTAGGGCGTAAATTGTTGTTATCTTTGATACCAAAAATTTCAGTGTAAAGTTTGTTGTGATTTTTTTCGTCGATAAAATAAACTAAAGAATCGCCGATGCCGTAGATCGCTAAAAATGGTGTAGCACCACGTGAAGTTTGACTTCCGTCGTAGGCTTTAGCACCACGAGCGACTGCATTTGCAAAAGCTTTCTCCGCATCAGCAACACGAAATCCAGATGAAACAACGGCTGGGCCGTGAGCTTTTGCGAAATCGACCGCGAAAGTTCCAGGTTCAGTGTTTAAGATAAAATTGATATCGCCTTGGCGAAACAATTTAATTTTTTTACCAGGAATTTGAGCGACTTCTGAAAAACCTAATTTCTTAAATAAATTTTCGAAGTGAACAGCGTCAGCGCCTGAGTACTCTAAAAAATCCACGCCATAAAGACCGATTGGATTTTGTTCAGTGATTTTCGCTTTTGACCAGTCGATGGTCACAGAAGTTGGAGCAAAGTTTGCCATGAAAAAGACCTCTCTCTTTTGATGGCTAAATCTATCAAGAGGGCTTCTGTAGGGTCAAAGATTTTGATAGAAGTTTTGCACAAGTGGATCAACGATAAAAGAGCGCGGATTCCAACGCACAATGTGCAATCCAGATGCATCTCTAAGCCTAGATAGCGCCACGTATGCGTGACCGGGCTCCCATAAAGCACTTAAATCGCACCACAGCTCGTCTAATGTTGCACCCTGTGATTTATGAATTGTTGTCGCATAAGCTAAAGTGAGTGGAAATTGTATGACGCTAGCTCTCGCGTTGCCTTCAGCATCAAGCAATGAAAACGTCATTTTTTCGACTTTCACTTCACGACCGTAATCTTTTTTAACGATCAAATGCTGTTCTTCTTCACCGACAATCACCCCGCGAGTGCCATTCACCCAACGTTTTTGCATATCGTTTTTTAAAAACATCACACGACAGCCTTTTTTCACTCGTAAAGTTTCTGGCACGGGCGATTGTTTTTTTAAATTCGTCACAAATTTTTCTTCTCCGAAATAAATGGCTTCGAAGGTCATTTCTTTTTCGGTGATTTCGGCTAATTTTTTTTGATTATAATTTTCAGACTGTTCACGACGCGGAAATAATCTTGTGCCTGGAACATCTTCATCATGAACTTTTGTACGTGCATTCAGAAAATCTGCGACCTTCTGAGTCATGCGCCCATTGCGGATTTCAGCCAAAACATCTAAAAATTCAGAATCTTGCACCCGCTGATTGTGTTTTAATTCGCAAACTTGAAAGCCTGTGTTTTTCCAAACAGGATTTAAAAAACACCAGTCTCTTTTTTGCCCAGTTTTTGTCACTGGCGGCAGCTGGCCAAAATCACCAACGGCGATCATGCGCATTCCACCCCAAGGTAATTTAGAATTTCTAGCTTTTTGTGCCAAAGCTTCAGCAATCATCAAAGCATCACCAGGAATCATCGAAATTTCGTCAATGATACAGCCTTCGACTTGCGCCAAACGTTTTAAAAGTTTTCCGTCTTTGCTGGCGCGTTCATAAGTGGCGTCAGATCCGCCCTCCATAATGCCCAAACCAAAAAATGAATGGAAAGTTCTACCGCCAAGCAGCACGGCAGCAGCACCTGTACTTGCTAAAATAGGCATCGTTTTAGGATCTAAATCTTTTGTTAATTCTTTAACGACGAAAGACTTGCCGCTGCCCGCTCCGCCAGTCAGGAAGACGTTTTCGCCAGAACGCAATAATTCGAGCGCGTGGGCTTGTTCTTCGGATAATTGAAAAGATTCTGATATTTTCACAACACGCAGACTCTATACTGGAAATGTTGTTGCTGCACACCGCAGCTCGTCCTATACTATTTCACCAATGGCTTACGAATTTAAACAAAAACTACCTAACCCTAATTTTGATAATGTCTTTGATGTGACAGCCGAAGAAGTCAAAAATAATGCTCAAGAACTGACTTTAATCGATGTGCGCCAGCCAGAAGAATACACTGGTGAACTTGGACACGTTCAAAATGCTCAATTAGTGGTATTAGGTGATATTCCAAACCAAATTAAAAATATTCCAACCGATAAACCGGTGGTGTTTATTTGCCGTTCAGGTATGCGCTCTGCTCAAGCAAGTGCCTACGCTTACTCGCTAGGAATCAAAAACACCTACAATATGCTTGGTGGCATGTTGTTATGGAACAAACTAGCACTTCCAGTAGAAAAATAAATTTACAGAAAGATACTTAATGTCGACAGAAAAAGTTTACGTCAACAGAACCTTAAACCTTAAAAAAATCAAATATATCGGTCTTGATATGGATCACACGTTGGTTCGCTACAACACTGAAAATTTTGAACGCCTTTCACACACGACAATTATCGACAAGTTAGTGAATAAAAAAGGCTATCCTGAAATCGTTAAAAAATTCACATTTGATTTTAATTTCGCCTTGCGTGGTTTAGTGATCGATCGCCAACGCGGAAATTTATTAAAATTAAATCGCTACACAGCGATTCGTAATTCATTTCATGGCTTAAAACCTTTAGATTACAAAATTCACAGAAAAATGTATCACTCGACTTACATTGATTTATCGAAAGCTGATTACTTAGCGGTAGATACGAGCTTTTCATACTCATTAGCTCATGCCTACTCTCAACTTGTAGAATTAAAAGACAGCAACCCAGAATTAAAATTACCTGAATACTCAATCATTGCTGACGATGTTTTAGATGCTTTAGACGAAGCTCACCGCGATGGCTCTTTAAAAGATGCTGTTCGTAAAAACGTTGAACACTACATCATTAAAGATGCAGAAGTTGTTCGTGCTTTAGAAAAATATAAAAAACACGGTAAGAAAATTTTTATCGTAACAAATTCTGAATTTCACTATTCAAAGTTGTTATTAGATTATGCTATTAATCCGTTTTTAAAAGATCATAAATCTTGGGTAGATCTTTTTGAGTTCGTTGTGACATTTGCGCAAAAGCCAAAATTCTTCTACGAAGACGCTAAATTCTTAAGAGTAAATCCAGAAGATGGCACAATGACAAACGTTGAAGGCAAACTTACTCCGGGAGTTTACCAAGGCGGCAATGCGAAGAAATTCACTTCAACATTAGATCTTGAAGGCGATGACATTCTTTACATCGGCGATCACATTTATGGTGATATCTTACGATTAAAAAAAGATTGTAACTGGCGTACAGCGATGATCATCGAAGAGCTTGAACACGAAATTAAACAAAACATAACAGCTGAGCCGTTGATGGAAGAAATTGATTCTTTAATGAAACGTAAAGAGCCACTTGAGGACCATTTAACTGATTTGATGACGCAAAAATACGAGCGTTCAACAAAGGTTGATGAAACTAAAATCGATCAGTTACAAAAAGAGATCGGCGATTTTGATACTCAGATCAGTCAGCTTATTAAAAAACAGCAAGCGTTATACAACCCTAACTGGGGTCAGTTAATGCGCGCTGGTAATGAAGAAAGTTACTTTGCTTACCAAATGGAACGTTATGCCTGCGTCTACATGAGTAAGGTGCAAGATCTTTTTGATCTATCACCACGTACTTACTTTAGAGCGCCACGACGTCCACTAAGTCACGAAGTTGAATAAAGGTAGGCCGTACCTTTTTGGGGAGCGGCGAATCAAAATTAATTTTTTAAACAAGTCGTGTTGAGACACGCGGAAAGATCATCATGAAAAAGACAATTGCCCTAGTTATCACTGCTGCAGCTTTACTTTTAACAAGCTGTGCTTCATCTGAAAATAAAAATACACAAAAAGGTGCTGGTATCGGCGCTTTAGCTGGTGCTGCTGTTGGTGCTATCATCGGCCACCAAACTGGTAACCGTGCGCAAGGTGCTGCCGCTGGCGCATTACTTGGTGCTGGTATCGGCGGATACGCTGGTCACCGTATGGATCAACAAGCTAAAGAATTAGAAAAAATCGCTGAAACTAAACGTACTGAACAAGGTTTAGTAACTAAATTAAAAAGCGATATCTTATTTGAAACTGGTAAAGCTGATTTAAAACCAGCAGCAAAAGCTAATCTTAAAGAGATGGCTACTATCATGAAAAAATATCCAGAAAATGTTTTAGCCGTTAAAGGTTACACAGATGCAACAGGTTCTGATAACACAAACCGTACACTTTCTCAAAAACGTGCTGACGCTGTAAAAAAAGAATTAACAGCTAACGGAATGCCTACAACTGTTGTTTCAACTCAAGGTTTAGGCCCTGCTAATCCAGTTGCTGAAAACACTTCTGCTACTGGCCGCAAACAAAACCGCCGCGTAGAAATCGAAGTAACTGTTGATGAATCAAAAGTTCCTGCTGAGAAAAAATAGGTAGGCCGTCCCTTTTTCGGGAGCAGCGTACCAAAAAGAAAAACCCACGTTCTACAGACGTGGGTTTTTTTATGCCCAATAACCACTAACTAATTATTGGCAAGTTCTTTAATGATTACCAGAGGGCAGATAGGAACAGATTGCTATTTTCCGACTAAAACCATGTAGTCGACGTCTCCGGTAGAATCCATCAAACCCACTCTCAACGGCGTAGCGCCATTAAGTTTTTCAAGATCGACTTTGCGACGAACGACACGCGCCTTATTAATGACAGCACAGGCCCATGGAGCTGTTCCCGTTTTATCTTCGGTGTCACATTTAAATAAAGTTTGGCGCTCTTCTTTATTAGCCACCGGAAAAAATCCTAAAGAAAATACCAATGGTTTAAGATTTGTAAGCTCATTTATTTTACCGTGCGGGTTAGAAAGAATAAAGTTTGATGAATACACAGCCGCCGTAATCACTAAAATTCTTTTATCTTTATTGGCTTTAATTAATTCAGCCGCTTCTGCGAAATTTTCTTTTAACGGAATTCTGTGAGTCTTAGCAAAAACTTTTTCTTGCTCTTCAGTTAACATTAATTCTTGATCGATAATCACGATATCAAAAGGCCCGTTTTGTTTTTCGATTTGTTGTTTGAGTAAGTTCGTTAAATCAAATTGAACTTCATTATCGGCTTCGTAACCAAGCCAGAAATATTTTTGTTTTCCAATTTCTGCAGTGAGATGTTTTTCAATCGTTTCAGCAAACTCTGCATTTGATTGAAAATAACTAGTTTTAATTTGCGATACCGTGGCTGGCGCATCATCTTTAGTGAAATAATAAAGCCCAGCGGCTGCCACCAAACATAAGAATACAGTAAAGATAATTGGACGATAATTAGGCTTTTGTTTTTGCATAGTGCGGTAGTCCTTTTACGTAATCCTGTTTAAACGATTTAGAGCAAAATACTCTATTGCGTTTGAAATAAAAAGTGTTATGTTTCGGCGATAGAGCATAGACTCTAAGCAAATGTTTTATTGGACTTGATCGAAAGCTAGATAATCGACAGGTACCGGAGAAAATATGGAAAACGTAGTAATAATCGGCAATGGCCGTATGGCAAAACACCTAAGTCACTGGTGTGAGCTTCTAAACATCAAAGTCACTCATTGGCACCGCAGCCAAGGTGTCGCACTTAATTTACAAAATATCGATTCAATCTGGTTAGCAATTAGCGATAACGCATTAGTTTCTTTTTTCGAAACTCTTAAACCAAAATTATCTGGCCAGAAAGTTGTGCACTTTAGCGGAACCGTACATCACCCAGAAATGATCGCAGCCCACCCGCTGATGACTTTTTCTTACGATCTTTATGATTTAGCGATTTATAACAAAATTTACTTCGGCCTAACGGGTGTTGAGACTTTATCTGAAGCCTTACCTGGATTTAAAAATTCATTCTTTAAAATCGCGCCTTCAGATAAACCGCTGTATCACGCTCTGTGTGTGACTACGGGTAATTTACCGCAACTTCTATGGAGTGAAACTTTACCGCAGTTTGCTGATTTGAAAATTCCGCAAGAGGCCGTGAAACATTTCGCACAACAAAGTTTAACTAATTTTTTTGCTGCTGGCCCCGCAGCTGTGACCGGCCCGATTGTTCGTAAAGATACTACAACGATTGAAAAAAATCTTTCAGCTCTAGAAAAAGTAAATTTGAAACTTAAAAATATTTATCAAAGTTTTTTACAAGGATAATACCATGAAAACGATTTTAGATTTTGCTCATAAAAAAGTTAAAAAAGAAAAATTCTCGATGGTCACTTGTTATGACTACGGAATGGCCAAGATCGTAGCTGAATCAAAAGTGGATACGATCTTAGTTGGCGATTCATTAGCACAAGTTATCCACGGGTTTCCCAACACATTACATGCAACAATTGAAATGATGGCCTTACATACAGCAGCTGTCGCTCGAGGTGCTGGAAATAAATTTATCGTTGCCGACATGCCATTCATGTCGACACGCAAAGGTTTAGAAACTGCAATGAATGATGTGCAAAAATTAATGGTGGCCGGTGCTCACGCGGTAAAAATTGAAAATGCTGATGGTCATGCTGAATTAATCAAACACATCGTTGAATCAGGCGTACCTGTGATGGGTCACTTAGGTTTAACTCCCCAATCGATTCATCAATTAGGTGGCCCTAAAATTCAAGGCCGCTCACAATCAGGCGCCGAAAAATTAATGAACGATGCCTTTATTATGGAGCAAGCCGGTTGTTTTTCTATCGTGTTAGAATTAATTCCAACTGTATTGGCTGGTAAAGTGACTGAGGCGTTGAAAATTCCAACGATTGGTATTGGTGCAGGTGTTGAAACTGACGGTCAGGTTTTAGTTTTAAATGACATGTTAGGCATGAGTCCTGATTTTAACCCTAAGTTCTTAAAAAAATTCTCGCAAGCTCATGATAATACGTTAGCGGCCTTAAATCTGTATGCAAGTGAAGTGAGTGATAAATCATTTCCTAAACCAGAAAATGGGTACGAATAATGACAAAAACGAAACAGACAATTGTCATCGAAAGACCACAGGATTTAATCGAGTACCGTAAAAAGTATGCATCGATTGGTTTTGTGCCAACGATGGGCGCTTTACATGAAGGTCACGCAACTCTTATGCGCAAAAGTAGTTCTGAAAATGAATTAACTATCGCTAGTGTATTTGTGAACCCGACTCAGTTTAATAACTCTACTGATTTAGAAAAATACCCTAAGACTTTCGAAAACGATTTAAAAATTTGCAGCGAAAGCGGTGTCGATATTTTATTTTTTCCTCAATACTCTGACATCTATCCAGACAATTACCGCTTTAAAGTGACTGAAAATGAATTTTCTAAAAAACTTTGTGGCACTGATCGCCCCGGTCATTTTGATGGCGTATTAACAGTTGTTCTTAAATTATTTCAAATCACAGGGTGTACGAAATCCTATTTTGGCCTAAAGGATCACCAGCAGTATAAATTAGTCTCTGATATGGCTAAGGGTTTGTTTTTATCGACTGAGGTTATTGGAATTCCTACAGTGCGCGAAGCTTCTGGCTTAGCTATGAGTTCTCGTAATTTGCGTTTATCTGCAGAAGGCAAAGACAAAGCGAGCTTAATCTATAAAACAATCACGCAAAAAATTACACCGGCTCAAGCCAGCGAAATTCTAACAGCCAACGGTTTTACAGTTAACTATTTAGAAGATATCGAAAATCGCAGATATGTGGCCGCAAGTCTTGAAGGGATTAGGTTGATTGATAATGTTGAAATCTAATACAAATCCAAAATTATTATTTATCCTGACGGGTTCAATCGCTTTATACAAAGTGATGAATGTTCTCAGTCATTTTAAAAAATTAAATTATCAAATCAAAGTTGTAGCCACTGAATCAGCTTTAAAATTTGTCGGCGTTTCAACTATTGAAGGCCTAACTGGCGAAAAAGTTCATGTCGATCTTTATGAAAATGGCTCTAACATGGATCACATTCATTTAATACGCTGGGCAGATGCAGTTGTTGTGGCTCCGGCTACGGCTAACTATATTAATAAGTTAGCTACAGGTATTGCTGATGACTTAGCTTCGACTTTATTCTTAGCGCATGATTTTACAAAGCCCTTTGCTGTGTTTCCGGCAATGAATACAAAAATGTATCAACACCCGTCGACACAAAAGTCGATTGCTCAATTAAAATCTTGGGGCGTTGATATTTTAGATTCCGCATCTGGTGTTTTAGCTTGTGGTGAAATCGGTGTTGGCCGTCTACTTGAGCCAGAACAAATGATTACAGCTATTGAAAATTTAAAATTACCTGTAAATGTAACTAAGCCTGCAACGACAGCTATTGCCAAAGCTAAAAAGATTTTAATTTCTTCAGGTGGCACTCAAGAACCTATCGACGATATTCGTGTGATCTCGAATAAAAGCAGCGGCAAAACCGCAGCACAAATCGCTGATCAGTTTATCGCAAATGGCTTTACTGTGACCTACTTAGCAGCTGAAACCGCGAAACTTCCTACGTTAGAATGCGAAGTGGTTAAATACACAAGCTTTCACAGTTTAGAAGAAAAATTGCGCCAGCTTTTACCATTGAATTATTCTACTTTTATTCACGCAGCTGCCGTCAGCGATTATTCGGTTGTTCCAACGACTGGTAAAATTAATTCTGATAGCGATGAATTAACAATTACTCTTAAACGTAATCCAAAATTAATCGATCTCGTTAAAAAATTAAGTCCGCAAACGAAATTGATCGGGTTTAAATTAACTTCAACGACTGATGAAAAGTTAATTACTGAAAAAATCACGAAACTATTTGAGGTTTCAAAATGTGATGTTGTTATTCACAATGACTGGGCTTCTGTGAATTCCTTAAGGCACACATTTAATGTTCACAGCAAACAACACCCAGTAAAAACAAATTTAACAATTGATGATCTTTCTCAAGAGCTGATGATGGAGGCTTTATGATCTTATCTTTAGACGTTGGTAACACACAAATTTACGGCGGCGTATTTGAAGGCGAAAAAATGTTGATCGCTTTTCGTAAAAATTCAAAATCAGGTTCATCTTCTGACGAAGTGGGTATTTTCTTACGTACCGTTATTAAAGAAAATGGTTTAGACCCTAAGAAAATCGAAAAAATTGTTTTATGTTCGGTTGTTCCTGATGTGATTTATTCTCTGAAAGGCGCCTGCCAAAAATATTTCGGCATCAACCCGTTCATCTTACAAGCCGGTGTAAAAACGGGATTAAAAATTAAGTACCGTAATCCTCTTGAAGTCGGTGCAGATCGTATCGCAAACGCAGTCGCAGCAACAGCAATGCATCCACAAAAAAACTTAGTGATCGTTGATTTAGGCACAGCCACAACATTTTGCGCGATCACAGCAGATCGTGATTATTTAGGCGGATCAATCATCGCTGGTCTAAAATTAAGCATGGAATCTTTAGAGGCAAAAACTGCAAAACTACCTTCTGTTGAAATCGTGTCTCGCACTGAAGCTTTAGGGCTATCAACAGTTGAAAGCTTACAATCTGGCCTCTATTACGGACACTTAGGCGCTATGAGAGAAATTATTAATAAAATTTCACAAGAGTGTTTTAAAGGCGAAAAACCTTTTGTAATTGGTACAGGTGGTTTTTCATCATTATTTGAAAAAGAAAAAATATTTGATCAAATTGCTCCAGATCTAGTATTAAAAGGCAATCTGATCGCTCTAGAAAGAAATACGTAAGGAATAACCATTATGAAAATCGAGATGATGTATTCAAAAATTCACCGCGCCACTGTGACGGGCGCTGACCTAGAGTATGAAGGTTCTGTTTCTATTGATACAGCTTTATTAAAAAAAGCAAAAATGCATTTAAATCAAAAGATCGACATCGTAAATTGCAATAACGGTGCACGTTTTAGCACTTATATTATCGCTGGTAAAAAAGGTGAAGTTTGCCTTAATGGCGCCGCCGCACGTTTAGTGCAAAAAGGTGATAAAGTTATTCTCATCACTTACGCTTCGGTTGATTTAAAAGATGCTGATAAGCACGAACCCATCGTGCTTTTTGTTGATGAAAAAAATCAAATTGCCGAAGTCAAAAAACAAGAAAAGCGCGCGACAAAAACTAAGTACTAGTCTTTAATGCCACGAAAACCCGACATGAGCATTTTATCTAAAATTCGTGTCGGCATAAATCTCGCTACCAAAGCCATTAGACAAATATTTTTTCCGACTAAATAATAAAACTTTGGATTTTCATTTTCGATCGCATCCACCATGCACTCAACCACAGCTTCAACACCAATAGCATCTCTCGCGGTTTTTTCTACACCTTTACGTAACGACTGAACTTGTTTGCCATACACGGCGCGCATATCATCGGTCATTTTAGTTTCTAACTCTTGCCCATGCTCAAGCGATCTTGACCAGATGTTTGTTTTTGTTGGCCCTGGTTCAATCAATACGACTTTCACACCTAATGGTGAAACCTCGCGACGCAAACTATCAGTTAAAGATCTTAAAGCAAATTTTGAAGAACTGTACGGAGCTAAAAATGGAGATGAAATTCTTCCGCTGATTGAGCCCACGTTCACGATGCGGCCTTTTGTTTTTCTGATGGTTGGTAAAAACTTTTGAATCAGTCTAATCGGGCCAAATAAATTAATTTCATAAAGATTACGCCACTCTTCAATAGCTAAAGATTCAACCGGGCTTCCGACAGCGATACCAGCGTTGTTCACTAAAACAAATTCTTTTGTTGAATCTAACTTTGATTGAATTTCTGCAAACGCTTGATCGACATCAGAAGAATTTGTCATATCAATTTTAACAACCGTTAAAAGCGAAGAGTATTTACTTTGCAGATCTTTCATCGATTCAGGTTTACGAACTGCGGCCCAAACACGATGGCCATTTTCACATAAAGACTGAACCAAACCATACCCAAGTCCGCCGCTTGCGCCTGTTATTAGTACCTGTTTCATAATGAGATTCTCCCTCTAAGGTGTAGATAGCTTAGTGGGCCTGTGCCCACAATGGTCTTTCACCTGAAAATTCGCTGCCATAACTATTACAATTGGTATTCGGTGGCATGTCAGTTGCTTTTTCTATGACTGAGTATGGCGTTTAAGAAATTATTTATCATTCTAAATCTGATTTTCTGGTCATTCCAGGTGTTCGCCAGCGCCCCGCTCTGTTCGAGTTTATTTGTTTCACACACCGAATATTTAAACCAACAGATGGCCCAACGTTACCCATCGATCAAGTTCGTGGTCGAAAATCCTGATCAATTTGTTATTAACATGCGCGAACGTTTTGAAACGCAAAAAATCAAGTCTCCGAATGACCCTTACACATTTGATTATTCAGAGCTGGGCCTACCCTTAGTTAAAGATGTTCAAATAGATCTTATGAATTGGATGGCTGAATTAAACCAAAACTATAAAGATCTTAAAGATAAAAAAAGCCCTTTTGATTTGTTCAAAATTCATGAAACTAAAACTTTATTAGATTACAGCCAAGCGCTTATTCAAGAAGCTGGCATTTACACTCAAGATAATAAAATCAATTACAAGCAAAGTATTGAATTCGCCTATTTCTACACCCGCATTCGCGGAAAACTTGATACACGTAAGCAAAGCCCACTACTGCGCTTTTATTTATTTTTCGATAGAACTATCTTAAACGGTCACCACCCCAAAAGTGCCAAGCAAGAATTTCAAATGTATAAAGACAGAAAATTCTCGGTCTTTATAGGCAAAGGTTTTTCACCGGGTTTTAGAGAAGCGGCCATTCCTTTTGAAAGAGCCTTATTTAATCCTGAAAAATTAGAAACGATTTGGATTCCTTCAAATGCTGCTTTAGGACCAAGTATATTTATGCGCTTATTAAGCCGTAATATTAATTTTATCGGCGTAACAAGTACGCCAATTCTGGCAGACGGAATCTTACGCCCTTCTTCAGATTTTTGGATACACGATATTCGTCACGAATCGGTAAAATATTTTTTATTTAAAGAGTATCAATTTAAAAAAGATCTGACAGAAGCTCAAACCCAAAAGTTAGCTTTACTGATTGATAAATGGCTTGTTGAACAAAACATCGCAGTATCGTTAATTGACGACAAAGAACTGCGAGCCGCTGTTAAGTTGTTAATTTTTAGTTACCATCACGATCGTGGATTTCCATTGATTCCGTCGGTGTATTTAACACCTAACAACCAAAAGCTTTACACTAATATTTTATATACTATGCAAAGAACTGCCGGCGAAAAAGTGGCTTTTACTCAACCTATTGAAAATTTGAACGCAGCCGACAAGTGGCTTAAAGAATTTTGGCTTAATCATATCGAGGAAGAAAAAGCCTTCCTCGATGATCTAAACTAGCTGCGGCGCTCCCGAAAAAGGGACGGCCTACCGAACCGGGATTGGCGTTAAGAACATACCGCCGTTTTTAATTAAAATATTCCAAGTTTTTTTCATTGATTCGATTTCATGGCGCAATAAATCCATTTCGAATTTTAATTGCGCTATTTTTTCATCGTAGTTTTTTTGGCAACTGACTTTGTATTCAGCTTTAACTTTATCAAATTTAACTTGCGCCTCTACTAGTTTAGCTGAAAGTGGTTCAAGCTTTTCTTTGTAGAACTGAGAATTATGAAAATTTTCAGATTCAGCCTCTAATTTAGCTCTTAAGATTTCAGAAAACTGAACTGTTTTTAATTTCTTAGCTAAGCCCATCAAAGAAGCTAATTGAATAGACCATTTAGTCGGATCCCAGTGATACCATTTAATTCCATTACGATAGTCGAATTGAAACTTGTGGTGAAAGTTATGGTAACCTTCGCCATGAGTTAAAAAACACATGATGATAGAATCTTTAGCTGTCAGGTCTTTTGAATACGGTGTGTTTCCTAAAGTGTGTGCTAAAGAATTAATAAAAAATGTTGATTGCTGAGTTAAGAAAATTCTAATTCCACCAGCGATCACTAAACCCAGTAAAGCATTACCTAACATGGCTCCAACAACTAATGGCATTATGTATCCAACACCGATGGCCCAGAACATGTAATAGTCGTGTTGCATTTTAACTAATTTATTTTTCACTAAATCAGGCGCTTGAATCGGAAGACTGACCGAATCGTGCAACATCATCCAACCCATGTGGGCGTAGAAAAAACCTTTTTTGATTGAATATGGATCTTTATCAGTGTCTTCAAAACGGTGATGAATGCGGTGATCGCTTGACCACTTTAAACAAGACCCTTGAAAAGCACCGGCACCGACAAGAAGCAATACGGCCTCTAAAAACGGATGAGCCTCATAAGTTTTGTGTGAAAATAAACGGTGATAACCCATTGTGATACTTAGATTGGTTAAGATCGCAAAAATTAAGCCGAATAATGTGATCCAACCGATGTGTCCAGCCGTATAGCTGTTTGAAAAAACAAGATATAACACTAATGTCACAATAGAGATCACAGGATTTAAAACCAAAAATAGGGTCACCGACCAGCAGATTTTTTTAAGATTTTTTGTCATGAATATAATACTACCCGTATTCGACGCGATAGTTTAGCGAAATTTATGTACACAATGTTAGGATTTCTACATCCTAATTTGTTTTCTCAGGAGCATCCACTCTAAAAAACTCGATCGCGTCTATAACAGCTTTGGGCTTATAAAATTGGTACTTCTCATTCCACTGAACGTCTTGCCAGCCCAGCAATTGAAACTCACGCTGCGTAACATCTCGGTTTTGTACGAGCTCGAAAAAGTTTTTGATATGTTTAAGGTCATCTAGGCGCTGCTGTAAAGATGGCAAATGAAACTGAATGAAAGCTAATTGAGATTCGGTTTTGGTAAACTCTTGGGCACCATATTTAAAGAGCATATCAAAGGCATAGCTTTTCTGGCTATCACAGCCCTTAATCATCAATAGCTTTTCAGAATTAGCCGCAAATTGAGCCATTTCGATTTCTTTTAAAATCGGACAAGCAAAAAACACATGCTGACGTATTTTAACCTGATCAAAAATTTTAAGTGATAAACCACTGCGTGAAGGTAAAATCCAAATTTGATCTTGGTCTTTAACCGCAATTTGCAGATTTAAATTCTGCTTAGAGGCCGCTTCTAAAGATTTAAATAAAGGTGATGCCGTATCTAAATGATCAGGAATTTCAACCATGAAATCAAAATAAGCTTCGGCAAATGAATCTGAAACTCCGTGGTTTTGTAAGTATTGATTTAAGCGCGCAATAAACCGACGCTGCGGATAACTGGCTTCTTGCTTTAAACTAAATTGTTCAGCAAAAATTTTCAGAATACTTAAACCCTCTTTTAAAGAATTATCTTGGTTTAATAAAAATTCGATCGCTTTTTCAGAATCAACAGAACGCTCAGCCACCAATTGCGGAATTTCCTGTAAAAAATTATTTTGTTCGCTGTAACTTAAAGAATCATATGCATCGACTAAGCTTGATGTTAACAGCGGTCGCAAACTCATTGTTAAAAGTTGTTTGCGATTTCGCCCGAGCTCATCAAGGCTTGCGCATCTTTGAAAGTCTTCAGAACTTTTCCAAGCTGATTCACAATACACATCTAAATTTTTTAAGACTTGCGGCCATTTAGCTAAATTCAACTCTGGATATAATTCTGTGACTGGATCTTGGCGATCAATAGCACCGAAAGTGGCGTAATAAATTAAATCAGCTAATGATTCATCAAATAGTTTTTGTTTTTCATCTTGGCTATTAGAACTTTGTAACCACATGCGAATGATGGCCTGTTCAAGATGGCCTTTTGCTAAAGTTAAATTTTTACCGATGCGAATTTGATTTTTATCGATTTGAAAAATCAGAGGGTTTAGTTCATCAATCACTAAATGCACACTGAAGTTGTCTGACTTAATACGATTTAACACCATAGAAAGCTGGTTCAATCTTGGTTCTAAATTATCAGCAATTTTGTTAAGATCATCTGAATAAATTGCTGTTCGGTGTTTGGAACAGCTAAAAACCGAATCGACTTTCTCAGCTGATACAACGTCTAACTTTTCAACGAGCGTGGAATCAATACATGGATACTGCTTGCTCATCTGCAGCAGGGCCAAAAAAGATAAGTAAAATCCAATAGTTAGAACTACATAAAGGCTTTGTTTCATTGCTCTTTTATAAAAGCAATTCAAAGACCAACCTATCCCATAGCGGCAGCGAAATCAGTGACTAAAGCTAGTCTTATTTAGGTCTTTGTACTACGATGAAATCACCAATGTTAACTAAGAGTTATAAGTTTTCTCAAAATCAATGGTCTGAGCCTTTTGATCCTTCAATGGATTCTGAATCCACTATGATTTTGGTCTTCTTTGAATCAACACTGATCATCGACAAGCACTTAAAAAATCTTAAAGATGTATTTCCAAAAAGTAAAATTCTTGGTTCTTCAACTTCTGGTGAAATTCAAAATGGCGAGATCAACGACGATTCAATTGTTTGCACCGTAGTTAAATTTACTCATACGCGATTAAAATTAATTTCTACTCCCATAAATTTTGAAACTTCGGCTGAAGTGGGCAGATCTATTTCTGAATCACTGGCCTCAGCTGAATTAAAAAATATTTTACTTTTAACTGAAGGTTTAGATATCGATGGGTCTGATCTGATTAAAGAAATGCATAAGTCTTTAGTCGCTAAAAATATTAATGTGCCCATCAGTGGTGGCTTAGCTGGCGACGGAAACCGCTTTACCAATACATTTGTTATCTTCGGCACCGAAGTTAAAACACGCCACGCTGTCGCATTAGGTTTTTACGGAGACCATATTCAAGTTTTTGCAGGCACTGGCACAGGTTGGGATCCCTTTGGACCTCCGCGTGTTGTTACTAAAGCCGCACGTAATACTGTCTATGAAATTGATGGCGTTCCAGCCTTAAAACTTTATCGTGAGTATTTAAAATCTGATGCGAAAAATCTGCCTGTATCTGGAGTGTTGTTTCCCTTAGGTGTTTCGTGGGGTAAAAATGAAAACATCGTGCGTTCGGTATCTCAAATTGATGAAGCTAATAACGGATTAATTTTTGCCAGCCGTATTCCTGAAAACACGAAGGTTCAGCTTATGCATAGTAATGTGGTGAAACTTATCGAAGCCGCAAAACACGTCTTAGATAATTGCCATTTAGATTTTACGAACGGCGCGCCTACGCTAGCAATCATTGTAAGTTGTATTGGCCGCCGTATGATCATGGGTCAAAAAACTGAAGATGAAATTGAAATTATTCGCGACCGCTTACCAATTCATACTGAAATTTGCGGATTTTATTCGTACGGTGAATTTGCGCCTACATCGAATCAACAAAACGATTTGCACAATCAAACGATGACTTTGATTGTTTTTCAGGAGAATCACTAAGTGAATTCAAAAATGCTTCAAAGACAGCTAAAGAAGCTTAACTTAAATCCTGAAGAAGGCCCTGTTAACAAAAAAGAATGGCAAGACCTTATTAAGCTGATCGATGTCACTTACAACGAGTATGAAAATCACCTTTACCGCTCACACAATACACTGAATGTAGCAACCGATGAACTTCAACGCCTTTACACAGAGCTTGAAGCAAAATCATCGCAAAAAATTCAAGTATTAGATTCAAAATTACAAAACATCATGAGCATGGCCCCGTGTATTATTATGTGGCTAGATAACCAAGGCTATATTGAAGGTTGTAACGATTATTTTCGCCAGCTCTTAAATTTTAATGAATCACTAGATAACAAAAAAATTACGTTAAGTGATTTAGACTTACATACCTTACAAGTTAGAGCTGAAGAATTTATTAAATCTAACCTACAGCAAACAAGTTTTACTAAGCAGATCGCCAATTATTATTTTAAAATGACTCTTAACAAAATGGTCGGACAAAATAAAATCTCAATTTTGGGATTTGACGTGACTGAAGATTTTAACAAACAAAACACGATCAACCAAATCCAAGCTAAGGCTGTACAATCATCTAAATTAGCCGTTCTAGGTGAATTAGCCGCTGGTGTGGCCCACGAAATTAATAACCCACTGATGATTTTAACTTCGGTGGCCTTTGTTGTACAAAAGCATATCGAGCAAAATAAATTCGATCAACTGCCTGAAAAACTAGAAAAAATTCAAAGCACGATCACTCGTATTAGCCGTATCGTAAACGGGCTTCGCACTTATGCACGTGATGGTGAAAACGATCCAATGATGCCAGTGAATATTGCTGATGTTATTTTAGAATCATTAGAATTATGCGTTGAAAGTATTCGTTATCAAAATATCGAAATCACTTTTGATAATCAAATGACGATTCCGGCCATTGTAAGCTGTCGTGATACGCAAATTTCGCAGGTTATTTTAAATTTAATCAGCAATGCTAAAGATGCCGTTCTGCCCCTTAAAGAAAAATGGATTAAAGTTATTTTACGCCAAGTTGAAAAGAATGTTGTCTTAGAAGTTATGGATTCTGGATCTGGAATTTCATTAGATATTCGCGAACAAATCTTTCAACCTTTTTTCACAACCAAAGATGTGGGTAACGGAACCGGCTTAGGGTTAAGTATTTCGAATGAAATTATTAAAACGCACTATGGTCGACTTTTTGTAGACCATAATCACCCGAACACTTGTTTTACAATTGAATTACCGTTGGCTTAGATCTTTAACGTACCAACACGACCTACGCGTGATGATAAGGTATGATTCATTTGTGGCTCTAACCAACGATTAATAGCGCACAGTTTGTCGATATCAAGGCCTGTGACAACATCCATACCATTAAACATGTAAACCACGTCTTCAGTCGAAACGTTGCCTGTAGCGCCCTTTGCATACGGACAACCACCAAGGCCACCGATGCTTGAATCAAATACGCGAACTCCAACTTTATAAGCTTCAAGAATGTTGGCTAAAGCTTGGCCGCGTGTATCGTGAAAATGTCCTGCTAATTTTGCAATAGGCACAACTTTTTTTAATTTTTTAAATAATGAATTAACTTGGTTAACTGTGGCGACACCAATCGTGTCACCGATTGAGATTTCATAACAGCCCATCTTGTAAAGGCGCTTCGCTAACTCGACGACTTTCTTTTCTGGGACAGCACCCTCAAACGGGCATCCAAAGCACACCGATAAATAGCCGCGCACTTTGATTTTATTTTTCTTAGCCAGCTTCATAATCGGCTCGAAGCGTTTAAAGCTTTCTTCGATACTGCAGTTAATATTTTTCAGCGAAAAGGCTTCTGAACTTGAAGCAAAGATGGCGATCTCTTTTACACCTGAATCAAGTGCACTTTGCATTCCGATTTCATTCGGAACCAAAACACTTGATTGAAATTTTTTATAATCGGGATATTTTTTTAAAACTAGCGTCGTCAGTTCTTTTGAAACAGCCATTTGTGGCACCCATTTAGGTGACACAAATGCACCGACTTCAAAAGTTTTTGTTCCGGCAGCTATAAGTTTTTCTAAAAGTTCAAAACGTTGAGATACAGAAAGATTTGTGGATTCATTTTGTAATCCATCACGTAAACCTACTTCAACGATTTTAACTTTTGTCTTTGCCACGTTTATTTACTTTCTACCTTAACTAGCTTAACAAGAACCGCGCCAACCTGAACCTGATCATTTACCTTAGCTGAAACTGTTTCTACAGTCGTCGCAAGGTCAGATTTAAGCGTGTATTCCATTTTCATCGCTTCCATTACTAAAAGCGCTTGGCCCACAGCTACGCTGTCGCCTTCTTTCACAAATACTTTGGTAATTTTACCCGGCATCGGGGCAAGAATCATATCAGGAGTTGCTGTGTTAGATTTTTTACGGCGTTGGCCTTCGGCAGATAAATCAGCGATATCATAAGACCAAGTTTCGCTACCTGATTTGATCCAAAGAGTTTGGCCAACTTTTTCAACCTGCATGTTGTCGATAATTTTCATTAGATACCTCTCCAATGACTTAACCAAGGTGAGTTTTCAGAAGTCGTTGCTGCTGAAGCTGTAACGCCAGATCCCGCACCACCTGCGATAAATTTTTTGTAAACTTCTTGGCTTAGTTTCTTGCGATCGGCTTCAACATGTTTTGATTTCAAACCATCAGCAAAATTCTTCTCGATAAAACGAGTTGTCATTGTGCCGTCAATAAATTCAGGGTGCGATAAAATTTCAATAAGGTACGGAATATTTGTGTGAACACCAAACACTGTTGAATCTTTTAATACGCGAATCATTTTTTCAATCGCGCGCGGACGAGATTCATCCCACACAATCGCTTTAGCAATCATCGGGTCATAATGTGAAGTGATTGTATCACCTTTATCAAATCCGAATTCATAACGTCTGCGTGGCCCTTCAGGCCAGTGAACTGTTCCTAGTAAACCTGTTGAAGGCACTCCACCCATGTATGAATTTTCGGCGTAGATACGACATTCAATCGAATGGCCGCGTGGAATTCTAATTTCGTTATCGTTCCAAACAAACTTATCTTGCGCAGTTAAGATTTGCATCTTTACTAAATCAACACCAAGAACTTCTTCAGTCACTGGATGTTCTACTTGTAAACGCGTGTTTACTTCTAATAAATAAAATTGACCGTCTTGTAATAGAAATTCAACAGTACCGGCACCTTTGTATTTTCCAAGAGTTCCAAGTGTAACTGCCACTTCACCCATTTTGCGGCGAAGGTCTTCAGTTAATGAAGGCGACGTGGCTTCTTCGATAATTTTTTGGTGACGACGTTGAACAGAACATTCGCGGTCAAACAAATGCATTACTTTACCCGTGCTATCACCGAAAATTTGAAATTCGATATGTTTTGCGCGATCTAAATATTTTTCTAAGAATACGATCTCTGAACCGAAAGCTGATTTAGCTTCACGTTGTGCAGATTCGATTTGTTCAGCGGCCTCAGACATTTGTCTGATTAATTTCATACCGCGACCACCACCACCGGCAGCAGCTTTAACGATCACAGGTAAACCAATCACTTCAACTTCTTTAAGTAAAGTTTGTAGTGTTTGATCTGCGCCTTCATAACCAGGAACTAGTGGAAGGCCTGCTTTTTTAGCTAAGGCTTTACAACTGACCTTATCGCCTAATGTGCGAATTGATTGATGAGAAGGGCCAATAAAAATTAAACCTGCTTGTTCGCAACGTTGAGCGAAGTCTGCGTTTTCAGACAGAAATCCAAAACCTGGGTGAACTGCTTGAGCTCCCATGGCTATGGCGCCTTGAATATTAGCTTCGATATTTAAATAACTTTCAGCCGTAGCTGCTGGACCGATACACACTTTGTGAGTCGCCATACGAAAAGCGCGAGAATGAATATCAGCTTCAGAATGCAGCAATACGGTCTCTAGACCTAGCTCTTCACAGGCTTTGATAATTCGAACAGCGACTTCTCCACGATTGGCAATGGCAACACGGCTAAATTTTGGCATAAAATAAGGTATAAACTTCTTTTAAAGTTTTGTACAATAATACGTATGAAGATTGGCCTCTATTTAGATCAAGTTGCTATGCATATATTAAACCGAGGCATTTTTGTCAGTTGCGAACCCGTGGATCGCATAGAATCTGCTCAACCAGGCCTTGTCGACGAGCGCTTAAGCGAAGTCGGAATGGTTTATTTGGTTTGTGATACTGAAAAAGAAATTCAAGGCAAAGCCAAGCTAACAGATGCTTTTATCACCACGTATGGTGATCCAGATCCGATCATGCTCGAACATATGGGCTTTAAAGATAAACCCGAAAGATTCAAAACTGAATATGCCGGGTTATTTAAACATCAGTTTCCAGAAGATCCGTTGATGGATGAAACTGAGTTATTCGTTTGTATTTACGAACCTGTCAAAGATAGCTAATTATTTTTACTTACATTGTTCCCATTGCAGATGGTAAGCGACGCTGCCATCTAGACTATCAAGCATGATCATTGCTTGTTCACCAGTTGGATTTGTCATCACCATAATCTTTGCATCAATTTCTAAATTATAAATACCACCACACGTGTTTGCAATAGCATTGGGACCTAATGGTTTAGTTTCAATATTTGCACTCATAAAAAAGTCTTCAGAATTTGGACCTTCGAAAACTTGAACACTTCTAACTCTTGGCCCAACGACTTTCTTAAGTTCATGGCGAATACGATGAACAGCTACTAACTTACCACGTGCTTTGTTCGGAATAGATTTAAACCCACGGTAATCCATTTGCGCAACAGCCATGCGATAACCAGCTGGCGCCTCGATCGGAATAATTATTTCACAATTTTTTTCTGTCGTTTGTTTGTTCGCACCGGCTCCCGCTTCAGTTGTGAACTGATTAAACACGATTGAAACAGCACGGTTATCTGTTGTCATTGCTACCCCGGCAGAACCTGCTGGGCATCCTGTTCCTGAATAGACAGGTTTATACAAAATAACTTTTGATGGAGCTGGCTTATCTTTTTTAGGTTTTGAATGATTCTTACGGTTGTCAAAAAACGGTTGATCCACGTCCGCCTGATCATCCTGATTGACACCAACATTGCCAGGTTTTGGCGACATAGCACCTGGTTGTGCTTGAGAATTAAGACAAGATGTTAAAACTAAGGCCAAAATGGCTATGAAATTGCGTTTTATGAGCATGGTTCCCCCGTTACTAATAGAGATAGCAAGCGAGGGACCAAGTTTTTCAAATATCTAATAATTAATGGACGTTAGCGTGGTCGATTGAATCATGACCTTCTAGTTTTACTAATTTGTTATAAATACCAATTAGCATAAAACTTGGAACCCATAACCCCACAAAATTTGCTAATGATCTTTTTTGTGTGAAGGCAGCAATACCTGCCGAAAGGGCCATACTAGCTATCGCCAAAGTTAGGTAACTGACTGAGGGCACCTTAGCTGTCACATCTTCGATTCGTTTTGTTAGTTCGCCTTCATGTGGAATTTTATTCGAATATTTTCCCATGAAACCACGCATTGTATTTTGCATTGTAGGTTGCTTCATAAATAACTCCTTCTGTTTATGTCACAAACAGATTCGAGCAATCTTTACGCCAGAGGATAAAATTCTATTTTGATTTGTTTAAAAAACCCTTCAAACGCTCTTGTCCTTCTTTAGACATTCTGCGCTCGCTAATAACTGTCGTCGTTAGTTTTTTCTGTGTGGCCCAAGATGACCCATATTTAGAAATCTCGATATTGTTTAATAATTTTTTTGTTTCGCGAATGGCTTCTAAACCTAAATTAGAAAATTTGCGAGCTTCAGTTAAACCGTCTTCAATATTTTTAATGACGTGAACTAAACCTAATCGCTGCGCTGTATGTGAATCAAAAATTTCAGCATTCAACATATACGGGCGAACTTGGCTATCAGCACATTTACGTAAAATAAAAGACGAAATCACAGCCGGAGATAATCCTAATTTAACTTCGCTGAAACAGTATTTTGTAGCTTCATCAGCGATCACATAATCACAGGCTGCGATTAAGCCCAAAGCACCACCAAAAGCTGCACCATGAACTAAACCAATCACCGGAGCTTCACATAAAGCGATGGCTTCAAACATATCCCAAAGTTTTTCTGAATCTTTGATGTTTTGTTCGAATGAAAAATCAACCATCGATTTCATCCAGTTTAAATCAGCCCCAGCACAAAATGCTGTGCCTGCACCTTTTAAAACTACAGCACGAACAGTTTTATCTTTCGAAAGTTTTTGAAAAATTTCAGTAATTTCTGAAATCATTTCTGGATTAAACGCGTTTTTTAATTCGGGTTTATTCAATTCAACAATCTTGATCGTGTTGTCATTTAAATCTGAAGAAATACTAATGTTCATACGACCTACATTCTAAAAACGCCCTGAAGTTTTGGACCCCAGTCAGCGTTTAGACTTGCTGAAATTCCTAAAGCTAATACACGACGTGTATCAACCGGATCGATGATGCCATCATCCCACATACGAGCTGTAGAAAAATACGCAGAACTCTCGTAATCATATTTTTCTAGAGTTGGTTTTTTAAATTCTTCTTGTTCTTTGGCTGTCATGCTTTGGCCTTTAGCCGCTAACTGATCAAGCTTAACAGTTAATAAAACATTGGCCGCTTGTTCACCGCCCATGACACTGATGCGCGCATTTGGCCACATCCACATTTGGCGCGGTTGATAAGCGCGACCACACATACCGTAGTTACCTGCGCCGTATGATCCACCAATCACGATTGTAAATTTTGGTACGCGCGCATTTGAAACGGCCATAACCATTTTTGCACCGTGCTTAGCGATACCTTCTTGTTCGTATTTTTTACCAACCATAAAGCCAGTAATATTTTGTAAGAAAATCAATGGCACTTCACGCTGTTCGCACAATTCAATAAAGTGAGCCGCTTTTTGCGCTGACTCACTAAATAGAACTCCGTTATTTGCAATAATTCCAACTGGCATTCCCCATATGTGAGCAAATCCTGTGACTAAAGATTTTCCGTATAAAGGTTTAAATTCATGAAACTTAGAACCATCAACGATGCGAGCGATAATTTCGCGCACATCAAACGGAATACGCGAATCTGCAGGTAAAATTCCGTACATTTCATTCGCGTCGAACAAAGGTTCTTCGATGGGTTGCAATTTTAAAGTGATCGTTTTTTTATGATTTAAATGTTTTACGATTGAACGAGTAATTTCAATCGCGTGTTGATCATCTTCAGCAAAATGATCTGTTACGCCTGATATTTCACAGTGCGTATTTGCTCCACCTAACACTTGCGCATCAACAACTTCACCCGTTGCAGCTTTGACTAATGGAGGGCCACCTAAAAAAATTGTTCCGTTATCTTTTACGATGACGTTTTCATCTGACATCGATGGAACATAAGCTCCACCAGCAGTGCAAGAACCCATAACTACAGAAATTTGTGGAATGTTACGCGCTGACATGCGGGCTTGGTTATAAAAAATTCTTCCGAAATGATCACGGTCTGGAAACACTTCTGATTGCAATGGTAAAAATGCTCCGCCGCTATCAACTAAGTAAATACAAGGTAAGCCATTTTCTAGAGCCACTTCTTGCGCACGTAAATGTTTTTTCACTGTCATCGGAAAGTATGTTCCACCTTTTACCGTGGCATCGTTGGCAACGATTATACACTCAACACCTTGAATAACACCAATACCAGTGATCACACCGGCTGCTGGCGCTTGGTCTTCGTACATACCGTACGCGGCTAATGTTGAAAATTCTAAAAACGCCGTGCCTGTATCTAGCAAAGCCTCAACACGTTCACGCGCTGTAAGTTTACCGCGCGCTTTATGTTTTTTTTGTGCTTCTTCGCCGCCGCCTAATTTAATTTTTGCAACTTTGGCGCGCCAGTTTTCAACTGTCGACATCATTTGTTTATAATTTTTTTTAAAATCTTCTGATTGAGTTTGTACGCTAGTTTCTAGAATCACAATATCCTCGGGTTCGCAAAATTCTTAAGCTAATAGCTTAAGTTTAATAATATTTAATTTAAGTTTTAAAGTGTCAGCATGGCTGGAATTTTTAGCGGCGATATAAACCGTGCCTTCAAAAGCCACATGATCATTTTTTTGAAGCGATAAAATTAATTTATCCATGTCGTCTTCGCTGCAAGAAAACTGCAACTGAAGTTCTTTATCCCAACGGGTATTTTTATTAAGCTCAATTTGGTAGCTTTTGATTTCCCATAGGTTTTTTGCCCAATGTTTAGCAATGTAAGTGCTGATCATTTCTAAACCAGCATTAACCACTAATCCTGCATGTATTTGATTATGAAAATCGCAGTTTGTGCTCTGATAAGGGATCTTAGCCGTGATATTTTCATCACCTGCTTCAGTAATGCTAAATCCTGTGCCTAATAATTCAGGTGCTAACCAATCTAACGCGTAGCTTAATGCAGGCTTGAACAAAGAAGGCGTGTGAAGATCGCTCCAGATTTTGAAATCTCTGATTTTATCGACGTAATTCAGTTGTAAATTTCCGACTAATTTCTTTTTCATAGCTTGATTGCCCGACACTAACATGGTGAAGTTGGCTTGTACACCACTTGATCTGCCATCGGCAGAACTTATTCTAAAGGTATGATAGGAACTTGTACTATGATTAAAATTGTCAGCTTTGTTTTATTTATTTCAGCTTTTATTTGGACTTGGTGTCTTTTTAACTCACCGTCGCAAATGGGTACAGACGTTCATGCTGGCATTCAAAGCAAATTAACGATTCTTATTGAAGACACTGTTAAGGCGAAACGCCCGTCTATGACGAATTTTCGCTTAAACAAAATGTACACAGAAAAAATTGAAGACAGCAAAGTTAAAGCTCATTTTTCTTACCAATTTGATGAAGAGCAAGCGACACAAACTGTTTCTGGCGAAGCTATTTTAACAAAAGCCTTATCTGAAGATCCAAATGTTCAAAAATGGGTTTTACAATCTGTAAAAACTGGCGGCGACGTTGTTGAATTCAAAGAGGGTGTAACAATCACTTCTGATGGCAAAACTGAAACTCCAGCTGCAGAAACATCGACTGAAACAACTCCTGCAGCTTCTGCTGCTTCCGAGTCTTCACAAACTGCTCCCGGCATAGGACACTAATTTTTTATAATGAATTACCTGACGATCGACGAACGCGGCGACCTTTATCTAGATAAAAGTGAAACCGCAGTTCCCTACGGAGAGATCGCTCAAGAATTATTACGAAATGTTCGTTTAACGAATAATTTCAACTTAGAAACTTCATTCGAAAAAACAAAATATTTAATCGAAGCTTTTGATCATCCACTTTTTGCTTTCAGAGTTTTTGCTGAAAACAAAAAGATTTTTATTGAAGCTCAACAAGATTTAATTTTCGAAGCTGATCTGAAAAAATTCAGCTTAGATCCATTTGACCGCATCTGCGGCTTAACCACTTCTGGCGCCCCTTTTAGATTAACCGAAAAAACACAATCTAATCTATTTGATGAGTGTGATGAATTCGACGATGACAGTTTCACGTTAGCTGGAATCAAAATCGACACTCCTGAATATTATTTTGAAAATCCAAATTTATCTGACTCTGAATTTTGGACAGATATTTACAATGAAGGTAATCCCGGTTGGGATTTAGGCGAACCAGCCGTTGCATTCAAAGACATGATCCAAAGAATTAAACTTCCTAAATCTCGAATTTTGGTTTTAGGTTGTGGCGCGGGTCATGATGCTGCCCTTTTCGCAGAAGCTGGACATGTTGTTACTGCGGTGGATTTTTCTGAAGGCGCGATTAAAAAAGCGAAATCACTTTATAGCCATTTAGAAAATTTGACGTTCGTACAACAAGATATTTTCGCGCTTCCGCATGATTGGAATGAAACTTTTGATGTGATTGTTGAACATACTTGTTTTTGCGCAATTGATCCCGATCGTCGCAAAGAAATGGTCAAACTATGGCGCAGACTTTTACACGAAGAGGGGCAGATCATGGGCGTGTTTTTTGCGATGTTAAAACGTGCGGGTCCACCGTACGGTTCAAGCGAATGGGAAATCCGCGAACTTCTTAAAAACAGTTTTCACTTTTTATTCTGGGGCCGTTGGAGAGAATCAATCCCACGCCGTGAAGGCCGCGAACTTTTTGTCTTAGCTAAAAAACGCAAAGCTTAACAATCTCTAGACCAAATCCTATTCAGTAAAAGCATCTAAAAACCGAAAATATATAACATGCGACAGCTGTTATTCAGTTTATTATTTTTAGTATCACCTTTATTCGGATCTGCCGCCGAAGAATCTTGTTTTTCTCGTATTCAAAACAGTCTACGTTCTATCTCGGCCGTAAATGATAATTTATGCGAAGAAACCTTAAAATCACAACAGTGTCAGACACTTTTTTCTGATATGCGCGCCCGTGGTGAAAAAACTGAAGACAAAGCTCTGCAATGTAAAAAACAAAATGTAGTGTTCAAATCCATTGAAGAAAACTTTGATTTTCGCATAGGCTGCGCTCTTGGCGGCTGGAATTTTGTCCAGAATACATTCGTGGGTATTGGCACCCTACTGGGCGAAAGTGCAGCTCAATTTATGCTCGACCGAGAACAAACCGCAGCTGAAAATGCCGCTTGTGATGCTGATCCTCAATTAAAAAAATCGCTCTACAGCAATTACAATAACGAAGTGCCCCAGCTTTTAAAAATAGCGGTTCCTTCTGATGAAACATTCGCCCGCATGAATTGTGCTACAGCGAAATCAAATTTAAAAGATCATAGATACACGACATCTACTGAAGTTGGACAACGACTTTATGCAAAAGCACTTGCGAACGACGCCAGTCGCACAGAAGCAGAAAAAGAATATATCGAATGGGGTAAGAAAAAGAATTCACGTCAAAGTATTGATCTCATCGCATTAGCTAAAAATAAATTGCGCGAAATGGGCGTTCAACTTGAATGCTACAACACACGCGCCCGCGCCGCGATGATGTGCGAAGCGATTGCCGAAGTGGCTACTCTTGTCGGTGGACCTGCCGCCGCAGGCCTCAAGGCAGCTAAAGTAAAAAATATTTTCAAAATTGCAGGCCTTGCTCGCAAAGAAGTTAAAATTGGCAGTGAATTTAAAACGGGTTTGATTCCAAAAAGTGATCCACAAACTGCTAAACTCTTCACTGAAAAATTCGGCAAAGACAGTGGCGTATTTTACCGCGGCATTCGGGTTCCCAAAGGTGGTCAGGTTGACGAGTATTATGTTCGACCCGATGGCTTGGGTTCAATGGTTTCAACCCGCGCCGATGATGCGTTTCACTATGGAAAATCGCCTGCAGGATTAAAAACAAGTAAACTTAATGCTGATGATGACATCGTCGTGATGAGCTATGAATTAAAACCTTATCATATTCAGGAAGATCCTTACGGAACCCTTGAACATGTGTTTATTGATCCTAATGTTAATCTTAAAAGTACGGCTCTTAAATATAAAGAGATTCGTATTCCAGCAAAAGATTTCGACAACCCTGAGCTGATGAAAAAGTATATGCAGCAACTCAAGGGCGAAAAATAAAAAGATGGGTCGGTTCCGCGATAAGCCGGGTTCTGTTCCCTGTGTTGACTCCCACATTGTCTTCACAGTTCGATAATCATTCCTCTAGGCCCAACATTACTGAGGGGCTCGAGCGATCGTACCCGGAATCTTCAGGCGAGCAGCCCTTATTCTCTGTTTAGAACCTTGCGGCTCTACCAAGAACCCCCTATTGCTAGGAGGGATTCCCTATTTGATCTTGCTTCGCGCACGAGTTTAGCTGTTTTCACTCCAGCGGCTCCCCTTAGTTCTCCCGTTCCCGAAAAAAGGATCAATGCCCTGGACATTCTCTCTGTTCCACTGTTCCTCACCTTGCGATGGAGGGGCGTTACCCCAGGCGCTGCTCTGCGAAGCCCGGACTTTCCTCGTGGTTGCCCACGCGATTATCTACGAAACCTTGCCGAGATTATTAGCACCGGGCACCGCCGTAATACAAGAAGTATTGTCGAAATTCTTGCCCAGAACACCAGATAGCATTAGATTAAATCATTCGAGTTTGTTTACAGTTACTTTAGAGGAGAATTTCATGAAAATTTTAGTAGCCTTAGCGGCCATTTTATTAGTTTTAGGTTTTAACTTAAAATCATTAGCTGAAGACCACGGTACGTCTCACGAATCAGCACCAGCTGATGCAGCTTCATGTTCAAAAGACGAAGGCAAAGAATGTGCTGAAGGCGAACACGCAACTGCAGCTCACGATGCTCATGGTACTGCTGAAACTCACGAAGGTAGAAAACCTGGATACGGTGCAAACTATGACTGGAGCGAAAAACGCGAAGAACAAGTTGCAGCCATTTTTCCTACGAAACAAAAAAAAGCTGGCTCTAACGCTGTTCCTGCAAAAGTAAAATTAGAATCTCCGAAATTTTTAGCTAAAGTTTCTGGTGATGCAGTGACTTTACAATGGGCCGCTTCTGAAGGCGCAACAACTTACCACATTCAAGTTTCTAAAGATGCTGGTTTTAACAATCGCTCTATGTACGTTGTTGAAGATAAAAAATTAGCTGCAACTACTTTAGAAGTTAAAGGTCTTGAATCAGGCGTGAAATACTTCTGGCGCGTAGCTGCTGTTAACAGCGACCAAGAATCAATGTACATCAAATCTCCATTCGCATTTTCTGAATTCGAAGTGAAGTAATCATGTCAGCAGTTGATAACGAAATTATTCATAAACAACTTAACTGGCGTTACGCTTGTAAAAAGTTTGATCCGACGAAGTTAATTCGCGAACAGGATTGGAATATCCTAACTGAATCATTACGTTTATCAGCTTCGTCTTACGGCTTACAACCTTGGAAGTTTATCGTAGTTCAAAATCCAGAAATTCGTAAACAGTTACAGGATCAGTCTTACGGCCAAACTCCTGTCACTGAAGCTTCTCACTTTGTAGTTTTAACTTACAAAGAAACACTTGATGAAGCTCACATCGATCGTCATGTTGCAGAGGCCGCAAAATCTCGCGGCGTCGAAGCTGCTACATTAGCAGGTTATAGAAACTTGATGGTTGGCGATTTAATCAAAGGCCCTCGTTTCGAAACAATTAAATGGTGGGCCCAACGTCAAGTTTACATCGCGATGGGTTCTATTCTTACAACAGCTGCTATGATGGAAATCGATACTCTTCCTATGGAAGGTTTAAATGCGGCTGGTTACGATAAAATTTTAGGCCTTGAAGGTTCTGGCTGGAAAACTCTTGCAGCTGTGGCCTGTGGTTACAGAGCGGTTGATGACAAATATCAACACGCAAAAAAAGTACGCTTTTCAGCGGCAGATGTTATTGAATATAAATAAAAATTACCTAGAATAAGGCTATGAAAAACATCATAGCTTTATTTTTTTGTGCTCTTGTCTTTAATTCTTGTTCATTAAAATCAAATTCTCCAAATGATCCCCTCTCAAAAAACCTAGATTACCTCGAAGAAATTGAATCTCCGCAGGTTAAGCGTTTTGCTGAAGTCGAAAATGTTTTATCTATCGCTCGTTTAAAAACTGATCCCTTATTTTCGGTGATCGAAAAAGAAATCACTGACGTCGTCACGGCCAAAGATAAATTACCAATGATTATGTTTCTTAAACATAATTTATACCAATTCTGGCAAGATCAAGATCATGTGCGTGGTCAATTTAAAACAATCTCACTGGCCGACTACAACGCGCAAAAAAATAATTGGCAAGTGGCGTTTGATTTAGATGTGATTGCTAAAGCCGAAAATAAAAACTGGGTTTGGAAAGGCATGAACTGCTTCAAGAAAAACGAAACCATGTGTTTAGTGTTTTTATCTAACGGCGGAAAAGACGCTGTCGTTGCTCGTGAATACGATTTAGAAAAAAGAGAATTTGTTAAAGACGGTTTTTCGTTTCCCGAATCAAAAAGCCAATTCGAATGGTATGACGAAAATACTTTGTTGTGGGCAGACGCTACAAATCCAGACAAGCTAACAACTTCTGGTTACCCTCAAACTTTAAAATTTATTAAACGTGGCCAAAAATTAGATGATGCCACATTTATTACTGACGCCCCTAAAGATTATGTCAGTATTGATAGTTGGGTTGTGGCCGATCAAGACAAACTTCATTTCTTGGTTTCTAAATCAATTTCTTTTTATGAAAATGAATTATTTTACTTAGCTGATTTAAATTCACAAAAATTAGTTAAAATTCCGATTCCTATTGATGCTGAAGTTCGCTCGATTTACAAAGACCACCTTTTATATTCAATCAAATCAGATTATGCAATCAACGGTAAAACTTATCCTCCAGGTACACTGCTGTCTTTTCCGCTGTTCGCTTTACAAAATATGCAAACACCTGAAGTGGTGTTCGTTCCTAGTGCGACAGAGTTTTTACAATCTACAACTAAAAGTAAAGATCAACTTTGGTTATCAACACTTAATGATGTGAAGAGATCACTTATCCCTTTAGACAGAGTTGATAATCATTGGGTTCTTGGAAAATTTAAACACGGTTTAAAAAATCATAACAACGGCAACTGGTCGATCACTGCTATTGATTCTGATTCAAACCAAACTTTTTTTAATTACACAGATTTTTTAACACCCGTTCAAGTTTACTATTCAAATGACGGCGAAAAATCAGCTTTAAATTTAAAAGCCATTCAAACTGCACCTGAACGCTTCAATGCGAAAAATTTAACGATTGAGCAATTTAAAGCCAAAAGTAAAGATGGCACATTAGTGCCTTACTTTGTTGTTCATGCAAAAAATATTAAATTGAATGGCAAAAACCCAACTCTACAATATGGCTACGGTGGCTTTGAAGCTTCGATGACACCTTACTATTTAGGTGTGCCAGGTAAAGTTTGGTTATCACGTGGCAATGTTTACGTTTTAGCAAATATTCGTGGTGGCGGTGAATACGGCCCTAACTGGCATAAATCGGCACAAGGTGTGCTTCGCCAAAAATCATTCGATGATTTTATTGCTGTCAGCGAAGATTTAATTAAACGCAAAATCACTTCACCAGAACACCTTGGTATTATGGGTGGCTCAAATGGTGGTTTACTTACAAGTGTGATGTTAACTCAACGTCCAGATTTATTTGGTGCTGTTGTCAGCGAAGTACCTTTAACAAATATGATTCGTTTTAATAAATTACTAGCCGGTGCAAGCTGGCAGGGTGAATATGGTAACCCTGATATTCCGGCAGAGCGTGAAGTGTTAATGAAATATTCTCCACTTCATAATATTAAACCAAATGTGAAATACCCTGAAGCATTTTACATCACCAGCACTAAAGATGACCGTGTACATCCAGCACATGCTCGTCAAATGGTGACGCGTTTAAAACAAATGGGCCATTCAGTATTGTATTTTGAAAATATCGATGGTGGTCATGGCAGAGCCGCAAACTTAAAAGAGTATGCGACTATGTTAGGAATGGAATACACGTACTTATTTCAAAAACTATCACCTAAAAAATAATTACTTCGACAACCAGTCGATAATCTTTTTTGTTTTAACTTCGGTCTGATCTAAAATGGTTTTACGCCATTCGCGGTCAGACGGGTTAAACATTTCAACAAAATCATTTTTAATTTTTTCGGCATCTTTTGGATTTTGAGCCGGATGCCAAAAGTTTTGATTTTCATAAACCATACGACGAAGCGATTCGATAGAGCCTGTCGTCTTTTGACTATCTAATGTGCCGTATTCAAAAGTAATTCCGACCGACTGTGGAGCTTTATTTTTAAGTTTATAATTAATTTCGTGAATAAAAAAAGTTAAAAGTTCGCCCTGAACGGTATAAAACTTTTTATCTGCACCGAAATCAATTTCATTTTTTTCTGCGAAGACCTGATAAAGTGGATTACCCTCTTTATCGCCATTAGCTAAAAGATGTAATTTACCACGGGTTCCGTAACCCGTATGTAAATCAACTACAAAAAGTTTTGTCTGACCGGATACATATTTATCAATCAGTTGATTTAATAGATCCCATTGTTTCACAGTCGTATTACCGCCGTAATATAAACCTTCGGGATATGAATATTGCCCACGTAAAACTGATTTTCTTAGGTTTTCTAAACCGTATTTGGCCATTTTAACAATAGCCGTCCACATAAACTTAGCATCACTTAGAAAACCGTAAGTCGCATCGTCTGTAGGGTTTAAATAATCATTTAATTTTTCATAACCACTATCATCACTGGCAAAAGCTGATCGATCTGAAATAAAATTTCTATTTAAATCGATGTTTTGTTCATTCACGCGACGTTTATTTTTAAAGCCATAAACATTTAAACCATGAACTAAAAGTATATTTACATCTTTGCGGTCTTGCATGTAAGGCTGATCAATAAGCCAGCGCTGAACGGCAGAGCCCACAAAGGCTTCAATACCGTGGGTTCCTGAAAATAAAACTAATAACTTGTCTGATTTTATCTGAGCGGGCCAATAAATTGATTTAATAGTGCCTTGCTCAAAAGTAAATTCATGCATTTCTGCTTTGGGCTGAATTTTTTTAACGGTCTGAAAAGCCTGATCAAAGGCTTTATCAGATTGTTCGAACGAATTTTTAAAGTAATCATTAAAGTCAGCTGCTAATAGGCGCACTCCAAAAAATAGCGGGAGTATTAGAATAATTTTTCTCATATGCCTATTAAAGCAAGACTGGCTTAGCTTTGTCTACTGTTTGACCGGGGCAGTTATTGTACAGTTTGAACTTTTAATCGCTAGTTCGATTTCTTTTACTAAATGAGACACATACTTTTCGTAATAGTGACTAGCTTTAAATTTATTAACTGCGATAACTTTTTTATTATCGACCCATGTTTTACTTAATTCGATATTGATATAAAAAGTGTTCGAATCATTCGCCCCAAAAGTGCTTTCAACACCACTAAATTGGTAAGTATCTATGCCAAATTTTAAAACGGCATTGTTAAGATTCATCCCTTTGTCTTGAAATGATCCTTTCATTTCTTCAACTGCATTTTGCGTTAATGAATAAACTATCTTTTCTTGCCACTCAGGTGTTTGCGAAAATTTTGAAGCTTCAGAATTCCACTCTAGATCTAGTGTATAAGTTTTTTCATCTGTCGTAGTGATTTCGCAAAGATATTTTTCCCCGTATTTCACAGAGTTATCCACAAGCGTGTCATCCGCTACTGCATGGGCTGCGAAGCCAGTTGTTACTAAAGAAAAAATTAACAACATATAAAATTTATTTTTCATTTCAAATCTCCAATTTATTTTGAGTTTACAAAAGTTTTCCACACGTTGAGTGTTGATAACTCTTGCGCTGTGAATCTAGAAGAAAACAAAGTGTTTGTATAATTCATAATTTTGAGTTTATTATGACTTTAAATGAGTTTACTCAGCCCCACCCTAGAGGCTTTTTGGGCAATTGTTCAAAAAGGCACCGTTCAAGAAGCCTCGCAAATTTTAGGGATCACCCAAACTGGTGTGACCCAAAGAATTAGGTCTTTAGAAAAGCAGTTGAAAACAACTCTCTTCATTAGATCTCGAAAAGGTATGAAGTTAACAACCGAAGGAGAATCTCTTCTTCAGTACGTTAAAGTTAGTTTAGAAAATGAGGGAATGACCCTTTCAAAGATTCAAAAGGCAGCTTTTGAACACAACATTGAAATAGGCATCTCGGGACCATCTAGTATTTTGCGATCTAGGGTCATTCCCAACTTATTAGCTCTTAAAACAAAGTATCCAAAAGTCAGATTTCGTTTTGAGCTTTCAGACACTCCAGACAACCATGAAAAATTAAAAATCGGCCGCTGTGATATTGCCATTCTTGAACACCATCAGGTGGCCAAAGAAATGGATTCGCGCGTATTAAAGTCAGAACGTTACAAACTGTATGTACCGAAAGCCTGGAAAAAGCGTAAACTCTCTGAAATCGTCGAGAACGAAACCATTATTGATTTCGATTCTACAGATAAAATGACTTTTCAATATTTAGAAAAATTTCGTTTAAAAAAATACCAACCCGATCGCCACTATGCAAACAACACCGACGCCTTAATGTCGATGATCGAACAAGGTATGGGCTATTCAGTCTTGTCAGAAGAATTCGCCAAAAAAAATGGAGAAATATTCGATATTTCTCCAGATCAGTATTTTGATTATAAAATTGCTTTAGCTTGGTATCCTCGCCCTGAAATGCCTGAGTATTTCAAAGCGATTCTTAAAGCCCTATCGTAATTATTTTAAACGATACTCAAGGCGAAGATCAGTACCTTCAGTTTGTAAAAGTTTAACAACTTGTCTTTTGCTAAATGCACCATCTACATCTAAGCCGTAACAATCAATTTTAAGACCTTCAGCAGTGATTAACACTATCATTTTTTGCTCAAAGCCACGCGTTTCAGTCACTAAAGCTTTACGGCTTGAATAATCAATCGCAGCGTCAGTTCTGTTTTCAGCAACACAACTTCCTAAAGTGACAAATGACTGCGCTTCGAAACGTTGTTGTTGAAAGTGACTTAGATCTACATATAAATCCGCATTTGGAAAAATCAAAGTCGATTGGTTTTGAACATACTCATAAAAGTAAGTGCGAGTTGTTTGACAACGATTTCTAACCGTCTCTTCAGTGTATTGACGTTTAATCACAGAACCATCATCTTGTTTGATATTTTTCTCGCACGGACGTGAAGCGTGGTACTTAATTATAGTCTCACATGATTTAGCTGCTAAAGCCGAATTTGAAATCGCAGCGTCGTCGTATTTCCAGTCAGATTGCGAACCAAGTTTAGCAATACTTTTGTTAGCGCGATCTAACGAAGCTGACCATTCAGATAAACGAGAAAATTCATCTTGCGAACAAGCTGATAAAGTTCCTTGATTCGGCACATCTGGCGCAGGCTGAGGCGCCCCCGGCTCTACCGGTAGTGGTTGTGGATTTGTCGGCGTAGGCTCAAAAGGATTCGGCGTAGGCTGAGGCGCCCCCGGCTCAACTGGAACAGGAGCTGGATTTGAACTTGTTTTATCTGGGCGTAAGTTGAATTTAGTTAAATAACCTTCAACTTTTTGGCAATCACGATTGATTGTGTAAGCGTCGTAAACTTTAACTTGAGTGCTTACGATTGTTTTTTTAGTTTTCTTACAAGGTTGTTCTTTATGATAGCTAAAGCGGCTATCACAAGTACGAATCGCCGTTAAACTTGCATCAACAGCTTGCGGTTGTTGCTTCCCTTTAGCTGCATCAACTAAACCATTGGCTTTATCGACAGCGTTTCTCCAAGAAACTAACTGAACAAATTCATTATCGGTACATTCACGAACTTGATCTGGCTTTAAAGGCTCAAGTTGAGAAGCATCATCTTGCACATCACCATTTGGCGCAGCCGGAGCAGTTAATTGAGTTCCAGAATCACTGTTAGAACCTTTACAACCTGATGCCATTAACATGTAAGCAGCACCGAAAATTATCATCATTGTAAACACAGCTTTAGAAAACTTTTTCATATATCCCCCATACGAGAAAATTGGCTTTAAACGACAGATCTTAGTAGCACAAACAACTAACTATGAGACCCTCTCATTAGGGCTTAAGTAAAACTTACCCAGAGTGACAATTTTGGAGTGTTTTATTCACTTTTGGCCCTATTTAATTTACATACTAGTGAATGATTAAAAACCGTTTAGAGAAAAACCTTAAAAAACTAAAGCCCTGGGCTGATAAAAACAAAATTGAAGCCTACCGCCTTTACGATAAGGATATTCCTGAATTTCCATTTTTGGTTGATATCTACAAAGACTATTGTGTCATCTACGATAAAACTGAAATGATCGACGAAGGCAAAAACAAAGACATCGAAGTTGTAAATGCAGCTGGCGAAGTTTTGGGTTTTCCAAGCGAAAAAATCATTTTAAAAAAACGTGTACGCCAAAAAGGCGTAAACCAATATGAAAAATTAGAAGCCTCTAATCGCCGTTTTCCAGTTTTAGAAAATGGAGTTTCTGTTTTAGTAAATCTTTGGGATTATCTAGATACAGGGCTGTTCATTGATCACCGCCCGATGCGCTATTTTTTCTTAAAAAATTCTAAAGAGAAAAAACTTTTAAATCTTTTTTCTTACACGTGCGTGGTTTCCTTGATGGCAGCCCGTGGTGGAGCAAAAACCGTCAGCGTAGATATGTCTAAGAATTACCTGAACTGGGGCAAAGACAATTTTGAATTAAACAATATCGACCTTAATGAACATCGTTTTATCGAACAAAATGCGCTGGAATTTTTAGAAACTGCCTGCGAATGGCCAGATTATGAGCATTCATTCGATATGGTGTTTTTAGATCCTCCGACATTTTCAAACTCAAAAGACATGGCGACTGATTTTGAAGTCGAAAAAGACCAAAGATTTATTATCGAACAAGCGATGAAATTTTTAAAGCCAAATGGCGTTTTGTACTTCTCGACGAATAAGCGCAAATTTAAGCTAGATCCAGCTCTAGAAACTGAATTTCAAATCAAAATTACGACTGAAAAAACGATTCCACAAGATTGCTTCGACCAAAAAATACATCATTCTTTTGAGATCAAAGAAAAAAGGCCGACCTAATCTAAAAAAGCTTGCCCTTACCCCCCCTAGGCCTTAGTTTCACCTCTGAAAAAAATAACCCTGTTTCGTAAAGGATCATAAGGTATGAAAGCTCTTGGAAGTCATATTTTAGTTGAGTTCACCAACTGCAAAGCTAACGTTTTAAATGATGTTGGAGCCATCGAAGCAGCCATGGTTAAAGCCGCACAAACTGCTGGCGCTACTGTTATCAACTCTACATTTCACCATTTTTCTCCATACGGCGTTTCTGGTGTTGTGGTAATTCAAGAATCACATTTAGCAATTCACACTTGGCCTGAATACAACTACGCAGCTGTAGATTTATTTACTTGCGGTGGCTCGGTTGACCCTTGGGTATCTTTCGAATTTTTAAAAAATGCATTTGGCGCAAACTATTCAGCTTTAGAGATGAACCGTGGTTCTACTCAAGTGATCAAAAAAGGCGAATCGTTACAAGTTAAACCAAATGATGCTGAAAACTATGATCCAGCTAAAGGTTACAAAATTAATCGTAACGTTTGGTTCACTGACAAAGATGAAAACCAAGCTTTATCACTTCGTTACACGGGTGATATTTTATTTGATGAACAATCTCCATTTCAACGCGTTCGTATTTTAGAATCATGCGCTTACGGTAAAATGTTAGCTATTGATGACATGGTTATGTGCACTGAGCGTGATGAATACCATTATCACGAAATGATTGCTCACCCTGCGGCTCAAGCTTTTCAATCTGTAGCTGGCCCGTTAAAAAACATTCTAGTTATCGGTGGTGGTGATGGCGGAACAATCCGCGAATTATTCAAATACAACACTGTTGAAAAAATCACGATGGTTGAAATTGATGAAGCCGTTGTTCGCGCTTCTAAATTACATTTACCTGAAATCGCTAGCGAATTTAATAATCCAAAATTAAACTTAATCATCGGTGACGGTATTAAGTATGCTGCTGAAGCCAAACCTGAAGCTTACGATTTAATCGTGGTTGACGGTTCTGACCCTGCTGGCCCTGCAGAAGGTTTATTCACTAAAGAGTTCTACGCAAACTGCATGAAGGCTTTAAAACCTAATGGCGTTTTAGTGACTCAAGGCGAATCTCCAATGTTTCATTCAAAAACTTTTGTTGAACTTAATGGCTGCTTAAAATCTGTGTTTGGCCAAAACCAAGTTCACACGATGTTATTCCATTCGACGACATACCCATCGGGCATGTGGTCATTACAAATGGGCGTTAAAGGGCAATACCATCCTGTAAAGGATTTTAAACACGCCCAAGCCGCTCAGTTTGTGAATTCACAACAACTTAAGTACTATAACGAAGATCTACATAGTGCGGCGTTTACACTGCCTACGTTTGTTCGTAATATGCTTAACGGAGTCGCTGTAGACTCTAAATACTGTCAATAGGAAGAAGGCATACATGTTTAAATTACCTCAATTACCATACCCAAAAACTGGCTTAGCTCCGTTATTCAACGAAGAGCAAATGACTTTTCACTACGATAAGCATCACAACGCTTACATCGTAAACTTAAATAAATTCATCGAAACTGATCCTTCATTAAAAGGTAAGTCTTTAGAAGAAATCGTTCTTTCTTCTACTGGTGGAATTTTTAATAATGCCGCTCAAATCTGGAATCACACATTTTTCTGGTTTGGTATGAGCCCCGTTGGAACTGGTGGTCAACCATCAGCTGAACTTGCAGCTCAAATCACAAAAGATTTCGGTTCTATGGATGAATTAAAAGCTAAGTTCGTAGACGGTGGCGTTAAAACTTTTGGTTCTGGCTGGATCTGGTTATGCGTTGGTACTGATGGAAAATTATCTTTAGTATCAACTTCAAATGCAGCAGTGCCATTCACTGGCAATGGCCCTGTACCGATTTTAACGGCTGACGTTTGGGAACACGCTTACTACGTTGATTACAGAAATTTACGCCAAAAATACTTAGAAGTATTCTGGTCTCAAATTAACTGGGCTTTCGTTTCTGAAAATTTCGCGACTAAAAAAGTGCGCGATTTAACTAAAACAATGGTTTAGTTTTTTTAAAACATAATAAATTTAAAAAGGGAGATTTCGATCTCCCTTTTTTTATGTCCGATTGGCGGAATTGCTCGTGCAGTTTGTCACCGCTAGAATGGTATTTAGTTTGCTTATGAGTTTAGCTCATGAAACCTAATTACCGAAAAATTAAATTTAACAAAGATTCTACTGAATACTTTCATTTAAATTTTGCTTTTGCAGTTCACAGTCTATTTCCAGAACTTGATTGGCTTTTGATTAACCTTCACCTTAGACGCTTAAGTGACCAATACTCGATCGAACTTCATGCCTTTGTGATGATGTCGACGCACTCACATTTATTGTTTAAATCTTCACAACAGAATGAGAATTACTTTACCGATGCCTTATTGAATAATTTAAAAGTGACTGGAGCAGAAAGCACTTTAGTTGAGCCAATCACGAACATGTCTCAGTACTTAAATACCTATAAATATATTTATCGTAATCCTGTTGAAGCTAGGCTTGTGCAAAATTGTGAAGAGTATCGCTTTAGTTCATTAAACGGCTTACTTGGCCAAAGTGAATTGATCACTCCCGTGATTGACCCCTTATCAGTGGCTCAAAATCCAAATAAAATTTTAAGATGGCTTAACAACTATTTTGAAAAAAAGCTTTTCCATTTCAATTCAGCTGAAATGTAGTTTTTTAAATCTTGCTTTTGTTTTTCAATGGCATCGTTAGATAAATTTAATTCAGATCTAAATACTTCAGCGACGGCATCTAAAAATTCTAATCCATGATTTTTTTGCGCTAAGAACAACGGCGCTCTGCGCGTGTAAAAGTCGATAAGGTTCAAACACATCGTCGTATTAATCGCTTGGTACGCTTCTAAAGCCCAAATATTATCAGTGTATCCATATTTATCTAAGATCACTTTATTTTCTTTACCGTAACGATCAGCCAATTGTTTTAATAATGGATTTTCGGCATTTGATACCGCCTCATGATACGCATCGGGAGAAATGTACGGATTTAGTGGTTCATTGGTTTGACAACGTTTTAATGAAGCTCTTGTATCGAAAGAAAAACTTTTAAGCGCGCGATCAACGATTTGTTCGGCCATTAATCTATATGTAGTGTATTTACCGCCAGCAACAAATGTAAACCCGCGATCATCCGATAAAATAGTGTGTTCACGACTGGTTTTACCTTCTGAAGATGAATCATCTTTTACAAGAGGTCTTACGCCAACATAACTTGAAATAATATCTGAAGCTTGAAGCTTAGCTCCCGGAAAATATTGATTTGTAATATTCAATAAATATTCAACATCTTCAGGAGTCACTGTGGCATCTGTTGGATTGCCTTTAAAATCTGTGTCGGTTGTTCCGATGATCACCATTTCATGGCGTGGAATTGCAAATACGATACGACTTGATTCTTGCGCGGCCATAACTACAGCTGAAGATAAAGGTAGGCGATCTTTTGCTAATGTTAAGTGAATACCTTTTGTTGGTCGTAAAATCGTTTTCCAATCATCAACAACTTTTTGGCCGACGATATCTGTCCATGGACCAACCGAACAAATAATATGTTTTGCCGAAATCTTAATTTTTTTATCGTTAATTTTATCATGAGCGATGATGGCTTTGATTTTACCGTCTTCACCGAATTCTGATTTTTCAGCCGATAGGTAATTGGCACAAACTGCACCGTGTTCATTGGCAGAACGTAAAGTTTCATGAACTAACCGATCATCATCCATATAAGCATCTGAATAAATAAATGAACCCTTTAATTCGTCGGCTTTGACGATAGGCATTCTATCCATAGTCTCATGGGCATTAAGACGTTCGTGTATCTCGGGAGTTTGAAATAATGATAAGGCATCATAAAGCCACATACCTAAACCCATTTTAAACATACCCACACGACTGTCTGAAAAAAGTGGAATCATAAATCGTAGTGGATGCACTAAATGCGGAGCCATATTAAATAATTTGGTGCGTTCGTTTAAAGCTTCAAAAACCAGATGAAATTCTTTATTTTCTAAATAACGAATACCACCGTGAACTAGTTTACTTGAACGTGAAGAAGTTCCGAAAGCATAGTCATAACCTTCGATCAGACCCACTTTTAATCCTCGAGCTGCAGCGTCTCGGGCAACACCGGCTCCTGTGATACCACCGCCTAGAATTAATAAATCAAATTGTTCTGATTCAAGTCGTTTAAGGTTTGTTGCTCTAGTTTTAAAAGAAAAATCTTTCACTGGTACCTACTTCTTTATGCCGCTTTATTTAGTGGTCTTAACCCAAACACATTCATCTGACCATTTTTGAAATTTGAAGGCCGAATTTTCAAAATGTAACGTTTCAACAGATTTTGGTAATACAACTTTTTGTAAATGTTTATCGCGCGAAAGCTTAATTGCAATTTCTGCGAGTTCAGCTTCAATTTTGAAGTCAGCAGCAGTGATCATCTCAATCCATAACGTTTGTGTATGGCTCTGAAAAAATAAAAAAGGCTGACCTAGAAAGAATCCATGAATTTTTTCATTTTCATCATAAGCGATGAAGCTCCAGCCCATTTTTAAATAATGTTCTAAGGCCTCTTTACGAAACCGTGAATTCCAAACGGCCATCATTAATTCCATATCATCTGGAATTTCAAGGCGAAGTTTATCTTCGGCAAATTGATAGACTTGCGGAACATCTGCAATTTGGGCGATGCGGTAGTTTATAGACATTTGTCTATTTGAACTTAATTTTTTAGTAGAGCCAAGTCCTAACCAGATGTAACATGAATTGTGAATTACAAACCATACCCTAATGAATTTTGGACCAGCATCGAAAAAACAATTCTCGAGTTAAAAAATGCTCAAAAGCCTCTTATTGCGGCCTTTGATGCAGATGGAACTCTATGGGACACAGATCTGGGTGAAAATTTCTTTCATTACCAGATCGATAACAAGCAAGTGCCTTTGCCACCGAATCCTTTTGAACATTATCTTGAAATGAAAAAGATCAACAATGATCCCCGTGCGGCTTACGTTTGGTTAGCCCAAATTAATCAGGGCCAATCATTAGAACAAGTGTGCAAATGGGCCCAACAAGCCTTCGAAACTATCAAACCGAACCCGATCTTTTCTGAACAACAAAGATTAATCGAATTATTAAAAAGCCACGGCGTAAAAATCTATATCGTTACAGCTTCAATTAAGTGGGCTGTTGAACCAGGTGCTATTGCCATCGGATTAAGTGCAGATAATGTGATCGGTGTTGAAACGGCGATTAAAGATGGAATCATCACTGACGCCCCGGTTTTACCGATCACTTACCGTGCAGGAAAAGTTGAAGCGTTATTAGCACAATCAAAACAAGCTCCCTTTTTAGCCAGTGGCAATACAATGGGTGATTTTGAATTATTACAAAGCGCCACTCATTTGCGTTTGGCCGTCAGTGCAGCTTCTCGTGATGATCGCTTATTTAAAACAGAACTAGAACTTGCGAACGAAGCTAAAAATAAAAACTGGATGCAACACCGGTTTATCTAAGGAAACGAATGCTAAATTTAGTAAAAAATCTTTGTATTATTTTTATCGCATTTGCCATCGGCCTCATGCTGTATTCTCGTGTAAAAAAAGAATATGCAGCTGATAAAAAGCATAAGCAGGATTATACTCGGGCCTTACAAGTTAAAAAAGAACTTCTTAAATACAAAAAACCAGCAAGAGTTGAAATTGAAACGTTCACAAAACGTTATCAAGACGATATCGAAGACATTAAAGCTTTAAAATTGCCGTTAGATGAAGCTGCAAACTTTTATATGCAAGTGCAGTTATTCAGCGAAGACACAGATGAATCATCGCCCTTAATATTACAAATAAAATTTAAAGATATAAAAACGCAGAATCTAATCAGAGAAGACAGCGTAAATCTAGAATAGGCTAGCGAGTGCTAGCCATCAATTTCTCGATCTCATCCACTTCTTTAGGTACACCAGCAGTCAAATTTTCAGAACCTTTTTCAGTCACTAAAATATTGTCTTCAATACGAACACCAATACCACGTAATTCTTCAGGTGCTGTCATATCATTTGCCGGAATATACAAACCAGGCTCAACTGTAAATACCATGCCCGCTTCGATAGGGCGCGGTTCGCCTTTGATCATATATAAACCAGAGTCATGAACATCCATACCTAACCAGTGACCAATGCCATGTGGATAGTACTTACGATGTTCGTTGGCTTTCATGATATCTTCTTTACGACCACGCACTAAACTTAACTCGATCATTAAATCAGTCAGTAAGCTTGCGCCCATCTCGTGTAAATCTTTAAAGTAAATACCAGGTTTGATGTAATCGATAATTTCTTTTTGAATTTTTAAAACACCTTCGTAAACTTTTTTCTGAATCGGTGTAAAGCGGCCGTTCACAGGAAAAGTTCTTGTGATATCGCCCGAGTAAAAATTCATTTCACAACCAGCATCGATTAAAAGTAATTCACCATTTTCACAAACTTGGTCATTAAAATTATAATGTAAAGTTGTCGCGTTGTTGCCGCTAGCTACGATAAAACCGTAACCTTCACGCCCAGAACCATTCGAGTAGAATGAGTGTGTTAATACAGCCTGAACTTGGCGTTCACTCACTCCAGGACGAGTAAATTTCATCGCTTCAACGTGAGCTTTCGCAGAAATTTCGCAAGCGATTCTTTGATTGCGAAGATCGTCTTCATTTTTACGTAATCTGAATTCACCTAAAAATGTGTCGGCATCTTTAATACTTAACAAACCATAACCAGAACGACCATGAGCACGTTTTAAATCTAATAAAACTTTTTGCACACGTTGATCAGCTTCAGGATTTTTAAATAAACGGTAATATAAATCTTCATAGCCTTTTAAAAGCTCTACGCATTTTTTTTCAAAATCTTCGATCGGGTAAACTTCGTCGATTAAAAATTCTTTTTTAGTGCCTTCTGGGCCAAAACGAAAACCATCCCAAGTTTCACGCTCAATATTTTTTTCGCGAACGAACATCACTGTTTCAGGAGTTTTGCCTGGGCGTAAAAGTAAAAAAGATTCTGGCTCTTCAAAACCAGTTAAATAATACATATTTGAATCTTGGCGGTAAGCATGATGAACATCATCATTTCTGATTTGTTCTGGATGGGCCGCTACGATAAGGGCTGCATTATGTAGGCCCGCCATCACTTTTTGACGACGACGTTTAAAAATTTCTGCATTCTCTGTCGACTTACGAGTCGCTTTACTATTTGCCATACGTACCTCTACAACCGATATTTATCGGCGATTCTTTTAACCTGACTGTAACCCAATTCTGAGCCTTTGACCATGATGTCGCGACGTTTATCAAAATCATCGATATCGTAATCGCCAAGGTCGATCTCAATCACTTCATCAATGCCTGGGCTTTTCTTAGCCATAGAAGCTGCAAACTGAGCCCAGATCTGATTTTCAGGTGAATCGACCGATTTAATGATCGCTGATTCACGCTTACCTGCGATAACATTAATTAGAATGATTTTATTCACTCCAGTCGCTTTTAAATGCTGAATCGTTAAGTTGAGATCTGTCAAATTCGCCACACTGTTTCCGAATGGTTTAGTCAAACCTGCTGAAGGGATACAATAAGGAATAAACTGATCAACTTGGCCGCGGTTTAACATGTAACTAGTTTTAGTTTTTAAATTTACCGATGGGCAAACAAAAGGCATTTTGAAATCTTGCGTATTTTTACGAGCAAACGCCGCTTGCACGAACTCTTGCCAGTCATCGATGTTTTTAAATTTCGCCAGCTCCCATTCAACCTCATTCACTGAGGCATTTTGGGCAAAACTGGCAGCAACAACAGAGCCCCATTCGATACCAGCAACACTGATTACCGGAAATTTAAATTTTTGCATTTCTTTTAATACGCCAACATGGGCCCAAGCTTTTGCTCCACCGGCAGAAAAAATAATTCCAAATTTTGGTAAGCCTTTAACTGCGCCTGTTGCAAATTGTGGAGTAATAATCTGCGGAGTAACAACTGTTGGTGTAGATACTGGTGGTGTTACTGTTGTTGTTTGCTGTGTTGGTGTCGGCGTAACAGTTGGAGTTCCAGATGTGACCACTTGTGGAGTGAATGGCTTTGATGGTTGTGTTGGGCGCATCGACTGACAACCTACAATAAATAAAACCGAAACCAGGGCTAAAAGACCTATATTACTTTTTGCGACCATAAATGAAGAACTCCTTGTTGCCATCTTTTCCGGTGATTGAACTCTCAAAGTATTTACATTCACATTGAAATAACTGTTCACAAAGTGAAGTTATATTAACTTGAATTGCATCGTAGACTTTAGCATCACTGACAATCCCATTTTTATCAAGGGCTTGTGGACCACATTCAAATTGAGGTTTAACTAAAAACAAGAAAAAGCCCTGCGGCTTTAGAAGTGGCTCTAAAAAAGTAACGACTTTTGTTAATGAGATAAACGAAACATCGCAAACAACTCCGTCAAATCGTTCGTTCGCCAAGCTATGGCTTGCAATATCTTTAACATTCAAATTTTCAAAATATGTGACGCGCGTGTCAGATTTGATTTTTTCGTGAAGTTGAACCGAACCAACATCTAACCCCGTTACATGTTTAGCCTGACGTTGAAGTAACGCATCTGTAAAGCCACCTGTTGACTGGCCAACATCTAAAACCGTTAACCCAGCCACCTGTTGCTTAACATAATCGAGTGCACCCGAAAGTTTAAAACCCGCTCGCGATACGAACTGACTTAAATTATTTTCGGTGATCGTGATTTCTGAAAACATGTCTTCAGTCACATCGAAGCTGGATTTTGTTAATACTTTATTTTTAAACTGAACTAAGCCTTGTGCGATCAAATCTTGCGCTTTGGTGCGAGATTCAATTTTTTTATGTTGCACTAAAAATTGATCTAAGCGCATTTAGGCGTTTCGATTTTGGTTATAAAGCACTAAGTCTTTTAACGGTTGAATACCTAGATGAGAAAGGGCCTTTAAAGCTTCATTAGAGATATCAACTTGCTTTTGTAACTCTGCTTTTGTTTTTTCTAAACCAATAAGTGAAATATAACTTTTAAAATCCTGATCTTTATCGTCAGCATCTAAAATATCATCTTTGATTTGAAAAGCTAAACCGATGGCCGCCGCAAATTTTGCAAAAGCTTTAGTTTCTAATTCGTTAGCTTCGCAAATGGCTGCTCCACCCATTACCGCGGCTTCGATTAATGCGCCGGTTTTCAATCGGTGCATAAGCTCAACTTGAGCTAGAGTAATATCGGATTTGCTTTTCATATCTAGAACCTGGCCGCCGATCATTCCAAGTGCGCCAGCTTTTTCTGATAACAATTGAATTAACTGAACAGCTAGTTTCGGTTGGCTAGCATATTCAAACGCTAACAATGAAAGAGCCTGAGTTTGAAGGGCATCACCGGCTAAAAGCGCGATGTCTTCGCCGTAAACTTTGTGGTTCGTAGGCTTACCACGTCTGAAATCATCATTATCCATGCAGGGCAAATCATCATGAATCAACGAATAGGTGTGAATCATTTCAGTTGCCATAGCGAATGGTAAATAGTTTTGTGGCTTGTTGTACGCGATGACAACGAGTGAAGTTAAAAAAGGGCGAAAACGTTTGCCACCCGATTCGAATGAGTACTTAAGGCTATCCCATAAAACTTTCACTTCGAGAAGTTTTTGCGAAAGCTGAGTTAATGAATTTGCGGCATATTGATCAAATTCATTAACGAAATAGGTTTGTAACAGCTGTAGCTCTGGGGTCATCACTTAATTACTCTTTAATTTCTATTCTTCGGCAGCAAATTTTTCGGTAACAGCGTTACCTTTGTCATCAACTGAAATTAATTTTTTAACTTGTGCTTCAGCTGTTGTTAATTGACCGTGGCAATCACGAGAAAGTTTAACGCCTTCTTCAAATAATTTTAAAGAATCATCTAAAGACAATTCGCCTTTTTCCATTTTTTGTACGATCTCTTCTAAGCGGTTTAATTTTTTCTCGAAATCCATAACTTACCTCTATTTAATATTTTTAACTTCTACTTCAATTGTTCCGTCAGCCACTTTGATTGCAAGCAGATCGCCTACTTTCACTTGTTTTACTGACTTCACGACGTCTTTGCCTTTAGTTGTAATGCTATAACCGCGATCTACAACCTTAAGCGGGCTTAATGAATCTAATAGCGCCATTGCGCTTTCAACACGAAACTTATATTGCGTCAGATTTTTTGCAAGGCTGTTGCTTAATTTTTGCTGACGTTGCTGCAACGAAACTTTTTTAATTTCGATAACTTGCTTTGGCGAAACTAAACGTGAACGCAACAACTGCACATCACGGCGCGCATGCGATAAGTAATTCGTCATCGCTAAGTCCATACGAGAATACAAGTCATCATTACGAATAAATAAATCCTGCAATTTCTTTTTAGGATCTACTAAGCGCTTAGCTTGTAATAACAAAGACTGTTGCTTGTGTTGCAAGCGACGTTGAATCGCTAAACGCAGCAATCTTTCAAGCTGTTCAAGTTTATTAATAATTTCAACAGAACTCTTTGCAACTAACTCAGCCGCTGCTGATGGCGTTGGAGCACGTAAATCGGCAACAAAGTCACAAATTGTAAAATCGATTTCATGCCCAACCGCTGAGATGACAGGAATTTTACTATCAGCAATTGTGCGCGCTAAACGTTCGTCATTAAAACACCACATATCTTCGATTGATCCACCACCGCGACCAATGATGATCACATCTGGATTAATAGCTTCAGCTTTTTTAAAAGCTTCAACTAAAGATGGAGCTGCTGCCGCACCTTGTACGATGGCTGGCACAACAATCACTTGAACTCCGCGCGCACGGCGATTCATGATATTTAAAATATCTTGAATCGCTGCACCCGTCGGTGAAGTGACGATAGCTACAGTTTTTGGATATGTAGGAATTGGTTGTTTGCGAGCTGGATCAAACAAACCTTCAGTTTTTAATTTATCACGCAATTGTTCGAATTGTTTTTGCAAAGCCCCGGCACCAACAGGTTCCATCATTTCACAGGCGATAGAATATGTGCCGCGAGGTTCGTAAACTGTAATTTTACCGCGAACGATCACTTCAAGACCATCATGCGGTTTAAATTTTAATTTAGAATTATATCCGCGAAACATCATCGCGCTGATTTGCGCTTTAGAATCTTTTAATGAAAAATAAAAATGTCCTGATGAGTGCGGTTTGAAATTTGAAATTTCACCTTTGATCCAAACTGTACCCACGTTTGTTTCGATCAATCCACGCAAAAGGTTATTCACCTGTTCAACAGAAAAGATTTGCGTTGCTGCAGTAGTACTAGGAGCTGTAGTGGTATTTACCTCTTGCGACATGCAAGAGAACGTATCAAGAAAACCATAGATTTTGCAATGACCAAAGACCGCCAACATAGAGCGATATTACAGCCAAATGACGGTGCTTCTCAAACTGGGCGTGGTAGACAGGCATTTCTTTTTGGGCCAATTTTACCAAATACGGAATTTCAAGCACAAAAGTAAGCACCAGACCATAAAAGAAAACTAAAAATGGGAAATAAAAATCAATTTGCGAAATCATGCCAACCCTTCGGGCTTTTTTTTTCATTTCTTTAGGTTTTCTGGGTCCTGATTCATAGACTTTTTTTAGAAGTTTGATATTATGAAGTTGGGGGTTCGCTGACGTAAAACTCATCGAAAATAAACCTTACAAGCTTATATACGGGATCTGTCCCTGACAATGGTGTGCAAGCTCACCTCGTAGTGAGAAGCCTAAAGTTGTTATATGGAAACCCACCTAGCAGAAAGAGGTTTATGTTTCAGAGTTGTCTTCGAGCCTTTTTTTTTGCCTTAAACGCTGTCTCAATCTGAGAAACTAGACCATTTTTCGGTTCGAAAACTGGCCAAATTCATCAATCTTTACCTCGATTTGACCGATAAATACTTGTGACCTTCGCAAGTAGAATTCTGATTTTATTCAGCTTATTTTTATTTTCCGCTTTTACACAAAGCTGCGGCCCCCGTTTAAGTTCTGAGGCGCAAGAATTTTTATCTAAGTCACAAGAAGTTCCTGAATGTACAACTGAATATACTTATTCAAGTTCAATCAACGTCACGGCACAGGCTACATTTTTTAAACGCGGCACTGAGCCCGTTATCGTTAATAATAAAATAACAAACTTAACTCTGAGTGATCCTCTTGCTACCGCACTTCCGATTCCTTATGCCGAAGTGGCTGTCTACACGAGCGATAAAAAATTAGTTCAATGTGGTATGACTGATTTCTCTGGTAATCTCATTGGATTATCTGGCGGAGCTTTAGTTATTCCAAACACAGCGCAGTCTTATATTATTCGTGTTTATGCTCGTGCGAATGTGATCATGCCAAACAAAGGTTTTACGGCAAACGCTTCAGTTAAAGAAGATCCTTACACAGATAAAGTTTATTACATCGAAACGACATTTAGTTCTGATGGCGTAAATACAACGCCGATTGATCTTGTGGCTTACGCTCGCCAAACTGATGATGTAAATATCAAAGGCGGCGCATTTAATATTTATAATAATTTTATTCAAGCTTACACTTACTTAGATAATTCTTTAAATGACGTTATTATTCCAAATTCAGAGCTTACTTGTTTATCAACAAAATTTGATATTTATTGGAAAGCTGGATTTAATCCATTTCAATATGAGTACCCTTCTGCTGATCCAAACACTTTAGTAAATTCATCATTTTATAAATATGAAACGAACAGTTTGTACATTAGCGGTGGACAAGTTGGCGACATCAGCTTAGCTAACACTGATCATTTTGATGACTTTGCTTCTATTCATGAAATGGGTCACTTCATCGAAGACCAGTGCGGCCGATTCGATACACCAGGTGGCGGTCACGCTATCATCGTGCGTGTTGATCCTCGCTTAGCTTGGCACGAAGCCTGGGCTAATTATTTTGCAAGTGTTGTCATGAATACTCGTCTGGCTTTTATCAATCCAGAAATGAGTACACGTCTAGCAACAAGCCCTACTGGTGATTTAAGCTGGAGTTTTTTATTTAACTCATTTGGTTTTTCAGATTCAGTACAAAACGTAGGTAACGGCAGCGGGTTTATGATGGATCTTAAAAAACCAGGAACATCTCCCGGTGAATGGCAAACTGCACCTTATTTTGGATCACCGTTTGATCAAGTGAATCCAACTTTATATCCAGGTGAAGGTCACTTTCGCGAAGGCGCTATCACTCGTGCTTTATTTAAAATGACAGTTCCACCAGCGACACTTTGCACATCTTGCGGAAGCTCTGTTTATGCATCAAGCCCCGTTGCATTCAAAACAATGTGGCAAGCTTTTGATGCGCATGGCGGAATGGGTGACTCTACAAATCATTTTTCAAGCTCAAATCAATTTTTAGAAAAAGTTAAAACACTTGTCACCTCACCCACGTGGGCTGCTTCAGTGCAAGGTGTAGTTGATGCAGAATCTTTACATTTATTTTCAGATCAAAACTTAATATCATCAACAAAAAGATTTGTTACAGTTGTCAGTGGCACGAGCTATTTAAATTGGGTTCCACCTGGCCATAACTTACTTCGTGTGGCTTGCTCCAAGCCAACATTAATGCAAGCTCGCAGTGATGATCCTGCATTAACGGGTATCAACTCTGATCAACGTTATTCAAATCATTTTTATAAAATTGATCCGGCTGTTTTATCAGGTCTGGATTCTATTTCTGTGACCTTTACCAAAGCTGGTGGCACCAACACTGATCACGATCTTATCATTTTTGAAGAAGGTTATCGTTTTAACGGTGATTACGCGTGTAGTGTAACTGAAAATGCTGACGGCAGCTGCCCAAGTAACCAGTATTCAGCTTCACGATCTACCAACACGTCTGTCATAGCTTCAAACAGAGCTACGGCTACAATTCAAAATACGACTTATACAAAATCAATTTCAAATCTTTTAAATAAGCTTGATCCGACAAAAAAATACTTACTTAATATTCGCGCTTATACCGCGAATAAAAGTTTAAGCAACGCAACGTCATACATTTATTCTATGACCAGCAACTTGGGGACACTATGCCCAGAATAATTTTATTCGCCTTTTTGTTTTCTTTTTTATCAGGCTGTTACGATGACAAACCATTAAGTAAACATGGTTTATCGAATGTGCCGTTAACCCAATTCACTTACCGCGGCGTCGTTGATCGCACGGTCAAACTTAAGTTGAAAGTTGAAAAAGGCGGAGTCAGTAAACTAACTGCACGTATTGAAACTGAATATGATTATGATTTTCCGTTAAATTACGAATGGAAATTGGGCGAAGGCGTTCAATTAAGTTCAGGTGATTTAAAGGGGCAAATTTCAGCAATGAAAAAAAATACGCCGTTAGAAATTGAACTTGATGTTATCGGTTTTACCGGCGATATCGCTCGATTTGTTCGCTTTGAAGTTTTAGGAACAAATCCACAAAAACGCGTCTTTGCTGATGGCGTTTTTAGCTCGCAAGATAAATCGTTCGAAAAAATCGTTCAAGAAATTGAAGAATACAAGAAAAGTAATCAATAGGATGTTGAACGTGAACCATCTCTCTTTTAAATTTATTATTTTATCATTGCTGCTGACAACTCTTGTAGGTTGCGGTGGTCAAGGTATTCAAGATGGCACGACAAGTTCACCAGCCACGGCCTCTGAAGTTTCATTTTGTTCAACATCCACAAGTTATAGCCCCGGAGTTGCAGTATCAGGTACAGCAAAATTTCTTCGCCGTGGCGCTAACATCGGCACAAGCAGCGGTATTGTTACGAGTGTAAAAATAGGTGCTGTTATTTCAACGCCACTACCGATTAAATATGCCGAAATTCGTGTTTTACTCAATGGCGCTACTGTTCAATGCGGAACTACAAATAGCATTGGTGAATTACGCGCTCTTGATGGCACAACACCATTATTTTTACCAAATAGTGCTGGCAGTTATACAATCGAAGTTAACTCGCGCGCTAATTTTATATTTCCGTCTACGGGAAAACCTGCAAGTGCTACCCTATCTGTAGCGGTCAAAGAAGATACTTATTCTAATACTCTTTATAAACTTTCAGGCACTTACACTTCGTTAGGGTTTGGCAATGGTTCAAACTCACCTTTAAATTTAGTTGCTCAAGCCAACGAAAATGTTTCAGCTAAAATTGAAGGTGGCGCATTTAATATTTATAATGATTGGGTGACTGCTTTTGAATATTTAACAAGTACAAGCAACACCGCAAGTTTAGATGTCAGTTGTTTGAGCCCACGATTAGATATTTTTTGGAAAAAAGGATTTAATCCAGCGGCTTATATTTCTGGAGCAGATATCAATTCTGCAATTTCTTTTTATTTACGTGATAACAACGAGCTTTATTTAAGTGGTGGTATATCAGATAACGTAACAACTGCTGATACCGATCAATGGGATGATTCTGTGATCTTACATGAAATGGGTCATCACATTGAAAATATGTGTGGTCGCATGGATTCACCAGGCGGATCACACAATGCAAATGCACGTATTGATCCCCGTCTTGCATGGTCTGAAGGTTGGGGTGACTTTATGGGCGGCCATATGGTTAGAAACAACACTGCTAAAATTAATCCAAATCTAGTATCTAGTTTACCTAATGGTGAATGGTTATTTTATAGTGATACATCCGGATACTATGATGGCAGTGGCACAGACAATTCAGCTTCATTAATTTTAATTCGTTTAAGCAGTCTTGGTGCAAGCTCAGCACATGACCCCGTTGATGCCAGCAGTTACCCCGGAGAAAGCCATACACGCGAAGCTTCGATCGCGCGTGGATTATTTAAAGGTGTAAACACGTGCGCCACAAATTGTGGTGGTGGAGTTGGTTTTGATAAATACTGGACAGCTTTAGGAACTACCAGCGGCGGTATGGGCTTAGCCACTTCTCCGTTTAGTAGTTCTGCAAAATTCTTTGCCAAAGTTTATACGGCGAATAGCAGCGCATTTTCAGCTTCGATGACAACAATCATGACAAATGACGAAGCTTTACAAATGGCCGGATCGACTTCATTCACAGTTATGGTTACGGTTTCTTCAACAGGTTTATCTTCTGCAACAAACGCTTGGCCAGGCTACGCTAGAAAATTAACGACGGCTGGTTCATGCACACAAAATCTTTTGCAACCTCGAGCGCCTAACGCAACTTACGGTCGACGTAACGATCAACGCTATTCAAATCACTTTTTCACTTTTAGAAAAGCAGATTTAAGCGGTGTCACACAAATTAGATTAGTGCCTGATAGTTCATGCAGTGTTGATTTAGATTTATTAATTCTAAATCCGACATATGACTATCCAGAAGAGTACTGCACTCATTACGATAGCTTTAACCGCTGTGATGCGAATTCTAAATACACGACCCTTGATTCTGACATCGCCTTATTATCGCGCGGCTCAACTAACTCTGAAGCCATTACAATCACTGGCTTAACAAGCAGCTATTATTTATTGAATGTTCGTGGCTTCTCAGCCACTCCTCAAACGATTCCAAGCAACAGCGCCTGCGTCTATAAATTGACAGATCAAACCGGGAGAACTTTATGTCCAAGCTCGTACTAAACACAATCTGCGTTTCACTTTTAGGATTAAGTTTCGGTTATGGCATTACGCGCTTTATGCATAATGAATATGAAATGGCTAATCGCAGCACGGCATCAATTCCGCTAACTAAAATAGGTCTTGATCAGGCTTCGTATGATTACATTGATATGAAAATTGAAAATGTAACTGTGGCCGAAAAAAAAGAAGACACTTCTTTAGTGCAAGTGCGCATCACGGCTTTAAAAGATATTCCAGTTTCATTAAATTACAAATGGATCTTAGGTAAAGAAGTTACGGCCTCTGATAGTTTAGAGGGTGTTTTAGACCCAATGACTCAAGGGCAAAGTAAAATTTATGAATTACGCGTACAAAATTATTCAAGAGAATGGCAATCACACGTTAGTTTAAATTTATCTGGCGATATGATCGGCCACATGGTCGCACGTGATGTGATTATTTCGTCTCGACCAGAGGATTCATTCGAGTATGTGGTTCAGCAAGCGGCCTTAGCTAAAGAATCAGATACAAAAGGCCGCATGTTAAAATCAAGCAACGGAAAAAGCGCCAGCGATAAATTTCGCCGCGACAATATCGTTCGTTAAACCGGAATTACTTCAACAGCTGGATCGAATTCTTCTTTTAAAATACCTTCGATAGCCATTAATGTGCCGGTTGTCGAACTTGGGCATGTGCCACACGCACCTTGGTATGTGACATAAACTTTATTATCTTCAAATTTAATAACTTCGATATCACCACCATCGCCCTGTAAACCTGGGCGAATCGTACGATCTAAGATCTCTTCGATCTTTTGTTGTTCGGGCGATAAACTTAAACGTGCAATTTTTTTCTCATCAACCACAGTTTGATTTGGATTATGCACTGGCATACGCGTTTGAATAACGGCACAAACTTGCTGTTTGATTTCTTCAGATTCAACATCAAATTGGTGTGTCACTGTGATTACGTTTTGAAAGTAATGCACCTGTTTAACACCAGGAATTTGAAATAACGAGCGGGCTAAATTATTGTGTTCAGCTTCTTGAATATTTGAATAAGTCGCTTTGCCTTCGGTTAAAACCGGACGGTCTAAGACAAACTTCCAAGCGCTTGGATTTGGAGTTTCTTGTACGCGAATTAAAACTTCGTTTTGCATTTGGTTCATAATAACATCCTTTTTGCCTTTTCTACGGCAAGGACTAATCGTTCAACATCTTCTGTATTGTTATAAATTGAAAAAGAGGCGCGCACTGTGCCCGTTAATCCGAACTTGCGTAATAACGGTTGTGTACAGTGGTGACCGATACGAACAGCGATACCCATTTTATCTAAAATTTGGCCCACATCTGCATGATGTACGCCCTTAAGATTAAAACTTAAAATGGCTGCTTTTTCTTTAGCTTCACCAAAAATTTTAATTTCTGGAATAGCTTTTAATTTTTCAGTCGCTAATTTTAAAAGTTCTTGCTCGTGAGCAAAAACATCTTTGATATCGTATTGATTAAAAAATGCTAACGCTTCATCTGTGCCTATAGCGCCTTCGATGTGCGGAGTGCCTGCTTCAAATTTAAATGGCAGATCATTGAAAGTGGTTTTTTCAAAGCGCACTTCGCTGATCATGCTTCCGCCAAATTGATACGGAGGCATTTTTAGTAATAAATCTTTTTTGCCGTAAAGAACGCCAAAGCCGTACGGGCCAAATAATTTATGAGCCGAGAAAACCAAGAAATCCACATCTAAATCCACAACGTTGACAGATTTTTGTGTCACTAATTGAGCGGCGTCTAATAAAGTGACGGCTCCTACTGATTTAGCTTTAGCAATAATTTTTTGGTAAGGTGTGATTGTACCTAAAATATTAGAACACCCCGAAAAAGCGACTAATTTAGTTTTAGACGTAATCGTTTGTTCAATTGAAGCCTCATTGATAGAGCCATCAGCATCAACTGCAATAAATTTTAAAGTCGCTTTACGTGCTAAGGCCACATTTTGCCAAGGCACAAGATTGGCATGATGTTCAAGTTCAGTGATAACGATCTCATCACCTTCATTGATAAAGTTCATACCGTAGCTTTGAGCCACTAAGTTGATACTTTCGGTCGTGCCTTTTGTAAAAATAATTTCTTCAGTATTTGCTGCACCGATAAATTTCTGAATAGATTGTCTGGCGTGTTCAAAATGTTTTGTCGCTTGATCACTTAAAAAGTGAGAACCACGGTGAACATTTGAAGCCTCTTCGGCATAGAATTTCTGAATACGCGCAACGACAACATCTGGTTTTAAAGTCGTATTTACGCTGTCTAAATACACCAATGGATAACCATTCACCATTTGGCGTAAAGATTTAAACTGACTGCGGATGGCATTTACATCGTACATTAAAAAATCTCGTTTAATTTATTTTCTAAAATTTGGAAAACAAAATTTTCCATAACTTCATTTTCAAGTTTATAGACCAATTCTTTAGCAAACCCGTGCGTAATCAAATGCACGGCTTGCTTTTCGCTAATACCACGACTTAAGAAATAAAAAATTTCGTCTTTATTTAATTGGCCCACAGTTGAACCATGGCCTGCTTTAACATCATCAGCATAAATTTCTAATTGAGGAATACTCGTAGCTTGTGCCGCTTTAGAAATTAATAAGTTGTTATTCAACTGTGAAGAATTCGCTTTTTGTGCGTCTTGCTCAATACGAACACGACCACGAAACACTGACTGCGCTTTATCTGTTAAAATTGATTTATAGTGCTGAGTTGAGTCGTTGTGGCCGATTTTATGATGAATAAACGTATAATGATCAGTGTGTTGTTCGTCAGCTAATAACGTTAAACCGTAAACACCCGCAGTTGCATTTTCAGCTGTAAATTCAGTCGCTAAATAATGACGAGCTGTTTTACCGCCTAGGGCTAAATCTAAGCTTGTTAATTGGCTGTCTTGAGTTAATGAAAACTGAATACGGCCAAACACATAGTCTTTGTGATTTGAATTTTGTAAGTTCGCGAATTTAACATTCGCAGCACGTCCAAGATTAATTTGTAAATCACAGTTAAAAGCATGCGATTGGTTAATTTGCGAAGTTAGACCTAAAGTATTTTGAATTAGTTTAAGTTCACATTGATCAGCCACATGAATTTGAATCAAAGGTTGAACAAGTGTTGGTTGTTTTGCTGAAACCACATGGACGATCTGAAGTGGTTTATCTAACTGTGTTTTTTTATCAATCGAGATCACAGATTTTTGAAAACCTAAACCACGCGCTAAGTTGATTAGTTTTGCTTCAGGCATATCTGAAGAAACGTTAAAATCATTTTCTTCAAGATCGCTAAAAATCACCGGAACATCAGAATCAGATAATGTTTTATTTAAAAAACCATTAACAAAAACTAAATTGTAAAAATCTGAAGACAGTTGTTTAGAAACAAAAACCATCTCATCATGACTCAACATTGATTCTTCGAATTGAATGTTCCAATCAATGGCTTTAGCTTCAGTTAATGATGTGAACTTCCAAGCTTCTTCTTTTTTAGTCGGAAAGCCTTGGGCTAAAAACGCTTGAAACGCTTTTTCGCGAAGGCCCGCAGCCTTTAGACTTTCTAAAGGATACTTTAATTTAAATTGGTTATATATATTTTGATCTAACATCTTATACCAACCAGTCGTAGCCTTTTTTCTCGAGTTCTAGGGCTAAGCTTGCATCACCTGTTTGCACGATTTTACCATCGGCTAAGACGTGAACGAAATCAGGCTTAATGTATTCTAATAATCTTTGGTAATGCGTCACTAAAATGATCGCTTTATCTTTTGAACGTAGTTTATTAACGCCTTCAGCAACTATTCTTAAAGCATCGATATCAAGACCAGAATCAGTTTCATCAAGCAAAGCTAAACGCGGCGATAGAACAGCCATTTGAAGAATTTCGTTACGCTTTTTTTCTCCGCCCGAGAATCCAACGTTAACTGGACGCTCAAGGTATTCTGGTTTCATCTGAACCAGTTTCATTTTTTGATATAAAAATTCGCGAAATTCACCTTCAGACATCGCATCTGAACCTTGGTGTTCTAAAATTGAATTAAAGGCTGTGTGCAAGAATGTAAAGTTACTTACACCTGGAACTTCAACTGGATATTGAAAACCTAAAAAGATGCCTTCTTTAGCGCGAACATCTGGAGTTAGCTCTAAAAGATTTTGCATTTTAAAATTGATATCGTATTTCACTTCGCCTGAAGTCACTTCATAAGCTGGGTGACCAGCTAAGATTTTTGAAAGTGTTGATTTACCGGCGCCGTTTGGCCCCATGATCGCATGCACTTCACCGGCTTTAACGGTTAAGTTTAAACCTTTTAAGATTTCTTTTTCATCAACTCTAGCTTTTAAGTTTTTAATCTCTAACATAATCATATTCACTTTACCCAACACTGTTTTCTAATTTCATTTCAATTAATTTTACGGCTTCAACCGAGAACTCTAGAGGTAATTCTTTGAAAACCTCTTTGCAGAAACCATTCACCAACATGGAAATAGATTTTTCTGTATTTAACCCACGTGATTGTAAATAGAAGAGCTGATCTTCTGAAATTCGTGAAGTCGTCGCTTCATGCTCAAGAACTGCGGTATTATTTTTTACTTCAATATACGGGAACGTGTGCGCACTTGATCTATCACCCACAAGCATAGAATCACATTGTGAATAATTACGTGCGTTTTCAGCTGATGGCATGATTTTCACTAAACCGCGGTACGCATTTGATGAATGCCCAGCTGAAATACCTTTTGAGATAATTGTGCTTTTTGTGTTTTTACCGATATGGATCATTTTCGTGCCCGTATCAGCCTGCATATAATCATGTGTTAAAGCGACACTGTAGAATGCGCCTTCAGAATTATCGCCTTTTAAAATCACAGAGGGATATTTCCAAGTGATGGCAGAACCTGATTCAACTTGGGTCCAAGAAATTTTTGAATTTTTACCTTGGCAGATTCCGCGCTTAGTTACGAAATTATAAATTCCGCCTTTGCCTTCTTTATCGCCAGTGTACCAGTTTTGCACTGTTGAATATTTAATTTCAGCATTGTCTAAGGCCACTAATTCAACAATCGCTGAGTGCAATTGGTTTTCATCACGTTGAGGTGCTGTACAACCTTCAAGATAATTTACGAAACTTCCTTCATCAGCTACGATCAATGTTCTTTCGAACTGACCCGTTTCTTTAGCGTTGATACGAAAGTATGTTGATAAATCAACCGGGCAACGAACACCTTTAGGAATATATACGAAACTTCCGTCAGAGAATACGGCAGCATTAAGAGCTGCATAGTAATTATCTGTGTATGGAACAACTGAACCGAAATATTTTTCTACTAATTCAGGATGTTTTTTGATCGCTTCAGAAATAGAGCAGAAGATTACTCCCACTTTTTCTAAGTCTTCATTGTGAGTTGTCGCGATACTTACAGAGTCAAAAACCACATCCATAGCAACGCCAGAGATACGTTTTTGTTCTTGTAACGGAATACCTAAACGTTCGAAAGTTTTTAATAACTCAGGATCAATGTCATCCATTGATTTTTTAGGATCGATTTGTTTTTTGGGAGCTGCGTAATAAGTTAAAGCTTGAAAATCAATAGGAGGATATTTAACTTGCGCCCATTTGTTTTCACTCTGCGCTGGCTCAGTTAAAGTTAACCAGTGACGGTAAGCCTTCAAGCGGTAGTTTAATACCCACTCTGGCTCTTCTTTTTTAGCTGAAATTAAACGTAAGATATCTTCAGAAAGTCCTTTAGGAACAGTTTCCATTTCGATATCAGTGGTAAATCCATATTTATATTCATATGAATCAGACATTGAAGACCTCTTCGATAGAAATCGATTTGTAAAAATCTTGAACTTTTTTATTTAAATTTTCAACGGGAGTAACGATCGTGCAATTTTTTAAAAGGTCACACTCTTTATCTGATAAACATTTTGCAAGATCAGTTGAACCATCAACGATATTCATTAATTCATAAACAGAAACTTTTGATAAATCTTTAGCTAAACGGTAGCCGCCATGTAAGCCATATTCGGCTTTTAAAATTCCATGTGAGCTTAAAGTTTGAAGAACACGCGCAGTTACTTCAGCTGGTGAATGAGTTGCTTCTGCAATATCTTTTGCAGATACAGTCGTATCATCCCCTTCAGAAAAATGTTTTAACGCCATCAAAGCGTATTCAACTTTTTTGTTTAATTTGTTCATGCGTTTCACCCAATAGGCGACTAAATTAGTCGTATATATTTAAGCCCATTTATACCCCCTTTCAATTGAAAGGCAATTGAAAATCCGACCTTTTTTGTCGTACATTCAAACCCTCAAAACTAAATAAACCGATATAGAGCTAATTTACGGCGAAAACAGCTTAAAATGTATGCTGCGAAGATCTCTACGAGATTCTGTTTTTACCTCGAGTACTAACGTGGTGGTATGGGTCACAATCAGGTTGAGTTTATCTGGAACCCTGAATAGATTGGCGACATGAGAGTTATAGCCGCCATTATTATTTCGTTTTTTGTTACAACTGTTGTGTTCTACACTGTTAAATTTTGGGGTTTATCGCAGCCTTACGCTGATTACAAACATCCTTTCTATGAAACGACTGAAGTTTTAATTTTTAAAAAACCAAGTTTTGCAAATATCGATCACGCCCTGACTGCAACAACTGATAATTTATATATCGACATTGCCAACACTAAAGATCAAAGAATGGTGATCATCCCGACGAACAATGATCAATCGATGGATCACACTAAAGACATTCGTAATAAATTATACGCAGAAGTAGAAAAAGACGTTTTACCTTTAGATAAATACAAAGATCACTTACATGGCAGAAGAATTATTTTTAACATCAATGAAAATGCGATCGCAGGGCATTTGATTTTTACAGATAATGTAAAATCATTAGGTTTAGAAAAAGGCGATAACATTTTAATTACGACACCGTATGAAACTTTGTCTAAAACGATTAAAGAATTAATCCCAACATTTTTATTTGGAACTTCTCAGCCAGAGATTTTAAAATTAAAAGCGATGGAGTCTTTACATCTCATCGAAGCGGCCACTATGCGCGCTGACGTTGTGATTTACCCTTTAAAATATTACAAACAGCCATTTTACACTGAGAAATTGCAGTTCGAACTTAAACGTCGATTTAAAAGAATTATTGTTGGACCAATTCCTGCCAGCGAAGTTGAAGAAGCTAAAAAATTAAATCCACTAGGTATTGTGATTCAAGAATAAAGAACGATTTTAATTCCTAATTTTGAGAGGTAACTCTCTGTTTCTGGAAAATAATTTCGAGAGCCCCTCGCCTTGAAATCGCTAACCTATTGAATTACCTGCCTTATTCAACCTTTACTAAAAACTCGCCTCCCCCTTCTGTAGGCACAAGCATTGAAATACCTCTGCTAAACATGCTCTTCAGCAGAGGTAAATATATGAAATACATTTTTAAAATTAATTTGAGTCTGATTTTTTTGAGCATCCTTTGGGGAGTTGTTCAAATCAATCAAATGCCTGAAAGTATGCCGACCCATTTCGGCGCACAAGGATTGGCCGATGGTTACAGTTCGAAATATTTCGCCTTATTACTCCTGCCTCTGCTAAGCACCTTAGTACTGGCCTTGTTAACAACCTCGAAACAAATAATCCAGGTTTCTATGGCCAAAGTTTCTTTGGGAGTCATCAGCTTTTTGAGTCTGCTTCACATCTGCACGATTCAACAAGGAATCAGCGGCACAAATTTAGTCGGAATCGTTATGCCTGCAGGACTTAGCTTTCTGATCGGCTATCTCGGATGGATTTTGCCAACGATCGAATACAACTATGCCGTAGGAATCCGCCTACCATGGACACTGAGCTCTGAAACAAATTGGAAAAAGACTCATCAATTCGCCGGTAAAGTTTTTATTGCAGCTGGTACTGTTGCTTTTATCACTTCACTGTTTGTATCGAATGTTTTTGTTCCGCTTGCAGCATTGTTTATTGCTGGCATTTGCTGTCTTGTCTACTCATCGAAGATTTGAATTAATCTACGCAACGGTTTTGCATATAACGACGAACCATGTCGCGCGCTTCAGCCATATTAGCCATATATGGTTGATTCTGAATGATTGCGTATTCCATAAAAGTTAATTTTCTGATTTTACTTTTCTTAAGTTGATCACGCATTGCTGGTTCGCGGCTCATTGTTGTGCGAATATCACGTACATTTTGATAGGTGATAAAATCAGAAGACTTTACTGTTTGGCCTGCGGCTTTGCGATTTGTGTAATAACCATCAATCAATCTTAATGTGCCAGTTACACCCCTGTTATAAGCAAAATACACGAACTGTTCGACCATTTGCGGAGTTAAGATCGGCTCGATTTCAGGGCGTAGTTTTACGAGCTGTTGTTTGAAAAACATTTGATCACGTAGCGCATGAAGGTAATGCAATAAAAATCCACGATATGGATTTTGTGGCAACGACATCATCGAACAACGTTTATTCAGCTGAAACGCATCAACATCTAACTTACCCACCGTGCTGGCGATTCGTTGGCAACTTGGGCTATTGCTTTCTAAAAGTACGCGACGAGTTTTTTCGACAAGATCACGCTCAGTCACGCGCAACATTCCGTTTTTAGTAAATTGCGCAACGCCCGCATCAAAACCTGTGCGGTTAATTGCATTTACGTGAAATCCACTTTCGATCATAATTTGCAAAAATGAACTTTTTGGATCTAAATTAAAACAATCTTTAACGTCATGGTAGGCGTTGTAAACTAATCTTGTGTAGTTTTCAGTTAAACAAGGCCGTGCTGCGCCAACTTTTGGTTTTTCATCTTGGTTGCTACAATAAGCATAACTGCCATTAAAGTTTTTCTGCGCGAATTGAATACACTGAATCGGAATTTTTTTATCCCAATCAGCGCTGTGATCTTCGTAGTATTCAGCTGGCATTCTTAAAATCTGATCTTCTAGGTAAAGTTTACTGCGCGTGTGACAAATTTCGTACTCTGCTGGGTTTGATGATTCTTGAGTTGATTTGACAGCTTTTGGCAATGGAACTGAGCTCGGTGCACGATCAACAGATTTTTGAACACACTGAATCAAAAAAACAGAACTCAACAGCAGAATAATAAATGTCTGATTCAAGTTGCTTGCGCCTTTAAATATCACTAAAATATCCTCATGAAAAAAATCAATTCTTTGCTCTTCATCAGTGTATCACTTTTTTTGTTTCTTGAAACGGCTACAGCACAAACTCAAGCCTCGACAAACGTCGCGGTTAAGATGGGTGCACTTGAATCAATCATGCATGCAAGTCTGATCGTACAGGCCGTGATTATGATCTTAATTTCACTTTCAATCATGTGTTGGGGTATTGCTTGGAACAAATACCAAGACCTTAAACAAGTTCAAGAGGCCAACAAAACATTTGATAATTTATTTTGGAAATCAACATCACTTGATGAATTAAATGAAAAAATTGATTCTTTCAAAGCTTCATCACATGCTCGCGTGTTTAAAGCGGCTTACACTGAGATGAAAAAAATCGCTGAATCACCGATGTTAAATAAAAATATCAACAGCGAAACTGAACCGCCTCTTTTAGCAGGCATGGATAACTTAGAACGTTCAATGCGCAAAGCAATTGAAAACGAAGTTTCAGAATTAGAATCACGTTTAACAATTTTAGCGTCAACAGGTTCAACAGGGCCGTTCATCGGATTATTCGGAACTGTTTGGGGTATCATGAGTTCGTTTCAAATGATCGGACAAACTGGGTCTGCAAGCTTAGCTGCCGTTGCTCCGGGTATTTCTGAAGCTTTAATCACAACAGCGATCGGCTTAGCAGCAGCGATTCCTGCAGTTATGATGTACAATCACTTCATCACTGAAATTAAACGTGAAGAATCTCAATTAAATAACTTCAGCTCAGATTTCTTAAACATCGTAAAACGTAATTTCTTCAGAGGTTAATTTTATGGGAATGAGTTCGGGCAATAAAGGCTCAAAAATGGCGATGAGTGAAATCAACGTCACTCCCTTTGTGGATGTGATGCTGGTGTTACTTGTTATCTTCATGGTGACAGCACCGATGATGCAGCAAGGGATTGATGTGAATCTTCCTAAAACTTCATCTGCAGGTGTTGAGCTTAATGAAGATCCTTTTGTATTAGTTGTTGATGTTGCAGGTAAAATTAAAATCTCTGGCGTCACTGTTGATATAAATTCATTGAAAGCGAAATTAAAAGCTATCTTTGAAAATAAAAAAAATAAACAGATCTACATTCAAGCCGACAGAAAAGTTGACTACGGTGTTGTTGCTGAAGTTATGGGTGAAGCTCGCGCTGCGGGTATTTACAATCTAAGTTTAATCACGATTCCTAAGGAGTAAGCTGTTTTGGTATTAAGTCGCGGCACTACATTTTCACTAATTGCACACGCTACGTTGATCATAGTTATGATCATCAAGGTGTCATTTTTTAGTCAGCCGCGCTTAGATTTATCAGAAGCCATTCGTGTAGACATGGTGGGTTTACCTGAAAAGTATAATCCAGCCCAAAAATCAAATGACCTTCCAGAAAAAATTGAAAAACAACCCGAGCCTGTGGTTGAAGAAAAAAAGGCAGAGCCAAAACCAGAACCCAAAGTAGAAGCTAAGCCCGAGCCTAAACCAAAAGCTGAAGCCAAACCTGACGTAAAAGCAAAACCTCAGCCGGTCGCACCAGAACCTGAAACGGTAAAATTAGACAAAGCTAAACAAAAACAAAAAGAAGCTTTAGAAAAATTAAAAAAACTTTCAGCCGTTGATAAGATTCGCGAACAAGTTCAAAAAGAAAAAACTGCGGCCGAAGTGGCTAAAATTATGAAAGGTCGCGTGATTGCACCAGGCACTAAGTTAACGGGTGTAGATCGCATGCAATCAGACAACTACACCGGGCAACTTGACGCTTTAGTTAAAGCGCAATGGGCTTTACCTCAGTGGCTTATTGGCAAACCTTTAAAAACAAAAGTTCTTGTCAAAATTGAAGCCGATGGTCGCGTTAGTGACAAAAAAATCGTGCAATCATCTGGCAACCCTACTTATGATGATTATTGCTTACAAGCTGTGACAAAGGCCTCGCCGTTTCCGAAAGTTCCTGAAAAATTTGCGGAGCTTTACGCCGAAGATGGTGTGGTTTTTGGATTTCCAGAATAAAAAAGGACAACTATGAAAAAGTTAGTTTTATTATTTTCACTTTTAGTTTCTTCAATCAGTATCGCACAAACTTATATTAAAGTTGGCGATGCTCAAGCTAAAAAAAGTAATTTAGCTTTTCCGGTGATGAATCAACTTAACGCGACTAAAACTGGTAATCACATTAAGTTAGCCGCGCAGATTCACAGTACAGCGATGAAAGACTTAGAACTTTCAACTTACTTCAACATCATGAATGCCAGTGCGTTTTTAGAAGACACGACAACAACTTCAATTAAATCAAAAACAATTGATGCCAGCGGTTTTAAATTTGATTCATGGAAAACAATCGGAGCAGAATTTTTAATTCGTTCATCGTTTGCTTTAGTGGGTGATGATGTTTCTGTTGAAATGTATTTGTATCACATCGGTGAAGGCCGCGCGATTGTTGGCAAAAAGTATTCTGCTAAATCGAACAGAACAGTTTCATTAGGCCACATTTTAGCTAATGACGTGCTTGAGGCTTTAACTGGCCGCCGCGGAGTCTTTTTATCTAAGATCATCGCAACAACTGATCGCACCGGTTACAAAGAAGTTGTAACCATGGATTGGGATGGCAACGATATGACAGCGGTTACAAAAGATCGCAGCGTAGCTATCGCTCCGAACTGGTCACCTGATGGTAAAAAAATATTGTACTCTATTTACACTCGTCGTGTTGGTTCTGCTCAAATGAACTTAACTTTGTTTCAACAAGAATTAAGCACAGGCAAACGTTCGATCATTTCTAATCGCAATGGCTTAAATCAAGGCGCTAGTTATTCTCCAGACGGAAAAAATATTTATCTAACGATCTCGCAAGGTGGATCACCGGATATTTATAAATTAGATCTTAAAGGTGATATCGTTAAACGTTTAACACAAGGGCCATCAGGCGCGATGAACGTTGAAGCTTCTGTTTCTGATGACGGATCTAAAATTGCTTTCTCGTCTGATCGTGGTGGTAATCCGTCTATTTACACGATGAGTTCTGATGGTGGCGGCGCAAAACGCTTAACGTTTCAAGGCAAGTACAATTCAACACCAACGTGGTCACCAGATGGTAAAAAAATTGCGTTCGCAAGCCAGGTCGAAAATTACTTTGATATTTTTATTATGGATAGCGATGGATCAAATTTACGTCGCATAACTACAGCTACAAAATCAAACGGCAAACGAGCAAGTAACGAAGATCCAAGCTTTTCACCCGATGGAAGATTTGTTGTATTTACGAGCAATCGCACAGGCAATTTTCAGATTTTTGTAAGCAGCGTTGATGGCAACGAAGAACGCCGTGTCACTCAAGACTCTCATAACTATTTTAAGCCTAAATGGTCAAATAATCTGGAGTAAAAATAAGCACTCCTAATGGGATCTTGACGATCCCAAGGCCACTTCGGGTATAAAAACACCTATGAAAACACAAGTGGCAAAAGAAAAAAATTCGCAAATCAATGTTATCGTTTGGATCTATTTATTAGCTTTCGTTTTAATGACTTGGTCATTCAAAACTCACGCTAAAGATGCTGCTGCTGCAGCTAAAAAAGATTTAGCTCCAGTTGTAACGATCGAAACATCATTAGGTAAAATCAAAGTTAAATTAAACTCTGAAAAAGCACCTATCAGCACAGAAAATTTCTTAAAATACGTAGACAAAAAATTCTATGATAAGACGATTTTTCACCGTGTAATTAAAGATTTTATGGTTCAAGGTGGCGGCCATACAGCTGACATGAAAGAAAAGCCTACGCTATTTCCTCCGATCGCCAATGAAGCTAAAAATGGTTTATCAAATTTGCGTGGTACTGTAGCAATGGCTCGCACAAACGATATCAATTCTGCAACAGCACAATTTTTTATTAACGTCGTAGATAACCAACGTTTAGATCACAAATCTGAAGATCGTTTTGGTTACGCTGTATTTGGTGAAGTTATCGAAGGCATGGATGTAGTTGATAAAATCCGTGAAACGAAAACGACAACTAAAGGCGAATTCGCTGACGTTCCTGAAAAAGTAATCCTTATCAAATCAATCCGTAAAAACTAGGAAACAAATATGATCGCTACATTCGACACAAACCGTGGAACATTTAAAGTAACTCTATTCGCTGACAAAGCCCCTAAGACAGTTGAAAACTTCGTAGGCCTTGCTACTGGCACAAAAGAATTTACTGACCCTAAAACTGGCGATAAAGTTAAACGCCCTTATTATGATGGTTTAGTTTTTCACCGTGTAATCAAAGATTTTATGATTCAAGGTGGATGCCCAATGGGAACTGGAACTGGCGGCCCAGGTTACAAATTCGGTGATGAATTTCACCCAGAATTAAAACACAACAAACCAGGTTTATTATCTATGGCTAACGCTGGCCCAGGTACGAACGGTTCACAATTTTTTATTACGACTGTTCCAACACCATGGTTAGACAACAGACACACGATCTTCGGCGAAGTCACTGAAGGTTATGATATCGTTGATGCTATCGGTAAAACAAAAACAGGGCCGATGGATCGCCCTGCTGAACCGATTGTTATCAATAAAGTAACAATCACTAAGTAAAACTACTTCTCTAAAGTTAATTCAACGAAAGTTGTATAGGTAGGTCGCAATGGCATTGTGACCTTTCTTTTTTTAAGGCCTGGAATTTCAATACTCACTGTTAATGGAAAAGGTTTTTCATTCCAACCGAATGGATTGATGTTCGTCGGTTTCCATTCGACATCAGCTGGCTTCACGTTACCCGTAAATTGCACATTTAGCTGATTCGTCTCTTGAAAGTGTTTTGCAACACGAGAACCCCATTCACGGTAACGACCTAATTGAATACGATAATCTTGAGTGTCAGATTCGCGACGAACTAAAGCATCATCAGTGGGTTCTACGGCTTTATTGTCTGACTTTTTATATCCATATTGGTAATCAACTTTTAAATACTTCGAAATGCCTTCGCTTTTTAAAAAATCTTTTGGCGGCACGAAGTCTTTTGGTAACTGAATATTTACACTTAATTGAAATGTGCGCATTTGATTCATTAAAGCTTCACTTGTACTTGCTCCGAATGATTCATCACCCGCGTAAAGTTTACTACGTAGATATTTGTAGTTATCTTGATTACAAGAATTTTCTTTTTCTTCACAGCGTGAAAGATGCGTGAACACCGGCGCATAAGTTGGTTGATCGCAGCTTGCTGTATCCATACATTTGCCAGGAACATTAGCCATACCGTAACCAGATTGGCCGACCTTCGTATGCGTTGTTTCAATTAATTTTAATTTGGGATCATGACTAAAATACTGTGAGTAATTAAAATCATTCAATGTGACAGTTTCAGAAACTGTATTATAAACATATTTTACCATCGCATCGCTGTAGAAATAAAAACCTAAACGAGCGCTTGGCACGTTAACAACTTGATCAGATTCAAGACGCGCTCCCATATTAAATCTCTGCATCTGCATCGAAGATCTCGAATTTACGCCAGCAATATTTAACATGTAAGGGCTTTGTAAATAGTCCATATTTGCATTGGCTTTTTCGCGAAAGAAATCAAAAATTTTATTTGAAGCCGTCGACATATCGCGCACTTCTAATTTACCGATGGCCATGAATTTGTAAACCAAGTTTTGCATCCACTCGAACGGCAATTTATCATTAATAATATGAGCCATTCCTGAACCCCAAAATGGTGTTCCTTCGGTAACAATTGTTTGAACTTTGCTTGCAAATTCTATCTGTTGCGGATCATTTCCTGAAGTCGCTTTGGCATACCAAAGTGTAGTAACTAAACCACCTTGAGAATGCGCTACGATAGAAATTTTATCGTCTTTTCCTAAACGGTTTTTAGAAAAAAAACCCACTAAGAATTGTTCAAATGATTCAATAAATTGTGGAACATCAGCATCCATTGCGCCCGTTGCATAGCGAAATGTTTGTGTGATCACTTCGTATTTTGGATCTGCATATTCAAGATGAGTTTTAAGAGTTGGTAGTAAGCTTCCAAAAGTAGTTTCGTTACCTGCTAAACCATGAACTGTAAAAATATAATGTTTCGCAGTTCGAGCGGTTTCTGCAGCCGGCTCACGAGAGAACCATTTGTTTAAACTTTGGCAAGATAGACTACAAATCAAGACAACAAAAATTAGTAGGTTTTTCATAGACCACTTATCGTCTTTGTCAGAGCAGAATTTGAGTCTAGTTCAGTGTCGATCACTAATTGTCACTTCTCGCAATGAGACACTCTAGGTTTAGCGTATTCGATTTGGCGAGCAAGCGGTTTGCTCATATTACTAGTGTCGCGACTGAAGTCGCGCAAACTAGAGGAGCTATTTCAATATGAGACACTTACAAACTATCGCGACATTCGTAGTTTTTACGACTTTCATAGCCTCTTTTGCTCAGGCTGGTGCCCCCGACTTTTCTGATTCTTCAAAAGTAAACAACATGACCTATAATGGTGAAACTGTAGATGCCGAAACAGTTAATCGTTTTAATATTGAATCTCAGCCCTATAACAAATTAATTATGACTTCTGGTTTCAGCGAGCGCGTTCAGCCTACGATTGATAAAGGTGAGATGCCTCCTCCGTCTGATCCAAGTTTTATTCGTCGTTTACGTGAAGAAATTTACAAAGTTGAAGCGGCTGAAGCTAAAAAAAATCAAGGTGAAGGCACAGCTAATGTCTTACGTCATGTCAGAACTAACTTTGCACCAGATAGTATTACATTTGCGATTGCTGGTGGTTTAGTTTATTTCACACAATTACAATTAATCACAAAATCTGATCCGGCTTTAATGGTTAAACATTTAGAATCTTTAAAAGATCCTATTGCTCACATTTCATTTGGTGCTTTCATGGTAGCTAACGGTATTTATATCGACATGAAAACGCGTGGCTTAGACCCATTAACAAAACAATTAGCTATGAAAACGTTAACTTACAAAGGCTTAGCTGTTGGTTCATTTGCATCGTCTTTAACAGCTGACTTATTAGTAACTTTAAAAGAATGTACTAAAGGTTGGATTAATAATAAAAATGATCAAGCTTCGCAAGCGGCGTGTGATTTTGCTTACAAACAATGGACATTCAGAAATAAATTCGTTCAATATGCTCCCCAAATTTTATCTTTATTAGCTGCTCAAAAAGGCGCTGAAGTTCTTGAAAACGGCGCTAAAATTGGTGGCCGCTTTTTAAAACCAGGCATTAAAGCAGTTGATTCATTAACTGTGAAATTTTTCAGATTATCAGCTGCTAACGTAGACTTATTAATTACTGGTGGCGGCAGTGTATCTGTTAAGGCCATTCGTTGGATCGGTAAATTAACTAAATTTAGTATGTTCTTAGCGGTCGATCATGTTTTACAACCGACCATCAGCCGTATTGGTAACAACTTAATTCAACCCGCCTTTTTTGATTTCGATGCTATGGCCATGAATCGCTATTTTTACCGCGGAAGCACCTATGGTTGGAACGAAAAAACTGCCAATGCTGCAGGTCTATCGTTTGCTAAATTTCCGAGTGAAATTTTAAATTTTACAGAGCGTATGGCCGCTTGGCGTATGCATTTAAATGCTAAAGCTGAAGGTGATCTAGCTGGTTGGTTAGAAGCTTCTTCGAAGTTATTGCATCAAGTAGATTACGCAAAAAACTTTTACTTAAAATATATTGAAAATGTTTATGACACTTTAAACCGTCAAGAATTAGTGAATAAAGGCGAATTTAACGATGCCCCCGAGCGCGCTTGGGCTTTAGAAAGACGTTACCCTTTTAGAATTTTACCTTTATATGGCGTGAAAAGTAATTTTAACTATGGTGATGTTCCTGAAAACGATATTTATTTATTAAAACCATTTGATATCGAACCACGCCAGTCAGAATTCGTAAAACAAGCTACGATTTCATTCTTTCCGGCGATTGGTGTTTCATTTGGCCTATCAGGAACACACTTAGAAGAAGTTAAAGCTTTAATTAAACCTTTAACTGGCAACTTAACGCCATTACAACAAGGTGTTCAGTTAGATAAAATCAATCAACGTTTCAAAGATATTCCACAACCTCCGATGCCTACGCGTGGCGGATATGTTCCTGAAGATCCAAATAAACCAATTCGTAAGGCTCTTTATACGTATAAAACTATGCTTGGTAATCCGATGCCGCAGTTAAAAGAAGGTATGGGTTTTACAATGGCTTTTGATACTCATGTTAGTAATTACCAATTAGGTCAAGAAGCTGGTTTTGATTTAAAAAATGATAACTATAAATTTGCTAAACCATCAGATTTGATGATGTTCAATATGATCTGCGGCCCGAAAGAAGCTCATATTGATGAAGGTATGTTCACGGGTATTAATTTATTCGCACCACGTATCACAAATTACAATGGTGAATTAGACATCTGTAAAAACACTTGGATCATGAAAAATGTAACAAGTGATAAAATCCATGACTGGAAAATCACAGTAGATGGTCAAACTTATGCAAACCCAACTCGTTTTATTATTGCGCGTATGTATCCCGAATTATTAGGTAACTTTCGTGATGAAGAAAAAACAGATAAAGGCCAAGGCTTTGATGTGTGGTGGATGAAAAATATTATTCCGACATTACAAACCACTTTGAAAAAAATGGATGAGCGTTACGGTCAAGTTGTTGAAATGGCTGATGCACAAATCAATGACCACAAAGGTTATGTTGATTGGGCTGTTGATGGATTATTTAACGGAAGTTCTTATTTAGATAAAAACGTGGGCGACAACTTACGTTTTGAATTTGAAGTGTATTTGCGCGTATTAAAAACTGTTTTAATGAATGAAAAAGTAACTACTGAAGTTTACTTAAAAGACGTTGCTGAATGGTCTAGAAACAACCGTTTTAATATCCCTTTTATCAGCGATGCTGCGACGGCAAAACGTCTTGTTAAAGAAAATAGCTTCTTATTGAAATTAGCTGGTGTTGCGGCTGAAGACATTACAAATTTAGATGATGTTTCGACGAAATTAATTTTACCAGCTCGTGAAAAAGTAGCTTCAGTAAAAGAAAAAGTATTACCGACAGCTAATAATCCGACTTTAGCTAGCGATGTTAAAACTATTGAACAAGGTCTTAATAAAGTAACTGCAGAGATGAATAAAATTCGAATGTTAGAATTTGAAGTGAATTATAAAAACTTTATCGCTTTATTATCTCGTCCTAATTTAAAATTTGACGAAATGTTAGCTGCTAAAGAAAAGCTTTATAAATCAAACACGATTATTCTTGGCGGTTTTAAACAAATGGCTGAAATGGCTGGTACAGATAACTTACCAACTGAAGTTCAAACAATTTTAGCAGTCGCAAATGGTCTTGAAGCTTTAGAAATCGAAGTGAATCGCTTTTTATTAATGAAAGTAAAATTAGCTGATCGCCTAGAGCTAGATATGTCGCAACTGAACACGTTCTTAAAAGCTAAATCGATTGCTGCACCTGTAAAACAAGGAGTTACGCCGCACAACCACTAGTGTCTAGACATTTAACACCGAGCAACGTTTGACATTTTCGGCGTTTCTAAATGAGACAACAGTGGCTCTAAACAGGTTTAAATCGATCTAAGCAGGCACTAAAATTGTATTAACTAATAATGAAGACTTAAAAAACGGAGACTTAAAATGAAAAAACTAGTTATCTTATCAATCCTAGTAGTATCGCAAATCGCTTTAGCTCAAGTTAAAACAACTGAAGCTTCTAAGCCATTAACTTTAGAACAAGCTCGTCGCGTAAACATCGAACGTCGCGAAACTAAAGAATATATGGACGCGGTAAAAGCAGGAAAAGTAACTGGTAAAGTTAAAGAAGCTTTAGTTAAGTTATTAACTGATGCAACTTCTAAAATCGGTGGAATCGATTCTTCTAACTTAGAATTATTATCATCTACTCGCCCTGAAATTTTAGATAAAGTAACTCAATTAATCAGTCTTACTAAATCTGGCACTGTTGAAGAGAAATCTAAAGCAGCTGCTGACTTAAAGATGTTAAGCGAGGCTTCTAAATACGAATTAAACAAAGAAAACGTTGAAGTCTTAGAGAAAATCACTGAAATGTCTGATTACAATGAAGCTGCAAAATCGTTTAAAGCTGAATTAATCAAGACTTTACGTCTTGGTAAAGCTAAGTCGATCGAAGAAGCTATCAAAATTGCTTCTAACGGTAAAATTACTTTAGAAAAAATTAAGGAATGCATCATCTAATAAACTTGTGTAATCTTGTTACATGATTGAATGGCTATCAAATTTAGAAAAATCGGTTTTGCAGTGGATATACCAGAACTCGAATTCTAGCTTTGATGGCCTTTTTCCGTTTTATACCGACATCCATAAAGTTAATTGGTTTATCATTCCCGCTATTCTTCTTGTGATTTATTACTTTATTCATAGATACAAAAGAGCTGGTGTTACTTACTTTCTATTTTTAGCTTTAAGTATCGGCGTCAGCGACTTTACTGGAAAAGTTGTAAAAAATAACTTTCCACGTATGCGCCCTTTCACCGTGGCTGAACTTAATATCAAAGAAAAAAGCCCTGCAGGGCCTACGAGCAGCTTCTATTCAAACCACACATCTAACATGGTTGCCTTTGCCACTTATACGGGTCAGTTTTTTCCGGCCGCAAGGCCTTTGCTTTTTGGTTTGGCTTTTTTAACGGGCTATTCGCGCATGTATGTTGGGGTTCATTACCCGTCTGATGTCTTAGCAGGTGCCCTGATGGGTATGTTGATTGGTTGGCTATTTGCACGATTAGCTAAAAAAATAGTTTATAAAATTCAAATGTCCCCTCTGGAGAAAAATCCGTGAAAACAATCGTTACTGGCGCCAATGGTTTTTTAGGTTCTTGGTTATGTAAACGCCTCTTAGAAGAAGGCCACGATGTAACAGCTTTAGTTCGCAAAAATAGTGATCTAAGCGAAATCGAACACTTAAAACTAAAATACGAATACGGTGATGTAACTGATAAGGCTTCATTACAAAAAGCTTTCAAAGATAAAGAGTATGTTTTTCACTTAGCTGGAGTTATTGCTTATAAAGCTAAAGACCGCCCGTTGATGGATAAAGTAAATATTGGCGGCACACAAAACGTGGTTGATGTTTTAACTGAACAAAAACAAGCTAAACTTTTAAATCTTTCTTCTGTTGTCGCTGTTGGCGCTAGTTTTACTCCAAAAGAATTAACAGAAGAATCACCCTATACAATTCATAAATTAAACTTAGGGTATTTCGAAACAAAGCACACAGCAGAAAAAATTGTTTGTGCAGCCGCAAGAGAAAATAAAATTCATGCGATCAATGTTAACCCAAGCACTATTTACGGATTCGGTGATGCTAAAAAAGGAAGTCGCAAAACCCAAGTTAAAGTGGCTCGCGGAAAGTTTCCGTTTTACACCGGCGGTGGCGTAAATGTTGTTGCGGCTGAAGATGTGGTTGATGGTATCGTTAAAGCTATTGCCAATGGTCGAAATGGTGAACGTTATTTATTAACTTCAGAGAACATGACGATTAAAGATTTATTCACAAAAATTGCTGGTTTTGCCGGAGTTAAAGCGCCTTCGATTTTAATGCCGTTTCCGGTGTTAAAATTAATTGGCCGCATCGGTGACTTAACTGGTGGCGGTTTATCTGTAGAAAATGCTTACACCGCATCGATGTACCACTGGTTTAATTGCGATAAAGCAAAAACTGAACTTGGCTTTAGTCCGAGACCCTCTGATATGGCCATCGAAAACAGTGTACGCTGGATGAAAGATCACGGTTATTTGGCTTAGACTTTTGAAATAGCATTTAGGTTATCAGCGCACATGAAAATATTTTTCTTAATTATAATTCTATCGATTGCCGGAGCCGGCGGGTTTGTTTACTGGCAAATCCCTTCTGAAGAAACCATTAAAGGCTGCTTCAAAACATCTATGTATGGCCTTGATTTATGCCCTACTGAAAAAACCTACGTAAAAATAAAAAATATTTCGCCTAAATTACAACGTGCGATTCTTCACACAGAAGATTCAGGTTTTTACGCTCATAAAGGCTTCGACGAAGAAGGCTTAACTCGTTGTTATGAAAAGCTAAAAGAAACACATAAAATCACATGCGGTGGTTCAACAATTACTCAGCAGTTAGCGAAGAATTTATTTTTGTATAAAGATAAAACTTTTGTTCGCAAAGGTTTAGAAGCTTTAATCACGATTAAGTTAGAAAAAACTCTAACTAAAAAAGAAATCTTAGAGCGGTATTTAAATGTTGTTCAATTTGGTAAAAATATCTACGGCGTAAAACAGGCGGCGCAGTTTTATTTCAAAAAACAACCGTCTGAATTAGATGTGGTTGAATCAGCCTTTTTAGCGATGGTTTTACCAAACCCAGAAAAGTATTCGCAAAGTTATTACCGCAAAGATTTAACTCGATTTGCCAGAAAAAGACTTTCAGGTATTATCACAGACATGCATCGTTACAAATCGTTAACCGATGAGGATTACTTTGCAGCCATGGGTAAACTTGAATACTTTCTAACTGCGGGACAAGCTCAGATGAATGCCGACCCACAACAATTATCTTCAGACGATATGAGTGAAATGTTAGACGATGCAGGAGTAGAGCCACCAGCTGCTGCGCAGGCGCCAACAACTGAATCGACTGAGCCCGCTAATAATTAATTCACTAATTTTTTTGTAAATAAACGTTGGCCAATCATACTAAAAATAACCAAGTACGCTAATAAGACCGCAATATGCACAAGATCAAATAAGCCCAGCTCTCTATATAAAACTGTGCGCACTAAGCGCACCGCATGAGCTAACGGAAAAATATAAGCCACTGTTTTTAAATAGTACGGAATTTCTTCTAACGAAAAATATGTACCACTAATCATAGATAAAGGCACAATCACACCCGAAGTTGAAAACACAAAGCTATCATAGTTTTTTGCAATCGAGATCATGATCATACCAAATGAAGCAAAAACTAAACTTAGTAAAAATAAAATCGGTGCTACGACAAAAAAGTTTGGATTAAATAATCCAAATAATGAAGAGATTAAAAATACTCCCAGTACTCCTAAGAAACCTTTAGTGGCGGCCCATAACATTTCACCAAAAAATATTTGCTGTGTTGAAACCGGAGTTAACAACATAGCTGCATAAGTTTTTTGATGAGTCATCTTAGTATAGTTAGGATACGTAGCTTCAAAGTAGGCCACCATCATCGATGTCGTACAAAGTAAGCCGGCAAAATAAAACTGTAAGAATGACATGCCTTCAATCGAAGAAATGTAATGACCAAAGCCAAAGCCAAAAGCTCCTAAAAACATTAATGGCTCAAGTGTTGTCCAAAATAGTGAAACCATAAATGTTTTACGAAAGAATAAAAAATTGCGAAGCCAAACATTATACATGGTTAGCTCTTCTCTCGAATTTGGTATCCAGCCAATTTCAAGAACACATCATTTAAGTTGGCAGAGCGCACGTAATAATGAGTGTTTTGAATGTTGCCGATAAAACTTTGTTTCAATTCGCTGGTTTCAAAAAAGATAAATAATTTTTCTTCGTACTCTTGAAATTTCAAGCCTGCTTGTTCAACCTTACTTAACCAGTAGCCTTTTTCACTGCCCACACTGAGTTCAATCACTTCTAAGCCAATGTGTCGTTCGATAAGTTCCTTGGCAGTGCCTTGATCTAGAATCACCCCGTGATCGATCATAATAATACGATCGCATAAACGTTCGGCTTCTTCCATGTAATGAGTGGTTAAAACTAGTGTTGTGTTATTAGCTTTTAAACGTTCGAAGTAATTCCAAATCCATAACCGTGCTTGCGGATCTAAACCCGTCGTGGGTTCATCCATTAAAATAAATTGAGGTTTGTGAATTAAAGCGCGCGCAATTGCCAAGCGGCGTTTCATACCACCACTTAAAGCTTCAACTTGTTTGTGCTTGAACTCTGATAATTTCATCTCGGCTAATAAGTGTTCAGCCTGAGCATGCGCAAGATCGCTATCCATATTGTGATAACGAGCGAATAATAATAAATTTTCAAGCGCGCTAAAATCTGTATCTAAACAGTCTTCTTGCGGAACAACACCAATGCGTGAACGAATTTGTGTAATATCTTTTTTAGTATTTAAACCAAGAACTAATAATTCGCCCGCAGTAGGAATCACCTGCCCATAAATCATTTTAATCGTCGTAGTTTTACCAGCCCCATTCGGGCCAAGAATCCCAACACATTCGCCAGGCTTAATATCAAAAGAAATCCCATTAACAACAGGAATACCCTCATAATTTTTCTTAAGCCCAATGGCATTCAAAGCAAGTGACATAAGAAAAGCTTAACAGGACAACCGAAAAGCACAAATAAAAAAAGGCTGATCACAATGATCAGCCTTTCGGGATTCAAAAAGGGCAGAGCCCTTTTCAGACAGGATGTCTCCTACGAGAAATTAGTCTTTATTAGACTTCGCCTGTTTAGGGCGTTTGTGTGGATCTAATTCTTTTAAACGTAGACGAATTGATTTTGGAGTCACTTCGATAAGTTCTGTTTCTTTGATCCATTCCATACCAAATTCTAAAGTCATTGGTTTAACTGGAATAACACGAATTGCTTCGTCTGAACCAGAGGCACGAACGTTCGACATTCTTTTTGCTTCTTGAATGTTAACGATCATATCGTTGTCTTTAGCATTTTCGCCTACGATCATACCTTCGTAAACAAGGTCGCCGTCATTCACGAACATTCTGCCACGCTCTTGCTTATTCCAGATCGAGTAAGCATTTGCTTCACCTTGACGATCTGAAACCATCGCACCATTGATACGAGAGTTGATGTCACCACGGTACTCATCGTAACCGTCGAAGTTTGTATTTAATAAACCAGTACCACGAGTATCAGTTAAGAACTCAGAACGGTAACCGATTAAACCACGTGAAGGAATACGGAATTCTAAACGAGTACGGCCAGTACCTTTTTGAACCATGTTCGTCATAACACCTTTACGCATACCCAACTTCTCAGTTACTGCACCTACGTAAGGATCTTCGATATCGATAACTGCATGTTCAAACGGCTCTAATTTTTTACCGTTTTCTTCTTTAAATACGACTTGCGGTTTAGAAACTAATAATTCGAAACCTTCACGACGCATTTGTTCGATCAATACGCCAAGTTGTAATTCGCCACGGCCGATAACTTTGAAAGCATCAGTTGCAGATGTTTTTTCTACGCGGATTGAAACGTTATAAAGTAATTCTTTTTCAAGACGTTCTAAAATTTTACGAGACGTTACTTGCTTACCTTCTTGACCCGCAAACGGACCATTATTAACCGAGAAGATCATACCAACCGTTGGCTCATCAACTTTGATACGTGGAAGTGGACGTGGATCAACTGCTGAAGTAATGGTATCACCGATCGTGAAATCTTCGATACCCGCGATAATCGCCATATCGCCTGCGCCAATTTCTTGAACCGGAACTTGAGAATTTACTACGTATTGGAAAAGCGCAGATACTTTTACTTTTTTCTGAGCGTTTTCTTGAATACACATAATGTCGTCGCCAACCTTAACAGAACCTGCGCGCATACGACCCATTGCTAAACGACCAACGTAGTCGTTGTAACCAATGTTAGAAACCATTAATTGCAATGGTTCATTTTCTTTAATTGTTGGAGGAGGTACTAAATTAACAATTGCATCATAAAGTACTTTTAAGTTTCCAGTGTTAACTGCTGGATCAAGTGTCGCCATACCATCACGCGCGATCGCGTAGATTGTAGGGAAATCACATTGTTCTTCGTTAGCTTCAACGTCGATAAATAGATCGAATAATTCGTTGTGCACGTCTTGGATACGAGCATCTGAACGATCGATTTTATTGATAACAACGATAATTTTAATGTTTTGTTCTAAGGCTTTTTTCAATACGAAACGAGTTTGCGGAAGTGGACCTTCTGAAGCATCGCAAAGTAAGATCGCGCCATCAACCATGTTAAGTACGCGCTCAACTTCTCCACCGAAGTCACTATGTCCCGGTGTATCGACGATATTAATTTTATAATCTTCGTAAGTGAAAGATGCATTCTTCGCCGCGATAGTGATACCGCGTTCTTTTTCAAGATCCATTGAATCCATCAAACGTTCTTGAACGGCTTGGTTATCACGGAATGTTCCGGCTTGTTTGATTAAGTGATCTACTAGAGTTGTCTTCCCGTGATCGACGTGCGCAATGATAGCGATATTTCTAATTTTCTTTGGATCTTGAATCATTTTTTTCCCTTACGTTGTTGTAAAAATAAAATAAAATTTAGCGAACAGACCTGGTTTGTTTAACCATGCTGTACTAGCCGTGCCCGCCCATAAGGAAGTCCTCATGAGAAGTGTCTTCTTGTTCGAAGTCTGAAATTGACTGAAAAAAGCCTAATGCGCAAGTCAGAACTTCGTCATTGTTCTTCAATTGGAAAATGTCTTTTCTGAATTGAGCAGCTCCTGGGTAACCAGTCGAAAACCAACAAGCAAACTTTTTGAGCTGAATATTTAATATATGCTCTGAGCATTGTGCTTGTAAAGCCAAGTGAAGGTCCTGAAATATACCGTGATAATTACGCTTAAGGTCCGAACGCACGGGTTCATTTTTCCATAAGCTTAAGGCATCAGCAAAAATAAGTGGATTTTTTAAAGCTCCGCGGCCAATAAGTACGCCATCGCAGCCAGATTCTTTTAAACGACGAACGGCATCTTTAGGAGTAAGGATATCGCCGTTACCCAGTAAAGGAATTTTTGTTTTAGCTTTAAGGTCGGCGATGAAATCCCAGTCGGCTAAACCCGAATAACCTTGTGCTCGTGTGCGACCATGAACAGCCACCCATGTGATGCCTTCATCGTAAGCTAAATTACAGACATCGAGAGCATTACGTTGGGAATGCTCCCAACCGGTACGAATTTTAATGGTCACAGGAATTTTTACGGCTTTAACACACGAACTTAAAACCTTTTGCATAATAACAAGGTCTTTCATCATCGCAGAGCCAGCACCTTTTTTTACAACTTTTGGTACTGGGCAACCAAAATTAAGATCGACGAAATCGGCTCCGAGTGATTCGGCCACTTGGGCGCCTTTAGCAATCGTTTCTGCATCTTCACCAAAAAGTTGAATACCAATAGGGCGTTGGCTTTCGTCATAACTCATTAACTGCATAGTGCGTTCTGATTTATATTCAATACCCGTTGCTGAAACGAGCTCTGTCACAACAACACTCGCATCCAGTTTTCTCATAAAACTGCGAAACGCATGGTCAGTGATTCCAGCCATTGGCGCCAAGACGAATGGATTCGCTTTTAGAGCGTCTAATGGATGGATGTGTTTTGGATTTGAATAGCTTGCTGACATTAGGTTTTGGTTATGCCCGTGATCAATTTTGGGGTCAAGGATTAGCCGGAAATGAATCTTAAAACTTTGTCTTACCGTGCATAAATAACAAGGATGTTTTGTTTACCTTCTCGACGTCGCGGTAACACAAAAACAAAAAAAAGTGTATCTTATTATCGTCGATAAAAAGGTCAGTTTTTAAGTCTACAAATTGCTAAAATCCTTATTCCTTGCTACTATTTCCAATTCACCGATGTAAACCTCGGGACTGGAGTTTCGTGTCTATTAATCTTAGCACCGATATAAACAACGATATAACGGCTATAAAAAAACCTTACTATCATTGGTTAGAGCGAGCCCAATTAGGCCAGCTAGATTTTGCTGTGATTCAATTGCCGCAATTTTTAAACGAACAATATTTAACGACCATCGCTGATCAGATTTCTGCATTGGGGTTAGAGTTATTTCCAATTCCGAATGCGCGCACTTACGAATCTTTTGATACGCGCAGTTACAGTATGATTTCTGATTTATTGCGCGGAAAAAACTTTAGTTTTAATCGCAACACTTACCAAGAATTAACAGATGTGGTTTCGTTTTATTTAAAAAATGAAACGAAATTATCTTTAGAACAAATTGGTAATTATGATTTAGGTGCTTCGCTTGCGCGTGAATTAAATCCTATTCTTATTGAAAAACAATTTGCCTTTCAAACGGCGAAAGAGCGTTTACGTCTTAGAAATTTTATGAAATTTTTAGGTCGCTTTGAAACTCAACAAAACGAATACATGATTGGTTATGTTTTGTTAGAGATGATTGATAATTTGTTTGTTTTACGTCAGAAATTTCCTGAATTTAAAGTTTATTTGGCTTTAGATGTCGCCGGTATCAAATATGGTTTAGAAATTTCTGAACTGCATATTCAAAAGCCGATGTTTGGCGAATATTTTATTAAACCAATTGAAGAAAAAAATATTCCCTATTTAGGCGGAGCTTCTTTATCACAAGATCGCACGGCCTCGGGCGTACAAGATGAACTTCACTTACACCCTACTATTGTGAATGTAAAAACAGGGTTGATGTCTGCCGTTCCACTTGAAAGATCAGGTCGCGGTGATGATATTGCATTTAGTTATCTTGGGCCTGATTATGAAAAAGTGGGCGCAGATCGCGTTTACAAAAATCACTCAAGTATCGCAGCGATTAAAAGTTTTTTGGGTGAACACAATATTCACTTTTCGTTTTCACAAAATCCAATTTCGGTAAAGCCTGAAAAATACGGAATTAACTTACAGCATTTTATGGAGCCGGGTTTTGAAAGCATTTTTTATTCGATGTGGACAGAGTTCACATTTCAAAATGATGTTTACCGTGTTCATAATTATCAGCTAACCACCGAGTTATTATTGCAAACGGCCTTAAACGGTATTGCTTGGTTATCTGAATCTGAAAGAAAAGATTTAGCCTCACAAAGAAAAGGTTTAAAGCGCGATAATGATTTACGCGTTTTAAAACACCAAGGTGTGGCTTGTTTAATGATTATCGAAACTTGTCGTCATGTTTTAAATCGCCCGTTAACAACTGGCCAGTTTAATTTAACTGACGAACAATTTTTAGAAATTTTAGAAAATAATATTTTTGATTTATTTAAACGTTCGATTCTTGTGGATAAGTTTGGGGAAATGAACCCTTACGATCGCAAATTAAGTACGTACTTATCTGACAAAGTTTATGCGTTTTTCAAATTTGCCTTAAAAGAAATTTTAAAAGTTGTGCGCGTTAAAACGCGTTACATCGTTATACAAAATCAAATTCTTGAACTGAATGACTTTGATCAGTTTACGGCCGAATCATTATTAGTGGCTTTAGAACCATTAATGTTAGAATCACGCGGCGAGATTTTTACAAAATCGACGACAAAATTTTTAGATCTTATTGGTGAATCTTTAAAATCGAGCGAAGCGTTTGAGCCCGTTTACACAGGTTTTAACTTACAATCTGAATTATCGAATCAATATATTCGTAAAGTTAAAATTTCTGATGAGAGCCTACCGCTAGTGTATAACAAATTATCTGATCTAGCGGGCCAAGGTTGGGAAGTTTACATCAACAGCAAATCTTTAGAAAAATTAGGCGAAGATGATTTTAGATCTGAAATCACCGTTAACAATTCTAAAACTGACTGGTTTGAGTTAAGCCCTCGCTTATTCTTTAAAGGTATTGAAGTTAGTCTTGAAGACGTTAACTTTTCTGGCAAAGGCACACACACTTTAAGTGGAATCATGTTCTACAAAGGGCGTCCGTTTTTAATTGATCCAGAATCAATTCCAAAATTTGCAGCCTTAGAAAAATTTTGGGAGCGCATTAAAAACGACGACCTAAATAAAAGTAATCGTGGCGAAAAAGAATTTGTTCGTGTTCCTAAATCACAAATTTTAGAATTATTAGCTTTAGCTGAATCAGGCACTAACATTGTTTCTGATCATCCTTATTGGAATGAAATTCATACTTTCTATAAAAACCTAGGCAAAGCTGAAACGCGCTTAAATTTATCTGAAAATCTAAAAGGTATTTTAAAAGAGCATCAACTTATTGGCACTCAGTGGATTCATGACCTTTATAAATTAAATTTAGGCGGAATTTTAGCTGATGACATGGGTCTTGGTAAAACATTACAAGTTTTAGCTTTCTTAGATGAACACCGTAAGACAAATAAAACTTGGTCTTTGGTGGTTGTACCGACTTCACTTTGTTTTAATTGGGAGTCAGAAACTCGTAAATTTACGCCTGACGTACAGGTTGAAATTTTCTCTGGCGCGAAAAAGAAAGAACTACTGGCGCAGGCTAATTCAGATCACAAAGTGATTATTGCGACTTATGGTTTATTAACTGAACATGAAGATTTTTTCTCGCAAATTCTATGGGATGTTATCATTTTTGATGAAGCTCAGAATTTGAAAAATCTTTCTTCGAAAAGAACTTCATCTTCACGCATGTTAAAAGCTAAATTTAAATTAGCTCTTTCAGGTACACCGCTTGAAAATAACTTTTTAGATTTCTTCTCATTATCAGATCTGGTTTTACCAGGTTCAATGGGCAGTTATAAATCGTTTCAAGAAAATTTTGGTCCTGGCAAAACAATCGATGCCCAAGATGTGCAATTTCTTAAGTTAAAAATGCGCCCGATTGTTTTACGCAGAACTAAAGATTCGGTGAATTTAAATTTACCGAAAAAATTAGAAGAATCTATTCGCTTTGACTTCAGTGAAAGACAAATCGAGATCTATAAAAAATTGGCGATCTCGCACAACGATCAAGTCAGTCAGCTGATTCAAGAAAAAGGTCAGACTTCGTCACAATTGGCGATGTTAACGGCTTTACTTCGTTTACGTCAGGCTTGTTCTGATCCAAGTGGTATTCCGCAAGTTAAGTTTACTGAAAGCCCGCCTAAGATTGCGCATATTCTAGAATGTGTAAAAGAACATCTTGAAGAAGGTAAGAGTGTTTTAATTTTCACTCAGTTCTTAGCGACGTTAGAAAAGATTTCTGGTTTATTTACGAAAGATAATATCCCGTTTCACACTTTACACGGAAGTGTGCCAAATAAAGCTCGTCGTGATATTTTAGAAGCGTTTCAGAATTCTGAAACTCCACAAGTATTACTGATGACACTTAAAACTGGTGGCGTGGGTCTTAACTTAACCAAGGCTTCAGTGGTTTACCATATTGAACCATGGTGGAATCCAGCTGTTGAAAATCAAGCGACTGATCGTTCGCATCGTCTAGGTCAGAAAAATGATGTTCAAGTTTACAGATTATTAATGAAAGACTCAGTTGAAGAAAAAATTGAACTTTTAAAATTAAAGAAAAAGTCTTACTTCGATGCTTTATTTTCTGATTCTGAATCATTAGATAAAGTCTTAAACGGCAGCGGACAATTAACTGCCGAAGACTTTAAATTCTTATTAGGCATGTAGCCCTAGACATTGGTCTGGGCTTTTCGCGCTATCCGTTGGATATAAATATGATTTCGTCGATCATGAATGAAACAATTTATATTCAACGGAGGTTTACATGTTGAAGGCTTTATTTACAGTATTTATCTTGGGTTCTATTTTTTCTACTTCAGCAATGGCTGCTGGCGATGCAGGTTGCGGTCTTGGTGGTTTAATCATCACTAAAAATTCTAAATTATTACAATTATTTGCAGCTACTACAAACGGATCTACTGGCACACAAACTTTAGGTATCACTTTTGGTACTTCTGGTTGTTCTGCTAACGGCCTTGTTCAAAACGACAAACAGATTCAATATTTCGTAGAAGTTAACCAAGCTGAATTAACTCGTGAAATGGCTCAGGGTCATGGCGAAAAATTATCTACTTTAGCTGCCTTAAATGGTTGTGCTTCTGAAGGTCAAATTTCTTCGTTCAACACAAAAGCACAATCTAATTTTGGCATGATCGTACCTTCTGCAAAAACGTCTGCGGTTGACTTTGTTAATAACATGAAGTCTGCTTCTGTAGCAGATGCATGCCACGGTTCTTAATTTAGCAATATTTATATTTCTAGTAGTAAAAGCCCCACTGGTTTGGGGCTTTTCTTTTTCTGAAAATTCTCGTTCTGAGCGTCTGCAAAATTATCTCAACATCGCCCGCCAAGAAAAATTATGGACTGATCCGCAGTGGTTAGCCCTAGGTCATTATGAAAAAAAGTATTTTTCATACACCTCACCGTTCACAGAAGGTCTTTTTCTTGACGCTGATGGGGCTAAATCACCTGAAAAAGAATTATTAAAAACAATCGAGCTTCTTTACGGCGAAAATGATCAAAAATTACAATGTCATTATTTAGCGCGGGCCCAGTGGCTAAATCAAATTCTTAGAATTGATTCACAAGATATTTTGCCTTGCGAAGAACGCCAAGCTTGGAAAAAGCAATTAAACGTACAAGGCGTATCACTTATATTTGCCGCCAGTGATATGGGCAATGCTTCTTCAAGTTTTGGTCATACTTTTCTAAAATTAATAAATCCCGAGAATGCAGCTAATAAAGATTTAATCGATTATGGAATCAATTATGCCGCTGATGCTGATCCCCGAGAGGGCGCCTTGTATCCGATCAAAGGATTATTTGGCTTATACACAGCTAGATTTACACTGCTGCCGTATCATCAAAAAATTCGTGAATACATAAATTTAGAAGGCCGTGATATTTGGGAGTATAACTTTAATTTTACGGCAGAAGAAACTGACTTTTTAGTTAATCATCTTATTGAAATGGAAAATGCGCGGGCTCCTTACTATTTCTTTAGTGATAATTGTTCTTACCAAATTTTGAAAACTTTAGAAGTGGTTCGGCCTGATTTAAAATTGTCGCAGGAGTTTCAATATTTCACGATACCTATTGATACCGTAAAAAAACTAACTCGCGTACCTTCACCTCTATTTGTTAGCCGCAAATATAAAAAATCTCTGAAAACTGATTATCTAGAGTCATTTGCCAAACTTGGCGTTCTGCAAAAGAAAGCTTTAGACATAGCTGTCACTAAGCTTTCAATACCTGATGATTATGAATTAGCTCCATTAGAAAAAGCTCAGGTTTATGAAACGGCTATGAAGTATTATTCTTTGCAAGCGTTCACGACCAACAAAGATTTTGATAATGAAAAGTATCAGCTTTTTTTAAAGCGCGCTGCCATGGGTATGGTCGCTGGTGCTGATTATGTATCTAAACCAGAACCCCCAGAAGATAGCCATGATTCTTCGGCGCTGTATTTTGGCGTAGGTCAAAGCGATTTCAAGAGTAAAAATATCACATACACCAGTTTAAAATTTAGACATGCACTTCACGATCTTGAACAACAGGATTTTGGAACTGTAGCTTTTAGTCAAAATGAAATGGCGGCTATTGAGGCTCGTTATCTAAACACTGACGGTGATGCTAAAGATTTTCATATTTATAAATTTACGGTTTTAGATTTAATTAATTTAAACCCAGTGACTCAGTTAGATAAAAACTTTTCTTGGAAATTTCGCGGCGACATTGTTAACAATATGGAAACTTTCACTGACGATAAATTCTCGGCTGATATCGAAGCTTCGGGCGGATACAGCTTTGATTTAGCTTTGTTTGAACGTACGCGTGTGGCTTATTTGATGACGGCTCGTCACTGGAAGACTTCTATCAACAGTGTTGGCCCTGAACTCTTGTTAGTTAGTCGATTAAAACGTGATTTAGGTTTTTCACTTGATCTAACTTATTTTGGACAAAGAAATTCAACTGATTTTTTACGGGCTCGAAGCAAACTAAACTATACCTTTAGAAAAAACTTCGATGTTCAACTAGCTGTTGAAAACGGGATTAACAAAGAGTTCGAGTCTCAGCTTCAGCTTGTTTGGAATTTTATTTTATAATCTAGAATTATTCTAACCAAGTTAAACGGTTTTCTGTCTGACGTGGTGGCTTTGGTGGGGTGTGATCTGGGTACCCAATCACTATCCCGCACAGCAATTCTAATTCACCCGCTTTATATTCAGGTAATTCAGTCACACCCAGAAATTGATCGACTTCTTTTTGAATTTCTAAGGGGGCTCCCATCGTGCAGCAGCCTAAGCCTTCAACCTGACAAGCTAGATTGATATTTTGCACCGCCATATAGACGCTTCCGATGCTTGTGTAGTGGCGTTCTTCGACTGAATTATTTGAATAACAAAAAACTAAAACCGGCGCATTACCTAATGTGAAAAAAAATCTTTCAGTAAAATCATACAAAGAGGGCTTTAATCTTTTTTGTAAAACATCTTTAATACCTAACCAAGATTTTTGCGAGTACTTCAAATACTCGTCGCGCTTTTTACCCTGCACGATAAAAAATCTCCAGTTTTGGCGGTTCTTACCTGAAGGGGCATGAAAAGCAGCGTCGTTAAAAATTCTCATCAGAACTTCTTTAGGCACAGCATCGCTTTTAAATTGGCGAATAGATTTACGACTTTGGACGAGTTCGTAGAATTCTTGTGACGTCATTTGACCCCCTTAGGCTTATAGAACAAAATAATAGCTATGAATCTGTCGAATGAAAATGAAAAATCGGTTTCAGTTCCCTTATTAATCGGGGCATTAGTGCTTTCATTGGTTTTTGCCGTAGGTTCATCTATGGGTTCTGTGCGCAGAATGTTTAATTCTAACACTGAAGAGCGTAAAATCTTAGCCAAAGCTTTTGCCGACTATAACGGTAAGGTCTTCGTCGTTTTTAAAATTAAAACTAATGTGGGTATTGAGCTTGAGATCTATGAAAAAGATTTAGCTAATAACAATCAGCAGTTTAAACAGCGCTTTCCTTTAAATGATGATGTCGAAGCTTACTTGATGGTGAATGATAATTCGATGAACTTAGGCTTAGTTGATATTGATAACGATGGCCAAATGGATATTATCGCTCCGACGGTGGATAAAAACGGCAATTCACGATTGAATGTATTTCAGTACAATAATGATTTAAATTCATTTGTACCTTATGTCGAAGGCGCGCCGTAATTACTTATTTTTTAAAATAAAACGATAGGTTCTTATGCGACGACCAGTTTTCTCATAATAATTTCCGGCCAGATAACCATTATCTAATTTATAAAGCTGAAAATTATGCCCATCAGGACTTCCAATTACCAAGCCATCACGTCCAGCAAGCTGAGCACTAAATTCATCATAAAACTCACGAGTAGTTGGTGGCAGCCCCGGCTTTGCAATCTGATACTTTCCGATAATCTTTGAATTCGTATCAGACGCAGCATTTAAATTAATTTTTAATCCAAACAGTACTTCGTTACGATTATTCACAACCGAACCTTCATAAGATCCCCAAAACTTCGCGTAGTCTCTGGCGGTTACAGTTGTTGATATGCCGTCTAAATTTTTTAGACGAAAGCGCAGTTTACGTAAAAGATCGATAACCTCTTGTGATGAATGGGCACCAGCTAATTTTTTTTCATTGCTGATGATCGTTTGATCAACATTTTCTCGAGGTTGGTCAACTTCAGGGGCCAATTCATTTTCTTTATCGTTTTCGTCTTGCAAGGTCGTAGTTTCTAACGTGGCAGACGCAGGTGTTTCTAAGTTTGTAACTGCTTGTCCTATCGGAATTCTTGCGGTGATGGCGCTTTGTTGCGTAGGCTGTTCTTGAGTTTCACTCTGTACTGTTTCTTCAGATTTAATTTCTTTAAGTGGCTCTGTGCGTTTTACAAACGCGAAATACGCCAGAGCCAATGCAAGAACTGCGATGAAAAATTTAGTCATTAGTTTTTAGACGTCGGTTTCTTCTTAAGATCGCGCCAAGATTTTCCTGAGCGCGCTTTTGGATCAACCTGAAAAGTTTTTACTGCGGCATTATGCGCATCTAAACTTTCAGAAAACTGATGTGTTCCATCATTATGACTTACGAAATATAAATACTTTGACGACACTGGATTAAGAGCCGCCAACAAGGCCTCTTTACCAGGATTAGAAATTGGCGTCGGGGGTAATCCATAATTCGTGTAAGTGTTATGTCTTGTTGGGCTTAATAAATCATTACGAGTGATATTTTTTGGCATTTGGCCACGCGCTAAAGCCACACCATACAATACTGTTGGATCAGTTTGTAAACGCATATTTTTTTCTAAACGATTATGAAACACTGAAGAAACTAGCGGGCGTTCTTCTTTAGCACCGGTTTCTTTTTCAACGATACTGGCGAAAGTCACAAGTTGATTGCGACTCCATTTTCTTTGTGGATAAGTGAGTTTAAAAGTTTCTATTTGGGGTTGAATTTCGGCATACACCGATAAAAATCGGCGCACCATTTGTGTGATGATATCTTTTTGCGAATCAAACTTAGTTACTTTATACGTTTCTGGAAATAAATAACCTTCTAATGAATCAAGATTTTCACCCAGTAAAGATTGAATAAATTCTTTATCACGAAACAAAGCAAAGGCTTCTTGTTTTGTGCCGTAATTATTTTTTTCTAAAAGATCTGCGATATCCCACATATTAAGGCCTTCAGCCACAGTGAAATTACGCGCTACGCTTTTACCTGACGTGATCACCGCTAAAATTTCGTCAGGAGTCATCGCTGCATTTAAAGCGTATTCTCCGCGTTTTAGTTTTGGGTTCATACCACGATAGCGTGAATACCATTGAAAAAGCTTACCGCTTTTAATTAATTTTGCGCTCTCTAAGTTTTGCGCGACCGCTGGCATTGATTGACCGGGATTTACATCAAATAAAATTTCGGTGTTATCATGGCTTACGCCCGTGCGTATAAATTGATAGCTGAAAAAAGCTAAAGCAATAGATAGAGAAACAACAAAGATTGCTGTTGCAGAAAGTATCGTCTTCATTTTTTTATTCAAGTGTTACTCCAGGAAGTAGCTTGGTTTTATCTAAACTTGTTGGATCTTCTAAACTGGCCATTGGCACTGTCGTGTACTGAACAGCAAAGTGCGCTGATGGACGATCGTTACCAGATTTACCCATACCACCAAAAGGCAAGCGCGAGCTTGCACCATTTGTTGTACGGTTCCAGTTTAATAATCCAACGCGAGCCTTTAAAATAGCTTCGTTATAAAGTTCTTTATTTTTAGTGAATAGAGCCATAGCTAAGCCATAACCCGTTGAATTCACCATTTCCATAGCGTTATTAAAATCGCTTGAACGGTAAATCGCTACATTTGGTCCAAAGATTTCAGTTTTTTGATAAACCGAATTTGGATCAAAACTTTTTACTAAATGAATGCTCGGTGTAACGTAGTGACCTTTGTTTTCAAGATCTAAGGCTTTACCGCGCATTAAATTTTCGCAGTTTTCACGATTAGCCATCTCTTGAAAACGAATATACTTTTCAACAGCTGCGCCATTGATAAGTGGGCCCATGAATGGATTTTTTGCCCAGTGACCGATTGTTAATTTTTTTGCCGTTTTATAAAAACGATCAGTAAACTCATCAGCAATTTTATCATGTAAAATCACACGTGAAGTTCCTGAACAACGTTGGCCTGTCGACATATAAGCCCCTACGATTGTTTCGTAGATGGCTTTATCCATGTCGGCGTCATCCCATACAACTGTTGTGTTCTTACCGCCCATTTCAAGCGCTAGAATTTTCCAGTAATGGTTTAATGTTTCTTGTTTGATTTTAAGACCAACTTCATACGAACCGGTAAATAAAATTCCATCCACAGATTCGTGCGCCACAAGTCGGCGACCTGTTTCAGCTTCACCATGAATCATATTGTAAACACCTGCAGGAAATTGCGCTTTCTCAAAAATTTGAGAATACAATTGGCCCACATACGGCGTTTGTTCAGAAGGTTTATACACTACTGTGTTACCCGTTATTAAAGCAGGAATAATATGACCATTCGGCAAATGCGCCGGAAAATTAAAAGGTCCGATGACAGACATCACACCACGAGATTTAAAACGAATAACGCCTTCAACTTGTGGTAATGCATTTGGAATATGTTCTTCTTGCACTAACTTTAATGATTCATTAATTGTAACATCAATTTTTGCAGATAAAGCTTTGGCTTCTGAAGTGGCATCCCATAACGCTTTACCTGTATCACGAGCGATAGCTTCGGCCATTTCGCCTTCGTGAGCGATAAATAATTCTTTTAAACGTGAAAAATATTTTTTGCGCTCATCTAAAGAAAGTTTTGCCCAGGGCATGTAAGCTTTTTTTGCCGCAGCAATCGCCTGTTCAACATGATCTAAAGTGTAACTCACAGACATGATTTCATCATTTAAATCACCCGGAGAAATATCTTTAAACTGCCCGTCTGTTTTTTGAGATTTAACAAACTGACCATTTACAAAGTCACCTAAAAATGGAGTGGTTTTATATTGCATAGTCTTAAGCCTTCTTCCCGAATTCAAAAGGTGTCACGAACACTTCTTGATCTAAATCTAATTTTAAACGCTCGCGCGTTTTTGTTGGTACTGCAACATACCCGTCTTGGATATCGTAAGCCGTTAACATACATTTAAAATCTTCGCTGCCGACACCGACAAGACCTAATTGTTTAAACGCTGGATCTTTGCCTTCGGTAATACGTAATTTTTTTCCTAATTTAATGGGAGCAATTTTAGCTGTTTCACAACCGTAATGTGGCCCACCATCAAAAGGATCAACTTCATCTAAATATTGAAAGCCGATATTTTCTAATAAATGTTGTGCTGGTTTTGTGGCTTCGCCTACACGACCAAGCACTAAACGCGCTTTAGAATCTAATAAACTTAAATAAATGTCTTCTTCAGGAAATAACGATTCAATAAATTCTTTATTAACTTGTGATAAAGCATCCGCCTCTTGATACGGTAATCCGGTGAATCGGCGACCTAGGGCCTCCCAGAATTCGCTGCGGCCTTCATCTGTCAGTGGCGGAGTCAGTTCACACAGAACACGACTTTCAAAGCGATCAGGATTTAAAGCCATATACACAAAACGACTTAATGAAATTTGTTTTCCTAAACGTTCTGGTCTGCGGCGGTAAGCTTTATCAACTAATAAGCCACCAATTTCAGTTGGGCCATCAGTGTCTAATTGAAAACGTAAAACTTGGTGAATAAAGCCGATCCCTAAATCTTGTGAAAAGTGATCGCGCTTTAAAATTTTAAAATAACAATGAGGCACCGCTTCTGAGCCATGCTTGGCAATGATTAACGAGCTGCCGACGACAGCTTGTTCTTCAACATCTTCAACAACAAAAATATATTCAGATTTATCTTTTGAAAGTTCGCCAGCAAATGAAGCTACGCTGCGGTTCACTTTTTCTGTGATAATTTTTTTATCACCCGGAAGATTTAATAAATTAAACTGCTTCGCTAAATCTGTTAATTGCGTAATATCGTCTTTGTTAACTGCTCGTACAATAAAGCTCATAAACAAAACCTTTCAATCATTCTTTGGTAAAATGACGTCATTAATTCTAAATGTTTAATTTCAACATGTTCATTCGGAGTATGAACATTATCTTCACGCTTACCCGGGCCCACACAAATACACTCGATACCAATACGTGAAAACAAACTCGCTTCGTTAGTTGAAGCTAAACTTGTGCAGGGGCTTGTTTGTCCAAGCTTTTCTAATTCAGCCAATGCACCTTTAATTAAAACTGATTTTTCATCTGTGCGAAAAGGCCTTTTATAGTCTTGTAAATGAAATTCGGCGCCGACTTTTTCACAGGCCGTTGAAATCATTTTCATCCACTTTTCGTAAACTTCTTGTTTTACATTCGGAAGAATACGACAAGAACCACCAATTAAAATATGGTCTTCAAGTGTTCTGATAATACCAATACTTATCGTTGAATGCTCTGGCGTAAAAGCTTTATCTACGACTGATTTCATTTCTGTTTGCACTTCATTCATAGCTGCATACAAAAAGTTAATTTTACGAATCGCAGGGTCTTTTATAGAAGTAGCAATATCTAATTCAACCATAGCTTGGTTTGGAATCATGTTCACTCGAGTACCGGCATCCATGTCGACGATCACGACGTTGTCGGGCATCTTAGCTAAATATTCAAAAAGTTTAACGGCAGCACTTTCGCCTAAATGGGGAGTCGACGAGTGCGCACTTTTACCAGAAAAAACTTTTGACTGAGTTGACATTGATTCTGATACAGAAATATCACGTTTATATTCAACTTCGTCTGACGCAAACGGTATGCGCATTTGCACAGTGGCATAACCTTTTGCGGCATTGATAATTTTTAAATCTGAGGCATCACCAATTAAAGCGTACTTCGCATTGATTTTGTTTTTGCGAATCAACTTAAGCGCACCTTGCATTCCGGTTTCTTCACCGAAGGTTCCAACCAATACAGGTTGTAGCGTGTTTAATTTTTTATCTTTGAACTGAGCCATCGCTACGAGTTTGCATAAAAAATCTAATTTAACTTCGGCAGAACCTAATCCATAAATGCGGCCATCTTCAATAACAGCATCAAACGGATTAAAATTATTTTTCTTCCATAAAGCGAAATTTCCTGGATCAACGGTATCTAAATGCGCTTGTAATAAAAATTCGTTTTGACCTGCTTGAAATGGTTGTAAGCGCACAATGATATTCGATTGGGCGATACCATTTTGCATGGCTTGTTGAATTTCAACATCAAAACCAAATTGATAAGCAATTAAAGCTAAATAATCGACAAGCTCAACAGTAGAAATTTGCGGCGAACTGTCGATAGCAATCAGCTTTCGACAAGCGCCAATAAAATCAAAACCTTCTACTGAAGAAACTTGTAATTCAGACAAAAATTATAATCCTTCAAGTACCGTTTTTTCGATAACTTGTAATGCTAAAGCAATATCAGATTCTTGAATAATTGCAGGCACTAAAAAGCGAATACGAATTGGGTCTTTACCGCAAGTAAATGCGATGATTCCGTTTTTAAATAATTTTTTTACAAAACCTTCTGCTTGTTCTTTTTTACCATCGAATGGTGTGAAGGCGATCATTAATCCCATACCACCAGCGTCTGATAATAATCCTTTGCATGTCGTTTCATTTAAACGATTAATACCTGCAATAAATTGATTGTGAATTTGAATAATACGACCATTTGGCCCGATGTAGCCTTCTTCAAGCATTTCTAAAATTTCAAGACCTGCTGTCATGGCGCTAGATCCGCCCGAGAATGTTCCGGCGATTAAACCTGGTTTTGGATTGTATTCTTCAGTGTAAAGAGTTGCACCTAGCTGAACTGTTTTCGCAATTGTTACGATGTCCATGTATTCGCCAAGGCCCATTGTTTCAAAAGCAAAAAATTCTCCGGTACGAGCGAAAGTTTGCACTTCATCAGCCCACACAGCGATTTTTTGTTGTTTACAGAATTCTAACATCGGCACATAAAATTCACGCGGAGTTGGAACAAATCCGCCCTCACCTAACATCGGCTCAAAAGAAAATGCTGCAATTTGTTTATCAAATTTAGCCGCGTGTTCTTTTAAAGTGCGTAAGGCTGTGTCTGCAGACTTCGGATCTTTTTTATCATAATTAGGAATACGTAAAACTTCGTTATACTCTGGTAAACCTTGTTTGTAAGCTGGGTTATCAGTCACTTCGGCCATCATTGTTGAACGACCAGCAAAAGCATTTTTCATCGCCACGATCATTTTAGCCGGAGTATTTTTTTGGCGAGCCATCTTAACTGCATTTTCATTCGCCATTGTACCGCAAGTTGAAAACCATGCGTGTTTTAATTTTGAATTGCGACCTGCAATTTGAACAAGCTTTTCAGTTAATTTAATATATTCATTATTCGGCTGAATGTTACCTTGCATAACTACATCTGATAAAGCGCCACGAACTGCTGCTTTCATTACACGCGGATGCGAGTGACCCATAATATGAATTCCGATACCGTTGATCAGATCCATTTTCACACTGCCGTCTTCGATTTCAACATAAACACCTTGGCCGGCACCTGTGCCAACATAAGGGTGATACAAAGGGCGACCACGTAATGCACCGATGTGATCTAATTTATTTTTTGAACGATCAACTAAAGTTGGTTGAGGTGGTTGAATAGTTTGGATCGCGCTGTTGATTACCATAACTTCATCAACCAGATCGTTAACTAAACCCTCAACAACAGGATCGTGATCAAGTTTTCTTCCAGTTAATAATTCATCTGAATTTTGTACTTTAGCTATTGCGTCTTTGATTGCTGATAACATGGTTTTTTCCTCATAGTTCTAGAGAGTGTTTTAGGAGGATAGAATACCTTGTTGCGACGAGCTATGACAAGGAAAGCACTTCATCGTTAGACTTAACGCTATGCCTACAGCTGATTTTCAACAAACATTTCAAAATGCAGTTTCTTTGCAACAGCAAAAAAAATATGACGAGGCGCTATCTGCGTATAAATCACTTTTAGAGCAGAACCCCGACCTTAGCCGAGATCAAATTGCAGACATTAGTTACAATGCGGCCTTAACAAGTTTTAACAAACAAGATTTTTTGGCCAGCTACGTTTATAACCAAAAAGCGTTAATGCTAAGACCTCGACATTCACCGGCCACAGAATTGGCTTTAAAAATTAAAACTCAGTTTCAAGTTAAAGCGACTCCCCATGACATTTCATTAATTGAAAACTTAAATAAAGCCGGCTTAGAAGCCTTTCCGGTCGAGGCTTTGTGGGTTTTCGGTACTGTGTTTTTTGTGATCTTTTTACGAAGTGTGTTTAATTATTTTTTAACACGCAAAAAAGAAATTCTGGAAAACTTAAAGTTTAGTCGCTTTGCTTATAAAAATTATTTTTGGTTAGTTTTATTTTTAGTTTTTTCTTTTTTATCAGGTCTAAAAATTAGAGAAGAACAAATTCCAAAAGCCTTAATTCGCAATGAACAAGCCACTTTAAGAACAGCCGCTGGCGAAAATCAAGCTGCTCTGGCCGACCTTCCGGGTGGAAGTTTAGTGCACATTTTACGGGTCACTAAAATCAATGATATTCTTTATTTTCAAATTAAATACCCTGGCGGAATTTCAGGCTGGACAAAAAAAGAAGATTTAGAGCTTATTTCTAGCCCAAATTTGCCTAAAGACTAACCAAAAAAGCCCGCGTTAGCGTCTAATTTTTTTGACTTCATCAAGGCCATGAGTTGATATGTTTTTTGAGGTCTATTGTGAATGTTATGACGAGTGTTAAATCATTGAAATTATTTGTAGTTTCTTTAATGGCGATGGCCGTGCTTTTTTCATGCGCGAGCAAAGAAAAAGATTTAAACACAGCTGAAGGTTTATTTGCCTACGCTAAAGAATTTCAAGATGCTGAACGCTATGAAGTGGCCCTGACTAAATACGCTGATGTTAGAAATAAATTTCCGTACAGCAGTTTAGCGACTGAAGCCGAACTTGCGATTGCAGATGTGCACTATGCACGTGAATCATACCCAGAATCTGAAATTGCTTACCAAAACTTTCGTGATTTACATCCTAAACATGCAAAGTCAGCTTACGTTTTGTACCGCATCGCTATGAGCTATTACATGCAGTTACCTGAAACGATTGATCGTGATTTAACTGTAGGAAAAGATGCGATTTATCATTTCGGTGAACTTGTAAAACTTTATCCGCAATCAGAATACGTGACTGACAGCAAAATTAAACGTGATGAAGTGATTTCTCGTTTAGGACAAAAAGAAATTTACATTGCTGACTTTTATTTTAAACAAGAAAAATACTCTTCAGCTTTACGCAGATACGAATCAACTTTAGTTAAATATCCAGGATTAGGTTTTGATCCACGCGCTCACTTCGGAGCTGCAAAATGCGCAAAGAAATTAGCCGATCAAAAAACACTAGATCAGCACATGCAAATATTAAAAACTAAGTATCCAAATTCTGACGAAGCACGATTGTTGACAAGCGAGGGGCTATAAACATGAGATCTTTTTCTGGACAACTTCTTGATGAAGCTCGTGAAGCCTTTATCGATGGTAAATACCAACAGGCCGAACCATTATTAATGCAGCCCACGTTAATCAATTCGAACAACCCTGAAATTTATCAAATGTTAGCTACGATTTATTACAACCGTGGCCAATTTAACAAAGCGATTAAAACATTTAAAAAAGCTTTAGAGATTGATCCTTCATACAGCGATGCCGCTGTTGGTTTATCAATTATTTTAAATGATTTAGGCAAATACGACGAAGCTAAAAAAGTTTTTGAACAAGCTCAAACAATTGTTGATAAGAAAAAATCATTTCAACAAAGCTCTAATTTAGAAGAAAAAATTGCTTCTAAACACATTGAAACAGCTGATCTATACATTCAGATTCGCCGTTTTGATGAAGCGCTTGAGCAATACATGAAGGCGTATCACCTTTCTTCGAAAAAAGGCGAGATCGCTTTATTAATTTCTGAATGTTACGTGCAAGCGGGACACAAAGAAAAAGCTATTAAAGAATTAAGAGCCGTTATTCAGTACGACAGTAAATTAATTAAGCCACGTTTAAAACTTGGATTAATTTTATACAACTCGCACATGGTCGCTGAAGCTGTTGAACAGTGGGAAAACATCATTCGTTTAGATCCGAAAAACACTGAAGCTTTACGTTACTTGAAAATGGCTCAAACTACTGGAATTACAAATTTAGAATATTAATTTAGAACGTTAAAAGGACTTATTTATGAAACAGATTCGCGACGAAATGACTACATTTTTAAAACAAGAAGATATTCAGAAGCTAGTTGGTAAATTAGCGGCTCAAATTGAAAATGATTACGAAGGTCGTGAAATCATTTTTATCTGCCCTTTACGTGGTTCAGTTCACTTTACAGCTGATTTAATGCGTAGAATTTCATTACCACAACAAGTTGATTTCGTTTTTGTTCGTTCAACTGAAAAAGGTGGAGCGATCAGCATGCAGAAAGATATTTCTATTAATATCGCTGGCAAAGATGTGATCATCGTTGAAGAAATCATCGATACAGGCCGCACTTTAAGCTTTTTAAAAGACCGCTTATTAGCTGCAAAACCATCATCATTAAAGATTGTTACCCTATTAGATAAGCCTGCACGTCGTGAGTTACCAATCCGCGCTGATTACATCGGTAAAACGATTGATGATCGTTACGTTGTTGGTTACGGCATGGATAGCGATGAAAAAGGCCGTAATTACTCTGAAATTTATGTTTTAAAAAACTAAGCAGGTTTGACCTGCTTTTTTGACTTAAACGAATACTGCATTTACTACGAATAAAGTTAATACACACACTACGTATAAAATTACGAAATTTTTTGGAATCATCCTTGATCCTCCGCTGTTAGGCTAAAAATACTTTTTAGCATGTCTTCCCGTTTTTTAGATTAGCGCCATGTCTGCTATAAGGCAAGTTAGCCAGCCCATGGTCTAGCTCTATCTCTATATATCTAGACGCCAGTCTATATATACAAACTTTGATATTCACAGTCTCAAAATGAAACGTCAAACTAGTAGGTGGAGTAACAAAATTGGTCTCCACATTGCTTACTATTCTTCATAAGGGGAGAAATCAAATGAATACAAATTCAATCATCAAACTTTGTACAGCTGTAGGGTTTTTTGTAGTCACTGTTTTCGGACAACCCGGCTTTACTGCCGATACACCAGCGGCGACAGGTGGACAACCCATCGTTATTGGCGGAAGCAGTCAAACTCAAGCACAAGTAGATACAGATAAAGAAGCACGTGCTACTAAAACGTGTAATTCAGACTCTGATTTAGTTAAGCAGTATGGCGGAAGCAAATCAAAGTGCGTTCGTTGCGAAGCTTACGGTGGCAAAGGCTGTGATGATGCTAAAGATGATTCAGGCTGTAGCGATGCTTACAAAGCTTATTCAGATAGTTTAGCTGAATCTCAAAGTGCTTGTGAAAGCGTAACTGGAAGTTCATCTTCGAGCTCTCGTTATTCTGGCACATCAGATACTCGTAAAAAATGTTCTGAAAAAATTCAAGAGTGTGCCCAAATGGCTCAACAAACTTCTGCGCAATCTGAACAAGGTACAAACAGTATGTCTAGTACACTTAATATCTTTCGCGCTGTAGTTGGTGGTGAAGATTCATTAGGTTTATCAAATGGTAACAGCTGCTTAGTTGATATCGACAGTAAAGAAGCGCGCGATGCTGAAAAAGACTTTCGTGATCGCCGTAAAGAGATGGAAAAAGATAAAAAAGACATCGAAAACGACGCGATTAAAGATAAAGAAGATAACGATAAAGAGATCACTCGTATCACAAAAGAGATCCAGGAATTAGGACGCACTAACAAAGAAACTTTAGCGAAAGCTGACGTAAAAATGCGTGAACAATTAAATTCTTCACAAAAAGACATGGTTGATTCATCAGCTCGCTTACGTAACTTAACGACTCAACTTTCTAAAAAGAATGATTCTGTTAGACAATTAAACTTCGCTTATGCTGACCGTATGTTAGATACATCAGCGCAAAAACAAAACTTACGTTGTAAATCAGCGTTAGACCAAGCTAAAAATTGTATGATTAAGTCGGCTAAAGGTATCAAAGACGATTCATGTAAGGATTTTCCTTTTAGCATTAAATCTAAAGGCCCTAAAGCAACGGCAGAGTTAAAAGCTCAGTTACAAGTTGTAAATGATGCTTGTTATGAAAAAGAAGACCGCGAAAAAAAGAAATTAAACTTCGACCAACAAGAACAAATTAAAAAAGTAAACGATGAGATGACTGAATTGCAAGCGCAAGCTAAAGAAGAAGGCCAACGCCAAACAATTCAATCTGAAAATTCAACTAAGATTTCACAAGAAGCTGAACGCGAAAAACAAGAAGCTCAGGCTAACTTGGCTGAACAAACAGCTACTTTACAAGGTGAGATGGCTCAGTTTGCACAAAAACTTGAAGCTAAAAACTTTCGTTCACAAGAACGTTTAAAAAAATTAGCTGAAGACTTACAAAAACTAGAACTTGAAGAAAAAACCGGTAAACGTTCTAAAACAAGCTTAGCCTCATCAGCAGTGCGCAAAACTAAACTTGATGTAGAAGAAGTTATTACTCAATGCGGTTGCAAAGAAGACATTGCTAACGCCAAATCAGGTGAAGAAGCAGGAAAAGATGCGTCTGAAACTGGACGTAAAAAATGTGCGGCGTTAAAACGTACGCTTCCTAGCGGTGGCGAAGTTAAAAAGACTCGCACTGGCAAATCAACGAGTGCTTTTTAAGACTTAAATCTAGTTACGGTTACCCAGAAGAACTTTTTTTTGATAGGCTAATTACCTATGTTAAAAAAAATACTTCTGGGTCTTTTCGCTTTTATCTTTCTATCTACAACGGGCGCTTATTTTGTTTATCGCTCTGTTAAAGCTTCACTTCCCGAAGTCATCAAACTCGAAGACTACAAGCCACTCTTAGTTTCACAAGTATTCGATCGTAACGGAAAAAAAATCGGTGAATTTTCAAGGCAGCGCCGTGTGCTTATTCCGTATAAAGATATTCCTGAATTAGTAATTAAATCTTTTATCGCTGCCGAAGATGATACGTTCTTTGAACATAAAGGGATTAATCTTCAAGCGTTGCTTCGTGCATTTATCGCAAATATGCGCGCCGGTCGTAATGTGCAAGGCGGATCAACGATTACTCAGCAAGTTGCTAAGACCTTGATATTACAAACGAATGAAAAAACATTTTCTCGTAAATTGCGTGATATCCTGTTGGCCCTTCAAATGGAAGAAAACTTATCTAAAGGTGATATTTTATACCTTTATTTGAATCAAATTTACTTCGGCCAAAGTGCTTACGGCATCGAAATGGCGTCGCAAACTTACTTTAGAAAACCAGCAAAAAATTTAACGATTCCTGAAGCTGCGATGTTAGCGGGTTTACCAAAAGCTCCTTCTGATTATTCACCGGTTAAAAATCCGATTCGCGCTAAAGAACGTCAGGTTTATGTTATTCATCGTTTGCATGAGATTGGATACATCACTAAAGCACAAGCCGATGAGTATGTAAAAACTCCGGTTAAAGTTTATCTTAAAGAAGAGTATGAAATTTTAGCTCCGTTTTATTTAGAAACACTTCGCCAATTATTAGTTCAACAGCTGGGTGAAGACGTTATTTTAAATCAAGGTGTTCGCATCACAACGGGTTTAGATTTGAACAAACAAATCGCAGCTAACGAAGCTGTGGTTCGAGGTTTAAAAGAACTTGATAAACGCCAAGGTTATCGCGGGCCGCTTAAAGTTTTAGAACATGAAACTGAATACGCTGAGTTTTTAGAAAAAGAAAAAAAATCTATTATCACCGATTCAAATCCAGAACGCACAATCATGCCAGATGGAACTTTTGCTGAAGTCGATATTATTAAAAAAGGTCGCATCATCACTAAAAAGGTCGATGAAAAAGCACCGATTACTAATTTGCCAAGTTATTTAGATGTCGGCAAAAACTACGACGCGATCGTGACGAATGTAAATGATGCTGAAGCTTACGTTGAAGTTCAATTACCAGAAGCCAAAGGTATTATCGAACTTGAAAGCATGACTTGGGCGCGCAAAGTAAATTTCGAACAAAAATCTGAAGGTAACGAAATTAAAAAGCCTTCAACGGCACTTAAAAAAGGTGACGTCATTTATGTTAAAATTCTTGATGATAAATTCACTTGGCGCAAAACTCGCGGTAAAAATATTCCAAAACTTGATATCTCTAAACATTTAGCTTTAGAACTTGATCAAGAGCCCTTAGTCGAAGGTTCGTTACTTTCAATTGATCAACAAACCCAAGATGTTTTAGCGATGGTTGGTGGATATAGTTTCGTGCGCAATGAATACAATCGCGCTTTACAAGCAGCCCGTCAAACCGGCTCTTCTTTTAAAGCGATCGTGTACGCGGCGGCCTTAGAAAAAGGTTATAATGCTTCAACAAAAATTATTGATGCTCCTTTAGTTTATAAAGAAAACAGCGGTGGCGAAGAAGGCCAAGGCGACGAAAAAACTTGGAAGCCATCGAATCATGGTAAAGAATTTAGCGGCGAGATCACAATGCGTAATGCCCTTGTAAAATCGTTGAACATCCCGAGCGTAAAAATTGTTGAAGATATTGGTGTGAATTTCGCAACAGATTTCGCCCAACGCTTAGGTATTTTTTCTAAATTAAATCAAGATTACACTTTAGTCTTAGGTTCAAGCTCTGTGACGTTATACGAAATGACAAAAGTATTTTCTCAGCTCGGACGTTTAGGTAAACGCACTCGCCCGATGATTGTTAGAAAAGTCATCGATACAAAAGGTAAAGTGCTTTTAGAAAATTTATCTTTAGATACACGTTTCGCGAATGAGATGGCACCAATTGAAGAAAAGTTTGCGCAAAAAAGAAAAGAATTTGAAAGCAAAGATAAAGATGCTGAAAACACTCCCGCATCACCATTTTTCTTTGATGATCCAGATCAGTTGATTCGCCCAGAAGTTGCAGCAACCATCACGCAGATGTTACGCGGCACAGTTGAAGACCCTAGCGGTACTGGCGGACGCGCCGCTCAATTAGGACGCGAAGTTGCGGGGAAAACTGGTACTACAAACGGTTACGTAGATGCTTGGTTTATCGCCTTCACACCACAAATTGCTACCGGCGTTTGGGTGGGATTCGATAAAGAACAAACAATCGGTCGTGGAGAAGTGGGTGGAAAATCGGCTCTTCCTATCTGGCTCGATTATATGAAATCTGCACATAAAGATTTACCCCCTATGTCATTTCCGATACCTGATGGAGTTAAAATCGTGAAAGTCGATGCTGAAAGTGGTAAGTTAGCAAACTCAGCCAGCAGTAGGACAATCATGCAAGCGTACATCGAAGGCACTGAACCAACGGCAGCTGAAAGTCGTAGCGAAGAAACGACAGACTATTTGAAGAGAGACATAGAAGAATAAGTCTCTCTAACGAGGGACTGCTAAATGAAAAGTATCCACATTTGGGGTATTAAACAGAACAACTTAAAAAATATTGAAGTTGAAATTCCGTTAGGCCAGATGACTGTTATTTGCGGTCCATCTGGTTCTGGAAAAAGTTCTTTAGCGTTTGAAACTTTGTTTGCCGAAGGTCAGCGTCGTTTTATCGAGAGTATGTCTAACTACGCTCGCCAATTTTTAAATAAAGCACCAAAGCCAGATATCGAAGGCATTAATAATATTCCTCCAGCTATTTCAATTGAACAAAAAAACACAGTTAAGTCTTCGCGTTCAACTGTGGGCACAACTACAGAGCTGATTGATTACTTACGTTTATTTTTTGAAAAAATTGGCACACCTTACTGCCCGACTCATCATATTCCGGCGACAAAATTATCAACGACTGAAGCTTCAGATTTAGTTTTAGAAAAGTTCAAAGATAAACGCGGTTACATCTTAGTTGAAATTCCAGCTGGATCACGTGTGCTTGAAGGTAAAAAGCTTCATTCATTACTTTTACAAGATGGTTATCTTCGTATAACTACGTTGAAAGAAAAAAAGGGTAAGAAAAAAGCTGATCCGATGACTTATGAAATGGGTGAAGTCATTGATATCGGCCAACCGGCAAATATCAAAAAGGGAATCCCTGCAGAAACATTTTATTTAGTTATTGATCGTATGGCTTTTAACGACGAAGAAAAAGGCCGTTTAACAGATTCAATTACACAAGCCTATGATGTGAGTTTAAAATATTTAACGGGTTCTTTAATTCGCAGAGCTCTAGTAGTTACGAGCGAAGGTGAACAGTTAAAACTTTCTGAAGAACCCGCTTGTGCAATTTGTGGTTACACTCCACCGCCAATGTCTTCGAAATTATTTTCATTTAATTCACCCATTGGGGCCTGCCCCACATGTAAGGGCTTTGGCAACGTGCTTGAGCTTGACGAAGCTAAAGTTATTCCAAATCCTGAACTATCAATTCAAGAAGGTGCACTAAATCCGTTTACGATGCCTTCGGCCGAACAAGACAAAAAATCTCTTTTTGCATTCTGTAAAAAAAATAAAATCGATTTGAAAACGCCATGGAAAGATTTACCCAAGGCCGAGCGCGATTTAATTTGGAACGGCAATAAAGATTTTTTTGGTGTTGTTGGGTTATTTGAATACTTAGATCAAATTAAATACAAAATGCACGTCCGTGTTTTCATTTCACGTTACCGCTCAGGTCGCAAATGCCCAGATTGCCATGGTTCACGTTTACGCAAAGAAGTTCACCACATTTTGGTGCAACAAAAATCTATCACTGAATTAAGTGCTTATACCATTGAAGAACTTGAACAGTTTTTTAAAACGACTAAATTAACTAAACACCAACAAGAAGTTGCTGGCGAAGTGTTAAAACAAATTAGTTCACGCTTGAATTTTCTAATGCGCGTGGGAGTTAATTATTTAACGATTGATCGTGAAACCAGAACATTATCTGGTGGCGAATACCAACGTTTAATTTTAGCTAATCAGCTAGGTTCAGGGTTATCACAAACGCTTTATGTCTTAGATGAACCCACAGTGGGCTTACATCCACGTGATAATGATCGTCTTATTTCAATTTTAAAAGATTTAAAAGAACTTGGTAACACTTTGGTTATTGTTGAACATGATCATGATGTTATTCGCAGCGCTGAAAACATTATTGAAATGGGCCCAGGCTCTGGTTACTTGGGTGGCCAAGTCGTTTATTCTGGCAATACAGAAAACTTTTTTAAAGCTCCGCAGTCGAATACAGCAAGTTATTTATTGCCGAGTAAAGAAAAATCAAAACGCACAGTTCGCCCGGTCGAATTAACCAATTATAAATATAAATTAGAGCTACAAGGTTGTAGCGGGCACAATTTAAAAGATGTTGATGTAAGCATTCCACTGAATCGATTAGTTACAGTTACTGGAGTCAGTGGTTCTGGAAAATCAACGTTAATTACTAAAACGCTTTATCCCGCATTGGCCCGCAAACTTGAATTAGAATTTTTACCTGCGCAACCTTTTGAAAAAATCACGGGTTATGAAACGATTAAAAATGTTTTACTCGTTGATCAGTCTCCGATTGGTAAATCAGCTCGAAGTTCGCCAATTACTTATTTAAAGGCTTTTGATTCTATTCGTAACGTACTTGCAGCAACTCCTGAATCTGTTTCACGTGGTTATACTCCGGGAACATTCAGTTTAAATGTCGATGGTGGGCGTTGTCCGGCTTGCCGAGGCACAGGTTACGAAGAAATCGATATGCAGTTTATGGATAACGTGATTATCCCTTGCGATGTTTGTGATAGCAAAAAATATCGCCCTGAAATTTTAGAAATTACTTTTCAAGGTAAAAACGTTCACGAGATTCTTTCAATGACTGTGCAAGAAGCGATGAACTTTTTTGTCGCTCATCCACATATTCGTAAACCTCTTTCGGTTTTAAAAGAAGTGGGTCTTGATTATTTAACTTTGGGTCAACCGGCTAACTCATTAAGCGGTGGTGAATCTCAACGTTTAAAAATTGCCAAAGAGCTCTCACAAGTTTCACAAAAATCGACTCTTTATATTTTAGATGAACCAACAACAGGTTTACACTTTAAAGAGATCGAACTCTTAATGAAAGTGCTTCATAAACTGATCGAAGCTGGTGGATCTGTGATCGTTGTTGAGCATAATCTAGATGTGATTAGAAATGCAGATTACGTCATCGATATGGGCCCAGATGCTGGTAAAATGGGTGGTCAAGTCGTTGTTGCTGGTACTCCAGAAGACGTTATGGCCAATAAGAAAAGTTTAACTGGCCAATATCTAAAATCTTATTTACGCTAAGGTGGGCTTCACGCCCATGGAGTGATTAACAGCAATGTCGTCTGATATTCGTTATATTTGGTCTAAATTACTTAAGTATAAATCAACCCTGATCATCGTTGGTCTTACGGGAGTGATTTATGCAGCCTCGAAGGCATTCATCTCTCATTATGTAAAAAGTTTGATGGATTCTGCAGCTATGCCGCAAAATCTTGAATCTTTAATCGTTATGGGTGTTGGATTAGCCTTTGTTATTTCGATTTCACGCTATTTTCATATTTATTTAATGAATGTGGTCAGCGAAAAAGTAACTCAAGACATTCGCCAACAGCTTCAACAAAAATTTTTACGTTTAAATTTAAAATTTCATAACACTTACGCTTCAGGCTCGGGTGGTTTATTAAGCCGTACTTTTAACGATGTTAAAATCGTGCAAGATGGTTTACGTTTATTTGCCGATATTTTTACGGCACCGTTAATGTTCGTTGCAGTTGTATTCAATTTATTTTATTTCGATTCTACGTTAGCTGTTTCGATTTTGGTGATTACACCGGTGATTTTATTCGCTTTACGCCAATTATCTCGAACAATTAAGAAATACTCAGTGTTCGGTGTTGAGCAACTCGAGCGTATTACTTCGACCATCAAAGAATCTTTAGATGGTGTTAGAACTATTCAAGCTTTTAACTTAGAAGGCTTTTTTAAAAATAGATTAGTTGGTCAAGGTGATCGCTTTATCGAAATGCGCCGTAAAGTTCATGGCCGCGTAGAACTTATTGGCCCTATTAATGAATTTGTCGCGACTTTGATTTTAGTCGCTATCGTTTATTACTTCTCATCACGCATAGCCACAGGTAAATCTTCATTTGGTGTTTTAATGGCTTATCTTACGACAATCATGCAAGCCAATGAACCCATTAAAAAGTTTCAAGAAGCTATCGTGCGACTTCAAGAAAGCCGTGTTTGTGCTGATCGTATTGAAAAAATGCTGAACGAAGATAGCGAAGTTCCTGAATCTGGAAAACATATTCATTTTCCGAAAGATTGGACTTCGATCGAATATAAAAATATTGATTTCACTTATGATGAATCGCCATTGATTCAGAATTTTAATTTAGTGATTAAAAAAGGCCAAACAGTGGCCTTCGTTGGCGAAAGCGGCAGCGGTAAAACGACCTTAGCTAACTTACTGGCCCGCTTCTATGATGCCCAGAATGGTGAAATCACTATCGGCGGCATTAACACGCGCGATATTCAGTTACATGATTTAAGACGCAATATCGGTTTAGTTTCTCAAGAGGTGTTTTTATTCTCTGATACAATTGGAACAAATATCACAGCTGGCGAACCAGCGATTGATAATCCTGAAAGAGTCATCGCTGCCGCTAAAGCAGCGCATGCTTTTGATTTTATTAATAAAAATCCTGAACACTTTAATGCTATGGTTGGCGAACGCGGTGGCAACTTTTCTGGTGGCGAAAAACAACGTTTAGCTATTGCGCGCGCTCTTTATAAAGATGCTCCTATTTTAATTTTAGATGAAGCGACGAGCGCTCTTGATTCAGTTAGCGAAGAACAAGTTCAACGCGGATTAAATGAATTAATGCAAGGTCGTACAACTTTGGTGATCGCGCATCGTCTATCTACTATACAAAACGCTGACTTAATTTTAGTCATGAAGCGTGGTCAGATTGTCGAAAAAGGTATACACAAAGATCTTTTAGAAAAAAATGGCGAGTACGCTCGACTTTATTACACACAAAATAAAGCGTAACCATTTCAAAATGCTAGACCTAGGTCTAAGTTCGTCAAAAGTTTAAACAAAATCCCAGTTGAACTATCAAGTCTGTCTACAAAGTTGACGATAAATAATTGTACAAAAAAAGACAACAAAGAGGTGTCGTATGATTAATTGGAATGAATTCGAACATATACATGTAATTAAAAAATTAAAACATGTTCTTCAAGCTTGGTGGAATGTAGATACAGTTTTCACTGACGAGCGTGGACAAATCAAAGGCTTAGACGAAAAATTAACTTTCGCTAATCCGGCTGTGAATTATTTAATTCACAAAGATACGACTCAAAACAGCTTAGCTGAATTAGTGTCACAATCTATTAATGACTTACGCCAATCAAACAACCCTTTTGCTTTCAAAAAATGGGATGCAGCAGGTTTTGATGTGTGTATATTTCCGATCGTGATCGAAAATGATTTCGTCGGTACAGTTGTGGCGATGGGATTTTTCAAAGAAGAAAACACAGCACACAGAATTTCTGAAATTCGTGATCGTTTAGCCGCTTACGGTTGCACAAACGAATTAATTGAAAAGTCTTTATCTAAGTTTCAGTATTTAGATGAAGCTAATCGCAATCACTTTACTGAATTAGTTGAGCTGGTAGCCCAAGAGATCGTAACCTTGCACGTTGAGATCGCTTCACGCGAATCAAAAATCAGCCAATTAAATTCTGAATTAGGTAACCGTTTTAAATACGATAACATGATCGGCAAATCTAAACCAATGCAATCGTTATACGCCCTACTTGATAAAATCAAATTTGCTGATTCAACAGTAATGATCCAAGGGGATAACGGTACTGGTAAAGAATTGATTGCTAAATCAATCCACTACAATTCTCACCGCAAAGGTAACAACTTTGTTATTCAGAACTGCTCGGCGTTCAATGATAACTTATTAGAATCAGAATTATTCGGTCACGTTAAAGGATCGTTCACTGGCGCTTTAAAAGACAAAAAAGGTCTTTTTGAAATCGCCGATAAAGGAACTTTCTTCTTAGATGAGATCGGTGATACTTCACCACAAATGCAAGTTAAGTTACTTCGCGTATTACAAGAAGGAACTTTCACTCCGGTGGGTTCTACTGAAATGAGAAAAGTTGATGTACGTATCGTTGCCGCTACGAACAAAAACTTACGTGAAATGGTTGAACAAGGGACGTTTCGTGAAGACTTGTACTACCGTTTAAATGTAATCAATATCCGCGTTCCACCATTACGTGAACGTAAAGAAGATATTCCTGTATTAGTAGATTTTTTCTTAGGTAAAGTCGCAGAACAATCTGGCAAACCTAAAAAGCAATTAATGGGTCGTGCCGTTGAAAAACTATATGACTATGCTTGGCCAGGTAATGTGCGTGAGTTACAAAATGAAATCGAAAGATTATGCGTTTTAGCTGGCGACGAAGTTAAAGTAGGTCATGAAATTTTATCTCCGAAAATCTTAGAAATTGGCGAAAAGGCCAAGGTACAAGGTTCTCGTTTACAAGGTAAACTAAAAGATGCTTTAGAAGATCTAGAGCGCGAAATGATCAAAGAAGGCTTACGCCGCACAGGTTGGAATAAGTCTAAATTAGCTAAAGAGCTTGGTATTTCACGTGCTGGTCTAATCATGAAAGTTGAAAAATACGGTCTTGATAAACGCAAACTAGCGCGCTAGCCATTGGCTAGACGCACGTTAGTTATCTGCACACATTAAGAAATAAATTCAGCCTGAGGCTTAAAAACCTCAGGCTTTTTTTCGTCTAAAGTTTTGTCACATCCTTTTTTCACTGCCATTTTCTCCTCTGAAAACAGGCATTTATATCTAGAGCATTGGCTCTCTCACTACAAAATAGTCAGCAAGACTAGTAGAACAAAAATAGGCACAAGTCTTGTATTAATCTTTCTCAGACGCTTTGAAAAAAGCTGGGGAATAAAAGAAAGACCGTGGGGAAAAAGGTATGATGAAAGACGTTGTTGAAAATGCAGTATGGACTAAAACTCAAGCTTTAATCCAAGATAAGTATGGAAAAAGGATTGCGTTTAAAACTATAGATTTAGCGAACTCAGCGATGCCTTCTTTTTTAGAAGGTGATGATCTGATCGTGCCATTAAATTCTAAGGCCGTGTATTTAGGGGAAGTTATTGTGAATCGCGGCTCGTTATTATCAACTCAACAACGTGATGAAGTTGTTGATCTTATTAAGTTCTTAGTTGAACCACATGTTTATAATAAACATTTAAAACTCAAAGAAGAAATTGAAGCTTACAAAAGACACGCTTCAATGGAAGCCATCGAACAAACTGACGATGACAATGTTTTTTCATTATTTAATGACGAAGAAGAAGAAAATTCTTTAGTTAGAATTATCAATTCAGTTATTCATTTACGCTCAACATCAGCCTTAATTCGTAAAAAAGTAGCGTTAAAAATTCATGAAATGGCTCAACAAAATCTATTTGTAGGTTTTAATGAAATCGCGCGCCAAATGCACTCGGTCGAAGAATTTAAAACTTTCGATAAAACGACTTTCTTTATTGAAGATATCACGCAGTTAAATTCACAAGAGTTAGCTCTTCTTGATGCAGCCTGTGAATTAAAATTAGATGGTCTAGTTTTTATCATTGGCAGCTCATTAAGCGATAAACAAATCGACGTCTTAAGAGTTTCAAGCGAATTAAAAGCGGATATGAACGCAATTTTATTCGATATCGATCGTCTGCCGTTCGCTCAACAAACGAGTACTGACGTATTAGAACTATTGTTCTTTTCTACAAGTAATTCGACCTCACAAAACTAATTGATCGGTCGTGCGGATCATGCCAGCATTAAGGGATGACCGCACAAATTGATCAGTTTCTACAAGACTATTTTAAAAATTCTCTCTTCAAAGTTTATCAGCTTGCAGGCGATGCCTCGGCTCGTAAATACTTTCGCGTTATCTATGAACAAGATACCTATGTCTTAATGTCATGGGAGCCCTTTGACGCCGACAAATACCCGTTCATTGATGTACTTCGTCACTTTGAAGCTAACGGCGTACATGTACCGAAAATTAAAAAAATTGGCGCCGATCAAGGCATGCTTTTATTAGAAGACCTTGGTGATCTGACTTTAGAAAGAAAATTTACCGAATCATCTAATCAAGAACTCTCTTGGGATTTTTATAAAAAATCTTTAGACGAAATTATTAAAATTCACACGACAGCCACTCAGTCGCCAAGACCAACAATTGCTAAAGAAATCATGTTTGATACCGCAAAGTTTTTATGGGAATTAAACTACGCGCGTGAGCATCTGATTGAAGGTGTATTAAAATTTCAGTTAAAAGATAAGCAGGCTGCTGAATTACAAAAAACTTTTACCGAAATAGCACAGCGTTTACATAATGAACCTAAAGTGATTTGCCACCGTGATTATCACTCACGCAATTTAATGATCAAGTTAGACCAAGTGTATGTCATTGATTTTCAAGATGCTCGCTTAGGGCCTATTCAATATGATTTAGTCAGCTTGATTAAAGATTCGTATGTAGATATCAGCGATGAGTATGCTGCTAAAATGTTAAATTACTATTTCGATAACACTCCGTTTTTAAAAGACGGCAAAATGTCGCAAGAACAATTTAACGTGATCTATGAACTACAAAGTGTGCAACGCTGTTTTAAAGCCTGCGGAAGCTTTGCTAGTTTTATGAATACCCGCCAAGACCGTCGCTATTTAAAATATTTAAATGGCACTCTAAAACGCGTGATGAAATCGCTTTCGCAATTTCCTGAATACAAAGTCTTACTTGATGTTTTAATTGATGCCGGAGCATTTGATAATAATTATGAACGACTCTAAGGTTAACATTTTATTATTTGCTGCGGGCCTTGGCACACGTCTTCGCCCAGCTACAATCGAGAATCCAAAGCCGGTAATTCCCCTGTTTGGAATTCCAATGGGATATTACTTATTACCGTACATTATCGAAATGCCTGTGGATAAGTTTGTGGTAAATACCTTTTATTTACCTGAGAAAATTCACGAGTGTTATGATCGCTTACGCCATTCAATTCAATTTTCTGACGAGACAGATTTTATTAAAGGCAGTGGTGGTGGATTAAAACAAGCCGAAGCCATTTTAGGAAATCAAAATCCGGTTTTAGCTGGCAATGCAGATGAAGTTTTTTTTACGCCTGATTCTCAGTTTTTAAAAAAAGCACTTGATAAACACAAAGCTGAAAATGCACTCGCAACGTTAATCGTGATGAACCACCCAGAAGCCGGAAAAAAATTCGGTGGCATTTGGACTGAATCACACGGAAGCGAAAAAGTTATTTCTATCGGCAAAGATGCTCCTACGACAAATGCAAGACCATGGCATTTTATCGGATTACAAATTTTATCGCCTGAAGTTTTTTCGATGATTGAACCTGAAAAAGAATTAAATATTTTTTACGATGTACTTATTCACAAATTACCAACACACAAAGTTCAGATCTATCCCGTTGAAATGGATTGGTATGAATTAGGTAATCTAACAGACTACCAACATGCGAAAGCTGAAATCGCTGCGCAAAAAGATGTAAATCCGATATATAAAAAGCATTTCACTAAGTTAAATGCTTTGCCGCAATCAAAGCTCGGTGATTTGGCCTAAGACGACTTTTTTCTTAGCTGAAGTCGCTTTAGGTAAATTCGCCGGTATCTTCCACACACAACACGCTGCTAACAGCGCAAAAGCTGCGCCTTCGATACTTTGTGTAGGCCAACCATGATCTTCAACAGTGCTGACCTTGATGCTTTCTAATTCTTCGTCGATGCGTTTTACTAAAAATTTATTTTTAGCGCCACCACCACAAAAAACTATTTCATTAGGCTGAGGACTGCAAAACTTCACATACGCTTTTACAATAGATTGAACGGTAAATTCAGTTAAAGTGGCTACACGATCTTCTAAAGAAAGCTGTGCTAATGATTTTTCAAATTTAGCATAAAATTCTTTGCCGAACTGTTCACGCCCACAACTTTTTGGTGGCTTCATGGCAAAATAAGGATGGTTTAACATTTCAGCTAACATTTGAATATTTACTTTTCCGCGTGAAGCAAGCTTGCCTTCTTTATCGTATAGCTGTGATGAATGTGTTGAGCGACGAACTTCTTCATCAATCAACATATTGGCAGGGCCTGTATCAAATCCTAATTTTAATTCACCCTTAACGATTAAACTTAAATTACTGATTCCACCTAAATTGTGCAGACTTACTATTTTTTTCTTATCACCAAAAACGGCTTGATGAAAAAATGGAGCGAGTGGTGCACCTTCTCCGCCGGCTGCGATATCAGCTGAACGAAAATTTGAAACGATTTTTTTACCTGAAGTTAAAGCTAAGTAACTAGGTTCGCCAATTTGAGTTGTGGCCACTTTACCTTGATGAAATACCGTCTGACCATGAAGACCGATAAGATCAACCATCTTAAGCGCCTTAGGCAATTGTTTAAAGCAATCGGCATAGAAGCGGCCTAATTCATGATTAAGCAGCGATAGCTCTGCCACATTCATTTCATGCTGTGCAGCCCGTAGCAGCTTCTTCTTAAGCATGCTTGGAAACGTGAATGATTCCATTCCTAGATATTCACATTGTAATCGTGTTTTATTAATTTTGATTTTTACGAAATCAACACCATCAAGGCTGGTGCCACTCATGATACCTAAAACTTTTAAGATCGCCACACTTACTCCGTAGGGCTTTGCCCTTAGATAATTATGACGATCTTAAAGAAATTTGACAAAATAATTTGTCGAATCTAGATCTAACTATTTAAGGTCTTGCGCAATGAACGAGTCTTGTTCACTTTTTAGTTTATAGCGGCGATTCATCATTAAAAAGATATCATCACCAGCAACACCAATCAGTTCGCCATTAAATTCTTTAGCTAGACCTTCAGATGATGGCTTACGATCTTCATCAAATTTTTTGCCATTTTTTTTGTCTGCACCTAAATCATCACCATATTTTTTATCAGAGTTTTGACCTCTGTTTACATCAACGACTGATGTTGCACCATCAGCACCACCCAAAGCACCACTGATTCCGGTGCCATCTTTTTTACCGGATTTTGCATCAGAAGAAAGACCTGCTAAACCACCTGAAGCTTGAGCTAATGAATCCATCACGCCCTTAGCAGCAGATGCCGAAAGACCTGCAGCCATCAATGCATTTGCGTCTTTGAAATCGCCATCTTTAAAAACTTTGCCGTTTTTCATTTGGACGCTGCCATCAGATAATAGCTTATACTGATCATCCATGTTTTTGCCCGAAGCAAAACCACTTGTTTTTAAAGCGTCTTTTACATTAGGTGCCGAAGCAGTTACGCCTGGCAATTGCTTACACTCTTCTGAACCCTCGGGTAAACATTTACCAGTGACTGGATCATAAGAAATTGTTGTTGAACCAGTACCACTTCCATTTACTGAAGGGGGCGGAGCACAGCTTGAAGCTTGAGAAGAAAGTTGATTTAACGATTCACACGCATTTTGCGCTGAAGCCGCATGCTCGCCCGCTTGTTTTTTAGCTTTTGAACTTAATAAGAACATCGCTGCAGCAAGTGCAAAATAACCTGGAGCCGCCGGACAACATCCATAAGGGCATGAAGAAGCACAAGCTGTACCTTTCATTAAAGCGGCGATACCTAGTGCCTTTGTGATTGCCGAAGTTTTATCGTAACTCTTTTTACCTTGATCATTTTTATCTTTGATTTCAGCTAATGTTGCAGTGGCTGTTTTATTTTTTTGATCTTCAATGGCTTTTAATTCTGCCGCGTTCTGTAAATCGCCGTGAGCTGACCCCGTTATATTATAAACCTGTAAGTCTTTTTGATACTGTGCATTTTGAGCATTGTAATTATTTTGGCAGGTTTGAAATTCAGTCGAGTGAACATTTGTAATGCTGCCACAAGTATAAAGCGGAGCTTTTGGTGCCAGCGTTTGCGTACCGTCACCAGTAGTTATGCGAGCAGCATCGTTTTTAATTACAGCAACATTAGCGCGAGCATTCGCACGATTGTTGTTTTCAGCGACACAGGCCGGGTCATCCACCATCGGGCGCTGACCACCGCTATCAGAGTTCCAGTTGGGTGCTGGCACTTTTTGACAGACTAAGGGTTGCATACTCGCATCGGATGTCATTTCATTCGACGTTTGTTGAGTGAAAGTTTGGGCCACCGCGATATGTGTTTGAAATAAAATCGCCGCTAATAATATTTTTGCGAAGCTTGAATTTCGTTTCATGTGTATCCCCCGATACCCTATTATTGCTCGAAGCTAGCAGCATTTTGCTGATAACGACTTTTAATTTTATCAAAGTTTGATTTGCCAGATGACGTCGTAATTTCAGCGCGCAATTGATCCGACGCTATTTTACGTTTAATGGCTTGATCTTGTTCGTATTGACGAATTGTTGCGTTGGCAGCTTGAGCCGGTGCTTTACCACCACTTAGCATATTGCCAAGGCTTGAGAAAAATCCAAATTTTGGTTTTTCATCGTCTTTATCACGTTTACCTTTTTTAGCAGCGTCAGCACTCGAACTTAAGCCTGCACCACCACCGCCAGCAGCACCGCTAGCGCCTGCAGCGGCACCAATACCTAAAGCTTCTCTTGCTGCCGCACTTAAGTTTGCACCCGGAGCAACATCATCTGAACCACCAGCTGAAGAATTACCTAATGGATCCAATGAACTTAATCCGCCATGGCCTGCACTTGCAAACGCTGAAACACCAGATCCCGAATTAATTTTACCAATGCCCGAACCTGTTGTTGCTAACGAACCCATACAGCCGTCTGCTTTTGGATCTGCAGTACACTTACAAGTTAAGCTCGAAGAATTATTCGCCATACTACAATATTCAGACGTAGTCATTTGTGGACCAGCTAAAGTCGAAGTCGCTTTGCCAGGAGTAGCACTTGCTCCACCTTTTTTTGCATCACCTGAGGCTAATTGTTTTTTACACTTTTGCGCATCTTGGAAAGCTGATAAGAAACCTAAAGCCGCAACACCCATTAAAGCAATGTCAGCTTTATGTTTTTGACATTGAACAATCGCTGCTGGAACTGATTTCTCTGGAGTTAATTCTTGAGTAACCATTTGATCAAGTTCTTGGATATTCTGATCAACCATTTTACCATTTAACTGAGAAGCTAATAGTTTACTAGCCCCGCAACCTTTCATAGTTGCTAACTTCTTTTTCATAGCTTCCATGTCATCTTTAGCTGCTTTACAACTGTTGTCACAACGAAATTTCATCGCCGTACAAGCACCTTGTGCTAACATCATACCGCCTTGAGCGGCTTTACTTAAATTCGAAGTAGTACCGCAAGCTTCAGAAGCTGCAGTAATTTTTGATAATACAGTTGCACCAACTGACATTAATTTTTGAACCATATTTGCTTTATCACTACGAAGCATTGAACAAAGTTTTTCGGCCTGTGCTGAAGTATCAGAGCATGCTTCTTTGTCTTTTTTTAATTGAGCTTGATCTTTTTCTAACTGTTGAAAATTCGTATCCAAACAAGAAATAACTTGTTGTGGAGTGCCCGATATACATTCGGCATTCATCGGCGGATTTACTGTTGCACCCATTGTTTCAGGCGCAGTTTCTGCATTTGAAGTACATTTCTCCATCGCTTCAGGGCCGATACCTTGTTTCGCTGCATTTAATTTAGTTTTAAACGCGCTAATCTTTGCATCTAAAGCGCCATCTTCAGCTTTGCCTTTTGCATGACGTGCTTCTAATTCTGGATCAGTTCCCGTTGGAGTTTCTGGTTTTACAGCATCTTGCCCAGCAGGTCTCGCTTCTGGCTGTAAATCATTTGCTGCTTGAGTTGACTCAGGAAGTGTTTTATCCGCATTTTCTTTTTGTTCTTCAGGAGAAGCCGGTTCTTTAATGCTTGATTCTTTCGGTTCTGCAGATGCAGATTTACTCTCATCTGGAGCAGCATCTTCAGATTCTTTTGCAGATGGCTTTGAACTTGTATTTTGAGATGGAGATGAAGCTTGTGAACCTGAATCAGCAGGTTTTGAATCAGCTTCTTTAGAAGGTGGTGTATCCGCGCCCTTAGCTTCTTTATCACCGCTATCACTCGAACCAGATTTATCTTTTGATTTAGATCTATTTGCACTGGCTTGACCGAGTGCTCCTAAGGCTTGTTTAATCGCATCAAAACCAGATCCACCGCCACCGCCGCCGCCGCCGCCGCCGCCGCCACCGCTGCCTCCACCAGAACCACCGCCACCACTGCCGCTGTTTCCTGATGATCCATTATTCGTATTATTTGCGGCTTGTTGCTGAGCTGCGACCTGTTTAGCTACGTTAGCCTGATCGCTAGTAAAAGCAGTATTCGTGCAAAGTCCATTCACTCGGGCATCAACTGATGCCTTAACACTCGACTCGGTACAAGCAGGTTTAACTCCACTAATGTAAGAGCCATTTTCATTACTAATTCTTGTTAAACATTTATCTTCAAGCTCACCGATGAGTTTTGCTTTTGTTTCTTCATCAATAGAACATTTAGGTGAGGCACCCTTGTACAGTTTTTGAAAATACTGAACGAGTGCTTGGTCAGCGGCCTTAGCTGGCAATGAAAAAATAAGTAACACGCTAAGTGCGACACTTTGAATAACGATACGATTTTTAGTCACAGTTCCCCCTGACTAGTCTTACTATCGGTACAAAAGTCCTGAAACTTGAATTTCTTGTCGACAGTTTTATCACCATGATCCAGTTGGTTAATACCGTCTTATTTTGAGAATTTTAAAATAGGGCTATTGAAATTGAAGAAATTCTTCAGGCACTGGATTTTTAATCTGACCTGTTGTTCCCGGGCCACCCAGGTTATCAAAGGTTTTACCTGGGCGTAATAATTCGCTAGAAATTAATTTTACTGAATACCCTGTGCGTCCGCCTGTGACACAGTTTCCTGGCACTGGAGGCAGCTCTTTGTCAATTTCATAAGGAGCTGTAAAATTATCTGTCCATGGATTCATCGCAGGATTTTTATCGCACGTGCCGAATAACATACTGAATTTTCCGCCACCTGTTTCAGGCCCTGGAAAAGTGCTATACCCAACACTTGATAAATTTAAAAATGTCCAACCGGTTAATATCGATGATTGTTTTGATGCTAAAACATCAAGACCAAATCTCATCGCCGGATTTGCATTTCCGTTTAAGCCAACTATATCTGCAGCAGCTTCTTTAAATAAATCATGTGTGACTTGAATTTGATGACGAACATCAAAATTAACTGGAATTCCTGGAATCTGTGAACCACGGCGATGTCCGAAGTCTAAAGGAAGAGCAGGTGCTTGTGAAATACCAGTAACTCCGGCAATTTTTGCAATAATGTCAGGCTTAAGTTTATCTGCATAGTTCGAAAAATAATCTGGCTCAATCGAATAATAAGTCGCATCAAATTGATTGGGCGAAACTACTGAGATTTCAATATCACGCATGTAAGTATTTTTTGGATTCGAAGCTCCGTCTTGACGATCAACTGCTAAAGGATCCCAAGTAGGATCACGAACATCACCGGCTAAGTGAAACCAATCAGCGTACTTTGGCCAACGTTTTGGTTTTTGAAATTCATTCGCTCTTGGTTCAATAATTTTATCTGATGATGAAGGTGAGTTACCTTTACCATATTTATTTGCCAACATATTGTGGTAAAGAGCTACGATATCCGTATTAGCTAAACCTGCTTTATTCGATGGGTCTGAAGACGCTGAGCCATTTGAAAATGTATCACCCACATGAGTTGAATAGTTAAAGAAGAAATCACGAGATTCTTTCAGCGTAGGAACGGCCGGTAATCCACTGATATTGCGACGAGGTAAATTCATGTCGGTGCGGTTTTCCCAATCGGCGCGGCCTTTGTTGTCGTCAGTGCCTGAATCCCAATTTTTAAAATACCAAGGCCCAATGGTGCCGCCGAACGGTTTAGCAAAAGAGACCGCATGTAATTTAATTTTAGCTAAAGGTAAAAAAGGAATTTTTGGTTCACTTGTTGCTTTTACTCCGTAGTAAACTTGAATCCACGGATTTTTTTCATAACCAATTGTATTTGATTGATCGTTATTTAAACGAAACAAATCTTGAATAGAAGTAACGCCAGCGCCATCTAAAATTTGTGGCAAATCGGCTAATATATTTGGATCAAGTTCGCTGCTGCCACCTTGATAAAGTGATTTTACGCTCGTTGATGATTTCGCTGAATAATCACAATCAACTAAGAAAAATAATAAACGCTGAAAAGTAATTTCTTTTAACATGGCTTCGGCAAAACTTGTTCCGCCGCCAAAACTTTTCACTCCGTTAAGTGTTGAGATATTCGAATCGGCCATTGAAGTTAAATTAGCTTCAGTTAAGTTGTTCTTTAAAGTGTTTTGCACACCTTTTAAAATATTATTACCCTCAATATCTAACATTTGGTCTTCACGTAATCCCAAATTTTTATTCATCATGTAAATAAATGCGCGGCGATTTTGCGTGTCTTTAATATAGTTACCGTAATACAAAGCTAACATTTGTGTGCTTATCGGCCCTAAAGATCGACACACATCTTTTAAAATTCCGTTGGCTTTATTAATCGCTGCCTGAACTGAATTACCAAAATTATTTCCGAAAATAGCAGCTGTTCCTACGGATTTAATCTCGCTAATCTCAAAGGCGCCCATGCTTTCAATCGTTTTGCAGTCCATTTTGCAGTAGGTTTCTGTTTGACCCGTCGGAGCAGAAATCCAATCACCAAAACCATTATGCCCCATACACATAAATGGAACATCTGTGATTGTTAGACCTTGAGAGTTTGGCCCGGCCCCATTACATGAAAAATCGCGTGAAGCTGAATTGTACCTTGGCCGCAACTGGGCCGCATTCGGCCACGACACCGGAAATTGAATCGGAACAACTGAACCTCTATTGTTTTGTTCGATACCAAATGTTCCGAGTACGCGGTAACGCCAGGCCATTAATTTCCAGGCTTGGCGAATTTGAAAATTTACGTGCGCCATCACATTCATAATTTCAGCTTGTTTCATAGCGCCGTAATAGGCCGCAAGATCAGTTGATTGCTGTAAATTAATTTTGTGATGAACAACAAGGCCCACATTTACTAACATCGCAAAAAACACAAAAATCACTTGAAATATTAACGCCACAAAAATGCCGACTTGGCCTTTTTGATTTCGCATTGTTAATACGAAGCGTTTTTTGTGTTTTTGTTGTGCATGATTCATGAACTAAAATCGTATCTGGTTTTTACTGGCGCGTCCAGTCCAGACCAAGGTCATAAAATTGCAACAAGGCTGATAGCGAGATGATGTCAATAATGAGACAATCGTTTAGATTAGAGAGACGTTTTTCTACAAGAAAGGTTCCAATTCCTATGTTTATGCGCACACTTTTAGTTATATTTGTTCAAATTGCATTATTGAATTTTGCACAGGCCGAAGTTTTATTCGAAGGTTACTACAAAGTAACTCAATTTAAAAAACACGTTGGTTTTTTTATTTTACGCAATGAAATCGATGCCAAGACTAAACATTTCAAAACAACATCGTTTATGCGTTTAGGTAAAAATGGTTTTAACATGACTGAATCGCTGAATGCGGTTTCAACTACTGATTTTGCTCCTGTAAGCTATTCTTATTTAGCAACTGACGGAGCTAAAAGTAAAACAATCGATGTGACATTCAAGGGCGATACAATGTCTGGTTTAGTTTTAGATAATGGCGAAAAAGCAAAAATTTCTAAAAAAATTCCGAAGGGTACTTTTTTATCGAGCTCGCTTTATTACATGATGCTTAATAGCAAAGATGGATTAAAAACAGGTACAAAGTTTGAATTCACAGCTGTGGCTGAAGAATTAGGTGATGTGACTAAAGGCACTTCAAGCATCGAGAAAAAAATGGTTTCTCGAGGCATAATGCAACTCTTAAAGGCCAACAACTCGTTTGCCGGTATGGAGTATGAGAATTACATCACCAACCAAGGACAAAACATTTCTGCATTAACGCCAGCAACAGGTATTGAAACAGAATTGATGAAAAATTCTGAAGAAGCCGTGCAAGGAATTAAAGTTTCTGCTGGCACTTTAGAAAAAGTTTTTGGTAACATACCTAAAGGTAAAACTAACGTTTTAAACAACTAAGGCGACACACATGAAATTAAATGAACTTATCGGCCAACACATGTTGATTGGCGTTTCTGGATTAACTCTAACTGAATCTGAAAAAAGATTTATCGTAGAAAATAATATTTCTGGTGTGGTTTTATTCGGTCGCAATGTTTCAACTCCTGAACAAATTCGTGATCTTTGCGCAGAAATCCAATCTTTACGCCACAAAATGGCTTCTAAAGCTCCGCTGTTTATCGGTATTGATATGGAAGGTGGCCGCGTACATAGATTAAAACCGCCATTCACGCAATGGCCGCCACTTAAAACAGTTGGCGATTTAGATGCTCCGACTGTTGGATTTCATTTCGCTCATCGCATGGGTTTAGAAATGATGGCAGTGGGTATTAATTTAGATTTCGCACCTTGCGTAGATGTATTTACAAATCCAGCCAACACAGTGATCGGTGATCGCGCTGTAAGTTCTGATCCGCATCAAGTTGAAAAAATGGCTTCAGGTTTAGTTCGTGGTTATATCAAATCAGGTATTTTATCTTGCGCGAAACATTTTCCAGGTCACGGTCATACAATTATTGATTCACACGAAGAATTACCAGTTGAAGAAGCTGATCTTAAACGTCTAAATGAGGTTGAATTAGTTCCGTTCAAAAAAGCCTTACGTAGCCGCGTTGATATGGTTATGACAGGACACATCTTATTTAAAAATGTAGATAAAGATTGGCCAGTGACTTTATCTGAAATCTTTCTTAAAAAAATGTTACGTGATGAATTAAAATATAAAGGTTTAGTGATCACTGATGATTTAGATATGAAAGCCATGGCTAAACATTACGATAAAGGTTTTATTCCTGTTCGTTCATTGCAAGCCGGAGCTGATTTATTACTTTACTGTAACGAACCAGAATCTCCTCCAGTGGCGATTGAAACGATCATGTCGGCAGTGGCTCAAGGCCAACATTCAAAAGCCGAACTTGAATACACTCTTAAACGCGTTCTAGATGTGAAAAAAATAAAAATGCTAAACCCAGATCCACGCCCCATTGCAGAGGCTATGGAAATCGTGGGTCACCCAGATCACCAATACCTAGCAGACTGTTTACGCAAACAAGTTATGCCTGAAGGGTTAGTCGACTCTGGTCATGACGCCGAAGTTTAGTACACCCTTGTAAAAAATGCCTGAAACGCCAGTTCTAACCAAACTCATTGGTTTAAAACTGGCGTAAGACTTGTAATAACACCGTTTGAATTCTTTATTCGCATGGGGTGTTTTATGTCAGGGGTTTACGATTATTATTTCGACGATTCAAGCTATCGTAATCAAAATTCTTCAAAATATTTTGGGATGTCGATTGTCATCCATACAGCACTTGCGATTGGCGCGCTGTTCATTACAGTGCCTGTGATGGAAAAATTAAAATCAGAGCCTATCGTGATTGAACTTGTAGCCCCTCAAGAATTACCACCAATGCCTGTTACACCCATTCAACCTGAAATTGCTAAGGGCGAAGATGTTAGACCAACTCGTGGTGGTCAAATCGCTCACTCACCAGCCCCATCGGCGCCGTTGAACGCAAAAGATGATGTTATTGTAAAAGGCCCTGCGAAAACTTCTAAAGTCGCTAAAGCAAAAATGGCGACAGTAAAAACTAAAACATCAGGCGGAGCTGCAAAAATAGCAACCTATGCACCTTCTCGCGCAGGTGTTCCTGAAACATTAGAAGATATTCCAGCACCTAAATTAGATTTCGACGGCGTGGCCGCAGAACAACCTGGAAAATTTGGTGATGATGAATATGAAAATGAATTTAAAAATATTGATAACGCTAACGAAGCTTCTAACCGCGCTGAAAAAGCACGTATGGATAACGAAGCTCGTTTAATCGGTGATCAAAACGATCAATCATTAAAAGCTTTAGAAGATAAAGTTGCAGCCGATGCTCGTGTGATGAACGATGATCTGATGGCAACACGTACAAAAAACGCATCAGCCATTGCTAGATTAAAAGCTTCTGAAAATGCAGCCGCAGCAGAACGCGCAATGCGCGAAAAAGCTGAGGCTTTAGCTGCAGCCTCACGCGCACGTGGCACTGGTGATACGGGTGCTGGTCGCGGATCAACAGGTGTTGATGAATCTGCAAAAGCTGCTGCTGGTGCACCAACGGGAGTACGTTCGATAGATCAACTTCGCCAAATTCCTGGAAATCCAAAACCTAGTTATTCGATGGAAGAACGTTTGAACCGCCAACAAGGTCGCGTGATCTTTCAAGCGTATGTAACTAAAGAAGGTGGCTTAACTAGCTTTCGCTTATTATCTTCGACAGGTTATAAAAATTTAGATGGAAAAACTTTAGGAGCTCTTAAAAAATGGAGATTCTATCCAGGCCAACAAGGTTGGGTTGAGATTCCACAAGTATGGACGTTAAAAGGTGACGCTGAACAAATGCCAGCAACTTTACGTCGCGCGAATCAATCTTTCAGATAGATTTTAAAATTCAAATTTCACGAATAAAAAAAGCCGAATTAAATATTCGGCTTTTTTTTATTTAAAGTTCTTTTAAAAAACTAACGGAGACTAGTCAGAGACTATTTGTCGCCGAATAATTCTTTTTTAGATTTCGTAGAACCTTTAGTCTTAATGCCAGCTTTTCTTTTTTTGCCAGAAGCTGATTTTTTACGTTCACGGATGAACTCAAGTTTTTTTGTTTTAGAAGCCATGTAATCCTACCTTGTTAATTAAATAAGCAAATTTAGAGAAATAGGATTATCAAAACGGAACTGCTAAGTCAATTGACTGGTGAGTTTCTTTTTCGAATTCTGATTCTTTTACGTAAGCATAATGAAGCCCAAATTGAGGGCCACCAAAGCCTAAGCCTGCGGTAAAATAGTTTTGAGAGATAATATTGTTATTTTGGTAACCCAAACGCATCTGAAGCCATTCATTTAAAATGATTTCCATACCGGCCTTAACGATCATTTTTTGCTCAGAAACTGTGTTTTTACCCGCCTCAAGTTCTCCGCGAAGGTTCACTAATTCATCGTATTTGGCCTCAAAACCTACGGCTTGAGTGGGTCTCTTGTCGATTGTGTCTGATAAATCTGTGTCATTCAGCGGTTGGTTTTTAACCACGGCACCCACAGAAAACCAAGTGTTCGGGCGATACATTACACCAATGTCAGCTAAGTTTTGGCGGTATTTATCATCTTTACCTGGAAGTTGAGTTTCTTGAAAACCTAAATTTGCACCTAGCGAAAATTTTGCGCTCAGTGGTTGAGCCAAACCAAAATAAAATGCTTTTGTTCTGAATCCTTTAACATCTGTTTGATTGTAACCAAGCAATGCTGGAAATAAGGCTTCTGCTCCATTGTCAGCAAGTGAAATTCGAAAAGCTTTTTTTGCAAAACTCATAGCCAATGATCTTTGTTCAAATAAAGCAAATGCCGCTGGATTATTAAAAGCTCCATCAACAAGATTCACCGAACCAACACCGGCTCCGCCTAATGAAGTTGAAACTGATCCTAAGTTTTCGAATGATTGCGACCACGCTGAACACGACACGAGTAAAATAAATAAGTATTTCATGTCGATTAGACTAAACTTGAATTTTTGAAAAATCTAGAAGTTCGTGCTTGAACGCGTACACACACTTAAATAATTGGCGCAGCGACCTAGAAGTCGTTTTGCATCAGGAGTTGTAGCACTCGTGTAATTCGCACCCATTAGATTGTATGCTGTTAAGTAGCACTCTTGGCTTGTGTCATATTGAATACCAGCGTCTTTAGATGCATTTTCTGCTGAACTAAAAATATCTGTCGTTGGTAAATAACAACTGCTACGACGAGGCGACACGCAGATTTGATAATTGGCGCGGTTTGCAATACGATCTTGCGGCGTTACACCAAGAGCCGTGTCTTTGGGAATAAATAAACCAATGTTCCAATCAGCAGCCGACTGTTGACGGCGAATTTTTTTAACAGCCAACTGTCTTGCTTCAGTCATGTCGGTCGCAACAAGTGGGCTGCAAGTTGGTTCACCTAATTTTTTATTATCATAGTGTGCTGGTAAGGCGATTAAGAAATTTTCGCAAGTCCACTGAGCACCTTGCACTGTTGTTCCGGTTGATAAATCGATTTCAGTGACTGCGGTTCCTGATAAAACGTTATTTACCCAACCAGCTACATTACGAACTTTAGGTTCAAACTTTAAACTGTAACCACGGCCAAAAGCTTTTGATACATCAGAAGTTTGACGACGTACTTGGCTAATTGTTTCCTCAGTGACGTTGGCTCCATCTAGAGCTTTACCACCGAATACGGCCGTTAAAATTACGCGATCATTTGCTGTTGAGTTAAATTTTTTGCGCACGATATCTGAATAATACTCGGCGATACCAAATTTAATTTCTGGATTTCCATTCGAATTATCAGTTGAAGCTGGTAATGTTTCATCGGCTGTTTGATTAAGACCAAACGAGGCCTGAATCGGTACTGGGTCTGGTGTGTCAGATAAATTATAAGTGCGTGATCCTTCAGCCAGTACTGTACCTGTGCCCGTGAATTTAATTTCTTTAGTTAACATGTTGCCGACAAAACCAGTTGTTAAATCTTGCAAAAACAAAATAGCATCACGATTTGGCTGTGGAATTAAAGAATTAATATTATTATTCGCACCCGGAGAAATTAAATCGACGTTTAAAGTTAAATCAGTTTTTCGTCTGATTGAAAACTGCATGTAAGCGCCCATGTTAGCTGTCGATTGTTGCAAAACTTTTTGAACTTGTTCAGGAGTTACTGTTGATGACGGTGCTTGTGGCTTGATGTAATGCCCGATGTGCTGTAAAAATGCTGTTCGTAATTTTAATCCACCTTTGACAGCCCCATTACCATTATTTGTAACAAAGCCTTCGTTAACACCAATAACTAAACCTGGAATTGGATTATTTGTCGAACCCGAATCAGCAACATAATTGACACAAGAATTATATGAAATTGTATCTGCTGCGATATCGTAAGCAAAGGGGGCTTGCTTAGTGGCGTTGTCGACTGTTTCTGCAATCGAGCTCTTATTGTTTAAAATACCTTCACCTTTTGGTGTGCATGAAAACACCAACATAGATAAAGCCAATACTAGAATTTGTATTAAAGACGCCAAGTTCATCTATCTCCATTGTAGCAGATAACGTAACACGGATCGTTAGTTATCTTATTCGGACTAAACTTCTTGTCTCATTATGATATATTTTTCGTATGAAATCAGCTCTACGCCTGACTTTGGTCAGCACTTTATTTGTTTTTTCTCTAATCACTACATCAACGGCCTGGACTTTCGTTCTGCCTTTGGATTTCGTCGTTAAAAAAAGCGTGGCTAAAACAGGCCGAACTTCTATTTCAATCGATCAAGAAGTCACTTTTAAAGTAGGTAAAGACACTTTAAAAACACAAGAAAACTGGCTGATCGAAGGCGATCGCAATTTAAAAGTTTCAGCAACAGGATTAGAACCCTTCAAAGAAAACGTAAAAGTAAATTCTTTATTTAATTCAAAACAAAAAACACAAATTATCGGTAAAACAAAATCACAGTCACCTGTGGGACACGATTTTTACCAACGTTTAATGTTTGTTAGATCTTCTGATTCATTCATGCAATACATTCGCGAATTAGGCATCAGCGAAAAAACCAGATTATCAAAAGCTGAAGGTCGTATTTGTATTGCCATTGGTGATTCATCACAAGGCGACAGCAAAAGCCCACAAATCTGGATCGACCAAGACGACTTTTTAATTCGTAAAATCAGAATGCCATCAGGCACTGAAATTAATCTTTCTGACTATGTGAAAGCCGGCGATGATTTCTGGATCGCGAAAACACAAACGATCAAATGGGCCGGAGCTACTGCCACGATTAAAGTTAAAAGCTTCTCGACAAAAAATGCTGCGACGATCACACAGTTTTATCCACAGAATTTTGAACAACCGACTGAATTAGCTTTTAACGAAGCCAGCAGCATCGCTCAGGTTGTTGAAGACTTCTATAAGAGGTTTCGATGAATGTAGTTAAAGTCGCAGTTGATGCGCCTTTACTAGATCCTTTAACATATTTGCAAAATCCTGAATTTACTGTTTCGCGCGGTGATATTGTTAATGTCACTCTTGGAAACAGAAAAATTAAAGGTTTTGTTTTATCTGCGTTTGAAACCACACAAGAAGAAATCAACAAACAGTTCGGTAAAGAAATCAAACTCAAACCCGTCGTTTCGGTTGATGAAGAATGGGTAAAACTTCAAGATCCTCATTTAAGCTGGCTTGAATGGGTTGCTCATTATTACATTCACCCGATTGGCCAAGTGATTCAATTGGCATTTCCTCCGCTAACAAAACAAACTAAGGCGCGCGCTTCTAAGCGCCCGCCAGTGGTTCCGGTTTTAGCTCAAACCGCAAAGCCCGAACTTACTCAAGAACAAAAAAAATGTATCGATGGCATTGATCTTAACTCTGGTTTTAGAACACATTTAGTTCACGGAGTTACAGGTTCAGGTAAAACAGAAATTTATCTTCGTCTTTTTGAACAGTGTTTAGCAAAAAAACAAAAAGGTCTTTTTTTACTGCCAGAGATTTCTTTAACTCCCCAATTAACTAACCGCTTTGTTGAACGCTTTGGCGATCAAGTGGCCGTGCTTCATTCGCAATTAACTGATCGTGAACGCACAAATCAGTGGTGGCAAATCATTCAAGGCGAAAAAAGTATTTTAATTGGTGCCCGCTCAGCGCTGTTTTGCCCTGTTGAAAATGTGGGTTTAATCGTCGTTGATGAAGAGCACGAAACTAGTTTTAAACAAGATGAAAAATTAAAATACAATGGCCGCGATTGTGCGATTATGTTGGCTAAACACCATGGCTGCGCCGTTATTCTAGGTTCAGCAACACCAAGTTTAGAATCTTGGAAGAACGCTATCGAAAATAAATACCAGTTACATTCGTTAGTTTCGCGCGTTGCCGATCGTCCATTACCTGATGTGACTATTGCAGATATGCGTTTAGAAAAAGAAAACATGGATCGCTCGATCATGACACCTTTTTGGTTATCGAAAGAACTTTTCGAAAAGATGAAAGTCACTTTAGCTAAAAAAGAACAAGTGGCTTTGTTATTAAATCGTCGTGGCATGGCCCAAGTTGTTTTCTGTCAAAAATGTGGTTACACAGCAGATTGTCCCAACTGTGATATCAGCTTAACTCTACACGCTAGACATCATTTGGTTTGTCATTACTGTGACTATCATCAAAATTTCGAAGTGAAATGCCCTGATTGTGCTGAAGGTGAATTATCGCCGCTTGGCCTTGGCACTGAACGTGTTGAAGAAGATTTAAAAACAATGTTTCCAGACAAAGTGATTGCTCGCGCTGATCGTGACGAAATTACGAATCGTGTTGAAATGGAAGAGCTGATCACCAACATGGAAAACGGTGATATCGATATTTTAATTGGCACACAAATGATTGCCAAAGGTTTAGATTTTCCTAAATTGAAATTAGTGGGTCTACTTTTAGCTGATGTGGGTTTTAATCTTCCTGATTTTAGATCGAGCGAAAAAAGTTTTCAGCTCATCACCCAAATGTCGGGCCGTGCAGGTCGCCATGTTAAAGGCGATGAAGCGCCAGGATCAGTGGTTATTCAAGCTTACAACACTGAACACGAATCACTTACCTTTGCAAAAAAGCATGATTACGTTGGATTTGCAGAACATGAACTTTTAAATCGTTCGCCGTTAAATTATCCTCCGTTTCAAAAAATGCTTTCGTTTAGAATTCAGTCGATGTCAGAAGAAAAATCACAGACCACGGCCAAATATATTTTAGCTCGGGCGCAAGCGCTTAAAGAAAAATATCCTCAATTTTTTTCGCAAATTGAAGTCCTTGGTCCAGCTGCATCACCGCTATCTCGATTAAAAAACCAATACAGGTATCATCTGATTTTAAAAGGGTCAAAAGCGGTCGAGTTAAATCAATTAGCGCGACAAATTATTTCTGATGAAAAGTGGATTCCTGCCCAAGTGAAGGTCCTGGTCGATGTTGACCCTATGAGCCTATTGTAAAATAATTAAGATGTGGCTGATCATAACAAACTTCTATTTAAACTAACGCCGGAAGAATTCGCCGAGCAAGAGCGCAAAAACCAAATGTGGGATATGCGTATGGCTTATATTCATAGTGGCCACAAATCCATGCAAGAAAAACAATACGGCGATGCTGTTATTAGTTTCGAAAAGTATGTTCGAACACTCGAATTAATTTTTAAAGTAGAGCCAGGCAACTTAGCTCCGTCTGTGTTTAAAGAAAACTCGCGCACCTCAGAAATGTCGATCTTGGCTGGAGTGCTTTGGGATTTAGTTCGCATTTATGATACAAGTTCGCAGTATTCAGATCGCCAAGCTAATTGCGCAGCTCAGTTAGCTAAAATTGTTCCGCTTACGCCAATTTCTACAGAAATTATTTTACAAGCCCAAGAATTTGTTAAAAATGCCAAAAACCCACAGAACGTAAAAATCTTTTTAGCAGGTGTCGGAAAATCATCTCGCTGCTTTATTGCAACCTCTGCTTATGAGTCTTCGATTCATACTGATGTTATGATCCTACGCAATTATCGTGATTCAGTCTTAAAACAGTCATTTTTAGGCAGAAAATTTGTTTATTTTTATTACCGCCACTCCCCAAAAGTAGCCTGCATTCTTGATCAGCACGAGTACCTGAAAGCCCCAACACGCTTGGCTTTAAAGCTTCTGATCAAATGCGTTAGATAAAAAAAGAACCGCCACCTCACCGCTTTTTTGTTGCATCAAATCGAAACTTTTTTGATCGTAGTAGTATGCACATCTACGATTACATCATCATTGGAAGCGGCTTAACAGGCCAAACGATCGCAACCCAACTTTCGCAAGAAACACAAAACGTGTTATTGATCGAAGCCGAAGCTTTCACCGGCGGATCAAATCGCCCAGCTCACTTAAGCGGAAACATTCTTGATTCAGGTTTACGTTTTATACCAGCTAACGAAATTTCAATTAAAGCGATTCAAAATTTAGAAAATCTTTTAGGTTTAAAATTAATTAAATCTGAAAACGAAAATCACCCAGAAACATACGATGCTTCTGGCTTTAAAGCTTTCGTTGGTTTCGGCGAAAAGTCGCCAGCATTTTACGACGAATTTTCTTATTTCTTAAATCAAAACGAATTAGAACTAACTTTGCCACTTCACCAAATCATGGATTTATTAAAAAATAAATTTCACGGTGAAACATTACTTCGTTCACATGTAACGAAATTTGGCTTTGACGAGCAACCAGAAGGCTCAAAAGCAGATCCGCATTTAACTCATGTGATTGTGAACGGTTCTAAAACTTATTACGCTAATAATTTTATTTATGCTGGCCCAGTTCGTGATTTAGCTCTAATTGTACCTGACGAAGTTTTAAATCTTCGCGCCAAAGCTAAGTTGAAAAAAGACACTTACTGGATGGCTTTATGTTTAGATTTATTTCATCAAGATATTTCAGTCGAAAAAAATAATTTATTTGTTTTAGACGGCACAACTGATGATGGCATCGGCCCATGCCTTGGTCGCTTTTTACCAAGCGTCGCCGCTGATGTGTCGCCGACTCAACACACTCAACAAGTTTCTCAGTGGTTAAGTTTTATTGATTATTCAACAGCTGAAGAAACTGAAAACATTGGCGAAGTGTTAAAGAAAATGAAACGCCAAATTAAACGCGCATTTCCTGAAATGTCTGAAGCGATCAAGTCTGAAAGAATTTTCATGAGCCCACCGTTATCAGGTGGAGAATTAAAATTAAACGCCAACGGTACTTTACACAAAGTGAACAACCTTTGGATCGCTTCAGCACAAATGAGCAAATATCCAAACTTATTAGGTTCATTAGCTCAGTCTCAATTAACTTTAGCAGCTTTAGGCTTTGGTGAATTTTCAATGTCTCACGCGGCATTTGCTGAAGATCAAGCTGAAGAACAAAACGAAACTCACACAGAGGCGGAATTATAGCATCAATCATTCAAGCCCTAGTGTTATTGATCGCAGGATTGCACATCTATTTCTTAGTGCTTGAAATGTTTATGTGGACTAAGCCATTAGGTCTTAAAACCTTTCGCTTAACGCCAGAATTTGCTGAACAATCAAAAGCCTTGGCCGCAAACCAAGGTCTTTACAATGGCTTTCTAGCTGCTGGTTTATTGTGGGCATTTTTTCACCCACAACCAGAAATGGCTCAGCAACTTAGATTATTTTTCTTAGGCTGTGTTATCGTAGCCGGCATTTACGGCGCAGCTACAGCTTCAAAAAAGATTCTTTATATTCAAGCGATGCCTGCAGCGATCGCTTTACTTATTTGTTTGATTTAAACGCTTCATCTAGCACACGACCGCTGGCTTTCGCTGGCGGCAATACACCTGTTACAAACGATAACGTCGGCGCGATATCGACAACTTTTGATCCTGCATAAACTCCGGCTTGAAACCACTTCGGCCCCCACATAATTACCGGAACTGAATTATCATAATTCCAGTTCGTCATATGAGTGACTACGGCTCCGGTTTTTTGAGTGTAAAACGGCTCCATGACTAACATTAAATCTCCAGCAGCTTCAGGTACGAAACTGTTTTCAACAGGCCAGCGCAAATCAAAATACGGAATCTGTGCATTTAAAACCTGCTCGCGTGTTACAACTTTATAAACTCCGGGTATTTGCGCAAAAATATCTTTCACTAAATTCTGAGCCTTTGCCGAATCGATATTTTTTTCTGCCAACCGGAGGCGGTTAAAATATACGTGATTTAAAAAAACAGTTTCAACCCAACCCTGTTCGCCACTTGAACCAAATTCTTTAGTTAACTTTTCATTCGCCTGTTTAATAGCCCCCAAGAAATCTAGCTCGCCCGTAGCTACTTTGCCCACGCGCAGTAAATCACTTGCTGGCGGAATTCCATGATCAGCCGTGAAAACAACAACAGTTTTATCTAAAAGATTTTTTTGTTTTAAAGATGAAAATAATTTCGCAAGTTGTTTATCTTCTTCAAGAGTTAATTTTTTTAATTCTGGAGCATCAGGGCCTAATTTGTGCCCTAAAATATCATGATTAGATAAGCTCACGCCTAAAACATCCGGACCATTTACATTACGTTGACCTAGCTTTTCTTCATTCAATGCCGTAATTGCTAAATCCATTGTTGCATTTACACCCGCAATTGAAGCCTCAAGAGTTTTATCTTCTAAATTGCCTTGAGTTCTTTGTTTCACATTAACTTTTTCTAACCATTTGGGAGCATCACCGTAATATTTTGTCGTCGACCATTCTTTAGGTTTATCTTCATACCACAAAGCCATATTTGCACGATGACCACCTAAGAAAATCGCTGATCGATCTTTCAACGAAACAGTAAAAACTTTGCTGTCTGGATAAATATTTTTGACTTCATCACCATATGTAGTGGTTTTCAAACGACGCGGAGAAAATCCAAATTCAGCATCATCAGCACAGTAAATTTTTTTTCTAGTTTTAGTGTCATACCATTCATTAATTTGAATCCCCGTTTGCGCAGGGTAAGACCCCGATAAAATCATCGCATGCCCCGGACAAGTCATCGCTTGCATGATCCCGTAAGTGCTTTGCGCAAAGTAAGCACCCGTGCTCATCATATGATTAAAACCAAGCGATGAAGCCGGCATAAAATCTTTCTGATAACGAGTTAAAAAATCAGAGCGAAACTGATCGATAACAACAACGACTACAAGTTTGGGCTTTTGTTTGTAGGTCTCAAAAGAAAGGCTTTTTGCGAATACGGGTGAGGTCGGCAGAGACAATGCCCCAACGATTAAAAATGCGGCAGCAATTAGTGTGTTTTTCATAGCTAAAGATACTAATACTCCTTTTTATGAATGTCCTCTATTTAAACGGGTCTATAAGTCACAAAACCATGGATTTCAGGCTTGCCTTTCACTGCTCGGTTTGTTAACTCTGATCCTCACTAAAACACACGGGATGGTAATACCTGGTCTGATGCTTAAATTGGTTGCATCGGAAACCCTCACTGGAGATCAAACTTCAGCGAGCTCTGCCCCCCGGAGGCTTAACCAGAAAAAAAGGAAATCACATGGCACAAGTTACCATGAAAGAAATGTTAGACGCTGGCGTTCACTTCGGACACCAAACACAACGCTGGAACCCAAAAATGAAACCTTACGTGTACACTGCACGTGGCGGAATCCATATCATCGACTTACAAAAAACTGTAGTTCGTGCAAACCAAGCTGCTGACTTCGTAAAAGAAATCGCATCTCAAGGTGGAACAATGATTATGGTTGGAACTAAAAAGCAAGCTATCGAACCTGTTCAAGAAGCTGCTAAAAAATCTGGTCAATATTTCGTAACTAAACGTTGGTTAGGCGGAATGTTAACTAATTTCGAAACGATCAAACAATCTATCGATCGTTTACGCAAAATCGACAAAATGAAAGAATCAGGCGATTTCAATTTATTAACTAAAAAAGAACGCGCTGGTTTAGATAACGAATACATCCGTTTAACTGAATACTTAGAAGGTATCCGCGACATGAAAACGCTTCCAGCGGTTATGTTCGTAGTTGATCTTCCTAAAGAACACATCGCGGTTCTTGAAGCTAAAAAATTAGGTATCAAAGTTGTAGCTATCGCAGATACTAACTCTGATCCTGAATTAGTTGATTACCCAATTCCAGGTAACGACGATGCTATCCGTTCTATCAAATTATTCTCTAACTTAGTTGCTGATGCTTTCATGGAAGGCGCTAAAGTTTGGGAACAAAAAGCTCGCACTATGACTGACAAAGCTTCTGACAACAAACCTGAAGCTCCAGCTGATACTGCTAAACGTACAGCTCCACGCACTCCAGGTGCTAAAGGCGACGCGAAACCTGCGGCTCCTGCAGCTAAACCTGCTGGTCCACAAGTTGTTAAGTCAGCAAAATCTCGTAAATTAGTTGCAGCTGGTACAGCTGATCTAGTTGAGATCGAAGCAGAATTAAACGAAGAGAAAAAGGATGATTCAGCTGAGTAATCTCAGTTGAATTGTTAAAGGAAGATTAGCATGTCTATCTCTGCATCAATGGTAAAAGAACTGCGCGAAAAAACTAGCGCAGGTATGATGGATTGTAAAAAAGCTTTAGAAGAATCAAAAGGTGATTTTGAAGCTGCTGTTGAATGGTTACGCGTAAAAGGTTTATCTGCAGCTGCAAAAAAATCTGATCGCGTTGCCGCTGAAGGAACTGTTTCTGCAAAAACTGATGGTAAATCTGCAGTTGTTGTTGAAATCAATTCTGAAACAGATTTCGTAGCACGTAATGATGGTTTTAAAGCTTTCGTAGCTGATGTTGTTGATCACGTATTAACAGCTGCAACTACTTCTGATTTATTAACTCAACCGTTTGCTAAAACTCCAGGTAAAACTGTAGGCGACAAACTTAAAGAAAGTATCGCAACTATCGGTGAAAACTTAGTTATCCGTCGTACTGAAAAGTACACGACTAACGAAACTGGTTTAGTTCACACATACATCCACGGTGAAGGCAAAATCGGCGTAATGATTGAAGTGCAAACTCCATCTGCTGCTGTTGCTTCATCTGCTGACGCAAGAACTTTTGCTTCTGACGTTTGTTTACATATCGCTGCGATGAACCCAATGGCTTTATCGTCTGCTGAGATGAACGCAGATACAGTTGCTAAAGAAAAAGAAATTTTAAAACAAAAAAACTTAGAATCAGGCAAAAAACCAGAAATGATCGAAAAAATCGTTGAAGGCCAAATCCGTAAATTCTTAGCTGAAAACTGCTTAGTTGATCAACCGTTCGTTAAGAACCCAGATTTAACTATTACTGCTTACTCAAAAGAAGCTGGTAAAAAAGCTGGTGGCGATCTAACTATTAAACGTTTCGTACGTTTTGAATTAGGCGCAGGAATCGAGAAAAAAGTTAACGATTTCGCAGCTGAAGTTGCATCAATGCAAGGTCACTAAGACCAAGTTAAATAGAAAAAAGCTCTCTTCGGAGGGCTTTTTTTTTGTTCGAATTATTAAAACACCACTGACCGGAGGACTCCATTGAACAAACCTGTTTATAAACGCATCTTACTTAAATTGAGTGGTGAGGCTTTGGCCGGCACACAAGGAACAGGGATTAACAATCAAGTTATCGCTCAGATCGCTCAAGACGTTAAATCTGCTTTTGATACCGGCGTACAAATCGGTGTTGTTATCGGCGGTGGTAATATCTTTCGCGGCGTTGCAGCCTCTGCGCAAGGTATGGATCGTGCAAGCTCTGATTACATGGGGATGCTTGCCACATGTATCAACGCTTTAGCTTTACAAGACGCTTTTGAAAAAGCTGGAATTCCAACACGCGTTCAATCAGCTATTGAAATGGCTGAAATCGCAGAACCTTACATTCGCCGTCGCGCGATTCGCCACCTTGAAAAAGGTCGTCTCGTGATCTTTGGTGCGGGTACAGGCAATCCTTATTTCACAACAGATACAGCTGCTTCTTTAAGAGCTATGGAAATTAATGCAGAAGTGATCATGAAGGCTACTAAGGTAGACGGAATCTATGATAAAGATCCTAAGAAATTTCCTGATGCTAAGAAGTATAATGAAATCAGTTATATCGACGTTTTAAAGCAAGGTTTACAAGTTATGGATTCAACGGCGATCAGCCTTTGTATGGATAACAAGTTACCGATTTTAACATTCGATATGGGTGTAGCTGGAAATGTTCTTAAAGCAGTTTGTGGCGAGAATATCGGCACTGTGGTAAAATAACGGTTCACCGTTTTGTAAAATAAAGAGTGAATCTAATTTAGTTTATTGTTTAAAATGTTGAAGTGAAACTTCACAGAGTAAAAAGATGACGGAGAATTTATGATCGAAACTTCAAAAACAAATGCAAAAGCAAAAATGGAAAAAGCAACTACAGCGCTAGTTGAAGACTTAAAAAAAGTTCGTACCGGCAAAGCCCAAGTTTCTATGCTTGATGGTATTCGTGTTAATTACTACGGAAACTTATCTCCTTTAAATCAAGTAGCTTCAGTTTCTACTCCAGATGCGACGACTTTTTTAATCGCTCCTTGGGAGTCTGCAATTTTAAAAGAAATCGAAATGGGTATCGTTAAATCTGATATCGGTATGGCGCCAATCAATGACGGTAAAGTTATCCGTTTAAAAGTGCCAAGCTTAACTGAAGAACGTCGTAAAGACTTAGCTAAACAAGTTAAAAAAATCGCTGAAGATGCTCGTGTAGCAGTTCGTTTAATTCGCCGTGATGCTAATGAAGAAGTTAAAAAACTTTTAAAAGACAAAGCAGTCAGCGAAGACGAAGCTAAAAAAGGCGAAGCCGACATTCAAAAATTAACTGACGACACAATCAAAAAAGTTGATCAGTTAGCTGAAGAAAAAGAAAAATCAATCCTTACAATCTAAGGGTTTAGTTTTAGTAATGTCGCAAATCAAACATGTCGCAATTATTATGGATGGAAACGGTCGCTGGGCTCAAATGCGCGGCCGTCCTCGTACATATGGGCATGTTAAAGGTGTTCGCGTTGCTAAAAAAATTATTACTCACGCTTCACGTTTAGGGTTACAAAATTTAACTCTTTACGCTTTCAGTAGCGAAAACTGGTTTCGTCCGCAGGAAGAAGTTTCTGTTCTGATGAAATTAATGGAGCGCTACTTAGTTCGTGAAACTGAAAATCTAATTAAAGAAAATATTTCGTTTCACACAATTGGTGATCTTTCTAAAGTTCCATCAAATGTGCGTAAATTAATTCTGGATGCCGAAACTAAAACAGCTCACTGTTCAGGTTTAAAACTGACTTTTGCTATTAGTTACGGTTCACGCCAAGAATTAATCGGCGCTGTGCAATCTATCGCGACTGATCTTAAAAATGGCCTGATCAATGTCAACGACATCAACGAAGAAATGATCAGCAAAAAACTAATGACTTCGCATTGTCCAGATCCAGATCTAATCATTCGCACAAGTGGCGAATACCGTTTGTCTAATTTCTTAATGTGGCAAGCTTCATACAGTGAATTATATTTTACGAATATCTTATGGCCTGATTTTAAAGAAAACGATTTAAATAAAGCCCTCACTGATTTTAAAAATCGCTCACGCCGTTTTGGTCGTATTGAAAGCGTTTTAAAAACTCTATTTACTAAAAAAGAAAAAAATCAGCATGCCGAACTTAATTTCTAGAACTCTTTCGGCTCTTGTTGCTCTTGGTATTTTAATCGCTACAGTTTACTTTTTCGCCGAAAAAGGAACATACGCTTTAATCGCGTTTGCCTCTGTTCGTTGTTCATATGAATTAGCGCGCATGGTTTTTAAAGCTCATTATCCAAAGTTTGCCACTTACGCGTTTGTATTAATTAATTTTGCGACGTTTTTACTTATTACTTTAGAACCGACTAAAAACTTTGCGATGTTTTTTGTTTTATTAAGTTTCGTTGCAAGTGTTGTGGTTGGAATTTTATTTCATAAAAAATTCAGAGATTTAGAAACAATCTTTGATTATGTATCACAATCAGCTTTCGGCACTATATACACGGCAATTATTCCTGCGGTGGTTTCATGGTTAGTTTATTCACAGCAAGGTATGAACTGGTTTTACTGTTTATTAGCCGTGATTTTTGCTGGTGATATTGGAGCTTATTTATTTGGTGTAACTATGGGTAAAACCAAAGTTGCTCCTGAGTTATCTCCGAAAAAGAGCCTTCAAGGCGCCATCGGTGGCTTATTATTTTCAACGTTAGCAGCCTATGCTTTTTCTTACGTATTAACTGATGTTTCATTACCGATGCTTTTAGCTTGTGGATTTTTCGGTGGCTTACTGGGTCAAATCGGTGATTTTTTCGAATCACTTATTAAACGAGTTTCTGGTGTTAAAGATTCAGGAACCATAATGCCAGGCCACGGTGGTGTCTTAGATCGACTCGATGGCGTTCTTTTAGCGTCTCCACTGTTTTATTTTGCTGCGAATTATCATAGTCTTTGGTCTTGAGTACCAGCAACCTACCTACTAAACAGCTTACTTAAATGCTTAAAAATGCTAAAATAATATTTTAAACCACGAGGGTTTTAGTATGAATCAATTGATTAGTTTATTTGGCAGCCTTTATTCAAATGTAGTTCCATTCGTAATTCTTTTAGGAATTTTAGTTTTCATCCACGAACTAGGTCACTTTTTGGTGGCACTAGCTTGCGGAGTTCGCGTTGAAGTTTTTTCTTTAGGCTTCGGTAAGAAAATTTTAAGTTTCAAAAAAGGCTATACAACTTACTGTATTTCTATCGTGCCCCTTGGTGGTTACGTAAAAATGTTTGGCGAACAATCAACTGATGCAACAGCGATCGCCCCTGAAGATCGCGCTGTTTCTTATTCGCATAAAACAGTATGGCAAAGAATTGCGATTGTATTTGCCGGTCCTTTAATGAATTTCTTGTTCGCAATTTTTATTTTTGGTTTTATCGCTTACAGCGGTGAAGAAACTCGCTCGGCACGTATTTCTGAAGTCACACCTGGTTCGATAGCTGAAACTGCAGGTTTAAAATCTCAAGACTTGGTTTTAGCTGTTAATAATCAGCCTGTAAGAAGCTACGAAGAATTTCAAAATGCTTTAACAGCCTCACAAAATGAAGCTGCACAAATTCAAGTTCAACAAGACGGCGAACAACCCCGCACTGTAACTGCACAGGTGGCTAGTGTTGATAATCCAAATATTTTTGCTGGCAAAAAAACAATTGGCAGCATCACAGGAATTTTACCTTACACGAAAGGCACTTTAGTTGCCGTTCAACCTGACTCACAAGCTTTTAAAGCTGGCCTTCGCACAGGTGATGAAATTACAAAAATTGATGATCGTAAAGTTCAATCATGGAACGATTTAAATCGTTTAGTGCAAAACCCAACTTCAAACATTACAGTTCAACGTACTTCAGCTGACGACAAAAAAGAAACGTTACAAGTTCAATACGCTTTACCCGCATTTAAAACTACACCCTCACTTGCTGAGCTTGGTTTAGAAAGCCCAGAACTTTATTTAGAACAAGTTGTGCCTGATTCTCCTGCTGCAAAAGCTGAATTACTTAGACACGACAAAATCGTTTCTATAAATGGCCAACCGATGGTTGCTTGGGAGAACGTTTTAAACACGATTAAATCTTACGACGGTAAAGAGGCGCTAGAATTTAAAATTGTACGTGATGGCACTGAGATGGTTAAAAAGATCACTCCACAAGTGACTTCGCAAATGACTTTTCAAGGCAAAGAAGACAAACGCTACACAATCGGTATTATGCCGATGGCCAATATCTCACAACCTGAATTAGTGACTGTGGCTGAAAGCAATATCTTCTCGGCAGCTAACAAAGGCTTTAACCGTTCATGGGATATTTCAGTGATGACGGTGATGTCGTTCGTACGTCTGTTTCAAGGTGAAGTTTCACATAAAAATATCGGTGGTATGATTTCAATCGGTAAAGCCGCTAAAGATTCATACGCGATGGGTTTACAATCGTTTTTAATGACGATGGGTATCTTATCGATCAGCTTATTCATCTTAAATTTATTGCCAGTTCCGGTTTTAGATGGCGGACACTTAGTGTTTTATGCTATTGAAATCGTGAAAGGTTCACCACTGAGTGGCAGAAAATTAGAGATCGCCCACCAAATCGGTTTTGCCCTGTTAATGGGTTTGATGGTGTTGGCGTTATTTAACGACTTCACTAAGTTTATTTTCAAAACATAATTATGATCATATTATCCTGCGACACCAGCACTTTACTTGGAAGTGTGGCCATTCATAAAGATGGCCAGCTTCTGGTTGAAAAGTCGTTGATGCGTCAAGGATCTCACTCTGATGCGCTAAATCTTTTAATCAAAGATTGTCTCGATCAAGCCAAATTAAATTTAAATAATATAGATTTGTTTGCCACTGGACTTGGGCCCGGAAGTTTTACCGGAATCCGCATCAGTTTTAACACGATGAAAACCTTAGCTATGACCTTTGCTAAACCAATGGCTGGTATCGATAGCTTAAAAAGTTTAGCTTACTTAAATCGTAACGCGCGACCTACAGAAAATTCTGAAATCTGCTGCGCTATAAACGCATTTAAAAATATGTTGTACATTGCAACTTACAAAATTGAAGGCGAATCTGTTTTTGAAACAAGACCTCCACAAGTTGTTCGTGTTCAAGAATTAAATAATTTTTTACAAACTCCTATTCTGTTTGTTGGCGATGGCTATTTTGCCTATGAAAATTATCTGAAAACACATTGTGGCGATAAATTAATTCGCAATGAAAATATTCACGACTATCCGACAGCGGTTGCTGTTGGTCACTGTGCCAGTCTAGAAAATAAATTTTTTCACTGGTCAGAACTTTTACCTCTTTATTTAAGAGCCTCCGAAGCCGAAGAGAACTTGAACGGAATTAAGTATCAACCTCTGTAAAATCTTCGGGAGTTCATCATGGCTGAAATTTGGTGTGTCGCTAGCGGTAAAGGTGGCGTAGGCAAAACATTCGCAGCAACTGGTTTAGGAATCAGTTTAGCAAAATTAAGAAAAAAAGTTTTGTTAGTTGATTTTGATATCTCGGGCGCAAACTTACACACAGTTCTTGGATTAAGAGATTTTAAAAATTCAATTCTTGATGGCTTAAATTCTTCGGCAACCGGCAAAGACATGATCATGTCTTCAGGTTTTTCTAATTTAGATTTTATTCCTGGCTTTATTGTTCCGCAGTTAGGCCAAGAGCTTTGTACTTTCAAAGTTGATGCTTTGTTACAGCAACTACAAACTCTTAAATATGACGTTATTATTTTTGATTTAGGCCCTGGCGCACAAAAAGCTAATTTTAGCTTAATGAATTACGCTGATCGCAATTTTGTAATCACAAACTGCGAACCTACTTCGATTGAAAAGACATATTCATTCATCGAACAATACATCGCTACCGAAGGTCGCACTAAAACTCTACATATTTTAGTGAACTTCTGCCGTTCTCAGCAGCACCAAACTTTGGGCAAATCTTTCGAATCAGTGCTTTTTAAAAAGCATGATGTGAACATCAGATTCTCTGCCGGCATCCGTTTTGACAACGCCGTGTGGCAATCTACGTTTATGACATCATCTAACATGCAAAACGTATTCGCTTTGATGCCTTATTCAGAGGTGTGCCATGATTTTTACAAAATCTGCAAACAATTGATTGATCCAAGTGAACTGAGAGCCGTATCATAAATTTAAGATGAGCACAGATTCTAAGAATAATTATTACGAAATTTTGGAAGTGGCAAACACAGCCACTCAGCATGAAATTACCGTTGCCTACGAAAAAGCAAAGCGAACATACTCTGCTCAAAATGCAGCTTTATACAGTGTGTTCACTGAAGCTGAAGCCTCTGCTCTTCGTGATCTTATTGAAGAGGCTTATTCTGTTCTTAGTAACCAAAATTACCGTAATATTTACGAAAAACGCTTATTATCTAAATCATACTCAGCATCTGACCTATCTTTAGATGCTGTTAAAAAAGCCAGCACTGAATTATTCAACGAAAACAGCTTATTAACGGCTGCTCCAGTTGAAGTTACAGAAAATGAAAAGCCTTCATACGAAAAAAACTCAGATTTAGAGACTGAAATCGAAGCTTGCAGCAACTGGGATGGCGATTTTTTAAAGAAAGTTCGCGAATACAAACAGTATTCTTTAGAGCTTTTACATGAAAAAACCAAAGTTAACCCTTGGTACCTATCAGCTTTAGAGCGAATGGAGCCGCAAAACTTGCCTGCTCCTGTATTTGTTCGTGGCTATGTGATCCAATTTGCAAAAACATTAGGTTTAAACGAGAAACAAGTTGCTGAATCGTACATGAAAAACTACAAGTTTAAACTTGAGCAACAAAAGACCAAATAAAATCACATTTCCTGTTCCCGCTGAATACTCTGGATTAAGACTTGATAAAGTTTTAGTCGATGAGCCTTTTTTCAAAGACGTCATCACTACCCGTAGTTATGCCCAAAACATGATTGAAAAAGGGTACATCGCCATTAACGGCGAACGCACCAAATCGTCATACGCACTTAAAGAAGCAGACAACATCGATATTTTTATTCCTGAAGTAAAACCCACTGAATTAATTCCGTATGATTACAAGTTAGATATCATTTTTGAAGACGATCATCTGATTGTTATCAATAAACCCGCAGGATTAGTTGTTCATCCTTCAGCTGGGCATGAACAAAACACTTTAGTAAATGCACTTCTACATCACACAAAAAATTTATCGATGAAAAATGAAGAACGCCCTGGCATTGTTCATCGTATCGATAAAGAAACAAGCGGTTTACTTGTTGTTGCGAAAAATGACTACGCTCATGAGCACTTGTCGTTGCAATTTAAAAACAAAACTACACACAGAGTTTATTACGCTGTGGTTGAAGGCCGCCCACGCGTAGCTAAAGCTACTATAAGTACGTATCTAGGCCGTCATCCGAATGATCGTAAGAAATTTTCTTCAGTGCGCATTAACAATCGCATTCTTACAGAGTTTGAAGAAGGTTTTGAAAAAGGTAAATGGGCCGTCACTCATTACCAAACTATTCAAAGCTCACAATCAAAATCATTAGTGCGTGTTCAGCTTGAAACAGGCCGTACGCACCAAATTCGTGTTCATTTGTCTGAAATAGGTCATCCACTTTTAGGCGACATGACTTACGGATTTTCAGCTAAAAAAGCAAAAGAGCTTGGTATCACGCGCTTTTATCTTCACGCTGCTGAATTAGGTTTTATTCATCCAAAAACTAAAGAGCCTATGAAATTCTTAATCGATTGGCCACGCGCCGATTTTGAAAAAATTAAGTCATGGGGTTTTATCTTATGAGTTTTATTGAAACCGATTTAGGTTTTATAAAAGAACAAGATAATCATCTTCTATTTTTCGGTAAAAATTCAGCTACATTAGATCAAATACAAAAAGCCTATCCAAAGTTTACTTTTCGCGGAGTTCATCAAAAACATACAGATATTTGTGTGCCTTCAACGACTGACAGTTCTGATGTTGTCGCTGATGCCCACTTCACAACACAATCTGATGTCGCGTTATTAGTTAAGACCGCAGATTGCCAACCCATATTAGCTTACAACAACAGTAAAAATTTAGTTCTAGCTGTTCACGCTGGCTGGCGCGGGGTTGAAAATCAAATCACCTCAAAAGCTTTACTACAGTGTCATTTACAACAAGCCGATATTTTTATTGGTCCATGCATTCAGCAATCAAGTTTCGAAGTTGATTTAGACGTTAAAGAGCAATTAGAAAAAATTTGTAAAATGGATCACCAATCGCAAACATTTGAAAATACGTTTACTACAAAAAACGATAAGTGCTATATCGATCTCACTGAAATCGTCATTGCAGAAATCAAAGCCGCAAGAATTAACGCAACAGTGTCTTTACTGCCTTTTGACACAATGACAGATCTAAGATTTCACTCTTACCGTCGCGATAAACTCAATAGCGGACGCAACCTTAGCTTCATCGTTCGACTGTCATAGTTTTTGACAGTCTGATTTTTTTTACAATTTCAGAAAAATATTCCCCTGGCTTCTATAATCTGCGATAACGTGACTCCGTTTATCTAACTGAGGAGATTTCGCATGAGTTCACAACTAAAAAACACAATGGATGCACTCGGTAAATACGTTGCGAGCGACGAAAATTATGAGTCTGCTTTTTTAGCTGCCCTTGGAAACATGGAAGAAATGGCTACTCGTGAAATTACTAAAACTATAAACGAACAAACACCGCCAAATTCACTTTTAGAAATTATCTCACACGCTCAAGATGAACATCGTCATGCTTATCAATTACGAGCTTTAAAACCCGTTAAAAAATATCAAGATGTAAAATTCTATCATCTAGAACAAGATCTTTCAGAACTAGGTGTTAATTTCGTTTTAGGTTTTTTCGGCCAACAGTTATTATTACGTGCACGTGCGGCCAGCCGCTTTGCAGGCTATGTTCACGGCGCTTTAACAATCGAACAAGTGCCACTTCAAATGTACACGGCCTATTACAAATTAACTCGCAACGAAAGCATTAAAAAAGGTTTAGCCGTTGTTTTAAAAGACGAAGCTGCACACTTAGCTTTAGGTCAAAAGTTTTATGAAAACTTACCTGCCGAAGAAAGATTCTCAATCGATGAAATCAACGCCATCGAAGCCGAGATGTGTGAATTACTAGGCCGCAAAATGCTTTCGACTTACCACAGCTATGAAGCAGGGTCTCCGAACACAGACACTTTAGAACATAACTTAACTGCAGATCGCATGAGATTAGCTTCGTGGATTAGCGCTTTAGCCGAAAACGAAAAAGCTAAGGGTGCTTCTGAACAAGCTGCAACGTTGGCTGAATCTGTTTTATTCATTACTGGCAACACTAATGCGCAAACAGTTTTTACCGAAGATACAAAACTAATTCAGTCTTGGGATAAGCCACAACTTCTTTCACATTATCAAAAGTTAGCACAAGTGACTTCGTTGATTGGTGTGGCTTACAGTCTTGAAAAAGCGATCCGCCTTCATAATGAATCTTCATCCACGGAAGCCACATTATGAAAACCGTATTTATTTTTCCAGGCTTAAATGGTCTTATCAAACTTGAAGACCGCTTTCGTTATATTCAACTTCCTGAAGTTCAACAGCGTCTTCATCAAGTTGAACAAATCTTTAAACTTCAAGATAACGAAGACGTCAGTTTCGAAAAATATCTTCAAGGATCAGTTCAAGAAATTTATTCTGTTGAAAACATCAGTAAAGCAGCCACAGCAATTTGCGCTTTACAAGTGGGTGCTGCAGAAAATTTAATGAAGACAAAAGGCATCATTCCCGATTGGACTTTAGGTTGCTCACTAGGTGATTTAGCTCGAGGCGTGATCAGTGATGTTTGTACTTTTGAGTTTATGATTTCGGGCTATATTCGCTTCGCGCACAAATTAAAAGGCGTAGAAACAATCGGTGCTAACATTGGTGTTTCAAAACCAAAGGGCGCCGTATTTACTCAAGATGAAATCGCAACTATGGGTCAACTTGGTTTAGATGTATCGGTGATGACGCCGAAATTTTTAAATATTGGTGGTCGCTACAGCGATTTAGAAAAGCTACAAGAAGCTGCAAAAGAAAAACGTTGGAGAGTCGTTAAAATTTTAGATTACCCCGCACATTCTCGTTACATTGGTGACTATGTTGCAGCTGCTGCTCATGAAGTTAGAGAAGTGCAATTAAACTTACCTAAGTACCGCACATTTTCTTCAATCACTTGTCGTGAGCTCACAAAAACTGACGAGCTTAAGCAAGAACTGATGCTAAACATGACTCAGCCACTACGCTGGGGCGAAGCGATTAAAACTTTAGAAACACAATTACAAGACGTTAAATTTATTAATATTGGCCCGTGCAAAAGTTTAACGAAAATGATTCCAGATTTAGATTTGGTTTCACCGGTGTATGAAATTGAAAATCTTTAGAATTCCAATTTTAATTTGTAAGGCTATTTATTTTGCGGTGCGATTATTTTTGCGCCCACATGAATTAGACACACTTATTAATTTAGCCAATCAACTGACTGACCTACCCGCATTCGATGCCGCCGTTGAACATCTAAAACAAGATGCCTCTGCAAAAATGCTGATTGAACAAAGATATTCACCAGGAATGCCGACGCTAGAAGAATTAAAAAATTATCCAGCTGATACATTCGGGCACGACTATTACAAACACATGTCGAAGTATGGTTTAACGGTTTATCCGACTAAGTTTACGCTAGATATGCCCGAAAAAATCTATGTGCGTGAACGCCAGCGTGAAATTCACGATCTTGTGCATGCGCTACTAGATATAGGCATTACTGTTGAAGAAGAAGCAAAACTAAACGCGGTCTTTATGCCCAAAGGTTGCAGTCCGTTTACATCAGTAATTGTAGCTGGCGCCTTTTTTCATTTTTTATTTAAACGCCCTAAAGAGTTAATCAAACTGACTCAGTTCGTAAATGACGGCTTCAATTACGGCGAAACAATGGCTTCACCCTTTGCAATTAAGTGGGAAGAGCACTTTCACACTCCTACAGCCCAGCTACAGCAGCTGCTAGGCGTATCTGCACGACTAAAGTCTTAAGACTTTTCTAACCTAGTCTTTCAATTTTTTTAAGCTTTGCTGATACTAAAAGTATGAAAAAACTTATTCTTATAGCTACGGCTATGATGTCGGCTTGCGCCTCAATTAGTAATACCAACCGTTTTCCTGATAGCGTGGGTCAGTGCCCGATTTCAGAAAAAAATCCACCAGTTTTTACAGTTCTTGAAAACGCAAACGGAAAAATCAAGGTTCAATTAGGTGATTTCACAAAGTTATTTGATGTACCAGATTCTTACAACGTTAAAGTTACTTTCGAAGACTTCATCATACAAGATAGCGAAGGTACGAATACAATCACTAACGTGACAGAAATTACTCCGGTAACAGTAAGTAAAAAACCTTATGTTATCGAAATACCAGTTACACGTAGCGGAATTTATAATTTTGCTTTAGCTGATGGTGACAAAGTTTTTTGGAAACAAAAAGTATTTGGTATTGATCCAGAAGAAAATATGATTTCAAAAGATGAGCGCGAAAAATTAGCGCAACAGTTTGCTCCGATTATGGAAATGGCGCCCGGCGAAGAAATATATCCTTCAACTTTAGAATATATCTTTAATAAAGAAGATGTTGATCCGCAGTTAAATGCAGAGCCCTTCTTAATTACAAATAAAAATACACAATCAGGTTTTTTAAATAAATTCAGTCGCGGTTACAAATTTACTGTGAATTTTAATTATGAAGATTTTAGTAAGGTTCTTCCATTTTACGGAAACGCAGATTCAGTCATTAAATCAGGTCTTGCTAACGATAAACAGACTCGTCTAAGACTTCGCAACGGTAAAAATAATTTAGCCGTTTACTATTCAGTGTTTGAACATAGAAAATCAATTTTCGTAAATCGCGACAAGCAAGTCAAAGTTGTAACGATGCCGTCGCCGTATATCTATATCAACTATCACTTCTTCTATGCCTACGATACAAAGAATGGAACTATCGACAAACCAGTTGCAGCCTCACACTTTCTTGACCGCGAAAGTATGACCGTTGTTTTAAATAACTCACGTAAACCTATCATGGTGATTTACGGCGCCCATTTAGCCAGTCAGCTAATGGCCCAACTTGATTCTAGCGGTAAACGCATTCAAGAATGGAAAGGTGGCCGTGCTTATTTAAACACAGCCCAAGTGCCAACTGAAAACGGACGCATCTTAGCTGTTGCTGCAAAAGGTTCACACGGTATTTATCCAGTAGCTGGCAAATACGCAGTAGCCCTAGGTGAAAGCATCAGTTTATTAACAGAAGATGCTGGTCGCGGTGCTAAGCTATACCCATCGTTTGAACCAACTGCTGGAAGCAATCCAAAATATAAATTGCTTCCGCTAGGTCTTGAGAATGTAACTTCAAACTGTGGTGACGGTAATCACGCTGAATTAGCCTACTCTGGTGCTGTTGTGGACGTACTAGGCCCTACCAATGCGGCTTTTCCTCCATTCACTGACCGTGAAGGTGATTACAAAAACTATACTGATCCGAACATGTATATGTTTGTTCTTGATAAAGCTAAATAATCACAGCACTCGCTTAAATGGGGCAGGTTGTACAACACGGCCTGTCTTGTTTTTCGCCGCTTTATTCAGATAATTATTAAATGATTAAAGCCATTCTAATTTCACTCATTCTTGCTTCAACTCTAACAGCTCAAGCATTGCCTTTAATTCAAGGTATCCTTCCTAATGGCACAATAACTCGTTGCCAAGAAACTGAAGATGCTGGAGTTCGCGCTTTTAAACTTACAATTAAAGAAGCTACTTTTAACTATTTAGTTCTTCAGGTTGAAACACTAGTTTGTCTTCGTCTTGAAGGTAAAATGACTTTGGTGCCTTATGCACTTTCTGAAAAACAAACTTATAAAAATAATGGCCATGTCATTACTTACGAATATAGTGAACCAAACTTAGCCATCACAAAAGCAGAAAGTGCTAATTTATTAGAACGTATTTTTATAGATGGCACTAAGTTCAATCAAGACGTAACACTCAATGCGCAGACTCTTCAGTCATTGATTATTGATGTTGGTCTTCAAATGCAAGAGATCATCACGATTGATGGCAAAGTTGTAAATAAAGGTATGATCGTAAATGGTTCATACCGCATCAACTTAGAAAACTAATTATGAGATTTTACGCCTGAGCTTCCGCCCGTAGACCCACTTCTTACGGCAACAGGATTCACACAAGTATTTGCAACAACTTGATCACTCTCTAAAGCTGAACAGCGATGCGCCGCTGTTTGCGGAATACATTCAGCGCGTAAAGGTTCAGGATCAACTTTAGCACTTGCTTGATAATTATTAGGGTCATCACCTAAAACTGCGCTTGGCGCCCAGTCCGTATCAGATAACGAAGCTTGGGTTCCACTCTCTTGAGTCACAACAGAGCGTGGCGGAGTGCTTGTTTTAAAAATATTTGAAAATATCATCCCTAACGAAGCTAATCCAAGTTTGAATGATTCAAAAAAACCAGCCTGCGCAGGCGTCGCTTGTAACAAAGATAACGATAATAATAAGATCATTAATTTTTTATTCATTACGAACTCCGTTTTTAGCTAATAAAAACTCTGTAAACAAATCGAAAGCATCGTAACGTCTGTTTTTAGGGCCTTGCTCAGAAACTTCCATTTTATCAAGCTTGCCATTTTTATATTTAAAAAGAACCTTACTGCTGCCAACAAGTTCTAATTCAACTAAGCGCTCATTTTGGTATTTAGTGTTTAAAGTTTTTTTACTTTTATTTAATAAACCTGTTTTCTTGATTTGGCTTACATTACCCGCAGTGTCTTCAAGGTATTCCCATTTCACACCTTTAGCGGTAATACTTTGCCATCCCTTATCTACTTTTAAAAGTTTCTCATTAATACTCGCTGGCTTACGAAATAACGCGTCTTTATCCATACGGTGCTTTGAAAATAACGGAGAACTTGCTGAATAAAATTCTTGGCTTGTTTTAGCGCAGATATCTTTGACCGTTGATTTTAATTCAGCCGTATTTATATCCATAAGATATGCAAATTCATAACCACAATTACCGTTGTCTGTAAGTTTACTCACAACATCTATTTTAGCATCGTAAGTTACAGAGTGATTATCTCCGTCAGGCAATGTAAAAGCATTTACACGACCTTGCTTATCGTAATTGTAAGATAATTTTTTACCCCAAGCATTTACTACGCTAAGTAAGTTATTATTTTTATCGTAGGTGTATAAAACTTTTAATTTTTTTGGACCCGTAATTTTTTCTAAAAGTTTTTCAGTTTTTGCGAATGTAAAAAAGTATTGATCTGTTCCGTTATGAACTACGCGATCAATCATATTCGAATTGTTGAAATAGATGTGGATAAATGGTTTTTCTGGATTATTTTTTCGTGAAATTAAACTTAACTGACCATGTTCGTTGTAGACAAAAATATTCTCAGATGCCACACGCATATAACCAGAACCATTCGGAAGTTCTTGCATAATTTCAGTACCCGCTGAATTAGCATACCCGCCATCAACTTTTGCAAACACACTAGCTGTAGTTTGTCCGCATTTTCTGATTTCTAAACCAACATTTCCTCGCACAACTGATTCTTCTAACTGCGAACACCAGTTGTTGCCAAATAGGCCAAAGCTTTTTCGTTTATGGCTGTATTGTCTTTCAATTTTAAATGGTGTTAGAGCTTCTTTTGTCACCAAATCAACGGTATCAAAAGTAAGCTCGCCACTGATTGGATTAACCTCTGCCTGAGCTGTTAATCCCACGAATAAACACAATAAAATAAGATTGTTCTTCACATTTATTATTTTAAACCTGTTAGAAAATATTGAAAGAGCTATGCCGTTTTAAGTTTAATTCTAGCCTGATGTCGAGCCTTGGATTTGTTCTCTTTTTTATAGAAAGCGCGTAAAATAAAAGTCATGAAAAATTTAATTCGATCTCTCTTCGTTTTATTCTCATTTTGCGCGATAACCGTCACTGCTTCAGCCGACGACTGTGGTACGGGCAAATTAAACTACAAAAATAAAAACATAGCTGTTTCTGAAGAAGTTGAAATTTGTAAAAATGAATACAGCCAATTTTATGCAAAAAAATGCGCTAACGGTTGTGAGTTTACGAAAGCCTTAAAACAACAAACTGAAGTCGAAGTTGAAGATGCGACAGTGGGCAGCCCGGGTGGTCAAATTTGCCAAGAGTTAGGTTTTGACTCTCGTCTAGTCGAAGTTGAATTCAAAAAAACTAAAACCCCGCACGTTGATTTATGTTTCGGTAAAGATAAAGACTCATTCGTATCGACTGGATTTTTACGCGATCTAAAAGGAAGTCTTGAATGAAATGGCTAACTTTTATTCTTATCGCAGCGTTTGCACACAATACTTACGCCGCTGGCACTTGCGAAAATATCGATTTGCGCGATCAACTCGGCCCCGTTCTAAATCAAGATGGCACCGGATTATGTTATGCCTACTCGGCAGCTGATATTATTTCATTTAAATTAGGGCGTCGTGTATCGCCGGTTGATATTGCTCTTCAATACACAAAAAGCCGTGATGAATTAATGTTGCGTGGAGCTGGAGATAAATACTTAAATCAAATTGAAGACGAACGTAAAAAAGATATCTTTCAAGGTGGCTGGGTTAGGTATGCTCTTCAATATAATTCACAAATTGGATTTTGCGCCGACGAAAAAGTTAATTCTAATAACTTTTCTACTAACCGCGGATTATATAAAGGCTTAGTGAATTTAAACCAATTAGGTTTACATCAATTTAACTTAGATAGCGCATCTGCTGGCTCTTGCGCGAAGTTTGCCGAAATTCAAAAAATTTTTCCGGGTGTAAGCATGCGCGAACTGCAAGATGTTGCTAATCGCAGTACCCTAATAGATACCGCTTCTAATGTAGCTGACAAGGCCTGTGAACCGCGCATTAAGCCAAGTACGCCAATGCGATTTACAAACTTACATAACGAAAGCAGCCCCTCTGAAATTCTAAGAAGCTCTGACTTTGATGATATCGACCGCGTACTTAGTAAAAAGCAGCCAGTCTCAGTTTCAATTTTTATGGATAAAATTTATAACTTCGGAAAATCCAGCATTAACAAACAACCTCGTCATGCAATCACCCTAGCTGGCAAAAAATTTAATTCTGCCACGGGTAAATGCGAATACATTCTAAAAAATTCGTGGGGCCCTGAGTGCGATCGTTATTATAAAGTACGTTGTGAAAATGGCTACCTCTTCGTTCCTGAAGACGTTTTCAAATCTAGCGTGTACGGCGCTGACTATATCGATTAAAATTTAAAATTAGTTTTTTAAATTTACTTGTTTTAAAACTTTGATTTCATTAATTTTAACTGAAAAACTTTTTTTATGTTCAGCAACATGAAATACCGTAACTACGCGACCAGATTCATCATTGTTATCAGTTAAGTAACAGTGACCTTTTTTTATTTCTGCCGTAATCGCTGGTGTTAATTTCGAAGCATCAGTCTCTGCTTTAGAAAGAGTTGCACAACTTTTTTCACCTAAATCATAAATTAAGCTGTTGTCGTCAACAGACATATTAACACTAAAAAAATCTTTGAAGTCTTCACGAGCTTCAAAAATAAGATCCATATTGTTATCTGTAATTTCAAGGTCATGACTTAAAAATTTAAAACTATAAGAGGCCGTTGAAAAATCTCCGCCTGTGTAACGTGATGTTAGTGTTACATCATTTACTAATTCAGATTTTACTGTTGTAATCTCCATACCAAGAGCAGAACTCACCATCGAACAACCTAAAGTTGTTAGAGCAAAAAACAAAGACGCTGTAATGTTTTTTAAATCCTGCTGTTTCATATAACTTCCTTTTTTTCATAAGTAGTTCGTATGAATGGAAGTTAACCGAAACACTTTTTTAGATCCAATTTGACGTACACATTATGTATACATTTGTGTACAACAAAATTAGCCTATTCATTGAAAATGCATAGTAAATTCAATAGTTTATACTTGCAAATATGTACACTTTAATTGCAAAATGTACAGGAATGTCTAATTTTGAGTACAGTAGTCGCGAAAATTGCAAATACTCTTTATAGGTATTCAAAACCTACGACAGAACAATTGTGGTCGCTATAACTGACCCATTGGTAGGCCATTAGTGGCACTGTCTAGGGGCTTAACACCCATAACAAGGAACTTATAAAAGTGACTCAAGGCTCTGAAACCAACATTTTTGAATACAGTGATTACAGAAAATATCTGGCTGATTACTATACGCAAAAAAAAATCAATAACCCTGGTTACAGTCACAGGGTTTTTGCTCGCCAAGCTGGTTTAAGTTCGCCGTCGCATCTTTTGATGATTATCAAAGGCGAAAGAAATTTATCAATCAAAACCATCTCAAAATTTTCTGATGGTTTAAAACTTTCAATAAAAGAAAAACGATATTTTGAATTAATGGTGTTATACACCCAAACTAATGAGCTTGAATTAAAAGCTCGCTACTTCGGCGAAATCATTTCGATGAAAGCTACGATATCAGGCTTATACAAACTCGAAAAAGATAAATTCGACTTCTTATCTCAATGGTATTTTGTAGCCATTTATGTATTAATCGGCTTAACAGTTTTTAAAGCTGATCCACAATGGATCAGTCGTCGCCTTGGCAACAAGATCACGCCAACTCAAGCCAAAGACACTTTAGAAAAATTATTAAAATTAAACATGATTGAAACTGATCCATTGAACGGTTTTAAACAAGCATCAGGCGCAGTCACTGTTGCTGACGATACAAGATCTATTGCTGTTTTTGAATATCACCAATCCATGATTCGCTTAGCTTTCGAAGCTTTAAAACACAAGCCACTTACAGAGCGCGAAATGGCTGGTGCTACAATTTCAATTCCTAAAGATAAGTTGCCAGAAATAAAAGAAAAAATTCGCGCCTTCAGAAAAGAAATCAACCAACTCGCAAGCTCGTATCAAGACTCTGAAGAAGTTTATCAATTAAATATACAATTGTTCGCGCTATCGGAAGAAATTTAACCCCGAGAGCGGAAAAGACAAAAATTAGCGTAGTTTAACACTTGAGGAGCAGACCAGTTTTTCTTCTCACTGCCCGTCATAAACTGCTCGCGCGCGTTGCCTTTAGTTACAATCATAATTTTTCTTTGCGAAGCAATTTGATTTAACTGGGCGATCACGTGGCTGTAGGTTTCTTGAGTGAATGGGTCAAATAAGTAATAAACTTCTGCGTCTGGAATTTTAAACTCAGGCAATGATAAATCTTGATGAAAGAACAACTGCTTATCGATACCCAATTTTTTAACGGCGGCGTTTGCTAAATCTACGCGACTTGCAACGAATTCGTAGCCGATAAATTTAATATCTGGTCTTAATAAACTAATCACTAATCCCACGCGGCCAAAGCCTGAACCTAAATCAGTCAGACGTGCATTTTGTGGAAGTCTTAAAAAGTTCAAAGCCATGATAATCGTGTTATAGCTTGATTGAACGCCAACGCCTGATCCTTGAAAGATTCTCTCAAGGGTCTCATCTGGGTCAGTAGATTGCATTTCGCTCTTGTAATCTAAATTAAAGACGATATCCAAAGCATCAAACGTACGATCTAAAGTAAAATTTGCGACTTCTTTTTTGTCTTCGTAAACATTGTGAAGTTGCTGTTCGAATTCAAAGATATCGACCATTAATTTCAAACACTCAGTTGCAAAAACGATGTGATCAGCTTGTTCGTGCTTAACCATCACAGGTAAAAGTACTTTTAGAATAACTAGTAAATTAGCTCGCATTTCTTCAATGTCAGTCACAACTGACGATTCAAGAGTAGCATGTAGGAATAAAATTAAAGAAAGTTCGGATTTGAAGTATTTTTTTACGAAATTTCCGAAGTGGGCTGGTTCTTCACGTTCTTGGTTCAAGATCCAGTATTGCTCTTGTACAAAACGAAGTAATGTAATCAAAAGAGCTGTATCGATAAATAAAGATGCACGCTCGCGCACTGGCAATGACTGCCAGAGAGCAAGAATGTCGTTTTCATTTTCTTTTAGATTTTTATTTTTTAAGAGATTAATGAAACTTTGTTGGTATGTTCTCATCTACCAATATTTTTGTGTCGGTGAGTAATTAATCCGTGAGTGGGATCGTACGGAGACAATCCCACATCAACAGAGTCACCAACGACAACCTTGATATTAAACTTTTTCATTTTTCCACATAATCTAGCTTGGACTTTTACGCCGTTATCTAGAGTGATGTGGTAAACGCCGCCCCCTGAAAGGTCATGAATTTTGCCTTTCAGAGTTACAAGGTCATCTTTAGCCACTAGTAACGACCGCCACCGCGAGATCCGCCACCACCGAAGCCACCGCCACGATTAGTTTTAGGTTCCATTGGTTTAGCAACTGTAACAGTCATAGCACGTTGTAATTGCTCAGAACCGTTTAATTTTTGGATTGCTTCGTTAGCTTCTGCTTCAGTCGACATTTCGATGAAAGCAAAACCTTTAGAGCGACCAGATTCACGGTCCATGATGATTTTTGTAGATTGAACGTTTCCAACTTCAGAAAATAAGTTAGTTAGAGTTTGTTCATCCATTTTGAATGATAAGTTTCCAACGTATAGTTTGTTGTTCATAATTCCTCCTCAGGAATAAGTGTTCGCCTAAGAAGAAAGAGCTTTATGCTTTTGATCGATAGTACAGAACGGTTGAGTCTTTGGTTTACGCTATTTTTGCGTCTTTACCTAGCAAATAATTCGTTTTCTGTTAAAAGCGCTTTTAATGGAGCTGAGTCAGGTTTCTATCACCGATCCGCACAAAAATGCCCCATTTTTAGGAGAGGCACCTCTTGTTTGTTTACTTACAAAGGTAGTCACCAACAGGTGAACCTTGGTTCAAAACTAATCCGTTTGCCGTGTATTGATAGCAGTGAGTTAAGCCATCATTACCATCGCCCCATGAATAATACGAACGGCTTGTACGTTCGCAACTGTAATTACTTTGTGGATTACCTTCGTTCATTGCAATTCCATCTGGAGTGTATTGGTAACAATATCCGTAGCCATTACCTGCGCGACCCCAATTGAAAAATGAAGGACGTACACGTTCACAATTATAATTACTGACTGGTGATCCACCGTTTAACACACCACCAGTGCTAGCCCATTCATAACAATACCCGTAACCGTTGCCTGCACGGCCCCAGTTAAAATAAGCACCTGTGGCTTCTGTTGTTGGTTCGTTTTGAACTTGAGCTTGCGCTATTGAACCGATCATCATTGCTGCAATTAAAAATATTTTTTTCATCGTTATTCCTTTTGATGTTTATGTTTTTCAATAAACACATGTTTTTATATTTCGAATAAAAATTCAAAAGAATAAAAAATAGACCATCTGCAAGGTGCAGAATGGTTCTATTTAAAATTTAAAAAATATTAACTCAAAAAAACGGTGTCACTTTGATCAGGCTTGTAATTTCTTAGGGCGAACAAATAAAGTAAGAAAAAATAATCCCGTCAGAGTACAAACAATGCTCGCGCCCGATGGTAAATCTAAATAATAGCTCAGCAAAAATGCCAACCCAATACCTACAACTCCGGCAAGCCATGCTAGCGTTAGACAAGATCCGATGCGCTTCGCTGAAGAAAAAAATCTAGAAGCCAAAGCGGCCGGAGCCACAAGAATTGAAAACACCACCAACACGCCAGCATGACGAGTTGAAAATGTGATGACGATTCCGAATAAGAAATAAAATAAAAAATCCCACCAGAACATTCCTTTTTCTCCGGCTGAGGCTTTCCAGAATTGCTTGCGGAAAAACCAGTGGATAACTCCGATAATGGCATAAATCACCAAGGTTTGAAAAACCTGCGGCCATGTGACGAAGAGAATATTACCAATGAGTGCTTCTTTTAAATGTTCAGCCCCATGCGGAAGTTTATCTGCAACTAAAATCAATGCCCCACTCGACAAGGCATAGGTCATGCCGATGAGGGCTTCTTGTGACGTTGATTTTTCGTAATGTCTTAAGAGCGCTAAAATAAAAGATGTCGCCAAACAAAATGCTAACGACAAACCAAGACTTAAAGCGATGCTTTCGCCATCGTGAACAAAGAATAAACTGACGGCACTGCCTAACGCTGCCACTTGTGAAAGACTTATGTCTACAAAGATGACTTCACGTTTTAACACGTGAAGCCCTAAATAAGCATGAATTCCTACAAGCAAAATAGCTAAAGCAAATGGTGCTGCTAAAAATTCAAGTACTTGCATTTTATTTTCCTTCTTCGATAGCTTTAACTAAGCGTTCAATGAGTTGTTCGTTTGTTGTTAGACTTGGCTCGCCTTCAACAGACACGGGCACTCGGTTAACTGAAACTGTTGGAATTTGTTGTTTTAGTTTTTGCCCTACAGAGTCTTCGTAAAGATTTTCAATTAAAACTAAATGAATATTTCTTTTTTTCATTTGGTCTATAACTGAAATGAGATGACTGGCTGTAGGCGGAATACCCGGTTTTGGCTCTAGGTGCACGTCACATTGCAATTGAAAGCGATCACAAAAATAGGAAAACGTTTTATGATACGTTACGATTTCTTTAACTCCTGCTTTTTTAATGCGGGCTTGCCAATCTTTGGTTTTATCATCCATCTTTTTTTGAAAAGCTTTTGCGTTGGTTTCAAAAAATGTTTTTTGTGTTGGATCAATTTCACCAAAACGTTGCGCAATAATCACTGCCGCTTTACCTAATCTGATCGGGTCTAATTGAAAATGCGGGTTACCCCCCGGATGAACATCACCTTCGGCTCGTGAGACATTGCCTTTCGGGATTTCAATCGGTTCAAGTAATTCTGCAATTTCTAAAAGCCCATTTTTAGCAGCTAATTTTGCATTTCTTGAACCTTGCATTAACGGAGTGATCCATGCCGATTCTAATTCTAACCCCTGAGCAATGACTAAATCAGAATCTCTTAGTTTGATCATAAAAGAAGGTTTAGCTTCAACTTGATGCGGATCTTGTGTGCCTTTTGCAATTGAAAACACCTCAACTTGATTTTGTCCCACTTCTTTTACAAGCGCTGCTAGATCAGTTGTTGTCGTGGCCACTTGAATTTTTGCCATCGCAAAAACTGGAAACAAAAGTATTAATAATAATTTTTTCATAAATCCTCTATTTATTTAATATGTGTGCGACGGATGTGCGCCGATTGTGAAGTTAGCTTGTAAGAAAACTGATTTTTCTGTGTTTTCATTATCACTGTTTGTTTCGCCACCATGTTTTTGATTGTATTCAAATTTGTACGATGAAAACTCTGACGGAGAATACACTAACGCTAGTGAATTTCTTTCGGTTTTATCATTTAATAAATTTGTTGGATCAAAAGAATCTTTGACTTCTAAATTATCGTAACGAACAAGTGCCGCCCATCTTTCAGCAAACTGATATTGAATCCATGAAGCAAGACCAGTGCCTTTTTCAGCCGTTACAGCTTCTTTATTCTGTGTGCGAGATAAATATTCTGTCGCCCACATTAAAGAGTTGTATCTGCCTCCATCACTTGGGCGCCATTTAAAAGTTAAATCAGCACCTGATAATGTTGTGATTTTTCTGAAAGAGTTTTGTCCGTTGGCATACGATGCACCTAACTCAACCGTTAGATCGTCTGATAAATCGACAAGGTTTTTCCAGTGAATTAACCCAACGCCAGCACCTGGAGTTGGTGAATTGAATTGTTCATTTTCACCCTTACCGCGCAAGTATTGAACAGTGAATTCACTAAACCAAGATGACGGAAGTAATACGGCTGCTGAAATGCCTGCATCGTTTAAACCTTCATCACCTAACAGCGTAGTATTTGCTAGTGGTGCACCGATAAAAGAATAAGCATGACTGTGTAACGTATTATGTTTACCCATGAACGCTTTGAATTTACCAATTTTTAAAGTTGTTGCTGGCAATGCATTTGATTCAGCAAAAACTTCTTCGGGTTCGATTCCCCACTCTTGTGAAACTGTTGTGTTATCCGTTACGTAAGACTGCGCTACAGCTAGCAAAACATTCAGACGTGTGTAAGGGTCAACGTCGGCATAAAACTGAAGCTCTGCCTCTTGTAAATCAAAGCCGTTGGGTTCTTGATCTGGCGTCGTAACGTTGACATCTTCTTTATGAAAGTTAGAATTACGATAAAGAAACAAAGTGTTTGCACTCATGTTTGGTGCAGTTAAAGCGAAAGTATTTAAGCCCATCGCTGATGTTAATAAAAAAACTGAAAATAGCCTTAAGTTCATATGTATTCCTATAGATAAAATATTAAAATTAGTCTGACGATAAAGATCGCCATTGATTGTAACTTGTGATTTTTTAAAAAAATATTTAGGCTTGTTTTGGTGGTTTACGATGTGGTTCTAGGTACGGACTCTTGAAATTGTTTTCAAGTTCGTAAACTAGATCATAAACCAAGACATAGCTTGGAATTGAAAGATCGAATTTAATTTCTTTGGTAGCTGGAAGAGCTTGTAAAGCTTTACCCTCATGACATTCATTATCTTCTGAATCGTCAGTGGTTTTTTCGAGAGAGTTGCGCTTAGCTATTTGTTTGTGCGCTTTATAATTATGAATGTGAGCAAACTCATAATCGTTTGTCGAAGACATGTCTACGTTTGGCAATAGACTTTTAATAGATAAAAATCCAAGCACAAACAGTAGCATGATGCATGTCCAACGATTAACTTTAGTCACTTTATACAAATAACCTATTAAATTTTTATGTCATAGAATAAAGCAATTAGGGGTGGTGCGCCATCACTAGTGAAAAAACGTAGTGCCTACACGATTAGCCGAGGCGCTGATTTCGTCGCTTGTGGCATCACGAACTTCTAAGGCTTCAATTTCGAAAACCAAATCTTGCCCTGCTAAAGGGTGGTTTCCATCAAGGCTAATAAAGTCATTATGAAATTCTAAAACTTTATATGTTCTGCTGTTTCCGCTTTTACCGATAATCGAAATGGTTTGGCCAATGCGAAGATCTTTAGCGAGCTTTTTGACGGGATAAAGAATAATTTTTTGTAAGTCATAAAAACCATACGCTTCATTAGCAGAAATACTAATTTTGCGGTGTTCACCTTTTTTGAGATCTTTTAAACCCTGAGAAAGCCCTAAAAGCATAGTCTCACTTGCATCAGCTACAGTTAAAACATCACGATTATAAGTTGAGCTAATTAACGAGCCCGCTTTGTTTTTAAGAATGCAGTTAAATGAAATTATTTGTGAGTTCAAAGATTCCTCCGTCGGTTTAAATAAAAACCGACCTATAAAGGCCGGTTTAATATTAATTTATATCTAAAAAATAAACTTAGTATGAATTACGTGGAGCTTGTGGTTTCGCTTCTGAAACATTCATCGCGCGACCATCTAAATCAGTTCCGTTAAAACGGCTGATTGAATTTGTAGCTTCAGCAGCTGTCGACATTTCGATAAATGCAAAACCTTTGCTGCGGCCAGAATCACGGTCAGTGATTACTTTGCATGATTGAACTGTTCCGCATTCTGAAAATTTATCACCTAGTGATTGATCAGTCGCAGAATATGGCAAATTGCCGATGTATAATTTTTTACTCATTGAATACCTCCTGAAGGCTTGAGCGCTATTTCGGAGGAATTGAACAGAATGAACAAGGTCTCTAACTTAGCTATTACGTATTTGTAAGATAACACGAATAAAAATATCGACCTAATTTATAATTTCTCAGATCGTTGTCAGCGTATTTGAATAAGATAGTTTGTGATCGACTTCTTGAGGCTTGAGAACGAGTAGAGCACTTTTACTGTTAATGTAAGGCTGCAAAGACATTTTCGTTTAACTTAAACGCTGTAACTGCTTCATCACACATTTCATCAACATGAGCCGGAAGCTGCTGACCAATTTCATCTAACTTTGCACGATATTGATTTTTTCTGTCAGTGAAATCATTAAAAGAATATTTATAAAAATTTAGGCCCGGATTATTTGACCATCGACTATTTAGAATGCGACCTAAAATTTGCCCGCCTGAAAGATCGCCTAAATAGCGAACGTAAGCATGGCTTACTAATAAGTGCGGTTGTTTTACTTTTAAATTTTTAATATGCGAAACGTATTGTGCGACTGCGGCCTTTAATGTTTCAGGCACTTCTGCAGGTGCCCAGGTTTGTGCATCTTTTTGCAAAGGCTCTGTACGAAATAATTCTGGAAAATAAACTAACTTAACTTGTTCATGATTTTGGTGCTGATCTAAGGCCTCTTCAAGAGCTTGATAAATTTCTTTCAAAGCCCAAACATACTGCGCGTAAGAATTTTCACTGCAAGATCCTTGAAATAAATCTTTTATGAAAGAAGAGTTTTCGGCGTTTTGATGAGATTCCATTGAAGATTCTTTTAGACGTAATGAAAGTGTGTTCATTGCTGTGCTCCTGTTTGCTACAGTAGAGCACACTGCAAATATCGCCGCAGGGTTTTATGCCCCACATCGTAGATTTATACTTCTTTTAAAAGCTTTTCTGCACCTGAAATGCGAAACCAAAGCTTCTCTGAAAAAATAAAACAAAGCGCTACGAACGGAACGGTAAAAATAAACGCAAAAAATCCTAACAGATAATAAAGCTTAGTATTTGTATCTTGAGGCATAAGCCAGATTGCTGTTGCGACTGTTCCTAAGAATCCAAATATCATTAACTGCAAGAAACAAAAAACCATTACAGCGATTAACATGCTTCGACGCATAGCCTGAAGAGCTTTTAAATAAATTAATACGGCTTTCTTTTTTACTTTTCCGAAAGCGTATTGATACGCCATCTGACTCAAAAAATATGAAAATATTTTTCGCGTAAAACCCATTCGTTATTCGCCTTTTTTGTTCTGACTGAATATCCATCCAATCACAAAGGCCACTAATCCAATGATACCGATAGTAATCCACGGATTTTCTTTTACTTTTTCTTCAACTTGATTTTTTGTTTTTTTAACTTCGGTTTCAACACTTCCTCTTAACGCATCTAAATGCGGCTTAAGATCATCCAGCGTTTTACGAAGCTCGTTGTAATCTTTTTCTAGAATTTCTTTAAAATCCTGAACTTTACCACGCCCGGCGTTTTCTAATTTTTCAATCGCTTCAGAAAGTGATTTTGGATCGTCAGATTGTTTCGCCATGAAGAGACTCCTCGTTGTAAGACTTCATGAACTTATCGGCAGAATAGTAAAGAAACAGAATACGGATGTTCGTCTAGCGGTTCTAGCCAGTTGTGTCGGGTTGAAACCAAACTTGTTTTCCAATTTTCTCAACGCTAGCATCAGACATGGCGAAAAAATCTGTGAAAAAAACTATCGTACACACTCATCCGAGACGCGTAAAGCCCAGCGCCAAAAACCATTTACGACGATTACCTGGTACTTATTTGGATGAATTGGAAATATACAAAATATCAAACGGTTACAATTTAAAGAATATTCAACACCCTTCCGCACAAGAATTAGATTTTGAAGATGACAACACTTACAATGATCTAATTGCTATTTGGACAGATTATTTTAATAACCTTTTCAATATCAACCCCAAGCTCGATCCCGATATGATTAAGGCCTTAATAGGTAGCGAATCTGGTTTTAAAATCGATCCCAAAAATCCTCTAGCAATTGGTATCTCACAAATAACTAAAGAAACTTTAAAAATTGTTCAGGACCCAGATGGTGAAGCCAAAGATTTTATCTTTAATAATATTAGTCAAAAGGATTTAAAAAAACCCAGCTTAGCCATACCTATTGCAGTTAGATGGCTCGCCTACAAAAAGGCTCGCGCAGAAAGTAAACTTGGAAGGCCCGCAACTCCTGAAGATATTGTTTTAGAATATAAAGGTTTACTTAAGAGCAAATCTGACTTTAAAAAACCTGCATTAAAAAAATATCGAGAGCTATATGCAAAACTTAAAAAATAGTGTTTATCTGTCTTTTTTTATTTTTTTATTGTTTGGTTGTAAAAGCAATGATGCCTTTCGAATCGATTCTTTTGATACAAAATCTTACCCTAAAGAACTTCATGTTTTAACTGTGGCCTCTAATCATGTTAAGCAAGAATGTCTTTTTTTGAATGCCGAGGCAGAGAATAAGTGGAGACATCAATACATGATGTATATTCTGAACAACAACAGCGAAGTGATTCCTGTAATGTATTCAATTCACCAAGAAAAATCTGTTTGCTTAGAACACTTGAAAAAAGTAGAGAAAATTTTGAATAAACATACTCAGGTAAAAATGTGTTTAAGAGATGTTCTTAAAAAAGATCCAACAAACAATGAAATACAAGATTTTGGATCTTTAGGAAAACATCCCGTTACTTTTGAGTCTCTAACTTTTGATTCAATTTGTTCTTCAAAAGATTGCTATAGCGTAAACGATTCTTGGACTGAAACTTGTCCGGGCTTTAAAAAGTATTAATCTGTTTCTAAACAAAAGAAGAATGGTGGCCAAGGACGGAATTGAACCGCCGACACGATGATTTTCAGTCATCTGCTCTACCGACTGAGCTACTTGGCCGATCGTGAAAAGTGAACTTGCAAACTAGCTATTTGAACTATTCAAGTCAACTATTTAGCCTGTCTGATTGCTGACTTAAGTGTAATTCACGGCGATCTTTGATTAAAGAATGATCATATTTAACTGTTGCTCAATTATTTAGCCTCTACAGAGTTTGATTTTTGCCTAATTTAATTAAAAGATAACATCTTGAAGTCTTATTTAGCCCTATTCATTTTCATCGGCTCAACTTTTTTAACAATCTCTGTAAAGGCCTACCCTCACTTTATCGGTTACGGTTATTCATCATGCATTACCTGCCATTACAGTGGTTCAGGCGGTGGAGCTTTAAATGATTACGGCCGCGCACTTTTTACGAATGAAATTGCGGCTCGTGATATTTACGATGATAAAATTTCTGACGAAGAACTTTCTGCGCGTTCGGGATTTTTAGGTGCAACACCTTTACCGTGGTGGTTGCGCCCAGGTTTTAAATATCGCGGTTTATGGATGCGCAACAATCCAGGCTCTGCAAAAAATCAAGTTGATCGTTACATCAACATGCAGACAGATTTAAATCTAAATTTCTTTTTTGATAAAAAACAAAAAGTAACTTTAGTAACAACAACTAGTTATGCCGATCGCTACCCACCTTATCCAGATATTCAAAAGTGGAGCACGTATTCTAAAGAATATTACCTACGTTGGAAAATGACGAACACCTATTGGTTGTATGTTGGCCAAATGGATAAGACTTTTGGTATTCGCGATGCAGATCATACGGCCGTTCATCGAAGCCCGTTACGTTTAGGTCAGTTCGATCAGTCTCTTGGAGCTATTTTTCATATTACATACCCTGAATGGGATGTGGCTTTAAATTATTTTGTTGGAAACGCTAAAGAACCTAAAACCGATAAACAACAAGGTTTAGCAATGACTGGTGAATATCAACTGGTTGAAAAATTAAAAATTGGAGCTTCGTTTTTAAGTTCATCAAGCGAAAGCACGGCTTGGAATATTTTTTCAATGCACACACGCATTGGCTTAGACAAAGGTTCATCTTTCTTAGCGGAAGCTGGCTTAAAACAAAAGAAAAATAAAACTATCACAACAACTGATAAAACACCGCTTGGGTCTTATGTATGGCTAAGTTCGATGGTGAATTTACGTCGTGGATATAACGTGTTATCAAATATCGAATTTAGCCGTGATGATATGAATAAAACTTCAGATGAAAACTACCGCTGGAGTTTAGGAACGATTTTCTTTCCTATGCCGCGCACTGAAGTTCGTTTGATGGCCGTTAATGGTAAAACTTTTTCTGAAGGGGGCGCAAGTGAAGACAGTTGGCAGCTACAATCACAATTTCACGTTTCCTATTAGTTTTTTATTTTTCTTTTTGTTTTCTACTTCAGCTTTTGCTCAATCAAAAACTTACACTTACCAAAGCGTGGGTATTTCGCACATTCAGTTTCAAGAAGATTTGAATTTAGAAAAAAACATTTCTCTCGATAAAGATTATGCCAGTCTTCGCGGTACGGTTATTCAGTTTCAAAAGCAAACCTCTGTGCAAGGTCTTGGATTTAGTATGGGCGCTATCGCAGGTCTAGGCCGAGCCGTTGCTGCTGGTTCAGGTGGTACTTTAAGTTATTCTGGTGGAGCTCAATGGTTTTTATTGGGCGTAACACCAAAAATTTACTATCGATTAACAAAACCTATTTCATTCGGCGTACAAGGATTAGCTTTTTATAAAAGCACTAAATGGGCTGATTACAACGGGATAACAGCTACAAGTAAGCATAATTTTAATTTCGCAGTACTTGGTGATTTAACTATGCAGTTAACCGACTATATCGAATTCGTTCAAAGTGCAGGATCAATTAATGGCGATGCTACACTTTGGAAAATCGGTTTGAATTATTTATTTTAAATTATTTTTTCGCCGGGGGCATGACAGCTTTTACGGGTGCAACTGGTTGTGCAACCTTAGCTGGGGCTGAAACTGGCGCAGCAGGTGTTGCGGCTGCTGTACCAATCGGAATTATAACGTGCAGTTTAACTTCGTCTTCAACACCTACACCCATGTAATTGATGTCAGTGATTTTAAAGTCAGGTAAATTTAAAGAAAAATCAGCTTCTAAATTTTTACCAACAATTTTGTAAGTGCCTTTGATTTCTTTTTCTTGGCCATTGATGCTGATACGGCCAATACCTTTACCATTTTTACCCTTAGCAATACTTAAAATAGCTTCAGGAAATTTATCAGTGTGTAAATGTTTTTGCGTGTGTTTATCACGTACTTCAATTCCCGTTTTTAATGTGCGTAAATCAACTCTTACATTTTTCGCGCTCACATCAGTTCCTGTCACCTCAGCAACACCTGAAATACTGTCAGTTTTTGCTTTGAAATTTCCCATAGGGTTTAAGACGACATCAACTGTGACTTGAGCCCAAAGATTAAATGAACATAACAACGCTGTTGTAAAAATGAGTTTCTTCATAAAAAAATTATTTCCTGTATTTATTGGATACTCAAGATCCAAGCTTCAATCGCCTGGACTTCAGATGGTGGTATTGAGCCAGACATTGGCATGTTCTTTGGGCCGCCGGCTGTTGATGAACCAGATAGACGGTAATAAAGTTTAGAATTTGCTAAGTTACCCGCTGTGATTAACTGTTTTTGAATCGCTTTCGACGTCGTTAAAGAACGAAAGTCACCGTTATTAGAACTGCTATGACAACTTAAACAACGATTGTTGATCACAGCTACTGCTGCCAGAGCTTGTGCAGATTCGCCTGATCCACCACCGCCACTGCTACCTCCACCACTACTTGGATTATCAAGCACAGCAGGATCAAGCACGACAGTTTTTAAATTATATTTTAAAGCTAAATGGCGCGACATCACATTAAGCTCAGCCGCATTCAGTGCGCGAGGGTAAAAAATAATTTCTTTAACTTTACTCGAGTTAAATTCAAGGGCTTTAGCTAATAAAGAAAAATCTAAATTCGTACCCGTACTAATCGTCGATGCTTTTTGTAAATAGCCATCCACTAAAACAACGGCATTACTAATTTTTGGTCCACTTGAAAAAGCTAAGATTGTTGTCGGATTAAAACCCGTCGTCGGAAATTCGCTAATCGCGTAATTAGACGCATTACTGATTTGTGTAAGAGTGATTTTACCGCCAGAAATAGTCATTCGACTTTCTTCAGAACCCGAACCTGAATTCACAGAAACTAAATCACCATCAGCTGTGTTTGTAATGACAGCTAACATCGACCAGTCAGTAGCAATTGCAGGCGTGTTATCAACTAAAACTTGTGAGTCTTGTTGCCAGTAGCTGATATTATCAGATGTTGTTAAGCTTGAAAGGTATTGTGAATCGAGCTTTAGCCCGTAATCTAGAATTGCTCCTTGCGATAGCAAGTCTTCTTTAACTTCGAATCCTTTACTACAATTCTGAAATAAAAAAAGCAAACAGCCCGAAATAACTGTGGCCACGAAAATTACATTTTTTCGACGTGCTTTGAATATTTTCATGTAGTTATAAATCCCCTCCTTAAATAGTAACTTTCTTCTGCTACAAAACCCTAATTAATTTGAAGAAACGTCTAGATTTGAGATAGACCAAAGGTTGAGACGTCTCTATGTGATTGCTACGGCTGATGATTGAATTTAGTCTAAAATCAGTGAAGAAAATTTACTTATTTCTTTTTGTTTTCACGGCCTTAACGGTATTTTCAGAACTGTCGTTCGCGCTACAGGCCGTTGTTGTTAAAGGTAACCGCGTTTTATTTTCATTAGAACCCTTAGAAACAAAGACTGTCAGCGTGAACAGTGTCGTGATTGCTGCCGATAAAAGTGCTCAAGTTAAAATTATTCAAATACGCGGTGCTAGAGCTATTGGCCAAGTTGTTAAGGGCACAGCAAAAGTAAATACGGCCTTTCGTGTGCTAACCGGAGAAGCTAAGAAAACCATGGCAGAAACTGGATTTCTTGCAGGTGTTTCTTCAAATACAATGACAATTAAAACACCTAATACGAAAATGCAGGGCACAGGATTTAACATAGCAGGATTTTTTGACTATCGTTTTTTACCTGATTTAGTGCTTCGAGGTGTGGCTGGATATGAAACCTTTAAAGCCACAGGGGCTCCGACTGCGACTCCGACGATCACTCGCACTGTAAGTTTAAATTATTTAACGGCGCATGCGTACGCACAGTATGATATCTCGCAATACGCTTCTGGCAGTCGTTACTGGCTTGGAATGGGTGTCGGGTTTTTATATTTATCTTCTGGTTCTAGCGATATTATCGAAACTTCTTCACTGACGACCAACCAAGTTTTTATCTTAGCTACCGGAATGGACATTGCCACTGATGATGGTAAAGCTTTTCCGATTCAATTAGATTACTTCTTATACCCTGATGGCGATATCAAAACGCAACAGATTAACTTCAGATTAGGCTATAAATTCTAATAATTTGTCCCAAATTGAGATACTCCCCCGCTGGCCTTTAGTAAGAGCTGGTTTATGTCGTAAGCTTATATGTGGGGGAATAATCATGCATTCACTATATAGTGTATTGCTGGTTTTGTTTTTTGTTTTACAGGCAAAAGCGAAACCACTTACAGAAGCACAAATATACAAACGCTGTTATGCCCAACTTAGCCAAGTTGCCGTGCCCATCAATGATGCGCGCATAACTCAAATTAAAAACAAACAAATCACCGGAGTTCAAGCTTGTGCACAGCTTTTATCTGAAGCTGACTTTGATTCAAATGGTCGTCTTCGCACGATTAATCCGTTAACGATTAAAATCGTAAAAACATTTACTGATTTTCATCGCTCGTGGTTTAACAATTCTCGCTTAGAGCAATCTACTGATTACAGTCTTGAAACTGATGGATCAACTATGGATGTCTTCGATGCGAATGAGCCTGCATTATTTATTACTCGCCAATTATTTCTTCCAGATGCTCAATACAAAAATATTTTACGCGGATCACAAGGTGTACAGGCTATCCGTCAAGAAGACCGTTCAATCAGTGCTGCTCTTGGTTTTACGCCACAGATGACAGTGCCTGGTCGTTTTTACGCCGGCAATAACGCTGCTATTCAAGAGAATAAATTTACTTTTGCAGATGCCAGCGTAAGACTTTTGGGCATTGAAGATCTACCTAATAGACCTGCTGAAGATTTCGTTACATTACCAAGAATGAATGCCGGTGAAATTGTTGGCGTTCAGATGAATACGTTTTCGGCAATGATTCCAAATTTTTATTTACGCCTGTTTCATGGAGATGAAAATGCCAGAGTTCGTTACGGTGAAACAATTGATTATACATTCGATATCTATAAAAACCGTGGTGGCGGAATCTTAGGGTCTTCAACGTTTTTCATGATGAATTCTGGACACACAAAAGGTCAGATTTTTAATGGTTCTACAAAAGTTCCACGTGCTTGGACTAAAGCTGCTATGGAATCTTTAATGTGTTCACCTTTTCCTTCTTTACGTGAAAGTGATATCTCGCAATTCGTTGTTGGAAATTCATCAGCCCCATTTAGAAATTCTTCAAGCTGTGTCATGTGCCATGCGACTCTTGATCCTTTTGCTTATGTCGCAAGAAATCGCGTCGTAGGTAATTCTGATTTCACTAATTATCTGAAAAATACAATTCTTGTCGGTAATTTCAAAGCCGTCTTGCCGTCGGTTACTGGCTGGCCTTCAGAACCCGTGACGAATTTTCAGCGTCAAGAACCTAAAGGCAGATTATATTATCGTTCAGCAACAGGCGCCTTAGTGGACCGTTCAGTAAATAATTCTGAAGAAATGGGTCAGGCTATGTCTGAAACAGAAGATTTTTATCAATGCGCAGCTAAACGTTACTTTCAATATTTTACCGGAATTAATGTTTCTCTTTACGATCGCACGAATCCTGCAAATTCTGAAACTAATCGTAAACTAACAACCGCAGACAAAGAAGACCGTAAGTTCATCGAAAAGTTAGCTAAAGAATTACGTACGACTCAATCGTTACCAAATATGGTTCGCCAAATTATCGGTTCAGATTATTACAAATATCCAAACTACCGCGTGGAGGAGAACTAATATGTATTCTCGTAGAAGTTTATTAGCTCATTTAGGTATTGCTGGTGCGGGTATTATGTTAACTCCTTACGAAAGATTCGCGAATGGCTTAGTCGATTCATTAATTAAAAAAGCCTATGCCGAAGAAGTAAATCAAACACCTTCGCGCTATTATGTAAATGTGTTCTTTCCGGGTGGGCCATCGCGATTTGTATTTGATCACTGGATTCGTACGAATGAAAGTGATCCGGCTTTAAATTTTAATCCGATGATCTCGACAGCTTACACATCTTCAGGTGGCCGAGTCAGTGGTCTTCAATATAAGACTTACAACCAAAGTGGTATTCTTGTTCCTCATTTGTTTTCGCAATCTGTAAGAACATCTATGGGTGCATACAATTTATCAAATATCCTTAGCAATATGATGGCTATTCGGGGTTTTTCTTCAGGCATCGATGGCCACCAATTTAATTTAACTACGCAAATGGCTCCTGTTGGCGGAATTTCTTCAATGAGTGCATTGGGTCCTGATATTTCTTCGCGCCCTTTTGAAGCCGTGCAATATCCAGAACGCGGTTCATATAACAAATTCGACTCACAAAAAGGCAAAGCGATTAATGTTCTTAATGGCGCAACTCCGTTAAAAACATTATTTGAAGGCTTACTTCCTTCTGCTGGTGAATTAGCAAGAGCTTCAAATCTTAAAGCCAGAAATATCGCCGCTTATGAAAGAGCGCAATCACAACTGAAAGCTTTAAGCGCAGTCGATGCAACAGGTGCAAAAGTTTTAAAATCATCTCTTGATAATGCCCGCCAGTTACTGAAAAAAGGAATCGGCGACATCGATGGTTACTGGAATTCAGCAGTGGCTCGTTACCGCGGTATTATTAATGAAGCGGTACGCACACAAAATATTCCTGGTATTTCAGACATGCCAATTATTCCTGCTGGTGGTCCACAATGGAATTTTGCTATGCGTGGTTCACAACCTGATTTAAGCCCTGATCAAGATTTACGAAGTATTCTTCCAGGTCTAACAATCGGTTCGTTAGCCGAAAATTTTGCGTTAGCTGAGTTTATGATTCGTGGTGAATATGCTTCAAGTATTGAAGTTCACATGGATGCCGGTATTCAAAATGTAACTCTAAAAAATGCTGCTGGAGCTATGATTACAGGAAATCATGAATCTGACATGCATACCACGGGCGCTTTTCCAGCAGTGTTAATGATGAATTGTCTTTATCGCGGTGTTTTATCTGCAGTTGCAGAATTTCAGCAGCGTTTACAATCACAACAAACAAGTCTTGGCACAAATGCGTGGGAAGACACAGTTTTACATTTCGTCGGAGATTTCACTCGTGTCGCGCGTCTTGATGGCGCCGGTGCAGATCATGGATTTAATCAATTAGGCACAAGTATTATTTCTGGAGCCTTTACAAATGGACCATTTGTAACCGGAAATATTCAAAAAGGTGATGTTGGTGGATACTACGGTGGAACTGTAGGTACTGCGGCTCAAGTCGAAGATTACAACATAAAAGGCCCACCTAGACCGGTTTTCGCAGCTTCACAAATTGCAGAGGTTCTGCGATTACATGAAAATCCATTCAGAAATTTAGCTAACCCTGTTGTGAAATTAAATGGAAACACTTTGAATTACGTCAGCTCGCAATTCAAAGGAAAGATTGTGGGTTAAAATGCGTCTGACCAAAAGAACATTAAAAATTGCCAGCATTCTTACGCTTTCTTTTCTTTTCTTACCGTTAGCATTTACTAACTGTGGCGCACAGCCATTTCAAACACTTGAGTTATCAAGTTTAGTTCCTGGTGATGCGCCAACATCGTTGTCGCATCCATCCTCTGACAAGGCGCAAATTTCTACACAAAAACCTGTGATTGGTAATCGTTTGTATGCCGCAAGTGTTATACGTGATGTCTTTACAAACCAAGCTGGTGCAGTGTTACCGGGTTTAGACGCCGAATTAAATAAATGGGTTTTATCACGCTTACCTCAATTTGGTGGCGGTTGTGATTTATACTCTTCAGCTTCAGGTCGTGATTGTGGTGGTGATGGTTCGGGAGTAAATGTTGCCCCACGCGTAGATACAACAACAGTTCGTCAAACTTATACGATTAAAATTTGCGAAAACGCGACAAGTTTAAATAATTCGATGAGCTATGTAATGTCTAGATTGGGAATTGCAGCAGGAACAGAACCATCGAACGCAACGGTTTCGCAATTGTACATGCTGTACTATCGCACTGATTATCCCGACACAAATATTTTAAATATGCTGGTTCAATTGAATAACGATTTAAAAGCTAACGGAGAAAACGTTGAAGAACGCTGGAGAGCGCTCACAAACTTTATCTGTGAGCTCTCTGACTGGCAAAATATTTAGCCGAAGGCTAATAGCCAAATATCTAAAAATTATACTTTTGCAGCTTTAAAAGCTTGGTCTAAGTCTGCTAGAAGATCATCAACATCTTCTACGCCGACTGATAGACGAATTAATGAATCATCAATTCCTAAAACTTTACGCTGTTCCGGTGGAACAGATGCATGAGTCATAATCGCAGGATGTTCTACTAAAGACTCAACACCACCTAATGATTCAGCTAAGGCAAAAACTTCAACTGATTCTAAAAATTTACGCGCCGCTGGCATTCCACCTTTAATAAAAAAAGTAATCATTCCACCAAAACCGCTCATTTGTTCTTTCGCTAACGCATGTTGTGGATGTGAAGCTAAACCTGGGTAAATAGTTTTTTCAACTTGTGGATGTTTTTCTAAGTAATTCGCTACTTTCATACCGTTTTCAGCGTGAGCTTTCATACGTAACGGTAAAGTTTTAAGACTACGTAAAGCTAAGAAAGAATCAAACGCACCTTGAATTCCACCCATAGAATTAGTTAAAAATTGTAGTCTTTCAGCGATGGCTTTGTCGCTAGTTACTGCAACTCCACCAACTACGTCAGAGTGACCGCCGAGATATTTAGTTGCCGAATGCACAACGATATTTGCACCTAATTCTAAAGGACGTTGAAAATACGGAGACATAAACGTGTTATCAACGACAACCAAGATGTTTTTCGCTGCTGCGATCGCAGAAATCTTCTTAATATCAGCTAATTTTAGTGTGGGATTTGTCGGAGTTTCGATCCAAATCATTTTTGTATTTGGTTTAATCGATTTTTCGACGTTTTCAATTTTAGTTAAATCAGTGTATGAAAAATCTAAACCGTGATGACGTAAAACTTTGTCAAATAAACGAAAAGTGCCGCCGTACATATCATCCATAGCAATCACGTGATCGCCAGAAGTTAATAAATGCATCACTGTCGTTGTTGCAGCACAACCGCTTGAAAATGCAAAACCGTATTTTCCTGATTCTAAACTTGCAATGCAATCTTCGTAAGCTTTACGAGTTGGATTATGAGTGCGCGAATATTCCCAGCCCTTGTGAACGCCCGGAGATTCTTGAACGTAAGTTGAAGTTAAGTACACCGGCGTCATAATTGCGCCCGTTGTAGGATCTGGAGATTGGCCCGCATGAATTGCGCGCGTATTGAATTTCATATTTTTGCTATCTGTTTTCATAAATTTCCTAAGTGTATTGTTTTAGATGTTCAGCAGCTTTTACTTCAGTGTTGAAGGCCGATTTCATGTCGTCTGCATTCATTAAGCCGTTTTCAACCATCCATTTATCATTAAATACTTTGCTTAAGTACGCTTTGCCCGAATCTGGCATAATCACAACAATCTTCGATGGTTTTTCTAACTTTTGCGCGTAATCCAAAGCACCAGCTAGTAACAAACCACTTGATGGACCAACACAAAGACCTTCTTCAACAATTAAACGACGAGTTAATTGAAACGCAGCCTTATCAGTTACTTGTACGCAATCATCGTAAACATTTAATTTACAATTATCCGGTAACATATCTTCGCCGACGCCTTCAACTTTCCAAGGACCAGGAGGAGTAACGATTTTTCCGTGTTTGAATAAGTCGTAAATGATACTTCCGATAGGATCTACGACTAAAACTTTACAGTTTGGATTTTTTTCTTTCAAAAATTTACCCACACCAGAAATAGTTCCGCCAGTACCAACTCCGCCGACGATGCAGTCGATTTGACCTTTGGTTTGTTCCCAAAGTTCAGGGCCCGTTACATTATAATGATAATCGAAGTTATCCATATTGTGGTATTGATTGGCATAAAAGCAATTTTCAGTGTTCTCGGCGATTTTTTTTGCCACTGAATAATGACTTAATGGATCGTGCGGCTCTAAACCGTTCGGAGTTAGAACAACTTTAGCGCCGTAAGCACGAAGAGTTGCTCTTTTTTCTTCACTCATTTTTTCTGGAAGAACAAAAATACATTTGTAACCTTTAACTGCAGCCACTAAAGCTAAACCCATGCCTGTATTACCAGCTGTGGCTTCAACAATTGTTCCGCCTGGTTTTAATTCGCCACGCTTTTCAGCTGCTTCAACCATATATTTTGCAATGCGATCTTTAATTGATCCACCGGGATTAAAATATTCAACTTTACCAAAAAATTCGTGTTTTGATTTGCCGGCAATTTTATTTAAGCGAACCAGCGGTGTATTACCGATAGTGTCTAATATATTATTAGAGATTGATGTCATGATTTGTCTTCTTTGTTTTAGTTTGAGCCATTGTGTTTTTCGAGATCATTCCCGAACCGAGCATAAAAGTCATAAGTTCAACGACATCGCCGTTAAACGGAATTTTCAGTTTCTGACATAACTGGTTTACTTTTTTGGATTGAACATTTTTTTTGGTCAATTCAGCTACTAGTTCTAAGCATAATTCATTTGTTGTCATACTCCCAAAATTATCGTTTTACGGGCGGCAAAACAAGGTGAAAAACCTTGCCGGTCGCACCTTTTAAAAAGCCAACTGGCACAGTGTCGGAACCAGTAGCAAAATACAAATCGCCGGAAACACTAGAAAAATCAGCGGAATTTGCAACAGAAGCGGTAGTTTTGCCGCATGTTCTTGAATGTCGGCATCACACATTTCTACAAAATCGGCTTCAAGTGCTTTCAATGGTTCATAAATTGATTGTCCACGCAGCCCGTTTTCTAACAAAGTGATGACGGCTCTATGTTGTGCGTTAAAATGAGAAAGTTCACTGACTTGAGTTTTTTGCCGTATTTGCCACCATTGCATGAAATTTTTTGCAAATTCGTCGTTAGAAGTTTGATTGTGCGTCATTCTTTGTGAAAATTTTTGTAAACCCTGTTGTAGCGAAAGATTCTTTTCGATTGTGCGCTTAACTTCCCAAATTAAAAGTAAACTGCTCGGTAAATTTAGATTGTCCACTTAACGCTGTTACCTTTCTTAAGAATGATCGTAAGGCCCGCTGCCATCATTAAAAGTGAAATAGCAATCACCGCTGGGTACTTTGCTAATTGAAGCTCGGCGATGGCAAAACAAAGCAAAAACACATAAATAAATGAAGCAACGAGCGCTTGCGCGCGCACTTGCAGCGCTGAGAGTCTCGACTTATGTCGTAAATTATTTTGAATGCGTAATCCGCGTTTAAATTGATCAATTTGATCAGAAACTCGCGTTGAAGAACGCAAAATAAAATAAGTTTCTTCGAAAAAATGGGCCGCAAACTTCTTTCGCGCGTAAATTGGCACCACTTGTGTCTTATCAACATCAACATCGATGTAATTCAACGGTTCGAACACAATTTTTTCAACATGAGTGAGTGTTTGAAATACAATTTTTGCAGATTTTATCGGTGATTGACCGCTCTTGATGTGCAAGTTGATCGCTTCAAGAACCTTGATTTGCCCTCTGAAAAACGTCTTTTTCAGAAATAATTCGAAATAAATGTTTAAAAAGATCAAGCTCACAAGAATTACGCCGATATAAATATAGAACAAGATCAGATGTTCTTTGAAAAATAGAAAATAAAGACTCGGAATATTCAAAACGACGAACAACACTTTCCGAATTTTCGGAAAAATGATGTGAAAGTTCTCAAGTCGATACACGAAACGATCCGAAATGAATAAACCGAATATCGAAATCAGTAAAAAGAGCATCCAAACCTCGCTTTCACGCAAAGTTAGGATTGCAAAATAAATGCAAGAATTTTTTTTGTTGACGGATTAAATCAATTTGTTAACAATTTTATTAAGGGAGACTGAAAAGTCCAACAACAACAACAACGGTGATTCGTAGAAATACGTTCACTTCGAAGGAGCAACCCATGGCTAAGAAAAAAGCAAAAAAAGCTACTAAAAAAGCTGCTAAAAAAACTACAAAAAAAGCTACTAAAAAGAAAAAAAAGTAGTTCTTTTTGTAAAGCAGAAGCTTTGGAAGGGCTAACGTAAGTTGGTCCTTTTTTTTTGCGCAAAATGAATTGAAGGATAGAAATCACTCTGTGAGATCCACAAATAAAAATAGGCCCCATAAGGGCCTATTTTGCGTTTAAAAAGGTTATTTCTCCTCTGACAGCGTCAGCTGTCAGAAAGGCTCTCCACGGAGGGTAAAGCCAGCGCAGCGGTCAAACAACCACTAACTAACGAACAAAAAACTAGTAAAAATAAGTTACCCCAAGACCAGCAGTCGGAAGATAAATCGACGAGTTTAATTCGCCCAACACCATCAACTCACCAAAGAAATTTACACCCGCTAAATCGCCCTCAAGTTGGTTGTACTCAAGACCCATTCCCGCCGCTAAAAAGTTCGCCGAGAACTTGTTCTCTTTGATCTGATTTTTAGTAAGAACTCTATTTAAGATATCATTGCTAGAAGCGCTTTCTGATGTGCTATTAGAGTTAAACCAGTTTGCATAGCCGACCTTAGTATATGGAGATAAGTAAGCCGCTTCATAATTATGTTTCCACCCAATATGAAATGAATTGTAGGCTTTTCCTGCTCCAATACCGAATGTTAAGGCGTCTTCAGGTTGAATGTTAACTTCTAAGTTCAAGCCTAAACCACCCGTTAAACCGCCTGTAGCGATTCCTAAACCTAGTTTTTTGTATTTCTTAAGTTCGTAATTTGAATCGTAAAGTTCTACACCTTCTTTATCAAACTTCTGGCTTTTAGAAAAAACTGATTGGTTTGTTTGTTCTGTTTGGGCAAATACTGCCGATGTTGTTAAAAAAGCTAATGTAAGAATAAGTGATTTCATGCTGAGGGCCTCTCTTTTTTAAGTTAGTTTAATCATTTTTGTCTGAATAGGAAACGATTTCTGCAGATCTTGATGCTTTTTAAAATTAAAGACCGCACCTGATGTTCGCACTCTTTGAATGTGTGAAAGTCGTAACGATTGCACAATCCACCCCGGTTCATTCACTTGACCAGTTTTTAATACACCATCATCTGGAAATCCAACATCAGGAGTAGCGTAAAACCCTGCGTATCCGTAATTAATATCAACTGCCGGAGACCATTTCGATTCACCCACAGTTTGCGAAATTACAACATAGTTTTGATTTTCTAAAGCGCGCGCTCGTGCACCAATATGTACACGGCAAGCGCCTTTCACAGTTTCAGTACAACTGGGAGCAAAAATAATTTGAGCTCCAGCGTGTGAAGCTGCTAACGCTGGAAATGAAAATTCGATATCAAAACACGTTGAAACAGAAAATTTAACGTTTTCAGTTTCAAAAACTTTGATCACAGGTTCGCCGGATTGAATATTCCACTCTTCTTCTTCAAAGCGCGTCATAAAAAACTTATCTTGAAATTCAATTTGCCCGTTTGGCGCAAAAATAAAGACCCGATTTGTTGTAAGTGTATCATTTTGATAAAAAGGAATACTTGGCGCGATGATATAAACGTTATGTTTTTTTGCTAACTCTGAAAAAACATTTTTAAAGTCATCAATCATCGGTAATAGCTTTTTGGCCTGTGATTTTAAATCATTTCTGTCAGATTCAATTAACAGCGAAGTTAGTTCCATCGCTCCGTATTCTGGAAAAAGTAAAATCTGCGCGCTCTTGCCGACGGCACTTTCGACCCAATTTTCTGTTTTAATCTTCCATTGTTCAAAATTATTAAGAAAATCTAAATTATATTGTGCAGAAGCGACATTAATCGTTGTTACCGATTCCATATTTTCATCCAGTATTGCATTTTTTTTGCTGTCTCATTTTTTTCGCCAAGATCTAGCCATTCAAATTGCGAAGTTAAACCTTCAACTTTTTTATAACCGCGTTTTTGCCAGAATCCATCTAAAGGCGTATATTTTTGCGGTTTTAACGGATGATCAGTTGGCCTAACCACAGCACAAAAAGTTGTCGTGGTGATTTTTGAAAAACTAAGAGCGATTTTTTCACGCGCGTCAAAAAAAGCCTGGCCTAAACCTTTTCCACGATAATCTGATAACAAAACACTTTCACCGAAATAAAAAATCTCATCAATTTTATAGCCGTTTTCGATGAAAGATTTTTTCACAAAATCGTCTTCTTCGGCCAACGGTAAGCACGTCGCAACCCCAACTATTATATTGCTATCATTTTCATCAATGGCCAAAATAAAATGACCGTTCGGAGCTTTGAAATAGCGCTCTAAATATTTAACTTCATACTCAAGTGACCCATCGTAAATATACGGAAACTCTTTGAAAACTTTGATCCGCAAGTTAGCAATAGCTAAAATATTTTGTTTGGCAAATTCTTTAGAAACGGCCCGAACAACAATGCCCACTATTTAACCGATTCAATCCACTGCGGAAGATTATAGTAAGTCGTAACTCGTTTAATTTTGCCATCTTTAGTTTCTAAAAAAGAACCCGCTGGAACCACATATTTTTGGCCGCGAGCTTGAGGCAAATTGCCATCTGTTTTTAAATAAGTTCCATGAACATCGAATTCAACTGAAACGCGATTACGGTCAGTTTGCGATGTAAAATAAGACATGTTTTTGAGCTCTTCTTTGTAGCAAGCATCCATGTGGGTCATAAATTTCGTAAATGCTTCTAGACCAATTACTGAGGTACTTTGATTTCTATCGTGCTGAACTTCTGGGTGTAATAACGCAAGCATGTCTTTAGTTCTGCCTTCATTAAAGGCTGCGAAGTATTTTTTCACAATTTCTAGAGCGGAAACTTCGTTCATTTTTTAACTCCTGCAATAGGCCAAACTTTATCTGGGCTTGAGCTTTAAGTCGATAAGTATTAAACCTGTTAAGTACTAAAATTCTATTATTTTTAATAAATCTAAAAGGAGATTTTCAAATGGCACACGCAAGAAAAAAAATCGCCGTTATCGGCGCGGGTTTCGTAGGATCAACAACTGCTCACTGGGCAGCTCAAAAAGAATTAGGTGATGTAGTTCTTTTAGATGTTAACGAAGGCGCAGCTATCGGAAAATCTTTAGACTTAGCTCAAGCAGCTACTATGGAAATGTTCGATACAAAAATCAAAGGCACTTCTAACTACGCTGATATCGCAAATTCAGATATCGTGATCGTTACTGCAGGTATGCCTCGTAAACCAGGTATGAGCCGTGATGAATTAATCGGTATCAATGCAAAAATCGTAAAAGATGTTTGTGCTGGTATCAAACAACACGCTCCAAATTCAATCGTTATCGTAGTTTGTAACCCGATGGATGTTATGGCGTTGTACGCTAAGCAACAGTTAGGTTTCCCACGTGAACGCGTTTTAGGTATGGGCGGTTGTTTAGATTCAGCTCGTTTCCGTACATTCATCGCTGAAGAGTGTGGCGTATCTTACAAAGATGTAACTGGTGTTGTTGTTGGTAACCACGGCGATGCAATGGTTCCGTTAGTTCGCACAGCTTCTGTTGGTTCAGTTCCTTTAATGGATATGTTACCGGCTGATAAAATTGCTGCAATCGTTGCTCGCACTAAATCTGCAGGCGCAGAAATTGGTGGTCACTTAAAAACTGGTTCTGCTTACTATGCTCCATCTCGTGGTGCTGTTGAAATGGCTGAAGCAATTTTAAAAGATCAAAAACGCGTATTACCTGTAGCTGTTGAGTTAAAAGGTGAATTCGGCGTTAACGACGGCATGATGGTTGGTGTTATGTGCGTTATCGGCGGTAAAGGTTTAGAAAAAATTATCGATTACAAATTCAACGCTGACGAAAAAGCTGAATTTGAAAAATCAGTTACAGCAGTTCGCACACTTTGCGAAGGCTTGAAAGCAGTTCAATAATGAATATTCATGAGTATCAAGCGAAAGAAGTTTTAAGAGACTTCGGAGTAGCGACTTTAAAAGGTAAATTAGCATTAACTCCTGAAGAAGCAGTTGCTGCAGCTAAAGAAATCGGCGGAACAGTTTGGGTTGTTAAAGCTCAAATCCACGCCGGTGGCCGCGGTAAAGGTGGCGGCGTAAAAGTTGCTAAATCTTTAGATGAAGTTCGCGACTACGCTACAAAAATTCTTGGTATGACTTTAGTGACTCACCAAACTGGCCCTGAAGGCAAAAAAGTACACAAAGTTTTTATCGAACAAGGTTGTAACATCGCTAAAGAATATTACGTAGCTTGCTTAATCGACCGTGAAACTGGCCGCGTAGCAATGATGGCTTCTTCTGAAGGTGGCATGGACATCGAAGAAGTTGCAGAACACAATCCAAACGCAATTGTTAAAGTTGATATCGATCCAGTAACAGGTTTAGGCGCATGGCAAGCTCGCGAGCTAGCGTTCAAAATCGGTATGGGACCCGAAGTTGTTAACAAAGCCGTAAAATTCATGATGGGTTTATACGAAGCTTTCATTAAACACGATTGCTCTATTGCTGAGATCAATCCTTTAGTTGTAACTAAAGAGAATGATGTTATTTGCTTAGATGCAAAAATGAATTTCGATTCAAATTCTTTATACCGTCAGCCAAGAATTTTAGAAATGCGCGATTTAAATGAAGAAGAAGCGACTGAAATCGAAGCTTCTAAATTTGATTTAGCTTTCATTAAATTAGATGGAAACATCGGCTGTTTAGTTAACGGTGCAGGTTTAGCGATGGCTACTCTTGATATCATTAAACTTCACGGTGCAGCTCCTGCGAACTTCTTAGATGTTGGCGGCGGCGCAAATAAAGAAAAAGTAACTAACGCTTTCAAAATCATCCTTAAAGACAAAAACGTTAAGGGAATTTTAGTAAATATTTTCGGTGGTATCATGAAATGTGATGTGATCGCTGAAGGTGTTATCGCCGCTTCTAAAGAAGTTGGTCTTAAAGTTCCTTTAGTTGTTCGTCTAGAAGGTACTAATGTTGAACTTGGTAAAAAAATCTTAGCTGACAGTGGTTTAAATATTATTGCTGCAAATGATTTAACAGACGCTGCTAAAAAAATCACAGCGGCAATTAAGTAGGTTTGAGATGGCAATTTTAATTAATAAAAATACAAAAGTAATGTGCCAAGGTCTTACGGGATCTCAAGGTTCATTTCACTCGTTACAATGTAAAGCTTACGGAACACAAATGGTTGCAGGCGTTACACCTGGTAAAGGCGGAACGACTCACGAAGGTATTCCCGTATTCAACACTGTAAAAGAAGCAAAAGAAAAAACTGGCGCGACTGTTTCTATGATTTTCGTTCCACCACCATTCGCTGCTGATTCTATTTTAGAAGCTGTTGATGCTGATTTAGATTTAGTGATCTGTATCACTGAAGGTATTCCAGTATTAGACATGGTTAAGGTTAAGAAATACATGCAAGGCAAACGCACTCGCTTAATCGGTCCGAACTGCCCTGGCGTTATTACTCCAGAAGCTTGTAAAATCGGAATCATGCCTGGTCACATCCACAAAGCTGGTCGTATCGGCGTTTTATCACGTTCTGGTACATTAACTTACGAAGCTGTAGGTCAACTTTCAGCTTTAGGTTTAGGCCAATCAACTTGTGTTGGTATCGGTGGAGACCCAGTTAACGGAACAAACTTTATCGATATGTTAAAACTATTCAACGCAGATCCAGATACTGATGCAGTTATCATGATCGGCGAAATCGGTGGAACAGCTGAAGAAGAAGCCGCTGAATACATCAAAAAAGAATTCAAAAAACCAGTAGCAGTTTTCATTGCGGGCGCATCAGCTCCTCCAGGAAAACGTATGGGTCATGCCGGAGCTATCATTAGCGGCGGTAAAGGCACAGCAGAAGCTAAATTCGCTGCTTTAGAGGCAGCAGGTTGTAAGATTTCTCGTTCTCCAGCTGATATGGGAACGACACTTAAATCGATGTTGAAGTAAAGATGGCTATGAAGAATAAATTCACTTTTTGTGTGTTGATCTTTTTAATCGAAACATTGGCTTCATTTGAAGCCAATGCGTGCTCTGAAGCCAATATTCGCAAACAACTTTACCACATGTCGGCCAAAAATAGTTTTCAAACAGTAATTCACACGATGTTTACTATAAAAGCTACTACTGGAAAAACTGGTGAACAGGTAAAACAAGAATACATTAAACTCGTCGACGAATTTAATAGTAGAATCAATTCAGAAAATGACGAAATTTCTAAAATTGCAAAACTAGATCCAACTTGTCATATTGGTGATTTGACTAAGGAATTTCAACCTAAGTAATTACAGTCTAAATTATGACTTTCATTGAAAAGCTCTGTTGGAAAACAGGGCTTTTTTAATTTTGTTGACCTAATGTGGCCTATACTTGATTTCACCTTTTTACTTGGGTGTGATGTAGACTCTCGTGGTTTCCTTTTAACCACATCGTTTTAACGTATTTAGCTTTATTGTTTGACCAAATAATACCCCCGGTTTACACCTAATCCCGTAACCAAAAACCTCATAAACAAGGAGCCTCAAATGGCAATCGAAAGAACATTTTCAATCATCAAACCTAACGCTGTTAAAAAGAACGTAATCGGCGATATCATCAATACTTTTGAAACTAAAGGTTTACGCATCGGCGGAGCTAAATTAGGAATGTTATCTCGTGAAAAATGCGAATTATTCTACGCTGAACACGCAGCACGTCCTTTTTTCGGTGAATTAGTTTCTTTCATGACTTCTGGTCCTGTTGTAATGATGTGCTTAGTTGGTGAAAACGCAGTTTTAAAAAATCGCGAAATCATGGGCGCAACTGATCCTAAAAAAGCTGATGCTGGCACTATCCGCGCTAAGCACGGTGATTCTATGGGTGAAAATGCAGTTCACGGTTCTGATTCAGTTGCTTCTGCTGAGCGCGAATTAGCGATTTTCTTCGATAAACACGAATTAGCAAACTTAAACATGTAATCTGTGAAGAAACAGGAAAATAAAAATCCTATTTCTAAAAAAAGGGACTCTGAATTAGAGTCCCTTTTACATTCTGAGCACACTATCTCGATTGAAAAATTAGCGGTGGGTGGCTCGGGAATTGGTCGTATTGATTTTCAGGATAAAAAGCTTGTCGTTTTTATTCCAAAATCTGCACCCGAAGATCAAGTGCGTGTTCGCATCACTCACGTTGAAAAAAACTTTCTTAATGGCGAAATCGTTCAAATTTTAAAACCAAGTCCTTACCGTCGTGAGGCACCTTGCCCGTATTTTAACGAATGCGGTGGTTGTTCTTGGCAGCACATTGATGAAAAACATCAAGTTGAACAAAAAGAACTTATCTTAACTGATTTATTTAAAAAATTTCTTCCTGAACAAAAGTACACTTTGCTGCCTTCTGTGGTTGGTAAGCAAAGTTTCGAATATAGAAATCGCATTCAACTTAAACAATTCGGAAAACAGTTAGGTTACTTCAAACCTGAATCGCATGACCTTGTTGATATTGATGACTGTTTGATCGCTGAAGCCCCTTTACGTGACTGGCTTAAAACAAATAAATCTAAGATTCGCCCGAGTGATAAGCTACGTAAACACGAACTCAAAATAAACGCTGATGGAAAAGTCGAATTTTATCCCATCGGTGCGCAAAGCGAAGGCCTATCTTTTTCGCAAGTGAACCGTTTTGTGAATGCCTCTTTAGTCGAAGCGACTGTGAGTTTAGCCAAAGAGACACAACCCAAATCTCTGACTGAATTTTATGCCGGAAGCGGTAATTTTACTTTTCCGTTAAGCCAGATTTCTAAAGATTTACAGATTGACGCAATCGAACTAAACCCTGTGCTGACTGCAACAGCGGTTGATAAAATTAAATCTGAAAAGCTTCATAAACAAATCAAATTTTATACAACAAAGTCCGAGCTATTTCCTTTACGAAATACAATGTCGACTGATTTGATCATGTTAGATCCTCCTCGTCAGGGCTGTGAGAAATCACTTTTACTGAAAATCGCCGAGACAAAACCAAAGTATTTACTCTATATCAGCTGTCACCCAGTGTCGTTGGTGCGTGATCTTCAGGTTCTGAATCAAAATGGTTTTCACTTTGAAATGCGCCATTTGCAGATCTTTGATATGTTTCCGCAAACTGATCATTTTGAAACTTTATGTCTGTTAAAATTAGCTGAATAAAACACACACTGAAGTGTTGACTCCTTTAAGCCTTAAAAGGCTTAATTAAGGGAGTATGTTTTTACTTCGTTTATGTATCGTCATCTTTTTGTTTTCTTCGTGTAAATCGTTATTTAGTAACGATCGTTCAGAAGAACGTGCCTTGTTGCGCCAACAATTAGGTGTTTCATACATGCAGCAGGGCAATTACCCCTTAGCTTTAAAAGAATTATTAGCCGCCGAAGAATTAGACCCCGAAAATCCACAAATCCAAAACAATTTAGGTTTGTTGTATTTCGTGCGCGATAAACTTGAACTTTCTGTAAAACATTTTTCACGCGCTTATGAATTAGATAGAAAATTTACTGATGCTAAAAATAATTTGGCGCGCGTTTATATCGAGTTAAAACAATTCACAATTGCACAACGTCTTCTTGATGAGGTGTTGGCTGATTTAACTTATCAGTATCCAATTAAAGCTGACATGAATTACGGTTTATTAGAATTTAACCGTAATCGCTTTAAAGAAGCGAAAAAACATTTCAAAAAAGTATTAATGCAAGATCGTGAAGATTGTTTTGCACAAGTTTTTTTAGGCCGTTCGTTTTTAGAACTTAAAGAAAACAAACAGGCTGTCGAGCAATTAGAAAAAGCCACTACATTTTGTAAAGTCGTAGGCATCGATGATGCTCACTATTTTTCAGCGATTGCTTTATACCGCACGGGCGATAAAGACCAATCACTGGTGCGCTTCAAAGAACTTTTAGATTTATTTCCCCAGGCCAAATATAGAGACCAATCAAAAAAAATGATCGACATCATCGAAAAAGGAACACTATGAAAATCACCGGAGAATTGCTAAAGTCTGAACGAATCAAAAAAGATTTATCAATCCAAGATGTAGCTTACGCTTTAAAATTAAGTTCACGAATTATTCAAGCTATTGAAAATGGTGAAACTGAAGAGCTACCTGCAAAAACTTTCGTTCGTGGTTTTGTTAAAAGTTACGCTGACTATTTAAAAATCGATAGCGACGCCGTTTTAAAACAATTTCAAGAAGAAATGGGTTCAACTCATCCGGTTCCAAAAACTATCGCAGCTCCAATTGGTCAACCCAATGAACCCACAACGACAGGACCAAAAAGTTCTAAAGTCGCTTTTCGTCAAAATGTAGAATCTATCTCGGGCACTAAAATGGAAGGTGGCCTAACACGAAAAAATATTGTTTATTTCGCTGTGGTTACAAGTTTAGTGATCGTGATCGCGGTTATTAATAAAGTCGCAAATCATTACCAAAATGAAATTCCACAAGTCACTGATGCTTCTGCTGAAGGCGTTCCTGTAAATACTGAAGCTATGGTGGCTTCGTCGCCTTCTGTGGTTGCTACTGAAACTGTTCCGAATGATATTGCTGGAGCATTAAGTACATCTAGCACGATGACTGGTGCTGCTGAAATGTCTTCTGCAGCTTCGGCTACATCTTCTTTAGCAAGTTCTAAACCTGCCGTGATGTCTACGGCAGCAATACAAGCTGCAAGTGCCGCTGCAGCGGCTGCACCGGTTAATAACCAACCACAAAACACTGCGGCTGCTGAAAAATCTAAAGGCCAAGCTGTTGAAGTTTTAATTGAAGCCAAAAAAGATGCTTACATCGATTACGCTAAAGGCAACACTTCAGAATTTAAACGTTTAACTTTAAAAGCAAATACTTACCAAATTTTAAAGTCACAAGCTGGTTTACATTTACGTGCAGCTGATGGCAGCGCCGTTAGCATTACAGTAAATGGTGTTAGTAAAGGGCAAATGTCTAACTCGAATAAATTCGTCGAGATGACATTCTAGTATAGTGTTACAAAAAAGAATCTTTAACCTTCTCGCCATCACTTTTTTTATCAAGCTGGTTTTCGCATTAGCATTTCCACTTGTCGGCGATGAAGCTTATTACTGGTTCTGGGGTCAAAACTTACAGCTGAGTTATTTCGATCACCCTGGCATGGTGGCTTGGCTTTCGGCTTTAAGTGATTACTTACCAATTACTCCAAAATGGGCTGCAACTCGATTAATTTTCGTAGCCCTCAGTATGGCCACTTTTTATGTATGGCTAAAAGTTTTTATACGCCACCGACAAAATAGCGCTAACATTCTTCAAGAATTAAATATTTTTACCCTATTCTTTATTCTGAATCCATTTCTGGGTTTAGGAAGTGTGCTTATCACTCCAGATTCACCTTTGTTATTGTTTTGGGGTTTATCAGCTTACTTTGTTTTAAATATTCTTCGCGGGCAAAAGGCTATCGACTATGCACTATTGGGTGCGAGTCTTGGTTTAGGTTTTTGTTCTAAATATCACATTGTGCTTTTTCCATTAGTTACCCTTGTTGCTTTGTATTTCGAAAAAAACTTAAAAACCTTCTTCACCCAAAAGATTTTAGTTACCGTTTTATTCGGATTATTGTTTTGTTCTCCTGTTTTAATTTGGAATTACCAGAATGACTTTGCTTCATTTAAATTTCAGCTTAATCACGGCCTCAACGAAACATCCTCGTACAAGTTCTGGTGGACTTCGACTTACTTACTGGGTCAGATCTTACTGTTTAATCCGGTCTTAGTTTTTTCGATGTTCTTTAAGTTTAAAAAATCATTGTTCAACCTTAGCGCCTTGGCACAATGGGCTTTCTTTCTTTACAGTTCATTTAAAGCTAAAGTTGAAGCCAATTGGCCGCTCACTTCACATGTCATGGGATTAATGGATACCGATGGCACTCGTAAGAAAATCATTCGTTATTCAGTTATTTATTATGCTGTAATCTGGCTGGCACTGCCGGTGTTTTTATTAACGGACATGGGCCAAAAGAAAATGGATTTATTACCAACCAGCTTAACGGTTAAAGAAATCGCGCCTGAATTAACTAAGTTTCAACCACTTTATGGCCCAACTTACCAAATGTCGTCATTACTTACATTATTAACGCCTAACCCGGTTTATAAATTAAATGGTTTAAGCCGTTATGATTTTTTCGATTCGCTTCCGCAATCGCGTCCGACGGCAAATTCATTTTATGTATTAAAATATGTTTCAACACCATGGCCTTTGTTTTATGAAAACTATAACAAAGCTAAAGTTGCTGAGTTTCCTAAATTTAACTTAGAAGTTTTTGAATTCAGCCATGAATAGAATATTTTTAATCTTAGCCTCACTATTGCTTTCGTTTGTGGTTTACGGATTCTACATTTCACAATTTGAATTTCGTATTATTCCGATCACAAAAAAAACCGAAGGCCAGGCTGCATTTTTATACGACTATAAAATTGCTTTTGATGTTTATTCAAATTTATCTTCAGGCTCTGGCAACGTGCTTACAATCGCCGAAGAAGCTAAAAAATCGCATTTAAACTTTGTTTTAATTTCAGATACAAACAGCTATTACGATTTAGACACTGATAAATATTTATCTGATGTGGGTATTTTATCGGGTGCAAAAGTTTCGGATGATAAAAGATTTTTTATCTATTATTCACCGACACAGAAAGCCTTCTTTAACAAAACATCTAAAGATTTTGCTAAAGATGAAGATGCTTTGATTATTGAATCTCATCCCATAAACACCCCTTACGAATTAACTCAACTGACCGAAAACAAATTTGATGGCCTAGAAGTATTAAATTTTAAAAGTATTGCGCAAAAATCTTGGAGAGAATCTCGCCTATCGACAATGTGGAGCTTACTGTATTACCCATTTAACCCCCGCCTTGCATTAACTCGCTTGTATAAAGAACCTTCTGCTGAAATCGCCGTGTTTGATCAGCTCTCTCAATTAAAAAAAGTTAATTTTTTCGTCGGCGCTGAAGCTACAGCTCGTGCTATTCCGTTTGCCGATTGGCTAGTTAAGTTTCCAAGCTATGAAATGAGCTTTAATATCGCCAGCCAACACATCTTTTTAACTTCTGAACTTACGGGTGATATTTCAAATGATGCTCATAAAGTTTTAACGGCGTTAAAAAATGGCCATTCATATGTGGCCTTTGATGCCTTGGGCGACCCCGCAGGTTTTGAAGTTTACATGACTGAAAATCGTAAAAAGTTTTTTACTGGCGACGATATCGCTTTTACTAAAAATTTACGTCTTTATTATAAATTACCTGCAGAACCTATTCCGTTTTATGAAGTGGTGTTATTTAAAAATGGCCAACGCATAGATCACTTAAATACTTTTGAAGGTTTATTTGCTATCGAATCACCCGGTGTTTATCGCATTCAAGTGCGCCTAAGCCCAACGTTTCCGCTGCCAGATGCGACGAAATGGATTACTTGGGTTTATACGAATAATTTTTACGTTAATCCGAAATAACATTCGCTAAAATAATTTCGATATCAGTAGCCGCATCACTTGGAATTTCAACTTGGCAGGCTAATCTTTCATTTGCAGAAAAATTTCTTTCTAGAGCCCGTTCAGCCTCTAATTCCTGACGGGGAGGTAAAGAATCAGCACCTTTTGTCACGATAATTCGACATGTCGTACAAGTGGCAAAACCACCGCAAGATTGGCTGATGCCAACATTGTGTGCGTTTAAAAATTCTAAAAGATTCTGTGTTTGTTTAATTTCGATTTCAGCTACGCTGATTAATTTCGCACCGCTAGATTCAGCGCCGAATTTTAAAACTGAGAGTGTTTTTGTTGCTACGTCCACAACTTATATGTAACAAATAGTTATACCTAAGGTACAATCATTATTCACCCGAGGTGAAATTAATTATGAGATTTATAGCATTTGACTTAGAAACTACTGGAACAGTTCCTGGCGTAGACCGAATCGTTGAGATCGGTGCCGTACTTATTGATAATGGCCAAGTTCAGGCTGTTTTTTCGACTTTAATTAATCCACAAATTCCAATTCCGCCAGGCGCTACAGCGGTGAATAAAATCACTAATGATATGGTTGCTGGTAAACCGTTAATCGAAGATGTCTTAAATTCTTTCGCAGAATTTTGCGGCAATGAAGTCATGGTTGCGCACAATGCGCCGTTTGACTGCCAGTTCTTAGTGGCTGATATCAAAAAATTTGAATCTACAGCGCCTCAAGGTGTTGTGGTTGATACATTACCGATGGCTCGTAAACTTATTCCAGGTTTAGCTAATTACAAATTAGGTACTCTGGTGCAGCATTTTAAAGTTCAAGCTTCTGAATTTCACAGAGCTGAAGAAGATGCGACTTACTGCGGAATGGTTTTTTGGGAGATGGTTAAACGTTTATCTGTAGGTAATCGCGCACCACAAATCGAAAATCTAATTCAATTAACAGGCAAAACTGAGTTTAAATTTCCTCAGATCGAACGCCAACCTAAACAAATGGGTTTCTTATTTTAAGCTATTCTTTCGCTTTGTGAGCGATGGGATAACGACGACCACGACCAAATGAATGTTCTGACATTTTTAAAATCGGTGGCGCTTGCCAACGTTTAAATTCAGTTTTCATTAATTGTTTAACAAGCCATTTTTCAGTTTCTGATTTAGCCGGCTTTTTATGTTCAACAATATTTTGCACAGCTTTATCTAAAAGATCATACGCAGGTAAGCTATCTTGATCTTTTTGATCAGGGCGAAGCTCTGCACTTGGCGGTCTACGAATAATATAGTCAGGTATGATTTCGATTTCTTTATTATAGTGCTCGCAAAGTTGAACGATTTGTTTTTTAGTTAAATCACCTAATGGAGCTAAGCCGCCACACATATCACCGTAAAGCGTAGCATAGCCCGTCGCATATTCAGATTTATTGCCCGTAGTTAATAATAAACTGCCGGTAAAATTTGAATAGGCCATTAAAAATAATCCACGAATACGAGATTGTAAGTTTTCGTGCATTAAACCAAATTGTGAAACCGAAAACTCTTCATCTAAAATTGTTTTAATAAATTCAAAAGTTGATTGAATTGAAACAACTTTCATTTCTGAACCAAGATTCAGCGCCAACTGCCTAGCGTAAGTCATACTAAGTTCAGCATTATACTGTGTCGGTAATGCAAATAGTTTAACGTTATTAGAACCAAACGCATCTACCGCTAAGGCTGCGACTAATGCTGAATCAATACCGCCAGATAATCCTAAGTGAACTTTGTTAACACCAATTTTTTGCCCGTAGTCTTTTAAACCAAGAACTAAGGCTTTGCGCAGTTCTTCGACCGGAGTATCAAATTTATGACTTGGGCTCCAAGTTTCTAAAGTATTTAAATCCATCACATTCGTGTCTTCAGCAAACGACTGGGCTTTAAATAAAATTTTATCTTTCGGAGAAATTAAAAAACTTTGGCCATCATAAACGATTTCATCTTGAGCGCCGACTAAGTTTACGTAAAGCAACGGAGCTTTAAAATATTTTGCCGTTTGTGAAGCTACGAATTGGCGCTTTTTAAATTTGCCTGTGAAATAAGGGGACGCGCTCATATTAATAACTAAATCGATTTTCTTTTTTGGAACTTTTAAAATCGGATTTTCTTTATAGTCAGAGCCTTCTTTGGTTGGCCAAGCCCACATATCTTCACAAATCGTTAAAAAGAATTTCTTCTTTCCGATTTGAAAGTAGTTTTGTTTCATATCGCCTTGTTCTATAAAGCGAGCTTCATCAAACACGTCACCCGTTGGTAATAATTGTTTTCTGAACGTTTTAACTATTTTATTTTTCTTACATAAGAAAGCTGAATTAAAATACGGACGGCCTTTTTTGTTTTTATTTTTTTCAAAACCGCCAACTAAAACATGCACACCAACTGGAATGGCTTTTAGAATTTTTTTAAGAGCTTTGTCTTGTTGTGAAATTAAAACTTCGCGCTCTAACAAATCAAAAGGATGATAACCAAAAAGCGAAGCCTCAGGAAACACGATCAGTTCCGCTTTTTTTTCTGCTAGAGTTTTAATGTGTGAAATTATTTTTTCGGCGTTGTGGTCGAAATCTGCTAACGAAGCATTAATTTGAGATAGGGCTATGCGCATAATCTATGAGTATACGCCCAGTAAAGCCATCTTGGTAGCCATGTTGAAACAAAATTTTCGTTTCTGGAAATTTCCAGCAAAAATAGCCCGATCCGTTATCAAAATCAGCTAACCATAACCCCTTAGGGCGTAAGCCTAAGCGCTCAAGTTTGTTTTGCCATTTTTCAATGATTTGGTTGATGCGAGTTTGAAGTTCACGCGATGAGTCCGCATGCTTATCTTGAAGAGCTTCAACACAGCCCATTAGATATTTCACTTCTTTGCTTGAATCATCAGTAATGCGGTAAACTAGGGGTAGAATTTCTTCTGCTTCCGCATATGTGAATTGTCTATTTTTTTGAACGTTAAAGATCTCGATCAATTTGTGTCCCCTGCCAGAAATTTATAAAGCGAATATTTGCCATTCTAGATAAAGTTTCAACAAGGAAAACTGTGATTGTATATTATATACTGAATAAAAAACTAGCTGTCAGAATTCGAGTAATTCATGAGCTGTCCTCCGAAGAAAATAACCAGAGCTACAAGAATACCAATAATCAATAGCCACTTCAGCATTTGGCCAAATCCCCAACCTGGCTCTTTAACTTCTTCAGCAGCTATTACTCTGTCTGGAGGAGCTTTCATTAAGCCTGAACGTGGACCATGAAAGCTACCTTCATCGGCTTTAGCAATCGATGTCGTTGTTGGTTTACGTTTGATTGAACTACGTGAGGATTGATTGGTAAGTTGTTCTGCTTCTTGTCCTAAGATCGCTCGATAACGCGGTCGATCTCTGTAAATAATACGCGACTCACGCGGGCGACGCTTTCGACCACTGCCACCAAGCTCATCGCCTTCGCTATCATCTTCGATCAATCGTGACTTGTCAGAACCCGCGCTAGCAAAGCCATCGGCGGTTCTGCGGCCCGATCGTTTGATACCGCCATCTTCGTAAGGAGAACTTCCGTTGCCGCTGCCATCACGAGCTACGGGATCTTTGTCTTTGCCGCCCTTGCTGTCTTTTGAAGAGCTGTTTGAACTAGCTGATCCGTTGGCTGTATTATTCTCGGCTTTTGAACCTGATTTACCGCTGGCGTTTCGACTGGCTTGACTGCCGCTTGAAGAACCGCCATCAACTGGTGGACGACCACCCACAATTGTAAATGGTTTAAATCCTGATTCGCATTTATAACCTGAATTTAAATGTTCTTTAAGATCATCGTTTTTTACGCCCAACGCAGGAAGTTCTCCGTGGGCCATCAAACATTCAGTGTATAAACCCAAATAGTTGTTGATGAAATTGTTCATTCCAGAGAACGCACCCTTCATAATAACAATCATCCCCACCGCAATTGCTACGATAAGAATATATTCGACCACCGCCTGACCACTTTTGTGACCACGCAATATAGAACGTCTTGTTTTTGATGCTAGCTCTTGTTTCACCTATGAACTTATCGGAAGATAAGTTGAATTGGTGAAAAATATGAGACGATTTTTATTAGTATTTTCTATGGGTATTTGTTTAGTTTGTATCAATATGGCACACGCCCAGTCGGGATCAACATCACCGGCACCAACTTCTGCACCATCGGCGCCTTCTTCGCCATCATCTGCTTCACCAAACCAACCTGTACAAGTGACAGTTCCTTCATTTAATCCGGGCAATCCTCAGGGTGTTTTACAACCTATTCAAAACGGAACAGGAGCATCAGCACCACCCGTGGTAGTGTCTGGCAAATATTACGAATATCTTTCTTACTGTCGCCAACCTTTAGAATTTAAAACTCCGCTGTCTGACGCTGATTTTTCAATGGCGCTTGAACCCTTAAAAACAGCATTTAATACGAAAAAAACTTTTTTAAATCTTGAAGCCGTCGTTGATTTTTTAATTGATGAATCTCGCACAAGAGAAGCGCGCGCCTATGTTATTGATAACAAATCTATTTTAACAGTACCGCAAGACAAAGCCTTGCAAGCCCGCATTCTTAACGCGAGCGGAAAATACCGCGATGCTGTTGCGGTATTAGATTCAATCACTGACGAAGGCAAAAACGATTTGTTGGTGTTAGTTGAATATTCACAAGCTTATCGTAGATTGAATAATCTGTTTGAAGCCAAAAGTGCTTTGCAAGATGCCATGAAGATCGATAAAAAAAATCCGAACAAGTATCTTTTAGATTTATGCATTTTAGAAACTGAAGACTCAAATCACGGCGAAGTCGACAAGGTTTGTCCTAAGGTAGCTAAGGCTTTTCCTAAAGATTATTTAGCGCTGGTTTACATGGGAATTTCGATGCGCGAGCGCTTAAATTACAAAGATGCACAAAAACTATTTGAGCGTTCGGCTCAGATTGAAAAAAATGAATTCGCATTAACATGTTTAGGTGAAGTTTTTTATTTACAGAAAAATTTTGGTAAGGCGATTGAGTCGTTTAAGTCTGCGGGTGCTGTTGAGCCTAAATCAGGTCGTGCACAGTTAGGTGCTGCTCAATCATTATATCAATTGCTTCGTTACGACGAGGCTTTGCCGTATTACATTAAAGCCTGTCAGCTTGATAAGACGTCTTCTACTCGTTTTCGTGAAGCCCAGCAGCCTTTAGAGGCCGCTAAACTTAAAGTTTCAACGGCCTACTACAATGGCATTCAAAAGTGCGGCGGATTACGCTAGTTCTACGATTCCGCCGATAAGATCGTATTCCATACTTTCAGTGATTTGCACTTGAACGATATCGCCGATTTTAGCTAAACCATCATTAATTAATACAACGCCATCGATCTCGGGAGCTTGTTGTGATGTGCGGCCTTGTAATAACAATTCAGTTTCTTCGCTGTAACCTTCAACTAAAACTTCGACTGTTTTACCAATGAAGGCTTCGTGTTTAACTTTAGAAATATTTTGCTGAATAGACATTAAAGCATCGTGACGGAAGTCTTTGATGTGCTCTTCGATTTGATCAGTCATTTTGCCACCTGGAGTATTTTCTTCAGGTGAATATTTAAAACAACCAACGCGGTCAAATTTTTGATCAGCTACGAATTTTAACAACTCTTCAAAATTTTCAGCCGTTTCGCCCGGAAAGCCCACGATAAATTGCGTACGAATAACTGCATCAGGAATTTCAGTGCGAATGCGAGTTAACGCTGTTTCGATTTCTTCGCGAGTCATTTTACGATTCATTTTTTTAAGAACGTCGTTGTTGATGTGCTGCAAAGGCATATCAAAATACTTCACGAACTTTTTGCTCGACTTCATCACGTCGATAAGTTCTTGAGTGATTCCATCTGGATATAAATACAACATACGAATCCATTGGATACCGTCAACTTCAGCTAAAGCTTTTAATAACTCAACTGGAGATTCTTTAGCTGTAGGGTCTTTACGACGTAAATCCCAACCGTAATCTGTGAAATCATGACTGATAATAATTAATTCTTTAACTCCGCCAGCAGCTAATAACTTAGCTTCGTTAACGATGTTAGAAATTGTGCGAGATTGTAAATTACCACGAATTAACGGGATCGCGCAGAATGCACAACGCTTCATGCAACCTTCAGAGATTTTTAAATAGGCTCTGTGTTTAGGTTGTGAATTTACACGCGGAGTAGCTTCTTCTTGTAAGTATGTAGGCAAGTTAAAGAAAGTTTTTTTCTTATCGCCCGCATCGTGGCTTTTTAAAATCTTAGCGATATTTTGAAATTCGCCGCTACCTACGAATAAGTCAGCTTCAGGCAAACCTTCAACTAATTCGTCTTTATAACGTTGAGTTAAACAACCAGCCACAACAACTTTTTTGATTTGGCCTGATTCTTTTAATGCCGTCATATCCAAAATTCTTTGGATAGATTCTTTTTTAGAATCTTCGATAAAACCACAAGTGTTTACAACCACAGTGTCAGCATCTTCTGCGTCAGCTACAACTTCGTAACCGTCTTTCATTAATGTACCGGCCATGATTTCGCTATCCACTAAGTTCTTAGGGCAACCTAAGCTGATAAAGTGAACTTTTTTAGGAGCATTTTCAGTTGTTATTTTTTGGCTCATTGGCTTACGACCTCATCGGATTTAAGAGAATTGTATTTAAATAGTTTAGATGAAATTTCAGTAGTGAAGCTTGGTTTTTCGAAATTGATTTGAATTTCTGAACCCACGTCATCAACGTATGATAATTGCGTTAATGTTTTGTCTTCTTTTGAAAATGCTAAAGTCATTTCTTTTAACGTTTTAGCTTTGTCTTCAAGTTTTAAAACTAAAGATTTTTTGTCGCTAGAAACTGTTTTAGTTTTAAAGTTTGCGAAAAACTTTTTGGGCTGACCAAAAAGATCTGATAATAAACCTAATTGATTTTTACTGTTCACTTTTAAAAAGATAACTTTTCTTTTACCGTTTGGATCAAGTTCTTGATCTGGGTAAGCAATGAGATAGGCTTTTTTGCCGTCAAAAATCATTTCAGATTTTTTATCACCTTCAAGTGATAAATTTAATTTTCCAGATTGATGTGTGATTACACCCTTATCTGTAGTTTTAGTTCCTAAAACTTTTTTCTCGGTGTGCATTTCTAATTTAATTTGCACTCCAGATTTTTGATTATACTTTTGCAGAATTTTTTCAGCTTGAGCCTGATCACCGACAGCTTTTGCGGCTGCGATTGATGTTAACGGCATAATAACAATAGCTGCTAACAAAACAAAAATTAGACGAACTTGAGAGAGAAATTTCATCCCCTTGGTATAGCAGATTCTACTCGAAATCGATAGACATAGTTTCACGCCGAAATGCAGCCCAGAGTTCGATGTTTTTGGGACACACCCGCATCCATTTTAAAACATTATACGCGGCCTCAAATGAAGCACCGGTAGTAATAACATCGTCAACGACAACCAAGCTATGGTCTAAACGCATCTGCTCTGTAATTTCTTCATTCAAAGTAAAGCTCACCTTAGACCGTTGCTCTTTGTTTTTCACCTTTTGTTCAAGCTCATCCGAGTCATCAATGCTTAACAATTCAAGCACAACACCTTCACATTGTTCTGCTAACGCCTGGGCAAAATACAAAGAATGCTTTCTTTTTTTTCGACTAGGAATCGGCACAAAAACTATTTTTTGATCTCTAGAAATGCCCTTAAGCGAAACAAAGTATCTGGCCAATTCATGCCATAAAGGCTCAGCGACTGGAGACTTTAAAAGATAAACATATTTTGATAACACATCGCTGGCTCCGGGAACCCAACGAAATAAGTAACGAAAACGTAAGCCGGATTTTTCTAATTCTTCGGCTTGTTCGGCAGAAGATAAATACTGATCTAAAATACCGTATTCACAAGATAGACACAGCCCTCGAGGATGCACCACGAGCGAGCCACAGCCAACACAATCAACAACCCATAACCGATAAAGCCAAAATCGCAAATTTTTCCACATAAAAATGGAACTTTGCAAATCGACGGCCGCATTTAAATATTGTGATAAGGGATTCGTTTTATAATCGTAAAGCCGCGATAGATTTGTTCAAGAGCCACAGTTTCAGCAACCAAGTGATTCATCACCATTTTTGAGAGTGAAACTTTTAATTGCGCGCGATTTTTAACTTCGTCAGAAACACCAAAGGCGCCGCCGATAATAAACACTAAACGTTTTTTACCAGACATTTGTGCGGCTTCGATTTGTTTTGAAAATTGAATTGAATCTAGGTCTTTGCCTTTTTCATCAAATAAAATCACGTAATCATCGTTAGTGATTTTTTTTAAAAGGTCTTCTGATTCTTGTTTTTTCTTTGAGAGCGCATCATCCCGATCTGACTTAGATGACTTCAATGAAATCACCTCGAACGGGATGTAAGGATTTAATTTTTTTGTATAAGTCGCAACGGCGTGATCAAACCATTCTTCTTTAGCTGTTTTAAAGTCAAAAAGAACGGCCTTCATGATTACTTCTGTGCTGTTTTATCAGTAAGGGTAAACTCTTTACCCTCTTTCCAAAGTTCTTCCATACGGTATTCTTGACGAACGAAATCGTAGAATAAATGAACGATCAATGGACCGTAATCCACAACAACCCAACGGCCTTCATCAACGCCTTCAACCCCTTGTGGGTAAACGTTGAATTCTTCTTTAACTGCTGAAATTAAGTTTTCTGCCATAGAAGCCGCATGACGAGTGCTTGTACCTGAAGCGATCAATGTGTAATCAGTTGTCGTTGAAGTTTCGCGAATATCGTAACCACGAACTGCGATACCTTTTTTATCAAATAATACTTGAGCACAAAATTCAGAAAACTTTTTGTAATCGCTGATTTTAGCATTCGCAACACGGTAAAGTTTGTGTTCTTTGATATAGCTTTCTACAGCTAGTGGTAAGAATTTATCTACCGGACGGCCTACGCGTAATTTTTTACGTAATTCAGATGAAGCGATGTCTAAGTCTTGTAAAGTTAAGAATTCGATTGAACGGCCCGTTGTTAATTCAACAGCACCGAAATCGCTTTCACCGATTAAACCAGATAAATACGAAGGAAATTCGCTTTCAGCTTCAGGAATACTGTAACCAGGACGAGTTGTAACAACGATGTTCACTTCAGAAAGGATTTTTTTATAATCTTTCCATTCGTTTAATGTTTCAAAGTTATCAGCACCAATAATTAAATATAAATCTTTTGATTCATAAGTTTTGCGTAATTCTTTGATTGTATCGATTGTGTAGCTTTTGCCACCGCGTTTTAATTCGATATCATCGATATAGAATGCAGGGCCGTAAGTTGCAAACGCAAGCTTAGCCATTTGTAAACGGTGTTCGTTGTCTGCAGTCTCAGTCGGAACTTTAAGTGGATTTTGACTATTAGGAATAATATGGATTTTATCAAAACCCATCTTTTTTTGTACTGTCGTTAAACTGTTTACGTGACCATTATGTGGAGGATTAAAACTTCCTCCGAAAATACCGATTTTCATTCTAGTGTTGTCCTTGCTCTTGGTCGTTTGCGCCAGTTTTCGACGCAATTACTTTTTCAGCCATAGTTTGAAGTAATTCATTGATGTTTTTTCCTGTAACGCCAGAAATAGCGAATGTATTTACATTAAATTTTTTCTTAAATGTTTGTTTAATCTTTTCGATTTGATCTGCAGGCACTAAATCGATTTTATTAAGAACTACGATTTGTTCGCGTGTTTTAAGAGGGAAGAATCCATCTTTTTCTTTGCTCATTTCGTCGTACTGTTCGATTTCATAATTGATATCTTGGAAATCTTGAATTGGATCACGACCGCTCATGCCAGACACATCTACGATATGAACGAATAAGCTTGTGCGCTCGATATGTTTTAAAAATTGAATACCTAAGCCCACGCCTTGATGCGCGCCTTTGATTAATCCAGGAATATCAGCAACTACGAAATTTGAGTAATCGCCAACTTTAACTACGCCTAAGTTAGGCGTTAAAGTTGTAAATGGATAATCAGCAATCTTAGGTTTAGCTGCAGAGATACGAGAGATTAATGTCGATTTACCCGCGTTAGGGAAACCGATGATACCTACGTCAGCGATAAGTTTTAGTTCTAATACGATTTCACGATTATGGTTATCTTCGCCTGGTTGAGCGTATTCTGGAGCTTGGTTTACGCTTGTTTTGAAAAACGCGTTACCCTTGCCGCCACGGCCACCTTGAAGAAAGTTAATTTCATTAGAATCAGTTAGATCAAATAGAACTTCATTTGTTTCAGAATCACGGATAATTGTGCCTTCAGGTACGATCATCAACATATCAGCGCCATGATGACCTGAACAGTTCGAAGCTCCGCCACCTTGGCCATTTTCAGCATAGTATTTTTTATAAGGCTTATAGTCGACTAAAGAGTTGATATGTTTAGAGGTTCTAAAGATAACATCGCCACCTTTACCACCGTCACCACCATCTGGGCCGCCACGAGGAGCAAACGATTCTCTGCGGAACGTAATTGCACCAGGACCACCACGACCAGAGGCAACTTGGATTTTAACTTCATCAACAAATTTCATAGCTTTACCTTTGCGCACCTACGGCACGACTTTTTTGCGCGCATTCGGCACGACTTCTTTACGTGTCTGTGGACACGCCAAATATCAATAAAAAAGGAGCCTTGAAGGGCTCCCTCTTTATGCGAATGTTTGTAATTGAACTACTTATTACGCAGTTTTTGGGTAAACGCTAACTTTAAATTTTTCTTTCGAAAATCTTTCAAATTTAACGTGTCCTTCGATAACAGCATAGATCGTGTGGTCACGGCCCATTTTAACGTTGTTACCCATGTGGAACTGAGTTCCACGTTGACGAATAATGATCGTTCCAGATTGCACTAATTGGCCACCGAAACGTTTAACGCCTAATCTTTTCGACTGTGAATCGCGACCATTCTTGGTACTACCACCAGCTTTTTTACTTGCCATTGTATACTCCGATTTCTTTTAACTTAATTATTTAGTTTTCTTAGTTGTTTTTTTAGCGGCTTTTTTAGCTGCTGTTTTTACTGAACGCTTAGAAGTTGCTTTTTTAGGAGCAGCTTTTTTAGCTACAGCTTTCTTCTTAGGAGCAGCAGCTTTTTTAGCTGGAGCAGCCTTAGGAGCAACACCGTGAGCATTAGCGCGGCCTAAACCGATACCAGCTTCAGCACGTGCACGTGAATCTTCGATTTTAGTTTGGATACGTTCAGCACGTAATGCTGTCATATCTTTTACTACTGGTTTGCCTTCTGCTTTAGAAGATTGACCATCTGGAGACGTGATCGCTTTGATGAATAATTCAGTGAATTCTTGTTTGTGAGTTCCAAATTTACGGTAGCCTTGACGACGACGTTTTTTGAAAACGATCACTTTACGAGTGCGAGCTTGCTTAGTAACAACAACTGTAACACCAGCGTTTTTAACTAATGGAGATCCCACGTGAGTTTTATCACCACCAACTAATAATACTTCGTTGATTGTGAATTCTGCGCCAAGAGCTTGTTCGATCTTGTCGATTTGTAAAACATCGCCGGCTTGAACTTTGTACTGTTTGCCGCCTGTTTTAATAATTGCGTACATTTTTTACTCCTTGATTGGATTAACTTTTCTTAAATAAGAGTGACCGTTAAATCATTTTTGGTCTGAGCCTGTCAAAGCTAAATCTTTTTATTTCAGTCTAGATTTCTGTTACTCTGCGCGTCCTACGCAATGCTGTTATATCGTATTTGAACACTAATATCCGCATTAACATTACTATTTTAATTTATTTTACGAATTAGTATTGCCATTATTAATGGGTTATGTTTTTATTAGCGCATGGATGTTATCCATAAAAGAAGGATCGCCCCTCCCTTAAAGGCCCCTTTAAAGAAAAACTTATTTTTACTTTCTCCCCGTCAAACGGGAAAGAGCTCTTATCTGAAGACGTTGTCGTCGGTAGATTTGTATCTTAACTTGCAAGAGGCAGATACTTTTCGAAAACTCTCGTTTCAAAAAAATATTATCGAAAAATTATTAACTCCTGAGATGAAAACTGTCGCGTTAGATAACGTTCACCGTTTACCTTCGCTGTTAGATCAGGTTGAGCATTTAAATAAAACTCAAAATGTGCGATTTGTTTTATCTTCGTCGCAACAGATGAAGCCTCATAAGGCGATTGCTAGTGAAAATGCCGACACCGTTTCGCTATTGCCGTTCTGTTTTGAAGAATTACAGAACGAATTTAAATTAGATCAGGTTTTAAGTTTCGGTTCGTTACCTTCTATTTATGATTTTGATCGCAAAGATGTTTTGCTGAGCGATTATGTGGGCCTTTTATTTCAAGCTGATTTTATTCAGTCAGGAAAAATCAGAAAGATTGAAAACTTCTCACGCTTTTTAAACGTGGCCGCTGAATACAATGGCCAATATTTACATTACGAAGAAATTGCTAAACTTTGCGAAGCGCCAGCGCGCACTGTACGAGAGTACTTTGAATTGCTGAAGTCAATGCATCTAGGTTATGAAATCGCGTGTACGACATCGCGTAAAGGCGCTAAACGCTCTAAGTTTTATTTTTTTGATGTCGGTGTGGCCAACGCTTTAAGAAATGATTTTAATATCGAGCAAGATTTTGAAAAATCTGAAGCGGCTTTAAAACATTTAATTTTATTAGAACTGATGGCTTATAAGAACTATCGCAAATCAGATATGAAAATTGAGTTTTGGTGTGATTACCAAGGCAATGAAATTGATTTTCTAATTAATGATGAAATCGCCATTGAAGTGCGCGCGACTCAATCTGTAAATCCACAACATTCGCGTCGACTTAAAAAGTTTACTTCTAAATTTTCAGCAAAAAAATCTTATTTAATTACTCGCGATCCACAAAGCTTAAACGTTGAAACGTTTTTAAAAGATTTGTGGCGCGATAAAGTGATTTAATCGATCGTTATGACCGGAGCTGGCGATGGCAGTGGTAAGCGATCCATACTTGATGGATATTTCACATTTTCTTTAGAACAAGCAAAAGCTGAATCGCCTGCTGTATTTACAGCTGCATAAAAAGTTTGAGCTACAATTCCACATTCTAAATTGAAGGGATTTGTGACTTTGCATGTTTGTTTCATGTTAGCAAGAAACTGGTCATCGCAATCAGTTTTAGATTTTCCGTTAGTTTGTGGTTCGTGGTGATAACAAAGATCGTGAATAATACAGGCTTTGAAAAATAAAGTTTTATACTTACCTTCAGGAGCTGAACAACCATTGAAATACATCACTTGGCCTGAAGTATTTGTTTGTTTGCACGTTTCGCCAGAGTGAAGTGCGCCGTTCGCTGGGCATGTCCACTGAGAAACGATTTCACCGCCGGTTTGAAGGCAATAGTCTGTTAATTGTTGGTCTGCAAATGCTGTTGAAGTTACGCCAAAAATAAACGTTAAGCTTACTAATAGATTTTTCATGTCATTCCCCTGATACGAAACTAATTATCAAAGATTTCGTATTGCTCAAGGTGATATGCTGTTTCGATCTTAAAAGCAATCGAATGTCCAAAGCGCTTCTCTAGGTGCTCCAAAGTTTCATTTTCAACTTCGTAGATCCAATCCACGATTTCTGCATGGCAGTGTACGATTAAATTGCGTTTTGCGTTTTCGCTAAGACCCACTTCGCGTTCGATTTCGCGGAATATTTCATTAGCAATTGTGGCCTTACGTTTAATATATCCCTTACCATCACAATATCTGCACGGTTCACACAGAGTTTTAACAAGGCTTGGGCGAATACGTTTACGCGTCATTTCAACTAAACCAAGCTCTGACATTGAGGTCACATTGGTACGTACGCGGTCTTTTTTAAGCTCTTCGATCATGGCTTGCAGCACTTGTTCGCGATGAGATTCTTTTTCCATGTCGATAAAATCGATGATGATAATGCCACCCACGTTACGAACGCGTAATTGATGGGCAATCTCTTTAACCGCTTCTAGATTGGTTTTTAGGATGGTGTCTTCTAGATCTTTTTTACCGACGTAACTTCCGGTATTCACATCGACAACAACTAAAGCTTCGGCTTCATCAACGACAATGTAGCCGCCTGATTTTAGCCAAACTTTACGTTCAGTGGCGCGTGAAATATCTAAGTCGATATCATACAAATCAAATAACGGTTTTTTCTCGCCGTAGTGGATGATGTTCTGTTTGTACTTCGGCATTAACTGCGTCACGAACTTAGAAACTTTTTTATAAACTTCTTCGTCATCAACCCAAACTGTTGTTACATCTTCGCTCATTAAATCGCGAAGAGCGCGAAGTTCAACATCAAGTTCAGCGTGAACTAATCCTGCTGTTTTTTTCTTTTCGTAATTTTTTTGAATCTCTTTACCTAAACGATCTAAGTATTCGATGTCTGCACGAATTGATTCTTCAGTGGCTCCCTCAGCGGCAGTTCTTACGATGACGCCCCCTGCTGGATTAATTTTTTGTACTAATTTTTTTAAACGTTCTTTTTCGCCTTCTTCTTCGATCTTACGAGAGATACCGATGTGTTTTACATACGGCATGTACACGATACCACGGCCTGGTAATGAAATATGTGTCGTGATACGAGCACCTTTTGTTCCAAGTGGATCTTTCGCCACTTGCACCATCAGATGTTGACCTTCTTTAATTAAATCTTGAATGGGAGTTTTGATATCACGGCTTGATCTGTAGTCCTGATTATCATCTTGGTGCTTGTGATCTTCATCATCTGCAAAAAATTCTTTACCTTCTTCAGTTAAGATATCTCCTACATAAAGAAAGGCTGCTTTCTCTAGACCAATGTCGACGAAAGCCGCTTGCATGCCTGGAAGTACTCTAGTTACGATCCCACGGTGAACTGTACCGACCCAAGTCGGTGATGATTTACGTTCAACCTTTAAATCCATCAAAATTCCAGACTCGACATAAGCCACGCGAGTTTCTAACGGTCGAACATTAATTAGAATTTCTGCTGCCATATGGGGACTCCTAGACGATTCGCTTGTTAACTTTCATGACAGTTTTACCGAATATTAGTTTGTTAAGCAATGCGAGGATAAAACAATGGCTACAATTGACGATCTATTTCGATTAATGGTTGAGCAAAAAGCATCAGATTTGCACGTGACGAGCGGCGCACCTCCGTATCTTCGTGTACACGGCATGATGTCACCTCTGAATTATCGCCAATTGACAAGCCAAGACGTGCAGGGATTGATCTTTGAAATCCTGAACGAAAAACAAAAGAAAGCTTTCGTTGAAAAATGGGAATTAGATTTTGCTTACGTCTTAGAAGGTGTTGGACGTTTTCGTTGTAACATCTTCATGCAGCGTAAAGGTTTAGGAGCGGTGTTTCGTACCATTCCTGAAAAAATTAAATCAGCTCAAGAATTAAATTTACCACAAACTATTGTTGACCTTGTTGATAACGATCGTGGATTAGTTTTAGTTACCGGCCCAACAGGTTCTGGTAAATCGACAACTTTGGCTGCGATGATTCAACATATCAATGCCACTCGTGAAGCTCATATCATTACGGTTGAAGATCCGATCGAGTTCGTACATCCAAATTTAAAATCATTAGTGAATCAACGTGAGGTTGGTGCGCATACAAAATCTTTCTCGAATGCCTTAAAAGCATCACTGCGTGAAGATCCAGATATTATTCTGGTGGGAGAGTTGCGTGACTTAGAAACTATTTCTTTAGCTTTAACAGCTGCAGAAACAGGTCACTTAGTTTTTGGAACACTTCATACAAATTCAGCTGTTAAAACAATCGATCGTATCATTGACGTTTTCCCTCCAGGACAACAAGGTCAAATCCGTGCGATGCTTTCTGAATCATTGCGTGGAGTCGTGGCACAAACGCTATTTACTCGCACTGATAAAATGGGCCGTGTTGCCGCATTTGAAGTCATGAAAGGTACGCGCGCCATTGCGAATTTAATTCGTGAAGGTAAAAATCATCAGATTGCTTCTATTATTCAAACTAGTGCTGCTCAAGGCATGGTGTTATTTGATAAATCTTTAGATGACCTTGTTAAAAAAGGTCAAATCACAGCAGCTGATGCAAATGCTTTCTTAGGCAAAGAACCGCCGTCAGGTGGAATGCAAGGCATACCGACAGGAAAAAAAGTTGCCTAACACTTAGTTCGGATGTCAAATTGAACCATGACATCCGATACTAAAAATTTATCTCCAGAAGACATTGCTCAATACATCGATCACACGTTGTTAAAACCCGAAGCTACTCGTGCGCAAATTCAAAAACTTTGCGAAGAAGCTTTAACACATAAATTTTATGCTGTGTGTGTGAATTCATCGATGATTTCTGTTTGCAAAGAAATTTTAAGAACAAGCCCCGTAAAAATCGCTGCCGTTATTGGTTTTCCATTAGGTGTTTGTGATACTTCTACAAAAGTTTTTGAAACTACCCGCGCCATTAACTTAGGTGCCGCTGAAATTGATATGGTTGTTCACCTTGGGGCGGTTAAGGCTCAAGACTGGTCTTACATTGAAAAAGATCTGAAAGAAGTTGTTTTAGCAGCCCAGGGCCATCCCGTTAAAGTTATTTTAGAAACGCATATGTTAACTGAAGACGAAAAACGCAAAGTTTGCGAAATCAGTTTATTAGTTGGCGCTCACTTCGTAAAAACATCCACTGGTTTTACGGGTGGTGGTGCAACGATTGAAGATGTGACGTTAATGAAATCGATTGTGCAAAATAAAGCGCAAGTCAAAGCCAGCGGCGGTGTTCGTGATTTTGCGACCGCAGTAAAAATGATTCAAGCTGGTGCTACACGTATTGGCACAAGTTCTGGTGTGGCTATCGTCACTAACCAGGCTGGGAAAACAGGTTACTAATGTTACCAGCAGAAATAATTAAGAAAAAAAGAAATGGTTTCGAATTAACTGAAAAAGAAATCGAAGAATTTATTTTAGGTTACACACGCGGAACTGTTCCTGACTATCAAATGTCTGCGCTTTTAATGGCGATTTATTTTAAAGGCATGACAACTGATGAAACGTTATCGTTAACACGAACAATGTTACATTCAGGTATCGTTGTTGATACTTCATCTATACCCGGCTTTAAAGTTGATAAACATTCAACTGGTGGCGTGGGTGATAAAACCAGTTTAATTTTAGGGCCAATCGTTGCTGCCTGCGGAGCTTACGTGCCGATGATTTCAGGTCGTGGGCTTGGCCATACGGGTGGAACACTTGATAAACTAGAAGCTATTCCAGGATTTAATACACAACAAGATTTAGAAAGTTTTATTCGTATCACAAAAGAAATCGGAACATGTTTTATCGGCCAGACAAAAGATATCTGCCCGGCTGATAAAAAAATCTATGCGCTTCGTGATGTAACAGCCACTGTTGAAAGTTACCCGTTAATTTGCGCCAGTATCATGTCGAAAAAAATTGCCGAAGGTATTGATGGATTAGTTCTTGATGTGAAATTTGGAAGCGGCGCTTTTATGAAGACCGCTGAACACGCTCATGAATTAGCTCGTAAATTGATGGCCATCGGCGAAGGTTACGGCAAAGAAGTTGTGGCCTTAGTGACTTCGATGGATCAACCACTCGGACGCTTTGCCGGCAATGCTTGGGAAGTTTTTGAGTGTGTTGAGATCATGAAGAATAAAAAACATATCGGGGCTGATGGTCATGATATGTACGAAGATACGCGCGAACTTTCATTACAGCTTTCAGCACACATGATTCATCTTTCTGGAAAAACTAAAACCATTGAAGATGCATATGCACTAGCGGTAGATGCTTTAGTTTCTGGAAGAGCTTTGGAAGTTTTTGAAAAAATGTGTGGAAAACAAGGTGGAAATCTAGCGGGCCTAAGTTTTTCAAAAGGTAAGTTTACAGTTAATGCTACATCTAGTGGTTATATATCTAGCTTCAATGTGGAAAAAGTGGGAATCGCAGGTATCGTGCTTAAAGCTGGCCGCAGATTAACTTCTGATGTAATTGATCCGCTGACGGGAATCGAATTTCATAAAAAAATTGGCGACAGCATTAAAACTGGTGAAACATTATATACAATTCATTGTGATAATGAATCACTTGTAGCTGATACTAAAAAATTCTTAGAAGAATCTGTCACCATCTCTGCTCAAAAACCAAATAATCACCATAAATTAATTAAAGAGGTTCTATTATGATGAACAATAATAACGTCGTTCAAAACATCACTGATGCTGTTACATTTATTAAAAGCCAATCAAAAGTTAAACCGCGCATCGGAGTTATTTTAGGTTCTGGTTTAGGCCATTTCGTTCAACATATGACTGTTGAAACGACGATTCCGTTTAATGCGATTCCGAATTTTATTCCGACAACTGTTGAAGGCCATTCTGGAAATTTAATTCTTGGTGAATTAGCTGGGGTACACTTAGTTGTTCTGCAGGGACGCCTGCACTATTACGAAGGCCACGATATGAACACGGTGGTATTTCCAACACGCGTGATGGCCGCTCTTGGCATTGAAGTTTTAATCGTGACTAACTCTGCTGGTGGTTATGGTGATGGCATGAACGCTGGTGATTTTATGATTATTGAAGATCACATCAACATGATGGGCACAAATCCTTTAATGGGACCAAATATTAAAGCTTTAGGGCCTCGTTTTCCAGACATGACACATGCTTATGACAAAGAGTTAATCGCCAAAGCTGAAACTGTATTTCGTGGTCATAAAGTTTTCTTTCATAAAGGAATTTATATCGGCGTTACAGGGCCTACTTACGAAACGCCTTCTGAAATTCGTATGTTTAAAGGTATGGGCGGTAAAGCTGTTGGTATGTCGACGGTACCTGAAGTTATTGCAGCGAACCACATGGGTATCCGCGTGGCTGCCATTAGCTGTATCACTAATTTAGCGGCTGGTATCAGCGCGCATAAATTAACTCATGATGAAGTGACAGTAACCGCAAAACGCGTTGAAAAAACGTTCTGCGATTTCTTAAAAGAATTTATTTCGAAGATCTAGAATAACGCGTTTTTAGGAGTTCTTGGGAATGGGATGACATCACGAATGTTTCCCATTCCGGTAACGTACATCAACATACGTTCAAAACCCAAGCCGTAGCCTGAATGCGGGAATGTTCCGTAACGACGTAAATCAGTATAGAACGTGTAATCTTTAGGTTCTAAGCCAACTTTTTTCATCTGCATTTCTAATAATTCTAAATTGTCTTCACGTTGCGATCCACCGATCATTTCGCCGATGCCTGGAACTAAAAGATCCATGGCACGAACAGTTTTTTGATCTGGATTAAGCTTCATATAAAAAGCTTTAATTTCTTTTGGGTAATCTGTTAAGAACACAGGTTTTTTGAAATGTTCTTCAGCTAAGTATCTTTCGTGTTCAGATTGTAAATCTGTACCCCATTTAACTGGGTATTCGAATTTTTTGCCTGACTTCATTAAAATATCTACACCTTCAGTGTACGTTAAGCGGCCAAATTCATTATTTAGAACGTTGTTCAATTTATCGAACAATCCTTTTTCAACGAATTGATTAAAGAACGCCATTTCTTCTGGGCATTGCTCCATCACGTACTTAATAATGTATTTCACCATTTCTTCGGCGATATCCATGTTGGCAGATAAATCTGCAAACGCCATTTCTGGTTCGATCATCCAAAATTCAGCAGCATGGCGTGAAGTGTTTGAATTTTCTGCGCGAAATGTTGGACCAAAAGTATAAATGTTACCAAACGCTGCTGCGAATGTTTCACCGTTTAACTGACCACTGACTGTTAAGCTTGTCGTCTTACCGAAAAAATCTTGTGAAGCATCGATATGACCGTCTGCTGTGCGTGGAATTTTATCTAGATTCATTGTTGTTACACGAAACATTTCACCAGCGCCCTCGGCATCTGATCCAGTGATGATTGGTGTGTGCACTAATACAAAGTTTTTTTCTTGAAAGAATTTATTAATCGCAAACGCTAAAACTGAACGCACACGAAAAACGGCAGAGAAAGTATTAGAGCGCGGACGTAAGTGAGCGATCTCGCGTAAGAACTCCATGCTGTGACGTTTATTTTGTAATGGATAATCAGCATCGGCTTTCTGAAAAACTTTTACTTCAGAAGCTTTCACTTCGAAAGTTTGCCCAGCACCTTCAGATTTAACTACTGTTCCTACTACTTGAATTGAACTGGCGATTGAAAGTTTAGTTACATCAGCAAAGTTTGAAAGGCTTTCGTCAAAAACAATTTGTACGCCATTAAAAAAGCTGCCGTCATTAAGCTCGATAAAACCAAAGCTTTTCTGATCGCGGATTTTTCTAACCCACCCGGCTAACTGCACTTGCTGACCAATTAGTTTATCACTCTCTTTAAATAATGTACGCACTGTTTTTTTCATGCACGTAGGCTAGCCGATTTGCGAGGCGGAAGCAACATTCCAAACAAACACTTATAGTTAAACAAAGCACCTGTTTTAGCCCACCAAATCATAGAGAAGAACTGGGGGTTTTTTGGTCTAGTTTTTCTCAAAAGCGAACAAGCCAGACTTGGTAACGAGTCGTTACTAACCGATTAGTTCTCATAATTTCATCACAAGTAAGAGCGGGAATGTACTTGCCGATGAAGAAATGAGAACTATGCAAAACAAATTACAGAAATGTTTATTAGTCTTAGGTCTAGTTATATTAACCGGTTGTAACAATAGCAAAACCAAAGAATCTGTATTCGCTGAAACGGCCCAATCTTACTGTGAATCTAATACATTAAAAAATCGCTACGTTGTTCAATGGGAAGACGGCTCTATCACTGTTGAAACTACAGATACGCACATTTCTGATGATCATTTCAGAGAAACTTTCGTTAAAGATAATTTAGCTTTAATTAAACACGTTGATCGCGATTTCGAAATTAAATTACGCCAAGCTACATCTAGTGATGTTCATACCGAAGCCACTAATTTAAGTTGGGGCCCAGAGCGCATGGTTGCTGATCAAGTTTGGGCGCAAGGTTATAAAGGCCAAGGCATCAAAGTGGGTGTTGTTGACGGAATGGTTGACGCAACTCACGTGCAACTTGCTGGCAATGTTATTTCTACAGAGCAATTTAACAATGAAGTTAATGATCCTAATTTAAATATTCACGGTACACATGTTGCTGGAATCATTGCTGCAGATCCTAATCTTGGACCTGTTGGTGGCGTAGCTCCGTCTGCTAAAATTATTGCAGGTCAGTTTATCAGTAACGCTGGTGGTGGTTCGCTGGGTGACGCGATCTTAGCTATGAATTCTGTAGCTAACAAAGGGGCGAGAATTATTAACATGTCTTGGGGCGGCGCTGGTTGTGTAACGGCCTTAAAAGATGCCATTCAAGCTTTATCTAACCGCGGTATTTTAATTGTAACAGCTGCCGGCAATGATGGCGTGAATTCTGATTATTCACCAGACTACCCTGCTGCGTTTCGTTTAGAAAATCAGATTAACGTAGCCGCAACAACTATTGATGATCGCTTTATTTCGTTTTCAAACCGTGGCGTTCACACCGTGAACGTAGGAGCCCCTGGTGTATCGATCTATTCGACGATTCCAGGTAACCGCGTTGACGACATGGATGGCACGAGTATGGCCGCACCAATGGTTTCAGGTGCTGCAGCGTTACTAATGAGTGCGTTACCGGCTGCAACTGCGCAACAAATCAAACAGGCTATTTATACATCGGTTGATTTTTATCCTGAGTACCAAGTCAGTACGCATGGCCGTGTTAATGTGAAAAAAGCTTTAGATGCGTTACGTGCGATGCTAACATCGCCTTAATGCACTTTCGATTAAGATTAAGTACTCTCATTTTATTATTCACTGTTCAAAGTTGGGCTATAGACTTCGATTCAAAAACTGAAGTCTTTGTTGCAGGCAACAGCTACTATGCCACTGATTCGCAATATGCCGAAAAAAATCAGACGCTCTACTTCTTATCAAGCGACAATAAAATCAAACTCAATTCTAAATTTGAATTTGCACTTTCACCTGAAGTTTACTTTCTGGATAATGCTAAATCTGAAAATAAAGATAAAGCCTTTATCGACGCTAAAGAACTGGGTCTGAATTATTTCGGATCAAAACTAAGTTGGACACTTGGTTTTTTTCAGATGAAAAAAGAAGGGTCAGATATTTTAGATCCTTTAGATTACCAACAACCTAAAAACTATCTTGATCCCCTTCATTCAGGAAAACTTTCGCTTCTTGGTTTGAAAGCAGAGCTTGCGGTGAATAGTTATCTAACTTTCGAAGTCGGTTTTGTTCCGGTCAATCGCATTCCTGTGATTCCGCAAGAGAGCTCTGCGTGGTATCCCCGTGAAGGTGTGCTGCCAACTGAATCTAATAGTTATTTAATCACTTTGCCTGAAAATCCGAATTATCATATGACCAACAAAGAACGTTCAAAAGATGATTTAAAGAACAACTACATCTTTAAAACTAAAATCACCACTTCTTATACTGATATCGTTTTACAAGTCGCAGAGACCCTTTCGAGTTCTCCTGATATTTCTCCAACACTGACGGGAAACCTTATTTCGGCTTCACCTATTTTTACGATTGAGTTAACAAACCCGATCGAACTCGATGTGCGCTGGAAAAAAGTTAAAAACTATGGCGGAGGATTTAATATTCCGCTTGAATCAATGGGTTTAATTATTAAATTATTTTCAAATCAAGAAATCAGTGAAGATAAAAAGACTTTAATGACAACTGTGGCCTTTGAAAAAACCTTAGGTAACTTAATTGCGATTTTAGAAGCTACCACACAATCGATCAACAGCCGTGTAGACAATAGTAATCTTTCAACAATGACCAATCTGTATAACAATGCACAAGCCCTGGGGCTTCGCTATGCGCCTAACGACAAGTTTAGTGTCTTAGCTGGCGGATTATATGATTCAGCCCATGGATCTTACGTAGGAACATTTCGCCCGAAATATTTATTCACGCAAAACGCCTATGTTGAATTACAAATTATCGCTGTGGGCGGTAAAAAAGATTCGCTTTTATCATACTTTGATAAAGCCGATTCAGCTTCGCTAAAAATCGGCACTAGTTTTTAATTATTAAGACCTAATTCAAAATATAATTTATTATCTTTACCGTAGTAAATTTTTTGTAATTGCGCTGATGCGGTATCTGTTAATTTCAACACGCTTAAGTTCGCTGTGGCCCAGTTATCATTGAAAAACTTTTTCGCTGTTGTATCAACGATACTAGTTGAAATACGTTCTGAACAATTATGGCGATTTACGTAGCCCGCATCCCACACAGCTGTTGTCGCTAATGATGAAATGCTAGTTTGCACTTTGGCTGCGTCTGCAACATTTGAAACCGCTTGCATGTTAGTTCGTAAATAGACCATGGCTTCATTACGCTCCATCACCCAAATGCCGGCTGTCGCTTTTAAATTAATTTGGCTGACATAACTGTCGGGCTTAATCGTGATATCAAGTGATTCTAATGCTGGTCTCAAAATTAGCTCTTGGCCACTAGGTATTTTCATCAACGCCGGCCATACGAAAAATTGCTTAAATCGCGACTTTGTTAATTTGTCCAGCTCGCTGATTGTTTTTGATGAGTACGAAAGTTTAGATAATTTTGCTGCGATACCCTGTTTCATAAACTCTTGCATTTCGCTTTTATCAACAATCATAACCCCATCAGAGTTCATGTTATAGTTTTCGACTGGTGAATACGCGACATCTGGATTATTCAATGCAAAGCCGATATCAATAAATTTTTGATTCACTTGTAATAAGCTAAATTGAGGTGCTGATAAGGCTTCAATAGTTAAGATTTGATCTTTAATGGCTTTTTCAGCCTTAGCTGAATACTTCTCCATTTGTTTTACTAATAAAGTATTAATTTTATCTAGCAACACTGGTTTATAAAAATCAATTTTAGAAAACTGCTGCAAGATTTCATCGGCGACTAAATCTTCTAAGCCAGCAATGTTATCGCATTTAAAATTCTGTACAGTTAACTTAGGTGTGCCCAAATTAATATCTGTCACGTTAGCAGTCATATCAACGTGATCAGCTTTGGCCGAACCCGCAATAGCCGCTTGAATAGTAAAGGCCTCTGAATTTGTGACCACTTTAATACTTTCACAATTTGATTTAACATTTACTCTTAGAATTACACCGTTAACTTCTTTAACTAAAACTGTATCTATCGCAAGTTTTGGAACTGTAATTTCTATCTTTGGCGCAACGAGCGCAAATTGAATATTATTATTTTGAATTGGATTAAAATTCACCGACTGCCAATCAAAATTATATTCAATATTACTGACTGCAATTGGCACTAGTGAAGAAATCGGTATTGGCTTTTCATACACGCCGACAATAGGTTTTTTCTGGACTATTAAATTTTCAAGGGTTTGCTTAAGCTTTGTTGTAGAAATGAGGAAGTGCCCTGAAAGCTTTTGTGGCTGGGTATTTGCTGCTTGAGCAGAAACATTTGTGGGAAAATGTGCGGTTAGAAAAAAAACAAAAATTATTGCTAAAGCTCTACATGTTTTTTGTTTTTGATCCGATAAAATTAAACGATCCATGTTTTTTTGCATTGAATTCCTCGTAGAATAAACTATTCGGTAGAAAGAAATATTAATGAAGTACCTTGGAACAACATTTAAGAATTATTTTACCAACAAAAGCGAAGAAAGTGTGGAATTTTTTGTCAAAATTTTTGCTCTTTGTTTAGTTACAATTTTTTGTCTAAGCTTTTACAGTTTAAAACACCTTTCATCTGAATATAACATCAAACAATTTTTTCCGAAGAAACATGCTTTACTTGAACAAGAACGCCTTGTGGTGGCCCATTTCAAGCTGCAAGAAAAATCTAGCTTGGTTCTTATCCTTGAGAATAAGAATGAAGCGCCATGGATGAGTCAAAAGATGATCAACGAGTTGCGTGAATTTGCTTCGGATGTTGAATCTCAGAATACTGTAAAAACACTTTACAGTTTGGGCAAGATCCAAGGCACGTTCGAAGTTAATCAAGACTTATATGTAGGAGATTTGTTTGCGCAGGTCCCCGTGAAATACTGGACCCAGATGATTTCTAGCCACCCGATTGCTAAACCAAATTTACTTTCTAAGAATGAAAAACAAACTTTGTTTGTAATCGAATTGGCCGAAAACTCTCCCGATAAATTGCAGGCTTTTCAAAACTACATTGATAAGTTAGTTAAAACTAAATACTCAAATATCGATGTTCAATACGCCGGAGTGCCCTTACTACAAAATGATGTTGCTAAATTATTAAAATCTGAACTTATTCGTTCTGTACTTTTTGGCTTATTAGTTTTTGTCGGTGTCTTATTAACAATATTTGCGGGTTGGTCAGGCTTAGCGCTTTCAGTTGTGAACCTTGTCTTTGTTAATGTGATCAGTTTAGGTTTGCTGGTTTTATTTGGAATTAAGCTAGATGTGTTGTTATCGACGCTTCCGGTATTAGTGAGCTTGATGACCATTTCATTAACGGTTCATATTTTACTGCGCGTATCTAAGGTTGAAGAATATCAAAGCGATAACATTAAAATTAAGTTCTTAGGAATTATCGAAAATTTGCGCTCACACTTTGCAGAATACTTTTTAGCTACGTTAATGCCAGCTATCGGTTTTTTAATGTTAATGACTTCAGATATCGGCATTATTTATAAATACGGGCAATCGGTTGCGACTGTGATCGTATTAAGTTGGTTTTTATCGCAGTTATTTATGATACCTGCTTTATTGTTTTTACCTAAAGTAGTTTTACGAGCATGGTCTTCTAAAAAAGCTTTTTGGAGTTTACGTTTACTCAAATACGGCCAACCAGTGATTGCCACTACATATAGTCTGTTCATTTTTGGCTTTATCGGGTTTTTCTTTTTAAATTGGAATACACGTCTATTTGATGATCTTCCGAAAGATAGCGCTACACGAATCAACACTGAAAAAATCGATTCAATGTTTGGTGGTACAATTCCTGTTTCTATCGTTTTATTCGGACAAGAAAAAACTTGGGTTGACCCTCAAGCGATGCAGAATCTTGATCTGTTATCTAAAGACCTAAAAAAATTAGAGTCTGTAGGATCAGTTATTTCTACCGCTGATTTATTAAAAAAATCTTCGCTGAAGGGTTCACGTTTACCGGCAACGGCGGCCGAGGCTTCTGAATCGTTATTTTTATTTTCGATGGCCGAAAAAGACCCGACGGCTTCTTATTTAAATCAGTTAAATCATTTAACTCGCTTAGAACTGCGCTTAAAAGATACCCCGTTCTATACACAGCAAAGTGATATAGAAAAATCTAAATATTTGATTCAAAAGTATTTTCCGAATATGCGCTATAACATTTCAGGTATGGGCGTAAGTGCACATCAATTAAATTCTGAAATGTCAAAAGAGCTTATTTTTAGTTTCTGGCATGCCATTGTGGTCATTGGCTTTATTTTAGTTTTCGTCTTTCGCTCTTATAAGTGGGCTTTGATTGCATGCTTACCTAATTTTGTGCCGCCACTTGCGTTAATTATTATGTTAGCTATATCACGTACTCCAGTGAAGCCAAGCGTTGCAATTATCTTTTCAATAGCGATTGGCTTAGCATTTTCTAATACGGTGTACTTGCTAGGTAAGCTTAAAAAAGTAATTAAAGAAAAAAATCTGATAGACTATTTACCCGTTAAGTCTATGCTAGTTTCAGAGATGATTCCTTGTTTGTTAGCTACGGTGTTAGTTGCTTCAGGTTTTATCGTTTTCACTTTTTCATACTTTGAAATGAATAAGATTTTTGGAGTTTATATGATTCTGTCAATTTTTGCTGGTGCGTTTGCAGATTTATTATTTTTACCAACATTTATTAAACGTTATCCAAAATTTTTATTACAAAAACAAACGATGCTGCCTTCAAAAACTATTACCGCAACAGTTTGTACTTTCATTTTAGTGATCGTATTTACGCAAAAATCATTTTCAGCTCCCGCGCAGGCTGCGGTTCAGCCAAAGGCTGCTCAGCCGGCAGCAACAGTTGATGTTGATACCTTGTTAAAAAAATCAAAGTCGTTAATTGCCAGCAAAGATGACGTTGCCGATGTAACAATGAGAATTATTGAAAAAGATGGTTCAGTGAAAGAACGCTCTATGCAAATCAAACGTAAGTTTGGCGAAAAGCATATGACACTTGTTCGCATGAAGGCTCCCGCTGATCTTAAGGGCACAGCTTTATTAAATGTGATCGAAGGTGGCGAAGAAAACCAGTGGCTATATTTACCATCAAGCAAACAAGTTCGCCGCATCATGGGTCAGCAAAATAAAAAAGCTGGAGTTTTAGGCTCTGAACTTACTCCTGAAGATTTAGATATCACGACAGTAAAAGGCTCAAAAGCTACGCTTGTTAAAGAAATGAAAATCGGCGATCAAGATTTTGCCTTAATTGAAATCAAATCTAATTCGAACACGACAGAATATTCTAAAGCGCTTGTTTTAGTGTCACTGAAAAGCAGCTTACCTTCTCGTCTTGAGTACTATGATAAGCAAAATAAAGCTGTTAAACGCGTCGATTTTGAAAATTACATTCTAGTTGGCGGAGCCTATCGCGCTCAGTCAATCAAGGTGCGCAATTTAGTTAATAAAAGAGGCACAGATTTGATTCTTTCAAACATCAAATCTAACTCAGGTCTGTCTGAAGATGAGTTTTCACAGCGCGCATTATCACGAGAGTAAAAGCACTAAAAAGTTTGTTTCTTGCAAAATACTTATGGTAAATTCTCACTCTTAGAGAGAGGTCATTTACCTATGTCAGAAAATATAATGCAGCTTAAGATTCAAGATCTTGAAAAAAGAAACGACAAAGCCTTTGCTGGCGGTGGCGCAGATAAAATTGCAAAACACAAACAAGGTGGAAGATTAACAGCGCGTGAACGTGTTGAAATTTTACTTGATCCAGGTAGCTTTGTTGAAACAGATCGCTTTATGACCCATCGTTGTACTAACTTCGGTATGGAAAAAAACAAAGTTCCAGGTGATGGCATCATCACTGGTTACGGCCGCATCAACGGAAAATTAATTTATCTTTCATCGCAAGATTTCACTGTAAGCGGTGGAACTATGTCTCGCACACAAGCAAACAAAATTTGTAAAGTGATGGACTTAGCTCTTAAAAACGGAGCTCCGTTTATTTCAATCAACGATTCAGGTGGAGCACGTATTCAAGAAGGTATCGAATCACTTGGTGGTTACGCTGATATCTTTACTCGAAACGTTTTATCTTCGGGTGTGATTCCGCAAATTACAGCAATCATGGGGCCGTGCGCTGGTGGTGCTGTTTATTCTCCGGCAATTACTGATTTCGTTTTCATGGTTGAAAAAACGTCTTACATGTTTGTGACTGGTCCTGATGTTATTAAAACTGTAACTCACGAAGATGTGACTAAAGAAGATTTAGGTGGAGCGGCGACGCATTCACAAAAATCAGGTGTATGTCATTTCACAGCAAATGATGATAAACACTGTTTATTATTAATTCGTGAATTAATGAACTTCATCCCGTCTAACAATTTAGATGATTCTCCGACTTTAGGAACTAAAGATACTCCAGATCGTATCAATGAAGCTTTGAATACTTTAATTCCTGATAATCCAAAAAAACCTTACGACATGCTTTCAGTGATTTCTGAAGTTGTGGATGAAGGTTACTTCTTAGAAGTTCACAAAAATTTCGCGCAAAATATTATCGTAGGTTACGCCCGTATGAACGGTCGTCCTGTCGGTATCGTAGCCAACCAACCGCAAATTTTAGCGGGTTGTTTAAATATCGATGCTTCTAGAAAAGCGGCGCGCTTTATTCGTTTTTGTGATGCTTTTAATATTCCATTAGTTTCATTCGTTGACGTACCAGGTTTCTTGCCGGGCCGCGATCAAGAGTGGAATGGTATTATCACTCATGGTGCAAAACTTCTTTATGCTTATGCTGAAGCGACTGTTCCGAAAGTTACAGTTATTACACGTAAAGCTTACGGCGGTGCTTACATCGTTATGGGTTCGAAATTATTACGTTCAGATGTGAACTTAGCTTACCCGTCTGCAGAAATCGCGGTTATGGGAGCTGAAGGTGCAGTAAATATTATTCACCGTGAGAAAATCGCGAAAGCGGCTGACCCTGCGGCTGAAAAAGCAAAATTAACTGCTGAATATGAAACAATGTTTTCTAATCCGTATGTTTCTGCAGATCTTGGCTACACTGATGAAGTGATCGAACCTGCATTAACTCGTAAACGTGTAATTGATTCTTTGGAAATGCTTCGCAATAAACGCGAAATGAATCCACCGAAAAAACACGGTAACATTCCCCTTTAGGAGCTTGAAAAATGCATAGTCATGAAATTTCAACCCCACAGAATGCTCCCTTTAAAAAGATTTTAATCGCTAATCGCGGTGAAATCGCAATTCGTGTAACTCGCGCTTGTCGTGAGTTAGGAATTGCAACAGTGGCTGTATTTAGTGATGCTGACCGCGAAAGTTTACACGTGTTCTTAGCCGACGAAGCTTACCATATCGGACCAAGCCCATCGAAAGAGAGCTACTTAAATTACAGAAAAATTATCGAAGTGGCTAAAAAAGCTGGCGTCGATGCGATTCACCCTGGTTACGGTTTCTTATCTGAAAATCCAGTTTTCGTAAGAGCTTGTAAAGAAGCAGGAATTGTATTCATCGGGCCAACACCTGAAAACATGGAATCAATGGGAGATAAGTTATCTGCCAAAGCTTTAATGAAAAAAGCTGGTGTGCCATTAGTACCAGGATCTGATGGCGGCGTAGAAACTGTTGAAGAAGCTTTAGCTATTTCTAAAAAAATCGGTTTACCAATTATCATCAAAGCAACTGCTGGTGGTGGTGGTAAAGGGATGCGCGTAGTTCGTACTGAAGAAGAAATTGAAAGTGCGTTTCGCGCTTGCCGTTCTGAGGGGCAAAACTATTTCGCAAATCCTACAGTTTATATCGAAAGATTTATTAACGATCCTAAGCATATCGAAATTCAAGTTTTCGGTGATACTCACGGCAACGTAGTTCACTTATTCGAACGCGAATGTTCTGTACAACGTCGTCATCAAAAAATTATTGAAGAGTCTCCATCGGTAAGTGTTCCGATGGAAGTAAAGCTTAAAATGGGTGATTGCGCAGTTCGTGCGGCTAAATCAATTGGTTATGTCGGCGCTGGGACAATCGAATTTATTTTCGACAACCAAACAAAAGAATTTTTCTTCATGGAGATGAACACGCGTCTTCAAGTAGAACATCCAATCACTGAATTAGTTATTGGTGTTGATTTAGTTAAAGAACAAATTTTTGTGGCTAAGGGTCACACATTGAGTTTCAAACAAGAAGATATCAAACAAAAAGGTCATGCGATTGAAGCGCGTATCTGTGCTGAAGATCCAACGACTTACAAACCATCACCAGGTTTAATTCGTGCTTGTCGTCATCCACAAGGACCGTTCTTACGTATCGACTCTTATGCTTACCCTGGTTATGAAGTGCCTATCTATTACGATCCAATGATTGCTAAAGTAATCACATGGGGTGACACACGTGAAGAAGCTATCGATCGTATGCAAAGAGCATTAGCTGAATTTGTATTAACTGGAATTAAAACAAATATTGTTTTACATCGCACGATCTTAGGACATCCAAAGTTCTTAGATGGTTCATACACAACTCAGTTTATTGAAAAAAACTTTGAAGTGTTAGAGCCGCAAATGTTTCGCGAAGTGAATGACAAGGTGTTCTTAATTGCGGCCGCTATTACGGCCTATGAAGACCGTAAATCAAAAGATGTGCGCAGATACAGTGTGCGCTCTAACTGGCGCAGTCTTAGCCGTAAGATTCAATTAAGAACGTAGGGATGAAGTATGTATTTTGAAGCAGAACTAAAAGGTAAGAAATATAAAGTCGATGTTCATGAAGAACGCCATTCATGGAAAGTCTCGTTACAACAAGAAGAGAAAGACTGGGTTCACTACGACATCTCTAAAACAGATTTTCAACATGCTGAAGAGTATGTGAGTTTTCTATTTGATGGAAAATCATACTTGATCGACGTTTTAGGACAAGACACTGAGTATACGGTATTTATCCGTAACTCATTCCGCACCATCAAAATTTTCAATGATGAAATGTTATTACATGAATCATTAAAAAAAGGTGGCGGAGCTGGTTCAAACGTCGAATTAAAAGCTGGTATGCCTGGTAAAGTGATTGAAATCTTCGTTAAAGAAGGTGACATCGTTAAAGCCGGTAAACCGTTATTAATTATGGAAGCCATGAAAATGGAAAATGAAATGCGCGCCTCATCTGATGTGAAGATCAAACAGATCTGCATCAAACAAGGTGATGCCGTTGAAAACGGAGCCGTGTTAATTAAGTTTGAAAAGCCGACATAAACGAAATAGCTCCTTAACCGGAGCTTTTTTTTAGCTTTTTTCTTTAGCTAATTGAATATTAAAGACTGTGCCTTCATCTATTTTTGAAAACACTTCGATCTTGCCGCCCCATTCACGCACTTTATTAAAGGCGTGATAGGTTCCAAGCCCGCTACCACTACCTGTAGTGGTAATGTCTTTACCCTGACTAAATTTTTGATTTTGCCCTAACTGAGCTATCGTATCAGCAGTCATTCCGCGCCCGTTGTCCTGAATAAAAATTGAAACAGTGTCAGGATAAATACGAACACCCACCATAATTTTACCAGAACCATCGATTAAGGCCTCGATTGAATTGTTCACAAGATTAGAAAAGATTCTTGCGAAATCACCAGCATGCACACGAGACCACGCGGCCTCAGTACCGTCGATGTTCACTTCAAATGTTATTTTAGCGTTGTCATGAAATTGAGTTTTTTTCTCGAGCACTATTTCTTCGACGATTTTTGAGATGTTAACTGGTTTTATCTCTAAGGCGATATCGCCATTAAAGTTTTTACCCGTAGCTAGTAGCTCGTTGGCGATTTCATTAATTCTAGATATCGCACTTTGAAATACAGCTTTTTTTTCATCAGCTAACATCGCATCACTCGCTAATATATTAAGTGAACTTAAGGGTGAGCGAATATCATGTGCCACTTGCGCTGCTACTTTATTTAAAGCTTCTTGTTGGGCTAATATAACAACGCGTTTTTCTGCTGCATTTAATCTTTGAAATAACTGAGAAAATTCATGCTCTAAAACGTCGATTTCTGAAAACCCTGAACTAATTAAGCCTTCGACTTTTAGATCTGTTTGTACTTTTGATATTCCACGAAATGTCGTGCTGATAAGTTCAAGAGGATGACTTAATGTTTTGCCGATTTTACCTAACTCACTTCGCATAAATAGAGCTATGCAAAGCCCGACAAAAAGCACTGGCAAAAAAACCATTAAAATAACCGACCATGAAATTTGATAAGTCCATACAACAGTATATGAAGGGCCGCCACTGACACTAATTTTAACAGAATCATTGCCAATAGGAATAGACATTGAAGATTTAGGAACTGAGCTAGCAATGATTTTGCCATCATCCGCTTTTAAAGCCACTTCTCGAATTGATTCTGAATATGCGATTGTATTGATATTTCTTTGTGTCTCGACAAAGTTATTTGATAGCAAAAGATAACTTATATATGACTTTTGCGTTTCGACAGTGTGAGCGGCTTCTCTTTGAGTAACCGTTTTTAAAGACCACAGTAATAACGGCAGTCCAAATAATACTGTGAATAAGCTGGCACGAACAAACGCGTGTTTTTCGTGCGCTATTAAGTGTTCTTTAACTGTTTTAGAATTTGATGGCATAGCTCATTATAAAGCTGAAAAATTACCTGCGCCATCAATTTCGTACGAGTAAGACTGTGTTTCTGTTTTTAAGACCGTAGAGACAGTCCAGTTAATATTGATGATCATGCCCGCTAAAGGATTTTCTGAAGTTCCTTTGTTGTAAACTGATTCAACCGCAGCTTGTACATTGAATGTATACATATAGGCCGTTTTAAATTCTTGCGGTTCTACTGATACGTAACCGATGTATTTACCTTGGCCTTTATAACTTCCGCCACTTAAGTAAATAATTTTATAAACTAACTTTGCGACTTCGACACCATACACATTTTTATATGTGATTTCGTAATACTTAGACTGGGGGCTTTTCCAACCTTCGAGTTGTTGCCAAGCTGTAATGTTTTGTGGAACCGCATTAGCTTTTGCTTTTTGAAAGCTAGCTACTGGTTTACCTTTTTCTAAAACTGTCCAAATTTTTGTTCCGATATTAATTATTTTATCTACGATAATTTCAGCTTGAGTTAATTGACCGATCACTTGATTAAGTGGGCCGACACCAATATCACCGGCTGTTGCCTGACTGGTATATGCGGATTTTTCTAATTTAAATTTATTTTTATTTTGATATTTTTCGGTGACATCACGAACTTCGACATTCAACGGAGTTAATTGATCCATCATCTCTTGCGAGATATCACGCGGATCAGCTGCGTTGGCTAAGATAGGTAGAGCAAGGCTTGCGAGAACAATAATCGTTAAAAACTTCATACATTCCCCCTGTGGATGTAGGGCCAACATACGACTGTGTGTTCATTTTTATCAATGAAGTTTATTAAGAATTGTAAACAATAAACGATCGTCAAAAAAATTGTCACCTCTGGTAAACGCATGCCAAACGGCTGGCACACTCAATGCTTTACACTTCTTTTCTGCAAGGAAATTTCATCGATGAAAGATAACAAGAATTTAACAAGAGCGAGTCTTCGACTTGCTCGCTGGCTCGCAGTTGCTATTGCTATTTTACCCATAGCAACTGCAATCGGTTACGCGTTCGGTATAACTATTTTAACTACAGGAGTTGGCCAGTTTCCAGCTATGCGCCCAAGTACTGCGACTGGCCTTTTAATTTTAGCACTAGGCATCTTTTTAACAACCCAACAAAATCCAATAAAATTATTAAGTTTTCTCTCTGCAACTTTCTGTGTAGTGCTAGGAAGTTTTACCTTGTCGGGGCACTTTTTACCCTTTCCTGGTACGCCCACTTCTCCGCAAGCAGCTCTAAATTTTTTATTGATGGGCTGTAGTCTCTTTATATATGTGTTTACTCAACGTCTAATTGTGTATGCCCAATTCGCAATTTTATTTTGTGCAATTAACTCTGAAATTGCTTTAACTGGATATATTTTTAATGCAGATGAGGTCTATGGTTTTCCAGTTCCGAGTCACGGTATGGGTATGTCTGTTCAAACTGCGATCTGCTTTTTACTTTCTACTGTGGCGATTGTTTGCACTAAGCCTAATGAAGGTTTTATCAAAATTTTATTTCGTGAAAAATCACGTACTGCTTTAGTAACGCGTAAAATTATCTTAACGATTATCTTTGGCCCGATTGTTATCGGCACAATCACAAGAATCGGACTATATTTAGGCTTATATCGCGAAAGTGTACACGATGCTTTGTATGTATTAATTCTTATCGGAGTAATTGTTCGCACAACGTGGCAAGCGGCAAAACTTTCTGAAATCGAAGAACAGCGCGCCGAAAAAGCTTTAGAAGAAAAAGAATTCTCTGAAGCTAAATCAACCGGAATTATTTCTATTTCTGCAGATGCGATTATTTCAATTGATCACGACCAAAGAATTATTTTATTCAATGAAGGGGCTGAAAAAATATTTGGTTATGCAAAATTTGAAATTCTCGGTAAACCGCTTGAAACTTTAATGCCTGAACGTTTTCGCAAAAACCATCAACAGCATGTTTCTCATTTCTCGGCGGGCTCAGGGGCGGCCCGCCGAATGGGCGAGCGTGGTATGACGATTTATGGCCGTAGAAAAACTGGTGAAGAGTTTCCGGCAGATGCGGCTATTTCTAAAATTGCAATTCGTGGCAGTGAAATTATGACCGTCACTTTACGTGATATCACAGATCGCGTACGCACAGAAAAATTTCAACGCTTTTTAACTGACGTGGCGACGGCCTTAGCCGACGGTGGGCTTATGTTAGAGGTTATTGCACAAAGGTTATCAGAATTGGTTATTAAAAACATGGCCGATATTTGCATTTTAGAAACTTTTCCAGAAGAGAGTAGCCCTGGCACGATACGAGTTTTATGTAAAAACTCTGAAGATAAAAAATTACACTCTACTATTACTCAGCTAATTGAAACTAAGCCCAGCGCATTTTCGCAGGTCTTATTAAAGTCGCGCCAATCTTTGCTGATCGAAAACGTTACCGAAGAGCAATTGTCATTGTTAGGCTCTGATGAAAATCAGATGTCTTTACTACAAAGTCTAAATTTTGCTTCGATGATTTCTGTGCCGTTAGTGGCGCATCAAAAATTTATTGGCAATATGGTGCTTATATCAACCAATGGTTTAAATCTGTTTCATGAATCTGATTTACGCTTGGCTGAAGAAGTGGCTTTAAGAGCTGCTCTTTCGTTTGAGAATTCTTATCTATATAATGAGTCTCAAAAAGCTATTGCCACGCGAGAAGAGGTTTTAGCTGTGGTTTCACATGATTTAAAAAGTCCACTTACAACAATCAAACTTGTCGGCCAAATGCTGGCCTCAATGCAAACACCTAATAAAGCAGTTTGTGACGATTTCGCTAAAAAAATTGAAAAGTCTTCGAAGCAAATGCAGGTACTGATTGAAGACTTATTAGACTTTGCAAAAATTCAAAGTGGAACATTTTCTGTAAATAAATCTGCCGAAAATATTTCTGAAGCTATTTATGAGGTCGCTGAGCCTCTGCAAGCCCAAGCCGAAGCTAATCATCAACATCTTTTCGTCGACTTACCAGCGAATTTACCGCAAGTGAATATTGATCTTGCGCGCACTGTTCAAGTTGTATCAAACCTATTAAGCAATGCTCTTAAATTCACTCCAAGCGGAGGAACCATTAAAATAACGGCAGTGGCTCGCAGCAGTGATGTTTTAGTTTCTGTTTCAGATAACGGGCCCGGAGTGCCCCCTGATTGTTTAACTCGAGTATTTGATCGCTTCTGGCAAGTTGAGGGCACGAAACAAAAAGGAAGTGGCTTAGGTTTATCTATCGCAAAGGGTATCGTATTAGCTCATGGTGGCCGCATCTGGGTAGAAAGCGAAGCCAACAAAGGATCTACGTTTCATTTTACATTGCCGCGAGCTGAAATCACAAAAGTGAAACCGGCAGATACTTTTGGCCCGATGAAAAAAACATTAAAAGGAGCTCGCATTCTTGTTGTCGACGATTCGCCTGATAGTTTATTTCTGATTAAACATTTATTAGAAAGCCTTGGTGCTGAAGTCACCGTGGCAGATACTGTTAAATCAGCGCTTTCAAGCCTTAAATTTTCTATGCCGAATATTTTATTTACAGATATTGAAATGCCTGAAGAAACGGGATTTGATCTATTAACCCAATTGCGAAAATCTTCAAATTCAAAAAACAATGCTATTCCTGTTGTGGCACTTACTGGTCATAGTGCCGAAAAAGAAATTGCAAAAATAGAGTCTGCCGGTTTTGATCTTTATTTATCAAAACCGATTAACTTAGAAAAAATGGTGTCAGCTATTTTACGGCTAATCCCGCATTAGATTTTATTGAGTAATTCTTGTTTTTTAGCGCTGTATTCAACTTCAGATAAGGCACCTGATTGATAAAGCTTATGTAATTCATCGATTGCTTTTGAAACATCGGCAGCTTGCGCTGATACAGACGTTGGCGCTGTGTTTACAGAACTAACAGTGCTTGCAGCGTTTGATACATCTTTTGCATCGCCTGATAAGCGATTAAAAATAACTTTTGCTTCTGCTAACCACACTTGAAAATAATTTAAATCTGGCGCGGCCTGATTGATCACAACACTTTCAGCGATCATATCGTGAAGTGTTTGGCGCTTGGCTGTGAATAAATTCATGAAATAACCAATACCTAAAACAAAGCCTGATAAAATACTGCAGAAATATCTGATGTAAGCTTGTTTAATCGTTAAACGCTGGCCCGTTTCAGAAACAACAATCATCCCCATCATGGCTTTACCTGGTGTTCCCATTAACGGAGACGCTTCAAATACAGGTTTATACAAAACACCTAAAACTATTCCACCCGCGTAAGGAATCAGAGTTCCTAAGATCCACGCTGGAATTAGCATAATTAAAGCATCAATAAATAAAGCCACAAAACGTCGCCAAAAACCTGCGTACACCATTTTAAAACTCCTTAGTTTTCGAAACTTTCAGATAAAGCTTTTTTCTTTTCAAATAAGCCTACAATAATAATTGAAACTTCATACATCACCCATAGCGGAACCATAAGTAAAACCATGCTCAGTGCATCTGGTGGTGCTGCGATAGCTGAAATTGCAGAGATTGCGACAACAGCGTATTTTCTTTTATCGCGTAAAAATCTTTGCGAAACTAATCCCATCATTCCTAATAATGAAATTACAACTGGCATTTCAAAAGTTAATCCGAAAACAATGGCTGTTTGTGTGAAAAACCCTAAATAGCTATCGATAGTGATCATGGGTTTGTCGGTATCACCACCAAAGGTCATCAAAAAATGAAACGCCATTGGTAACGCCACGAAATAACTAAATGCAACGCCTAAGCAAAATTGGAGTGTTCCGAAGAAAATAAATCCTGTCGCCATTTTCTTTTCATTACGATAAAGCGCTGGCGCAATAAATTTCCAAAGTTGATATAACCAAAACGGAGCTGATAAAACTAAACCTGCAACAAACGCGATTTTAATATGCGCCATAAATTTATCAATGGGCCCTGTATAAACTAAGCCGCCATTTGGTAAGTACGGTTGAATCGGTTTACGAATAATATCAAAAAGTTTTTCGCTGAATCCCCACGCTAAGCATGTTCCGAAAAAAATTCCGTACGCCATGCGTGTTAAACGAAAACGCAATTCTCCCAGATGTTCAATCAGGGACATGTTTTTTTCTTCTTCTTGTGCCGGCGAATTAAGATTTGGATTCATCTGATTTTTCTGTTACCGGCGCAGTTGGAGTTGCTTGAGCTTGCGCCGCTGGTTGCTGCGCACCCGGAGCTTGTGGTGGTGTCGGCGGCTGAGCCTTGTATTTCATTAAATCAGATGGTCTGATCTCGGCTTCTTTTTTAAGATCATCCCAAACACCCGAAGTGCTTCGGCGCAAATCATTAAACATGCGACCAATGTTGCGCATAACTTCTGGAAGTTTCTCGGGCGGAATTACGATGATTAAAATTATTCCAAGAATAACTAAATGACTAAAACTCATGTATTAAGTTTTAGCTTAGGCTTTATTAAGTTTCAATTGTTCTTTTGGCAGGGTCATAATACCCATTTGAGTCAGCTTTTCGCGGGCGACTTCTGAACCCGTTTTCAAGTACTTGTCATATAGACGCAATACGTTCTGATCGGCCTGTACAGCGGACTTTTCGCTCATATAGCTCAGCACTTCGACAAATTCTACAAAACGATTAGAAAAGGTCTTATAGACTTCGCTTAAATGATCTTCTTTGGTCAAAGTTGATAAGTTAAAATAAGCCGCAGATCCCATTTCAGAATAGTAATCGATATCGACCAATTTCTTCTGAAGTGAGTCTCCAAAAAAGCCCGCCAAGTAAAGCGAACGATCGGCTAAGGTTTTCATGATTTCTTTTTTGCGTGTCATTTCTGAATTCATCGCGACTAAGTACATCTCAGCTAATGTCTCTGGAGGGTTTTCGCTGTGTTCGCCGTGCGTACTTTGGGGAGTAAATAAATTGCGTGAATCAAGATAGTGTTTAAGCATATGGATGAGATACGTTTCCAGATGTGGAAACGATTTTACTTTTCTTTGCTCAAAAGCTTCTTTTAAAGCTTCGGAAAAATGCTGTTCCGGAGAAATAAATAAAAATGCACTCATAACTTGTGTCTCATCTTAATATACTTATCGGCCTTGATCCAGTCTGGCTAAACCTGAAAACACCGCCCAGAGCGAATTTGCGGCTAAAGTCTGGTTAAATACGACTAAATTCTGTTTCAAAATAGTCCGATAGGTTCATATGCTAAATTACGGGCCTTTAAAATCATTGTTCCTCTCAGATGATATGAGTGAAATCATGGTCAACTCTTGGGATCATGTTTTTGTTGAACACAAAGGCTGCCTTGTTCGCACGGCAGCTCGCTTTATGGATGCGCGCGCATTTCAAGATTTAGTTTTTGCTATTTTAGCTCACGATAAACATGACTTCAGTAAAACCTATAATTTCGATGGCATTTTACCCGAAGGTCACCGTTATAATATTACTCTTCCACCGTTAAGCCCTAGGGGCCCGACTCTGACAATACGTAAATTTTTAGAAAAAAATTTTTCGTTAGATCAAATGATCGCTTCTGATTTTTTATCAGATAAAACAGCGCGCTTTTTAAAATTAGCCGTTGAAGCTCGTTTAAATATTGTTGTTTCTGGCGGAACTGGAACTGGTAAAACTTCATTCTTAAATACATTGGCCAGTTTGATTCCTGAAGATCAGCGTGTTGTTTCTGTTGAAGACACGCAAGAGCTTCGCCCCACACATGTAAATTGGATTTATCTTAAAACTATACAAAACGAACAAACTAAAGTGACTGCAAGAGACTGCGTTTACAATGCTTTAAGAATGCGCCCTGATCGTATTATTGTTGGCGAGTGTCGTGGTTCAGAAGCCTTTGATATGCTGCAAGCTATGAACACGGGCCACGAAGGTTCAATGACTTCGATTCATTCAAATTCTGCGAACGATTGTTTGGCTAGATTAGAAACTTTGATCAATGTGGCTAATCCAGATATGCCATTAAAAATGGTGCGCGCGCAAATCAGCCAAGCCGTAGATATTATTATTCAGTTAAAACGTTTAGCTGATGGACGCAGACAAATTTCTGAAATTATTGAGTTAAACGGTATGCACACTGAAGTCATTACCCGTGCAGAAATTTTTACGCGCAACAAAACCGGTAAACTTGATGTTACAGGTCTTGTGCCTGACGTAATTCAAAGAATAAATTCTCCGGTAAAAAAGATTTCTGCGCAATTTTTTGATCCGAATACCCAGCTTAAAAAATCAAGCTAGGCTATCTAGCGACTATACTTTTTTACCCACAATACTAGTGATGTGCGGCTGACTAAAAAGTCTTTCAGCCACGCGCTTAACATCTGCTGAAGTAATTGCGTTGTACACCTTGTCTATATGTAGTGATTCGTTAAAATCGTTTCCATAGAAATCATCAAAAGCAATTGTGTTACACAGTGATGATTTTCTTTGCAGACCGATATCGTTTTGGCCAATTAAATATCTTTGTGCTCGTTCAAGTTCGGCGTGTGGAACACTTTGTGTGCGAATCTTTTCAAATTCGACATGAAACATTTTAATCGCCTTTTCAACTTTATCCGGAGAACACGCGATGTATCCACCGAAATATCCACACTCTAAACTTTCCATACGAATTGGTGAAACTGAATACGCTAATGAATTTTTATCGCGTAGTTCGATAAATAAGCGGCCACCTTGACCGGCCATAATCGCTTGAATCACATGTAAAACATAACGATCTGGGTCTGTGATGTTAATACCTTGCCAGCCAACGATCACATGCGATTGCTCTTTATCTTTTTCAGTAAAATAGCTTTCGTTTTTAGTTAGTTTTTTATAATCCGTCGTTGGTAGTAATTTTGGAGTGCGTTTAAATTCTTTTTCTAAACGCTCGATGCTATCCATCCAAGTTTTTTTATCGAAATCACCGACCACGACCGCTAACATATTTTTAGATGATTTAACTTTATTTAAATAGTTATTTAAATCTACGGCGTGAATGTTATTTGTTGATTCAATTGTGCCTAATTGATCGAATGAAACCGGATGGTTCGGAAACATGTTTTTTACAAATTGTTTTCCGCACAAGTAAGAGGGTTGATCTTCTTTAGAATGAATTTGTCTTTGCATGGCTTGACGTTCACGATCAACAATTGCCGGAACAAATTCTGGCTCTAAAAATAACTCTTCTGTTAAGCCAACAATTTTACTTTCAAAAGGCTTCATGTAATCTAACGAAAAACCGACTGTGTTTTTACCACTAAATGGCGACAACCCCGCAGCTGATTCTTCGACCATTTGCAAAATTTGAGCTTCTGATCTATTTTTTGTTCCGCCCAACCAAGTGCGACCTAATAATTCAGATGTTCCCATTTTATCTGCATCTTCAATACGCGCACCGCCGCCCAATAAAATGCGGGCCGATACTGTCGGAATTTCTAATGATTTTTCAAAAATCACGCGAGTGCCATTGCTTGTGGTCACAACTTCGATATCTGATTTATCTGTTTTTTTAATATCTTTAAAAACAATCTTTGGAATCGCTACTTTTTTATTTTTAGCTTTAATTGGTTTTGCTTTTTTATAAGCCGCAATGGTTTGTAACCATATTTTGTGCGCGTCTTTTAAAATCTCTACGTATTCTGTTTCTTTTTTTGGTCCAAGCACAGTGTAACTTGCAACCTTTGGATCAAAATATTTTTTTGCTACACGCATCACATCTTTAGGTGTGATTTTTTGAATCACTTTAAGATATTTTTCGTGGGCTAAGCTGTCGCCCATATAAAATTGTGATGAACCGATCTTGCTGGCAATACCATCGACCGTTTCAATTGAATAAAATTGTTCAGATGAAATATTAATGATCGCTTTGCGAATTTCTTCCCAACCGACTTCTTGGCTTTTGATTTTTTCAACTTCTTGGTAAATACCTTCAAAAGCTAATTTTGGATCTTGTTCTAAAACTTTAAAACTTAACGCCAACAACCCCGGATCTTGTGGAGTGTAGCTATAACTAGAAACGCTACTGACTAAACTTGATTCTAAACGTAATTTAGAAAATAAGCGGCTTGTTTCACCTTGACCTAAAACCATGGCCATCACATCAAGGGCTGGCACGTCTTTGTGTTTAATTGCAGGTGCGGGAAAAGCTAAATTGTAGCTGCTGTCTTTTAAATCTTTAGTTTTAGCTTTGTACCCAACTTTAGTGGCTTTTGGTTCTTTGGTGCGTTTAATTTTTTTAAGTTTATATGGCTTGAACGATGAAAAATATTTTTCAACGTTTCCACGCATTTCTTTTTCTTCGAAATCACCAGAAATAATTAAGCACATGTTCGATGGCACGTACCTAGATTGATAAAAACTTTTTAATTTTTTAACGGGCCACGAACGAACATTTTTTTCATAGCCAATAACTGGAATACCGTAAGCATGTTTTTTAAATACCGAGCTAAATAATAACTGTGATGATTGGCGGCCCGGAGAATCTTGGCCCATTTTAATTTCTTCGCAAACAACTTCGCGTTCACTGTGGGTTTCGTCTTTATCAAAAGTGGGATGACCCATCATCTGTGAAATCACATCTAAAGCCACATCTTGGAATGATTTTGAAATCGTGACATAAAATACTGTTTGATCAAACGACGTATACGCATTTAATTCTCCACCCGAGGCCTCGACGACAGACGCGATTTCGCCCACTTTGTATTTGTGAGTACCTTTAAACACTAAATGTTCAATAAAATGACTAATACCCTCTTCACCTTTTTTTTCATCGGCGCTGCCGGTTTTAACCCACATCTGTACGCTAACCACAGGAGATTTATGGCTAGGAATAAGAATTACTTGAAGCTTGTTTTTGAGTTGAAATTTAACCTGTTTCATCTATAACATCCTTTATGTCTGATCAGCTAACGGCAGTGCCAAATCAGTTTGGCGTTTACATTCATATTCCGTACTGCATTCAGCGCTGTTCGTACTGCGACTTTGCGACCTATGTGCAATCAGAAATTTTAGTTCCTGAAAGATACGTAGCTTTAGTCAAAGAAGAAATTCCTTTAAGAAAACACTATTTTGGTTTTTCTCGTGATACCGAAAAAAAATTAGATACTGTGTACTTTGGCGGGGGAACTCCCAGCCTGATTTCTTCTGACCTTATTGTAGGACTGATTTCTGAACTCAACAAGCATGGGTTAACTACTGGACCAGATGCAGAAATTACGATCGAAATTAATCCAGCCACAATTGACGAGCGCAAATTAGAACATTATTTGTCGGCTGGGGTGAATCGCTTTAGCGTTGGGGCACAAACGTTTCATGATCGCTTATTGAAAATGGTTAAGCGTGAACACAATGCTAAACAAACTCTTGCGACCTTAGACCTGCTTAAACGCTATAAATTAAACTTCTCGTTCGATTTGCTTTTTGCTTTACCCACACAAACGGTCGCAGAACTTAAATCAGATGTGGAAATGGCTGTGGAAATCGGGTCTTCACATATTTCGCCTTACTGTTTAACCGTGCCCGAGGCACATCCACTTTCAAAAAATAGGCCACTCGAAGACGAGCAAGTTGAAATGTTTGATATTATTCATCAACACTTGACTGCAAAAAACTTCAATCGCTATGAAATTTCAAATTATGGTTTACCAGGTAAAGAATCTCGTCATAACCGACTTTATTGGGATGATCATTCTTATTGGGGTTTAGGTTTAAGTGCGCATTCGTATTCAAAAACCACTGAATATGGTCATCGTTTCTGGAATCCAAATAATATTGATGTTTACGAAAAACAAATTCGCCAAGGGATAGTTGATCTTCCTGAGAACCAAATAGAAACGCTGCAAAAATATCAGGCCCTAACAGACTTTTGTCATACCTCACTGCGCGTTGCAGAAGGTATCTCATTTGTGCGCCTAGAGCGCAAATTCGACGCAAAAGCTTGTGCAAAGGTTCTAGAAATCGCTCAGCCCATGTTAGAACGCGGTCTTTTGAAGCTAGAAAATAATCATTTAGTCTTAACTCATCCCGGTGTGCTTATTAGCAATCAAATCTTTGAAAAATTCACGTTTTTAGCCTCTGACTTACATTGACATTTCTAGGATAAAACTCACACTTTAGAGGTCAATATTTTGATATGTGAGGATCTATGACAGACGATAAAAATGTTAAACAAGATGACGCTACTGCTGAAACAAACGCAACGGTTACGCCAATCGGTGCCGAAGGCACCACACAGAATAAAAAATCTGAATTAGAAACGGCTCAAGAAGACGTTCAAAAATGGAAAAATGAATACTTATACTTAAGAGCTGAATTCGATAATTTCAAAAAGCACACAATCAAAGAGCGTTCTGATTTGTTAAAATTCGGAGCCGAACGTGTAGCTCGTGATATTTTAGAAGTGATGGATAATTTTGAGCGCGCTTTACAAACTAAAGTGACACCTGAAACTTTAAATACTTATAAAACTGGCGTCGAAATGACAGCTAAAGATTTAAAAGAAGCTTTAACTAAACATGGCATTCAAGAAGTTCCGAGCGAGAACCAGCCTTTTAATCCACAATTACACGAAGCGATTAGCTCTGAGCCAACAACTCAGGTAGCTGAAGGTCATATTACAAAAGTATTTAAAAAACCTTACAAGCTTCATGATAAAGTGATCCGCATGGGTCAAGTTGTTGTCGCAACTGCACCTAAAGCTTAATTATTAAAGAGGCCGAATGAGTAAAAAGGATTTTTATCAAACATTAGGTGTTACTAAATCTTCATCACCCGATGAGATTAAAAAAGCTTATCGTAAGCTAGCGATGCAGTATCATCCCGATAAAAATCAAGGCAACAAAAAGGCCGAAGATAAATTTAAAGAAATTTCTGAAGCCTATGAAATTTTAAGCGACGCTGAAAAGAAAAAAAATTACGATATGTTCGGTCACGCTGGCGCGGGTGGAAACCCTTTCGGCGGCGGACAACAGGGCAATCCTTTCGGCCGTGGTGGCAACCCCTTTGGTGGCGGAGCTGCGGGTGGTTTCGGCCAAGCTGATATCAACGATTTATTCGGCGATATTTTTGGCGAAGCTTTCGGTGGCGCACGAGCTAAATCCTCATCGCAACAACGCCCACGTCAAAATAGCAAAGGTGCAGACCTTCGTTACACTTTAACTATTACTTTTGAAGAAGCCTCGACGGGCTGTGAAAAAGTCATTAGCTTTGTTCGCCAAGTTGGAAACAAAGAAGAGGCCGCAAAACTTTCTGTAACGGTTCCTGCCGGAGTCAAAGAAGGCCAACGTTTAAAACTGACTGAAGAAGGCGACAAACCTTCATCAGCAACAGCTGGTGATTTATACGTTATTATTAATTTACAAGAGCACTTGTTATTTAAACGCGAAGAAGCTGATGTGTTATTAGATCTTCCGGTCAAATACACTGAAGCCATTCTGGGCACTGACGTTGAAATTCCAACGTTATCAGGCAAAGTTCAGATTAAAATTCCTGCGGGAACTTACTCTGGCCAAGTTTTGCGTTTAAAAGGCAAAGGCTTTCCGCGCATTGGTGGCATCGGTAGCGGTGATATGTTGGTGCGTCTATTAATCGATACGCCTCAAAAAACCAATACTCGTCAAAAAGAACTTCTCGAAGAATTAAATCGCTACGCTGAAGAAACTCCCCTAGTCAAAACTTATAAAGAAAAATTAGAATCTTTGTTGAGGTCACGAAAATGATTAAAAAATTAAGCCTAACGATCGCTGCCGTTGTGGCGTTACACGGTTGTACAAGCACTCCTTCAGTTGAAACACATCACAGAGCGATTCCTTCAAAAAGAAATGAATACGCAAAAAATTCGACCTCTTCTAATCACATGGCGCCCTCTACAATTTACACGCACAGCGCTCCTGTCGTTGCGCCAACGCACACAACGACAACAACAACTGAGGCTTTAATTGTTTCTGCTGCACCGGTGGTTGTTCAGGTTGTTGATCATTTTAACTTTAGTAATGAAAAATCAGATAAACCCCGCTTCGGTGGAAGTTTTGATACCGAGTCGCAAAAAATCGGTGTGATTCTTCCGATCACGGGTAAAAATGCCAGTCTTGGTCAACGTGCACTGAATGCGATTCGTTTAGGTCTTGGTCTTGAAGACAAAAACCCTTCGGCCTTTTCAATTCAGGTTTACGACAGCCAAAGTAATCCTGATGTGGCTTTGCTAGGTGTAGAAAAACTTTTACGCGATGATCATGTTGTGGCTATCATGGGCGGCTTAAGCGCTAAAGAAGCACAAAACATTTCAAACCGTGCTGAATTTTATCAAGTTCCATTTTTTTCGTTTTCACAAAAATCAGGTTTAACAGATGCAGCTGAATACACTTTTAGAAATTCTGTGACGCCTGAAATGCAAGTGGCCCGTCTTTTACAACACGCCTTTAAAAATTTAAATGCTAAACGTTTTGCTATTCTATATCCGAATGATGCTTATGGTGTTGAGTTCGCGAATAAATATTGGGATTTAGTTTTAGCTGGTGGTGGTGATGTTGTAGCGGCTCAAGCTTACGACCCTAAAGACACTGACCTTGATATTTATGTAAAAAAACTTGTAGGCACTTACTACGTTGATGCTCGCTCTGAAGAATTCAAAGATCGTCAAAAAGAAATCACTGAAAAAAAGAAAAAACAAAAAGAAGCTGAGCCAAATAAAAAGAAAAATACGCGTGAACACGAATCACAAGAAAATATCTTAGCTCCGCTTGTTGATTTTGATGTTTTATTTGTTCCAGATGGCGGTAAAGCTTTAGGCCAAATCATGGCCTTTATGAAAAATAACGATGTCACGCAAATGACTTACTTAGGCACTAACCTTTGGAATACATCTGATTTATTTCGTCGTGTGGGCACAAATGCCAGCAACGTATTTTTCGTAGATTCGACTTTCACTCCTGAAGAGCAAAAAAAATCTGATTTTCATGCGAAGTACTTAGCTAAATATGAAGAAGATCCAACGATCGTTGAAGCTCAAGCTTATGAAGCTGCGAAAATTTTACGTGACGTCATTGGCAACAGCTCTATAAGCCGCAGTTCACTAGCTAACCAGTTAGGTAGCCTTGGCCGTAAAAATGGCGCCTACAGCGAAATACGCATGAATAACAATCATGAGATTGAACGCCCATTACATATCTTTAGCCTTACAGAAGGCACTATTCAGAAAACAGAATAGACTTTAGTCCAAATAATCCACATTTTGCCGTTTTTGCCCGATTTTTTTATCGGGCTTTAACCGTACTGCTTACCTATTGCGTCCAATGTGCAAGAACTAGCAAATAGTCTAGTCGTTAAAAGTGCATACAGCATTTTAAGCAAGCGTGCTTAAAGCACGACGTGGGAGGCTTTCAGATGAAAAAGGATTTTTTATCAGACACAACGATTCAAACTTGTAGAACAAAACTTTTGAATTTTAAATCTCAAATTTTGAATCAAGTAAAATCAATGGCTGCAAATTTTAACTTAGTTGATAAATCTCGCGGTGATGAAAGTGATTTATCTGCGGCCCACCAAGAAGAGCATAATTTTTTAATCGCACAAACTCGAATGAAAGCTCAATTATTAGAAATAGAAATGGCGCTTGCCCGCATAGAGAGCGGAAACTACGGTATCTGCGAAGAAACTGATGAGTTAATTGAGACTGAGCGTTTACTAGCCATTCCATGGACGCGCCTGAGTATCGAGGGGGCAGAAATCCGCGAGTCGCAAACTAAAAAAGCAGGTAAAGGCTATCTTGCTTTTTGATTCTACAAATTACAGAAATCGTTTAAGATTCTGCGCTCGAGATGGTCTTGCGCAGCAATAAAAATCAAACTCTCAGAGCGTTTTTGATAGACAGAAATCTCTCTTAAGTTAATTATCCCTCTCACTTCAAAACTATGTTTCAACATATCAGCTGACTATGTCAGTGAGGGGGATTTGGTGAAAAATATCGAGAACACAGAAACTTTAACTATGTCGCCAGAACTGACTATCATCAGAGATTCATTACTATTGCAAAAAAGCGAAATTTTAAATCGTGATAACGAATTTAAATTAGCGCAATTGGATGGAACAAAATTATCTGACGAAGGCGATCAGACTGCGCAAGAGCAACAAAATAATATTTCAATTCAACTTCATGAGCGCGAGAGAATGTCTCTAGTTCTCATTGAAAAAACTCTTTCTAAATTTGCACTCGGCAGCTATGGCGAATGCGAATCTTGCGGAGATGAAATTGCGATCAAGCGTTTACAAGCTAGACCATTGACTCCTTTTTGCATCAACTGCATGGAAGAGCACGAAGAGAAGACTCACCTTTCAGGACTTATCCAATAAACAGCAGTTTAAATCCAGACTTTTGTATCTAAGAAAACAGTATGTTTTCTCAATGGATGAGTCTTGCTGACATGGATGTCGGTCTTGTTTTTAACAAAATTTTAAAATCCAGACTTAAAATCATTAAGGCTGAATCATTTTGCTCCGATTAGTTTTTTAAGAAACAGGAGCCTACATGACTTTTGATAATCAACCAGTTGAAGTACCGCAAACACTACCGATGTTACCAGTAAGAGATATCGTTGTATTCCCTTACATGATCATTCCACTTTTTGTTGGACGTGAATCATCGATCAGATCAGTAGAAGATGCTTTAGCTAAAAATCGCCTTATCTTCTTAGCATCGCAAAAAGATATCGCTGAAGAAAACCCTACACCAGACACAATTTACAAAGTTGGTACTGTCGCAAAAATTATGCGCATGAGAAAACTTTCTGATGGTCGCGTAAAAATCTTAATTCAAGGTGAAGCAAAAGCGCAAATCACTTCATTTACTAAAACAACTGGTAGTTATGAAGTAGCTATTGAAAAGATTGAAGACAAAGGCACGACTTCGACTCCTGCTGAAATCGAAGCTTTAATTCGCACAGCGAAAGAGTCGATCGAAAAAATCATCGCTCTTGGTAAAGCTTTATCTCCAGATATCTTATTAGTATTAGATGATGTTACTGATCCAGGTCGCATTGCTGACTTAATCGCATCTAACTTAGGTGTGAAAGTACAAGAAGCGCAAAAAGTTTTAGAAACAGTAGACGCAAAAGAACGCCTCTCCCTAGTGTGCCAAATCTTAGCTGCTGAACTAGAAGTTTTACAAGCTCAAGCAAAATTACGTGGTGGTGTTCGTGAAGACCAACACAAAAATCAACGCGAAAACTTTTTACGCGATCAAATGAAAGCTATAAAGTCAGAACTTGGCGAAGGCGCTGGTCAGGATTCTAAAACTGAAGAGATGGATGAACTACGTGCCAAACTTATGGCGTGTGGAATGCCAGAACCAGTTCAAACTGAAGCGTTAAAACAATTAAATCGTTTAGAGCGTATGCACCCAGATGCTTCTGAAGCAACTATGGTTCGTACATACTTAGACTGGATGGTTGATCTTCCATGGAGCAAACAAACAGACGACATCCATGATTTAAAACATGCCATGCAAGTTTTAGATGATGATCATTATGAATTACAAAAAGCTAAAGACCGCGTTATGGAATTTTTAGCTGTTAGAAAATTAAAAACGACAATGAAGGGTCCTATCCTTTGTTTTTCTGGTCCTCCGGGCGTAGGTAAAACTTCTCTTGGTCGATCAATTGCGAAAGCAATGGGTCGTGAATACTTCCGTATCGCACTTGGCGGCGTAAAAGACGAAGCTGAGATTCGTGGTCACAGAAGAACATATGTTGGAGCTATGCCAGGTAAAATCGTGCAAGCTTTACGTCAATGTAAAACTAAAAATCCAGTTATCGTGTTAGATGAGATCGATAAAATGGCTTCAGACTTCAGAGGCGATCCAGCTTCTGCAATGTTAGAGGTTTTAGATCCAGAACAAAACACAACTTTCCGTGATAACTATTTAAATGTAGATTTCGATTTATCGAAAGTTCTATTCATCGCGACAGCTAATGTGGTTGAAAATATTCCACCAGCTTTACGTGACCGTATGGAAATGATCTACATCCCTGGTTACACAGAGAATGATAAATTATTTATTGCTAAAAAACATTTAGTTGCAAGACAGATGGAAGCCAACGGTATCACATCAGATAATATCAAATTTACTGATGACGGTATTAAGTTCTTAATCGCAGGATACACACGCGAAGCTGGACTTCGTAATTTAGAGCGAGAAGTTGGTTCGGTTTGCCGTAAAGTGGCAAAACATGTTGTGATGGGCGAAAAGAATTTCGTAGAAATCACAGCGACTACTGTACCAGAATTACTTGGTCCTCCACGTTTCTTACGTGATGAAAGAATGCTTGAGCCATCAGTTGGTGTTGTTCAAGGTTTAGCTTGGACGCAAGCCGGTGGTGAAGTTCTTTTAATCGAAGCGCTTAAAATGAAAGGTAAAGGCAGTTTAATGCTTACCGGACAATTAGGTGATGTGATGAAAGAATCTGCTCACGCAGCGATGTCTTATGCTCGTGCTCACATGGACGAGTTAGGTATCGATCAAGAAATGTTTGAAAAATTTGATATTCACGTGCATTTACCTGCAGGTGCAATTCCGAAAGATGGTCCTTCTGCTGGTATCACGTTAACTACAGCCTTGGTCAGCTTGTTAACTGGAACGCCAATTAGAAACGACATCGCTATGACTGGCGAAGTGACTTTACAAGGTCGCGTATTACCTGTCGGCGGTATCCGTGAAAAGTGCTTAGCGGCACTTAACTTAGGAATCACTAACGTGATCATCCCTATGGCTAACGGAAAAGATCTTGAGGACATCCCACAAGTTTTCAAAGAAAAGATGAATTTCATCTTAGCAGAAAATTTAGACGAAGTTTTTGCAGTAGCTTTTGAGAAATCAGAGCGCTTCTCGAAAACTAAAACAGGTGCGAACAAGTCTCCTAAAAAAGGCAAAACTCCTTCAGCAGCTGCTTAGTCTGAACTAATAACTACAGAAAACAAAGTAAAGGCCCAGGCGTAAAAACCCTGGGCTTTTTACATGGTTATCACAGCACTTCTCATTTCGATTTCATTTAGTAGTTACTCCGTTTTCAATTACATAAAATAAATTTTAAAATTTTGGATTTTCGTACCCTTCGTTTATAGATGCGACATGCGCGCACTATCTGTACTTTTATTTTTTATTTTTTTCTCTACGTTTACGACGGCATTTGCTCAATCCGACTATACCTTTAAACAAAGGTATGTTGGCGAATTTCAATTCATTCAAGAAGACAAATTTAAAACTGTAAATAATCTTTCACCCTACCAACGTAAAACTTTTGATATGAAAGTCATCGAGGCTGAATATGAAATTCAACTTAATCCAAATAATAAATTTGAATTCGAAGTTGAATACGAACACGGTGGTACTGGTTCGGCGATTGAGTTCGATAATTTCGAAGAATTCGGTGAATTCGAAACCGAAACTGAAAAAGGTGGCGAAGTTGCCGTTAACGAAGCTTTTTTACTTAAAAAGATCACACCTCAAACTGAATTATATATTGGTAAGTCTCCATTAGGCATCACACTTAATAATTCGTTGAAATCCCCTCTTCTGTTTGTTTCAAACGCCCCTTCGCAACTTGAAGAACGTATTGTGCCGCAAGAGTGGAACGAATTAGGTCTTCAATCAAAAACTCGTCTTAATGATTGGAGCATTTACGCTGGTGTTGTGAGTGGTTTAAATTCTGAATTTTTTCGTAAGTACAATTGGGTTGGTGGCGGATACCAAAAACAATTTGAAAACATCAATGCCGATCAACTGGCTTACACAGCTGGTGTTGAATGGGGCGATGTGGTTTATGGTCGTGGCGTCAGCGTTCACTACTATGAAGGCGATACACAAAAAAATCGTTACAAGTTAGATAAATTAGTTGTTCCGGCAAAAGTTAAAATATGGACAGCGATGGCTCAATGGAAGTTTTTTGACCGCGTTGGTGTTGTTACAGAACACATCAAAGGTGAATTAGAAAATTCTGAAAAGATTGCTTTAGCCAATGCCACATTAAGTGGTGTTGCAAAACCAAAAAGTTTTGCCGCTGTGGGCGCTGCTGCAGAACTGCAAATGTATCAATTAAATGTTGATGTAACTGAAGATGTAAATATTTTTGCTCAAGAAGAACACGTAAATACCTTTTCAGAAGTTGAAGGAACAATTTCTGCTGATCCTCGCTATGAAGTGAATCAAAAAGGTTACGGTTTTGCTTACAAGATGGATGAAATCACATACATCAAAGCTCATTACTATACAGAAAAAACAAAATTAGACAGTTTACCCGAGACTAAACACTTTGTGCTTAGTCTTAATATAGATACTGGCGAATTTTAAATTTAAACAGGAGAGAAAAATGAAAATCATGAACCTAGTGCTAAGCACTCTATTATTCAGTGCAGTTGCTACAGCCGGAACCGTTGAAAAACAAGTGATCGAAAACGTTTCTACAAACGTTATTCTACAAACATACGCTGACTTAGCTGCTCGTTCAGCAGAAATGCTATCTGCAGTAAAAGACTTAGCCGCCGACAGAACTCAAGCCAACTTAGTTAAAGCCCAAAATGCTTGGATCGCGGCTCGCACTCCGTGGGAGTCTTCAGAGTCTTTCTTATACGGCCCGGTTGATTCTTTAGGTATTGATCCAATGATCGACACTTGGCCTTTAAGCCGTATCGATTTAGATTCAGTTCTAGCTTCTGGCAACACAATCAATGCTGATTTCGTAAGAAATTTAGGCGTGAACTTACAAGGCTTTCACACATTAGAATATTTATTATTCGGTGATGGTTTAAAAACTAACACTAAAGATGTTGCAAGTTTAACTCAAGGTCAGTTCGATTACTTAATCGCTACAGCAACCTTACACGCTGAATACACTCATAAATTATTTTACGCTTGGACTACACAAGCTGATCCAGATGACGCTTCTTTACCTGGTTATATCGATGTGATTTCTAAACCAGGTTTCGACAATCCAATCTATTCTTCTGAGCAAGCTGTTTTATTTGAATACGTAAATGGCATGTTGGGTATTTTAGATGAAGTTGCTAACGGAAAATTATCTGATCCATTAGGTGGCGACATTGATCATGCTAACGTTGAGTTAGTTGAATCTCCGTACTCTTGGAACTCATTAGCTGATTTCGAACACAATATCGAAAGCGTTTACAGCGTTTACACTGGCACTTACCACACACATAAAGGCCCTGGTCTTAAAGATGTTATCGCTCAGACAAATCCTGAGCTAGCTAACCGTGTAGAAGCTAGAATCGTACAAGCTATGGCAAAAATTAAAGCTATTGGTGGTAACGACAACACTCCATACAACAAAGCTATTTTAAATGCTCAAGGCCGTGCTTTAACGACTGAAGCGATCAACGACTTAAATGACTTACGTCAATTAGTTGAAAACGAAGTATTACCAATTTTTCAATAATTAATGTTTTAGGACACGTATGAAGATTTCAAAGCTGACGATACTAGTAATTACATTTATTTTCTTAAGTTTAAACTCTCAAGCTGAAATAATTTTTGATGATAGTTATGTCATGCAAAGAAATCTTGGTGGTGACGGTTCATACGTTGCCAACTTCGGAACTACCGTCGCTTTCAAACAACCGGTGGCAACTATGCCACCTGCGTTGCAAGAAAAGCATGTCACTGGTGATGGTCTTTTTGAAAAAAACTTTTCTGATGACCCTACTCGTTTAGATTATGGTTTAGGCCCAGCTTACAATAATATTAGCTGTGCCAGTTGTCATATTCGCGATGGCCGAGGTTCTTTACCTGTTATTAATGCAAATAATGAATGGACCAAGCTTGGTCAAAACGAAGCTATTTTTCTTCGTATAAGTGTAGAAAACTATGTAAGTAAAACTCTGTATGGCGAACCTACAGCTGTTCCGGGATATTCGACTCAACTTTTTCATCTCGGCAGTTATCACTTACGCAAAAACTCACCAAACACCGGGCAAGCCGAAGTTTGGATGAAATACGAATACTCAACGTTTCAATACGCTGATGGACAATCTGTAAAACTTAAAAAACCACTTTTTCAAATTAGAAATCCTTACGACTTATCAACGGATGAATCTGGTCAGGCAACAAGCCGTCTATTTAAAGACGATGTTCGTATGGGCCCGCGCATGACTCCGCCGATGATTGGTTTGGGATTATTAGAAGCTATCGAACAACAAGACATCTTAGCTTTAGCAAATCGTGACCTATCCGCTTGGGGTGTTCACGGTCGTCCGAATTGGGTTTACGATGTTGAAAAACAAAAAAACAATTTCGTAAATGTCTACAGCATGGGTCGCTTTGGTTTAAAATCAAATACACCTTCTGTATTACATCAATCGTTGGGTGCATTTCGCGGTGATATGGGCGTAACAAATTCATTCTTTCCGGATGAAAGCATTGCTGGAACTCCGTTGATCGAAAATATTTTTCCGACTTTAAAACAAGGTGTGAATATCAATGACGAAGACGCGCTTAACGTTGTGTTTTACGCGCAAACATTAGCTGTGCCTTCTCGTCGTAAAGAATATTTAGAAACCGACATCGTTGCTGGCGGAAAAAACTTTAAAAATGTTGGCTGTGCTAATTGCCATCAACCAGAATTTGTAACCGGCAAACATTCTATCGAAGCCTTAAGCTTTCAACGAATCGCACCTTACACAGATTTACTGTTGCACGACATGGGTGATGGCTTAGCTGATAATCGCCGAGATTTTCAAGCCTCTGGCAACGACTGGCGAACTCGTGCTCTTTGGGGTATTGGTTTAACAAAAACAATCAATGCGCGCGGTGGGTTTTTACATGATGGTCGCGCAGCTACGATTGAAGAAGCCATTTTATGGCACGGTGGCGAAGCCCAAATGAGCCGCGATAAATTCGCAAGCTTACCTGTAGATGAGCGCACACAAATTATTAAATTTATTAACTCTCTATAATGTTAGGAACAATCATGTTAACTGCTTTATTATTATTATCGAACCTAGCCTTTGCTGATGATTTAGTTTTTAAAATTGAATTAAAAAATCGCACGATGGTTCCGAGTGAAATCATTGTTGCGCCTAACACGGCTTTTACAATTGAAGTTGTAAACACAGATAACACTGCCGAAGAATTTGAAAGTAAAAGTTTAAAAATCGAAAAAATTATTCCGCCAAAACGTACATCGAAATTTAATGTTAAACCTTTAGCCGCTGGTGAATACGATCTCTTCGGCGAATTTCATATGGACACTTGCCAAGGTAAAATTATCGTAAAATAAGGATATCAAAATGAACTGGACAGCTTTTTCAATTGTTATGCGTGAAAGTTTAGAAGCTTTATTAATCGTTGGCATTCTAACTTCTGTTTTAAAAAAAGATCAAAGCACGACTAAAAAACACTGGCTGTTTTTAATTTTCGGCGTATTAGCCGGAGTTTTTGTAAGCCTTGCTCTTGGGCTTTCAATCATGTTCTTACCTAATGCTTTGCCTGAAGCTGCGATGAATTACATCGATGTTGGTTTTCCATTAGTGGCTGGTCTTATGATTATTCAAGTTATGTGGTGGATGCACAGAAATGCCAGAACGATGAAATCAGATCTTACTGGCAAAGTTGAAGCGGCTATCAACAAGCAAAGCTTAGTAAGTCTTTTACTTATTAGTTTTTTAGCAGTTGCTCGCGAAGGTCTAGAAACAGTTTTATTCTTAAGTGGCGAACTTATCGAAACCACTTCGCAAAAGCTTTTACATTTAGGTCTGCAAATCGGTTTAGCGGTTACGGTTTCTTACGGAATTTATTTTGTCTTACAAAGAGCTTTAGGTGGCTTACACTTTAAATGGTTCTTTCGTGTAACAAACGTATTGTTATTTGCAGCAGCAGTTCAATTGCTGTACTCGGCCTATAGCAAATACCAATATATCTAATCTAATTAGTAATCTAAATTTTGATTTGAATTATAACCCGCTAATTGCGGGTTTATTTTTTGGTTTAAACGGTGATTTTCTGATTCAAGAACGCGAACTAATGTTCTTAAATCAGAGATCTCACCTTTTAACGAAACGATCTGTTCTTCTTTTTCTTGCAAGACCTGAGTATAGGCCTTTTTTAAATCCGTTAATAAACGGTTGGCTGCAGTAATCACTGACTCGCCTTGTGCATTTTCGTTCTTGGCAATTTCAGCAGCAGCAGAGCTATCACTTTTTAGGGAGGGGCGATGGGCTTCTGTGCTGAACATTCTATTTTCGACGTTTGTTGTTGTTGTTGTAGCTGTTGGGTCTGTGTCGAAAATAAAATACTTACCGTCATCCAGTTGGTATTGAATGTCCTCAGCTTTAATCCGACGTCTTAACGTGGAAATACTCACTTTATGTTTCATTGAGTATTCAGCTAAAGGTAACCACATTCTTTGGCCTCCTGGTGACTACTCAAGACTAACATAGCCGAAAGGCTTGTCAAATAAGGATTCTAGACTTTTTTGATTCCAGACTTTCGCCGTGGATATCCAAAAGGTTGCGTCATTTTTATGAATTATACGTGGATAGTCACGACGAAGGTCGGGCTTAAGCTGCCTTTACACTCGACCTTTGACGTGCTTTACTAGACGTATGTCTGTGAATATTCACGATAAAAAAAAGATTGCCTTAGTACTAAGCGGTGGTGGAATCAAAGCCGCGGCCTTTCATATTGGCGTCTGCTTAGCCCTTAAAGAAAAAGGTTTTGCATTTGAAGGCGGCACAAAAGAGTCTGTTCAAATCAGAAATACGAAGGGTCCAAAGATTCAAAGCTATGTGGGATCTAGTGCTGGAGCTTTCGTAAGCTCGGTTTTAGCCTCTGGCCGATCGATCGAATCTTTAGTGACGGCCTTTCAGGTCGGGGCCGGTGATTCACCATTTTATACTTTGCCTGATGATGAAAAACTAAAACCTATCGGCTACCGCCATATGTTTAATATCAATAGTGCCCGCTTACTTAGTTTTTTACCTGAAACATTATTTAGAAAATCGATTTTAACTGGTGGTCTAGAAGTCTTTTTAAAAGAAGGTTTCAAATTAAACGGCTTATTTAACACCAACGGTATCGAACGTTATTTACGTAAATACGTATTAGACGAAAATGAGTTTTCTCGTTTAGGCGTCGAGCTTTACATTGTTGCGACCCAACTTAATCATTCACGCAAAGTCGTGTTCGGTAATTATTTAGAAAACAGCAAAGACGAAAATACTTTGTATTTAGGTACATCAAAAATCTCTGAAGCCGTCGCGGCCTCAACAGCTTTACCCCCGGTTTTTGCTCCGTATCCGATTACGATTCCTGATTATAAAAAACAGATTTATCTTTATGACGGTGAAATTCGCGACACTTTAAGTACACACGTAGCCTCCGATCATGGGGCCGATTTAATTATTGCTTCGTATTCTATGCAACCCTATCACTACGCCGAAGAAATGGGTTCGCTGCATAAGTATGGAATTCCAGCGATTGTAAACCAGGCTTTGTACCAGGTGCTTGAACAAAAAGTCGCTCGCGGTATTCAATATCAAAAGCAAAAAAAAGATGTTTATACAGAATTAAAAAAGATTTGTTCTGAAGAGGGCTTATCTGCTGAGCTCACCAAAAAGATCTTAACTGCCGTTGAAAAGAAAACTGGTTTTCAACCTAATGTGGACTATCTTTACATCAAGCCCCGTTCGAAAGATTATGAGATGTTTTTTGCAGATCACTTTTCGCTGAATCCCGTGATCTTAGAAAAGATTCTATGGATTGGTTTTAAGTCAGGGTTAAGCGCTTTACGTCACCTGTAATATTTCAGCCTCTTCAAACCTGTTAAATTCTTTATAGGTTGGAGCCATTTTCGCAATATAAACCCCTGAATATATAGGGAGTTTATATGAAGTTTTTCACTCTATTTTTTGTCTCATTATCGATCGGTTTTTCGGCTTCGGCTGCCTGTGATAGTTATCTCAAAACAGAACAAACTGACGCCAGAAGAGCCGCTCTTTACCGCCGCGATTGCGCTATTCAAGAACGCTTTTCTGCCATTAAGAATTTTTTCAATTTGCGCGGAATCAACGTCAATGAACTTGCTGAATATCGCATGTTGCGATTTGTTGATCGTCGCGCTTTTGATATCGCTGCCCAATATAAATTACATCCTTCTCTAATCTATAGACCTGCTCCACAAACTTGGGAGGTTTGGGATTCTGGAATCAGATCTTTGTTCGGTAATGACAAGTTAGATTATGTTCTTTTTAAATCATATGGCTTTAATAAAAACACTCCTGGTTATGAGAAAATTGATTTAGCCCACATCAACGCCGTTTTATTAAAAAATGAAAACGGAAACACAAGCCGCGACTTTATTGAAGGTAAAAGCAATCGCGATTCTGCACCAGGAACCTACCGTAAAAATGGCGATCAACAGATTGGTTTTTCAACAAAGCTTGATCCTTATTACCAAGGTAAAATTGATCGTTCACAAGATTCAATGCTGAAAACGCAAGCTCAATGGGAAAAAGACTACGGCATGAAGTTTTCTGAAGCCGTTAAAGAACATGGCGGCCTTCTTCCTGAAATGTCTTCTTTCGGTGTATGGATGAAAGCTTCTGCAAACAATGATGGTAAAACTATGTTTGTTTCGTTTGCGCCAAGTGAAATGGTACCTTTGCAAATTTCTTGGATTCTGACTTTCATTAATGCCAGCATTGATCGTTATCGTATCGGTAAACCGATGATGCCACCCATTGAGTTTGCGGCGTTCGTGCAAAAATGGCTTGTTTCAGTTCACCCTTTTTCAGACGGTAACGGACGAACATCACGAGCTGTTCAAGATTATATTTTGGCGACATTTAGAATGCCTTACGCTCCAGCAGGTGATTTACAAAATGATTCGTTAGAAGAATACGATACGTATATCAACAACACTTATAGCTACATGGAGATCATGATGAGTAAGCTTGAGGGTTGTGTTACTGAATACCGCTTAGCTAAAAATATTTCTTACCGTTGCCAAGAAGTTAAAAAATTAGAATATAAAGTTTGGTAATTTAAAAATAAAAAAAGCCGCTCTATTTTCATAGAACGGCTTTCAAAATTAAAATCTAATTTAAAACTAACCTAAGCTTTTTTCGACTAGATCAAATAATGGTCCAGAGAACAAACCAATTGCGATAATTAAAAACGCACAAACATAAACTAAAACAGTTGTTGCATGTAATGAGTTGTCAGCAACATCGGCGTCGCCTTCTTTCATGTACATAACAACGATTGGGCGTAAGTAATAGAACACGCTGATTACAGAGTTAATTACACCCCATAAAGCTAACCAAACTAAACCTTCATTTACAGCAGCACTAAATAAATAGAACTTACCGAAGAAACCCAATGTCGGCGGAAGACCCGCCATAGATAACATAAAGATTGTTAAGCACATAGATAGTGCTGGTTGTCTTTTTGCTAAGCCCGCTAAATCATCTGTGTTAATTACAGAATTTTCAGAACGCTCGATTAAGCTAACAACCGCAAAAGCACCCATTGTCATAATGCTATAACCGAATAAGTAAAACATTACGCTTGAAGCACTAAACGCTGAATTCTGACTAATACCTGCAGTGATAATACCCACTAAAATATAACCAGAGTGAGCTACTGAAGAATAAGCCAACATACGTTTTAAATTATTTTGCATGATTGCAGCCACGTTACCAACTGTCATCGTGATGACGGCCAGCCACTGCATAACATCAAATAGATTTTGTGAACCTACTAATGGTTGTGTCGCAATAACACGTAAGAAAGCGGCAAAAGAAACTGCTTTTACTGCCGTCGCCATGAACGAAGTTACCGGAGTCGGAGACCCTTGGTAAACATCTGGAGCCCAAGCATGAAAAGGAGCAATCGCTACTTTAAAGCAAAAGCCTATGATCACAAACACGATACCAAATAAGAATAACTTGTTTGTTTTAACTAATGTCGCTGCACTTTGCATGAAATCAGTAATGTTTACTGAACCAGAACTTCCGAACACGAAAGAAACTCCGTATAAGAAAATCGCTGAAGCAAAAGATCCTAATACGAAGTACTTAATCGCAGCTTCTTTAGAGATTTTTTGTTCATGAGACATCGCAATCATTAAATATAAAGATAACGACATTAATTCTAAACCGATAAACACAGTTAATAAGTTTACGGCAGCAACTAAGATAATCATTCCAAGAATAGAATTTAAAGCTAAGAAAATTAATTCAGAAAACTGTCTGCCACGTGTCGCTGGGTTTTCGTACATCATAATTAATGCGCCCGCCGAAGCGATAATCGCAAGTAACGCCGACCACTGAGTTAAACCATCAAATAATAACTGATTATTAAAAGCTGTTTTATCAGAACCACCGAATAACAATAATAAACCCGCTGTAGAACCTAAACCGATTAAAGCAATAACGATTGTTGCTGCTGGGTTTTGTTCTTTATTACCGCGTAACGTTTTGATAGTTAACGGAATCAAACTGAACAAGAACAACACGATAAGTGGTGAAGCTAATAAAACGTCTGTTAGACCAACTGTAATATTCATAACTATTTCACCTCTAAAGTGTAGTTGTGTTTGTTCGCAATTAAGTGATCAACACTCTTTTTCGAATAATCCATGAAATGGTTCGGGAAGATACCCATCCAGAAAATTAAGATAATCAGCGGAGTCATTACGGCCCACTCACGTAAACTTAAATCATGTAAAGCGTGTTCTTTATCTTCTTCAGCGTGAGTAACGATCTCACCTTTTGGTCCGAAGAATACACGTTTAACCATCCATAACATGTAAGCCGCACCCAAGATCACACCTGTTACAGAAATTCCTGCAGCCAGTGGCGAGAATTGGAACGTACCCATTAAGATTAAAAATTCACCGATGAAACCGTTTGTTAACGGAACCGCGATTGAAGACATTGTTACGATCACAAACATAATTGTGAAAATCGGAAGTGCTGAAGCTAATCCGCCGTACTTAACGATCATACGTGAATGTGTACGTTCGTAAATCATACCGATTAATAAGAACAGAGCACCTGTTGAGATACCGTGATTTAACATTTGGTATAAAGCACCGTTCACACCGTATTGATTCATCACGAATATTCCAAGAATCACGTAACCCATGTGAGATACTGAAGAGTACGCTACTAATTTTTTCACATCGGGTTGAACCATTGCGACTAATGCGCCGTACACGATACCAATCACACCTAAAGAAACGAAGAACCACGCGAAGTGTTCAGCCGCTTCAGGAAATAATGGAATCACCCAACGTAAATAACAGAATGTACCCATTTTTAACATCACACCCGCAAGAACAACCGAACCAGGAGTCGGCGCTTCAACGTGGGCATCAGGTAACCAAGTATGTAGTGGAAACAACGGAACTTTGATCGCGAAAGCTAAAGCAAATGCAAAGAACAATAAAGTTTGTGCTGTGAAAAATTCGCCAGCCACAAACGGAATATGTAATTTGTAGAAATCAAGTAAGCTTGAGCTGACTGCTCCACCCGTTACTTCTGGAGTTAAACGCATTAAAAAGATAATCGCTAATAACATCAGAACTGAACCGGCCATTGTATAAATGAAAAACTTAACCGTTGCGTAAATACGGCGAGAACCGCCCCAGATACCAACAATGAAGTACATCGGAACAAGCGATAATTCCCAAAATAAATAGAATAAAACCGCGTCCATCGCTAAGAAAGATCCCATCATTGCTGTTTGTAAAACAAATAAAGCAACGTGAAAGCCTTTAACTTTTTCAGAGATTGAATTCCAAGAACCCAAAATAATGATCGGAGTTAAGAACGTTGTTAACATGATTAACATCAAGCTAATGCCGTCGATACCGATAAAATATGTGATTCCAAAACGAGGAATCCAAGAGTACTGCTCAACCATTTGAAGAGCGGCAGAAGCTTGGTCAAAGTTTTTAAGAACCGCAAGCGAAGCTAAGAATTCGATTAACGATAATCCTAAAGCTAAGTGGCGTAACGTTTGGCTTTGTGGCCATACGATCAAAATCAACGCGAATACTAGGGGTAAAAATAAAACGACTGATAACAACATTTACTACCTCATCAACACAAATGTTAAAACTGTTACAACACCTAAGCCGATGTACATCGCGTATTGTTGCATATTTCCAGTTTGGAAAGAGCGAGCCAACGAGCCAACTCCTTTAGTCATATCAGCAATCACATGAGTTGTTTTATCGATGAAGTTTACATCAATATACATCCATAAATTCTGACTTTGTTTAACTAGCGGATTAATGATTCCACCGAAGTAAGCTTCATCAACGAAATATTTGTTATTCACGACGTTGTACACAGGGCCAAAAGCTTTTGCGATTTGTTCGTTTGTCTTTTTGCCATTCGTGTAAATACGGTAAGCGGTGAACGCAGAAACTAAAGCAAGTGTAACTGATGTTGCCATTAAGCCCCACTCTTCAGTCGCGCTATGTTCAGAAACACCTTCAGGAAGTCTGCGAATAACTGGTTCTAACCAGTGCTCCCAAAAATTAGGAATATGTCCTAAGTATTCTGAAATCACATGTGGAACACCAACAAATCCACCAACAACTGAAAGAATTGCTAATACGATTAATGGAATCGTCATGATCGCGGGTGATTCATGTGGGTGAACTGATTTAGGAACTCTTGAGCCGCCCCAGAAAGTCAGCGCCATTAAACGAGTCATGTAGAACGCAGTTAAAGTTGCGCCCAATGCTCCGGCCATCCATAAGAAAACACTTCCACGAGGAGACGAATACGCCTGCCATAAGATTTCATCTTTAGAAAAGAATCCAGAAAATAACGGAAATCCGATAATCGCTAACCAACCCATTACAAAAGTTGCATGAGTGATTGGTAATTTCTTTTTCAATCCACCCATAAGTTGAATGTCTTGTTCGCCATCCATCGCATGAATCACTGAACCAGAACCTAAGAACATCAACGCTTTAAAAAATGCGTGAGTCATTAAGTGCATCATACCAGCGCCGAAAGCACCAACACCAACAGCTAAGAACATATAACCAAGCTGAGATACTGTTGAATAAGCTAATACTTTTTTAATATCAAACTGAGTTAAACCAATTGTTGCGGCCATAACTGCTGTTACTGCACCAACGATTGCAATCACCATCATTGTGTTTGGAGCTGCTACGAACATTGGGTTTAAACGAACGATCATGTAAACACCGGCCGTAACCATTGTCGCCGCATGGATTAATGCAGATACTGGAGTTGGACCCGCCATCGCATCTGGTAACCATACATAAAGTGGAACCTGTGCTGATTTACCCGTAGCGCCGATAAATAACATTAATGTTCCAAGAGTTGCGGCACCTAACCAGCTAGCTTCAACAACTGTTGGAGCTAGAGCATTTAATTCGTACATATTTAATGTGCCGAATGTGAAAAATAAAATGAACATACCGATAATGAACGCCGCATCACCAATACGGTTAGTGATAAAAGCTTTCATGCCGGCTGCAGCTTTGGCAGAATCTGAGAACCAGAAACCGATTAATAGGTAAGAACAAAGTCCTACGCCTTCCCAGCCAACGAACATTGTTACTAATGAATCACCTAAAACTAAGATTAACATGTTGAAAATAAATAGATTTAAATACGCGAAGTATTTTGTAACCCCTTTATCGTGGTGCATGTAACCGATCGAAAATAAGTGAATCAAAGAACCCACGCCCGTGATGATTAAGATCATGATTGAAGAAATCTGATCGACAACAAAACCTGCGTTAATTTTTAGTCCGCCAACAGCAATCCATTCAAAAAATGTTGCTGTTAAACGTCTGTGTTCAGGATCTGCATCGATGAGTTGTAACATCAACATTACAGAACAGATAAACGAAACAACAACTGCGCCTGTAGCGATTGCACCCGCTAGTACGTAGTTTTGTGAACGAAAGCGTGTTCCGTTTAAAACAAATCCCACAAGTGGGCTTAACAATAAAATTGCAATCAATAATTGGTGATCCATTTTCGATTACCCTTTCAAGTGTTCAAAGAATCTGATGTTAACTTCTTTGAAGCGTTTAAAGATTGAAACAGCTAATGCTAAACCTACAGCGGCTTCTGCAGCTGCGATTGTCATTACGAAGAAAACCATGATTTGGCCTTCGATGTTGTTATTGTATTTTGAAAATGCAACGAAGCTGATATTTACTGCGTTTAACATTAACTCAACCGACATTAATAAAACGATTAAGTTACGACGAAGTAAAACACCCGCCATACCCATCGAAAATAAAACAGCTGATAACACTAAGTAATGTTCTAAGCCGATTGTTGTAATAAAATTAGTCTCTGGCATGTGTGCCCCCTCTGCTGCGTGATAGCGCTACAGTTCCTACTGCGATTACTAAAAGAACAACGCCTAAGGCTTCGAAACCGAAAACGTTTTGTAAAAATAAATTCTGCGCAAGCGACATTGTGTTATCGCCGTATGTCTTACCCGTAGCCGCTGCTGCTGGAGCTGATTTCGCTAACTCCATAACTTTCGAACTCAAAGTGATTGCGCCAACGATAAGGCCAGCTAAAATTCCCACTGTTCCGATTTTCACGGCACCAGTAATTTTACCGCGCGTGAACGCTTGAATTTCGTGTTTTAAATCGAAAAGCATTAAGACCATGACGAATAAAACCATCACGGCGCCAGCGTAAACAATCAATTGAACGCCCGCTAAAAAGTACGCGCCCATAGTTACAAATAAAGCCGACACGCCCACCATAGTCATCGCTAAACAAAGCGCTGAATAAATCGGGTTAGACATCAGAACTACAGATAGCCCAGCGCCAATCGTTACTAAAGCTAAAAACCAAAACAAAATTGCATCAGTCATCTCTACTCCTAGAACGCAAACTGCGCTGCTGCGAAAATTACAATTGAAGTTAAAATCGTGTTTGCCAATGCCCATGGAAGCATAGTTTTCCAACCAAGATCCATAAGTTGATCGTATCTAAAACGTGGTAAAGTCCAACGAACGTGGATGAAAATCCAAAGTAAGATTAAGAACTTAACGTTGTAACACAAGAAGTGAACAACTGTGTTTAAGATATTTGTTAAATCAGCAGACGTACCTAAAGTTGAACCGATCCAATCATGAACGCCTTGAACAGTTGTCCATGGAATATTGTAACCACCCAAGAAGAATGTCGCAAATAAACCAGAAGCGATCATCATATGACCGTATTCACCGATGAAGAACATTAACATTTTGAATCCACCGTACTCAGTATGGAAGCCAGCAACTAATTCTGCTTCGCCCTCTGCTAAGTCGAATGGTAAACGATTTGATTCAGCAAACGCCGCTGCGAAGAAAATCAAGGCGCCAAGTGGTTGATAAAAAATACCCCAGTTAGGTAAGAAGTGGGCTGTGAACGTACTGCCAAAACCAGTGAACGTTAAAGCACCTTGCTGTTGCGCGATCATATCTGAAAGATTGAACGTTCCATAAGTCATGATCACGCCAACGATTGAAAGACCAAGAGCTAATTCGTAAGAAATAATTTGAGCTGATGCGCGCATCGCTCCCATTAATGCAAACTTACTTCCTGAACCCCAGCCCGCCATCATAATTGTGTACGCCGCAAGTGATGAAACACCTAAAATGAAAACGATACCTACGTTAACTTCAAAACCTTGAATTAAAAATTTTGAATCGCCAATAATTAAAGGCGTCGACATCGGAATTGCCATGTAAGCAATTGAAGCCGGAATTAAAGCAAAAATCGGAGCCGCGTAGAATAAATATTTATTCCCTTTATCTGGTACGAAATCTTCTTTAGTTAAGAATTTCACCGCATCAGCTAAAAGCTGCATTAAACCCAAAGGTCCAATACGATTTGGTCCGAAACGATTTTGAATGAAAGCTGAACCGCGACGCTCAACCCAAACTAAAATCGGAACAAGTTGAACCATCATTAGAAAAACTAAAACAGTTTTTACTAAGTTGATTGTAATTTCAAAAGGAGTACTTCCCATATCCATCATAAATTAGTTTCCTTTAGTCCCACTCAAGAGCTTTAGATTTGATTTCCCACCATAGACCGAAAATGAAAATCGCTAAGAAGATAATCATTGATCCAAACACGAAAGGCCCAGCTCCAGAATGAATAAATTCTTTAAAGCTGACTGCCCATGGGTACATAAAAATAATTTCGATATCAAAAAGAATGAACAAGATTGCCGTTAAGTAAAACTTAACAGAAATTTTCGTATCCTTTTTTTCTTGTTCCGGAATACCACACTCGTAGATTTCCATTTTAGCGGCGCTTGTGCGTTTCGCACGGCCACCCGTCCAACGTGCTAGGTAAATTAAAATTAACCCAAACACACCGATAAAAAGCGTGATAAAAATGATCCCACCTAAAGGCATCTTGCCTCCTTGTTCTTTTTGTTTTTTAACGAATAGTTTTAACTACTTAGTTATACAAAGCGTTCAGTTAAAAACCAAATGAAAAAACGAATCGAAAAGCCCGAGACCTGGGCGATCTAAACATGATTTGATAAATCGATTTGGTGAGTGACGAAAGAATAATTTTTTGGCAACATCGGCTGCATTCTAAAGTGCGCTTTTAAAAAATAAAATTATGATTCGTTTTTAGGAAAATTTGCGAAGTGAATAATCATTATTCGTTGCGATTAGAAGAAATTATTCTTCGCGCAGCCAACAAAAAGAAAGAGTTATTTAACGTTGTCGGCTCACAGTCGTCTGCGGCTATTTCTTTTTTATTGTCACAGCATTTTTCTATACATTTCAATGGCTTGCCGACACTTGTCGTAGTTTCAAGTTTAGACGACGCAGAACTTTTTGCTAAGCAAATAAGCTTTTTTTCCAATGAATTTCGCTGTCATATTCTAAAACATTTCGATGTTCAGCCATATTCGGGATTATACCCATCACCTTCTGCATCTTGGGATCGTTCAAAATTTTTGTATTGGGCTAATCAACCAAACGCTGAAAAAAACAACATATTTATCGCTCCGATTTCGGCGCTTCAACAAAAGTCAGCACCCTTCAATAACTTCAGCAAACGTTGCCGTGCTATTAAATCTGGCGACGAGTTGCCAACAAACTTGGCTGAGTACTTTCATGATCTAGGCTACCAACCTGCCCCGGTTGTTGAAGATCGCGGGCAATACAGTATTCGCGGCGGCATCGTTGATATTTTTTCAGTGGCTGAAGAAAAACCAATTCGTATCGAACTTTTTGGCGATCAAGTTGAAACACTTCGTTATTTTTCAAACGTTTCACAATTAAGCGAAGAAGAAACGCGCGTTTTAAATTTAGCCCCTGTTTTTGAATACGAACTTGATGATGATAATTTAGAATCTGTCGTTAAAAAGTTTCGCAAACAATTAGAAGGCCGCCCAGTTCCGCATGCCGAGCGCGACGAATTATTACGTGAGCTGACGCAAAAAACTTTATTTCCAGGGGCTGAGTATTTACTTCCGTATAGTTATGATTCGTTAGTCTCACCGTTAGAACATTTTTCTTCTGGATTAAACGTGATCGTTGTTGACCCTGTCGAGGTCGCAAGACGCGCTGATGAATACTATCAAGAAGTTGTGGCTGACTATCGTGCAGCTGAAACTACTTTATTTAAACCTGAAACAGATGAACTGTATTTTTCTTTCGATAAAGTCGTGTATCCCGAAGGTTCGCAAACATTTCAGTTTTCTAATTTAGCTTTTTTAACTGAAGAATCTTTCACCGAAGAGCGCATTGAATACAGATCAAGCCCGCTCACTGAATTTACTCAGCTTGCTTACAACAAAACACCTGGCTCGACAGAGTGGATTTCTGTAGCCGCACCAAAACTGCAACTTTGGCGCAAAGAAAAATACAAAATATTTATTTCATTTAAAAATCATACGCAGCTAGATCGTCTAAAAAACTTGTTAGACCGCCTTGAGGTGGCTTTTGAAGTCGCCCCAAGTTCGGGTGCTGCTAGTTATGATTGGGATAAATGGTTAGGTTTTTTAGATCAACCCAATCAACCCGTAGTCTTAGTTCCGCGCGATCTTGGCGAAACAGTTTTACTTCACGAAGAACAAATTATTTTCTTACGCGCTGATGATTTTTTCGGTCGTAAACAACGGGCTGCCGCGCAAAGCTCTTACGAAGAGTTTTCTAAAAATGCTAAACGCTTAAGTTTCGGCGATTTAAAACCTAACGATCTCGTTGTGCACGTAAAGCACGGCATTGGTATTTACGAAGGTTTAAAAATCATGAATGTGGGCGGAATTGATTCTGAATTTATTCAGGTCGCCTACAAAGATAAAGATAAACTTTATTTACCTGTGTATCGTGTTGGCCAATTACAAAAATTTTCTGGAGCTGCGCAAACTACAGTCTTAGATAAATTAGGCGGCGTTGGTTGGGAGAAAACAACCAGCAAAGTTAAAAAACATTTACGCGATATTGCCGCTGAATTATTACAGCTTTACGCTAAACGCGCCGAGATCACACGCTTTCCATTGGTTTTAGACGAAGTTCTTTATGGAAAATTTGAAAGATCTTTTCCGTACGATGAAACAAACGATCAGTTACGCGCTATTCATGAAATTCAAAAAGATTTTCACAGCGATCACCCAATGGATCGTTTAGTTTGCGGTGATGTGGGTTTTGGTAAAACCGAAGTTTCTATGCGCGCAGCCTTTCAAGCGGTCGCAAATAAAAAACAAGTCGCTGTGCTTGCGCCGACAACAGTTTTAACTTTTCAACATTTAGAGACCTTTAAAAAACGTTTTGCTGGCTTTAATTACGAAATCAGATCATTAAACCGATTTGTTTCGCCTGCTGATCAAAAGAAAACTTTAGCCGAAGTTAAAGATGGTAAAGTTGATATTCTCATTGGTACACATCGTATATTTAGTAAAGATGTCGTTTTTAAAGATTTGGGTTTATTAATCATCGATGAAGAACAAAAATTCGGCGTACTTCATAAAGAGAAGATTAAGAAATTAAAAACTAACGTTGATACATTAACGTTATCAGCCACACCAATCCCAAGAACTTTAAACATGAGTTTTACCGGAGTGCGAGATTTATCTATTATTAATACGCCACCAGTAGATCGCTTGCCGACCAGAACTTTCGTTTCAAAATTTGATACTGAATTAATTCGCAAAGGTATCACGGCAGAAATTGCGCGTGGCGGGCAAGTTTATTTTATTCATAACCGCGTTCAATCTATTTATGGTATTGCCGACGAGCTCAGACAAATCGTACCTGATGCGCGCATGAAGGTGGCCCATGGTCAAATGGGCGAAGAAGATCTTGAAGCTTCAATGCTGGCTTTCTTTAATCATGAAATTGATGTTTTAATTTGTACTTCAATCGTTGAATCAGGAATGGATGTTCCACGCGCTAACACGATGTTCATCGATCAAGCGCATATGTTCGGGTTATCACAGCTTTATCAATTACGCGGCCGCGTTGGTCGAAGCAAATCACGCGCGTACTGTTATTTATTAATGCCAAAAGATAAACGCATCGAAAAAGATGCGCAAGAACGTCTTAAAATTATTCAGGATAATTCAGCTTTAGGTTCTGGAATTAAAATTGCGCAATACGATTTAGAATTGCGTGGTGCTGGTAATATTTTGGGTGATGATCAATCGGGTCACGTAAACTCTGTCGGCTATGAAATGTACATGGATCTGTTAAATGAAGCTCTCGCAGAGGCTAAAGGTGAAAACACTCCAGATGCCGAACTTGATCCAGAAATTAATTTACGTATTCCTGCGCTGATTCCCGATAACTACATTAAAGATATTCGTATACGTTTAAGTTATTACAAAGCCTTAGCAGATATTAAATCACAAGAAGACTTAGACCAGATCGAAGCTGAATTAAAAGATCAGTTCGGCGATTTGCCAGATCCCGTGGTGAACTTAATGGGTCTAATGTTAATTCGTCGCCAATGTAAAAACCTAGGTGTGCGTGATATCAGCGCTGGTCTAAAAAATGTTTCGTTAATTTTTACAGAACAAACAAAACTAAAACCGCAAACAGCTATTCAGCTAGCGATGCGTGAAAATAAAAAATACTCAATCACGCCAGATCAGCGCTTAAATGTGCGCATGAACGCGATCACATGGTCTGCAGTGTATGAAGAATTACAGTATTTATTAAGCTTGGTTTGATTACTGTTCAGGATAAACGATTTGAATATCGGCTAAACGATCTTTTTTGCCTTTTTTAACTTTAGCTTTGTTGCCCGCTTTAATCACAATAGGCTTTTCTTCGTCTTGCGAATCATCAGCGCTAGCGACAACTTCTTTTTTACTTTTCGCTTTTTTAGCTACGCTAGATTTTTTTAATCTAACTAAACGAATTTGCACAGCACCTTTTTGCACGGCTACGTTTTCATCAGCCTCAGCGGTTTCGCCGTTAAGCTCTGCAATTGCTTGATTTAAATCGACAGAATACTTTGTGCCCATCGGAGTAACTTCGATATTTTTCGTTGCGACTTCAAATGGGTCTTCCGTGAGCTTACAAGTTTTTTCGCGCTCTTGGTGATCTGAACTAAATGTGGCGTGACCACTTTGAAGTTCGAAGCTTAAATTACAAATTTTTTGATGTGCCGATTTGTTATATTGTAAAACTTTAAGTTTTGTATTGGGTTCAAGTTCTACAGTTTGACCCGTTGATTGAATATAAACTTTAACTTTTCCAGCGCCTGTGGCCAATGTCATGCCCGGAGTTAAAACTAAATTATCATCGACCTTAAGGTCAGAACCTTCAGCGTTTGTGACGTAAAGATTTGAGCCACCATTGATTAAAGGTTTCGGTAAATATTCAGTGCTTGGGTACGAAGTCTGCTGAGCAATGTCTAAAAGGTTTTGCGTAGATGTGTCGCCCTGTAAACTACAAGCCATCGCCCCAACTGATGCGGATAAAATGTAAATCAGAGCAAAGAACATTCGCATTTATAAACCTTTATTTTTTAGAACTCGAGCTTAAGCCCCAAACCAAGACCAGAACTAGAAAGATTAGCCTCACCATCATCAGACCCTAAGGCACCAACGACTGGATCAGGCTCTGCATATGCTGAATAGCCCGTATAAAAAACATCTAAATAAGTATTTTCTAAACCAGAAGATCTTAGACCCTCTTGAGTTGTGCTTGGATCAATCCAATTTTCGATCCAGTTTAATTGAAACATCACGCCTAGTTTGTAATGAAGATTTGGTTTTGCAATTAACGTTTCAACAACATTATCACTGCCTGTGAAGCTGTTTTCTTCCCATTCAAGCTGATGAATTCCGCCTTGTACGTACGGCACAATCCATGGTTCAGACATTAAATTATCTAAAGCAAAGTTCAAATCAAGTTTTGTGATCTTAACAGTCGCTCCATCTAAGTTTTGCGCTTCGTTTGCGTAATGGCCCATGCCGTATCCGAATATTCCTGCTAATGATCCTAAGGCAAAATTATATTTCACACCTAGTTCGGCACCAATCACAGGCATTGATTGGCCATCAGAAATTTCTTCATAAGATTTATTCTGAATAACCGAAACATGTTCTGATGGATAATAGCGTTCGTAATTAACTGAAAAAATAGCTCCAAAGTTTTTGCGACGTTCTTTATATGAAGTTGTTAAATCTTGTGTGCTTTCAACTGTGATTTCATCGCCACGCAATGGATCTGAATAATCTTGGGCAAAGCTTGAAGCGCCAAAAATAGTAACTAAACAAAAAAGAAATGCTCTTTGTAGACAACTCATATCTATTTCATTTTGCTCTATTTGCTAATGGCTGTGCATAGATTTATCGAATTACCCCGAAATACCCTTATAATAGAGACAAAAGTTTTAAGACCTACGTCTGTCAAAGTTCTTTACACCCCTTACCTATTTACCCTGACAAATCTTGCTCATTTCGCAATTAATACACTTCCCCCATAATCCGTTGTATGAATTACCCCCAACTTTCAAAATTAAAATTATTTTTTATCACCCTGATCGCTCTTCAAGTCACAGCCTCTGCGGCTATGGCCGCACCCGAAGACATTTCAATTACTGCTGTTGGCGATGTGATGATGGGAACCAACTACCCTGACGACAATATGTTGCCCGCAAACGATGGCATCGGTTTATTTGATCCGGCCAAACAATGGATTGAAGCCTCTGATGTGCGCTTTGCAAATTTTGAAGGAACTTTATTTGATGGCGACCCACAACCTGATGGTAAAAAGCCTGGGCCTAATCGTTATTTATTTCGTACACCAACACGCATGGGTCAGCGCTTAGTTGATGCTGGCTTTAACGTTGTGTCACTTGCTAACAATCACGTGCGTGACTTCGGCAAAGCTGGTGCAGACTCAACAAAGACCACGCTAGACACTTTAGGCTTACAGTATTCATCAAAAGCCGGCGAAGTCGCGCTCATGGTCGCCAAAGGCAAACAGATCGCTCTTATTGCGACTGACTTTTACCCTGGCCGCAGAAGTATTACAGAACCAAAAGCCGTCTATGAAGAAATTCGTAAATTAAAATCAAATGGGTATATCGTTTTAGTTTCTTCACACGCTGGTGGCGAAGGAACAACTCAACTAACGATCGGAAATGAAATTTACTTAGGTGAAAACCGTGGTGATTCAATTACGTTTGCGCGTAGTGCGATTGATGCTGGTGCCGCATCTGTGATTATGCACGGCCCACACGTGCCACGCGCGATTGAGCTTTATAAAAATAAATTGATCATCTATAGCTTAGGTAATTTTGTAACCGGTAAAGGTATCAGCACAAACGGCACAACAGCTCAGGCTCCGTTGATTCGTTATCAAATTAAACCTGACGGCGAATTCGTCGGCGGACAAATTGTTTCTTTCATTCAAAAGAAAGGTCCTCATCGTATTGAAATAGATAGTTCAGCTGGAGCCCTAAAAACAATTTATGAAATGACGAACCTACAGTTTCAAGGCGGCAATTTAGCTTTCGAAAAAAATGGTATCTTCATGCCCGCAAACAGCAACGCTTTAACAACGCCGTAATTTTAATTCTCATTTAAAATAAAAAAGACCAAGGTTTTCGCCTTGGTCTTTTAGTTTGAAATATAATTTTCAGAAAAAATCTAGTGGTGACGAATGTTTTCGTTCACTAAATCAATGCCCACTTGAGCTTTTTTAGCATCAGTTAAAGTCTCTTCAAACTGAGCATCAGTTAAAGATTCTTTAGTTAGCTTAGCGTTAGCCTCAGCAACTTGTGCTTTTGCTTTTTCTTCAGAGATCTCTTCTTTTAATTGAATAGATTCAGTCAGAATATTTACGCCTTCAGGATTTACTTCGCAGTAACCAGAGCTGATCACGGCTTTGAAAATCGCGCCAGTATCTTTAACTTTGAATTTTAAAATCCCAGTGCCAAGGTTAGCAATCATCGGAACGTGTCCAGGCAAAATATCAACTTCGCCTGAGATCGTTGGGATAACGGCTTCTGTGATCTCTTGATCAACAACAACCTTTTTTTCTGGAGTTAGTAAATTTAATTTAAACACGTGTTACCTCTTACGAGTTAACTGCAGGAATTAACCTGCAGCGATTTTTTTAGCTTTTTCTACTGCTTCTTCGATAGTTCCAACCATGTAGAACGCTTGTTCTGGCATAGCATCATGTTTACCATCTAAGATTTCGCGGAAAGATCTAACAGTGTCTTTAATATCAACGTATTTACCAGTTAAACCAGTGAATTGCTCAGCAACGAAGAATGGTTGAGCTAAGAAACGTTGAACGCGACGTGCACGTAAAACTACTAATTTATCTTCTTCAGATAACTCATCCATACCTAAGATTGCGATAATATCTTGTAACTCTTTGTAACGTTGTAATAACGACTGAACATCACGCGCTGTTTTGTAATGCGCTTCGCCCACGACTAAAGGATCTAAGATACGTGAAGTAGATGTTAACGGATGTACCGCTGGAAAGATCGCCATAGCAGCGATATCACGATCTAAATTCGTTGTAGCATCTAAGTGAGTAAATGTAGTTGCTGGAGCTGGATCAGTATAGTCATCCGCAGGTACGTATACCGCTTGAACTGAAGTGATCGATCCGTTTTTAGTTGAAGTAATACGTTCCTGCATTACACCCATCTCAGTTGCTAATGTAGGTTGGTAACCCACGGCAGAAGGGATACGACCTAATAATGCAGATACTTCTGCACCGGCTTGAGTAAAGCGGAAGATATTATCAACGAAGAAAAGAACGTCTTGTTTTTCAACATCACGGAAGTATTCAGCGATAGTTAAACCAGTTAAAGCAACACGTGCACGTGCTCCTGGTGGTTCATTCATTTGACCGAACACAAGCGCTGTTTTTGCTAATACGCCTGATTCTTTCATTTCCATCCAAAGATCGTTTCCTTCACGAGTACGCTCGCCTACGCCAGCGAAAACAGAGAAACCACCATGCTCAGTAGCGATGTTACGAATTAATTCTTGAATAAGAACTGTTTTACCAACACCCGCGCCGCCGAATAAACCAATTTTTCCACCTTTTACGTATGGAGCTAAAAGATCTACGACTTTAATACCAGTCATTAACATTTCAGCAGAAGTAGCTTGGTCTTCGAATTTTGGCGCAGATCTGTGGATTGGCCATTGTTCTTTAGTGTTAACTGGGCCTTGTTCATCGATTGGTTCACCAACTACGTTGATGATACGACCTAAAACTTCGCGACCAACTGGAGCACAAATCATGTTACCAGTGTATTGAACTTCAGTTCCGCGAACTAAACCTTCAGTAGAATCCATTGAAATCGTACGAACAGTGTTGTCACCTAAGTGCTGTGCTGTTTCTAATACTAAGTTGAATGGTTTATCAGAGATGAATTTATTTGTTACTTTTAAAGCACCATTGATTGGTGGTAATTCTGCGCCGTCGAACTCAACGTCAACAACCGCTCCTGTAACTTGTTTAATTTTACCTTTAATCATATTTATTTCCTCGTTAATTTATAAAAATCTTAATTAAATTGTTTAATCGCTTCCGCGGTCGATCTACTTGATCGCCTCGGCTCCAGATACGATCTCTGTTAACTCTGTAGTGATTTTTTCTTGACGAGCTTTGTTGTACGTCAGAGTTAATTTGTTGATCATTTCTTTCGCGTTGTTCGTTGCGTTTTCCATAGCAGACATACGAGCACCGTGCTCAGACGCCACTGATTCAGACATAGCTTTGTAAACCGATAAATTAAAATGCTTTTTCAAAAGCTCTTCAACGATCGCTTCTGGAGACGGATCAAAAATAATGTCTTTAGAAAACTGACTGCCTTCTGCATCAAAAGAAGTTTTTTCAACTTGAATTGGAAGAAGTGTTTCACACGTTACAACTTGAGAGATTGCAGATTGGAATTCATTATAAACTAAACGAATTTCATCATAGCTGCCATCAAGGTAGTGATTAATTAATTTTTCAGCGACACCTTTAGCTAAGCCGTAAGAAATATCTTTATCTAACTTGAAGTAAGTTTCGATAGATTTAATTCCACGTTTAGTAAAGAAATCGTCACCGCGTTTACCGATAAAGAAAAAATCTAATTTTTCTAGTTTAGGAGAATTCTCTAAACGATATTTATCAGCGAACTTAATAATATTTGTATTAAAGCCACCACAAAGACCACGATCCGAAGTTAAAACAACAAGTAAAACTCTTTTTACAGAATCTTTCGCTGTCATCAACGGATGAGTCACCTTTTGAGTTGCCGTAATGTTTGCGATAACTTTTTTCAAAGTCACCGCATACGGTCTCATATTTGTGATGTTGTGTTGCGCTCTACGTAGTTTCGCCGCAGATACCAGCTTCATCGCTTTCGTGATTTGCTGAGTATTCTTTGTCGAATCAATACGCATGCGTATGTCTTTTAAACTTGCCATCTTTATCCCTGACTATTTGCTAGCTTGGAAGATTGCTTTGAATTCGTTAAGCGCTTTAACCATCTCTTTTTTGTTATCATCAGAGATTGCTTTTTTAGCTACGATGTCAGTTAAAACACCAGCGTATTTTTGCTTCATGAATTCAATCATTTCTTTTTCGTAACGTTTAACATCAGTTTCAGGAATTGTATCAACATAACCATTTGAAGCTGCGAAAATCATTGCAGTTTGTTCTTCAACTTTTACTGGTTGGTATTGACCTTGTTTTAAAACTTCAACTAAACGACGACCACGAGCTAATTGGTTTTGAGAAGCTTTATCTAAGTCAGATGCGAAAGCCGCGAAAGCCTCTAACGCACGGAACTGAGCTAATTCTAATTTCATAGAACCGGCAACTTGCTTCATCGCTTTAATCTGAGCGGCGCCACCTACGCGTGATACTGATTTACCAACAGAGATTGCTGGACGGATACCTTTGTAGAATAAATCTGATTCTAAGAAGATCTGACCATCAGTGATCGAGATAACGTTTGTAGGAATGTACGCAGAGATATCGCCCGCTTGAGTTTCGATCATTGGTAATGCTGTTAATGAACCAGCACCAACTGCATCAGAAACTTTAGCTGCGCGCTCTAATAAACGGCTGTGTAAATAGAATACGTCGCCTGGGTAGGCTTCACGTCCTGGAGGACGACGTAATAATAATGACATTTGACGGTAAGCTTGAGCTTGCTTAGTTAAATCATCGTAAATGATTAATGCATGCTTACCAGAATCACGGAAGTATTCAGCCATTGCAGTACCAGTGTACGCAGATAAGTACTGCATAGGAGCTGGTTCAGAAGCTGAAGCTGTGATTACAGTTGTGTAGTCCATCGCGCCAGCTTGACGTAATTTTTCAACAACTAATGATACTGTAGATTGCTTTTGGCCGATCGCTACGTAAAAGCAGTGAACGCCTTGGCCTTTTTGATTGATGATTGTATCGATAGCGATTGTCGTTTTACCAGTTTGACGGTCACCAATGATTAACTCACGTTGACCACGGCCGATTGGTACTAAGGCATCAATTGCTTTGATACCAGTTTGTAAAGGCTCATGAACCGATTTACGGTAAACGATACCTGGAGCTTTTAATTCTACGATGCGAGTTTCTTTAGCTCCTAAAGGGCCTTTGCCATCTACTGGATTACCTAAAGCATCAACTACGCGGCCTAATAATTCTGGGCCCACAGGAACAGATACGATTTGTTTTGTTCTTTTAACAGTATCGCCTTCTTTAATGTCGCGATCTTCCCCGAAGATAACTACACCCACTTGAGAAGCCTCAAGATTTAAAGCCATACCTTTTACGCCTGATGCGAATTCAACTAATTCACCGGCCATTACGTTTTCTAAACCATAAACGCGGGCAACACCGTCACCTACAGAAAGTACGCTTCCTGCCTCGGCAACTTCTACAGTTTTATTATATTTAGAAATCTGTTCTTTTAGAATACGGCCAATTTCATCGGCTCTGATTTGTGTTTCCATCAATTATAGTCCTCTCTTAATTAAATCATCTTTTAAACTTTTTAAATGCGCTTGTGCTGAGTCATCCATTGTCCAACCTGCAACTTCTACTTTGAAGCCCGCAACTAAACTTGGATTTTTTTCGAAAGTAAGTTCAACTTTTTTACCTAAAGCTTTTGAAGCTGTTTCTTCAGCTTGCTTTAAGAATTCAGAAGAAACCTCTTGAGCCGCAGATAATTTACCTTTTGTAATGCCAGCACTTGCTTGCACTAAAGAGCTAAATTCTTTCGCGATATCTTTTAATAAGGCAACGCGCTCATTTTGTACTAATACTAAAATAAAATTAAATGTTTCAGCAGTAACTTTGCCTTCAAGGGCTGCTTTCGCTGCTGTTAACTTGTTGTCTGCTGCATTGAAAGGGCTTGTGAAAAACGCAACAACTTCGCTTGAGAAAATTTTTGTGATCTCATTCAATTGTTGACCAACTTCGCCGGCAGAACCTTTTTCGTAAGTTACATCAAACAAAGACTTCGCGTATTTTTTTACAACGTTATTAGAACTCATGCTTTCACCTGTCCTAAATTCTGTAAAAATCCAGACTCAGATTTTTTAGTAACCGCATCAGCCGTGGCTTTTAAGCCTTGCTCTGTGATTGCCATAGATTGAGTAATGATTTTTTCACGAATTTGTGATTTTGCTTTTAACACTTCGGCATTGATAATTAATGACGTGTCTTCAACAATTTTTTTGCCTTGAGCTTGAGAATCAGAAACTAATTTCTCTGCAGAAATCATCGCTTCTTTTTGCGCTTTAGCAATTGAAGTTGTTTCGCTAGCTTCTAGTTCTGCAAGACGCGTTTTGATATCTTTTAATTCTGCTTCCGCTAATTTTAAAGCGGCTTCAGTTTTTTGTGCTTCTTCTAAGTAAGTCGCCTTACGCGCAACAAAAACTGCAGGAATAGATTTTCTTAATAAATAGATTAAGGCTGCGAACAAAATACCAACATTGATTGCTTGGTTGCGAATGGCTTCCCAAGGAATGTGGCCTTCGTCATGCGCGCCAGCTGCAGCGCCGTGGCCTTCGCTTTCAGCGTAGGCGATTGCTCCTAAAAATAAAACTGTAGCAATAATTTTTAAAGCTCTCATTATTATAACCCCTTTTCGAATTTGCCAGTTAGGGTTTGTGCGATATCAGCAGAAATCTTTGCGATTTCGCCATCTGCAGCTTTCATTTGATCATCGATGTTTTTGCGAGCTTTCGTCGCTGCTTCATCGGCTTGAATTTTAGCTTGTGAAATAATATCGGCAGAAGTTTTTAAAGCTTTGTTTTTTTCTGCATCGAAAAGGTCGCGAATTTTATTATTCACCTCGCGGGCTTTGGTTTGATAAACCAATTGCAAATTTTTAGCTTCAGCAGCTGCATCTTTTGCTACAGCGTCTGCGCCTTTCGTTTTTTGAAAACGTTTATCTGCGGCTTTAAAATACGGACCGTAAACAACTGTCGTTAAAAACGTAATCGCTACGATAAAAATAACGACTTGAATGTACGCGGTCGTGTTCGCTCCTAATTGGAGGAGGATCTGCATAACGATCTCGCCAATTTTTGAGAAAATTTCCATAGGCATCCTTATGTTAGAAAACACCTTGGAATAGCATTGTAATCAAATTGAGGTCAAGACCTAACAGCCAAGTGGGTTTTTACTGAGCAAGTTGAAAATTAAATGCCTTTTGCTTTAGTAAAACTCTCGCAAAAAGCCTGGCAGATTCATGGAAGAATACTGGCAGATTTTATGTCTTCGGAATATATGAAGCGCCTTCGAAAACCACGCCTTCTTCAATCTTTAAACTGGGTGCAGTTACTGTGCCTCTAAAATGGGCTGGCGGTAACATGATCACTTTTACGTGAGCCGTAATATTGCCTTCAAAAGTGCCTTTTAGAATAATGCTACCAACTTCAACATCGGCTTTTACAAAACCAGTCTCTGTAATAATTAATTCATCACGAGAGAAAATTTCTCCATTAAACTGACCCGAGATTTTTGCAGTCCCACTGAAAGACATACGTCCTTCAATGGCACATCCCTCTTCAACAATGGCTGAAATGCTTTGTTGATCCATTATTCAGTTAATCTTTCATATATACTGTTAAGTTGCTCATCAGAATAAAAGTGAATAACTAATTCGCCCTTACCTTTTTTGTAGTTAATTGTGGTTTTTGTACCAATCGATTTTTGCACTTGAGCAGCTAACTGTTGCGCAAGCTTTTCTGGCATATCTAATTCTTTGATTTTTTCATCAGATTTTTCGTCTTTATGTCCGCCAGATTTAACCATTTGTTCTAAAGCACGAACTGATAAGCTTTTAGCTTGAACAGCTTTTGCTAAGCGCATTTGTTCTGGTTTTCCATCGACAGATAGAATTACTTTCGCATGGCCCACAGAAATCATCTCATCTGCGATCATATTTTTGATTTCAAATGGCAACACTAATAGACGTAAAGCATTTGCTACAGAAGAACGTTCTTTTCCAACCTTATCAGCCACTTGCTGCTGAGAAAGATTAAATTCTTCCATTAAACGCTGATAACTTTCAGCTTCTTCAATAGGATCTAGATCTTCACGCTGAATATTTTCAATTAATGCTAATTGAAGCGCTTCTTGATCAGTGAAAGTTTTAATTAATGCAGGAATTTCATGTAAACCAGCTAATTGAGCTGCTCTCCAGCGACGTTCACCGGCTACGATTTCAAAACCACCCGCTTGGCGTTTGCGAACCACGATGGGTTGTAAAATTCCATTTTCTTTAATTGATTGAGCCAATTCAGCCAAATGTTCTTTATCGAATTTTTTGCGCGGCTGATATTGTCCCGGAACAAGTTTATCTACGGCAATAGACCATACTCTTTTATCTTCATCGATTTTTTGTTCTACGATCTTTTCAACGATCTTTTCGACCACTTTTTCGATAACGATCGGCTTAGCTTCTTGCGTATTCACAGACTTTGGTTGAGTAGTCGCTCCCGCCGCAGCCTTTTGTTGCTGTGTTTGGTGAGCTGGCTGTACTGGTTGAGCCGCTGGTCTTTGAGGTTCTGCCGCTGCACCCAAAAGTGAGCCCAAACCACGTCCTAGACTTTTTCTGTTTGATTTTTCTGCAATATTATCCATATGTTATAACTCTGCGCTTTGAGATTTGTTTTGTTCTAATTGTTCAGTTTTACGTTTTGCGATGACCTCTTTACCCAATTCTAGGTACATTAAAGCACCAATACTTCTTGGGTCGTACCCGAAAATAGATACTCCGTGGCTAGGCGCCTCAGATAGGCGAACATTTCTAGGAATGATCACGCCGAAAACTTTATCTTTAAAATGTGTTTTGATTTCTTCTACAACTTGATGACTTAAGTTATTACGCTTATCGAACATCGTTAATAAAATGCCTTCGATATGTAGGTTTGGATTGATGCCTTTTTTAACTAGGCCCGCTGTATTTAATAATTGAGATAAGCCTTCTAAAGCATAGTATTCACATTGTAACGGAACCAAGAAACTATTCGCCGCGGCTAATGAGTTTAAAGTGAGTAGTCCAAGCGATGGTGGGCAATCAATGATTACGTAATCATACTGGTCAGAAACCGTTTGGATAGCCTGTTTTAAGCGAAATTCACGCTGTGGCATATCCACAAGCTCAATTTCAGCGCCCACAAGGTCAGGATTAGCTGTAGCAATGTGTAAATTGTCATGATTTGCTCTAAAAACGACTTCACTCAGCGTGTTTTCGCCGATCAAAACGTGATAGATATTCTTTTCTTCGGTTTCATGCTTCTTAATGCCTAGTCCACTCGACGCATTTCCTTGCGGATCCATATCGACAACCAATACTTTTTTGCCCAATTGAGCTAAAGCAGACGATAAATTCACTGTAGTAGTAGTTTTACCTACTCCACCCTTCTGATTGGCTACGCAAATGACCTTAACCATGATGTTTTTCCTCCAAAAAGTAAGCTCTTCCCGAATGTTCCACGTGGAACATGGGTGAACAATGTGAATATCCTGTTCCCGCTAGCTATTCTTTACAAGAAAATACTTTAGTACCGCACTATATAAACCGATTTGTTCTACGTGGAACACATGAAAAACCTAGCAAAACTACTTATCACTGCGTTGATTCTACTAAATATGCTTGGCTGTAATAAACGCGATCCACATCCCGAAAATAAAGATAAGGTATACGCCCAATTAAACGTAGATCTGGGCACAGCTAAAGTTGCGCAAGCCTATGTGAATGAATATATAAATGGTAATAAAAAGGACCTTGAAACGGCCGTTCCGCAATCGGGAGAAGAACCTGTTTATACTAAAAGAATTAACGAAGGTTTAAATAAGCTTACTTATGCAAACCAACAAGTAAGAATGTATGAAGTTCGAATAGAAGAAAGACTTCTGTATGTTCAGCGCAGATATTTAGAAAGTCTTACGCCAAATGGTAGAAAATGGCCCGATGACGAGGATACTGCGGCCGAATTAATTAAACTTCAGATGTTACGCGAGAAAGTCGCGCGAGTTAACGACTCACTCAATAAAAAAGATGGAAAAGATGTTCCACGTGGAACAAAAGAAGAAGCCGGTAAACACGGCGAAGAAAAAGCCGCGGGTTCAGAACACGCAGCCCCTGCAGAACATCACTAGTAAATTACTTTAAAAAATTACGCGATCTTTGTAGCCGCAACAACATAGAAGCTTGAATCAGTTGTCGGAAGCTTATATTCATGAAAAAGTTTGGGCGACCAGATAGAACAAAGCTGTGTTGGTACCGCAGAAATTTCAGCAGCCCAATCAGAAGATTTCATAAAATACATACACCCATTCACCTTAAATGATTTTCTTAAAGCGAGAAAAGCTTTCGATAAAGTCGTGTATCCGCGACATATAGCTTGGTCGATAGAGTCTTCTTCTAAGCTTTCGGCTGGCAGTGGAATGACAAAAATGTTTTTCGCACCCGTAACTGCGACAACCTTTTTTAAGAACTCACAACGGCTTTTATCTGAGTCGACAAGGTGTACTCTGACGTCAGGATAAGCCAATCCAATGACCAAACCAGGAAAACCATTTCCTGAACCTATGTCATATAAGGGTTCGTTTTTATTAAGCTTTTTATAAACTGGTTCGAATGCAAGAAGTGCATCCGAGAAATGAACAAGGTCTGCGTGGGGTAATGATTTTTCTGAGACCAAATGAAGAGCGCGATTGTTTTTAATCAGCTCTTGGTTGTAAAGACTAAGCCTATCGATCACTTCTTTTGATAATTGTGGAAACCATTTTGCCAAACGCCAGTTAGCTTGTACTTCTGAACTCATCGCTTTTGAAACCCTTCGAAGTTATAAAAATTTATTCCCTTTAAGATAAATCATTATAGCCTGAATGGCAGACGGATTAACACCGGAAATTCTTTGAGCCTGACCTAGTGTTCTTGGTTTAACTTTATTTAGCTTATCGATCTCTTCATTAGATAACCCTTTGATTTTACCGAAAACAAGTTCTTGTGGAATTTCAAGTGTTTCTAATTTTTTAGATTGCTCAATAATTTCGTATTGTTTCTTTACGTAGCCTGAATACTTAACTTCGATTTCTACGGCTTCAGTAACCACTTCGTTTTTATTAAAATCGAAATTTAGCTTCTCAAGATGAGAAAATGCGATCTCAGGACGACGCAAAAACTCTTCCATGGTTACGGGTTTCATCAAAGGCTTACTGCCCATTTCAGTGATTGTCGCGTTTGTCTCTTTATTCGGATATAAGATCGTCGATTGAAGCTGGCCAACTAAGACTGCTCGGTCATCTTTGATCGACATCAATTGATTAAGCTCTTTTTCAGAGACTAAGCCGATTTTTTTCGAGATATCGGCTAAACGATCAATTGAATTGTCTTCGCGTAACACCAAACGGTGTTCAGCACGTGAAGTAAACATACGATACGGCTCACGTGTGCCTTTGGTAACTAAGTCATCAATAAGTACACCGGCATAAGCCTCTGAACGAGATAAAATAAACTCTTCTTTTTCAAGTAAACTGTGAGCGCAATTCACACCCGCAATAAAACCTTGAGCAGCTGCTTCTTCGTACCCGCTTGTACCGTTAATTTGCCCTGCTAAAAATAGGTTTTTAATCGGACGTGTTTCTAGTCTGTGATGAATTTGTGTGGGCTCGATAAAATCATACTCAACAGCATAACCGTAACGAATAATTTTAACATTTTCTAAGCCTGGAATAGTTTTTAAAAATTGATCCTGAACATCAGCAGGCAATGATGTTGAAATACCCTGAAGGTAAATCAAATCACTTGTTAAACTTTCTGGTTCTAAGAAAGTTTGATGGGTGCCCTTTTCATGAAAGCGCGTCACTTTATCTTCGATACTTGGGCAGTATCTTGGGCCAACGCCCTCGATGATTCCGCAATACATCGGAGATTTATCTAAGTTATTACGAATAATTTCGTGAGTTTGTTCTGTCGTGTGCGACAAGTAACAAAGCACTTGGGGTAAGTAAAATTCGCGTTTTGATTTAAAGCTAAATGGATAAAACTTTGGATCGCCCTCTTGCGGAATTGTTTTACTCCAGTCGATGCTGTCTTTGTGAAGACGCGCAGGTGTTCCAGTTTTTAAACGCTGTACTGTAAAACCAAATTCACGAAGCTGATCTGAAAGACCCACAGAGGCCGCATCACCCACGCGTCCACCTGGAGTTTGTTCTAAACCAATATGCATTACTCCGTTTAAGAAAGTTCCGGCTGTGATAATCACGCGGTCAGAAAAAATTTGTGAGCCATCTTGTAAAACAACACCACGGCATTCGTTGCCATCTAAAATAAGATGTTTAACTTCGCCTTGAATAACTTCTAAGTTTTCTTGGGCATATAGAGCTGTTGTTTGAATTTGTGAATAGATTTTTTTATCGTTCTGAGTTCTTGTTCCACGAACTGCGGGGCCCTTAGAGGCATTTAATCTTTTAAACTGAATACATGATAAATCGGCCGCTACACCCATTTGCCCGCCAAGCACATCAATCTCGCGAACCATGTGGCCTTTGGCTAATCCACCGATAGATGGATTACAAGACATGTAACCAATGCGATCGGTATTGCTTGTCACCATCAGAGTTTTCAACCCTAATTTAGCAGGCACTAAGCAAGCTTCAATTCCTGCGTGACCGGCTCCGACTACAATGACTTGATACGAATTTGATTTCATGAACCCCTTAAGCGTAACATGTGCTTAGGGAAATTATTTTACCTAAGCTATTCCCGGCACTACTTGCCGAGGCAGAACTCTTTAAAAACGCGATCCATAATTTGATCGTCAAAATATCTTCCAAGAATTTTTTGTAGCGCCAATAATGAGTTCTTTAAAGTTTGTGCGACAAACTCGCTTCCCATTTCGTTTTCTAATTCACCGATCGATTGATCAATCAGTTGCATAGCCGAATTTGAAAGCTCGAATTGTCTGGCCGATGAAATGATCGATTCATCGCTAAACTTCTCTGATCCCATAATTGTGCTTACACGATGTAGTATCGTATCGCGGGCAGTAACATCAAGGGCTGACACCGGAAGGACGTCGATAACCTTGGGGCCGCCACCTAAATCCTGTAATTTTTGCTTTGTTTGAAACGGCTTCTCAGAATTCGATTTATCAGCCTTATTCGCTAAGACCAGGGCGTTTCCCTTAACCATGCGAAAACGCTCAAGGTCAGCCTGCTGGAGGCCTAAACTGCTATCAAACACAAATAGCGTAAGATCGCCGCTTTCGATTTCTTTAAGCGACCGTTGAACCCCGATATTTTCAACCACGTCAGTGGTTTCACGAAGTCCGGCCGTATCTGAGATATTAAATTTGATACCATTATAAAAAGTGTGACCTTCAACAACGTCGCGCGTGGTTCCGGCGATTTCGGTGACGATGGCTTTTTCGTCTAAAACTAAATTATTTAACAAACTTGATTTACCCACATTAGGTAAGCCGGCCAAAACAAGTTTGATTCCGTCTTTTAAAATTTTACCTTGGTTGTATGAGCTTGTTAAAACTTCCAACTCTGCCTTTAGTTCTTTTAGTTTTTGAATCAGAACTAACGGGTCGACAACATCAATGCCTTCAGTTGAAAAATCAATTGAAGCTTCGATGTGAGCCAAGCACCAAGTCAGTTTGTCTTCTAAGTGATGAAACTTTTTTGAAACATTGCCTTCTAATTGGCGAAGCGACATTTTTAACGCGCCATCAGACTGACTTTCAATAACTGAAAGCACGGCTTCAGCTTGCACTAGATCTAGTCGGTCATTCATAAATGCGCGGTATGTGAATTCGCCTTTTTCTGCGATCACAGCACCGTATTCAACTAAAGCTTCAAGAATTTTTTTTGTAACATGTGGAGAACCATGTGAAGAAACCTCGATAGTCTCTTCACCGGTATAAGATTTACCCTGATCAAATGCAGTTACGACTACTTGATCAATTGTTTCGTTTTTTAAATTAGAAATTTTAGCGAGATAAGCTCTGTGTGATTCGAGTTTCTTTTTTGAGAGGCTTTTGCAAGCCTTCTGAATAATCTTGTATGAGTCTGGGCCACTAAGTCTGATAACTGAAATGGCCGCAGTACCAACAGCCGATGCTAACGCACAAATCGTTTTTGTTTCGCGGTTAACATCGAACATTTAACTATGCCTCGTCAGACATTGTAGCATCTGGTGCTTCTGCGCCATTTGCTTTAACTGGAAAAATTTTAATTTTTTTGTAAAGGCCATCACCTAATGAACGGCTTTTTACACGTGCGTCTAAAGCTAAATACTGATGAACAACTTTACGCTCTTTTGGAGGTAAAGCGCGGTAATAAACTGATTTACCTTGTTCGATAGCGATTGTTTTTAAATGTTCAGCGCGCTCGATTAAAGCGGCTTCTGATTCTTCACGGTATCCACCGCAATCAACAACTACGTTTGTTTGCACATCGGGAAAGTTATGTTGAGTTACGCGTTTAACGATTAATTGAAATGCGTCTAATAACTGACCTTTGTGGTCTTTTAATAATTCTTCATCGTTACCAGAAAAATCAATTTTGATTTCAGAGATTTCTTCTTTTTTAGTGATGCTAAGATTGTATTCTAAATCAAAGCCACCTTTTTCTAAGATACCAGAAAGTGTTGCTTCAACAACTGCATCTAGATCTGTTTTTTTGCCGCCACCGAATAATTTTGAGAAAAATCCTGCCATAATATATATCCCCTACTTACGCCACTACCGGGCTTTTAGTTTTTGCTTCTTTTAATAAAAAATACTGTTGAATCACACCGAAAAGCGCACTCACGAAATTGTACAGAGTTAAACCGCTCGGAAGAGTTAACATAAATAACGTGAATAGAATCGGCATAAAATTTAAAATTTTAGCCTGTGTGGGATCCATCGTTGTCGGAGTCATTTTTTGTTGTAAGAACATTGTTACACCCATTAATACTGGGAAAACAAAAAACGGATCGTGATAACTTAAATCAGTAATCCAACCAAAGAATGGTTGTTGATAGATTTCAATACTAGAGCCAATGGCGCGCCATAAAGCGAAGAAAATTGGAATCTGAATTAACATTGGTAAACATCCAGATAAAGGATTGGCGTTATTTTCTTTCATAACAGCCATCGTCTCTTTATTCATACGCATTGGATCGTCTTTAAATCTTTCGCGAATAGCATCAAGTTTTGGTTTCACTTTTTGCATCGATTGCGCAGATCTGAAAGACATCACATTGAATGGTAATAAAATAGAACGAACCACTAGTGTTAATGCGATAATTGATAAACCCCAGTTGCCGAAAATACCGTGCATGAAGTTTAATAACTTCATGAGTATTGCAGAGATCATTCCGAACATTCCGTAATTTAAAGTTTCTGTTAACTGTTTATCAACAGCTAATAACATGTCCGTTTTTTTCGGGCCTAGATAGATCGCTTGTGTGATCGTAGAAATCTTTGCGTCTTTAATATTGTATTCAATATTTACTGACGCCATGTTGCTTTCAACTTTGTTTGAAACACTTGGTACGATGTCGGCACGATTTACAGAGGCTGCTGTAAAATACTGTGTACCAATCGACGCCATAGTCGCTGCAGGAGCTGATTTGTGAAATGCTTCGTTATCTTTTAAGTTCGCGATGCTTTCAGTTTTTGCTGAACCCGCTTCAACCCAGATAAAATCTTGATGTTCAAAGCTTGGTGTTAAAAAGCTTTTACTAGCTGGCTGGTGATGTTTTTGAAATAATTTAAGACCTAAAGATTCAAAGCCCGCATCAAACTCAGTCGTCGATTCAAAAGCTGTTGTTTCTTTATTATAAATTAATTTGCGCGTAATTTTTTTACCATCAACATAAGCCGTACCCAAAAATTCAACGTTTTGAGATTTTGTTTCTGGCTCATTAACTAATGAGATCGTAAAGCTAATCGGTTTATTATTCGCTACTAATTCTGCCTGTGGCTCGTTTGAAGTAAACTGAATTAGCGCACCTTTTCTGTCGGTGTATTTTTTAAGAGTGAAGTCTTTAATACCTAAACCTTTAGATGAAACTTCAAATTTAACGTTGTCATCTTCATAAGGTAAAGTTTGTTCAGCTTCTGTTGTAGCTGCTGCGATCGTAGAAGCTGCTCCAGGAGTGGCTGCGGTGACTTCTGAAGGAGCTGCTGTTGCACCCGTAGTTGCTGTTGCCGTTTGTTCAGTAGCTGGTCTTGCTGGATATTTTTTACCTAAATAAAACTGCCAACCCCATAACCCAAAAAATGTAACCGCAATGGCCATTAAAAATTTTGGATTACCGAATGGTGATTCACTTTGATTGTTGCTCATTCTAAATTTCCTTTATGCCTTGGGTACCGGATCAAACCCCTTGTGGGAGCAGAACGGATGGCATTTAAGTAGTCGGACTGTTGTTAAGCGAAATGCTTTTATGAAAGTGTGAGTCTGAAAGCTTTCCACTGCGTAATGCGAGCAGCTTGGATAAAACCGGCAATTTCCACCTAAAAAGTATGAAAATGAAGCCTGATAAAATTTCACTAAATATATAGATGCAGAACTAGGCCATGACGGCCGAGACGAAATCACTGTACTTGAGATTTTTGTAAAAACCTTCGGGTTGGGTTCTGAACATGAACACAACTTTTTTAGATTTGAATTTAGAACTCCAGCCTGCAGATCGTACACAGTTACGCACCCATCTTTTTAGCTTATTTCGTACTACGGCGGAGCCTACTTTTTTTGAAACTGTTGTGCCGAAGTACGCAAAATCGTCCTTTGAATCCAATGTAATTACGGTCAGATAAGAGGAAGCTCTTATCTTACGACCAGTTTTTGTAATTTGAGTGAATTCAGAAGACAGCTTTATTGGAAAGACTTTAGAATTACTTTCCACCAGGTTTAACTGTTAATTTTTTACGGCCTTTTGCTCTACGACGAGCGATAGTTTTTTTGCCATTAGCAGTTTTCATTCTAGCGCGGAAACCGTGTTTTTTAGCGCGACGTTTTTTGCTTGGTTGGTATGTACGTTTGCTCATGTGTATCCTCTATATCTTGTCTTTTCGACTTTTACTCTTACGACGATTAACCGTCTGTTGTAAGTTTTAACTTGCAAATATTTTAAGCTCTTCCAAAAAAGAGAAACCTAGTTAAAGCACAACGCGGCATCATGGTCAACTGTTGAAAACTATCCCATGAATATGCTAGTTATCCACATTCCGTTGATTGCAAGGGGGGCCA